>NZ_JAPVBL010000003.1:0-675232 GCF_026967935.1 Modestobacter sp. VKM Ac-2982
GGAAGTGGAAGCGGCGCAAGTCGTGGAGCTGACCGGTACTAATAGGCCGAGGGCTTGACCACTCACTCATCCAGCCTCTTATGAAGCAAGATGTGTCGCGTCCACTGTGCAGCTCTGAAGGTACGGAACCGTTCTAATGGTTCCGCCTGATGCTGACCCCCAGCTGTGCTGGGATCGGTCTCGGGTACATCTTCACAGTGTTACGGCGGTCATGGCGAAAGGGAAACGCCCGGTCTCATTCCGAACCCGGAAGCTAAGCCTTTCAGCGCCGATGGTACTGCCCGGGGGACCGGGTGGGAGAGTAGGACGCCGCCGGACATAACTCCCAGGACGGGGTCACAGCTACGGCTGTGACCCCGTTCCTGCATTTCCACCCTTTCTGCACTGCTGATCTTCGGGCCTTCTGTCCGTGGGCTTCTTGCTGCGCCGCACGCCGTTGCCCAGCTCCCGCACGACATGCCCGATCGGGCCTCGGAGCCGGGGCGACCGTGCGTCCGAGGCCGCTTGTCAGGGCCGTGCCCCTTTCGTCAGCTGAGGTATGAGCAGCCAGGTACGCCGAACGGCCGGCGCGTACGGGACGCAGCCGGCCGTCGGGTGGTGCATGGCGACATCACGGAACCGCGCGGCGCAGCCCCAGGTAGGCCAGAGCAGCGAGCGCGACGGCGGCGACAGCGGGGAGAGCGATGGTCCAGGACTCGACCGATCGGTCGCCCAGCCATGCCCCCAGCTCGTCCCAGGCCTGGCGCCAGGTCAGCAGGAGGACCAGGCCGCCTGCCCCGATGATGCTGGCGGCCGTCAGCGCGTAGACGCCTGCGGTCCCCCAGCGCTTGAAGAGCACACCGAGGCCCATGCCGAGGAACGCGCAGGCCAGCATCGGGACCGCGAAGACGACCACCTGCAGCGCCGGGTTGCCGACGTCGACCGCTCCGGGAGCCCAGAAGTCCAGGCCGACGCCCCATCCGTTGGTGGCGTTCTCGATCGCGGTGAGCGCCGAGAGCACCAGGCCGTACCCGAGCGCCTCGATGACGGCCACCAGCGCCGTCCCCAGGTAGAAGACGCGGCGGCTGAGGCTGAGCCCCATCGCGAAGGGGAACATCATCGTCACCGCCTGGATGAAGGTCACGAGCACGGTGATGTACAGCGCGGCCAGACCGCCGGTGTTCGATTCGTCAGCGCGGGTTTCCACGTCGGCCACGGCCCAGATCGCCACGTTGACCGCGAACGCGAGGGCGACGATCGCCCAGGCGATCCCGATGGAGACCAGTGGGTTGATGAGCTGGAGCCGGGCGGCACCCAGGACACGGTTCATCGGGGTGCTCCCTGGAGGGTGTGGTGATCGGCGGCCGACGGGGCGGCGGGCTGGGTTGCAGCGAGGCTCATGGCCACCACCAGCCGCTGGATCGAGGTCGGCTCGGTGGTGAGGCCCAGGACGGCGGCGTCCTGCCTGGCCGTGGGCGACGACGTACGGACGATCGCCCGGGCCTGGCCGGCCATCGACTCCAGGTGCAGGACCTCCCGGGTGGCCCCGAAGGCGGAGACCTGGGCCGCCGGCCCGGTGACGGTGAGCGCCGTGGCGCGCAACGTCTCCGCGTCGGCATCGAGGAGCACCCGGCCGCGGTCGATGAGGAGCACGTGCTCGAGGAGGTCGCTGATCTCCTCGATCAGGTGCGTGGAGAGCACGATCGTGCGGGGGTGCTCGGCGTAGTCGGCCAGCAGGCGGTCGTAGAAGAGCTGGCGTGCGACGGCGTCCAGTCCCAGGTACGGCTCGTCGAAGAGCGTGACCGGTGCACGCGAGGCCAGGCCCAGGACGATGCCGACGGCCGAGTTCATCCCGCGGGACAGCTTCTTGATCGGCCGCTTCCGGGGCAGGTCGAAGTCGGCGAGCAACTGGTCGGCGAGCGGCTGGTCCCACTGGGGGTAGAGCCGTGCGGCTGCCGAGACGGCGTCGCAGACCCGGAAGTGGTCCGGGTACCGCTGGCCCTCCTTGATGAAGCAGAGCCGGCTCAGCACGGTGTCGTTCTCGTACGGTGCGGCACCGAGCACCTGGACCCGACCTGCCGTGGGCACCCGATGGCCGGTGAGCAGCTGCATCAGGGTGGTCTTGCCGGCGCCGTTCCGGCCGAGCAGGCCGGTGATCGTGTCGGCCTCCACCGAGGTGGAGACGTCGGTCAACGCCGTGTGGCCACGGAAGCGCATCGTGACGCCCTCGAGCGTGGCGGCGGCGGTCACGACCGGCCTCCTCGTTCGCGCAGCATCTGGGCGATCTCGGCGATGCTGATGCCGACCTTGTCGGCCTCGGCCAGCAAGGGCGTGAGGTACTGCTCGGCGAACTCGCTGCGGCGCCGCTTGAGCAGCTGCTCGCGAGCGCCGGTGGCGACGAACATCCCGACTCCTCGTCTCTTGTAGAGGACCCCGTCGGCCACCAGCTGGTTCAGGCCCTTGGCTGCGGTGGCGGGGTTGATGCGGTGGAAGGCGGCCAGCTCGTTGGACGAGGGGGCCTGGCTCTCCTCGGGGAGCGAGCCGTCGACGATCGCGTCCTCGAGCTGCGTCGCGATCTGCCGGAAGATCGGGCCGGCGTCCTCGTTCACCCGGGCCCACGTCCCCAGCGGCTCGTGGGTTCGTTACTCATGTAATGAACCATAGGACCAGTCGCACGAGCCGCACAAGTGCCGGCAACGTGACCGTCACACGGGCCGGTTACGTTCCTGACTCCGCCGGCCCGCCGACGTCAGGAGGACGACGCCCGTGTTGCTGTCCCCGCACGAGCAGGAGCGCTTGATGCTCAGCTACGCAGCCGAGCTCGCCCGCCGCCGTCAGGCCCGGGGCCTGAAGCTCAACCTCCCCGAGGCCACCGCGATCGTCACCGACCACGTGCTCGAGGGCGCCCGGGACGGTGAGCTCGTCACCGACCTCATGCAGTCCGGCCGCACCGTGCTCACCCGGGACGACGTGATGGACGGCGTCCCCGAGCTGCTGGAGGAGGTGCAGGTGGAGGCGACCTTCCCGGACGGGACGAAGCTGGTGACCGTCCACCACCCGATCTCGTGATCCCCGGCGAGGTCGTCACCGCCGAGGGCGTCATCGAGACGCTGCCCGGTGTGCCGCGGATCGAGCTGGCGGTGCACAACACCGGCGACCGGCCGGTCCAGGTCGGCTCGCACTTCCACTTCGCCCAGGCCAACCGGGCGCTGGCGTTCGACCGGGCCGCGGCGCACGGTCACCGGCTGGACATCGCCGCCGGCACGGCCGTCCGCTTCGAGCCCGGCATCCAGCGCACCGTCACCCTCGTCCCGCTGGCCGGCGCCCGCGTCGTCCCCGGGCTCACTGCGGAAGGTGGGCTGACCTGATGGTGCAGCTGTCCCGGGAGCGCTACGCCCAGCTCTACGGCCCGACGGTCGGCGACCGGATCCGGCTGGCCGACACCGACCTGCTCATCGAGGTCACCGAGGACCGCTGCGGTGGCCCCGGGCTGGCCGGTGAGGAGGCGGTGTTCGGCGGCGGCAAGGTGATCCGCGAGTCGATGGGGCAGGGTCGGGCCACCCGCGCCGAGGGCGCCCCCGACCTGGTGATCACCGGCGCGGTCGTGCTGGACCACTGGGGGATCGTCAAGGCCGACGTCGGCATCCGCGACGGCCGGATCGTCGCGCTGGGCAAGGCCGGCAACCCGGACACGATGGACGGTGTCCACCCCGACCTGGTCATCGGTCCCGGCACGGAGGTGCTGGCCGGCAACGGCAAGATCCTCACCGCCGGCGGCATCGACTGCCACGTGCACTTCATCTGCCCGCAGATCGTGCCGACGGCGATCGGCTCGGGCATCACCACGATGATCGGCGGCGGCACCGGGCCGGCCGAGGGCTCCAAGGCCACCACCATCACCCCGGGCGACTGGTACCTGGCCCGGATGCTCGAGGCGATGGACGGCATGCCGGTCAACGTCGCCTTGCTCGGCAAGGGCAACACCGTCTCGGTCGACTCGCTGGAGGAGCAGCTGCGGGCCGGGGCCAGCGGGTTCAAGCTGCACGAGGACTGGGGCTCCACGCCCGCCGCGATCGACGCCGCGCTCACCGTGGCCGGCCGCAACGGCGTCCCGGTGGCCCTGCACTCGGACACCCTGAACGAGGCCGGCTTCGTGGAGGACACCCTGGCCGCGATCGCCGGCCGGAGCATCCACGCGTACCACACCGAGGGCGCCGGGGGCGGGCACGCACCGGACATCATCACCGTCGCCGGGCACCCGAACGTGCTGCCCAGCAGCACGAACCCGACCCGGCCGCACACGGTGAACACCCTCGACGAGCACCTCGACATGCTGATGGTCTGCCACCACCTGGACAGTTCGGTGCCCGAGGACCTGGCCTTCGCCGAGAGCCGGATCCGGCCGACCACGATCGCCGCCGAGGACCTGCTGCACGACCTGGGCGCGATCTCGATGATCGGATCCGACGCCCAGGCGATGGGCCGGGTCGGCGAGGTCGTGATGCGCACCTGGCAGACCGCGCACGTGATGAAGCGCCGCCGCGGCTCCCTGGCCGGCGACGGGGCGGCGGACAACCTGCGGGCCCGCCGGTACGTCGCCAAGTACACGATCTGCCCCGCGGTCGCGCACGGCATCGACGGCGAGGTCGGGTCGGTGGAGCCGGGCAAGCTCGCCGATCTGGTGCTCTGGGACCCGGGGACCTTCGGGGTCCGGCCGCACGTCGTCCTCAAGGGCGGGATGATCGCCTGGGGGCAGATGGGCGACGCCAACGCCTCGATCCCGACGCCGCAGCCGGTGTTGCCGCGGCCGATGTTCGGCGCGTACGGCCGGGTGCCGGCGCAGACCTCGGTGCACTTCGTCGCCCCGGTCGCGATCGAGGGCGGGCTGGCCGATCGGCTGGCCGTCGACCGGCGGCTGGTCGCGGTCACCGACACCACCCGGCTGGGGAAGGCGGACATGCCGGAGAACACCGCGCTGCCGGAGATCCGCGTCGACCCGGACACCTTCACGGTCTCGGTCGACGGCGAGGTCTGGGAACCCGACCCGGTGCGCGAGCTCCCGATGGCCCAGCGGTACTTCCTCTTCTGATGGCCGGCTCCCGATGACGGCTGCGCTGCTCACCCTCGCCGACTCCCGGCTGCCCGCCGGGGGCCACACCCACTCCGGGGGCGTGGAGCAGGCCATCGCGGCCGGGGTGCTCACCGACCCCGGCTCGCTGGCGGTCTTCCTGCGCCGGCGGCTGGCCACCTCGGGTGCGGTGGCCGCCGGGCTCGCTGCGGCCGCCTGCCGGGCGGCGGACGCCATCGACCCGGTGGCGTCCCTGGCCGCGCTGGATGCCGAGGCCGATGCCCGCACCCCGTCCCCGGCGCTGCGGGCGGCCTCCCGGCAGCAGGGCCGGGGGCTGGTCCGGGTCGGCAGCCGCGCCTGGCCGCACCCGGCCTGGGCAGCGCTCCCGGCCCAGCCGCACCACCCGCTGGCGCTGGGGATCTGCGCGGCGACCGGCGGGCTGAACCCGCGGGACGCCGCGCACGCCGCCGCCTATCTGTCGATCAGCGGGCCGGCCACCGCCGCTCAGCGGCTGCTGGCGATGGACCCGATCACCGTGGCCGCGGTGACCGCCCGGCTGGCCCCCGAGGTCGACGTGGTCGCCGTGGCGTCCGCCGAGGACCTGCCGGCGGCCACCGATCCCCTCCTCGACCTGATCGCCGAGGTGCACGCCGCACGCACGGACCGCTTCTTCGCCTCATGACCGGGAGTGCACATGCCGCCTGACCACCGGATCGACGACTACGTCGACCCGTACACCCCCGAGCACCGGCACGGCGGGCCCCTGCGGGTCGGCCTCGGCGGCCCGGTCGGCTCGGGCAAGACCGCCCTGGCCGCCGCGCTGTGCCGCACGCTGGGCGCCGAGTACGACCTCGCCGTCGTCACCAACGACATCTACACGACCGAGGACGCCGACTTCCTCCGCCGCAACGCCGTGCTGCCCGACGACCGCATCGAGGCGGTGCAGACCGGGTGCTGCCCGCACACCGCGATCCGCGACGACATCACCGCCAACCTGGACGCCGTCGAGCTGCTGGAGTCCCGGCACCCGGGGCTGGAGCTGGTCTTCGTCGAGTCGGGCGGGGACAACCTGACCGCCTCGTTCAGCTACGGGCTGGTCGACGTCCAGGTGTTCGTGGTCGACGTCGCCGGCGGGGACAAGGTGCCCCGCAAGGGCGGGCCGGGGGTGACCGCCTCCGACCTGCTGGTGGTCAACAAGACCGACCTCGCGCCGCTGGTCGGCGCCGACCTCGGGGTGATGCGCCGTGACTCCGACGCGGTGCGGGGCGACAAGCCCACGCTGTTGATCTCGCTGCGCGAGGACCCGGCGGCGATCGAGGTGGCCGAGTGGGTGCGGGAGCAGGTGCGCGCGAAGGCGCTGCAGACGGCGTCGTGAGGACGCTGGTGGAGGTGGTCGCGCGGTGCGACGCGCGAGGGCGGACGGTCCTGCCGGTCGTGCGGGCCAGCGGCCAGCTGGCCGTGCGGCGCACCGGGCCGGCGAGGGTGCACCTGGTCGCGACGGCGTTCGGCCCGCTGGGCGGGGACGACGTGGAGATCCGGCTGGTGGTGGAGGCCGGCGCCCGGCTCGCCGTGCACTCGGTCGCCGCGGCCGTCGTGCTGCCCGCCCAGGGGGAGTCCCCGCCGTCGCGGCAGGTCGTGCGGGCCGAGGTCGCCGGCGTGCTGCACCTGGCGCCGGAGCCGACGGTGGTCACCGCGCGGGCCGACCACCGGGCCGAGCTGCACGCCCAGCTGTCCGGCGACGCCGAGCTGACCGCCACCGAGCAGGTCCTGCTCGGCCGGGTGGGCGAGGAGCCGGGGCGGTGGACCGGCACCACCCGGGTCGAGCAGGGCGGCCGCCCGCTGGTGCACACCACGATCGGGCTCGGCCCCGGCGCGCCGGCCTGGCTCCCGCCGGTCGCGCCGCGGGCCTACGTCTCGACGGTCTCGATCGGTGGCCCGCAGTCCGAGGTGGCCACCGGGGTCGACGCCGTCCGGCTCCCGCTGCCCGGCGGCTGGGTGGGCACCGCGTGGGCGGAGGAGCTGCACGAGGCGGTGACCCGGTTGGCGTCGGTGACGCCGCGGCCGGTCGACGAGCTGGTGGAGGTGGCGCGGTGAGCGAGTTGTTCGTCGTCCGGGCCCGGCGGGTGGTGCTGCCCGACGGGGAGCGGCCGGCCGCGGTGCACGTGCAGGACGGCGTCGTCACCGCCGTCACCGGGTTCGACGAGGTCGGCGACCAGGTGGTCACCCTCGCCGACGACGAGGTGCTGCTGCCCGGGCTGGTCGACAGCCACGTGCACGTCAACGAGCCCGGCCGCACCGAGTGGGAGGGGTTCGCCTCGGCCACCCGGGCGGCGGCGGCCGGTGGGATCACCACGATCGTCGACATGCCGCTGAACTCGATCCCGCCCACGGTGGACGTCGAGGCGTTGCACGTGAAACGCGCGGCGGCGCAGGGCCAGGTCAGCGTGGACGTCGCCTTCTGGGGTGGTGCCGTGCCCGGCAACGCCGGCCGGCTCCCGCAGCTGCTCGCCGACGGCGCCGTCGGCGTGAAGTGCTTCCTGCTGGACTCCGGCGTGCCGGAGTTCCCCCCGCTGGACGACGCCGGCCTCCGGGCCGCGCTCACCGAGCTGGCCGCGGTCGACGGGCTGCTGATCGCCCACTGCGAGGACGACGAGGTGATCACCGCCGCCCCGCAGCCGGGTGGGCGGAGCTACGCCGACTTCCTCGCCTCGCGGCCGGGTGTGGCGGAGGAGACCGCGATCGGCCGGCTCATCGCCGCCGCCCGGGACACCGGCGCCCGGGTGCACGTCGTCCACCTGGCCGACGCCGGCGCGCTGCCGATGCTGCGGGCCGCCCGGGCGGAGGGGGTGCGGATCACGGTCGAGACCTGCCCGCACTACTTGACGTTCAGCGCCGAGGAGGTGCCCGACGGCGACACGTCGTTCAAGTGCTGCCCGCCCATCCGGGAGGCCGGGCACCGGGAGGCGCTGTGGCAGGCGCTGGCCGACGGGGACGTCGACCTGGTGGTCAGCGACCACTCGCCCTGCACGCCGGAGCTCAAGCGGCTGGACGTCGGCGACTTCGGGCTCGCCTGGGGCGGGATCGCCGGGCTGCAGGTGACCCTGCCGGTGGTGTGGAGTGGCGCCCGGGCCCGCGGGTTCGGGCTCACCGACGTCGTCCGGTGGATGTCGGCCGCGCCGGCGCAGCTCACCGGGCTGACCGGCAAGGGTGCGATCGCCGTGGGCAAGGACGCCGACCTGGTCGCCTTCGCGCCGGACGAGCCGTGGCGGGTGGCGCAGCTGCACCACCGCAACCCGGTCACGCCCTACGCGGGGCGGGAGCTCACCGGGGTGGTCCGCCGCACATGGCTGCGCGGGCAGCCGCTGGTCGACGGGGCAGCTCCCCTCGGCCGGTTGCTGAGCAGAGGGGAGCGGTGAACCGGCCGACGCCGGCCCACCCGGTGATGGGTCAGCTGCGCTGCTCGCCCTCCTCGCGGGCCGCCTCGTCCAGCACCTGCGGGTCGTCCTGCACCCCGCCGGCCGGGTCGGCGTTGCCGAGGGCCGTCTCGGCGGGCATCTGCTGGACGTGCTGCTCGGCGCGGGCCTTCAGGTCGTCGTCAGGGCCGGTCACGGGTCCTCCTGGGTGTTCGGTCCGATCAGGTCGACAGCGCCCTACCCCCGCCGTGTCACAGTGACCCGCGTCCACCCCGATCCGTCTGGAGCCCGATGACCGGCCCTGCCCACCCCGGCCCCTCCTTCCTGGCCCTCCCCGACCTGGCCCGCCGCGACCTCGGTGGCGCCGTCGTCGCCGCGAACGACGAGTTCTTCGCCGCCCGGGAGAACCTGGTGCTGCCGCACCCAGCCGTGCCTCGTGCCGAGTTCGGGCACAAGGGCAAGGAGTACGACGGCTGGGAGACCCGGCGGCGCCGCAGCCCCGGGCACGACTGGGCGATCGTGCGGCTCGGGGCGCCGGGGGTCGTGGCCGGGGTCGTCGTCGACACCGCGTTCTTCACCGGCAACTACCCGCCGCAGGCCTCGTTGGAGGGCGCTGCGGTCGAGGGGCACCCGTCGGTCGAGGAGCTGACCCGGGCTGACTGGCAGCCGCTGCTGCCGCTGTCGGACCTGGTGGGGGACACCGCCAATGCCTTTGCCGTGGAGTCCGACCGGCGGTACACGCACGTGCGGCTGTCCATCCACCCCGACGGCGGGGTGGCCCGGCTGCGGGTGCACGGCACGGTCGTCGCGGACCCACGGGTGGTGGACGCCGGGCCGTTCGACCTGGCCGCCCTGGAGAACGGCGGGCGGGTCACCGGCGTGAGCAACGCCCACTACGGCAGCCCGCACCAGCTGATCGGCCGGGGGACGGCCCGGTCGATGGGGGAGGGCTGGGAGAACGCCCGCCGTCGCGGCCCGGGCAACGACTGGGTCGACCTCGACCTCGCCTGCGAGGGCGTGATCACCCTCGCCGAGCTGGACACCTCGTGGTTCCTGGGCAACGCCCCCGGCGCCGCCTCGCTCACCGGCCGCACCGCCGACGGTGCTGAGGTCGAGCTGCTGCCGCGCACCCGGCTCCAGCCGGACACCCGGCACCGGTTCGTGCTGGACGGCGCCACCGGCGTCAGCAGCGTCCGGCTCGACGTCTTCCCGGACGGCGGGATGGCCCGGCTGCGGCTGTGGGGGCGCCCCACTGCCGCCGGTCGGGCTGCGCTGGGGCACCGCTGGTTCGACGCGCTGCCCGACGTCCAGGCGCTGGAGGTGCTGGGGTCCCTCGGCGTCGACCCGACCGAGGCGGGCCGGCTGGTCGGCGGCCGTCCGCTGTCCGGCGAACTGCCGCCCGCCGTCCGCGGCCTGGTCACCGGGCCGGCCTGAGGCCGGCCCGACTGCTCATCCCGTGCTCGGGCGCGACCGGCAGGCCCGGGGAACGCACGGACGGCCCGTCAGAGCAGCTGCTCTGACGGGCCGCCCGCGTCCAGGGGTGGCGGGTCAGCCGGGTCGCCCGGCACAGGCCCGCACCCTCCGAGACCGTCGGTCAGGACCGGCTGGTCGCCATGCGACGACCCGCCACGGCGGCCGCCGCGAGCCCGGCCAGCGAGATCGCGGTCAGCGGCAGCGGCAGCTCGTCGTCGGCCAGCCCGGCCTCGCCGCCCGGCACCCCGGTGGGTGCCGAGGCGGTGTCCGTGCTGGTCTGGCTGGCGAACTGGTAGCCCGCGTCCTCGGAGCCGTAGGCGTAGACGGTCGTCACCGCGCCCTCGGCCAGGTCCAGGTCGACCGGGTCGATGGCGACCGTGTCGGTCCCGGCGAGCACCGCGTCCGCACTGACCACGCCCGGGTCGACGACGAGGACCTCCTCGTCGGGGTTCTCCAGCCCGGTCACGATCGGCACCCCGTCGGCCCGAACGTCGACCGCCGGTGCCGCCGCGACGTGCCGCACCACCAGACGGGACTGCCCCGCGGGGACGACGGAGACGTCGTTGACGAACGGCACCAGCGTCGGGGTGCCGTCCTCGGCGAGGAACGCGGTCACGGTGGCGTCCAGCCCCGGGGTGAGCGCCACGTCGGCCAGCTCGGCCGTCGGCTCGTCCTCGAGCGGGTCGGCGTCGACCGGGAAGATCTCCAGGTCGTAGTCGCCGGCCGGCAGGAGCAGGGGGTCGGTCAGCGTCCCCGGCTCGAAGTCGGCGATCAGCTCCTCGCCGTTGGCGTAGACGTCCACCGGCACGTCCGGGATCGCGTGCAGGACGGTCACGGTGGCCACGTCGGTCGCGGGATCGGCCTCCGCAGCGAGAGCGGGGGCAGCGCCGGTGCCGACGACCAGGGCGCCCGCCGTGCCGGTGACCAGGGTGAGCGTGCGGGTCCTGCGCATGGTGAAGGTCCTTCCGCCGGGGTCAGGTCTGCACCAGGTCCGGTTCCCAGCGATCCGGCACGGACCCATCACGATTGTGTTGCGGACCTGTGGGCGGCGGGCAGCGCCGGTCCGGTCAGGTGCCCGTGATGTGCTCCGGCCGCACCGGCACCCGGGTCAGCGGGAGGCCGGTCGCGGCGCGGATGGCGGCGAGCACGGCGGGGCCGGAGGAGATGTTGGGCGCCTCGCCGACCCCGCGCAGGCCGTAGGGGGCGTGCGGGTCGGCGTACTCCAGGACCTCGATGCGCATCGGCGGCATGTCGAGGATGGTCGGGATCAGGTAGTCGGTGAACGACGGGTTCCGCACCTTGCCGTCCTTGATCAGGATCTCCTCCATCACCGCCAGCCCGAGGCCCTGCGCGGTGCCGCCCTGGATCTGGCCGACCACCGCCTGCGGGTTGATCGCCTTGCCGACGTCCTGGGTGCAGGCCATCTCGACCACCTTGACCAGCCCCAGCTCGGTGTCGACGTCCACCACGGCCCGGTGGGCGGAGAAGGCGTACTGCACGTGCGCGAACCCCTGGCCGGTCTCCGGGTCGATCGCCTCGGTGGGGCGGTGCCGCCACTCCAGGGTCGCCTCGAGGACGTCGTCGCCCAGCAGGTCGGCCAGCGGGACGGTGATGTCCTCGCTGTCGGACACCACGGAACCGCCGGCCAGCCGCAGGTCGGGAACGGTCCGTCCCACCAGCCGCTCGGCCCGGGCGAGCACCTGCTCACGCACCTTCTCGCACGCGGCCTTGACCGCGCCGCCGGTGACGTAGGTCTGCCGGGAGGCCGAGGTCGAGCCGGCCGACCCCACGCTGGTGTCCTTGGGGTGCACGACGACGCGCTCGACCCCGAGCTCGGTGCGGGCGATCTGCTGCTCGACGGTGACCAGCCCCTGACCGACCTCGGCCGCGGCGGTGTGCACGGTGGCGGTCGGCTCGCCACCGACCACCTCCAGGCGCACCCGGGCCGTCGAGTGGTCGTCGTAGCCCTCGGAGAAGGCGACGTTCTTGTACGCCACGGCGTAACCGACCCCGCGCCGGACGCCCTCCCCGTGGGTGGTGTTGGAGACCCCGCCGGGCATGTCGCGCAGGTCGACCTCGCCGTCGCCGGAGGCGGCCGGCAGGGGCATGGCCTCCAGCCGGCGCAGCAGCTCCGCGACCGGGGCCGGGCTGTCGATCACCTGGCCGGTGGGGGTGGCCGACCCCTCCTCCATCGCGTTGCGGCAGCGCAGCTCCACCGGGTCCATGCCCAGCTCGGCGGCGAGGGCGTCCATCTGCGACTCGTAGGCGAAGGCGGTCTGCACCGACCCGAACCCGCGCATCGCCCCGCACGGCGGGTTGTTCGTGTACGCGCCGTAGCAGTCGACGTGCACGTTCGGGACGACGTAGGGGCCGATCCCCATCGTCCCGCCGTTGCCCACCACGGCCGGGGTGCTGGAGGCGTAGGCGCCGCCGTCGAAGTAGATCGCCGCCTTGACGTAGACCAGCTCGCCGTCCCGGGTGGCGCCGTGCTCGTAGCGCATGGTCGCCGGGTGCCGGTGCACGTGGCCGAAGAAGGACTCCTCCCGGTTGTAGGACATCTTCACCGGGCGGCCGGTGCGCAGCGCCAGCAGGCAGGCGTGCACGTGCATCGAGAGGTCCTCCCGGCCGCCGAAGGCGCCGCCCACGCCGGCCAGCGTGAGCCGGACCTGCTCGGGGGGCAGCGCGAGGGCCGAGCAGATCTGCTTCTGGTCGACGTGCAGCCACTGGGTGGCGACGTGCAGCTCCACGCCGCCGTCCTCGGCCGGCACGGCGAGGCCGGACTCCGGGCCGAGGAACGCCTGGTCCTGCATGCCCACCTCGTACTCGCCCACCACGACGACGTCCGCGGTCGGCGCCGGGTCGCCGGTGCGGACCTTCAGGTGCCGCACCAGGTTGCCCTCCGGGTGCAGGTGGGCGCTCTCCCGGCTCAGCTCGGTGACCTCGGCGGTGGAGTCGTGCACCTGGTTCCAGGTCGGGTGCCCGAGCGCGGTGCGTGCGTCGGTGACCGGCTCCAGCACGTCGTAGTCGACGTGGATGCGGGAGGCGGCCAGCCGGGCGGTCTCCGGGTGGTCGGCGGCGACCAGGGCCACCGGCTCACCCTGGTAGCGGACGACGTCGAGGGCCAGCACCGGCTGGTCGGCCAGCTCGAGCCCGTACACCTTCTCGCCCGGCACGTCGTCGGCGGTGAGCACGGCGGAGACGCCGGGGGTGGCCAGCGCGGCGCTGGTGTCGACCGAACGGATCCGAGCGTAGGGGTGCGGGCTGCGCAGGGTGACGCCCCACAGCATGTCCTCCATCCACAGGTCGCTGCCGTAGGCGAACTCGCCGCGGACCTTGAGGACGCCGTCGGGCCGCTGGGCGTCGTCGCCGACCCCGCCGCTGCCCGGTCCGGTCAGGTGCTCCGGTGCCCCGGTCGGCGTGCGCGTCGGCGTGCTCATCGGTCTCCCCCTGCCGTGGGCTCGGCCATCCGGTCCGCGGCGAGCCGGACGGCGTCCAGGATCTTCTCGTAGCCGGTGCACCGGCAGAGGTTGCCGGCCAGCGCCTCGCGGGTCTCGGCGTCACTGGGCCGGCCCTGGCGGGTGATCAGGTCGTGCGTGGCCACCAGCAGCCCGGGCGTGCAGAAGCCGCACTGGACGGCGCCGGCGTCGAGGAAGGCCTGCTGGACCGGGTGCAGCGACTCAGGGTCGGCCAGACCCTCGACGGTGCCGACCTGGCGGCCCTCGGCCTGGCCCGCGGCGACCAGGCAGGCGCAGACCGGCAGACCGTCGAGGTAGACGGTGCAGGAGCCGCACTCGCCCTGCTCACAGGCGTTCTTCGACCCGGGCAGGCCCATCCGCTCACGGAGGACGTAGAGCAGGCTCTCGCCCTCCCAGACGTCGTCCACGTGCTGCTCGGTGCCGTTCACGGTGCAGGTCAGACGCACGTCAGGCCCCCTGGTTCGCGGAGTTGCGGTAGTCGGCCCAGGCCCAGGTCAGGGCGCGGCGGGCCATCACGGACAGCGCGTGGACGCGGTAGCGGGCACTGCCGCGGACGTCGTCGATGGGGGCCGCCGCAGCGGCGACCAGCTCCCCGAAGCGGGCGATCGTCGCCTCCGGCAGCTCGGCACGGGACTCCCAGAGGCCGCTGCTGTCGAGCTCGCCGGCCAGGAACTCCTCGGCGGCCGGCGCGCGGCGCGGCGTCGGCGCGGCCGAGCCGATGCCGGTGCCGACCGCGCGGCGGTCGGGGTGCAGGGCCAGGCCGAACGCGGCGACGGCGATGACCATCGCGTTGCGGGTGCCGATCTTGCTGTACTGCTGCGGGCCGCTGGGCAGGGCGACGTGGACGGCGGCGATGAGCTCGTCGTCGTCCATGGCGTTGCGCTTGACCCCGGTGTAGAAGTCGTCGATCGGGATCCGGCGGGTCCCCCGGGCCGATGCCACCTCGACCCCGGCCCCGGCGGCCAGCAGCGCGGGGTGGGCGTCGCCGGCTGGTGAGGCGGTGGCGAGGTTGCCGGCGACCGTGCCGCGGTTGCGGATCTGCGGGGAGCCGATGGTGCGGGAGGCCATGGCCAGGCCGGGCAGCCGGTCGCCGAGCTCGCTGATCACCCGCGCGTAGCTCACCGCCGCCCCCAGCCGGACGGCGCCGTCGGCGACCTGCCAGTCGCGCAGGTCGGCCACCCGGGTGAGGTCCAGGAGCCGCGCCGGGCGGAGGTGGCCGAAGTTCAGGCCCACCATCACGTCCGTGCCCCCGGCGATCGGCACGGCGTCCGGGTGGGCGGCCTTCGCCTCCAGCGCCTCCGCCCAGGTGGCCGGTTGCAGGAAGTCCATGGGGCTCCTCGTCGGTGGGGGACGGCCACGGTAGCCCGGCCGTGTCACGGGGCGGTGACGGGTGATGCGGCCCGGACACACCTCGGACACGTCCGGGCGGCAGGATGCGCGGGGTGCAGACCGCTGACCTGCTCGTGCACGACGCCGAGCTGATCGCCACCGTCGACGACGCCCGCCGCGAGCTCGCCGGAGGGTGGGTCGCGATCACCGACGGCGTGGTCAGCGGCCTCGGCGGCCCGGCCGACCCGCAGCCGGCCGCCGCCCGCCGGGTGGACGCCCGCGGCTGCCTGGTCACGCCCGGGCTGGTGAACACCCACCACCACCTGTACCAGAACCTGACCCGGGCCTACGCTCCC
This sequence comes from Modestobacter sp. VKM Ac-2982, assembly GCF_026967935.1. GTDB lineage: Bacteria > Actinomycetota > Actinomycetes > Mycobacteriales > Geodermatophilaceae > Modestobacter. The sequence continues at coordinate 15,095 of NZ_JAPVBL010000003.1, forward strand.
GCGCTCAGCGGCGGGCTGTTCGACTGGCTGGTCACGCTCTACCCGCTGTGGGCCCGGCTCGACGAGGAGGCGGCGTACGTCAGCGCGTACGTCGGGCTGGCCGAGCTGGCGCTGTCCGGCTGCACCACGTCGACCGACCACCTCTACGTGCACCCGCGCGGCGCCGGCGACCTGATCTCCGCCGAGGTGGCCGCGGCCCGGGAGCTCGGCGTCCGGTTCTCGCCCACCCGCGGGTCGATGTCGCTGTCCGTCAAGGACGGCGGCTTGCCACCGGACTCGGTGGTGCAGGACGACGACGAGGTCCTGGCCGACTCGCAGCGGCTGGTGCAGGCCCACCACGACCCCTCGCCCACGGCGATGACCCGGATCGCGCTGGCGCCCTGCTCGCCGTTCAGCGTCTCCCCCGGCCTGATGCGCCGCACCGCAGAGCTGGCCGAGTCCCTCGACGTCCGGCTGCACACCCACCTCGCCGAGACCCAGGACGAGGACGCCTTCTGCCTGGCGACCTTCGGCCGGCGTCCGGTCGACCACCTGACCGACGTCGGCTGGATGACCGACCGGACGTGGCTCGCGCACGTGGTCTGGCCGGACGCCGCCGAGGTCGCCCGGCTCGGTGCCGCCGGGGTCGGGGCGGCGCACTGCCCCTCGTCGAACATGATCCTGGGCAGCGGTCTGGCCCCGGTGGCCGAGCTCCGGGCGGCCGGCGCACCGGTCGGGCTCGGGGTCGACGGCTCGGCGTCGGCGGACTCCGCGTCGCTGTGGCTGGAGGCCCGCACCGCGATGCTGCAGGGCAAGCTCCGGCACGGCGCCGCGGCGATGTCGGCCCGGGACGCGCTGGAGATGGCCACCCGCGGCGGCGCCGCGTGCCTGGGCCGGGCCGGGGAGATCGGCGAGCTGTCCGTCGGCGCCTGCGGTGACCTCGCGATCTGGTCACTGGAGGGCGTGCGGTTCGCCGGCGCACTGTCGGACCCGGTGGAGGCCTGGCTGCGCTGCGGCCCGGTGTCCGCGCTGCACACCGTCGTGGCGGGGCGGTTCGTGATCTCCGACGGCGCCGTCGTGCACCCCGGGCTCGAGGAGCAGCTCGCCGTCCACCGGCGGGTGTCGCGGCGGATGCAGGCCCCGCTCGACTGAGCAGGGCGCCGGGTCAGGTGGCGAGCTCTCCGCGGACCACCGAGACGCCGGAGTGCGTCGGGTCGCCGTCGAGCGGCTCGACCGAGACGTCGACCAGCGGGTAGGCGGCGAGGTCGATGCCGTCGGGCAGCCGCAGCACGGTCGCGCCCTGCCGGACGATGCCGACCGGCACCATGCGTTGGGCGTCGGCCTGCAGCAGCCACACCTCGTAGTAGGCGTCGTCCAGCGCCGGCACGTCGAGGTCGACCTGCAGCTCACGGACCCCGCCGCGATCCCGGACCTCCGCCGTGCCCGAGGCGATCTGCTCCGGCAGCGGGTCGAGCCCGGCCTGGGCCACCACGGCGCCGCCGGCGCCGTCCTGGGTGACCGCGACCGCCCCGGCGCCGATGACGCCACCCACGAGCACGGCGGCGGCCAGCGGAAGCCACCGGGCCGCCGGCCCGCGGGCCGACCGCGTCCGGAAGGGCAGGACGGTGGACCCGGTCGGTTCGGGGTCGACCGTTCCGGCCGTCGCTGTTTCGGCCTGAGCCGGCCGGGGCATGGGGATCTCGCGTGCCAGACCGGCCTCGACCTCGGCCGGACGAGGGGAGACAGCGACCCCGGTCGCGGCGGCGATGGCTGCCCAGACCTGCGGGGGTGGGGCCACCGCCTGGCGAGGCGTGGCCAGTGCAGGGACGGCGAGGACGTCGACGCTCCGCCGGAGCGAGGTGACCTCCCGCTCGCACTCGGCACAGTCGGTCAGGTGCGCGGCGCACTCGGGCGACGGCTGCTCGCCGAGGGCGGCCAGCGCCAGCTCGTCAGGATCGCAGTGCTGCACCGTCCACCTCCAACCGGTCTCGCAGGCGCTCCAGGGTGCGTCTGATGTGGCTCTTCACGGTGCCCAGCGGGATGCCGGTGCGTGCCGCGATCTGTGCATGGGTCAGGTCCTCGAAGAACGCGAGCTCGATGATGCTTCGTTGTGGCTGGCCGATCCGGTTCAACTCGCCCAGCAGGAGCACGCGGTCGGCCACCTCGGTGGCCAGCTCGCTGCCGGGGCCGGCGCTCGGTGCTGAGCGCGCCTCGCTCGTGGCCGCCTCGGTCGACCGACGCTGCCGCTCCCGCTTGGCCCAGGTGTCGGCGATCTTGTGCCGGCACACCCCCACCAGCCAGGCCGGCAGTGCCCCCTGGTCGGGGCGGTACCGAGCTCGCCCGGTCCAGGCCGAGATGAAGGTCTGCTGGGTGACGTCCTCGGCGTCGGGGCCGGGCCCGAAGGCCCGCACCGCCATGCCGTGCACCTGCGCCGCCCACCGCTCGTAGGCCCAGGCCAGGGCCTGCTCGTCGCCGTCGACGAAGCGCCGGGCGACCTCGGCGTCGTCGGGCTCGGCGCCCTGTTGCACCGAGCCCTGGGTGATGGGCACGTCAGCGACCGTACCCAGTGGCGGCCGACGGACGGCCAGGAGGCTCATGGGAGCGGTTCGGCAACGACGACCACGTTGTCGCGATAGCTGCGGAGCTCGGGGATGAAGGGGCCGCCGCAGGTGACCATGACCAGCCGGGGCGGGCCGTCCCGACCGAAGATCGTGTCCAGCGGCAGGACCTGCTTGGTGATGGTCTCGCGGGAGACCACCTGCCAGCGGGTCTCCACACCGTTCGCGCCGGTGACCACGACGACGTCACCGACCTCGGTGCTGCGCAGCGGGGCCAGGGCGCCCAGCCCCTGCTCCCGGTCGTCGACGTGCCCGGCGAGCACCGCCGAACCGTCGGCCCCCGGCACGGGACCGAAGCGGTACCAGCCGACCCGGTCCACGTCCTCCGGCAGCTCCATCTGACCGTCCGCGGAGACCCCCACCGGGTCCAGCGGGGCGTCCACTCCCCGGGCCGGCAGGCTCAGCCGGACCGGAGCCGCAACCGGTGCGGCCACGGTGGGCGCCGCGTCCCGGGTGGTCACCGGGGGGAGGTCGAGTGCAGGCGCCGACGGCGGCACCGCCCCGGAGGGGGACGGTGCCGCCGTCGGTGACGGCGACGGTGCCATCGCCGAGGGCGAGGGCGCGTCGATCGCCTGCGCCACCGTGGTGCCCGTCGCCTCGTCGGGCTGGGTCAGTGCCCAGGTGACCGGTGTCCCGATCGCCAGGGCGAGACCCAGCACCAACACGACGACGGAGCTGCGCACGGTGGTGCTCCTGTTCTCGGTCGGGTCAGACCCGGCTGGTGGCGTACTTGCGGCCGGCGAACGCGGCAGCGGCGAGGCCGGCCACGGTCAGGCCGACCAGCGGTGCCGGCATGCCCTCGTCAGCGGCGAGACCGGCCGAGCCGCCGGGGACGCCGGTCGGGGCGGAGGCCCCGGCCTGGACCGTCTGGGTGGCGAGCTCGTAGCCGGCGTCGGCGGAACCCCACGCGTAGACGATCGTGTTGGCGCCCTCGGCCACGGTCAGGTCGGCCGGGCCGATCGCCACGGTGTCGGTACCGGCGACGACCACGTCGGCGCTCACGTCGCCGGCCGGGACGGTCACCGACTCCTCGTTCGGGTTGACCAGGCCGTCGATGATGACCTCGCCACCGGCCCGGACGTCGACGGCGGGCGCCGCGGCCACGTGGCGCACGGTCAGCCGGCCCTCGCCCGCGGGAACGGCGGAGGTGTCGTTCACGAACGGGGTGAGCTCCGGGGCGCCGGCCTCGGTGAGGTGGGCGACCACGGTGGCGTCGGCGCCGGCCGGGATCTCCACGTCGTCGAGGCTGACCGCGACCTCGGCGGACTCCGGGTCGGCGCCGGCGGGGTAGACCGTCAGGTCGTACTCGCCGCCGGGGAGGGTGAGCGGCCCGGCGAGGGTGCCGGGCATGAAGTCGGAGATGAGCTCTTCACCGTTGGCGTAGACGTCCACCGGGGTCTCCGGGATCGCGTGCAGGACCGAGACCGTCGCGGTGTGCGAGTCGGCCAGCGCGGGGGTGGCCGCGAAGAGCAGGGCGAACGCGCCGGTGGCGCCGGCGGTCAGGGCGATCGGGCGGGTCTTGTTCACGATGACGTTCCTTCCGTTGGGGTGGACTGTCGTCTGGGGCTTCCTGCCCATCCCCGGTTGGGGATTCACCTGATCCGGATCTGGAGTTCGTCGGATCAGTGCGCCAGCGCAGTGACCGGACCGCGGTGCCCGCCGTCGTGCTGGGCCGGGTCAGTGCCCAGGACCAACACGACGGCGAAGCGGCGCACGGTGCGGCTGTTCTCGGTCGGGTCAGACCCGGCTGGTGGCGTACTTGCGGCCGGCGAACGCGGCAGCGGCGAGGCCGGCCACGGTCAGGCCGACCAGCGGTGCCGGCATGCCCTCGTCAGCGGCGAGACCGGCCGAGCCGCCGGGGACGCCGGTCGGGGCGGAGGCCCCGGCCTGGACCGTCTGGGTGGCGAGCTCGTAGCCGGCGTCGGCGGAACCCCACGCGTAGACGATCGTGTTGGCGCCCTCGGCCACGGTCAGGTCGGCCGGGCCGATCGCCACGGTGTCGGTACCGGCGACGACCACGTCGGCGCTCACGTCGCCGGCCGGGACGGTCAGCGACTCCTCGTTCGGGTTGACCAGGCCGTCGATGATGACCTCGCCACCGGCCCGGACGTCGACGGCGGGCGCCGCGGCCACGTGGCGCACGGTCAGCCGGCCCTCGCCCGCGGCGACCTCGGAGGTGTCGTTCACGAACGGGGTGAGGGCGGGCTCGCCGGCCTCGGTCAGGTGGGCGGCCACCGTGGCGTTGGCACCGGCCGGCAGCTCCACGCCCATCGCCGACAGCAGGGGCTCGCCGGAGCCGTCCGCGGCGTCGGCCGGGAACAGCGCCAGGTCGTATGCGCCGGCGGGGAGCGACAGCGGGCCGGCGAGGGTGCCGGGCTCGAAGTCGTCGATCAGCCGCTCGCCGTTGGCGTACACGTCGACCGGGGTCTCGGGAACTGCGTGCAGGACCGAGAGGGTCGCGTTGGTGTGCGAGTCGGCCAGCGCGGGGGTGGCCGCGAAGAGCAGGGCGAACGCGCCGGTGGCGCCGGCGGTCAGGGCGATCGGGCGGGTCTTGTTCACGGTGACGTTCCTTCCATCGGACTGGACTGTCATCCCGTTCTTCCGGCCCACCCCCGAACTTGGATGCAGCCGACCCATCAGTGCGCCAGTGCGGTGGCCAGCAGGTCGAGCTGATCGACGGTCGCGTCCAGATGCGGGGAGACCCGGAGCACCGGGCCGGTGAGCTCATGCGGTGCCCGTTCCCGGCCGGCCGCCGTCGTCAGCACCCCGTGCTCGGTGCGCAGCCGGGTGACCACCTGCCGGACGTCGACGTCCGGCGGGGGACGCAGCGTGGTGAGGGCGGTCGGCTCGTCCAGCGGCTCGGCCACCTGCCACCCACCCCGCCCGTCGAGCCGCTCCCGGGTGGCGCGGCCCAGCGCGGCGAGCCGCTCGCGGACCCGGTGCGGGCCGGCGGCCAGGTGCTCGCCCAGGGCCACCACCAGGCCGACCCGGCCGGCCACGTGTGCCTCGTGCGACTCGTACCAGCGGGCGTGGTCGACGCCGGTGCGGTCCTCGTCGTAGAGCTCCGGGCCCACGAGCGGGGAGAGCTGCGCGCCGACCGCCGGACGCAGGACGAGGAAGCCGACGCCGCGCGGCCCGGCGAGCCACTTGCGCGAGGTGCCGTACGCGGCGTCCGCGCCCAGGTCGCAGTCGACGTGACCGAGGGCCTGTGCGACGTCCAGCACCAGGGGGACGCCGGCCGCCTGGCACAGCGCGGCGACCTCCCGCCCGGGCTGGACGACGCCGCGGTGACTGGCCACCAGGGTGAGGTGCACGAACGCCGGCGGGTCGTCACGCAGCGCCCGCTCGACGCCGGCCAGGTCGGCCCGGCCCACGGCGTCGGCGGGCAGCACCACCGGCGTCAGCCCGGCGTCGGTGAACGCGGCGACGTTCTGCCAGTACTCCCCGGGCAGGACGCCGACCCGGGCGCCCGGCGCCAGCCGCCAGCGGGAGACCAGCGTGCGCACCGACGCCGATGCGCTCTCGGTGAAGGCCACGTCGGCGGCGGCCATCCCGACCAGCCCGGCCAGCACCGAGCGGCCCTGCTGCAGCAGCCCGTCGGCGGCCTGTTCGGCGACGTAGCCGCCGAGCTCGGCCTCGTGCCGGGCGTGCCGGGCGACGGCGTCGAGCACCGCGGTGCTCTGCCGGCTGCAGGCAGCGTGGTCCAGGTGCACGGCCAGCGGCTGCAGGCGGGCGGCACGCCAGGCGTCGCCGAGGTCGTCGTGGGGGAGGCTGCCCACCGGGCTCACCCGGGCACCGACAGGGAGACCGCGACGTCGCCGTCGGCGTCGGTCCACCAGTGGGTCATCCGCAGGCCCGCGGCGGCCAGCTCCTGCTCGACCCGGGCCCGGCGGAACTTGGTCGACACCTCGGTGCGCACCTCCTCCCCGGCGGCGAAGGGCACCGTCAGCCCGATCGTGGCCAGCTGCACCACCTGGTCCCGCGTCGACCGCAGCCGCATCTCCATCCGCTCCTGCTCGGGGTCCCACACCGCGACGTGCTCGAAGGCGGCCGGGTCGGCGTCTCCTCCCAGCTCCCGGTTCAGCACCGCGAGGACGTTCTTGTTGAACGCCGCGGTCACCCCGGCGGCGTCGTCGTAGGCGCGCACCAGCCGGTCGGGGTCCTTGACCAGGTCGGTGCCGAGCAGGAACGAGTCCCCGGGGCGCAGCGTCGCCGCGAGGGAGGACAGGAAGGCCGCCCGCGGGCCGGGCTCGAGGTTGCCGATCGTGGAGCCCAGGAAGGCGACCAGCCGGCGGCCCTCCTGCGGCAGGTCACCCAGGTGCACGGTGAAGTCGGCGACCACCACGTCGACCGCCGTCCCCGGGTAGGCCGCGGTGATCTGTGCGCCGGCGGCCCGCAGCACCGTGGGGTCGACGTCGACGGGCACGAACCGGCGCAGCGTGCCCGCCTCGTCCAGTGCGGTGAGCAGCAGCCGGGTCTTCTCCGACGTCCCGCTGCCCAGCTCCACCAGCGTGTCCGCGCCGGTGGCCGCGGCGACGTCCGCGGCCCGCTCGGCCAGCAGCGCCCGTTCCGCGCGGGTCGGGTAGTACTCCGGGAGCCGGGTGATCTCGTCGAACAGCTCGCTGCCGCGCTCGTCGTAGAACCAGCGGGGCGGCAGCGTCTTCGGGCTCGCGGTCAGGCCGGCGCGCGCGTCGGCGGCGAGCGCAGCGCCGGAGTCGACCGGGCCGAGGTGGTCGGTGAGCGTGAACGTCATGCGGGCTCCGATGCGTCGAGGGACGTCTGGGTCAGGCCGTCGGGGGTGACCTCGACGAGCGTCCGGTCGGGGACGTCGGCCCAGCGCGGGTCGTCGTCCCACGGTTCACTGGCCAGCGCCGTCCCCTCGTCGGTGACCAGCACCGACAGGGTGTCGCCCCAGGTGGTGGCCAGCAGCCGGGTGCCGTCGGCGGCCAGCAGGTTCAGCCGGGCGCCGGGGTCGGCGGCCCCCACCTCGCGGACGGTCTCGCCGAGCGCCGCCATGCCGCGGGAGAAGACCAGCGCGGCCAGCAGCGCACTGTCGACCACCGACTCGGCGTCCCGGGCCGGGGGGAGCACCGCCCGGTCGACCCGGCCGTTGTGCGACAGCAGCCAGCGGCCGTCGGTGAACGGGGCGGCCGCCGCCTCCTCGATGGGCATCCCCACGGTCGCCGAGCGCACGGCCGCCAGCACGCAGCGGGCCGAGACCGCGGGGGCGACCGAGGCGAAGGAGGCCGATCCCCACAGCGGCCGCTCCGACCGCCAGCGGGCCGGCTCCGGACGACCGGCGGCCCAGAAGCCCACTCCCCAGCCGTCGGCGTTCACGGTGCCGTACCGCTGCCGACGGGGGGCGTGGGACTGCACCAGCAGGGACGACGGCGGGTCGAGCACCAGGGCCGCCAGCGTCCGGGGCTGGCCGAGCCAGGCGAGGTGGCGGCACATCAGACGGCTCCGGTCATGCGTCGAAGGCGAGTCGGATGCCGCTGAAGACCTGGCGGCGCACCGGGTGGTCCCAGTTGCGGAAGCTCGGCCGGGACACCGAGGCGCCGACCGCCCAGGAGGCCCCGCGCAGCACCTTGTAGTCGCCGCCGAAGAAGGGTGCGGAGTAGTCGGCGTAGAGCATCGGGGTGAAGCCGGGCCACGGCCGGAAGTCCGAGGAGGTCCACTCCCAGACGTCCCCCATCAGCTGCTCCACCCCGAGCGCCGAGGCGCCGGCGGGGTAGGCGCCCACCGGAGCCGGGCGCAGCGCCGAGCCGCCGAGGTTGGCCAGCTCCGGGGTCGGGTCCGCCGCGCCCCAGGGGAACCGCCGCCGGCCACCGGTGGCCGGGTCCCAGACAGCCGCCTTCTCCCACTCCTCCTCGGTCGGCAGCCGGCCACCGGCCCAGGCGGCGTACGCCTCGGCCTCGAAGAAGGTCACGTGCTGGACCGGTTCGTCCGCCGGCAGCTCCTCGACCAGGCCGAACCGGGTCCGGGTGCCCTCGGGGCCCCAGAACTCCGGTGCGGTCAGGCCCGCGTCGCAGCGGTGCTGCCAGCCGCGCGCCGACCACCAGCGATGGTCGGTGTAGCCGCCGTCGGCGACGAAGGCGGCGTACTCGGCGTTGGTGACCGGCACCCGCCCGATCCGGAACGCCGGGACGTCGACGACGTGCGCCGGCCGCTCGTTGTCCAGGGAGAACGGCTCCTCGGTGCCGTCGACCCCGAGGCGGAAGGGCCCGCCGGGGACCAGCACGGTGGTGCCCGCCAGCCCCGGCCGGCCGGCCGGGAGCCGGGAGCCGGTGCCCAGCAGTGGTGGGCCGGCGCGCAGCTGCAGGGTCTGCAGCATCGTCTCGTCGTGCTGCTGCTCGTGGCTGACCACCATCGCGACGTCGAACGGGTCGTCGTCCGGGCCGGACCGGTCGAGCCGGTCCAGCACCCGGCCGCGCACCTCGGCGCAGAACGCCCGGGCCTCCACCGGGGGCAGCAGCGGGAGCCGGACCCGTGCGGCCCGGGGGTGGGTGAAGGCGTCGTAGAGCTGCTCGACGTCCGGCGGCAGCACCCCGGTGCACCGGGCGTCGCCGCCGCGCAGCAGCCACAGGTCCTCCTGCTGGCCGACGTGGGCCAGGTCCCAGACCAGCGGGCTCATCAGCGGCGAGTGCTGGCGCAGCAGCTCGGGCTCGTCGTGCTCGGTGAGCAGCAGGGTGCGTTCCCGGGCGCGGGTGAGCTCCCGGGCGAGGGTCTCCCTCAGGTCGGTCATGTCCCCTCCTCGGTGTCGTGGGTGGCGGCCAGCAGCGCGGCTGCCGGGCCGGCGGTCCGGGCGGTGTGCAGCAGGGCGTCGCCGGGGCTGGCCCGGCGCTCGACCAGCTCGGCGAGGGCCGTGACCTGTGGCCGCAGGCCCAACGGGGCCCGGCGCACGGCCACCTCCAGGCAGGCGGCGGCGGCCGCGTGCAGCTCCGGGTCGGCCAGTCCGATCCGGGTGGCCGGCTCCCAGCGGCCGGCGACCGGCTCGGTCGCGGCGGCGGCGGTGTCGGCGGCCACCGGGTCGTCGAGCAGGGTGCCGGCCACCGCCGAGAGCGCCGGCCACCACGGTTCGGGCGCGGCGTCGAGGTACCGCAGCTCCAGGTAGCCGCGCAGTCGGACCGGCGGGAACAGCGTGGTCAGGTGGTACTCCAGGTCGGCCACGGTCGGCCGCCGATCGGTCGGCCCCGCCCCGCGGACCCAGTCCGCGAACGACGTCCGGCCGCGCACCGGGACGGCGTCGCCCGCCGGTCCGCGCACCAGCATCACCGGCGCCGCCAGGGCGAACGCGGCCCACTCGTCGGTCGGGTCGGGCCCACCGGGCAGGGGTCCACAGCGACCGGGGTCCAACTGGGCCCAGATCCGCTGCCGCCCGGAACGCCAGCCGGTCTCGCTGCCGGCCAGCATCGGTGAGCAGGCGGAGACCGCCACCAGCACCGGGCCGAGCGCCTGGGCCAGCCGGACCCGCGCGGCCCACCCGGGTCGAGGCCCGGCCTCCACGTTGACCTGCAGCGCCGCGGTGCTGGTCATCATCGTGACCCCGGCCGCCCGGTGCCCCAGCGCCTGGAAGTGCTCCTCCATCGCCACGTAGCGGGAGCCCGGGCTCACCCGCTGCGCCGGGCGGCACGGGTCCGCGCCCAGCGGGGCCAGCCCCAGGCCCGCCGCGGCCAGCCGGTCCCGGACGGCCGCGAGGTCGGCCCGCAGGCCGGTGACCGCCGCCGTGACGTCGGCGGCCGGTGGGCCGGACAGCTCGACCTGGCCGCCGGGCTCCAAGGTGACCCGGCTGCCGCCGTCCAGCGGGGGCAGCGTCGCGACGGCGGCGGTGACCCGGTGCCAGGGCACCCGGGTGCCGGGAGAGGCCCGGTCGACCAGGTGGGCCTCGAGCTCCAGCCCGATCGGCCCGGTCGGCGCCGGGTGCAGCGCGCGGGCGGCGACGTGCTCCCGGGCGGCGTCGACGTCGGGCAGGACGTCGTCGGTGAGCTGGTCGGCGAGTGCTGTGGACGTGGTCATGTCGCCCCCTCCAGGTCCGGACCGGTCGAGTCGACCGCGGGTCGGTGCGGGGGCGGCGTGCCGTGCGGCGGCCGTCCTCGCTGCCCATCTTCCACGGATGTGACCGCACGGCAACCCGCTTCTCCGGCCTCCTCGTCAGCTCCCGGCCGGCTGCACGCCTAGCTGGGTCGTGAGCGGGTAGGGACGCCGTGGACACGGCTGCCAGGACGGCGGCTCCGCGACGGGCAGGACGGGGATCAGCAGGCATGGACGGGGCAGCCGGGTCCGGCAGACACCGGGCGCTGATCGGCGACTCGGACGCCGAGTTGGTCGACGGCACCGTGACCTTCGTCTGCGCCGGGCTGGACGCCGGGGAACCGGTGGTGATCGCTTGCAGTGACCGGACCACCCAGCTCCTGCAGCACGCGCTCAGCGACCGGCCGCAGGTGACCTGGGTCCCGTGGTCCGACGTGTACGGGAACGGGCCGGCCGCGGCGATCACCGCCGTCCGCCGTCTCGGGGAGCGCCACCGGGTGGCCGCCAGTGCGGTGGTCCGCGTCGTCCTGGAACCCTTGCCCGGGTCCGACCACGACACCTGGCGAGAGTGGCAGCGGTACGACGCCGTCCTGGACCACCAGCTCGCGGACGCGCACCGCACCGGTGACGACCCGCTGATGGTCCTCTGCCTGTGCGACACCCGGCGGTTGCCGGAGCCCCTGGTCGACGCAGCCCGCGCCACCCACCCGGCGCTCCAGGTCGACGGGCAGGAGCAGGCGAACCCCGATCACGTCGACCCCGGGGAGTACCTGGCCTCGGTGCCCGTCCCGCCCGAGCCGCTGGAGGCGACCGAGCCGCTCGTGCACGCGGACTCGGTGCGCGACCTGCGCGGGCTGCGTCGTGACCTCGCCACCCGGGCTGCCGACGCCCGGTTGCCGACCGGTTCGGAGCCCGCGCTGGAGGACTTCCTCCTCGCCGTCGACGAGATGACCACGAACGCGCTGCGCCACGGCCGGCCGCCGGTCGACCTGCGGCTGTGGGCCGGCGACGACCGGCTGGTCTGCACGGTGACCGACCACGGCACCGGACTGCAGGACCCGTTCATCGGCTACGGCCCAGCCCACGGCGACGACCTCTCGCTGGGCGGCATGGGGCTGTGGCTGGCCCGCCAGCTGTGCGACCACGTCGACATCACCGAGGCCGGCGACGGCGTGCAGGTCCGGCTCACCACCGTCCTGCGCTGACGTGATGGGGGAGCCCCGTGACCGGGACGACGCCGGTCGGGCCCGCAACGCCCGACCGCGCGACGCGCTGGGCCGGCCGCTGCCGCACGGGTCACCGGGCGAGCCGCGGGCCCCGGAGGGGCTGGTCCGCACGCCCGGTCAGACGCTGGCGGAGGCGCAGCAGCTGCTCGACGCCGGCCGGCCCTTCCACGCCCACGAGGTTCTCGAGGACGCGTGGAAGACCGGCCCGGACGACGAGCGGGACCTGTGGCGCGGGCTCGCCCAGCTTGCCGTCGGCCTGACCCACGTGCTGCGCGGCAACCTGCCGGGTGCCGCGACCCTGCTGACCCGGGGCGCGCGGTCGCTGCACACCGCCGGGCCGGCCGCCGCCCGGCACGGCGTGGACACCGAGGGGCTGGTCGCGTGGGGGGACCGGCTGGGCGAGGTCGCCGCGGCCGGTGCGCCGCCGGACCCGGCGCCGCCGCGGCTGACCCTTCCGTCGATGGGTGACGAAGAGCACACTCGGTCCTGATGAGGAGCTACGAGGCGGCCACCCGGATCGACGCCGGAGCCGAGCAGGTGTGGGCGGTCCTGGTCGACGTCGGCGGCTGGCGTGACTGGAACTCCGGGATCGACCGGGTGGAGGGCGCCGTGCGGCTCGGTGCCCCGCTGCTGCTGGTCGCCACCGGCACCCGGCGCCGGCCGCTGCGGGTCGCGGTGACAGAGATCCGGCCGGCGGAGTCGATGCGCTGGCACAGCGGCCTGCCGCTGGGCCTGTTCGTCGCCGAGCGCACCTTCCGGCTCGACCCGCAGGGCGACGGCAGCACCGCGTTCACCGTGCGCGAGGAGTACCGCGGCCCGCTGGCGCCGCTGATGATCCGCACCGTCCCCGACCTCAACCCGGCGTTCCGCCAGTTCGCGGTGGGGCTCAAGGCCCGGGCCGAGCAACGGGCCGCCGAACTCCCGTCCTGAGTTCCGCATGGTGGGATAGATCACCCGGCAGGTGGAAAAACGGGGTTGGTGGTGCCACGATGGTCCAGTGACGTCCCTCACTCCTGACTCGGCTGCCGCACCCGTCGTCCACCGCGGGCCGGTGACGTCGGCGTCCTACTCGATCACCGTGCGGCTCACCGCCGACGGCGACCCGGCCAGCGTCGGCCGGATCGCCACCGCAGTGGGCAACGCCGGTGGCGCGGTCACCGCGATCGACGTCGTCGAGTCCCGCCCCGACGGCCTCACCGTCGACGTCACCTGCTCGGCTGCCGACGCCGAGCACTCCGAGGAGGTCGTCGCCGCCCTCGATGCGGTCGACCACGTGCACGTGCGCAAGGTCAGCGACCGCACGTTCCTGCTGCACCTGGGCGGCAAGCTGGAGGTCGCCTCCAAGGTGCCGCTCAAGACCCGCGACGACCTGTCGATGGCCTACACCCCCGGCGTCGCCCGGGTCTGCATGGCGCTGGCCGAGCACCCGGAGGACGTCCGCCGGCTCACCATCAAGGGCAACACGGTCGCGGTGGTCACCGACGGCTCGGCGGTGCTGGGGCTGGGCGACATCGGGCCGGGCGCGTCCATGCCCGTCATGGAGGGCAAGGCGGCGCTGTTCAAGCGGTTCGGCGACATCGACGCCTGGCCGATCGCGCTGGACACCCAGGACGTCGACGAGATCGTGCGCACCGTCGAGCTGATCGCCCCCGGGTTCGGCGGGATCAACCTGGAGGACATCTCCGCCCCGCGCTGCTTCGAGATCGAGGCCCGGCTGCGGGAGAAGCTGGACATCCCGGTCTTCCACGACGACCAGCACGGCACGGCGATCTGCGTGCTCGCCGCACTGCGCAACGCGCTGCGGGTGGTGGACAAGCAGCTCGAGGACGTCGCGGTCGTCGTCGCCGGCGGTGGGGCGGCCGGGACGGCGATCGTCACCCTGCTGCTCGAGGCCGGGGCCACGAACGTGCTGGTCTGGGACCGGGAGGGCATCCTCGCCCCTGACGACGAGCGGCTCTCCCCGGCCAAGCTGGACCTGGCCCGGCGCACCAACCCCGCCTGCCGGCGCGGTGAGCTGCCCGAGGCGCTCCAGGGCGCGGACGTGTTCATCGGGGTCAGCGCGGCCAACGTGATCCAGGCCGAGGTGCTCGCCGGGATGGCCGAGCGGGCGGTGGTCTTCCCGATGGCGAATCCCACGCCGGACGTCGACCCGGTGCGGGCGCGCCAGTACGCCACCGTCGTCGCCTCCGGCCGGTCGGACCTGCCGAACCAGATCAACAACGTGCTGGCGTTCCCCGGGGTCTTCCGCGGGTTGCTCGACGCCCGGGCCAAGGAGATCCGCCCGGGCATGCTGCTGGCCGCCGCCGACGCGCTGGCCGCGGTGGTGGGCGACGACCAGCTCAACGCCAACTACATCATCCCGAGCGTCTTCGACCCCGCCGTCGCCCAGGCGGTCGCGGCGGCGGTGGAGGAGTCCGCCCGCGCCGAGCCCGGGGCCACCGCCGACGTGCCCGGAGACGCAGACTGACTCGGGTGGGCACCTCCTTCGACGCACTGACCGAGGACGCGCTGCGGTCGGCCGGCAGCCTCAAGTGGACGCGGTACGGCGACGCACTGGGCGGATGGGTCGCCGAGATGGACTTCGGGACGGCGCCGGTGGTGACCCGCGCGCTGCACGACGCGGTCGACGCCGGGGCACTGGGCTACCTGCCCACCCCGATCGCCACTGCGATGGCGCAGGCGTGCGCCGGCTGGCAGCGCCGCCGGTACGGCTGGGAGCTGCCGGCCGAGTGGATCACCCCGCTGGCCGACGTCGTCGCCGGGCTGCAGGCCGCGATCGAGCACTTCACCCCGCCCGGTGCCCCGGTGGTGCTGCCCACCCCGGCGTACATGCCCTTCCTGAAGGTGCCGCGGCTGATGGGCCGCGAGCTCGTCGAGGTGCCGATGGTCGTCCACGACGGCCGGGTCACCCACGACCTGGCGGCGCTGGACCGGGCGCTGACCCCCGGTGCCCTGCTGGTGCACGTCAACCCGCACAACCCGGTGGGCCGGGTGTTCACCGCGGACGAGCAGCTCGCCCTGGCCGAGGTGGTGGACCGGAACGGCGCCCGGGTGTTCGCCGACGAGATCCACGCACCGCTGGTGTACCCGGGCGCGGTGCACCGGCCCTACGCCGCGCTGTCGGAGACCACGGCCCGGCACACGGTGACCGCGACGTCGGCGTCCAAGGCGTTCAACGTGCCCGGGCTCAAGGCCGCGCAGCTGCTGCTGTCCAACCCCGCCGACGCCGCGCACTGGGCCGAGGTCGGCGAGCTGGCCGGTCACGGCGCATCGACCCCCGGGGTGCTGGCCAGCACGGCGGCGTACGAGCAGGGGGAGGAGTGGCTGGACGACGTCCTGACCTACCTGGACGGCAACCGCCGGCTGCTGGCCGAGCTGCTCGCCGAACACCTGCCGCGCGTGCGGTACACCCCGCCGGAGGGCACCTACCTGGCCTGGCTGGACGGCCGGGAACTGGGCATCGAGGAGCCGCTGGGGGAGTTCTTCCTGCGCGAGGCCGGGGTGGCACTGGTCGACGGCCCGGAGTGCGGCGCCCCCGGGGCCGGGCACGTGCGGCTGAACCTGGCCACCCCCCGCCCGGTGCTCCGCACCGTCGTCGACCGCATGGCCGCCGCCCTCGGCTGACCACCAAAATGGCCATTTTGGTGGTCAGGGGGGTGACGGAGGACGACGGGGACGGCGTCCGGCGTGGATCATGGGCGGGTGCCCGAGTTGCCCGAGGTGGAGGCGCTGGCGGCGTTCCTGCGGGAGAACGCGGTCGGCCGGATCGTCACGCGCGTCGACCTGGCCGCGGTGCAGGCGATCAAGACCTTCGACCCGCCGCTGTCCTCGCTGGCCGGGCTGGAGCTCACCGGCGCCACCCGGCACGGCAAGTTCCTCGACCTGGACGTCTCCGGGCTGCACCTCGTCGTCCACCTGGCCCGGGCGGGCTGGCTGCACTGGCGGCAGAACCTGCCCACCCCGCCGCCCAAGCCGGGGAAGGGGCCGCTGGCGCTGCGGGTGCACCTGGAGCCGCGCGAGGGGGAGCTCCCCGAGGGCTTCGACCTGACCGAGCAGGGCACCCGCAAGGGACTGGCTGTCTACGTGGTCCGCTCGCCGGCCGAGGTGCCGGGCATCGCCCGGCTGGGCCCGGACGCACTGGAGCTGGACGCCGAGACGCTCGGGGCGCTGCTGGCCGGCCGGCGCACCCAGCTCAAGGGCACCCTCACCGACCAGACCGTGCTCTCCGGGATCGGGAACGCCTACTCCGACGAGATCCTGCACGCCGCCCGGCTCTCCCCTTTCAAGATGGCCGACAAGGTCACCGACGACGAGCTGCTCCGGTTGCACGCGGCGATGCGGGAGACGCTGACCGGGGCCCTGGACCGTCAGCTGGGGCAGCGGGCGGCGACGCTCAAGGGCGAGAAGCGGGCCGGCCTGCAGGTGCACGCCCGCACCGGGCTGCCCTGCCCGGTCTGCGGGGACACCGTGCGCGAGGTATCCTTCGCCGACACCTCGCTGCAGTACTGCGCGACCTGCCAGACCGGTGGCAAGCCGCTGGCCGACCGGCGGATGTCCAAGCTGCTCCGCTGACGTCCCGGTACCCGGGCTGCTGTGCCGAGCCGGCAGGGCCACGATGGGCGCATGGCCCTGGTGACCTTCGACCTGTTCAGCGCGTTGATCGACTCCCGGACGGGCGGGTCGGCGGTGTTCGACCGGCTGGCGACCGGCCACGGCTGGGACGTCGCCGGCAGCGACCTGTACGACGACTGGGACGCCCGCAACAAGGCCTCGCAGAAGGACGTCACCGACTGGGTGCCCTTCGCCGAGCACTGCCGGCGCGCCCTCGCCGACACCTACGCCGCCCGGGGCCTGGACGCCGACCCCACCGCAGACACCCTCGCGCTGCTGGCGTCGCTGCCGGACTGGCCGCTGTGGCCCGACGTCGGCCGGGCGCTGCCGCTGGTGGCCGAGCAGCACCAGGTCGGGGTGCTGTCCAACGTGGACGACGACCTGTTCGCCCGCACCCGCGCCGCCGACCTGGTGCACCCGGACGCCGTCCTCACCAGCGAGCGGCTGCGCGCCTACAAACCGCACCCGGAGATCTACCAGCGGGCGGCCGAGGCCGGGGCCGCGGTGCACGTCCCCGCATCCGCGCGGGACACCCGGGGGGCCCTGGAGGCCGGGCTCACCGTCGTCAGGGTGCGCCGGCCGGGGCACCGGGTCGACCCGGACGGGCCGCAGCCGCAGCACGAGGTCCCCGATCTCCTGGAGCTCCCCGGCGTGCTCGCCGCCCTGACCGGGTAGCCCGCAGCCGGACGCGGCCGATCCCGGTGGCTCGACGGACCGGGAGGAGCCGACGAGCAGGAGCGGACGAGGAGGAACCGATGAGGGACACCCCCCGCGTCGTCGCGGTGGTCGCTGCGGCGGTCGCCCAGATCGTCGGGAGCCCGCTGGGCTCCGCCATCGCCGGCCGCAGCGTCGGCGACGTCAGCGACGCCGACCGCTCGCTGGTCACCCCGGCCGGCTGGGCCTTCAGCATCTGGGGCCTGATCTTCGCCGGGTCGCTGGCCTGGGCGGTCTACCAGGCGCTGCCCGCCCAGCGCGAGCGCGAGGTGCACCGGCGCACCGGGTGGCCGCTGGCGATCACGTTCGCCGGGAACGCCGTCTGGGAGGTCGTCTTCCCACTGGGCGGGGCCTGGCAGTACGTCGCCACCCTGCTGATCTTCGGCATCACCGCGGCGGCCGCCGTGGCCTACGTCCGGCTGCAGACGGTGCCGGCCGACGGGCTGGCCCGGCTGCTGCCGCGGGCCACCGCCGGGCTGCTGCTGGGCTGGCTCACCGTGGCATCGGTGGCCGCCGTGGGCAGCGCCGGGGTGGCGCTCGGGCTGTCCCCGGACACCCTGGCGGCCCAGGCCTGGGCCGTCGCCGCGCTGGTCACGGTCGCCGGGATCGCCGCCGCGGTGCTCCTCGGCTCCCACGTCGCCGCCGGCCCGTTCGCGGCCGCGGTCATCTGGGGTCTGCTCGGCATCGCTGCCGCCGAGGGGTCGCAGCAGGTCGCCGTGGCCGCGATCAGCGCCGCCGCCGTCGTCCTGGTGGCGCTGGCCGGCCGGGCGCTGACCCGCACCGACCGCAGCGCCCTGCTGGTCGGCTGACCGCGCTGCCGCCCGCGCCGCGCGGCGCGGCCGTCAGCCCCGGCTGCCGGCCTGCCGGGAGCCCAGCCGCCGGACGCGGGCGGGGGTGGCCGCAGGCCGGCCCGGGGGGACGTCGTCGGCCGAGCCGACCGCCGTCCACCAGTCGCGCAGCGGGGGTGGCGCCAGCACGTCGACCCGCTCACCGGGCTGCGGGACGACGACCTGCACCCCGCGGGCCTCGGCGGCGGCGAGCATCCGCTGCACGGGCTCGGCCCAGCGGTGGAAGGCCAGGTTGAACGTCGCCCAGTGGATCGGCACGAGCACCCGGCCGCCCAGGTCGCCGTGCGCGCGCACGGCCTCCTCCGGGTCCATGTGGATGGCGTGCCAGGCGTCGTTGTAGGCGCCGATCGGCTGCAGCGTCAGGTCGAAGGGCCCCAGGCGCGCGCCGATCCCGGCGAAGGCCGGGGTGTAGCCGGTGTCGCCGCCGAAGAACACCCGGTGCCGGGGGCCGGCCACCACCCAGGACGACCAGAGCGTGGTGTCCCGGGCGAAGAACCGGCCGGAGAAGTGCCGGGCCTCGGTGCAGGTGAGGGTGAGCCCGGCGACGGTCGTGGCGCCGTCCCAGTCCAGCTCGACGATCCGGTCGTCCGGCACACCCCACCGGCGCAGGTGCGCCCCGATGCCGAGCGGGACGACGAACGGCGCCGACTGCTCGCGCACCAGGGCCCGCACGGTGGGCAGGTCGAGGTGGTCGTAGTGGTCGTGGCTGATCAGCACGGCGTCGACCGGCGGCAGGCTCTCGACCGGTGCCGGGGGCTCGTGCAGCCGGGTGGGGCCGAGCAGCGGGGAGGGGGACACCCGCGCGCCCCACACCGGGTCGACCAGCACCCGCCGGCCGTCGATCTCGAGCAGTGCGCTCGAGTGCCCGAACCAGGTGACCGCCAGCTCGGCGGCCTGCTCGGGCACCTCCGGGACGGTCAGCGGGATCGGCCCGCCGGGCAGCCCCTTGTGCCGGTCCTCGTGCCACTGGCGGAGCAGGCCGTCCCGGGCGTTGGCCGGGGGGAGCGCCGGGGTCGGCAGGTTGTTGTGGAACTTGCCCTCGGCGAACTGGGACGAGCCGGTGACGATCGGGCGGAGCCGGCGCTGGCTGGCGCCGAGGGCGACGGGCAGGCCCCAGGCGGCGCGGGCGACCCAGCTCGCGCCGCCCAGCAGGGCGGTGGCAGCGGTGGCGGTGGCGACACGACGGAGGAACGGCACGTCCCCAGCATCCCCGACGCAGCTGGGCGTTGCCCAGGAAGTGATGGGGAAGACGCTTGTGCTCTGCTCACCGGGGGTGAGCAGAGCACAAGCGTCCGGAGGACTCCCCGCCCCCGGGTCACGGGTGCGGTGCGGAGGCCCTCGTCAGCCGGCGATCGCCGCCACCGGCGGGGTCTTCGCGGCCCGCCGGGCCGGCAGCACCGAGGCCAGCAGCCCGGCCACCGTGGCGACCAGCACGATCGCGCCGATCTGCAGCCACGGGATGCTGATCACCACCTCGCCGATCTCGCCGAGCGCCGAGGCCGCTCCTACCAGGCCGTAGGCGCCGCCGACCAGCACCCCGAGCACCGCAGCGACCCCGGCGACGAGCACCGCCTCCCAGGCCAGCAGCGCGCGCAGCTGGCGCCGGGTCAGCCCCAGTGCCCGCAGCAGGCCGCTCTCCTGGCGCCGCTCGACCACCGACAGGGCCAGGGTGTTGCCGACCCCGATCAGGGCGATGAGCACGGCCACCCCGAGCAGACCGGTGACCACCAGCAGCAGGACGTCGACCACCTCGTCGATCGCGGCCCGCTCGCTGGCCAGCCCGGTGACGAACGCGGTGGGCAGCGCCGTGCCGGCCAGGTCGGTGACCTCGTCGATCACCGCCGTCTGGTCGACCCCGTCGGCCATCCGCAGCCACATGGTATCCACGGCTGCCTCGGGCACCAGCGCCTGCAGGTCGGTGCTGGCCAGCAGCGTCCGGTCGGTCTCGCCGGCCACCACGGTCAGCGTGCGCGAGCGGTCACCAGCGGTCAGCGTCAGCGAGTCGCCGGGCTGCGCGTCCCAGGACTCGGCCTCCCAGTTGGCGAGCACGACCTGGCCGAGCTCGGGCAGCGTGACGTCGCTCGTCGAGCGCAGCACCGGGAGCGCCGAGGCCGCGTCGACGCCGCTGACCCAGCTCTCCGTGCCGTCCGGCCCGGTGACCGTCGCGGCGGTGAGCCCGCTGGCTTCCACCACGCCCTCCACCGACTCCAGCTGGCCCTGCAACGTGGCCGGGATGGGCTCGTCGAAGCTCTGGACGATCACGTCGGTCGGGTAGTTGGCCGCCAGTCCCGCCTGGGCGGTGGCCCGGGTGGAGCTGGCCCCGACGACCATCGCCGTGGTCAGCGTGACGCCGATCAGCAGCGCGGTGGCGGTGGCCGCCGTCCGGCGGGGGTTGCGGGTCGCGTTGCCGCTGGCCAGGCGCGCCGGGAGCCCGCCGAACCGGCCGAGCAGCCGGCCAGCCGCCGCGACGACCGGCGGAACCGCCCGCTGGGCGAGCAGCAGGAGCCCCAGCGAGCTGAGCACCCCGCCGCCCAGCGAGATCAGGATGTCCGCGCTCACCACGCCCAGGCTCATCAGCGCCACGCCGGAGACGGTGAGCAGCAGGCCGGTGACCAGGCGGGCGACGCCGCTGCGGGAACGCAGCGGGGCCGGGTCCGTCGGGCGCAGCGCGGCCAGCGGGGCGACCCGGGTGGCGGCGCGGGCCGGGGAGAGCGCGGCGATCAGCGTGGTGATCGTGCCGACGACGATGCCGACGCCGATGGCGTACGGCGGCACCGCCACCCCGGACAGCGGGATGGGGGAGTCGATGCGGGACACCAGGGCCGAGACGCCGGCGGCCAGCCCGATCCCGGCGAGCACGCCGATCACGGAGGCGACCAGCCCGGTGAGCACGGCCTCGCCGAGCACGCTGCGGCGGATCTGCCGGGAGGTCGCGCCGATGCAGCGCAGCAGGGCCAGGTCGCGGGTCCGCTGTGCCAGCAGCACGGCGAAGGTGTTGGCGATGACCAGCCCGGCGACGAGCACCGCGATGGTGGCGAACACGAGCAGGGAGGTGGTGAGCCAGTCGGCGTCACCGGTGAGCATCGCGACGGACTCCTCGGCCTGCTCGGTGCCGGTGCGCACGGTGACGTCCTCGCCGGACAGCGTGGCGCGCACCTCCTCGGCCAGGAGGCCGGGGTCGGTGCGGGTCGGCCCGGCGATGCGCAGCTCGGTCGGCTCCGTCGCCCCCCAGGCCTGGGCCTGGTCGGCGGTGACGTAGGCCTTGCCGAAGATCCCGGCGGTGGGGTCGCCGCCCAGGTCGACCACGCCGGTCACGGTCGCGTCGACGGTGGTGGCGGTCCCCTCGTCGTCGTGGACGGTGACCGGCAGGACGTCGCCGACGGTGGCGCCGACGCGTTCGCTGACCGCGACCTCGCCCGGGCGGACCGGGAGCGAGCCGTCGGCCAGCTGCTGCCAGCGCAGCCCCGGGTCGCCGGCCACCGACTCGACCAGCAGGTACTGGGCGCCGGTGCGGCCGGGGGCCACGGCCTGCACGGAGGTCTGCCAGGTCGGGTCGACGGCCCGCACGGCGGTCAGCGCGGCGAGGGTGTCGACGTGCTCGGCCAGCCCGGTGCCGCTGTCGGAGGTGACCACCACGTCGGCGTCGACGTACTGGGCGCCGGCCGCCTCCAGGACGGTGGCCTTCGTGGTCTCGTTGAGCACCAGGGTGGCGACCACGAAGCCCACGGCGATGACGATCGCCAGGGTCGAGGCGACCAGCCGGCCGGCGTGTGCCCGGATGCTCGCTCGCGTTACTCGGGACATGGCACCTGCGCGCATGACGGTCAGCCCCCGAGCCCGCGGAGCGCGTTGATGATCGAGTCGGTGGTCGGCTGGTGGACCTCGCCGGCCAGCCGGCCGTCGGCCAGCAGCACGACCCGGTCGGCGTAGGCGGCGGCCACCGGGTCGTGGGTGACCATGACCACGGTCTGGCCGGTCTCCCGCACGCTGGAGCGCAGCAGGTCCAGCACCTCGGCACCGGCGTGGCTGTCCAGGTTGCCGGTCGGCTCGTCGGCGAAGACGACGTCGGGGCGGGGGAGCAGCGCCCGGGCCACGGCGACGCGCTGCTGCTGGCCGCCGGAGAGCTCGTGCGGGCGGTGCTGGAGCCGGTCGCGCAGGCCGAGCCGGCTGATGACGGAGTCCATCCACGCCCGGTCCGGGCGCTGCCCGGCCAGCTGCATCGGCAGCAGGATGTTGTCCTGGGCGTTGAGCACCGGCAGCAGGTTGAACGACTGGAAGACGAAGCCGATCCGCTCGCGGCGCAGCGTGGTGAGCTGGTCGTCGCGCAGGCTGGTCAGCTCGGTGTCGCCGAGCCAGACCTTGCCGCTGGTCGCAGCGTCCAGGCCGGCCAGGCAGTGCATCAGCGTCGACTTGCCCGAGCCCGAGGGGCCCATGATCGCGGTGAACGCGCCCCGGTCGAACGCGACGTCGACGCCGGCCAGTGCGTGCACCGCGGTCTCACCCGAGCCGTAGGTCTTGCGCAGGTCGGTGGCGTGGACGGCGGCGGACTGCGTGGCCGCAGGCTCACCCGGGACGGTCATGACGGGGACGGACACTTCGGCCTCCAGAGACGTGGTCTTCGACTGAGATCACGTTCTCGCCCGGAGGCCTCCGCCCGCGTCGCCGCAGGGGCTGGTCTCCACGGAGGCTGTGGTGCACCTGTGGGCTGACCCAGGTCATCCCCCAGGTGCATGCCCCCGCCCCTGGTCGGCGCCCGAGTGCTGTCTCGTCGACGCCTGGCCGGGCCGGCAGACGTCGGCAACTCCGCACTCGGCGGACCGGCCCCCTCCAGGGGTCCGCCGCGAGCCTGCGAGTGGTGGGGAGGAGGGGGTCCTTCAGCAGGCGGAGGCGTCGCGGAGGAGGTCGGCGGGGGCGACCAGGCCGGTGCGGTAGGCCAGGACGACGGCCTGCACCCGGTCCCGGGAGCCCGTCTTGAACAGCACCCGGCCGACGTGGGTCTTCACCGTCGCCTCGCTGACGAACAGCTGCGCGGCGATCTCGGTGTTGGACGCGCCGTAGGCCATCAGCACCAGCACCTCCCGCTCCCGAGGGGTGAGCTCGGCCAGCGCGCTGGGGTCGACCTGGCCGGTCCCGCCCCCGTTGCCGGCCCCGCGCAGGATCGGCGCGACGTGCTGCAGCAGCCGGCGGGTGGAGCTGGCCGCGATCACCGAGTCGCCAGCGTGCACGGTGCGCACCGCGGCCAGCATCTCCTCCGGCGGGGCGTCCTTGAGCAGGAAGCCGCTGGCCCCGGCGCCGATCGCCGCGACCACGTACTCGTCGAGGTCGAAGGTGGTGAGCACGACGACCCGGGGCGGCTCGGGGAGCGCCGTCACCAGCTCGGTCGCGGCGATGCCGTCGGTGCCGGGCATCCGGACGTCCATCAGCACGACGTCGGCCGGCGTCCGGCGCAGCAGCTCGACCGCCGCGGCGCCGTCCCCGGCCTCCCCGACCACGGTGAGGTCGGGCTGGGAGTCGATCACCATCCGGAACCCAGCCCGGACCAGCTGCTGGTCATCGACGAGGACGACGCGGATCTGGCTGCTGTTCATCGTGGTGGACCGTAGGGCAGGGACGCGTGCACGCCGAACCCGCCGCCGGTCCGCGGCCCGGCGGTAAGCCGTCCGCCGTGCAGCGCCGCCCGTTCGCGCATGCCCAGCAGGCCCTGTCCCTGGCCGTCGGACTCCACGATCGCGGCCGATGCGCCCCGGCCGTCGTCCAGCACGGCCAGCTCCAGCGCATCGGGCCGCCAGTGCAGCCGCACCCACGCCCGGCCGGCCGGGCCGGCGTGCTTGAGCACGTTGGTCAGCGACTCCTGCACGATCCGGTAGGCGGCCAGCTGCGCGCCGGCCGGCAACGGGCGCGGGTCGCCCTCGACGATCAGGTCGACGGCCAGGCCGCTGGCCCGGACGTCGGCCACGAGCTGGTCGATCGCGGCGACGTCGGGCTGCGGGGCGTACTCCTCCCCGTCGCCCTCGCGCAGCACCCCGAGCAGCTTGCGCATGTCGGTCAGCGCCTGCCGGCCGGTGGCCGAGATCGCGTCGAGGGCGCCGGTCGCGGCCGCCGGGTCGGTCTGCCCGGCGTACCGGCCGCCGTCGGCCTGGGCGATGACGACCGACAGCGAGTGGGCGACGACGTCGTGCATCTCCCGGGCGATCCGGGCCCGTTCGGTGGACGCCGCCAGCCGCATCTCCTGCTCCCGTTCCAGCTCCAGCAGTCGGGCGCGCTCCTCCAGGCCCGCGACCTGCTGCAGCCGGGCCCGGCGCAGGTCGCCCAGCGCCCAGCACGCCACCACCAGCACGCCGATGATGCCGGCGGCGAAGACGAAGCCGAACCAGGTGCCCCCGCCGAAGTAGACGGCCGAGGCGAGCACGGCGCCGACCAGCCCGGTGGCCAGCCCGGCCCGGCTGGCCCAGCGGGGGGCGTAGGCGGCCAGCGCGTAGACCATCACCGGGGCGGCGATGTTCGCGGGCAGGAAGTACTCCGGCACGAGCACCAGCTCGAGCAGGCTGGCGACGACGACGACTGCGGCGGCACGGACCGGGCGGCGGCGTCGCCAGGCCAGGGGGACCAGCAGCACCAGCGACAGCAGGAAGGCGGCGGCGGTGGACCCTGAGTACGTGCTGTCCGTGGACAGGGTGCCCAGGACGAGCACCGCGACCCCGGCGAGGACGGCGTCGACGCCGAACGGGTGCTGCCGCAGCCACGTGGCCGCGCGCTCCAGCAGCGGCTGGTCCGCAGCGGCGGGGACCTGGGCCGGCTCCGCGTCCAGGGCGCGGGTGCGGCGCAACGACCCCAGCGCCCAGGCCGCGACGACCAGCACCCCGAGCACGGCCGTCGTGGTGGCGACGACGTTGGGGGACGAACCCGCGAGGAACGTGGCGGCGGCGAGCACGGCGCCGAGCAGCCCGATGACCAGTCCGGCCCGGCCTGCCCAGCGGGGACCGTAGGCCCTCAGCGCGTAGACCGTCATCGGGACGGCGACGTCGGCGAGCAGCAGCTCACCGGGCAGCAGGAGCAGTTGGAGCAGGCAGACCAGCGCCACCACGGCAGCGGCGGTGACCGGGCGGCGGCGGCGCCAGGCCAGCGGCGCGCACAGCGCCAGACCCAGCAGGCCGGTCGCCGCCGGGCTCGATCCGCCGAACCCGGAGAGCCCGGGCACCGGGACCGTGACCAGCGCGACCAGGCAGGCGAGGAGGACGTCCGCGTCGAAGGGGTGGCGCCTGGCCCACGCGGCCACCCGTTCGAGCAGCGGCTGGTCCATGCTGCCGACCCTAGGCAGCGCGGCACTGTCCGTCGTCGTCCCGCGGGGTGAACCGCGTGTCCGCCCCCGGGATGAGCCGCCGTCCGGACCGAGTGCGCAGTTGCGGTCGCCGACACGGGTGGACACGCCGGGCTCGCCGACCGCAACTGCGCAGTCGACCTCGCCTCGGGTCGGTGCTCGGGTGTCGGACGGCACTGGAAGGGTGCCGGTCGTGTCCTCGTCCCTCGGTCCGGCGTTCTGGCGGCTCTGGTCGTCCAGCGCGGCCTCCAACCTCGCCGACGGGGTGAACCGCGTCGCGTTGCCGTTGCTGGCCGCCACCCTGACCCGCGACCCGGTCGCGGTCGCCGGTCTGACGGCGCTGGCCTTCCTGCCCTGGCTGCTGTTCGCGCTGCCGGCCGGCGCGTTCGTCGACCGGACCGACCGCAAGCGCGCGATGGCCGTCGCCAACGTCGTCCGGGCCGTCGCCCTGACCGCGCTGGCCGCCACCGTGCTCACCGGGACGGTGTCGCTCGTCGTCCTCTACGCCGTGGCCTTCGCGGTGGGGGTCGCCGAGACCGTGTACGACAGCGCGGCCCGGGCGATGCTGCCGCAGGTGGTCCGCCGCGACCAGCTGGACCGCGGCAACGGGCTGCTCACCACCGCCGAGGAGGCCAGCCAGGGCTTCATCGGCGCGCCACTGGGCTCGGTGCTCTTCGTCCTCGCCGCCGCCGCGCCGCTGCTCACGACCGCCGGCGGGTTCCTGCTCGCCGCCGTCCTGGTGGTCGGCATCGCCGGCAGCCACCGGCCGGCCCGCGCGGCGGGCCCGCGCACGACCATCCGCCGGGACGTCGCCGAGGGCGTGGGCTGGTTGTGGCGGCACCGCTTCCTCCGCGGCCTCACGCTGGTCTCGGCCAGCACGGCCCTCACCTCGGCGATGACCACCGGCGTCTTCGTGCTCTACGCCCTGGACACGCTGGAGATCGGCGAGGCCGGGTTCGGCCTGCTGCTGACCGCCTCCGCGGCGGGCGCGGTGGTCGGCGGGCTGACCGCCGCGCCACTGGCCCGCCGGATCGGTCGCACCGCGACGCTGGTCGCCGGGTGCGTGCTGGCGGCGCTCACCCTGGGGGGCATGGCCTTCACCGAGAACGGTGTCGTGGCCGGGGTGCTGTTCGCGGCCGGGACGGCGGGCGTGCTGTTCTGGAACGTGCTCACCATGTCGCTGCGGCAGGCGCTCATCCCGGAGGCGCTGTTCGGCCGGGTGCAGGGCGGCTACCGGACGCTGGTCTGGGGCGGCATCCCGCTGGGTGCCCTGGCCGGTGGGCTGCTGGCCGACGCCACCAGCGTGCCCACCGTCTTCGCCGTGTCCGGCGCCGTCCAACTGGTGCTCGCCGGGGCGCTGTGGTGGCTGCTCGCCGCCCATCGGGAGCTGGTGGCGAACGCCTTCGCCGCGGACGAGGAGCCGGCGCCGGCCTGAGCGTCAGACCGGGCCCGGGACGTCGACGTGCAGGACGTGCGGGCCGCCGCCGTCGGCGTCGTACCCGGTGTCCAGCTTGAGGTCGCCGGAGGGCAGGCCCTGGTCGGCGCACCAGTCGTGCAGCCGGCCGAAGCCCTCCGCGACCTGGACCAGCGGCCCGTCGTGGACCACCCGGGCCCAGCGGCCCGCGGGCAGGACCACGGCGCGCATCCCGGCCGGCACCGCCGTGTCCGCGCCGGTGAGCACCCCGACCGTCTCCCGGTAGCGACCGCCCCCGAGGTGCTCGCTGGCCTCCACGTACCCCGTCGCCGCGGGGTCCGGCAGCTCGGTGGCCCGGCTCAGCAGCGCCTTCCAGGCCATCGGGACCCGGTGTCGCAGCTCATCGAACGGGGCCTCCAGCTGCACCCCGACCACGCGGAGCTCGGGCAGGTCGGTCAGCTCCGCAGAGATCGTCGTCACGCCGGCGAACCGTAGCGGCTCAGCGGACGACGGTCACGGGACGACGGTCACCGGCCAACGGCCGACCCGCACCAGCCGGACCGCCACCGACCCGATCACCCGGTGGCCCGCCTGCTCGGACGCCCCCACCAGCACCGCGTCGGCCGGCAGCTCGTCGGCGATCCGGGAGAGCTCGGTCACCGGGTCGCCGTGCGCGGTGCGCAGCTCCACCTCGATGCCCAGCTGCTCGGCCGCCGGCTGCAGCTCACGGCGCAGCTCCTCGCCCACCTGCGCGGCGGCGTCCCGGGCGATCGCCCGGGCCTCGGGCACCCAGCCGGCCATCGACGGCGGCGGCTCCTCGACGAAGACCGCGACCAGCCGGGAGCACTGGCGGCGGGCCAGCCCTGCGGCGTAGGCCGCGGCGCGCAGGGACGTCGGGGAGCCGTCCACCCCGACGAGGATCACCCGAGAGCCGTCGGTGCCCCGCTCGAACTGCCCCGCTGCGCCCATCGCCCCATCCTGCGCGACCGGCGCGCGGAGGTCAGGCGGAGGCGCGGCGCTGCAGCAGGTCGGCCTGGTCGGCGGCGGAGCAGTCGGCGGTGAAGTCGGCCAGCACCCGGCGGAGCGCCACCCCCAGGAGGTCGGCCCGCACGTGCAGCTCGTCCCGGGGCAGCAGCGGCAGCCCGGTGCTGCCCACACGGGCCAGCAGCACCAGGTCCTCGTCGAGCACCGCGGCTGCGGCCGCCTGGGCCTCGGCGAGGGCCGCGGCGAAGGCGTCGGGGGACGCCGTGCCGCGGGTCTGCTGCACGAGCACGCAGGTGTGCACCCGGGTCGAGTCGGCGTCCTCGGGCTGCAGCAGCCGGACGACCGTGGTGAGCCGCCCCGTCCGCAGGTCCTCCTCCCGCCGCACCAGCTGGAACGGGGCCCGGTGGACGGCGATCACCCGCCGACGGCCGGAACGTTCCTCCTGCACGCCGGAGAAGCCGCCACGCTCGTACGTCAGCACCGGGACGGCCGGCTCCGACACCTCCGACGCCGGGCGCACCGGGCGACGGGACGTGTCGAGGAAGGCGTCGGCGAGCGCACCGGCCGATGCGGGGCTGCGCACCGGGGCCAGCCAGCCGGACGCCACCTGCGGGTCGGCGGTCTCCGGGACGGCGAGCAGCTGGTCGCGCGGCTCGGCCGGGGCGATCCAGACGACGCCGAGGCGCTCGACGACGGCCCACGCGGGGGGATCGGCGTCCAGTGCGCCACCGGCCCGGCGGTGCACCGTCCACGTGCGGCCGAGCAGCCGGGTCTGCAGGTAGCCGCCCTCGCGGAGCTCGGTGGCCAGGGCGACCGGGTGCCAGGCGTGCTCGAGCGCGGGGTGCAGGTTGTCCAGGACCGGTCCGTCCGGCGGTGGCAGGTCGGGCACCGGCTCCGGCGAGGGCGGCGCCCCGGTCGTCCGCGGTGGCCGTGCCATCGGCGTGGGGTCGGGGGCCAGCCACACCCAGCCGTCCCGTTCCTCGACCGCCCAGGGGGCGGAGAGGTCGGCCCGCGGCGGTGGGGTGCCCACCGGCCCCAGCGACGGGATCTCCACGCAGCGGCCCTCCGCGTTGAACTGCCAGCCGTGGTAGCTGCACCGCACCCGCCCGTCGACGACGGTGGCGGTGGTCAGCGGCACCAGCCGGTGCGGGCAGCGCGCCGACAGCGCGGTCACCTCGGCCCCGGGCCGGGTGCGGAGGACGACGTAGGCCTGCCCGCCCGCGCCCACCTGGAGCGGCGTCGTCCCCACCTCGCTGGAGCGGGCGACGGGGAACCAGCCGGTGGCGGCCGTCGCCCGCCCACCGGGCCAGGGCGAACCGGTCCGGGAGTCCGGGGTCCTGGAGTTCGTGGTCCTGGAGGAGGCCATGCACCCATGGCACCAGCCGGCCGTTTCCCCGGCGTTGCCCCTGCGTGGACTTCAGGCGTCCGCCGAGACCGTTTCGATAACTATCGGGACACCCTGGCTCCCATTGTGAGCGCCCACACCCTAGGGTGACCGCGATCACCCGACAGGCAACACACAGTGAGGTGCCATGTGACGCCACCGAACGAACGCAAGCTGCTGACCCCGGAGGAGTACCGCCTGGCGCAGAACTCCCCGGAGTTCACCGAGCTGCGTCGCCGGTTCCGCAGCTTCGCCGTCCCGATGACGGTCGCCTTCCTGGTCTGGTACGCGCTGTTCGTCCTGCTCTCCACGTACGCCGGTGACTTCATGTCCACGGAGGTGTTCGGCAACGTCAACCTCGGGATCCTGCTCGGTCTGGGGCAGTTCGTGAGCACGTTCCTGATCACCCAGCTCTACGTGCGGCACGCGAGCAAGAACACCGACCCCATCTCCGACGAGATGCGCACCCGCCTCGAGGCCCACGAGTTCGCCGCCCCCCGGAACGAGGAGACCCCCCGTGGCTGACGTGTTCGCCGCCGAGAGCGCGACCATCGGCGAGCCGGTGATCAACATCTCGATCTTCGGCGCCTTCGTGGTGGTGACGCTGATCATCACCTTCCGGGCCAGCCGGAACAACAAGAGCGCA
Organism: Modestobacter sp. VKM Ac-2982; assembly: GCF_026967935.1. Lineage (GTDB taxonomy): Bacteria > Actinomycetota > Actinomycetes > Mycobacteriales > Geodermatophilaceae > Modestobacter. The sequence continues at coordinate 44,868 of NZ_JAPVBL010000003.1, forward strand.
GCCGACTACTACGCCGCCGGGCGCAACATCACCGGCACCCAGAACGGCCTGGCCATCGCCGGTGACTACCTGTCGGCGGCCTCGTTCCTGGGCATCGCCGGGGCGATCGCCATCTACGGCTACGACGGCTTCCTGTACTCGATCGGCTTCCTCGTCGCCTGGCTGGTGGCGCTGCTGCTGGTCGCGGAGCTGATGCGCAACACGGCCCGGTTCACCATGGCCGACGTGCTGGCCTTCCGGATGCGGCAGGGGCCGGTGCGCACCGCCGCGGCCATCTCCACGCTGTTCGTCTCGCTCTTCTACCTGCTCGCCCAGATGGCCGGGGCCGGCGGTCTGGTCGCCCTGCTGCTGGGCGTCAGCGGCGCCGCGGCCGAGGCGATCGTCGTGGTCGTCGTCGGTGCGCTGATGATCTTCTACGTGCTGGTCGGCGGCATGCGCGGCACCACCTACGTGCAGATGATCAAGGCGACGCTGCTCATCGCCGGCGCCCTGGTCATGACGATCTGGGTGCTCGCCGAGTACGGCTTCAACCTGTCCTCGCTGCTCGGCGGCGCGGTCGCGTCGGAGGGCCAGCAGGTCCTGGAGCCCGGCGCCCAGTACGGGGTCTCGAACGCCACCCGGCTGGACTTCATCAGCCTCGCGCTGGCCCTGGTGCTCGGCACCGCCGGCCTGCCGCACGTGCTGATGCGCTTCTACACCGTGCCGACCGCCAAGGACGCGCGGAAGTCCGTCGTCTGGGCCATCTGGCTGATCGGCGGCTTCTACCTGTTCAGCCTGGTCATCGGCTACGGCGCCGGTGCCCTGGTGGGCTCCGAGACGATCCTCGCCGCACCCGGCGGGGTCAACGCGGCGGCTCCGCTGCTGGCGTTCGAACTCGGTGGCACGGTGCTGCTGGGCATCATCGCCGGCGTCGCCTTCGCCACGATCCTCGCGGTCGTCGCCGGCCTGACGATCACCGCGTCGGCGTCCTTCGCCCACGACGTCTACGCCTCGGTGCTCAAGAAGGGCGACGTCGACCCGAACGCGGAGGTCCGGGTCGCCCGGATCACCGCCGTCGTCATCGGTGCGGTCTCCATCGGCCTGGGCATCCTGGCGCTGCAGGCCGGGATCAACATCGCCTTCCTGGTGGCCCTGGCCTTCGCGGTGGCGGCCTCGGCCAACCTGCCGACGATCCTCTACACGCTCTTCTGGAAGAACTTCACCACCCAGGGCGCGCTGTGGTCGATCTACGGCGGGCTGATCGTCTGCATCGGCCTGATCATCTTCTCGCCGGTCGTGTCGGGGTCGGAGACGGCGATGTTCTCCAACTTCGACATCGCGTGGTTCCCGCTGCGGAACCCGGGCCTGGTCTCCATCCCGCTGTCGTTCTTCCTCGGCTGGCTGGGCACGAAGGTCTCCAAGGAGAAGCCGGACGTCGACAAGTACGCCGAGCTCGAGGTCCGGTCGCTCACCGGCATCGGCGCCGAGAAGGCCGTTGCTCACTGAGGGCCTGAGCTGAGCAGGTCCGCAAGGCGCGAGGCGCGTCCCCGGTGGGGGCGCGCCTCGCGTCGTCCCCGGGTGCCTCAGGCGGCGGCCGGGGCGGTGGCCGGCTCCTCCCGCGCTGCGGCGGGCAGGGCAGCGGGCTCCGGCAGGACGGCGTCGACGGCGACCGTCGCGGCGCTGACCGCACCGGCGGCGGAACGGCGCCGGCGGACGACGGAGCGGCTGACCAGCCCGGCCAGCACCACGAGACCGGCGAGCACGTGCTGCCCGGGGGCGGTGAGGGCGACGGCGATCGCCGCGGCGTAGACCACCGACAGCAGCACCGTGGCGACGGGGAGCCGGCCGGGCAGGTGCAGGACCGGCAGGTGGGGGAGAGCGAGGTGGGGGGTGGGGACGGGCAGGTGCACGACGTACCTCCAGCGAGTGCTCGGGCGCCCGCCGGGCCGGCGTCCCGGGTCCGCGGGGGAGCGGAGCCGGGGCGCCGGCACGGCGACGGCGCAGCGGGCGTGCCCCCTGTGGCAGATCACAGGAGGCGACGCGTCACTTGAGGGCGTCCTTGGCCTTCTGGAGAATGCCCTGCATCGGCACCGGCGGGGTGCCGTAGAGGCGCGGGTCGCCCGGGGGCAGGATCGGGGCGTCGGCGTTCGCCGCGATCGGCCGGGCGGTCAGCTGGTTGTCGGTGCCGTCCAGCGCCGGCCCGTTGGCCCAGCGGCCGTTGGCGGCGTCGGGGCCGTCGGAGGCGTCGAGGAACGCGTAGGCGAACTCCGGCGGCTCCTCGTCCAGCGGGAAGGCCGCCGGCACCGGGATGTTGTCCAGCCCGTCCGCCTTGAGCTCCTCGGCCGCGGCCAGCCACTGCATCTGGTGGTAGTGGTCCCGCGCGATGAGGAAGCGGAGGGTGTCCTTGACGCCCTTGTCGTCGGTCATGTTGTAGAGCCGGCTCACCTGCAGCCGGCCCATCATCTCGGCGGTGGCGTTGTAGTGGAAGTCGGCCATCAGGTTGCCGCTGGCGGTCACGTACCCGCCGCTCCACGGGAGGCCCATGCTGTCGCGGTAGTAGGCACCGCCGCCGTTGACGATGGCGTGCTGCGGGTTGGACTGGCCGTAGGCGGCAGCGCTCTCCTTCGAGTGGTCGGCCGAGTCGGGCTTGAGCGGCTGGTGGTCCAGCAGCCGGTCGATCAGCGTCACCAGGATCTCGACGTGCGCCAGCTCCTCGGTGCCGATGGCCAGCAGCATGTCCTTGTACTTGCCGGGCAGGCGGCAGTTCCAGCCCTGCAGCAGGTACTGGGTGGCGACGGTCATCTCGCCCCACTGGCCACCGAGCACCTCCTGGAGCCGGCGGGCGTAGTTCGCGTCGGGGCCGTCGGGCTTGGCCTCGTACTGCAGGGCGTGGGTGTGCGTGAACACGGGCGTTCTCCCTCTGCGTCGGTCGCTGTCGCCGCCCTCGCGGTGACAACAGACAGATGCCCCCTCCCGGTGTCACCCCCGTGCCGTCCGCTGGCCCGCAGGGGCCGACCTGTCGGCACCCCCGCCGGAGGGGTCCTTCATCGGTCCGGCAGGCGCACCACCAGGGTGAACGCGCCGTCGGCACCGCGGGACCACGCGAGCCGCCCGCCGAGCTCCCGGGTCTGCCGCTGCACCGACCACAGGCCCAGGCCGCTGAGGTCGACAGGCGGGGTCGTCCGGTTCAGGTGCCCCAGCACCTGGTCGGCCGGCACGCCCTGCTGGGTCACGGCGAGGTCCACCCACCCGTCCCGCTGGTCGACCCGCAGGCGGACGGGCTGGCCGCGGCCGTGCCGGTGGGCGTTCTCCAGCAGGTTGGTCAGGATCCGCTGGACCCGGGCGTCGGCCACGGTGACCTCGGCGGCGTCCGCGTCCAGCTCCACGTCCAGCTGGTGGTCGGGCAGCCCCGAGGCGCCCACCGAGGCGCGCACCACGTCGACCAGCTGCCGGACCCCGCGCCGTTCGGGCGCGCCGCCGGTGGCGTTCGCCGTGCGGAGCATGGAGGAGAGGTGCTGCGCCTGGCTGCGGGCCAGGTCGAGCAGCTCCGGCCGGCGTTCGTCGTCCTCCAGCCGTTCCAGCGCCGCCTCCAGGGCGGCCAGCGGGCTGCGCATGTCGTGGCACAGCGCCCGCACCAGCGCGTCCCCGGTGCTCACCGGCTCAGCGGCCGGGTGGGGCAGGTGGCTGCGCACCACGCGCAGCAGATCGGTGAACAGTCCGGGCAGCGTCGCAGGGTGTGTGTCGGCAGCGAGGGTCACGGGCACCTCCGGGAGAGCGGTCGGTCAGCCACGCCGGGCGCAGCCGATCTGTGGGAGTGACGTGGAGGGACTGGACGTCGGTGCCGCTGCTGAGCACCGTCCCCCCGTGGACGTGGTGGTGGTCGACGACCACCCGTTGTTCAGCCGAGGCCTGGAACTGCTGCTGCCGCCGGAGAGCGGAGGCCGGGTGCGGGTCGTGGGGACGACGGACGACGCCTCGGCCGGCGCGGCGCTGGTGCTCCGGCACAACGCCGACGTGGCCGTCGTGGACCTGCACATGCCGCCCCCCGGGGGCACCCGGGCGATCGCGGCGATCCGCCGGGCGCGGCCGATGACCCGGATCGTGGCGCTCTCCGGGCTGGCCGAGGCCGATGCGGCCCTGGAGGCGCTGCGGGCCGGGGCCAGTGGGTTCCTGCCGAAGACCGCCAGCCCCGAGGCGCTGGTCCGTCCACTGCTCGCCGTCCTCGACGGCTGGTCGGTGATCCCCGAGTCGCTCCTGCGTCAGCTGCTGGACGACGCCGCGCCCACCGCGGACCAGGGCATCGCCGCCCAGCTGACCGCCGACGACCGCCGGCTCTGGCGGCTGGTGGCCGCGGGCACCAGCACCGTCGACATCGCCACGACGCTGCACGTCTCCGAGCGCACCGTGAAGCGGCTGGTGGCCAACCTGCTGCGCCAGCTGCGGGTCTCCACCCGGGTGGAGGCGGCCGCCCTCGCCGGTCGGGTCGGACTCGACTCGACCGGGACGGGGCCGGTGCGCTGAGCGCCGGGGCGGGGCGGGCATCTCGCCCCGCCTACCCGATCGAGCGCCGGACACCCGCGGACCCTGCAGTTCCGGTTTGCCGCGGCGGGTCGTGGCTAGGGTCCGCCCATGCCTGCACGGATCGTCCTGCTCGGGGCCACCGGTCACACCGGTGGCCGTACGGCGGCCGCCCTGGCCGCCCGGGGCGCGCGGCCGGTGCTCGCCGGGCGTGACCCGGCCCGGCTCGCCGCCCTCGCCGACCGGCTCGGCGGCGTGGCCGGTCCGCTGGAGACCGCAGCCGCCGACGTCACCGACCCGGGGTCGGTGCGCGCACTGCTGGGTGCCGGGGACGTGCTGGTCACGACGGTCGGGCCGTTCCAGCGGCTGGGGGAGGCCGCCGTCGCCGCGGCCACCGACGCCGGGGCGGTCTACCTGGACTCGACCGGTGAACCGCCCTTCCTGCGCCGGGTGTTCGAGGAGTTCGGCCTGCGGGCGCAGGCCTCGGGTGCGGTGCTGCTGACCGCCTTCGGCCACGACTACGTGCCCGGGGTGCTGGCCGGCGCGCTGGCCCTGGCCGAGGCCGGCGACCGGGCGCACCGGCTGGACGTGGGCTACGGCCTGGACGGCGGCGGGGGACAGGGCTTCTCCCGGGGCACGCTGGTCTCGCTGATCGGGGTGCTGCTGGAGCCGGGGCACGCCTGGCGCGACGGCCGGCTGGTCGAGGAGCCGGCCGGGGTGCGGGACTGGCGGTTCGACGTGGCCGGCCGCACCCGCCGGGGGCTGTCGGTGGGCGGCTCGGAGCACCTGACGCTGCCCGGCCTGTCGCCGTCCCTGCGCGAGATCGGTGTGTACCTGGCCTGGTTCGGGTCGGCGACGCCGGTCGCCCACCGGCTCGCGCCGCTGGCCCCGTGGCTGGGCCGGGTGCCGGGCGCCACGGCCCGGGCGGAACAGCTCGCCGACCTGGTCGGGCGCCGGTTCGCCGACGCGCCGACGACCGAGGGGGAGGCCCGCAGCCACGTCGTCGCCGAGGTGCGCGACCGGTCCGGCGAGCGCATCGCCCGGGTACGGCTCCGTGGCGGCGACCCCTACGAGATGACGGCGGAGCTGCTGGCCTGGGGCGCGGTCCGGGCCGCGGACGGCGGGGTCCAGGGCGCCGGCGCCCTCGGCCCGGTGCAGGCCTTCGGGCTCGACGAGCTCACCGCCGGGGCGGCGACCGCCGGGCTGCGGCCGGCGTGACCCTGCTCGCCTGCGTCGACATCGGCTCCACCTGGACCAAGGCGGCGCTGGTCGAGGAGGCCACCGGGCGGCTGGTCGAGACGCGCCAGGCGCCGACCACCCCGGAAGACGTGGTGGCCGGCGTCCTGGCCGCGACGGAGGGGTGGGATGCGGCGGTGCGCGCCTGCTCCAGCGCCGGCGGGGGACTGCGGCTGGCGGTCGTCGGCTACGAGGAGCTGATCAGCGCGGAGGCCGGGCACCGGGCCGCCCTCTCCGCCGGGGCCCGCGTGGTGCACGTGGCCGCGGGCCGGCTGGACGCCGCGGCGCTCGGGCAGCTGGCGGCCGCCGCTCCGGACGTCGTCCTGCTGGTCGGCGGCACGGACGGCGGCGACGCCACCGTGCTGCGGCACAACGCCGCCACCCTCGCGGCCCCGCTGCAGGGTCCCGGCGCGAGCCCGCGAGGGCTGGGGGGCAGTGGGGTCCTTCCGTGGTCCGTCCCGGTCGTGGTGGCCGGGAACGTCGCGGTCCGGGCGGAGGTCTGCGCCGTCCTGGCGGCAGCCGGGACCCCGGTCACCCCGGCCGACAACGTGCTCCCCGACATCGGGCGGCTGGCCCCGGAGTCGGCCCGCGCGGCGATCCGCGACGTCTTCCTGACCCACGTGATCGGCGGGGCCCGGCTGTCGGCGGACCCGCGGCTGCGCCGGTGGGTGCGGGCGGTCACGCCGGACGCGGTGCTCGACGGCGTGGCGGTGCTGGCCGAGCTGCGGGCCGGCGCCGAGGCCCCGGGTGTGCTGGTGCTCGACGTCGGCGGGGCGACGACCGACGTGTACTGCGTGCCGGCCGCCGACGCCGAGCAGGCATCGCTGCACCGGGCGGCGGTCGGGGTGCCGGCCCGGCGGCGCACCGTGGAGGGCGATCTCGGCGTGCACGCCAGCGCCGACGCACTGCGGCAGGCGGCCGGGGACGAGAGGCTGCCCGTGCCCGGGGACGACCCGCTGGCCCTCGGCGAGGCCGCGGCGGTGGTGGCCCTGCGCCGGCACCTGCGGGCGGAGGCGGCCTACGGCCCCGGCGGCGCGAGTGCGCGCGGGGTGGGGCTGGTGGTGCTCTCCGGCGGGGTCTTCCGGCACGCGCCGCCGGCGGCGACCGCCGCGGTGGTGCAGCGGGTGGCGGCCGACCGCGGCGGGGCCGGAGGGGTGCTGGCCGGCGCGCGGGTGGTCGTGGACGGGCGGTACGTGCTGGCCGCGGCCGGACTGCTCGCCGGGGACGCTCCAGCGGCGGCGTCCGGGCTGCTCAACGGGCTGCTCGCCGGTTGAGCCGGGGCCGCGGTCAGCCGACCCGGATGCCCAGCTCGGCCGCCATCCCGGCGGACCAGCCGGCCAGCTGGGCAGTGCTGATCGTGCAGCCGCGCAGGTCGGCCACGCCGTCGAGCCGGGTCACCTCGGCGCCGCGCAGGTCGACCGCTCGGCTGCGGGCGCTGCTGAGCACGAGCGACTCCACGGTGCAGTCGAAGAGCCGCAGGTCGCGCAGGTCGGCGCCGGTGAGGTCCAGTTCCCCCACGGTGCACCCGGTGAGGGTGACGTCGACCAGGGTGGCGCCCCGCAGGTCGAGGAAGTCCACCTTGACCTCCTGCAGGGCCACCCGGGTGAGCTGGGCGCCGTGTGCGGTGACCGCGCCGAACCGTCCGCCGGCGACCACGACGTCCAGCAGCGTCGCGTCGACGAGCGACCAGCCGGCTGCCCGCAGGTCGGTCAGCAGGCACGTGGCGAACCGGGCCCGGTCGAAGGGCACGCCGGCGAGGTCGCACCCGGCCAGCGCGCACTCCAGGAAGGAGGCGCCGGCTGCGTCCCCGGTGAGCTCCAGGCCGGTGAACCGCAGGCCGTCGGCGCTGCCGGCACCGGTGAGCTCGGGCCCCGGCGCCTCGTCCAAGGGCGGCAGGAGGGCCTCGAGGTCGCTTCCGTCGATCGGCACGGCGCCATCCTGGCCCCCCGGCCGTCCGCCGGGGAGGGTCAGCCGTACGGCGTGAGGGTGCCCGCCCAGCTCCCGGACGCAGCCTGCGCGAACTCGGCGGCCTCGTCGGCGGCCATGTCCCGCGCGGTGTAGCCGCCGCTGCCGGCGCCGACGCACGCCAGCACGGTCACCAGCCCGGCCCGGCGTTGGGCCAGGGACTGCCGCACCTCCCACCCCACCACGGCGCGGTCCTGGAGCACGGTGTGGCTGCGCACCAGCCACCCCGAGCGGATCGCGAACGAACGGGGGCCCGCCACGTGCCCCAGCGCGCCGTAGCGGGCCAGGCCGAGCGGGATGCCGAGCAGCACGAGGGCACCCCCGGCGGCCAGCAGCGGCCACCAGCCCGTCATCGCCATCAGCACCCCGCCCGCGGCCGCCACCAAGAACCCGGGCACGGTGCCCCGGGCGATGCTCCGCCGACGGGCGGCCGGGGGGTGCCGGTGCAACGGACCGGGGTGGTCGACCAACTCGACGGAGAGCGCCCGGGCGAGCTCCACCGGTCCCAGCGGGAGCACCTGCCCCCGCCGCGCGGCGTCCCCGAGCCCGGTGACCAGGGCGCTGACCCGGGCCGCGCCGACCAGCCGCATGCCCAGTCCCTCGCTGATGGTGCAGCCACGGATCCGGTCGATGTCCAGCTCGGTGTGCCGGCGGGTGACCAGGCCACGGACGGCGACGAGCGCCCCACCGCGCCGGAGCAGCCGGAACCGCCAGTTCACCAGGGCGCTGCCGATGATCGAGCCGAGGATCAGCAGCAGCAGCCCGCTGACGACCAGCCGGACCACGATCCGGGTGTCGGAGACGTCCGGGGACCAGAACTCCGGGACGAACTGGTCGGGCAGCTCCTCGGCCGCCCGGAGCAGCGCACCACCGGCGGCCAGCGGCACCGCCAGGTAGCTGCCCACCAGCGGGGCGTAGACCAGCCAGCGGTAGTCGAAGCGGAGCAGCTCCTCCTCCGGCTCGGCGGCGGCGTGCCGGCCGCCCTCGAACGAGTCCTGCGCAGAGGCGTGGGTGAGCAGCCGGTGGCGCAGCCGGTCGCCCTCGGCGCGGGTGACGCCGTCGATGACCAGCTCCTCCTCGCCGGTCACCGAGCCGGCCGCCGCGTCGATCCGCACCCGGACGAGCCCGAGCAGCCGGTGCAGCACCGGCGCCTCGACCTCCACCCCGCGGATCCGGTCGTTGGGCACGGTGCGCGCCGACCGGGAGAGCAGCCCGCGGGTGACGACGACGGCGGAGTCCCCGTCGGTGTAGCTGAACCGCCACCAGCTGATCGACGCGCCCAGCAGCGAGAGCACGGTGATCCCGACGACCAGCGCGACCACCGTGCCCAGGCCGTCGCCGAGGCCGCGGGTGACCCCGAGGGCCAGCACCGCCGGCACCAGGGCCCGCGCCTGGCGGAAGGTCACGGTGTGCAGCAGCAGCACCCACGGCGACGTCCGCCGCCCCAGCGCCTCGGGTGCCCCGGTCACGTGGCCTCGTCGCGCACGAGCTCCGCCCGCCGCGCGAGGTCCTCGGCCACCCGCCGGGCCACGTCCACCTCCAGGTGCGGCACCCGGACGGTGCCCTGGGAGGACGCCGTCAGCACCGCGACGGTCGCCAGGCCGAACAGCTGCTGGAACACCCCGCGGTTGACGTCGACGGTCTGGATCCGCGAGATCGGCACCAGGGTCCAGGTGCGGGTCAGCCAGCCGGTGAGCGTGTATACCGCCTCGGCGGTGACCTCCCAGCGGTGCACCCGGTAGCGCAGCCGCGGGCGGATAGCGATCGCGACCACGGCGTAGACCAGCACGAAGGCCGGGCCCAGCCAGCGCAGCAGGGGGACGGCCCAGCCGGCGTCGGCGGGCACGAAGACGATCGCGGCCGTCACGATCGCCGCGTACACGACCGTGCCGAGGACCGCCTGCGTCACCCAGAGCCCGATCGCGGCGCGGGACAGCGACCAGGCGGGTTCCCGGACGGGGGCCGGCGGGGGAGCGGACATCGGGTCCATCTTCGCAGTGCCCGGCCGGCCGAGGGACCGCACCGCCGGTGGTGCGCTCCACCGCGTGCCACGATGGATCGCGTGATGATGCCGCAGCAGGTCCCGACCGTGCCCGCCGCCGAGGTGCCCGACGACGCCGTCGTGCTGGACGTGCGCGAGGACGACGAGTGGTCCGCCGGACACGTCCAGGGCGCGACGCACATCCCGATGGGCGACGTCCCCGCCCGGCTCGGCGAGGTGCCCGAGGGTGACCCGCTGTACGTCACCTGCCGCAGCGGGGGGCGCTCGGCGCGGGTGACCGCCTGGCTCAACCAGAACGGCTACGACGCGGTGAACGTCGGCGGCGGGATGGGCGAGTGGGACGCGGCCGGCCGGCCGATGGTGAGCGAGACCGGCCGCCCGCCCTACGTGGTCTGAGCGGACCCCGAGTCCTGGCTCAGTCGCGCACGGGGTAGTCCGCGAAGCGGGCGCGCAGGTCCTTCTTGGAGAACTTGCCGACGCTGGTCTTGGGCACCTCGTCGATGAACTCCACCGCCTCGGGCATCCACCACTTGGCGACCAGGGGCTTCAGGTGCTCCAGGATCTCCCCCTCCGTCGCCGTCTGACCCTCGTTGAGGACGACGCACGCCAGCGGCCGCTCGTCCCACTTCGGGTGCGGGATGCCGACGACGGCGGCCTCCTTCACCGCCGGGTGGCTCATGATGGCGTTCTCCAGGTCGACCGAGGAGATCCACTCGCCACCGGACTTGATCAGGTCCTTGGTGCGGTCGGCGATCCGGATGTTGCCGAACTCGTCCAGCGCGGCGACGTCCCCGGTCTTCATCCAGCCGTCGGGCGTGGTCAGCTCCACGCCGGCGTCGGGCTCGTAGTACTCCTTCGCGCACCACGGGCCGCGGACCTGGAGCTCACCGGTGGCCTTGTCGTCCCAGGGCTGCTCCTCGAGGGTGTCCGCGTCGACGATCCGGGCCTGCACGCCGAACAGCGGCAGGCCGGCGCGGGCTCGCCGGTCGGCCTTGGTGGCCTCGTCGGCGTCCGCCCAGCGGGTCGACAGCGTGCCGCCGGAGGCGACCGGGTGGGTCTCGGTCATGCCCCACGCCTGGTAGATCGGCAGGCCCACCTGCTCGCGGTAGGCCTCCGACAGCCCCTTCGGGACGGCGGAACCGCCGCAGCCGATCTTGCGCAGCCGGTGCGGGCGCCCGGCGAGGTGCGGCAGCATGCCCTGCCAGATCGTGGGCACGCCGGCGGTGAAGGTGACCCCCTCGTCGACGATCAGGTCGGCCAGCGCCTGCGGCTGCATCATCGCCCCGGGGAAGACCATCGCCGCGCCGGAGGCCGGGGCGGCCTGTGCGATGCCCCAGGCGTTGGCGTGGAACATCGGGACGACGGGCATCGCGACGTCCTCGACCCCGATGCCGAAGCCGTTGGGGGAGACCACGGCCATGGTGTGCAGCACCGTGGAGCGGTGGGAGTAGACGACGCCCTTCGGGTTGCCCGTCGTGCCGCTGGTGTAGCACATGGAGGCGGCCGCGTTCTCGTCCGTGGTGGAGAACTCGACCGGGTCGGCGTCGGCCAGCAGCGCCTCGTAGTCGAGCACCCGCGGGTCGTCGGGGATCTCGTTGTCACCGCCGTCGTCCATCACCACCACGTGGCGGACGGTCGTCATCGTGTCGATCAGCGGCCACAGCAGGGGCAGCACGGTGCGGTCGACGAAGACGACCTCGTCCTCGGCGTGGTTGGCGATGTAGGTCAGCTGCTCGGGGAAGAGGCGCACGTTGAGGGTGTGCAGCACCCGCCCGGTGCAGGGGGCGGCGAAGTAGAGCTCCAGGTGGCGTGCGGAGTTCCAGGCGAACGTGCCCACCCGGCCGTCGGCGCTGATGCCGAGATCGTCCAGCACCCCGCCCAGCCGCCGGGTGCGGACGGCCCACTCGGCGTAGGTGGTGCGCACCTTGCCGCTGGGGTTGTTGGTGACGATCGGGACGTCGCCGTGGTGCTGCTCGGCGTGCCGGAAGATCGTGTCGATGGTCAGGGGGACGTCCTGCATCAGCCCGCGCATGCGGGCATCGTGCCAGTGACGGAGGTCACCGGCCAGCCTGTGGCCGAGGCCGTCCACGGTCCGCTGCGGACCCGAGGAGGAGACATGGACGTCGCCGACGCCGGCCCGGTCGAGGACGCGGTCGCGGCCGCCCGGCGCGCCTTCCCGGGGTGGTCGACCACGCCGGCGGCCGACCGCCAGGCGCGGCTGCGGGCACTGCGCCAGGTCGTCCTGGACCGGGCCGAGGAGATCGTGGCCACCGTGCGCGCGGAGACCGGCCGGCACCCGGCCGACATCGCGGTGGCGGAGGTGCTGCACGCTGCGGCGCACCTGGACTGGCTGGCCCGGCACGCCGCCGGTGCGCTCGCCGGCCGGCGGACCACCGTCTGGCCGCTGGTGCACAAGCGGACGGAGGTGCACGCCCGGCCGCGCGGGGTCGCCGCCGTGCTGGCGCCGTGGAACTACCCCTTCCTGCTGGCGCTGCTGCCCGCGACGACCGCGCTGGCCGCCGGGTGCACCGTCGTCCTCAAGCCCTCCGAGCACACCCCGGACGCGGCCCGGCTCCTCGAGCGCCTGGTGACCGAGGCCGGCTTCCCCCCGGACGTGCTGCGGGTCGTGCCGGGCGGGGCAGAGGTGGGCGAGCTGCTGGTCACCGCGGACGTCGACGTCGTCTCGGTGACCGGGTCGGCGGCGACCGGCCGCCGGGTCGCCGCGCTCGCCGCGGACCGGCTGACGCCTGTCGTGGCCGAGCTGGGGGGCACCGACGCCATGATCGTGCTGGCGGACGCCGATCTGCGGCGGGCGGCCCGGGCGGCGGCCTGGGGTGCGTGCTTCAACGCCGGGCAGTCCTGCGTGTCGATCGAGCGGCTGTACGTCGTCGCCGCCGTGCACGACCGGTTCCTCGCCGAGCTGGAGCGGGCCTTCGACGACCTCACGGTGGGGGGCGGGGGCCGCCGCGACATCGGGCCGATGGTCCTGCCGGCCACGCTGGCGACCGTCCAGCGGCAGGTCCGGGAGGCGGTGGCCGCGGGTGCGCGGGTGCACCGCGGTGGCCGGCGGGTCCGCGTCGGGTCCCGGGACCACCTGGAGCCGACGCTGCTCTCCGCCGTCCGGCAGGGCTCCGACCTGGTGCAGCAGGAGACCTTCGGCCCGGTCCTGCCCGTGCTGTCGGTGCCGGACGAGGAGACGGCGGTCCGGCTGGCCAACGACTCGGCGTACGGGCTGCAGGCCTCGGTCTGGACGGCCGACCGGGCCCGCGGGCGGTCGCTGGCCGGGCGGCTGCGGGTCGGCGCCGTGGCGGTCAACGACTGCCTGGTCAACTACGCCGCGCCCGGGCTGCCGTTCGGCGGCCGGGGAGCGTCCGGGACCGGCCGGCAGGGTGGGGTGGAGGGACTGCGGGCGTACTGCTACACCCAGACCCTCACCGACAGCCGGCTGCGGCCGCCGCGGGAACTGCAGTGGTTCCCCCGGATCGGTGGCGCCGGGACGTGGATCAGAGTGGCTCGGCTGCTGTACGGCCGGCCACGTCGGGCTCCCCGAGCTCCTTCCGGACCCGCTCCTCAGCGGCCGTGAGCGGGTTGTCGCTGTCGGTGACCGCGTTGATCAGCTCGACGATCGGGTAGCCCTGGGCCTCCTCCTCCTGGAGCTTCTGCGCGAACCCGCCGGACCGGATCTGCGCCAGGACCTCACGGAAGTGCCGCTCCATGCCCTCGGCGTCCTGGCCCATCGTGCCCAGGAAGCCGCCGTACATGGCCACCAGACCGTGCGAGCGGACCGACTCGAAGAACCCCGCGCTGGCCATCGTGCTGATCACCCGGGACATCTCCCCGGACAGGTAGAGCTCGCTGACCAGGGCCTCGGCGGGGAGCCCGGCCTCCAGGCCCAGCCGGAACGCCAGCTGGAAGGTGGTGCCCAGGTAGGAGCCGACGCTCTGCTCGATGAACAGGTCGAGGGTGGCCTCCTGCTCGGCGCTCAGCCGGATCGCGCCCCGCCGCAGCGAGCCGATCGCCGAGGCCAGCGCGAGCAGCCGCTCCTGGGCCCGGCCGGTGGCGTCCTGCTCGACGTTGACGTAGCTGAGGAAGCCGCTGCCCTCGACGAACGTCGTCCGGACCTCCTCGCCGAGCATCCGGGGCGCCAGCAGCAGGACGTCGACCCCCGCCGGTGGCTGCACCAGCCCGAAGGCGAGCACGTAGCCCGACGCGAAGCAGATCGCCGACCCGGGGGTGAGCCGCGGCGCGACCTGCTCGCGGAAGACCTGGGGGATCGCCTCGTCGGGCAGCAGCAGGTACACGACGTCCGCGCCCACCACGGCCTCGCCGAGGTCGCGGACCTCGAAACCCTCGGCCACCGCGCGCAGGCGGTTCTCGTCGTCGATGTTGCCGACGGTGACCGCCAGCCCCTGGTCGCGCAGGTTCAGCGCGACCGACCGGCCCAGGTTGCCGTACCCGAGCACCGTCACGGCGGCGCCGGCGAGCGCCGCGGGGTCGGCGTCGGTCTCGCGGTAGAACACCGTCTCCTGCTGAGTCATGCGGTCGGCTCCGTCTCTGGTCGTGTCGTCCCGGTCGGGCGTCGCCCGGCGGTCACCGCTTGCGGGCCAGGGTGAGGCCGTCGGCCATCGGCAGCACGACCACCTCCACCCGGTCGTCGGCCATGAGCCGGCTGTTGAAGGCCCGGAGCGCCGCGGCGTCCCCGGACGCGGCCGGGTCCAGCACCCGACCGCCCAGCAGCGTGTTGTCGAACACCAGCAGCCCACCCGGCCGGAGGCGGGGGAGCAGCTCGTCGTGGTAGGTGGCGTAGCCGGCCTTGTCCGCGTCGACGAAGGCGAGCTCGAAGCGCTCCTCCCGGGGGAGCGCGCGGAGGGTGTCCGCAGCCGGGCCGAGCCGCAGCTCGATCCGGTCGGTGAGCCCCGCCTCGGCCCAGGCGTGGGCGGCCGTGGTGGTCGCCGCCGCGCTGATGTCGCAGCACAGCAGCCGCCCTCCCGGTGGCAGGGCGCGGGCGATCGAGATCGACGAGTACCCGGTGAACGTGCCGACCTCCACCGCCTGCCGGGCGCCCACCAGGTGGGTCAGGAGGGTGAGCAGCGGGCCCTGCTCGGGGGCGATCTGCATGGTCGCGTGCCGCGGGTACTGCTGGCGGGTCCGCGCGACCAGCCGCTCCTGCACCGGGTGGGCCGGGGTGCTGTGCGCGAGGACGTAGTCGACCACGCCCGGGGTCGGTGCCACCCGGCGTGGCTCCCCGGGGGCCCGGGGCACCGCACCGGCCGTGGCCGGTCCGGACGGCGTCGGGGGCCGGTCGTGGTCCCCGACGCCCCCCGGTGCGCTCACCGGCAGGTCAGCGGCGGAAGCGGGACTTGTGCGACGTCTCCCGCATGTCCTGCTTGAGGTGGGAGAACATCAGCGCCCCGACCGCCGCGGGCACGACGACGTGCCAGGCGTGCCCGATCCGCTCGAGGCGTTCGGCCCGTTCCTTCTCCTCGGGGGCGAGCGTCACCACCGTGCCGGTCGCGGTGCCGGCGGGGGTGCCGACCGCGGTCACGGTCGAGGCGCGCTTCGCGTAGATCTCGTTGCCCTTGTTGCGGGCCTTCATGGCGGCCACGGCCGCGCCGAGCGCCACCCCGGTCAGGGTGGCCCGCATCGCGTTCTCGGGGCCGTCGTTGATCCACTTCGGCACGCCGTTGTCGAACGGGGCGCCGTCGTAGCGGACCATGCTGGTGCCCCACACGTAGGCGGTCACCGCGCCGGCGGTCAGGCCGCGGGACGCCTTCCAGCCGGCGTCGAGCACCCGGGCCCGCTCGGCCGGGTCGTCGATCGCCCCGCCGACCCCCCGGAGCAGGGAGCCCAGCCCGGCGAGCGAACTGCCCCACCAGGCCGCCAGACCCATGTCCCGGATCGCCCGGTAGTTCCTGTCGGACCTCTCGCTCACGTCTCCTCCTGGGATGCCTGTCGCGTCGGCCGTGGCCTCGTCGGCCGGGAACCCTGGATCGGACGCCGGACCGGCTCGCTCTCCGAGTGCGACCGCTACCGGGGCTGGGTACGGTGGGCCTACGGATGTGACGATCGTCTCAATCCCGGGTGGGGGGCGCATCTTGAGCTCGTCCCGGGACGGGGCCGTCCGCACCCCCGGTGACGACCGGGACGCCGCGCTCCGCTGGCTCTACGAGGACGTGCTGGGTGTCGTCGGCGTCGGCGCCGAGGACGGGTTCTTCGTGCTCGGCGGGTCGTCACTGCTCGTCGAGGTGCTGCTGGAGCGGGTGGTGGCCGAGTTCGGCGTGACGGTGCCCGTGGAGGACTTCTACGCCGAGCCGACGCTGGCCGGCCTGCAGACACTGGTGTTCCCCGCGACGGGTGGTGATCCGGGGCGGGGCGAGCCCGCCGCGGAGGCGGACCTGCTGGCGCTGCTGACCGAGGCGGCCGGCGACGACCCGGCGCGCGCGGCCGTCACCGGCCCGGACGGCACCCTGTCCTACGCCGACGTGCTCGCTGTGGTGGCCGAGGCCCGTGACGCCGCGGGGGACCGGCCGGGCCCGCGGGTGGTCCGGCTGCCGACGACGGCCGCGGGTGCCCGGACCGCCCTCGCCGCACTGGCCGGGCCGGAGCCGGTGCTGCTGCTGGACCCCGCCGCCACCGCGGCCGAGGAGCAGCAGGCCTGGACGGCCCTGACCGGTGAGCTCGCCGAGGGCCGCCGGCTCCCGATGGCGGTCCACGCCGTCACGACCTCGGGGTCCACCGGACGGGCGAAGGTCGTGCTCACCCCGAACGACGGCACCGTGCGCCTCCGGCTGAGCCAGGCCCGGGACCTGGGGGTGCACCCCGGGGACCGGTACCTGGTGACCGCACCGCTGCACTTCGGCTACGGGCTCGGGGCCGGCCTGCTGACCGGCCTGCTCGGCGGGGCCACCGTGCTGCTCCCGCCGCAGCCGCTGACGCCGGAGGGGCTGCGGACCTGGGCCGAGCAGCACGCGATCACCCTGCTGATGGGCGTCGGGCTGCCCTACCGCTTCCTGCTGGCCGCCGGGGCGTCCCTGCCCTCCCTCCGGCTGGCGATGGTCGGCGGCGAGCCGCTGGTACCGGCGCTGGCCGACGCGTGGCGGGAACGCACCGGCGTCCCGCTCGCCGACGCATACGGCACCAGCGAGACCGGGCACGTCAGCACGAACGTCGACGGGGTCCCCGGCTCGGTGGGCCGGGCGCTGCCGGGCGTGGAGCTCCGGGTGCTGCCCGCGGGCGGGGCGGCGCAGCCGACGGGCACGGGGGAGCTGCTGGTCCGGTCCCCGGCGCTGGCCCTGGGCTACGCCGGGGACCCGGAGCTGACCGCCGACCGGTTCCGGGACGGCTGGTACCACACCGGCGACCTCGCGGAGGTGCGCTCCGACGGGCAGCTGTTCCTGCGCGGTCGCCTGGACGACCAGCTCAACGTCGGCGGTGCGAAGGTCGACCCGCGCGAGGTGGAGGCGGCGTGCCGGGCGGGGCTGGAGCTGCGGGACTGCGCCGTCGTCGGGCAGCCGCTCCCGTCGGGGCGCACGGAGATCTGTGCCTACGTCGTCGCCGACCGTCCGGTGAGCCGGGCCGACCTGGTGCAGGCGCTCGGCGGCCGGCTCAGCAGCCACAAGATCCCCACCCGGGTGGTGCAGCTGGACGCACTGCCCCGCGGCAGCAACGGCAAGCTCGCCCGCCAGGAGCTGCCCCGATGACCGTCACCGGTGGGCGGCCGGAGCCGTCGCCGGCCGGGGACCCGGCGGTGGCGGCCCGGCTGGCCGAGGGCTCGCTGGCCGACGTGCCGCTGGCGGTGCTGCAGGCCGGTCTGCGGCTGCCGTTGCACGACCACCTCGGGCTGGAGCTGACCGGGCTGCGGCCGGTGGTGGTCGAGCTGCCGCTCACCGACCGCTGCCGCACCCAGGCCGGTCCGCTCCACGGCGGTGCGCTCGCCACGCTCGTCGACGTGGCCGGCAACGTCGCCGTCGCCACCAGCGGCGCGGTCGACGTCTCCCGCTACGGCCTGGTCACCGTCCGGGCCGAGATCGACTTCCGGGCCCAGCCGACCGGTGAGCGGGTCCGGGCCGAGGCCGAGGTGGTCGAGGTCGGCCGGCGGTCGGCGCGGACCGAGTGCGTCGTGCGGGACGACGCCGGGCGGGTCGTCGGCCGGGCCACGCTGACCACCCGGATGCTGCCCCGCGCGGGGCTGCCCGGGACCGGCCTGGCGGGCGCCGGGTGCTGACCGCGACGGGGCCGGCGAGTGGACCCACGGCTGGGGGACCACCGCTGTCCTGGCCGCAGGAGGTGCTGTGGCTGGCCGAGCGGATGCGCCCGGGCACCGTGCTGGACCCGCGCTGCGCGGTGCACCGGGCCTTCTCCTTCCCCGAGCCGCCGGACCTGGAACTGCTCGGGCGGGCGCTCACCGCGGTGGTGGCGCGGCACGACGCCGTCCGCACCGTGCCGGTCCCGGAGGACGACGGGGTGCACCTGGTGGTGTGCCCCCCGTCGGCGGTGCCGGTCGAGATCGCGCCGCTGCCCCCGGGCGCCGGGGACGACGAGGTCCGCCGCGGCGTCCTCGCCGCCGCCACCGCCCCCTACGACCTGGTGGCCGGTCCGCTGCTGCGGGCGGCCTGGCTGCCCCGCGACCGCGGCGGGACCCTGGTCCTCGCCCTGCACCACTGGGCCGGCGACGTCGCGGCCCTCGACGCGCTGCAGCAGGAGGCCGCCGAGCTGTACGCGTGCCTCCGCGACGGCCGCCCGGCATCCCCGGCGCCACCGGGCTACGCCGCCCTGGCCGCGGCCCGGCGGGCGGCGGACCCGGCCGGGCACGAGGAGCTCTCGGCCTGGTGGCGGACGGAGCTGGCCGGGGCCCGTCGGGGTGCCCTGCCGGGCAGCGGGGCGGGCCGGACCGGCGGTGCGACCGGGCTGCTGGCCCGGCCGCTCGGCGGCCCGGCGTCGGCCGCGCTGCTGCAGCTCACCGCCGTCCACCGGGCCTCGCCGTACATGGTGCTGCTCGCCGCGATCGGCGCGTTGCTGGACGACGGGCGGGGCGAACCGGACCACCTGGACGCGATCGTCTTCACCGTCGACGGCGGCCGGTCGGGGTCGGAACGCCGGGTGGTCGGCTTCCTGTCCGAACCGCTGCCGCTGCGGCTGCGGCTGGACCGCACCCAGCCGTTCGGTGTCGCGGTCGCCGCCGCGCGGACCACGGTGCTGGCTGCGATGGGGCACCGTGACGTGCCGTTCGTCCGGCTGCTGCAGACCGCGCCCCGCCTGGCGGTCGCCCTGCTCCGCGGTCGCCGGCCGGCCACGCTGGTGCAGTACTTCTCGCCGGCCGACCTCGACCTCGGCGGCCGGCGGGGACACGTCCTGCCGACCTTCCCGGCCACCGGCGCGGTGGAGGCGCACCCGTGGGCGGTGCCGGTCGACCTGGACGTCACCGTGGAGCGGCGCGGCGACGAGCACAGCGTGGCGGTCCTCTTCGACCCCGGGCTCTGGGACCGGGTCGACCTCGAGTCCGCCCTGGACCGGCTGGAGGCCGTGCTCACCGGCGGCCTGGCCGACCCGGCGCGGCCACTGGCCCGGCTCGCCGGCGGACCGCGATGACCACCGGCGAGGCCGCGACGACCACCGGCGGGGCCGCGATGACCACCGGCGCGACGGCGCCGGGCCCGGTGGACTGGTTCCCGCTCCAGCTGCCCGGCGTGCCGGCCGGCCCGACGGCCGCCCGTGCGGCCGCCCTGGCGGGCAAGCGCGCCCGGACCCCCGTCGAGCCGATGGCCGCCTTCGGCGAGGACGGGACGGTGTGGACGGTCTACCGGTACGACGACGCCGCTGCGGTGCTGGCCGACGACGCCGGGTTCTCCCTCGGGGTGGTCGAGGAGAGGTACGGCGCCGTCCTCGGCCGGTCGATGCTCACCGTGGCGCCGCGGGCCCGGCGGGCGTTGCGCCGGGTGCTCGCCACGCACCTGCACCCGGACGACCCAGCGGTGGCGGAACTGGTCGAGTCGGTCGTCACCGAGCGGGTCACGGCGCTGGCGCCGGCCGCGGACGGCCCGGTCGACCTGGCACCGCTGCTGGCCGCCCAGGTGCCGGCGCGGGTGCTCGTCCGGTTGCTGGGGCTGCCGGAGGAGGAGTGGGCGGCGGTCGCCGGGCTGGCGTCGGCCGCGGCCGGCTTCCTGTCCGATCCGCGGGGCGCGCTGCGGGCGGCCCGGGCGCTGCGCCGGTCCTTCGCCGGGCGGCTGCACGCCACCGGCCCCGGGGACGACGTGGTCACCGCGCTGGCACAGGTGGAGGTCGACGGGGAGCGGCTGGCCGGGGCCGAGGTGGTCGCGTCCCTGTTGCTGCTGGCCTGGGCCGGCACCGAGACCGCGCACCCGGCGGTCCTGACCTGCCTGTACGCCGTCCTCGCCCACCCCGGGTCGGCGGCGGCGGTCCGCGCCGACCCGGCACTGGCCCTGGCGGCTGTCGACGAGGCGCTGCGCTGGGAGGCGCCGGTCCAGGTGACCTCCCGACGGGCCGAGCGCGCGACCCGGATCGGGGACACCGTCGTCCCGGCGGGCGCCACGGTGCTGGTGCACCTGGGCTCGGCCAACCGGGACGAACGCCGCTTCCCCGACCCGGACCGCTTCGACCTCGCCCGCACCGGCAGCCCGGGCCATCTCGCCTTCGGCACCGGCGTGCACCGCTGCCTCGGCTGGCAGCTGGCCCGGACCGAGGTCGCGACGTGCGTCCGGGTCCTGCTGGACCGCTGGCCGGACCTGCGGCTGGCCGAGGACTCCCCGCCACCCGAGGGCGCGGTGCTGCGCAGCCCCCGCCGGCTGCTCGTGCACCTGCGCTGAGACCGCCCCCATCCCCACCGAGCCCGATCCCCAGCCACCGGAGGACACGTGCGACAGGTCCCGCTCCGTCCCAGCATGACCCTCGGTGAGGTCCTCGCCGCGGCCGCCGCAGCGGCCGGGGACGCCCGGCTGGTCGCCGACGGCACGCAGGTGACCCTGCGGGAGCTCGCCGACCGGGCGGCGGACCGGGCGGCGGAGCTGCGCGGCGCCGGCCTCGGGCCCGGGGACGCGGTGGGCCTGCTGCTGCCCAACGGGATCCGGTACGCCGAGGCCTTCTTCGCCACGGTCCTGCTCGGGGGCGTGGTCGTCCCGCTGGACAGCCAGTCGACCGACCGGGAGCTGGCCGAGGTCGGCCAGGTGGTCGACCTGCGGGCGACGGTCGGCGAGCGGGACCGTCCGCCGGCGGCCGGCCGGGTCGACGTCCTCGTCACCGGCGAGGGCTGGCGGGTCCCCGGCGACCCACCGCCGGTGCCCGGGCCGCCGGCGGTGCGCCGGCGGGACGACACGGCCGCCGTCTTCTTCACCTCCGGGACCACCGGGGCCCCCAAGCCGGTGCCGCTGACCCACCACGCCGTCGTGCGTCCGTTGATCGCCCTGCAGCGGCTGCACGCCGCCTTCTTCGGCGGGTCCCCGGTCACCCGGGTGCGGAAGGTGGCGACGGTGACGGCACGGCACGGCACCAAGCTGCTGCGGGCCAGCGGCCGGCAGACCTGGCTGACCGCCAGCCCGTTCCGGGCGATGGCGGGACACCAGGTGCTGACCGGGTCGCTCCTGCTGGGGCACGACCTGGTGACGACCCCCGGCTTCGTCCCCCGCCGAGTCCTGGAGCTGGTCGACGCCCACGGGGTGAACGTGCTGGCCGGGACGCCGGCGATGCTGGAGCTGCTGCTCCGCGTCGAGGACCTCTCGCCGTACGACCTGTCCTCGCTGCTGGTGATCGGGCTGGGCGGCGGGCCGGCGGCCCCCGACCTCGTGGAGCGGGCGCGCGACCGGTTCGGCTGCGCGGTCACGGTGGGCTACGGCTCCACCGAGCTGGGCGGTGGGGTGCTGGCGACCCGCCTGGAGGACCCGCTCCGGGCCCAGGCGGAGACCGTCGGCCGACCGTTCCCCGGCACGGAGGTGCGGATCGTCGACGAGTCGGGTGCCGAGGTGCCCGCCGGCACCCCCGGGGAGCTGCTGTGCCGCCCGCCGGGCGCGGCCGGGGACTCGCCCTGGGTCCACACCCGTGACCTGGGGGTCCAGGACGACGCCGGCAACATCCGGATCCTGGGGCGGGTCGACGACCTGATCGTCCGCGGCGGGCAGAACGTCCACCCCTCGGAGGTCGAACGGGTGGTCGCCGAGCTGCCGGACGTGGACCGGTGCGCGGCGGTCGGCGTGCCGGTGCACGGCGACCAGCAGGTGTGGCTCTTCGTCGTCCCCGCCGGGGAGCGGGAGCTGGCTGCCCAGGACGTCCGCCGGCACTGCCGTGCGCAGCTCGCCCCGGCCAAGCAGCCGGACCGGGTCCGTTTCGTGGCGGAGATCCCGGTGAACGAGTACGGCGAGGTGCGGCGGAACCGGCTGCGGGAACAGGCGGTCGCAGAGCTGACGGACGACCGGGAAGGGGCCACGCAGTGACCGACGGACGACTGTCCCTGGAGGCGTTCCGGGACCGGCTGGCCGAGGAGCTCGAGGTGGACCTCGCCGACGCCGGAGCCGGCAGCCGGCTGGGTGACGACCTGGAGCTGGACTCGGTCCAGCGGCTGGAGGCCCTCGTCGCCGTGGAGGACCTGGGGGTCCACCTCCCCGACGACAGCGTCGGGCCCGAGCAGACTCTCGGGGGCCTGCACGAGCTCTACCTCCGCGGTGGCCGGCCCGGCCCTGAGCCGTTGCCCCCGCAGCTGGGCCCGGTCCCCTGACGACTGACGGTCACCCGCGACTCGCCCAGTGCGACCGCCGTCCCGGGTGCGTCGTCGCTGGATCACCTGGTCGAGCGACAGGTGAACGCGTCGTTACGCGACCGTGACGCTCAACTTGGGCGACGGGCTTGACGGACCGGGGTTGTTAGCGCTCACACTGTCTCAGCCCGCACAGCGGCGGGCCTGCGCCATCAAGGGGGCAGATGTCTCGAAGGAGAGATGTGGCAGTGAACAAGAAGCTCGGTCTGACCGCCCTGGGCGCCTCGCTGGCGCTCACCCTCACCGCCTGTGGTGGCGAGGGCGCCGGCAGCACCAACGACACCGAGAACGCAGCTCCTGAGGACCTCACGATCGGCGTCTCGATGCCGACCGAGACCTCCGAGCGCTGGATCGCCGACGGCGCCAACGTCGAGGACCAGCTCGAGGGGGCCGGGTACCAGGTCGAGCTGCTGTACGCCGGTGACGACATCCCGACCCAGTCGCAGCAGATCGACCAGATGATCGCCCAGGGCGTCGACGCACTGATCGTCGCGGCGATCGACGGCACCGCGCTCAGCGCGCAGCTGCAGAACGCGGCGGACCAGGACATCCCGGTGATCAGCTACGACCGGCTGATCCGGGAGACCGAGAACGTCGACTTCTACGTCAGCTTCGACAACTTCAAGGTCGGCGTCGCGCAGGGCACCGCCCTGCTGACCGGCCTGGGCATCACCGACGAAGAGGGCAACCCCACCGGGGCCACCGGGCCGTTCAACATCGAGCTGTTCGCCGGCTCGCTGGACGACAACAACGCCGGCTTCTTCTTCAACGGCGCCATGTCCGTCCTGCAGCCCTACATCGACAACGGCACGCTCGTCGTCAAGTCCGGCCAGACCGGCATCGAGCAGGCTGCCACGCTGCGCTGGTCGCAGGAGACCGCCCAGCGGCGGATGGAGGACCTGCTCACCTCCAGCTACAACGACGGCTCGGTCGTCAACGGCGTCCTGTCGCCCTACGACGGCATCTCCCGCGGCATCATCACCGCGCTGCAGAACGCCGGCTACGGCCCGACGCAGGACGCGCAGCCCAAGCCGATGCCGGTGATCACCGGTCAGGACGCCGAGATCGCGTCCGTCAAGCTGATCGCCGACAACGTCCAGGACTCCACGGTCTTCAAGGACACCCGGCTGCTGGCCGAGCAGGCCGTCGCCGCCGCCACGGCCTACCTCGAGGGCGAGGAGCCGGAGGCCAACGACACCGAGACCTACGACAACGGTGTCAAGGTCGTCCCGTCCTACCTGCTCCCGATCGAGACGGTCTACCAGGACGACATCCAGTCGGTCCTGATCGACTCCGGCTACTACACCGCCGAAGAGGTCGCCGCAGGTCAGACGGACTGACGTCCGTCCCCCAGTCCCGGCCGGGTCCGGCAGCACGCTGTCGGACCCGGCCGGTTCCACCCCACCTGCCGGACACCGGCCCGTGGGGTTCCACCCCACCTGCCGGACACCGGCCCGGTGGGGTGACCGCAACTCCACATCCCGAGTGACCCGCACTCGGTGCACCCACCCCTTGTGAATGACGAGGACGACGGAGTCCATGGACGA
The DNA here is from genome assembly GCF_026967935.1 of Modestobacter sp. VKM Ac-2982. Taxonomy (GTDB): domain Bacteria; phylum Actinomycetota; class Actinomycetes; order Mycobacteriales; family Geodermatophilaceae; genus Modestobacter. Next base: position 68,875 of record NZ_JAPVBL010000003.1, read on the forward strand.
CAACATCCTGGAGATGCGCTCCATCACCAAGACCTTCCCCGGGGTCAAGGCCCTGGAGGACGTGTCGCTGACCGTGCGACGCGGCGAGGTCCACGCGATCTGTGGTGAGAACGGCGCGGGCAAGTCCACGCTGATGAAGGTGCTCTCCGGCGTCTACCCGGCCGGCAGCTACGACGGTGAGATCGTCTTCGACGGCGACGTCTGCCGGTTCTCCGGCATCCGCGACAGCGAGCACGTGGGGATCGCGATCATCCACCAGGAGCTCGCGCTGGTGCCCTACCTGTCGATCGCGGAGAACATCTTCCTGGGCAACGAGCGCCGCGGCCGCGGCGGCCTGATCAACTGGCACAAGGTCAACGCCGAGGCCAGCGAGCTGCTCGAGTCCGTGGGCCTGCACGAGAACGCGATCACCCCCGTCGGGCAGCTCGGCGTCGGCAAGCAGCAGCTCGTGGAGATCGCGAAGGCGCTCTCCAAGGACGTGAAGCTGCTCATCCTGGACGAGCCCACCGCGGCGCTCAACGACACCGACTCCGCGCACCTGCTCGGTCTGATCCGCAAGCTCCAGGAGCGCGGGATCACCTCGATCATCATCTCGCACAAGCTGAACGAGATCACCGCGATCGCGGACAACGTGACGATCATCCGGGACGGGAAGACCGTCGAGACGCTGAGCCTGCACGCCGGCGAGGTCACCCAGGACCGGATCATCCGCGGCATGGTCGGCCGCGACCTGGAGTCCTACTACCCCGAGCGCGAGTCGCACCCGGGCGAGGAGGTCCTCCGCGTCGAGGACTGGACGGTCAAGCACCCGACCCAGGACCGTCTGGTGGTCGACCACGCCGACTTCTCGGTGCGCGCCGGTGAGGTCGTCGGGATTGCCGGGCTGATGGGCGCCGGGCGCACCGAGCTCGCGATGAGCATCTTCGGCCGCTCCTACGGCCGGCTGGTCTCCGGCAAGGTCTTCATGCACGGCAAGGAGGTGAAGACGCGCTCGGTCACCGAGGCGATCGACAACGGCATCGCCTACGCGACCGAGGACCGCAAGAAGTACGGCCTCAACCTGATCGAGGACATCCGGCGGAACGTCTCCGCCGCCGGCCTCGGCAAGCTCTCCCGCCGTGGCTGGGTGAACAGCAACGAGGAGACCAAGGTCGCCGAGGCCAGCCGGAAGAGCATGAACATCAAGGCGCCCAGCGTCTCGTCGATCGTGGGCAAGCTCTCCGGCGGCAACCAGCAGAAGGTCGTCCTGTCCAAGTGGCTCTACACGGACCCGGACGTGCTCATCCTCGACGAGCCCACCCGCGGCATCGACGTGGGCGCCAAGTACGAGATCTACACGATCATCAACGACCTCGTGGCGGCCGGGAAGGCCGTCGTCGTCATCTCGTCCGAGCTGCCCGAGCTGCTCGGCACCTGCGACCGCGTCTACACGCTGTCCGCCGGCCGGATCACCGGTGAGGTGCCGGTGCGTGAGGCCACCCAGGAGAGCCTGATGGCGCTCATGACCAAGGAGAGGGAGCTCGCAGCATGACCAGGACCGTTCCCCCAGAGGCGGGTCAGACCCCACCGAACGCCGACTTCACGCCCAAGCCCGCCGGGCAGAGCGGTTCGGGCAGCATGCGCGAGTTCCTCCGCAGCAACCTGCGCCAGAGCGGCATCTACGTCGCCTTCATCGCGATCGTCGCGCTCTTCACGTTCCTGACCGACGGCACCCTCCTCAGCGCCGGGAACGTCACCAACCTGGTCCTGCAGTACTCCTACATCCTGGTGCTCGCCATCGGCATGGTCATCGTGATCATCGCCGGGCACATCGACCTCTCCGTGGGGTCGGTCGTCGCGCTCACCGGAGCCGTCTCCGCGGTGCTGGTCATCGACCGGGGCCTGCCGTGGTGGGCCGGCGTCCTGGCCGCCATCGCGGTGGGCCTGCTGGTCGGCGCCTGGCACGGCTTCTGGGTCGCCTACGTCGGCATCCCGGCGTTCATCGTGACCCTCGCCGGCATGCTGCTGTTCCGCGGGCTGACGCTCCAGGTGCTGGACAACGTCTCGCTGTCCCCGTTCCCGGCGGAGTACCGCGAGGTGGCCAGCGGGTTCCTCAACGGCCTGCTCGGCGGCTACGGCTACGACGCCTTCACCCTGCTGATCGGCGGCGTGGCGGTGGCCGGCTACGCGGTCAGCGGGTGGCGCTCTCGTGCCGCTCGGACCCGCTACGGGCAGCCGGTCGAGTCCCTGGCGCTGTTCATCGTCAAGGTCGTCGCCGTCGGCGCGGTCGTGATGGCCTTCGCCTGGCAGCTGGCCAACGCCCGCGGCCTGCCCATCGTGCTGATCATCCTCGGTGTGCTGGCGATCGCCTACGGCCTGATCACCAAGAACACCGTGTTCGGGCGCCAGGTCTACGCCATCGGCGGCAACCTCTCGGCGGCGACGCTGTCCGGCGTCAAGGTCAAGGCCGTCAACTTCTGGATCTTCGTCAACATGGGCTTCCTGTCCGCGGTGGCCGGGGTCATCTACTCGTCCCGGTCCAACGGTGCCCAGCCCGCCGCCGGCGAGATGTTCGAGCTGGACGCCATCGCCGCCGCCTTCATCGGTGGTGCGGCGGTCACCGGCGGTGTCGGCACCGTGGTCGGGGCCATGGTCGGTGGTCTGATCATGGCGGTCATGAGCAACGGCATGTCGCTCCTGGGCGTCGACCAGTCGATCCAGTCGGTGGTCAAGGGCCTCGTCCTGCTGCTGGCCGTCGCCTTCGACGTCTACAACAAGCGGCGCGCCGGAGCCTCCCGCTGACGTAGGTCGCGGAGCCACCAAGTCGAGGGCGGCACCGGCGCCGTCCTCATCTCGAGGACGGCATCGGCGCCGCCCTCTGCTGAAGGGGGGACCGTGCTGCCCGATGGAGCGCCGCGCGCGTTGGCACTCTCCGACGTCGCCGTGCACGCCGGCGTCTCGCACCAGACGGTGTCCCGGGTCGTCAACGGGCACCCGAACGTGGCGCCGGCGACCAGGGAACGCGTCCAGCGGGCCATCACCGAGCTCGGCTACCGGCCGAACGCGGCGGCCCGCGCCCTGGTCACCGGGTCCACCCGCTCGTTCGGGCTGGTGGTCTCGCACATCAACCAGTACGGGCCGGCTCAGACGCTGCTCGGGCTGGAGAAGGCCGCCCGCGCGGCCGGCTACTCCCTCGGGGTCGCCATCCTCGACGACGACAGCGAGGCGGCGATGCGCGAGGCGGTCGACCGCTTCGTGGCCCAGTCCGTCGACGCGGTGGTCGCGCTCTCCACCTACGGCCAGGCCGTGGAGGCGCTGCGGCGGTTCGAGGCGCCGGTGCCGCTGATCGCGGTGCAGGTGGGCCGGGACGAGTCCCGGCCCACGGTGTGGGTCGCGCAGGAGGTGGGGGCCGAGCTGGCCACGCGTCACCTGCTCGAGCTGGGGCACCGCACGGTCCACCACGTCACCGGGCCACCGGACTCGCTGGAGGCCCGCGGGCGCGTGATCGGCTGGCGCCGTGCCCTGGAGGACGCCGGTGCGCCCGTGCCCGAGCCGCTGCACGGGGACTGGTGGCCGTCCTCGGGGCACGCGGCCGGCCGGGCGCTCGCCGCGCGGGTGCGGGCCGGGCAGGAGGACGTCACCGCCGTGTTCGTGGCCAACGACCAGATGGCGCTGGGCCTGCTCAGCGCCCTGGCCGACGAGGGGCTGTCGGTGCCCGGGGACATCAGCGTGGTGGGCTTCGACGACGTGCCCGAGTGCGGGTACTTCAGCCCGCCGCTCACCACGGTGCGGCAGGACTTCGCCGAACTGGGCCGCCGGGGTGTCGAGCTGGTGCTCTCCCGGTTGCGTGGGGAACCGCTGGAGTCCCAGCCGGTGCTGCCGCAGCTGATCGTGCGGCGGTCCACCGGACCGGCCCGCCGGACGGTTTGACTGAGCTGTTGTTAACGCTAACAATCGAGCACCGTGCCGCGGCCCACAGCCGTCCGGCTCATTGCGACCACGCCCGGCACGGTGGGCGGAGAGGGCTCCTGAGATGACGATGGACGGAGGCACCGCGATCACCTCCGGTCGCACCGCCCTGGGGATCGAGTTCGGCTCGACCCGGATCAAGGCGGTGCTGATCGGCCCGGACCACGCGCCGCTCGCCGTCGGCAGCCACGACTGGGAGAACCAGCTGGTCGACCGGCTCTGGACGTACTCCCTGGAGGACGTGTGGTCCGGGGTGCAGGAGAGCGTCGCCGCCCTGACCGAGGACGTGCGGCGGCGCCACGGGGTGGAGCTGGCCGGCGTCGGTGCGCTCGGCGTCTCCGCGATGATGCACGGCTACCTGGCCTTCGACGCCGACGGTGAGCTGCTCGCGCCGTTCCGCACCTGGCGCAACACGAACACCGGTCGGGCGGCCGAGCGGCTCAGCGCCGAGTTCGGGTGCAACATCCCGCACCGGTGGAGCGTCGCGCACCTCTACCAGGCCGTCCTGGACCGCGAGGAGCACGTCGGCCGGGTCGACCACCTGACCACGCTCGCCGGGTACGTGCACTGGCAGCTCACCGGCGAGAAGGTCCTCGGCGTCGGGGACGCCAGCGGCATCTTCCCGATCGGCGCCGACGGTGGGTACGACGCCACGATGCTGGCCCGGTTCGACCAGCTCGCCGCCGAGGCCGGGGTCGAGCTGACCCTGGCCGAGCTGCTGCCCACCATCGCCGTCGCCGGGCAGCCGGCCGGCACGCTCACCGAGGCAGGCGCGCGGCTGCTCGACCCCACCGGAGCCCTGCGCCCCGGCGTGCCGCTCTGCCCCCCGGAGGGTGACGCGGGCACCGGGATGGTCGCCACCAACTCGGTCGCCCCGCGCACCGGCAACGTCTCCGCGGGGACGTCGGTGTTCGCCATGGTGGTGCTCGAGCGGGAGCTCGCCGAGGTGCACCGCGAGCTGGACCTGGTGACCACGCCGGCCGGCGACCCGGTGGCGATGGTGCACTGCAACAACGGGGCCAGCGAGCTCAACGCCTGGGCCGGGCTGTTCGCCGAGTTCGCCCGGGCGCTGGGCGCCGAGGCCGACGCCGCCCAGGTCTTCGAGACCCTCTTCGCCGCCGCGCTGAGCGGGGCGAGCGACTGCGGCGGGATGCTCGCCTACAACTACCTCTCCGGGGAGCCGATCACCGAGTTCGAGGAGGGCCGGCCGCTCTTCCTGCGCTCGCCGGACAGCCCGCTGGACCTGGGCACCTTCATGCGGACGCACCTGTTCTCGTCCCTGGCCACGCTGCGGATCGGCATGGACGTCCTGCAGAAGTCCGAGGGCGTGCGGCTGGACCGGATGTTCGCCCACGGCGGCATGTTCAAGACCGAGGGCGTGGCGCAGCGCTTCCTGGCTGCCGCGATCGACACCCCGGTCGCCGTCGGCGACGTCGCTGCCGAAGGCGGCGCCTGGGGGATCGCCGTCCTGGCTGCCTTCGCCGCCGGTCGCGCCCCGGAGCAGAGCCTCCCGGAGTACCTGGACACCGAGGTCTTCGCCGGCGCGAGCCTGACCACCGCCGAGCCCGACCCCGCCGACGTCGCGGGCTTCGACGCGTTCATGGTGCGGTACGTCGCCGCCCTCCCGGTCGAGCGGGCCGCCGTGGACCACGTGGCCGTCGGCGACCGGCAGACCGACCTGACCCCGTCCGCCGACACCACCGAGGAGCAGCCGGCATGACCGCCACCCCCACCCGCACCGAGCAGGGCACCCACCGCGCGCAGCGCGAGCACGTCGCCCACCTGCACACCTACCTCACCCGCTACGAGCTGGTCACCTGGACCTCGGGCAACGTGTCCGAGCGGGTCCCCGGCGAGGACCTGTTCGTCATCAAGGGCAGCGGCGTCGAGTACGACCAGCTGACCTGGGAGGGCATCACCGTCTGCGACCTCGACGGCAACGCCGTCGACGGCGTCCAGGCCCCCTCCAGCGACACGGCGGCGCACGCCTACGTCTACCGGAACATGCCCGAGGTGAACGGCCAGGTGCACACCCACAGCACCTATGCCGCGGCCTGGGCGGCCCGGCAGGAGGAGATCCCCTGCGTGCTCACGGCGATGGCCGACGAGTTCGGCGGGCCGATCCCGGTGGGGCCGTTCGCGCTGATCGGCGACGACTCGATCGGCCAGGGCATCGTCGCGACGCTGCAGGGGCACCGCTCGCCGGCGGTGCTGATGAAGAACCACGGCGTCTTCACCATCGGGCCCTCGGCGAAGGCCGCGGTCAAGGCCGCCGTCATGACCGAGGACGTCGCCCGCACGGTGCACCTCTCCCGGCAGCTCGGTGAGCCGGTCCCGATCGCGCAGGCGGACATCGACTCGCTGTACGCGCGCTACCAGAACGTCTACGGACAACGATGAGCACGAAGGAGCAGCAGGTGGCATTCGAGGGTTCGGAGATCTGGTTCCTCACCGGCAGCCAGGGGCTGTACGGCGAGGAGACCCTCCAGCAGGTCGCCGAGCAGTCGCAGCGGGTCGCCGCGACGCTGGACGGCGCTGACGCGGTGCCGGTCCGGGTGGTCTGGAAGCCGGTGCTCACCGACGCCGGGGCCATCCGCCGGATGATGGGGGAGGCGAACGAGGACCCGAACTGCCTCGGCGTCATCACCTGGATGCACACCTTCTCCCCAGCGAAGATGTGGATCTCCGGGCTGGACGCGCTGCGCAAGCCGCTGCTCCACCTGCACACCCAGGCCGACGCCGCCCTGCCGTGGGCGACGATCGACATGGACTTCATGAACCTCAACCAGGCCGCCCACGGCGACCGCGAGTACGGCTTCATGCTCACCCGGCTGCGTACGCCGCGCACGACCGTCTCCGGCCACGCGGGCAACCCGCGGGTGCAGGCCCGGGTCGGCTCGTGGGCCCGCGCCGCCGCCGGTGTGGCCGCCGCGCGCGGTCTGAAGCTGGCCCGGTTCGGCGACAACATGCGGAACGTCGCGGTCACCGAGGGGGACAAGGTCGAGGCGGAGATCCGCTTCGGCATGTCGGTGAACACCTGGGGGGTCAACGACCTGGTCGAGGTCGTCGAGCGCGTGGGCGACTCCGCCGTCGACGCGGTCGTCGCCGAGTACGGCGACCTGTACGAGATGGACGCCGACCTGCGCCCGGGCGGTGATCGGCACGAGAGCGTGCGCTACCAGGCACGGGTCGAGGTGGCGCTGCGCCAGTTCCTCACCGAGGGCGGCTTCGGTGCCTTCACCACCAACTTCGAGGACCTCGGCGGCCTGCGCCAGCTCCCGGGCCTCGCCGTGCAGCGGCTGATGGCCGAGGGCTACGGCTTCGGCGGCGAGGGCGACTGGAAGACCTCGGCGCTGCTGCGGGTGCTCAAGGTCGCGGCCCAGGGCCTGCCCGGTGGCACCTCCTTCATGGAGGACTACACCTACGACCTGGCCTCGGAGACCCCGAAGATCCTCGGCGCGCACATGCTCGAGGTGTGCCCGACGATCGCCGGGGAGAAGCCGCGGCTGGAGGTGCACCCGCTGGGCATCGGCGGCCGCGAGGACCCGGCCCGGCTGGTGTTCAACGCCGCCCCCGGCGCGGGCATCACGCTGGGCTGGTGCGACCTGGGCGACCGGTTCCGCTGGGTGGCCAACGAGATCGACGTCGTCGAGCCCTCCGAGCCGCTGCCGAACCTGCCGGTGGCGCGGGCGGTCTGGGAGCCCCGGCCGGACTTCGAGACGGCGACCGAGGGCTGGCTGACCGCCGGCGGTCCGCACCACACGGTGCTGTCGACCCAGCTGGGGGCCGACGAGCTGACCGACCTGGCCGAGGTCTTCGACACCGAGCTGGTGCTCATCGACGCCGACACCACCCGGCGAAGCCTGGCCAAGGAACTGCGCTGGAGCGCCGCCTACCACCGGCTCAACCAGCGCCTCTGACGCGCGACGACGCCCCGGCCGGTTGCCCGGCCGGGGCGTCGTCGTCTGCAGGTCCGGTGGCTCGGACCACCGGCGCGGGTGGGTCAGCGCGCAGCCGCGCCGACCCACCCGCGCCGCGCGTCGATCAGTACCAGTTGTGGGCCTGGGAGTGCGCCCACGCGGCACACGGGGTGCCGTAGCGGTCGGTGATGTAGTCCAGGCCCCAGGTGATCTGGGTGGCCGGGTTGGTGCGCCAGTCCGGACCGGCCGCGGCCATCTTCGAACCGGGCAGCGCCTGCGGGATGCCGTAGGCGCTGGAGTTCGGGTTGTCGGCCGTGGTCTTCCAGTTGCTCTCCTTGGTCCACAGGTTGTCCAGGCAGGTGAACTCGCCGGGACCCCAGCCCCGCTCGGCGACCATGGTCCGGCCGATGCTGCGGGGGTCACCGGTGGCGGTCCGGTCGGCACTGCGGCTGGCTGCCTGCTCGACCGGGCGGGGTGCCGGGGCCGCCGGCGCTGCCGGGGCCGCCCCGCCGCCGAGGGTGAGGGTCTGGCCGATGCGGAGCACGTTCGGGTTGCCGCCGATGGTGCCGCGGTTGGCGGCGTAGAGGGCCTGCCAGGTGGTGCCGTGCTGGGCGGCGATCTTGCCGAGGGTGTCGCCGGGGCGCACGACGTAGGTGCCGGTCGCCGCCGCGGGTGCGGCCGCCGGTGCAGCCGCCGGGGCCGAGCCGCCGCCGATGGTCAGCACCTGGCCGACGCGCAGCACGTTCGGGTTGCTGCCGATGGTGCCCTGGTTGGCCGCGTAGATGGTCTGCCAGGAGGTGCCGTGGCTGCTGGCGAGCTTGCTGAGGGTGTCCCCGGGGCTGACGGTGTGGCTGCCCGTGTGGGCCTGGGCGGGTGCGATGACCCCGAAGGACATCGCTGCAGCTGCCGCGACGACCATGGCCGGGCGCGCCGCGGAAGCGAGGGCGGATCGCCCGGTGGAGCGGTCGCGCCGTGCCGTGAAGCGATTGAGCATGGGTGTGTGTGCCTCTCGCCGCCTGCGGAGTTAGCTGTCGGGTTCGGGCGAGAGCTGCCCGGCCGCGTGCTGCGGCTTCACCCCAAGGCCCGGAGGCCTGGTCCTGCGAGGTGGGTCCCCCGCGCCTGCCCGTGGTCTCGTGACGTCCGGGCCGACGGTGGGCAGGTTCGGCGGTGTCGTCGTCCGGAGCCCGCCGTGTGGCGGACGGACCAACGTTAGGCAGGCCATCGGCCGGCAGAGCCGGTCGGCGGTGAGCTTTCCCGGGCTCCACGACGCGGTCAGCACCAGCTGTGACGGATCATGGACGCGGCGTGGACCGGTACCCCGGGGTCGTTTCCCGGTGCAACGGCATGCCGGCCGCCGCCCCGCCGCCGGGGCCGCGGCTCAGCGGCCGGTGAGTTCGGCAGCAGGGTGTGACAGATGTGCGTGAGTCCACCTGGTTCTGCTCACCGGACGGGTGGCGGCAGAACACCCCGGGCTGCGCCCGTAGGGGCGCGCTGGCCTGCTACGGCTCAGCGACACCGGCTGCCGTTCCATGCGGCTCACCAGGGTTGACCCGCATCGTCGGACGTGGAGCCGGGTCACAGCGCGGCTCCACGTCGGGCGGCGCGGCTTGACCCGCGCCGGAGCGCGCCGACTCACGCACGAAAGACCACACCCTGCTGTCGCACTCAGCGGCCGGTGAGCACGACCGGCAGGTCCTGCAGCCCGCGGATGACGAACTCCGGGCGGCGCCGGGCCGGGCGGGCCAGCTCCAGCCGGGAGGTGCGGCTCAGCAGCGCACCGAAGGAGGCCTGCAGCTCGACCCGGGCCAGCGGGGCGCCGATGCAGAAGTGCACCCCCGCGCCGAAGGAGATGTGCGGGTTCTCGGTGCGCCCCACGTCGAGGGTGTCGGGGTCGGCGAAGACGGCCGGGTCCCGGTTCGCGCTGCCCAGCAGGGCGGCGACCTTCTGCCCCCGGGCGATGGTGACCCCGCCGATCTCGACGTCGGAGGTGGCGGTGCGCTCGAACAGCTGCAGCGGCGAGTCGTAGCGCATCAGCTCCTCGATCGCGGTCGGGAGCAGGGCCGGGTCCGCACGCAGCCGGTCCAGCTGGTCCGGGTGCTCCAGCAGCGCCAGCAGCCCGTTGCCGCTCACGTTGACCGTCGCCTCGTGCCCGGCGTTGAGCAGCAGGATGCAGGTGGTGACCAGCTCGTCCTCGGTGAGCCGGTCGCCCTCGGCGTCGCGCACCGTGACCAGGTGGGTGAGCAGGTCCTCCCCCGGGGCGGTCCGCCGCTCGGCGGCCAGCTCCCGGAGGTAGGCGACGAACTCGGCGGCGGCCCGCTCGGCGTCGGCCTCGACCTCCGTCGTCCGGCCGTACTCGTACATCTTCACGATCGCGTTCGACCACGGGCGCAGCAGCGGCCGGTCGGCCGCCGGGACGCCCAGCAGCTCGGCGATGACCGCCACCGGCAGCTCCTCGGCCATCCCGGACAGCACGTCGACGCCAGTCTCCCCGGCGGAGCGCTCGACGAGGGAGTCGACGAGGGAGTCGGCCAGCTCCTGCACCCAGGGCCGCAGCCGCTCGACGTGGCCGCGGGCGAACGCCGCACTGATCAGCCGGCGCAGCCGGGTGTGCGTGGGTGGCTCCATCTCCAGGATGGCGTTGCGGTGGATCAGGTTGAAGCTTTCGAACCGCTCGGCGGGGGCACGGTCCGACCAGATCCGGCCCAGCCGCCGGTCCCGCAGGACAGCGTTGGCCTCGGCGTGGCCGAAGGCCAGCCAGATGTCCTGCTGCTCGTTCCACTGCACCGGCGCTGCGGCGCGGGCCACGGCGAAGGCCGGGTAGGGGTCGGCGACCAGGGCGGCGTCGGTCAGGTCGAACGGAGCAGGGGCCGGCGTCACCGGCAGCAGCGTAGTGAACGGCCCGTGCCTGGGTGGACGTCCCGCCGCTGCGCCGGCCGTGACCCGGTGAGGGGCGGGGGCGAGGGGGTCCTTTGACTACCCTCGCATGCATGGCCCGCACCACGACCCGCCGTCCCGCTGCCCCTGCGACAGCCGGCGAGACCAACCCGAAGGCGCCCTGCCCCTGCGGCTCCGGCCGCCGCTACAAGCACTGCCACGGCTCCGGTTACGGCCAGCCCGTGCTCCGCCCGTTCGAGGGCCTGCCCGGCGAGGTCGACTGGGTGGCGCTGCGCGAGCTCGTGCCGGCCGCCACCGCGAAGCTGACCACCACGGACGGCCGCTCGGTCACGCTGGCCAGCGTCCTGCCCGGCGGCACGCCCGCCCTGGTGCGCGCCAACGGCGAGATCCTGCTCGGCGTCCAGCTGCAGACGTCCTCCGACGACGTCAGCCGCGACCTCGGCACCGCGCTCGCCGCCGCGCTCGAGGCCCCGGCCGGCGCCCCCGTCGACCCGGGCCCGATCGGTGCCGCCGGCTCCGCCGGGCCGCGGCTACAGGAGCTGCTGGACCTCTCGGCGCCGTTCGAGGTCACCGTGCACGACGACTTCGGCTTCTGGCTCGAGGGCGCCGACGTCGACGCGGCCGCCCGGGCGAGCTTGCAGCAGGCCAACGAGATGGTGATGCCCACGGTCCGGCTGGCCGGCCTGGAGGCGGCGTACTGGTGCCGGCCGACCACCGACCGCGGGCACGTGCGCTGGGTGCGCCCCGAGCCGGAGGAGGCGCTGCTGGACGCCCTGGCCCGGCTCGGCGCGGCCGAGCAGCTCAGCCTGGGGGAGGGCACCCGCTACGCCGGTGCCTTCCGTGCGCTGGGCCTCGCCGTCCCGGTGTGGGACGTGCCGGGCGAGGTGCCCGGTGCCGAGTGGGCCGGCCCCTCGGCGGAGCTGCACTCCCGGCTGGAGGCCGCGCTGGCGGTCACCGAGCCGCTGAACGCCGACGAGCGTCGGGCCCGCGCCGGGCTGCTGTCCCGCCAGGTCACCCTGCGCTAGCCGGAACGCCCGGTCCCCCTCGCCGATCGAGGCGAGGGGGGCCGGGGCGGGCCTACCGTGGGAGCCACACAGCGGGGCTGAGAGAGGACTGACGTGGGGCACGAGCACGGCGGCATGGGTTCGATGCACGTCCCGGAGCTGCCGCCGACGACCGGCCGGGTGCTGGGGCTGGACCTGGCCGCCGCCTCGCCGGTGGCCTGGCTGGCCGTGCTGCTGGCCCTCGGCTACCTGGCCGGGCTGTGGCGGCTGCACCGCCGGGGGGTGGACTGGGCGCCGTCCCGCACCGTCGCCTGGCTGATCGGGTGCGCCGTCCTCTTCCACGTCACCGCCAGCGGCCTGCAGAGCTACGGGATGGTGCTGTTCAGCCTGCACATGGTGCAGCACATGGTGCTGAGCATGATCATCCCGCTGCTGTTGCTGCTCGGCGCCCCGGTCACCCTGATGCTGCGTGCCCTCCCCGCGGCGCAGGGGCCCGCGGGGGTGCCGCGGCGGGCGCTGCTCGGTGCGCTGCACAGCCGGCTCGGCCAGCTGGTCTCCTCACCGTTCTTCACCATCCCGCTGTTCATCGCCAGCCTCTACGGCGTCTACTTCACCCCGCTGTTCGACGACCTCATGTCGACGACGGTCGGGCACACGTTCATGCTGCTGCACTTCCTGGTCACGGGGCTGCTGTTCTTCGGCCCGATCATGGCCATCGACCCGTGGCCCCGGCGCTCCGGGCACGGCGCCCGGATGCTCGAGCTGCTGCTGCCCGCGCCGTTCCACGCCTTCTTCGGCGTGATCGTGATGATGAGCAGCTCGGTGCTGCTGACCAGCTACGCCACCCCGCCGGAGTCCTGGGGCATCGACCCGCTCTACGACCAGGGGGCGGCCGGCGGCATCGCCTGGTCGTTCGGTGAGTTCCCCACCGTGCTGGTGCTGGCGGTGGTCTTCTTCCAGTGGACCCGGTCCGAGGAGCGGGCCAACCGGGCCGCGGACCGCGTGCGGGACCGGGCGATCGCCCGCGGCGAGAGCGGCGAGGACCCGGAGCTGACCGCCTACAACGAGCGGCTCCGCCGCCTGGCGGCCCAGCACCCCTGACCGCGGGCTGACCGGACGCACGCGGTCGGGTCCCCGTCGGCGGAGTAGGCGCGCCCTACCCTGCCCGCGTGCCGTTCACCCTCGCCCACCCAGCGGTGGTGCTCCCGCTGCTGCGCACTCCCCTGGTGCCCTCCGCGCTGGTCGCCGGCGCGATGGCCCCGGACCTGCCCTACTACGTGTCGCTGCAGTGGCTCGGCGGTGACTACAACCTCACGCTGACGCACGAGTCGTCGTCCGTGCTCTGGTTGGACCCGATCATCGGGTTGGTGCTGCTGGCCACGTTCCAGCTCCTGCTCAAGAGCCCGCTGCTCGCGCTGTTGCCGCCGTCGGCCGCCGGGCGGGCGGTGCCCGCGGCCCGGGGCTTCCGCTGGCGTGGCTCGGTGGCGCTCGGTCTCATCGCCGTCTCGCTGGTCGTCGGGGCGGTGACCCACCTGGTCTGGGACGAGCTGACCCGCTTCCCCGGTCAGCCCTGGGCGCTGCGGCTGGAGGTCGCCTTCAGCGTGCTGGGCGGGGTCGCGCTGCTGGGGTGGCTGGCCCGCTGGTGGGGGACGACGCCCCCGCAGCCGGTGCCGGACGGCGTCCTGCTGCCCCGCCCACTGCGTACCGGCGTCGCCGCGCTGCTCGCCGCGGTGGCCGTGGTGGCGGGGGCGGTCGCCGCGGCGCGGCGGTTGACGGAGATCCGGGAGGCCTACCGGGTGGACGGGGTCGTCGACCGGGTCGGTGTGGCCGAGGCGGAGCTGCGGACGTTCCTGGTCGAGGGCGGCACCGCGTTCCTCGTGGCACTGGTGGTCTACGCCGTCGGCTGGCACGTGCACCGTGCGTTCACCCGCCGCGCGGAGCAGCTCACCTCGCCCTGACCGCGGGCGCGTCCGCCCGGGGCGCCTCAGGAGGGGCGGCGGGTGCGGGGGTGGTCGGCGGCGACCAGTGCCTCGACCAGGTCGGCGCGGGCCCGGGCCACGCGGGAGCGGATCGTGCCGATCGGGCAGCCCACCACCTCTGCGGCCTCGGCGTAGGGCAACCCGATCAGCTGGGTCAGCACGAAGGCCTCCCGGCGCTCGGGCTCCAGCCGGTCCAGCACGTCCTGCGCGGCGACCGACCCGCCCACCTCGTCCTCCGGCACGTCGCGGAGGAGGTCGGCGAGGTCGGTGTCGTCGGAGACCAGCACCAGGCCGCGGCGCTTCCGGGCTCGCAGGTGGTCGGCGCAGACCCGGCGGGTGATCGACAGCAGCCAGGTGCGCAGCGACGACCGGCCCTCGAAGCCCGACAGCGCCGGGAGCGCCCGCAGGAACGTCTCCTGCGTGAGGTCCTCGGCGACCTGGCGGTCGGCCAGGTGCGCGCACAGCCGCCACACGTCGGTCTGCGTCTCCCGGATCAGCGCAGCCTGAGCCTGCCTGTCGCCCTCGGCTGCGCGGGCCGCGAGACGTTCCAGCTGCCCCACGTGGACCCTCCGGGAACTCTGCGGTCGTCGGCGGCGACTATGCCACCGTGAGCTGTGCAGCCTGTCGTGAGGCGGTCTCCGCCGACCTGGACGGCGAGTCCCCGGGCCTGCCGCTGGCCTGGGTCGACGAGCACCTGGGCCGGTGCCCGGCCTGTCGTGGGTGGGCCGAGGCCGCGGCGGAAGTGACCCGGCGCGCCCGGCTGTCCCCGGTCGCGGCGGTGCCCGACGTGACCGCCGCGGTGCTGAGCAGGCTGCCCGCGGTGCAGCCGGCGGTCCGCTCCCGGGCGTGGCTGGACGCCGCCCTCCGGCTCACCCTGCTGGCCGTCGGCGCCGGTCAGCTGGCGGTCAGCCTGCCGGCGCTGCTGGGCACCGGTGGTGCGGCGGCCGCCCCGGTGCACCTGGCGCACGAGACGGGGGCCTGGAACCTGGGACTGGCCGCCTGCTTCCTCGGCGTGGCCGTGCTGCCGCGGCTGGCCGCCGGGGCCCTGCCCTTCCTGCTGCCGTTCACCGCGGTGCTCGCCTGGGTCACCGTCGGCGACCTGGGGACCGGCCACGTGCACACCGGCCGGGCGGTCGGGCACCTGCTGCTGCTCGGCGGGGCGGTGCTGGTCAGCTGGCTCGCGCTGCGCAACCGTGGCGCCCGCACCGGTCCGATCGGGGAGCGGGCCGCCCGGCCGGTGACGAGGTGGGCCGTCGCCCGGGGAGCGGAGCCCGGGCGGTGGGCCGAGCGACCTGCGGTGCCCGGCTGGCGGGCAACCGGCCCGGCCGCGCGTGCCGCGGTCCGGGCCGAAGGCGGTGGCGAGCGCGCGGCCGCCTGACCGCGTGTCCCTGGTTGACTGCCCGCGCTGACCAGCCGGTGTGACCGGCAGCTGACACGGAGGAACCCCATGGACCGTCGCCTGGCCCTGGTGCCGCTCGCCGTCCTGGTCCTGGCCGGCTGTACCGGTGACGGCGAGGACGACAGCGCGGGCGCGGCGGCGACGACGGCGACCGCCGCCCCCGGCGAGGTCGAGTGGGGCGCCTGCGGGTTCGACGTCCCGGCCGGGGTGGACATCGAGTGCGGCACCCTCGAGGTGCTGGCCGACCGCGACGATCCGGGCGCCGGCACGGTCAGCCTGGCCTTCGGCGTCGTCCCCGCGGCCGCCGAGGACCCGGCCGAAGAGCCGCTCGTCTACCTCTCCGGCGGGCCGGGCCAGGGTGCGCTGGAGATCGTGCCGCTCGCGTTCGGCGAGCTGTACGAGCCGCTCGCCCAGGAGCGCGACCTGATCCTGCTCGACCAGCGGGGGACGGGGCTGACCGAGCCCTCGCTGGCCTGCGAGGAGTACAGCTCGTGGGTGCGGGAGTCGCTGGGTTCGGACGAGCCGGTCGAGGAGCTGGCAGCCCAGGCCACCGCCGCGCTGGAGGAGTGCCGGCAGCGGCTGGTCGACGAGGGCGTCGACTTCGACGACTACGACAGCGCGGCCTCCGCCGCCGACCTCGAGGACCTGCGCCGGGCGCTGGGCCACGAGGAGTGGGACCTCTACGGGATCTCCTACGGCACGCGGCTGGCGCAGACCGCCATGCGCGACCACCCCGAGGGCATCCGGGCGGTGGTGCTCGACGCCTCCTACCCGATCGACGCCGACCTCTACGAGGAGACGCCGGGCAACGCCGCCCGGGCGCTGGAGGGGCTGTTCGCCGCCTGCGCCGCCGACGCCGGGTGTGCCGAGCAGCACCCCGACCTGGCGCAGACCGTCACCGACCTCGTCGCGGAGCTGGACGCCGAGCCGGCGACGGTCACGGTGCTCGACCCGACCACCGGCGAACGGGTGGAGGCTCCGCTGGACGGTGCCGGCCTCGTCGGGTTCCTGTTCCAGAGCATGTACTCGACCGAGCTGATCCCGTTCCTCCCGGAGGTCGTCGAGGCGGCGGCGAACGACGACTTCGGCACGATCGGGCTGCTGCTCGGCGCCTTCGCCCAGCAGCTGGACCTGGTCAGCGTCGGCCAGCAGCTGGCCGTGCAGTGCGAGGAGGAGGTCAGCTTCAGCGACCAGGAGGTGGTGGCGGCGGCCGCCGCCGAGCACCCCCTGGTCGAGAGCTTCTTCGCCAACGCGCCCACGATGGGGCCGGCTGTCTTCGACGTCTGCGCCGACTGGGACGCCGGCCAGCCCGGCCCGGCGGAGAACGAGGCGCTGACCAGCGACATCCCCACCCTCGTGCTGGCCGGGGAGCTCGATCCGATCACCCCGCCGCGGTGGGGCGCGCAGCTGGCCGAGGACCTGGGCAACAGCGTCTTCGTCGAGTTCCCGTCGACCGGGCACGGCTCGGTGGGGACCCACGAGTGCGCGGTGCAGCTGACCCGCGACTTCCTCGCCGACCCGGACAGCGAGCCGGACGCCTCCTGCGTCGACGATGTCGAGCTCCCCGCCTTCACCCCGGAGGGCGTGGAGGTGGAGATGACGGCCTGGGAGAGCGAGGAGCTGGGGATCGCCGGTCTCCGGCCGGAGGGGTGGTCCGAGGTGCTCCCCGGGGCCTTCCAGCAGTCGCCGCTGGTCTCGCTGGTGCAGCAGGTGGTGCCCGGGGCGACGGCCGACCAGGTGCTCCAGCAGGTGGCCGCGCAGCTGGGCACCGGTGAGCCCCTCGAGCCGGTGGACCAGCGCGAGACCGGTTCGGCCACCTGGGACCTGTACCGGCTCGACGACCTCGGGCAGCGGATCGACCTGGCCCTGGCCGAGACCCCCGCCGGGCTCGCCGTGGTGCAGCTGGCCACGAGCCCGGCGCGCAGCGACGTCTACCGGGAGCAGGTCTTCGACCCCGCGGTGGCGGCCTTCGACCCCGGCGCCTGACCGATCGGACTACGCGGGGACGGCGTCGCGCAGCACCGGGCAGCTCATGCACCGCGGGCCGCCCCGGCCGCTGCCCAGCTCCGAGCCGGCGATCGCGATCACCTCGATCCCGGCGGCCTCCAGGGCGGCGTTGGTGACCGTGTTCCGCTCGTAGGCGACGGCGAGCCGCGGGGCCAGCGCGAGGGTGTTGTTGCCGTCGTCCCACTGCTCCCGCTCGGCGGTCACCGGGTCGAGGCCGGTGTCGATCACCCGCAACCGGTCGATCCCCATCGCCTGCGCGGCGGCGATCAGGAACGGCTGCGGGCCCCGCACCGACAGCTCGGCCGTGTCGGGGGACGCGTCCCCGGCCGTCACGGTCCAGGCCTGCAGGTGGTCGGCGATCGCCGGGTACATGACCATCGCGTCGACGTCGACCATGGTGGCGACGGTGTCCAGGTGCATGGTCGCCCGCTGCTGGGCGATCGGGACGACGAGCACCGTGTGCGCCAGCCCCCGGTCGAGCACCCGCCGGGCCAGTCGCTCCGCGCCGCCGGGCGTGGTCCGTTCGCCCACGCCGACGGCGACGACGCCCGGGGACAGCAGCAGCACGTCGCCGCCCTCGAGGTGCTCCAGGTGCGGGCCGTAGAGCTGCTCGACACCGGCGAACCGGGGGTGGTGGGTGTACAGCGCCGCGGTCAGCGCGCTCTCCCGGTCGCGGGCCGGCATGGCCAGCGAGGTGACGGCGACCTGGCCGCCGACCCACACCGAGGAGTCGCGGGTGAACATCAGGTTGGGCAGCGGCGGGACGACGAAGTCCCCGCGCCCCATCAGCTCGTAGGCCAGCCCGCGGCCGCCGCGGAGCTCGTCGTGCGCGACCCCGGTGATCAGCGCCGTGGCGAGGTCCTCGGGCGCCAGGCCGTCCAGGTGGGCGGTCGTGGCGTGCTGCAGGGTGGCGCCCAGCCGCGGGTCGTCGACGGCGGCGGCGATGACCTCCGCACGGGCGGCCGGCAGCGCCATCACCTCGGCCAGCAGCCGGTCCAGGTGCAGCACCTCGACCCCGCGCTCGGTGAGCGCCGCCGCGAACGCGTCGTGCTCCTCCTGCGCGCGCGCCACCCAGGGGACGCCGTCGAAGAGCAGCTCGTCGTTGTTGCGGGGGGTGAGCCGGCGCAGCTCGGCGCCGGGGCGGTGCAGGAGCACGGTGCGGAGCCGGCCGACCTCGCTGGTCACGCCGGGGGTCACGGGGATCGGGGCGGGCATGGCCCGAGCCTGCTGGATCTTGCTCGGGTCGGCCAGCCCGGAACGGGTGAGTCCGTCGGTGCGGTCCCGCAGGGGAGCCGGTCGTCGTGGTGGACTGCGGCGGTGACACCTGCCGACCACCCCCCTCCGTCGGCCGCCCGGGGCGGGCAGCCGCGCTGGCTCGTCGTGCTGCTGGCCGCGGGCCTGTCGCTGCTCGTGGCCGCGCTGCTGCTCGTCCTGCTGGGTCTCTTCCAGGTGGAGCAGATCGGGTCGGCCGGGCTGCTGCTGGTGCTCGTCGCGGCTGCTGTCGTGGGGGGCTTCGCCGCCCGTGCACTGGCGGCCAGGCTCCCGCCACCGGGCCGGCGCCCGCGGGGTTGACCGGCCTGTCGGGCCGCTGATCGGAGGGCGCCTGGTCAGGGCCGCGGGCGCCGATCAGGGCAGCCTCTCCTGGCTGGCGGGCGTCCCGCGGAGCTGTCAACCTCGGGTCATGACCCAGATGCTGGACATGCCCCAGGTGCAGGACTGCTCGGTCGACAGCTGTTCGTACAACGCCGACCACGCCTGCCACGCCGGCGCCATCACCGTCGGCGGCGACCACGCCCACTGCGGCACCTTCGTCGAGATCTCGTTCCGCGCCGGGCTCGAGCGGACCGGCGTCGTCGGCGCCTGCCACCGCTCGGACTGCGTGCACAACGAGGCCCTCGAGTGCCGCGCGTCCGCCGTGCAGGTCGGCTCGGGCGCTGACGCGGCCGACTGCCTCACCTACAGCACCCGCTGACCCCCGCCGGCGTCCCTGCGGGGGTGCCGGCTCACGCGACCAGCTGCTCCAGCTCGTCGGCGCCGGCCACCGGCTCCAGGGCCAGCGCGGGCGTGCGCAGCACGGTGTTGGACACCGAGAGCGCCGCGACGGGGTCGCCGTCGTCCACGAGGACGGCGCGGCCCGCGGTCGCTACCGGCCGCAGCGCGGCGAGCACGGTGCGCCGGTCGTCGGCGGCCAGGCCATCGGTCAGGTGGTCGACCAGGACGACGGACGCCGGCCCGGTGCGCGCTCCCTCGACGTCGTCCAGCCGCTGCTGCACGCTGTCGCCGGGGGCGGCGGTCAGCCGGGTCACGGCGAGGAAGGCGTGCCCTCCGGCGCACCGGGCACTGTCCGGGTCCAGGGCGGCCATGGTCGCCGCCCGTGCGCCAGCGGGACCCAGCAGCACCGTGACACCGCCGACCGGCAGTCGCAGACCCATCACACCATCCTCGCGTCGAGTGAGGCGAGGCTAACCTGACCGGGTGGTCCGGCGCCAGTCACCGGGGCAGGGTGGTCAGGAGGGCGCTGGCCGGTCCGGGTCCGCGGCAGCTCCGGCGGTGGGGGAGGCTGCGCCGTCCCGGGACAGCAGGCGGGACAGCCCGGCTCGGGTCAGCGCCGGCTGCAGCTCGGCGGGCACGGCCAGCAGCCGCAGTCGTTCCCCGCGGCGCTCGGGCTTGCGGCTGAGGTGCACCAGCAGCTGCAGCCCCGCGGCGTCGATCGCGGTGACCGCGGAGAGGTCGACCCGATCCGGCCAGGCCGACGGCGGGACCAGCAACCGGAAGCGGCGCACGACCTCCCGGTCGATGCGGCCGGAGAGCCGCAGCAACGGACCGGTCTCGTCCTCGCCCGGGACCACCTCGCCGGCGGCAGGATCGAGGCCGCTGGACACACAGCTCCGATACCCCCGTCGAGCTGGCGAAACGTGTTCGGTCGGTGCCGACTGCCTGGTGGCGGTGCTCGTGTCACCCCGATCCTGCCCACCCAGCGGGAACGGTGTTCCACTCTCTGGTCCGACGGTGCAGGGTGACGGGGTGGACACGTACACGCACGGGCACGCCGAGCCGGTCCTGCAGGCCCACCGGTGGCGGACGGCGGAGAACTCCGCGGGGTACCTGCTGCCCTGGCTGCGCCCGGGGCTCGACGTCCTCGACGTGGGCTGCGGCCCGGGCACGATCACCGTCGACCTCGCGGCCCGGGTGGCGCCGGGGCGGGTGATCGGGCTCGACGTGTCGCCCGCGCCGCTCGCGGAGGCCCGGGCGCTGGCCGAGCGGGCCGGCGTGGCGGTGGAGTTCGGGGTGGGCGACGGCTACGCGCTGGCCGCCACCGACGACTCCTTCGACGTCGTGCACGCCCACCAGGTGCTCCAGCACCTGACCGACCCGGTCGCCGCGCTGCGCGAGATGGGCCGGGTCTGCCGGCCCGGTGGCCTGATCGCCGTCCGCGACGTCGACTACGCCGCCACCACCTGGTTCCCGGCGTCCGCGGGGCTGGACCGCTGGCTGGACCTCTACCAGCGGGTGGCCCGGGCCAACGGGGCCGAGCCGGACGCCGGCCGGCGGCTCCGGTCCTGGGCGCACGCCGCCGGGCTGCGGGACACCGTGGCCACCACGTCGGCCTGGTGCTTCGCGACCCCGGACGAGCGGGCCTGGTGGGGGCGGTCCTGGGCCGGGCGGGCGACCGCCTCGGCCTTCGCCGAGCAGGCCGTGGGCGCCGGGCTCGCGACCCCGGGCGAGCTGGAGACGATCGCGGCGGCCTGGCTGCAGTGGGCCGAGGCCGACGACGGCTGGCTGGGCATGCTGCACGGGGAGCTGATCATCCGGGTGTGACACCGCTCGGCACGGGTCAGATCGGCGCGGGCACCGGCTGTTCGTCGGCGTGGGCGATGTGCCGCAGCGAGCGCCAGATGAGCACGACGAACACGGCCGACCCGGCGAAGGCGAACCAGAACGGGGCGGTCACGCCAAAGTGCTGGGCGAGCACCCCGCCGATGCCCGAGCCGACCACCAGCCCGCCGTAGACGCCCACCACGTTGACGCTGCCCACCCGGCCCTGCAGCGCCGCCGGCACCGCCCGCTGCCGGACGGCGACCGACGTCGTCCCCCAGACGAAGGCGTGCGCCCCGAACACGAAGAAGACCGGCAGGGCGACCCACGCACTCGTGGTCAGGGCCAGCGCCAGGTGGGTCAGCGTCTCCACGATCAGGCCGATCCGCATCAGGTCGCCCAGGCTGACCCGGCGGGTGATCCAGCCGTACGTCAGGCCGCCGACGATGCCCCCGACCGCGCCCACGGTGGTCACCAGCCCGAAGCCGATCTCGCCCAGCCCGATCCGCTCGGTGGCGTAGAGCACCAGCACCGACCAGGCGGCGCCGAAGGTGACGTTGAAGATCGCGATGGTCAGCACCAGGGTGCGGACGGCGGCGTGGTGCCGCGCCCAGCGCAGTCCCTCGGCGATGTCGTGCCGCATCGCCGTCCGCCGGCCCGCGACCCGCTCCCGGGGAGGCAGCAGCACCCGGGTGACCAGCACCGCCCCGAGGGCCACCAGCACCGCCTGCACGCCCAGCGCCCACGCCGCACCGACGGTGAACAGCGCGGCGCCCAACGGTGGGCCGGCGAGCTGGTTCACCGTGATGAACCCGGTCTGCAGCCGCCCGTTGGCGACTGCCAGGTCCTCCCGGGCCACCAGCATCGGCACCAGCGTCTGCGAGCTGTTGTCGGCGAACACCTCGGCCGTGGCGAGCAGGAACAGCGCCGCCAGCACCGCGGCGATGGACACCCGGTCGGTCGCCACCGCCAGGGTCAGCACGGTGAGGACGACGGCGCGGGCGAGGTCGACGGTCAGCACGATCAGCCGCCGGTCCAGCCGGTCGGTCAGCGCTCCGGCGACGAGGCCGAACAGCAGCGGCGGCAGCCACTGCACCGTCGCGGCCAGCGCCACCAGGAAGGCGTCCCGGGTGAGCGAGGCGACCAGCAGGGGCCCGGCGGCCAGGGCGACCCCGTCCCCGAGGTTCGTCGTCCAGGACGAGGCCAGCAGCCAGCGGAAGCTGGTGCCGAGCCGCGCCGGGACCAGGACCTGACCGATGCGGCTCACGAACGCCAGACCTTAGCCGTGCTCAGGGACGGCGTCGTCCGGTTTCCGTTCCTGGCGTCAGGCAGGGGCGGGGAAGCGCACGTGCGCCTCGAGCGTCTGCAGCGACCGGTGCATCCCGACGGTGACCGCGCCGAGGGCGAAGAAGCCCTCGTCGTCGGCGATCTCGGAGCTGCGCAGCAGCGCGGTCAGCCGGTTCGACGCCGACACCGCGGTGGCGATCGCGGCGTCCCGGTCGTCGGGCTGGTCCTCGGCGGCGTGGAAGGGCAGCCGGACCACGCCGGCCAGGCCCTCCAGTGCGTCGGCGAGGACCCAGCCGGTGCCGTCGTCCACCCGGTCCAGCCCGCGCCGGTGCGGCTGGAACTCCACGACGAGCGTGGTGAGGTCGTCGACCAGGACGGCGACGCGGTCGAGCGCGCGGGACTGCGCCCGGATGCTGCCGGCCGTGCCCTGCCACCGGTTCGCCCGCGGGTTCGCCCGCCGGGCCCGCTCGACCTGCGTCTCGGCCCGGCGCATCTGGTCCAGGGCGGCGTCCAGCGCCTCGCCCTGCTCCTCCCACTCGTGCGGGGCCGGGAGCTGGCCGTTGCGCAGCGCCACGGCGATCGTCTCCAGGTGGGCGGCCAGCGTCTCCCGGGTCCGGGCGATCCGTTCGACGGCGGTGGTCAGCTGCAGCGGCGGGAACAGCGCCGTCGTCACCAGGACGCCGATCACCGCGCCCAGCAGGGTGAGCCCCGCGTAGCGGACGGCGTACTCGGCCGGGTCCGACGTCCCGACCGTCAGCATCAGGACGGCGGCGAAGCTGACCCAGTTGGCCTGTTCGCGGAACAGTGACCGCCACTGCTCGACCACGATCGCCAGGGCGACGATCAGCGCGATGGTCAGCGCGTTCGGCACCGCCCGGGTGACCTCGTAGACCACGACGGCCAAGGCGAAGCCCACCAGGATGGCGGCGAGGCTGCGCCACGCCGCCGACGCGGAGTCGGCGATCGTCGGGCTGACCGCGATGACCGCACCCAGCGGCGCGTAGTAGGCGTACTCCGACAGCATCGGCGGCAGCAGCAACGCCACCTGCCACGACAGCCCGGCCGCCAGCGCCGCCCGGACCATCCGCTGCACCCAGGGCTGCTGTAGTCGCCCGATCACCCAACCCACCCGACCAGGATGCGGCCCACCGTCCGGCCGACCGCGCTGGGGGGACGTGACGTCCCTCGCCCGAGGGGCTGTCCCTCACCCGAGGGGCCGAAGTCGCGACTTCGGCCCCTCCGGGCGAGTTCAGCCCTGGCGGGCGGCGTTGGTCTGGACGGCGGTGCTCACGTACTGCGCCAGACCCGGCGCGATCCGCTCGTAGTACGCGGTGAACCGCTCGTCCTCGACGTACATCCGGCCCAACCCGGTGTGCACCTCCGGCGAGCAGTCGTAGAAGTGCCGGCTGATCTGCTGCCGGTGCTCCTCGGCCAGGTCCATCGCCGCGGTGGAGTCGGCCGGCACACCGGCGGCCAGTGCGGCGGCGAACCGGCGCTCGACGTCGTCGGACTCGGCCTTGACCCGCAGCCAGTCCTCCTTGCTCATCGCCGCCGTCCGGCGCTGGGACTGTGCCCAGGCGTCGGTGTCGCCCCACTTCTCCTCGGCCTCCGCTGCGTACTCCTCCGGGAGCCAGTCGCCGAACACCTCGAACCGTTCCTCCGGGGTCAGGGAGATCCCCATCTGCCGTGCCTCCATCTCCTTCTCCACGGCCGCGACCATCGCCTGCGTGCGATCGAGCCGGTCCCGCAGCAGCCGGTGCTGCCGGCGCAGGTGCACCGCGGGGTCGGCGTCGGGGTCGTCCAGCAGGGTCGCGACCTCGTCGAGGGGGAACCCGAGCTCGCGGTAGAACAGCACCTGCTGAAGCCGGTCCAGGTCGTGGACGTCGTAGCTGCGGTAGCCCGCCGACGTCCGCTCGCTGGGCTGCAGCAGCCCGATCCGGTCGTAGTGGTGCAGCGTGCGCACCGTGACCCCGGCCAGCCGGGCCAGCTCACCCACCGTCCAGCTCATCGCCCCTCCTCTCTCGGTGACAGAGACGACGCAACAGCCTGACGTCGCGTCAGGCGCAACCCCCGAACCACCAAAATGGCCATTTTGGTGGTCGGGGTGGTTCGGGCGGGGGGACGGCGGGGAGACCCCAGGGCATGGCCGACGACGTCCGCACGCCCCTGTCCGCCGACGACCCGTTCCCGCGCTCGCGGGTGCAGGTCGCCGACCAGGAGATGGCCTACGTCGACGTGGGGGAGGGCGACCCGATCGTCTTCCTGCACGGCAACCCGACGTCGTCCTACCTGTGGCGCAACGTCATCCCGCACGTGCGGCAGCTGGGCCGCTGCCTCGCCCCCGACCTGATCGGCATGGGGGAGTCGAGCAAGCTGGCCGACCCCGGGCCGGGCAGCTACTCCTTCGACCGGCACGCGCAGTTCCTGGCCGAGTTCCTGGACACCGTCGGCGCCACCGAGCGGGTCACCCTGGTGCTGCACGACTGGGGCTCGGGGCTGGGCTTCGACTGGGCCGCCCAGCACCCCGACGCCGTGCGCGGGATCGCCTTCATGGAGGCGATCGTCACCCCGATGCTCTGGGCGGACTGGCCGCGGGCGGCGAAGCCGGTCTTCCAGGCGATGCGCGGGGCGGACGGCGAGCGGAAGGTGCTCGACCAGAACGTGTTCGTGGAGAAGATCCTCGCCGCCGAGGTGCGGCGCGGGCTGTCCGCGGAGGCGCACGACCGGTACCGGGCGCCGTTCCGCGAGCGGGCCGACCGCTGGCCGACGCTGGAGTGGCCGCGGCAGCTCCCGATCGAGCACGTGCCGCCGGGGGTGCACGACGTCGTCGACCGCTACGGCCAGTGGCTGGCGCACAGCGACGTGCCCAAGCTGTTCGTCAACACCGAGCCGGGGTCGATCCTGGTCGGCCGCCAGCGCGAGAAGGTCCGGCGGTGGCCGGCGCTGACCGAGGTCACCGTGCCGGGTGGGCACTTCGTGCCCGAGGACTCACCGGACGAGATCGGCCGCGCGCTGGCGGAGTGGATCCCGACGCTGCGCTGACCGACGCAGCGCTGACCGACGCAGCGCTGACCGACGCAGCGCTGACCGGGCCGTTCAGTCGTCCGAGCCGGTGCCCTGGCGGTCGTGCTGGATCGAGGTCATGGCCTCGTTGGCCGAGGCGACCAGCGACTCCGGCGTCGAGGCCCGGCCGGAGAGCGCCACCCCGACGCTGAGCCGCACGTGGTGCTCGACGCCCGGCCCCGGCCGCAGCGGCGCGTCGAACGCGGCCGCGACGCGCAGCGCGATGCCCTGCGCGTCCTCGGCGGTCTGGAGGCCGGGGCACAGCAGCACGAAGGTCTGGGCGCTGATCCGGGCGACGACGTCCCCCTGCCGCACGGCGCCGACCAGCCGGCCGGCCGCCTCGGCGCGGGCGGCGTCGGCGACGGCGGAGCCGTGGGTGTCCGCCAGGACGGCGAGGCCGTCGAGGTCGCAGGAGAGGACGGCGAGCCGGCCGGTGGTCGTGCCGGCGGCGGCCAGGGCGAGCTCCAGCCGGTCGATCAGCAGGCTGCGCACCGGCAGGCCGGTGAGCGGGTCCGCCACGGTCCGCTGCCGCAGCCGCTGCGCGAACTGGCGCTGGGCGGCGACGACCGCCGCCGTCTGCACCAGCACGTCCTGCGACTCCTCGAGCCTGATCGTCTGCATGACCTCTCCCTGCTCCGGTCCCGGCGCGCGCCGGGCGTGCAGGAGGAGTCGACGTGATCCCGACGGCGCTTGACCGTCCCGGCCGGGGTCTGCCCCCTCCGGGTGCGCCGCGGGGAGCGCCCGGCGGTTCTAGGCTGCCGGCATGGGCGAGGTGCTGCTGCTGGTGGTCATCGGGGTGCTGCTGCTCGCGCTCGTCGGCCTGGGGGTCCGGGCCACCGGTCGCGGGAGCGGGGCCGGGCGCAATGGCAACGACCCCGCGCGCCCCGACGACCCGGCTGACCCGGACGCCCGCGGCGCCGTCAACCGGAGCAGCTGGATGCTCGGCGGCGGTGGGGGAGGGGGCGGCGGCTGACCGGCGGGGCTCAGCCGGTCAGGGCCCGGACGGTCTCCACCACCGCGATGACGGCGAACACCAGGAACAGGCCGGCGGCGATCCGGTGCAGCAGCGCCACCGGGAGACGGTCGGCGAGCTTGCGGCCCAGGAACGCGGCCAGCCCGGAGATCACCAGCAGCGCCGCCCACGCCCCGACGAAGACCGACAGCGGCTCCTCGTAGCGGGCGGCCAGCCCGGCGGTGGCCAGCTGGGAGAGGTCACCCCACTCGGCGGCGAACAGCACGCCGAAGGAGATCGCCGCCGCGCGCACGAACGAGGTCTGTTCCCGTGTCTGGACGGTGGCGGCGTCCTCGTCGCCGCCCTTGCGGGACTCCCGCCACAGCAGCACCGCGCCGGTCAGGAAGAGCACCGCGACCACGGCGCTGACCACCGCCTCGGGCAACAGGGAGAGCAGGCTGCCGGCGGTCACCGCGATCGCCACCTGCAGGCCGAAGGCCAGGCCGACGCCGACGAACACCGGCAGCGGCGGGAAGCGGGTGGCCAGCACCAGGGTGGCGAACAGCGTCTTGTCGGGCAGCTCGACGGGGAGGATCAGCACGAAGGCGGCCAGGACGACGGACAGGACCACGAGTTCTCTCTCTGCTCGCGCCGACCGGCGGGGCTGAGGGGCGCCTCCGTCCGGCAGCGCACCGATGGGTGGACTGCGGGCGGAAGGTCTCGCCCACCCGCGGCGACGCGGGCCCGCTGACCGGGCGCGCGAGCGCGCCAGCATGTCGACCAGCGGTCGGGGGGCTACTCCCCTTCTCGGTCCAGGAGCGTAGCCGACGCCCCCGGGTGGACCCGGTGTGCGGCTGCGGTCGCCGCCCGCAGCACCTCTTTGGCCGGCAGGCCGAGGGAGCGGGCCAGGGCGGCCACGTCCTCGAACTCCACGCTCACGTTCACGACGCGGCCGTCGAGGCGCGCGACCTTGACGCCCACCGAGCCGCCGAGGACCGCGACGCTGTGCTCGGTCCGCTGCAGCGCGACCTTCTGCACCGGCTGCACGCGCAGCCCGATGGTCGAGGTTGCGGCCACGACGACGTCCTGCACCGAGGCGCGCACCGAGGGCGGGCACAGCACCGACAGGGTGTGCGCCGGGCGGCCCTTCTTCATCAGGATGGGGGTGAGCCAGGCGTCCGAGGCGCCGGCGGCCAGCAGGTCGGCGAGGACCCCGGGCCACAGCCGGGGGTCCAGGTCGTCGACGTTGGTCTCCAGCAGCAGCCCGGTGGCCGGCTCGTCCACCGGCTCGCCGAGCACCAGCCGCACCAGGTTGGGCAGCTGCTCCGGATCCCGGCCACCGGCGCCCGAGCCGACCCGGGCGACCCGCATCGGCGGCAGCGTCGTCCACTCCTGGACGTGCGCCGCGACCAGCGCCGCGCCCG
This sequence comes from Modestobacter sp. VKM Ac-2982, assembly GCF_026967935.1. Lineage (GTDB taxonomy): Bacteria > Actinomycetota > Actinomycetes > Mycobacteriales > Geodermatophilaceae > Modestobacter. The sequence goes on from NZ_JAPVBL010000003.1 coordinate 96,569, forward strand.
TCGGGGTGCACGTCTCGGCCGGCACCGGCCCGGCGACCACCGGCACCCCGCGCAGCAGCTCCAGGACGGCGGGACCGGGCACCGGTACCACGCCGTGCGCCCCGCGGGCCGACCCGCTGCCCAGCGCGACCGGGGAGGCGCTCAGCCGCTCCAGCCCGAGGTGGGCGAACCCGGCGACCACACCCACCACGTCGGCCAGCGCGTCCAGCGCGCCGACCTCGTGGAAGTGCACCTCGTCGGCGGGGACCCGGTGCACCCGGCCCTCGGCGACCGCCAGCCGCTCGAAGACGGCCCGGGCACCGTCCCGGACCGCGGGGGGCAGCGCGGCGTGGGCCAGGACCGACCGGACGTCGGCCCAGGTGCGGTGGACGTCGCTGGCCGGGGCGTGCACGTGCACCCGGGTGGCGCCCAGCCCGTGCCGGCTCGTCGCCTCGGCGGTCAGCCTGACCCGCTCGACCGGCAGCGCAGCCACGGCCGAGGCGAGCACCTCCAACGGCACCCCGGCGTCGACCAGCGCCCCGAGCAGCATGTCCCCGGAGGCGCCCGCGGCGAGGTCCAGCCACCCGATGGTCACGCGCCGATCATGACCTGACCGAGTCGATCATCGGCACGTGGTCGCCCGACACGCCGGGCAGGGCAGCCGGACGCCGACGATCAACTCGGTGGGAGGGCGGCCGTCCTCCGGGCGATGCGGGCGGCGAACACGCCGGCGGACCAGCCGTTGTCGATGTTGCTGACCACGACGCCGGGTGCGGCGGAGTTGAGCATGGTGAGCAGCGCGCTGAACCCGCCGAAGGAGCTGGCGCCCTGGCCGGCCGACGTCGGGACGGCGACCACCGGCACCTCGGTCAGCCCGCTCACCACGCTGGCCAGCGCAGCGTCCAGGCCCGCCACCACGACGAGGCAGTCGACGTCGGTGAGCAGCGACCGGTCGGTCAGCAGCGGGTGGATCCGGCTGCCGCCGACGTCGTCGACCCGCACCACCTCGGTGCCGGTGACCCGGGCGACGAAGGCCGCCTCGGCGGCGATCGGGGTGTCGCCGCTGCTGGCGCAGAGCACGCCGACCCGGCCGACCGGCTCGGGCACCGGGCCGACCGCGGCGGACATCGCCGCGGCGTCCATCGTCGTGTAGGCGTCGTGCTCGGTGGCCAGCGCGACGAGGGTGTCGGCGCTGGCCCGCACCACCACCGCCGGGTGGCCGGGGTGTTCCCGGCGGGCCTCGCGCACCAGGGCGAGCACCTGCTCGGTGCTGCGACCGGTGCCCCAGATGACGTCCGGGCCGGTCGCCAGGACCGGCGCGACGGGGACCGGGGACAGCACCGGCGGCGGCACGGCCGCCGCGGCGGGGGCGGGGCTGGCCACCGGCTCGGCGACCCGGGGCGCTGCCGGGTGGGTCGGGGGGCCGCCGAACAGCTCGTCCAGCGGGCTGGGCAGCCGGGGGGACGGCTGGTCGGCCGGGGCGTCGTCGGCGGCCGGCTCGACCAGCAACGGGGCGAAGCCACCGGTGGCGTCCTCGGCCTGCTCGTGGCGGTCCTCAGGGAGCGGGGAGGTCACCTCACCCACGGTGGACGACGTCGGGACGGCCACCGGCGCCGTGTCCTCCGCGGTCGGGTCGGCCTCGGCCACGGGGGCGTCGATGGCGTCCGGGGCGGTGTCGACGGCCCGCGTCTGGGTGACGCCGGAGAGCCGGACGACCCGGTCCCGCCCGGCCCGCTTGGCGTCGTAGAGGACCCCGTCGGCGGCGGCGAACAGGGTGCGCCGGTCGTCGCCGCGGGCCGCCTGGGCGATGCCGACGCTGATCCGCACCGGCACCTCGACGCCCAGGGCGGACCAGTCGTGCGTGGCGATCGAGCGGCGGATGCGCTCCATCGCCCGCTCGGCCTGCTCGGAGGTGGTGTCCGGCAGCAGGATGACGAACTCGTCACCGGCCCAGCGGCACACCTCGTCGGTGTCCCGGCAGCCGTCGACCAGCAGCTGGCCGACCGCCCGGAGCACGGCGTCGCCGGTCGGGTGCCCGGCGGCGTCGTTGATCGCCTTGAACCGGTCGATGTCGACCACGGCCAGCGCCGGCACCGCCCCCGCCGACAGCAGCCCGTCGAGCCGGGCCTCCGCGTAGCGGCGGTTGGGCAGGTGGGTGAGCGGGTCCTCGTAGGCCTGGCGGCGCAGCTGGCCGGCGGCCCGCTCGGTCTCCAGCAGGCTCTTGCGCCGGCCGAACAGCTCGACCCAGCGGGTGCGCCGCTCGTCGACCCGGTCCAGCTCGTCGGCGAGGTAGGCCTGCAGGTAGGGCAGTGCCCGGGCCGCGTCGTCCAGCTCGGCGTGCAGCGTGCAGAGCTCGCGCAGCGCGGCCCGGCGCAGCCGCGGGAGCCCGTGCTCGGTGGCGGTGGCCAGCGCGGTGGCCAGGTGGTCGTCGGCGGCCCGCGGGTCACCCGAGCGGCGGAGCGCCCGGCCCAGGCCCAGCTCTGCGGAGGCCAGGAGCGCGAGGTCGTCCGCGCCCTTCGCGGCGGAGACGACGCTGCTCAGCAGCGACCGGGCGGCGGCGTGCTCACCCAGGCCGACCAGCGCCCAGCCGTGCACGACCTGGGCGTCCAGCAGCCCGGGGACGCCGGGGTACAGCTGCCCCAGCGCCCGGACGGCGAGGTCGCGGGCCTCGGCGAAGTGCGGGGCCGCGGCGTCGGCGCCGCCGTCGTCGAGCAGCCCCTCGCCGACCTCGGCGCAGAGCGCGGCCAGCCGGGTGGCGGCCTCGGCGGCGAGCGCGTCGACGGCGTCGTCCGCGGAGACCGGGCTGGCCGCGCTGATCGCCTCGGCGGTCAGGTCCGCGGCCCGGCGCTGGTAGTCCAGCGCCAGCGGCATGAGCTCCAGGTCGGCGAGCACGGCGGCCAGCGAGCTCAACGTGTGCACCAGCAGCGGGCTCGGCGGCAGGGCCGGGTCCAGCAGGCTGGCCGACTCGACCGCCTCGTCCATGGCCGCGTCGACCCGGCGGGACAGCAGTTCGATCCGGGCGTGCCGGACCAGCCCGGCGGCCCGCTGCAGGTCGTCGTCCTGGGCGTCGAAGGCCGCGCGCGCCGAGCGGACCAGGGAGATGGCCAGCGCCGCCTGAGTGGCCGACTCCGAGCGGCTGTCGCGGTCCACGGCCTCGTCCGGGTCGTGCTGGTCCAGCGGGCCCTCCTGCTCGGGGCCGCCCTCGACCAGGGGGTCGCCCAGCAGGGAGTAGCCGGCCCGCCGGAGGCGCCGGACCAGCAGCTCGGCGCGGAGGGTGTCCGCCCAGGCGCGGGCGAGCGAGGTGAGCGGCGCCGCCGAGTGGTCGTCGACCGGGGCGGCCGGCAGCTCGCCGTCGATCTCGCGCAGCAACGCCTCGGCCGTGTCCAGCTGCCAGTTCGTGAGCGCTGAGCTCACTTGCTGGTGCAGGAGACCGGGTGGCACCAGGGCACTGTGCCCCGGAGTCGGCGGCGTGTCACGCACCGGCGCGTCGGCCGGCCCCTCCTGCCCCACGGACCTCTCCCGGACCCGCCACGACCTCACGAGGCGACCTCCGCGCCGTCGTCGAAGGCCCAGCCGGGCCGTCGGGGGGTCGTGCCGAGCACCTCCGCCACCAGGTCGTCGACCGAGGCGTCGGCCGGCAGCACGCCGGACCGCGCGGTGGACGCAGAGGGCTGCTGCAGCCCACCGGACGCCCACACCCGGTTGCGGCCGCCCCGCTTGGCGCCGAACAGGTTCAGGTCGGCCCGGTCGAACAGCTCCCGCCAGGTCTGCTGCCCCGGGGCGCCGGCCGGGCCGGTGGTGGCCACGCCGATGCTGACGGTCACCGGTGCGGGCATCTGCAGGTCGCCCCACTCGGCGCAGGCGACGGCGCTGCGCAGTCGTTCCATCGCGACCAGGGCCTGTGCCTCGGTGGTGCTCGGCAGCACGACCACGAACTCGTCACCGGCCCAGCGGAAGACCTCGTCGCCGGTGCGGCTGTGCTGGCGGAGCAGCTCGGCGACCCGGCGCAGCACCGCGTCGCCGTGCAGGTGCGAGTTCTGGTCGTTGACGGCCTTGAAGCCGTCGACGTCCACGACGGCCAGCGACACCGGGTCGCCGTCCAGCGGCAGCTCGGCCAACCGCCGCTCGGCGCTGCGCCGGTTGCCCAGGCCGGTCAGCGCGTCCTCGAGGGCATGCCGGCGGAGCACGGCGGTCTGCCGCTCCGCCTCGCGCAACCGGCTGCGGCGCACGAACATCTCCGCCCAGAGCTCCCGCCCGCGCCGGTGCGCCCGGGTGGTCTCGGCCCGGTAGGCCTCCAACCAGTGCAGCGCCTCGGTCGTCGACCCCATCGCCGCGGTGGTCTGCCCCAGCTCCAGCAGGCACTGGCGGTACCGGCGGCGGTCGTTGACGGCAGCGAAGGCGCCGGAGGCGTCCACCAGCAGGCCGACGGCCTCCTCGCCCGCACCGCGGTCGGCGCCGGGCCGGCCGGCGCACGACCGGCTCAGCAGCCTGGCCAGGACCAGGCCGGTGTACCCGACCAGCCACATCCCGCCGTCCCCGGCGGCCAGGTGGCGGCGCACCCGACGCAGCGGCGGCAGCGCGTCGTCGAGCTGACCGGCCAGGGTCAAGGCCCAGGCCTGGACGACGTCGAGCAGGTCGGCGTCGGCGTCGCTCGGCTCCCAGGGCAGCGCGCGGGCACTGGTCGCACACTCCAGCGCGGCCTGGGCCAGCTGGTGCGAGCGGTCGGACTGGCCGCGCCGGTGCACCGTCTGGGCGAGCTCGGCGTGCTGCTGGGCGCACAGCCGGAGCAGCTGCCACTGGTCGCCGAGGTCGGGGAGGGCGGCAGCGACCCGGGCGCCGCGGAGCGACTGGGCCACGGCGAGCTCCTCGAGGTCCAGCCGGGTCAGCGCGAGGGACAGCCAGTGGTGGGCCTGGTGCAGCGGACGGCTGGGTGGCTCCCCGGACAGCTGGTCGGCGAGCAGGCTGGCGTCCACGGCCAGGTGCATCGCCGCGTCGAACCGGTCGGCGGCCACCTCCAGGTGCGCCAGGTAGGCCAGCGTCAGGGCGTGCTCGGCGGACGGGAGGCACTCCGCGAGCGCGGCCCGGGCCGCCCCCACGGCGTCCGCAGCGCCGTCCAGGTCGTCGTCGAAGAGGGCGGCGCGCGCGGTGAAGGCGGCCGACCACGCGTCCCAGCAGGGCTCGCCGGAGGCGCTCAGGTCGTCCGCGGCCCGGCCGAACTCGTCGGCGAACACCTGGGCGTCCTCGGCGGCGCTGGCGGTCAGCAGCCGCCAGCGGGCGGTCTGCAGCCGCTCGTCGGCGGGGAGCCCTGGGGTCACGCGTCCCTCCACTCAGCTGTCGGGGCACGCGAGGTGCACGTGTCCGGCCGGTGGCGAAGCAGCTCCCCCCGTACCGGTGACCCGACGGGAGTCGGGGTCCGACACGGCCGCACTACCCTCGCCGGATGCCGACTGCACCACGCAGCACAGCCCCGACGGAGTTCGCCTATCTGGGTCCCGAGGGTACCTTCGCCGAGGCCGCGCTCGGCACGGTCACCGGGGCGCTGGGAGTGGTCGGCACCCGACCGGAGGCCAGCGTCGAGGCCGCGCTGACGGCCGTGCGGACGGGGGGGTGCGCAGCCGCCCTGGTGCCGCTGGAGAACTCCGTCGAGGGCTCCGTGCCGGCCACGATGGACGGGCTGGTCGCCGGCGACCCGCTGGTGATCACCCGCGAGGTCTTCCTCCAGGTGGCCTTCGTGCTCGCCGTCCGGCGGGGGAGCACAGCGGCCGACGTGCGCACCGTGGCCAGCCACCCACATGCGCTGGCCCAGTGCCGCAGCCGGCTCGCCGAGGCCCTGCCGGGGGCCGACGTCGTCCCGGCCGCCTCCACGGCCGACGCCGCCCGCCGCGTCGCCGAGGGCGAGTTCGACGCCGCGGTCTGCGCGGCGATCGCCGCCGACCGCTACGGCCTGGACACGCTCGTCCCCGACCTGGCCGACCACCCCGGCGCCGTGACCCGTTTCGTGCTGGTGGAGCCGCCCGGCGCGCTGTCGGCCCCGACGGGGGCGGACAAGACCACGATCTGGGCCGTGGTGCACGACCGCACCGGTGCGCTGCTGGACCTGCTGGCCGAGTTCGCGGTGCGCGGCATCAGCCTGGCCCGCATCGAGTCCCGGCCGACCCGTGAACGGCTCGGCGTCTACTCGTTCTCCATCGACATCGAGGGCCACGTCACCGACCGGCGGGTGGGCGACGCACTGGCCGCGCTGCACCGGATCTGCGCCGAGGTGCGCTTCCTCGGCTCCTACCCCCGGGTCGACGACCAGCCGGGCAAGCCGGTGGAGGAGCGGGTGGGCGACCAGGCCTTCGCCGCAGCGGAGGAGTGGGTGGCCCGGCTCCGCGCCGGGACGGCGGTCTGACCGTCGTCCCGACCCCGTACCCATGATCACAGAGTGTGCCCTCTCGGGCACCCGCTGCACATCCTCTGGGCGGGACCGTCTCGTCACGTGCGCCCGGGGCAGGGCTTGCGCTGGAGTCCACTCCAGCTCCTAGCGTCCCCGGCATGAGAGCAGTCACCGGCCTCGCCGCCCACGGCCCGCACGAGCCGCTGCGGCCGATCGAGTTCACCCGTCGGGAGCTGCGGCCCGACGACGTCGCCGTCCGGGTCACCCACGTCGGCGTCTGCCACAGCGACCTGCACGCCGTCGGGTCACTCGCGGCCGGCGCCCCGCCGCTGGTGCCCGGCCACGAGTTCACCGGCGAGGTGACCGCGGTCGGGGCCGAGGTCACCCGCTTCCGGGTCGGCGACCCGGTCGCCGTGGGCAACATCGTCGACTCGTGCGGGCGGTGCGACAACTGCCTGGCCCACCGCGAGCCCTACTGTCGCGAGTTCCCCGCGACGACCTACGGCGGGCGCGACCTGCACGACGGCAGCCCCACCCAGGGCGCGTACTCGACCGAGTACGTCGTCCGCGACGCCTTCGTCTACGCCCTGCCCGCCGGGCTCGACCCGGCCGCGGTCGCGCCGCTGATGTGCGCCGGGGTCACCACCTGGTCGCCGCTGAACCGCGCGGGCGTCGGGCCGGGCACACAGGTCGGCGTCGTCGGCCTCGGCGGGCTGGGCCACCTGGCGGTCAAGTTCGCCGTCGCACTCGGCGCCCGGGTCACCGTGTTCACCACCTCGGCGGCCAAGGCGGACGCCGCCCGGGCCCTCGGCGCGCACGATGTCGTCCTGTCCACCGACGCCGCGGCGATGGACGCCGTCGCCGGCCGGCTGGACTTCGTGCTGGACACCGCCTCCGCCGCGCACGACCTCGCGCCCTACCTGGGGGCCCTCCGGCTGGACGGGACGCTGTGCGTGCTCGGGCTGCCGGAGCAGTACGTGGTCTCACCGATGAGCCTGCTGGGCCGCACGCTGACCGTCTCCGGCTCCGGGGGCACCGTGGAGACGCAGGAGATGCTCGACTTCTGCGGCGCGCACGGCCTCACCGCCGACGTCGAGGCGCTCCCGCTGGACCAGGTCGACACGGCGTGGGCGCGGCTGGCCCGGGGCGACGTCCGGTACCGCTTCGTGCTGGCGGTGGCCCCGTGAGCCGGGTGGACTGGCGCGGGCAGACGACGCTGGTCACCGGGGCCAGCGCGGGGATCGGTGCGGAGTTCGCCCGCCAGCTGGCCGCCCGGGGCTCGCACCTGGTGCTGGTCGCCCGTCGTGCCGACCGGCTGGCGGGCCTGGCGGCCGAGCTGACCGCGGCCCACGGGGTGACCGCACGCGTCGTCCCGCTCGACCTGGCCCGGCCGGCGGCCGGGCGGGCGCTCGCCGCCGAGGTCGACCGGCAGGGCATCGCGGTCACCAGCGTGGTCAACTGCGCCGGGTTCGGCACGCACGGGCCCTTCGCCGGAGAGGACGCCGACCGGCTGGCCGAGGAGATCGCCGTCGACGTCACCGCCCTGGTCGACGTCAGCCGTGCCTTCATCGACCGGCTGCGGGCAGGCAGCGGCGTGCTGGTCAACGTGGCCAGCATGGCCGCCTACGTGCCGAGCCCGGACATGGCGGTCTACGCGGCCAGCAAGGCGTTCGTGCTCAGCTTCACCGAGGCGCTGTGGCAGGAGTCGCTGGACAGCGGGCTGCGGGTGCTCGCCCTGTCGCCGGGCGCCACCGACACCGAGTTCTTCGACGTCCTGGGGAACGACGCCGCCGACGGCGGCCGGGGCCGGCAGTCGCCGCAGGAGGTGGTGGCCACTGCGTTCCGGGCGCTCGACCGGCGCGACCCGCCGCCCAGCGTGGCGGTCGGCCGGGCCAACCGGGCCTCGGTCCGGGCCGTGCGGCTGCTGACCCGGCGGCGCGCGGTGCTGCTGATGGCCGCGATCACCGGTCGGGCGGCCGAGGACGGGATGGCCCGCCGTGCCGCCGCCTAGCCTGGCGGTCATGACCGCGGTCACCCGGGAGACGTCCCTCGGCATCCGGCAGGTCTCCGAGGAGACCGGCCTGAGCATCGACACGCTGCGCTGGTACGAGCGAGAGGGGCTGCTGCCGCTCGTGGAGCGGAGCGCCGACGGCCGGCGGCGCTACCCGCCGGGGGCGCTGCGGTTCATCCGGCTCGTGCAGGCGCTCCGCCGCACCGGGATGCCGGTGGCCGACGTCCGGCGCTTCGTCACCCTCGGCGGCGGGGAGCTGGCGAACCACCCGGAGCGGATGGCGCTGCTGGAGCAGCAGTGCGCCCAGATCGAGCAGCGGATGGTCGAGCTGCGCGACGACCTGACCGTGGTGCAGGCCAAGATCGCCCAGTACCGGGAGCTGATCGCCCGCGGCGTGGACTGCGAGGACGAGCTGCCCGACGACCTGCTGGCGCAGATCTCCGCCGACCCGCGGCTGCGCGGGGTCGTGCCGGGGTTGCCCGCCTAGAGGTAGAGGCCGGTCGACTCCTCGATCCGCTCGGCGGCGACGGCGTGCACGTCGCGCTCGCGCAGGATGATCAGGTCCTCGCCGTGCACCTCGACCTCGTGCTGGTCCTCCGGGGAGAACAGCACCTGGTCGCCGACCTTGACCTGCCGCACGCTCGGGCCGATGCCCTTGGCCTCGCCCCAGACCAGCCGCTTGGCGACCTGGGCGGTCGCCGGGATGAGGATCCCGCCGCTGGACCGGCGGTCACCGTCCTCCCTGCGGAGGGAGACCAGCAGCCGGTCGTGCAGCATCTTGATCGGCAACCCGCCGGTGTTCGCGTCGTCCTCAGGCACGTCATCGAACGCTACCCGGAGGCTCACCCCCAGCCGAGGGCGTGCAGCTTCTCCTCGTCGATGCCGAAGTGGTGGGCGATCTCGTGGACGACGGTGATCGTGACCTCCTCGGCCACCTGCTCCTCGTCCTCGCAGATGTCGCAGATCGCCTCGCGGTAGACCATGATCCGGTCCGGCAGCGCCCCCGAGTGGTCCCAGCCGCGCTCGGTGAGTGCGTAGCCCTCGTAGATCCCCAGCAGGTCCGGTTCCTCGGGGTTCCGGTCCTCGACCAGCACGACGACGTTGTCCAGCAGCGCCATCAGCTCCTCGGGCACCTCGTCCAGGGCGTCGGCGACGAGCTCCTCGAAGCGGCGGAGCGGGATCGCGTCCATCAGTGCCGGTTCACCAGCTGGTCGGCAGCGGGCGGCCCTCCTCGTAGCCCGCTGCGCTCTGCACACCCAGCACCGCCCGCTCGTGCAGCTCGTCGACCGTGCGGGCGCCGGCGTACGTGCACGACGAGCGGACGCCGGCCACGACCTGGTCGATCAGGTCCTCGACGCCGGGCCGGGCCGGGTCCAGGTACATCCGCGAGGAGCTGATGCCCTCCTCGAACAGCCCGGCGCGGGCCCGGTCGAAACCGCTCTGCGTCGACGTCCGGGCCTTCACCGCCCGGGCCGAGGCCATCCCGAAGCTCTCCTTGTACCGGCGGCCGGCGCCGTCGTCGTAGAGGTCCCCGGCGCTCTCGTAGGTGCCGGCGAACCAGGAGCCGACCATCACGTTCGCCGCGCCGGCGGCCAGCGCCAGCGCGACGTCGCGCGGGTGCCGCACGCCGCCGTCGGCCCAGACGTGCTTGCCGAGCTCGCGGGCGGCGGCGGCGCACTCCTCGACCGCGGAGAACTGCGGGCGGCCGACGCCGGTCATCATCCGGGTGGTGCACATGGCGCCCGGGCCGACGCCGACCTTGACGACGTCCGCCCCGGCCTCGATCAGGTCGCGGGTGCCCTGCGCGGTCACCACGTTGCCGGCGACGACCGGGGTGGAGCCGGCCACGGCGCGCACCGCGGCCACCGCCTCCAGCGCCTTCTCCTGGTGCCCGTGCGCGGTGTCGACGACCAGCACGTCGACCCCGGCGGCGAGCAGGGCGCTGGCCTTGCCGGCGACGTCGCCGTTGATGCCGACCGCCGCGGAGGTGAGCAGGTGGCCGTCCGGCCCGGTGGCCGGGGTGTAGATCGCCGAGCGCAGGGCGCCCTTGCGGGTCACGACGCCGACCAGCCGGTCGCCCTCGACCACCGGTGCCGCGCTCACCCGTTCCCCGGAGAGGACGTCGAAGACCTTGGGCAGGTCGGTGCCGGCCGGGATGGTCAGCGGGTCGCGGGTCATCACCTCGGCCAGCTGGGTGAACCGGTCGACGCCCTGGCACTGGCCGTCGGTGACCACGCCGACCGGGGCGCCGCCCTCGACCACCACGACGATGCCGTGCGCCCGCTTGGTCAGCAGCGACAGCGCCTCGCCCACCGTGGAGGTGGGCAGGAGGGTGATCGGGGTGTCGTAGACCGGGTGCCGGTGCTTGACCCAGGAGACGACCTCGGTGACGACGTCGACCGGGATGTCCTGCGGCAGGACGGCGAGCCCGCCCCGCCGGGCCACCGTCTCGGCCATCCGCCGTCCGGAGATCGCGGTCATGTTGGCGACGACGATCGGGATCGTCGTCCCCACCCGGTCAGGCGTGGTCAGGTCGACCTCCAGCCGGGAGCCGACCGTCGAGTGCGCCGGCACCATGAAGACGTCGGCGTAGGTCAGGTCGTGGGCCGGGCGGGCGTCACCGAGGAACCGCATGGCCCCAGTGTCCCAGGCCGGGTGCCCACCTCAGCGCCCGTCCCGGGCGTCGGCATCACCGCGCCAGCGGCGCAGCAAGGGCAGGCCGAACCAGTTGACGACCAGGATGACGAAGACCGCGGTGGACACCGGCACCGATGCCCACGGGCCGAACAGGACGTCGGTGACCAGGAACACGACCGAGACCAGCGCGACACCGAGCAGCGCCAGTGCGGCCACCATCTGCCTGGTCGCCGTCTTGATGAGCAGCCCCTTGTCGTGCGGCTTCCCTCGGAGCCGGTGATAGGCGCCTTCCGCCAGGAGCAGGACGACGGCCAGTGCCGTCGAGATGAAGGCCAGGAAGAAGACGCCCTGATTCCCTGGGCTCAACCGCGGGAAGCCCGAGGCGAACGGCACGGTGAGCAAGAAGGCCAACAGCACCGTCGCGCCGGGTATCACCACGCGCAGTTCCGACGTCAGCTCGGCGAGTTCCCGGTCCAGCCTCTCTTCATCGGGCTGCTGCGGATCTGGTCGACCATCACGATCGTTCAGCTGCCCCATGCACGGCCGCTACCCCTCCGGTGTGGTCCAGCACGCATCCGTGGAGTGGAGCGGGCATGCACGTGCTGACGACGGACTCGTCCGGATCAGCGCCGCCGGCTGTCCGGTGGGTCACCGCGTCAGGTCCGGACGGCGACGAGCTGGTCACCGGAGACAGGTGCGTCCGGAAGGGGAGTCCCGCCGGCGAAGCCGACCCGGGGCATCGCCGTCCACACCGGTGCCCGGCGGGTGAGGGCGGCGACCAGGCCGCGCAGCCGGAACCAGGCGTGCACCTGGCGGTAGCCCACGTTCTCCAGCACCCCGGCGGCCAGCAGGGCGAGCACGTCCCGGCCCCGGCGGTAGCGGTGGAAGGTGAACTCCTCGACCGCGATCGTGGTCGTCGACAGCAGTGTCCCCAGCGCCAGCGCCAGGCCGACCATCAGCAGCGCCGTGCCCGGGTCGAGCAGGCCCAGGCCCGCCGACAGGGCCACCGAGGCCAGCCCCACGACCTCGACCACCGGGCCGAGCAGCTCGAAGAGCAGGAAGAACGGCAGCGCGACCGTCCCCACGACGCCGTAGCGGGGGTTGCCCATCATCCGGCGGTGCTTCCACAGCAGCTGCCCCAGGCCGTGCGCCCAGCGCGTGCGCTGCCGGCCCAGCACCTGCCACGTCTCGGGCACCTCGGTCCAGCAGACCGGCTCCGGCACGAAGACGACGCGGTGCGGACGGCGCTCGCGGCGGAGCTTCTCCTGCAGGGTGACGACCAGCTCGGCGTCCTCGGCCAGCGACCGCGGGTCCAGGCCGCCGATCTCGATGAGCAGGTCACGCCGGAACAGCCCGAAGGCCCCGGAGATGATCAGCAGCGCGTTGGCGTCGGCCCAGCCGGTGCGCCCCAGCAGGAACGAGCGCAGGTACTCCACGGCCTGGATCCGCACCAGCCAGTTCCGCGACAGCCGCGGCTCGAGCACGGTGCCCCGGTCGGTGAGCGCCCCGTTGGCGGTCCGGATCACGCCACCGGTGGCGACGACCTGGCCCGGGTCCTCCACGAACGGCCGGGCCACCCGGAGCAGGGCGTCGGACTCGAGCAGGGAATCGCCGTCGACCATGCACACCAGCGGGTGCCGGGCCAGGTTGAGGGCGGCGTTGACGGCGTCGGACCGCCGCCCGACGCTGGTCTTGCGGATCACCGTCAGCGGGTCGCCGGTGGTGGCGCGGTGCACGGAGAGGACCTCGCCGTCCACCCGCAGCGCCGCCGTCGGGTGGGGGACCACCTCACGGAGGGCGTACCGGTCGGCCACCAGCTGGAAGGTCCGGTCGGTCGAGCCGTCGTCGACCAGCACCACCTCCAGGGCGGGGTATCGCTGGCCGAGCGCGGCGGCGAGGGTGTCCAGGACGCCGGCCTCCTCGTCGTGCGCGGGCACCAGCACGGAGACGGCCGGGGTCAGCGGGCTGGCGAAGATCTCGTCGTGTCCCTCGGCGCCCTTCCAGCGGCGACCGGCCGCCACCCGCCGGGCACCAGCGAGCACGAGCAGCAGCATCGTGAGGTCGAGGACGACGACGTAGCCGAAGACCGTCCAGTTCAGGGCCAGGACGACGTCGGTGGCCAGCTCTCTCATCGGGACGTCACCGGCCGGCGCCACTGCCGTGCGGTCGCGACCGCGTCGAGCGCGGCCAGCGCGGCCCGGCCCGCCGGGCTGGTGCCGACGGCCAGCACGCGGAGCCGGCCGCGGCCCTCGTCGCCGATGGCGGCCAGCGCGTCGGCGCAGGCCGCGCGCACGCCGGGGTCGGTGGCGTGCAGCCCGGAGACGAGCGGGGTGGTCCCGGCGGGGTCGCCGATCCGGCCGAGGGCCTCGGCGGCGACGCGCTGCAGCGCGGGCACCGGGCCGGTCGCGAGCAGCTGGGTGAGCTCTGCGGTGGCCTGCGGGGAGCCGATCCGGCCCAGCGCAGCGGCGGCCGCCCGCCGCACCTCCGTGGGCTGCCAGCGGTCCCGGAGCAGGGCCAGCAGGCCGGGCGTGGCGAGGGGGTCGCCGTGCACGCCCAGCACCTCGGCGGCCAGCGCCCGGGCGGGTGCGCTGCCCTCGGTGAGGGCGGTGCGCAGCGCGGGCAGGACGGGGGTGCCGAGGTCCAGCAGGGCCATGCCGACGACGCCGACCGGCAGGGCCCGGGGACCGGCCAGGGAGACCAGCAGCGGGGTCACCGACGCCGGGTCACCGGCCTTGCCGAGGGCGCGGGCAGCGGCGCTGCGGACGTCGGCCGACCGGTCGGTCAGGCACGCCGCGAGGGCCGGGGTGTGGTCGGTGGCGGCGGCCGAGCCCAGGAGCGTCGCGGCCCGTCCCCGCCGCCACGCGGCGCGTGCGGTGAGGTCGGCGGCGGCGCGGTCGACGACCCCGCGGGCGGCCAGCACCCGCTGCAGGGCGCGCCGGTCGCTGCCGCGCAGCTGCGGCAGCAGGTCGAGCACGAGCTCGTCGAGGAGGGCGGGGGCGGAGGTGACGTGCGGGCCGGGCGCCGGGTCGTCCCCGTCGTCGTCCAGCAGCGCGTGCACGGTGGGCATCAGCTCGGCCCGGCGCCGCGCGTCGCGGGCCTGGGTGCGGGTCCGCTGCCGGTGCTGGAGCCCGACGGCGAGCAGGAGCACGACGACCAGCCCGGCCAGCACCACGCCCAGCGCCAGGGCGACGCCGGCGACGGTGGTCACACCGGGACGCTGCCCGCCGGCAGGGCGGCGGTGACCCGGCTGACCAGCTCACGGGTGCTGAACGGCTTGGTGACGAAGTCGGTGGCGCCGGCGGCGAAACCGCGCTCCAGGTCGGGCTCCTGCGCCTTGGCGGTCAGCAGCAGGACCGGGGTGCCGGCCAGGGCGGGGTCCGGGTCCTCGCGGACGGCCCGGCAGACCTCCAGCCCGTTCATCCGCGGCATCATCCAGTCGAGCACGACCAGGTCCGGGCGGAGCTCCCGGATCGCGGCCAGGCCCGCCTCGCCGTCGGTCTCGACGGTGATGCGCAGGCCGAGCCGGCTCAGCCGGAAGGCCACGAGGTCGGCGATGACGGGGTCGTCGTCGACGACCAGGACGTGGGTCATGGGGCTCCGATCAGCAGGGGAGGGTGCGTCGCTCCATCGGCAGGTCGGCCGACCGGCTGAAGCCCCACCGCCCGCCTCAAGGAACGGACGCCGCCGGTCGATCTCAGGAGGGTGACCGCCGAGCAGCACCCTCCGACGTCCCCGGGCCGACCCCTGCGCGTGCTGCTGCGGCGCCCGCTGCTGGTCGGGCTGGCCGCGCTGACCACGGTCGCGCTGACGACCCTGGGCCTCGCCGTGCTCTCCGTGGTGGTGCTCGGCGGCCGGGTCGACCGGGCCAACGCGGTGCTCAACGCCCTGCAGGACAGCCACAGCGCGATGATCAACCAGGAGACCGGCCTCCGCGGCTACCTGGTCACCCGGGAGGACCGGTTCCTGCAGCCGTACTACCAGGGCGTCGCCGACCTGGCGGAACTGGACGCCGAGCTCGCCGGCCTGGCCGCGGAGGACGACGGGCTGCGGGAGGAGCTGGCCGGCCTGCAGGCCACCGAGGCCCGCTGGACCGACACCTGGGTCACCCCGATGCTGGCCAGCCCCCCGGGGATGGCCGACATCGCCGGGCTCAGCGACCTGCTCAGCCGGGACAAGCGGTTGTTCGACGCCTACCGGGAGGTCCAGGCGGACGTGCGGGCCACCGTCGAGCACCGCCGGGACGAGGCGATCAGCCTGCAGCGCGACGTGCTGCTCGGCGGTGCCGCACTCGGGCTGGTGGTCGCCGGTGCCGTGGCGGTCGCCGTCCGGCGAGCGAACCGTCGACTGGCCGAGGAGCTCCTGCCGCCCACCCGGGAGGTCCGGGACACGCTGGCCGCGCTGGCCGACGGCGACGTCGGCCGGCGGGCGACCGAGAGCGGTCCGACCGAGTTCCGCGAGATCACCCAGGACGTGAACGCCCTGGGCCAGGCGCTCGAGGACCGCAACGCCCTGGTGGCCGAGCGGGAGCGTGAGCTGACGGACGCCCGCGACCAGGCCGAGCGGGCCGGCCAGGCCAAGACGGCCTTCCTGGCCACCATGAGCCACGAGATCCGGACGCCGCTCAACGCCGTCCTGGGGCTGACCGACCTGCTGCTGACCACGGGCCTGACCCCGGAGCAGCGCGGGCACCTGGAGACGATCGCCGGCAGTGGCGACAGCCTCCTGACGCTGATCAACGACATCCTCGACTTCTCCAAGATCGAGGCCGGCGAGCTCGACCTGGAGACCGCGCCGTTCGACCTGCACGACCTGGTCTACGACGTGGCCCAGCTGCTCGCCCCGCAGGCCGCCGGGAAGGGGCTGGACCTGCTCGTGGACGTCCCGGCCGACCGGTCGTGGCGGTTCGCCGGGGACGGGCCGCGGCTGCGGCAGGTGGTGATGAACCTGGTCGGGAACGCGCTGAAGTTCACCACCTCCGGCCAGGTGCTCATCGGCGTCACCGCGACGCCCACCGGCCGCGGTGACGAGGTGACCTGCGCGATCTCGGTCTCCGACACGGGCATCGGCATCCCCGCCGACCAGCGCCACCGGCTCTTCCGGTCCTTCAGCCAGGTCGACACCTCCACCACCCGCTCCTACGGCGGCACCGGCCTGGGGCTGGCGATCAGTCAGCGCATCGCCCGCGCGATGGACGGGGACATCGACGTCACCAGCGAGCCCCGGCGCGGCTCCACGTTCACCGTGCGCGTCCGGCTGGGCGCCCTCGCGGACCAGCAACCGCCGTGCGCGGCGAACCTGGCCGGCCGCCGCGTGCTGGTCGTCGACGACAACCCCACCAACCTGCGGATCCTGGACCACCAGCTGGCCCAGTACGGGGCGCACTGCGTGCTGGCCGCAGGCGGTGCCGAGGCGCTCCGTGAGCTGGCCGACGGTGACCCGTTCGACCTCGCCGTGCTCGACCTGCACATGCCGGGGATGGACGGCATCGCGCTCGCCGCAGCCGTGCACGGGCGGGCGGAGACGGCGACGCTCCCGCTCGTCCTGCTCAGCAGCTCTGCCGGCGTCCACGCCGACGAGCTCGCCGAGTTCGCTGCCCGGCTGCACAAGCCGGTCCGCCCCGACCGCCTGCTGAACACCCTCTGCACGGCCCTGACGGCAGCGCCGACCGGCGCGGCCGACCCCGCGCGTGCGGCGTCCGTCCGGTCGGCCTCCTCCGGGACGACCGGCAGGCTGCGGGTGCTGGTGGCCGAGGACCACGCGGTCAACGCCCGGCTGATGAGCCTCTACCTGGACCAGCTCGGCCACGACTGCGACCACGTCGAGAACGGTGAGCAGGCGGTGGCGGCCGTGCTGGAGGGTGCCTACGACGTCGTGCTGATGGACGCTCAGATGCCGGTCATGGGCGGGGTGGACGCCACCGCGGCCATCCGCGCCCTGCCGGGGCCGCAGCCGGTGATCATGGCGGTCACCGCGAGCGTGCTGGCCAGCGACCGGGCGGCCTTCCTCGCGGCCGGCGCCGACCTGTTCCTCACCAAGCCGGTGCGGCTCGCCGTCCTCGAGCAGGCACTGACCCCCTACGCCACCGGCGGCAGCACGTCGGTGCGCGCCGTGCCGGTCGCGCAGCCGGCCGCTCCCGGCGAGCCGTCGCCGCTGGACGCGGAGACGGTCGAGGAGCTCCGCGACCTCGGCGACGACGGGTTCCGGCACCTCTACGGGCAGTACGTGGCGAGCCTGGAGTCCACGGTCGCCGCGCTCCTGGCCGCGGCCGGGGGTCCGGCGCAGATGGCGGACGACGAGGGGTCCATGGACCGGCTGGCCCACCGCCTGAAGGGCAGCAGCGCGGCGCTCGGCGCGCTCCGGCTCGCCGAGCTGTGCCAGCGCCTGGAGGACCTGGGCAGCGACCTGTCCCCGGCGCACGGGGACCTGCTGTCGACCCTGGAGGAGGAGAGCACCCGGGTGCGGTCGGCGGTGCGGACCCTCCTGGACGCCCCGCAGTGACCCCGAGCGCGCAAGGCACAGGAGGCTTTGCACCCGGTTTCACAGCCGAAACCGGGCGGAGAGCCTCCTGTGCCTGGAGGGGCGGGGTCGCGGCGGCCACGGCACCTACGATCAGGCGGTGATCGACCTGCGCCTCGTCCGCGAGAACCCCGACCTCGTCCGCGCCAGTCAGCGTGCCCGGGGTGCCGACGAGTCGCTGGTCGACGCGCTCCTGGCCGCCGACGCCGAGCGCCGGGCCGCGGTCAAGGCCGCCGACGACCTGCGCGGGGAGCAGAAGGCGGCCTCCCAGGCGGTCAGGAAGGCGAGCCCGGAGGAGCGTCCCGCCGTCCTGGAGCGGGCGAAGGCGCTGGCCGCGCAGGTGAAGCAGGCCGAGGAGGCCGAGCGCACCGCCGACGCGGCGCTGCACGCGCTGCACCTGCGGATCCCCAACGTCGTCCACCCCGACGTGCCCCCGGGCGGCGAGGACGACGCCGTGGAGATCCGGACCGTCGGCGAGCTGCCCGCCTACGACTTCGAGGTGCGCGACCACCTGCAGATCGGCGAGGCCCTCGGCGCCATCGACATGGAGCGGGGCGCGAAGGTCTCCGGCGCCCGCTTCTACTTCCTGACCGGCCCCGGCGCGCTGCTGGAGTTCGCCCTCGCCCAGCTGGCGATCACCCGGGCGGTGGCCGCCGGGTTCATCCCGGTGATCGCCCCGGCCCTGGTCAAGCCCGAGGCCATGGAGGGCACCGGCTTCACCGGCGAGCACGACGAGGAGATCTACCGGGTCGAGCGCGACGACCTGTACCTGGTCGGCACCTCGGAGGTCGCACTGGCCGGCATGCACGCGCGTGAGGTGCTCGACCTCTCCGCTGGGCCGCGCCGCTACGCCGGCTGGTCCTCCTGCTTCCGCCGCGAGGCTGGCTCCTACGGCAAGGACACCCGCGGCATCATCCGGGTGCACTGGTTCGACAAGGTCGAGATGTTCAGCTTCTGCGCCCCCGAGGAGGCCGAGGCCGAGCACCGCCGGCTGCTGCAGTGGGAGGAGGAGTTCCTCCAGCTCCTCGAGCTGCCCTACCGGGTGGTCGACATCGCCGCCGGCGACCTGGGCACCAGCGCCGCCCGCAAGTTCGACATCGAGGCGTGGTTCCCCAGCCAGGGCGCCTACCGCGAGCTGACCAGCACCTCGGACTGCACCACCTTCCAGTCCCGGCGGCTGGCCATCCGCAGCCGGGACGCCGACGGGAAGCCGCAGCCGGTGGCCACGCTGAACGGCACGCTCTGCGCGATCGCCCGCACCATCGCCTGCCTGCTCGAGGTGCACCAGCGGGCCGACGGCTCGGTGCACGTGCCCGCGGCGCTGCGCCCCTGGCTGGGCGGCCACGAGGTGCTCACCCCGGGCATGTCCCTGACCGCCGTCGCGGCGCCCGGCCTCCCCGCATGACCGTCCACCAGCCGGCCGGGGGCGGCCTGACCGCCCCGGCCGCGGCCGTCCACGCGGCCGAGGTCGTCGACCTGGGCGACCTGGGCGCCCGGCTCGGCGCCTGGCGGCCGAAACTGGTGGTCAGCGACCTGGACGGCACGCTGCTCGGCTCGGCCGGGGAGGTCAGCCCCCGCACCGCCGCGGCCATCGCCGCCTGCCGGGGCGCGGGCCTCCCGGTCGTCGGTGCCACCGGCCGCGGCCCGCGCCTGCTGGAGAGCGTCCGCGCCGCGCTGGGCGGCCAGGGCATCGCCGTCCTGGCGCAGGGTGGGTACGTCGTCCGGTTCGGCCGGGACGGCGCCGCGGACGAGGTGCTCCGCACCGTCGGCATGCCCCGCGACGTCGCCACCGAGGTCATCGCCGCGATCGAGGAGGTGGCCGGCGAGCTGATCGTGGCGGTGGAGGACGCGGCCGAGCAGGCCGAGGCGCTGCGCCCGCTGCGCGTCCAGCACGGCTTCGACTGGCCCTACCCCGAACCGGCGCACCTGCTGCCCCGGCACCAGGTGCTGCCGGTCGGTGCGGTGCTCAAGGTCTTCCTGCGCTCCTCCCGGCTGGGCGAGGACGAGCTGGTCGCGCTGGCCCGCTCGGTCGTCGACCCGGCGGTCGCCGAGCTCACCCACGCCGGCCTGGGGTTCATCGAGGTGCTGCCGCCGGGGGTCACCAAGGCCACCGGGCTGGCCGTCGTCCTGGACCAGGTGGGCGTCGGATTCGGCGACGTGCTGGTCTTCGGCGACATGCCCAACGACCTGCCGATGATCGAGGCGGTCAGCGCGGCCGGGGGCCGGGCGGTCGCCGTCGCGAACGCCCACCCCGCCGTCCGGGCCGCCGCCGGGGACCGCACCAGCGGACACGACGCCGACGGCGTCGCCCGCTACCTCGAGGCCGTGCTCGCACTGGGGGAGACAGATGTCTGACTGGCGCCCGAAGCTCATCGTGAGCGATCTCGACGGCACGCTGCTGCGCAGCGACGAGACGATCAGCGACGCGACCCTGGCCGAGCTGCGGCGCTGGGCCGACGAGGGCGTGCCGCTGGTGCTGGCCACCGGCCGCCCACCCCGCTGGATGCTCGGGGTGCGGGACCGCCTCGGCGGCGGCACCGCGATCTGCTGCAACGGTGCGGTGCTGCTGGACCTCGGGGAGTTCCGGGTGCTCGAGGAGCACCCGGTGCCGCCGGAGGTGCTCCGGCAGATCACCGGACGGCTCCGCGAACACCAGCCCGACACCTGGTTCGCGGTCGAGTACGGCGACCAGTTCCGGCACGAGCCCGTCTACCAGCCGCGCTGGGACCGGGACGCCCCCGGGGTCGCCGTGGCCACCCTGGCCGAGATGGTCGCCCAGCCGGTGGCCAAGCTGCTCGCCCGGCACGAGCGGATGGGCCGCGACGAGTTCGTCGCCCTGGTCGCCGAGATCGTGGGGGACACCGCCACGGTCACCAACTCCTCGTCGGATGCGATGGCCGAGATCTCCGCCGTCGGGATCACCAAGGCCACCGGCCTGGCCCGGCTCACCGCCGAACGCGGGCTGACGGCGGCCGACGTCGTCTACTTCGGCGACATGCCCAACGACCTGGCCGCCTTCGACTGGGTCCGGGAGGGCGGCGGCCGGGCCGTGGCGATGGCGCACGCCCACCCGGACGTGCTGGCGGCGGCCACCGACGTGACCGACTCGAACGACGCCGAGGGCGTGGCGATGCTGCTGGCCTCCCTGCGCGCCTGACCGGTCCATCAACGGACTGAGCCGTTCCGTTACCGGATCTCAGGTGGAGTCGTCCGTCCGTGGTGCCGATCCCATGGGCGAGGGGCGCGTCGGTGCGCCCGAGCGACGAGAGGCACTCCATGGACGCGATGAACGACCACGCCCCCGCCACACATGCTCCTGACCCGGCAGATGAGCCCGGGCGCAACCCGCTGGCCCGGCTCGGACTGCGCGGCAGGCTGCTCGCGGCCTTCCTCACCGTCACCCTGATGACCCTCGTCGTCGGCGGCCTCGGCATCTCGCGGATGGCAGCGCTCAGCCACCAGGCGGAGGTGGTCTACGAGGAGGGCGCCGTCCCGCTCCGGGACATCCTGCTGCTCCGGTCCACCTACTGGCAGTACCAGGCGACCATCTCCCGGTCCACGGGTGCGGGCCTCTCGCCGGAGATCGTGCAGGCGCTGCAGGAGCAGACGGTGACCATCCGGGAGACGCTGGACGGGCTGCGCGCCGACCTGGAGGAGGTGGCCCTCCGCCCGGCCACCGAGGCCGCGTTCCAGGACTTCCAGGCCGCGATCACGCTGTTCGACGACACCAGCGCGCAGATGGCCGAGATCGGGGCTGCCGGCGGCGACCCGATGTCCGTGCTGCCCACGCTGATCGAGGCCGAGACCAACGCCATCGATGCGCTCACGGCAGCCAGCGACGCGCAGATCACCGCCACCGAGGCCACCGTGCAGGAGGCCCGCGACGCCTACGCCGGCGCGCGCACCCTGACCGTCCTGGGGATCGCGGTCGGCCTGGCCGTCTCGCTCGCGCTCGCCGTCCTGATGGCCCGCAGCGTCACCCGCCCGGTCCAGCGGATCCGGGAGACCCTGGAGCAGGTCGCCGGCGGCGACCTGCGGGTGCGCGCCGGCCGGACCGGTGGTGCCGAGCTGGGTCAGGTCGCGGAGTCCCTCGACGAGACGCTCGACGCGCTCGGCGGCGTGCTCAGCCTGGTCAACGACTCGGCCGGGCGGCTGGCCGCGGCGTCGCTGCAGCTGAACGCCGGCGCGGAGGCGATGGCCAGCAACGCGCGCAACGCTGCGGGTCAGGCCGACGTGGTGGTGGCATCGGCCGGTGAGGTGGCCTCCAGCGTGGACACGGTGTCGACCGGGTCGCAGCAGATGGAGGCGGCGATCCGGGAGATCTCGCAGAACGCCAGCGAGGCCAGCCGGGTGGCCGGTCAGGCGGTGAACGTCGCGGAGAACACGACGCGGACGGTCGGGAAGCTGGGTGACTCCTCGCAGGAGATCGCCACGGTGGTGAAGCTCATCAACGGGATCGCCGAGCAGACCAACCTGCTGGCGCTCAACGCCACGATCGAGGCGGCGCGGGCCGGTGAGGCGGGCAAGGGCTTCGCGGTGGTCGCCAGTGAGGTCAAGGAGCTGGCGCAGGAGACCGCCCGGGCGACCGAGGACATCTCCCGTCGGGTGGAGGCGATCCAGGGTGACACCGCCGGTGCGGTGGAGGCGATCGGCGAGATCAGCAACGTGATCGGTCAGATCAACGACTTCCAGGCCACCATCGCCGCGGCGGTGGAGGAGCAGACCGCGACCACCAACGAGATGAACCGCAACGTCGCCGAGGCGGCGAGCAGCTCGCGGAGCATCGCCACCGCGATCTCCGGGCTGGCGGCCGGCACGGCGGAGACCAACCAGCGGGTCGCGGAGGCCCAGCAGTCGGCGGCCGAGCTGTCCCGGATGAGCGACGAGCTGCAGGACGCCGTCAGCCGGTTCACCGTCTGAGGCAGTCCCGACCCGGCGGCGCCGGTCACCGCAGTCGCGGTGGCCGGCGCCGTCGTCGTCCCACCCCGTGACGGCAGTCGCGCGGCACGCGGGTCAAGAACTCCCTACGGCTGCCGATCTCATCGCTGGTGGGCCGCACGGGCGCGCCCGTGGGCAGAAGAGGGACAGATGGACGTCAGCGCGCAGGGACCGGCAACCGCCACCGGATCGAGGACGGGCGTCTCCGGACTCGTCGGCCGGGTGGGGCTGCGCGGGCGCCTCCTGCTGGCGATCCTGCTGGTGGCACTGACCACCCTGACCGTCGGTCTGGTGGGGATCCAGCGGATGTCGGTGCTCAGCGACAAGGCCGAGCAGGTGTACTCCGAGGGCGCCGTGCCGCTGGACGCCCTGCGTCAGCTGCAAGCCGGGTGGTGGCAGTTCTCCGCGAGCAACGCCCGGGCCAGCATCGCGTCGCTCCCGGCGGAGACCCGGGCGGCCTTCGCCCAGGCCTCGACCGAGAACCTCGCGACGCTGACCGAGGACACCGCCGCCGCCGGTGAGCTGCCGCTGTCGGCCGCCGCCCGGGTCGGCTACGACCAGTTCGCCGCGGCGTCCCAGCAGTACCTCGAGCTGCTGCAGCAGCTGTCGGCCGGCCAGGGGGCCCGCACCCCGCAGGAGACCATGGCCCTGATCGCCCAGATGAACGACACCGAGGCGGCCATCTCCGCGGCGCTCGTGGAGGCCACGGACGCGGCCGCAGCCGACGCGGTGGACACCGCAGCGGAGGCGCGGGACGCCTACACCGGCGCGCGCACCCTCACGGTGGCGATCATCGTGATCGGGCTGTTCGTCTCCGTGGTGCTGGCCCTGCTCGTCGTCCGCTCGGTGATGGGCCCCGTGCAGCGTGTGCGGGAGGTCCTCGACCAGGTCGCCGACGGCGACCTGAGCGTCCGGGCCGGCGCCACCGGTGGCGCCGAGATCGGCGAGGTCGCCCGCTCGCTGGACTCGACCCTGGAGTCGCTCAGCGGCGTGCTCCGGCTGGTCGACGACTCCGCCGGCCGGCTGGCGGTGGCGTCGCAGGCGCTGAACACCGGCGCCGCCGGCATGGCCCGCAGCGCACAGGCGGCGACCGGCCAGGCCGACGTCGTCGTCAGCTCCGCCGGGGAGGTCGCCGCCAGCGTCGACACCGTGGCCACCGGCTCCCAGCAGATGGAGGCCGCGATCCGGGAGATCAGCCGGAACGCCAGCGAGGCGTCCCGGGTGGCCGGGCAGGCCGTCGCGGTCGCGGAGAACACCACCCGCACGGTCGGCAAGCTGGGTGACTCCTCGCAGGAGATCGCCACGGTGGTGAAGCTGATCAACGGGATCGCCGAGCAGACCAACCTGCTGGCGCTCAACGCCACGATCGAGGCCGCCCGCGCGGGTGAGGCGGGCAAGGGCTTCGCGGTGGTCGCCAGTGAGGTCAAGGAGCTGGCGCAGGAGACCGCGCGGGCGACCGAGGACATCTCGCAGCGCGTGGAGGCGATCCAGGCCGACACCGCCGGGGCGGTCTCGGCGATCGGCGAGATCAGCTCGGTGATCGGCGAGATCAACGACTACCAGGCCACCATCGCCGCGGCGGTGGAGGAGCAGACGGCCACCACCAACGAGATGAACCGCAACGTCGCCGAGGCGGCGGGCAGCTCGCGGAGCATCGCGACCGCGATCTCCGGTCTCGCCGCGGGCACCCAGCAGACCAACGAGGGCGTCGCGGAGGCGCAGCGCTCGGCGGCGGACCTGGCCCGGATGAGCGACGAGCTCCAGGACGCCGTCCGGCGGTTCACCGTCTGACCTGCGGTCCTCCGGACCACCCCGCGGTCAGTCGGCGAGCAGCCGGGCGCGGCGGACGGCCACCACGGCCGTTCGCGGGTCGTCCGGGCGGAGGAGCTCGGCCAGCCGGTCGTGGACGGCACCGTCGTGCTCGCCCAGGGGGTGGGTGCTGAAGGTGTACAGCAGCTCGGGGTCGTCGGTGGCCAGCACGGCGCGGCGCAGACCAGCCGTGAGCTCGTCGCTCAGCTGCCGGATCTCCGGCGCCTCCGACCGGGGCAGCACCGGTCCTCGGCAGGCGCTGAGCGCGGCGCGCACGTGCCGGGCCGCCAGCGCCCGGCCCGCGGTGTCGACGTCCGTACCGACCTCGGCCACCAGCCGGTAGGGCCGGGTCTGCAGCAGGTCCGCGCCGACCAGCGTGCGGAGCCGGCGGATCTCCCCGCGCACCGTCGTCTGGTTGCCGCGGTCGCCGTAGAGGAGCTGGGCCAGCTGCTCCCCGGTGAGCCCGTCGGGGTGCCGGGTGAGGGTGAGCAGCACCTCCGCCAGGCGCAGCGGCAGGGGGATCGCGCGGTCGTCCACCGTCACCGTGGGCGTCCCGGTCCCGGTGCACCGCAGCGACAGCACGTGCTCGACGGGGTGGGGTGCCGACCGGGTGCGGTGGACGGCGGTCCGGAGCAGGCAGCCGTCCTCGAACCGATCGACGTGTGCCTCCCGGCCGTCGGGCAGGGCGACCCGGTCGCCGTCGCCCAGCTCGACGTGCGCCGGCCACCGGTCGGCGGGCTCGGCGGCCAGCACCCGGCCGCTGGGGGTCACGAAGGCCGTCTCCTGCCCGGACCGGCTCAGCGGCAGCAGGTGCCGGAGCCGCCGGCGTTCGTCGGCGATCGCCAGCCGCACCCGCAGCTGGTCCTCCGCCAGTCGCGCGGTGGCCGCGACCAGCTGGGCCAGGGCGGGGTTCACCGCGTGCAGCGGACCGCTCACGTCGAGGACGCCGATGATCGCTCCGGTGTCCGGGTCGTGGACCGGAGCCGCGACGCAGGTCCAGGAGTGGTACGTGCGGACCAGGTGCTCCGCCGAGTGGATCTGCACCGGCGCCCCGACGGCGAGGGCGGTGCCCATCGCGTTGGTCCCGATCGCGGCCTCGCTCCAGTCGGTGCCGGGGAAGAGGCCGACCCGGTCGGCCTGGCCCAGGAGCTGCCGGTCGCCGTCGCGCCACAGGACGTGGCCGGCCGCGTCGGTCACCAGCACCAGGTGCATCGCGTCGTCGGCGATGCCCACCAGTGCGCTGCGCAGCAGCGGCATGACGGCGTTCATCGGGTGGGCGGCCCGCAGGTCGTCCAGCTCGTCGGCCGCGTGGACGACCGGCGGCGTCCGGCGCTCGGGGTCGACGTGCGCGGCGAGGCTCCGCGCCCAGGACGCCGAGACGACCGGCCGGGGGGCCCGGCGGGCGGTGCCCTGGGCGAGCACCGCGTCGAAGGTCTCAGCCAGCGCCCGCGCTCGGGCGCGCGGGTCCTCGCCGGCCAGGTGCTCTGCATCGCACGACATCGCACCCCCGGGCGGGCTCACTGCGCCGACGCCGGCACTGGCGCCGGTGCGGATCATCGCTCACCCCCGGACCCCCGGCAACCACCGGCGCAGGGTCGTCGGCGCGTCCGGGCCGCTGCCGCAGCTCAGCCCAGGGCTGCCGCGGCAGCTCAGCCCAGGGCCTCCGCCGCAGCGGTGGCCACGTCGACGTCCTGGGCCACCGAACCCGCGCTCACCCCGACCGCGCCCACCACCACGCCGTCGCGGCGCAGCGGGATCCCGCCGCCGAAGGTGACCAGCCCGCCGGAGGTCTGCTCCAGGCCGTAGAGCTCGGCCCCGGGCTGCACCAGGTCGGTCAGGGCCGCCGTGGGCGCGGCCATCAGCACCGAGGTCACGGCCTTGCGGGTGGAGATGTCGATGCTCGCCTTGATGGCGCCGTCCATCCGCCCGAACGCGAGCAGGTGGCCGCCGTCGTCGACGACGGCGACGTTCATCGGCTGGCCGATCTCCTCGGCCCGGGCGAGGCCCGCGTCCAGGACCCGGCGGGCATCGGCGTGCGAGAGCGATGTGGTCATCGTCACAGCCAAGCAGCCCAGCGGCCTCCCGGTACAGCCCCGCCGTGGAGGCAACGAACAGGCAACGTGTGCTGTGTCACAGTCCCGGTGCACGGACCGACTGGGAGGGAAGCCCCGATGAGCGCCTCGTTGGACACCGGACTGACCCGCGGGGACTACCCGCTGTCGGTCAACCGGCCTGAGCTGCTGCGGACCCCGACGGGGAAACCGATCACCGCGCTGACGATGGACGCGGTGGTGTCGGGTGAGCTGTCGGCCGAGGACCTGCGGATCGCCCCGGAGACCCTGGAGCTGCAGGCCCAGCTGGCCGACGCCAGCAACCGCCCGCAGCTGGCGATGAACTTCCGGCGGGCGGCGGAGATGTGCGCGATCCCGGACGCCGAGGTGCTCGGCATGTACAACGCGCTGCGGCCGCGGGCCTCCACCGCCGCCGGGCTCGCCGCGCTGGCCGACCGGCTGGAGACGACGTGGTCCGCGCCGGTGTGCGCGGGCCTGGTCCGCGAGGCGGCCGAGGTGTACGCGCGCCGGGACCTGCTGGCCCGGGCCGGCGCCGAAGACGGAGAGGACACCCCATGACCGCGACCCAGCCCCGGCCCTCGGACCAGCCCCGGCACTCACTGCGCACCGACGTCCTGGAAGCCCGCCCGGTCAACCTCGACGGGTTCGTCGAGGAGTGGCCCGAGAAGGGTCTCGTCGCGATGGAGAGCGCGTTCGACCCGGCTCCCAGCGTGCGGGTCGAGGACGGCCGCATCGTCGAGCTGGACGGCCGGCAGCGCGCCGACTTCGACTTCATGGACACCTTCATCGCCGACCACGCCATCGACGTGGCGTCGGCCGAGGAGTCCAACGCCCTCCCCTCGGCCGAGATCGCCCGGATGCTGATCGACCCCCGCGCCTCCCGGGACGACGTGCTCGCGGTCACCCGCGGGCTGACCCCGGCCAAGGTCCTCGACGTCCTCAAGCTGATGAACGTCGTCGAGATCATGCAGGGGATGCAGAAGATGCGGGCCCGGCGCACGCCGGCCAACCAGGCGCACTCCACCAGCGCCCGGGACAACCCGGTGCAGGTCGCCGCCGACGCCGCCGAGGGGGCGCTGCGCGGCTTCGCCGAGCTGGAGACGACCCTCGGCGTGCTGCGCTACGCGCCCCTGGTGGCCATCGCCCTGCAGGTGGGGGCCCAGGTCGGCCGCGGCGGCGTGCTCACCCAGTGCGCCCTGGAGGAGGCCACCGAGCTCGAGCTCGGGATGCGCGGCATCACCGCCTACGCCGAGACGATCTCCATCTACGGCACGGAGTCGGTGTTCATCGACGGGGACGACACCCCGTGGTCCAAGGCGTTCCTCGCCTCGGCCTACGCCTCCCGCGGGATCAAGATGCGCTTCACCTCCGGCACCGGCTCCGAGGTGCAGATGGGCAACGCCGAGGGCAAGTCGATGCTCTACCTGGAGATCCGCTGCATCCTGATGGCGAAGGGAGCCGGGGTGCAGGGGCTGCAGAACGGCTCGATCAGCTGCATCGGGGTGCCCGGCGCCGTCCCCGGCGGGCTGCGCGCGGTGGCCGCGGAGAACCTGGTGGCCAGCATGATGGACCTGGAGTGCGCCTCGGGGAACGACCAGTCCTTCTCCCACTCGGCGATGCGCCGGACCGCCCGGATGATGCCGCAGCTGCTGCCCGGCACCGACTTCGTCTGCTCGGGCTACTCGGCGGTGCCGAACGCGGACAACATGTTCGCCGGGTCGAACTTCGACACCGAGGACTACGACGACTGGAACACCATCCAGCGCGACTTCCAGGTCGACGGCGGGCTGCGGCACGTGCGGGAGGACGAGATCCTGCTGGCCCGGAGCAAGGCCGCGCGCGCCCTCCAGGCGCTGTTCGCCTACCTCGACCTGCCGGCGGTCACCGACGACGAGGTCGAGGCGGCCACCTACGCCAACTCCTCCGCCGACTACCCCTTCCGGGACGTGCTGGCCGACCTCAAGGGCGCCCAGGCGGTCATGGACCGGGGCATCACCGGGCTGGACATCGTCAAGGGCCTGGAGTCCGCCGGCTTCCACGACGTCGCCGAGAACCTGCTCACCGTGCTGCGCCAGCGCGTGTCTGGTGACCTGCTGCAGACCTCTGCGGTGCTCACCGCCGACTTCACCCCGCTGTCGGCCATCAACGACCCGAACGACTACGCCGGCCCCGGCACCGGCTACCGCCTGGAGGGCGAACGCTGGGCCGAGCTGAAGAAGCTCCGGCACGTCACGTCGGCGACCGACCCCGAGAGCGAGGTGCGCTGACCATGACCACCGCCACGCCCGACCGCACGGTCAGCCTCCGCGAGCTGTCCCCGGCGGTCCGCGGCACCCGGCCCGACGAGGTGGTGATCGCCGTGTCACCCGCCTTCGCCGGTCACTTCACCAAGACGATCGTGGAGGTCCCGCACGCCGAGGTGCTGCGCCAGCTGTTGGCCGGCATCGAGGAGCAGGGCGTGGGCGCCCGGCTGGTCCGGGTCCGGGACACCGCCGACCTGGCGGCCATCGCGCACATCGGGGCCAAGCTGTCCGGCTCCGGCATCTCCGTCGGGATCCTGTCCCGCGGGACGACGATGATCCACCAGAAGGACCTGGCCCGGCTGAGCAACCTCGAGCTGTTCCCGCAGTCCCCGCTGCTGGACCCGGCGGTCTTCCGCATGATCGGCTCGAACGCCGCGCAGTACGCGAAGGGCGAGTCGCCCCAGCCGGTGCCCACCCGCAACGACCAGATGGCGCGACCGCGCTGGCAGGCGAAGGCGGCCCTCCTGCACCTCAAGGAGTTCGAGTGCATCGAGGCCGGCCGTGGCCCGGTGGAGGTCGAGGCCGTCTTCGAGCTGACCGACGCGGGCTGAGGTGGGGGCGCCCGACCGCGACCCGTCGTCGGCCCGGCTGGTCGTCGGCGTCGACATCGGCAACTCGACGACCGAGGCGTGCCTGGCCGCCGTCGCCCCGGACGGGTCGGTGACGTACCTGGGCGCCGGCCTGACCCGGACCACCGGGGTCAAGGGCACCCCGGACAACACCGCCGGCGCGCTCCGGGTGGTCCGCGACGTCCTCGCCCGGGCCGGACGGCGGCCCGACGAGGTGCACACCGTGCTGCTCAACGAGGCGACGCCGGTGATCAGCGGCCTGGCGATGGAGACCATCACCGAGACGATCATCACCGAGTCCACGATGATCGGGCACAACCCGACGACGCCCGGCGGGCAGGGGCTCGCGGTGGGCACCACCGTGTCGATCGCCGACCTGGCAGGGCAGCCCCCGGGCGATCCGGTGGTCTGCGTGGTGCCGGCCGAGTGGGACTTCGACGACGTCGCGCGGGTGGTGAACGCCGCCGTCGCCCGCGGGGTGGCGGTGGTGGCCGCCGTCCTGGCCGGGGACGACGCCGTGCTGGTCACCAACCGGCTGGACCGCCCGGTGCCCGTCGTC
The DNA here is from genome assembly GCF_026967935.1 of Modestobacter sp. VKM Ac-2982. GTDB lineage: Bacteria > Actinomycetota > Actinomycetes > Mycobacteriales > Geodermatophilaceae > Modestobacter. The sequence goes on from NZ_JAPVBL010000003.1 coordinate 126,341, forward strand.
GACGAGGTGCGCGCGGTCGAGAAGGTGCCGCTGGGCATGCTGGCCGCGGTCGAGGTGGCCGCACCGGGGCGGACGATCCGCACCCTGTCGGACTCCTACGGGCTGGCCTCGGTGTTCGGCCTGGACCCCGAGCAGACCCGGGCGGTCTCCCCGGTCGCCCGCGCGCTCACCGGGAACCGCTCGGCGGTGGTGGTGCGGACCCCGTCCGGGGACGTCACCGACCGGCGGATCCCGGTCGGTGAGCTGGTGCTGCGCGGAGCGGGGAAGGAACTCCGGATCGACGTCGACGCCGGGGCCGAGGCGATCATGGCCACCATCGCCCGGCTGCAGCCGCTCGACGACGTGCACGGGGAACCCGGCACCCACGTCGGCGGGATGCTCGCCCAGGTCCGCGACACCATGGCCGACGTGCTGCACGACGCCGACGGGTCGGCGCAACCGCCGGCGGAGATCGCCATCCGCGACGTCCTGGCGGTCGACACGTTCGTCCCGGCCGAGGTGCGCGGGGGACTGGCCGGTGAGATCGCGCTGGAGAACGCCGTCGCGCTCGCGGCGATGGTGCGGACCAGCCGCAGCCGCATGCAGCTGGTCGCCGACCAGGTGTCCGAGCAGCTCGGGGCCTGGGCGGAGATCGGTGGTGTCGAGGGGGAGATGGCCGTGGGCGGGGCGCTGACCACCCCGGGAGTCGACCGGCCGGTCGCCGTCCTGGACCTGGGCGGCGGCTCGACCGACGCGGCGCTGTTGACCCGGGACGGGGTGTGCACCGCCGTCCACGTGGCCGGCGCCGGGGAGCTGGTGACCAAGCTGATCGACTCCGAGCTGGCCCTGGGTGACCGGGAGGTCGCCGAGGGCGTGAAGTGGCACCCGCTGGCCAAGGTGGAGAGCTTCTTCCACCTGCGGCACGAGGACGGCACCGTGCAGTTCTTCGACCAGCCGTTCCCGCCGCAGGTGTTCGCCCGCGTCGTGGTGCTCACCCCCGACGGCCCGGTGCCCGTCGAGACCCGGCACGGCCTGGACCACGTCCGGCGGGTGCGGCGGGCGGCGAAGAGCCGGGTGTTCGTGGTGAACGCCGTCCGGGCGCTGCGGCAGGTCGCGCCGGGGGCGGACCTGCGGGCGCTGGACTTCGTCGTGCTGCTGGGCGGCTCGGCGCTGGACTTCGAGATCCCCGAGCTGATCGCCGACGAGCTCGCGCCCTACGGCATCGTCTGCGGGACGGGCAATGTGCTCGGCACCCAGGGCCCGCGCACCGCGGTCGCGACGGGGCTGGTCCGGGCGCACGCGGCCGCATCGTCGTGCCCGGCCGGGTGACCGACGCCGCGCAGCGGCCGGCCGTGCTCGTGCACCGTGCCCCCGCGGCGCCGGCGGCGGTGCTGCGCGAGGTCTGCGCCGGCGCGGAGGAGGAGGGCGTGCCGACCGACGTCGTCGACGTCCCGGCCCGGTCTGCGGACGCCGTCGGGCTGGCGCACGCGGCCGCCCGGGACTCCCCGCTGGAGGTCGGTGTCGGTGTCGACGCCGCAGGGGCGGTCGCGGTGCACCACGGCAAGCTGCCCGCCGACCGCCCGGCGACGACGGCGGGCCCGGACGCCGGCCCTCAGGACTGGCGCCGGACCGGCCGGACGGCGGCCCGGATCGTCAAGGGCCTGCCGCTGGGCTAGAGGTACTGGCCGCCGCCGGGCCGGTGCTCCTGGGCCGGTGCGCCGGGTGGGAGCGCCTTGCGGCGCATCTCCTCCAGCTGGGCCCGGGCGGCCATCTGCTGGGCGAACAGCGCGGTCTGGATGCCGTGGAAGACGCCCTCCAGCCAGCCGACCAGCTGCGCCTGGGCGATCCGCAGCTCGGCGTCCGAGGGGGTCTCGCCCTCGGTGAACGGCAGCGTGATCCGGTCCAGCTCCTCGCGCAGCTCCGGGGCCAGCCCCTGCTCCAGCTCGCGGATCGAGGAGGCGTGGATGTCGCGCAGCCGGTTGCGGCTGGCGTCGTCCAGGGGCGCCGCCCGGACCTCCTCGAGCAGCTGCTTGATCATCGTGCCGATCCGCATGACCTTCGCGGGCTGCTCGACCAGGTCGCCGACCCCGGTCATGCCCCCGTCCTCGCCCTCGGGCAGGTGCATGCCCCCGACCGGCTGCCCGTCCGGCCCCACGACGAGGACCTGCTGGGGGTGTGGTCCACCGGTGCCTGGTGCTGTCATGCCCCCATCTTCCCCCGGCGCCGCGAGGCACCGCCGGGGTGCCGGTCGCGGGCGGCACCGACCGGGCGACTGACTACGCTCCCCGCATGTCGTCGGGGGAGGGCCAGCTGGACGTGGCCCGCATCCGGGGACTGTTCCCCGGGTTGTCCGACGGCCTGGTGCACGCCGACGGGCCCGGGGGCGCGCTGGTGCCGGAGAGCGTGGTGCGCGCCGTCTCGCAGGCGATGCGGGTGCCGATCGCCGGCCGGGGCGCCGTCTTCGCCTCCTCCGCCCGGGCCGAGCAGCTGGTCGCCGGTGCCCGGTCCGCGGTGGCCGACCTGGTGGGCGGCGTGCCCACCGGGGTGGTCCTCGGGCCGAACATGACCACGCTGACCTACGCGGTGGCCCGGGCGCTGGCCAAGCACTGGCACCGCGGTGACGAGATCGTGGTCAGCCGGCTGGACCACGACGCCAACATCCGCCCGTGGCTGCAGGTCGCCGCCGAGATCGGCCTGGGCGTGCGGTGGGCGGAGGTGGACATCGAGACCGGGGAGCTGCCGGACTGGCAGTACGACGAGCTGCTCACCGACCGCACCCGGCTGGTCGCCGTCACCGCGGCCAGCAGCGCGATCGGCACCCGGCCGCACGTCGCCTCGATCGCCGAGCGGGCGCACCGGGTCGGGGCGCTGGTCTTCGTCGACGCCGCGCACGCCGCACCGCACGCCCCGCTGGACGTCGACGAGCTGGGTGCGGACTTCCTCGCGCTCTCGGCCTACAAGTGGTGCGGTCCGCACGTCGGCGCGGTGGTCGCCCACCCGGGGCTGCTCGAGGAGCTGTGGCCGGACAAGCTGCTGCCCGCGTCGGAGCGGGTGCCCGACCGGTTCGAGACGGGCGCCCCGCCGTTCGAGCTCTACGCCGGGGTGGCGGCCTCGGTGGACCACCTGGCGGCGCTCTGCCCCGAGGCCGCCGGCACCCGGCGGGAGCGGCTGCGCACCTCGATGGCCGCGGTCAGCCGCTACGAGGAGGAGCTCTTCACCCGGCTGGACGCGGCGCTGCGGGCGATGCCCCACCTGCAGGTGCTGGGCGACCCGGGGTGGACCACGCCGACCCTGTCGTTCAGCGTCGACCGGATGCGGCCCCGCCAGGCGGCCACCGAGCTCGCCCGGCGTGGCGTCTGCGCCTGGGACGGCGACTTCTACTCCCGGGAGCTGTTCGACGCGATCGGGGTCAACGAGACCGGCGGTGCGGTGCGGCTGGGGCTGATGCACTACAACACCGTCGAGGAGGTCGACCGCCTCATCGAGGCCGTCGCCGACCTGCGCTGACGGCCCCGGTGCAGGGGCCCGTCGCGAGCTTGCGAGTGTTGGGGGCAGCGGGCTCCTTCGTCAGCCGGGGAGCAGCAGGACCTTGCCGATGTGGGCGCTGGACTCCAGCAGGGCGTGCGCCTCGCCGGCCCGGGACATCGGCAGGCGCCGGTCCACGATCGGCCGGACGACGCCCCGTTCGACGTCGGGCCACACGTCGTGCCGCACCGCTGCCACGATCTCGGCCTTGCCGCCGGGCCCGGTCGCCGGCCGCGAGCGCAGTGTCGTGGCGTGCACCGAGCCGCGCTTGCGCATCAGCTTGCCGAGGTCGATCTCGGCCTTCGTGCCGCCCTGCATGCCGATGCCCACCAGCCGGCCGCCGGTGGCGAGCAGGTCGAGGTTCCGGGCCAGGTACTTGGCCCCGATGATGTCCAGGACGACGTCGGCCCCGTGTCCGTCGGTGGCCTCCCGCACCACCTCGACGAAGTCCTGCTCGCGGTGGTTCACCAGGATCTCGGCGCCCAGCTCGCGGCAGAAGGCCAGCTTCTCCGCGCTGCCGGCCGTCGCCGCCACCCGGGCACCGGCGCGCGCGGCCAGCTGGATCGCCATCGTGCCGATGCCGCTGGAGCCGCCGTGCACCAGGAAGACGTCGCCGGCCCGCAGCCCGGCGAGCATGAAGACGTTGGACCAGACGGTGCAGACCACCTCGGGCAGCGCCGCGGCGGTCGCCAGCTCGACGCCGGCCGGCCGGGGGAGCAGCTGCCCGGCGGGGACGGCGACCCGCTCGGCGTACCCGCCGCCGGAGAGCAGCGCGCACACCTCGTCGCCCACCGACCAGCCGGTCACCTCGGCGCCGACCTCGCTGATCACCCCGCTGCACTCCAGGCCCAGCACCTCGCTGGCGCCCGGCGGGGCCGGGTAGTGCCCCTGGCGTTGCAGCGTGTCGGCGCGGTTCACCGCGGTGGCGGCCACGTCGACCAGCACCTCACTGGGCCCGCAGACCGGGTCGGGCACCTCACCCCAGCCGAGCACCTCAGGGCCACCGGGCTGGCTCAACGTCACTGCGCGCATGCGACCGACCCTAGGCGCGCGGCAGGCCTGGGACCACGCGCGGCGTCAGGCGGCGGGGGTCTGCACCCCCGAGTCGGTGACCGTGCCGCGGGCGATCCGCAGTTGCCGTTGCGCGCGGCGCGCGACCCACGAGTCATGGGTGACCACGATCAGCGTCAGCCCCTGCTCCCGCCACAGCTGCTCCAGCAGCGCCACGATCTCGTCCCGGGTGGCTTCGTCCAGGTTGCCGGTGGGCTCGTCGGCCAGCAGCACCTTCGGCTGGCGGACCAGTGCCCGGGCGATCGCCACGCGCTGCTGCTGACCACCGGAGAGCTCCGCCGGCAGGTGGCCACTGCGCTCGGCCAGACCCACGGAGTCCAGCGCCGCGGCCGCCCGCTCGGCCCGCTCCCGCGCCTTCACGCCGAGCGGGACGAGCGCGGTCTCCACGTTCTGCTGAGCGGTCAGCGTCGGGATGAGGTTGAACCCCTGGAACACGATGCTGATCTCGCGGGCCCGGAGCTCGGTCAGCCGCCGGCTGGAGACCTCCGCCAGGTCCTCGGCGCCGAGCAGCACCGAGCCCGAGGTGGGCCGGTCGAGCGCCCCCAGCATCTGCAGCAGCGTCGACTTGCCGCCACCGGTCGGGCCCTGGATGGCGACCATCTGCCCGTCGGGGATGGTCAGCGAGACGTGCGAGAGCGCGGTGACCTCCTTCTTGCCGTTCCGGTAGGTCTTGCTGACGTCGGTGAGCGTGTACACGGCGGTGTCGTCCTGTCTGTCGGGGGAGGGGGCGTCAGTCGAGGCTGCGCAGGGCAGCGGCGGGGCGCAGCCGGGCAGCGCGCCAGCCGCCGATCACCCCGGCGAGCAGGCCGCCGATCAGGGCGATGCCGACCCCGGTGGCGATGAAGGCCACGTCGATCGGTGCGTGCAGGACCGTCTCGACGGTGCTGCTCGCCGCCTGGCCGACCCTGCCGGGCATGGTGCCGCCGAACGCGCCGGCTCCGGGGCCCTCGGCCCCTCCTCCGGCGGCTGCCGTCGCCGCCGCGGCGCCACCGGTCGTGCCGGACAGGCTGATCCCGGCCGCGTTGAGGGCGAGGATCCCGCCGAGGCCGATGACCAGGCCGGCGACGCCGCCGATGAGGCCCTGGACGAGGGACTCGGTGCCCACCTGCCGGACGATCCGGCCGTTGCTCCAGCCCAGGGCCTTGAGGGTGCCGAAGTCGCGGGTGCGGCGGGTGACGCCGGAGATGGTGAACAGCACCGCGAGGCCGAAGGCGGCGGCAAGCACCGCGATCGACAGCCACCTGCCCAGGTTCTGCACCAGCGAGGACGCAGAGGACAGCGAGCCGGTGACGCCGGAGGCCAGGTCGGACTGGGTGGTCACGGTGGCGTCGGGCAGCGCGGCGGTGATCGCGGCGGCGGCGGTGTCGACGGTGTCCGCGCTGGTCCCCTGCACGTACACGGTGGTGACCTGGTCGGTCAGCCCGGACAGCGCCTGCGCCACGTCGATCGGCAGGTACACGTCCGACAGCGTGGTGGCCGAGTCGTCGCTGGCCAGGATGCCCACCACGGTGACGGCGGTCCCGGTCAGGGTGATCGTGCTGCCGACGGACAGGTCCGCGCTGTCGGCGTGGCTCTGGGAGATGAGGGCGACGTCCGCGCCGGCGTCGGCGGTGGTGAAGCCGCGACCGTCGGCGACGGTGGCGCCCGCCAGCGGGCCGAGCGCCGTGGCGCCGGGGGTGATGCCCTCGACGCTGAAGCTGTTGACGTCGAAGTTGCCGCCGCCGAAGCCCCCGCCACCGCCACCGCCACCGCCGGCCGGCGGGCCCGTTGGGGCGGAGCCCGGGTCGGGGAGCTCACCGCTGAAGGTCTGGTCGGTCAGCATCAGGGTGGCGGTCACGTCGGAGACGCCGTCCGCGGCCGAGATGGTGCTCGCGACGTCGCTGCTCATGGCCATGGTGCCCCGGGCGATGCTCAGCTGATCGGTGGCGACGGTGGTCGACCCGTCGTCGCTGGTGGTGCCGTCCTCGGCACCGAAGGAGAACTGCCCGCGGCCGCCGCCGGCGCCGGGCTCGGCGGCCTGGGTGACCGTGATGTCGGTGCCGACGCCGTAGACGGACTCCAGGACGTCGTCCTGGGCGTTCCGGACACCCGCGGAGGCGGCGTTGACGACGAGCACGAGGGCGATGGCCAGGGCCAGGCCCACCGCCACGATGACGGTCTGCCGCAACCGCCCTCTCAGTTCGCGGCGCACGTAGGTCAGCAGCATGCAAGTCCTCCAGCTCCCGCCGGCTCGTGGGAGCTGGGGCGGGCAGGGTGATGCCCGCCGACCGGTGTGGTCGACGGGTGCGGGATGTGTTCCGCACGTCATCGTCCGGTCGGAGCTGAGGAAGGCCTGTGGACTGGCTCCGGGCTGCGCTGTGAGTGGCCGGGAGCAGGGATGAGCTCTGTCACCTCTGCCCCCACCCCGGCTGCTCGCCGGGGTGGGGGAGGCGCGTCAGCGCGCCTTGAGGTCCTTGCGGAGGATCTTTCCGGCCATCGACTTCGGGACCTGGTCGATGAACTCGACCAGCCGGATCTTCTTGTGCGGGGCGACGTGCTCGGCCATGTAGGCCTTGACGTCGTCCTCGCTGATCTCCGAGCCGGGGGCGCGGACGACGAAGGCCTTGGGCAGCTCCTCGCCGCTCTCCTTGTCCAGCACCCCGATGACCGCGGCGTCGGCGATCTGCGGGTTGTTGAGCAGCACGGCCTCCAGCTCGGCCGGCGCCACCTGGTAGCCCTTGTACTTGATCAGCTCCTTGACCCGGTCGACCACCGTGTAGCGGCCCTCGTCGTCGACGATCGCGACGTCACCGGTGTGCAGCCAGCCGTCGGAGTCGAGCGTCTCGGCGGTGGCCTGCGGGTTGTTCAGGTAGCCCTTCATCACCTGCGGCCCGCGGACCCACAGCTCGCCGCGCTCGCCGGGGCCGGCGTCCTCACCGGTGGCCGGGTCGATGAGCCGGCACTCGGTGTTGGGCAGCGCGTAGCCGACCGTGCCCTTCGGGGTCTCCCCGGCGCCGGCCGGCTCGAGCCCGGCCTCGGGCGTGGTGTGCGAGACGGGGGAGAGCTCGGTCATGCCGTAGCCCTGGCCCACCGCGGTGCCCTCGGCGGCGCCCTTGCGGAGCCGGTCCTGGGCGGCCTGGGCCAGCGACTCGTCCAGCGGGGCCGCGCCGGAGGTGACGCTGCGCAGCGAGGAGAGGTCGAACTGGTCGACCATCGGGTGCTTGGCCAGCGCCAGCACGATCGGCGGGGCGACAAAGGCCCGGGTGATCTTCTGGTCCTGGATGGTGCGGAGGAACTGCTCCAGGTCGAACCGCGGCAGGGTGACGACGGCGCCGCCCCACTGCAGGCCCTGGTTCATCAGCACCGTCAGGCCGTAGATGTGGAAGAACGGCAGGACGGCGATGATCCGCTCGTTGCCCTCCTCGACGCCGGCCAGCGGGCGGGACTGGCTGACGTTGGCCACCAGGTTGCGGTGGGTGAGCATGACGCCCTTGGGCAGCCCGGTGGTGCCGCTGGAGTACGGCAGCGTCACCAGGTCCTCGGCCGGGTCGATGCCCACCTGCACGGCCGGGGCGCCGCTGGTGAGCAGGTCGCGCAGCGAGGCGTGGCCCTCGGCGCCGTCCATCACGATGACCTCGTCGACCGGCGAGCGCTCGGCGGCGGCCAGTGCCCGGTCCAGGAACGGCGAGACGGTGACCAGCACCTTCGCCCCCGAGTCCTTCAGCTGGAAGGCGATCTCCTCGGGCGTGTAGAGCGCGTTGACCGGGCTGATGACGCAGCCGGCGGCGGCGATCCCGTGGAAGACCACCGGGTACCAGATGGTGTTCGGGCTGAAGACGGCGACGACGTCGCCCTTGCGCAGCCCGCGGGCGTGCAGCGCCGCGGCGAGCCGCTCGACGTAGAAGGCGAGCTCACCGTGGGTGATCGTCTCGCCGGAGAGGCCGTCGATCAGCGCCGGTCGGTCGGCGCGCTCGGCGGCTCCGGCCAGCACGAACTGCGGTACCGACAGCTCGGGGATCTCGACATCGGGATAGCGACTGGCGAACGCCACGGGGTCCTCCTCGACTCAGGTGCACGTGACGCCAGTCTCACACTCGGCGTGTCGCGCGCCACACCCGGGCTACCCGCCGGTAGCTCCGGGGGGTCATCAGCGCCGGAGGTGAGAGGTCATCGAGGCCAGAGCACCGATTGCGTGCAGCGGAACAGCGCCAGCGTCTTCCCGGTGGCCTCGGCGGTCACGACGGCGTCCCAGACCTGCGTCGTCCGGCCGGCGTGCACGTTGGTGGCGACGGCGGAGATGCGGCCCTCCCGGGCCGTGCTCAGGTGGTTGCTCTTCAGCTCGATGGTGGTGAAGCCGCTGGACCCCTCGGGCAGCAGCGCCCGGGTGGGCAGGCCGCAGCTGGTGTCGGCGAGGGTGACCACGGTGCCGGCGTGCAGGTAGCCGTTGGGCGCCAGCAGCTCGGGCCGGACGTCCAGGTGCGAGGTGAGCCGGCCGGGCTCGTGGGTGTCGACGACGATGCCGAGCAGTCCGGGGAAGGTGCCCGGCAGCAGGTCGTTGAGCTCGTCGGCGGTGTGGAACCCGGTGGCGGCCATGCCCGGCAACCTATCCGTGCAGTTCTCCGCGGTGTCGGCCTCCCTGCAGGGGCCCGCGCCGAGCCTGCGAGGAGCGGGGGGCAGGGAGGTCCTTCTTCAGGCCAGGCCGCGGGTGGTGCGGGCCGGCGGCCGGTCGCCGCGGATCGAGGCGACCATGTCCAGCGTCTGCCGGGTCGCCGCCACGTCGTGCACCCGGAACACCCGGGCGCCCAGCCAGGCGCTGACCGCGGTCGCCGCCAGGGTGCCGGTCAGCCGCTGGTCCACCGGCAGGTCGAGGGTCTCCCCGACGAAGTCCTTGTTCGACAGGGCCACCAGCACCGGCCAGCCGGTCGCGACCAGCTCGTCGAGCCGCCGGGTCGCCTCCAGCGAGTGCCGGGTGTTCTTGCCGAAGTCGTGCCCGGGGTCGATCAGCACCCGTTCGGCGTCCACGCCCGCGGCCACGGCGGCCTCGGCGAGCGCCGTCGTCCGCCGGACGACGTCGGCCACCACGTCGTCGTAGGTGACCCGGTGCGGCCGGGTGCGCGGCGGCAGCCCGCCGGCGTGGGTGCAGACGATCCCCGCACCGGCTCCGGCGGCGACCACCGCCAGCTCCGGGTCGACCCCGCCCCAGGCGTCGTTCACCACGTCGGCGCCGGCGGCGAGCGCCTCCCGGGCCACCTCGGCCCGCCAGGTGTCGATCGAGATCGGCAGCCGCGGGTGCGCGGCGCGGATCGCCGCGACCAGGTCCACGGTCCGGCGGATCTCCTCGGCCGGGTCCACCTCCGCGCCCGGCGCGGCCTTCACCCCGCCGACGTCGACCATGTCCGCGCCCTCGGCGACCACCTGGTCGACCCGGGCCAGTGCGGCGTCCAGCGCGAAGGTGGCACCGCCGTCGTAGAACGAGTCCGGGGTGCGGTTGACGATCGCCATGACGACCAGCCCGCCGTCGGGGACGTCGAGGGCACCGATGCGCAGCACCGAGACAGCCAACCACGCCATGATCTGCGGTCATGACCGACTTCGTGCACGCCCCCGAGCGCGTCGACCCGCCGTACCGGGACGCCGAGCGCCCCGCGGTGCGGGCCTGGCTGGAGTACCAGCGGGGCACGCTGCTGACCAAGTGCGCCGGCCTCACCCCCGAGCAGCTGGGGGTGCGGTCGGTCCCGCCGTCCTCGCTCAGCCTGCGCGGGCTGGTGCGGCACATGACCGAGGTGGAGCGGGGCTGGTTCCGCCGGGTGCTGGACGGCCAGGACGCCCCGGACCTGTACTGCTCGGCCGACGACCCGGACGGCGACTTCGACGGCGTGGGCCGGGACGCCGACGAACCGGACACGGTGGCTCGGGAGTTCGCCCGGTTCGCCGAGGAGTGCCAGGTCAGCCGGGAGATCGCCGACGGGTTCGGCTCGCTGGGCGACGTGGGCCGGGGCCGCACCAGCCGCAGCGGGGAGCAGGTGTCGGTGCGCTGGGTCTACCTGCACATGATCGAGGAGTACGCCCGGCACAACGGCCACGCCGACCTGCTCCGCGAGCGCATCGACGGCGCCACCGGCGACTGAGGACGACGGCAGACTGGCCGGGTGACCGTGTTCCCGCCTGCCCCCACCCGCGTCGTCCCGCCGTTCTCCGACGGTGAACGCGCCACGGTGGAGGCCTGGCTGGACTTCCACCGGGCGACCTTGCTGGCCAAGTGCGCCGGCCTCACGCCCGGACAGCTGGGCGAGCGCGCGCTGCCGGAGTCGGCCTTGAGCCTGCGCGGGCTGCTCCGGCACCTGACCGACGTCGAGCGGTACTGGTTCACCCGGGTCGTCGCCGGCCGCCAAGCGCCGACGGTCTACTGGACCGACGAGGAGGACGCGGAGTTCGCCGGGGTGGGGGCCGAGGGCGACGACCCGGCGAGCGCCGTCCCGGCGGAGCTGGCCGCCTTCACCGCCGAGGTCGAGGCCAGCCGGGCGGTCGCCGCCGGGCAGGGCTCGCTCGACGACCTCAGCGCCGGGCTGCGGTACGGCGAGCAGGTGACGCTGCGCTGGGTCTACCTGCACATGGTCGAGGAGTACGCCCGACACAACGGCCACGCCGACCTGTTGCGCGAGCGCATCGACGGCACCACCGGCCGGTAGCGCCGACCACCAAAATGGCCATTTCGGTGGTCGAGTAGGGGCCGAGATCGCGACTCGGGCCCCTTGGGGCTAGCGGACGGCGCCCCAGGGGAGGACGGCGTGTACCCCGACGACCTGGTTGACCACCTGGGTGACCCGCAGGTCGACCACCACGCTGGCCAGGGCGAGCGCGTCGGAGCGGCCGATGCCGTGCAGGGCGGCCATGACGTCGAGCATCGCGTCCAGCGCGATCGCCATCGCCTCGTCCAGGTCGTCGGCCACGCCCATCGTCACCCAGCCGGCGGGGGTCTTCGCGACCGGCGTCGTGACCGGGGAGCCGAAGAGGTCCGGCAGCACGTCCAGGGTCAGGTCGACGGCGTCCATCGGGCACTCGATCGCCGTCCCGGCCACCTCACCGTCGCCCTGCGCGGCGTGCCCGTCCCCGACCGACAGCAACCCGCCGGACACGGTCACCGGCAGGTAGAGCGTCGCCCCGGCGACCAGCTCGCGGCAGTCGATGTTCCCGCCGTGCCAGTACGGCGGGATCGTCGAGTGCTGGCCGGGCTCGGCCGGCGGCACGCCCATCACGCCGAGGAACGGCCGCAGGGCGACCGAGTGCCCGGCCTGGTTGCGGCCGGTCCCGGCGGTGCCGTCCAGCGTCCAGCGGTGGACGACGGGTGACGCCGTCACCCCGAGCCGCTCGTTCAGCGCGGTCGACCGCAGCCCGCAGTACGTCGTCCCGAACGCGCCCGGGACGACGTCGTCGATGCGGACGGCCAGCACCTGCCCCGGTTCGGCGCCCTCGATGCAGACCGGGCCGGTGAGCGCGTGCCCGGCGGCAGGGTCGTACGCCCCGTGCCGGGGCCGCACGGCCAGGTCGGCCGCGGTGTCCGCGCCGGTGTACGGCCCGGTCGACCAGCCGGAGTCCAGCGTGCCGATGCGCACCGTCGTCCCGGGCTCGACGGTCAGCGCCGGCGGGAGCGCGGGGTCCCAGTACCCGTGCAGCGTGCGCTCGTCGGGCAACAGGACGTGACGGGACTCCATGCGCTCATCCTCGTATCAGGCACAGGAGGCTCTTCACTCGGTATCGGCTCGTGAACCGGGTGAAAAGCCTCCTGTGCCTCGTCAGAGGAGGGCCTGCTGGACCAGGGGGCGGAGGTGGGCGCGCACCGGGAGGGTGCTCGAGGGCAGCAGCTGCGTGTAGAAGGTGACCGTCAGGTCCTCCACCGGGTCGACGTAGAACTCCGTGGAGGCCGCCCCGCCCCAGCTGTAGGTGCCCACGCTGGACACCCCGCCGTAGCGCACCGGGTCCAGCACCATGGAGAACCCCAGCCCGAAGCCGACTCCGCGCAACGGGGTCTCCGCGTAGAGGGGCCGGCCGGCGGACTCCAGGTCCAGCCCGCCGGGGAGGTGGTTGCGCACCATGTGCGCGACGGTGCGCGAGCCCAGCACCCGGCCGGCGTCCGGGTCGTCCCCGATCGACCCCCCGCGGCGCAGCATCTCGACGAACCTCAGGTAGTCACCGGCGGTGGAGACCAGCCCGGCGCCGCCGGCGAGGAAGGTGGGCTTGCGCAGCGCGGCCTGCGCGAACGGGGCCGGCAGCAGCGTCACCCCGGGGCCGTAGAGCTGGGCGAGGGAGTCGACGTCGTCCTCCGGACGCAGTCCGAAGGAGGTCTGGGTCATGCCCAGCGGCTCGAACACCCGCTCGGCGAACACCTCGTCCAGCGGCTTGCCGGCGATGACCTCGAGCAGCCGGCCCAGCACGTCGGTCGAGACGCCGTAGTTCCACTCGGTGCCCGGCTGGAACAGCAGCGGCATCTCCGCGAACTGGCGCACGACCTCGGCGGAGTCGGCCCCGGGCGGGGAGCCCCACTCGTGGCCGCGCAGTCGGTAGAGCCCGTCGACCGGGTGGGCGTGGTGGAAGCCGTAGGTCAGTCCGGAGGTGTGCGTCAGCAGGTGCCAGACCCGGATCGGCTCCATCAGCGGCACGGTCACCGGCTTCTGCGCCGGGCCGGCGGTCCAGACCCGCGTCTCGGCGAACTCGGGCAGCCAGCGGCTGATCGGGTCGGTGAGCTCGAAGGCCCCCTCCTCGTACAGCGACATCGCCGCGACCGAGGTGACCGGCTTGGTCATCGAGTAGATCCGCCAGCGGGTGTCGTCGGTGACCGGGCGCCCGGCCTCGACGTCGCGCTGCCCGTGCCGGCCGACGTGCACCAGCCGGCCGTGCCGGGCGACGGTGACGAGGAACCCGGGCAGCTGGCCCTCGTCGACGTAGCGGGCCAGCCGGCGGTCCAGCCGCTGCAGCCGGCCGGCGTCCAGCCCGACCTCGGCCGGGTCGGTGGTCACGGACAGGTCGGTCTGCACAGCCGTCACGCGGGCACTCCGCTCGTCGCGGGCCCGCTCCCCGATGAGCAACGCCCCCGCCGGGCATCCTGGCACGGGGTGCCAGGAGCGCGACGGGGGCGTCGGGGTCGTGCTCGGTGCGGCCCCGGGGCGGGGCCTCAGTTCACTGCACCGGGACGGCGGCAGCAGCCTTCTTCAGGTTGGAGCCGGCGGTCACCTTGGCGGTGTGCGCAGCGGCGATCTCGATCGACTCACCGGTCTGCGGGTTGCGGCCGGTGCGGGCCGAGCGCTGTGCGCGCTCGACGGTCAGCAGGCCGGGCACGGCGACCTTGTCGCCCCGGGTGATGGCCTCGACGAGCTCCTCCTGGAGCCCGTTGATCACCGAGTCGACGGTCGACGCGGGGACGTCGACGCGCTTGGAGATGGCAGAGACGAGTTCGGCCTTGTTCATGGTGTTCCTCTCGCGGTGGTGGAGCAGCCCATCCCGGTGCGGGATGGGCGCAGTCGTGGTGTCGTGCCTGGTCGGACCGGGGGCGTTCCCCCGTCGTCCAGGTGGACCTCCGGGTCTCCAGCGTGCCAACTCGCTGGACACCAGGTGCGCAGCGGGGGTCCGGTGGGCGGAGCTGGCCGACCCCGTCGTCGACCAGGAACGGCGGGCACGTTGCCATGCCGACCAGGGTGTTGGCGAGCTGTGACCCCGGATTTCCGGGGTTTTCCTGCTCGCTGGTCACAACCGTCACGTTCCCGGGACCGTTCGGTCCGGCGCGCGTCCTCCCCGCGGGCGTCCTAGCGTTGGGTTCATGCCTCAGCTCCCCGGGACCGATCTGACCGTCAGCGACCTCTGCCTGGGTGGCAACGTCTTCGGCTGGACGGCCGACGAGCCGACGTCCTTCGCCCTGCTCGACCGCTTCCACGACGCCGTCCCCAGCACCCAGTCGCCGTTCGTCGACACCGCCGAGATGTACGGCGACGGCGTCTCCGAGACGATCCTCGGCAACTGGATGGCCGAGCGCGGCGTGCGCGACCGGATGATCGTGGCCACCAAGGCGTCGCCGGGGGACAAGGAGCACCCGCTCTCCGCCCCGGAGATCCGGGCGGCGGCCGAGCGCTCGCTGCGCAACCTGCGCGTCGACACCATCGACCTGTACTACGCCCACTACGACGACGAGACGACCCCGCTGGAGGAGACGCTCACCGCCTTCGACGAGCTGGTGCAGGCCGGCAAGGTCCGGTACGCGGCGGCGTCGAACTACTCGGCGAAGCGACTGACCGAGGCGCTGGACACCGCCCGGCAGCTGGGCGTCACCGGCTACGTCGCACTGCAGCCGCACTACAACCTGATGGAGCGCGAGGCGTACGAGGCAGAGCTGGCCGGCGTGGTGACCGAGCGCGGCCTGGGGTCGATGCCCTACTTCGGGCTGGCCCGCGGCTTCCTGACCGGCAAGTACCGGGCGGGGGAGGCCATCGACTCGCCGCGGGCCAAGGGCGCCGCGCAGTACGTGGGGGAGAAGGGCGACCGGGTGCTGGCCGCGCTGGCCGAGGTCGCCGAGGCCCACACCGTCACCGGTGCCGCGGTCGCGCTGCGCTGGCTGGCCGACCAGCCGTCGGTCACCGCACCGATCGCCAGCGGCCGCTCGGTCGAGCAGCTGGCCGACCTGCTGCCGATGCTCGACCTGGTGCTCACCGACGAGCAGCGGCAGCGCCTCACCGACGCCAGCCGCTGACGACGGGACCCCGGCCCCGCGGGGGGCCGGGGTCGTCGTCAGACCGAGACGATGTGGGCGCGGACCTGGCCGACCAGTTCCGGCGGCACGCTGCCCAGCCCGTGGTCGGCGGTCGCGTGCGCGGCGACCTGACCGAGGACGGCGTCCTCGTCGGGGCCGGTGAACGTGACGGTGCAGCCGGGGACGACGTCCCCGCAGGCGAAGGCCTTCATGCGGGCTCCAGTGCGCGGGTGGTGCGGGACCCGTCCGCCGGGCGGCGGTACGGGGTGGTGCACCGGGGGCGGGGTCAGGGCCCCCGGTGGTTCAGGTGGCGGCGGCGGACGCCAGGTCCTCGATCCGCAGCAGGCCGAGGACGGCGCCGTTGCGGTCGGTGCACAGCACCGGGTCGAACCGGTGCACGGGCGGGCGGGTGAGCGCGCGCTGCAGGGTCTCGGTGACCCCGGCCGACGGGTGCACGCGCAGCGACACCGGCGCCCGGTACGGCGCACCGGTCCGCGGGTCGGCGAGCACCAGCTCGGTGGGCACCTCGGCGCGGTCCAGCACGACGTAGGGCGGCGGGCCGTCGTCGCCGTCGAAGGCCTCCCGCTGGCGGAGGGGGCGCAGCAGGCTGGCCACGCTCTCGGTCAGCTGGGCGCGGGCCACCTGCGTGCGCACCAGCTGGGTGACCTCGGGGGAGAGCGGGGCGAAGTGCGCTGCGGGGCGGCCGAACAGCCAGCCCTGGGCCAGTGGGACGCCGAGCCGGGCGAAGACGGCGAGCTCACCCACGGTCTCCACGCCCTCGGCGAGCAGCCAGGCGTCGATCCGGCTGGTGAAGGTGCCCACCATCTCCGCCAGCGCGGCCTTCACCGGGTCGGTGTCCGCGCCGGCGACCAGGGCCCGGTCCAGCTTGACCAGCTGCGGGCGCACCTCGGCGAGCTGCTGCAGGCCGGCGTAGCCGGAGCCGGCGTCGTCGATGGCGATCAGCGCACCGCGGCCGCGCAGCGCGGCGGTCTGCTCCCGCAGCGCCGCGAGGTCCGGGGTGGGCATGTGCTCGGTCAGCTCGACGACCACCCGGCGCAGCGTGGCCGGCTGGGCGAGGGCGGCGGCGACCGGCGCGCTGCCCAGCACGTGCGGGCTGACGTTGACGGTCAGGAAGGTGTTGGGCGGCAGGTCCGGCAGGGCGGCCAGTGCCTTCCGCAAGGCGAGCGCCTCCAGCTCGGCGCCCAGGCCGGCCTCCGCGGCGGCGGTGAACCACACGTCCGGGGAGGCGGTGCCCGGGAACCGCGCGAGCGCCTCGTACCCGGCGACCGTGGCCGAGGCCAGGTCGACGATCGGCTGGAAGACGATGGTCAGGTCCTCCTCGCCCGCGAGGAGCGGGCGGCAGTCCCAGCGGTCCGGGAGGGTCGACGTCACCTCCCCTGCATCGGCCGCGCCGCCGACCTGCTTGAGGCCGCCCCCACCCCAGGGGGGACACCGCTCCGGCCGCCGGTGCCGGGCCTGGTGCGCCGGACGTGCCAGCATGGGGCAGCCCGCGACGAGCAGGGCCTGCCGGCGGCCGCCGGCACCCGTGTCCGGCCTGTCCGGCGCCAGCAGGGAGGCTGCCAGCCGTGCCCGCACCGAGCACGCCTGTCGAACCCGACCCGCTGGCCGACCCGGCCCGCGTCGCGGTGGCCCGACGACTGCTCGTCGAACTCCCCGGGAGTGCCCCGTTCGACCGGCTGGCCCGCCTGGCCAGCCGGCTGCTGGCCGTCCCGACGGCGCAGGTCGTGCTGCTCACCGACGTCGCGGTGCGGGTCGGGGGCTGCGGCCGGCCGACGGCGCTGGGCTCGGCCACCCCGCTGGACCAGGTGCCCGGCAGCGTTGCCGCACGCCTGCGGGCACCACTGGTGGTGCCCGACGCCGCCGCCGACCCGCGGGTCGCCGGACAGCCGGCGGTGGCCTCCGGCGAGGTCCGCAGCTGCCTGTCCGTGCCGCTGGTGCTCGCCGCCGGTGACGTGGTGGGCGCGCTGACCCTGATCTCCCCTGAGCCCCGGTCCTGGAGCGAGGACGACGTCGTCCTCGCCGGGGAGGTGGCCGCCACCGTCGTCACCGAGCTGGAGCTGGTCGCCGCCTCGATCGCGGTGCGCTCCTCGCTGAGCCGGCTGGAGCTGACGCTGGAGGCCAGCGAGGTCGGCAGCTGGGAGCGCGACCTGCGCACCGGGGTGACCACCTGGGACGAGCGGAATGCCGCGATCTTCGGGCTCCCGGGCCCGGTCACGGTCTCCGGCGACGAGGTGATGGCTCAGTACATCCACCCCGGCGACCACGCCGCGGTGCAGCAGGCGATGGACGTGGCCCTGGCCGGCACGGGTGAGTTCGTCGTCGAGATGCGGGTGCTGCGGACCGACGGCGAGGTGCGCTGGACGGTCTCCCGGGGCCGGGTGGGCCGCGACCAGTCGGGTGAGCCGGTGCGCCTGCTCGGTACCACCGTCGACGTCACCGAGGCGCGGCAGCAGGCGCGGCTGCGGCTGGCTGCGGTCCAGCGGGCCGCGGTGATCGCCGAGGTCGCTGCCGACCTGGCCAACGCCGACCGGATGTCGGAGCTGGCCGAGGCGGCCCTGCGCGGCGCGGCCGTGCTCGGCGCCGACGCCAGCGCGCTGGCCGTCTTCGCCGCCGGCCGCGGCCCGCTCCGGCTGCACATGACCCGCCGCCTCGTCGACGCCGTCGAGTCGGGCACCGACGCCGTCCTGTCCGAGGCGGGCGTGGAGCTCCCGCTCGACGACGAGCTCCCCACCCAGTACGTGGCCCGGCACGGTGAGCCGGTGCTGCTGGGCGACCGGGCGGCGGCGGTGGCCCGTTTCCCGCGGATGGCCGAGGTCGGTGACCTGGTCGGGGTCCGGGCGCTCGCCGCGCTGCCGCTGCGGCTGGAGGGCCGGCTGCTGGGCAGCTTCACCGCGGTGTGGTCCGAGGACCACGTCTTCACCCCCGAGGACCTCGAACTGCTCCAGGCGCTCACCGCCCAGATCGGGCTGAGCATCTCCCGGCTGCACGCGGACGCCCAGCGGGACGCAGCCCTGGCGGAGATGGCCGCGGCCAACGTCCGGCTGGAGCTGCTGGCCGAGACCGGCCGGGTGCTCTCGGGGACCCTCGAGATCACCGAGCAGCTGGGCCGGCTGGCCGAGCTCGTGGTGCCTGCGCTCGGCGACTGGTGCTGGGTCGTCGTCACCGACGAGCACGGCCGGATGCGCCAGTTGGCCTCGGCCCACCGCGACCGGGCCAGGTCGGCGGAGCTGGCCGACTACGTGCGCGCGATGGTCGGCGGGATGACCGAGCACGCCGCCGCCCGGGTGGTCACCCGCACCGGACGGCCGCTGCGGGTGCCCGGCCTGGACGCCGCCTACGTCGCCCGCGCGCTGCCGGACCCGGCCTCCCGCGAGCGGCTGGCCCGGTTGCAGCCCGACTCCGGCATCGTCGTCCCGCTGGTCAGCCGCGGTCGCACCCTCGGGGCGCTGGGCCTGTATTTGAGCGCCGAACGGGGCCAGCACACCGACGTCGAGCTGGACACCGCCCTGGAGCTCGGGCGGCGGGCCGGGGTGGCGCTCCAGCAGGCCCGGCTCTTCGGTCAGCAGCGGCAGCTCGCCGAGACCCTGCAGCGCAGCATGCTGACTGCGCCGCCGGCACCGGACCACTGCGAGATCGCCGTCCGGTACGTGCCGGCCGCGGCCGGGGCCGAGGTCGGCGGCGACTGGTACGACGCCTTTGTCCAGCCCGACGGGGCGACCATGCTGGTGATCGGGGACGTCGTCGGGCACGACAGCCGGGCGGCGGCGGCGATGGGCCAGCTGCGCGGGCTGCTGCGCGGCATCGGGCACCACACCGGCGGCACCCCGGCGGAGGTGCTCACCGGCCTCGACCGGGCCAGCTCCGGGCTGGACCTCGACGTGATGGCCACCGCGCTGATCGCCCGGCTGGAGCAGGACCCCCCGGAGCTGGCGGCAGCCGAGACCCGCATCCGCTGGGCGACCGCCGGGCACCCGCCGCCCGTGCTGCTGAGCGCGGACGGCGAGGTGGCCGTGCTGGACGGCGGCGACCCGGACCTGCTGCTCGGGGTCGACCCGGACACCGTGCGCAGCGATCGGGTCGCGGTCATCGGCCGCGGCGGCACCCTGCTGCTCTACACCGACGGTCTGGTGGAGCGGCGCGACCGGGACCTGGACGCCGGGATCGCGGAGCTGTGCCGGGTGCTGGCCGGGCTCACCGAGCTGCCGCTGCAGCAGCTGTGCGACCGGCTGCTGCAGCGGATGTACCTGCCCGACACCGAGGACGACGTCGCGCTGCTGGCGGTCCGGCTGCACCCGCAGGGCGTGCCGAGGCCGGCCGAGGCCGGCCCGCAGCACGTGCCGCCCGGGATCGAGCCGGCCCCGGCGGTGCACCCGGAGGCCGGCCCGAGCTGACGGAACGGCCCTGCTGCAGGGGCCCATCGCGAGCTTGCGAGCGGTGGGGGGCAGCAGGGTCCTCTCACTGGGCGGGGGCCATCTCCAGGTCGGTCGCGGTGGCGGCCTGCTGGGGCTGGGCCCCGCCGGCGCGCAGCGCGGCGTCGTGCGCGGCCATCGCCTCCTGCCGGCCGGGCTCCTCGGCCACGATCGCGCAGTTGAGCCAGGCCTCCGGGATAGCAAAGGCGTCGACCAGGGTGCGCATGTGCGGCCGCAGCTCCTTGAGCAGGTCGTTCACCACCCCGGTCAGCGCCTTGGCCCGGGTGGGGGTGAGCCGGCCGTGCTCGAGGAACCAGCCCTTGTCGGCCTCGATGGTGCTCAGTGCGTAGAGGTCGCAGACCCGGGCCAGCAGCGCCTTCGCGGCCGGGTCGGGAGTGCGCTCGATGCCGGCGACGAAGGCCTCCAGCACCACCCGGTCGATGTGCGCCTGGGCCGCGGCGAGCACGTGGTCCTGCACGTCGTTGAAGATCTCGAACGGCCGGTCCTTCTTGGCCGCGGCGCCGCCGCGCAGCCGCCGGATCGCGCTCTCCAGGACGTGCTTCTCGCGGTCCTCGAACGCGGCCAGCTGCCAGCCCCGGTCCAGCATCGAGACGTCCTCGTCCCGGCCGGGCACGGCGTCGACCAGTCGCTGGATCAGCCCGCGGGCCGCCGTCCGCTCCAGCACCGTCTCGCGCACCTGCTCGGCGACGAACGCGGCCCGGCCCCAGCCGTCCAGTGAGCCGAACGCGTCCCGGTAGCCGGTGAGCAGGCCCTTGGCGACCAGCTGCATCAGCACGGTGTTGTCGCCCTCGAAGGTGGTGAAGACGTCGGTGTCGGCCTTGAGCGTGGGCAGCCGGTTCTCCGCCAGGTAGCCCGCCCCGCCGCACGCCTCCCGGCAGAGCTGGATGGTCCGGGTCGCGTGCCAGGTGGTCACCGCCTTCAGCCCGGCCGCCCGGGACTCCAGCTCACGCTGCGCGGCCTCGTCGACGTCGGCGCTCCCGAGCACGTCGTGCATGGTGGAGGTCAGCTCCTCCTGCGCGAAGCTCAACGCGTAGGTCGTCGCCAGCGCGGGCAGCAGCTTGCGCTGGTGCACCAGGTAGTCGTTGATCACGACCTCCCGGTCCTCGCCGGGGGCGGAGAACTGGCGGCGGGTGTCGCCGTACCGGACGGCGATCTCCAGGGCCACCTTCGTCGCCGACCCGGCCGAGCCGCCGACGCTGACCCGCCCGCGCACCAGGGTGCCGAGCATGGTGAAGAAGCGCCGGGTCTCGTTCTCGATCGAGCTGGTGTAGGTCCCGTCGGCGGCCACCTGGCCGTAGCGGTCGAGCAGCATGTCGCGCGGCACGGTGACGTGGTCGAAGGTCAGCCGCCCGTTGTCCACCCCGAGCAGCCCGGCCTTGGGGCCGTCGTCGCCGATCGTCACGCCGGGCACCGGGGCACCGTCGGCGTCCCGGATCGGGACGAGGAACGCGTGCACACCCCGTCCCTCGCCCTGGGTGACCAGCTGGGCGAAGACGACGGCCATCCGGCCGTCCTTCGCGGCATTGCCGATGTAGTCCTTGCGCGCGGCCTCGTGCGGGGTGTGCAGGTCGAAGGTCTGCGTGGCCGGGTCGTAGGTGCAGGTGGTGCGCAGCTGCTGGACGTCGGAGCCGTGGCCGGTCTCGGTCATCGCGAAGCAGCCGGGGAGCGCGAAGCTCATGATGTCGGGCAGGTACCGGTCGTGCTGGCGCTTGGTGCCCAGCGCCTGCACCGCCCCGCCGAACAGCCCCCACTGCACGCCGGCCTTGACCATCAGCGACAGGTCGGCCTGGGCGAGCATCTCGATGGCGGTGACCGAGCCGCCGGCGTCGTCCGCGCCGCCGTACTCGACGGGGAAGCCGAGGGAGACCCGGCCGGTGGTGGCCAGCTCCGCCGCCAGCGCGGTGATCCGCTCCCGCGCCTCGGTCATCGACTCGCCGTACACCGGGGCGTACCGGGCATCGCCGAGCTGCTCGCGGCTGTCGCGGCGCACCTGCGCCCAGCGACCGTCGAGGACCTCGGTGAGCCGGGCGGGGTCGACCGGCGTCAGGGGGGTGGGGGTGCTGGTCATGATTCCTCCATCGGACTCGCGAGGGTCTGGGTTGAGGGGTCCGGGGTGACGACGCCGCGCAGGCCCAGCCAGGCCAGGTCGGTGAGGTGGGTCGCCAGCTCGGCGCGGGGCATGGGGCGGTCGGCGCGCAACCACCAGTCGGCGGCGGCCCGGACCAACCCGATCAGGCCGTGCCCCCAGGGGGCGGCCGCGGCGGTGTCCTGCCCGGCGCTGGTCAGCGCCGCGCCGACCAGCGCGCCGACCTCGTCACCGACCAGGTCGGACAGGCTGCTGATCGGGTCGGCATCGACCGGGCGGTCGACCAGCGCCTGCCCGACGACGAAGCGGTAGACCTCGGGGTCGGCCTCGATGAAGGCCAGGTAGGTCTCCACGGCGGCGGTCACCATCTGCCGGGGGTGGTCGCTGCTGCCCATCGCCTCGCGCAGCTTGCGGGTGAGCTGCTCGGCGACCCGCGCGCAGACGGCGACGTAGAGCTCGCTGCGGTCGGCGAAGTGCCGGTAGACCACGGTCTTGCTGGTGCCGGCCTCGGCCGCGATCTCCTCCATGCCCACGCCGGCGCCGTGCTTGCCGACCGCGGCGAGGGTGGCGTCGACCAGCTGCTCGCGGCGTGCCCGGCGGTGCTCGTCCCAGCGCGAGTCCCGTCGATCGCGCCGGCCGGCCGCCGTCTCCGTGTTCACGCAACCGACGGTACCTGATACTCTCGGTACCGTTCAGTCCGTCCCGCATCGACTGCCCCCGAGGGGCCGAAGTCGCGACTTTGGCCCCTCCGGGTGTTCCTGGAGGTCCCCATGGCACCGCAGACCCGGAAGGCCGCGATCGTCGGCGGCAACCGCATCCCGTTCGCCCGCTCCAACGGCGCCTACGCCCGGGCGAGCAACCAGGACATGCTCACCGCCACCCTCGACGGGCTCGTCGCCCGCTTCGGGCTGCAGGGTCAGCAGGTGGGCGAGGTCGTCGCCGGCGCCGTCCTCAAGCACGCCCGCGACTTCAACCTCACCCGGGAGAGCGTGCTGGGCTCCCGGCTGTCGGCCGCGACGCCGGCCTACGACGTCCAGCAGGCCTGCGGCACCGGCCTGGAGGCGGCCGTCCTGGTCGCCAACAAGATCGCCCTGGGGCAGCTGGAGTCCGGCATCGCCGGGGGCGTCGACACCACCTCCGACGCGCCGATGGCGCTGAACGAGGACATGCGGCGGGTGCTGCTGGCGGTCAACAACGCCAAGACGCTGCAGCAGCGGCTCTCCGCGCTGGCGGGGATCCGGCCCGGGCAGCTGATCCCCGAGGTCCCCCGCAACGCCGAGCCGCGCACCGGCCTGGCGATGGGCGACCACGCAGCCATCACCGCCGCGGAGTGGGAGATCGGCCGGGAGGAGCAGGACGAGCTCACCGTCCGCTCGCACCACAACCTCGCCGCGGCCTACGACCGTGGCTTCTTCGACGACCTGGTGACGCCGTTCCTCGGCCTCACCCGCGACCAGAACCTGCGCCCGGACACCTCGGTGGAGAAGCTGGCGAAGCTGAAGCCGGTGTTCGGGCAGGGCGAGGGCGCCACGATGACGGCGGGCAACTCGACCCCGCTGACCGACGGTGCCTCCGCCGTCCTGCTCGCCTCCGACGAGTGGGCCGCCGAGCACGACCTGCCGGTGTTGGCCCACCTGGTCGACGCGCAGACCGCCGCGGTCGACTACGTGCACGGCGGCGAGGGGCTGCTGATGGCCCCGGCCTACGCGGTGCCGGTGCTGCTGGCCCGCAACGGGCTGACCCTGCAGGACTTCGACTTCTACGAGGTCCACGAGGCGTTCGCCTCCACGGTGCTCGCGACGCTGAAGGCCTGGGAGAGCCCCGAGTACTGCAAGGAGAAGCTCGGGCTGGACGCGCCGCTGGGCTCGATCGACCGGGCCAAGCTCAACGTGCACGGCTCCTCGCTGGCCGCCGGGCACCCGTTCGCCGCGACCGGCGGCCGGATCGTCGCGACGCTGGCCAAGACGCTGCACGAGGCGGGCCCGGGCAAGCGCGGCCTGATCTCCATCTGCGCCGCCGGTGGCCAGGGCGTCGTCGCGATCCTCGAGTCCTGACCCCGCCGTCCGGCCCGTCGGCCGTCCGGGTCAACCCGGTCCACCTGAGGTTGAGCCGTGCCACGTCGCGGCTCAACCTCAGATGAGGCGGCTCGACCCGGGCGAGCGATCCCATCTCCCGCACCACGGAAGGACCCTCACGTGAGCGACTGGTACCGCGACTTCGCCAACTCCGGCGTCGGCACGACCATCACCAAGCAGCTGGGCCTGCCCCGGCCGGCGGAGCTGCGCCGGTACGAGCCCGGGCAGCCGCTGCTGCCCGGCGCCGCGGTGGTCGGCTCGGCGGGGGAGGGCCGGCTCCGCGATGAGCTGACCCGGCTGCTGAAGGACGACGGCGTCACCGTCGTCTCCCCGGTCACCGTCGACGGCGGCACCGACGGTGAGCGACTGGCCGCCGTCCTGCTCGACGCCACCGGGCTGACCGGGCCGACCGACCTGGCCGCCGCGCACGACTTCCTGGCGCCCGCGGTGAAGCGGCTGGCCCCCAGTGGCCGGGTGCTGGTGCTGGCCGACCCGCCGGCGGGGACGTCCTCCCCGGCCCAGGCCGCCGCCCGGCAGGCGCTGGAGGGGCTGGTCCGGTCGCTGGCCAAGGAGCTGCGCAGCGGGTCGACGGCGAACCTGGTGCACGTGCCCCTGGGCGCGGAGGCCTCGCTGGCCAGTCCGCTGCGGTTCTTCCTCTCCGGCCGTTCGGCCTACGTCGACGGCCAGGTGCTCGCCGTCACGACCGCCGAGCTGCCCGACGCCGCGGACGCCGAGCAGCCGCTGGCCGGCAAGGTCGCCGTGGTGACCGGTGCGGCGCGCGGCATCGGTGCGGCCATCGCCCGGGTGCTGGCCCGGGACGGCGCCCACGTCGTCGCCGTGGACGTGCCGGCGGCCGGCGAGCAGCTGGCCCAGGTGGCCAACGAGGTCGGCGGGACGGCGGTCGCGCTGGACATCACCGGAGACGACGCCGGCCCGCGGCTCGCTGCCCAGCTGGTGGCCCGGCACGGCGGGGTGGACGTCGTCGTGCACAACGCCGGCATCACCCGGGACAAGCTGCTGGTCAACATGGACGCCGCCCGCTGGAACTCGGTGATGGCGGTGAACCTGCAGGCGCAGCTGGACATCACCCAGGCGCTGCTGGACACCGAGGGAGCGCTCAAGCCCGACGCCCGGGTGGTCAGCGTGAGCTCGCAGTCCGGGATCGCCGGCAACCGTGGGCAGACCAACTACGCGGCGTCCAAGGCCGGGGTCATCGGCATGGTGCGCAGCTGGGCGCCGGAGTTCGCCGAGCGCGGGGCCACGATCAACGCCGTCGCACCGGGCTTCATCGTCACCGAGATGACCGCGAAGATGCCGCTGGGCACCCGCGAGGTCGGCTCCCGGCTCAACTCGCTGCAGCAGGGCGGGCTGCCGGTCGACGTCGCCGAGACGATCGCCTGGCTGGCCCAGCCGGGCAGCGCCGGGGTCAACGGCCAGGTCGTCCGGGTCTGCGGCCAGTCGCTGCTGGGGGCCTGACGTGACGCGCACCGTGCTCGACGCCCCGCCGGCGCTGCCGGCCCTGTTCGCCCGGGCCGCGCTGACCGCGCGTGGCCGGGGCGGCGACCTGCCCGACACCCGGCTGGCCCGGCTCGGCGTCGAGGTCGACCCGGCGCACCTGGCGGACTACGCCCGGGTCTGCCGGTTCCCGCTCGCCGACAGCCTGCCGGTGACCTACCCGCACCTGCTCGCCTTCCCGTTGCAGGTGGCGCTGATGACCGACCGGGCGTTCCCGCTCGCGCTGCCCGGTCTCGTGCACGTGCGCAACCAGATCGACCAGCTGGCGCCGATCGGCATCGGCGCGGCGCTGGACGTCGAGGTGTGGGCCGAGCGGTTCGCCGGGCACGTGCGCGGAGCGACCGTCGACCTCTGCGCCACCGTCTCCGCCGGGGGTGCGGAGGTCTGGCGCAGCCGGTCCACGTACCTGGCCCGCGGGGCGACGGCGCCCGACGGCGCACCGGACGCCGACGTCTCGGTGTCGGTGGGGGAGCTGAAGCGCGTCAACGCCCAGTGGCAGGTGCCCGCCGACACCGGTCGCCGCTATGCGGCGGTCTCCGGCGACGTGAACCCGATCCACCTCTCCGGGGTCACCGCCAAGGCATTCGGCTTCAAGCGGGCGATCGCGCACGGCATGTGGGTCACGAGCCGCACGCTGGCGGCGCTGGCCGGCCGGCTGCCCGAGGCGCTGTCGGTGGACGTGGCGTTCCGCAAGCCGCTGCTGCTCCCGGCGACGGTCACGCTGTCGACCGAGCAGGCCGGGGGCGGCTGGGACGTCGCCGTCCGCAACGCGACGGCGGGCACCGAGCACCTGCTGGGGACGATCCGTCCGTCCTGAGCTCCCGCGCGGCGCACGGTGACGGGGCGTTGCTCACCTAGCATCGCACCGTCATGGACACGCAGCCGATGCAGCAGGTGAGCCCCGGCCGCGCGATGCCCCTCCTGTCGGAGGAGCCCGACCGGGACCCGGGCTTCCTGTCGGATCAGCTCACCCGGGAGCCGGACCCCCCGCCGGTGGAGCGCACGCGGGAGCCCGTCTGGCGGCTGCTGACCCGTGGCGCCGGCGAGCTGATGGTGACGGCGGGGCTGGTCCTGCTGCTGTTCGTCGTCTACGAGGTCTACGTCACCGACCTGCTCAACGACCGCCGGCAGGAGCAGCTGACCGAGGAGATCCGCGACGTCTGGGCGGACGCCCCGGAGCCCACGGCCGTGCTCCCGGTGCTGGTCGAGCCGGCGGCCGGCGAGCCGCTCGCGGTGCTGCGCATCCCGCGGCTGGGCGAGGACTACCAGCAGGTCGTCCTGCAGGGCACCGACGAGGCGCAGCTGTCCCAGGGGCCGGGCCACTACGCCGGGACGGCGATGCCCGGGCAGCCCGGCAACCTGGCCATGGCCGGGCACCGGGTGGGCAAGGGCTCGCCGTTCATGGACCTCGACCAGCTCCGGCCGGGCGACCCGATCGTGGTGGAGACCGCGGACGCGTGGTTCGTGTACCGGGTGCTCGGCGACCCGGCCACCGGCGACTTCGCCACCGATCCCAGCGGGATCCCCGGCCAGCAGATCGTCCGGCCGTCCGACGTCGACGTCATCGCCCCCACGCCGGGCACGGCCGGTGCGGCGCCGTCGGGCACGTACCTGACGCTGACCACCTGCCACCCGAAGTACTCCGCGCGGCAGCGCCTGATCGTGCACGCCGGCCTGGACGGCGCCCCGGTCGCCAAGGTGGATGCGCCCGACGGCCCGCCGGCCCTGCTCGAGGGCGGAGAGGACTCCTGATGTACGGCTGGATCTGGCGGACCCTCCCGGGCGGCCGGACGAGCAAGGCGCTGCTCTCCCTGCTGCTGGCGCTCGCCGTCTGCGCGCTGCTGCTGCTCGTCGTCTTCCCGTGGGTCGAGCCGATGCTCCCGTTCAACGACGTGACCATCGACCGGTGAGCCACCCGGCGGGGTGACGCCCCCCGCGCCGTCCCGGGTCAGGCCAGCGCGGCCAGCACCGCGTCCAGCACCCGGTCGGGGCCGAAGCGGACCACGTCGTCGGCGACCAGGCCGGTCTCCGCCTCGGCGGCCGCGACGGCGCCCCGCGCGTCCTCGTCGGAGAGCCCGGCGGTGTTCAGCGCGACCGCGACGACCGGTGACGGCCGCACCCAGCCGGCCGCCTGCTCGTAGCCGCGGACGATCCCGGCCAGCGGCGGCAAGGCCGTCTGCGGGTAGTCGGCGATCTCGGTGCGCCCGGCCCGGTGGCAGAGCACCAGCGCGTCGGCCGACGCGCCGTGCAGCAGGCCGAGGGTGACCCCGGAGTAGGCCGGGTGGTAGATCGAGCCCTGCCCCTCCAGCCAGAGCAGGTCCCCGCGGGTGGCGCCCTCGCGGACCAGCCGGTCGGCGGCGCCGGCGACGTAGTCCGACACCACCGAGTCCACCGCGATGCCCCAACCGGAGATGGCCACCCCGGTCTGGCCGGTGGCCACGAAGACCGAGGCCAGCGCCCGGGCCCGGGCGGCGCGGTCCAGCTCCAGGACGACGCTCATCTTGCCGATCGCGCAGTCCGAGCCCACGGTGTGCACCACCCGGGCGGGCACCGGCTCGCCGGCGGGCACGTCCAGGTCGTCCGGGGCCGCCCGCAGGTCGCGGATCTGCGCCCCGTGCTCGGCGGCGAGGGCGGCGAGCGTGGGATCGGTGCGCAGGTCGGTGTGCAGCCCGGCCTCGACGTCCATGCCCAGCCGCAGGGCCTCGGCCAGCAAGGCGTGCCACGCCGGGGTCAGCCGGCCGCCCAGCGGGGCGACCCCCAGCAGCACGGTGGTGGCCCCGAGCGCGGCTGCCGCCGCCAGGTCGGGGACGACGGGGGCCGGGTGGTCGCAGAACGGGACGACGTCGACCGCCCGGCGTCCGGCGTGCACCTCGTCGACGACGCAGACCACCTCGCGCGGGCCGTAGCGGAGCACCCCGTGGGCGGTCTTGGCGTAGGACTCGGCGAGCTGGCCGGCGCTGAGCACGGCCAGCCGCTCGGTGCTCATCGGGCCTCCGCTGGTGCTCATCGGGCCTCCGCCGGGGTGAGGCCGAACCCGGGTGCGTCGGGCAGCACGACCCGGCCGGCCGAGAACCCGAGCCCGGTGAACGGCTCGTCGGCGATCAGCAGGTGCCCGTCCAGGTCCACGAGGTCGGCCAGCGGGCCGAGCTGGGCGGCCTGGGCGATGCCGAGCTGGGACTCGATCATGCAGCCGAGCATGACCCGCAACCCCAGCGCCGCGGCGGCGTGCACCATCCGGTGGGCCTCCCGGATCCCGCCGCACTTCGCCAGCTTCACCACGATCCCGTCCGCGAGGCCCGCGGCCGGGGCGACCGAGCCGAGGTCGGTGCAGCTCTCGTCGAGGAAGACCGGCAGCCGGTCGGGGAGCTCCCGGTAGCGGGCGTAGGCGTCCAGGTCGGCGCGCGGGAAGGGCTGCTCGATCATCTCCACGCCCAGCTGCCGCAGCTGCGGCAGCAGCTCACGGACGCCGTCCAGCGTCCAGCCCTCGTTGCCGTCGACCCGCAGCCGCGCCGGGGAGACCTCCCGGATCGCGGCCAGCCGCGCCAGGTCGTCCGGACCGCCGACCTTGACCTTGTAGACCTCGAAGCCCGGCGCCCGGCGCACCCGGTCGACGGTCTCCTCGACCGTGGAGATGCCGATCGTGAAGCTGGTCGGGGGCTGGACGCCGTCCAGGCCGAGCATCCGCCACACCGGCAGCCCGGCGTGCCGGCCGGCCCAGTCGTGCGCCGCGCCGTCCAGCGCCATCTTCGCGCCCTGCGGGCCGTCCCAGGCGCGGAGCCGGCGGGCGATCCCCTCCAGGTCCCGTAGGTCGTGCCCGAGCAGCTCCGCGCCGTGGTCCTGCACCGCCGTCGCCATGCCGGCCACCGACTCGCCCGCGTAGGCGACCGGGGCACCCTCGCCGTGGCCGGTCACGCCGCCGGCCTCGACCCGGACGACGAGTACCTCCTCGGTGTCGGTCGAGGAGCGGGCGATGGTGAAGGTGTCCCGCAGGCGCAGCTCCTGGGGCCAGCAGGTCACGGCCACGGTGTCGCGGACCATCGGCATCGCTCCTCGTCGGCGGACTGCTCCGGGCGGCGGACCCCCACCCTGGCCGTGCGATCGGGGCTTGGCAAACCTGGTCTCGGACGGGCCGGCGTGGCAGGGTCGTCCCCCCACCGGAACGAGACAGGTCCCGAACTGCGTCGAGTCGAGCAGGTGAGCCGCATGGCCGGTACGCCCCACCAGACGTCATCCGGGCCTGGGCTGATGGGCGGGCGGTACGGCCGCTACGTGCTGCCGGCCGTGGTCTTCCAGTCCGTGCTGATCGGCGGCGGCTACGCCACCGGCCGGGAGGTCGTGCAGTACGGCGCCCGCTTCGGCGTGCTCGGGCTGTGGAGCATCGCCGCCGTCCTGCTGGGCTTCGCGCTGATGTCCGGGCTGGCCTACGAGTTCGCCCGGACCTTCCACGTCTACAACTACCGCTCGTTCATGAAGGCGCTGATCGGGCCGTTCTGGCTGGCCTTCGACGTGCTCTTCCTCATCATGGTCGTCATCGTGATCGCGGTGATGGCCGCGGCCGCCGGCACGATCGGCGAGCAGACCATCGGGCTGCCCGGGTGGGTCGGCGTGGTCCTGGTCATCGGCGCCGTGGCGCTGTTCAACTTCTACGGCGGTGCCTTCATCGAGAAGGCCAAGTCGGTCGGCACGGTCGTGCTCTACGTCGCCTACCTCGCGTTCGCCGTCACCGTGCTGACCCAGCGCTGGGGCGACACCACCGACACCCTGATGAGCGGGACCTCCGCCTACAGCGAGGGAGCGACGGCGCTGGCCGCCGTCGGGGTCGGGCTGCTGTACGTCGGCTACAACCTGACCGTCATGCCCGCCGTGCTGTTCACGCTGCACCGCCAGCGGCGCCGCCGGGACGCGGTCCTCGGCGGCCTGGTCACCGGGGTGCTGTCGATCATCCCGTTCGTGCTCACCTACCTGTGCCTGCTGGCCTTCTACCCGGACGACGACGTGCTCGGCGCCGAGGTGCCCTGGCTGGTCATGCTGCAGTCGGTCGGCGGGCCGGCCCTGGTCGCGGTGTTCGCCGCGGTGGTCATCTTCACCCTGATCGAGACGGCGACCGGCTCGACCCACGCCATCGTGGACCGGGTCGACGACACCCTCGCCGAACTGGGCCGGCGCCGGCTCACCCGGCTGCAGTCGGCGCTGTTCACCGGAGGGGTCGTGCTCGCCGGGGCGCTGCTGTCCCAGGTCGGCATCATCGCCCTGGTCGCCCAGGGGTACACCCTGATGGCCTACGGCTTCATCGCCGTCTTCGCGGTGCCGCTGCTGACCATCGGCGTCTGGCGCATCGTGCGGGCGCACCGGTCGGGCTCGCCTCCGCGCCAGGAGACCCCAGCGCAGACCTGAGGACGCCTCACATGCTGCGGCGGGCCTTGAGGAGCGGCGGGCGGCCGTCGGGGTCGATGACGTAGCGGTAGAGGGGCGCGGCCAGCAGCCGCTCCCGCAGCGGCGGACGCTCGACGTGGTGGGCCCGCAGCCGGCCGGGGGGGCGGGGTCCGTGACGCCCGCCGGCGTGCCAGGCGTCCAGGGCGGCGGCGCACTCCCGGAACACCGCCACCGCTCGCTCCGGGTCCAGCAGCTCACCGTCGGCGTCGGCCCGGCCCAGGTGTTCGCGCATCAGCTCCAGCCGCAGCTCCCGGGCGAAGCGGCGGGCCCTGTCCCCGTGCCCGCCCGGGTCGGTCGGTTCCCGCGGGTCCCGCTCGCTGTCGAGCACGGCCGCGGTCAGCTCCGAGTCGTGCGTCCAGGACCGGCGGTTGAAGTTGTCGCTGCCGACCGTGGCCCACACGTCGTCGACCACGCAGACCTTGGCGTGCACGTAGACCGGGTTGCCGCGCGCGTTCTCCACGTCGAAGACCTGCACCCGGTCCCCACCGGCGGCCCGCACCATGTCCAGGGCCCGGTCCTGCCCGACGGCCGCCGGCAGGATGCTGACCGGGCTGCTCTTGTCCGGGTGCCGGGGCACGACGACCACCAGGTGCAGCCGGGGCCGGGCACGCAGCGCCTCGGCGAACACCCGGGCGACGTCGGTGGACCACATGTACTGGTCCTCCACGTAGACCAGGCGCTCGGCCCGGGCCAGCGCCTTGGCGTACCCCCGGGCCACGCTCCGCTCGCCGTCCGGGGCGAACGGGTACCCGGGCCAGCGGTTGGGGTAGGTGCGCAGCAACTGGACCGCGCACGACCCCTCACCCGGTGGTGCCGGCAGCGCCTCGGGCAGGGACGACGGCGTCCGGTCCTGCCCGCGGAGCAGGTCGGGCAGCACGTGCCACGGCATCCGGGACAGCGCCGCGGGGTCCTCCCACCGCTCCCGGAACACCGTCTCGACCTCGCGGACGACCGGCCCGCGCAGCTCCACCTGCACGTCGTGCCACGCCGGAGTGTCGCCGTAGGCGTCGGAGAACGGCCGGGGCTGCGGGTCGCCCCCGTGGGCGGCGTCGTCCCGGCGGCTGTGCGCCACG
The DNA here is from genome assembly GCF_026967935.1 of Modestobacter sp. VKM Ac-2982. Taxonomy (GTDB): domain Bacteria; phylum Actinomycetota; class Actinomycetes; order Mycobacteriales; family Geodermatophilaceae; genus Modestobacter. The sequence goes on from NZ_JAPVBL010000003.1 coordinate 158,263, forward strand.
TCGATCCCGCCGACGAACGCGACGTCGTCGGCCGGGCGGTCGCGGTGCCGGACGACGACGAACTTCTGGTGGTGGCTGCCCATCGGCCGGACCCGCTGGTCCAGCAACACCTCCCCGCCGGTCTCGTTGACGTCCCGGGACAGGCCCCGGTTCTCCTCCGCGGAGTAGCTCAGCGCCTCCACGTGCGACCGCCAGATCAGCCCCTTGACCAGGGCGCCGCGGCGGACGGCGTCGGACAGCGCCGTCCCCACCGTCAGCCCGTCCTCGGTGAGCAGCTCGTCGGTGTCGCCCCGCCAGCCGGCGAGGAACACCACGTCGCCGCGCCCGGCGCCGGCGAGCGCCTCGGCCAGGGCGGGGAAGTAGGCGCGGCCGTGCACGATCGGCCGCGCCAGGTTGCCCTCGGTCCACGGCCGCAGCCGGGTGGCGGCGTTGCCGCGCTCGGCGGCGGTGAGGAACCACGCCTCCGGGCCGGCCGGGGTCGCAGGGGGCAGGTCGAGCGTGGTGTCCAGGCGGGCGGCCAGCTCGGCGCCGTCCGGAGCCCGGACGACCGGGACCTCGCCGACGGCACCGCTCGGCTCACCACCGTCGTGCCCACCGCCGACCGGCAGGACCTGTCGCAGCGCGATCGCCTCCACCCGGTCCGGGTGCTGCCGGGCGAAGTCCTGGTAGATCTCCGGGTCGTGCTCGCCGTCGTCCCCCACGAGCACCCAGCGGATCCCGGGCAGATCGGTGGACAGCCGCTCCAGCGAGCTCCGCTTGTGGGCCCGGCCGTCCCGGAACCAGGCGCGTGGCGTGATGCCCCAGTCGGTCATCAGCAGGGCGCCGGCCGGGAACCGGTTCCGGTCCAGGAAGCGGGCCACCGGTCCGGCCAGGTTCCACGGGCCGTTGCTGAGGTAGACCACGGGGGCGTGCGGGTGCTCCTGGACCAGCCGGGTGAGCAACAGGGCCATGCCCGGCACCACGGTGCGCCCGCTGCTGGACCGGGCGAAGGTGCGCCAGGCGGCCCGGAGCGGGTGCCGCAGCCCGGTCACCCAGATGGTGTCGTCGACGTCGCAGACCACGCCGCGGCGGACGTCCGGCGCGGCGACGTGCACGGTCGCCCGGGCGGGCTCGCGCCCGGGCACGCGCAGCTCGACCTGCGCCGGCCCGGGCGGGAGGGCCACGTCCAGGGTGACGTCGACGAGCCCGGCTGCATCGGACCGGGCGGTTCGCCGCACGTCGCCCAGCGCGATCTCCACCTCACCGCCGGGCTCCTCGAGGGTGAGGAACCGCCGCCAGCCGGGGATGTCCCGCCGGGCCCCCGGGTCGGTGCCGACCGGCGCCAGCAGCACCCGGCCCAGCACCCGGGCGCGGCCGCTGGCGCCGTAGCCGGGGAAGGTCAGCGCCGCAGGGTGCCAGCCCCGGCGCCGGGCCACCCGGGCCAGCTGGTCCCGCAGGCCGTTCTCCAGCCGATAGGCGATCCCGATCAGCCGGCTGGGGGCGTCGGCGGGGGGATCGGCCGGGTCTGCTGCCGGACTGCTCCGCCGACGGTGGGTCTGTGCGGTCATCCTGGCGGCTCCGTGGGTGGTGGCGTCCGGGGGTGGTGGCGCGGCCCGCGGCACCGTGCAACGCAGCACCGCGCGGGCCGGGGGCGAGTCCTCAGTCATATCGTGGAACCACCCGGTCCGCTCGGGCGTTGCGCCCGGCAGCGGTGCAGCCGGGTGCGGACGCCGGATCGACGACGACGAACAGGGGACCACGGTGAGCACGCGCTGCCCAGGGCCGCGCCATGACCGGACACGGCGGGGACGCCGGTGACCGAGTGGTTGCTGCTCCTGACGGCCGTCCTCCTCGTCGCCGCCAACGCGGTCTTCGTCGCGGCCGAGTTCTCCCTGATCGCCGCCGACCGGGTCACCCTGGAACGTGAGGCGGCGGCGGGCGACCGTCGGGCGGCCGGTGTGGTCACGGCGATGCGCTCGCTGTCCACCCAGCTCTCCGGCGCGCAGCTGGGCATCACCGTGACCAGTCTGGTCGTCGGGTTCATCGCCGAGCCGTCGCTGGCCACGCTGCTGCGTGGGCCGCTGGGGCTGACCGGGCTGGGCGACGGGGCGGTGACCGCGATCTCCGTCGGGGTGGCGCTCGCCGTCGCCACCGGGGTGCAGATGGTCTTCGGCGAACTCGTCCCCAAGAACTGGGCGATCGCCGAGCCGACCCGGGTGGGGAAGTTCGTGGCCGGGCCACAGCGGGCCTTCACCACCGCGACCCGGCCGCTGATCACCTTCCTCAACGGGTCGGCGAACCGGTTGCTGCGCCTGATGGGCATCACCCCGACCGAGGAGCTCGCCTCGGCGCGGGCCCCGCAGGAGCTGGCGTCGCTGGTCAACCGGTCGGGGCAGGCGGGGACGCTGGACGTGGGCACGGCCGATCTCGTCGCCCGGTCCATCCAGTTCGGCGACCGGACGGCGGCCGACGTGATGACCCCCCGACCGCGGGTCCGGTTCCTCCGCGCGGACCAGCCGGTCGCCGACCTGCTGGAGCTCGCCGCGTCGAGCGGGCACGCGCGTTTCCCGGTCGAGGGGGAGAGCGTCGACGACGTCGTCGGGGTCGTGCACTTCAAGCACGCGATGGCGGTGCCGGCCGCACAGCGGGCGACCCGCACGGTGGGCGAGGTGATGGTGCCGGTGCGCGCGGTGCCGGAGACCGTCGAGCTCGACCCGCTGCTGGAGACGCTCCGCGAGCCGGGGTTGCAGGTGGCCGTGGTGGTCGACGAGTACGGCGGCACCGCCGGCATCGTCACCCTGGAGGACCTCATCGAGGAGATCGTCGGCGAGATCGACGACGAACAGGACGCCCCCGTCCACCGGCAGCGCCAGGCACCGGACGGGTCCTGGGTGCTCTCCGGCCTGCTGCGGCCCGACGAGGCCGGCGAGGCCGTCGGTCTGGAACTGCCCGAGGGGGAGGGGACGGACACGCTCGGCGGCCTGCTGACCGAGCGGCTGGGCCGGCTGCCGCGGGTCGGCGACCGCGTCGTCCTGCCGGCCCGCGACGTCGCCCACCCGGACCCCGACGGCGTCCCCGTGCCGACCGAGGTGGCGGTGACGGTGACCCGGCTGGACGGCCACCGGGTCGACCGGGTGCGGATGCGGCGCACCGGGGGCGCGACCGCGGCCTCGGCACGACGGACCGAGACGGAGACCGCCCGATGAGCGACACCGTGGCCATCCTGCTCGCGGTGCTGCTGCTGGCCGGCAACGCCTTCTTCGTGGGGGCCGAGTTCGCCCTGGTCTCCGCCCGGCGGACCCAGATCGAGCCGCGCGCGGCCGAGGGCGTGCGCGGCGCCCGGACGACGTTGAAGGCCATCGAGAACGTCTCGCTGATGATGGCCGGCGCCCAGCTCGGCATCACGGTCTGCTCACTGGGCCTGGGTGCGGTGGGTGAGCCGGCCGTGGCGCACCTGCTCGAGGGGCCCTTCGCCGCGGCGGGCCTGCCGGAGGCCCTGGTGCACCCGATCGCGTTCGCCATCGCGCTCGCCGTCGTGGTCTTCCTGCACATGGTGCTGGGGGAGATGGTGCCCAAGAACATCTCCCTCGCCGGCCCGGAGCGGGCAGCGCTGCTCCTCGGGCCGCCGCTGTACTGGGTCGTCCGGGGTCTGCACCCGCTGATCTGGCTGCTCAACCAGGTGGCCAACCTGGTGCTGCGGGCACTGCGGGTCACGCCGCAGGACGAGGTCAGCTCGACGTTCACCCGCGACCAGGTGACCGGTCTGATCGGGGAGTCGCACCGCGAGGGCCTGATCGACGAGCGGGAGCACCAGCTGCTCACCGGTGCGCTGCAGTTCGACGAGCAGCGCACCGCCGACGTGGCGATCCCGACAGCGGACCTGGTCACCGTGCCGTCCGGGATCACCGTCGGGGAGCTGGAGGAGGTGTGCGCGGCCACCGGCTACTCCCGATTCCCGGTGGTGGACGGCGACGGCGACCTCGAGGGCTACGTCCACCTCAAGGACTTCCTCGCCGTCCCGCTGGCGGAGCGGGACTCCCCGGTCGACCCGGCGCTGATCCGGCCCCTGGCCGGGGCCACGACCGAGCAGGGGCTCCGCGACGTGCTGGCCACCATGCAGCGGGAGGGCGCCCACCTGGCCGTCGTCCGCGACAAGGGCGGTCGGACCGTGGGTGTGGTCGCGCTCGAGGACGTGCTCGAGGAGCTGGTCGGCGAGGTGCGTGACGCCGCGCAGACGGTGGCGGCCAGCCGCCGGTGACGGCGGCCGGACCGCTCAGCTCCGGCGCGACCCCCGGGAGGAGCGGTTGCGCCGGCCGGCGCCCCCGCCGGTGTTCGCGCTCGGCGCCGGGCGATCGCCCGACCTGGCGCCGGCCCGGCCGCGACCGCCGCCGGCGGGACGGGAGCGCTCGGCGGCGCCGCGCCCGGCCCGCGGGCCGCTGCACGGGCGGCAGGTGGTGAACCACGGGGCGATCGAGGTGCCGCACTCGGTGCACGTGCCCGAGCGGCCGATGGCGATCGCGTCGGGCAGCAGCTCGGTGATCGTCTCGGCGCACGCCTCCTCGAGCTCGGCGGCGTCGTCGCTGTCCAGCCCGGCCACGCCGGGGAACTGGCGGAGCAGGGTCTGGGCGTCCCGCGCGGCGGCAGCGGCCTGCTCGTACTCCTCGACCGAGCCCTTGACGGGGTACTCGGGGAGCACGGTCTCGACCGGCACGGGGAGGCCGATCGCGTGCTGCAGGGCGGCCCGGGCCAGCACCAGCCAGCGGGTGCGCCGCGGCGGGTTGTAGTCGATGGCGAGGTTGATCAGCCGCCACACCGTCTGCAGGTCGCCGGCCTCGCCGAGCGGCCCGCGCAGCATCGGCAGCAGGGCGTGCACCCGCAGCACCAGGCCGGTGACGTCGTCGGCGGTCATGCCCTCGTCCTGGGTCGCGACCCGCGCCCAGGCCATCCAGCGGGTCAGCGCCTCGGGCAGGTCGACCGCCTCGAACGCACCGAGGTCCTCCAGCTCCGGGCGGAGGCGGGGCCGGCGCTTGGGCAGGTCGCTCATCTCGTCGCCACGGGCGACCGCGGCACCGGCACCGACCAGCGCGCCGACCGGCTTGAGCCCGGCGACGCCGATCAGGATGCCGGTCTGGCCGTGCCCGGTGAGCCCGTACCGGCCGGCGCGCCCGGCGATCTGGGCGACCTCCCAGGTGCGCAGCGGGCGCAGCTCCTGGCCGTCGAACTTGGTGGTCTCGGCGAACAGCACCGTGGTGGCCGGCACGTTGATGCCGTGGCCGATGACGTCGGTGGTCACCAGCACGTCGAACTCGCCGCGGGTGAACCGGTCGATGACCTGGCGGCGGGTGGCCGGCGGCAGCGCGCCGTAGAGCACGCCGACCTTGCCGGGCCGGTGCTGGTCCAGCTCGGCGGCGACGGCGTAGACGGCCTTGCGGGAGAAGGCCACGACCAGGGTCTGCGGGCGGACGGCGTCGGTGCGCACCGGTGCCTTGAGGACGTCGAGGCGCGAGAGCCGCTTGTGGTTGACGACCTGCACCTGCTGGGCGTCGGTGACCAGCGGCTTGAGCACCAGGTAGGCCTCGGCGGCGGAGATGAGGTGCATCTCGCGGTACTCGCCGGTCAGCAGCAGCCGCGCCCAGTGGTGGCCGCGGTCGGGGTCGGTGACCCAGTGCGACTCGTCAAGGACGAGCAGCTCGCCGCGGTCGGGGGCCTTCTCCACGGTGCAGCAGACGATCGCCGCGTTCGGGTCGATCTCCTCCTCGCCGGTGGACAGGCCCACGGTGCCGGCTGGGAGCTGGGCGGAGAGCTTGGCGTAGGCCTCGTGGGCCAGCTGGCGCAGCGGGGCGGCGTAGACGCCCGAGCCGGTGGCGGCCAGCGCCTGCAGCGACTCGTAGGTCTTGCCGGAGTTGGTCGGGCCGAGGTGGAAGACCACCTTCTCCGGGCGGGTGGCCCGGGAGGGGAGTTCGGGAGCAGCGCCGTCCACCCAGATCTGCTGGGCACGCTTCTCGTCGCGCGCGGCGATCCGGTCGGCGTCACGGGCGGCGTTCTCGCGGGAGGCGCTGCGCTCACGGCGACGGGTGGGGGACTGCGGGGGGACGGTCACAGACAGGGAGTGTCCTTCGCTGAGGGATCAGGCGGTGGGAGGTCGACGCGCGCGTGCGCGGACCATCAGTGGGTGGAACACCGCCAGCGGTCCCATCATGCCCCATCGGGCGTTCCACGACGATCCATCGATTGATCGTGCGGTTCTGCCAAGGCCGCGCCGATGAGTGCACGGGCTTCTCGCCAGGTGGTTGTAAGTAGCTGCCCAACAAGTCGTCCGTCCACAACAGGTCACGGTTTGATAACGGCACGTACCACCGGCTCGGCGGCGCACGGTCGGCACCCAGGTCGGTGCCAGGTTCCGTGCAGCACCCGGACCTCCGGGTAGACGCGCCCGGCGTTCCGGGCACCCTTCCCCTGGGAGATCGACGTGCGTCTCACGTCCCCGTCCCGTCGTGCAGCCGGCCTGCTGGCCGTCACGGCGATCGGCCTGTCCACCGCAGTCCTCAGCGTCACCGGCATCGCCTCGGCCGCGACGACGACCCAGACCTTCTCCACCGACCCGGCGGCGAACGTCGACCACGCCGGCGCCAGCCAGATCACCATGGCGGGCTCCTGCACCGTCGACTGGGTGCTCGATGGCGCGGCCGGTGGCAGCAGCGACACCAGTGGGACCCCCGGCGCGGGCGTCTCCGGCAGCCGCGTCGCCACCTCGACGACGGCGGCGGACGGCGATGTCTTCCAGCTCTACGCCGGCAACCAGGGCGGGGACGCCGACGGGACCGTCCCGCAGGTGGGCACCGGTGGCACGAACGCCTCCGGCGTCGCGAACACCGCAGGGCTGGACGGCGTCGAGACCCTCGACCCGAACAATTCGGCGGTCGTCCTGACCTATGGCGGCGGCGGTGGCTCGGCGTCCGTGGTCACCGGTGCCAACGGCTTCGTGGTGAGCGCGAAGGGTGGCGACGGTGCCGACTCTCCGAGCACTGGCGGAGGGACCGACTCCGCGGCCGCCACCGCATCGCCGGTGACCGGCGCGGGCGTCATCAGCGGCTCGTACACCTGCACCACTGTCGACCCGGTCGTGACCGCACCGAGCGCACCGGTGATCTCCAGCTACGTGGAGACCGGTGACACCACCGCCAAGCTGCGCTTCACCCCGGGCGCCCAGGGCACTGCCGTGCCGTCGAGCTGGCAGTACCAGCTGGACGGCGGTTCGTGGACGACCTTCACCCCGGGCTTCACCAACAACGACGACCTGACCGCGACGCTCACCGGCCTCACCAACCTCCAGACGTACTCGGTCGCCCTGCGTGCGGTCAGCGCTGACGGCAACGGCGCCGCCAGCGCCCCCGTGAAGGTCACGCCGTACCGCATGGTGGCTGCTCCGGCCGGCGTCACCGCATCGGTCGGCCTCACTGCGCTCCGGATCTCCTGGACCCCGCCGGCCGACGCCAGCGGCATCGTCGGGTACGAGGCCTTCGCCATCCCGGCCGGTGCCCAGAGCAGTGCCGACGTCGTGCTGTGCACCACCGCGTCCGCGACCGCGACGTCCTGCACGGTGGCCGTCAAGGCCGGCGTGAGCTACGAGTTCGGGGTCCGCGGCATCGACGCCGGCGGCAACCTCGGTGCGGGCGTCTTCGGTGAGAAGGCGACCGTCGTCGTCCCGGCCTCGGCCATCCCGGCTGCCCTGCCCAAGGCCGACGGTGTGCTGGTCAGCGACGACGCCGACGCCAAGATCGTCGCCGGCGAGAAGATCACCCTCTCCGGCACGGGCTACCTGCCCGGCTCCACCGTCGAGCTGATCATCTACTCCGACCCGGTCAAGCTCGGTGAGGTCACCGTCCTCGCCGACGGGACCTTCACTGCCACGGTGACCGTGCCGAAGGACCTGACCGACGGCGTCCACCACCTGGTCGCCTCGGGTGTCGACGCGAACGGCAACGTCCGCAACCTGGTCGTCGAGGTGACCGTCTCCGGAGGCACCGCCGTCCTGGCCTTCACCGGCTTCTCGCCGCTGCCGTTCATCGGTGCCGGTGTGCTGGCCCTCGGGGCCGGTGGCGGCCTGCTCGTCGCCTCGCGTCGCCGCGCGCAGTAATCCCGCTCGCTGCACCACTCCGGCCCCGTCCCGCTTCTGCGGGGCGGGGCCGGACCCGTTCCAGGCCGGGGCGCTAGCCTCGGACCGCCGGGAGGGCTCGCCTAGTGGCCGATGGCGGCGGTCTTGAAAACCGCTAAGAGTTCACAGCTCTTCGTGGGTTCGAATCCCACGCCCTCCGCCATGTGATGTCTCAGGACATCCCGGACGCCTGGACCCACGGATCGTGGGTCCAGGAGTCTCTCATGTGCGGCTCGGTCCGCCCCTGCGCACGGGGGTGGCTCAACCCAGGTCACCGGGGCGTTGCGTTCTGCTCACGGGCGCGCCACCCCCTTGACAGTTGTTTGTAAGGACGGTTGCCTAACAAATGTGACCGCCGTCGCAGACCCCCCGCAGCCCAGGCGAGCGCTGCGCTCCACCGCCAAGGTGCTGCCCGAGCACGCCCGGGCGAGCAACCGCTCGATGGTGCTCCAGCTGCTCTTCCACGCCGGGCCGCGGTCGAGGGCCGAGCTGGCCCGCGCGACCGGGCTGACCCGGGTGACGATCTCCGACCTCGTCGCCTCCCTGCTCGCCCAGGGCCTGGTGACCGAGCTGGGCCAGCAGGCCGACGGCAAGGTCGGCAAGCCCGGCACGCTGGTCGGCCTGGACGCCGAGGCCTTCCAGATCGTCGCCGTCGACCTGGCCGACGACGAGCGGGTGCACGGTGCGGTGCTCGACCTCTCCGGCGCCGTCCGGGAGCGCCGGACGGCGCCGGTCGGCGGCTGCACCGGCGCCGCGGCCGTCGAGGTGCTGCTGGGGCTCTGCCGGGAGCTCGTGGCGGCGACCACCCGCCCGGTGCTCGGGGTGGGCGTGGGCTCCCCGGGCGTCATCGACCTCTCCGGCCGGGTGCTGCAGGCCCCGAACCGCGGCTGGTACGACCTGCCGCTGGCCGAGCAGCTGAGCGCGGCGCTGGAGCTGCCGGTGCACGTGGCCAACGACGCGGACACCGCCGCGCTGGGGGAGTTCACCTGGGGTGGCGCCTCCGGCAACGGCCTGCTCGTGCTCACCGTCGGCGGTGGCGTGGGCGCCGGCATCGTGCTGGACGGCGCCCTCGTCCAGGGCAACGAGCACGCCGCCGGTGAGCTCGGGCACGTCACCGCCCTCGACGAGCGCGACGAGCACGACCGGGCCCCGCTCGGCCGCCCCGAGCTCTGCGCCTGCGGGCGCCGCGGCTGCCTGGAGACGGTGCTGTCCGTGCCGGCGATGCGCCGGCGGATCGCCGGGCTCGACGCAGCCGGCCGGAACGACGCGCTGGCCTCGGTCGGCCGCCGGCTGGGCATCGTGCTGGCCCCGGTGGTCAGCGCCCTGAACCTCTCCGAGGTCGTGCTCTGCGGCCCGGAGGAACTGCTGGGTGGACCCCTGCGCGACGCAGCGCTGGCCACCCTGCGCGAACGCACCATCCCGGTCGTCAGCAGCCACGTCCAGCTGCGGATGACCTCGCTCGGCGAGCACGGTGCCCTGTCCGGGGCCGCCGTGCTCGTGCTGTCCGGTCAGCTCGGGGTCACGTGACCTCGCGAACGCGGTCACGCGACCTGGGTGGTGGTGCACCCAGGCGACGACCCCGAGCCGACCTCCTGCACGTCGGGAGAGCACGCCCCCTGGAACGGCGCTGTCCGGCACCGTCCCCGCATCGGGAAGGAACCCCAACATGAAGAGCGTACGCACGAGCGGCCTGGCCGCTCTGGCTGTCGGGATGCTGGCGCTGACCGCCTGCGGCGGCGGGGACGCCGCAGGTGACGAGGGTGGTGGCGGCGGGGGAGAGGTGCGGCTGTGGCTCGCCGGCTCCGACACCCCGCAGGAGCTGCGGGACCACCTGGTCGAGACCTTCGAGGCCCAGCACCCCGACTCGACCCTGGTGATCGAGGAGCAGGACTGGAACGGGCTCGTCCCTCGGCTGCAGACGGCACTGACGTCGGAGAGCCAGACGCCGGACCTGGTGGAGATCGGCAACACGCAGAGCCCGACGTTCACCTACGCCGGTGCCTTCAGCGACATCAGCGACATGTACGACGAGCTCGGCGGTGACGACCTGCTGCAGGGCTTCGTCGACGCCGGCACGGTCGACGACACGCTCTACGCGGTGCCCTACTACTCCGGCGCCCGCGCGGTCTTCTACAACAAGGAGCTCTTCGCCGCCGCTGGGGTCGAGGTGCCCACCACCTTGGCCGAGTTCACCGAGGTCGCCCAGACCCTCCAGCAGGCCAACCCGACCGGGGCGCCCAGCTTCTCCGGGTTCTGGCTGCCCGGCCAGGACTGGTACAACGGCGTCGCCTGGCTGAACAGCCACGGCGGCGAGCTGGCCGTCGAGGAGGACGGCGAGTGGACCGGGGCGCTGTCCAGCCCCGAGTCGCAGGAGGGGCTGGCCGCGGTCCAGGAGCTGTTCGCCACCGCCACCAGCGCACCGCGGGACGCCGACTCCAACGAGCCGTGGATCGCCTTCAACAACGGAGAAGCGGCCATGTTCTCCGCTCCGACGTGGGCCCGCTGGAGCATCGACCTGCCCGAGTGCAACAAGGGCGTGGCCGCCGACGACGAGTCCGAGGCGGCGAAGGCGCTGCTGGCCGAGCAGCAGGCCTGCAACGAGGAGAAGACCGGCATCTTCGCCCTCCCCGGTCTGGAGGAGGGCTCGGTCGCGCCGGTGTTCGCCGGTGGCTCGAACATCGGCATCCCGGCGAAGTCGGGCAACCAGGAGCTGGCCCGGGACCTGCTGCGGATCATCTTCAGCCCCGAGTACCAGACGATGCTGGCCGAGAACGGGCTGATCCCGGGCAACACCGAGTACGCCGACGCGCTCGGCGACGACGTCTACGCCCAGGCGGCGCTGGCCGCGGCGGTCGACGCCGAGCTGACGCCGCCGGCCGAGAAGTGGGCCGACGTCGAAGGCGCCCGGATCCTGGAGGACCTCTTCCAGGAGATCGCCAGCGGCACCGACCCGGCCACGGCCGCGGCCGAGGCGGACGAGCTGATCACCGACACGCTCAACTGACCGCCTGACCTCGTCCGCCGGGGGCGCGATCGCGCCCGCCCGCCGTCCGGTGCCCACGCGCCGCGATCGCGTCCCCCGGCCCGGTCCTGCCCGGATCCAGGAGCCCCCATGTCCGCGCCACCCGCACCTGCGACGACCGCGCCCGCCGCGCCCCGCACACCGCACCCGGCGACCGGGAGCAGCCCCGCGACCCCCCGGCGTCGGCGGAGACCGCTCCGCTCCCGCCTGGGGCCCTACCTCCTGCTCGTCCCGGCCCTGGTCCCGCTCGCGGTGGGCCTGGGCTACCCGCTGGTCCGGCAGTTCGTGTTCTCGTTCCAGGAGTACGGCCTGGCCCAGCAGTTCGGCCGCCCGGCCGAGTGGGTGGGCCTGGACAACTACGCCACCCTGCTCTCCGACCCCTACGTCTGGGGGGTGATCGCCCGGTCGATCGCCTTCTGCCTGGTCAACGCGGCGCTGACCATGGCGCTGGGCATCGCCCTGGCGGTGCTGATGACCAAGGTCGGCCGGGGCGCCCGGATCACCCTGCAGGTCGGCATGCTGCTGGCCTGGGGCACCCCGGTGCTGGCCACGATGACCGTCTGGCAGTGGCTGTTCGACTCCCAGTACGGCGTCGTCAACTGGGTGCTGGCCGGGCCGCTGGGGATGGAGGGGCAGCGCGGCCACTCGTGGCTGATCGAGCCGCTGTCCTTCTACGCGGTCGCCACGGTGATCGTGGTCTGGATGAGCGTGCCGTTCGTCGTCTTCACCGTCTACGCCGGGCTGCTGCAGGTGCCCGAGGAGTGCATGGAGGCCGCCCAGCTCGACGGGGCGAGCAGCTGGCAGCGGCTGTGGGGGCTGGCGCTGCCGATGATCAAGCCGGTGCTGTTCGTGGTGGCCCTGTTGCAGGTGATCTGGGACCTGCGGGTGTTCACCCAGATCCACGTGCTGCAGCGGGCCGGCGCGCCGACCCGGGAGACCCACCTGCTGGGCACCTACATCTACTCGCTGTCCAAGGAGTTCTCGATGGCCGGGGCGATGGCCACGATCATGCTGGTGATCACGCTGGTGCTGACCACCGCCTACATCCGCCGGATGCTGCGCGAGGAGGAGGCGTGACCTCCGTCGTCCCGCCGCCGGCCACCGCGGTGCCGGCCAGGGCCCGGGAGGTGCCCGCCCGGCGTCGTCCGCGTCGCCGGGGCACCACGACCCGCCGGCTGCTCGGCGTGCTGGCGGTCCTGACCGCGCTGGTCTGGGTCTTCCCGGTCTACTGGATGATCAACAGCGCGTTCCTGCCGACCAACCGGCTGCGCACCCCGGAGCCGTCGTTCCTGCCCTTCGGCGGCACCCTGTCGAACTTCCGCCGGGTGCTCACCGACCCGTCGTTCTACGACGCCTTCAGGGTCTCCCTGGCCGTCACCGGGCTGACCCTGGCCGCCGCGATCCTCTTCGCGTTCGTCGCGGCGCTGGCGATCAGCCGGTTCCGGTTCCGCGGCCGCAAGAGCTTCATCGTGACGGTGCTGGTCGTGCAGATGATCCCGGCCGAGGGGCTGTTCATCTCCCAGTACCAGATGCTGGACACCTGGCAGCTGGTCAACTCGGTGGTGGGCCTGTCGATCGTCTACGTCGCCGCCGTCCTGCCGTTCACGATCTGGATGCTGCGCGGCTTCGTCAGCGGCGTGCCGATCGAGCTGGAGGAGGCCGCGATGATGGACGGGCTGTCGCGGACCGGGGCCTTCTTCCGGATCACCTTCCCGCTGTTGGCCCCGGGGCTGGTCGCCTCCGGCGTCTACGGGTTCCTGCAGGCGTGGAACGAGTACACCCTCGCGCTGGTGGTGATGACCGACCCGGCCGAGCGGACCCTGCCGCTGTGGCTGCAGGGCCTGGTCGAGGCCAACCGGGCCACCGACTGGGGGGTGGTCATGGCCGGAGCGGCGGTGATCACCGTGCCGGTCATCCTGTTCTTCCTGTTCGTCCAGCGACGGATGAGCTCCGGTCTGGTGGCCGGGGCGGTGAAGGGGTGACCGCGCTGCGGGCAGGCGAGGAGGTGGCTCCCCTCCGGACAGGTGCGAGCGGGTGGAGCGTCGGGCTGGACATCGGCGGCACCAAGGTGCTCGGGGTGCTGCTGGACGACGCCGCGACGGTGCGGGCCAGCGTGCGGGTGCCCAGCCGACCGGGCACCGAGGGCGTGGTCGGTGCCGCGGCCGAGGTGGTGGGGCAGCTGTGCCACACCGCCGGGATCGCGCCGGCCGGGCTGGCCGGAGTCGGCGCCGGGGTGCCCGGCCTGGTCGCCCCGCTGACCGGCGAGGTCTCCCATGCGGTCAACCTCGGGATCTCAGAGCAGCCGGTCGCGCTGGCCCTGCTGCTGGCCGACCGGCTGGGGGGCGTGCCGGTGACCGTGGAGAACGACCTGAACGTCGCCGCGGTCGGCGCGGCCCGGGTGCTCGGCCTGGGCGGCGACCTCGCCTTCCTCTCCCTGGGCACCGGGGTGGCCGCCGGGCTGCTGCTCGGCGGGGAGCTGCGCCGCGGCCATCGCGGCGGCGCCGGGGAGATCGGGCACATCCCGCACGACCCGGCGGGCCCGCGCTGCCCGTGCGGCCAGCGTGGGTGCCTGGAGCTCTACGCCTCCGGGGCGGCGCTGGGCGCGGCCTGGCCGAGCCGCACCGGCCGGCCCGCCGCGGTGGAGCTGTTCGAGGCGGCCGCCGCCGGGGACCCGGCCGCCGTGCAGGTCCGGGACGCCTTCGCCGGGGCGGTCGCCGCTGCCGTCCGGCTGTTGGTGCTCACCTGCGACGTCGAGCACGTGGTGCTCGGTGGCGGGGTCGCCGAGGTGGGCGTCCCGCTGCTGGCTGCGGTGGCGCACCAGTCCCGGCGGCAGGCCTCGGGCTCGCCGTTCCTGGACAGCCTGCGGATCGCCGACCGGGTCCAGTTGGTGCCCGACGGGGTGCCGGTGGCCCCGATCGGGGCCGCGCTCGCCGTGCGGGACCGCGTCGCGGCGAACGGGCACCGCCGGGTGCCCACCCCGTCGTGACCGACACGGCCGCACACCTTTCCCCCGACGAGGAGCTCCGCAGGATGGCCACCGAGCCCCGCAGCACGCCCGACCTGGACCGGCTGGTCAACGCCTGCCTGATGCCGGGCTTCACCGGTCCGACGCTCCCGGCCTGGGTCGCCGACGCACTGGACGACGGCCTCGGCGGGGTCTGCCTGTACGGCCAGAACCTCACCGGCGAGGGCCCGCCGGTGACCGAGCGGATCGCGGCGATCACCGCGGCGGCCCGGGCGGTGCGGGGTGACGTGCTGGTGGCGCTGGACGAGGAGGGCGGGGACGTGACCCGCCTGGAGTACACCGTGGGCAGCAGCTGGCCGGGCAACGCCGCCCTCGGCGTGGTGGACGACGAGGCGCTGACCACCGCGGTGGCCACCGGGATCGGCGCGCAGCTGCGCCGGGTGGGGGTGGACGTCGACCTCGCGCCGTCGGTGGACGTCAACAGCGACGTGCGCAACCCGGTCATCGGCGTCCGCTCGTTCGGCGCCGACCCCGCGCTGGTCGCCCGGCACGGGGTGGCCTTCGTCCGGGGGCTGCAGGCCGCCGGCATCGCCGCTGCCGTCAAGCACTTCCCCGGGCACGGGTCGACCACGGTCGACTCGCACCTCGGCCTGCCGGTCATCGACGCCGACGAGGCCACCTTCCGGGCGCGGGAGCTGCCGCCCTTCGCCGCCGCCGTCCGCGCGGGGGTCGACCTGGTGATGACCGCGCACGTCGTCTTCCCGGCGCTGGACGCGGCGCCGGCGACGCTCAGCCGCCGGCTGCTGGTCGACCTGCTCCGGGACGAGCTCGGCTTCACCGGGGTCGTGGTCACCGACGCGCTCGACATGGCCGGGGTCCGGGCCGCGCACGGGCTGGCCGGGGCGGCCGTCCTCTCCCTGGCCGCCGGCGCCGACCTGCTGCTGCTGGGTGCCGAGGACGGCGAGGAGCACTGCGCGGCGATCCGGACGGCGGTGCGGGCGGCCGTCGCCGACGGCACGCTGGCCGAGGACCGGCTGCGCGAAGCCGCAGCCCGGGTGACCGCGCTGCGACGGCGGTTGGCCGATGTCGAGCGCCCCGAGCCCCCGGCGACCGACCCGGGCACCGGGCGGACCGCTGCCCGGGCCGCCCTCCAGCCGCACGACGTCGCGCCGCTCACCGGGCCGGCGGTCGTGGCCGAACTGCGCGCCGGGACCAACCTGGCGGTCGGGGACGCCGCCTGGAGCCTGGCCGGGCCGCTGGCCGAGCACGGCCTGCTGGCCGGGCTGCAGACGGTGACCGAGGACGGCGTCTCGGCCGACGACGTGGTCACCGCAGCGGCCGGCCGGCCGGTGGTGGTCGCCGTGCGGGACGCCTACCGCAGCCCCTGGCAGACGGCGTGGCTCGACCGGCTCCACCGGGCCCGGCCCGACGCGGTCCTCGTCGCGCTGGGCATGTCGGTCGACGCTGAGCGGGCGCCGGGGCCGGCGGTCGCGGCGCACGGTGCCGCCCGGGCGGTCACCCAGGCGGTGGCCGACCTGCTCCACGGCGACTGAGACGTCGGTCCCCCCGGGGACGGGCGGTCCGGAGCAGACGGACGTGAACAGGACCTGTCCGTATCGACGACTGACTGCTTTCATGTCGACACGTCGCGTTCACACGAATGAGTGACAGTCCTCGGCGTCGTACCGACCCGTCGCACCCGGAGGCCACACGTGCCCTTTGCCCACTCGATGACAGCGCGCAGGGTCGCTGCCGTCACCGCCGTCGCCGTCGGGGGTGCGCTGCTCGGCGCATCGCCCGCACTGGCGCTCGAGCCGCCCGCGGGCAGCCCGTTCATCAGCGAGTTCCACTACGACAACAGCGGGGACGACGCCAACGAGCGCGTCGAGGTCACCGCCGCGCCGGGCACCGACCTCACCGGTTGGACCCTGGTCGGCGTCAACGGCAGCAACGGCTCGGTCTACGGCACCCAGACCCTCACTGGTGCGGTAGGCGACTCCGGCGTCCTGGTCGTGGACTTCACCGGGCTGCAGAACGGCGCTCCGGACGCCATCGCCCTGGTGGCTCCCGACGGCACCGTCGTGCAGTTCCTCTCCTACGAGGGCACCCTGACCGGCACGTTCGGCGCCCAGACGGTGGAGTCCACGGACGTCGGCGTCAGCGAGACGGGCAGCAGCTCCGCCGACGGCTCGATCCAGCTGATCGACGGCGTCTGGGTGGTCACCGACACCAACACCTTCGGTGCGGCGAACGCGGTCGTCGAGCCCACCGACCCCGATCCCACCGACCCCGAGCCGGCCGACTGCGCCACCGACGGCCTCACCGCCATCACCGACGTGCAGGGCACCGGGGACGAGAGCCCGCTGGTGGGCGACCCGGTCACCGTCGCCGGCGTGGTGACGAGCAGCCCCGAGGGCTTCGGCAGCGTCTACGTGCAGGACCCGACGGCGGCCCCGGGCGCGGCCTCGACCGCCGTCAACGTCTTCGGCGCCACCGACGGCCTGGAGATCGGTGACGCCGTCCAGGTCACCGGCGAGGTCGCCGAGTACCAGGGCCTCACCCAGATCACCGCGGACGCGGTCGCGGTCTGCGCCGAGGACGCCGCCCTGCCCGACCCGGTCGCCGTCGACTGGGCGGGCACCGACGCCGCCCAGCGCGAGGCGTTGGAGGGCGTGCGGATCTCCCTCAGCGGCCCCTTCACCGTCACCGAGGTCTACAACCTCAACCGGTTCGGCGAGATCATGCTGAACCCCGGCGACGAGCCGCTGCGCCAGGCCACCGACGTCGTCGAGCCGGGTGCGGACGCCATCGCCTACGAGGCGGCGAACGCAGCCCGGGTGCTCCTGCTCGACGACGGCCGCAGCACCAACCTCGCCAACGCCGGCCTCGAGCCGAGCTACGGCGCCCTGGAGAACGCCATCCGGGTCGGTGACCAGGTCGCCTCCTTCGGCGAGGTGCCCTACGTCCTGGACTACCGGTACGACGCCTGGCGCGCGCAGCCGGCCACCGTCGTCACCGCGGAGACCAGCGACAAGGCGTCCTTCGACGACGCCAACCCCCGCACCGACGCCCCCGAGGTCGTCGGCGGGGACGTCCAGGTGGCGTCGTTCAACGTCCTCAACTACTTCACCAGCTTCGGCGGCGACGCCCGCGGGGCCGAGAACGCCGCGGAGCTGGCCGAGCAGGAGGCCAAGATCGTCGCGGCGATCAACTCCCTCGGTGCCGAGGTCGTCGCCCTGGAGGAGATCGAGAACTCGGTCAAGTTCGGGGAGGACCGCGACGAGGCCCTGGCTGCCCTCACCGCCGCGCTGAACGCCGCGGCCGGCGAGGAGCGCTGGGCGTTCGTGCCGTCGCCGGCGGTGCTGCCGCCGGTCGAGGACCAGGACGTCATCCGCAACGCCTTCATCTACCAGCCGGCCGCGGTCGAGCTGGTGGGTGAGTCGGTGGTCGACACCGACGACGTCTGGGCCGGGCTGGCCCGCCAGCCGCTGGCGCAGACCTTCCGCGCCGCCGGTGAGGAGTTCACGGTCGTCGTGAACCACTTCAAGTCCAAGGGCTCGGCGCCGGAGGGCGACGAGGACACCGGCGACGGCCAGGGCAACGCCAACGCCACCCGCGTCGCCGAGGCGCAGCGGCTGGTCGCCTTCGTCGACTCGCTGGAGAGCGCGCCCGACGCCACCCTGCTGATCGGTGACTTCAACAGCTACACGATGGAGGACCCGCTCGACGTCCTCGTCGCGGCCGGCTACACCAACCTCGGGGCGGAGACCGGCGAGAGCACCTACGTCTTCAGCGGCCGGGTCGGCTCCCTGGACCACGCGTTCGGCTCGCCGGCGTTGGTCACCGACGTCACCGGCGTCGACATCTGGAACATCAACTCCGTCGAGTCCTACGGCTACCAGTACGACGGCTACCCGGGCTGGTACGACGACGACCCGTTCCGGTCCTCCGACCACGACCCGATCGTCGTCGGCCTGGACCTGGGCGAGGAGGGCGTCGGTGGCGGTGACGGTGGTGAGGACGACGGCACCACCGAGCTGCAGCTGCTGGGGATCAACGACTTCCACGGCCGGCTCGGCGACGCGGTGGCCCTCGCGGGCACCATCGAGCAGCAGCGGGCCCGGGACGACGTCGACGCGACCGTCCTGCTGTCGGCCGGGGACAACATCGGCGCCTCGCCGTTCGTCTCCTCCAGCCAGCAGGACCGGCCGACGATCGAGGTGCTCAACGAGATGGGGCTGGACGCCTCCGCCGTGGGCAACCACGAGTTCGACCGCGGCTTCGCCGACCTGACCGGCCGGGTGGGGGTCGACGGCGAGAGCGGTCTGGCCGACTTCGACTACCTGGGCGCCAACGTCTACGGCACCGACGGTGACCCGGTGCTGCCGGAGTACGAACTGGTGGAGGCCGCCGGCGTCACCGTCGGGGTCATCGGCGTCGTCACCCAGGAGACGAGCTCGCTGGTCTCCCCGGCGGGCATCGAGGGCATCACGTTCGGCGACCCGGTCGAGGCCGTGAACCGGGTGACCGACGAGCTCACCGACGGGGTCGGGGACGAGGCCGAGGTCATCGTCCTGGTCGCCCACGAGGGCGCGCCGCAGGGTGAGGCCACCAGCACGCTGGAGGCCGAGCTCGCCGCCGACACCGCGTTCGCCGCGATCGTCAACGGCGTGGACGCCGACGTGGACGCGATCTTCACCGGCCACACGCACCAGACCTACGCGTGGCAGGCGCCGGTCCCGGGCACCGACGAGACCCGTCCGGTGATCCAGACCGGTTCCTACGCCGCGGACCTCGGGCGGATCGTGCTCAGCTACGACGAGTCGACCGACGAGGTCACCGCCTCGACGGTGGAGAACCTGGCCCTGACCGAGGTGCCCGAGGACGAGCTGGTCGCCGCCTACCCGCGCGTGGCCGAGGTCGCCGAGACGGTCGCGGCCGCCGAGGCGATCGCCGAGGAGGTCGGCAGCCAGGTCGTCGGGTCGGTCACGGCCGACATCACCCGGGCCTTCACCACCGGCCCGGACGGTCAGCCGCTGGAGGACCGCGGTTCGTACTCGGCCCTCGGTGGCCTGGTCGCGGACAGCTACGTCGCCGGCGCCGCCGACAGTGCGATCGAGCCGGCCGACCTCGGCCTGGTCAACCCCGGCGGTCTGCGGGCCGACCTGCTCTACGGCGAGGACGGTGAGATCACGCTGGCCGAGGCCAACGAGGTCACCCCGTTCGCCAACGACCTGGTCGTCGTCTCGCTGACCGGGGCGCAGCTGGTGCAGGTGCTGGAGCAGCAGTGGCAGCCTGAGGGCAGCTCGCGGCCGTTCCTGGCGCTGGGCACCTCGGAGGAGCTGACCTGGTCCTACGACCCGGAGGCGGCCCCCGGTGAGCGGATCATCGTCGACAGCATCCGGATCTCGGGGGAGCCGATCGACCTCGACGGCACCTACCGGGTGGCGACCAACAGCTTCCTGGCCTCCGGCGGCGACAACTTCACCACCTTCGCCGAGGGCACCACGGAGCAGACCGGTCTGATCGACTTCGACTCCTTCCAGGCCTACCTGGAGGAGAACTCCCCGCTCAGCCCGGACGAGTTCACCGGGCGGGTCACCGTCGGGGACGCCTCCGAGCAGCCCCAGGAGCCGACGGCCGAGGTGGCGGTCTCGCCGTCGACCTTCAGCCGCGGCGACCTGGTGACCTTCTCGGTGAGCGGCTTCGGCCCCTCGGAGCGGGTCGAGGTGACCGTGGACGGCCGGCGGCTGGGTCAGGTCACGACGGACGCCGAGGGTGCTGCGACGGTCCGGGTGCGCGTCCCGGGCTCCGTGGACACCGGCACCGTCGCGGTCACGGCCACCGGGGTCACCTCCGGCTCGACCGCGACGGTCGAGGTGCAGGTCACCGAGAAGGCGCCGAGCACCGGTGGCAGCGTGGTGAAGAAGCTGACCTCGCTGCTGCGCCAGCTGCTGGGCACCTGGCTGCGCTGACCGCCGGTGCCTCAGCTCGGGTGCAGGGCCGGCCCGAGCTGAGGCACTGACCTCCGCACGATCGACGACGGCGGGCCCCCCACTGCGGTGGGGGGCCCGTCGTCGTCGGTGGCCTGCACTCACCCGTCCGGGGCGGCCGGCCCAGCCTGGCCAGCAGCAGACCTCCCTGGCTGCCGATCACCTGGGGGTGCAGATCAACGAGCGGATGAGGGCGCGAGCCCCTCGGGCGGCGGCGCGGACCGCCGTCCCGGTGCTGTTGGTCTGTGCGGTGACGTTGCTGGTCTTCTCGCTGTTCGGGCCCAACGCGGTGACGGCGCGGGGTGTGGCCGCCTCCTGGGTGTGCGCAGCGCTGCTCGCCGTCCTGGCCCTGGCCTTCCGGCGCACCGACCCGGCCCGGGTCGACGCCCGCGGCGGCTACGTGCTCATCGCCCTCCTCGGCGTCGTGCTGTGCTGCGGGATGAACTGGGTCACCCGCGACCCCTCCGCCGGGGGCCAGGCGTTCCTCGCCTTCCCGGTGCTCTGGGCCGGCGTCCAGCTCCGCCGCACCGCGGTGGCCCTGGTGACCGCAACCGCGCTGGCCGGGGACGCCGTGGTGCTGTTCCACCTCCAGCCGGCCGGCCACGCGGTCAGCGACCTCAGCTTCTTCGGCGCCGTGCTGGTGGTCATGGCGACGATGCTCGTGCGCGCCGGGGAGACCCAGGACCGGCTGGTGGCCCAGCTCCAGCAGCAGGCCGCCACCGACTCGCTCACCGGGCTGGCCAACCGGCGGGTGCTGAACGCGGCGCTGAGCACGGCGCTGGCCGCCCCGGTCGCACCGCGGGGCACCTCGCTGGTCCTGGTGGACGTCGACTCGTTCAAGGCGATCAACGACGAGCACGGCCACCCGGTCGGGGACGACGCCCTGGTGCACATCGCCGCGGTGCTGCGCTCGGTGGTCCGCGCCGGGGACGCCGTGCTCAGCCGGACCGGCGGTGACGAGCTCGCCGTCCTGCTGCCCGACTGCCCGGCGGACGTGGCCGCCGGCCGGGCCGCCGAGGTGCTCGACGCCGTCCGGGCCGCGCCCCTGGTGCTGCCCGACGGGACCCTGCTGGCGATCTCGGTGAGCCTGGGCGTGGCCCACGCCCCCACGCACGCCATCGGGCTGGAGGAGCTCTATGCGGCCGCCGACGCCGCCCTGTACGCGGCCAAGCGCGCCGGCCGCGGCCGGGTCGAGGTGGCCGCGGTCAGCTGACCCGGCGGGGGACCGCCCGGTCGGAGGACTCCAGGACGGCGCCGACCAGCGGCGCACCGAGCGTGTGCAGGAGGGAGGTGACGTCGTGCAGCTCGCGTCGTGTCGTCCCGCCGGCCCGGACGGCCAGGACAACCCCGTCGCTCAGCGTGGTCAGCGACGCGGCTCCCGAGCGCTGGTCCAGCGGCGGGGGCACGACGATGGTGACGTCTGCGTCGCCGGAGACCTCGGCCAGGACCTCGGCCATCCGGGGGCCGTCGAGGAGGTCCTCGCCCCCCGCGTCCGGCGCCCGCCCGGCCGGCAGCACCCGCAGGCCGTTCGGGCCCGGGCGCAGCGCCTCGGCGACGGCGAGGCGACCGGCCAGCACCTCGGCCAGGCCGGGGGTCTGCTCCGGCAGGCCCAGCAGCCCGGCGGCCCGGGGGGCCCACAGGTCGGCCTCGACGAGCACCGTGCGCAACCGCGCGGCGGCGAACACCCCGGCCAGGTCCCAGCCCAGCGCGGCGCCGTCGGCTCGCGCCGTCGGGCCGAGCACGGTGACGGTGCGCGGTGCCGCGGTGCGGCGCCCGGGGCGGTCCCCGAGGTGGGCACGGATCCGGCGCAGCGCCTCGCCACGTTCCGCGCCCAGCCCCTCACCCCGACGCCGACGGTCGCGCCGCGGGACGACCGCGAGGGCCGGGACGCCGGCGGCGGCGAGCTCGTCGACGTCCCGGACGGTGTCGTCCATCGACTCGCGCACGAACGCGACCGCGACGCCGACGGCCAGCCCGAGCAGCGCGCCGACGGCGAGCAGGACCCCCGTGGTGGGCGCGGTCGGGGTGGTCGGCAGCGCCGCCGGCCGGATGGTGCTGACCTGCACGGTGTCGACGGTGGAGCCCGGCGCGTCCTCCAGCTCCGCCAGCAGGTCGGAGAACGCGCCTCCGGCGGCGTTGGCGATCTCCTGGGCGCGCTCGGGCACGGGGTCCTGCACGCGCACGGTGAGCAGCACCGTCTCCGCCGGCACCTCGACCGTCATCTCCCCGGCCACCTCGGCGCCGGTCAGGTCCAGGTCGAGGCCCTCGGAGACCCGCTCGCCGAGCAGCGGGCTGCCCAGCACGGCCGCGTAGGACTGCATCCGCTGCTGCAGGTAGGCGGTGTCCTGCCGGGTCACCACGCCCTCGTCGGCCTCCTCCGACGCGCCGAGGAACAGCTGCGCCTCGGCGACGTACACCGGGGTGCGGAGCAGCGACCCGGCCAGGGCCAGGGTCATGCCGAGCACGATGCACAGCGCGATGGGCAGCGCACCGCGGCGGAGCGCGCGGGAGATCTCGCGGAAGGTCATGGGGGTGCCTCATCACATCGACGGTGTCCGGGTGGCGACGTCCGCACCTGTACCGTGCCCTCGGTGGCGCCGAGCCGACGTAGCGTAACGAGCCGCTTGCAGGAAGTCGTGGAAGGCGCACGTTCGTGGGCACGGAGGCGTCGGTGACGGGCACGGGGAGCACAGCTGCGCCGGCCGGCTCGGTCGGTGCCGTCTGCGTGCTGCACGGCGACCCGGAGGTGCCGGGGTGGCTGTTCCGGCTCGCCCGGGCGATGCCGCTCGTCCTGGTCGTGAACGACCCCGGTCCCGGCCGGTACGTCCGCCTCCCCCCGGCCGCGGTCACGCTGGTCAACGACGAGCCGGCGGGCTTCGCGGTGAACGTGGACCGGGGGGTCGACGCGCTGCTGGCGGCCGCGCCGGTCGACGTCCTGCTGAGCGTCAACTTCGACCTGGAGCTCGAGCTGGACGCCGTCGACTCGCTGGTGGCCGCGCTCGACCAGCACCCGGAGGTGGCCGCCGCCGGGCCGCTGCTCACCGGGCACGACGGTGAGCCGGTGTTCAGCTCCGGCCGGCTGCCCCGCCCGGTGCTGGAGTTCCTGCGGGCCGCCGGCCTGCGTCAGGGGCGGCTGCTGGAGTGGCAGCGGCTGCTGCTGCGCCGCTCGGCCACCTGGCGGGCGCGCAACGCCGGGGCCACCAGCGCGCCGCTCCGGCTGTTGCCGGACGGCGAGTACCTGCCGTGGACGTGCGTGGCGGTGCGCCGCGCGGCCTGGACGTCGGTGGGTCCGCTGGACCGCCGCTTCCGGCTGTACGCCGAGGACATCGACTGGTCGGTGCGGGCGGTCGCGGCGGGCTGGCAGCTGTGCCTGGTGACCCCCGGGTCCCCGGTGGTGCACGCCGAGCGCTGGACCCGCAGCCCGACCACCGACGCCTGGTACGAGGCCAGCCACACCCGGCTGCACCGCAAGCACGGCTGGACGGCGAGCGGTCGCGCGCAGCGGGCCGGGCTCGCACTGCGCCGGTGGACGCCGCTGCGCTGGGTCAGCCCGCTGGTCTGGGCGGAGACCCGCCGGTGACCTCCCCGGCGTTGTCCCGCCGGTTCGTGCTGGGCTACGCCGCCCTCTGGCTGGCCGGTGCGGGCTTCCTGTGGTGGCCGTGGCTGCTGGTCCGGCTGGTGCTGCGCGCCCGCGCCGAGCACCGGCCGCCGCTGCTGCTGACCGGGGTGGCGGGCTTCCTCGGGCTGAGCCTGCTGCTCGCGCTCGTCCAGGCCCCTCCGGCCGGACGGGTGCTGGGCGCCGCGCTCAACCTCCTCGTCTGGGTCTGCCTGGTGCTGCTGGTGGCCGCCCGGCCGTCCCGGCGGCAGCTCGCCGAGGCCGCTGCGGGCCTGGTGGGGCTGGCCCTGGTCCAGGCCGCGCTGACCCTGCTCGCCCTGCTGCTGTACCCGCAGGCGCAGGACCTCGTGCTGCCGCTGGGGCGGCTGCTGCCCGACTCGGTGCTGGCCGATCCCAGCATCACCGCCTTCGCGGTCACCCACCTGGCCTTCCCCGACTACTTCGCGATGCCCGTCGTCCGCAGCGGCGGGATCCTCGGCAACCCGACCTGGGGCGGTGCGCTCGCCGCGCTCGGGATCCTGCTGCTGCTGGTGGACCCGTTCGGCCGGCGGCGACCCGGGGTGCGGGGCTGGGCGCTCACCGGCGCGGGCGTCGTCGTCCTGCTGCCGTCGCTGGTGCTGTCGTACTCGCGCAACACCGTGCTCGCCCTGCTCGTCGCCCTGGTCGCGGCCGGGGCGGTGCTGCTGCGGCGCCGGCTGGGCGCCCCCGGCTTCGCCGCCCTGGTGTCGCTGTCGGTCGCCGGCGGCGTCGCGGTCCTGGCGGTCCTGCCGGTCCCCGCGCTGATCGCGTCGCTGAACGGCACCCGGGCCGGATCGGCCGAGACGCGCGGGGAGATCTACTGGATCACGCTGGACCGGGTGCTCGCCTCGCCCACCCCGCTGCTCGGCTCCGGGGTCAAGGAGCGGGTGCCCGGGCTGGTGGCCAGCCTGGGCAGCCACAGCAGCTACCTGGGGCTGCTGTACCGCGGCGGCGCGGTCGCCCTGCTGCTCTTCCTGGCCGCGCTGGTCGTGGCCGGCTGGGTGGCCTGGCGGCGCGGGGAGGCGGCGGCGCTGGCGCTGGTCGTCTTCACCGCGGTCTGGTCGGTGGCCGAGGACGTCGACGTGGGGCACTTCGTCCCGCTCGCCCTGGTGCTCGCGCTGGGGCTGCTCGGGCAGCCGGACGACGCCGGACCGCCGGAGCACCCGGTCGGTGCCGCCGACCGTCCGGCTCCGGTGGGCGCGGCGGCCGGTGCACGTGTCGGCTGAGCAGGCCCTCTCGGGCGAGGAGGTGCGCCCCGGACGTCAGCGGGTGTTCACCCTGCTCGACCAGGGGCTGTCCAGCGTCACCAACTTCGCCCTGTCCCTGGTGGCCGCCCGGGAGCTGGCCCCCACCGAGCTGGGCGCGTTCGCCGTCGCCGTGGCCACCTACCTGATCATGCTGGGGCTGGTGCGCGCGGCCTGCGGGGAGACGCTGCTGGTGCGTCATGCCGGGGCCCCGGCCGGCGACTGGCCGGTGCTGACCCGGGCGGTGACCGGGCTGGCCGCGGCAGGGGGGTGTCTGGCCGCGGTGCTGGTCGCGGCGGTCGGGCTGGTGATCGGCGGCCGCGTCGGGCCGGCGCTGGTGGTGCTCGCGCTGACCCTGCCCGGCCTGCTGGTGCAGGACGCCTGGCGGTACTGCCTCCTGGGTGCCGGGCGGGCCGGGGCGGCGTCGGCGCTGGACGGCGTCTGGGTGGTGCTGCTGGTGCCCGCGTTCGCCGTCCCGCTGGTCGCCGACCGGGTGAGCGCCCCCTCGCTGCTCCTGGCGTGGGGGGTCGCCGGGGCGGCGTCGCTGCCGCTGGCGGTGCTGCTGGACCGGGTGCGCCCGGACGTCGTCCTGGGCTGGCGGTTCCTGCGGGAGAACCAGCAGCTGATCCGGCGGTACTGCCTCGAGTCGCTCACCGGCTTCGGCGCCTACCAGGTGCTCGTCTACGGGCTCGCCGCGCAGTTCGGCCTCGCCCTCGCGGGCGCGCTCCGGCTGGCGCTGACCGCGCTCAGCCCGGTGAACGTGCTGTTCCAGGGGGCGTACACGATCGCCACCGTGCGCAGCGTGCAGCTGCGCGGTCAGGGTGCGGGCCGGCACCTGCGCTGGTCGGTCACGGTCGGCGCGACGCTGGCCGCCGTGGCGGTGCTCTGGACCGGCGTGCTGTTGTTGCTGCCCGCCGGTGTGGTCAGCGCGGTGCTCGGGCCGGAGTGGCCGGAGGTCCGGGGCGTCGTGGCCGTGCTGGGGCTCTGGCTGGTGGCCATCGGCGTCCAGTCGGGGGCGGCCACCGGGTTGCACGGGCTGGTCGACTCGCGCCGGAGCCTGGCCGCGCAGCTGATGTCCGCGCCCGCGCTGCTGGTCCTGGCCTGGGCCGGTGCCGCCGTGGCGGGCGTCCTCGGCGTCGCGGTCGGGTACGTGGCGGCCGGGCTGGTCTCCGGGGTCGTCTGGTGGAGCCTCTACCGCCGCTCGTTGCGGCTGGGCCCCACGGCGGCCTGACCGCTCAGCAGCGCAGACTCCGCCGTTCCATTGAACGGAAGCGTCCTCACGCTGGGTAGTCGAACACCAGCACCGCTGCGAGGTGCCGTGCACCCGAACAGGTGAAACGGACCGCACGGGCCCGAATGGTGTGACTCAGCGTTGCCTGGTGCACAACCGGCGACGTAGCGTCCCGATCCGAACGTCCGAGCGCCCACCGGTGTGCGGCTCGGCGTGTCGTCGTCCTCGGAGCCTGTCTCCTCGGCCCCTGCAGAGAAGAGCTCGTCTGTGTCTCGCGCTTCCCGTCCGCCCGCACTCGCCTCGCGTGCCGGCGCCGCCACCCTGGCGGCCGCCGCCCTGCTCGGCAGCCTCGTCGTCGGCGTGCCCAGCGCCGCCGCCGCCACCGGTCCGACCGCCGTGGCCGACTTCGACGGGGACGGCGCCAGCGACCTCGGCGTCTTCCGGCCTGCCGAGGGCCAGTTCCTGATCGAGGGCCAGGACGCCACCTGGTGGGGCGGTGAGGGCGACGTCGACGTCTCCGCCGACTACGACGGCGACGGCGCCACCGACATCGCGGTGTTCCGCCCGGCGACCGGGCAGTGGTTCGTCGAGGGTGGCGCCACGTCGTGGTGGGGCGAGGCCGGGGACGTGGCCGTGCCGGCGGACTACGACGGTGACGGCAGCGCTGACATCGCGGTGTTCCGCCCGGCGACCGGGCAGTGGTTCGTCGAGGGCGGCGCCAGCACGTACTGGGGCGAGGCCGGGGACGTGGCCGTGCCGGCGGACTACGACGGTGACGGTGCGGCCGAGGTCGCGGTGTTCCGCCCGGCGACCGGGCAGTGGTTCGTCGAGGGTGGCGCCACTTCGTGGTGGGGCGAGGCCGGGGACGTGGCCGTGCCGGCGGACTACGACGGTGACGGCAGCGCTGACATCGCGGTGTTCCGCCCGGCGACCGGGCAGTGGTTCGTCGAGGGTGGGGCGACCTCCTGGTGGGGTGGTCCCGGTGACGTGGCGGTGCCGGCTGACTACGACGGTGACGGTGCGGCCGAGGTCGCGGTGTTCCGCCCCGAGACCGGGGAGTGGTTCGTCGAGGGCGGCGCCAGCACGTACTGGGGTGGCGCGGGCGACCTCGCACTGACCCGCGGCCTGGGCGAGCGGCAGGCGGCCGAGGCCGCGCCGGTCGACCCCACACCGGTCGACACCACCGCGCCGGCCGTACCGGCCGACGTGACCACCGTGCTGGGCGACAGCTCGGTGACGGTCAGCTGGGCGGCAGTGGCCGAGGGCGACCTCGCCGGGTACGACGTCCAGCGCGCCGAGGCCGGGGGTGAGCCGGTCGAGCTGACCGCCGAGCTGGTCGAGGGCACCTCCTTCACCGACTCCACCGCCACGGTCGGGACCCGGTACTCCTACACGGTCACCGCGACCGACACCGCGGGCAACGCCTCGGCCCCCTCGGCTGCCGCCGTCGCCACCCCGGTGGACGCCGACGTGGTCGTCGCCGCCGACGGTTCCGCGGACGCCACGACCGTGCAGGCGGGCGTCGACCTGGTGCCTAACAACGCCGACCACCGGGCCGACCCGCAGCTGGTCCTGGTCCAGCCGGGCACCTACGAGGGCCTGGTCACCTCGGGCAACCGGTACGGCGTCACGGTCATGGGTGCCACCACCGACCCCGCCGACACCGTGCTCACCGCCGCCGACGCGGTGAACCCGACCGTCTCGCTGTCCGGCCACGAGTGGTCACTGCTGAACCTGACCGTGGCGAACACCAACGGCACCGGCGTCGCCGGCGCTCAGGCCACCGCGCTGAAGGTCAACTCCGGTGACCGCGACGTCTTCGACAACGTCGCCTTCCTCGGCAACAAGCAGACCCTGCAGCTGCAGACGTCGAACACCACGACCTACAGCCGGCTCTTCTTCTCGAACGCCTACGTCGAGGGCGGGCAGGACATCGTCCTGGGCCGCGCGGTCGCCGTCTTCGAGGACAGCACGATCCACGTGCTCGACCAGCCCAACGCGGCGATCACCGACTCGTCGATCAGCTCCGCGCACCCCTACGGCTTCCTGGTCACCGACAGCGAGATCGTCACCGACGGGGCAGCCGGCTCGATCTACCTGGGCCGCCCCTACCCGGCCAGCGCCACCTCGCAGGCCCAGGTGACGATCCGCGGCACCGAGCTGGGTTCGGCGATCAACACCGCACAGCCGTGGAAGGACTGGAACGCCACCACGCCCTGGACCTCGGGTCGCTTCTCCGAGTACCAGAACACCGGCCCGGGCGCGACGGTCAACGCCAACCGCCCGCAGCTGACCGACGAGCAGGCCGCGCAGTACACCAAGGCCGCCTACCTCGCCGGCACCGACGGCTGGGCCCCGGTCGGGCAGCAGCTGCCCACCGAGCCGGCCGACACCACCGCCCCGGCAGCCCCGGCCGGCCTCACGGCCACCGCCGGGAACGCCCAGGTCGAGCTGACCTGGACGGCGAACGCCGACAGCGACCTCGCCGGCTACGACCTCTACCGGGCCGCAGGCACCACGGTCGAGGTGACGGCGGAGAACAAGGTGAACACCGAGCTGCTCACCGGCTCCTCCTACACCGACCGCGCCGTGGTCAGCGGCACCGGGTACGCCTACGTGCTCACCGCCGTCGACGGTGCGGGCAACGCGTCGGCCGCCTCGGCGACCGTCTCGGCCACCCCGACCGGTGAGGTGCTGCCGGTGCACGACCTGCTGGTCGCGCAGGACGGCTCGGGTGACTTCACCTCCGTGCAGGCCGCCGTCGACGCCGCCGGCGCCGGCACGGCCGGCGACCCGGTCGTCATCGCGATCAAGCCGGGCACCTACCGCGAGCTGGTCAGCATCACCAAGAACAACGTCTCGCTGCTCGGCACCACCGGGACGGCCACCGACGTCGTGCTCAGCTACGACAACGCCGCCGGCACCATCAACCCGGCGACCGGCTCGGCGTACGGCACCGGCAACAGCCAGAGCGTGCTGGTCAAGGGCAACGACGTCACGGTCAGCGACCTGACGATCGAGAACGCCTTCGACGAGGCGGCGGCGACGTTCAACGACAAGCAGGCGGTCGCGCTGAACACCACCGGTGACCGGCTGGTCTTCGACAACGTGCGCCTGCTGGGCAACCAGGACACCCTGCTGGTCAACTCCGGTGACGCCAACCGGGTCGCCCGGTCCTACTTCGTGGACAGCTACGTCGAGGGCGACGTCGACTTCGTCTTCGGCCGGGGCACCGCGGTGTTCGACCGGAGCACGATCCACGCGCTGAGCCGGGGCAGCAGCTCCAACAACGGCTACCTCACCGCCGCGAGCACCGCGGACGACAACCGGTACGGGATCCTGATCACCAACAGCACGGTGACCAGCGACGCCCCGGCGGAGACGTTCTCGCTCGGCCGCCCGTGGCGCGGCTGGAGCGACGACTACACGAAGAACGGCGTCGAGATGCCGAACTCGCGTGGTCAGGTCACCATCCGCGAGACCGAGCTGCCCGCCGCGATCCGGACCAGCCAGCCGTGGGCCGACATGTCCCCGAACCTGTGGACCGACGGCCGCGTCGCCGAGTACGAGAACACCGGTGCCGGCGCCACGGTGAACGCCAACCGGCCGCAGCTGACCGCCGCCGAGGCCACCGAGTACACGAAGTGGGACTACCTGGCCGGCAGCGACAGCTGGAACCCGATCGGCTCCGAGGAGCCGGCCGCCGGCGACATCACCGCCCCGGCGGCGCCGGCCGGGCTCACCGCATCGGCGGACGACGCCGGTGTGACCGTGACCTGGACGGCGAACGGCGAGGCCGACCTGGCCGGCTACCACGTCTACCGGGCCACCGGCAGCACGGTCGAGGCCACCGCGGCCAACCAGCTGACCACCGAGCTGCTCACGGAGGCCGGCTACCGCGACACCGCCGTCTCCCCGGGCGTCGAGTACAGCTACCTGGTGACCGCGGTGGACGCCATCGGCAACGTGTCGGGCGCCTCGGCGCCGGCCACGCTGACCACCGCGGGTGCACCGCTGCCCGACCACGACCTGCTGGTCGCCCAGGACGGTTCCGGTGACTTCACCACCGTGCAGGCGGCGGTCGACGCCGCCGGCGCGGGCACCGCGGCCGACCCGGTCGTCATCGCGGTCACCCCGGGTGAGTACCGCGGCGTCGTCGCGATGCCGCGGGACCACGTGACGCTGATCGGGACCACCGGCGACGCCGCCGACGTGGTCATCGTGGAGGACCACGCGGCCGGGACGCAGAAGCCCGACGGCTCCGGCACCTACGGCTCCTCCGGCAGCGCCACGGTGCTGATCAAGGGCAGCGACATCACGGTCCGGGACCTCACCTTCGCCAACGACTTCGACGAGGAGTCGTCCGACCTCTCGGCGAAGCAGGCGCTGGCGCTGAAGACCCAGGGTGACCGGCTGGTCTTCGACAACGTCCGGTTCCTGGGCGACCAGGACACGCTGATGGTCGACTCGCCCGGCACCGGCGTGCAGGCGCGGTCGTACTTCGTGGACAGCTACGTCGAGGGCGACGTGGACTTCATCTTCGGCCGGGGCACCGCGGTGTTCGACCGGAGCACGATCTTCGCGTCCAGCCGGGGCAGCAGCTCCAACAACGGCTACATCACGGCCGGCAGCATCGACATCAGCCTCCCGTACGGGATCCTGATCACCGACAGCACCGTGCAGAGCGACGCCCCGGCCGGCACCTTCCACCTGGGCCGCCCGTGGCACCCCAGCGGTGACGTGAACGCCATCGCCCAGGTCGTCATCCGCGACACCGAGCTGCCCGCGGCGATCAAGTCCGCGCCGTGGACGGACATGAGCGGGTTCTCCTGGACCGAGGCCCGGTTCGCCGAGTTCCAGAACACCGGCCCGGGTGCCGGGGTCAACGAGAACCGTCCGCAGCTGAGCGCCGCCGAGGCCGAGCAGTACACCAAGTGGGACTACCTGGCCGGCAAGGACGGCTGGAACCCCACCGGTGAGGTCGAGCCGCCGCCGTCGGACACCACCGCGCCGGCCGCGCCGGCCGGGCTCGCCGCCACGGTGGCGCCGGGTGCGGTGACGCTGGACTGGGCCGACAACGCCGAGCCCGACGCCGCCGGGTACGTGGTCTACCGCGCGCTGACCGAGACCGGCAGCTACGCCCGGCTCACCAGCGCCCCGATCGCCACCTCGACCTACCTGGACAACACCGTCCCGGTCGGCTCGACCGGTTGGTACCGGGTCACCGCGGTCGACGTCACGGGCAACGAGTCCGCGGCGGCGACGGCGAGCGCGACGGTGACCGAGGGCAACGGGGAGACCCGCCCGCTCAGCGTCTTCGTGATCGGTGACTCGACCGCGTCGGTCTACCAGGCCAACGAGGGCCCGCGGACCGGCTGGGGCCAGGCGCTGGGGCTGTTCACCACCGAGAACGCCACGGTGGTCGACTACGCCAAGTCCGGGGCCAGCTCCAAGGACTACTACGACAGCGGCCTGTTCGACCGGACGCTGGCGGAGATCCAGCCGGGCGACTTCCTGCTCATCTCCTTCGGGCACAACGACCAGAAGGCCGACGACCCGAGCCGGTACACCGACCCGTACGGCACGTACCAGGAGTACCTGCAGCGCTACATCGACGGTGCCCGGGCCGCCGGGGCCACCCCGGTGCTGGTGACCTCGGTGGAGCGTCGCCGGTTCACCGAGGACGGGGTCGCCAAGAGCACCCACGGTGAGTACCCGGCCGCGATGCGGGCGCTGGCCGCCGAGCAGGGCGTCGCGGTGGTCGACCTGACCGCCATGAGCACCGACCTGTGGAACGAGCTGGGGGCGGAGGGGACGAAGGACTACTTCCTCCACGTCGAGCCGGGTGAGTACCCGAACTACCCGGACGGCCGCGCGGACGACACCCACTTCCAGGCGCGGGGGGCGATCGAGCTGGCTCGCATCGTCGCCACGTCCCTGGCCGAGCAGGGGGTCCTGCCGGCGGGTGGCGACTACTTCCAGCGGCTGGACGGCGCGGTCGCCGACGACGAGGTCGTCTGGCCGGCCAAGCGCCCGATCTGACCCGACCGGGTCCTCGTCACCCGGGCGGGTGGGCCGGCACGCGCCCACCCACCCGCCCGGGTGACGCACCTGCCCGTGGACGAGCACCGGGGCTCCACCACGGGATCGAATGGCCGTGCACAACAGGATCGACGAGGCAAGGACGGCACGTGCGCACCCCGGACACCCCACCGCTCGGCTCCGTCGTCGACTTCACCACCGAACGGGCCCTCCGCCGGGCCGAGCCGGTCACCCGGCCCGCTCCGGATCCCCAGGCCGACGCCGTCGCCGAGGTGGCCGGCCACCTCGCCCGGCTGCACGACACCGGCCAGTCGGTGGCCACCGTCTCCTGGGTCAACCACCACAGCGCCCTGGAGCTGCTGCACTCCGACCCCGAGCTGCTGCGGCGCCTCACCTACCTCGGCGTCGACGGTCTGTTCCTGCGCAGCCTGCTGGGCGGCGGACTGGTGCCGAGGACCAGCGCGGACCTCGTGCTCCCGGAGCTGCTCGGTCGGCTCCGGGCGCCGCGGGTCGCCGTCGTCGGCGGGCGGCCGGAGGACGTGGCGAGCCTGCGGCGCGCGGTGGCCGCGCTGCTCCCGCCGGACGGCGAGATCGTCTCCGTCCGGGACGGCTACGCCGGCCGCCCGACCCCGGGCGAGCTGGACGTCTGGCTGGCCCGCACCCGGCCGACCGTGGTGCTGGCCGGGCTCGGCGCACCGCTGCAGGAGCAGTTCGTGCTGGACGTCGCCCGGCACCTGCCGCAGGGGCTGGCGCTCACCTGTGGGGGCTTCCTGGACCAGGTGCAGCAGGAGGGCTACTACCCGGCCTGGGCCTACCCGCTGAAGCTGAACTGGCTGGTGCGGCTGGCCCGCGAGCCGCGGCGGATGTGGCGGCGGTACTCGGTCGAGGCGGTGGCGGCCCTCCGCGCTCGTGCCGCGCTGCGCGCCGAGGTGCTGGGGGCCCCGGGGTTCCGGCGGCTGCGGTGGTACGCCTGGCCCGAGGTCGACGACCGGTGGACCGCGGAGGCCACCAGCTCCTGAGCCCGGCCGGTCGGTCCTGCCGGCGTCCCGGTCCTGCCCACCAGGCGTCCGCCCTGCCCACGTGCATGATCGGCCGGTAGCGCGGCCGACGCAGGGGAGGGGGGACGGTGGAGGGGATCCTGCTGGTGGCCGGCGGCGTCGTCGTCTTCCTCGCCAGCGTCCTGGCCGGCGGGACTGGCTTCGGCTACTCCCTGGTGTGCGCGCCGCTCCTGCTGCTGGCCGGCATCCCGCTGGCCGACGTCGTCGTCATCAACCTCACGGTCGGCGTGGTCACCCGGATCGGAGCCGTCCTCCGGCTCCGGCACTCGGTCGACCGGCAACGGTCCACGTACCTGGTGGCGGGCTGCGTCCCCGGACTGCTGCTCGGCCACCTCGTGCTCGACCGGGTCGACGCCGACGCGCTCAAGGTGACGGCCGGGGTCGTGGCGGTCGTCGCCGCGGGCTTCCTCCTGCTCCGGCGGCCGGCCGTCCCACCCGGTGAGCCGGGGGCGCCGTCCCGCCTCGCGCCGGGTGTCGCCGGGGTGCTGGGCGGGTTCCTCGGCATCACGACCTCGATGAACGGCCCCCCGCCGGTGATCCTGCTCTCCCACCGGAACGTGGCGCCGCGGGCGTTCATCGCCGACATGGCGGTGTACCTGCTCGCCTGCAACACCATGGCCCTCGCCGTGATCGGGCTGACGGGTGGGCTGTCGCTGGACCGGGTGGGGCTGCTGCTGGCGTGCTGGCTCCCGGGCGCGGTGCTGGGCAACCTGCTGGGCGTGGCCTACGGCTCCCGGTTGCCCCTCGCCCCGTTCCGGCTGCTGACCCTGGGGCTGGTCATGGTCACGGGGCTGGCGACCGTGGCCACGTCGATCGGTGGGCTGTGACGGGGCGGGTCAGCGCAGCCGGCGTGCGGTGGCCGCCAGGGTCCGGGCGGTGAGCCGCCCGTCGGCCAGCCCGAGGGCGACGACGTCGTCGAAGACCCGCTGGTCGGCCTGCGCCGCCCGCACGGCGGCGTCCATCAGCACCGGCCACCGGCTCAGCTGGGAGGTCACCGCGGAGGCCCGGAGGTGCCCACCGAGCCGGCGGCGCAGCAGCCGCCGGTGCACCTCACCGGCGCGCGGACCGTGGCCGGCCGCCGTGCCCGCCAGGGCGCCGGAGAGGACGGCGTAGAAGATCCCCTCCCCGGTCAGCGGGTTGATCAGCGACTGCGCGTCCCCGGCCAGCAGCACCCGGCCGCCGGGCAGCCGGGGCCGGCCGGTCGACAGCGGCAGCCGGTGCGCCCGCAGCCCCTCGGGCTGCACGCCCGGCAGCATCCGGTACAGCCCGGCGACCAGCTCGGTGCGGGTCACGCCCCCGGAGACCAGCTCGCCGTAGCCGACGTTGGCCCGCCCGTCGCCGAGCGGGAAGGACCAGGCGTAGGCCGGCCACCGCTGGTCGGTGGTGGTCACCACCTGGACGCCGTCCATGCCGGGGAGCACGGGGGCGTAGCCGCGGATCGCCACGGCCAGCCGGTCCGGCGGGTTGGGGGCCACCCCGAGCGCCCGGCGCACCACCGACTCGGCGCCGTCGGCGCCCACCAGCACCCCGGCCCGGACGGCGCCGTCGACCTCGACGTGCGTGAGGTGCACGGTGACCTGGCGGACGGTGTGCCGGCGGAACCGGACGCCGGTGGCCAGCACCTGGGCGAGCAGCCGCCCGTCCAGCACCGCGCGCGGGACGACGAGCGAGGGCCGGTGCATCGCCCGCTCGACCGTCGTCCCGTCCGGGCCCTGCAGGCGCAGCCGGGGGACCGGCGGGAAGCCCGCGGTCAGCGCCGGGACGTCGATCCCCAGCCCGGCCAGCACGTCCAGCGCCTCGGGCGCGATCCCGTCCCCGCAGACCTTGTCCCGGGGGAAGTCGGCTCGGTCGAGCACCAGCACGTCGGCGTCCGGCCGGGCCCGGCGGACGGCGGCCGCGCACGCCGCACCGGCCGGCCCGCCCCCGACGACGACGACGTCCGCGTGCTCCATGGCCAGCAGGCTAGGCGGCCGGCGGCGGGGTCCACTTGCGCGCCGGGTGCTCGTAGCCCGCGACGAAGGCCAGCAGCTCCGCGGCGTCGTGCACCACCCCGAGCGCGTCGAGCCGGTTGGCGGCCAGGTAGCCGTCGTCGACCATCCGGCGCAGCTGGTCCAGCAGCGGCTGCCAGAACCCGTCGACGTCCAGGAGCGCGGTCGGCTTGGCGTGCAGCCCGAGCATCCCCCAGGTCCAGGCCTCGAACAGCTCCTCGAGGGTGCCGGCGGCTCCGGGCAGCGCGACGAAGGCGTCGGACAGGTCGGCCATCACCGCCTTGCGCTCGTGCATCGTCTGCACGACCTCCAGCCGGGGCAGCCCGGGGTGGGCGACCTCGTCGTCGACCAGGTGCTGCGGGATCACCCCGACCACCTCGCCGCCGGCGGCCAGCGCCGCGTCGGCGACGACGCCCATCAGGCCCACGTTCCCCCCGCCGTACACGATGCCGACGCCGGCCCGGGCCAGCTCGGTGGCGAAGGTGGCGGCGGCCCGCTGGTGAGACGGCGGCCCGACCTGGGACCCGGTGAAGACGGCGATGCGCACCCCGCCACCGTATGCACCACCCCGCCCGGTGAGCGGCACAGGTACCTCTTCACCCAGTTCAGCCCCGCGGACCGGGTGAAGAGGTACCTGTGCCTGGGGGATCAGCCGGCGTAGGCGCGGGTGACCCACTCGGCGATGCAGACCGGCTTGTCGCCGCCCTCGCGCTCGATGGTGACGGCGAAGGTGTTCTGCAGCCCGCCGGCGACCTCCTCCACGTCCTTGAGCGTCACGTGGGCCCGGACCTTGGAGCCGACCGGCACCGGCGCGGGGAACCGGACCTTGTTCAGCCCGTAGTTCACGCCCATCTTCGCGTCGGTGATCGTGTAGGTCTGGGTGACCAGCGGCACGAGCAGCGACAGGGTCAGGTAGCCGTGGGCGATCGGGCCGCCGAACGGGCTCTCGGCCTTGGCCCGCTCCACGTCGACGTGGATCCACTGGTGGTCACCGGTGGCGTCGGCGAACAGGTTGACCGCTTCCTGGGTCACCTCGTGCCAGTCGCTGGTGCCCAGCTCCTGGCCCTTCAGCGCGGGCAGTTCGGCGATCGTGGTGGTGGTGGTCATGCGTCCTCCTCGGTTGGCACGTACGTACGTCGCAGGTCCGGCTTGCGGATCTTGCCGGTCGCGGTCTTGGGCAGCTCGTCCACGTAGCGGACCTCCTTGGGCACCTTGAACCCGGCGAGCCGTTCCCGCAGCGCGGCGCGGAGCGCGTCCGCGTCGCGGGGGGCCCCGGGCGCGGGGACGACGACGGCCAGGCCGACCTCGCCCCAGTGCGGGTCGGGCTTGCCGATCACCGCGACCTCCTGCACCTCGGGGAGCTCCAGCATCACCGACTCGACCTCGGCCGGGTACACGTTCTCCCCGCCCGAGATGATCATGTCCTTGTACCGGTCGCGGATGTAGAGGTAGCCGTCCTCGTCGGTGGAACCGGCGTCCCCGGAGTGGTACCAGCCGTCGACGATCGCGGCCGCGGTGGCCTCGGGCGCGTTCCAGTACCCGGCCATGACGTTCGGCCCGGACACCACGATCTCGCCGACCTCCCCCGGCGGGCACTCGGTCCCGTCCGGCCGGACCACCCGCACGTCGGTGAAGAACTGCGACTTCCCGGCCGACCCGACCTTGGCCACCGCGTCCGCGCTGTCCAGGGCCGTGCCGGCGGGTGCGGACTCGGTCATCCCGTAGGCCTGCTGCACGGTCACCCCGCGCTCCAGCCAGGTGCGCAGCAGCGGCAGGGGCAGTGGCGCCCCGGCGGCGCCGATGGTGCGCAGCGCCGACAGGTCGAGGGTGCCGAAGTCGGGCTGGCGGCTGAGTGCGTCGAGCATTGTGGGGACGGCGAAGAACGACGTCACCCGTTGCTCGGCGATGACCGCGAGCGTCGACGGCGGGTCGAACCCCCGCACCAGCACGACGCACCCGCCGCGCAGCAGGGTCGGGTTGAGCGTCCCGTTCAGCCCGCCGATGTGGAACAGCGGGGCCAGGGCCAGGGTCCGTTCGTCCGGCGTGAAGTCGAAGCCCAGCACCTGGCTCATGCACGACCAGGTCATGTTCCCGTGGGTCAGCACCGCGCCCTTGGGCCGCCCGGTGGTCCCGGAGGTGTACATGATCAGACAGATGTCGTCGAGGGTGACCGGCTCGTCCCGCTGCACCGGCTCGGCCTCCGCCAGCAGCCCCGCCCAGTCCAGCGAGTCGGCGCCGCCGGCCAGCGGCGGTTCGGCGGCCACCCAGTGCCGGACGGCGGGCAGGGCCGCGCGCAGGGTGTCCGCCGTCGTCCCGTGCTCCCGGCCGTGCACGACCAAGGACGCACCGGAGTGCTCGAGCACGTACTGCGCCTCGGGCGGGGTGAGCCGGGCGTTCACCGGCACCCAGATCGCGCCCAGCTGGCCGCAGGCGTACAGCATCTCCAGCCCGGCGGGGTGGTTCGCGCCGAACCAGGCCACCCGGTCGCCGCGCTGCACCCCGAGCCCGGCCAGTGCGCTCGCGGCCCGCCGGACCCGCACCGCGAACTCGCCGTGCGTCGTCGTCGTCCCCTCGAACCAGAGCGCCGGCTTGTGCGGGGAGCTCCGCAGCCGGCGCTCGGGCCAGGAGCCCAGTCCGGCGTTCCTCACCGCAACCCCAGGGCCACGATCGCGTTCTCCTTCATGATCAGCGGCCGGACCTCGTCCTTGATCTCCAGGGCCTCGAAGTCGCGGATCCAGCGCTCGGGGCGCAGCAGCGGGTAGTCCGAGCCGAAGAGCACCTTGCGCTTCAACATCGTGTTCGCGGCGCGGACCAGCTGCGGCGGGAAGTACTTCGGTGACCAGCCGGAGAGGTCGATGTAGACGTTGGCCTTGTGGGTGGCCACCGAGATCGCGGCGTCCTGCCAGGGCACCGACGGATGCGCCATGATGATCGTCAGGCCCGGGAAGTCGGCCGCGACGTCGTCCAGCAGCATCGGGTCGGAGTAGCGCAGCTTGATCCCGCGGCCGCCGGGCAGCCCGGCGCCGATCCCGGTCTGCCCGGTGTGGAACAGCGCGGGGACGCCGAGGCTCTGCAGCTCCTCGTACAGCGGGTACACCGCGCGGTCGTTGGGCAGGAAGTCCTGCAGGCTGGGGTGGAACTTGAACCCCCGCACGCCGTGGGACTCCACCAGCCGGCGGGCGGCGCGGATGCCGGCCACCCCGCGCGCCGGGTCGATCGAGCCGAACGGGATCAGCACGTCGGGGTGCTGCGCGGCGAGGTCGGCGATCTCCTCGTTGGACAGTGTCATCTGCCCGGTGGCCGCCTCGGCGTCGACGGTGAAGACGACCGCGGCCATCTTCTTGTCCCGGTAGTCCGCGGCGATGTCGGGGACCGTCGGGTCGTACGGGTCGCCCTTGAAGTACTTGCTGGCGGCGGCGTTGAGCTCGTCGTCCAGCGCCAGGTGCCCGTGCTGGTCGGCGTGCACGTGGGTGTGCACGTCGATGGCGACCAGGGAGTCGAGGTCCAGCC
Source organism: Modestobacter sp. VKM Ac-2982 (assembly GCF_026967935.1). Lineage (GTDB taxonomy): Bacteria > Actinomycetota > Actinomycetes > Mycobacteriales > Geodermatophilaceae > Modestobacter. The sequence goes on from NZ_JAPVBL010000003.1 coordinate 197,084, forward strand.
CCGTCACTTCGGGGGCTCCGGCAGCTGCTGGCCCACCGTCTGCTGGGACGACGCGAACTTCTCCGGCCACGCCTCGGCGATGGCGTCCGGCGACCAGCCGGTGCCGTCGGCGAACTCCACGACCACCTCGGTCGGGTGGGTCCACAGGGCGAGCCGGTCACCGCCGATCCCCACGGCCTGCCCGGTGATGCCGCTGGCGGCGTCGGAGGCGAGGAAGGCGACCAGGCCGGCGGCGTCCTGGGGGCTGCCGAAGCCCAGCTCCTGGCGGGCGAAGGCCGGCAGCGGGTCGCCGGCGGCAAGCGCGTCGACGTAGGGCTTGAGGAAGGGCACCGTCTCGGTCATCGCGGTGGCGGCGACCGGGACGACGGCGTTGACGGTGATCTCGGCCCGGGCCAGCTCCATCGCCCAGGTGCGGACCATGCCGACGATCCCGGCCTTGGCGGCGGCGTAGTTGGTCTGGCCGAAGTTGCCGACCTGGCCGGTGGGGGAGCCGATGCAGATGATCCGGCCGCCCTCGCCCTGCTCGCGCATCCGCACCGCGGCAGCCCGGGTGCAGGTGAAGGTGCCGCGCAGGTGCGTGGTCAGGACGGCGTCGAACTGCTCGTCGGTCATCTTCCACACGGTGGTGTCGCGCAGGATGCCGGCGTTGTTGACCAGCACGTCCAGCCGGCCGAACTCGTCCACCGCCCGGTCGACCAGGGCCTGGGCGGCCTCGCTGCTGCCGACGGCGACGACCTCGGCGACGGCGGTGCCCCCGGCGTCGGTGATCGACTGCACGGCGGCCTCGGCGACGTCGGGGTCGACGTCGTTGACGACGACGGCGGCCCCGCAGCGGGCGAGTTCGGTGGCGTAGGCGAGGCCGAGGCCCCGCCCGGATCCGGTGACGACGGCGACCTTGCCGGTCAGGTCCATGAGTGCTCCTTCGTTCGACGCCGTGCTGGCGACGGTTGGGGGGATCGGTGGGTGGGTGGGGTCACGGGCCGGGAGCGGCGCGGACCGCCCGGGTCAGGGCGGCCTCGGCCCCGGGCCGGAGGCCGGCGAACGTCCGCCGGTAGAGGTCGGTGCTGCGGGCGGCCGGCCAGTCCGGGCCGAGGTGGCGCGCGGGGAGCCCGGGGTCGGTGCCCAGCAGCCGGAGCCAGTCGGCGATGAGCAGGGTGGCCCGCCCCAGCTCGCTGAGGTCCTCCGGCGGTGCGGCCCACGCCTGGAGGAAGAGCTGGTGCGCGGCGAGCACGGCCGGGACGTCCCAGGCCCGGTGCACCAGCCCGTCGACGTCGGTGCCCGGCAGCGGCTGGGCCGCGAACCAGTCGGCCAGCCCGGTGGCGTCCTCGAGGCCGGCCTCGGCGAACACCTCGGCGACGTCGACCGTGCCCGGGGCGATCCACAGCCCGTCGCGCAGCCCGCCGAAGCCCGCCCACGCCAACCGGGAGCGCACCCGGTGCCGGAGGTCGCGGAGGCTCTCCGGCATCGAGTAGCTCAGCAGCGTCCAGCTGCCCTCCGAGTGCTCGAACGGGGTCGGGGAGTCGACCCGCCGGCCGGCCCGGCTCAGCACTCCCTCGCTCAGGGCAGTCAGCTGGTAGCGCGCGGTCCGCCCCACCTGCGACCGCTCCAGCAGGCCGCGGTGGGTCATCCGCTTGAGCGTGGCGCGGGCCGCGGCCTCGGTGACGCCGAGCTCCCCGAGCAGGTCGAGCAACACCACCGCCGGCAGCGGGGGCGTCTCCCGGCCCTGCACGAAACCGCCGAGGAAGCCCAGCAGCAACGACTGGGGCCGGTGCGGCCCGTCCGCCCCGCGGTCGGCCGGGGCCGGAGCCGCCTGGGGGCTCCCCGCTGCGTCCACGTCCGCAGGCGCCTCCACAGGTCCCACGTCCGCAGTCGCCTCCACTGTGCCCACGTCGGCAGTCGCCTCCACAGGTACCCCCCGTCCGAGCCACCGGACGGCGACTCGGGGACAAAGCTAGACAACTCCTTGACGCGCGTCGAGACCCTCTCTAGCTTTCGTGTGACACCGACCACGTCGGGCGAGCGCAGCTCGTCCCTCTCGGGAGCGACCAGGAAGGACTTCGATGGCCGAACCGCTGCTGAGCGTCGAGCACCTCGACGTCGCCTACGACGGCGCAGTCCAGGCATTGCGCGACGTGTCGCTGGAGGTCGCGGCCGGGTCGGTCGTCGCCGTCCTGGGCTCCAACGGTGCGGGGAAGACGTCGCTGCTGCGAGCGGTCTCCCGGGCCCTGGGCTCCTACGGCGGCGCGGTCACCGGCGGGACGATCCGCTACCAGGGCGTGGACCTCGCCGGGCTGGACACCTCCACGGTGGTCCGGCGCGGGTTGGTCCAGGTGCCCGAGGGGCGCCGCGTCTTCCGGGACCTCACCGTGGAGGAGAACCTGCGCGCCGGCGGGTTCACCGTCCGCGACGCCAAGGCCCGGGACGAGGCCCGGGACCGGGTCTTCGACCTCTTCCCGGTGCTCGCCGAGCGCCGCACCCAGCTCGGCGGGCTGCTGTCCGGCGGCCAGCAGCAGATGCTGGCGATGGGCCGGGCGCTGATGACCTCCCCGCAGCTGCTGCTGCTGGACGAGCCCTCGCTCGGCCTCGCCCCGCTGCTGGTCGACCAGATCGGCGAGATCGTCACCACGATCAACGCCCAGGGCACCGCCGTCCTCCTCATCGAGCAGAACGCGGTGATGGGCCTGCGGGTCGCCGACCGGGCCTACGTGCTCGAGGTGGGGCACGTGACCGCGTCCGGCAGCGCCGACGAGCTCGCGGCCAGCGACGACGTCCGGCAGCGCTACCTGGGGGCCACCGCGCCGGAGCGTCCCGCGGCCGTCGTCGTCACCGAGCCGGGGATCCCGACTGCCGAGGCGCCCAAACGGCTCGCCGTCGAAGGGCTGACCGTGCGGTTCGGCGGCATCGCCGCGCTGTCCGAGGTCTCCTTCGCCATCGAGCCCGGCACCGTCCACGCGCTGATCGGGCCGAACGGGGCGGGCAAGTCCACCTGCATCAACGTGCTCGGCGGCGCCTACCGGGCCACCGAGGGGCGGGTGACCTACGGCGAGGACGAGCTGACCGCGCTGCCCTCCCACCGGACCGCCGGGCTGGGCGTCGCGCGGACCTTCCAGAACATCTCGTTGGCCCTCGAGGACACCGTCGAGGACAACCTGCTGGTCGGCCGGCACCGGTTGATGCGCTCCGGCGTCCTGGCCAGTGCCCTGCGCACGCCCGGGGCCCGCCGCGAGGAGCGCGCCCACCGGTCGACCGTGCGCGACATCGCCGACCTCCTCGGCCTGGGCCCGCTGCTGCAGGTGCCCGTGCACAGCCTGTCCTACGGCAACCGCAAGCGCGTCGAGATGGGCCGGGCCCTGGCCGCCCGCCCGTCCCTGCTGCTGCTGGACGAGCCGGTCGCCGGCATGACCCACGGGGAGTCGCAGGAGATGGCCGAGACCATCCGCCAGGTGCGCCGGGACCTGGGGCTGTCGGTCCTGCTCGTCGAGCACGACATGCCCTTCGTGATGGGGCTGGCCGAGCAGGTCACCGTCCTCGACTTCGGCAAGAAGATCGCCGAGGGCACCCCGGCCGAGGTCCAGCGCGACCCCGAGGTGCTCCGGGCCTACCTCGGGGCGTCGGCAGCGTGAACGGCAGCGGAGCGGAGACCCCGAGATGAGCTACTTCCTCACCCAGGTCCTCAACGGCCTGTCCTACGGGCTGGTGCTGAGCCTGATCGCCGCCGGGTTCGCCATCGTCTTCACCTCGACCGGGGTGCTGAACTTCGCGCACGGCTCGATCGTGCTGCTGGGCGCCTACCTGGTCGCGGTCCTGCACCCGACGATCGGCTTCTGGCCCGCGATGCTGGTGGCGCTGTTCGGTGCGGCGCTGGTCGGGGTGCTGATCAACGCACTCCTGGTGCGCAACCTGGCCGATCCCACCCCCGGGGCCGCGGCCATCCTCATGCTCGGGGTGGACATCGTGCTGCTCACCGAGCTGACCCGGCGGATCGGCAACCAGGTGCTCCCGGTCGGCGCGCCGTGGGGGGCCTCGGTGGTCCGCTTCGGCGAGATCGCGCTGCCCACCGGACGGGTGGTGGCGGCCGGGGTGACGGTGGTCGCGTTCGCCGCCCTCTGGTACCTCTTCTCCCGCACCGACCTCGGTGTGGGCATGCGCGCCGCCGCCGCCGACGGCCCGACCGCCTCGCTGATGGGCATCCGGCTGTCCCGCACCGCGGCCACCGGCTGGGCGCTGGCCGGGGTGCTCGCCGCGGTCGCCGGCGTCTTCCTCACCTCCTTCCCCTCGCCAGGCGTCGCCCCGACGGTCGCGCTCAGCGCCTTCGCGGCGATCCCGGCGTGGGTGCTCGGCGGGTTCGACTCGGTGCCCGGCGCCGTCGTCGGCGGCCTGCTCATCGGGCTCACCAGTGCCCTGGTCACCGGCTACGAGGGCGACCTCGAGCACTTCCTGGGCACCGGATTCGGCGAGGTCGCGCCGTACGTGGTCATGATCGTCGTCCTGCTCGTGCGGCCCTCGGGCCTGCTGGGCAGCAAGGAGGCCGTCCGTGTCTGATCTCCTCCGTCGGCTCGGCGGTCTCGCGCTCCTCGTCGTCGCCCTCGCGCTGCCCCTGGTGCTGAACGACTTCTGGCTGCAGACCGGGCTGTTCGTGATGGCCGCGGCCATCGGCGCGGTCGGGCTCACCCTGCTGGTCGGCGTCGCCGGTCAGCTGTCACTGGGGCACGCGGCCTTCGCCGCGATCGGCGCCTACGTGTACGCCTGGTCCACCGGGGAGACGACGACGTCGGTCACCGGCGCCGGCCTGCCGCCGGCGGTGGGCTTGGCGCTGGCCGCGCTCGTCGCCGCGGGGGTGGGGGCGGCCTTCTCGCCGGTGGCCGGCCGGCTGCGGGGCATCTACCTGGGGCTGGCCACCCTGGGGCTGGTCTTCATCGTCCGGCACCTGCTGCTCAACCTCACCGACTGGACCGGTGGGTTCACCGGCCGGTCGGTCGAGTCCTTCGCGCTCGGCGGGTTCAGCTTCAGCAACTCCGACCCCGACTACCTCGCCGTGGGCGGCGTGGAGTTCGAGGGGCTGCACCGGCTCTGGTACCTCTTCCTCCTGCTCGCGGTCGTGGCCTGCTGGCTGGCCGGGAACCTGCGCGCGAGCCGCACCGGCCGGGCCTGGGCCAACGTCCGTGACTCCGAGACGGCGGCAGCCGCCATGGGCATCGGGGTGGCCCGGGCGAAGGCGGCGGCCTTCGTCGTCTCCTCCGCCTACGCCGGGACCGCCGGCGCGATGCTGGCACTCGCCTACGGGCGGGTCGCGCCGGACGTCTTCTCCCTGACCGCGTCGGTCGACTTCCTGGTGATGATCGTCCTGGGCGGGCTGGGCTCGGTGGCCGGCGCGGTCGTCGGCGCGCTGTTCGTGACCGCGCTGCCGCTCGTGCTGGCCGAGTACAGCTCGGCGCTGCCCTTCCTCGCCGCCCCCGGTTCGGGCGGCCTGGACCCCTCGACGGCCTCCCGGATCGTCTACGGGCTGGCGATCATCGCCGTCCTGGTCTTCCTCCGCGGCGGCCTCGCCGGCGCCGGTCGTCGACTCCGGCACCGGCTCGGGGGCGGCGGTCCCTCCGGCGACGCCGGCACCACCGACCCGGACACCTCCGGTCCCGGACCCACCGGCCGCACCGCCCCAGCCTCCGGCACCACCGACCCCAGCACCCCAGACGGCAGCCACCCGGCCGCGGTCACCCACCCCCGGTCGAAGGAGACCACCCGATGAAGCACCTGCCCCGCACCTGTGCGCTGACCGCCGCGGCCGTCACGATGCTCTCGCTGGCCGCCTGCAGCACCACGGACCCGAACGCGTCGGGCGAGGGCGGCGGTGGGGAGGGTGACGTGACCACCGGCAGCGGGGTCACCGACTCCGAGATCACCGTCGGCATGCTCACCGACCTGTCGGGGCCGTTCGCCGCCGGCGCCGCGGTGCAGGTCACCCAGACCAACGCCTACTGGGACCAGGTCAACGCCGACGGCGGGGTCTGCGACCGGGACGTCGTGGTCGACGTGCAGGACCACGGCTACGACCCCCAGCGCGCGGTCACCCTCTACCGGAGCATGGCGCCGGACGTCATCGCCCTGCAGCAGGTCCTCGGCGGCCCGACCAGCGCGGCCGTGCTGCCGCTCGCCGAGCAGGACGACGTGTACGTCGGCGGCGTCGGGTGGACCGGCTCCGCGCTGCAGTACGAGAACAACCAGCTCCCCGGTGCCAGCTATGCCGTCGAGGCCGCCAACGCCGTCGACTACCTGGTCGACGAGCTCGGGGTGCCCGAGGGCGGCCGCATCGGCGTCGTCTACTTCGCCGGGGACTACGGCGGGGACGCCCTGGCGGGGGCCGAGCACGCCGCGGAGGAGCGGGGTGTGGAGATCGTCGCCCAGGAGATCACCTCGCAGACCACCGACCTGTCCGCGCAGGCCTCGGCGCTGGTCCAGGCCGACGTGGCCGGCGTCGTGCTCGCCGCCGCGCCCACCCAGCTCGCCTCGCTGGCCGGGGTGCTGGCCACCCAGGGGGCCGACATCCCGATCGTCGGGATGAACCCGACGTTCAACCCCTCGCTGCTGGGCAGCCCGGTCGCGGACGCGCTGCTGGCCAACGCCTACAGCATCACCAGCGTGGCGCCGTACGCCTCGGACGCCCCGGGTGTCCAGGCCGCCAACGAGCTCTATGCCTCCGTCGCCCCCGACGGTGACGTGGGCTGGGAGGTCCCGCTGGCCTACGTCCAGGGCGAGCTGCTCCGGCAGGCGCTCGAGGGCGCCTGCGAGTCCGGGGAGCTGACCCCGGAGGGCGTCGTCGCCGCGCTGCAGGAGAGCTCGTCGGTGGACACCGACGGTCTGCTGCCCGACGGGCTGGACTACTCCCAGCCCGGGCAGTCGCCCACCACGACCGTCTACGTCTCCAAGGTGGACGCCGACGCCGAGGCCGGCCTGGCGCTGCTGGAGGAGTTCAGCGGCCCCAGCGCGGAGTCCTTCTCCTACGGGGGCTGAGCGGTGCCGGCGCTGGCGGTGAGCGAGCTGCGGTCGCCGGGCGTCGACCCGGGGGAGGGCGTGCTCGGCGACGTCCTCTCCCGGGCGGTCCGGGAGGGACCCGAGGACCTGCTGCTGAGCACGCCGGCCACCGGCGAGACCTGGACGGCGGCACAGCTGCTGGCCGACGCCCGGGCGGTGGCCGCCGGGCTGCTCCGCGACCGGGCCCCCGGTGCCCGGATCGCCACGTGCCTGGGCAACGGGCCGGCGCCGGTGCTGCTGCAACTGGGCGTCGCCCTGGCCGGGATGACCCTTGTGCCGGTCAACCCCCGGTCCCGGCCCGCCGAGCTCGAACACGCGCTCCGGCTCTCCGGCGCGGCCTGCGTCTTCGCCGCCGAGGACGTCGCCGGCAACCCGGTGGCGGACCTCTGTGCGGCCGTCGCCGGCGTCGAGGTCGTCCGGGTCGGCGCCGACTGGCGGGCCGCCCTGCCGGAGGCCGTGCCGGGGGAGCTGCCGGTCGTCGACCCCGAGAGCCTCGCCCAGGTGCAGTTCACCTCCGGCACCACCGGCCGGGCCAAGGGCGTGCGGATCACCCACCGCGCCATGGTCGTCACCGGGCACGCCTTCGCCGAGCGGCTGGGGCCCACCGCCGGCCGGACCTGGTGCAACCCGATGCCGCTGTTCCACACCGCGGGCAACGTGCTCGGGGTGGTCGGGGCGTTGTGGGCCCGGGCCGAGCACGTCGTCCTGCCGTTCGCGCCGGGACCGGTGCTGCAGGCGCTGGCCGATCGCCGGGTGACCATGCTGTCGGCCGCCCCCACCCTGCTGGACCTGCTGGCCGCCCAGGGCCCGCCCGGGCTGCCCGACCTGCGGGTGCTGTTCACCGGCGGGATGACGGTGACGCCGGCCTTCGTCGACCGGGTGGAGCAGGTGTTCGACGCGCGGCTGTCGATCACCTTCGGCATGACCGAGACCTGCGGTGCGGTGCTGCAGACCGCGCCGACCGACCCCGATCCGGTGCGCCGGGAGACCGTCGGGGCGCCCCTGGCCGGCACTGACGTGCGGATCGCCGGTCCGGACGGCGACGCCGTGCCGCCCGGGACGCCGGGGGAGCTGTGGGTGCGCGGCGAGCGGATCACCCGCGGCTACCTGGACGACCCGGCCGCGACCGCCGCGGCCATCGACGCCGACGGCTGGCTGCACACCGGCGACCTGGCCGAGATGGACGCCGGTGGTGCCTGCCGGGTCGTCGGCCGGCTCAAGGACATGATCAAGACCGGCGGGGAGAACGTGTCCCCGGTCGAGGTCGAGGAGGTGCTGGCCGAGCACTCGGACGTCGCCCGGGCCGCCGTGGTCGGGGTGCCGGACGAACGGTGGGGAGAGCTGGTGGTGGCCTTCGTCGTCCCGGCGGGCGGCCGCGACCCGCACCCGGACGAGCTGACCGCGCACTGCCGGGAGCGGCTGTCGCCGTTCAAGGTGCCGCGCTCGTGGCGGGTCGTGGACGAGCTGCCGATGACCGCCTCGGCCAAGGTGCAGCGCGCCGAGCTCCGGCGGCTCGCCGCCGAGCCGTCGTGAGGAGCGGCTTGCTGGCCGACCTGGCCGCCGAGGGCGCCGCGCTGGAGGAGCTCCTCGGCACGCTCGCGCTCGCGGACTGGGCCCGCCCCACCCCGGCGGCCGGGTGGACCGTCGCCCACCAGGTCGCCCACCTGGCCTGGACCGACGAGGTCGCCCTGCTGGCCGCCGCGGACCCCGCCGCGTTCGCCGTCCGGGCGGCCGGGGAGCCGGCCGACGCCGTGCTGCGCGGGGCCGAGGAGGGGGCGGCCGACCCGCCCGCGGTCCTGCTGGCCCGGTGGCGGACCGGCCGGGTGGCCCTCGCCCAGGCCCTCGCGGCCGTGCCCGACGGCACCCGGCTGCCCTGGTTCGGCCCGCCGATGAGCGCGGCGTCGATGGCCACGGCCCGGCTGATGGAGACCTGGGCGCACGGCGTGGACGTCGGGGACGCCCTCGGCCGCACGCCCTGCCCCTCCGCCCGGCTCGACCACGTCGCCCACCTCGGCGTGCGCACCCGGGCGTTCGCCTTCGCCGCGCACGGCCGCCCGGCGCCGACGGCCCCAATCCGGGTGGAGCTGACCCGTGCGGACGGCTCGCGCTGGACCGAGGGCCCGCCGGACGCCGCGCAGTCGGTCACCGGGCCACTGCTGGACTTCTGCCTGCGGGTGGTCCAGCGCCGTCCCCGGGCCGCCCTGTCCCTCGTCGCCGTCGGGCCGGACGCCGACGCGTGGCTCGACGTGGCGCAGGCGTTCGCCGGCCCGCCGGGACGGGGCAGCGACGGGCTTCCGTGAGGCGGAAGGAGTGCTGCTCTCCACCGTGACTGCCGTCACGCTGGGGGAGTCGAAGAGGACACCAGCGGGAGGAAGACCATGACGTCGATCGTCCGGAACCAGTGGTACGTGGCCGCCTACGGCCGCGAGGTGGGCCGCGAGCTGTTCAGCCGCACGATCTGCGGGGAGTCGATCCTCTTCTGGCGGACAGAGGCCGGCGAGGTCACCGCGATGAGCGACCGCTGCGTGCACCGCCGGTTCCCGCTCTCCCAGGAGCCCAGCCACCTGGTCGGCGACACCGTCGTCTGCGGGTACCACGGCTTCACCTACGGCGCCGACGGCGGCTGTGTGGCCGTGCCCGGCCAGACCCGGGTGCCGCGCACCGCCCGGCTGAAGAGCTACCCGGTGGTGGAGCAGGACAGCTTCGTCTGGGTGTTCATCGGCGACGCCGAGAAGGCGGAGGGCGCCACGATCCCGCGGGCACCGTGGCTGGCCCAGGACGGCTGGACGACGGTCAGCGGCATGGAGCCGCTCGCCGCGCGGGCCAGCCTGCTGGTGGACAACCTGATGGACCTCTCGCACGAGACCTACCTGCACGGCGGGTACATCGGGACGCCGGAGGTGGCGAACACCCCGATCACCACCGAGGTCGACGACGCCGCCGGGGTCGTCTACGTCAGCCGGCACATGGCCGACGCGGAGTGCCCGCCGTTCTACGCCAAGAGCACCGGCATCACCGGCCGGATCACCCGCTGGCAGGACATCGAGTTCACCCCGCCCTGCCTGTACAAGCTGCACAGCCGGATCGCCCCGGTCGGGGTGCTGCCGAACGACGACGGCACCGACCCGGACGCCTTCCACGTCGAGGTGGTCTACGCGATCACCCCGGAGACGGAGTCGACCACGCACGACTTCTGGGCCGTTGCCCGCGACTTCGCCCTGGACGACGAGGGGGTGTCGGAGTTCCTGCGGGAGAGCAACCGCACCGTCGTCCTGCAGGACGTCGTCGCGCTCGACGTGCTGGAGAAGGTGCTGACCGGCGAGCCGGACGGCTACCAGGAGCTCTCCATCAACATCGACACCGGTGGCCTGGCCGCCCGGCGGATCATTGCCCGGCTCGCGGCCGAGGGCGCCGGCGAGCAGGCACCGGCCACCCCGCCGGCCCGCACCCCCGCGGCGGCCACCCGGTGACCGGCGTCCCCACGCCGCGCGATGGGTCGGTCACCCGGCAACAGCCGGAGCTGCCCGCGCCGCGCCAGGTGCTCGAGGGGGAGCGGGTGCTGCGGGTGAACTGGCTGCCCGGCTCCGACCGCCTGCGCGGCCTGTGCCACTGCGGCGCGGAGGCCGAGGCGTCGGACCCGGTGGAGATGTGGGAGTGGCTGCTGGCCCACCCCGACCACCCGGCGGACGGCCCGACCGAGCCCCCGGCAACGGGCCCGCTGCCAGTACCCCCGGCCCACCTGGTGACCGACCCGTTGACGATCACCCGCCGGACCCCCGTCCCCGCCTGACGCCCCTTCCGCGACAGCCCCCTTCCGCGACAGGCACAGGAAGCCATCCACCCAGTTTCTCGGCCGAGAGTGGGTGAAGAGCCTCCTGTGCCTCGCCGTGCCACGACGAGGAGAGCAGTGCACAGCACCCATGACGAGGTCGACCTGCGGCTGCAGGTGGCCCGGCGGACGACGGGCGCCGAGGGCGTCGTCGTGCTCGAACTGCGCGACCCGACCGGGGCCGACCTGCCGGCCTGGTCGCCCGGCGCGCACATCGACCTGCTGCTGCCCGGCGGGCTGACCCGGCAGTACTCGCTGTGCGGCGACCCGCACGACCGGGCGGTCTGGCAGATCGGGGTGCTCCGGGAGCCCGCCGGCCGGGGTGGCTCGGCGCTGGTGCACGACCAGGTGCAGGAGGGCGCGGAGGTCGACGTCCGGGGGCCGCGGAACCACTTCGAGCTGGTGCCCGCCCCGCGGTACGTGTTCCTCGCCGGGGGCATCGGCATCACCCCGATCCTGCCGATGGCCGCCGCCGCCGAGGAGGCCGGCGCCACCTGGGAGTTCCACTACGGCGGGCGCACCCGGACGTCGATGGCCTTCCTCGAGGCGCTGCAGGCGCTGGAGGCGAAGACCGGGCACGGCCTGCGGGTCACGCTGCACCCGCAGGACGAGGTGGGGCTGATCGACCTCGACCGCATCCTGGGCACCCCGCAGCCGGACACGAAGGTGTACTGCTGCGGCCCCGAGCCGCTGCTGGCCGCGGTGGAACAGCGCTGCGCCGACTGGCCGCCCGGGGCGCTGCACGTGGAACGATTCGCCCCGAAGGAGCAGGGCGAGCGGGTGCTCAGCGGCGACTTCGACGTCGAGCTGACGCTGTCGGGCGCGACGCTGACCGTCCCGCCGGACAAGTCGATCCTGCAGGTCGTGGAGGAGGCGGGCATCCCGGTCCTCTCCTCGTGCCAGGAGGGGACGTGCGGCACGTGCGAGACCGGAGTGCTGGAGGGGACCGTCGACCACCGCGACTCGCTGCTGACCCCGGAGGAGCAGGCGGCGAACGACACGATGTTCATCTGCGTCTCCCGAGCCGCGTGTCCCAAGCTGGTCCTGGAGCTCTGAGCCCGGCCGGGCCGGCGGTGCGGCGGACGGCGGGCAGCAAGCTGCTCGCCGTCCTCGACGCGTTCACCCGGGACCGGCGCGCGCTGACCCTCTCCGAGATCGCCCGCGCCACCGACGTCCCGTTGTCGACCGCGCACCGGCTGATCGCCGAGCTCTGCAGCTGGGGTGGGCTCGAGCGCGACCCGGACGGCCGGTACCGGGTGGGGTTGCGGCTGTGGGAGCTCGGCGCGCTGGCGCCGCGCGGTCTGGGCCTGCGGGAGGCGGCCCTGCCGTTCATGGAGGACCTCTACGAGGTGACCCACGAGAACGTCCAGCTGGCGGTCCGGGACGGCGTCGAGGTGGTCTTCGTCGAGCGGTTCGCCGCCCGGGACGCGGTCGCGGTCTACACCGAGGTCGGGGGTCGCTTCGCGCTGCCGCCGACCGGCGTCGGGCTGGTGCTGCTCGCGCACGCACCGGCCGAGGTGCAGGAGCAGGTGCTGGCCGCGCCGCTGCGCCGGTACACCGCGCAGACGATCACCGACCCGGTGCAGCTGCGCCGGGTCCTGGCCGAGGTCCGTCGTGCCGGGGTGGCGGTCAGCGACCGGCAGGTGACCGACGACGCGGTCTCGGTGGCTGCGCCGATCTCCGCCCGCGGCGAGGTGGTCGCGGCGCTGTCGATCGTGGTGCGGGGCAGCTCTCCGGCCGCCGTCCGGCCGATGGCGCCCGGCGTCCGGGCCGCCGCCCGAGCGATCAGCCGCACCCTGGCCGAAGGCCCGGCCGAGGGCTGAGGTACGGCGCGCTACCGGACTCCCGGAGTTCTCCCGATGATCGTCTTGGTGTCACCCGTTGGTCTGCACCGGCGACGGAGAGTTCCCGCGACAGATGCAGCACGGACTATGCGGGAGCGCCTCGATGAGCCACGACCACGACCACCCCCACCACCACGACCACGACCACGGCCACTCGCACGGTGCGGTCTCCGGCGTGGAGGGCACCTGGGCCGACCCGCAGGCCGACGACCCGTTGTCGGTGTCGCGTCGCGCCTTCCTGGCGACCACCGCGGTCGTGGCCGGTGCCGCTGCCGGGCTGGGCAGCGCCGTCACCGGCGTGGGCCAGGGGGTCGCAGCTGCCGCCGGCGCCGGGACGACGGCGAACGCCTGGACCGGGCGCACCCGGTACTACGCCGGCGACCACCACATCCACACCAAGTACTCGCCGGACGCGCAGTACGACGTGGCGACGCAGGTCATCAAGGGCCGGCAGTACGGCCTGGACTGGATGGTCATCACCGACCACGGTGGCGTCGCGCACCAGAAGCTCTCGATCGACAAGATCACCCCGGAGATCGAGAAGGTCCGCCGGCAGTACGCGGGCACGATGATCTACCAGGGCCTGGAGTGGAACATCCCGGGCGCCGAGCACGCCACGGTCATGCTGCCCCCGGGCAGCGCGACCGTCGACATCCTGAAGGCCTTCGAGGCCGGCTACGACGGCAGCGCGCTGGCGGCCAAGGGCGTGACCGGCGACGTGGAGCCCTACGCCATCGACGCGCTGAAGTACCTGGACAACCAGGTGCGCAACCGGCGCACCGAGATCGCGCTGATGTTCGCCAACCACCCGAGCCGGCAGGGCATCGACAGCCCGCACGAGCTGCGCAACTGGCGGGACGCCGCCCCGCAGGTCGCCGTGGGCATGGAGGGCGCGCCCGGTCACCAGGCCGCCGGCATCCCGACGTCGCAGGGCGGTCCCGGCAGCGGCCGCGGCTACTACGACAACGCCGGCACCAACCCCACCCGCTTCCTGGCGTACCCGCCGGAGTCCTACCGCACCTTCGGTGGCTTCGACTGGATGACCGCCACCGTCGGTGGCCTCTGGGACTCGCTGCTGGCCGAGGGCAAGCCCTGGTGGGTCACCGCGACGTCGGACTCGCACCGGGTCTTCCGGGACACCCGCATCCAGGGGCCGCTGGACTTCAACGCCAACGGCACCAAGGGCGACGCGGTCGACACCGGCCGCCCGATCACCCAGTACGGCGACTTCTGGCCGGGCCAGTACAGCAGCACCCTGGTGGGGTCGGACTCCCGCTCCTACGTCGGGATCATGCAGGGCCTGCAGGCCGGCAAGGTCGTGGCCGTGCACGGCCGGATCATCGAGGCCCTCGACGTGCGGGTCCGCTCGGCGAAGGACGGCGACCCGCAGGGCGCCACGCTCGGCGGCCGCACCTGGGTGCGCCGCGGTGGTGACGTCACGGTGACCATCACGGTCAAGGTGGCCGGTGGCGCCAACGCCAACGGCGACGTGCCCAAGCTGGCCAAGGTCGACCTGATCAGCGGCCCGGTCACCGGCGAGGCGAGCGACCGGGACCGGTTCACCGCCCCGGAGACCGCCGTGGCCAAGACCTTCGAGGTCGGTCGCGGCCGGGCGCAGTGGACGTTCGAGCACACGTTCACGAACGTGGAGCGGTCCTTCTACGTGCGCCTGCGGGGCAGCGATGGCAACCAGCTGGACGCCAACGGCAACCCGCCCATGGACGTCGTCGGGGACGCGAACCCGTGGGAGGACCTCTGGTTCTACGCCAACCCGGTCTTCGTCGACGCCGTCTGATGACCACCTCGCTGACGGCGGTCTGGTGGGGCGGGGCGCCGGTGGACGACCAGATCGCCGACGCCCACCTCCTGGCGGCGGTCGACGAGGCGCTGTCCGGCTCGGGAGCCGAGGCGGAGCTGGTCTGCACCCATGTGGGCAGCTCCGCCCCGGCGGCCCGGATCGGCGTCTCGGTCCGGCTGACCGGGGAGCCCGCCGACCCGGCGGCGACCCGGTCGGCGCTGGCCCGGGCGCTGGCCGGCCCGGTGGTGGCCGCGGACACCGACGAGGCCGAGATCGTCGGCCCGGCCCGGACGGCGCTGCTCGAGGCCGGGGCCGGTGACGCCGGTCGGGCGATCCGCTTCCCGGGCTCGGCCTCGGTCACCGGGCGGCTCTCCGTGGCCGACCTGATCGCTGCCACCGCAATCGACCAGGTCGTCGGGATCGGCGTGGAGCCCACCGGCACCGACGTCGTGGACACCGGGCCGAACGGGTTCCTGCGGCCGCAGTTCTCCGGCGGTCGGCTGGCTCTGCTGGTCGAGCGAGCGGCCGGGGGCGTGCTCCAGCCGTTCGAGATCGAGAGCCCGCACCAGTGCTGCGAGGGCGGCGGCCACTGAACACCCCGGGCGACAGAGACGGCCATCTCTGTCGCCCGGGACTCAGATCGCGGAGGTGGCGAAGCCGATCTCCTTGTCGGTGACGCACGCCGGGAACGTCTCGAACACCTGGGCCCGCTCGGGGGAGTGGTGGTAGACGTCCTCCACCCGGCGGAACTCGTCCTGGTCGCCGTCGTGTGCGACGGCCCAGGTGAACGTCTGGTGCTCCTCGTCGGCCAGGGCGAACAGCACCCGGAAGCCGTACTGTTCGCGCACCGGCAGCAGGGTCGGGAACCAGGCCAGGAAGTCGGCCATCCGGCCCGGTTCCAGCACGTATCGGCGCAGTTGCACGGTCTCCATGGCGTCATCCTGCCCGCCGCGCCGGCGCCGAGCGGGCGGGGAGGTCCTCGTCGGCGGGCTGCCGGAGCGGCGCGGTCGCGCCCCACGGCACACTGTCGGTGTGCGCTCCCCGACGGATGGCTGGACGACCTGCGCCCTGGGCCACCGGCACTGGGGGCTGGCCGGCGCGGCCGGCCTGCTGCTGCACCGGCCGGGCGCCGCCGGGATCGAGCTGCTCCTGCAGTTGCGGGTCGAGTGGTCGCACCACGGCGGCACCTGGGGCACCCCGGGCGGTGCGCTGCACCCGCAGGAGTCCCCGGCCGACGGCGCGCTGCGCGAGGCCGGCGAGGAGCTCGGGTTGCGCCCGGCGGACGTCGTCCTGGGCGTGGAGTCCGTCGACGACCACGGCGGCTGGGTCTACACCACCGTCCTGGCCACGCCCGCCGCCGCCCTCGAGCCCGACGACCTCGCACTGAACGAGGAGAGCGCGGGCGTCGGCTGGTTCCCGCTGGACGCGTTGCCGGTGCTCCACCCGGGGCTCGCCGCTGCCCTGCCGGTGCTCGTGCGCACGTTGACCGGCTCCGACGCCCCATGACCGGACGGCAGACCGCGGCCCGGGTCCACTGGACGGTGCTGGCCCTCGTCGTCGGGGCGTGCCTCGCGACGTCCCTGACGCGCACCCTGATCGAGACGGCGGGCGGCCGCACCACCGTGGTGACGGAGCTGATCCGGTGGCTGAGCCTGTTCACCGTCGTGAGCAACGTGCTCGTGCTGGCCGCGGCGACGTCCTTGGCGATCGACCCGGTGCGTTCCGGCCGGCTCTGGCGGGTGCTGCTGCTCGACGCCCTGCTGGCCATCACGGTCACCGGGTTGGTCTTCTCGGTCCTGCTCTCGCCGACCGTCGACCCCACCGGCGTGACCGTGTGGACGAACCTGGTGCTGCACTACCTGTCACCGCTGGCCATGGTGGTCGGCTGGCTGGTCTTCGGGCCGCGGCCGCGGATCACCGGTGGCACGGTCGCCTGGGCGATGGTCTTCCCGGTGGCTTGGATCGGCTGGACGATGTGGCACGGCGCGCAGAGCCGCTGGTACCCCTACTTCTTCCTCGACGCCCGCGACCTGGGTCTCACGATCGCGCTGCGGAACACCGCCTTCGTCGTGCTCCTGGCGCTGATGTTCCTGCTGCTCTACTGGGCGGCCGACCGGTGGCTGCCGGCGACCCCCGACCGCCCCCGCGAGCCACAGAAAGCCGCCATGAGGGGCTGACGACGGGCGGGGTCGTCGGCCATCCGTGCGGCGGGCGCTCAGCCGACGGTGACGGTGACGGTGACCAGCCGGTGGTCGCCGAGCGGCAGCTGTCGGACCTCGGGGCGCTGCGGGTCCAGGCCGGCCGGGCCGAGGACGTGGTCGAACTGCACCCGGGGGGCCGGCGCGGGGTAGCTGAGCTCGCGGACCAGCCGCGGCGCGCCGAACACCCGGGCCGGCAGCGGACCGACGAGGTTCAGGTCGCCGGCCAGCACGACCGGGCCGGGCAGCTGGGCGCACCACCGGCGCAGCCGGGTCAGCTGGCGCAACGCGGTGTGCGGCGCGAACGAGAGGTGGGTGCAGACGACGGTGCAGTGCTCCAGCTCGGCCGCGATCGCCAGCCGCGGCTCGTCCGGGAACCACCACCGGCGCAGCTGCCCGGTGTGCGGATCGGTGGCCCGCAGCGGGAGCCTCGCCCGCCCGGCGCCCAGCGCGAGCACCGACCAGCGCTGCACGGGCAGTCGGCTGACCAACGCGATCCCGTAGTGCGGACCGGTCAACGTCTCCCACGATCCGCGCAGCACCGGCGGGTCGACCGGCGTCCAGCTGCGGAAGGGGTCGGGAGTGCCGGCGACGGCCGCGGCGAACCGCCAGTCGGCGGCGCCCAGCCCGGCGGCCACCTCGGCCGGCTGGTCGACACCGTGCGAGCGCGGCTGGCCGACGTCCACCTCCTGGACGGCGAGGACGTCGGCGTCCACCCCGGCGACCGCGGCCCGCAGCCCGGCGGCGTCGAGCGAGCGCCCGGCGCCGTCCCGGCCGGAGGCGAGGTTCAGCGTCCCGACCCGGAGTTCCATGCCGCCATCAGACCAGTCCGGTGGCACTTGTGCTCTGCTCACTCGTGGTGAGCAGAGCACCAGGCGCCGGGGGGCACCTGGTCGGCGAGGCGGGGGCAGGGCCGGGCAGCTAGGTTCGGGCTCGTGAGTGCCCGCGCCGACGTCTCCGAGATCTTCGACCCCACCGCCTGGCGGCCGGTCGAGGGCTTCGAGCAGCTGACCGACGTCACCTACCACCGTGCCGTCGACGCCGGGGTCGTGCGGATCGCGCTCGACCGGCCCGAGGTGCGCAACGCCTTCCGCCCGCAGACGGTCGACCAGTTGCTCGCCGTCTTCGAGCACGCCCGGCTGGCCACCGACGTCGGCTGCGTGCTGCTGACCGGCAACGGCCCGAGCGAGAAGGACGGCGGCTGGGCGTTCTGCTCCGGCGGTGACCAGCGGGTGCGCGGCAAGTACGGCTACGAGGCCGGCGACGGCGCGAACGGGCGGCTGCACATCCTGGAGGTGCAGCGGCTCATCCGGTTCATGCCGAAGGTCGTCGTCTGCGTCGTCCCGGGCTGGGCGGCCGGTGGTGGGCACAGCCTGCACGTGGTCGCCGACCTCACCCTGGCCAGCGCCGAGCACGCCCGGTTCAAGCAGACCGACGCCGACGTCGGCAGCTTCGACGGCGGGTTCGGCTCGGCCTACCTGGCCCGCCAGGTCGGGCAGAAGTTCGCCCGGGAGGTCTTCTTCCTCGGCGAGGAGTACTCGGCCGAGGAGGCCCACCGGATGGGCATGGTCAACCGGGTCGTGCCGCACGCCGAGCTGGAGGCCACCGCACTCGACTGGGGACGCCGGATCGTGGCCAAGAGCCCGACCGCCCAGCGGATGCTCAAGTACTCGTTCAACCTGATCGACGACGGGCTGGTCGGTCAGCAGCTGTTCGCCGGGGAGACCACCCGGCTGGCCTACATGGCCGAGGAGGCCGTGGAGGGCCGGGACTCGTTCCTGGAGAAGCGCCCGGCCGACTTCTCCCGCTTCCCATGGCACGCCTGACAGAGGAGGACACGGATGATCGTCGAGGTGATCGGTGGCGCCGACGAGGTGCCCGAGGTGCGGGTGGCCGACGTCGACGACCTGGCCCGGCTGCACCTGGCCGTGGGTGCGCTGACCGACGAGGACGTCGACCGGGCGTTGCGCGACGCGGGCATGGGCCGGCTGACCGACGGCGACACCGCGCTGCTGGACGTCTCGGCCCTGCGCGCCGCGGCCGGTGCCCGGGCGACCGCCGACGACTGGGCGCAGGGCTTCGACCGGATGGTGGAGCAGGCCGTCGAGAAGGGCTGGACCGCGGACGACGGAGCCAGCCTGCAGGTGCACGTGGAGCCCGCCGCGTCGGCCTGAGACCGGTGCGCCGCCAGTGTGATCTCGATGTGGAATGCCTCGGTTGTTGTGGTCACTCCACTTTTGTGGGCACGATTGCACGGTGACGACGACCGAACGGCCTCCGCGACCCGCCGGCGCACGCCCTCCGGGCCGTCCGCTGTCCTCGGAGCTGTCCGACCAACTGGTGGCCGTGGCGGTGGAGATCCTCGCCGACGAGGGCTGGGGCAGGCTCAACAGCGACCGCGTCGCCGCGCGTGCCCGAGCCGGCAAGGCCGGCATCTACCGGCGGTGGCCGACGATGGCCGCGCTCGCGCGGCACGCCCTGAGCACCGCACCGCTGGTGGAGCTGCCCGCCGACTCCGGGTCGCTGCGCGGCGACCTCTGCGAGCTGCTGGTCCGCTGGACCCGGCCGCTGGACCGGGCAGAGCGCGCGGCGGCGAGCCTGATGGGGGCGGCGCGGCACGACGACGACCTGCGCGCCGGTCTGGAGGAGGCGCTGGTGCGCCCGCTGGCCGGTGTGGTGCGGGAGATCTCGGCGCGGGAGGCCACCCGCGGGCGTGAGCTGTCGCAGCAACAGGTCGCGCTGCTCGGCTCGGTGGTGCAGGCGCTCTGGTGGCAGCGCTACACGGCGTTCGCTTCCGTGGTGATGAGCACCCCGCAGGTCGAGCAGCTGGTCACCGACGTGCTGCTGCCGATCCTCGGCCCCGAGCAGCTGCCGGGGGGCTGAGCCCTCAGTCGATCCGCACGTCCAGCTGGCGGGCGAGCCGGCGCACCCCGTCCTCCAGCATGGCCAGCGTGGCGACCGTGGTCGCGTGCTCCGGTCCGTGCGCCTCGCCGGCCTCCGCGCCGAGCACCTGCCGGCGGTGTGCGAGCACCAGCACCCGGCCGGCCACGAGGAACAGACCGGCCGCCAGGCGACTCAGCACGTCGACCGCTGCGCCGTCCGGCTGTCCCGATGCCGACAGAGCCGTCGCGAGGGCCGAGGCCACCCGACCGCCGGCTTGCTCGACCAGCGTGCGCTCGCGTTCCTGCAGGCTGGGTGTCCGCGCCAGGGCCTCCAGGTAGTGGCGGCTCTCCGGCCGGGCCTCCTGCTCCAGCAGCTGGTGGAGGTCCCGCTCCAGGTAGCTGCGCAGGGCGGCGAGCGGACCGGTGCCGTCCGGTCGGGCTGCGACGGCGGCGGCGACCCCCTCGACCCACGGCGTCCGGCCGTCGAAGAACAGTGCTTCCTTGCTCTCGAAGTGGTTGAAGACGGTCTGCACCGCGACGTCGGCGGCGGTGGCGACGTCGGCGATGGTCACCGCGCAGAAGTCGCGCTCGGCGAACAGGCGCTGCGCCGCCGCGCGGATCTCCGCCCGGGTCTGCGCCTTCCGGCGTTCCCGGCGCCCCCCTGCCGCCGTGTCCACGGTGGCCAATGTAGAGCGCAACTCGCCGTGTCCATGCCCGTGTGCGCCGGTCAGTGCCTTGCCGCGTCGGCTCTGGGTGGTGGCACTGGGTGCCACTCGGTGCCGGACCCCTTAGCGTGGGCCCCGTCACGAACGAGGCGGGGAGACGGTGGATGAAGACGCACGGTGCGGTGCTGCGGGGTCCCGGCGACTGGGAGGTCGCGGAGCTGGAGCTGGTCGACCCCGGCCCGGGGCAGGTGCTGGTGGAGATGGCCTACGCGGGCCTGTGCCACTCCGACGAGCACCTGCGGTTCGAGAGCCAGCGCTACCCGATCGTCGGCGGGCACGAGGGCGCCGGCGTCGTCCAGGCCGTCGGGGCCGGCGTCACCAGCGTGCGGCCCGGTGACCACGTGGTCACCTCGTTCCTCCCGGCCTGCGGCCACTGCCGCTGGTGCGCCACCGGCCGGTCGAACCTCTGCGACCTCGGCGCGACCATCGGCACCGGTCAGCTGCCCGGCGGGACGTGGCCGTTCCGGCTGGACGGCGAGGAGCTCGGCGGCTTCTGCATGGTCGGCGCCTTCGCCCAGCACTCGGTGCTCTCGGAGTTCTCCTGCGTCAAGATCGAGCCGCACCTGCCGCTGGACGTCGCCGCGCTGATGGCCTGCAGCGTCCCGACCGGCTGGGGGTCCGCGGTGAACGCCGGGCCGGTGCGCCAGGGGGAC
Organism: Modestobacter sp. VKM Ac-2982; assembly: GCF_026967935.1. GTDB lineage: Bacteria > Actinomycetota > Actinomycetes > Mycobacteriales > Geodermatophilaceae > Modestobacter. The sequence continues at coordinate 218,042 of NZ_JAPVBL010000003.1, forward strand.
GTCGTGGTGGTCGTCGGCACCGGTGGGGTCGGCTGCAACGCGGTGCAGGGTGCGGCGATGGCCGGCGCGGGGGCCGTCGTCGCCGTCGACCCGGTGGCCTTCCGCCGCGAGTTCGCCCAGACCCTGGGGGCCACTCACGCGGTCGCCAGCACCGAGGAGGCGGCGGGCCTGGCGAAGCAGCTGTCCCGCGGCACCGGGGCGGACGTCGTCATCCTGGCCACCGGCACGACCAGCCCGGAGATCACCGGCGGCGCCTACCGCTGCCTGGGCAAGGGCGGCACGCTGGTGCTCACCGGCCTGGCCGACCACACGATGGAGACGACGGTCGCGCTGCCCGGCAACATCACCACCGTCTACGAGCAGCGGGTCCAGGGCGCGCTGTACGGGATGTGCAACGCCTACCAGGACATCCCGCGGCTGCTGCGGCTCTACGAGGACGGCGCGCTCGAGGTCGAGTCGCTGATCACGAAGCGCTACTCGCTCGACGAGGTCAACCAGGGCTACCAGGACCAGCGCGACGGCACGGTCATCCGCGGCGTCCTCCAGCACCAGCACTGACCCACCCGTGAGCCACCAAAATGGCCATTTTGGTGGCTCAGGGGGTGATCGTCCGGGCGGCTGGGCAGGGCATCGGGCATGGCTGAACCCACGATCGCCGTCATGGACGTCGACGGCACCCTCGTCGACTCGAACTACCAGCACGCCCTGGCCTGGTACCGGGCGCTCCGCTCGCTGGGGGAGACCTTCCCCGTCTGGCGCATCCACCGCCTGATCGGCATGGGCGGGGACCAGCTGGTCGCGGCCCTCGGCGGGGAGGAGGTCGAGCGGCGGATCGGCGACGAGGCCCGGGACAGGTGGGTGGCCGAGGTCGACCCGCTCATCGACGAGATCGCCCCGCTGCCCGGCGCCCGTGACCTGCTGGTGGCCATCAAGGAGCGTGGGCACCGGCTGGTGCTGGCCAGCTCGGGGAAGCCGAAGCACGTGGAGGTGTTCCTCGACCTCCTCGACGCCCGGGACCTGGCCGACGCGGTCACCTCCAGCGGCGACGTGGAGTCGTCCAAGCCGGAGCCGGACCTGCTGAAGGTGGCCCGGCAGATGCTGGGGGCCGCCGACGAGACCAGCAGCGTGATGGTCGGCGACTCCGTGTGGGACGTCGTGGCGGCGAAGAACGCCGGGATGCCGGCGATCGTCGTCCGCTCCGGTGGCTTCGGGGACGACGAGCTGCGCGACGCCGGTGCCGTCGGGATCTACGACACCCCCGGCGACCTCGCGGCAGCACTCGACGACACCCCGCTCGCCTAGCTCTTCCGGCCCCGCTGCAGGGGCCCGCCGCGAGCGTGCGAGCGGTGGGGGGCAGCGGGGTCCTTCATCAGCCGACGACGCCGGCCCGGAGCGAGGCGTACTCGTCGACGGCGCACATCGACGGCCGCTCGTCGACGGCGACGGTGTGGCTCTTCGGCACGAAGCCGCGGCCGTCGTGGGCGAACTGGGTGAGCAGCCCGCCGGGCTCCAGGCGGCGCCGGTCCGGCCGGCCCCGCTCGGCGCGGGACAGCACGGTGGAGACGATCTGGCCGGCCATCGTGCCCAGCGCCTCGTCGGTCTGGTGGGAGTGGGTGCGGGTGCCGAGGTCGACCTGGGCCAGCCCGTTGAGGCCGCAGACCTGTAGCAGGTCGACCAGCAGCCCGACCTCCACGCCGTAGCCGGAGACGAACGGCACCTGCTCCAGCGCCGAGCGCCGGCCGGCGTACTCGCCGCCCAGTGGCTGCACGAACCCGGCCAGCTCGGGCCAGAGCGCGTTCAGCAGCGGCCGGGCGGTGAGCTCGGTGACCCGGCCGCCGCCGGCCGGGCGGTGCTCGCCGTCCACGGACAGCGGGCGGGTGTAGCAGCCCTTGACGTACTCGACGCGCGGGTCGGTGAGCAGCGGCACGAGCAGCCCGGGCACGTAGTGGCTGACGTCGCCCAGCAGGTCGGAGTCGATGAAGACGATGAGGTCGCCGGTGGTGGCCGCCAGCGACTTCCACAGCGCCTCGCCCTTGCCCGGGCGGTCGCCCTGCATCGGCAGGACGTCACCCGCCGCGACGACCTCGGCGCCGGCCGCCCGGGCGACCTCGGCGGTCGCGTCGGTGGAGTGGGAGTCGATGACGAGGAGCTCGTCGATGAGGGGCACGCCCTCGACCCAGCGCTCGACCAGGTCGCGGACCAGGACCCCGACGGTGGCCTCTTCGTTCCGCGCCGGCAGGACGACGCTGATCCGGTGTCCGCCGCGGCGCTTGGCCAGCAGCAGGGCGTCGACGTCGATCTCGGCCAGCGAGGTGGCCGACGTGGTGCGGTGCTCGAACCAGGCGCGGGCGTCAGGTCGCATCGGCCCACTGTCGAGCACCACACCCACCTCCGGCACGTCGGCGGGGCGTCGTTCACATGAACTTCACGTTCCCCCTGGATCCCAGCCTGACTGCTGCCCGGGGACCCGGCAACTCACACAGGAGTGGCGGGTCTCACGGGCCGAGCGGCTGCGATCGGTCGTCCGCGCCGGCGGGGTCGGTGCCCAGGGCGGGCAGCGCGACCGTGGCCCCGGGGGCGGTCAGGGCCACCGCCGTGGCCGAGCCGGCGGCGGCCACCGCGGCCGCGAAGTCGCGGGGTGGTTCGACGAGCAGCGCCCGCATCCGGGCCCGCCAGGGGGTGGGCAGCGAGGTCAGGCCGACGACGGCGAAGGTGCCCCAGTGCACCGGGACGGCGACCCGCGGGCGGAGCAGCGCCACGGCCCGGGCCGCACCCGCCGGGTCCAGGTGGCCGGGGCCGAGCGAGGGGCCCCAGCCCCACACCGGCAGGAGGGCGACGTCCACGCCGTCCTGGCCGAGCTCGGCCATCCCGGGGAAGAGGTCGGTGTCGCCGGCGGCGTAGACGGTGACGCCGTCCCCGGAGAGCAGGTGCCCGACCGCCGGGGCGTGCGGGCCGTGGGTGAGGAGCGGGCCCCAACGGTGGGCGGCGTGGTCGGCGGGGGTGGCGGTGACGGTGAGGCCGCCGTCGGTGAGGCTCGCGCCGGCGCCGAGCTCGGTGACGTCGGTGAAGCCGTGCCGGGTGAGCCACCGGCCGGCACCGCGGGGCACCACGATCGGCGTGCTGCGGCCCAGCCGGCGCAGTGAGGGCAGGTGCAGGTGGTCGCTGTGCAGGTGCGAGACGACCACGAGGTCGACGCCGGCCCAGGCCTCCGGCGCCAGCCGCGGGACCACCCGCCGCAGCGGGCCCAGCCGGTGGGTGAGCAGCGGGTCGGTGAGCACCGTGCGGCCCGCCAGCTCGAGCCGGACGGTGGAGTGGCCCAGGAAGCGCAGGGACGGCGCGGTCACCGGGTCAGTGTCGCGCCGACCACCCGCCCGGGCATCACACCCCGGCGCGTGGTCGCGGCAGCGGCACGGGGGCGGGCAGGGGTGCGACCACCGCGGGACCGGGGTGGTGCAGCAGGGCGGCCACCTCTGCGGCCGTCAGGCCGCTCGGCAGCACCGGGCCGGAGACGGCGACCACGCCCTGCACGCGCAGCTCGTGGAGCAGCTCCCGGGAGGTGATGTCCTTGACCACGGTGGACACCTCGAAGTCGCGGGCGCTGCGGCCGATCGCGCCCAGCAGCTCCAGCGTCCGGTCCTGGTTGCCGCCGGCCGACAGGTTCCGGACGTCGACCATGACCATCTCCAGGGGCAGGCGGGCGAGCTGCGACCACAGGGTGGAGCCCATGCCGTAGTCGTCCAGCCCGAGCCGGACGCCGGTCCGGTGGACCGCGTGCAGCGCCGGGATGAGCGCGGCGGAGGAGGTCTGCAGCACCTCCTCGGTGACGACGAGGGTGAGCCGGGGCGGCGTCAGGTCGGCCGCGGCCAGCGCCACGGCGACCTCGCCGGGCAGCTCGTCGGCGTGCACGAGCCCCGCGGGCAGATCGACGGCGACGAGCAGCTGGTCGTCGAGGGCGGCCACGTCGCCGCAGGCCCGGGTGAGGAGCCACTGCTGCAGGGCGGCGGTGCAGCCCTGCCGCTCGGCTGCGGCCCACAGCTCGGCGGCGGGGAGCGTGCCGAGCTCGGGGTGCACCCAGACCGGCTGGGCGTGCAGCGCGGCGAGGATGCCGGTGTCGCCGTTGGCGATGGTGTCGAAGCGGAGCTGGACCTCCCCGTCGGCCAGGGCGGTGGCGAGCGAGCTGCTGGCCGCGGCCTGCGCCACCCGGTCCTCGGTGTGCAGCCGCCAGCAGCCCTTGCCGGCCTTCTTGGCGGCGCCGAGGGCGGCGTCGGCCTGGCGGAAGGCGAGCTGGCCGCCCCCGGGGTGCACCCGGCAGAGGCCCACGCTGGCGCCGACGGTGAAGGTGCGGTCGCCGATCCGGCAGGGCCGGGCGAGCACGTCGACCACCCGCTGGGCGGCCTCGACGGCCGCCTCCTCGTCGCCGGCCAGCAGCACGGCGAACTCGTCGCCGCCCAGGCGGGCGACCAGGTCGTCGGCGCGCAGCAGGCCCTGCAGCCGCCGGGCCACCTCGACCAGCAGCAGGTCGCCGGCCTCGTGGCCGGCGGAGTCGTTGACCGCCTTGAACCCGTCGAGGTCCAGCACCAGCAGCGAGCGCTCGCCGGTGGTCGCCGACGCGGCGGCCATCTCCTGGAACAGCAGCGCGCGGTTGGGCAGCCGGGTGAGGTGGTCGGTGAACGCCATCCGCTCCAGCTCCCGCTCGCGGCGTCGCCGGGTGGTCACGTCCCGCAGGTGGAGCACCCGCCGGCCGCTGCCGGGGCGCTCGTGGTGGCTGACCTCCAGCTCCCGTCGCTCGCCCTCGGCGCCGTGCAGCCGCAGGTGCACCACGGGGGCGGCGCCATCGGTCGCTGCGGTCAGCTCGCGGCGGACCCGGGCGCGGTCCTCCTCGTGCAGCAGGTCCAGCAGCGGCGGGTGCGGGTCGGCCGCGGCGGCGATCCCGAGCAGGGTCCGGGCCGCAGGGGAGGTGAACTCGAGGCGGAGGTCGGCGTCGACGATCGCCACGCCGTCCGAGCTGGCCTCGACCAGGCCGCGGAAGTCCTCCTCGCTGCGGAGCAGGTCCTCCTCGATGCGGTCGCTGTCCCGGATCCGCATGAACAGCCGCACCAGCAGGAGCAGGACAACGACGGCGGTGCAGGCGAGCGCGCCGTCGGGGACGCGCAGGTCCAGCAGCAGGGCGGTCACCAGGGTGACCGGCACCCCGACCAGCGCCAGGACGTCGATGACCACGCCCGCGGAGTTCACGGTCGGGGCGGAGCCGGCGGGCGTGAGTCGGGCCGGGACGGCAGCAGCCAGCTGGACGGCGTGCACGCCGGTGACCAGCGCGCCGGCGATCGCGACGTCGGCCCCCGCGGACCACGGTCCGGTCGGCTGCACGAGGTGCACGGCCAGCAACGCCGAGGCCAGCCCCAGCAGAGCGGTCATCAGGATCATCGCGGTCGCCGGACGCCGGAGGGCTGCGGCCGACACCGTGCACAGGGCTCCGACGACGCCCACGGTCACCGCCGGGTAGACGCCGTAGGCGACCACGAGCGGCTGCAGGGCGGGGGCGACCGCCCCCGGGGTCAGCGCCGGGGCCAGAACCAGGACGTCGGCGACGACGACGAGGGCGAAGCTCACCATCACGCCGTCGATCACCAGGACCGGCCAGCGGGTGCCGCGGACCCGCCCGCCGATCAGCGCGGAGCTCAGCATCGGGCCCAGCCCGGCGACGAGGACCAGCACCCCCACGCCGAACCGGCCCTGCGGGCCGCCGATGCCCAGCCCGGTCACCAGGCTGGCACCGGCGAAGAGCAGGGAGCTGACGCCCAGCAGCTGCCAGGGCCGCCGGTCGCGGCGGGTCATCCGCCGGGTGAGCCGGGCGCAGCGCCAGGCCGCCCAGGCCCCGACCGCGGTCAGCACCAGGTTGTCCCACTGCGGCAGTGCACCGGGCGGGCTGGCCGGCACCGTGAGGCCCAGCGCGACCAGCGCGCCGAGCAGCACCAGTGCCAGGTGCGGACGCCGGGCCCCGGTCACGTCGCCGGCCCGTCGTTCCCGGCCCGGAGCAGGCTGGGCAGGCCCGCTGCCGAGGTGGGCACGGGCACCCCGCCGAGCCCGGGGAGCTGGGTGGTCAGCACGGAGCGGTCCAGCGGGCGGGCCAGCAGGTAGCCCTGGATGAACCGGTGGCCCATGTCGCGGAGCAGCTGCAGCTCGATCGCCGTCTCGACGCCCTCCACCACCACGACCAGGCCCAGGCTGGTGCCCAGGTGCAGCACGGAGCTGCACAGCGCCCGGCGCTGCGGGTCGGTCTCGACGTCGGCGAGGAACTGCCGGTCCATCTTCAGCACGTCGATCGGCAGGCCGACGAGGTAGGCCAGCGAGGACCAGCCGGTGCCGAAGTCGTCGACGGCGATCCGGACGCCCAGCCGCCGCAGGGCCGCCAGGTCGTCGGTCACGTGCTCGTCGTCCAGCAGCACCGACTCGGTGATCTCCAGGACCAGCCGGGAGGCGGCCAGCCCGCTGGTCTCCAGTGCGTGCAGCACGTCGGCGACCAGCTCGCCGCTGCGCACGTGCCGCGCCGAGACGTTGACCGCCACCCCGAGGTCCGGATGGGGGAGCGCGGCGACGGTGGCGGTGGCCTCGGCCAGCACCCACCGGCCCAGTTCGGTGATCAGGGCGGACTCCTCGGCCAGCGGCACGAACTCCGCCGGGGACACCTCGCCGTAGGTGGGGTGCCGCCAGCGCAGCAGCGCCTCGACCGAGACGGTCCGGTGCAGCGCCAGGTCGACGACGGGCTGGTACACCAGCCGCAGCTGGCCCTCGGCGAGGGCCCGGTGCAGGTCGGTGCGGAGCGTCTCCTCACGCTGCTGGGTGATCCGGAGCGCGTCGGAGTGCCGGCGGACCCGGCCGGGGCCGGCGGCGCGGGCGCTGCGCAGCGCCAGGTCGCCCCAGCGCAACGCCTCCCCGGCGTCCGCGTCGGCGTCCAGGGACGTGACGCCGGCGGCGGCGGTCAGCCGCAGCGTGCCGCTGCCGGTGGCCACCGGCTCGACGGCGGCGACCAGCCGGCCGGCGATGACCTCGGCGTCGGCCACCGTGCCGGAGACGAGGACGGCGAACTCGCTCGCCCCGGAGCGGGCCAGCCAGTCGTCGCCGCGCAGCGCCCGGGCGAACCGGGTGGTCAGTTCACGGAGCACCGGGACGTCGTCGCCCGCGGGCAGCCCGTCGACGCCCAGCACGACCAGCGAGGCGCTGCCGGCCGAGGGCGTGCGGAAGGCGGCGGCGAGCCGCTGGGTCAGCGCCGAGCGGTTGGGCAGACCGGTCGTCGGGTCGCTCGTGCTGAAGGTCGGCAGGGGGTCGGCCGGCTGCCGGGCGCTCGCGCTGACGTCGCGGCAGTAGAGGACCAGGGCGCCCACGTCGGGGTCGCCGCGCAGGTCGCGGACCTGGGACTGGATCAGCAGCCAGCGGCCGTCCAGGTGCCGCACCCGCGCCGTCCGGGTCTTGGTCTCCGAGGGGTCGACGGAGGTGGCGCTCAGCGCGGCGACCAGGCCGGGGGCGTCGTCGGGGTGGACGGCGGCGGCGATCGAGTGACCGACGATGCGCTGCGGGTCCAGGCCGAGCAGTGCGGTGATGGCTGGGGAGACCCACTGCACCTGCAGCTGGTCGTCGAGGATCAGCACCGGGTCGGCGCTGCCGCGGACCAGCGTGCGGAAGTAGGCCTCGCTGCGCTGTAGGTCGCTGGTGAGCCGCTGCTGGGTGCGCCAGGACACCACCTGGTGGGCCAGCAGGGCGCCCAGCCCGAGCGCGCCGAGCGTCGTCCCGAAGATGGTCAGGGTGCCGGTGACGGGGACGCTGAGCAGCAGCAGCAGGCCGCCGGCCAGCGCGGTGGCGTGCGGCAGCAGCGCACCGAGGGTGGAGCCGGCCGCGTTCCCGCGGTCGGCGGTGGGCCGCGGCCGGTCGGCGCGGCAGGCGACCACGAGGAGGCCCATGCCCAGGACGCTCAGGGCGCAGGCCAGGTACTGGACCGGGCCCGGCCCGGAGGCGATCGAGGAGCAGGCGCCGGCCAGTGCGGTGGCGACCTGCGAGGCGAAGAGCAGCCAGCCGACGGGGCGCTGGGCGGCCGGGCAGATCGCGATGAACACCAGGGAGAAGCCGGTGCCGACGGCGATGCTGGACAGCAGGGCGAACAGCGCGACCGTCTGGGACAGGGAGAGGAGCCCCTCCCGGCCGATGGTCAGGTGGTACAGCGTGTGCACGGTCAGCAGGTCGGCGAGCACGAAGAGGACCAGCATCGTGGCGACCTGGGCCCGTGCGGCCCGCAGTGAGGCACGGTCGAGCATCCGGAGGATCGCGACGACCACCAGCAGGTGACCGGGGAGGCTGCCCAGGGCGGTCTGCCCCCAGGGCAGCACCGCCCCCGCGGCCAGCGCACCGAGGGCGCTGACGCCCACCGAGACGGCGTACCAACGCCAGCCGGCCGGGTGGGCGCTGTGCCGCCCGGCGTGGGCGAGCAGGACCAGGACACCGGCGACGGCCAGGAAGTTCACCGTCACGGCGACGGTGACCGAGGCCGGGGCGGGCAGCAGGCCGGCGGACAGGGTCGCGAGGGCGGCGAGGACGGCGAGGACCAGTGGCCGGGTCAGCGTGCGGACGGCGGCCGGGCCACCCCGCGTCGGAGCGGCCATGGCCCGCGTGGGTGCGGTGAGGGCTCCGGAGGTCACGGGTCAGTTGTCGGGACCCGGACCTCCGGACTGCAGAGGTGGCGGGGGCCACTCACCCGAAGGGGCGGGGGACCTCCTGCTCAGTGGCGCGGGTTCACCAGCGCAGGGGCTGGGTCGCCCGGGAGTCCGCGGTGCGGCAGACCCGGCAGTGACCCCAGGTGACGATCCGCAGCGGGCTGCTGGGCTCGCCGCACTCGGGGCACTCGACCATCGCCTCGGCGCCGGCGGGAGCCCCGGCGAGCTGCTGGGCGCCGCCCGGGTGGACGGCCGGGTCGCCGGCGCAGGGGCAGCTGAGGTCAGCTTCTGGGCAGCGTGCGTGGTCGGTTGCGATGGGGCGCCTCCTGGTGTCACCGATCACGCTACTCAGCTGCACCAGCCCCTGCCCCCGTGCGCCGGGTCGTCCGTCCGGGCGCGGGGGGCGGGGAGCCGCCGCAGCGGCCCGGCCGGGCGCGACCCGCCGGAGGGCTGAACGCGCGGCAGGCGGATCTGGGTGGCAAGCTCGACGGGGTGAAGACGTGGCTGGATGCATGGCCGGTGTTCCGGCAGCTGACGGGTCCTGACCCGCTGGGGCGCGGCAAGGCCGCCCGCAGCAAGGCGACCGAGCAGGTGGTGAGCCGCACGGCCACCGCAGATCGCGTGGTGCAGTCGGTCTGCCCCTACTGCGCGGTGGGCTGCGGCCAGCGCGTGTTCGTCAAGGACGAGCAGGTCGTGCAGATCGAGGGCGACCCCGACTCGCCGATCAGCCGCGGCCGGCTCTGCCCCAAGGGCAGCGCGAGCAAGCAGCTGGTGACCAGCCCGAGCCGGGTGACCACGGTCAAGTACCGCCGTCCGCACGGGACGGAGTGGGAGGACCTGGACCTCGACACGGCGATGGACATGATCGCCGACCGCGTCCTTGACGCCCGCCGCAAAGGCTGGCAGGACGAGGTGGACGGCCACGCCGTCAACCGCACGCTGGGGATAGCGAGCCTCGGAGGGGCGACCCTCGACAACGAGGAGAACTACCTCATGAAGAAGCTCTACAGCGCCATGGGCGCGATCCAGATCGAGAACCAGGCCCGCATATAGCACTCCGCGACGGTCCCCGGTCTGGGGACCTCGTTCGGTCGTGGCGGCGCCACGAACTTCCAGCAGGACCTGGTGAACTCCGATTGCATCGTGATCGAGGGTTCGAACATGGCCGAGTGCCACCCGGTCGGCTTCCAGTGGGTCATGGAGGCCAAGGCGCGGGGCGCGAAGGTCATCCACATCGACCCGCGGTTCACCCGCACCAGCGCGCTGGCCGACCTGCACGTCCCGCTGCGTGCCGGCACCGACATCGCGTTCCTCGGTGGGCTGATCAAGTACGTCCTGGACAACGACCTGGACTTCCGCGAGTACGTCGTCGCCTACACCAACGCGGCGGCGATCCTGCGTGAGGACTTCCAGGACACCGAGGACCTCGACGGCCTGTTCTCCGGCTTCGACCCCGAGACCGGGCAGTACGACGAGACGACCTGGCAGTACGAGGGCGTGAACGTGCCCTCCTCGGCCGGCCAGCGCTCGCCGAGCCAGCCGGGCGGGTCGGCCTTCCGTCAGGACGAGGAGGACCGGCCCGACGACGCCGCGGACGACGGCACCGACGACGAGACCGAGGGCGTCAAGGAGTCCGACCAGCAGCAGGGTGCCCAGGGCTCGGCCGACATCCACGGCAAGCCGAAGCGGGACGAGACGCTGCAGCACCCGCGCTGCGTCTTCCAGGTGCTCAAGCGGCACTACGCCCGCTACACCCCCGAGATGGTCGCCGACATCTGCGGCATCGAACCCGAGGTGTTCCTCAAGGTCGCCGAGTGGGTCACCGCCAACAGCAACCGCGAGCGGACGACGGCGTGGGTGTACTCGGTGGGCTGGACGCACCACACGGTGGGCGTGCAGTACATCCGGACGGCGTCGGTCCTGCAGGCGCTGCTGGGCAACATGGGCCGCCCGGGTGGCGGGATCCTGGCGCTGCGCGGGCACGCGAGCATCCAGGGCTCCACCGACATCCCGACGCTGTTCAACATCCTGCCCGGCTACATCCCGATGCCCCACGCCCAGCAGCACACCGACCTGGACAGCTTCTGCGCCTCCAGCGACGACCGGGTGGGCTTCTGGGGCAACATGCGCTCCTACTCGGTGAGCCTGCTGAAGTCCTGGTGGGGCGACGCGGCGCAGCCGGAGAACGACTTCGCGTTCGACTACCTGCCCCGGCTGACCGGTGACCACGGCACCTACACCACGGTCGCCGACATGATCCAGGGCAACGTGCCCGGCTACTTCCTCGTCGGGGAGAACCCGGCGGTGGGCAGCGCCAACGGGCGGATGCAGCGCTTCGGCCTGGCCAACCTCGAGTGGCTGGTCGTCCGTGACCTGCAGATGATCGAGTCGGCGACGTTCTGGAAGACGGCCCCGGAGATCGAGACCGGTGAGCTGGTCACCGAGGACATCGCCACCGAGGTCTTCTTCATGCCCGCGGCCACGCACGTGGAGAAGGAGGGCACCTTCACCCAGACGCAGCGGCTGCTGCAGTGGCGGCACAAGGCGGTCGAGCCGCCGGCCGACTGCCGCAGCGACCTGTGGTTCTACTTCCACCTGGGCCGCAGGCTGCGGGAGAAGCTGGCCGGGTCCACCGACCCGCGGGACCGCCCGCTGCTGGACCTCACCTGGGACTACCCGACGCACGGGGAGACCGAGGAGCCCAGCGCGGACGCGGTGCTCCGGGAGATCAACGGCTACGACGCCGACGGCGAGATGCTCTCGACGTACCTGGACATGAAGGACGACGGGTCGACCAGCGGTGGCTGCTGGATCTACACCGGCGTCTACGCCGACGGGGTCAACCAGGCGGCCCGGCGCAAGCCCGGCCGGGAGCAGGACTGGGTGGCCGCGGAGTGGGGCTGGGCCTGGCCGTCGAACCGGCGCACGCTGTACAACCGCGCCTCGGCCGACCCGGACGGCAAGCCGTGGAGCGAGCGCAAGGCCTACATCTGGTGGGACGAGGAGGCAGGTGAGGACGGAGCCGGCCGCTGGGTCGGTCATGACGTCCCCGACTTCGAGGCGACCAAGCGGCCGGACTACGTGCCGCCGGAGGGCGCGACCGCGCAGGCCGGACTGGGCGGTGCCGACCCGTTCGTCATGCAGGCCGACGGCAAGGCCTGGCTGTACGTGCCGGCGGGGCTCGCCGACGGCCCGATGCCGGCGCACTACGAGCCGGCCGAGTCGCCGGTGGAGAACGCGCTGTACGGCCAGCAGGCCAACCCGGGCCGGGAGGAGATCCAGGCTGCGTACAACCGGGGCAACCCGCCGCGCAGCACGGTCTACCCCTACGCGATGACCACCTACCGGCTCACCGAGCACCACACCGCCGGCGGGATGAGCCGCACGCTGCCCTACTTGTCGGAGCTCCAGCCGGAGTTCTTCGTGGAGGTCAGCCCGCAGCTGGCGCAGGAGCGCAACCTGGAGCACGGCGGCTGGGCGACGTTGATCAGCGCCCGGACGGCGATCGAGGCCCGCGTCCTGGTCACCGAGCGGATCCGGCCGATGAAGCTCAAGGGCGGCCAGCTCGTCGAGCAGATCGGCATCCCGTACCACTGGGGTGAGCAGGGGCTGTCCACCGGCGACTCCGGCAACGACCTGTTCGGTGTCGTGATGGACCCGAACGTGCACATCCAGGAGACGAAGGTCGCCACCTGCGACATCCAGCCCGGGCGGCGTCCGCGCGGCAAGGCGCTGGTGCAGTACGTGGAGGACTACCGGATCCGGGCGGGCGTGCAGTCGGGCCTGGTCCCCAGCGGCGGCCGGGCACCGATCGAGGAGGGGACGAGCTGATGCAGCGCGACCCGATGGAAGAGGAGCGCTCGTGACGACCGTCAGCTCGGCGAGCCCGGCGCTCACCGGCAACGACCCGGCCAACCGGCTCTACGGCCCGCTGCCCGACGTGAGCGGGGAGGCCGGTTACGCCGAGGACCACCCCGCGCGGGTGGGCTTCTTCACCGACACGTCGGTCTGCATCGGCTGCAAGGCCTGCGAGGTCGCCTGCAAGGAGTGGAACACGCTCCCGATGGACGACGCGGACGGCAACCGCGACGTCATGGCGATGACCGGGATGTCCTACGACAACACCGGGATGCTGGGGGCCAACTCCTGGCGGCACGTGGCGTTCGTCGAGCAGAGCCGGGCCGTCGACCTGCCGATGCCCGGGATCGGGCTGCCCGGGGCCGGTGCCGAGGGCGCCGGCGCACCCGCGGCGGGCTGCGGGAGCGGCGGAGGCGGCTGTGGGAGTGGTGGAGCCCCGGGCGACGCGCACGCCACGTCGCACGGCGGCAACGCCGACGGCGGGCTGACCGCGCAGTCCAGCGTGCTCAACGCCGAGGCGCTCAGCGAGTTCGACCCGCAGACCGGTCACTCGGCCGACCGGGAGATCCGCTGGCTGATGTCCTCCGACGTGTGCAAGCACTGCACGCACGCCGGCTGCCTGGACGTCTGCCCGACCGGGGCGCTGTTCCGCACCGAGTTCGGCACCGTGGTCGTGCAGGGCGACATCTGCAACGGCTGCGGCTACTGCGTGCCGGCCTGCCCCTACGGCGTCATCGACCAGCGCAAGGACGACGGCCGGGTCTTCAAGTGCACGATGTGCTACGACCGGCTCACCGACGGGCTGCAGCCGGCCTGCGCCACCGCCTGCCCGACCCAGTCGATCCAGTTCGGCGACCTCGACGAGCTCCAGGCCCGGGCCGACGCCCGGCTGGCCACGCTCAAGGAGCAGGGCGTCGAGACCGCCCGGCTCTACGGGCGCGACGAGGACGACGGCGTCGGCGGGGCGGGGGCCTTCTTCCTGCTGCTCGACGAGCCGGAGGTCTACGGGCTCCCGCCGGACCCGATCGTCACCACCCGGGACCTGCCGTCGATGTGGAAGCACGCCATCGGCGGGGCCGCCATGGTGGTCGGCTTCGCGCTCTCGGCCGTGCTGGGCTCACGCAAGGGGCTCGGGCGATGACCCTCCCCGAAGCACCAAAATGGCCATTTTGGTGGGAGGAGCAGCTGTGACCGAGGGACTGGTGACGCCGGGCGCCGGCTGGCGGCGGGCCGACGGCCCGCCGGCGCAGGTGCGGGAGAAGAAGCGGCGCAAGGGCGGCCGTCGCGGCGGTGGCCGCGACGGTGACCCGACCGTCGACGAGGCGGAGTTCACCTCCTACTACGGCCGGCCGATCATCAAGCCGCCGGTGTGGAAGACCCCGGACGTGCCGCTCTACCTGTTCCTCGGTGGCGCCGCGGGCTCGTCGGCGGTGCTCGGTGCGATCGCCGACGTGACCGGTCGCCCGGCACTGACCCGGGCGGCGCACTACACGGCCGGCGGTGGGGCGCTGGCCTCGGTCGTCTGGCTGATCCACGACCTGGGCCGGCCGGCGCGGTTCCTGCACATGCTGCGGGTGATCAAGCCGACGTCGCCGCTGTCGGTGGGGTCCTACATCCTGGCGCCGTTCAGTGCCCTGACCGCGGTCACCGCCGGCATCCAGCTGCTGGAGGCCTTCCCCGGCCTGCAGAAGTTCGGGCTGTCGCGGATCGCCGGGTGGTTCCCCGGGTTGCGGAAGGTCGTGGGCACCACCTCGGCCGTCTTCGGTGGCCCGATGACCACCTACACGGCGGTGCTGCTGGCCAACACCGCCGTGCCGTCGTGGCACGAGCCGTACAAGGAGCTGCCGTTCGTCTTCGCCGGCTCCGGGATGGCCGCCGGCGGTGGCATCTGCATGGCGTTCACCCCGGTCGCCGAGGCGGGGCCGGCCCGGAAGATGGCCGTTGCCGGCGCGGCGGTCGAGCTGGCCGCGATGCACAAGGTCGAGCACGACCACGGCATCGTCGGCGAGCCGTACCAGCTGGGCAAGGCCGGGAAGATGATGAAGGCCGCGAAGGCCTGTACCGCCACCGGCGCCGGGCTCACCGTGGTGGCCGGCCGCACCCGGGTCGGTGCCGCCGTCTCCGGTGCACTGCTGGCGGCCGGTTCGCTGCTGACCCGGTTCGGCGTCTTCGAGGCCGGCATGGCCAGCGCCCGCGACCCGAAGTACACGGTCGTGCCACAGCGGGCCCGGATGGCCGCCCGCGAAGAACAGAAGCGCCAGGACGAGGCCAGCACCATCACCCGCTGAGCACCCGCACCACCCGAACTGCCCCGTACCGCCGACGCCGGTGGTACGGGGCAGTTCGCTGTCCCGTCCCTGACGGCGGGTGACCAGGGGTGGGCACGCGCCCGCCGGCCGGTCGAGTGCCTAGGGCTCGACCGGAGCTCCCGACGGCGTCACCGGCGATGAGGCGTCGTCGGCCACCGTGTCGTCCAGCTCCGTCGGGGTCGGCTCCGTCGGCCCGACCGGATCGGTCGGGCTGGGAGTCGGCGTGGGCTCCGTCGGGGTCGGCTCGGGCTCGGTGGGGGTGGGCTCCGGGGTGGGGGTCGGTTCCGGCGTGGGCGTGGGAGTCGGCTCCGGGGTGGGCGTGGGGGTCGGCTCCGGGATGGGAGTCGGGGTGGGCTCCGGGTCGGTCGGGGTCGGCGTCGGGGTGGGGCGCGACACCGTGGGGTCGGCCGGGTCGGCCGGGTCAGCCGGGTCGGCGGGGTCCGTCGGCGTCGGCGCGGTGGTGCGGGTGCCCCCGCCGGACCCGGCGTCACTCGCCGGCGGCTGGTCATCGGTCACGGTGGCAGGTGGCACGGTCGACGGCTCGCTGGTCGAACTGCCCGTCGAGGTCGCAGGTGCGGTGTCGGTCCGGTCCGGCTCGTCCGTGGACGTGCCGGGCCGAGACTCCGTGGCGTCCTCCGGAGACCGGTCGCGGGTGTCCGTCTGCACGGGATCGGCCGTGGGCGCCTCCCAGCCGGGGATGACGACAGGGGTGGCGAGCCCGGAGATCGCGGCCCCCTGGTTGAGGGCGTCCCAGGTCGCCGGGACCTGGTCGGGATTGGCGGCCAGCTGGGCGGCAAGCGGGTCGCTGAACCCGAGACTGCTGCTGGAGCGGGCCAGGACCGGTGCGAGCGCGATGGCCGAGAGTGCGGTGAGGGCGAGCAGGCGCTGTGGGACGCGGCCGTGCAGGCCCGACCGATGGGCCCCTCTCCGGGTCCACGCCGACCCGATGCGGCGTGCCGGACCGGTGGGCACTCCTCCCGCGCCGAGGTGCCTGGCCGGTCGGGATGGCTGGCGGGACGCCGCTGGGACGGCGACGGTGACGTGCCGCCGTGCACCTGCGGCGAGGAGGGCGCGGTCGGCGGTCCGCCGGGTCCCGCAGCACGCGCCCGCCGCCGCGCCGGTCACGCGGGGGAGGGGCGACCGGCTCGACGTGCTCGGCCGGCGTCGCGAGACGTGCCGCGCCTGCAGGGGGATCCGGTGGACCGGACCGCGGACCAGGCGGGCCGTGCCGGCTGCGGTGGTCAGCCGGTGCCGGGTGGTGGCGACACCCGGCCGGCCGGCCGGCGGACGGGAGGCGGGCCGGCGGCGCAGCCCCAGCTGACGGCCCCCGGCGCGGTGGGCGTGCGCGGCGCGGGGCAGCTCGTAGCAGTGGTCCGGTGGCACGTTCGCGACGACGACGTGGAAGACGGCAGCAGCCAGCAGGCCCAGCACGGGCCAGGCGACCAGCAGCCACCACCACGCCACGGAGTTCCCCCGTCTCGGCCGCTCTGCCCATGCGGCAGGGTCCCGCTGCCAAGGTTCGCTCGCACGGACCCTCCCGTCAATCGCGCGTCTCACCAGGTGAGGGATCCGTACGTGGAGCTGCCCCGCGCCGCCGGGACACGGCGGCACGGGGCAGGCCTGGAGGCGGCGACGAGGGCCTCGCGGCCACCCCGCCGCTGCGGCGGACGCGCGGGGTCAGCGGCGGCTGCCGCGGTAGCGGATGACCCGGCCGCCGCCGATGCTGCGCGCCGCGGTGAGGCAGAGGGTGGCCCGGCGGTGCACCTCGCTGGACGAGGTGTCCGGCGCGAGTTCGGCGATCCCGGCGCAGGCGGTGACGCCGGGGAGGCCGGCGCCGGCGACGACCTCGAGCAGCCGGTCGGCGGCGGTCTCGGCGTCGTGTTCGGCCGCGCCCAGCAGCACGGCGAACTCGGCGGGCCCGGAGCGGGCCAGCCAGTCGTCGCCACGGACGTTCGCCGACAGTGCCGCAGCGACCTGGTCGAGGTGGCTGCCCGGCAGGGGCCAGCCGGTGTCCCGCCGGAGCAGCCCGACCAGCACGAGCGTCGCCGGGGAGACCCCGGACGCTGCCGCCTGCTCGGCCATCCGGAGCAGCAGGGTGGCTCGGGGCGGCAGCAGGGTGACGGCGGCGGTGGCCTGGAGGTCGGGCGGGGCCCCGACCTCGTCGGCGACCGGGGTGGCGGCGATCGGCATGGCGGTGATGTCGTCGTCCGGGACGGCGCGGTTGAGGTCCTCGGCCACCGGGTGCCCCGTTGGAGGGAACGGCCGCTGCTCGTCGGTGTGGTCGGCGGCGTCCTGGCTCAGGGGGCGACGAGCGAGCCGTCCCGCTCGGTGACGGTGCTGGCGGCCGCCTCCGCCGTCGCGGAGGGCGCGGTGGCCGTCCCGACCGGGCCCGGGTCGGAGGGCAGCGGCACGGCCGCCGTCCCCAGCGTGCCCGAGGGCGACGACGGGGTCGGGCTGGGCTGCGGCGAGGACGGCGGCGAGGACGGCGGCAGGTCGGGGACCGGGACGATCTCGCGGGACGGCTCGTCGGCCGCCGGGGGGTCCGAGGTCTCCGGAGCGACCGGGGCGCTGGTCCCCGGGGTGCTGACGGGGGTCGGCGTCGCACCGGTCGGCACGGGCGCTGCCGGGCCGGGTCCGGCCGGGGCCGGCTCCGTCGGTGCAGCCTCGGTCGCGCCCGGCCCGTCGGCGGGGTGGCTGTTCGTGGGGGAGCCAGGGGCTGGCGGAGCGGTGATCGGGTCACTGGCGGTGCCGGACGGGGAGCGGTCCGCCCGGGTGGTCGCGGGGGCCGGTGGCGTGCGGTCGGGCTGCGCCGTCTCGGGGGCAGGACCGCCGGCGGCGGAGGGCGCACCGGTCGGGCTGGGCGATCCGGCGCCGGTCCGCGCCGCCAGTGTGTCCTCGGCCTGGTCGGGATGGGCGGCGATCTCGGCGGCGACGGCGTCGTGCAGACCCAGGGCGCTGGTGGACCGGGCGAGCACCGGGGTCACGGTGAGGAGCAGCAGCGTCGCGCCGGCGAGCACTCGCTGCGGGGTCCGGCTGCGGCGGCGGCGCGCATCGGGGTGTGAGCTCGGCGCCTCGTCCGCCGCGTGGCGTCGTCGCACCGGCCGCAGCTGCTGGGGGGCGGGCAACGGGGGCAGGGCCGGCTGCGCGAGGACCACCCGGTGCCGGCCGGTCTCGGTGAGGGCCGAGGGCGCCGGGACCTGGCGGTGGCGGCCAGAGGTCTCCGGGCCAGGTCGATCGGTGTGCACTGTCCTGCGTCCCCCCTCGCGCCGGTCAGCAGCCGACGACGGGAACGTAGCCGTCGTAGCAGGCTGTGCCCAGACGGCTACGGCGTGTCGGATTTGACACGCCGCGTCGCTCGAGGGGCATGGCGGAACTCGGCTCGTGATCCATTTCACGTGCAAGTGCAGATGTGCACCGATGGCGCAATGTCGGGGTGCCGATTGCAGTGAGTATTGACCGAATGACCGACTGTGCCTAATTGCTGAGCCGACATGGAAACCCGGTCGGATGTCCATTCTCGTGGGGTGCCGCTTTCGCTACAGCTTCGTTACCGTCACCCGTGCCGGTCGGACAGTGCAGTCATCGGTCCGTCTCAGACATGGCTACCAGGTCACGCCCCCCACACGGCGTCGGCCGCCCGGGGGTGCACTGCATGAGCATGATCGACGAGCGCAACAGCGCCGTCCGTACTCGACGCCGCACGGCGTCGAAGCACCGGGCGCAGGACCCCCGGCGCCGGACGTTCGCACTGTCCCGGCTGCGCGGTGAGGGCACCCTGGCCCGCCGGGCCTGGCGGGCCGAGTACGTGCAGCGCATCGCGATCGGCGACACGCTCGCAGCCGGGCTCGCCGCGGGTGTCGGCTACCTGACCCGCTTCGGGCCCGAGGGGATGGCCGCCAGCTCGCAGGCGTCGCTGTGGATGGCCGCGATCCTCCCGGTGGCCTGGGTGGGCCTCATGCTCGTCAGCCGCAGCTACGAGGAGCGCTTCCTCTGGGTCGGCCCGGAGGAGTTCCGCCGGGTCTTCTCCGCCGCCATCCTGCTGCTGGCCCTCGTCGGCACGGTCTCCTGGGGCTTCAAGCTCGAGCTCGCCCGGGGCTTCATCGTGGTCGCCCTGCCCCTGGCCACCGGCCTGTCGCTGCTGCAGCGCTACGCGCAGCGGCAGTGGCTGCACCGCCGCCGCGGTGAAGGCCGTTTCCTGCAGACGGCGATCATCGTCGGTCACCGCAGCGGGGTCACCGCGCTGCACGCGCAGATCGACCGCGAGGCCTATCACGGCTACCGGGTGATCGGCTGCTGCCTCCCGGCTGCCCCTCAGGGCGAGTCCCCGGAGGCCTTCGACGGGCTGCCGGTGCTCGGCACCCTCGAGGAGGTGGTCGACGTCGTCCACGCCTACGAGGTCGACACCGTCGCCGTGCTGCCCTCCCCGGAACTCGACGGGCCGGCGCTGCGCCGGCTGGGCTGGGACCTGGAGAAGACCCGCGCCGAGCTGCTGCTGGCTCCCGCGGTCACCGAGATCGCCGGCCCCCGGGTGCGCATCCGGCCGGTGTGCGGGCTGCCGCTGCTGCACGTGGAACGGCCCGAGCTGCGCGGCGTCCGCAGGCTCACCAAGGAGTCGTTCGACCGCATCTCGGCCACGCTGGGCATCCTGGTCATCCTGCCGGTGCTCCTCGCCCTGGCCCTCGCCGTCGGGCTCACCAGCCGCGGTGGGGTCTTCTACCGCCAGGAGCGCGTCGGCCGGGACGGGCAGACCTTCGGGATGCTGAAGTTCCGCACCATGGTCGCCGGCGCCGACCGGATGGTGCCGGACCTGACTTCGCAGAGCGACGGCAACGGCGTGCTGTTCAAGATGAAGGGCGACCCGCGGGTCACCCCGGTCGGCCGGGTGCTGCGCCGCTACTCCCTGGACGAGCTGCCGCAGCTGCTCAACGTGCTGCGCGGTGAGATGTCCCTGGTCGGCCCCCGCCCGCCGCTGCCCACCGAGGTCGAGCGCTACGGCTTCGACATGCACCGCCGCTTCCTGGTCAAGCCCGGGATCACCGGGCTGTGGCAGGTCAGCGGTCGCTCCGACCTCTCCTGGGACGACTCGGTGCGCATCGACGTCCGGTACGTGGAGAACTGGTCCCTGGCCTTCGACTTCATGATCCTGTGGAAGACCGTGGGTGCCGTCTTCCGCGGCTCCGGCGCCTACTGACGCAACCGCCGGCGCGCTGCGCCGTGCCGCGGGATCCCTGCCGCTCCGCCCTGTGGCGGAGCGGCAGGTCCGCGTTCAGGACCGTGAGGTGGGCAGGGGGACGCCCCGCGAGGCAGCCAGGACCGCACCGCCGTCATCGGGTGACCCGCGCCGTCCGGACTGCCCACGGACGTCAGCGACCCCCTCGGGCAGTCGCCCGAGGGGGTTGCAGAGGTCGGTGGCGTCCGGTCAGGAGGACGCCCGCTAGATGATCAGCAGCCCGGCGTCCTCGGCCTGGATGACGGCCTCGACGAGCTTGCGCGGGGACTTGTACGTCCCGAAGGGGAGCAGGTGCGTGGCGTACCCGTCGAGCATCCGCTCGAGGTGCACCCCGTGCCGGCCGTTGATCACGGCGTGGGCGCTCTTCCCGACCTTCTGGATCACGACGGCGCGCCCCCGCGACGAGAAGCGTTCCTCGCCTGCGGCGGCAGCGGCCGGCATGTCGTCGAACGGAGGGGTGCCGGTCACGGCCACTGCCGTGCCGACGACGGCCACGGAGGCCCCCACCATGAATCGCCTGCGGTCCATGAGCCTGGTCCTCCTAGACGTATCGGTAGTTGAGTCGGTTGATGTCCAGGACGTCGGCCGGCGTCCGCGGCACGACCAGGCCCTGCATCGTGTCGTTGAGGTTGTGGCCGGTCGGGCCGCCGGATGCGGGCTGGTAGTTGTTCACGCCACGCATCCCCTGCCAGACCCACCAGAGCCGGTCCACGTTGCAGTGGGTCAGCCAGAAGACCGGGTCGTTCGGCGAGGTGCCGGCGAGCATGTCGCCGCCCACCCACCGGTGCACCAGGTTGTGCATGCGGGGGCCTCCGGACCAGCCCTCCATCCGGTTGCGGAAGGTGGCCACGCTGGCGTCCCAGGGGGACCTGTCGTAGGTGGTGTAGCGGTCGATGGCGTCGGTGACCTGTCCCGGGGTCGGCAGGCTGCTCGACCCGCGGGGGTCGCGACCGAGGAGCCGGATCAGGCCGGGGGTGGAGCGCGGGACGACGGCGCCGGTGCTGTTGTTGACGATCAGTGCCACCCAGTGCGCGAACGGCCCGTTGAGGACCCGGTTGCCCCGGGCCGGGTCGCCGTCGCCGCCGATGCCCCCCGCGGTCCACAGGGGCGAGCGTCGCGGGTCGCCACCGTTGAGCGCCGTGTCGTTCTGCCACCGCCAGTAGGGCATGCCCTCGATCGACGGGTCGACGGCCTGCAGGGCGTTCTCGATGTCCAGCAGGGTCGCCCGGTGCCACGGGAGGAAGGCGGGTGCGCGATGGGCGGCGTTGCGGGTGGAACCCGCCGGGGTGGCGATGTTCATCGCCTCGACGTGCTTGCGGATGAAGTGGTCGTAGGTGCCGTTCGCCTTCAGCACGTTGAACGCCGAGGTGAGCCGCTGCACCTCCCCGGCCGACATGCTCAGGATGTTCCGTCTCGTCCCTGTCATCAGGAAAACGCCCCTTCCACGGTGCCTCGCACGAGATCGTGAGTCGTCGACCGATCCCTGGTCTCGGGGGTCGGCTGGACTCTGTGACGAGACGGTGGTCCGAAGGGTGACGGCGGGTCGGCCACGAGCATGTCCGACCCTTCGACGACGGTTGACGGCAACACAGGTGAGTGCAATTCGGCCACCATTGATCCGCACTGGGAGTGCGAACGAGGTGGTCGACCACTCGTCAAGTCGTCGACACCATAGCCACATCTGTCTCTGCTAAGGACAGGGGTTCTCACGCATTTCTTTCCGTGATCGCGGAGTCACGATCTGCATTCTCAAATGTCACTCATCGCGCACATTCGGTGACGCGATGGTGCGCCTCGCGGGCCCTCGGTCCCGTCGACGGATCGCCGGCAGGCTCAGCCGGCCGGCGGGGTGCCCGGGCCGGACGGACGGCGGTCGGCGAGCGCGGCGAGCCACAGGTCCTCGACCCGGGGGAACACCGCGTCGGCGCTGAAGCGCTCCTCGAACGCCTGCAGGGCCGATGTGGCCAGCTGCGACCGGCGCTCCGGGTCGCTGAGCACCGACTGGAGGGCGGCCCGGAACGCCTCGGCGTCCCCGGGCGGTACGACGATGCCGTGCTCGTCGCCCAGGACCGCGGCGATGCCCCCGACGTCGGTGGAGACGACGCAGTTGCCGCGGGCCATGGACTCCAGGATGAACATCGGCATCGCCTCGTCCCGGGAGGGCAGCACCGCGACCCGGGAGCGGTCCAGCAGCGCCATGAGCTCCTCGTGCGCCAGCGAGCCGGCCATCGTGAGCCCGCCGATGCCCGGACGCACGAGGTCGGCGTCCTGGACCGGGCCGGCCACGACCAGCTCCCAGCCCGGGGCGTCGATCCGGGACCACGCCTCCTGCAGGACGTCGATCCCCTTGCGGTGCGACACGACGCCGCCGAAGACCACCAGGTCCTCCTTCGCCGTGGGCGCGCTGGAGGGGATCGCGTTCGGGATCAGCACCACCCGCTCGGCCGGCACGAAGCGGGCCGCCACCTCCGAGGACTCGGCCGACAGGCTGATCACCCGGTCCGCGCCGCGCAGCGCCCAGCCGGTCAGCCGCGGGTGCGCCGCGGCGAAGGCGGCGAAGGAGCTGCCGTGCAGGTGCGCCACCGTGGCGATCCCGCGACCGTGCGCCACCCGCATCAGCGCGCCCTCGCGGAGGAACGACCCCCGCTCGGACAGGTGCGCCACCACGACCGAGGTCCGCCGGGGCAGCCGCAGCACCCGGGCCAGCGCGCCGCTGGCCTTCACCAGGGCAGCACGCAGGTCGTGCGGGTTCCCCCGGGAGGTGATCACCGCGACGTCCACCCGCGGGAAGGGCCACGCCAGGTAGCCGTTCATCACCTGCGTCATCCCGCCCGGGATGTCGCCCACGCGGCCCAGGTGGTGCACGGTCGGCCGGGACGTCTCCACGGTCAGCCCGCGACCGGCTCGGTGGTGGCCGGCGCCGCCGGGGAGCGCCCGGAGAGCACCTGCTGGACGTCGTCGCGGTGCCCGCGCAGCCGCCGCCGGGCGTCCAGGAGGGCGCCGAACAGCTCGGCCCGCCGTCCGGCGAGGGCCTCCAGTCGGGCCACCAGCTCGTCGGCGGAGTCGATCGCCGCCGACACGGCCACCCCCGTGATCCCGATGGTGGTGAAGTGCCGGTCCACCTTGTCGGAGCTCTCGACCGGTGAGCCGACCGGCACCGCGCCCTCGGTGAAGGCGGCGATGACCACGTGCAGCCGGTCCGACAGGACGATCGCGGTGCGGGAGTACAGCTCGCGCAGCCGGCGCTCCTGCTCGTCGTGGCCGGTGGGGCCGACCCAGCCGAGCACCTGCCCGCCCAGGTCCGCCGCCAGTCGCCGGGTGCGCTCCTCGTCGGTCCACACCTGGGTGACGGCCCAGATCTCCAGCTCGTGCGCGGCGGCGTACGCCCGGACGCCGTCCAGCCAGGCCTGGCTGGGGTAGGGGCGCGCCGGGTCCTCGCCGCGCATGGAGACCACGAGCGCGTTCCGCTCGGGAGCGGGGGAGGCGAACCTCGCGACGGCGGCGTCGTCGGCCCCCTCGCCGAAGGCCAGGTCCGGCATCACCGCACCGGTGCCCATGTACCGGCCGGTCGCGTCGTCGCGCCACAGGGTCCGGTCCGACAGTGCGATCGACGGGCGCATCAGGGCCCGGGGCACGGCCGCGTAGTTGCGCGTGCCGACCCCGGCCCGGACCGCCGCGCCGCCCCGCAGCTTCAGCGCCACCAGCAGGGGCAGCAGGGAGAGGTGCTCCTTCATGCCCACGAGGGTCAGCTGGATCTCCCCGGGCTTGAAGACGTAGGCCGCCTGGCCCCGCACGGCCGAGGCGAGGGCCACCCGGTACCAGGCCCGCAGCGACCGGTAGACGCGGTCTCCCGGCCGCAGCCCGAGGCCCTCGTCGTAGCCGGCGGGGGAGGCGCCCACGTAGACGTGCAGCTCGCCCACGGGCCGGACCCAGTCGAGGAGCTGACGGCGCAGGATGATGTCTCCCACGTTCTCGTACTGGCCGCGGCCGATCGCGAACACCTTGGTCATGCGGGCGCCTTTCGGGGACGGTGGCGGCGGTGGCGGTGGCGTCGACGGCACCTCGGGACGCGCAGGTCCGCAGGTCACCTCGACGGCACCCTAGGAGGCGCCGGCCCGGCGGCTCACGGAGCCGCAGAACCGTAACGCACCGTTCACGACCCGGGCGCTCACCGGTCGGCGACGGCCAGCAGCCGGCGGTAGGCGGGGAGGGACACCTTGGCCGACACCGCCAACGCCAGTCGCTTGGCGTCCCGCCGGCGGGCCAGCAGCACCAGCTCCCGGACGCCGAGCCGGCCGCGCAACCGGCGCAGGTGCTCGGCGCTCTGCTCGGGGCTGTAGGAGCCCAGGACGGCGTCCTTGATCCCGGAGAGGGTGAGGTAGCGGGTCACGAAGTACCGGTACTCGGCCGTGTCCGTCGTCCCGGGGCCGACCTGCCGGGCGGCGGACTCGACCGCGGTGGCGATGAGCTCGAGGGACTCGGCCCGCTGCGACCGGCTGGTGATGATCGAGGCGCTGCGCACCCGGTACTCGTAGACGGTGACCGGCAGGAAGCCCACCCAGCGGGCGCCGGCGACCGCCTGGGCGACCATGGCGAGGTCGGACTGGACCCGGGCGGGGGTGAAGTCGATGCTGCCCAGCAGCTCCCGGCGGAACAGCTTGTTCCACAGGTGCCCGGTGATCTGGCCGGTCAGGAAGAGGCTGAACGCGTCCCGGCCCGGGACGGGAGGGCCGGCCGGCGGCTCGGTGCTGGTGGGTGCCTTGCCGGACTCGAAGGTGGCGCGCGCGCCGGCGACCACCACGTCCGTGTCGGGGGACGCGAGCGCGGCGGCCAGGAGCTGCGCGGCGGCGTCGGACGGCCAGCTGTCGTCGGAGTCCACGAACCAGATCCAGTCCGCGGTCGCCTCCCGCACCCCGCGCTCCCGCGCCCGCGCGACCCCGCCGTTCTCCGGCAGGGGGACGAACCGGACCCGGGGGTCCCGGTCGGCCGCGGCCCGGGCGATCGCCCGCGACCGGTCGGTGGAGCCGTCGTCGACGACGACCAGCTCGACGTCCACACCCTCCTGGCCCAGCACCCGGTCGATCGCGTCGGCGAGGTGGGCCTCGTCGTTGTAGACGGGCAGGACGACGCTGATCAGCACGTTTCCTCCGGGAGGTCAGGCGTAGGCAGGGTAGCCGTAGCTGATCAGCTCCTCGTCCTCCCACGGGCGGGCGTACCGGCGCACGAAGCGCTCGGGGTAGGGGAGGGAGAAGGGGTGGTCGCCCTCGACCGTCTGGGGGACGCCACGGGTCACCGAGGTCACCAGCCCCACGTGGTGCGGCCGGTTGACCTCGCCGCGGGAGTAGAAGACCAGTGCGCCCGGCTCCGGGTCCGAGCCCACCCGGCCGGCGCGCTGCAGCTCCGCGTGCAGGGTCACCGGGTCGGCCGTCGTCGGCAGCCCGACGTCGCGCAGCAGCCAGCTGACGTAGATGGCGCTCCACGGCTCGGAGGTCTCCCCGAACCAGGCGCGCCACGGGCTGCCGAGCAGCCGGCGACCGGCGGTCTGGTCGGCCTCGGCCAGCACCGCGTCCAGGGAGCCGGGCACCAGCAGCGACGGCGCCGGCGGCTCCGGGGCCGGCGCGGGGGCCGGCACCGGCGGGGGCTCCGGCGTCCCCTGCCGGTTGATCCCCGCCACGACGGCCGCACCTCCCGCCAGGACGGCGCCCCCCGCGAGCAGGAAGGCGCGACGGCTGACCGGCCGACCACCCCGGGCCGGGGCGGGCCGGCCGTCGGGGTCGGCCGGCGGGTCGCCGCGGAGGGACGGGCCGTGCGGGTCGATCACGCCGGCACCCCGTTCCGGTAGGACCCCGGGTCGGCTTCCTCGACCGTGCGGGCGATCCGGTGGCCGGTGTGCCACAACGTCACCCGGTCGAAGCGGCCGGCCACCCGGTAGAGCTGCATGTCGGTCCGGTGGTCCGCGGAGTCCGGCCGGAGCAGCACCCGGGGCACCTGGAGCCGGCCGTCGGCGAGGTGCATCGGGCGGACCGCCGTGGACTCCCCCTGGTTGACGTGGCACTCGACCCAGCCGGACCGGATGGACGACGACGCCCGGATCCGGAACACCACGTCGGTCCACTGCCCGCGGCGGTAGGGCAGGGACAGGAAGGGGACCGGGTCGCCGGGGTTCAGCTCGTTGCCCCGCACGCTGAACTCGTCGATCGGGTCGTCGGGCGTGCGGCGCTCGGTGTGCAGCACGAACGGGGAGCCCTGCTCGTAGGGCGGCCCGTAGAACTGGAAGACCGCGATGTAGCCGGAGGCGTCGCCACCGGGGGCGAGGACGCCGTCCCGGGGGTGGACGGAGGGGAAGTCCTCCGGCGGCAGGAAGGCGAACCCGACGCAGAACTCGTCGCCCTCGCGGATGTTGGACACGCTCGAGGACTGGAACCGCACGGTCGTCGACGTCGGCTGGTCGCGGTCGCCCCGCGCGCTGTCCGGCACGGAGACCCGGACGGCCCGCCGCGCCGGTCCGAGCACCGGGTCGGGCTCGACGGAGGCGTACTCGGCCCCGACGACGGCCGTGTTGCTGGCCAGCCACTGCTCGGTCGAACCGCTGTAGTCCGCCGCCCAGGCCAGCTCCTCCCGCCAGCCGCCGGCCGACTCCGCACGCGCGGCATCGCGGTCGTTGGCGGTGACGACGGCGACGTGCGGCGCCTCGACCCGGATGCCGTCCACGACCGCCGAGGCGGTGATCCAGAAGAGTGCGTCGGCCGGCGCGGGGACCTCGGGGTCCACCAGCTTGCGGGTGGTGTCCCAGCGGACGGCGTACGTCCGGTCGCCCACGGACTCGGCCCGCCGGGTCCCGAACCGGGGGTCCCCGATGGCGACCGTGACAGTGCTCACCCTGCTGCCGCCGCGCACCTCGACCCGCACCTCGACCGTGCCCCGGACCCGGGCCCCCGGCGCAGGACTCAGGATGGCGATCGAAGCCATGTTCCTCCTCGGGGACGGGCGCGGGACGGTGCCACGGCGGGCCGTGGGCCTGGGAATTGGCCTTCGTCCAGGGTACGTGCCGGGACGGCGGTGCCGGCCGTTCGCGGCTGCGCACGAGCCGGGCCGGGCTCGACGGGGTCCGGTGCCGCGTCGCGGCGTCCCCCGTCCGGGTGACACCCGGACGAGCTCGACCCCAGGTCGGCCCTGGCATCTGCGGTCGGCGGGGGCTAGCTTTCCTGTACACCCGTTCCGGTCCTGCGGCTCGGTGCGACCACCCGTCCCGGTTCTCATGGAGGGCCCAGCCCGTGTCCCGAGTCCACCCGGACGTCACCGCGTCCGACCTCCGCTCCGTCCGCGGCCCCCTGGCCAGCCGGCGCGCCGTCCTGATGGGCGCCGCAGCTGGGCTCGCCGGCGTGGCTGTCGGTGCCGGGCCCGCCCAGGCCGCCCCGGTCTACACCCCGATCCCGAAGCTGCCGGGCGAGGTCTCCCGCAGCGACACCCGGACCACCCGGATCGGGAAGAAGAAGTACGAGGCGATCGAGGTCGTCTGGGGCAAGGACCGGGCCCGGCTCTACGTGCCGTGGGCCACCCCACCGAAGGCGCCGAAGCCCGGCGCGGTGGCCTGGCTGTACCACTCGAACGGCAGCACGCACACGGCGCTCGACGGGGCCTACGCCTACCCCGCCATGCTGATGGTCGACCGCGGTGCGGTCTGCGTCTGCCCCAACTTCGGTGGCAGCAGCACCTGGACCACGCAGGCCGCCCTCACCCACCAGGTCAACTGGGACAAGTACATCAGCGCCGTCTTCAACGTCGGCGTGGCCTTCGCCCGTGCCAACTCCGGTGGCGGCTCGCTGATGACCTACGCGTACGCGAACGACATGGTGCGCGGGATGCGCGGGATATACCTCGCGAACGCCACCTACGACATGGAGGACCTGTACGCGCGGGACCCGGCCCGGATCGGCCCGCCCTACGGGAACGACCCGGCGCTCATCGCGGCGACGAACCCCGCCCGCCTGCCGCAGAGCGCCTGGGCCGGCAAGCGGGTCAAGACCGTGGTCTCCCTCGTGGACCCCGTCGTCCCGCCGGCCCGGCACGGCCTGGCGCTGGCCGACCTCGCCCGGCCGGTCGCGGCCGACGTGCGGGTCCAGTACCACGACCAGGGGCACACCGTGCCGGGTTGGACGCACTCGGACATGGCGGCCACCTTCTCCTCCTGGCTGTGAGCGCCCGTCCTCGGCCTGATGTCCGTTGCACCGAGCTCCGGTCCGTCGTCCCGCAGGCGGCACCCGTGACCGCGCGGGGAGCGGCGTGCGCGAGGCCGGACCGTGGGGTGCCTGGCGACGGGTCCGGCCGGTCGTGACCGGCCGCCGGCCCATGCGTCCGGCGGCCGTGCGGAGCGGCACCGACCGGCGCCTGGTGGTGCTGCACTCCCTGCGCGAGCCGGACGGCACCACGCAGTACGCCGACCAGATGGTCGACGGGGCAGCCTCGGACGTCGACATCCGCTTCTTCGACTGGCAGACGGGGCTGTTCGGCCGGTACGACGTGCTCCACGTGCACTGGCCCGAGCTGCTCATCCGCGACAGCCGGCGGCCGTGGTTGCGCTTCGTGAAGCGCCGGCTGCTGGACCTGCTGCTCCTGCGGCTGCGGCTGCGGCGGATCCCGCTGGTCTGGACGGCCCACAACCTCAACCCGCACGAGCAGGGCAGCCGGGCCGACCACCGGTCGCTGGACCGGTTCTACCGGCACGTCGACCTGGTCATCCGGCTCAACCCGGCCAGTCCGGTCACCGCCGGGCGCGAGACGGTGACGATCCCGCACGGTCACTACCGCGAGCCCTTCTCCCGGTACGCGCAGCCGGAGGCGGAGCCGGGGCGGGTCCTCTACTTCGGCATCATCCGGCCGTACAAGGGCGTCGACCTCCTCATCGCGGCCTTCCGCGGCCTCCCCAGCGACGACCTCCGGTTGCGGATCGTGGGCAACCCGCACCCCGGCCAGGCCGAGCTGGTGCACGAGGCCTGCCAGGGCGACCCCCGCATCGACACCCTGCTCCGCCTGGTGAGCGACGAGGAGCTGGTCGAGGAGATCCGCCGGTCGCAGCTGGTGGTCCTGCCCTACCGGGGGAGCATGCACAACTCCGGGTCCCTCTTCGCGGCGCTGTCCCTCGGTCGCCCGGTGCTCGTCCCGGAGTCGCCGACCAACGCCGCGCTGGCCGAGGAGGTGGGCCCCGGGTGGATCCTGCAGTACTCCGGTGAGCTGACCCCGGAGGTGCTCGGGTCGGCGATCGCCTCGACGGCCTCCCGGCCGAGCGCGGAGCCCCGGCTGGACGACCGCGACTGGGCGCGGATCGGGCTCCACCACCGCGACGCCTACCGCCGGGCCCGAGCGCTCAGCGGGCGAGGGTGACCGCCGACCCCGAGGCGAGCACGGCACGTCAGCCAGGACTGGCCGCGGCAGCCTCCCGGGGCGCCGCCGTCACCCTGGGCGGCCAGGGGCTCCGCGTGCTCGTCCAGCTGGTGGGCATCGTCGTGCTCGCCCGGCTGCTCGACCCGGAGGACTACGGCCTGGTCGCGATCGTGGCCCTGATCGTCGGC
This sequence comes from Modestobacter sp. VKM Ac-2982, assembly GCF_026967935.1. Taxonomy (GTDB): domain Bacteria; phylum Actinomycetota; class Actinomycetes; order Mycobacteriales; family Geodermatophilaceae; genus Modestobacter. The sequence goes on from NZ_JAPVBL010000003.1 coordinate 247,710, forward strand.
TTCGGGGAGCTGTTCCGGGACTTCGGCCTCTCCTCGGCCGCCGTGCAGGCGAAGACGCTCTCCGACGGGCAGCGGGACAACCTGTTCTGGCTCAACACCGGCATCGGCGCGGTCCTCGCCGGGCTCGTCTGCGCCGTCTCGCCGCTGATCGCTCTCGCCTTCGACGACGACCGGCTCACCCTCGTCGCCGTCGTCATGTCCGCCACGTTCCTGCTGAACGGGGTGTCCACCCAGTACCGGGCGATGCACACCCGGCACCTGCGGTTCGGCAAGCTGGCGCTCTCCGAGATCGGCGGGCAGGTCGCCGGGGTGACCGTCGGCATCGTGCTCGCCGTCCTCGGGGCCGGCTACTGGGCGCTGGTGGCCCAGCAGCTCACCCAGGGGCTGGTCGCGCAGGTGTTCCTGGTGGCCACCAACCGGTGGCTGCCGGGCTGGGTGGACCGGCGCGCGTCCGTCCGGCCCTTCCTCGGCTACGGCCTGCCACTGCTCGGCTCGCACCTGCTCAACTACCTGGGCAGGAACATGGACACCCTGGTGCTGGGCGCCCGCTTCGGGGTGGCGTCCGTGGGCATCTACAACCGCGCCTTCCAGCTGGTCATGATGCCGCTGCTGCAGGTCCAGGCACCGTCCACCCGGGTGGCCCTGCCGGTCCTCTCCCGGCTCCAGGACGACAAGAAGCGGTTCGCCGAGTTCATCAGCTTCGGCCAGGTCGCGCTGCTGACCCTGATCGGCGGCCTGTTCGCCGCGCTGTTCGCACAGGCCCCGTCCGTGGTGCGCGTGATGCTCGGGTCCCAGTGGACGGAGGCGGTGCCGATCTTCCGGGTGCTGCTCGTCGCCGGGTTCTTCCAGGCCGCCACCTACGCCACCTCGTGGGTGTTCCTCGCCAAGGGGCTGACGCGGTCGCAGTTCGTCTACGCGCTGGTGACCCGGCCCGTGGTCGCCGTCCTCATCGTGGTCGGCTCCATCTGGGGGCTGCAGGGCGTGGCGGCGGGCTACGCGGTCGGGGCGGCGCTGGTGTGGCCGGTGGCGCTGCTCTGGATCGCGCGCATCTCCGACGCCCCCGCCGGCCGGATGTTCCGCAACGGGCTCCGCACCGGGCTGGTCTTCAGTGCGGCGTCGGCGCTCTCCTACCTGTCCACGGTCGCGCTGCCGGCCGACGCGCACGCGTTGCGCCTGGTCGTCGGGGTCGCCGCCGTGCTCGCCGCAACCGGTCTCACCGCGTTGGTCTGGCCGACGTTCCGCCGCGACCTGCGCGACATCGCCGGGATGCGAAGGTACTTCCGACGCGGGCAGCGCCGCCCGGCCGACCGGACGGCGGGCGACGCCGAGGAGCCGGTGACCGCGCCGGCCGCCCAGACCGCCGACCCGGCCGCCCTCTCCGCCACCGGCGCGGCGGCCACCGACCCGATCACGACCCCGAAGGCGGGCATCGACCGATGAGCAAGGCCATCCAGCGCGCGCAGCGGATCTGGCGACGAGCGGTGGTGGGGTCGGGGCTGCCCGGGCTCGTCGACCGCACGATCATCCGCTCCCGGGTGCGCGCCGAGCCGGGCGAGCGGACCACGCACCTGCTCCTGGCCGCCCCCGGCGGCGGCAACGTGGGGGACCAGGCGATGCTCGAGGCGGTGCTGGAGAACACCGCCGGGCCGGTGACCCTGGTCGTCCCCGACCGCGCCTCGGTGGAGCTGCCCGAGGAGTTCCGGCAGCGGGTGGAGGTCCTGGAGATACCGCACCTGGTCTACGGGACCGGAGCCGACCACCGGGCGTCGGTGGCGTCGTTCGGCCGCGCCCTCGCGGGGGCCGCGCACCTGTCCGTCCTCGGGGCGGACGTGATGGACGGCCGGTACTCGCTGCCGGCGTCGGTGCGCCGGTCCACCCTCGCCCGGGCCGCGGCTCGCGCCGGGGTCGAGACCCGGGTCATCGGGTTCAGCTGGAGCGACCGCGCCCGGGTCGCGGCGCGGCGGTCGCTGGCGGCCGCGGCTCGCGACGGGGTGCGTCTCCTGCTGCGCGACCCGATCTCCGCCGGGCGTGCCCGGCGGGACGGGATCGCCCCGGTCGAGGAGGTCGCGGACGTCGTCTTCGCCGCCCGGAGCGTCGACGGCTCAGCGGCCGACCAGCTGCTGCAGGACGTCACCAAGCCGGTCGCGCTGGTCAACGTCAGCGGGCTGCTGGCCGACCGGATGGACCAGACCGAGGAGTACGTCCGCATCGTGGCGGCGCTGCGGGAGCGGGGCCTGCACGTGCTGGTCCTCCCGCACGTCGACCGGGCGCAGGCCGGCGACATGGCGGCCTGCGCCGCCCTGATGGCGCGGGTGGGGGAGCTGGCCGACGTGAGCGGTGTGCCGTCGATCCTGAGCCCCGCGCAGGTCCGTGGGCTCACCGCGCGGGCGAGCATCGCGGTGACCGGGCGCATGCACCTGGCGGTCATGTCGTTCCTGAACGGCGTCCCGGCGATCACGCTGGCGTCCCAGGGCAAGGTCGAGGGCCTCATGCAGTTGTTCGGGACGCCCGAGCTGCGCATCGACGCAGCCCCCGGCTTCGCGGCGGAGGTGGTCGAGGTGGTCGACCGGGTCCTCCCGGCGGACTCGGCTGCCCGCGAGTCGATCCGGCAGGCGCTGCCGGGGGTCGTGGCGATGGCGCGGCGCAACACGGCCGACCTGTCGGCGCCCGTCACCACCGGGCAGGCGTAGATGGCCGGCAGGATGCGTGGCGCGCTGGCCAGCTCGGTGGCCGGCAGCCCGGTCTGGGCTCCCCGTACCCGGGCGCGACTGCTCAAGGCGCTGGGCGTCCGGGTGCACGGCAGCGCCCGCGTCTACCCGTGGATCCGTTTCGTCGGCGGCGTCGACCACCTGGAGATCGGTCGGGGGGCCTTCGTCAACGTCAACGCCACGATCGGTGCCAACGCCCGGATCGTCATCGGCGACCGAGTGCACCTCGGCCCCGGGGTCAGCCTGCTGCCCACCTCCCACGAGGTGGGGCCGCGGGAGCAGCGCGCCGGAACACCCGGCAGTGCTCCGATCACGATCGGGGCCGGGGCCTGGCTCGGCGCCGGGGTCACCGTCCTGGGCGGGGTGACCATCGGTGAGGGCTGCGTCATCGCCGCCGGCAGCCTGGTCAGCGCTGACACCCAGCCGGACGGCGTCTACGGTGGAGTGCCGGCACGGCTGATCCGCCGCCTGGGTCCGTCGGGATCCGAGCCGGCACCGTCCCGGGCGGAGCCGACGCCCTCCACGGCAGAGTGAACATCGTCCTTCCAGCCCGCCGGGTGATCACGATCCCCGTACCGTCGGAGTACCGGCTGTTAGGGTCCGCCCGGATGACCGGCGGGTTACCGCGGCATCACATGACCGGACGCGGTCGGGCGACGGACCAGGCCGTAGGGAGAACGGAACCTCGATGAGCGCCCACAGTGCGGCCCCGACGACGGGGCGGTTCGCGTGGCTCGAGCCCGTCAAGGGCCTGGCCATCTTCATGGTCATCGCCTACCACGTGACCCTGTACCTGAAGACGGCGGACGTGGACGCCGTGCTCGGCCGCGCCAAGGCCGTCTTCGAGCTCTTCCCGATGCCGGCGTTCTTCCTGATCGCCGGGATCTTCGCCGGCCGGCACGGGGCCACGAAGTTCCGCGCGCTGTGGAAGCGGCGGCTGCTGCCACTGCTGTACCTCTACGTCGTGTGGTCGGTCATCCGGACCGTCTTCTACTTCGTCGTCCCCGGGCTCAACGGCGAGCTGGGTGAGATTCCGGCGACCGACCCGCTGGCGCTGCCGCTCATCCTGTTCTGGCCGAGCAGCAGCTACTGGTTCCTCTACGCCCTCTTCCTCTTCACCCTCGGCCGCTGGCTGATCGCCCGGGCGCCGGTCTGGGTGCAGCTGGCCGGTTCCGGGCTGGTCTCCACCCTCTTCACCAGCGGCCTGGTCGACGCGCAGAACATCGGCTGGAACCGGGTCGGGGCGCTCTTCTTCTTCTTCGTGCTGGGCGCGGTGTTCTCCCGGGAGATCCGGGACCTCGTCGCCCAGGCGCGGCCGGTGCACCTCGGGATCGCGTTCGCCGCCCTCGTCGTGTCCACCGCGCTGATCGTCCTGGGCTTCCGCTGGGTCCCGCTCGTGGTGCTCGTCGGGCAGCTCTCCGCCGTCGCCGTGGGCATCCTGATCACCCGGTACCTGGTCCGGCTGCCGGGCTTCGGCATCTTCACCTCGATGGGCCAGGCCAGCCTGAAGCTGTACCTGTTGCACCTCTACATCATCGTCGTGGCGACCGCTCTGATCGGGCTGCTGGACCCGGCCTGGCCCCGGTGGATCGACGTCGGCGTGCAGGTCGCCCTGGTGATCGTCACCGTCGTCGCGTCGTTCGGGCTGGCCCGGCTCACCAGCCGGGTGCGCTGGCTGTACGCCCCACCGGCCTTCCTCCGCGGTCCGCGTCGGCGCGGTGCACGGCAGGACCCCACTCCCAACGACCCCGAGGCGGCGATCAGCCCGCAGCGCGACCTGACGCCCCGGCCCACCGAGACGAGGGAATGACGATGCCCCGGGAACTGCCCGAGCTCCGGCCGGGTGCCGAGCGGCGGCTCGTGCTGGCTGCGTCCACCGGCGGTCACCTCGCCCAGCTGGTCCGCCTGGCCCCGGGGCTCGGCGCGTCTGCCGACTCGCTCTGGATCACCTTCGACACCGCCCAGAGCCAGTCGCTGTTGGCGGGCCGGAACGTCCTGCACGTGCCCTACATCCGCCCGCGGGAGGGGCTGAAGATCGCCCGGGCGTTCCGGTCGATCCTGCCCCGGCTGCGGTCGGAGGAGTTCGACGCCGCGGTGAGCACGGGGTCGGCGCTGGCGCTGGCCGCGCTGCCCGCCGCGCACCTGGCCGGGATCCCGACGCTCTACATCGAGAGCGTCTCGCGGGTGAACGGCCCCTCCGTCAGCGGCCGGGTCCTGGCCGCGATGCGGTTCGCCCAGCTGCGCACGCAGCACCCGGCCTGGGCGGGCGGCCGCTGGGGCACGCACCCGAGCGTCTTCTCGGCGTACCGGACGGTGCCCCGGGCCGACCGGCCGGAGGGGCCGCCGCGGCTGTTCATCACCCTGGGCACGCTCCGCGGGTATCCCTTCCACTCGATCATCGACCGCGTCCTCGAGTTCGGGCTGGCCGACGAGAACACGGTCTGGCAGCTGGGCGAGACGGAGCCCGCGACCGAGCTGCCGGGCCAGGTCCACCGTGAGGTGTCCGGTGCGGACTTCGACAGGTACGCGCGGGAGGCCGACGTGGTGATCACCCACGCCGGTGTGGGCAGCGTCCTCGGGCTGCTGGAGATGGGGATCTCGCCGATCGCGGTGGTCCGCCGCCGCGCCCGCGGTGAGCACGTCGACGACCACCAGCAGCAGCTGGCGTCGCTGATGAAGAGCAGTGGGATCGGCGTCGCCGTCGAGGTCGACGAGCTCTGCCCGGAGGTCGTCGCGGCTGCGGCCCGCGTCCGGGTGGAGGTCGACCCCAGCGGGCCCGGGGAGACCGGGACGTCGCTGTCGGGCACCGACCTGCCGTGACGGCCGCCGCGCGGTGCGCGGCGACCGGAGAGCAGTGCGGGCCGGGCATCGCCGGGGGTGACCGGCGGGCCCGCTGACCCGCCGGCCGGGGACGTCGGGGGAGCCGGCGGGCTCAGGTGACGGTGTGCCCCGCCTGCGAGATCGCGGTGATCTCGCGGAAGAACTCGTTGTCCTGCATCAGGGCCGAGGGCGCGTCGATGGCCTGCAGCCGCCCGGCCCCCATCACCATCACCCGGTCGCAGATCGACAGGGTGGACACCCGGTGCGCGACGAGCAGGAGCAGGACCTCGCCCTTCATCCGGGCCAGGGACTCCTGGACCGCCTGCTCGGACTTGACGTCCAGGGCGCTGGTGGGCTCGTCGAGGATCAGCACGTCGGGCCGGCCGGCCAGAGCGCGCGCGAGGCACAGCCGCTGCCGCTGCCCGCCGGAGATCGCCGAGGCCCGCTGCCCGATGACCGTCTGGTAGCCCTCGGGCCAGCTGATGATCTCCTCGTGCAGCGAGGCCTTGCGGGCGGCCTCCTCGACCTCGGCGTCGGTGATGCCGTCGCGGTAGAAGCGGATGTTGTCGGCGACCGTGCCCCACAGCAACTGCGGGCTCTGCGGGACGTAGGAGACGCGTTCCCGCCAGTCGCTGAGCCGGAAGTCGCGGGCGTCCTGGCCGTTGACCGTGACGGTGCCGCTGGTCGGCAACCGCAGGCGCAGCAGCAGCTGCACGATGGAGGACTTCCCGGCCCCGGACGGACCGACGATGCCGATCACCTCACCGCGACTCGCCTCGAAGGAGACGTCGTGGAGGACGGGGGCCGTGGAGTCGTAGGCGAAGTCGACGTGGGACATGCCGAGCCGCTCGACCCGGGACAGTGGCTGGTCGCCGTCCTGCCGGGTGTGGCCGGCGTAGTGGTCGAGCGCGCGCCGCAGCCGGCCCATGTACGGGATCAGCTCGTTCATCCGGGTGGAGGAGGCCTGGATCCGCTGCCCGAAGGTCAGCGACCGGATGAGGATGAGGACGACGGCGCCGAGCTCACCGATCGCCGTCGCCCCGGACAGGTGGACGATCATGAGGGCGAGGAGCAGCAGGAAGAAGGCGACGCTCTGGTAGAGCGCCGGCACGGCCCGGTTGAGGAAGCGGGTCTGCAGGAGCGGACGGCGCACCTCCTGGATCATCTTCTCCACGGCGTCGCGGTAGGCCCGGTTGGCCCCGAAGACCTGGGTCTCCTCGGCCAGCTGCACCATCTCCTGCACGCCCTTGGCGTACTCGACGTTCTCCGCGCTCAGCGCCCGGGCGTGGCCGCGCTGGCGGCGGGCCAGCGGCGCCAGCATCACGAACAGGACCGCCGAGGCCCCGATCAGGATGAGCGCCGTCGGGGCGCTGAGCAGGAAGGCGGAGGCGAGCAGCGTGAAGAACATCAGGACGGCGCTGATGCCCTCGGAGAGGGTGGTGACCGCCGCCGAGGCCTGGATCGCCTGGGTGGTCATCAGCGACTGGAAGTGCCCGTCGCGCTCGGCCGACTGGATCTTCCAGGACGCCGAGGTGAACCGCTCGAACAGGTCGCGCCGGAGGGCGGCCATCACCGATGCGCTCATCGACGCGGGGACGTAGGCGAGCCAGACCTGCAGCGCGCCGCGGAAGACGGCCAGCCCCAGCCCGATGGCGCAGAGGACGAGCAGGGGGGCAGTGGCCTCGAAGGGGCCCGGGATGGCGTCGACCTGCGTCTGTCCCTGGGAGAGCGCGGTGGCGAGGGAGGCGACGAGCGCCAGCAGCGCGGCCTCGACCAGACCGGCGATCACCGAGCCGCCGGCCATCACCGCTATGCGCGACTTCGACGAGCCGAGGAAGGGGCCGAACTGCTGCCAGGCGGTCCTGTAGCGCCGGACGACCCTGGTCGGGGTCGGCCACTGCTTCGGCAGTGACAACTGCCCTCCTGAGATCACGTGCGCGGCCCCGTCCGGGGCGTGGTCAGGCAGAACCTTACCGTCGACGGCTGGCCGTGCGGAGCGTCGTGGACCACACTGGCGCGAGGGCCGACCTTGCGGCGCGGCGTTCCGTCTGTTGGAGTGTGCGCCGTGCCGCCGGTGCCGTTCTCTCGTCTCGACCTGCAGCGGCTGGTTCCCGTACAGCTGCGGCGGGCGAGGAAGTTCTACCTCCGACACGGTCGGCTCCCTCCGCTGATCGGGTTCGAGACCTTCAACGACAAGGTGCAGTGGCGGGTCACCCGCGACCGCCGCGAGCTGCTCCGGACCACCTGCGACAAGCTGGCGATGAAGGAGCACGCGGCCCGGCTCACCCCGGATCTCACCCGGACGCCGGAGACCTACTGGTTCGGCACCGACGTCGCCGAGCTGCGCGACGTGGAGCTCCCCGCGAACTGGGTGCTGAAGCCCAACCACGCGAGCCAGCGGGTCATCATCAGCGGTGGCCCCGCCGACGTCGAGGAGCTGGCCGAGCAGGTCGCGGGCTGGGTGACCGAGCCGTACTGGCGGCGCAGCGGCGAGTGGGCCTACCGCACGGCGCGCCCCGGGCTGCTGGTCGAGGAGTTCATCGGCACGCCGGGTGAGGTGCCCGCCGACCTCAAGCTGTTCGTCTTCGACGGCCAGCCGCGGGTGGTCGCCGTGCACAGCAAGGACGGCGACGTGCACAAGGCCCGGTACTACAGCACCGACTGGGAGCCGCTGCCCTGGACCGGTGGCTACGCACCGGGGCCCGACACCCCCCGACCGGAGCGGCTGGCGGACATGCTGAAGGCAGCGTCCCTGCTCGCCGCGGACTTCGACATGATGCGGGTCGACTTCTACGAGCACGACGGGGTGCTGTGGTTCGGGGAGCTGACCCCCTACCCCGCGGCCGGGCTGGCCCGCTACGAGCCCGAGCTGGACCGGCTGCTGGGCAGCTGGTGGGAGCTGCCCGTCACGGGCCCGAGAGGGCTGCTCCGCCTCCGCTGAGCGGGGGCCGCCGTGCTCAGGCGTGCCGGCGGTCCAGCAGGCCGTGGTCGACGTAGAACCGCCGGACGCGCGGGTCGGCCAGGAAGGACCCGTGGAACTGGAACACGTTCAGGTTCGGGACGCCGGCGTTCCCCTCGAGGACCAGCGGGCCGCGATCGGTGACGCAGACGTCCCAGCCGACGTGCGTGACCTCCGGGAACGCCGTCATCAGCTCCCCGACCAGGTCGAGCACCTCGCCCCAGTGCGGCACGGTCTCCCCGGTGATCGGCGCCCCGGTGTCGGGGTGCCGGTCGTGGGAGGGCCGGCCCCGCTCCCGCGGACGGCCCACGGCCGGGCCGAGGCGTCCGGACCCGAGGTCGACGGCGCTGCACAGACCGCCGGAGCTGACGTTGTCGACGGCGCCGCTGGCCGCCGTGCCCCATCGGTGGACGGCCGCGGCGACCACCGGGTCGCCGTCCGGCAGTCGGATGGCCAGCGCCCGCAGGGTGTTGAGCGAGCCCGGGTGGACCGCCCGGAGGTCCGGGTGCTGTTCCAGCCGCTCCTGCACCAGCAGGGCGGCTGCCGGCTCGCCGGCGACCAGGCTCGCGACCCGCTCGCCCTCGACGATGCGGACCCCACGCCCCCCGGCGCCGTCCAGGGGCTTGAGGACGACGCCGTCCGCGGCCCGCATCCGGTCCAGCGCCGCGGCGGACCGGCCGTGCAGCACGCCGCGGAGCCCGACGCCGTAGACCTCGGGGGCGGACGCCGCGAGGCCCCGGGCGACCACGGCGTCGGCGAAGACGTTCTTGTCCTCCAGCAGCCGGGCGCCGGCCGGGTGGTTCAGTCGGCGCAGCCGGGCCTCGACCGCGGCGTCGCTGATGAACGGGACGGCGGGGTCCTGGATGCCGGGGTAGGCGTACCAGCGGTTGGAGAGGAAGCCCCGCCGCCACATCGAGGGGTGCAGGCGGCCGACGTACTGGCGCCGCTCCAGCCGCGCCATCGTGCGCAGCAGCGTCGCCCGGCTGGTCACCCGGCGCTCCGGACCCGGCGCCGGGCGGCCCGGGCGAGCCGGCGCGGGGTCCGGGCCAGCTTGCGACCGAGGACCAGGGGCGGAGGAGCGAAGGTGATCCCCTCCCGGTTGGTCAGCTGGCAGGGCCGGCACTGGCCACAGGGGAGGTCGCCCAGCGGGTCGTGGCAGAACCAGCGCTGCGACAGCAGGTCCAGGAAGCCGTGCTCGCGGGCGATCGCGGCCATCTCGCCCTTCGTCGTCCGGAGGACGGGGAAGGACCAGAACCGGAACATCTGCGCCTCGGGTGCGCTGCTGAGCGTGCCGCGGTCGTCGGTGAAGACGAGGCGGTGCAGCGCGGTGGGGCCGTCGTCGTGGGCCTGCATGCAGATCTCCACGTCGGACCAGCCCAGCGCCTCGGCGACGCCGGCGAGGTAGACGTACTGGCTGCCGATCCAGGTTCCGTTGCGCAGGATCGAGGCGTTGAGCGCCTGGAGTTCCGCCGACGGCGGGAAGTCCCAGCGCAGGTGCAGCTCGGTGGGGGCCAGCATCGCCGGGTCGTCGAGCCGGGGCAGCAGCTGCTCGCGCATCCGGGCCATGGTGCTGAGCTCCAGCAGCGTGCTGCGGCGCTCGGGGTTGACCACGTAGACCGGCTGCACCGGCCGGTGCTCGACGAGCAGCGCCTGCATCAGCCGGAAGGAGGAGTCCCAGCCTCCGGTCCACAGCAGTCGGATGGGGGTGCGGTCCTCAGCGGCGCTCATCGCCGTCCTCTCGTTCGTTCCAGGGGTCACCGGCCGGGTGCCTCGCAGCCGGCGGCGGGGGTCATCGGGAGGTGAGGGCGCGCCCGGTGCGCCGGACCACCCGGCGGGCGCGGTCCTGGCCCCGGACGAGGACCCCGACGGCGACCTGCCGCGACAGGCGGCCGGTGGGCAGCGGCACCCCGAGGCCCTCGAGCCGCTCCCGGGTGTCCGGGTCGGCGAGCCAGCCCTCGTCGGCCAGCATCTGGGAGCCGCGCAGGCTCCAGTGCACGTTGCCCTCCAGCAGCACGGGGCCGTCCGGGCCGATCACGACGTCCCAGCCGAGGAAGCGCAGCCCGGGGAAGAGGACGGCGGCGCGGCGGCACAGCTCCGTCGTCTCCTGCCACAGGGGCAGCTGCCGGCCGGCGAACCGCTCGCCGGTGTCCGGGTGGTCGGTCAGGTCGCCCGGCACGCCCTTGAGGATGCCCGGGCCCATCACGCCGGTGGTCACGTCGATCGGGATGCTGACCCCGCCGGAACCCCAGTTGTCGATCATGCCCCCGCGCCGGCCGAGGCGGATGCTCGCGGCGTGCACGTGCGCCGTCCCGTCCTCGGCGACGGTGGTCAGGACGCGGCAGGTGTTGGTCGTGGTGGGGGCGAGCGGCTCGAGCTCGGGGTGGTTGCGCACCGCGTGCTGCAGGACGTAGCCGCTGACCCCGCGCTCACCGCCCGGGTCGAGCGCTGCGAGGACCTGCTCGAGGCTGGTCTCCTCCCCGGTGCGGGTGGTGGCCGTGCCGGTCGCGTGGTCGATCCGGTCGAGGATGACGATCTGCGCGCCCTGCCCGCCGCCGGCCGGCTTCACCACCAGCCCGGACGGCCGCTCCCGGTCCAGCTCGGCGAGGACCTGTGGCACGGTGCGCATCGGGCGCAGCCCGTCCCAGCTGACGCCCTGGATGCTGTCGAAGAAGCCGATGGTCGGCGGCACGGACAGCCCGAAGCCGTGGGCGAAGCGGTAGAAGACCCACTTGTGCTCGGTCAGCACGTGGTTGCGGGGGTCGTTGACGACGTCCTGCACGAACCGGCGGTTCCAGTCGCTGCCCAGGTACCGGCCGGCGTCGGAGCTCGGGCGCCGGCCGTCGAACCCGTAGGCCGGGATGTCGGCGGGGCGGAAGCCCCACAGCCACACCAGCTTGCTGCGCTGCAGCCAGGTCAGGGTCACGCTGCTCCTCCTACCGATGGGCTCAGGACGTCGCCGGGGTTCCCACCGGCCACGGCATTGTGCCCGAGAACGATCATGGGAGGGCGGGTTGCTGCCCCGCGACCGCTGGTCCGGACCGGCCGGCGCGGGCGGCGTCGTCCCGGGCGTCGACGCGGAGGGAGGCGATGACGCCGGCGGCCGCGAAGACGAAGGGGAACGACGGGGACGACACGAACACCGGGGCCACCGCGGACTCCACCAGCAGCAGGATCAGCCAGCCGACCCCGGTGATCCGGATCCAGCGGACCAGGACGTCCTCGCGGGCGGAGACCCGGCGGAGCAGGGCGATGAGCATGCAGGCGAGCCCGGCCGCGAAGAAGAAGGCGCCGAACCAGCCAGCCTCGCCGTAGATCGCCGGCCACTGGGAGTCGTTGAGGAACTGACCGGAGTCCGGCCCGGGGCCCAGGCCGTAGCGGCCGGGGAAGCCCAGGGCGTAGTAGAGGGGGCTGTAGTCCTCCGCGGCCGACGAGCTGGCGTACCGGCCGAACCCCGCGCCGAGGGGGAAGTACTGCGCCGCCACGGTGATCCCACCTGCGGTGAGCAGGGACCGGGCGGAGTCCTGGGTCAGGTAGATCTCGATGTCGCCACCGATGAGTGCGGCCAGGGGCGGCACCGTGACCAGCGCCACGAGCGGACCGATGGCGAGGAGTGCGGCGACCCCGACCGGCCGGAGGAAGCGGGCACCGACCGCTGCCAGCGTGGCCAGCAGCCCGACGATCGACTTGACCTGGAAGGTCAGGAACGCCAGGCCGCCGGAGACGAGCACCAGGACCGTGTTGGCGACGGACCGGCGGACGACCAGGCCGTAGACGAGCGCGCCGACGGCGAGCACCCCGCAGAACCGGCTGAACGCGGCCGGGTGCTGGAACGCGCCGTTGATCGCCGGGAACGGGCCGATGTAGCTGATCGGCGGGCGCCCGGTGGTGAACTCCGCCCAGGCCGCCGGGAACGCGAGGTTCAGCACGGCGCTGAAGCCCATCAGCACGATCGCGACGATCCCGAGGCGGATCAGCAGCGCCAGGTCGTCACGGGTCCAGTGCAGCTGCGCCAGCGCGAAGGCGAAGAGGATGCCCTTGACGGCGATGAAGGCCGCGGGGATGCCGAGCCCGGCGGGGACGTCGGCCAGTGCGGCGCTGAGCAGCCCGGCGATGAGGTAGCCGACGAACCAGCCGGTCCCCGGCAGCCAGACCAGGCGCCCCTCGGTGACCAGGCGCCGCGTGGTGAGGGTGACGACGGCGAGGGCGATGACGCCCTCGTCGGCGTAGGTGCCCAGTTGCCCGAGCACGTTCTGGATGGGCGCCGACAGGATGATGACGACCAGCGCCAGCAGCGCGAAGAGCTTCGGCCGGAAGGCGGCGATCGCCACCGCCGTGACGCCGCCGAGCAGGACGATCGGCAGGGCCAGCTCGACCCAGGCCAGGGCGACCAGCACGAAGGCCAGGACGGCGGCAGTCACCACCCAGGCGGGCCCGGGAGGTGATCCCGGACCGGACCGGACGGGGGTCGCGCCGGTCGTCGGCGGCGCCGACATCAGCGTCCCCGGGTCCCCGTGGCGAGCGCCTGCCGGACCACGATCACCAGGAAGGCCACGAGCAGGCCGACCGCGAGACCGATGAGCAGGTTGAGCAGGAGCAGCGGCGAGGCGAGCTCGTCGGGGATCTCCGGCGCCTCCACCACGGTCCCGGTCACGTTGATCGGGTTGGCGACGGTGTCCTCGCCCTCGATCTGGGTGATCAGGCTGGCGGCGATCGCGTTGGCGAGCTCGGCCGCGTTCGTCGGCGTGCCGGCCTCGACGGTGATGTTGATGATCGACGTCCGGGGGATGACCTCGGCGGTGACGTTGTCCACGAGGTCGGTGGAGGCGACGTCCGCGTCGATGGCGTCGATGGCGGGGTCGAGCACGGCCGGGGTCTGGGCCAGGGCCGCGTAGGTGTCCACCCGGTCGGCGACGAGCGCCGATGCCTGGGACAGGCTCTCGGCGGCAGCGCCGGCAGCGCCCGCGACGGCGGCGCCGTTCGCGTCGACCGGGACGGAGACGACCGGGTCGACCAGGATCTTCGTCTCGGTCTCGTACCGCTCCGGGAGGAAGACGGTGACGAGCCAGCCGGCCAGGAGCCCGGCGACGACGGCGGCCACGATGACCAACCAGCTCCGGCGGATCACGCGCAGCACGTCGCGCAGCTGCATGGAGTCCCGGGCCTCGTGCCGATAGCGGGGGAGCGGAGGCGCCGCGGTGTCGATGGTCATGTCAGTGGTCCTCTCGGGTGGTGCCGATGTGCGGGAGTCAGGCGCGCCGATCACAGCTGCTCCTCGAGGAAGGTCAGGACCGCGCGCCGCACGTCGCTGTTGAGCAGCGTGATCCCGTGGTCGGGTTCGTCGACGATCAGCAGCTCCGCCGGGACGCCGGCGTCCGCCAGCGCTGCCGCCAGTGCCTCGGCCTGTTCTTCCGGCACCAGTTCGTCGGTGCCGTTCACCAGCAGCATCGGGGGGTCGGAAGGGTCCACCCCGGTGATGGGCGAGGCCGGCACCGACTGCGGGCAGTCGGTCACCGAGGTGCAGCCGAGGTAGTTCAGCACCAGGTCGGCGGCGTCCTCGCTGGGCTGACCCAGTTCGAGGCCCTCGGGGGACAGCACGGAGACGCCGCTCAGGGACGCCACCGCGCCCAGCCGTTCACCGGTGTCCAGCGGGCCCTCGCCACGCGTGGCCAGGCTCTGCGCGATGATCGCGCCGGCCGAGCTGCCGATGGCGCCGATCCGCGCCGGGTCGATCCCGAACTGCTCCACCTGGGCGGGCTCGCGCAGCCACTGGACTGCGTTGGCGAGGTCGTCGACCTGGGCGGGGTAGGTGAACTCCGGGGCGAGCCGGTAGTCGATCGAGAAGGCGGCTGCGCCCTGCTCGGCGGTCAGTTCGCACAGGGTGCGCAGCCCGGTGTTGTCGCGTGCACCTTCGGTGAAGCCGCCGCCGTGCACGATGAGCACGGCTGGGAGCGGCCCCTCGGCGTCGGTGGGGAGGCAGGCATCGAGCTTCAGCTCGGACTGCTCGTCGGACCAGTAGGTCAGCCCCTCCTCCACCGCGACGTTGGCCGGACCGGGATCGAGCCGGGTCGTCGGCTCGGAGTCGGAGGAGCAGGCGGTCAGCGTGACGAGCAGTGCGGTCAGCCCCATGGCTGCACGGGGGACGCCGGACCGCGACGTGGCGGGACTGTTCACATGCATCGGGGTTCTCGAATCCGTTGGGCGGCGACGGACGAGGGCCCCAGTGCTCGGGCACGGGCGGGGCCGGGTCTCGTCGAGGCCATCGGCTCATCAGTGCAGCGCGGCTGCGCTCCGTCATCGTGCCGTCGCCGGGGATCCGGCGGATGGCAACCCCGTGAACTTAGCGCCCGGGGCAGGGTGGTGACCGTGATCGCTGTCACGACCTCCCGCCGGCTGTGGGCGGGGGAGAGGGGAGCGCCGGGCTGATCCGGGGACCCGAGTGACGGGACTCACCAGGCGGCGGGAAGGGATCGCTCACAGCAACTGGTGCGCGTCCTCACTGGTCGAGTCACGGGTCATGGCGAGTCGTGAGTTTAGTCGGCGCACGCGCGCGATGCGGTACCGCTGTCACCGGTTCGGGTGTCGCCCGCCGGCGTCCTCGTCGTGGTGACGCAGGACCGCAGACGTGCTGGTCCGGGACGACTCTCAGCGGCGGGATGGATCGGAACCGGGAACTCGCTGCCGGCCGGTGCAGTTCGCCGGAGGAACTGCCGATGAAGCGGTCGAGGCCGTCGATCCGCCAGGTGCGTCAGGTCGGTCCGGGCAGTGCTGTGCGTGGTCACCTAGCGTCACTCTCGTATCACCGGACTCAGTGGTTTCACAAGGCTGTTGCGTGACGTAATCGCGCTGCTACGTTCCGCTGCGTGCCTCGCTCCCGTTTCGTCTCCCCACGAAAGTCCGTCTCGGCCACGTGCCGCGCGATCATGGGTGGCGGCCGCAGCCGCTGGCTCGCGCTCGCCATCGCCGCCGGCTGCCTCGTGCCGGTGACCACCACCGTCACCGGTGCCGCCGAACCAGTGCCCGCCGCTGACACCGCCGCGCCGGCCCCGGCCCCTGCGCCGGCCCAGCCCGCCGACGCCCCCGCCGCGGCTGAGGCCACCACCGACCGCACGGCCACGCAGCCGGCCGGCAGCGCACGGGCCAGCGCCTCGGCAGCCGCCCGGGCCGACCGCCTGGCGGCCGAGGCATCCACCCCTGCTCCTGCCCCTGCCCCTGCCCCCGCCCCGGCACCTGCTCCGGCCCCCAAGCCCGCTCCGGTCGCCGCGCCTGCTCCGGCGCCCGCGCAGGTCGAGCAGGTCGCCGCACCGGCTCCCGCGCCGGCGACCAGCGGCGCCGCGCTCAGCTGGGCGCCGCCCGCCGGCTACGCCAACTACCCCGTCACCAACGTGACGGCGACCGACTCGCTGACGACGGTGAGCGGTCGCGGCGGTGACGTGCTGATCAAGCTGCCGACCGACCGGGCGGTCGGCCCGATCACCATCACCGACTGCCGCAACGCCGTCCTCATCGGCGGCAGCATCAAGGCGCTGCCCTCCTCCAAGGTCGACGGCCACGACCAGCGCGCCATCTACGTGCGCAACTGCACCGGCACCGTGCACATCGAGGGCGTGCACATCAACGGCGCCGTCAACGGCGCGCAGACCGACGGCATCGCCGCCAACGCGCCCAAGGCGATCCTGCAGATCCAGAACGTGCGGGTCGACGGCCTGCGCGGCATGAGCACCGGGAACCACGCCGACGTCTTCCAGCCGTGGGGTGGGCTGCGGGAGTACCGCATCGACCGGCTGACCGGCTCGTCGAACTTCCAGGGCCTGCACATCTTCGAGAACACCGGGCCGATCGGCGCCGGCACGATCCGGAACACCAACATCTTCGGGCACAACGACGCCCCGGTGGACAAGGGTGGCTACTACATCTGGACCGACTGCAACGACGACTACCCGGTGGCCCTGGACGGCGTCTACGTCGCACCGCGGCCCGGTCGTCCCTTCGGTCAGAGCGTCTGGCCCTCGGTGACCCACAAGCAGTGCGCGGCGACCGTCGCCAACGGTGTCGCCACCTGGCCGAAGGACAGCTCGATCACCGGCAGCGTGCGGGAGGGTCGCCCGTCGTCGGGTGACTTCGTCCCGGCCGGCTCGGTCGGCCAGAACTACACCTCGCCCGGCTACCGCTGACCTCTGGTCAGAGTCCGCCCGTCGCGCTCAGCGACCGATCTCCTGCCGCCTACAGGCGGCACCGAGTGCCTCGTCCCCGGGACCCCGGGGGTGAGGCACTCGGCCTTGGTGGCACGGCCCGCCGGTCGTGCGCCCCAGATGAACTCCTGGTGAACGCTGTCGAGGCAGTCGACCCAACGCGTGCGGTAGGTCGATTCGTTCGGTGGGTGCATGGTCACCTCGAGTGGCGTCATATCACCGGACCGCTCGGTTCCACAAGTAGTGCGGTGTGACGTAATCACACTGCTACCTTCCCCCGCGTGCCTCGCTCCCGTTTCGTCTCCTCACAAAACTCCGCCTCGGCCACGCGCCGTGCGATCACGGGTGGTGGCCGCAGCCGCTGGGTGGCGCTCGCCATCGCCGTCGGTTGCCTCGTGCCGGTGACGACGACCGTCACCGATGCCGCCGCGCCCCAGGCGTCCGCGCCTGGTGTGGCCCTCGCATCGCCGCAGCTCGAGCTGGCCGCCGCGACCAGCCGCCCCAAGCTCAGCTGGGCGCCGCCCGCCGGGTACGCCAACTACCCCGTCAAGAAGGTGACGGCGACGACGTCGATGACGACGGTGAGCGGTCGCGGCGGTGACGTGCTGATCAAGCTGCCCACCGACCGGGCGGTCGGCCCGATCATGATCGCGGACTGTCGCAACGCCGTCATCATCGGCGGCAGCATCCGGGCGCTGCCCTCGGCGAAGGTGAACGGCCACGACCAGCGGGCCATCTACGTGCGCAACTGCACCGGCACCGTGCACATCGAAGGCGTCAACATCGACGGCGCCGTGAGCGGCGCGCAGACCGACGGTATCGCCGCCAATGCGCCGAAGGCGATCCTGCAGATCCAGAACGTGCGGGTCAACGGCCTGCGCGGCGGCAGCACCGGCAACCACTCCGACGTCTTCCAGCCCTGGGGTGGGCTGCGCGAGTACCGCATCGACCGGCTGACTGGATCGTCGAACTTCCAGGGTCTGCACGTCTTCGAGAACACCGGCCCGATCGGCCGCGGCACGATCCGCAACACCAACATCGTCGGCACGAACGACGGCACGGTCAGCAAGGGTGGCTACTACCTCTGGACCGACTGCAACGACGACTACCCGCTGGCCCTGGACGGCGTCTACGTCTCTCCCCGGCCCGGCCGCCCCTTCGGTCAGAGCGTCTGGCCCTCGGTGACCCACAAGCAGTGCGCGGCGACCGTCGCCAACGGCGTCGCCACCTGGCCGAAGGACAGCTCGATCACCGGCAGCGTGCGGCAGGGCCGCCCGTCGTCGGGTGACTTCGTCCCGGCCGGCTCGGTGGGTCAGAGCTACACCTCGCCCGGCTACCGCTGAGGCACAACAGCAACAAGAAGTAGCAGTCACGCCGGAGTCGGGTGCTTCACCCGGTTCCGGCGTGATTGCGTTCTGATCTCTAGTCGTGGAGCTCGGTAGAACTCGGCGTGGACCAGACGACGTGACCCTGGGGCAGCGGGGATGCGCTGCCATCGCGCACCTTGACCGACCACTCACCGTTGGCGTGTGCATGCCGAACGCGAGGACAAACCCTCTTTCTGGTGATCTGTAGCACCTTAATGTCTCAACTAGTGGACGGCCTCTGGCTTCTGGACGGCACTGCCGCTTGAGTGGGGCTCGCAGCGGTGAGGACGGATCAGTTTCGCTCTGGGCCGACCGCCGCATGGCCGGCTCATGTGAGTCGACCGCGACACCACGGGGGCACCACAGTTGAGTGATTCCTGCGCCATGCACGGGCCAAGACGGCGCCGACCTCTAGGCGACTGCGCCATCAGGGGCGGTGGTCGGACGTGAAGGTCGCGATCGCTCACGACTACCTGACACAACGGGGTGGGGCCGAGCGAGTGGTCCTGTCGATGGTGAAGGCGTTCCCCGACGCAGAAGTGCACACGCTTCTGTACGACCCGGCGACCACCTTCAGCGAGTTCGCTGACGTGCGTGTGCGTACTTCCCGACTCAATGACGTCGGCTTCCTGCGCCGGGACCACCGCAGGGCGCTGCCACTCCTTCCGTTTGCGGCGAGTCGGCTGAAGATCGATGCAGATGTCGTGCTGGCCAGCACCAGCGGGTGGGCTCACGGCTTTGATACCGGGAACGCCACACTCGTGGCCTACTGCTACTCGCCGGCGCGCTGGCTCTACCAGCATGACCGGTATCTGGGGGAGAACCCGCCACGCTTGCGCAGCATCGGTCTCCAGGCCTTGCGTCGTCCGCTCATTGCCTGGGACAAGCGCGCTGCTCAGCGGGTGGATCACTACCTGGCCATCTCAACGGTCGTACAGCAGCGCATTTACGATGTGTATGGCAAGACGTCCACGCTTGTCCCCGCGCCACTGAGCGGCTTCGCCAGCGGCGCACGTGCGCGGCCTGCTGAACTGTCCGATCACCTGGTGAGGGGCGGATTCCACCTCTGTGTCAGTCGCTTGTTGCCGTACAAGAACGTACGCCAGGTGCTGGAAGCTGCGCGGATTGCGGGCGTCAACCTCGTCATCGTGGGGAAGGGGTCTGAGGCGGAGTCGCTGAGAATGGCAGCGGGGCAGCGCGGTCAGGTGCTGTCTGATCTGAGCGACGCCGAAGTGGCGTGGTTGTACGCGCGCTGCGACGCATTGATTGCTGCCAGCTATGAAGACTTCGGTCTGACGCCGCTGGAGGCTGCCGTGCACGGGAAGCCGAGCATCGCACTCCGCTTTGGAGGCTTCTTGGACACCATGATCGAGGGGGTGACCGGAGTCTTCTTCGACGAGCCGACGCCCGAGCTAATCGCTGTTGCCATCGGGCGGGCCCGGGATGTCGTGTGGTCGGGTGAGGCGATCAAGGCACGGGCCGCCGAGTTTTCCGAAGATCGTTACATCGATCGGCTCCATTCCGCAGTCCACGCGGCGGCGACAGCTCGAAATGCTGTTCAGGGTCTGCCTGGCTGAGGGCACACATCGCCTCTCTCGTCAGACGAATGTTCAGACGGGGCGGGTCGAATGGTCTCGTTCATTGTTCCTCACGCCCACTCCAGTCGCTGACCCGAGTCGGCATCAACAGAAGGTGGCTCCGACCGCGTGCGCATCACTTTCGTCACGATCGCCCAGAATGAAGAGAAGAAGATCGCAAGGTGCATCCACTCCACACGTGGGCTGGGGCAGCACCTCGTCATCGACGGCGGCTCTCGAGATGGCACCGTTGCCACTGCCGAGGAGTTGGGCTGTCGGGTGCTCAAGCGGACCTACAGGTACTCGGCGGACCAGTACAATTACGGGCTGTCGCAGGTTGAGACCCCTTGGGTGTTCATCCTGGACGCCGATGAGACCCTCAGTGATCGCTTGCGTCAATCACTGGCCGAATTGGCTGACGCGGGCGAAACGGTTGCTGCCTATGAGGTGTCGCGGCTGAACCTGGTCTGGGGTCGCCCGCTGCGGCATGGTGGTTGGTACCCGGACTTCAATGCACGCCTTCTCCGAGTCGGAAAGGTGCGGTATCAGGACCGGGAGGTGCATGCGCGGCTGACCATTGACGGGGAGCTCGGTAGACTGGTTGGGGACATCGTCCATGAGACGTACGATTCAGTCGACCACTATCTCACGAAGCTGAACAAGTTCACGACCCGGGAACTGCTGGCGAGAAACCGTGCCAATGCCTCGACCGAAGCAGTGGCAGCCAAACGTGAGTTGTGGCTGCGTACGCCGTTCAAGCCGCTGACGAAGTTCCTGTACCAGTACGTGGCCAAGCAGGGCTTTCGTGACGGACGACTGGGCCTGGACATGGCGATCCTGTCCGCCTTCTACGAGTACATCGTCGGCGTGAAGAAGCGATCCGGTCTGGCTGCTGGCGCTCCCGGGTCGTTGCAGTCCCCAGCCCGCGATGTTGTCCAGCCGTGAAGCACCTCCTGGTCGAATCGCGCTGGAGAGGTGACTTCGGCATCGCTCGCTACGCGCGCGAGATGGTCCCGCGGCTCGGCATGAGCACTGTCCAGGTGGCAGCCCACTTGGGTCCAGGCGCTCCGCTGGACCCGGTCTACCTCTCCTCCCTCCTCGCCAGGGACCGGAGTGCACACTTCTACAACCCCGGGTTCAACGCCGGGGTCGGCTTCACAGCCCGGCAGTCCTTGACCATTCATGACCTCATCCACCTCGATGTCGAGGCGGAGTCCTCGCGGGCGAAGGCTCTGTACTACCAAAAGGTGGTCCGCCCGGTGGTCCGTCGCAGCCCTGTGACGTTCACGGATTCCGAGTTCAGTGCACGGCGGATCACGGAGTGGTCCGGGATCGACGAGGATCGGTTGGTGATCGCTCGTCCCGGGATCAGCCAGGTGTTCTTGGACGTCCCGCTGAGGCCTGCGCCTGATCCGTACGTCCTCGTCGTGGGCAACGCGAAGCCGCACAAGCGCGTTGCCCTCGCCCTCGAGGCGGCGCGCCACCTGCCGGATGGGCTGGGGCTGGTCTGTGTGGGGCTGAACGTCGACGAGGCCCGTCGTCTCGTGGACGACCCGGCAGAGACTGTCACCTACCGCCAGAACTGCAGCGACCAGGAGTTGGCGGGGCTGTACGCAGGAGCGGCGGCGGTCGCGTTCCCGTCCGCCTACGAGGGCTTCGGGTTGCCGGCCCTGGAGGCCATGGCAACAGGTACCCCTGTGGTCTATTCCGCCGTTGCCGTCCACGAGTTCGCCGTGGGATACGGCACCCTCTTGCATCACGGAGCAGACGCGCGGGAATGGGCGGATGCACTGGTGACCGCCACAGAGCATCGTGCCGAGATGCAGGCCGCTCGACGAGCCCGAGCAGCAACGCACACATGGGATCAGGCTGCTGCCACGGTAGGTGTGCGCCTACAGGCCCTCCTCGGCTGAAGCCGCGCTCACGGCTGATGAGGTCACGTCGCCTTCCTCAGCGAACGCATGTGGGGCGCGTTCGAGGGCACGAGAGGTGACTCGCGCCCACACGAACGCGGCCACCGTCTCATAGACCACGGCGCCTGCGGCGGCTCCGACGCCGCCGGCGAGGAGGAGCCCGGCGACCAGGCAACCAATGGCCACTGGGACAAGCGCCAGTCGCGTGGCGAAGGAGCTCTTGAAGCTCCGGATGCTCTTGAGGATCAAGACCCGCGACTGGGTGAAGGACGCTGGCGCTGACGAGATCAGCAGGATCAGGGCAATCTGCTTGGCGTCTGCCCACACCTGTCCGAAGGCTGCCTCGCCCACGGAATCCGGCACCAGGAGCAGGCTGGCGGCGCAGGCGACGGCCACGGCCACGCTCAGGGCGGTGTATCGGAGGGCCTGTGCGCGCAGGACGTCGGGGCGTGCGCGAGAGAGTTCCGGCAAGAGCGCCACGGTGAGCGAAGACGTCAGCAGGCGCACCGGAGCCAGCAGGACCTGCCCGGTGCGGTAGACGCCTGCAGTGGCCAGCGAGCCGATCCCGGCGATGATCCACAGGGAAGTCTGGCCGATCGCCTGAAGGCTGAGAAACTCCAGGGACAAGAAGCCACCGCTAGGAGCGTGCTCCCGGTACCAGGACACCCTTCCCACTTGTCGGGCGCCCCGGAGCAGGAGGCCAGGGCCGAAAGCCAAGGTCGAGATGGCTCCGGCGCCAGCCCAACACCAAGTCGCGACCCAGAGCGAGTCGATGAAAGGCGCGGAGGCCAGCAGTAGGACAAGCCACAGTGCATCCGAGGCGACTGCACCGCCGGCTCTCGACCTCGCGAACCTGTCATAGCGACCCAGGTCTTGGAGGAGCAAGAGGGGGAGCAACGCTCCGGTCGGGATCAGGGCTGGTGCAAACCGGGGGATGAGAAGTCCAGCGATAACGAAAAGTGCCCCAAAGGCGAGTCCTAGAGTCAAAGCCGCCCCAGCAGCCCGCTCGTGATATTCGCTGTGGTGGCCGGTGGACTTCTGTTGTGGTGCTGAGGAGAACAAGAGCAGGGGTTCCTGCACGTAGGCGCGGGTCAGCCCCAGGCAAAGCCAGTACGCGAGGAAGACGATCGAGAAGATGCCCAGACTGTCAGCGTCCGTGCTTCGAGCGACCAGTGCCGTCGCGACAGCATTGGAAATGCTGGCCAGGCCGTGATCAAGCGTGACGAGCAGTTTGTGTGACCTGAGAGCACTCAATTTCGACACGACGGCTGCCTCGCCTTGCTCATGCACATACCCCGGTCCACGGTGACGGGCGCACCGAGGGCGAGGTGGCTCGCCGTCCGCCTCCGCCGCTTCGTCATACGCGCTGTAGGCCATCCTCTTCGACGTGTGAACCACGGGCGGTGAAGCGCGGAGATGCGTGTGCTCCTGGATGACCGGTTGGGTGGCCTTGGGAGCCGGCGAATGTTACACAAATGGCCACGAGGGAGAACAACAAGTCGGCAGACCCGCGCATGGTGAGGTGGGGATCAAGGATCATCAAAACCGCCAGCTGGATCACGCCGGCAGCTGTCCCCATGCCCAGCGCTGCAACTGGGCCGAGATGAGAGGTAGCGATGTGACCTGCTGCGCGGTAGGCCAGGAGCAGGTACGCGGCGCAGGCCGTCAGAAGGAAGACGCCTCCAGCCCACAGTGCCCATGTGTATCCGCTCTCGATCCAGATCCATTCTCGCCATGGATATGGCGACGGAAGGCGGGCGGACGTGCGCACGCCGGTCAACCAGTTTAACTGAGTGAAGATTGATGGCCAGACGTGTTCCGTCAGGTTCGTCCATCGGCCGGCGTCGCCGGTCCACTGAACGGGGAGCCCGGTTCGCGGGTCGAGATCACCCAGCCGCTCCGCAACGACAGGGCCCAGCAGGGGAGTCGCTGCCAAGCCCGTTACCAGTAGTCCGCCCAGCAGCTGCCGCCATTTCCCGAGCATTGCTCCCAGTACGAGGAGTATCACCACGAGACCGATGACGGCAGAGAACTGTCCTGACGCGATGGTGGATACAGCAAAGAGAGCTGCGCCGGCCGAGTAGAGAGAGCGTTGTCGAGGCTGTGAGAAGGCAAGCGCTACGGTCAGGGCCGCGCAGATGCTCATGACGTCAGCAAAGGCGATGGGTGACCCGATGGTCGAAGAGGCATGCAGGATGTCGAGCTTGTGGGCGTCGCCCTCTGCTGCGTAGTACTGGAGGAGGAGTCGGGTCGCCGGAACGCCTGCCGCCTGAAGGAGGCCAATAACTCCTACAACCGCGCAAGAGCCCAAGGTCAACCGCAACACGATGCTGACCTGTCGGGCGTTTCTGACTGTAATGCGAAAAAGGGCGTATATGGCTGCGAACTTGAAGAGGGTCAAGGCGAATACGAAGTCGTCTCCGCTGATGCTCCGCCCGCGCGCGTACATCCATGCCAAAGGGACTGCTGAACTGAAGAGCACGAGAGCAGCAACGGCATAGTCGACGGACTCAAATCTTGGGATGCTCCCTCGGTCCCGCAGCCAGTCGGTCGTCAACCGAATGATGAGGGCAACCCACAGTGCGGCAAGCAGAGCCTCGTTGAGGCGTATACCAGGTAGAAGAGCTCCCCGGTCGAGGCCGACGATCAAGGGCGTCAGCACCGCATACACATATGCCGCTGTCTGGACTTGCCGGGTGACGAGCCACATGAGGCACACGAACGCCACGGCGGCAGGCGCGAATGGAGGAGACAGAGCGCCGCAGACACCAATCGCGGTCGCGGACGTGAGGGCAAGTAGCCCACTTGCCGGGCTGATGACCTTACGCTCCAGCATCTTCGCGGGTTCGTCGTACAAAGAAGGCGGTCGCCAGGGCCGCCAGTAGGGCACCTCCGACGAAGCCTCCCACCGCGGCACGCGCGGGTTGCGGGCTGACGGGCTCGGGGAGCGCGTAGGGCTCCGTGATGACCTCTGCGGGCGCAGAACTCTGCAACTCCCCGATCTCTGCGGTGGTCAACTGCATCTGCAGGTCGCCAATCTGGGAGATCAGGATCTCACGCTGGGATGTGAGTCCGACGGTTCCTCCCGCTGCAATCCGCGCGTCTAAGTCCGCGAGCGTGGCGTTCAGCTCTTGGAGTCTCGAGCGAAGGAAGTCGATGTCCTCGGGAGACTCAGCCGTGGTGTCGGCAACCGCCAAGTAGCTGGTCACAATCGCTGTCGTAACGTCAACTGCGCGATCCGCGTCCTCGGCTGTCACCGACAGCCCAAGGACCTGACTGTCATTGACTCGTTCCACCGAGACCGAGTCGGTCAGGGACGAGGTGTCCATGTCCAGGGCGCGGGCGACTGGACCGAGCACTGAACTGCTGGTCAGCAGTGTCACCTGGGTTGCCAGGGTCTGTTCAGTGACGGTCCCGCCTGCCTGGCTGGTCACCAGGACCTCAGCGCGAGCTTCATGAACGTCGGGCAGCGCGGTCGCGGTCGCATAGGCGACTGCTGTGGGGATCACGACGAGAGCAGCGATGCTCGCGGCGAACTGCATCTTGGTCTTCGTGGGCAGATCGCCGGCTCTGTGCCTCGACCGGCTCGCGCCGTCACGGTCCTTCACGCGGCGTGTGCCGCTGATGGGGACCAAGGACTCTGCGGCTCCATCGTCGGGCGCATTGTCGTCACGGTCGACTTCACGGGTGGGGCCCGGGCTGGCTGGCCCTGAGGTGCGGACCTCGCCCGTTTCACTCACCGGGTCGGTGACCGATGGCGGAGAGGGGTCTGTGTCATGCGATGTCACAACACTCGCCTCGCCGTCAGTGGGGGACTCGGGCTGGCGTCTGGTGGCTTGAGTCGTTGAGGCGTCGACTCCCGCCATGTCGAGCTTTGTGCTCCTGCCGACCGCGCGGGTGTTCGTCGGTTCGTCGACCACTTTCAGCCCATTCCCATCGCTGACGTTCTCATGATCGCTCGTCCCCCAACTTGTGGGGTGTGAGCCGGTCGGACCAATCCGTCGCGTCGGCCCGGGGGCTACCGATAGGTGGTGGCGACCAGGATGATGCAACTCATGCGGAGCGCGCGTACATCCTCCTTCATATGACGGCCGAAGTGGAGCGACTGAGTGCACCGTCACGCCAGGTTTCTGCGTTCCCATCGCCGGCATTGGCTCTGTCTCCCCTGTCTAGCCTCTGGGGCTGTATGTCTACCGGGGGACGTCAGGTAGGGCCTCGTCGCTGAACTCGTCTGCGTTCTGCCCCAGTGAGTCGGTGTGCAGGTAGCCCCACATGCGTTCACCGGCAGTCTGGTCCAGATATACGACGCTGGCCGCGCCCTCGGTGCCGAGACCCAGCACCGGAGCGGTGAAGAACTCGACGTCAGCCGGGGTGAGGCCGCGCAGCGAGTAGGCCAGCGACAGCAGGTCACCGTTGCCGAGAGCGTCGTCGACGGCCACCGCGTTCGTGACCGAGCGCAGCGTCGAGTCGAGCTTCCCGGGGGAGGTGAAGACCTCCTGGCTGAACAGCTTGGTGAACATCGCCCGCAGGTAGTTCTGCTGCCGCTTCACCCGGTCGAAGTCGCCGCCGGGGAGGTCGTAGCGCTGGCCGACGTACCAGCGGGCCTGATCGCCGTCGAGGTGGTTGAGCCCCTCGGTGAAGGTGTACGGCCCGTTGCTCGTCGTCTCCGACACCACGACGTCGACGCCGCCGAGGTCGTCGGTCACCTGGATCAGTCCGGCGAAGTCGATCGCCGCGTAGTGGTCGATCCGGACGCCGGTCAGCTGTTCGATCGTCTGGATGAGCAGCGTTGGGCCGCCAAGCGCGTAGGCGGCGTTGATCTTGCTCTTGCCGTACCCGGGGATGTCGACCCAGGAGTCGCGGGGGATGGAGATGACCTGGGCGTGCTCCCGGTCGCCGGCGAATCGCGCCAGCATGATCGCGTCGGAGCGGGCGTCGGGCAGCTCGCCCGGCCCGACCTCGGCGCGGGTGTCCGAGCCCACCAGCAGGAACGTGAACGGGTCGGCGGTCGCCGCGGGCTGGTCGACCGGCGAGGCGGGGGCGGGGCGGGAGTCCTCCTCGAGCTCGGCGAAGACGTTGCCGACCCGCTCGATGTTGCCGCCATACCGGTTGCCGACGAACCACAGGCCAACGCCGACGACCAGGGCCAGCACCAGGGCCAGCGCGCCGAGACTGATCAGCATGCGCCGCACCCATCGAGGCCGGGAGTTGGTCTCGCCCGCCTCTGCGGCACCGCCGCCTGCAGCGGGACCGTCGTCCTGTGTTCGGTCGCTCATGCCCACCGCCTCCCTGTCACTCCGTCGGACCCTAGCTGCGGGCGGCCGCGGAGAAGCGGCCACGGACGGCGACGTCATCCGAGGGAGGGACGACCTCAAATGACGCGTGTTGGCGGTGACGTTCGTCCCATCGGGCGACGGGGCCGCCGCTCTGGGTGACGACGGCTGGCGCCCGGCCGCGTCCGTTGTCTACGGTTCGCGGGAGCTGGGCGCGTCGGGTGTCCGCCGGTAGGGGAGTGGCACGCGCATGAAGATCTCGGTCATCGGTTGCGGCTACCTGGGCGCGGTGCACGCGGCCTCGATGGCCGAGCTGGGGCACGACGTCGTCGGCATCGACGTCGACCAGCCGAAGATCGACGCACTGCAGCGGGCCAAGGCGCCGTTCTACGAGCCCGGCTTTGAGGAGCTGCTCGGCACCTCCCTGGCCTCCGGGCGGCTGCGGTTCAGCACCGACATGGCTGACGCCGCCGACGCCGTCATCCACTTCGTCTGCGTGGGCACCCCGCAGAAGCGCGGCGAGTACGCCGCCGACCTGCGCTTCGTCGAGTCGGCCGTCGAGGGTCTGTTGACGGCGCTCAAGCCGGGTGACCTCGTGGCCGGGAAGTCGACGGTGCCGGTGGGCACGGCGGCTCGGCTGGCGGAGCTGGTGGCCGACAAGGTGCCGGGGGCAATGCTGGCGTGGAACCCGGAGTTCCTGCGGGAGGGCTTCGCGGTGCAGGACACGCTGCACCCGGACCGCCTGGTCTACGGCCTGCCGGCCGGCGCCGACGGTGAGACGGCGCGGGCGATGCTGGATGAGGTGTATGCCTCGATCGTGGCGGCGGGGACCCCGCAGGTGGTCACCGACTACGCGACGGCGGAGATGGTGAAGACGGCGGCGAACTCGTTCCTGGCCACGAAGATCTCCTTCATCAACGCGATGGCCGAGCTGTGCGAGGCCACCGGCGCGGACGTGAAGCAGCTGGCCGATGCGATCGGGCACGACGACCGGATCGGCCGCAAGTTCCTCAACGCCGGCCTGGGCTTCGGTGGTGGGTGTCTGCCCAAGGACATCCGGGCGTTCATGGCCCGCGCCGGGGAACTCGGCGCGGATCAGGCGCTGACGTTCCTGCGCGAGGTGGACAACATCAACATGCGCCGGCGGATCCGGATGGTGGAGCTGGCCCGCGAGGTCTGCGACGGGTCGCTGGTCGGCAAGCGGGTCGCCGTGCTCGGAGCGGCGTTCAAGCCCAACAGCGACGACATCCGCGATTCCCCGGCGCTCAACGTCGCCGCCCAGCTGCAGCTGCAGGGTGCGGCGGTACGGGTGACCGACCCGGCGGCCGGGGACAACATCCGCCGCAGCTGGCCCCAGCTGGACGCCGTGGACACCCCCGAAGAGGCCGCCGACCGCGCCGACGCGGTCCTGGTGCTCACCGAGTGGCAGCAGTACCGTGACCTGGACCCCGTCTCCTTCGGCAAGATCGTCGGGCAGAAGCGGATGCTCGACGGCCGCAACGCCCTGGACCGCGACCGCTGGGTCGCCGCCGGCTGGACCTACCGCGCCCTCGGCCGCCGCGCCGGCTGACCGTTCACGTCACGCGCCAGATGATCCGGCGACGAGAACTCGTATGAGCGCAAGTGGCCGATTCGAAGTCCGGTGGCGGTTCGCTTTGCAGGGCATGTCGTTTCAGCATCTTCCTCCCGTCCTGCAACTTGCTTCGCGGCCAACCATGCGGCTTTGCTGGTCTAGCGAGGGAAACCTCGGGGATCTTCCATCTCATGAAGCTGGCCGCGACGGATGTGCCTCGATCACGGTCGCCTGTGCATTTGGAGTGAATGATCCGTCGGTTGGGTCGTAACTGTAGGGCTGCAATCGATACGCGGGGTTCCAACGCGTTCCGGTGGCCCAGTACGTCGCTCCGATCCCCGCATCATCCAGCATGCTGTACAGCGCGTCGCCAAGCACGTTCCACCTGTCGGCATCTGTTGCGTCGTGGGGCCAACCAATCTCTCCGATGAAACCTCGGACGTTGTGTGCAGAAGCCCAGTCTGTGAAGTCGGACAACTCGTCGGTCACTCGGTCGTGAAGGTCTGTCCATCCGCGCGCCATTGCCTCCGACTCTACTGTTGAGAAGTCGTTGGGGTAGGCGCCTGCATTGTTCTCGGACAGGTAATAGTGTGCCTCGTAGACGATGCTGCCAGCGGGGTCCGTGATCCAAGGGGCGCCGTTCTTGTGTTGCCAGCTCTGTGCACCGCCCCACTGGTCCCCGCTGACGTAGATGTCCCTCGTGTCACCAGCGGCGCGGATGGCGTCGACGGCCTTCTGCGAGAACACTTGCCATGTCCCGCCGGGGCCCAACTCCTTCAGGTCATGGGGCTCGTTCATCAGACCCCAGCCAACAATGCCAGGTTGGTTTTCAAATGCGTGAACCAGTCGTCTCCATGCGTCGGCGAAGGCAGCGATGCTGATGCCTGACCCCAGCGTGACCTCAACGTCATCTTCCGTGCGAACAAAGGTGCCATAGTTGTGCATGTCCAAGATAACGGACAGTCCTTCGCTGGTGGCGGCCTCGACAGTCTCTTGAAGTTCCATCAAACCGATGGGATCCAGCGGCTGCCCAAATGAGTGCTGAATCCGCTCCCAGCGGAAGGGGATGCGAACGATCTCGTGGTTATGTGCGCTCAAGTAGCTGTACATCCGCCGCTGGTTGTATGCGTAATGGGTGTTCTGGCGCCCAGGCAGGGCGCTCGGGGAGTCGTTGAATTCGCCTCCCGCCGCATTTACGCCGCGGCGGAATGCGTAGTCCATCGCCAGGTCGGCATCGGACTCGAGCGCCTCTGGCTCACTGATCGTTGGCGGTTGTGCAGTCGGCGCAGTTGCCGCAGTGCCGTTTGCCTGACCGGAGGCCGAGTTGCCGTTCTGGTCTTTCTCGGGTCTTACGGCGGTGGGCCTGTCCTTTGCGGAGTACGCATCTAGCTGCCCCTGTGGACCCGACACGCCCGGCACGCCTGAGGTGCGTGGTGCTTCCGGTTTGCGTGGTGCGCCTGAGGAGGGTGGCGCCAGAAGGGGTAGGGGGGAATCGCCGTATTCGTCAGGATTCGTGCCGGTTGCAGGTGTTCGAGTAGCAGTGGGAGTTTCGTCCCGCTCTACTGCTCTCTGGTCGATGTTCCCGCTGCAAGATGTCAGGGCGAGGAGGCAGGCTAGGGCGAGTACAGCGCGACGCACGAGTTCTCCGACCGTTGATAGAGCGTCAATCCTCTGTCACGCATGGAGGATCGTGCGTTATCGACACGGTGGGCGATGGCTTAAACTTGATACTCGCTGAGTCCGCAGGGCTGTCGTCAGCGTTCGTCGCCAGTCGGATGCGGCCTCATAGCTACGCAACGTCCGGATGCTGAGCAGGGACCCCGGCGCACGGCTCCTAGTCGGCTAGCAGCTGGCTGGGGTGGCTCTCGATCACGACAGTCTGCGGGTTCGGTGAGAACTGGGTCTTGCTGTCGTCATAGGAGTAGGCCTGGAGCCGGTAGTCGGGATTCCAGCGAGTGCCGGCGGCCCAGTAGGTGGCGCCGATCTCGGCGGCGTCGAGGATGTCGTAGATGACGTCCCCAAGCCTGTTCCACTCCTCGGCGTCGGCTTCGTCGTAGGGCCAGCCCATCTCGCCGATGAAGCACTCGACGTCGTGCTCGCCACACCAGTCGGTGAAGTCGGTGATCTCGTCGGTGACCCGGTGGCGCAGCCCGTCCCAGCCCCGATCGACGGCGTCGGCGTCGACGTCGGCTAAGGCGTCCGGGTAGGCGCCAGCGTTGTTGGCCGCAAGGTAGTAGTGAGCCTCGTAGACGATGCTGTCGGCAG
Source organism: Modestobacter sp. VKM Ac-2982 (assembly GCF_026967935.1). Lineage (GTDB taxonomy): Bacteria > Actinomycetota > Actinomycetes > Mycobacteriales > Geodermatophilaceae > Modestobacter. The sequence continues at coordinate 278,354 of NZ_JAPVBL010000003.1, forward strand.
GATCGGTGATCCAGGGGTCGCCGTTCTTCGAAGGCCATTCCTGGGCCCCGCCCCAGGCGTTGCCACTCACGTAGATGTCTCGGGTATTCCCAGCATCACGGATCGCATCGACAGCCGCCTGCGAGAACACCTTCCAGGTGGGCACAGGTCCGTCCGGAAGGTGGATCGGCTCGTTCATCAAGCCCCAGCCGATGACGGCGGGCTGGTCCTTAAAGGCGTGGACGATGCGCGTCCAAGCGTCGGCGAAGTCGGAGGTCGTGACGCCATCGCCCAGCTTCACCTCCTCGTCGTCGACCTCTCGCACGAACTTGCCGTAGTTGTGCATGTCGAGTAGCACGAAGAGCCCAGCGTCGGCAGCGGCGTCCACCGTCGCCTCGAGTTCGGCCAAGCCGGTCGGGTCGAGGTCTTCGCCGAACGAGTGCTGGAGCCGCTCCCACCGGAAAGGTATGCGGACCACGCGGTGTCCGCGGTCGTACAGGTACTCGTAGAGCTCGGCTTGGTTGTAGGCGTAGTGCTGATTCGATGCCCCGGGCAGGGCGTCGGGAGCGTCGTTGAATTCGCCGCCGGCTGCATTGACGCCGCGCAGGTAGCGGTAGTCCTCTGGTGCAGGCGGCCCCGCGGTGCAGGCCGGCAAGGTCAGGAGCAGGAAAAGGACGAAGAGGTTCCGGCGCATCGCTGCCTGACGGTTGCACGGGGCAGCTGCAACTGTCCACTGGACGTTTCTCTGACTCACTAACGGCGCCCTTCTCGGCGAGCTAGCTGACCACCAGGAAGTCGTCCCAGCGGGTCTGACTCTTGTTCAGCGTGGCGCGGGCCACCCCTCTGCGCCGGAGCACGGGGCGCCGACAAAGGCCAAGGGAGCGTAGTCGCTTGGGGGCATGGTGAGCCGACTTCTGTACCGCTCCGGTCCGTAAGTAGATACGGTGCGCGGCGTGACACGGGGCCTGAGCAGCGAGTTCGAAGACGTAGCGGGGAGCAGGCAACCGGAGGTCCTCGGCGATCCGCCGCGGCCAGTCTCGCCGCTGCCCTATCTGCCGGGGTTGGACGGCCTAAGGGGCATCGCGGTCGGGCTCGTGCTGGTGCACCACTTCGTCCGGCCGTATGACTTTGGCGGCAACATCGGCGTCGACGTCTTCTTCGTCCTGTCCGGGTTCCTGATCACGACGATCCTGCTCGGCGAGTGGTCGAAGCGGTCGACGATCCGGCTGCGGCGCTTCTACATCCGGCGGGCGATCCGACTCTGGCCGCCGCTGCTGCTCGCACTCGCGGCTCTGGCGGTCCCCGGGCTCCTGCTCGCTCCGTCCGTGAGCGCCTTCGTCCGGGAGAGCGTGGCGGCCGGGCTCTACCTGACCCCGGTCGCGCAGCTGCTGGACGGCGACAACGAGGGCGCTTGGTATCACACCTGGACTCTGGGTCTGGAGGAGTACTTCTACCTCCTGTGGCCGGCTGTGCTGCTGCTCACCCTCGGCCGCCGGTGGGGATGGCGGACGCTGGCCGGCCTCTGCGCCGCGGGCGGGATGCTCCTGCTGCTGGCGAAGATCGGGCTCTCCGGGGTCGGCGTTGACTCGGGGGCCTACCTGCGCGCAGGGGCGCTAGCAGTCGGTGCCGCCCTGGCTGTGGTGATGCGAAACCGCCCGGAGTGGGTGCCGCCCCGTTGGTGGGGCACGGGCGGACTGGCGTTGATCGGGGTTGCGGTGCTCTGCAGCACCGTCCAGACCCTGGGCGTCATCGCCTCCCTCTCCTACCTGCTCACCGCCATCGGATCAGTTGCCGTGGTCGCCACCGTCTCTCGACGGGGTGGGGGTGCACTGCTCACGTGGAAACCGCTGGTGGCCACCGGGGTGGTCTCCTACGAGCTCTACCTCTGGCACTACCCGGTGCTGCAGCTGGCGGCGTGGGCGACGGACCGGCCCATCATCGAGGTGGCCTGGTGGGCCGGTCCGTTGGGTATCGCCCTGGCTGTGCTGGCCTACCGATTGCTGCACCAGCGGACTGAGCGGTGGAAAGTGCGGTATTAGGCCCTCGTTGTAGTGCGCGGTGATGGGGTCCGCCGGGATGCCGTGTCGTCCATGGCGAAGTTCTTAGCCGAGCAACTCTTCGGCGGCGTTCATTTGGGCGCCAAGCCGCTGGCCAGTTGCTTGTAGGCGTAATCGGTGACCCCGACCCCGGCAGCGCGGCGGCGGTGTCGTGAACTCGCCGCCAGCTGCCTTGATGCCGCGCAGGTAGGGGGCTCGGCGCGTAGGAGAGGGTGGTGCCCGCCCGACCTCGATGGCGCCGTCCGCGATCGCGTCCTGTAGCGCTGCGACAGGCAGAGGCCGCCCCTGTGCCACGGCCCAGTAATCAGGGCTCGGTGGTGCCCGTCGCGGGGATGGGACGAGCGGGCACCCGGTGGCGCGCCGGCGATTGAGCGACGCGGCTGGGCGCCGCGGTCCTTGGTAGCGGTGCTGCCTGCGCCCACGTGCTCAGGGGCGGCGGCAGGTCGAACAGCCAGTTCGCCCACGGGCGGTCGGCCGTGAACGTCGCGACGGCGAACGGGATGCCGACGCCGGCGAGGACCGCCAGCGTGGCGATGACGTACGGCTGGTCGACCCCGAGTCGCACGAGCACGACCCGCACCCCGGCGACGACCAGCACGTGGGCCAGGTAGATCGGCAGGGTGCGGCGGCCGATCGCGGCCAGCAGGTCGCGCAGCGGAGGCACCCGGGTCAGCAGCACCGAGACGGCGAGCAGCGCGATCGTGCCGGCGACCGCGGCGCCCAGGCTCAGCGCCCGCTCGGCCAGGCCGACCTCGGCCGGCAGCGTCGACGGGACGACGTCGGCCTGCAGCAGCACCCCGAGCGAGGCGGCGCCGAGCAGCCCGGCCGCCGTCCAGGCCCAGAGCGGGCCCTGCATCCAGGTGCCCAGCCGGGCCAGCCCGACGACGGACCCGGCCGCCGCGAACACCAGCAGCGAGAGCCCGGTCAGCCCGAACAGGGTCGGGTTCCAGCCCCAGGTGAGCAGGCACACCAGCGCCAGCGCACCCCCGCCCAGCAGCCGGCGGGCCGGGTCCTGCCACGGCCGCAGCACCGCCAGCACCACCGCCGTCAGGATCAGGAACGGCAGGAACCACAGGTGCGCGAACGGCTCCCACACCCGCCAGACCGCCCCGGGCTCCCGCGGCACGTTCTTGACGTCGTTGGTCGCCAGCTCGGCGACGCTCTGCACCAGGTACCAGAGCAGGTAGAGCCAGAGCATCAGCGTGGCCCGCTCGCGGACGTAGCCGGCCGCCCCGCGCCTGGCCACCGCCCGGGGCACGAACAGCCCGAGCAGAAACGCCAGGGCCGGCATCCGGAACAGGTAGAGCGCGGAGTTGGCCACCTCGAGCGGGTGGTCGGTGGGGATCAGGCCGGCGTTGAGCAGGCCGTCGATCGAGTGGTTGGCCGCCACCCCGATGATCGCCACGGCCCGCGCGACGTCGATCGCCGCCACCCGCTGCGGGCGGGCGGGGGCCTCGGTCACGCGGCAGAGCCTAGGTGTGGATCTTCCTCTGTCCACCCGTGTGTGCAGACGTATCCGCAGCTCAGCGGCCCGTTCCCTGCTGTCCACCCGGTGTTCACCCGGAGGGATGACGCGTTCCGGCGTGATCAGCCGGGCCCTATCATCTGGACGCTGTTGCGGGCGGACTCCGCCGATGGCACGAGGGAGGACGCACGCGCATGAGCAGCTCGACAGGCCGGTCGGCCGGCACTGACCCAGGCGACGCAGACACCCGGGCCGACACCTGGCCCGGGCCGGCGGCACCGCTGGCCTGGCTGGCCCGGCTGGCCGTCATCGGCGCCCTCCTCGGTGGGCTGCTCGGCCTCCTTGTCGGGGTCGCCGCTGAGGAGGAGGTCACCGCCTCGGCCACCTTCGAGGTCGTCCCCGACGCCCAGGTGCTCAGCGGCCCGCTGCCGACCACGACGCAGACCGGCGCCGACGACTCCCTGGTCGCCGGCCAGCTCGAGGCGCTGGACGCGCTCCGGCTCAGCCAGGAACCGCAGCCGGACGACGCGGTCACCGTCTCGGTCGCCCAGGTCGGTACCTCCGACGTCCTGCGGATCAGCGCCACCGCCCCCACCGCCGAGGAGGCCCGGCGGGCCGTGACGGCGCTGCTCGACGGCTACGTCGCCGCCCGCCAGGAGGCCGCCGAGACGGCGGTCACCGCTGCGCTGGCCGCGGTGCAGCAGCGGCTGGACGCTCTCGGCGAGCCGGGCGCGGTGAACAGCCCCGTCGCCCAGGAGGTCGAGCGGCTGCTCGCCCAGCAGAGCCAGCTGAGCGGCGCCGCCACCCGGGTCCCCGACCTGGTGCCGGTGCTGCGCGCCCCGACCCTGGAGCAGGAGACCGGCGCACCGGCCGCGCTGCTGTCCACCGTGCTGGGCGCCGTGCTCGGTGCCGTGCTGCTGCTGGCCGCCGGTGCCGTGTGGCGGGCCACCTCCCACCGGCTGTTCGACGCCCGGCTGCTGGTGGCGGCCGGGGTGCCCGTGCTGCTGCCGCGGCTGCCCGCCGGGCGGGTGCGCAACCGCAGCCCGCAGGTCCCGGCACAGCTGCCCCGGGCCGGCGCGCTCGCGGCGGCCCGGCTGCTCGCCCCGCAGGTGATCGACGCCGGCGGACGCAGCCTCGTCGTGGTCGGCGCCGACGAGCGCGCCGGGGCCGCCGAGGTCGCGTGGGAGCTGGCCTGGGCGATCTCTTCCACCGGCGCTCCCGTGGTGCTGGTGACCACCGCGGCGCACGCGCACAGCAGCCGCCCGACCGCGTCGCCGGAGTTCCCCGGCGAGCAGGTGCTCACCCCGCTGCTGACCGTCGTCGCCCTCCCGCCGCACGACGGCGACGCGGTGCTCGCCGCGACCGTCGCCCGGCACACCGCCGCCGGCCGGCAGGTGCTGCTGCACGCCCCGGCGCTCACCTCCGTCGCCCGGTTCGACGAGACCGCCCGGCACGCCGAGCGGGCCGTCGTCGTCGTGGGGGAGGGGGTCTCCTCGCTGGAGGACGCGCTGGCCGCGGTCCGGGACGTGGCGTCGTCCGGCCCGGCGCTGCAGGGCGTCGTCGTCACCACCACCGGGCGGCACCTGGGGCGCGAGCGCCCCCAGCCGTCCTCCCCGCGGGCTGCGGAGGAGACGACGTCCCCTCGGCAGGAGCCCGTCGCCAGCGAGGCCTGACCGTGGCGGTCCAGGCGGGGGAGCAGACCCAGGAGGTCCGCCGGAGCTTCGGCCTGCGCATGGTCGTGGCCGTGCTCGGGCTCCTCGCCACCTTCCTGACGTCGGTGCTCGCGGTCCGCACCCTCGACGCCCGGGCGGCCACCGGCTTCCTGGCCGTGCTGGGCGCACTGATGCTCGGGCCGATGGTCGGCCGGCTGGGCCTGGGGCAGCACGCCATCCGGGCGATCGCCGCGGCCGCCTCCCCGGCCGAGGTGGCCGCCCAGGTGCTCGCCCACCTGCGGGCGGTCGCGCTGCTCAGCGTGGTCACCGCGCCGGCCGTCGCCTGGGTCGCCACCGCCGTCGTCCGGGACGACCGGGCGCTCGTCGTCGCGCTGGTCGCCGCGCTGATCGTGCTGGAGACGCTGCGGCTCACCATCAGCGACGTGTACGCCGCGGTCGGCCGGATCCGCTGGTCGGTCGCGGCCACCCACCACAGCCGCTCGGTGCTCGCCCTGCTCGCCATGGTCGTCGTCGTCCTGGTCCAGGGCGGCCGGACGACGCTGGTGGCGCTGCTGACCGTCTACGCCGCGACCTCCCTGGTGCTGCTGGCGGTGATGCTGCTCCGGCTGCCGCTGCGGGCCCGGGTGCGCGGCGCCCGCTGGTGGTCGCCGATGGCCGCCGCCGTCGCGGGCGGGGCCTGGCTGTTCACCGTCGAGCTCGGCGCCTTCCTGGTCGGCCGCGGCGACGTCTGGCTGGCCGGCTGGGCCTTCCCCGGCGAGCAGGCGCTGCTGTACTCGACCGCCAGCGTGCTCGCCATGCAGGTGACCGTGCTCGAGGGGCTGGCCAACATCGCGATCACCCCGGTCGCCGCCCGGCTGGAGGCCCAGGGGCGGCGGGACCGGGTGCTGGCCCTGCTGTCGGCGGCGGCCACCGTGTCGAGCGCGGTCACCGTGGTGCTGGTCGCCGCGGCCTGGCTGCTCGCCCCGCAGGTGCTCACGCTCTACGGCCCGGGCCTGGACGACGCCGCCCCGTACCTCTCCGTGCTCGCCACCGGCGGCCTGGGCATGGCCGTCTTCGGCTCCTGCGCCGTCCTGCTCGTGGTCACCGGCCACGGCCGTGCCGCCGCCCGCGCCGTCGGGGTGGCGCTGCTGGTGGTCCTGCCCGCGGCCGTGCTCGCCGCGCAGCTGGGCGGCCCGCTGGCGCTGGCGCTGGTCAGTGCGGCGGCGACCGTCGTGCTGTTCGGCTCCTACGCGGTCGTCTGCCGCCGGGCCTTCGGGACGGCGCCGCTGCCCGGGCTGCAGCTGCGGCACAGCCTGCGGGTGCTGGCCGGCCGCGAGCCGGACGGCGTGGGGGCCCGATGAGCACCCGGATCACCGCCGTCCGGCCGCGGACGGCGGACCTCGGCGGCCGGCCCGGGGGCGTGTGGTGGCTCTCCCCGATCGCGCTCATCGGCCTGGTCGCGCTGCCCGCCACCTGGCTGAGCCTGGCCATCGCCGACGAGCGGTACCGGGCGCTGTGGGGCACCCCGAAGGCCGTCAACCTGGAGTGGACGCTGTGGTTCACCGCCGGCCTGCTGCTGTTCCTGGGCGGCGCGCTGCTGCCGGGGCTGCGCGGCGTCCGCCGGGTGCCGAGCTGGCCGGCGCTGTCGGCCGGTGACCTGCGCGTCCTCGAGCGCGCGGCCACGGTGCTGTTCTGGCTGACCATGCTCGGCTACGTCGCCTACGGCATCAACGCCGTCCGGGTCGGGCTGGAGCCGGTCGTGCTGGTCACCGCGCTGATCGACCAGGAGCTCTACGGCCTGGGCATCCGCGAGCAACTGGGCACCGTGCCCGGGCTGACCACGATGACCCAGTTCGGCGTCGCCTTCGTCGTGCTGACCGGGGTGCTGATGCTCGCCGAGGGGCGCCGGCCGCAGCACCTGCGCCGGCTGGCGGTGGTCGCCTTCCTGGCGCTGCTGCGCGCCTTCTTCGTCACCGAGCGCCTCGCCCTGCTCGAGCTGCTCGTGCCGCTGCTGGTGCTGGTGGTCGCCGGGATGTCGCGGACCAGCCGGGGCACCCGGCGGGCCGCGTTCCTGCCGGCAGTGCTGGCGCCGGTGGTGGTCGCGGTCTTCGCCGCCTTCGAGTACTCCCGCAGCTGGGTGTTCTACGCCGCGCAGGGCGGCCAGTCCTTCCCCGTCTTCGTGGTCGAGCGCTTCGCCGGCTACTACGTCACCGCCTACAACAACGGCGTGATCCGGCTGCTGCACCAGGAGCCGGCCGGGCTGCCCTACGACCTGTGGTCGGCGTTCTGGACGGCGCCGGGCATCGGCAGCCTGAACCTGTTCCGGTCGCTCACCGGCGTCGACCCCGAGCCCGCCTACACCCTCGCCCTCACCCAGTTCGGCAACCCCGAGTTCAACAACTACGGCGCCGTGGCCAGCCCCTTCGTCGACCTGGGCATCGCCGGGGGGCTGCTGTTCTTCCTCGGCGCCGGGCTGCTCACCGGCACCCTGCACCGCGCCCTGCGCGAGGGCCGGATCTGGGGCCTGCTGCTCTATCCGCTCTTCGTGCTGACCATGCTCGAGCTGCCGCGCTACTTCTACCTCGGCCAGGGCCGGGCCACCCCCGGGCTGGTCGCCCTGGTGGTGGTGGCGCTGCTGGTCAACCGCGGCCGACGCCGCCGCGCCGGAGCCGTGCGCTGATGGCCCGGCCGCTGCGCTACCTGCTGATCGGCACGCACGTCCCGCCGTCGGGCGAGGGCGGGGGGATGGTCCGGTACGTCGTGCAGCTGGCCCGCGGGCTGGCCGCCCGGGACGACGTGGAGCTGCACGTGCTCGCCGGCGCGGGTGCGCAGGGGGCGTTCACGCACCTGGTCGACCGCGACCGGGTGCACACCCTGCCCGGCCGCGGACCGCTGGTCTCCGCCGTGGAGCGGCTGGCCGGTGCGCGGGTCGGCGGCCGGATGGACGTCGTGCACGGCACCAAGCACCTGCTGCCCCGCGGGGTGCCCGGCGTCGGGGTGCTCACCGTGCACGACATGCTGGCCCTGGACCGCCCGCACGACTTCGGCCGGGCCAAGCGCTGGCTGGTCCGCCCGCCGTACCTGGCCTCGCTGCGGGCCGCCGACGCGCTCGTCTGCGTCAGCGCCGCCACCCGGGAGCGGCTGGTCAGCTACCTGCCGTCCACCGCCCCGCGGACGTCGGTGGTGCACCACCCCGACGGCTCCTCGCTCACCGACGTCGCCGCCGAGGCCGTGCCCGAGCTGGCCGGCCGGCCGTTCGCGCTGGTCGTCGGCGACCCCTCACCGCGGAAGAACGTCGGCCTGGTCGTCGACGCCTGGGCACAGGTGCGCGCCGCCGTCCCCGACGCCGTGCTCGTGGTGGTCGGCCCGGACAGCTGGGGGCCCACCGACCGCGGCCGGGCCTTCGCCGAGCTGGCCGCCGACGGCGCGGTCGTCGCGCTGGGCCACGTCCCCGACGCCCGGCTGCGGTGGCTCTACGAGCGCGCCCGGGTGGTGCTGTGCCCCAGCCTCGCCGAGGGCTTCGGGCTGCCCGCCGCGGAGGCGCTGGGGCTGGGGGCGCCGGTGCTGACGTCGGAGGACCCGGCGCTCGCCGAGGCCTCCCCGGCCGGTGCCCAGCGGCTGCCCGCGCGCCGTCCCGAGGTGTGGGCCGCCGCGATGGTGGAGCACCTGGGCCGGCCCCGGCCGCCGGTGCTGCTCCGGCCGGCCCGCCGGAGCTGGGACGACGTCGTCGAGGAGACCCTGGAGGCGGTGCGCCGTGTCCGCTGACGTGCGCGCCATCCTCTCCACCCCGGTGTACGGCGAGGTGCTGGGCGTGCTGCACGTCGCCGGCCCCGCCGAGCTGGCGACGGCCCGGGCGGTCGCGGCCGCGCAGACCGCGGCCGGCTGGCGCACCGGCGTGCTGGCGCCCGACGCACTGCCGGAGGCGCCGCTGGACGACGTCGACGTGGTGGTGCTCTGGGGCCGTCGCGCCGCCGCCGGGCGGGACGTCGTCGCCGGCCGCCGGGCGACCGTCGTCGTCCTCGACGCCGGGGACGTGCGGGCGGTGCTGACCTCGCCGCTGCACTGGGCCCGGGAGCTGCGCCGGACGGCGCACACCAACCTGCTGCTGGTGCCCGCCGGCCTGGCCGAGCGCTACACCCGCTGGGGGCCGCCGGTGCCGCTGGCGCACCGCCCCGAGGGGCTGCCGGAGCCAGCCGCCGTCACCGTGCTGTCGGCGTGGACGGCGCGGGCGCACGCGTTCGGGGCGCGGCCCGCCGGCTGAGCCGGCGGGTCACCAGCCGCGGTGCTCGGGGACGGGGGAGCCGTCGACGGTGACGTCGAACAGCCGCACCGCGGGGGACGCGTTGGTGTGGAACGGCCGCGCCGGGCCGCCGGTGAGCGAGATCCCGGAGAAGGTGACCCGCTGGACGCCCGCGCCCGGGTCGGCGAGCACCCCGAGCTCCCAGCTGGCACCGGCCCGGGTGCCGCTGACCGCCAGGTCGCGGATCGTCACGTCCGCGGTCGTGGTGTCGCTGTTGCCGGCGTAGACGAGCACCGCACCGTGGTCCTTGGCCGGGTTGGTGTTGGCGCCGGTCACGGTGCCGCGGGTGATCCGCACCCGGCGCGAGGGGAACGTGTAGTAGGGGTCGCCCTCGCTGCCGACGTAGACCCCAGCGGCGTCGGTGTCCCGGACAGCCACGTCGGTGTAGGTGATGTCGTCCCCGCCGACCACGGAGATGCCCCGGCCCCACGTCGTCCCGTTCACCTGCGGGGAGGTGATCTCCACCCGCGCGCACGGCACCCCGTCGGCCCGGTAGGAGACCACGGCGACCCCGTCGTCCCCGGTGTTGGTGGTGACGGGGGAGACGACCCGGCCGTCGTGTGCGCCGCCGGTCACGTGCACGCCGTCGGCGCGGCTGCCGACGACCGTCACCCGGTCCAGCAGGAAGTGCCCGGAGCCGTTGCCGACGTAGAAGCCGGCGGCCGCCGCACCCCGGACGTGCACGTCGCGCAGCACCACCCCGTCGGCGGAGACGCGGACCTTCATCTGCTCGTAGGCGTGGAAGCGCTCGGTCGAGGTGGCGAGGGCGAACGTCACCCCTTCGACGACCACGCGGTCGGCGTCGACGTGGAACGCCGACCGGGTCTCCTGGGTGGCGGTGACGGTCGCGCCCCGGCCGAGGACGGTGAGACCCGGGGTGCGCACCCGGAGGACGTCGGAGTGCAGGTAGGTCGCGCCCGCGCGGAGCCGCAGGACGCTCCCGGTGGGCACGGTGTCCAGCGCCTGCTGCAGCGCGGCGGTGTCGTCGGTGACGCCGTCGCCGACCGCGCCGAACCGCTCGACCGGGATGTCGCCGCGGGCGCCGGCGACCACCACGGCGTCCCTGGCACCGGCCGCCGCGGTGCCGGCCGCTGCGGTACCGGACGCGCTCGAGCCGGAGGACGGGGCGACGGTGGCCGGACCGGCCGCGGCAGGCGGCGGCGGAGGTGTGGAACCGGCGGCCGGTGGGGCGGCCGCTCCGGGCGCCGGCAGGGCCGCGCTCGGGTCCGTGGCGGTGGACGGGCCGGCCGGGGGGACGGCGGCGGGCGCGGCCCCGGCCGGGTCGCCGGTGAGGGCGCTGGTCCGCGGCTCGGCCACCCCCGTGGACCCGACCAGGCACAGCGCCAGGAGCGCGCTCGCCACCAGCGCCCGGGACACCGTCCGCGGCCGGCGCGCCCGCGAGGGGCTCATCGGGACCCGGCCAGGTGCAGCAGGTGCTCGGCGACGGCGGCCTGGGAGGTGGCCGCGGCGTACCGGGTGGTCGCCACCGATCGGCCGGTCTCGGCCTCGCGGGCTGCGGCGGCCGGGTCGAGCAGCCGGGCGGTCAGCGCGGCGGTGAACGCCTCGATCTCGAACGCCGGGACGGCGGCACCCGCGCCGCCGAGCGAGGCGCCGATGCCGGCGACGTCGAAGGCGACCACGCTGCGCTGACCTGCCATCGCCTCCATCGCCACCAGCGGCAGCCCGGCCTCCCAGCGGGAGGGGACGGCGACGACGTCGGCGGCGGCGTACCACTCGGCCAGCCGCTCCCCGGGGGCGAAGCGCATCGAGCCGTCGGCCTGGGCGCGCAGCGCCGCCTCGTCCGGGCCGGCGCCGACGAGCACCAGCTGGGCGTCCGGCACGGCCCGTCGCACCCCGGGCCAGGCGGCGAGCAGCATGTCCTGGCCCTTCTGCCGGGCCAGCCGGCCGACGCAGACGACGGTGGGCGCCGCGGGGAGCCCGAGCGCGGCGCGGGCGGCCGCCCGGTCCTGCGGAGCCCACAGCTCGGGCTCGACGCCGTTGGGCACCACCACCGACCGCCCGGTCAGGCCGGCGGCCCGCCCGGTCGCCAGCTCGGCCTCGCTCACGCAGAGGGTCAGGTCGGTCCAGCGCTGCGCGAACCGCTCCCAGCCGCGGGAGGCCGTCTGCACCGGCCCGGTGACCGCCTCGAACGACCAGGCGTGCGGCTGGAAGACCGTCGGACGCCGGCCCCGCACCGCCAGCCGCCCGGCCAGCCCGGCCTTGGCGCTGTGCAGGTGCACCACCTGGGGGTCCGTGGCCGCCACGACCCGGCGCAGCGCCGCGGCCTCGCCGGGCACCGACGGGCCGGGGGAGCGGCTGGCCCGCCACGGCACCAGCTCGGCCCCGGCGGCCTGGACGGTGTCGGCCAGCCAGCCCTCGCCCGGGCAGGCCACCAGCACCTCCCAGCCGCGGCGACGTTGGTCGGCGACCAGCCCGGCGACCACGCGCGCCACCCCCGCCTCGACCGGCTGGCTGACGTGCAGGACGCGCAGCGTCGGGTTCTCGGATCCGCCCACGGGTCGAGCATGGGGCCCCCGGGCGACGGGCTGGCCGGAGGACACCACGGACGTCCAGAAGGTGACCGAACTCACGAGGCTGACGGCAGGTGTACGGCAGGAAACGGCGGTATGGAGCCCCCTGCGCGCCGTCACTCTGCGCGAGTGATCACCGGGTGATCGGTTCGATCGGGTGTGGCGCGCGCCACGGCCACCGATCCCCGGGTGTCCCGGGCTCTCGTCCGGGGCTGGTCGACCCGAGCGGCCGGACCGTACGTTCCCCCGGGTCGGTCGGCGGGGGTCTCCTCCCGACGGACCGGCGGCGACCGGTCGCCGCGCTGACCAGGGAACCAACGACCTAGGGGAGCCGGACCTTGTTGCTGCTGGAAGCGCCCGACGAGCTCGTCGAGCCCCGGACGGGGGTCGTCGCCCGCCGGCGCTTCTGGTCCGTGGCGCGCCTCCGGGGCGAGGGCACCGCGGCCCGCCGGGCCTGGCGGAAGACCTACGTGCGCCGGATCCTGCTGGGCGACACCCTGGTCGCCGTGCTGGCCGCCCTGGTCGGTCGGTTGCTGCCCGAACAGGGGCCGCTCGCCGCGCACGGCGCCCCGTGGCCGGTCGTCGTCCTGCCGCTGGTCTGGGTGGCCGCGATGGCGGTCGGGCGCAGCTACGAGGAGCGCTTCCTCTGGGTCGGCCCCGAGGAGTTCCGCAGGGTCTTCTTCTCCGCCGTCCTGCTGCTGGCGTCGGTGGGCACGGTCTCCTGGGCGTTCAAGCTCGAGGTCGCCCGCAGCTTCGTCGTGGTCGCGCTGCCCCTGGCCACCGTGCTCGGCCTGCTGCAGCGCTACGCCCAGCGGTCCTGGCTGCACCACCAGCGCACGCACGGCCGGTTCCAGCAGACCGCGATCCTGGTCGGCCACCGCAACGGCACGGCCGAGCTGCACGCCCAGCTCGTCCGCCAGGCCCAGCACGGCCTCCGGGTGATCGGCGTCTGCCTGCCGTCGGCCCCGCCCGCCGGGACCGTCTTCGACGGGCTGCCGGTGCTGGGCGGCTTCGCCGACATCGCCGACGTCGTCCGCCGGTACGAGGTGGACACCGTCGCCGTGCTGCCCTCACCGGAGCTGGACGGCGCTGCCCTGCGCCGCCTCGGGTGGGACCTGGAGACCACCGAGGCCGAGCTGCTGCTCGCCCCGGCGGTGACCGAGTTCGCCGGCCCGCGGGTGGGCATCCGGCCGGTCAACGGGCTGCCGCTGATGCACCTGGAGCGGCCGGAGTTCCGCGGGCTGCGCCGCGTCACCAAGGACGTCTTCGACCGGTCGGTCGCCCTCGCCGCCGTCGTGGTGCTGCTGCCGGTGCTGCTGATGCTGGCCGTGGCGGTCAAGACCACCAGCCGCGGCCCGGTGTTCTTCCGGCACGAGCGGATCGGCCGCGCCGGCCAGCCCTTCCACGTGCTGAAGTTCCGCAGCATGGTGCCCGACGCCGACCAGCGGATGGCGGCGTTGATGGCACAGAACGAGGGCAACGCCGTCCAGTTCAAGATGAAGCGCGACCCGCGGGTGACCCGGGTCGGCGCCGTCATGCGGCGCTGGTCGCTCGACGAGCTGCCGCAGCTGCTCAACGTCGTCGGCGGCACGATGTCGCTGGTCGGCCCGCGGCCGCACGTGACCCGCGAGGTCGAGCAGTACGGCTTCGACATGCGGCGCCGCCTGCTCGTCAAGCCCGGGATCACCGGCCTGTGGCAGGTCAGCGGCCGGTCGGACCTGTCCTGGGACGACTCGGTGCGGATCGACGTCCGGTACGTGGAGAACTGGTCCCTCGCCCTGGACCTGATGATCCTGGGCAAGACCCTCGGTGCGGTGGTCCGCGGCTCCGGGGCCTACTGACGCCGACCCGCCGCGGCGGCGCCGGGGTGCGGGGCCGGAGGATTGCCCCCACCCCCGCCCGGACGGAGACCGACGTTGACCGGCACCGATCACGACCTCGCCCGCACGCTGGCCACCCAGGCCGGCGAACTGCTGCTCACCGTGCGCGGCCGGGACTTCGCCGACGCCGCGGCGCGCAAGGCCGCCGGCGACGGGGAGTCCCACCGCTGGCTGGCCGAGCAGCTCGGCGCGCTGCGCCCCGGGGACGCCGTCCTGTCCGAGGAGGGCGCCGACGACGCCCGCCGGCTCACCGCCGACCGGGTCTGGATCGTCGACCCCCTCGACGGCACCCGGGAGTTCTCCGAGCTGGAGCGCACCGACTGGGCGGTGCACGTCGCGCTCTGGGAGCGGGGCGACCTGGTCGCCGGGGCCGTCGCCCTGCCGGCCGAGGGCACCACCCTGGGCACCGCCGCCGTCGCTCCGCCGCCGGCCCGCCCGGACGGCCCGCTGCGCCTGGCGGTTAGCCGCAGCCGCCCGCCGGCCCTGGTCGCCGACCTCGTCGCAAAGCTCGGCGCCGAGCCGGTGGCCATGGGGTCGGCCGGGGTCAAGGCGATGTCCGTCGTCCGCGGGGCCACCGACGCCTACGTGCACGGCGGCGGCCAGTACGAGTGGGACTCCGCCGCACCGGTCGCGGTCGCCCGGGCCGCCGGGCTGCACACCAGCCGGCTCGACGGCTCCCCGCTGCGCTACAACCGGCCCGACCCCTACCTGCCCGACCTGCTCATCTGCCGGCCCGAGTTCGCCGACCAGCTGCTCGCCGCCCTGGCGGGGGACGCCCGGAGCTGAACCCCTTGAGATCGGCAGCCCCGACCCGGTCAAGCACCGGTGCGGACCTGCCGATCACGAGGACATGCCGTGGTGGGGGTGGGTGCTCGTCGGGTGGACGACGCTCGCGGTCGTCGTCGCCGTGCCCCTGGGCATGGCCCTGCGGATCGCCGAGCTGCGTTCGCGGGGGGAGACCGGCCCGCTGCCGACCGGCCTCCGCTCCGCCGTCCGGACCCGTTCGCGCCGACGCCGGCTGCCCGTGCCGCCGCTGTCCGCCGCGCTCATCGGTGTCGGGCTCAGCCTGGAGGCCGTCGGCCTCGGGCTGCGGATCGCCGGCACCGACCGCGGCGCCGCCCGCTACCTGTCCATGGACGCCCCGCTGTCGGTCCCGCGGATGTGGGTCACCGCCCTGCTTGCCACCGCCGCCGTGGCCGCCTTCGTCGGCGCCGCCCGCGCCACCGAGCGCCGGCCGTGGTGGCTGGGCGTCGGTGTCGTCGCGGCCCTGGTCGCCCAGGTCAAGGGCGGCGGGACCGTGCACGTCGAGGCGCTGCGGACCGCCGGTCTGGCCGGCCGGCCGGTGCTGGCCACCGCCGTCAGCGCCGGCATTGCCGCCGTGACCCTCGCCGTGCTCTGGTGGCTCAGCCGCACCGAGCGGCGTGACCGCCGGCGGGTGATGACGGCCTTCGGCATCTACGCCGCCGCCGCCGTCGTCCTGTCCGGCGTCTCCTCCGTCGTCGGGTCGGCGTCCGGTGCGTTCCCGTGGGCCGCCGTCGCGACGTTCGTCGAGGAGAGCGGTGAGGTCGTCGGCGCGGTGGCCGTGCTCACCGCCGTCCTCGTCGGGGTCGCACCCCGGCTCGTGCTCCCGGCCGACTGGGCGCTGCGCCGCCGCGCCGACGCCGAGACGGTCGACGCCCCCGGTCAGCTGCCGGCCTGGCGCACCGGCCCCGAGCGACTGCCCGGCTGGCCCGGCTCCTGACCGTCAGTCCGCGACGAGGTGCGCCAGCACCCGCCGGGCGCTCTCCTCGGGGGTCAGGTCCCGGGTGTCGATGGTCAGCTCGGCGTCCGTCGGCTCCTCGTAGGGGTCGCTGATCCCGGTGAAGCCGGTGATCTCCCCCCGCCGTGCCTTGGCGTAGAGCCCCTTGCGGTCACGCGCCTCGCACTCGGCCAGCGGGGTGGACACGTGGACCAGCACGAACGACCCCGGCCCGGCCTGCTCCTCCACCAGCCGGCGGGCGTCGGCGCGGGTGGCGGCGTAGGGCGCGATCGGTGCACACACCGCCAGCCCGCCGTGCTTGGCGATCTGCGCGGCCACCCAGCCGATCCGGCGCACGTTGGTGTCCCGGTCGGCCTGGGAGAAGCCGAGCCCGGCCGACAGGTGGGTGCGCACCACGTCGCCGTCCAGCAGCGTCACCGTCCGGCCGGCCTCCAGCAGCAGCTCCACCAGGCGCCCGGCGATCGTCGACTTCCCGGCGCCGGAGAGCCCGGTGAACATGACCACCCGGCCCCCGGTGCGCAGCGGCGCCGGGTCGAGCCGGTCGCCCAGCAGCTGCGCGCCGTAGGCGGCGGCGACCTCGGTCCAGCCGGCCTCCGGTGCCGCGGCGGTCACCGGCACGGGGACGACGACGAGCTCACGCCCCTCGGCCCACGGTGCCCAGGCCGCCGATGCCAGCGACAGCGCGGCCGAGTCGGGCGAGGTGCCGGCCGCCGGGAGCAGGACGAGCAGCTGCTCGGGCAGGTCCGTGTCCTGGGCCGGAGGTCCGCCGACCCAGGCCCGCGGCGCCGGCCAGCCCCGCTGGGCCAGCTCGGCACGGACGGCGGACGGCGCCCGCCAGCGCGGGATCTCCCGGACGGTCAGCCCACCGTCGTCCCGGGTGGCGACCAGCACCCCTTCGGCGTCCTCCAGCTCGACGGCCGGGGGCACGGCGGGTGCGCCGGGCACGAGGTCGAAGCCGTACCGCGCGAGCGCGGCGAGCTCGGCGTCGGTCAGTCGGGTCCGCGTCTGTGCCATGCACGGAGTCTGGCAAGCGCCGGGTCACCGGCCCGGACCCGGTCGGGTGCGGACGTCACATGCCGGGGCGGACGACCCCGCAACGGCAGGCGTACAGGGAGGCGCCGCTGAACGGGTCGTCCCCGGCGCGGCGGTAGTGGTGCAGGTGCACCGGCGACGGCCGGCGGCGGGCCGGGCGGACCACCGAACGCAGCACGGCGACAGGCGCGGGCGGCGGCGATGCGAGGAAGCGCACGGGGCGAGTGTGGAGCCCCTCGGGCCGCCGCGGAAGAGCCTGAGCACCAACAGCAGATGAACTGCGTCACCCGGAGGGGGTGGCCCGGACGGGTGGTCGACGGGCGAGCGGTCACCGAGCGTGGTCGGCGTCCGGGCCCGGACGCCGCCGCTGCGCCCGGTCGGCCGGGATACAGCGGCGGTCGAGGTCAGCGGGGCGCAGGCCCGACGGGGTCGCGCGGGGTGCGCTCGTCGGCGGCCCGCTGGGCGGCGAAGTCCGACTGCAGGGCGTCGGCGAGCGCGAGGGCGGAGTCGGCGGGACCGGCGACCGGAGCCTGTTGGGTACGCGTCATGGCGGAAAGCTAGGGCTCCGCCCTGGCGCGGGGACGGCGACACACGGTCGGCGTCTGTTGCGAGTTCATGACGGGTGCACACCCGTCACATCGGGCAGCCGGTCGCCGAGCGCGGCGTCCAGCCAGGCGTCCGTCCGTCGGTCCCAGGTGCGTTCGGCGGCCCACTGGACCCGATCGGCGGCCCAGCTCACCGGCTCGTCGGCGGCCGCCACCATCGCCGCGGCCATCTCCGCCGCGCCGTCGGCGACGTAGCTGTGCGGCGGTGCGTCGCTGGAGTGCTCCAGGTGGCCGGCGCTCGCCACCACCGGGACGCCCCGGGCGCAGTAGTCGTAGGTCTTCATCGACGACTGGCCCAGCGCCCGGTCGGCCACGTCCGGGAGCAGGGCGACGGCCGCGGCGTCGAGCACCGCGGGCAGCTCCGCGCGGGCGATCGGCCCGGCGTACCGGAACCGGCCACCGGTCTCCTGCTCCAGCGCCAGGAAGCGCTCGGCCGCGGCGCTCGCGCGCAGCGGGAAGACCAGCTGCCCGTGGACGGTCAGCGTCCACTCCGGCAGCAGGGTGAGCACCGCACGGACCAGGTCGACGTCGAACCGCTCGGCGACGCTCCCGACGTAGACCGCGTGCCGCGCCCGCCGCTCGACCGACCGGGGCGCCTCCAGCAGCGCCGCGTCGGTGCCGTTGGGCACGACGACCGGGGTGCGGCCCGGGAACAGGTCGGCGAGCACCTGGTTCACCACGATCACCTCGTCGGCCTCGTCGGCGATCCGGCGGAGCTGCTCGGGGAGGCCGCGGGCCTGGGGGAGCAGCCGGGCCCAGTCGTCGGTGCAGTCGAACACCACCCGGCCGCCGACCGAGCGGGCCGCCCGCCACTCCCAGGGCAGCATGAACACCGTCAGCGCCGGACTCCAGGAGGAGCGGCGCAGGAAGCCGCCGAGCAGGGCAGCGTCGACCCGTTCGGCCACCGGCCCGCGCAACCCGGGCAGCACCGTCGAACGCTCGGAGACGGTGATCCCCGGAGCCACCTCGGCGAACCGGCCGGCCGGCAGGTGCCGCCACCAGTTGCCGGGGTCGCTGCGCACCCGTCGCCAGTCGGCCGGCGCCTGGACGAACCGGATCGGTGCACCGCGACGGGCCAGCTCGGTGGCGATCATGTGCTCCCGCCGGATGGCCGGGTGCCAGGGGTCCTTGGCGACGAAACCGACGCCGGTGGTCAGATCGGGGAAGGGCATCGAGCTCAGCGTGGGGCCCCAGACGTGGTCACCGCTCGACCCTAGGAGTCCCGCCCAGCGGCCGCTGCACCAGACTCCCGGTCGTGACAGCCGGGTGGGGAGTGCAGCGGGTGTCCCCGGCCGTCGTCCGCCGGTTGCCGCTGCCGGCCAAGCGCGCCGTCCTGTACCGGCAGGCGCACGGACGCCGCCCGGCCCGCCCGCCGCAGACGTTCACCGAGAAGGTGAACTGGCGGGTGGTGCACGACCGGCGGCCGCTCATCGGGCAGCTGGGCGACAAGCTGGCGATGAGGCAGTTCGCCGCCGCGGCGCTCCCGGGCCTGAGCGTGCCCGGGGTGCTGTGGGCGGGCGTGGACGTCGCCGCCCTCGCCGAGCTGGACCTGCCCGACCGCTGGGTGCTCAAGCCCAACCACGGCACCATGCGGGTGCACCTGGGCACCGGGCGCCCGGACGTCGACCAGCTGCGCCGGGTCACCGCGGGGTGGCTGGACGAGCCGCTGTACCGGGACCGCGGCGAGTGGGTCTACCGCCGGGCGCGGCGGCTGCTGCTGGTCGAGGAGTTCCTCGGCTCGGCCGGTGAGGCGCCGGCCGACCACAAGCTGTTCGCCTTCGACGGCCGGGTGCGCCTGGTCCAGGTGGACACGGGCCGGTTCGGCGAGCACCGGCGGCGGCTCTACACCCCGGACTGGACGCCGGTCGACGTCGACGAGGCGGTCGCCCCCGGGCCGGTGACCCCACCGCCGGCCTCGCTGGCGCGGCTGACCGAGGTGGCCGAGGCGCTGGGCGCACCGTTCGACTTCGTCCGGGTCGACCTCTACGACGTCGGCGGCCGGGTCTGGTTCGGCGAGCTCACGCCCTACCCCGGCGGCGGGCTCGACCGCTTCGACCCGGCGCTGGACGTGCTGCTGGGCTCGATGTGGCGGCTGCCGCCGCGCTCAGCCGTGCGTGCGGGCCAGCAGCTCCTCCGCTGAGCCGGTGTTGATCACCCGGTCGGCCGGTACGCCGCACTCCACCGCCCGGGCACAACCGGCGTCCTGCCAGTCCAGCTGGCCGGGGGCGTGCGCGTCGGTGTCGATGGCGAAGTCGCAGCCCAGCTCCACGGCCCGGCTGAGCAGCCGCCGGGGCGGGTCGAGGCGCTCGGGCCGGGAGTTGATCTCCACCGCCGTCCCGTGCTCGACGCAGGCGCGGAAGACGGCGTCGGCGTCGAACTCGCTCTCCGGCCGGGGACGCTGGGTGCCGTTGCGTTGCTTGCGGCCGATGACCAGCCGCCCGGTGACGTGCCCGAGGACGTCGGTGTGCGGGTTTGCGACCGCGGCCAGCATCCGCTCGGTCATCTGGGCGCGGGGTGCGCGCAGCTCGGAGTGCACGCTCGCGACGACGACGTCCAGCCGGCCCAGCAGTTCGTCGGTCTGGTCCAGGGAGCCGTCGACGAGGATGTCGCACTCGATGCCGGTGAGGATGCGGAAGGGCGCCAGCTCCTCGTTGAGCGCGGCGACCACGTCCAGCTGTTGCTCCAGCCGCTCGGGGGTGAGCCCGTTGGCGACGGTGAGCCGCGGGGAGTGGTCGGTGAGGGCGAGGTACTCGTGGCCGATGCCGATCGCCGCCTCGGCCATGTCCCGGATGGGGCTGCCGCCGTCGGACCAGTCGGAGTGGGCGTGCAGGTCGCCCTTGAGGGCGGCCCGCAGCGCGGCGGCGTCGTCGGCCAGCGGGGTCAGCTCGGCGTGGGCCGCCTCGAGCTTGGCCAGGTAGGCCGGCAGCTCGCCCCGGTGCGCCTCGACGACGACCGCCGCGGTCTTGTCGCCGATGCCCTTGAGGTCGGTGAGCGTCTTCGTCGCGACCCGGCGGTCGAGCTCCGCGTCGTCCAGGGCGGCGACGACGGTGGCCGCCGTCCGGAAGGCCTGCACCCGGTACGACGGCTCGCGGGCGCGTTCCAGGAGGAAGGCGATCCTCCGGAGCGCGCCCGCGGGTGTCAGTGCCGTGCTCATGCGGTCAGCTCAGTGGGTGAGCTTCTTCGCCTGCTTGGTCGCGCGCTTCTGTGCCTTGGCGGCCCGCTTCGAGGCCTTCGTGTAGCTGGCCTCGGCCGCAGCGGCGGCGACACCGGCGGAGCGCTTCGCGCGCCAGCCCACCGACGGCTTGCCCTCGGTGTCGACGGCGGCGATGAGCAGGCCGCCCAGGATGCCGACGTTCTTGACGAAGTTGCTGGTCTGCCCGAAGCGCTCCTTCGGGTCCTCGTGCTCCCAGAAGCGGTGGCCGGCCAGCGTGGTGGGCACCAGCGAGGTGGCCAGCGCCAGGGCGGAGAAGCGCGGGAACCGGCCGAGGGCCAGCAGCGTGCCGGCGCCCACGTGCACGCCGGCGTTGATCTTGACCCACTGCTCGACGTCGCGAGGGACCTCGACGGGGAGCTGCTTGTCAGCGATCTCGGTGATCTGTTCGACGATCGGTGCTGCACCGGGCACGCGCGACTGCGGGTTCCGGAGGGTGTTGATCCCCCCGTAGATGAACGTGGCGGCGAGCATCGGCCGGGCGATCCGGCGGACCAACATCTGTGACCTCTTCCCATCGGTGACGTCAGCGGTGCGGTGCCCTGGCCGAGGCCTGGGCAACCGCTGCATCGGAACCGTAGTGAGAAGTGGCGATCACCGCCGGACGAGCAGGCCCCTCGTCGAGGGGACCGGGGTCAGTGGCTGGGCAGCGGGCTGCGCGGGCCCAGGACGTCGGCGACCGTCAGGTCGGCGGGCAGGCCCACCAGGTGGTCGGTGAACGGGGCACGGTCATCGGCCATGCGGACGCACCCGCCGATGACGAGTGCGACGACTCCGGACAGGGCGGCCCACGACAGGGCGACGACAGCGACGATCACAGGTACTTCGTACTGGGCGCAGGC
The DNA here is from genome assembly GCF_026967935.1 of Modestobacter sp. VKM Ac-2982. Lineage (GTDB taxonomy): Bacteria > Actinomycetota > Actinomycetes > Mycobacteriales > Geodermatophilaceae > Modestobacter. The sequence continues at coordinate 299,667 of NZ_JAPVBL010000003.1, forward strand.
CGTGGTCAGGGCGGTGTTCGCACGGCAGAACCTGACCAAGCTGGGTGATCGTCGTTGGGGGATCGCGCACGGGCGACGCCTGTCGGTCGCCCGGGTGAGACGGGTGGGTCGGGAGGATGGCGCTGTGACGGGAGAGGTGTCGGGAGCGGGTCCGTCACCGCTGCACGCACCCCCTCGCCCGGCCCGCTGGGTGCTGGCGCCGGCGGCGGTCGGGGTGCTGCTGTTCGCCGTCGGGCTGCTGGTCGAGGTGCGCTGTGCGGTCGACCGGTGCCCGGCCGCCGGGTGGTCCCGGTTCTTCGCGCTGGACGCTCCGGGGGCGCTGCCCCGGCTGTTCACGGCCGCGGCGTTCCTCGCGGTCGGTTTGACGGCCGCGCTCGCCGTTGCCGGGTCGACGGGGCGGGCGCGGTGGTGGTGGGCGGCAGTGCTGGGCGTCGGCGTCGTTCTCGGGACGGCGAAGGCGGCCAGCGCCTCCTCGGCGGCGGAGCAGAGCGGCGGCAGGTACACCACGTTGGTCGTGGGCGTGCTGCTGTCGGCGGTCGGCCTGCCGCTGCTGTGGCGGGCCGGACGGCGCTGGGCGGTGCGCGGCGCGACCCCGGTGACCCTGGCGTTGACGGGTTGCGCGGTCGCGGTGTTGGGGCTGGACCAGGTGACCGCGCTGGTCAGGTGGGCGTCGGGCTCTCCGGTGGCCCTGGCGGTGGCGACCTGTCTGGAGGAGGGCGGGGAGGCGGTGGCCGCGCTGCTGCTCCTGGCTGCGACCTCGGCCTGGCGACCCCGGCGGACCTGACGGTTGCGCCGGGGCGGTCGTCAGTCGTACGGGCTGGTGAGCACCGAGCGGGCCTGCCGGACGGTGAAGGTGGTCGGTGCGCCGTCGGTGGTCGTGGTCCCGGGGACGTCGGCGCTGACCCCACCGTCGACCGAGTAGGTCGCGCCCCAGGTGGTGGTGAGGGAGGCGGTGTAGGTGCCCGAGGAGTACTCGTGGGTGATCGTCTGGTCGGGGTACGCGGCGCCGGGGTCGGTGGTGGTCAGGGTCGTCCCGTCGTCGGTGCGCCAGGTGTAGCTGACCGCGTTGGCGGTGATCAGCACGTCGAACCCGCGGATGTCGACCGTGAACGTCTGGGTCGTCGGGCTGTCGGTGAAGAAGATGACCGGCAGGCCGACCAGCGCCTCACCCGGTGGCTGCTGGCGGGTGGTCAGCTGGGGGAGCGGGAGGGTCTCGAAGTAGCGGAAGACCTCCGCCGGCGACGGCGGCGGATTCAGATCCGTGACATCAACGCAACCAGCGAACTCGGTGTCCCAGGCTCCGTAGGGGGTGCCGACCTCTTGCCCCGGTGGTGGAGTAGCCCCATCTACTGGTTCACCGTTTGCCTGCGCGAGTCGCTGACGTTGGACGATGTAGTAACTGACCAATCGGCCAGGCGGCGAATCGCAGCTAGTGGCGCCAGGATCGCACCCACCAACTTGACCGTCCGTCATCTGGCATGTGGTGCGCAATCGCCACCGATATACAGGCGGAGCGGGGGTGGTGCTCGAGGCGTACCCGATTTCTGTTTGCACCTCGAAATATGCAGCATTGATGACGCCGTCACCAAACTCGGCTTCGGGATCGGGGGCGCAGGAGAACCTGCATTCTTGCGTGGCAGCTTCGGCCGGCGCCGCGCTCGTCACGATCAAGCTGGTGAAGACAAAGCCCAGTAGCCATGCCGCTCGGCGAATCATCCGAACGACAGATTGGTTACGACCCAGTGGTCACCCGTCCACACACCAATCATTCCCGCTGGTAGGCCGGTCATCTGCGCAGCCGACAGACCTTCGACTGGGCGGCCTGACGCGTCGATCACAGAATAGGCGGCCTGATCGATAGTGAAGGCAATCTCTGCCTGTTCGTCAGTTAGAGCGACTGGCGCGATGGCTGCGATTGTAAGCTCACCACCGTCGTACCGGTATCCCGCAAGACTATCCGAGTCTGCGTCGGCAGCCAGTCGGTCACAAGTATCGCAATTCCGGCTGAATTGGCGAAGGTGTGTCGAGTCGAGGTCGTTCTGCAGCCGATTGATGAGGCTGATGTAGTACTCGGCGAAGGCGCTGAACCCTTCTGCGGTTCGCTCTTGAGCGACGGCGGGAAGTGGAAGGTCGGCGGGCCCTAGTTCTATGGGATGCGCCGCGGTTACAGATGACGAAGCATCGGGCAGGGTCTCGTTCGCCGCTTCCCCTCGTGAGCAGGCGCCGAGCACGGCGATCGCCACGGCCGCTGCCACAGCTGCCCGAACCGGCCGCATGCGCCGTCCTCCCTGCTCCACCCGACTGAGGTCGTGAGGAGAGTACGCAGGTCAGCGGCTCGCCGCGTCGCCCAAACGGTCGAACTGTGGACGCTTGTGCTGTGGTGCACCAGTGCAGCCAGAGCACAAGCACCAGCAGGTGCAGCATGTGGTCGGCCGGCTGTGCTGCCCGGTGGAGGCGGCCCGGCCACGACCGTGGGCGCCGGCTACGTGCTGACCGGCTGTTCCCGGCGCGTGCGCCCCCAGCGCTGACTGGCCAGCGCGACCCCCCAGCCGAATGCCATCCCGGCGACCACGTCCCCCGGGTAGTGCACGCCCACGTGCACCCGGGACCACCCCACTCCGAGCGCCAAAGGCGCGATCAACGCCCCGGTCACCGGGCTCTCCAGCGCGACCCCCGTGGTGAAGGCCGCCGCGGATGCCGAGTGCCCGCTGGGGAAGGACGACGTGTGCGGTGCCCGCCGCAGGGTCCGTTCGACCTGCACGGTCGCCAGCTCCGGCCGGACCCGGCGGAACACCCGCTTGACGACGGCGTTCACCAGCACGCTGGACACCGCCATCGACCCCAGCCCGCGCAGCGCGGCCCGGCGCAGCTTGCCCGGTTGCAGCGCGAGGACGGCGCCGATCAGCGCCCAGAGCTTGCCGTGGTCTGCCGTGACCGACAGTCGGCGCAGCCACCGGTCGGCCGGCGTCGTCGGCAGCCGGCCGATGTGCTCGAACAGCGTCGCGTCCCAGTGGCGGGGATGGAGCACCCGGCGTCGGCCCTCAGCTGCGCTGGCGGGCGCGGTACGCGGCGACCGTGGAGCGGCTCGCGCAGGTGTTCGAGCAGTACCGCCGGCTGGCGTTGCGCGAGGTGTCGACGTAGACGTGACCACAGCCCTCGGCCGAGCAGGCGCCCAGGCGCTGCCAGCCGTGCTGCACCACGACCTGGGACAGGCCCATCGCCACGGTCGTGGTCAGCTGCTCGACCACGCCGGCGTCGGGGCGGGCGTAGTGCAGGTGCAGCTCGCCGTCGTGGTCGGTGGCGTAGGGCTTGGGCGAGGCCAGCGCCAGCAGGGCGTTCAGCCGCGCCATCACCTCCGGTTCGCTGTCGGCCTCGGCGACGTCGCGCACCAGTGACGACGTCTGCACGACCGCGGTGGCCTCGGTGGGCCCCAGCTCCAGCGCCGTCCCGGTGGTGAACCACTCGTGGTGGGCGTCGAGGAACACCTGCACCCAGTCCGGGTCGTCACGGTCGGCGTTGGCCAGGTCGATGGCCAGCTCGACGGCGTTCGACCCGTAGGTGTCGTAGTCCATTTGACTCCCTACTCGTTGGTCCGTAACCTTCGGCACCTGTAGGGGGTCAACAGCATCTGACCACCTACAGATTCCCTTCTCGTACGTCTCGAAGTGAGCTCAGTCATGCGTTCGTACCTCGCCGTGTGGCGGCTGCCGTCTGCCCCGGTGCTCCTGCTCGCCGGGTTCGCCGGACGACTGCCCTCCTCCATGGTGCCGCTCGCGCTGCTGCTCATGGTGCAGGAGCAGACCGGCTCCTATGCGATCGCCGGAGGGGTCTCCGCCACCTACGGCGTCGCCACCGCGGTGATGGCCCCGGTACTGGGCAGGCTGGCCGACCGGCGCAGCCCCCGCCACGTGCTGTTCGCCCAGTCGGCGGCCTACCCGCTGCTGCTGGCGCTCATGGCCGCCGCCGTCCTGGGTGGCGCATCGCTGCCCTGGGTGTTCGCGGCCGCGGCCGCCGTCGGTGCCAGCACCCCGCTCGTCTCGGGCACGGTCCGGGCGCTCTGGTCGCGGGTCGACGCCCGGGTCCGCCCCACGGCCTACGCGCTGGACGCGACCGCCACCGAGCTGGTGTTCGTCGCCGGCCCCACGCTGGTCGCGGCGCTGACGTTCCTGACCCGGCCGGCGGTGGCCCTCGGCGTGGCCGGTGTGCTGGGCGTCCTCGGCGCGCTGGGGGTCGCGACGAGTGCGCCGATGCGCGCCTGGCGGCCGGTGGTCGCGGAGCGTCGCCGACTGCTGTCGACAGTGACCGCGCCGGGCATGCCACGCATCCTGCTGAGCGGCACCGCACTGATGTTCGGCGTCGGTGGGCTCGAGGTGGCGGTGCCGGCGTTCGCCGACGACGCCGGCTCGCCCGGCATGTCCGGCCTGCTGCTCGCCGTCTGGGCGCTGGGCTCGGCCGGGGGTGGCCTCTGGTTCGGCGCCCGCGTGGTCAGCGCCTCGCTGCCCCGCCAGTACCGCTGGTGCCTGCTGGGCGTGACGATCGGCCTCGCGCCGCTGGCGGCCATCTCCGACCCGTGGGTGCTGGGCGCCCTGCTCTTCCTGGGTGGGACGGCGATCGCGCCGACCCTCACCGTGCAGAGCTCGCTCGTCGGGTCGATCGCGCCCGCGTCGGCGGTCACCGAGGCGTTCACCTGGCTGTCGACCGTGACGTTCGGGGCGTCGGCGATCGGAGCGGCGGTCGGGGGTGCGCTGATCGAGAGCTCGGCCGGCGTGGCCGGTTCGCTGCTGATGGCCACCGGTGCCGCGGCGCTGGCCGTGGCGGTGACGCTCGTGCCCGGGCGTCGTCCTGGCCTGCCGGTCGTCCCCCAGCGGGACGTCGTCCCGGCCTGATCGACGGCGGCTCCCGACCCCGGTTGGGAGCCGCCCACACGCGCTGGTAACCTTTCCCCTCGGTGGTTCCGGGGCAACCCGGTCCCCGGGAGGCTTCGCCTAGTCCGGTCTATGGCGCCGCACTGCTAATGCGGTTTGGGTTAATCCCCATCCCGGGTTCAAATCCCGGAGCCTCCGCGCGACAACTGAACACGCACCACGCGCCCGTAGCTCAACGGATAGAGCATCTGACTACGGATCAGAAGGTTAGGGGTTCGAGTCCCTTCGGGCGCACGTCTGGTTGAGACAGCACCACGGCCCCGCACTCCTCGGAGTGCGGGGCCGCAGTGTGTTCTGGGGGTGGTTCAGGCCGGGGTGGCCCCGCCGTGCCGCACGCCGAGGTCGGCGAAGACGTCGGCGTTGAGCCGGAAGGCCAGCGACACCTCGGCGATCACCCGGTCCTGCTCCGCCGCACTCCACGGTGCGGCGTCGAGCGCGGCCCGGTAGGCGTCCTTGAACGGCTTGGGCTTGGGGATCTGGTCGAACACGTAGAACCGCAGCCCGTCCCGCTCCAGGCCGAAGGTGCGGCCGACCAGTCGGCGGATGATCTGCCCGCCGGACAGGTCGCCGAGGTAGCGCAGGTAGTGGTGGGCCACCAGCCCCGCCGGCCAGTCGAAGGCCACCTCCCGCAACCGGGCCACGTACCGCTCGGTGGCCGGCAGGATCGTCAGCTCGCGCCGCCACTGCGGCCCCAGCAGGAAGGTCAGGTCCGCCTCCAGCGCGGGCAGCCGGACCAGCCCCGGGTGCAGGAACGGGCGCACCTCGGGGGAGTCGGCCTGGGCCTCGGCCGCCTCCTCCAGCACGGCGTAGACGGCGTGGGTCTGGCCGAGGAGATCGGCGTAGGCGGTGCGGGGAAGCTCACCGGCGAGGAGCGCGGTGACGAAGCCCGAGCCCTCCGCCGCGGTGTGGTCGGCCTGGGTCGCCTCCTTGAGCCGGGCGGCGAACCCAGGGGTGGCGGCGAGCGTGCGGGTCATCGGCGGGTCTCTCCGGTCGTCGTCACGGGCGTGGAGCCGGCGGTGGCAGGGGCGGGGCCTGGTCGGTGCGCGTCCGTCGGCGTCGACGTGGCGTCCACCATGCCGCGAGGACCGCCCGGAACACCAGCATGGACGTCGTCCGGCTGCCGGTGCGGCCGGGCTCAGCGGGGGCGCAGCACCGTCTTGGTCACCTGGCCGGCAGCGACCAGCACCCCGTCGACGCTCGCCTCGGCACGGAGGAACGCCACCGACCGGCCCAGCCGCAGCAGCGTGCCGGTCAGTCGCACCTCTGCGCCCGGCTGCACCGCGCGCAGCAGCGAACTCGTCGCGTCGTGGGTCACCGCGTTCTCGCCGGGGCCGAGGTGGGGGAGCAGGTGGACGTAGGCGGCGACGTCCAGCAGGGCCGCCACCAGCCCGCCGTGCAGCACCCCGCCGTTGTTCAGGGCCGGGGGCCCGACCGGGAGCACCAGGCCGGCCGCGGGGTCGGCCGGGTCGGCCAGCCGCAGGCCGAGCCAGGCGTGCAGCGGGACGTCGAGCACGCCCTGGACCCGTTCGGTCAGCAGCTCCTGCGCAGCGGTCACCCGAGCGACCGTACGGCCCGGTTCGGGCGCCCCGCCCCGTCCGGGCGGCTGCGTGGCGAACATGACGATCGCGTTGAGAAGTGCCCGGGACGTGCATGGACCGGTGATCCCGGAGCACGGTGGAGAACAACCCACCGTGGCCGATGGGCAGGAGTCGGCTGCGCACGTCAGGAAGAGGTGCAGGTCATCGCCGGAGGAGGAGGTCGGCCCCCGGGTGGCCAGCCCTGGCTGTTGCCCGCTGCCGAGCCGGTCGCCCCCCGGCCGCGCGGTCGCAGTGTCCTCCTGCTCCGCCTGGTGATCGCCCTAGTGCTAGCCGGCGGGCTGGTCGCCGGGGTCGTCGCACCCTGGATCGGCGGGGCCAGCGCGCTGGCCCAGCGGGGAGCCGACCTCGTCCGCCCCCTCGAGACCGCCGCCGTCGACACCCGGCTGCCCGGCAACACGCGCGTCCTCGCCGCGGACGGCTCGCTGATCACCGAGTTCTACACGCACAACCGGCACCCCCTCACCGGCGAGCAGATCGCCCCGGTGATGAAGGACGCGCTGATCGCCATCGAGGACGCCCGCTTCCGCGACCACCCGGGCGTGGACTCCCGCGGGCTGCTGCGTGCCCTGGCGCGCAACATCGCCGCCGGCGAGGTCGCCGAGGGCGGCTCGACGATCACCCAGCAGCTGGTCAAGCAGTTGCGGCTGCAGACCGCCGAGGACGCCGACGGGCGGGCCGCGGCCACGGCCGACACGGTCGGGCGCAAGCTGCGGGAGGCCCAGATCGCCCTGGCGGTGGAGGAGCAGTACTCCAAGGAGGAGATCCTCACCCGCTACCTGAACACGGTCTACTTCGGAAACGGTGCCTACGGGGTCGCCGCCGCCGCGCAGCGCTACTTCGCCACCACCGCCGACCAGCTGACCCCCGCCCAGGCCGCGATGCTGGCCGGGCTGGTCCGCAGCCCGGCCTACTACGACCCGGTGACCGCTCCCGAGCCGACGAAGCAGCGCCGGGACCTCGTCCTGCGCCGGATGGCCGAGGTCGGCCTGCTCGACCACGCTGCCGCGGACGCCGCCCGGGCCGAGCCGCTCGGCGTCGTCGACGGGGGCAGCGCCCGCAACGGGTGCACCGAGGCGACCATCGGTGGCTTCTTCTGCGGGCACCTGCTGAAGGTGCTCGCCGAGCAGTACGGCGTGACCACCGAGCAGTTGCAGGCCGGTGGGCTGACCGTGCGCACCACGTTGGACCCGGCGCTGCAGCGAGCCGGGGACGCCGCCGTGGTGCAGACCCTGGCGCTGGAGGACCCGCGCGCCGCCGTCTACGTGAACGTCGAGCCCGGTACCGGCCGGGTGCTGGCCATGTCGGTCAACCGCAGGTACGGGCTCGACCCGGCCGACCCCGCGCAGACCACGTTCGACCTCCCGGCCGCCGCCGGTCAGGGCGCCGGCTCGACCTACAAGGTGTTCACCGCCGCGGCGGCGCTGGAGCAGGGCTTCGGGCTGGACTTCGAGCTGTCGACGCCGGACCCCTACGTCTCCAGCGTCTACCGCGACGGTGACGGCCCCTACGACGTCGAGAACGCCGGCAACTACCCGCGCCGGCTGGACATGGAGCAGGCCCTCTACCGCTCCTCCAACACCTACTTCCTCGCCCTCGAGGACGCCCTGGGCAGCGTCGAGGGGCCGGTCCGGGTGGCCCAGCGGCTGGGGTTGTCCAGCCTCGACCCGATCGCCGACCAGGTCGTCGCGGAGAACCGGGGGTCATTCACCTTCGGCGCCGAGCCGACCAGCCCGCTGGCCCTCGCCAACGCCTACGCCACCCTCGCCGCCCGGGGCACGCACTGCGAGCCGCGGCTGGTCGAGGCCGTCCTCGACCGGTCCGGCGAGCCGCTGACCGGGCCGGACGGCCAGCCGCTGGTCGGTGCGCCGCAGTGCACCCCGGAGGTCATCGCGCCGGGGATCGCCGACACGCTCAACCACGCGCTGCGCAAGGACGTCGAGCCGGGCCACCCGGGGCAGACCGGTCGCCGGGCCCACGTCCCCGGCCACCAGATCGCCGGCAAGACGGGCACCAGCCAGGGCAACTACTCGGTCACCTTCGTCGGCTACACCCCGCAGTTCGCGGCGAGCGTGATGGTCTACGACCCGGTCCGCAACCAGGACGTCGGCGGGTTCGGTGGCGGCAAGGCGGCCACCATCTGGCACGACGCGCTCGCGCCGGTGCTCACCGGCCGGCCGGTCGCGGCCTTCCCGCCGCCGGACCCGCAGTACGTGCGCAGCGAGCGCGCCACCGTGCCGGGCGGGTGCGTGGGCGCCTGGGCGGACGGGTGCACCGGGCTGTTGGCCGAGCGCGGCTTCCAGGTCGTCCGGGTGGTCGTGGACGGCGCCCGGCCCGCCGGCCGGGTGGTCGGGCTGACCCCGTCGGGCGGTCGGTCCCTCCCGCCGGGTGGCCAGGTCAGGATGTTCGTCAGCAACGGGGCCGACTACGCGCCGCCCCCGCCACCGCCGCCGGTGCGCACCCCTGCGCCCCGTCCCGAGCCGACGCCGGAGCCGGCTCCCGCACCGGTGCCCAGCCCGGCACCGGAGCCGAGCCCTGAGCCCGCCCCGGAGCCGGCTCCCGTGCCGGAGCCGACGCCGGTGCCGGAGCCGACGCCCGTGCCGGAGCCCACTCCCGTGCCAGAGCCGACGCCGGTGCCGGAGCCCACTCCTGGACCGGAACAGACCCCTGCTCCCGAGCCGACCCCGGACCCGACTCCCGTGCCTGAGCCGGAGCCCGCTCCGGAGCCGGAGCCTGAGCAGGAGCCCGCTCCGGAGCCGGCGCCTCAGCCGGAACCTGCTCCGGAGGCTGCGCCCCAGCCGGAGCGGGCACCTCAGCCGGAGCCCGCCCCGGAGCCTGCGCCCCAGCCGGAGGCTGCCCCGCAGCCGGAGCCCGCTCCGGACGCTGCGCCGCAGTCAGAGCCTGCGCCTCAGCGGTAGCCCTGCGTCTCCGCCAGAGCCCGCGGCCCAGTCGAAGCCTGCGGCTCAGCCGTGGCCTGCACCTCAGGCCGGAGCCCGCGCCCCAGGCGGCGCCCGCTCCGGAACCGGAGTCCGTGCCTCAGCCAGAGCCCGCGCCCCAGCCGGAGCCCGCGCCCCAGTCGGCGTCCGCTCCGGAACCGGAGTCCGTGCCTCAGTCAGAGCCCGTGCCTCAGTCAGAGCCCGTGCCTCAGCCAGAGCCTGCGCCTCAGCCGGAGCCGGCCAGCTGACGGCGGAGCGACGTGTGGTGGGCGGAGGGCCGGTCCTGACGGTCTGGCCGCGTTGGTCGGTCTCTCCAGCAGTGGAGAGCCACTCGTAGCCGGCTCCCCCGCCCGCAACAACTGTGACCCACGGCACAATCGAACGTCAAGGGGCGGACGGCGAGCCCTCGTCGCCACGCGGCACCACCAGCACCGGCACGGTGGCGGCGCGCAGGATCTTCGTCGCCGTCGAGCCGAGGAACACCCGTCCCGCCGGCCCGAGGCGCGAGGACCCGATGACCAGCACGTCGCCGGGCACCCAGGTCACGGCGGCCACCGCTCCCGCCCAGCCGGCGCCGCGGCCCTGCACGGTCTCCGGGACGGGCCCGGGCCCGGGCCAGTCCGCCACGACGTCGTCCAGCGAGCCCTGCACCTGACCGGCCCACTCCTCGCTGACCACCTGCTCCAGCGGGAGACCGGTCTCGGAGGGCAGCAGGGCGGCGCGTTCGGGCACGAAGGTCGCCAGCCGGACCGGCACGCCCCAGCGGCCGGCGAGGACGCGGGTCGCCGACAGCGCCTCGGTGGAGCGGGCTGCGTCGGCCCAGGTGCAGGTGAGCCGGGTGGGCTCCGCCGGCGCCGACCACGCCCGCGGGGCCAGCGCCAGGGGCACCGGCGAGCTGTGCAGCAGCGGCTCGGCGACCGAGCCCGCCGCGAACCGGCCCTCCGGCGCCTCGGTCGCGGCGCCGAGCACGAGCACCCGCGCCCGGTACCGGTGGGCCGCCTCCACCAGCCCGGCGGGCACCGAGGACGCCGGGACGACGGCGGTGCGGACGTCCTCGACGCCCGCCGCACGCAGCGCGGTGAGCGCCTCCGCGTGCCGGGTGGCGGTCAGGGCGGCTCGCCACTGCCGGTACTCGTGGTCGAGCCGGGAGACGGTCGCGTCCGGCGGGTCGAGCGGCACGACCGTCGTCACGACGACCGGGGAGCCCTCCGCACCGGCCAGCCCAGCGGCCAACCGCAGCGCGGCGTCGTCCCCGCCGCTGTGCTCGGCGGCCTCCAAGCCCAGCAGGACGGTCATCGGGCACCGGGCTGCGGGGAGGCGATCACGATCCGCACTGTGCCCCGCGAGCGCCGCCCTGACCACCCCGGGCGGTCATCTCGTCCCCGGCGGCGGTCAGGGGCGGCGGTGCAGGACCTCCCGGGAGAGCTGGTCGACGGCGGTGTGTCCGGTGAGCCCCAGGGTCAGGTCGAACTCGCCGAGCACGTCCTCGACCACCTGCCGGACGCCGTCCTCGCCGGCCACCCCCAGGCCCCAGGCGTAGGGCCGCCCCAGCAGCACCGCCCGGGCGCCCAGGGCGACGGCCACCAGCACGTCGGCGCCGCTGCGCACCCCGCTGTCGAACAGCACCGGCACCCGGTCGGCGACGGCGTCCACCACGTCGGGCAGGGCGTCCAGCGCGGCGATCGAGCGGTCGACCTGCCGCCCGCCGTGGGTGCTCACCACCACCCCGTCGACGCCCTCCTCGACCGCACGACGGGCGTCGTCGGGGTGCAGCACGCCCTTGAGCACGATCGGCAGCCGGGTTCGCTCGCGCAGCCAGGCCAGGTCGGCCCAGGTGATCGACGGGCGGGAGTAGATGCCGAGGAACACCTCCACGGCCGCCCGGGGGAGGGGCGAACGCAGCGCCTCGCGCATCGGCATGCCGGTGGCGCGCGACCAGGCGCGCGACATGCCCACCAGCGCTCGGACGGCGGCGGCGTTCGGCCGTGGCTGGGGGTGCCGCTGGGGTGGTGCGGGCGGGGGGCCGCTCTGCGCGCCGGCCGCAGCCGCCCGTTCCTCGACCAGCCGGCGGAACACCGGGTCGGAGGTGTACTGCGCGATGCCCTTGCCCAGCGCGAACGGCAGGTGGCCGAGGTCCAGGTCGCGCGGGCGCCAGCCGAGCATCGTGGTGTCCAGTGTGACGACGACGGCGTCGCAGCCGGTGGCCTCGGCGCGACCCAGCAGGCTCTCCACCAGCTCGTCGGAGGTTGACCAGTACAGCTGCATCCACCGCGGGCTGTCGCCCATCGCCGCTGCGGTGGTCTCCATCGGCACCGAGGCCTGGTTGGAGAAGACCATCGGCACCCCGACCGCCGCCGCGGCGCGGGCGACGGCGAGGTCGCCGTCGGGGTGCACCAGCTCGAGCGCACCGACCGGGCCGAGCAGCACGGGGGCGGGGAGCCAGCGTCCGAACAGCTCGACCGAGGTGTCGCGGCGGCTGACGTCGCGCAGCACCCGGGGCACCACCGACCAGTGGTCGAACGCCGCCCGGTCGGCGCGCTGGGTGGCCTCGTCGCCGGCGCCGCCGGCGACGTAGCCGTAGGCCCGGGCGTCCAGCCGGCGCTTCGCCTCCCGGGCCAGCGCCCGGTAGACGGTGGGCACCCGGGGGTGCCTGCCGTAGACGCCCGCCCGGTAGACCACGTCCTGCCGCCGCCGCCCGGTCCCTGCCGCTGAGGTCATCGGTCCACCGTAGTGACCGAGGTCTCCCCACTGGTCCCGAGACCGCCACCGGCGAGAGCCGGGGCCATGGACGGTCGGCGCACCGGTCGACACGCCCGTGACGACACGCCAGTGGGACGGAAGTGGTGGGTGTGGCGTACTCGCGGCTGGTCAGCGCCACGGGGCATGGTGGAGGCAGTTGCTGGGCAGGACGACTGCACGTCACAGAGCAGTCGTCCGCCGGGCGCTGGAGAACGGGGGACCACCGTGCCGCTGACGCGCCCGGTCGCCCGCCCGGCGCTGACCGCCGGCCTCGCCCTCGGCGCGCTCCTGGTCGCCGGGGTCGCCGCAGCCGGTCCGGCCGCCGCGCTGGAGGACCCACGGCGCCCGACCGCGACGGTCACCCACGGCCCCAGCTGCGGCCCGGCCGTCGTCCGGGTCCAGGTCACCAACGGCACCGAGCCGCACCGGGTCGCCCTGGTCTTCGACGGGGTCGAGCAGCAGGACGTCGCCGACCTCGACCCCGGCCAGCAGGCCGAGCTCGTCAGCGAGGACGTCGACTGGGGCGTCACCGTCGAGGTGTCGGTGACGGTCGCGGACCCGGACGGGACGGTGGAGCAGCCGCTGCACTTCCAGACCTACACCCGGCCGAGCGAGGAGGACTGCGAGGCGGTCATGCCGCCGCCCACCCCGGTGACCCCGACGCCGGATCCGTCGACGCCCGCGCCGGTCCCGCCGACGCCGACCGCCACCCCGGTGCCGTCGACGCCGCCTCCGTCGAGCTCCCCGCCCTCGCCCCCCGAGCCCTCGCCCCCCGAGCCGTCGAGCCCTGCGCCGTCCAGCCCGACGCCCCCTCCCGTGGCGTCCAGCCCGACGCCGTCCCCCGTGCCGTCCAGCACGACTCCGTGGCCCCGGGTCCCGTCCGCGCCGCTGCCCACCGCGTCGGACCCGGGCACGTCGGCACCCACGACCTCCAGCGGTGCGCCGTCGAGCACGTCCACGACGGAGCCCGACGTCGGGTCCGGCGGCCCGTCCCGTCCGAACGGTGACGCGACCTGGTCGCCGGTGGCGTCGGTGTCGCCGGGCGGAGTGGTGACCGTGCGGGCCAGCGGCTTCTTGCCCGGAGAGCCGGTCGACGTCCGCCTGGCCGGCGACGGGGAGCTGCTCGACACCGTCACCGCGGCGGCCGACGGCAGCGTCGAGGCGGTCGTCCAGATCCCGCGCGGTGTCGCGCTGGGCGCGGCCACGCTGGAGTTCGTCGGCGGCGAGTCCGCGGCGACCGCCGAAGTCGACCTGGAGGTGGCCGCCCGCGCCGCGCCGGTGACCGAGCAGAACGGTTCACCGGTGGTGCTCGCCGCCGGACTGGCCCTGCTCACCGCGGCCGGGTCGATCGGGCTGGTGGGTGTGCGCCGGTCGCGGAGCGGGCACTCCGGGGGGCGACGGTGAGCGGGCGGTCCGGGGGACGGCACCGGGACGAGCCCTGTGAAGGAGACGTGGACCGACCGATGGACCAGCCCGCGGACCGGCTGCACGACGGCGCACCACCCCGGGGGGTGCCCCGGGACGTGCGTGGCCTGGCCGCCGCCGGACCGAGCGCGCCGGAGACCTGGCTGCGGATCGTCCAGGTGCACGACCGGATCACCCGGCGGGTCGACTCGGCGCTGCACCGGCAGCACGGGTTGTCGCTCACCGGCTTCGAGGTGCTGCGCCGGGTGGCCGAGTCCCCGGCGGAGCACGCCTCGATGGGCGACCTGGCCGAGGCGGTCGGCCTCTCCCGGCCGGGGATCACCAGCACCGTCAACCGCCTCGTCGAGGAGGGGCTGGTCACCCGCGAGCGGCTGGACGGCGACCGGCGGCTGCTGCACGCCCGGCTGACCGACACCGGCCGGGACCGCGTCCGCGCGGCCATGTCCACCCACGACGACCTGGTGGCGCACCTGTTGACGATGCTCGGTGACGACGCCGCCGTGGTCACCGATGCGCTGGCCCGGGTGTCCTCCGCCACCCGCCGGCCGCGCTGAAGGGGGGATCCGCCGTCCACTGCCCGCCGGTCCGGCGCGGCTGCGGTGTACGCCCAGACAACTTAAAGCCCGTAGTGTTTCGGAGACGATCTTCCGGGCACGATTCCAGGCATGTCCGGTGCCCTCTGCAACTGCACGGTCGTCGTGCCGACGATCGGACGGCCGTCGCTGGGCGTCCTCCTCGACGCCCTGGCCGACGCCACCGGCCCGCGTCCGGCGGAGATCGTGCTGGTCGACGACCGGCCCAGCGGTGAACCGCTGCACCCCGAGCGGTCCGGGCTGCCCCCGGTCCGGGTGGTGCGCACCGGCGGCGGCGGGCCGGCGGTGGCCCGCAACCTGGGCTGGCGCACCGCGCGCACCGAGTGGATCGCCTTCCTGGACGACGACGTCGTCCCCGACCACGACTGGTACGCCCGGCTGGCCGAGGACCTCGCCGCCCTGCCCGCCGACGCGGCCGGCACCCAGGGCCGGGTGCGGGTCCCGCTGCCGGCCGACCGCCGCCCCACCGACTGGGAGCGCGGCACCGCGGGGCTGGCCACCAGCAGCTGGATCACCGCCGACCTGGCCTACCGTCGGTCCGCACTGGCCGCGGTCGGCGGGTTCGACGAGCGTTTCCCCCGGGCCTTCCGGGAGGACTCCGACCTGGCGCTGCGGGTCATGGACACCGGGTCGGCGCTGATCCGCGGCGAGCGGTGGATCACCCACCCGGTCCGGCCGACCGACCGCTGGGTGTCCGCCCGGGTGCAGGCCGGCAACGCCGACGACGTCCTCATGCGCCGGCTGCACGGGCCGACCTGGCGGGCGCGCGCGGACGCAGCCGTCGGCCGCCGTCCCCGCCACCTCGCCGTCACGGCGGCGGCGGTGGCCGCCCTCGGCCTGGCCGCCGCGGGACGGCCGCGCGCTGCGGCGCTCGCGGCGCTGGGCTGGGCCGCCGGCACCGCCGAGTTCGCCTGGGCGCGGATCGCCCCCGGGCCGCGGGACCGCGCCGAGGTCACCACCATGCTCGCCACCAGCGCGCTGATCCCGCCGCTGGCCAGCTGGCACTTCCTGCGCGGTGCGGTGCAGCACCGCACGGTGACGCCGTGGCGCGGCCTGCCCGACCTGGTGCTCTTCGACCGCGACGGCACGCTGGTGCACGACGTGCCCTACAACGGCGACCCGGCCCAGGTGCGCCCGGTCGACAGCGCCCGCGCGGCACTGGACTCACTCCGGGCCCGCGGCGTGCGGATCGGCCTGGTGACCAACCAGTCCGGCGTGGGCCGGGGGCTGATCACCCGGGCGCAGGCCGATGCGGTCAACGCCCGCGTCGCCGAGCTGCTCGGCCCCTTCGACACCGTCCAGGTGTGCCCGCACGCCCCCGAGGACGGCTGCGACTGCCGCAAGCCGGCTCCCGGCATGGTCAAGGCCGCCTGCGCCGAGCTCGACGCCGACCCCTCCCGCGTCGTGGTCATCGGTGACATCGGCGCCGACGTCGAGGCCGCCACCGCGGCCGGCGCCGCCTCGATCCTGGTGCCGACGACGGTCACGCGCCCCGCCGAGGTCACCGCCGCGGCACACCGGGCGCCCACCCTGGTCGAGGCAGTCGAGGACGTGCTGGCAGGCGCCTGGTGACGCGCACCGTCCTGGTCGCCCGGCTGGACAACGCCGGCGACGTGCTGCTGCAGGGCCCGCTGGTGCGGGCCGTGGCCGCCGGCGCCGACCGGGTGGTCTTCCTGGCCAGCCCGCAGGGCACGGCGGCGGCCGAGCTGCTGCCCGGCGTGGACGACGTGCTGACCTGGCACTGCCCGTGGATCGACGGCTCACCGCAGCCCGTGGACGCCGAGGACATCGCCGCGCTCGCCGACCGGGTCCGCGCCCTCGGCGTCGACGAGGCGGTGGTGAGCACGAGCTTCCACCAGTCGCCGCTGCCGCTGGCCCTGGTGCTGCGCACCGCCGGGGTGCGGCGGATCTCCGCGATCAGCGTCGACTACCCCGGTTCGCTGCTCGACGTCCGGCACCGGGTGGAGGACGACCTGCCGGAGCCGGAGCGGGCCCTCTCGCTGGCCCGCGCCGCCGGCTTCGAGCTGCCGGCCGGGGACGACGGGCTGCTCGCCGTGCGCCGTCCGTTGCCGGCGACCGGCCGGGAGCCGGGCTACGTCGTCCTGCACCCCGGCGCCTCAGTGCCCGCGCGGGCCTGGCCGGCCGAGCGCTGCGCGGAGGCGGTCGAGGCGCTCACCGGCGCCGGCTGGCGGGTGCTGGTCACCGGCGGGCCTGGGGAGCGCGCGCTGACCGCGGCGGTCGCCGGCCGGCGGGGCACCGACCTCGGCGGGTCCACGACGCTGGCCGAGATGGCCGCGCTGCTCGACGGTGCGGCCGCCGTCGTCGTCGGCAACACCGGCCCGGCGCACCTGGCCGCCGCCGTCGGCACGCCCGTCGTCTCCCTCTTCTCCCCGGTCGTCCCGGCCGTGCGGTGGGCGCCCTACGGCGTGCCCACCGTGCTGCTCGGCGACCAGTCCGCCCCCTGCCGCGACACCCGGGCCCGCGAGTGTCCGGTGCCCGGTCATCCCTGTCTGACGTCGGTGAGCCCAGCCGACGTCGTCGCCGCCGTCGACAAGGTGGTCGCCCCATGAAGGTCCTGCTCTGGCACGTGCACGGCTCCTGGACGACGTCGTTCGTCCAGGGCGCCCACGACTACCTGCTCCCCGTGACCCCCGATCGCGGCCCCGACGGCCTCGGCCGCGCCCGCACCTGGGCGTGGCCGGCGTCGGCCCGCGAGGTGACCCCCGACCAGCTGCGCGGCGAGGACGTCGACGTCGTGGTGCTGCAGCGCACCCGCGACCTCGAGCTCGTCCGCGAGTGGCTCGGCCGCGAGCCCGGGCGCGACCTCCCGGCCGTCTTCCTCGAGCACAACGCCCCCGACGGGGCGGTGCCGAACACCCGGCACCCGCTGGCCGACCAGCGCGAGATCCCGATCGCCCACGTCACCTTCTTCAACCAGCTCTTCTACGACAACGGCAGCGCCCCGACGACCGTCATCGAGCACGGCATCGTCGACCCGGGCGAGCGGTACACCGGCGAGCTGGCCTGCGCCGGCGTGGTGGTCAACGAGCCGGTCCGCCGGGGCCGGTACACCGGCGGCGACCTGTTGCCGCTGCTGTCCGCGGCCGCGCCGCTGGACGTGTTCGGCATGGGCCTGGCCGGGCTGCACGAGCGCTACGGGCTGGATCCCGACCGGGTGGGCCTGTACGACGACCCGCCGCAGGCCGCCATGCACGACGAGCTCGCCCGCCGCCGGGTCTACGTGCACCCGGTGCGCTGGACCTCCCTGGGGCTGTCGCTGCTGGAGGCGATGCACCTGGGCATGCCGGTCGTCGGGCTGGCCACCACCGAGGCCGTCGAGGCGGTGCCGCCCGACGCCGGGGTGCTCTCCACCCGGCCCGAGCGGCTGGCCGAGGCGGTCCGGCACTTCGTCGCCGAGCCGGACGCCGCGCGGCTGGCCGGCAAGGCCGCCCGCGCCGCGGCGCTGGAGCGGTACGGGCTGGACCGGTTCCTGGCCGACTGGGACGCGCTGCTCGCGGAGGTGACCCGATGAGGATCGACCTGGTGAGCGAGCACGCCTCGCCGCTGGCCGCGATCGGCGGCGTCGACGCCGGCGGGCAGAACGTGCACGTGGCGGCGCTCGCCGCCGGCCTGGCCCAGCGCGGGCACCAGGTCACCGTGCACACCCGCCGGGACGACGCCGCGTTGCCCGACCGGGTCACGACGGCCGACGGCTACGACGTCGCGCACGTCGCCGCCGGGCCGGCCCGGGTCGTGCCCAAGGACGAGCTGCTCCAGCACATGGCGACCTTCGCCGACGTGCTGCGCGCCGAGTGGTCACAGACCCGGCCGGACGTCGTGCACGCGCACTTCTGGATGAGCGGCTTGGCCTCGGTGCAGGCCGCGTCCGGCCTGGGCATCCCGGTGCTGCAGACCTTCCACGCCCTCGGCTCGGTCAAGCGCCGGCACCAGGGCGACGCCGACACGTCCCCCGAACAGCGGATCGACCTGGAACGCGGGCTGTGCGCCGACGTCGACCACGTGGTCGCCACCTGCAGCGACGAGGTGTTCGAGCTGCGCCGGCTCGGGCTCTCCAGCGACCGGGTGTCGATCGTGCCGTGCGGGGTGGACACCGACGTCTTCACCCCGAGCGGCCCGGTCGCCCCGCACGCCGGCCACCCGCGGCTGCTCGTGCTGGGTCGGCTGGTCGAGCGCAAGGGCCAGGAGGACGCCGTCCGGGCGCTGGCCGCGGTCCCCGACGCGGAGCTGGTCGTCGTGGGCGGCCCGCCGACCGACGAGCTCGACACCGACCCGGAGGTCGGCCGGCTGCGGGCGATCGCCGCCGAGCTCGGCGTCGGCGACCGGCTGGTCTTCACCGGCGCGGTGTCCCGGGCCGACGTGCCCGGCTGGATCCGCTCGGCCGACGTCGTCCTGGCGGTGCCCTGGTACGAGCCCTTCGGCATCACCCCGCTGGAGGCGATGGCCTGCGGCCGGCCGGTCGTGGCCACCGCCGTCGGCGGGCTGGTCGACACCGTCGCCGACGGCGTGACCGGCGACCTCGTCCCACCCCGTGACCCCGACGCCCTCGGGCAGGCGCTGGCCGCCCTGCTCGCCGACGACGAGCGGCGGGTCGCCTACGGCGCCGCCGGCGTCACCCGCGCCCGGACCCGCTACCGCTGGTCCCGGGTCGTCGCCGACACCGACGCCGTGTACCGACAGGTGGTCTCCGCCCGGACCCCGGTGGAGGCCGCCCGATGAACCCCCGCGCTGGAAGGACCGTCATGAGCACCGCCCCCTCCGCCGACCGCGAGGTCGTCTCGCCCGACACCTGCACGCACCTCACCGGGCGCGACCACGTCGCCTCGCTGAGCACCGCATTGCGCGGCCTCGACGAGCAGATCGAGACGCTGGACCGCTGGGGCCGGCTGCTCGCCGACGTGCTGACCGGGCCGGCCCGGGGCCGGCTGCTGGCCGCCGGGAACGGCGGCAGCGCGGCGCAGGCACAGCACCTCACCGCCGAGCTGGTCGGCCGCTACCGCGCCGACCGCCCGCCGTTCTCCGCGATCTGCCTGACCGCCGAGACCTCGTCGCTGACGGCGATCGCCAACGACTACCCGGCCGACGAGCTGTTCGCCCGGCAGGTCGAGGCCCACGGCCGGGACGGCGACGTGCTGGTGCTGCTGTCGACCAGCGGCCGCAGCCCCAACGCGGTCGCCGCGGCCCGCCGCGCCCGCGAGTGCGGGATCACCGTGCTGGCGATGACCGGGCCCGCGCCCAACCCGCTGGCCGCCGTCGCCGACGAGACGGTCGCCATCGACTCGCCGTGGACCGCGACGGTGCAGGAGTGCCACCTGGTCGCGCTGCACCTGCTGTGCGCCGCCTTCGACGCCGCCGTGCTCGCCGACTCACCCCGGATCTCCACCCGCAACCACGTCGAGGTGGT
The DNA here is from genome assembly GCF_026967935.1 of Modestobacter sp. VKM Ac-2982. GTDB lineage: Bacteria > Actinomycetota > Actinomycetes > Mycobacteriales > Geodermatophilaceae > Modestobacter. The sequence goes on from NZ_JAPVBL010000003.1 coordinate 319,302, forward strand.
CTCGTGACCCGCGCGCCCTCCCGGCCGATCGTCGTGGTCGGTGACGCCCTGCTGGACGTCGACCTGGTCGGGACGGCGACCCGGCTGACCCCCGACGCCCCGGTGCCGGTGGTCGAGGACGTCGAGACCCGCGAACGCCCGGGCGGGGCCGCGCTGGCCGCCGTGCTCGCCGCGCGGTCCGCCGGTGGCCGGGAGGTCGTGCTGGTCACCCCGCTCGCCGACGACGAGGGCGCCGCCCGGCTGCGGGCCCTGCTCGACGGCCGGGTCCGGCTGATCGAGATCCCGGCCAGCAGCGCCACCCCGGTCAAGCAGCGGATCCGGGTCGGTGACCACTCCGTCGCCCGGCTGGACAGCGGGGGAGCGGTCGCCACCTTCGGCGCGCTGCCCGCCGCCGCCGCGACGGCGATCGGGGACGCCGCCGCCGTGCTGGTCGCCGACTACGGCCGCGGCACGACGTCGGCCCCCGACGTGCGGGCCGCGCTCTCCGCCGCCTCGGGCCCGGTGGTCTGGGACCCGCACCCGCGCGGCGCGGAGCCGGTGCCCTCGGCCCGGCTGGTCACCCCCAACGGTGCCGAGGCGACCCGGGCGGCCGGACTCGACGTGACCGGCGAGGGGCTCGCCGCGGTCGGCGCCCGGGCCCAGGCGCTCATCGCGCACTGGGGGGTCGGCGCCGTCGCGATCACCCTCGGTGCCCGCGGCGCACTGCTCTCCTACGGCGAGGGCGCGCCGATGGTCGTCCCCGCCACCCCGGTCACCGGCGGGGACCCGTGCGGCGCCGGCGACGCCTTCGCCGCCGCGGTGACCGTGGCGCTGGCCGGTGGCGCGGTCACCGGTGAGGCGGTCACCGCGGCGGTCGCCGCGGCCGGGACGTTCGTCGCCCGCGGCGGGGCCACCGCCTGGGACGCCGAGCCGGCCGTCGCGGACCCCGTCCCCGACACCGACGAGCCCGGCCCGGCGCCCCGGCTGGCGGCCGTGCTGGACCGGGTGCGCGCGGCCGGCGGCACCGTCGTGGCCACCGGGGGCTGCTTCGACCTGCTGCACGCCGGGCACGTCGCCACGCTGCAGGCCGCCCGCGGGCTCGGCGACTGCCTGGTGGTCTGCATCAACTCCGACGACTCGGTGCGCCGGCTCAAGGGCCCGACCCGCCCGCTGGTCACCGCGGCCGACCGGGCGCGGGTGCTGGAGGCGCTGGAGTTCGTGGACGCCGTCGTCGTCTTCGACGAGGAGACCCCGGCGCAGGTGCTCGAGCAGGTGCGCCCGGACGTCTGGGCCAAGGGCGGCGACTACGCCGGCGCGGACCTCCCGGAGGCCGCGGTGCTGCAGACGTGGGGCGGGCAGGCCGTCGTCCTGCCCTACCTGGACGGCCACTCGACCACCGCCCTGGTCGAGCGCTCCCGGGTATGAACTCACCCTCGAGGGGCCATAATCGCGATTTTGGCCCTTCTGCGGTGGTGCTGCGGCCGCTGGGGCTGGGGGACCTGCTCACCGGGGTGCCGGCGATCCGGGGCATCCGGGCCGCGGTGCCCGACCACCGGCTGGTGCTGGCCACCACCCGGGCGCTGAAGCCGCTGGCCGCGCTGATCGACGCCGTCGACGAGGTGCTGCCGGCCGTCGAGCTGGAGCCGCTGGACTGGGCCGGCCCGCCGCCGGAGCTCGCCGTCGACCTGCACGGCAAGGGCCCGGCCTCGCACGTCGTCGTGGCCGGGCTGCGCCCGCAGCGGCTGCTGACCTTCGACAGCCCCGGCTACCCGGGGCCGACCTGGCACGCCGACGAGCACGAGGTGCGCCGCTGGTGCCGGCTGGTCTCCGAGGGCCTGGGCGTCGACTGCGACCCGGACGCCCTGGACCTCGCCGTCCCGGACGTCGAGCCGCCGGTGCGCGACGTCGCGGTCGTGCACCCAGGAGCGGCGTTCCCGGGCCGGCGTTGGCCGGCAGAACGGTTCGCCGCCGTGGCCCGGCACCTGGTCGCGGCTGGGCTGCAGGTCGCGATCACCGGCGGCCCGGCCGAGCGGGAACTGGCCCTCGCCGTGGCCGCGCAGGCCGGGCTGGGCCCGGAGTCCGTGTTGGCCGGCCGGACGACGTCCCTGGAGCTGGCCGCCGTGGTCGCCGCCGCCCGGGTGGTGGTCTGCGGGGACACCGGGGTGGGCCACCTGGCGACCGCCTACCGCCGTCCGTCCGTGGTGCTCTTCGGCCCGGTGTCACCGGCGCTGTGGGGGCCACCGCCCCGCGCTCAGCACGTCGTCTGCTGGCACGGCGACGGCACCGGCGACCCCTGGGGGACGACGCTGGACCCCGCCCTCGCCCGGGTCACCGTCGACGAGGTCACTGCAGCCCTCGACGCCCTCCTCGCCCGCACCTGACCGGGCCCCTCCTGCAGAGGGCCCTTCGTCAGCCGCGGCGGCGGATGGCGTCGAACAGCACGCCCTGCAGGTCCTCGGGGTCCAGTGCCTGGTAGGCCGCACCGCCGGTCGCCTCGCCGATCTGCTCCAGCGCCTCGAGGTCGGCGTCGGGGCCGAGCGCGATCCCGATGACCTTGACCGGTCGATCCGGGTCGGCCTCGGCGCGGAGGGTGTCCAGCAGGACGGGCAGGTCGGTGCCCGCCGCGTCGTCGTCGTCGGTCCCGTCGGTGATCAGCACGACGCTGTTCACCGAGTTCGGGTCGTAGGCCTCCTGGGCGGCACGCACGGCGGCGAGCGTCGTGTCGTACAGGCCCGTGCCGCCGGGCGCCAGCAGGTTCGGCAGGGTGTCGAACTGCTGGTCGATCAGCTCCCGGTGGGTCTGGCCGCCGACGTCGGTGCCGAAGGTGCGCAGCGGGGCCAGCTCGACCCAGTCGCGCTCGCCGTCGAGCTGGTAGGCGAAGGCCCAGACCCCGCCGGAGTAGGAGTCCGGCAGCAGGGTGAGCGCGCTCTTGGTGGCGTCCCGGGCGAGCGTGGCGCGGGTGCCGTCGCCGGCCGGGGCGTTCATGGAGGTGGAGACGTCGATGACGGTGAGCAGCCGGGACGGGGTGGCCAGGCTGGACAGCCGGCCGAGCAGGCCCTGCACCGCGGCGGCGTCCAGCTCCAGCGGCTCCGGCGCCTCCTCCTGCACACCGGTGCCGGGGCCGGCGCCCTCGGGAGCGGTGCCGGCGGCGTCGCGGAAGCCGGCCGCCCGGGCCTGCTCGCCGGCCGAGGCGGCGGTCAGCGCGTCGACCACGGCGTCCACAGCCGCGGAGTCCTCCTCGGCGGAGGGCAGCCGCAGCACCGGGTAGTCCAGGGACGGGGAGCCCTCGCGCGGGTAGATCGCGACGAGGGAGTCGGAGCCGGCGGCGCGGTTGGCGGCCAGCACCTCCTGCTCGCTGACCGGCACCAGCGGTGCATCGGCCCCGTTCTCGGTGCCGGTGGCCAGCGCGTCGGCGACAGTGGGCACGTCGCCCCGCCCGGCGGCCAGCACGGCCTCGACCACGGCGTTGTCGGCGTCCTCCCCACCGCCGAGCGACTGCCGGACGGCGGCCAGCACGGACAGCCCCTCGGCGCTGGCGGCCAGATCGGGCACGGCCAGCGCCCGGCCGGTGGTCAGGGCCTCGCCCCAGCTGGGTGCGTTGCTGGTCCAGCCCAGCTCGTCGGCGGCGGCCCGGCTGGTGGCGAGCACCAGCGGTGAGGTGGCCAGCGACCCGGCCACCTCGAGGTCGGCGCTGCTGGCGCGGGCGGCCCACAGCGAGGAGTCGGGCACCCACACCTGGGGGAGTGCGTCGGCGCCGAGGGAGCCCAGGGCGGCCAGGGTCTGCAGCGGCTCGGTGGCCTCGACGTCGGCCACGGCGCACGCGTCACCGCTGAGCGGCAGCGGCTCGGCCAGCAGCTCCCGGACCAGCGTGCCGAGCTCCGGGGCCACGGTCACGCGGACCGTCTCGGGCTCGTCGCAACCGGCGGCCTCCGCCGTCCCGGCGTCCGGGCCGGTGGCCCACCAGGTGACGCCGGCGATCAGGGCCAGGGCGACCACGACCGCGAGCCCGGTGAGCAGGGCTGGTCGGCTGGCCGTCCCGGAACGGGCGGGAGTACGGGCGTGCCGCCCCATCTGGGTTCTCCGTCGTGTCTGGTGCTGTGCAGGTGCCCTGCGGACGCCGCGGGGCCGACGCGGGCATCGCGTCGTCCCGGACTCTACCCAGTTCCGGCCGACAGACGGTCGGCGTCCGAGCCCTCAGCGTTCGGCCGATCACCCTCCGTCGCGGCCCCGGCGGGGTCGCTCAGCCGGCCTGGGCCGCAGCGTCGCGCTGGGCGGCGAACCAGGCCACCGTGCGCCGGAGCCCCTCCTCAGAGGGCACGCTGGGGTGCCAGCCGAGCACCTCGGCGGCCAGGGCGGTGTCCGGCCGGCGCACCTTGGGGTCGTCGACGGGGAGGTCGATGAAACCGACCTCGGACTCCGACCCGGTGAGCCGGACGATCCAGCGGGCCAGCTCCAGCATCGACAGCTCGTCGGGGTTGCCGATGTTCATCGGGCCGGTCGCGGAGCTGAAGGCCAGCGCCAGGATGCCGCGCACCGTGTCGTCCACGTAGCAGATGGACCGGGTCTGGGAGCCGTCACCGGCCACGGTCAGCGGCCGCCCGGAGAGCGCCTGGCCGACGAACGCGGGGATGGCCCGGCCGTCGTCGGCGCGCATCCGGGGGCCGTAGGTGTTGAAGATCCGCACGATCGCGGTGTCGATGCCCTGCGAGGTGCGGTAGGCGGTGGTGAGCGCCTCGCTGAACCGCTTCGCCTCGTCGTAGACCCCGCGCGGGCCCACCGGGTTGACGTTGCCCCAGTAGTCCTCGCGCTGGGGGTGCTGGAGCGGGTCGCCGTAGACCTCCGACGTGGAGGCCAGCAGGTACCGGGCGCCCTTCTCCTTGGCGAGGCCCAGCGTGTGCAGCGTGCCCAGGCTGCCGACCTTGAGGGTCTCGATCGGCATCTTCAGGTAGTCCAGCGGGCTGGCCGGGGAGGCGAAGTGCAGCACCAGGTCGACCGGCCCCGGCACGTGCACGTAGTCGGTGACGTCGCAGCGGACCAGCCGGAAGCCGGGGTGCTCCATCAGGTGCAGCACGTTCTGCGGGGAGCCGGTCAGGAAGTTGTCCAGGCAGACCACCTCGACGCCCCGGTCGAGCAGCTGCTCGCACAGGTGCGAGCCCAGGAAACCGGCACCGCCGGTCACCACCGCCCGGCGGATGTCCCGCGTGCTCCGCACCGCTCCCTGCACCGCCATCTGCCGCTCCTGTTCTGCCGAGCCCACGCCGTGCCCGGCGGGTCTGCGCGGCCCTACCCGGAGATCAACTCGACGACACTTCGCCGTCGAAGCGTCTTGGTGCCGAACGGCCGACGGGCCGCCGGCCTCCCGTGGGGGGAGACCGACGGCCCGTCGGTGGGACCCGTCCGCTGGACGGGGTCCTGGATCAGTCCATCACCGACTCCTCGTTCGGGATGCCGTTCTCCGGGACCTCGGCCGGCTCACCCTCGTAGGGCTCGATCTCCGCGCCGCCGATGTCGGTCAGCTGCACCGGCTCGACCTCCTCGGTGGTGTCGCCGGTGACCCGGCTGATCGACATGCCGGCGGTGCCCATGTGGCTGTCCTCGGAGTAGCGGAACGGTGCGAGCACCGGGCCCTCCCAGTCGCCACCGGCGATCTCGATGGCCTCGACCAGACCGTCGCGCGTCGGGTTCTGGCCGGCCGCCTGCAGGGCCTGCACCGTGGTGTAGGCCTGCGCCATGCCGTAGATCCGGTAGTTGGTCAGCTCACCCTCGCCGCCGCACTCGTCCCAGATGCGCTGGAACTCCTGCACCCACGGGTTGTCCGGCTCGTCGACCGTCGGCAGGTAGTCGGTGGTCAGCGCGCCGTCGAGCAGGCTGGCGTCGCTCACCTGGCCCTGCGAGAAGTTGTTCAGCAGGCTGCCGACCAGCGTCGGGTCCGACCCCACGTTGGAGTAGAACCACTGCGGGTCGTAGCCCAGCTGCAGGGCGGTGAGCTGGGACAGCGCGGTGTAGCTGGGCACGTTGAAGCCGACGACGAAGTCGGCCCCGGCGGCCTGCAGGGCGGCGATCTGCGGCCCGACGTTGGTGTTGCCCGGCGTGTAGCGCTCGGCGGCCACGATCTGGTCGTCGATGTACTCCCGGATGCCGGCCTCGCCGTCCTCGCCGAAGTCGTCGTCCTGGAGGAAGAGCCCGACCTTCGCGTCCGGGAAGTTCTCGGCGATGTACTGGCCGATGATCTTCCCCTCGCTCTCGTAGTCGGTCTGCCAGCCGAACGTGTACGGGTTGGTCTCCGGGTCCTCTCCCCACAGCAGCGAACCGGAGGAGACGAACAGGTCGGGCACGCCCTCGCTGTTCAGGAAGTCCAGGACGGCGCTGTGCGTCGGGGTGCCGAGACCGCCGACGATGGCGAAGACCTCGTCCTCGAGGACCAGCTGGTTGACCACCTGGCTGGTGTTCGTCGGGTTGTAGGCGTCGTCCCGGTAGATGTACTCGATCGTCCGGCCGTTCACCCCGCCCTGCTGGTTGAGGCACTCGAAGTACGCCTGCGCGCCGGTCGGGATCTCGCTGTAGCCGGGCGCGGCCACCCCGGTGAGGGGGAAGTGGGCGCCGAGCTTGATCGAGTCCTCGGTGATGCCGATGTCGGAGGCCTCGTTGGCGCTGGCGTCGCCACCGCCACCGCCACCGCCGCCGTCCCCGCCGCCGTCATCGCTCCCACCGCAGGCGGCGAGGGTCGAGGCGGCGGTGGCTGCGGCGATGACGGTCATGAGACGTCGAGAGGATCTGGACAACGGTTCTCCTCTGGTGCTGCCCGGGCTTCGTTGCCCGGGGGTGTGTGGGGGGTCGCGGGGGCCGGGATCGGCGGTCAGGTCGGGTCGTCCTCACCCCCTGCTCGGCTGGGCGGCCGACCGCTTCGCCTGGCGGGTGAGCCAGCGCATGCGGAGGGTGCCGACGAAGCCGGCGGGGGCGAAGATCATCGCGACGATGAGCACCACGCCGTAGACGAAGGGGGCCAGCTGGGCGGCCTCGGTGTTGTCCAGGCCCCACCCGGCACCCAGGTCGGTGACGAACGGCGGCAGGAAGACCAGCAGCGCCGAGCCGAGCAGGGCGCCGAGCAGGCTGCCGAGCCCGCCGATCACGATCGCCGTGAGCAGGGCCAGGGAGAGGACCAGCGTGAAGCCGCTGGGGGCGGCCAGCCGGACGACGAGGGCCAGCACGCCGCCGGCCAGCCCGGCGGCCGCTGCGCTCACCACGAAGGCGAGCACCCGCCACGCGCCGAGGTTGATGCCGGCGAGCTCGGCGGCGACCTCCTGGTCACGCACCGCGCGCCAGGTGCGGCCGATCCGGCTGCGGATCAGGTTGGCCAGCAGGAAGTAGGTGATCAGCAGGCAGATGGCGCCGAGGTAGGCCAGCCACTTGGTGTTGGTCGCGGAGTTGCCCGAGACGGCGCTGATGAAGGACCCGAAGGCCTCCGGGGCCCGGGGGGCTCGCACCCGCATGCCCTGCTCGCCGCCGAGGACGTCGTGGAAGTAGATCGCCAGGCCGGGCAGGCCGACGGCCAGGGCGAGCGTGGCGCCGGCCAGGTACGGGCCGTGCAGCCGGGCGGCCGCCACCCCGACCAGGGCACCGACGGCGGTGGCCGTCACGATCGCGGCCAGCAGGATCAGCGGCAGCGGCAGCGGCTCGTCGGCGGAGAGGAACAGTGCGGTGGTGTACGCGCCCACCGCCATCAGGGCGCCGTGCCCCAGCGAGATCTGGCCGTTCATCCCGGTCAGCACGGTCAGCCCGCCGGCCGCGATGGCGTAGTAGGTCAGCGTTGCCAGCTGGGAGTTGGTGAACGGGTCGGTGATCTCCAGCAGCACCACCGCGCCCACGGCCGCGAGCAGCAGCACCAGCAGGTGCCGCAGCAGCGTCGACTGGGGGAGCAGGCTGCGCCGCCGGGTGGCGGTGGGCTGGTCGGCGCCGGCGGTCGCCTCGGTGGGGGCCTCCTCCGCGGCCTTGCCGCCGGCCCGGGTGCCCTCGGCGGTCGTGTTCGTGGGGCTCTGCAGGTCGCTCATCGTCATGCCCTCCGGGCCGTGCTGCTGGCGAACAGGCCACCGGGCCGCACGAGCAGCACGACCATGAGGATGACCAGGGCGGCGACGTTGACCAGGGCGCTGCCCCGCTCGACGTAGCCGCTGACGTAGCTGAGAGCCAGGCCCAGGATCAGCCCGCCGACGATGGCGCCGATGGGGGAGTCCAGGCCGCCGAGCACGGCGGCGACGAAACCGAAGACGATCAGGCTGTCCATGTAGGCGGGGTAGACGAACTCCCCGCCGGCGATCAGCAGCCCGGCCAGCGAGCCGACGACGGCCGCGAGCGCCCAGCCCAGGGTGAGCATCCGGCCGACCCGCACGCCGAGCAGCCGGGCGACCTCCTGGCCGAACGCCGAGGCGCGCATGGCCAGGCCGATCCGGGTGAACCGGAACAGCACCACCAGCAGCGCCATGGTGACCAGCACCGCGGAGATCACCCAGACGCTGTTCGGGGTGAGGGCGATCCGGTTGTCGCCGACCTGGAAGCCCTCCAGGCCGAACGGGGTCGGGAAGGACTGGAACGCCGAGCCGAAGACGATCGCGATCGCGGCCTGGATGGCCACGAAGAGGCCCAGGGTGACGATGACCGCGTTGAGCTCCGGCCCGCCCTCCACGGGCCGGATGACGACCCGCTCGACGAGGGCGCCCAGCAGCAGCCCGGAGAGCAGGGCGACGATCAGCGCGACCCAGTACGACTGCCCGGCCTGGATCAGCGCGAGGGCGATGAACGTCGTCGCCGCCGCCATCGAGCCCTGCGCGAAGTTCACGATCCGGGTGGACCGCCAGATCAGCACCAGGGCGAGGGCGAAGGCCGAGTAGACCATTCCCTCGGTCAGCCCGGTGAGGGTGACGTTCACGAAGTACTGCACGGAGGAGGTGCCTTCCTGGCGGTGCGGAGGGAGCTCGGGAGGGGTGGGTCAGAAGCCCAGGTAGGCGTGCCGGAGGTCCTCGTCGGCCATCAACGTGCGGGCGGAGTCGGTGACGACCACCCGGCCGAGGTTGAGGACGACGCCGACGTCGGCCACCGACAGGGCGCTCCGGGCGTTCTGCTCGACCAGCAGGACCGACAGCCCCTCGCTGTCGACGAGCCGGCGGAGCAGGCCGAAGATCTGCGCCACGATCCGGGGGGCCAGGCCCAGCGACGGCTCGTCGAGCAGCAGGATCCGCGGCTGGGCCAGCAGCGCCCGCCCGATCACGAGCATCTGGCGCTCACCACCGGAGAGGACGTGCGCCGGCTGGTCGCGGCGCTCGGCGATCCGGGGGAACAGGTCGTAGATGCGGTCGTACTCGCTCTTCTCGACCTTGCCGCGGAACAGCGCCCCGACCCGCAGGTTCTCGTGCACGGTGAGCTCGGCGATGACGCCGCGCCCCTCGGGCACGTGGGCCATGCCCCGGCCGACCATCGACTCGACAGAGGCGGAGGTGATGTCCTCTCCGTCCAGGACGACCCGGCCCGAGGAGCTCCGGACCAGCCCGCTGACGGTGCGCAGCAGGGTGGTCTTGCCGGCGCCGTTGGCCCCGAGGACGGCGGTGATCCGGCCGGCGTCGGCGGTCAGCGAGACCCCGTCCAGTGCCCGGACCGCCCCGTAGGAGGAGGTGAGGTCCTCGATCTGCAGCAGGGCCGGGGCGGTGGCGGTGTCCCCGCCGGTCGCGACCGCGGTGCTGCCGTGCGCGCGGGTGTCAGGCATGGTGGCGCCCTCCGTCGGTGGGGGTCGTGCCGGCCGCGTCCTCCTCGGCGGTCACCTCGTCGCCGAGGTAGGCCTCGGTGACGGCGGGGTCGGCCTGGACCTCGGCCGGGGTGCCGGCGGCGATCTGCCGCCCGGAGTCCAGGACGGTGATCCGGTCACAGACCCGCATGACCAGGTCCATGTGGTGCTCCACCAGGAGCACGCTCATCCGGCCGGAGAGCGTGCGGATGAGCTCGCCGAGCTCGTGCATCTCGTCCTCGGCGAGACCGCTGGCGGGCTCGTCGAGCAGCAGCAGGTCGGGGGCGGAGACCAGGGCGCGGGCCAGTGCGACCCGCTTCTGCACCGGGTAGGGCAGCCCGCCGGGGTAGCGGCCGGCGTGCTGCTGGGCGCCCAGGTCGCTCAGCGCGGTCATGGCCCGGGCGCGCAGCTCCCGCTCGTCACGGTCCGAGCGCGGCAGGGCGAGCAGGGCGGAGCCGAAGCCGGCGCGGGCGTGCCGGTGGGCGCCGATCATGACGTTCTCCAGCACGGTCATGCCGGGGAAGAGGCCCACGCCCTGCAGGGTGCGGGCGATGCCCAGGCCGGCCAGCTGGTGCGGCTTCAGCCGGCGGAGTGGCCGGCCACGCCAGGTCATCTCACCGGCCGTGGGGCGCACGATCCCGCAGGCGACGTTGAACAGGGTCGTCTTGCCTGCGCCGTTCGGGCCGATCAGCCCGTGCACCTGGCCGGGCTCGACCACCAAGGAGACCTCGGAGAGCGCGACCACGCCGCCGAACGCGACGGTGATCCCGGTCATCTCCAGGCTGGCGGAAGGGGCGCGGTCGGTGTCCGGGGCAGCGGTGCGGTCGATCGCAGTGCTGCCTGCAGTCGGGGTCGGCTGCGCCAACGGGCCCACGGCTCCTTTGCCTCGGGTGCCCCGTCCGCCGGGCATGGCGCGGCGAACGAGTGTCGGATGATCCGACCACCCGAGGGTGGGGTGCGGTGAGTGCGGTCACAATGGGCGCGGAGCACAGCGATCACTCCGGTTGCTTGTGCAGTGTGCCGTGTGTCACAGAAGGGGGGCGGGGTGCAACCGTTCCGACCCGAGGTCTCCGCGCGGCTTGCCCAACTCGCCCCGCCGCTGCTCGGCCAGCTCGACGAGATGACCTCCCGGATGATCAGCATCCTGGAGCGCACCGAAGGCGCGTACACCGAGCAGGGGCCCGTCGTCCGAGCCGAGCTGTTCGAGTCCGGCCGGACGAACCTGGAGCGCGCGGTGCGCACCCTGATGGGCGACGCCGACGACGGCGGGCGCGCAGCGCTGGCCGCGGCCCGCGAGGTCGGCCGCCGCCGGGCGATCCAGGGCGTGCCGCTGGAGACGGTGCTGCGCGCCTACCGGCTCGGCGGGCAGGTCACCTGGGAGGCGTTGCGGGCCACGGCCCGCGCCGCCGAGGCGCCCGGCGACAGCGACGTCCTGCTCGAGGTGGCGGGGTCGGTCTGGCACGTCAACGACGTGCAGTGTGCAGCGCTGGCCGAGGCCTACCGGACCGAGGAGCGTCGCCTGGCCGGCATCGACGACCAGGCCCGGCAGCAGGTGCTGGACGGGCTGCTGGGTGGCCGCGGGGGTGACCCGGTGTTCGTCCGGACGGCATCAGAGCTGCTGGCCCTGCCGCTGGACGGCCGGCTGGTGTGTGCCGTCGCGCCCCCGGACGAGTCGGGGGGGCCGAACCTCACCGACCCCGGCGCCCGGCTGCTGAAGCGGGGTGTCCGATCGGTGTGGGGCTGGCGCTCCGGTGCCCAGGTCGGGGTCGTGGCCCTGGGCACCCGCCAGGTCGGCGACGTGCTGACCTGGCTGGCGGAGCTGGCCGCCGGCCCGGTCGGCGTCTCGGCCGTGGTGGACGGCGCCTCGGCGGTCGCCTCCGCCTGGCGGCTGGCCGACACCGCGGCTCGCACGCTGCCCGCGGGCCAGCCGCGGGTGGTGACGATCGACGACCGGTTGCCCGAGGCGCTGCTCAGCAGCTCACCGGAGATCACCCGCCGGCTCGTGGAGCAGTCGCTGGGCCGGCTGCTCGACCTGCCCCCCGACGAACGCGACGTGCTGCTGGACACGCTGACCGCGGTGCTGGCCTCCGACGGGTCACCGACCCGGGCCGCTGACCAGCTGTACTGCCACCGCAACACGGTGATGCACCGGCTGCGCCGGATCGAGCAGGTCACCGGCCGTTCGGTGGCCGACCCCCGGTCCCGCCTGCTCTGGCAGCTGGCCCTGCTGGGAGCCGACCACCACCGCTGACGGGCCGGGGCCTCCTGTTACTGGAGGTAGTTCTCGACCTGCGGTTCCGGGCGGGGCTGGGCCTCGTCGGGGTCCTCGCCGTACTGCCGCTTGGCGTCCCGCTGGCGCAGGAGGTCCCACAGCTGGTCGCGGTCCTCCTCGATCTGCCGCAGGCGGGCGCGCTGCTCGTCGGTGTGCTCGCTGGCGTTGCGGAGCGTGTGCTCCTCCTCGACCAGTGCCTCGATCCTGCTGCGGATGTCCTTGTCGTCCATGGCGGTCACCTTGCCCGGTCCGGGCGTCTCCCACGCGTGCGGATCACGCCCGATCCGGCACCCAGCCCTCGACGAAGGCCGCCAGCCGCCGGGTGACCGCCCCGCCGGCCCGGCCCAGCGCGAGCAGAGCGGCCCGGTCCAGCGGGACCCGGACCGTCCGGCGCCCGGCCGCGGCCACCCGCACCGCGTGCCCGTCGGCGACCAGCTCCGGCCAGGGGCGGTCCAGCTGGGCCCGGACCCGGTCCAGCGCCGCAGCCGCCGGCCCGGCGTTGCCGGTCACCAGCGCGGTCACGAACGCCGGGTCGCTGCCGATCACCCGGGTGGCGTCCCGGAAGCTGCCGGCCGCCAGGGAGAGGGCGAGCGGGCCGGCCTGCCCGGCGGCGGCGGCCACCGCCGCGGCCAGCAGGTGCGGGACGGCGCTGATCGCCGCGACCGCGTCGTCGTGCTCCGCGGCGGTCACCGGGACCACCTCGGCGCCGACGGCCAGCGCGATCTCGGCGACCCGCAGCCAGCGCCGCAGGTCGGTGTCCGCCTCCAGGCACAGCGCCCACCGGGCGCCGGTGAAGAGCGTGGGGTCGACGGCGGCGGGCCCGGAGCGCTCGGTGCCGCACATCGGGTGTCCGCCGACGTACCGGTCCCCGTGGGCGGCGCCCAGCTCGGCCAGCACCGGCACCTTCACCGAGCCGAGGTCGGTGACCGTCGCCCCGGGGTCGATCCGCAGCCCGGTCAGCGCCGTGCCCATCGCCGGCAGCGGGACCGCGAGCACGACCACGCCGGTCAGCTCCCGGCGGATCTCCACGCCGGTGTCCTCCGCCGCCTGCCGGGCGGCCGGGTCGACGTCCCAGCCGGAGACCGGCCGGCCGGCCGCGACCAGCGCCGCGGCCAGGGAGCCGCCCAGCTGCCCGAGGCCGACCACGGACACCGGCGGTGCCGGCATCGTCGGGACGGGGAAGGAGCCGGTCACGGTGCCGCCTCGCCGGTCTCCCACGGCGTGCCCAGCCGGAAGACGCGGGCCAGGGCGGTGGCGACCGGGCGGCCGTCCGCGGTGGCCGCGTCGATCCGGTAGACGGCGGTGCGACCGGTCCGGTGCAGCTCGACCCCCTCGGCGACCAGGTGGTCGCCGGACCGGCCGGCGGAGAGGAACTCGGTGTGCACGTCCTGGGCTACGGCGATCGTGCCGTGGCTGTTGCTCACCGCGGCGTGCACCACGTCCAGCAGCGCCATCGTGGCGCCGCCGTGGGCGGTGCCGACAGCGTTGAGCAGGCTCGGGCCCACGGTCATCGACGCGCGGGCGTAGCCGGGCCGGACCTCCTCCAGCTCGATGCCCAGGTGGGCGGCGAGCGGATCGGCGGCGAGGGCGGCGAACAGCGCGGGTGCGACGGCGGGGACCTCGACCGGCGCGCTGTCGTCGGAGAGGGCGTCGGCCATGATCTACAGGCTATGGCCCTCCCATCCGACTCCGGCACCTCGCTGCAGGAGAGCTTCGCCGTCCGGGTCAGCTCGGCCGCCGGCCGCTGGCAGTGCGAGCTCCTCGCCGCCGATGCCGACGACGAGTTGCCGGCCCTGGAACGGGCCCTCGGCGACCCGGGCGCCGCCGGCTGGCCGGGCCCGTTCGTCCTCGTCGTCGACAGCCGGCTCTACTTCGTCGTGCTGCGGCACGGACCGGGCGGCATGGTCCGGGCGCTGATCTCCGACGCGACCTTCCAGGAGCACCTGCTCGCGGCGGAGGTGGTGGAGCGCTACGGCATCCCGGTCGAGACCGGCACCACGGTCGACGACGCCTTCGACGCCGACGAGCAGGGCCGGCCCGGCGGTGACCTCGACGTCCTGGCCGACGCCGGGCTCCCGGCCGAGGAGCTGAGCCGGCTGCTGGACTCCGACGAGCTGTGGGCCGACGAGGTCGTGCTGGCCATCGCCGAACGGCTCGGCTTCGCCGACGAGCTCAGGGCGGTCGCGGCGCCGTGAACGCACCTGACCCCGGCCACGTCCGTGCCGTCGTCTTCGACCTGGGCGGTGTGCTCACCGAGAGCCCGCTGACCGCCTTCGCCGCCTACGAGCAGGAGGCGGAGCTGCCCGCCGGGTTCATCGTCGGCCTGAACAGCACCGACCCGGACACCAACGCCTGGGCCCGCTACGAGCGCCGGGAGCTCGACGAGCCGGGGTTCCGGCGGGCCTTCGAGGCCGAGGCCGCCGCCGCCGGCCACCCGCTGGACGCCGGCCGGGTGCTCGCTGCCCTGGCGGGGGAGCTGCGCCCGGCGATGGTGACGGCGGTGCGGCGGCTGCGGACGGCGGGGCTGCCGCTGGCGCTGCTGTCGAACAACGTCGCGCCGATGCAGCGCACCGGCCGGTTGGGCGAGCTGCTGGGGCTGTTCGACGTCGTCGTCGAGTCCTCGGTGGAAGGAGTGCGCAAGCCCGAGCCGGCGATCTACCCGCTCGCGGTGCAGCGCCTGTCGCAGGAGGTCGGCCGGGAGCTCGCGCCGTCCGACTGCGCCTACCTGGACGACCTGGGCATCAACCTGAAGCCGGCCCGGGCGCTGGGCATGCACACGATCAAGGTCGTCGACCCCGCCGCCGCGCTCGCCGAGCTGTCGGCGCTCACCGGCCTGGACCTGGCATGACCTCGCCGCGCAGTTGTGCTCTGGCTGCACCAGTGCGCCAGAGCACTACTCGCGGCGAAGCACGCCTGTCGGCCCGTCCGTGGGCGGGCCGGCGGTGACCGACGACGAGGCGATGCTGCGGGCGCTGGAGCTCGCGGCCGCCGCGCAGGAGTGGGGGGACACGCCGATCGGCGCCGTCGTCCTCGGGCCCGACGGGACGGTGCTGGCCGAGGCGGCCAACGAGCGGGAGAAGCGGGGCGACCCGACCGCGCACGCCGAGGTGCTGGCCCTGCGCACCGCCGCGGCGGTGCACGGTGACGGCTGGCGGCTGACCGGGGCGAGCCTGGTGGTCACGCTGGAGCCCTGCACGATGTGCGCCGGGGCGAGCGTGCTGGCCCGGGTGGCGCGGGTGGTCTACGGGGCCGACGACCCGAAGGCGGGGGCGGCCGGTTCGTTGTGGGACGTCGTCCGGGACCGCAGGCTCAACCACCGGCCCGAGGTCACCGGCGGTGTCCGCGCCGAGGAGTCCGGCGCCTTGCTACGTGCGTTCTTCCGTTCGAAGCGGGGCCTGTAGTCTCTCCGGCGGTGGCGTGTCCGAGCGGCCGAAGGAGCACGCCTCGAAAGCGTGTGAGGTGCAAGCCTCCGTGGGTTCAAATCCCACCGCCACCGCCATGTCAGTCGAGAACGGCGGCGCCCCACCCGGGGCGCCGCCGTTCTGGCGTCCCGGGTCCGTCAGACGGGGACGTCGTAGTCGATGAGCAGCCGACCGTCGTCCCCGCGGACCAGGGTGACCTGGTGCTGTTCGGCGATGACGGTGCCGTCGCGCTCGGTGAACGTCACCGGCACCGAGGCGACGAGCGACCCGTCCTGCGCCGACACCGGCCCCCGGCTGACGCTCTGGAAGCGGTCCCAGAAGGCGAGGTAGGCCGACCGGCTGCCGATCTCCGCGCGCAGCCGTGGCCCGGTGCGCTCCCAGGCCGCCCCGGCGTCACCGGGCAGCAGCGCGTAGTAGCTGGTGACGGCCTGCACGACCTCGGCCGCGGAGCCCGGTGCCGGACCCGCGGGCGTCGGCGTCGGTGTGGGGGTCGGGGCCGCGGTGGGCGCCGTCGGCGGTGGGGTCACCGACGGGGTCGGGGCGGCGGAGGTCGACGGCGCCTCCGAGGTGACCACCGGTTCCTCCTCGGTCGTCGGCGCCGGCTCCTCGGTCGTCGGGGCCGGGTCGGCGGACGACGGCGCCGACGGCGAGCTGCTGGCCTCGGCCGCGGGGGCCCGGCCGTCGTCGTTCCGGGCCTCGAACCAGACCGCGCCCAGCGTGCCGGACAGGGCGAGGAGCACGATCGCGACGGCGGCGACCAGCCGGGACCGGCGGCGGCGCCCCGGTGCGGGTGTGCCCGAGGGTGGCTGGTCGGCCGCAGACGGCGCGCCGGCCGCCGCAGCACCCGGGGGTGTGGCACCGGCGACCCGCGGCCGGTCGGTGCTCTCCGGCTGGTCGCCCGTGCGCGGTCGGTCGCCCGTCTCCGGGGACGGCGGGTCGTCGGCCGGGGGCGCCGGCCCGGCGGCGGCCACCCCAGCGGCGGCCACCCCAGCGGCGGCCGCCCCGGTGGGTGTCCCGGTCGTGGCGGAGCCGGTGGGGGTCCCGGTGGTGGGGGTCCCGGTGGTGGCGGAGCCGGTGGTGGCGGAGCCGGTGGCGGGGGAGTCGGTGGCGGGGGAGTCGGTGCCGGCGGGTGTGCCCGGCGCGCCGGCGGGCTCCGCACCGGGCACCGCGCGCAGGTCGGCCAGCGTCGGCAGCAGCGGTGTGCGCGCGGCGAGCACCTCGGTGACGTCGCCGTCCCGGCCGGCAGCCAGCTTCGCCAGCTGGTCGCGCGCCTGAGACATCGTCGGCCGCTTCGCCGGGTCGTTGGCCAGCATCCGCATCAGCGGCCGGGTGAGCGGCCCGGCGTTCCGCGGCCGGGCCACGTTGCCCCCGGCGACCCGGTGGAGCATCTCCAGCGGGTTCTCCGTCATCCCGAACGGCGGCGTCCCCTCCAGGCAGGCGTGCAGGGTGGCGCCGAGGGAGAAGACGTCGCTCGCCTCCCGCGGTTCCTGCCCGCGGGCGACCTCGGGGGCCAGATAGGCCGGCGTCCCCTTGACCACGCCGGTCTGGGTGAGCGAGACGTCGCCGCGGGCACGGGAGATGCCGAAGTCGGTGATCTTGACGAGGCCGGCGCTGCGCTGCCCCTCGCCGATCAAGATGTTGCCCGGTTTCACGTCCCGGTGGACGACCCCGGCGGCGTGCGTGGCCACCAGCGCATCGGCGACCTGGGCGCCGATCAGCGCCACCTGCTGCACGGGCAGCGTGCCGCGTTCCGCCAACACGCTGGCCAGGCTCCGGGAGGGCAGGTGCTCCATGACCAGCCACGGCGTCCCGCCGTCGTCGACCATGTCGTAGACCGCGATGGCGTGCGGGTGGGTCAGCCGGGCGGCGATCCGGCCCTCGCGCATGGCCGCCTCGCGGTGTCCGGCGGTCGCCTCCGGGTCGCTGCCGACCGGGATGAGCACCTGCTTGACCGCGACGTCGCGGCCCAGCAGCTCGTCCCGGGCCAGCCAGACCGCGCCCATGGCCCCGCCGCCGAGTCGGGACCGCAGCAGGTAGCGCCCGGCCACCCGGGCGCCCGGCGCCGTCATCCCAGCCCTGCCCGCACGCCGGCCGCGCCGCGGGTCAGGCGGAGACGGGGGCCCCGTACCGGCGCGTGTACTCCGCCTGGGCCCCCTCGGGCAGCGCGTCGTAGAGCTCGCCCAGCTGGTCGACCGAGCTCTGCGGCAGCTCGTCGAACAGCTGCCGCCAGCTCGGCGGCTCGTCGTGGCTGCGGGTCAGCAGCAGCTCCCACGCCCGGGTCTGCCGCTCACGCTGCGCCCGCCCGGCGACCAGGCCGGAGAGGTACTGGTCCTTCGCGGCGTCCTTCTCGGCGCGGGTGGCGTCGGGCGGGAGGTTGCTGGGGTCGGTCTCCTCCAGCGCGGTGACGATCGCCGCGACCACGTCGGGGCGCACCTGCTCGGCGCTGCTCATGTCGGTCCCTCCGGTGTCCGGTTCCGTGCGGCGGTCGCCGTCCCGTAGATCACTCAACCACTCTCCGGCCCCGCAGGCTGCTCGGGTCGGAGGGGAGCGGCTGACTGCCGCGGACCCGCCCGGTACAGTGGCCCCGCACTGGAGGATTCGCCTAGTGGCCTATGGCGCTCGCTTGGAAAGCGGGTTGGGTGCAAGCCCTCGGGAGTTCGAATCTCCCATCCTCCGCAGGTAGAGCGCCGTCACGGCGCCGAGCATGAGCGCTCCCCCGGCCAGCGCGGTCGGGGTGAGCCGCTCCCCGAGCACCACGGCGGCCAGCGCGGTCGCGGTCAGCGGCTCCAGCAGGGTCACGATCGAGGCGACCGCGGCCGGCACAGCTCGCACCCCGGTGAAGAACAGCCCGTAGGCGAGCGCGGTCGGCACCAGCCCCAGGTAGAGCAGCAGCGCCAGCCCCAGCGGGTCGGCGGTGAGGTCGAGCCCGGCGGCCAGCGCCACCGGGGTGAGCGCCACGGCCCCCACGACGAAGCCGACCGTCGTCGTCGGCACGCCCGCCGGTGCGCCGGCCGACAGCAGCACGACCGCGGCGTAGGCGACCGCGCAGCCGATCGCGGCCAGCGCGCCCAGCAGGACGGCGTCCCCGCCGTCGCCGCCCGCCGAGACGCCCACGAGGAGCACCAGCCCGGCCAGGGCGACGACGAGGGCCACGCCGGTCGCCCGGTCCGGCCGGCCGTGCCCGAGTGCGGCGGCACCGACGGCCACCAGCAGCGGGGCCAGGCCCAGCGCGACCAGCGTCGCGATGCTCACCCCCGCCGTGGCCACGGCGGCGAAGTAGGCGCTCTGGTAGACCGCCAGCCCGGCGCCGACGCCGGCCAGCCGCCAGCGCAGCGAGCGCGACCAGTGGACCGGTGGGGCGGTGGGCCTGGAGGAGGTCCGCCGGGCGAGCAGGTGCACGGCGAGCAGGGCGACCGCGCCGACGGCCATCCGGTGCCAGGCGACGTCGAGCGGGTCCAGGTCGGTGCGGTCGGCGACCAGGTCGCCGGTGATGCCCGAGGTGCCCCAGCACAGCGCGGCCAGGACGACGAGCACGAAGCCGCGGGTGGACGGCGCAGGCGGGACGGGCTGAGGGGTGCGCCCGGTCATGCGGCGGGAGCGTACGGGGAGGGCGGCTCCGGTCTCGGCGGCGTCCTCTACAGTGGACGGCGACCCCTCGTGCGGCGTCACCCTGTGAACCTCCCCAGGGCCGGAAGGCAGCAAGGATAAGCGGGCTCTGGCGGGTGTGCGGGGGGTCCTTTCTCTCTCCCGGACGATTCTCAGGCTCCTCCCAGGTTCGTGCGCTCTGATGCACCCACCTTCGAGCGGAGGAGTGGCCGTGCCCAGTCGTCGTACCTGGTGGATCACCGGCGGGGCCGTGGCGGTGGTCGCCGCGGGGGCTCTCGGCGGGCCGTTGATCTACGCCGCCCTCGCGGAGGACGCGCCCCCGGCCGAGACGGTGCAGGCGCAGCCGCAGGAGGTCGAGCTCGCCGCGGACACCGACGGCACCTGGACCATCGCCCCGGACTCCACCGCGGGCTACCGCGTCGACGAGGTGCTCAACGGCGCCGACGTCACCGTGGCCGGCACGACCGACCAGGTCACCGGCACCGTCGTCGTGTCCGGTGGGGACCTCGCCGACGCCGACGTGACCGTCGACGTCGCCTCGATCAGCACCGACAGCGGCCGCCGCGACTCCTACTTCCGGGACAACGTGATGGACGTCGCCGCGAACCCCACGGCGGTCTTCTCCGTCACCGAGGTGGCCGACCTCCCCCAGCTCAGCGGCACCCCGGTCACCGTGCCGGTGACCGGCGAGCTGACCCTGGCCGGCACGACGCAGCCGGTGACCACCGAGCTCTCCGTCGTCCGCACCGCCGACGGCGTGGACGTCTCGGGTGCGGTGCCGGTGACCTTCGCCGACTACGGCATCGAGCCGCCGGACCTGGGGTTCGTCAGCGTCGAGGACCAGGGGTCCATCGAGTTCTTCCTGCGCCTGACCATGTAGGTCAGCGGCCGTCACCGGGGGGCGGGGCGGTGGACCAGCTCCTGGGTGCGGCCGTCGAGGGTCCGGCTCTCGGGCAGTTCGAGGTCGGCGTCACCCGCGCCCGCGAGGACCGGGCTGGTCCCGGTCCGTCCGGAGACGACCGGGAAGACGGTCACCTGCAGACCCGGCGTACGGCCGAGAACCGACCTGACGGGCGCGCTGCGTCGACAGCACGTCGGAGCGTCGGTGCGGCCACGTAACCTCGCGGCGTGGCTCTGGCGCTCTACCGCAAGTACCGTCCGGCGACCTTCGCCGAGGTGGTCGGGCAGGAGCACGTCACCGCACCCCTGATGAACGCCGTGGACGGCGGGCGGATCAACCACGCCTACCTGTTCAGCGGGCCGCGGGGCTGCGGGAAGACGTCGTCGGCGCGGATCCTGGCCCGCTCGCTGAACTGCGAGCAGGGGCCGACCTCCACCCCCTGCGGCGTCTGCGGCTCGTGCATCGCGCTGGCCCCCGACGGCCCCGGCTCGATCGACGTCATGGAGATCGACGCGGCCAGCCACGGTGGTGTCGACGACGCCCGCGACCTGCGCGAGAAGGCCTTCTTCGCGCCCGTGCACAGCCGCTACAAGGTCTACATCGTCGACGAGGCGCACATGGTGAGCTCGCAGGGCTTCAACGCCCTGCTCAAGGTGGTCGAGGAGCCGCCGGAGTTCCTGGTCTTCGTCTTCGCCACCACCGAGCCGGAGAAGGTCCTCCCGACCATCCGCTCCCGCACCCACCACTACCCGTTCCGGCTGGTGCCGCCCAGCACGCTGCGCGCCCTCCTGGAGAAGACGTGCGCGGCCGAGGGCGTCACCGTGGAGCCCACGGTGTTCCCGCTGGTGGTCCGGGCCGGCGGCGGCTCGGTGCGCGACTCGCTGTCGATCCTCGACCAGCTGCTGGCCGGCGCAGGCCCCGAGGGGGTCACCTACCGGTCGGCCGTGGGCCTGCTCGGCGTCACCGACGAGGCGCTGCTCGACGAGGCCGTCGACGCGCTGGCCGCCTCCGACGCGCCGGGCGTCTTCCAGGCCGTCGACCGCGTGGTCGAGGCCGGGCACGACCCCCGCCGGTTCGCCACCGACCTGCTGGACCGGCTGCGCGACCTGATCGTGCTGGACGCCGTGCCCGAGGCCGGCGGCAACGGCCTGCTCGACAGCCCGCCCGACCGGATCGACGTGATGAGCCGGCAGGCCCAGGCGCTGGGCTCGGCCACACTCTCCCGGCTGGCCGACACCGTGCACGAGGGCCTCACCGAGATGCGCGGGACGACGGCCCCCCGGCTGCTCCTGGAGCTCGTCTGCGCCCGGATGCTGCTGCCCGGGGTCGACGGCTCGGCCGCGGCCACCCTGCAGCGCCTGGAGCGGCTGGAACGGCGGATGTCGATCGCCGGCGAGCACGCCGGTCGCCCGGAGGCCGCCGCCGTCCCGGCGCCGGTGCGCGAGCCCGCCCGGCCGGCCCCGGTCCAGGCACCGCCGCCCGCGGTCCGCACCCCGGCGGCCCCGGCCCCGGCCCCGCAGGCCCCGGCCCCGCAGGCTCAGGCCCCGCAGGCCCCGGTCGCGGAGCCGGTGGCGTCTCCCGCCGCTGCGCCGACCAGCCGGCCGGCGTACGTCCGTCCCTCGCAGGCCCGGTCGGCGCCGGCCACCCCCACCCCGGCCCCGGCCTCGCCGCCGGCCCCGGAGGGCGACGACGGCTGGCCGGTGACCGCCCGTCCGGGCGGACCCGCCCCGGCGCCCCCGGCTGCCCAGCCGCCTGCCGCCGAGCCGCCGCGGCCCCGGTCGGAGAGCGCGCCGGCGTCCGAGGTGCCGCTGCCGCCCGAGCCCACCGACGACGAGGACTGGCCGCAGCCGGCCCGCCCGGCGGCGGAACCCCACCGCGCCGCCGCGCCGGCCACGGATGCCGCTCCGGCACCCCGGGCCGCAGCGGAGTCCGCGCCGGCGCCACGCGGTGGCGAGCCCACGCCGCTGGTGTCGGCCACGCCGGCCGAGCCCGCCGGCGACGACGCTGCGCTGACCACCGCCGACGTCCGGCGCATCTGGCCGGAGCTGCTCAAGGTGGTGCGCGGGCACAAGCGCACCACCGAGGCGCTGCTCAAGAGCGCCCAGGTCCACGACCTGACCAACGGGGTGCTCACCCTGGCGGCCACCTCGCCGGCGCTGGCCAAGATGCTGGGCGACGACCTGAACAAGGACGTCATCCGGCAGTCGCTGCAGGAGCTGCTCGGCGTCCGCTGGAAGGTGCAGGCCGTCGTCGACGGGGGGCCGGGTCAGCCCGGGGCCGCCGGCGGTGGCTCGGGGGGCGGGGCACCGGTGTCGCCGGAGGCGGCACGGGCCGCCGTGCAGGCCGCGGAGTCCGCCGAGGCCGACGAGCTGATGGCCGAGCGGGCCGCCGACGCGGCCTCCGGCGACACCGCGGACTCCGCGCCGGCGCTGGACCCCGAGGCCGCCGCGCTCCAGCTGCTGCGCACCCAGCTCGGCGCGCGGCCGATCGACAGCTGACCGGCGCCCCGGTTCCTACGGCAAGGGCCGGGGCAGCGCGGAACGGGGCGGGGCGGAACGCTGGGCGAGGCGGCGCACCCACGGGTCGACCAGCCGCGGCGCCAACGGCCCCAGCACGGCCAGGATCAGCACGTAGGCGGCGACCGTCGAGCCGAAGGCCGCCGGCACGCTGCCCAGCACCAGGCCGGCGATGATGATCGAGAACTCGCCGCGCGCGACCAGCGCCGCCCCGGCACGCACCCGGCCGGGCGGCCCGACGCCGGCCCGGCGCCCGGCGACCCACCCGGTGCCGAACTTCGTCACGATCCCGACCGCGGCCAGTGCCGCTGCGGGCAGCAGCGCGCCGGGCAGCTGGGAGGGGTCGGTGGACAACCCGAAGAAGACGAAGAAGACGGCGGCGAACAGGTCGCGCAGCGGGGCGAGCACGTCCCCGATCCGCTCGGCGACCTCGCCGGAGAGGGCGATCCCAAGCAGGAACGCGCCCACCGCCGCCGAGACGTGCACCGCTTCGGCGGCACCGGCGACCAGCAGCGCCAGGCCGAGCACCCGCAGCAGCAGGATCTCGTTGGACCGCGCCCCGACGAACCGGGTCACCGTGTTGCCGTGGCGCACCGCGACGGCCAGCACGGCCGCGAGGGTGGCCAGGGCGACGCTGACCGACAGCAGGGCGTCGCCGGTGGTCGTGGCCGCGACGACGCCGGTCAGCACCGGGAGGTAGGCGGCCATCGCCAGGTCCTCGATGACCAGGACGCCGAGCACGGCCGGGGTCTCCCGGTTGCCGAGCCGGCCGAGGTCGGTCAGGAGCTTGGAGACGATCCCCGACGAGCTGATCGCGGTGACGCCGAACATGGCCAGCGCGGCGGTAGGCCCCCAGCCCAGGAACAACGCCAGGGCGGCCCCGGGCAGGCCGTTGAGCAGCAGGTCGACGACCCCGACCGGCGCCTGGCGGCGCAGGTTCTCCACCAGGTCTCCCGCGGTGTACTCCAGCCCGAGGACGAGCAGCAGGAGCACGATGCCGACCTCGGCGCCGGTGGAGAAGAAGCCCTCGGGGGCGTCCAGCGGCAGCAGCCCGCCGGTGCCGAACGCCAGCCCGGCGAGCAGGTACAGCGGGATGGGGGACAGGCCGATCCGGCCGGCCAGCGAGCCGAGCAGCCCCAGCCCGAAGAGGACGGCGCCCAGCTCCAGCAGCAGGACCGCGGTGTGCCCCAGGTCCATCAGCGGGGGTTGAGCAGGGCACCGACCGCTGCGACGCCGTCCGACGTGCCGACCACGACCAGCCGGTCCTCGGCCTGGAACCGGAAGTCCGGCGTGGGCGAGGCGATCATCTCCTCACCCCGGACGACCGCGACGACGGAGGCGCCGGTGCGGGTCCGGATGGCCGCGTCGCCCAGGGTGGCGGCGACGTAGGGGGAGCCGGGCTCGATCGGCACGCCCTCGGTGGCCAGGCTCTCCACCTGCTCACGCAGCCTCGACAACCGCTCGGTGATCCGCGGCGCGCCCAGCAGCTCGGCGACGACCTCGCTCTCCTCCGGGGTCAGCTCGATCGTGGCCGCCGTGGCGTCGGGGTCGCGCTCGTCGTAGAGGACGACGTGCCGGGCCCCGTTGCGCTGGGAGATGACCCCGACCCGCCGGCCCTGCGCGGTCACCAGGTCGTGCCGCAGCCCGATCCCGGGCAGTCGTGTCTCCTCGACGTCCATCGGCGTCCTTGCTCCTGTCTCGTCGTGGCGCAGGAGAGATCCCCGCCGTCGGCGCTCATCGTGCCCCGCCGGGTGGTCAGCCGGCAGCGGCCCTTGGTCCCCGGTCCAGTGCCCGGAAGCGGGCCAGCGCGGCCACCGAGACCACCGGGCCGGCGGCGAGCAGCACCAGCGTCCACCGCCAGGTGACCAGGTCGGCCAGGTAGGGCAGCGCGCTGATCGTCACCGTGGTGAGCAGGAACCCGGTCGCGGTCTGCACGGTGAGGGCGGTGCCGACCCAGCGCCGGTCGGAGACCTCGCTGAGCAGGGTGGAGAACATCGCCGAGTCGGCGATGACGCTGGCCCCCCAGACGCAGACGAAGACGGCGAGGACGGCGGTCGGCCAGGACCAGGCCCACGGGGAGAGCAGGCAGCACACGCCGCTGGTGGACACCGCGACGGTGGCGACCGGCGCCCGGCCCCACCGGCCGGCGAGCCAGCCGGCCAGCACGCAGCCGGCCGCGCCGCAGATGCCGAACGCGACCAGGGCCAGCAGGGCGATCCGGGCGGCCGGCAGGGCGGGGTCGTGGACGTCGCGGGACGCGGTGATCCAGACCGCGGCCCAGGTCCAGAGCGCGTAGAGCTCCCACATGTGCCCGAGGTAGGCGAGGTTCACCAGCCGCGGCCGGGCCGACCGGAAGCCGTCGAAGGCCTGCGCGGCCCGCGGGCGGCTGCCCACCGACAGGTGCGGTCCGGCGCGCAGCAGGCCCAGCGCGAGCAGTGCGGCGCCCGCGCCGCTGGCCGCGGCGGCGACCAGCACGGTCCGCCAGGAGTCGCCGAGCACGCCGACCAGCAGCTGGGGCAGCAGCGAGCCCAGGGTGAGCGCCCCGACCAGCACGCCGAGCGCCAGCCCCCGCCCGCGGGCGCCGAACCACGAGGCCATCAGCTTCATGCCGATCGGGTAGACCAGCGCCAGGCCCATCCCGGTCAGGAAGCGCAGCGCGACGCCGAGCAGCGGCCCGTCGGCCAGGACGGCGACGCCGAGGGTGCACGCGGCGGCGGCCCCGGCCCCGGTGGCGAGCAGCCGCTCGGGGCGGACCCGGTCGGCCAGCCCGGTCGTCGCCGAGACGAGCGCACCCACGACGAAGCCCAGCTGCACGGCGACGGTGAGGCCGACCCCACCGGCGGTGCCCAGCTCCCAGTCGCGGCGCAACACGGGGAGCACGGCGGAGGCGGAGAACCACACGGCCAGGGCCAGCACCTGGGTCAGCGCGATGAGCGCGAGCTGCGACCACGGCCCGGTGCGTGCCCCGCCCACGGTGCTGCGGACCTGCACGCCGTCGCCCGTCACGGGGCGACCCTGCCACCGAGCCCGGGCGCGCCCCAAGTCGGCTCGCGTGGAGCGGTGCGTGCGGCGGACTGTCGGTGCCAGCACCTACGCTCGGACCATGCGACCCGGTGGCCAGCCCGACATGCAGCAGATCATGAAGCAGGCGCAGCAGATGCAGCAGCAGCTCGCTGCCGCGCAGGAGGAGCTGTCCCGTGCGGAGGTGACCGGTTCGGCCGGCGGCGAGCTGGTCACGGTGACCATGACCGGCAGTGGTGAGGTCAGCGCCGTCACGATCGCGCCGGCCGCCGTCGACCCCGACGACGTCGAGACCCTGCAGGACCTGGTGGTCGCGGCCATCCGTGACGCCCAGCGCGCCGTCGGCGAGCTCACCGCCTCCACGATGGGCCCGCTGACCGGCGGTCTCGGTGGCGGGCTGGGTCTCCCCGGCCTCTGATCCACCCGGGTGCGCACACCGCCACCCGCATCGAAGGAGAACCGTGTACGAGGGCGCTGTCCAGGACCTCATCGACGAGCTCGGGCGGCTGCCCGGCGTCGGTCCCAAGAGCGCGCAGCGCATCGCCTTCCACCTGCTGGCCGCCGAGTCGGCCGACGTCGTCCGGCTGGTCGCCGCCCTGCAGCGGGTGCAGGCCGAGGTCCGCTTCTGCGTGACCTGTCACAACGTCGCCGAGGCCGAGCAGTGCCGGATCTGCCGTGACCCGCGGCGCACGCTCGACGTCATCTGCGTCGTCGAGGAGCCCAAGGACGTCGTGGCGATCGAGCGGACCCGGGAGTTCAAGGGCCGCTACCACGTGCTCGGCGGCGCGATCAGCCCGATCGAGGGGATCGGCCCCGACGACCTGAAGGTCAAGGAGCTGATGACCCGGCTGATGGACGGCCAGGTCACCGAGCTGATCATCGCCACCGACCCGAACCTGGAGGGCGAGGCGACCGCCGCCTACCTGGCCCGGTTGGTCGGCCCGCTGGGGCTGGCGGTGTCCCGGCTGGCCAGTGGGCTGCCGGTGGGCGGCGACCTCGAGTACGCCGACGAGGTCACCCTCGGCCGGGCGTTCGAGGGCCGCCGCCGCATCGACGCCTGAGGAAGGACCCCGCTGCCCCCCACCACTCGCACGCTCGTGGCGGGCCCCTGCAGCGGGGCCGTTCCAGCACGTCACCGAGCTCGGCGCGGGCCCCTGCAAGGGGGCCGTTCCAGCAGGTCACCGAGCTCGGCGCGGGCCCCTGCAAGGGGGCCGTTCCAGCACGTCACCGGGCTCGTGCCGGCCCCTGCAGCCGGGCCGTACTGGTTGAGCGTTCGATCACAGCCGGCCGCAGGAAGTGGCGGGGGCGGCGCTCGCGGGGCACGCTGGACGGGTGGTCGGGCCCAGTTCGTTGACGCGTCGTCGCGCCATCGATCTGATGCGCCTGGCCGGCACGCTCTGTCGGTGAGCCGACACCCCTGACCGGAGGTCCGCGCCGCGCCGTTCGGCGCCGAGCCCGCTGGACCCCGGCAGGACGAGCCGTGCCCGCCGTCCGTTCCACCCCCGAGGACTCCCGTGATCGAGCTGTCCGACGTCCGCAAGGTCTTCCCCGCCCGCCGCACCGCCGGTGAGGTGGTCGCCCTCGACGGCGTGAGCCTGTCCGTCGCCCGCGGTGAGTTCGCCGGTGTGGTGGGCCCCAGCGGCTCGGGCAAGAGCACCCTGGCCCGGCTGGTGAACCTGCTCGAGCGGCCGACCTCGGGCACGGTCACCGTCGACGGCCGGGTGCTCACCGACCTCGACGCCGCCGGTGTCCGCGAGGCCCGCCGCAGCATCGGCATGATCTTCCAGCACTTCAACCTGCTCGACTCCCGCACCGCGGCCGGCAACGTCGAGCACCCGCTGGAGCTGGCCGGCGTCGGCCGCACCGAGCGCCGCCGCCGGGTCGCCGAGTTGCTGGACCTGGTCGGCCTCGCCGACCGGCACGCCTCCCGGCCGGCCCAGCTCTCCGGTGGGCAGAAGCAGCGGGTGGCGATCGCCCGCGCCCTGGCCGCCCGACCCTCCGTGCTCCTCTGCGACGAGGCGACCTCGGCCCTGGACCCGGCCAGCACCACCGGCGTGCTCGAGCTGCTGCGCCAGGTGCGCGCCGAGCTGGGGCTGACCGTGCTGCTCATCACCCACGAGATGTCCGTCGTCCGTGCCGTCTGCGACAGCGCGGTGCTGATGAGCGACGGCCGGGTGGTCGACGGCGGTCCGCTGACCGAGGTGCTCGCCCGGCCGGACTCCGCGCTGGCCGCCCAGCTGGTGCCCGCACCAGCCGGCTCCGGGGTCGGTGGTGACCTGGTGCTGGTCACGGTCACCGACGCCATCCCGCACGGCGCCGTCCTGCAGACCCTGACCGCCGAGCTCGGCCTGTCGGTCGAGGTGGTCGGCGGGTCGGTGGAGACCGTCGCCGGCCGGCGCTTCGGCCAGCTGCTGCTGCGGGTCGAGGGGGACGACGGCCGGCTGGACCCGGCGCTGGCGCGACTGCGGGCCGGGGGTGCCCTGGTGGAGCGGACCGCCGCGGGTGACCCGCGCCCCCAGCCGGACGCCGACGACGCACCACCCCGCCCCCACCGCGAGCCCGACGTCCAGCGGCTCGCCGACGCCCCGGACGTGCAGCGGTGAACGACTGGTCCCGGATCGCCCCGCAGCTGGTCGACGCCACCGGCGAGACCCTCTACATGGTGGGCGTCGCCACCGCACTGACCGTGCTGCTCGGCGTGCCCCTCGGCGTGCTGCTCACCATCACCGCGCCCGGGGCGCTCGCCCCGCACCCGCTGGTGAACCGGCTGCTCGGACTGGTGGTGAACCTCGGCCGCTCCCTGCCCTTCATCATCCTGCTGGTCCTGGTCGCCCCGGTCACCCGCGGCATCGTCGGCACCACCATCGGCTCGACGGCGACGATCGTGCCGCTGACCATCGGCGCCGTCCCGTTCCTGGCCCGGCTGGTCGAGACCAGCCTGCGCGAGGTGGCGCACGGCAAGGTCGAGGCGACGCTGGCCATGGGTGCCCGCCGCCGCGACGTCGTCCGCACCGTGCTGCTGCCCGAGGCGCTGCCGTCGCTGGTCGCCGGCGTCACCGTCACCGTCGTGGCGCTGATCAGCTACTCGGCGATGGCCGGCGCGATCGGCGGCGGCGGGCTGGGCGACTTCGCCATCCGCTACGGCTACCAGCAGTTCCGCACCGACATCACGCTCGCGACCGTCGTCCTGCTGCTCGTGGTGGTGCAGCTCCTGCAGTGGGCCGGCGACCGCTGGGCCCGCCGGCTCGCCACCTCCTGACCGTCCGTCCCCGTTGCACGAGGAGAGAGAACTGATCATGCGTTCGAAGAGCCCCCTGGCCGCTGCGGCCGCCGTTGCGACCGCCCTGGTGCTGAGCGCCTGCGGCGGGGGCAGCGCCGAGCTGTCCGCCGAGGACGAGCCGTTGCAGGTCGGCGCCTCGCCGGTCCCGCACGCGGAGATCCTGCGCTACATCGACGACGAGCTGGCCGACGACGCCGGCCTGGACCTGGAGGTCGTCGAGTTCACCGACTACGTCCAGCCGAACGTCGCCCTGGACGACGGGTCGATCGACGCCAACTACTTCCAGACCATCCCCTACCTGGAGGAGCAGGAGGCCAACGCCGGCTACGACTTCACCGCCCTGGAGCCGGTGCACATCGAGCCGCTGGGCATCTACTCCGAGTCGCTGACCGACCTCGCGGCCCTGCCGGACGGCGCGACGGTGGCGATCCCCAACGACCCGACCAACGCCGGTCGGGCGCTCCGGCTGCTGGCCGCGAACGACCTGATCACGCTGGCCGACACCGGGGATGCCGCGCCCACCTCGCTGGACATCGAGGGCAACCCGAAGGACCTGCAGATCACCGAGGTCGAGGCGGCGCAGCTGCCCCGGTCGCTGGTCGACGTCGACGCCGCGGTGATCAACGGCAACTACGCGATCGACGCCGACCTGGTGCCCGCCGAGGACGCGCTGGCCCTGGAGGAGGCGGAGGGCAACCCCAACGCCAACCTGCTGGTGGTGCGCGCCGGCACCGAGGACGACGAGCGGATCGGCCAGCTGGAGGAGCTGCTGCACTCCGACGAGGTGCGGACCTTCATCGAGGAGAACTACGAGGGCGCGGTCATCCCCGCCTTCTGAGTCGCGCCGGCGGGGTCAGGGCTCGACGACGACGTCCGGGCCCCGCCGGACCGCCCGGCGTACCCGCAGCCGGACCACCTGGCCGAACCGCTTCACCAGCCCGGAGTAGCCCGGCGTGGGCCCGTGCCAGCCGAGGAACCCGCGCGGGCCGGTGACCATCTCCCCGGTGGAGAGGTCGTAGCGGGACTGGTGCCACGGGCAGACCAGGCAGCCCTCGGCGTCGACGTGGCCGTCGGCCAGGTCGGCGAGCTGGTGCCGGCACCGGCGGGAGACCGCGGCCAGCCGGTCGCCGGTGTTGGCCACCGCCCACTGTCCGGCGGGGCGCACGGCGCCCGGGGGCAGGTCGGCGGCGGGGACGCGATCGGGCACGGGGCCTCCTGATCTCGGGCGGTGCCCGAGCCCCTACCCGCTGCAGCGGCGGGCAGACGTGGCGCGCCGGGCCGGTCGAACTGTCGGTGACCGGTGGGACGGTCGGCCTCCCGACTCGAGGAGCAGTCATGCCCACTCGCACCACACCCTGGCCGTCCGGCACGCCGTGCTGGGTCGACCTCGGCACCCCCGCCCCCGACGCCGCCCGGTCGTTCTACGCAGCGGTCCTCGACTGGACCTACCGCGACACCGGTCCCGACTCCGGCGGGTACCTGTTCTGCCTGACGGACGGGCACGAGGCGGCCGGCCTCGGTCCGCAGCAGGACCCGGCCGACCCGTCCCGCTGGACGACGTACTTCGCCACCGACGACGTCGATGCGACGGCCGCCCGGGTGACGGCGGCCGGCGGCGGGGTGCTCGCCCCGCCGATGGACGTCGGCCCGGCCGGCCGGATGGCGATCGTCGCCGACCCGCAGGGCAGCCCGTTCGGGCTCTGGCAGGCCGGCACCACCACCGGGGTCCAGGTGTTCAACGAACCCGGCGCACTGGTGTGGAACGAGGCCGCCGTCGACGACCCGGCCGCGGCGCAGGAGTTCTACACGGCCGTCTTCGGCTTCGGCTGGGAGGAGGTCCCGGACGCCGGCGGCTACTGCACCTTCGCCACCGGCGACCGACCGCTGGGCGGGCTGAGCGGCGTGGTCGACGGGCTGCCCCGGGGCTGGAGCACCTGCTTCGCGGTGGCCGACACCGACGCGGCGGTCCGGGCGGTCGAGTCCGGCGGCGGGAAGGTGCTCATGCCTGCCGAGGACACGCCGTTCGGTCGGTTCGCCGTCGTGACCGACCCCTGGGGTGCGGTGTTCTCGGTCATGGAGGTCGCCGAGGAGTGAGGTCCGCCGGCCCGGCGGGGCCACCGCCGCCGGCACCCACCGGGGGCCGGCTGGCGGAGCCGGAGCCCTCGGCCACCCCCAGCACAGCGTGATCGGCGACGATGGACCCATGCGTCTTCTCTCCCGGCTGCTCGTCCCGCTGGCCGTCGGTGTGCCCGCCGTGCTCCTGACCGCGGGGCCGGCCCTCGCCGCCGAGCCGTTCGCGCCGACCGAGCAGCTCGTCGACGAGGCCGACGTGCTGGACGGCGGCGAGGAGTCCGAGGTCGAGTCGGCGCTGCAGGAGCTGCAGGCCGAGGACGGCACCCAGCTCTACGTCGTCTACGTCGAGGACTTCGGCGAGCTGTCCGGCCCCGAGTGGGCGGCGGACGCCTTCGACGTGGCCGGTCTGGGGACCAACGAGGTGCTCTTCGCGGTCGCCACCGAGCAGGAGCGTCTCGGCTACTACGTCGGGCAGAGCTCCCCGGTGACGCAGTCCGGCCTCGACTCCTTCGTCAGCTCCGAGGTCGAGCCGTTCCTGGTCGAAGGGGACTGGGCCGGCGCCGCGGTGACCCTGGCGGAGGGCATCCAGGCCGGCGACGGTGCTTCCGCGGGCGCCGCGGGCGCCGCGGGCGGCGGGGACGGCGGCGGTGGCGGAGCACTCGCCGTGCTGGTCGGCATCGCCGTCGTCGGTGGTGGCGGGTACGCGCTGATGAAGAGCCGGCGGAGGAAGAAGCAGCAGGCTGCCGCCGCCCGGGTGGCGGAGGAGCGCGCCGCCGCCGAGGCCGCGGCCCGCGACCCGCACCACGGCACCTCCACCGAGCAGCTGACCTTCCGGGCCAGCCAGGAGCTGCTCGACCTCGACGAGGCGATCAAGACCTCCGAGCTCGACCTGGCCTACGCCCGCTCGCAGTACGGCGAGCAGTCGGTCGCGGGTTTCCAGGACGCGCTCGACCGGTCCAAGGCCGAACTGTCCCAGGCGTTCGCCCTCCGCCAGGAGCTGGACGACGAGTTCCCCGAGGACGAGCCCACCCAGCGCCGGATGCTCACCCAGCTGCTGCAGCTCACCGCGGCCGCCGACGCCCGGCTGGCCGGGCAGGCGGAGGCCTACGCCGAGCTGCGCCACCTGCAGGAGTCCGCGCCCGAGACACTGGCCGGGCTGACCCCGGCCATCCAGGGTGTCCGGGAGCGGATCCCGGCCACCGAGGCGACCCTGCAGGACCTGCAGCAGAGGTACGCGCGCTCGGCCTGGGCGCCGGTCGCCGACAACGTGACCGAGGCGCGCACCCGGACGGAGTTCGCCGAGCAGGCGGTGGCCTCCGGTCAGACCGAGCTCGACCAGGGCCGGCCCGCCGGGGCGGTCCCGGCGATCCGCGCGGCGGAGGACGCGCTGGCGCAGAGCCGGACGCTGCTGGACGCGGTGCGCCGGCTGGCCGAGGAGCTGAACAGCAGCGGCGCGCGGTTCGACGAGGTGCGGGCGGAGACCGAGCGGGACATCGCCGAGGCCCAGGCGATGCTGGCCCGCGGCGTCGACACCCCCGGCCTGCGGGAGCAGTTGGCCCGCGCCGAGCGCGCGCTGGCCGGCAGCACCGCGGAGCTGCAGCCGCGCGACGGCGCCCTGCCCGACCCGCTGGCCGTGGTCCGGCGGCTGGACGAGGCCGATCTCGCCCTGGAAGCGGCTCTGGAGCCGGCGCGCGACGTCCGGCAGCAGCAGGAGCGGGCGGCGGCCCACCTGCAGCAGGCCATGCACGCCGCCGACTCCTCGGTCACCGTCGCCGGTGACTTCATCTCCACCCGGCGCGGCGCGGTGGGCAGCCCCGCGCGCACCCGCCTCGCCGAGGCCGAACGGCACCTGGACGAGGCCTCCCGGTCCGCCGCCGACCCGATCGCCGCGCTGCGGTCGGCGCAGCGCGCGGACGGCCTGGCCCGGCAGGCGCTGACCGCTGCCCAGCAGGACGTCGAGCAGTACATGGCCGGTGGCTACGGCGGCCGCCCCGGCTACGGCGCGGGCCCCCGGCGGGGGTACGGCGGCGGGGGCTTCGCCGGTGGGGTCGCCGGCGGGGTGGCCGGCGGCATGCTGGGCAGCATCCTGCTCGGCGGTCTCGGTGGGGGCTACGGCGGTGGCTTCGGCGGCGGGGACGGCGGAGGCGGTGGCTTCGGCGGCGGCGGCGACTTCGGTGGCGGTGACTTCGGCGGCGGCGGGAGCTTCTGACCGCTGGCGGCCCGTCCTCGGTCGGGTCGTTCGGCGGTCACAACACCATCACGCCTCCACCCACCCGTCCCACCTCGTGGGAAGGGTGTGTTAGTCATGCATCTCCAGAAGGCCATCGGCGGCCGTCGCGGCGCACCGTTGCGCCCACGGGCCGCCACCCCATGAGAACGAGGTAGCGGATGAACTCCGTGTCCAGGAGCGGCCGGCGTGCGCTGGTCGCCACAGCGGGCATCACGGCGACGGCCTTGGCGCTGTCGGCGTGCGGCGGTGACGACGGGGACGGCGGCGGTTCCGGCGGCGGCGACTCGCTGATCGTCGGCACCACCGACAAGATCACCACGATCGACCCGGCCGGTTCGTACGACAACGGCTCGTTCGCCGTGATGAACCAGGTCTACCCGTTCCTGATGAACACGCCGCTGGGCAGCCCCGACGTCGAGCCGGACATCGCCGAGTCGGCCGAGTTTACCGCGCCCACCGAGTACACGGTGACGCTGAAGGACGGGCTGACGTTCGCCAACGGCAACGAGCTCACCGCCTCGGACGTCAAGTTCTCCTTCGACCGGATGGTCGCGATCAACGACGAGAACGGCCCGGCGTCGCTGCTCTACAACCTGGACAGCGTCGAGGCCCCGGACGACACCACCGTGGTGTTCAACCTGAAGTCGCCCGACGACCAGGTGTTCCCGCAGATCCTCTCCAGCCCGGCCGGCCCGATCGTCGACGAGGACGTCTTCGCCGCCGACGCGCT
This sequence comes from Modestobacter sp. VKM Ac-2982, assembly GCF_026967935.1. Classification (GTDB taxonomy): domain Bacteria; phylum Actinomycetota; class Actinomycetes; order Mycobacteriales; family Geodermatophilaceae; genus Modestobacter. The sequence continues at coordinate 353,104 of NZ_JAPVBL010000003.1, forward strand.
GACCCCGGACCAGGAGATCGTCGAGGGCAACGCCTTCGCCGGCCCGTACGCGATCACCAACTACGACCAGAACAACCTGGTCTCCTACGAGGCGTTCGAGGGCTACCAGGGCCTGCTCGGTGCGCCGGAGACCGAGACGGTCAACGTCCGCTACTACGCCGACTCGTCGAACCTCAAGCTCGACGTCCAGGAGGGCAACGTCGACGTCGCCTTCCGCAGCCTGGCGGCGACCGACGTCGAGGACCTGCGCGGCGACGACTCCGTCACGGTCGTCGACGGCCCGGGCGGGGAGATCCGCTACATCACGTTCAACTTCAACACCCAGCCCTACGGCGCGACCACCCCTGATGCCGACCCGGCCAAGGCCCTCGCCGTCCGGCAGGCCGCGGCGCACCTGATCGACCGCGAGGAGCTGGCCGACCAGGTCTACAAGGGCACCTACACGCCGCTGTACTCCTTCGTGCCCGAGGGCCTCACCGGCGCCGTCGAGCCGCTGCTGGAGAAGTACGGCGACGGCTCGGGTGGCCCGGACGTCGAGGCGGCCCGGCAGGTGCTGGAGGCGGCCGGCGTGCAGACGCCGGTGGAGCTGGACCTCCAGTACTCCAACGACCACTACGGCCCGTCCTCGGGTGACGAGTACGCGCTGATCAAGGACCAGCTGGAGTCCAGCGGCCTGTTCACGGTGAACCTGCAGACCACCGAGTGGGTGCAGTACTCCAAGGACCGCACCACTGACGTGTACCCGGCCTACCAGCTCGGCTGGTTCCCGGACTACTCCGACGCCGACAACTACCTGACGCCGTTCTTCCTCACGGAGAACTTCCTCAGCAACCACTACTCCGACCAGCAGGTGAACGACCTGATCCTGGAGCAGGCGACCACCACCGACCCGGCCGAGCGCCAGGCCCTGATCGAGCGGATCCAGGGTGAGGTCGCCGACGACCTGTCGACGCTGCCCTACCTGCAGGGGGCCCAGGTCGCCGTCACCGGGACCGACGTGCAGGGCGCCGAGGACACCCTCGACTCGTCCTTCAAGTTCCGCTACGGGGCCCTCAGCAAGGGCTGATCGAGCCGGAGCAGACCGCCCCGGGTGACCCGCCGTCCGCGGGTCGCCCGGGGCACCGGCATGTCCGCCGCCACCTCAGGCTGGGAGAGATGACCACCACCACGACCGAACGCACCGGGAGCTCGGCCGACCCTGCCGGCACCCCTGACCCCGCGCCGCGGCTCCGGCGGAAGGGCAGCGGGGGGCTGGGCAGCTACCTGCTGGTCCGGTTCCTGCTGATCTTCCCGACGATCTTCATCCTGGTGACGACCGTCTTCTTCCTGATGCGGGCCACCGGCGACCCGATCACCGCCGCGCTCGGCGGGCGGCTGCCGGCCGACCAGCTGGCCGAGCGGGTCCGGGAGGCCGGCTACGACCGGCCGCTGTTCACGCAGTACCTCGAGTACCTGGGCAACCTGGTGCAGGGCGACTTCGGCACCACCCTCAGCGACCGGCGACCGGTCCTGGAGGTGCTGACCACCTTCGGCATCGCGACGCTGGAGCTGACCGTCTACGCGCTGATCGTGGCGTTCATCGTCGGCATCCCGCTGGGCATGCTGGCCGCCTACTCCCGGGACCGCTTCCCCGACGCCGTCCTGCGGGTCTTCGCGATCCTCTGCTACGCGACGCCGGTCTTCTTCACCGGACTGCTGCTCAAGCTGGTCTTCGCCTCCGGGCTGGGCTGGCTGCCGGTGGCCGGCCGGGCCTCGACCGGCACCGAGATCGAGCTGCAGTTCCTGGAGAACCCGACCGGCTTCTACCTGATCGACGCGTTCCAGACCGGCGACTGGGACGTCATCTCCGACGTCCTGGAGCACGCCGTCCTCCCCGCCCTCGCGCTGGGCCTGCTGACCGCCGGCATCTTCCTGCGGCTGGTGCGCACCAACATGATCGGCACGCTGGGCACCGGCTACGTGGAGGCGGCCCGCTCCCGCGGCGTCGCGGAGTCCCGGCTGCTCCGCAAGCACGCCTACCGCCCCGCGCTGATCCCGATCATCACCGTCATCGGTCTGCAGATCGCGATCCTGCTCGTCGGGGCCGTGCTCACCGAGACGACGTTCGAGTGGAAGGGCCTGGGCTTCCAGCTGGCCGAGTACCTGCAGGCCCGCGACTTCGTGGCCGTGCAGGGCATCGTCGTGCTGCTGGCGGTCATCGTCGCCGTCACCAACTTCATCGTCGACATCATCGCCGCGCTCATCGACCCCCGCGTGAGGTACTGACATGGCCACGGTGACCTCCGTGCCGACCGCGGCCGGACCGGGGAGCGAGCCCACTGCGGCGCCCCGCCGGCGCCGCTCCTGGCGCCGGCTGCCGGTCGTCCACCAGCTCCGGCAGAGCGTGGGCCTGCAGCGAGGCATGCTCGTGGCCGGGCTGGTGCTGGTGGGCGTCTTCCTGCTCACCGCGCTGTTCGCCCCGCTGCTGGCGCCCTACGAGTACGCGCAGCTCCGCGACGCGGACGGCCTGTTCGGGGCGCAGCAGCCGCCGTCGGGCGATCACCTGCTCGGCACCACCGTGGGCGGCTACGACGTCCTGTCCCGGGTGATCTGGGGCTCGCGCACGGCGCTGTACGTGATCGTCGTCGGCGTCCTGCTGTCGATCGTCGCGGGCGTGCTGCTCGGGCTGGTCTCCGGCTACTTCGGCGGCTGGCTGGACCGGGTGCTCGTCGTCATCGCCGACGCGGTCTATGCCTTCCCGGCGCTGCTGCTGGCGATCATCGTGGCGATCGTCATCAGCGGCGGGCAGTCCAGCCTGTGGGGCGGCATCCTGGCCGCGGCCATCTCGATCGTCGTGGTGTTCATCCCGCAGTACTTCCGGGTGGTCCGGGCCGAGACGGTGCGGATCAAGGCCGAGGCGTTCGTCGAGTCGGCCCGGGTCATCGGGGCGAGCAACCGCCGGATCATGCTCCGGCACGTGCTGCGCAACGCCACCCGCACGCTGCCCCTGATCCTCACGCTGAACGCGTCCGAGGCGATCCTCACCCTCGCCGGGCTGGGCTTCCTCGGGTTCGGCATCCAGCCCACCGCCGCCGCCGAGTGGGGCTACGACCTGCAGCAATCGCTGCCCGACGTGACCAGCGGCATCTGGTGGACCTCGCTGTTCCCCGGCCTGGCGATCGTGCTGGTGGTGCTCGGCCTGACGCTGGTCGGCGAGAGCCTCAACGACCTCGCCGACCCCCGGCTGCGCACCCGCCGCCGGGTGGCCGACCAGGAGCCGGCGGAGGAGGGCGAGGTCGCCGCCGTCCCCGGCGGCGCGCTGACCAGGGGGGCGGCGGGCGTGGGTGGCCTCGGGGTCACGGTGGCCGGCGAACGACCCGGGGACCCGGCCCCGGCCGGCGCCACCGGCGCCGAGCCCGCCGACGGGCAGGGAGCCGGACCGGACGTGACCGGCCAGGACGGAGGAGGGACCCGCTCATGAGCGTCGTCGACATCAAGGACCTGCAGATCTCCTTCGCCACCGACGCCGGCACCGTCACCGCGGTGCACGACGTCACCCTCGCCGTCCAGGCCGGTGAGGTGCTGGCCATCGTGGGGGAGAGCGGCAGCGGGAAGACCGTCACCGCGCGCAGCATCCTGGGGCTGCTCCCCGAGACCGCGCGGGTGCGCGGTGCGGTGGTGCTGAGCAGCAAGGACGGCACCGACGAACACGACGTCGTCCCGCTGTCCGGCGCGAAGCTGCGCGAGGTCCGCGGGCAGGACGCCGCGATGGTGTTCCAGGAGCCCTCGACGTCGTTGAACCCGGTCTACCCGATCGGCTGGCAGATCGCCGAGGGCCTGCGGGCGCACGGCAAGTACACCAAGAAGGAGGCCCGGGCCAAGGCGATCGACGTGCTGCGCCGGGTCGGCATCCCCGACCCCGAGCACCGGGTCGACCACTACCCGCACCAGTTCTCCGGCGGGCAGAAGCAGCGCATCGTCATCGCCCAGGCGCTGGCACTCGACCCCGGCGTGATCATCGCCGACGAGCCGACGACGGCGCTGGACGTGACGGTGCAGGCCGAGATCCTGGAGCTGCTGCGCCGCTGCCGGGACGACTTCGGCGCCGCCATCGTGCTGATCACGCACAACATGGGCGTCGTCGCCGACCTGGCCGACCGGGTCGCCGTCATGTATCAGGGCCGGATCGTCGAGCAGGCCGACGTCCGCACGCTGTTCAGCGCACCGAAGGACCCGTACACCCAGCAGCTGCTGGCCGCCGTCCCGCGGCTCGGTCAGGGCGTCGAGCGCACCCGGGAGCGGGCCACCCGGCGCGCGGCCGGCTGGGAGCGCGCCGCGCCGGTCGTCGAGGCGACGGACCTGCGGATCGTCTACCCCGGCCGGATGCGCCGCCCGGACTTCGTCGCCGTGGACGGCGTGAGCTTCAGCATCCGGCCGGGCGAGGTGCTCGGTCTGGTCGGGGAGTCCGGCAGCGGGAAGACCACCATCGGGCGGGCGATCGCCGGCCTGACCAAGGTCAGCGACGGCTCGCTGGCGGTGCTGGGCACCGAGATGAACGGGATGAAGGAGCGCACGTTCCGGCCGGTGCGCGAACGGATCGGGTTCGTCTTCCAGGACCCGGCGTCCAGCTTCAACCCGCTGCTCACCATCGCCGACGCGGTCGCCGAGCCGCTCGTGGTGCACAAGCGGGCCAAGGACCCGCGCGCGGCCCGGCCGCGGGTCGACGAGCTGCTGGAGGCCGTGCAGCTGCCGAAGGCGTTCGGCGACCGGTACCCGCACGAGCTCTCCGGCGGGCAGCGGCAACGGGCCAGCCTGGCCCGGGCGCTGGCGCTGCAGCCGGAGCTGCTCATCGCCGACGAGCCGACCTCGGCGCTGGACGTGTCGGTGCAGGCCCGGGTGCTGGAGCTCTTCGCCGAGCTGCAGCGGGAGCTGGGGTTCGCCGCGCTGTTCATCAGCCACGACCTGGCCGTCGTCGACCTGCTCGCCGACCGGATCGCGGTGCTCTACCGCGGCGAGCTGGTCGAGGAGGGCACGGGGGCAGAGGTGCTGGGCGCGCCGAAGCACCCGTACACCCAGCGGCTGCTCGCCTCGCTGCCGGTGCCCGACCCCGACGAGCAGGCCCGCCGCCGCACCCACTGGGACGCCCTCCGCGCCGCCGACTGATGAAGGGCCCCCCTGCCCCCCCACCACTCGCAGGCTCGCGGTGGGCCCCTGCAGGGGGGCCGAAGGGCCAAAGTCGCGATTGTGGCCCCTCTCCGGTCGTCGGCCGTGGGGGAACGGTCGCGGGGCGACGGCTGATCTCGGAGGCGGCTGGGTAGCGGCTCCGACGTGACGGTGATCGAGCTGCTGGCCGGACTCGCCCTGCTCACCGTCGGTGGGGAGTTCCTGGTGCGCGGGGGCTCGGCCCTGGGCCGCGCGGCCGGCATCTCCCCGCTGGTCATCGGGCTCACCGTGGTCGCGTTCGCCACGGCCGCGCCCGAGCTGGCCGTCTCGCTGGACGCCGCGCTGACCGGCGCGGCCGGGCTCGCGGTCGGCAACGTGGTCGGCAGCAACATCGCCAACGTGCTGCTGGTCGGCGGGCTCACCGCGCTCGCCGCACCGCTGGCCGTCGACCGGGGGCTGCTGCGCGGCGACGTACCGGCGCTGCTCGCACTGTCGGTCCTGCTGCTCGTGCTCGCCGCCGACGGCACCGTCGCGCTGTGGGAGGGGATCCTGCTGGTGGCCCTGGCCGCGGGTTACCTCGGCTGGAAGGTGCGGGCCGGCCGGCGCGAGGGGGCCCCCGAGGAGAGCGAAGGGGCCCCGGAGGAGACCGGTGCCGCCCGGCCGCCCGTCCGGCCGCGCTCGTTCCTGCCCCCCGCCGGCTCCCTGCTGGCCGGGCTCGCCCTCCTGGTCGTCGGCGCCCGGCTGCTGGTCGACGCCGCCACCACGATCGCCTCGGCGCTGGGGCTCTCCGACCTGGTCATCGGGCTGACCGTGGTCGCCGTCGGCACCTCGCTGCCGGAGCTGGCCACCTCGGTGGTGGCCGCCGTGCGCGGTCAGCGCGAGATGGCGCTGGGGAACATCGTGGGCAGCAACGTGCTCAACATCGGGATGGTGCTCGGGCTCACCGCTGTCGTCGCCCCGGGCGGCCTCCCGGTCGACCCCTCCGCCCTGCGCTTCGACGTGCCGGTGATGATCGTCGTGGCGTTGGCGCTCGTGCCGCTGCTGCTCACCCATGCCACGTTGGCGCGCTGGGAGGGCGGGCTGCTGCTGGCCTGGTACGCGGTCTACGTCACCGTGCTGGTGCTCTCCGCGATCGACTCGAGCGCCGCGCCCGCGGTCACCGCAGTGGCGCTGTGGGGACTGCTGCCCCTCACCGTCGTCGGGCTGGCGGTGCTCACGGCCCGCGAGGTCGGGCGGCGCCGCCGGGCCGCCGCCGCGCGCTGACCCGCCGCCACCGACCACCGAGGGGCCAAGATCGCGACTTCGGCCCCTCGGGTCGTCAGCGGGTGCGGCCGCGGGGCTTGAGAGGGAGCGGGGGCAGGGCGGGGGCGCCGAGCCGGTGGCCGTCGAAGCCGGGGACGTCGGTGAACCGGTCGCCCTCGGCCCACTGCTCGGCGTACTCGGCGATCTCCTCACCCGTGCGGCCGACGAAGTTCCACCACATGACGATCCGCTCCTCGAACGGCTCGCCGCCCAGCAGCAGCAGCTGTGCGGCGTCGTCCGCGCGCAGCCGCAGCGTGCGCCGGCCCGAGCCCAGGTAGAGCATCGCGCCGGGGGTGAGCGGCACGCCCTCGACGTCGGCGGACCCGGAGGCGGTGAGCACCGCGTACTCGAAGTCCGGTTCCAGCGGCAGCTCCACGTCGGCGCCGGCGGAGAGCGCCAGGTCCACGCCGACCAGCGGGGTGTGCGCCGTCCCCGGTGAGGTGGCGCCGGCCATCGCACCCATCAGCACGGTCGCCCGGACCCCGTCGGAGTCGAAGCCCGGCAGCGCGGTGTGGTGCTCGAAGGCCGGGGCGACGTCCCGGACGCCGTCGGGCAGCGCCACCCACAGCTGCGCGCCGTGCAGGTACCGCGGGTGCACCGCCGGCGACTGCTCGGCGTGCGCGATCGCGTGCCCGGCGGTCATCAGCGCCAGCTCCCGCGGCCGGATCAGCACGTCGCTGCCGAGCGAGTCGCGGTGGTGCACCTCGCCGTCCAGCAGCCAGGAGACCGTCTGCAGCCCGGTGTGCGGGTGCGGCAGCACCTGCATGCCGTCGGAGCCGAACACGTCGTCGGGGCCGTAGTGGTCGACGAAGGCCCAGGCGCCCACCAGTCGCCGGCCGAGCGTGGGCAGCAGCCGGCGAACGTGCGTGGCCTCGCCGAGCAGCACCTCCTTGCCCGGCAGCAGGTCCAGCGCCGGCCCGGCCGACGCCTGGGCGCGCCCGCCCAGCTCGTGCGGCGCCGGCCGTGGCTCCAGGTTGCTCATGGCCGCCTTCCTACTCGCTCAGACCGTGCACGTCACCGTGCGCGACGCGGGCGGCCGGGATGGTGCCGAGCCGGCCGGCGGAGGCGTCGGTCATCGCGTCCAGCACCTCCTGCCGGGTGTTCATCACGAACGGCCCGTACATCGCGATCGGCTCCCGGATCGGCAGCCCGCCGAGGACGACGACGTCCAGGTCCGGTGTGCGCGCCTCGGCGTGCCGGTCGCCGGGCCGGGTGCCGTGCACGGTCACCGTGTCGCCGGGGCCGAGGACGGCGAGCTGCCCGGTGTGCACCGGGGCGCCGTCGACGCCCACCGAGCCGGAGCCGGAGAGCACGTAGACCAGCGCGTTGAAGTCCGGCCGCCAGGGCAGGTCCAGCGAGGCGCCGGGGGAGACGGTGGCGTGCACCATCGCCATCGGCGTGTAGGTGCTGCCCGGGCCGCGGTGGCCACCGACGTCACCGGCGATCACCCGCAGCAGCGCGCCGCCGTCCGGGCTGGTCAGCAGCACCGACTGGCGGGCCCGCAGGTCCTGGTAGCGCGGCTCCACCCACTTCTGCGCCGCGGGCAGGTTCACCCACAGCTGCAGGCCGTGGAACAGCCCGCCGCTGAGCACGAGCGACTCCGGCGGCCGCTCGATGTGCAGGACGCCGCCGCCGGCGGTCATCCACTGGGTGTCGCCGTCGCTGATCGTGCCGCCGCCGCCGTGGCTGTCGGCGTGCTCGAACGTCCCGTCGAGGAGATAGGTGACGGTCTCGAAGCCACGGTGCGGGTGCCACGAGGTGCCCTTGGGCTCACCGGGGGCGTACTCGACCTCGCCCATCTGGTCCATGTGCAGGAACGGGTCCAGGGCGCGCAGGTCGACCCCGGCGAAGGCACGCCGGACCGGGAAGCCCTCGCCCTCGAAGCCGGACGGCGCAGTGGTCACCGAGCGCACCCGGCGGCGCACCGTGCGGGGCGCGGGCAGGGGGACTCGGGCGAGGGTGGTGGTGTCCTCGACGGTCACGGCGGGCATGGCGGCCTCACTTCTGTTGAGGGCTCAACTAGGTACACGGTAAGGCGTCGGGGCGGCCGCGTCTTCCCCAGTCGCGGCGGTTCTGTCGTTCCGGTACGAACGCGTCTTGCGCCGTGCGCGCCCGCCGGGCACAGTGTGACCGCTCCCACACCCACTGTCAGCAGTTGCGGGCGGCGGTCTCAGAGAGCGCTCTCACGGCGGTCCCGCCGTGGTCTCCTCGACGACAGGACGACGATGTTCTCGACTCCACGCCGCCGGAGGGCGGCGCTGCTGGCCGTCTCCGCGGTGATCGCGGTCGGCCCGCTGAGCGTGGCCGGCCCGGCCGCCGCGGCCCCACCCGTCGCCGAGGCGCCTGCCCCGGCCGTGCCGCTCGCACCGGACACGAGGTTCACCACCACGGTGCCCGACCCGGGCGCCGTCCGGCAGACGATCGACCTCGCCCAGGACCACCGGTTCTCCGACGCCGAGCTCATCGCCCGTGAGGCGGCCACCCCGCAGGCGATCTGGTTCACCGACGGGACGCCGAAGCAGGTCCGGCACGAGGTCCGGCGGGCCTCGGCCCTCGCCGCGGCGACCCGCTCCGTCCCCACCTACGTCGTCTACAACGTCCCCGGCCGGGACTGCTCGCAGTACTCCTCCGGTGGGGCGGCCGATGACGCGGCCTACCGCGCCTGGGTCGACGGCTTCGCCGCCGGGCTGCGGAAGGGGCAGCAGATCACCGTCGTCATCGAGCCCGACGGGCTGGCGCTGATGCCCGGTGACTGCCCGCCCGGGACCTACCCCGAGGGCACCGCGCCGACCGACGAGGGCCGGCTGGCCGACATCACCTACGCCGCCGCGGCGATCGAGCGGGCCAACCCCGCGGCGCTGGTCTACCTCGACGCCGGTCACGTCGGCTGGCACGCCGTTGGTGACATCGCCGAGCGGCTGGACGCCGCGCAGGTGGAGCAGTTCCAGGGCTTCGCGCTGAACGTCTCCAACTACCAGTACACGGCGAACCTGCAGCAGTACGGCACCTGGATCTCCTCCTGCCTGACGCTGATCACCGTGGCCGCCCTGCCCTCGTCGGAGTGCGGCAGCCAGTACTGGAGCGGCGGGCCGGCCAACGACTTCCAGGGCGTGGCACTGGACCCGACGCAGGAGTGGAGCGACGCCGCGGCCGACCCGACGGCGAACACCGCCGGGGTGAACAGCCGCTACGACCAGCAGCTGGGCGAGCTGGCGCCGACCGCGCACTTCGTGGTCGACACCAGCCGGAACGGTCAGGGGCCCTGGACCCCGGACACCGCGTACCCGGACCCGCAGACCTGGTGCAACCCGCCGGCCCGCGGCCTCGGACTGCGCCCGGACGCCCAGCCGGCTGCCGCGTTCCCGCTGCTGGACGCGTACCTGTGGGTGAAGACGCCCGGGCAGTCCGACGGCCAGTGCAACCGCGGCATCGCCGGGTCCACCACGGACCCGGAGTGGGGCGGCATCGTCGACCCCGCCGCCGGTGCGTGGTTCCCGGAGCAGGCGCTGGAGCTGGCGCAGCTGGCGGTCCCGCCGCTGCGCTGAGCAGGTGCCCGGCCGCCCCGCCCCCGTGGTGCGGGGCGGCCGGGCGCTGCGTCCACCTCGTCAGCCGAGGACGGCGGTGCCCTGCCAGCGACGCGCGGCCGCGTCGGCGAGCAGCAGGAAGGCCTGCGCCTCGGGCGAGTGGCCGGGCCGGTCGAAGTGGGGGGCAGCGCTCGCGCCGGTGACCCGGCCGAGGTCGTCCACCCGGTCGCAGACGGCGGCGAGCAGCGACTTGCCGACGACCGCGTACCGCGACGGCAGCCAGCCCTCGGCCGCGCCGGTCAGCGCCGCGAGGGCGACCATCGACGCGACGTTGGTGTCCGCCGGGGTGCTCGCGTCGTCGAGCACGTCGCCGAACAGGCCGTCGGGACGGCGCAGCGGCAGGACGGCGTCCAGCAGCGCGCGCACCTCACCGGCGACCGCCGTGCCGGCGGCCCCCGGCAGCCAGCGCACCGCCCGGGCCGCGCCGGCGGCGACCCAGCCGTTGCCGGTGCCCCAGGCGCGCGGGTCGGCGAACGCCCCGGCGTCCTCGTCCCAGCGGGCCGCCCACAGGCCGGTCGCCGGATCGCGCAGCCGGGCGCGGTGGCCGGCCAGCTGCGCGACGGCCGCCGCCCCGTCGCCGCGGCAGGCGAGGAACGGCACCACCATGTGGACGGTGTCGGCCCACACCTGGCGGCTGCCGACCAGGTGGAACAGCGTCCCGTCCGCCGCCCGCGGCGCGCCGGACCGCAGCCAGCCGTGCTGGCGGGTGGCGGCTGCGGCCAGCGCCGGGTCGCCGAGCCGGTGGGCCAGGGAGTCCACGAACTCACCGAGCGCCGCGCCGTTCACCGCGCAGGCCGGGTCCAGCTCGGCCAGCCGCCCGTCGGGCAGTTGGCGCACCACGGCGTCGTCGACCAGCGCACGCAGCGGGCCGGACGCGCCGGCGTCGTCGAGCACGGCGGCCGTGAGCCCCTGGTCCCAGGAGTGGCGCTGAGAGACCAGCAAGCAGTCGAGGACGCGCCGGCGGGTGTCCGGATCGAGCACTGCGGGTCCTTCCGGACGACTCGAGCCCCGGCCGGAGTGCCGGCCAGGGCTCGAGTGATGGTGGCGGGTCAGAAGGAGATCTCGGCGCCGTCCTTGAAGATCCGGCCGGTCACCGTCGGTGGCTCGCGCAGCAGCGCCAGGGCGCCCGCCGCGCTCTCCTCCGGGGTGCCCGGTGCCTCCGCGCCGCCCAGGTCGGTGCGCACCCAGCCGGGATCGAAGGCGTTGACCGCGACCTCCCCGGCCAGCTGCGCGGCCTGCATGAGCACCAGCCCGTTCAACGCCCACTTGCTCACCCGGTAGCTGCCGATCCCGGCGTCGCGGATGAGCTCGGTGGTGCCCGCCCCGGAGCTGACGTGCACCACCCGGGGGTCGGTGCCCTTGCGCAGGGCGGGCAGCAGTGCGAGCACCAGCCGGTGCGGGACGACGCAGTTGACCAGCAGGCTCTCCTCGAGCGTCCCGGCCGGTTCGTCCTCGAAGCGCGCCTCGCGGGCGAGCATCACCCCGGCGTTGTTCAGCAGCACGTCCAGCGTGCCCCACCGTTGCCCGACCACCTCGGCCAGCCGGTGCGGCGTGGCCTCGTCGGTCAGGTCGGCGACGACGGCGGTGAAGGAGCCGGGCCCGTCGGCCAGCTCCCGGCTGAGCTCGTCCAGCCGGCGCCCGTCCCGGGCGGTGCCGAGGACGTCGGCGCCCGCCGCGACCAGTTGCCGGGCGACGGCCGCGCCGACCCCGCGGGACGCGCCGGTGAGCAGCACCCGGCGTCCCGCGAGGCGGGCGGTGGGGGGAGGGGTCGTCACACGCCGTCCTTGGCGTTGCGGATGACCTCGGCGTAGGTGCGGGCGCTGTCCTTCGGCGTCCGGACCTGGGTGTCGTAGTCGACGTGCACCAGCCCGAAGCGCTGCGCGTACCCGCGGGCCCACTCGTAGTTGTCCAGCAGCGACCAGGCGAAGTAGCCGCGGACGTCGGCGCCGGCCTCGATCGCCTCGGTCATCGCCGCGAGGTGCCGCAGCAGGTAGTCGACCCGCTCGGGGTCGTGCACCTGGCCGTCCGCGGAGACCTCGTCCGGCCAGGCCGAGCCGTTCTCGGTGATGAACAGCGGCAGCCCGGGCGCGATCCCGGAGATCCGGGTGAGCAGCGCGGTGAACGCCTCCGGGGAGATGCCCCAGCCCATCGTGGTGGTCGGCCCCTCGGGCTCCAGGTCCTGCACGCGCTCGGCGCCGATGAAGGTCGGGTGCTTGCCGCTGGGCTCGCTGAGCCCGCGGACCGTCGACTCGAAGTAGTAGTTCACGCCCAGCCAGTCCAGCGGCGTGGAGATGACCTCCAGGTCGCCGTCCTCGATCGGCAGCGGCGCACCGGCGTCCGCCAGGTCGGCCACGACGTCGGCCGGGTACTCCCCGGTGGCGATCGGCACCAGGAACATCCGGTTCTGCTGCCCGTCGAGCCGGCGGGCGGCGTCGACGTCGGCGGCGGAGTCGGTCGCCGGCGACATCGGCGTGAAGTTCAGCGTGATGCCCAGGTGGTCGGCGCCCTTGTCGCGCATGACCTGCGTGGCCAGGCCGTGCCCGAGCAGCAGGTGGTGCACCGCGCGGGAGGCCTCGACCGGGTCCTGGTGGCCGGGGGCGTGCTGGCCGGCCATGTGGCCCAGCAGCGAGCTGCACATCGGCTCGTTCAGCGTCGACCAGTGCGGGACCCGGTCGCCCAGGGCGTCGTAGACGATGCCGGCGTAGTCGGCGAAGCGCAGGGCGGTGTCCCGGTTCGTCCAGCCGCCCCGGTCCTGCAGCCCCTGCGGCAGGTCCCAGTGGTACAGCGTCAGCCACGGGGCGATGCCGGCCCCGAGCAGCTCGTCGACCAGCCGGCGGTAGAAGTCCAGGCCGCGCTGCTCGATCGCGCCGGCCCCGGTGGGGAGCACCCGGGACCAGGAGACGGAGAACCGGTAGGCGTCCAGGCCCAGGTCCTTCATCAGCGCGACGTCGGCCGGGTAGCGGACGTAGTGCTCGACGGCGACGTCGCCGGTGTCGCCCTGGAACGTCTTGCCGGGGGTGTGGCTGAAGGTGTCCCAGATGGACGGTCCGCGGCCGTCGACGTCGACCGCGCCCTCGATCTGGTAGGCGGCGGTGGCGGCGCCGAACACGAAGCCCGGCGGGAAGGTCAGCCCGGCAGCGGTCTGCGGGCGCACGTCGGTGGAGGTCATGACAGGAGTGCTCCTTGCGGGGGCGTGAGGGGACCGCGCGGCGAGGTCAGGCCGTGCGGGAGTCGGTGGCGGCGGCCCCGCAGGGGCCGGCCGCGAACGTGCGAGCGGAGGGGTCCTCGGTCAGTCGACCCGCTGCTGAGTCTGGGCGTCGAACACGTGCACGGCACCTCGGTCCGTGCTGAGCCAGAGCTGCTGCCCGGTCGTGACGGCCGACCGCGGCTCGGTGCGCACCACGAGGTCGGCGGAGTGCAGGACGTCGTCCGGGGCGTCGGCCAGCGAGGTGTAGAGGAAGGCGTCCGAGCCCAGCTGCTCGACCACGTCGACCCGCACCGGCAGTCCCTCGCCGGGGCCGGCCAGGCGCACGGCCTCGGGGCGGAAACCGACGGTCACCTTCCCGTTGCTCGCCGCGGCCCGGGTGAGCTGCTCGCGGGGCACCGGCAGCACCGCGTTGCCGACCTGGACGCCGCCGTCCACGGCGTCCCCGGTGACCAGGTTCATCGCCGGCGAGCCGATGAAGCCGGCGACGAACACGTTGGCCGGCCGGTCGTACAGCTCACCGGGGGTGTCGCACTGCTGCAGGACGCCGTCCTTGAGCACCGCGACCCGGTCGCCCATGGTCATCGCCTCGACCTGGTCGTGGGTGACGTAGACGGTGGTGGTGCCGAGCCGGCGCTGCAGGGCCGCGATCTGCGTGCGGGTCTGCACCCGCAGCTTGGCGTCGAGGTTGGACAGCGGCTCGTCCATCAGGAAGACCTGCGGGTTGCGCACGATCGCCCGGCCCATGGCCACGCGCTGACGCTGGCCACCGGAGAGGGCCTTGGGGCGGCGGGCCAGGTAGGGCTCCAGGTCCAGGATCTTCGCCGCCTCGCGCACCCGGGTGGCCCGCTCGTCCTTGGAGATGCCGGCGAGCTTCAACGCGAAGCCCATGTTCTCCTCCACCGTCATGTGCGGGTAGAGCGCGTAGTTCTGGAACACCATCGCGATGTCCCGCTCCTTGGGCGGGGAGTCGGTGACGTCCCGGTCGCCGATCACGATCGACCCGGTGTCGACCTCCTCCAGCCCGGCGAGCATCCGCAGCGACGTGGACTTGCCGCACCCGGAGGGCCCGACCAGGACCAGGAACTCGCCGTCGGCGATCTCCAGGTCCAGGGCGTCGACCGCCGGTCGTTCGGCCTTGGGGTAGATCCGGCTGGCCTGCTGGAAGGACACGGTGGCCATGGTCAGGCACCTCTCGAGAGGGGGGAGGAGGGGGAGGACGGAGCTGCGCAGCGGGTCATCCCTTCACCGCGCCCTGCATGATGCCGCCGACGATCTGCTTGCCCAGGATCGTGAAGACGATCAGGACCGGCAGGGTGCCCAGCAGCGTGCCGGCCATGATCACCGAGCGCTGCGGCACGTAGCCCGAGCCCAGCCCGGCGAGGGCCACCTGCACCGTCGGGTTCGCGGTGGTCAGCGCGATGAGCGGCCAGAAGAACTCGTTCCAGGCGGTGAGGAACGTGAGCATCGCCAGCACCGCCATCGCCGGCCGGGCGACCGGGACGACGATCGACCAGAAGATCCGGAACGTCGAGGCGCCGTCGACCCGGCCGGCCTCCAGCAGTTCGTTGGGCAGCGCGGAGATCAGGTACTGCCGCATGAAGAAGACGCCGAAGGCGCTGACCAGCGTGGGCAGGATGACCGCCTGCAGCTGGTTCACCCACTGCAGCTCGGCGATCATCATGAACAGCGGGATCACCGCCAGCTGGGTCGGCACCATCATCGTGCCGATCACCAGGCCCAGCAGCACGCCCTTGCCGCGGAACTGGAGCTTGGCGAAGGCGAACCCGGCCAGCGTGCAGAAGAGCACGGTGCCGACGGTGATGCTGCCGGCGACCAGGACCGAGTTGAGGATCGCCTTGCCGATCGGAGCCTGCTCGAGGGCTGCCTGGAAGTTGTCGAACAGGCTGGCGTTGGGCAGGAACGGCGGCGGGGTCGCGGCGATCTCGGCGTTGGTGTGCGAGCCCGCCACCAGCGTCCAGTAGAGCGGGAAGATCGACACCAGCGCCACCAGGGTCAGCAGCGTGTAGGTGACCGGGCCGGGCTTGCCGGCCTTGCTGCCGCCCCGGTGCCGGCGGCGGGTGGCGGGTGCGGCGGGGGAAGGACTCCGGCCGGCATCGGGAACGGGGGGAGCGAGGGTCGCCATGCCGGTCTCCTACCGGTCTGCCCGGTTGCGGAGGCGGCCGATGACGGCGTTTACCCCCACGATCACCAGGATGATCATGAACATTGCCCAGGCCGTGGTGGCTGCCTGACCGATGTGGAAGTTGCTCCAGCCCTGCTGGTACATCAGCAGGCCGAGCGTCTGGTACTGCCCCGAGGCGCCGCCGGAGGTGGTGCCGTTGCCGGCGAACAGCAGCGGCTCACCGAACAGCTGGACGGCGCCGATGGTCGACACGACGATGGTGAACAGGATCGTCGGGCGCAGCGACGGGATCGTCACGTGCAGGAACTGCTTCCACTTGCTCGCGCCGTCGATCTCCGCGGCCTCGTACAGCTCGCCGGGGATCGACTGCATCGCGGCCAGGTAGATGAGCGCGTTGTAGCCGGTCCAGCGCCAGGTGACGATCACCGCGATGGCGACCTGGCTGCTCACCGTCCCGGCCTCCCAGTCGATCGCCTGCAGGCCGACGGCCTCCAGCATCGTGTTGATCAGGCCGTAGTCGCGGCCGAACAGCTGGGAGAAGACGAGCGTCGCGGCGGCGATGGACGTCGCGTAGGGCATCAGCATCACGGTGCGGAAGAAGGTGCGGCCGCGGAGCTTGTAGTTCAGCAGGTGCGCCAGGCCCAGGGCCATGCACAGCTGCGGCACCGTGGCCAGGATCCCGATGGTGAAGGTGTTGCGGGTGGCGTTCCAGAAGAACTCGCTCTGCAGCAGGTTGCGGTAGTTCTCCAGCCCGACCCAGGTGCCGCCGTTGATGTTCGACAGGCTGGTCTCGTGCAGCGAGACCCAGGCGGTGTACATGAACGGGTAGAGGCTGAAGGCCGCGAACACCAGGAAGAACGGTGCGACGTAGGCGTAGCCCCAGCGGTTGCGGGTCAGCTGCCGACGCTTGCGCGGGCGGGCGGGGGAGGTGGCGGCGGAGGCGGGTGGTGGCGCGGCGATCGCCGCTTCCCGGACGGTGCCACTCGCGATGGTCATGCAGGGTCCTCGACGGTGTCGGTGGGCGCGGATCGGGCCGGGCGGGTCCCGGGGGCGCGAGCGGGCCGGGACGGCGGGACCGGTGCAGGTGCCCGGGAGCGGGTGACGCTCCCGGGCACCGCGTCCGGTCGGCGGTGCGTTGAGCCGGGTGGGCTCAGCCGCCGGTTGCCTGCTGGGCGGCCTTGAGGGCGTTGTCCCAGCCCTCGTCGATCTCGGCACCACCTGCGGCGACGTCGGTCAGCGCCGTGGTGAACGCCTCCTGGATCTGGGTGTCGTACGGGCCGATCGGGGTGCGCTGGATGTTCGCGGCCGACTCACCGAAGATCTCCCCGGTGGGGGCGCCGTTGAAGTACTCGTTGGTCGCGCCGACGACCTCGGGGTCCTCCGCCGCCTGCGGGCTGGAGGGGAAGTGCGCCGCGCGGGTGAACATCTTCACCTGCTGCTCCGGAGCCGTCAGCCACTCGACGAGGTCCTTGGCCGCCTCGGCGTTCGGGCCGTCCTCCGGGACGGCGAGGAAGGAGCCGCCCCAGTTGCTGGCGCTCTCGTCCGCGCCGGGCAGCGGGGCGATGTCCCAGAGGCCGGCCCCGGTCTCACCCATCTGGGAGTTGATGTACCCGAGCATCCACGCCGGGCAGGCGATCGTGGCGAACGCACCGTTGGAGAAGGCGGCGTTCCACTCGTCACCGAACTGGCTGAGGTTGGCGGTCAGCCCCTCGTCGGCGGCCTGGCTGGCGTAGTCCCACGCCTGCTGCACGCCGTCGCTCTCGGCCGGGATCGGGTTGCCCTCCTCGTCGTTGTAGGCCAGGTCGCCCTGGTACACCGAGGAGGAGAAGATGCTCGCCGGGCTGTCGACGAAAGCGCTGTCGGCGGGCTTGGTCGGGGAGGCCATGTACTGCTCCGCGACCTCGAGGTACGCCTCCCAGGTCGGCCAGAGCTCGGCGACCTCGGCCCGGTCGGTGGGCAGGCCGGCCTGCTCGAAGAGGTCCTTGCGGTAGCACATGGCCTGCGGGCCGATGTCGGTGCCGAGAGCGATCGTCTCACCGTCGGCGGTGGAGGCCTGGCCCCACTTCCAGTCGTAGAAGTTGCCCTCGAGCTCGTCGGCGTTCTCCTCCGCGGCGAAGTCGACGAAGGCGTCGGCGTGGTTGCGCACGACGTCGGCGATGAAGCCGATCTCCAGGGCCTGGACGTCGTCGAGGCCGGAGTTGGCGGCCAGCCGGGTCTGCAGCGACTTGTAGTAGGCCGCGGACTGGGCGACGTTGTTCTGCTTGATCGTGACGTTCGGGTGGAGCTCCATGTACTCGTCGTAGAGCCCCGCGTTGTCCAGGTCCATGGTGCCGAACGTGCCGACGGTCAGGGTGACCGGGGCGTCGGGGTCGTAGTCGGCGGCGTCGGCGCTCGCGTCGTCGGAACCGCCACAGCCGGCGGTCAGCAGGACCGCGGCCAGGGCCGCTCCCCACGCCGCCCTGCTCTTCGTGGAATGGAACATCTGACCTCCTGGGTCGGCCCGGGACGCGTGCTCCGCTGCATCGTCCACCGGGTTCGTGAGAACGCTCTCACGGCCGTGGCGCACAGAGTGGTCTGGGCCACACAAGGCTGTCAAGTAACGGGTGGGTAACGGATCAGGGCTGTGCGGGAGCGCTCTCACGGTGCACCATGGTCACCACCCCCGGAGCACTGGAGACCCATGACCGACATGAGCACGCGGCCGGCGTCGCCCACGCTGGACGAGGTCGCCGTGCTCGCCGGCGTGTCCCGCGCCACGGTGTCGCGGGTGGTCAACGACTCACCGCGGGTGAGCCCGGAGGCCCGGGCGGCGGTGCGGTCGGCGATCGCCGAGCTGCGCTACGTGCCCAACCGGATGGCCCGCAGCCTGGTCACCCGGCGCACCGACACCATCGCGCTGGTGCTCAACGAGCCCAACACCCAGGTCTTCTCCGACCCGTTCTTCGCCAGCATCGTACGGGGGGTCTCCGCGACGCTGGCCGACACCGACCTGAACCTGGTGCTGCTGACCGCCCAGGACGAGCGGGAACAGCAGAAGATCGGCCGGTACGCCCGCCAGGGCCACGTCGACGGCGTGATCCTCATGTCGGTGCACAGCAACGACCCGCTGCCCGACATCCTCGCCGAGGCCGGCGTGCCCCTGGTCATGTGCGGGCGGCCCTTCGACGACCGCGCGGTCGCCTACGTCGACGCCGACAACCGCGGCGGCGCCGAGGCGGCCACGGCCCACCTGATCGCCACCGGTCGCAACCGGATCGCCACGATCACCGGGCCGCTGGACATGATCGCCGGGGTCGACCGGCTCGCCGGCCACCGCGCCGCGCTCACCGCCGCCGGGCGGCAGGTGCACCCGGAACTGGAGGCGGAGGGCGACTTCACCGAGGTGGGGGGTGCCCGGGCGATGGAGTCGTTGCTGGCCCGCGATCCCGAGCTCGACGCGGTCTTCGTGGCCTCGGACCCCATGGCGGTGGGCGCACTGGGCGCGCTGCGCGCCGCCGGTCGGCGGGTGCCCCAGGACGTCGCCGTGGTCGGCTTCGACGACGCCGCCGTCGCCACCCGGTGCGACCCGCCGCTGACCACGATCGCGCAGCCGCTGACCGACATGACGCCGCTGCTCACCGAGCTGCTGCTGCGCCAGATCGAGGGCGTGGGCGAGCCGGCGGAGTCCCGGGTGTGCCACACCTCGCTCGTCCGCCGCGCCTCGGCCTGAGCACCTCTCCAGCAGTGATCAGGTCACCTGATCACTGCCCGTCCCCCCGCACCAGCGTTGGTGCAGGGGGTCAGCCATCGGTGCGGGAGGACGGCGCGGTCGGGCGGGAGGGCGAGCGCGGCGCCCACCTGCGCCAGGTCACGACCCGGTCGCGTCGAAACGCGTGGGACACACGGCCTGTCTAGGTTCGTCCCATGGCGGACCTGTTCGACGGCTACCCGCTCGGGGAGCTGTGGGACGAGATGTTCTCGGCCCCCGGCCAGCCCCGCGCCCCCTACACCGGCCTGTTCAGCTCGCTGCAGCCGATGTCGGGGGAGGAGCTGGCCGCACGGGCCGACGTCCTCTCGCAGACCTACCGCGACGCCGGGGTGACCTTCGCCCACGCCGGGGAGGAGCAGCCCTTCCCGCTGGACATCGTGCCGCGGGTGATCGGGCACCAGGAGTGGTCGGTGATCGAGCGCGGGGTCACCCAGCGGGTGCATGCCCTCGAGGCGTTCCTGGCCGACGTCTACGGCGCCGGCGAGGTCTTCACCGACCGGGTCGTGCCGCGCAGCGTGGTCACCACCAGCGCGCACTTCCACCGGGCCGCGCACGGGCTGGTCCCGCCCAACGGCGTCCGGGTGCACGTCAGCGGCATCGACCTGGTGCGCGACGAGGCCGGTGACTTCCGGGTGCTGGAGGACAACCTCCGGTCGCCCTCGGGGGTCAGCTACGTGATCACCAACCGGGCGGCGATGACCTCGGTACTGCCGGAGCTGTTCGGCGACCACCGGGTGCAGCCGGTCGCGGAGTACCCGGGCCGGCTGCTCGCGGCGCTCAAGGCGTCGGCGCCGTCCGGGGTCGGCGACCCCACGGTCGTGCTGCTGACCCCCGGCGTCTACAACTCCGCCTACTTCGAGCACGCGCTGCTCGCCCGGCAGATGGGCGTCGAGCTGGTCGAGGGCCGGGACCTGGTCTGCTCCGGCGGCCAGGTCAGCATGCGGACGACGGACGGCCAGCAGCGGGTCGACGTCATCTACCGCCGGATCGACGACGAGTTCCTGGACCCGGTGCACTTCCGCTCCGACTCGGTGATCGGCTGCGCCGGGGTGCTCAACGCCGCCCGCGCCGGCCGGGTCACGATCGCCAACGCGGTGGGCAACGGTGTCGCCGACGACAAGCTGCTCTACACCTGGGTCCCCGAACTCATCCGGTACTACCTCGGTGAGGAGCCGGTGCTCGCCAACGCCGAGACCCACCGGCTCGACGACCCGGACACCGTCGAGTGGGTGCTCGCCTCCCTCGACCAGCTGGTGCTCAAGCCGGTCGACGGCTCCGGCGGCAAGGGCATCGTGATCGGGCCGCGGGCCGACGAGCAGACGCTGGCGGAGCTCGCGGTCAAGGTGCGCAGCAGCCCGCGGGACTGGATCGCGCAGAAGCCGATCGGCCTCTCGACGTCCCCGACGCTGATCAACGGCCGGATCGCGCCGCGGCACGTGGACCTCCGGCCGTTCGCGGTCAACGACGGCACCGACGTCTGGGTGCTGCCCGGCGGGCTGACCCGGGTGGCGCTGCCCGAGGGGGAGCTGGTGGTCAACTCCAGCCAGGGCGGGGGCTCCAAGGACACCTGGGTGATCACCCCGCCGCGGCCGGCGGTCGAGCCGCCCCCCGAGCACGACGTGACCCGGATCGAGTTCACCACCGAGGACCTGCCCGTCGAGCCGCCCGCCCAGGACCCGGGCCCGCCCAACGACGACGCCCTCGCCCAGTCCCAGCAACAGCAGCAGCAAAGGGCCAAAGTCGCGACTTTGGCCCCACCGACGGAGCTGGGGGACGCTCCGAGGGGCCAAAGTCGCGATTTTGGCCCCCGGGGGAGTGCGCCGTGCTGAGCCGGATCGCGGAGTCGCTGTTCTGGATCGGCCGCTACGTCGAGCGCGCCGACGACACCGCCCGCATCCTCGACGTGCACACCCAGCGGCTGGTCGAGGACCCGTGGATCGACGAGCAGAAGGCCTGCGCCAACCTGCTGGCGCTGATGGGGGTGCCCTGCCCGCCCGAGGAGGCCGACACCGAGCGGGTGCTGGCCACGCTGGCCTTCGACCGGGCCAGCCCCAGCTCGATCACCGGGGCGTTGTCGGCCGCCCGGGAGAACGCGCGCGGCGCCCGGGAGGTGCTGTCGGCAGAGATCTGGGAGTCGCTCAACGTCACCCACAACGCCCTGCCCCAGCAGCGCACCATGGCCCGCCGGTACGGCCCGCACTCGATGTTCCGGTTCGTCCGGGAGCGCTCGGCGATGGTCTTCGGCCTGGCCGACGCCACGATGAGCCGCGACGAGGGCTGGCTGTTCCTCGTCCTGGGCCGGTCGCTGGAGCGGGTCGACATGACCGCCCGGATGCTGTCCACCCGGGTGCTGGCCGGTGACGCCGCGCCGTCCTGGACCCTCGTGCTGCGTTCGACCGGCGCCTACGAGCCCTACCTGCGCACCTACCGGGGAGCGGTGAACTCCAGCCGCGCGGCGGAGTTCCTGCTGCTGGACCGCCTCTTCCCGCGCTCGGTGTTCGCCTCGCTGGAGCGCGCGGAGGGGTGCCTGGCCGAGCTGGAGCGGGTGAACGTGCGCGAGGGCCACCGGATCGGCGTCGCCGGCGAGGCACACCGGATCGTCGGCCGCGCCCGGACGATGCTGGAGTTCATGCAGACCGACGAGATCCTGGCGCGGCTGCCGGCCCGGCTCGACGAGCTGCAGCGCACCTGTTCGGCGGCCAGCGAGGCGGTCACCAACCGGTTCTTCACCGAACAGGCACCGCAGGTCTGGGTGCCGGAAGGCGCGGGGTGAGCACGGTGCCGCAGCGCCAGAGCCAGTCGCAGTCGCAGGTCCAGTCCGGCCCGGTGCGGGTCCCGGGGGACCGCTGGCGGCTGCAGGTCGTGCACCGCAGCGCGTTCCGCTACGGCGGGCCGGTCCGCTCCTCCTACAACGAGGCGCGGATGACCCCGGAGAACAGCAGCCGGCAGACCACGCTGCGCTCCCGCGTGGAGATCGAGCCGCTGGCCACGGTGCACGCCTACCGCGACTACTGGGGGGCGACGGTCACCGCGTTCGACACCCACGGCCCGCACACCGAGCTCGTCGTGCAGGCCACCTCGGAGGTGGAGGCCGGGCCGGAACCGCACGTCCCGGAGGCGGTCGACTGGGCCGACCTCGCCACCCCAGACCTGCGCGACCGGTACGGGGAGATGCTGCGCCCGACCCCGCTCACCGCGATGGACGACCCGGTGGTCGCCGAGGTGCGGGCCGTCGTCGGGGACGCCGGGCCACGCGAGGCCGCGCACCTGGTCTGCGACTTCGTGCACGAGCACATGGCGTACCTGGCCGGCTCGACCAACGTGAAGACCAACGCGATGCAGGCGTGGACGCACCGCAAGGGCGTCTGCCAGGACATCTCGCACGTCTCGGTGGGCCTGCTACGTGCCCTGGGCCTGCCCGCCCGGTACGTCTCCGGGTACCTGCACCCCCAGCCCGCGGCGGCGATCGGGCAGTCGGTCACCGGGGAGAGCCACGCCTGGGTGGAGTGGTGGGACGGCGGCTGGTACGGCTACGACCCGACGAACTCGGTGGAGATCGGACCCCGGCACGTCACCCTGGCCCGGGGGCGCGACTACTCCGACGTCCCCCCGCTCAAGGGCATCTTCTCCGGCCCCCGGAGCGAGGGCTCGAGCGTGACCGTGGAGGTCACCCGGCTCGCCTGAGCCGGCGGCGATGAGTCCTGCCGTCGGCGCCGGTCTCTCCTGACAGCGACCACGTCAGAGGAGGGTTCCGTGCAGCAGCTGCTCAGGGTCCACAACGTCATGCTGTCCAGCGACGGCTTCGGTGCCGGAGAGCACCAGAGCCTGGAGCGGCCGTTCGGCCACGCCGACCCGGCGGTGCTGGGTGCCTGGGCCTTCGCCACCGCGAGCTGGCCCAACCGCACCGAGCCCGGCGGCACCCGCGGCCTGGACGACCTCTTCATGCGTGAGTTCGGGCGCAACATCGGCGCCGAGATCATGGGCCGGAACAAGTTCGGGCCCGTGCGCGGACCGTGGCGCGACCACGAGTGGCGGGGCTGGTGGGGGGACGAGCCGCCGTTCCACACGCCGGTGTTCGTGCTGACCCACCACCCGCGGCCCTCCTTCTCGCTGTCGGACACGACGTTCCACTTCGTCAGCGGCGAGCCGGCCACGGTCCTCGAGCAGGCGAAGGCGGCGGCCGACGGCCGCGACGTCCGGCTCGGCGGGGGAGCCACCACCATCCGGCAGTTCCTGGACGCCGACCTGGTCGACACCGTGCACGTGGCCGTGGCACCGGTCGAGCTCGGCGCCGGGTCGCGGCTGTGGACGTCGCCCGACGAGCTGCTCGACCGGTTCCACCACGAGGTCGTCCCCAGCCCGAGCGGGGTGACCCACCACCTGTTCTGGCGGCGCTGACGACCCGGCCGCCGCGGGCTGGCGGGAGCCGGTCCCGCGGACCTGGGATGCTGGGTGGTGATGAGCGCACCCCTGAACCTGGTCAACCTCGAACGGGTGCACAAGGCACACGGCACGACGGTCATCCTCGACGACGTCTCCCTCGGGGTCGCGGCCGGTGAGCGGATCGGCGTGGTCGGCCGCAACGGCGGGGGCAAGTCCACCCTGCTCGGCGTCCTCACCGGCACCCAGGAACCCGACTCCGGCCGGGTCACCCGCCGCAGTGACCTGGCGATGGGCGTCCTCGACCAGACCGGCACGCTGCCGCCCGGGACGACGGTGCGCGACGTCGTCCTGCCGCCCTCCCGGTTCGCCGCCGAGCACGAGTGGGCCGGGGACGCCGCCGTCCGCTCCGTGCTGACCGGCCTGGAGCTGGACCGGATCGGGCTGGACTCCCCGGTCGCCCCGATGTCCGGCGGGGAGCGGCGCCGGGTCGCGCTGGCCGCCCAGCTGATCCGCCCGCTGGACCTGCTGGTGCTCGACGAGCCGACCAACCACCTCGACGTCGAGGGCGTGGCCTGGCTGGCCGAGTACGTGAAGGCCCGCACCGGTGGCCTGATCGTCGTCACCCACGACCGCTGGTTCCTCGACGAGGTCTCCACCACCACGTGGGAGGTCGCCGACGGCAGCGTGCACGCCTACGAGGGCGGCTACTCCGCCTACACGCTGGCCCGCGCCGAGCGCTCCCGGATCGCCAACGTGACCGAGGAGCGCCGGCTCAACCTGGTGCGCAAGGAGCTGGCCTGGCTGCGTCGGGGCCCGCCGGCCCGCACCAGCAAGCCGAAGTTCCGGATCGAGGCGGCCCAGGCGCTGATCGCCGACGAGCCGCCCGCCCGCGACACCATGGCGCTGGCCGGCTTCGCCGCCCGGCGGCTGGGCAAGACGGTCTACGACGTCGAGGACGTCACCTACACGGTGCGCGGCCGCGGCGACGACGCCGAGGACCCGGCGGGTCCGGCCGACCCGGGCGGGCCGCGGGAGCGCACCCTCTTCCACGACCTCACCTGGCACGTCGGCCCGGGCGACCGGATCGGCGTCGTCGGCGTCAACGGTGCGGGCAAGACCTCGCTGCTCAAGCTGCTCGTCGGCGAGGCGCAGCCCGACGCCGGGCGCGTCGTCGTCGGCCAGACGGTGTCGGCGGCGTACCTGTCCCAGCACGTCACCGAGCTGGACCCCCGGCAGCGGGTGCTGGAGGCGGTGCAGGACGTCGCCCGGATCGCCAAGATCGGCAACCAGGAGATCTCCGCGTCCACGTTGGCCGAGCGGTTCGGGTTCGCCGCCAACCGGCAGTGGACGCCGGTGGGCGACCTCTCCGGCGGCGAGCGGCGCCGGCTGCAGCTGCTGCGGCTGCTGATGGCCGAGCCCAACGTGCTGCTGCTCGACGAGCCGACGAACGACCTGGACATCGACACGCTGACCGCGCTGGAGGACCTGCTCGACAGCTTCCCCGGCACCGTGCTGGTGGTCAGCCACGACCGGTACTTCGTCGACCGGGTCTGTGACTCGGTGGTCGCACTGATGGGCGACGGCTCGCTGGCCGCGCTGCCCGGCGGGGTGGAGGAGTACCTGCGGCGCCGCGCCGCGGGAGAGGCCGCGCTGCCCGGGTCCGGTGCCGCGGCTCCGGTGGGCAGCTCCTCGGCCCCGGCGCACAGCGCGGCGGACTCCCGGGCCGCCCGCAAGGAGGCGTCCCGGCTGGAGCGCCGGATGCTCAAGCTCGACGCCGACGAGAAGAAGCTGCACGAGCAGCTCGCCGCAGCCGCCACCGACTACGGCCGGGCGGCCGAGCTCGACGCCCAGCTCAAGGCGCTGCAGGCGGAGAAGGAACAGGTGGAGACCGACTGGCTGGCCGCGGCGGAGGTCGCCGACGCCTGACCGGGCACCACCCCAGGCCGGCCGTGAGCGCGCTCACGGCCGGCCTGGGGTGCGACCGTTCGAGTCGCCGCGACCGGCGGCGCCCAGGAGGATGGGACGCAACGCTCGAACGCGCTGATCGACGGGCGCGCTGCTGCCCGCCTGCCTGAGAACGACCGGAAAGGGACCCGTTGGGCCTGCTGCTCCTGCTCCACCTCCTCGCCGCGGTCGGAGCTCCGCTGCTCGTGCGGTGGTGGGGGCGACAGGCGTTCCTGGCCCTCGCCCTGGTCCCGGCCGCCGCGTTCGGGTGGGCGCTGACCCAGCTGGGGACCGTCGTCGGCGGGGGAGCCGTCCGGGAGACGTTCACCTGGATCCCGGCGCTCGACCTGCAGATCGCCCTGCGGCTGGACGCCCTGGCGCTGACCTTCGCCGCCCTGGTCACCGGGGTCGGCGCGCTGGTGCTGGTCTACTGCGCGCGCTACTTCGAGCCCGACGAGGAGGGCGTCGGCCGGTTCGCCGGCGTCATGACCGCCTTCGCCGGTTCCATGCTCGGCCTGGTGCTGGCCGACGACGTGCTGCTGCTCTACGTCTTCTGGGAGCTCACCACCGTCTTCTCGTTCCTGCTGATCGGCGGCTCGGGGGCCAAGCTGGCCGGACGGCGGGCGGCCAGCCAGGCGCTGCTGCTCACCACCGCCGGCGGCCTGGCGATGCTCGTCGGGCTGCTGATGATCTCCTCGGCCAGCGGCAGCCGCCTGCTGTCGGAGATCGTCACCGACCCGGGCAGTGGCGCGGTGATGGTGGCCGGCACGATGCTCGTCCTGGCCGGCGCGGTCACCAAGTCGGCGATGGTGCCCTTCCACTTCTGGCTGCCGGCCGCGATGGAGGCGCCGACCCCGGTCAGCGCCTACCTGCACGCCGCCGCGATGGTGAAGGCCGGCATCTACTTGGTCGCGCGGCTCGCCCCCGGCCTGGCCGACGTCCCCGGCTGGCGGCCGGTCGTGCTGGGGCTCGGCGTGGCCACCATGCTGATCGGTGGCTGGCGCTCACTGCGGCAGAACGACCTCAAGCTCCTGCTGGCCTTCAGCACGGTCAGCCAGCTGGGCTTCCTCATCACCCTGGTCGGCGCCGGCAGCCAGGAGCTGGCCGCGGCCGGCCTGGCGATGACCATCGCGCACGCGCTGAGCAAGTCGACGTTGTTCCTCTCCGTCGGGGTGATCGACCACGCGACCGGGGTGCGTGACCTGCGCCTGCTCTCCGGCCTCGGACGGCGGATGCCCGTCCTGGCCGGCATCGCCACGCTGGCGGCCGCGAGCCTGGTCGGGCTGCCCCCGTTCCTGGGCTTCGTGGGCAAGGAGGCGGCGTTCACCGCGCTGTGGGAGGGCGGGCTGCCCGACCGGGTCAGCGCCGTCGTCGTCCTGGTCGGCCTGGTGCTGGGGTCGGTGTTCACCGCCGCGTACTGCGCCCGGTACCTGTGGGGCGCGTTCGCGCGGAAGCCGGGCCTGCCGGAGACCGCGCCGGCAGAGCTGGAGCACCACCCCGGGCCGCTGTTCCTCGCCGCACCCGCCGTCCTCGCGCTCGCCGGGCTCGTGGCCGGCCCGGCCAGCCCGGTGCTGGACCACCTGGTGGCCGCCTACGCCGAGACCCTGACCCTGATCGCCCCGGAAGCCGAGCACCTGGCGCTCTGGCACGGCCTCCAGCCGGCGCTCGCGCTGTCCGCGGTCACCCTGCTCGGTGGCGCCGCGCTGTTCGCCCTGCGGGCGCCGTTCCTGCGGCTGCAGCACCGGCTGGCCGTGGGCGCCTCCGCCGACGAGGGCTACTGGAACGTCCTGCAGGGCCTCGACCGGCTCGCCGTGCTGGTGACCGGGACGACGCAGCGCGGGTCGCTGCCCGCCTACCTGGGCACCATCCTCGTCGTCGTCCTGGCGCTGCCGGGGTCCGTGCTGCTGTTCCAGGCGCCCTGGCCGCAGGAGTGGCGGGCCTGGGACACGCCCCTGCAGGCGCTGGTGGGTGCGGTCGTGCTGATCGCCGCGGCCGTGGCGGTGCCCCTCCGGCAGCGGCTGTCCGCCGTCCTCGTGGTCGGCGTGACCGGATACGGCCTGGCCCTGCTCTTCGTCCTGCACGGTGCCCCGGACCTGGCGCTGACCCAGTTCCTGGTGGAGACGCTCAGCCTGGTGGTCTTCGTGCTGGTGCTCCGCAAGCTCCCCTCGGACATCAGCGAGCGGCACCGCCCCGCCGAGCGGACGATCCGGGCGGTGCTGGCCATCTCGGCCGGCGTGCTGATGGCAGGTGTCGGTGCCGCTGCGCTGAGCGCGCGCACCGCCACGCCGGTCTCCGCGGACATCCCGGAGCTCGCGCTGATCGAGGGGCACGGGGAGAACGTGGTCAACGTGATCCTCGTCGACATCCGCGCCTGGGACACCCTGGGCGAGCTGTCGGTGCTGGTCGTGGCGGCCACCGGCGTGGCCAGCCTGGTCTTCCTCCGCAGCCGGACCGGAGCGGTCGACCGGCCGGGGGACGAGCACACGTCCGGAGCCGACCCGACGGAGGCCCGGCGGGCGCCGAAGAGCCGGTGGCTCTCGGCCAGCTCCAGCCTCGCGCCCCAGCGGCGTTCGGTGGTGCTCGAGGTGGCCACCCGTTTCCTGTTCCACCCGATCGTCGTCTTCTCGCTGTTCCTGCTGTTCTCCGGGCACAACCAGCCCGGCGGCGGTTTCGCCGGGGGGCTGGTGGCCGGACTGGCCCTGGTGCTCCGCTACCTGGCCGGTGGCCGGTACGAGCTGGGCGAGGCAGCCCGGGTGTCGCCGGGCCTGCTGCTCGGCAGCGGTCTGCTGCTGGCCGGCGGCAGCGGGATCATCAGCCTGCTGCTGGGTGGTGCAGCGCTCGAGTCCGCCTACTTCTCCGGCGAGGTGCCGGTGTTCGGCAGCGTGAGCCTGCCCACCGCACTGTTCTTCGACATCGGCGTCTACCTCATCGTCGTCGGCCTGGTCCTGGACGTGCTCCGCAGCCTGGGCGCCGAGCAGGACCGCCAGGAGGACGAGCAGGACGGCGAGGAGGACCAGCAGGACCCGGCCGAGACCGCTCCCGAGGAGGTGATCGCCCGATGACCCCCACCATCGTGCTGCCGGTCGTGATCGGTGGCCTCTACGCGGCCGGTGTCTACCTGCTGCTGGACCGCAGCCTCACCCGGGTGATCCTGGGCTTCATCCTGCTCGGCAACGCGACCAACCTGCTGCTGCTGTCCTCCAGCGGCCCGGCCATGCTGGCCCCGCTCTTCGGGTACGCCGAGCCCGAGGAGATGAGCGACCCGCTGCCGCAGGCACTCGTGCTGACCGCCATCGTGATCACCTTCGGCGTCACCGCGTTCCTGCTGGCGATGGTGCACCGGTCCTGGCGGCTGGTCCGGCAGGAGGTCATCGAGGTCGACGAGGAGGACCGGCGGGTGGCTGCCCGGCAGGGCATGGACGCCGACGACGTGGACCCCGACGACATCGACCCGAACGGGCTCCGCACGGAGGACCGTCCGGCTGGGAAGGGGAACACCCTGCACTCCGACGTCGACGTCGAGGAGCAGCTGGCGCGCCGGTACGACGGGTTCGCCTCCGACGACATCGCACTCCCACCGACCCGGCGGGGCGAGCAGTGATCGGCGACCTCGCGCCGCTGCCGGTGCTGCTGCCGTTGCTCGGGGCCGCCGCCGCCCTGCTCGTCGGCCGGCACCCCCGGGTGCAGCGCACGGTCAGCATCGCGGTGCTGGCCGGCGTGGTCGGGGTGTCGGTCGCCCTGCTGCTCATCGCCGATGCAGAGGGGGCGGCTGCGGTCGCCGTGGGTGACTGGCCGGTCCCGGTGGCGATCATGCTCGTCGTCGACCGGCTCTCGGCGCTGATGCTGGTGGTGGCCAGCACGGTGGGGCTCGGCGTGCTCGTGTTCGCCGTGGGCCAGGGCACGGCCGACGGCGACGAGGAGACGCCGCTGTCGATCTTCCACCCGACGTTCCTGGTCCTGATGGCCGGTGTGAGCTACGCCTTCCTGGCCGGGGACCTGTTCAACCTCTACGTGGGCTTCGAGGTGCTGCTGACCTCCAGCTACGTCCTCCTCACCCTGGGGGGCTCCGCGCCGCGGATCCGGGCCGGGATCACCTACGTCGTGGTGAGCCTGCTCAGCTCCCTGCTCTTCCTGGCGTCGATCGCGCTGGTCTACGCCGCGACCGGCACGGTCAACCTGGCGCAGCTGGCCGGCCGGATCGGCGAGCTCCCGGCCGGCACCCAGCTGATGCTGCAGTCGATGCTGCTGATCGCCTTCGGCATCAAGGCGGCGGTGTTCCCGCTGTCGGCCTGGCTGCCGGACAGCTACCCGACCGCTCCGGCCCCGGTCACCGCCGTGTTCGCCGGTCTGCTGACCAAGGTCGGCGTCTACGCGATCATCCGCACCCAGACGCTGCTGTTCCCCGACGGCGCCCTCGACGACGTGCTCATGTGGGCTGCGCTGGCCACCATGCTGGTCGGCATCCTCGGCGCGGTCGCGCAGACCGACATCCGGCGGATCCTCTCCTTCACGCTGGTCAGCCACATCGGGTACATGGTCTTCGGGATCGCGTTGGCGACCACGGCCGGCCTGGCCGGTGCGATCTTCTACGTCGTCCACCACATCGCCATCCAGACGACCCTCTTCCTGGTCGCCGGGTTGATCGAGCGGCGCGGTGGCACCACGTCGACGGCGCGCCTCGGTGGGCTCGCGACCGCGTCCCCGTTGCTGGCGGTGCTCTTCTTCGTGCCGGCGATGAACCTGGCCGGCATCCCCCCGTTCTCCGGCTTCATCGGCAAGGTGGGGCTGCTGGACGCCGGGGTCGCCGTCGGCGGCTGGCAGGTGTACGTGCTGGTGGGCGGCGCGGTGGTGACCAGCCTCCTGACCCTGGTGGCCATGTCGCGGGTCTGGACCCGGGCGTTCTGGCGGCCGCCGACGCAGGCCGCCTCGGCGGACACCGCCGCCGCGGCGGCCCGCGACGCCGGCCCCGAGCACGGCCAGGAGGACGACCCCGCGGGAGGCGAGGAGCCGGCTGAGGAGCCCCTGCCGGCGGGGCTGGCCGGCGGCGCGACCTCGACCACCACCGCCCGCCAGACCGGACGCCGGGGGGCCTGGCTGCGGCACGTCGCCGTGGCGACCGCGGCACCTGCCGGGGGCGAGGGGCAGCCGAGCGGGAGGGCGGGGGACTCCCGGACGCCGACGCGTCCGCTGCCGGCGGTGATGATGGCGGCCACCACCGCGATGGTGCTGCTGACCGTCGGTCTCACGGTGATCGCCGGGCCGTTGTACGGGATGACCGAACGGGCCGCCGGGGACCTGCGGGAGCGGACGCCCTACATCGAGGCCGTCTACGGCGCGGAGGTGGACGAGTGACCGTCGACTCACCCCTCCGCCAGTTGCGGCTCCGGGCACCGCTGCTCATCTGGCTGGTGCTGATCTGGAAC
The DNA here is from genome assembly GCF_026967935.1 of Modestobacter sp. VKM Ac-2982. Lineage (GTDB taxonomy): Bacteria > Actinomycetota > Actinomycetes > Mycobacteriales > Geodermatophilaceae > Modestobacter. The sequence goes on from NZ_JAPVBL010000003.1 coordinate 383,981, forward strand.
CTGCTGTGGGGCACCTGGTCCTGGGCGAACCTCATCACCGGGGTGCTGGTCGCCCTGACGGTGACCGTCGTCCTGCCCCTGCCCGTGGTCGCCGGTGGTGCCCGGATCCACCCGCTGCCGGCGCTCTACCTGATCGGCCACTTCCTGGTGAACCTCACCGTGTCCAGCGCCCAGGTCGCCTGGCAGACCCTGCGGCCCAGCGGCATCCGGCAGAGCGCGGTCATCCGGGTGCAGTTGCGCACCGACTCGGACCTGCTGCTCAGCATCATCTCCCAGAACCTCACGTTGGTCCCCGGGTCGATGGTGCTGGACCTGGACCGACGGCGGATGGCGCTGGGCGTCCACGTGCTGGACGTCGGCGACGAGGCCGACGTCGAGCGCCAGCGCGCGGAGGTGCTGGCGACCGAGCGACGGGTGGTGCGGGCCTTCGGGTCCGCGGAGGACATCGCCCGGCTGGACCAGGAACCACCTCAGGAGCGTGCCACCGCTCCCGCCACCGCGGAGCCGACCCTATGACCGTGGTGGCAGTCCTCATCTACGGCATGCTCGGGCTGGGTGCCCTCCTGGCGATGGTGCGGTTGGCGCTGGGCCCCTCCCTGCTGGACCGGGTGGTGGCCACGGACTCCATCCTGGTCATCGTCGCGGTCGGCCTCGCGGTGCACGCGGCCCTGCAGCGGGACCCCACGGTGGTCCCGGTCCTCGTGGTCGTCGCCCTGCTGGTCTTCGTCGGCGCCATCTCCGTCGTCCGCTACATCGGCGGCATGCTGATCCGCACAGGAGAGGACAACGAGGAGCTGGGGGGCTCCCCGGCGGCTGAGCAACTGAGGCGACTCGAGGACGGGGGCAGATCGTGAACGACTTCGACTCGGTGGCCGACTGGATCGCCGCAGCGTTCCTGCTGGTCGGTGCCTTCCTCTGCCTCACTGCCGGGGTCGGCCTGCTGCGGTTCCCCGACGTCCTGTCCCGGATGCACGCCGGCACCAAGCCACAGGTCATGGGCGTCCTGCTGATCATGATCGGTGGGGCGATCCGGCTCACCGGCTGGTCGGTGACCTGGATGCTGCTGCTCGTCGCGGTGTTCCAGCTGATCACCGCACCGGTCAACGCGCACATGGTCAGCCGGATCGCCTACCGGCGCCGGCACGTGGCATCGGAGCACCTGTTCGTCGACGAGCTCGGGGTCGCCCCGCGCGGCGCGGAGGTGCAGGCGGGGGAACGCGGCCGGCGTGGCGACGAACCGGCGGATGCGCCGGTCGACCAGGGGCCGGGTCCGACGGTGGGCGAGGACGACGAGGCCGGAGACCCCGCTGCGGACGAGCCGGCCGGGGGACCTCGCCGCTGAACCGTCCGGGTGCGGGGCACTCTCCGCACCCGGACGGGCCGGGCTGCTACCGCTGGGCCCGGTTCACCGCGGAGACGACCGCCCGCAGTGACGCGGTGACGATGTTGGCGTCGATCCCGACGCCCCACAGCACTCGCTCGCCGACGGCGCACTCGACGTAGGCGGCGGCCCGGGCGTCGCCGCCGGAGGAGAGCGCGTGCTCGGCGTAGTCGAGCACGCGGACGTCGACGTCCATGCTGGCCAGCGCGTCGACGAACGCGGCGATCGGGCCGTTGCCGCGGCCGTGGACCGTGGTGGGCACCCCGGAGTCGACGAGCTGGGCGGTGAGCTCGTCGGGGCCGGCGCCGGACGCGGTGTGCTCGTGCCCGCTGAGGGCGAACCGGCCCCAGGGGGCGTCGGCGTCGGGCAGGTACTCGCTGGAGAACGCCGTCCACATCTGCTCGGCGGTCACCTCGCCGCCCTCGTCCTCGGTGTGCCGCTGGACGACGGCGCTGAACTCGATCTGCAGCCGGCGCGGCAGATCCAGGTGGTTCTCGGTCTTCATGATGTAGGCGACGCCGCCCTTGCCGGACTGGCTGTTCACCCGGATCACGGCCTCGTAGCTGCGACCGACGTCCTTGGGGTCGATCGGCAGGTAGGGCACCGCCCACGGGATGCCGTCGACGCTCGTACCGGCCGCCTCGGCGTCGGCCTTCATGACGGCGAAGCCCTTGTTGATCGCGTCCTGGTGCGACCCGGAGAACGCGGTGTAGACCAGGTCGCCGCCGTAGGGGTGTCGCTCGTGCACACCCAGCTGGTTGCAGAACTCGACGGTGCGCCGGATCTCGTCGATGTCGGAGAAGTCGATCTGCGGGTCGATGCCCTGGCTGAACAGGTTCAGGCCCAGCGTCACCAGGTCGACGTTGCCGGTGCGCTCGCCGTTGCCGAACAGGCAGCCCTCGATCCGGTCCGCCCCGGCCCGGTGGCCCAGCTCGGCGGCGGCCACGGCGGTGCCCCGGTCGTTGTGCGGGTGCAGGCTCAGCACGACGGAGTCGCGGCGGCCCAGGTTGCGGTGCATCCACTCGATCTGGTCGGCGTAGACCGTCGGCTCGGCCATCTCCACGGTCGCCGGCAGGTTGAGAATGGTCGGCCGGTCGGGCGTCGGCTCCCAGACGTCGGTGACGGCGTTGCAGACCTCGACGGCGAAGTCCAGCTCGGTGCCGGTGAACGACTCGGGCGAGTACTGGAACCGGATCTCGGTGTCCCCGGCCTGCTCGGCCAGCTTGCGCACCAGCTGTGCGCCGTGGACGGCGATGTCGGTGATGCCGGCGCGGTCCTGGCCGAACACGACCCGGCGCTGCAGCGTGGAGGTCGAGTTGTAGAGGTGCACGATCGCCTGCTTGGCGCCGCGCAGGGACTCGAAGGTCCGCTCGATCAGCTCGTCACGCGCCTGGGTGAGCACCTGGACGGTGACGTCGTCGGGGACCAGGTCTCCTTCGACCAGCTCGCGGATGAAGTCGAAGTCGGTCTGGCTGGCCGCCGGGAAGCCGACCTCGATCTCCTTGTAGCCCATCCGGACCAGCAGCTCGAACATCCGCCGCTTGCGCTCGGGGGTCATCGGGTCGATCAGCGCCTGGTTGCCGTCGCGCAGGTCGACGGCACACCAGCGGGGGGCGGACGTCGTGGTCGTCTCCGGCCACGTGCGGTCGGGCAGCGGGACGGGAGCGAAGGGCGCGTACTTGCCGATCGGCATCGGCGAGGGCCGCTGGGGGTTGCGGGCGTGCGGGTGGTTCTCGTTCACGGGGGCTCCTCTGGCGGGCTGCGGACAGCTCCGGGATGCGGTCAGCTGGCGCCCGGGGACGCGCGATCACCGCGGCGAGGGAGCCGACCTAGGAGAGGGCCTCGCCGCGGCTGATAAGAAGGAGGCTGCCGCGCACGGGGCAACGGTAGCAGCGGGTCATGCCACGTCGCAGCCGCAGGCACAGGCCGGTGCGTGCCCGAGGTCGGCGTTGGACTCCTCGGCGTACTCGCACCCGGGCGGGCAGGTGCAGCCGGTGCCCCAGTCGGGCCCGCCGAGACCGCCGGCCGCGAGCCACGCTCGCCAGGCGGCCTCCCGCCGCTCCCGCCGGCGCAGGAGCGCCGCCCACCCCCGTGCGGCGGCCCGCTCCGCCAGGGAGTCGCCGGGGCCGTGCACCTGGTGGTCCTCCGGGGTGCCCAGCTGCCGGCGCCAGGAGTCCCGGCTGCGGCGGTCCCGGTCGAAGGTGACCTCCGGCTGGCTGCGGGTGTGCCGGTGCGGGCCGGACCACCAGTCCTCGTCCCCGTGCCGGGTGTCCAGGTGCGCGGGGAACCGCCGTCCGGCCCGGTCCCGGACGGCGTCGGCGGACATCGGTGTGACCTCCTGCCCCTGGGGGTCCAGCAGGACCAGGCGCAGCCGGGCCAGCGACACGATGCCGGCGAACTCGCCCACGCGCAGGTCGCCGCGGCCTGCCTCTGCGCGGCCCAGGCGGTCCCGAGAGACGCCGCTGGCCTCGGCCAGCTCACGCTGCGACATGTCGGCCAGCCGCCGCACCCGCCGCAGCATCCCCGCGACATCGACCCTCGCAGCCACCGGCACGGCCTCGGTCTCAGGCTGGGGCTGGGGCTGGGGTCCGTTCTCGGGCTGCGCCGCTGACACCTGCCGAGCGTGTCGGCTCACCCGCCCGGTGACCGCACCCCGGGCGAGAGCTGTGGACGCCGCCCACCGTGTGGGCGGGGAGAGGCGGGTTGCGAGCAGTTGTGCTCTGGCTGCACTGCTGCACCAGAGCACAACTCGCCCGGGGGGCAGCCACACTGTGGGGGCGGTTCGCGGAGGACCTGCGGCGTGGACGCGCCGGGGAGCACGGTCTTACGGTGGACGGTCGCACTCTGCGCAGAGCTTGCGGCGCGGTGGGCGGGACGAGGGCGGCGCGCCGTGCGGACGTCGGGCCGGCCGTGCCACGCCGGTAGCCTGGGCCCGTGGCCTTGGTGGTACAGAAGTACGGCGGTTCCTCCGTCGCGAATGCCGAGCGCGTCAAGCGTGTGGCCGAGCGCATCGTCGAGGCGAAGAAGAACGGCGACGACGTGGTCGTCGTCGTGTCCGCCATGGGCGACACGACCGACGAGCTGCTGGACCAGGCGAGCCAGATCACCGCCAACCCGCCGGGTCGCGAGCTGGACATGCTGCTGACCGCCGGTGAGCGGATCTCGATGGCGCTGCTGGCCATCGCGATCTCGACCCACGGGTACGAGGCGCGGTCGTTCACCGGTTCGCAGGCCGGGGTGATCACCACCTCCAGCCACGGCAAGGCGCGGATCATCGACGTCACGCCGGGCCGGCTGCGGGATGCGCTGGACGACGGCTCGATCGTCATCGTCGCCGGCTTCCAGGGCGTCAGCCAGGACACCAAGGACGTCACCACCCTCGGGCGGGGCGGCTCGGACACCACTGCCGTCGCCGTCGCGGCCGCGCTGCGGGCCGACGTCTGCGAGATCTACACCGACGTGGACGGCGTCTTCACCGCCGACCCGCGGATCGTGCCGAACGCCAAGCGGCTGGAGACCATCACCTACGAGGAGATGCTCGAGCTGGCCGCCTCCGGGGCGAAGGTGCTCATGCTCCGCTGCGTCGAGTACGCCCGCCGGTACGGCATCCCGGTGCACGTCCGCAGCTCCTACTCACAGCTCCCCGGCACGATCGTGGCCGGCTCGATGGAGGACCTCACCGTGGAACAGGCGATCATCACCGGCGTCGCGCACGACCGGAGCGAGGGCAAGATCACCGTCTCCGGGGTGCCGGACCGCCCGGGTGAGGCAGCGCAGATCTTCCGCGTGCTCGCCGACGCCGAGGTCAACATCGACATGATCGTGCAGAACGTCTCCACCGAGGCGAAGCTGACCGACATCTCCTTCACGCTGCCGGTCAGCGACGGCCCCACCGCCATCGCCGCCCTGGAGCGGGTCAAGCACACGGTCGGCTACACCGACGTCAGCTTCGACCAGCACATCGGCAAGGTCTCCCTGGTGGGCGCCGGAATGCGCTCGCACCCGGGCGTCTCGGCGAAGTTCTTCGGCGCGCTCGCCGACGCCGGGGTCAACCTGGAACTCATCAGCACCTCGGAGATCCGCATCTCCGTCGTCTGCCGCGACACCGACGTCGACCTCGCCGTCCGCGCGGTGCACGACGCGTTCGACCTCGGCTCCGAGCAGGGCGAGGCAGTGGTCTACGGAGGTACCGGACGATGAGCCGCCCGCTGCACCTGGGCATCGTCGGCGCGACCGGTCAGGTCGGCGTGGCGATGCGCTCCATCCTGGCCGAGCGGGACTTCCCGCTGGCCTCCATCCGGTTCTTCGCCTCCGCTCGCTCCGCCGGCAGCACGCTGCCCTGGGGCGACGGCGAGGTGGTCGTCGAGGACGCCGCCACCGCCGACCCGACCGGGCTGGACGTCGCGCTGTTCTCCGCCGGCGCGACGACCTCGCGCGTGCAGGCGCCCCGGTTCGCCGCGGCCGGCGTGACCGTCATCGACAACAGCTCGGCGTTCCGCCGCGACCCGGCGATCCCGCTGATCTGCAGCGAGGTCAACCCCGGGGACATCGCGCTCGCCGCCGAGGGCCGGATCATCGCCAACCCGAACTGCACCACGATGGCCGCGATGCCGGTGCTCAAGCCGCTGCACGACGAGGCGGGGCTGACCCGCATCGTGGCCAGCACCTACCAGGCGGTGTCCGGGTCCGGCGTCGCCGGCGTCCGCGAGCTGCACGGGCAGGCGCTCGCCGTCGTCGAGAAGGCCGACGAGCTGGCCTACGACGGGTCGGCCGTGGCGTACCCGGCGCCGGCCGTCTACGTCGCGCCGATCGCGTTCAACGTGCTCCCGATGGCCGGCTCCGTCGTCGACGACGGCAGCTTCGAGACCGACGAGGAGCAGAAGCTCCGCAACGAGAGCCGCAAGATCCTCGGCATCCCCGACCTGCGGGTCTCCGGCACCTGCGTGCGCGTGCCCGTCTTCACCGGGCACTCGCTGTCGCTGAACGTCGAGTTCGCCCGTGAGCTCAGCGTCGCCCGCGCGACCGAGCTGCTGTCGGCTGCACCGGGCGTGCAGCTGGTCGACGTGCCGACCCCGCTGAAGGCCGCCGGCAAGGACCCGAGCTACGTCGGCCGGATCCGGCAGGACGGCGGCCGTGGCCTGGCGCTGTTCGTGAGCAACGACAACCTGCGCAAGGGCGCGGCCCTCAACACGGTGCAGATCGCGGAGCTCATTGCATCGTCACGCTCCGCGTGACACCGCGGCCAGGAGCCGTGCCCCGGCTGCGTTGAGCCGCTGCCCGTCGCACCTCGGGGAGGACTCCGTCCTCCCGTCGGCGCGACCGCGGCACGCGGTCCTCGCCCGGCGGGAGCCTTCGGCCCCGCGCCGGGCGAGCACCAGCAGCTGGCGCTGCGGTGCCGCGGTCCGCACCTGGAGGTGGCCGCGTTCGCGTGCCCCCGTGGGTGGCCGCGTCCCCGTCCTCCTGCTCCTACGGCTTGACGTGCCTCAGGGCGAAGCTGAGGGCGACCTCGACCTGGCGGATGGTCTCTTCGATGACCAGGGAGCCGTGGCCGGCGTCGAAGCGGTAGACCTCGTGGGCCTTGCCCTGCTCGGTCAGTGCGGCCAGGTAGTTGTCGATCTGGCGGATGGGGCAGCGCGGGTCGTTCGCACCGGCGACGACGAGGACCGGGGCGGCGACCGCGTCGACGTAGGTGATCGGCGAGGAGCGCACGTAGACGTCGCGCACCTCCTCCGGTGAGCCGCCGAACAGCGCGCGGTCGTAGGCGCGCAGCCCTTCCATCTCGTCCTCGTACGCGGCCAGGTAGTCCGCCACCGGCACCTCGGCGATCCCGGCCGACCAGCGCTCGGGCTGGGTGCCGAGACCGAGCAGGGTGAGGAAGCCGCCCCACGAGCCGCCCGAGAGGATCGTGCGGGCAGGGTCGACCACGCCCTCGGCGACCAGGGCGTCGTAGACGGCGCCGACGTCCTCCAGCTCGGTGAGCCCCGGCCGCCCGGTGAGCGCGTCACGCCACTCGCTGCCGTAGCCGGTGGAGCCCCGGTAGTTCACGTGCACGACCGCGTAGCCGGCATCGACGTAGGCCGCCCGGCGCGCGCGGTAGGAGTCGTCGTCCTGGGACTCCGGGCCGCCGTGCACCAGGAACGCGGTCGCGAACGGACCCTCCCCGGCCGGCCGGACCAGCAGTGCGTGCACGTCGCCCCCCGGACCGGGCACCCAGCGGTCCTCGACCGGGTAGGCGGCCGGCGGTGCCTCACCGGGCGCGGCCAGCACGACCGGGCCGTCGGCTCGGCGGATGACCGGGGGCAGCTCGGCCGACGACCAGGCCAGCTCCACCGTGCCGTCGGGGCGGGCGGTCGCGCCGCGGACCACGCCGCGCGGGGTGTCCAGCTGCTCCAGCGTCCCCGAGCCCAGGTCGTAGCGGTACAGCTCGCTGCGGGCGGCGTGGTCGTGCCCCACCAGCAGCGCCGAGCCGTCCGGGTACCAGCCGGCGGTCACGTCACCGGGCAGGTCGAGGACCAGCTCGGTCTCGGTGCCGGCGGCGACGTCCCAGAGCAGCAGCTCCTCGCGGCCGCGGCGTTCGTGACCCACCAGCAGCCGCTGGTCGCCGGGCACGGGGGAGAAGCTCAGCGCGTGCAGGCCACGGCCCTCGCCGTCCCACCGGTCGGCGACGAGGGAGAGGTCGGCGGTGCGCAGCACGCGCAGCGCGGGGTAGCGCGGATCGCCGTGCTCGGAGTGCGAGAAGACCAGCAGCGAGTCGTCGCGGGAGAGCGCGTCCACCCCGGCCGTGTCCGGGGAGGAGTAGAAGACCGTGGGGGTCCCGCCGGCGGGGGCGATCCACAGCTCGCTGCCGTCGTCGGTCGAGCGGCCCACGGCGGTGACCGTGTGGCCCAGCTCCAGGCCGGCGGGGTAGGCCGGACCCACCTCCGGCAGCGCCACGGCGTCCGGGCCGCCGGCGAAGGGCTGGGTCATCCAGACGCCGAACTCGTCGCCGTCGGTGTCGGCGAACCACCAGATCGTCTCGCCGTCGGGGGTCAGCGTGGCGGCCAGCGTGCCGTTGGGCCGGTCGGTGACCTGGCGGTGGGCGTCGGTGTCCCGGTCCCAGGCGTACTGCTCCATGACGCCGCTGACGTCGGAGGCGTACAGGCTGCGCTGCGGGGCGTCCTCGGCCCAGTCGGGCAGGCTGACCCGGGGGGCGCGGAACCGGGCCTGCCAACGCACGGTGACCTCCTCCGGGAGGGCGGGCGCGGGCGGGTTCTCCGTGGGCTCGGCAGTCACCGGGCCATCTTCCCCCTGTCGGTGGCGAGCTCTCCGAGGGGCTTCGGCGAGGCGGTCGCGGCGCGCCCGGCCGGGCTTGACGGATCAGGTGATGAGCCTCACGCTACCCGCCGACGGACGAACGTCCGTGTACCGGACACGTCACCGTCGACGACCTCAGGAGTCCCCATGTCCCACTCGACCCTCCCACCGGCCGCCGGTGCCCCGGCGGCCACCCGGACGGGCGGCCCTGCCTCGACGGTGGCGGTGGCGGTCGGCTTCGCCGCGCTCTGCCTCTCCTACATGCTCAACGCGATGGACCGGCAGGTGTTCTACCCGCTGCTGCCGCAGATCCGCGAGGAGTACGGGTTCTCGCTCGACCAGACCGGCCTGCTCGCCACGGGCTTCACGCTCGGCATCGCCCTCACCGGTGTCCCGGCCGGCTACCTGCTGGACCGGCTGTCCCGCAAGCTCATCGTGGTCGTCAGCGTGGTCGTCTACTCCCTCGGCACGCTCGCCATCCCGCTGGCCACGGGCTTCGGCGACATGGCGGTCTACCGGCTGATCTCCGGTGTCGGGGAGGGCGTCCAGGCCACGGCCATCTACGCCATCGTCGGCGCCTACTTCTTCCACCGCCGGGCGGTCGCCGCCGGGTTCATCGGCGTCGCCTTCGGTCTCGGCGTGTTCCTGGGACCCATCCTCGGCCAGCAGCTCGCCCTCGCCGTCGACAGCTGGCGGGCGCCGTTCATCGTCTTCGGTGTCGCGGGTCTGGTCATGGCCGTCGTGCTGCTGGTCACCGTGCCGAAGGCGATGAGCGAGGCGCTGGCCGGGCGGGGCGGCACCGCCGACACGGCCGACTACACGCACGTGCCGGCGAGCCCGTACAACCGCGGCACCCTGGGCATGGGCCTGGCCTCGGCGATCTCCGGCCTGGTGTTCTACGGCTTCCTCGGCCTCTACCCGACCTTCCTGCGGGAGGAGCTCGGGCTGGCGCCCGCGCAGGCGGCGTGGGCGGCCTCGCTGGTCGGGTTCGGCGCCATGATGGCGCTGCCGGTCGGCTGGCTGGCCGACCGCTACGACCAGCGGATGCTGCTCGCCGTCGGCTTCGTGGGCTCCTCGCTCACCGGTCTGGCGATCTACCGCTTCGCCGAGGGGGCGTCCGCGCAGTACGTGCTGGCGTTCCTGATGGGCGCCTTCGCCAGCGGCGTGCTCTTCACCAACTGCACGACGGGCATGCAGCGGGCGGTGCGCCCGGAGCACGTGGGCCGGGGCGCCGGGCTCTTCATGTTCACGTACTACGTGGCGGCAGCCGTCTCCGGGCTGCTGTTCGCCCGGCTGGTCGCCGCCTTCGACTGGTCCGGGGCCGGCCTGGTGCAGGTGACCCTGTTGCCGATCCTCGGCCTGGCCGCGCTGGCCCTGGTCGACGTCCGCCGGATGGTGCTCCCGCCGCGCCGCTGACCGGTCCACCCGGAGGAGTCGGCGCCGGCGGTCATCTGCCGCCGGCGCCGACCACGGCCTCCGCGGCGGGCGCCCGGCCGAGGGGCGGGCGCCCGGCGGCGGGGCGTTCGACACCGGCATCGCGGACGTCGCCGATCAGCTGCTCGAGCACGTCCTCCAGGGCCACCAGGCCGAGCACCCGGTCACCGTCGCGGACCAGCCCCAGGTGCGCGCCGGACCGGCGCATCTCCCGCAGCACCTCCGGCAACGGCTCGTCCGGCGTGAGCTCGACGAAGGAGATCACCGCCTGGTCGGGCACCGGCTGGTCCCGGGACGTCGGGCCGACGCCCAGCACGTCCTTCACGTGCACGTAGCCGACCAGCGAGCCGTCGTCGTCGCGCATCGGGTAGCGGCTGTAGCCGTGCTCGGCCACGATGCCCTCCACCTGCCGCGGGGTGGCGGAGCGGGGCACGGTGACGAGGGAGTCCGGCGGCAGCAGCACCGAGCTGACGTCGTTCTGCTCGAAGGTCAGCGCGCCGGCGGCCAGGTCGCTGACCTCGCTGCCCAGCAGTCCCTCGCGCCGCGACTGGGTGATCATCGACTGGATCTCGTCGTGGTCGAAGCTGGCCGAGACCTCGTCGGTGGGGGTGACCCCGAACAGCCGCACGAAGCCGTTGGCGACGGTGTTGAAGAACCAGATGAACGGCTTCAGCACCCGCACCACCAGGGCCAGCGGCGGGCCGAGGGCGATCGCCGCCCGGTCGGGACCGGCGATGGTGATGTTCTTGGGCACCATCTCGCCCAGCACCATGTGCAGCACGGTGACGACCGACAGGGCGATCACCAGTGCGATCGGGTGCAGCAGCGCCTCGGGCGCCCCGACGGCCGCCAACGGCACCTCGATCAGGTGCGCGACCGCGGGCTCGCCGATCGCACCGAGGCCCAGGGAGCACAGCGTGATCCCCAGCTGGGCCCCGGCCATCATCTGGCTGACGTTGCGCATCGCGACCAGGGTCTTCTGGGCGCGCACCGACCCGGCCTCCGCGCGCGGCTCGATCTGGTCGGCGCGGGCGGAGACGAGCGCGAACTCGGCGGCGACGAAGAAGGCGTTCCCCAGCAGCAGGACGACCAGGACCAGCAGGGCGAGACCGTCGCTCATGCCGGGGCCACCTCTCGTTCGGGGCGGACGGCGGTGGCGCCGGCCGGGGAGGGGCTGTCGGCAGCGCCCTCGTCGTCGTCGGCCGGGACGGGGGTGGCCCGCAGCCGGGAGACGCGGCGTCCCTCGACCTCGTCGACGGTGAGCCGCCAGCCGTCGACCTCCACGGACTCACCCCGCTCCGGGAGGTGGGCCAGCTGCTCGACGACGAACCCGGCGACCGTCTCGTACCGGCCCTCGGGCACCGAGACGCCGGTGCGCTCGCGCAGTTCGTCCGGGCGCAGCAGGCCGGACAGCACCCAGTCGTCGTCGTCCCGGCGCAGTTGGCGCAGCGGCCGGTCGGTCTCGTCGGCGATCTCGCCGACCAGCTCCTCGACGATGTCCTCCAGCGTCACGATGCCGTGGGTGGCGCCCCACTCGTCTACGACCAGGGCCAGCTGCAGGCCCTGCTCGCGCAGCAGGTCCAGCAGCGGGTCCAGGCGCAGCGAGGAGGGGACGGCGAGCACCGGCTCGGCCAGTTCGCCGGCGGTGCGCTCGAGTCGCTCCTCGTCGGGGACGGAGACCGCGTGCTTGACGTGCACCACGCCGGTGACCTCGTCGAGGTCGGCGCCGTAGACCGGGAACCGGGAGTTGCCCGAGCGGATGGCGGCGTCGATGACGTCGGCGGCGGTCGCCGCCGAGCTCAGCGTCCACAGCCGCGTCCGCGGCGTCATCACGTCGGTGGCGAACTTCTCGCGGAGGCCGAGGGAGCGGGCCAGCAGCCGGGCGGCGACCGGGGAGAGGTCGCCCTCCTCGGCCGAGCGCCGGGCGACGGCGGCCAGCCCCTGGGCGTCGCGGGTGTCGTCCAGCTCCTCGCGGGGCTCGAAGCCCAGCCGGCGCACGATCGCGTTGGCCAGGCGCTGCAGGGTGCGCACCACCGGGCCGGTCACCGTGGTGAACAGCCGCATGCCGGGGGCGACGAGCGCGGCGGTGGGCAGCGGCCGGGCGATCGCCAGGTTCTTGGGCCCCAGCTCGCCGATGATCATCTGCAGGAACGTGGCCAGGAAGATGGCCAGCGCGATCGCGATCGGGGTCGTCGAGCTGTCGGGGAGCCCGATCGCCTCGAGCACCGGCTCCAGCAGGCCGCCCAGGGCGGGCTCGGCGAGGAAGCCGACGACCAGCGTGGTCAGCGTGATGCCCAGCTGGGCCGCCGACAGCTGGGTGGACAGCCCCCGCAGAGCGGTGACGACGCCGGCGGCTCGCTCATCGCCGGCCTGCGCGGCCTCGTCGGCCTTGCCGCGGTCGACGGTGGTGAGGGAGAACTCTGCCGCGACGAAGAACCCGGTGAGCGCGGTCAACAGCACGGCCGCCAGCAGGAGCAGCCATTCGGTCACTGTTGGTCCGGTGCCCGCGCGACGACGGGCGGAAACGGGGCGGGGGAGTGACCTGCGCCCCGAACGCACTCAGGGACCGCCGGATCGGCGGTCCCTGAGTGGATGGTCGGGGTGACAGGATTTGAACCTGCGGCCTCGTCGTCCCGAACGACGCGCGCTACCAAGCTGCGCCACACCCCGAGGTGCGGTAGCCACTCTAGCTGACCGCCGGAGAGCTCCCGACAGCGGTGTCAGGCAGGTCGTCCGGTGAGGGTCAGCAGCGTCGCCTCCGGCGGGCAGGCGAAGCGCAGCGGCGCGTACGGGCTGGTGCCCAGGCCCGCCGAGACGTGCAGCCAGGTGCCGTTCGGGGCGCCCTCGCCGGGCTGTGCCCACTGGTGCAGCCAGCGCACGTGCTCCCGGTCGATGCCGCAGTTGGTGACCAGGGCGCCGTGGAAGGGCACCCGCAGCTGCCCGCCGTGCGTGTGCCCGCACAGCAGCAGGTCGTACCCGTCGGCGGCGAACCGGTCGAGGACCCGCGGCTCCGGGGAGTGCACCAGCCCGATCCGCACGTCGGCCGTGGGGTCGGCCGGCCCGGCGACGTCGTCGTACCGGTCCAGCTGCAGGTGCGGGTCGTCGACGCCGGCCAGCGCGATGCGCACGCCGCGCACCGTCAGCTCGCCGGTGCCGTTCGTCAGGTCCAGCCAGCCGCGAGAGGTCATGCCGTCGCGCAGCTCGCGCCACGGCAGCTCCTCCCCGTGCACGCGCTCGTGGTCGGTCTTGAAGTACTTCAGCGGGTTCTTCGGCCGGGGCGCGTAGTAGTCGTTGCTCGCCAGCACGAAGGCGCCGGGGAGCTCCATCAGCGGCTCCAGCGCCCCCAGCGTCGGCGGGACGGCGTCCATCCCGGCCAGGTTGTCGCCGGTGGTGATGACGACGTCCGGGTGCAGGGCGGCGAGCCCGGCGACCCAGGCCTGCTTGCTGTGCTGCCCGGCGGTCATGTGCAGGTCCGACAGCTGCAGGACGGTGAGCGGCCGCGAGCCGGGCGGCAGCACCGGGACGTCGAAGCGGCGCAGCGTCCAGTGGGTGCGCTCGACGAGGCCGGCGTAGGCGACGGTGGCGGCGCCGGTGGCCAGCAGGGCGGCAGGGACGGCGGTGATCGCGCGCATCGCCTGAGCCTAGGGGGAGGGGGAACTGCGTCGTCCGGGCCCGGGTGGAGGTGGCAGGCTCTGCACCGTGCCTGAGCTGAAGGACCGACTGCGCGCTGACCTGACCACCGCCATGAAGAGCCGCGACGAGCTGCGCACCGCGACGCTGCGCATGGTGCTCTCCGCCGTGACCGCGGAGGAGGTCTCCGGCAAGGAGGCCCGGGAGCTGAGCGACGACGAGGTGCAGGCGGTGCTGCGCCGGGAGGCGAAGAAGCGCCGGGAGGCGGCCGACGCCTTCGCCGGTGCCGGCCGCGCCGAGCAGGCCGAGCGGGAGAAGGCGGAGGAGGGGGTGCTGGCCACCTACCTGCCCGCCCAGCTCGACGACGCCGACCTGAGCGCCCTCGTCGCCGACGTGATCACCACGACCGGTGCCGCCGGGATGAAGGACATGGGCAAGGTCATGGGGGCCGTGCAGGGCCGGGTGGCCGGTCGCGCGGACGGCGGCCGGGTGGCCGCAGAGGTGCGCCGGCAGCTCGGCTGAGCAGGGGGCGCGCTCAGCGCCCTGGGAACGGCAGAGGGGCCGGGCCCGCAGGCCCGGCCCCTCTGCCGTTCGGTCAGCCCGGCTGCCCGTCCCCGTTCAGGTCGGGTTGCGGAGCCGCCGGGTCGGCCGGGGGAGCCGCGTCGGTGGACGGCGTCGCGGCGGTCGACGGTGCCGGCTGGGGCGCGGGGGCCGGCGCGCTCACCGGGCTGCTGTCCCGGCTCGACGTCCGGTTCCCGCGCCGAGAGTCGCGGTCGTCGTCGTCCGAGGTCGAGGACCGTGCGCTCGTGGGCGGTGCGTCCACCCCGCGCCCGGCGTACTTCGGGTCGGCCGCCGGGAACTCCGCGGTGGGCTGGCCCGAGAGGATCGGCAGCATCGCGTCGTGCCAGATGGTGGCCGGCCGGCCACCGCCATAGCCACCGACGCTGTCGGTGCCGGTCGGGCGGAACACCATGACGCTGGCGGCGTACTCCGGGGTGAAGCCGACGAAGGTCACCGAGTCGTTGTTGTTCACCGTGCCGGTCTTGCCGGCGATCTGGTGGCCGGGGATGTAGGCGCGCGCGCCGGTCTGCATCCGGTTGCCCGGCTCGACGTCCTTGCGCAGCATCTGGCTCAGGGTGTTCGCGAGACCGGGCTCGACCACCTGCTCGCACTGATCGGCGGGGACCACGGGCTGGCCGTCGTCGTCGGTGACCGGCTCGCCGTTGCGGTCGAGGATCTGCAGGACGGGCTTGGGGGAGCACTTCACCCCGCCGGCCGCGATCGTCGCGTAGGCGTTGGCCAGGTCGAGGGGGCTCACCCCGTCGGTGCCGTAGGCGAAGGACGGGCGGTTCTCGGCGATGATCTGCTCGGCCGGGGTCTGGGTCACCGAGTAGTCGAAGTCCATGCCCAGCCGCTCGGCCATCCGGACGGCCGGCTCGATGCGGCCCAGCGCGTCCTCCAGGGCCAGGAAGTAGGTGTTGGAGGACATGTAGAGCGCCTGCGTCATGGTCAGCGTGTTCGGGTAGTTGTTGCCCACGTTGCCGACCGAGTAGGGCTCGTACTCCGCGGTGTCGGTGTTGAAGCCCTGGTAGACCCGGCTGGTGTACGGCTCGCTGGTGGTGATCGTGTGGCTGGCCGGCAGGCCCTGCTCCAGGGCGGCGGCGGCGACGAAGGTCTTGAACGTCGAACCGGAGCCCTTGGTCGGGATGGTGGCGAAGTTGACCGACTCGCAGCCCGCTGCGGGGTCGCCGCAACCGAACCGTCGGTTCACGCTCATCGCCAACACGTGCCCGGTGCCGGGCTCGATCGCGTCGTAGACCCCGACGATCGGGTCGCCCATGCCCTGGGTGTTGAGCACGGCCTGGTCGGCGGCGACCTGCATGTCCGGGCGGAGCGTGGTCTGGATCGTCCAGCCGTTGTCCTTGATGTCGTCCATGCTCAGCCCGAGCGTGCCCGTCAGGTAGCTGGTGACGTAGTCGCAGAAGAAGCCGCCGATCGCGGCGTCGATGCAGCCGTTGGGCGCGTTGCCGCCGGGGGCCAGCGGGATCGGTGCGGCCGAGACGTCGGCGAGCTCCTGGTCGGTGATGTGCTCGAGCTGGTGCATCCGGTTCAGCACCTGGTCGCGCCGGGCGGTCGCCTCGGCCGGGTAGGCGATCGGGTCGAACTTGGGGCTCTGCACCAGCCCGGCGAGCACCGAGGCCTGGGGCAGCGTCAGGTCGGCGGCGTTCACGCTGAAGTACTTCTGCGCGGCCGACTGGATGCCGTAGGCGCCCTGCCCGAAGTAGGCGATGTTCAGGTAGCGGGTGAGGATCTCGTCCTTGGAGTACTCCTCCTCCAGCGCGAGGGCGAGGCGGGCCTCCTTGAGCTTGCGGCCGACCGACTCCTCCTCGGCAGCGGCCCGCTCCTCGGCGTTGTCCGCGGTCTGCAGCAGGGTCTGCTTCACCAGCTGCTGGGTCAGCGTCGACCCGCCCTCGAGCACCTCCCCGGCAGCGAGGTTCTTCGCCAGCGCGCGCGTCGTGCCCTCGATGTCCAGCCCGTTGTGCTGGTAGAAGCGCGAGTCCTCGATGTCGACGATCGCCTGCTTCATCACGTCGGAGATCTGCTCGTGCGTCATCGGCGTGCGGTTGTTGTCGTAGAACTGGGTGATCGGCTGGCCGTCGGCGGCCACCATGACGGCGTTGCCGTTCGGCGTCTCGTCGGTGAGCTCGACCGGGAGGGCGTCGAGCAGGCTGGCGGAGTTCCGGGCGACGAGCCCGGTCCCCCCGACCCAGGGCAGCAACATGGCAGCGACCAGGGCGCCGGCCACGACGATCGTGACGGCCAGCTTGACCAGGGCACCGAGCGGAGAACGCGCAGAGTCGGACATCGCAGGCCAAGGTACCTGCCCAGCGGGCCTGCGTGGGGTGCCTCGGACGCAACGCGCGGAGCGGCCGCCGAGGACGCCGGCAGGCCGCTCCGCACGGCGGTCAGGACATCTGGTAGCGGTTCGCCCGCGTGAACGTGCCCATGTCGTTGAACCGCACCCCGTTGGCGGCCAGCACCGGGTGGATGTCGCGCTCCATCAGCTGCCGCACGTAGAACGGATCGGCCACGTAGAAGTGGTGGATCGGGTGCGTGCTGCCGAAGTTGAGACAGAAGACCTGGAAGGGCAGCAGGTACCAGCGGTTGAACACCTGGGTCTGCTGCAGCACGTTCCCCTGCTCGACGTCCCCCTGGTAGTGCATGTTGCTGCTGATGAAGTGCAGGCAGAAGCCGCGCCAGACGTTGGGGCCGACCCAGACGACGGTCAGCACGGTCAGCGCCTGCAGCCACGTCGCGGGCACCTCGGCACCCAGCCAGCTCGCCAGGTGCAGGCCGAGGAACGCATACCAGATGGTGATCGCCACCGGGGTCAGCCCGATGCTGGCCTTGAGGATGGTGCGGCGCCAGAGCGCGTCCTCGGCGTCCTTCGGCCGGGTGGTGACGATCCGGATCAGGGCGGGCACGTAGGGGTCCAACAGGCTGTACAGCCGGACGGCGCCCCACGGCTTGCCGTTGGTGATCGACACCTCCTCGATGTCGTCGGGTAGACCCGAGTACGCGTGGTGCCGCAGGTGCAGCCGGATCCGGTACACGGGGTTGATCGTGTACGGCCGGATCGCCCAGACGCCGAAGAGCAGCGCGTACCGGACGGCCTTGCGCCGGCGGAAGTAGAGCGCGTGGATCAGGTCGTGCTCCACCTCGTGGCCGACCGCGGCGAAGGCCGCGGACAGCAGCAACGTCACGTACCAGGGCAGCACCCCGGTCAGGTAGAGGGCGCCGCTGCCGATGAAGCCGAGCACCGCGACCGCGAACGCGGTGAGCCCGAGGGCGTCCTGGTGCCGCAGCACCGGGTGGTCGCGCCGCAGCTCCTGAGACCGGCGGCGGATCGCGCTGGTGATGACCTTGGTGCGGGCCTTGTCGTCGGGGGAGAGCCCGGCGGTGTCGACCGGGATCTCGACGGGGAGGTCGGCGGCGGCAGGGACGGTGCCGGTGCCGAAGAGACCGGCCGGTCCTGGCGACGTCGTCGCGGTGGTGCGGTCGAGCTCGGGTGTGGTGCTCATGCCTGGTGTGTCATCCCTCCGACGGAACGGTCGGGCGGACGCTAACGGAGCGTCACGACCGGGACCAGGCTCCGGGATGACGTGGACACGAACGGGGGACTCGCCTGTTCCTCCTGCCCCTCCCGCCCCGCCGGAGGGGCGCCGGTCAGCCGGCCTGGGGGCGCACCGGCAGCACCCGGCTGCGCGGCGTGCCCGTCCCGGTGTCGCCCTCCGCGGCGAGCAGTGCCTCGCCCATCACCCGCAGCCCGTCCAGGTCGTGGACGTCCCCGGCCGCCGCCGGCACCGTCCGCACCGGCACCTCCGGGTGGGCGCTGGTGAACCGGTCGGCCAGCCGCTGCTCCCGGGTGGCGACCGTCATCCGCTCGGCGTGCACCCGAAGCGCCCCGGCGGCGAGCTCGGAGCCCCGGCCCCCGGCCTCGGCCACCGCCTCGGCGGCGCCCTCCGCGCGGGTGGCCGACAGGGCCGTGGTGGCCGGCGGGTGGGTGCGGTTGAGCACCAGCCCGGCCAGCGGCATCCCCTCGGTGGAGAGCCGGTCGACGAAGTAGGAGGCCTCGCGCAGCGCGTCCGGCTCCGGGGCGGCGACGACGACGAACGACGTCCCCGGCTGGCGGAGCAGCTCGTAGGTCGCGTTCGCCCGCTCCCGGAAGCCGCCGAACATGGTGTCCAGCGCGGAGACGAACGCGGAGATGTCGTTGAGCAGCTGGCCACCCAGGATCTTGCTGATGATCCGGCTGAACAGCAGGAAGCCGGCCCCCACGAACCGCACCCCGGCCCGGCCGCCCGCCCGCGCCGGGGCGGTGAGCAGCCGGATCATCGTGCCGTCGAGGAAGCGGCTCATCCGGTTCGGAGCGTCCAGGAAGTCCAGCGCCGACCGGGACGGCGGGGTGTCGACGATCACCAGGTCCCAGCGGTCGCTGGCCCGCAGCTGCCCGAGCTTCTCCATCGCCATGTACTCCTGCGTGCCCGCGAAGGAGGAGGAGAGCGCCTGGTAGAAGGGGTTGTCGAAGATCACCTGCGCCCGCTCGGGCGTCGAGTGCGCGGACACGACGTCGTCGAACGTCCGCTTCATGTCCAGCATCATCGCGTGCAGCTCGCCCGGGGCGCCGGGCGTCTCGACCAGTCGCGGCTCGTTGTCCAGCTCGACCAGGCCCAGCGACTGGGCCAGCCGGCGGGCCGGGTCGATGGTGAGCACCACGACCTCCCGGCCGGCCTCGGCCGCGGCCAGTGCGAGCGCCGCCGAGGTGGTGGTCTTGCCCACGCCTCCCGAGCCGCAGCACACGATGATCCGCGTGCTGCGGTCGCTGACCAGCGCGGCCAGGTCCAGCGGCGGTGCCGGCGTGGGCCGCCGCGGCGGCTGGGCGGCGGTCACGCGGCGACCTCGTCGCGCAGGTGCCCGTCGAGCCGGTCGGCCAGCTCGAACAGGCAACCGAGGTCGATCGGCGACGACGACAGCGGCAGCTCGACCACCGGGCGGCCGAGCGCCTCGACGTCCCCGCGCAGTCCGTCCTGGGAGATCCAGCGGCGGGCGTGCTCGACCGCCTCGGCCACCAGCCCATCCGCCAGCCCGTCCACCCCGGACAGCTGGGCCGCGGTCAGCGCCGGCTGCAGGTCGGAGCCGGTCAGCCGGCCCTCGGCGATGCGGGCCAGGCTGGACGCCGGCAGGAGCGGCTCGGTCGCCATGTTGACGATCACCGAGCCGACCGGCAGCCCGGCCGCGGTCAGCTCGGTGATCGCGTCGGCGGTCTCCTGGACCGGCATGTCCTCCAGCAGGGTCACCACGTGCACGGCCGTCTGCGGCGAACGGAACACCGCCATCACCCCGTCGCTCTGCGTCCTGATCGGGCCGGACCGGGCCAGCCCGGACACCTCGTTGGTCACGTTCAGGAACCGGGTGATCCGGCCGGTCGGTGGCGCGTCGACGACGACGGCGTCGTAGACCGGGCGGCCGTTCTCCCGCCGGGTCACCGCCTCCTTGATCTTCCCGGTGAGCAGCACGTCGCGGAGCCCGGGCGCGATGGCGGTGGCGAAGTCGATCGCACCCATCTTGCGCAGCGCCCGGCCGGCCCGCTTCAGGTTGTAGAACATGTCCAGGTACTCGAGGAAGGCCGCCTCGACGTCGATCGCCAGCGCCTTCACCTCACCGCCGCCCCGGGCCACCGCGACCCGCCGCTCCTCGTAGGGCAGTGGCGGGGTGTCGAACAGCTGGGCGATGCCCTGCCGGCCCTCGGTCTCCACCAGCAGCACGTGGCCACCGTCGGCTGCGAGGGAGAGGGCGAGGGCCGCGGCGACCGTCGTCTTCCCGGTGCCGCCCTTCCCGGTGACGACATGGCACCGCACCGGCACCGCTCCTGGACGCGACTGTTCCCGGTGCACGGGCTCTGGGCTCACCCGCACCAGCCTACGAGCGGTGGCCGCTCCCGGCGCGCCCCGGCTGCGCTAGCGTCGCGGCATGAGTGATTCGGCCCGTCGGACCTGGGAGTACGCGACCATCCCGCTGCTCACCCACAACACCAAGGCGATCCTGGACTCCTGGGGCGTCGACGGCTGGGAGCTGGTGACCGTCGTCCCCGGCCCCGGTGGCGGCGACCAGCTGGTGGCCTACCTCAAGCGCCCGACCAGCTGAGGCCACGATGACCACGCCCGTCTCCTGGCACGCCCGGCTCGCCGAGCTCGGCGTCCGGCTGCCCCCGGTGGCCGCCCCGGTCGCCGCCTACGTGCCGGCCATCCGCACCGGCCAGCTTGTCTTCACCTCCGGCCAGCTGCCCTTCGTCGACGGCGGGCTGCGCCGCACCGGCAAGGTCGGCGGCGCGGTCGACATCGAGGACGCCGCGGGCGACGCCAAGGTGTGCGCGCTCAACGCGCTGGCCGCGATCGACGACCTGGTCGGCCTGGACTCCGTGGCCCGGATCGTGCGGGTCGTCGGGTACGTTGCCAGCGCCGAGGGCTTCTCCGCCCAGCCGCGGGTCGTCAACGGCGCCAGCGAGTTCCTCGGCCGCGTCTTCGGCGAGGCCGGGCGGCACGCCCGCAGCGCCGTCGGCGTCGCCGAGCTCCCGATGAACGCCCCCGTCGAGGTCGAGCTCACCGTCGAGCTGAGGTGAACGGGCCGGCGCCGATCCGGCAGGCGGCGACGGTGTTGTTGCTCCGGGACGGCGCCGCGGGGCTGGAGGTGTACCTGCTCCGGCGGACCCGGGGGATGCCGTTCGCCGGGGGGATGACCGCCTATCCCGGTGGCGGGGTCGACGACCGGGACGGTGACACCGAGCTCGCCTGGGTGGGGCCGCCGCCGGCGCACTGGGCGAGCGCCTTCGGCTGCGACGAGCGCCTGGCCCGGGAGCTGGTGTGCGCCGCCGTCCGGGAGACGTTCGAGGAGGCCGGCGTCCTGCTGGCCGGCCCGGCGGACGGCTCCGGGGTCGTGGTGCCCGACGTCTCCGGCGACGACTGGGAGGCGGAGCGGCAGGCCCTCATGGCCCACGAGCTCTCGCTGGCCGAGCTGCTGGCCGGCCGCGGACTGGCGCTGCGGGCCGACCTGCTGCGGCCCTTCGCGCACTGGATCACCCCGCCCCCGGAACGACGGCGCTACGACACCAAGTTCTTCGCCGCGCTGCTGCCCGTCGGCCAGGAGGCGCGCGACGTCTCCGGTGAGGCGGACGAGGCGGTCTGGACGACGCCGGCCGCCGCGCTCGCCGAGCACGCGGCCGGGACCCGGCCGATGCTGCCGCCCACGATCCACACGCTGGGCCAGCTGGCGGCGTTCGCCGACTCCGCGGCGACGCTCGCCGGCTCGCCACCGGCGCCGCTCGAGCCGATCAGCCCCACGTTCGAACAGGGGCCGGGCGGCAACTACGCGGTGCTGCCCGACGGCACCCGGATCCGGATGGTCGCGCGGCTGGGCACATCGCGACCCTGACGGGCCGCACCGCGGCCAGGAGCCGGGGCCGGTTGCGCTGAGCCGTTGGCCGTGTCCCGGCGAGGGACCCTCCGGGCCCCGTCCCCGGGCCACCCCTCGCTTCGCTCGGGTCTCGTACCGCGGCCAGGTGCCTGGTCCGGCCGGTTGGGGCCGTTGGCCCGTGTCCCGGTGAGGGACCCTGCGGGCCCCGTCCCCGGGCCACCCCTCGCGGTGCTCGGGTGCGTACCGGTGGTCGCGCGAAACGCGCGAGGGCCCTTCCCGGTGAACCGGGAAGGGCCCTCGTCAGTGCTGTGGGGTCAGCGGGCGCGGCGGCGGAGGCGTTCCTCGTCGAGGACGACGACCGACTTGCCCTGCAGCTGGATCCAGCCGCGGTGCACGAAGTCGGCCAGCGCCTTGTTCACCGTCTCGCGGGAGGCGCCCACCAGCTGGGCCAGCTCCTCCTGGGTCAGGTCGTGCTTGACGCGGAGGCCGTCGGTCTCCCGGCTGCCGAAGCGGTCGGCCATCTGCAGCAGCGCCTTGGCCACGCGGCCGGGGACGTCGGTGAAGATGAGGTCGGCGACCGAGTCGTTGGTGCGCCGCAGCCGCCGGGCCAGCACCCGCAGGAGCTGCTCGCCGATCTCCGGGTGCGCGGTGATCCACGGCCGCAGCATGGTGTTCGGCATCTTGGCCAGGCGCACGTCGGTGACGGCGGTGGCCGTCGCGGTGCGCGGCCCCGGGTCGAACACCGAGAGCTCACCGAACTGGTCGGAGGGGCCCATCACGGCCAGCACGTTCTCCCGGCCGTCCGGTGCCCGGCGGGAGATCTTCACCTTGCCGGACAGGACGACGTAGAGGCTGTCGCCCGACTCGCCCTCGTTGAAGACGACCCGGCCGCGGGGCAGCACCACCGTCTCCAGTGCGCTCGCCACCGGCTCGGCGGCATCTTCCGACAGCCCCTGGAAGAGACCGGACTGGGCAAGGACCTCGTCCACGTGCACCTCTCGCAACGTCCTCACGGGTGCGATGGCGACCCGCGTTACTCGGAGAGTCTAGGGCCTGTGGCCCGCCTCACCAGTGCACTCCGTCACGAGCCTGCCCACTCTGAGTGGCAGCGGGCGGCCGCAGCTCCGGGACGTGCAGGTCGGACGCCCGAAACTCAGTCCTCGTCGACCGGGTCGACGTCGGCGTCTGCCAGCGGGTGGGCCCGCTCGGTCAGGACCGGACGGGGGGCGCTGCGGGCCCGGCCGCGGCGGCGCGCCCGCCAGCGGCTCATCGCCCGGCGGATGCCCGAGTTGGCCAGCGTGCCCACCTCGCCCGGGGTGGCCGAGCCGAGGAAGTCCTCGACCTCCCGCTGCGAGGTCGGGCGCCGCAGTGGCTCCTCGACCCGCTCCATGACCAGCAGGAACGCGATCAGCAGGGGAGGGAACAAGATGACGATGAGGGCGACCACGAGCACCTCCTCGGGAGGACGACCCCCCGGCGGGGGCGTCGGGCGGGGACCAGGTCGTCGAGCGGCCGTGGGGCGTCCCCGGCCACCGACCGGGTCTGCACCACCACCGAGTATGACGGGCGGTGGCTGTCAGCGGAGACGCCTACCCTCACTCGCGTGTCCCGGCCCGCCACCTCACCCGACGCCCCGCCGGCCTACACGCGGCCGGCGCGCGCCCCCCGCCCCGGACGCGCCGCCCGGTTGGGCGTGTCCCCGTTCGACCCGGAGGAGAGCCCGCTGGCCCGCACTCGCCGGGCCCGGCGGATGGCCCGCGAGCTGACGGTCATCCATCCCGATGCGCACTGCGAGCTGGACTTCACCACGCCGCTGGAGCTGCTGGTCGCCACGGTCCTGTCGGCGCAGACCACCGACAAGACGGTCAACAAGGTCACCCCGGTGCTGTTCGCCCGGTACCCCGATGCCGCGGCCTACGCCGGGGCGGACCGGGCCGAGCTCGAGGAGGTCCTGAAGCCCACCGGCTTCTTCCGGGCCAAGGCCAACTCGGTGATCGGCCTGGGGCAGGCGCTGGTCGAGCGGTTCGACGGTGAGGTGCCCGGCCGGCTGGCCGACCTGGTGACCCTGCCCGGGGTCGGCCGGAAGACCGCCAACGTCGTCCTCGGCAACGCCTTCGGGGTGCCGGGTCTGACCGTCGACACCCACTTCGGCCGGCTGGTCCGCCGGTTCGGCTGGACGGCGGAGGAGGACCCGGTCAAGGTCGAGGCCGAGATCGCGGAGGTGATCCCCAAGAAGGAGTGGACGATGTTCTCCCACCGGGTGATCTTCCACGGCCGGCGCGTCTGCCACGCCAAGAAGCCCGCCTGCGGTGCGTGTGGTCTGGCGGCCTGGTGCCCGTCCTACGGGATCGGTCCGCTCGACCCCGAGGTCGCGGCCAAGCTGGTCAAGTCCCCGGCCGCCTCGGACACCGAGTGAGCCGGGCACTGCGCGCCCTCGGCGCCCTCGGCCTGCTGGCGGGCGTGCTGACCGGGTGCTCGTCGGAGGACGCCGCACCTGAGCCGACCGTCGCCTCACCGGCGGGCAGCGACGTGGGCTCGGTGGAGACCGACCTCGAACCCTGTCCGGAGCAGGCCGACGTCCCGGCCGCGGACAGCGACCTGCCGGCGACCGTCTTCGACTGCTTCGGCGGCGGCACCCTGGACCTCAGCCGCGCCCCGGGGGTGCCCACGGTGCTGAACCTGTGGGCCAGCTGGTGCGGCCCCTGCCGGGAGGAGCTGCCGCTGGTGCAGCAGCTCGCCGACGCCGCCGGTGACCAGGTGCGGGTGCTGGGCGTGGTCTCCGTGGACCGGGTGCCCGCAGCGGCCTCCTTCGCCGACGACGCCGGGGTGACCTTCCCCAGCGCGTTCGACGCCGACGGTGAGGTGATGGCCGGGATGGGGGTCAACAACCTCCCGTACACCCTCTTCCTGGCCGCCGACGGGTCGGTCGCGTACGTCCAGGTCGGCCCGGTGCACTCCCTGGAGGAGTTCGAGGGGCTCGTGGCCGAGCACCTCGGGGTGCAGCTGTGACGGTCTCCGCGGCAGACCTCGAGGAGCTCCCCGAGCACCTGCAGCGACTGGTGGCCAACGCCGGGCAGCTGCCGCTGTGGCACCGGCACGGCCAGCCCTCAGACAGCGCGCGACGCTCGGCGGTGCTCATCCTCTTCGGTGAGGGCCCGGCCGGGCCCGACGTGCTGCTGATCGAGAAGTCGGCGCACCTGCGCAGTCACGCCGGGCAGCCGGCCTTCCCGGGCGGCGGCGCCGACCCGGGCGAGGACTACCCGGTGGGGACGGCGCTCCGTGAGGCCCACGAGGAGGCCGGCGTCGACCCGGACGGGGTCCGGGTGCTGGCCACCCTGCCCGCGCTGTTCCTCGGCCCGTCGGACAACCTCGTCGTCCCGGTGCTCGGCTGGTGGGACGACCCCCGCGACGTGACCACCGGTGACCCCCGCGAGGTGGCGCGGGTGGCCCGGGTGCCGCTGAGCGACCTGGTCGACCCGGCCAACCGCTTCCGGGTGCGCCACCCAGCCGGGTACGTCGGCCCGGCGTTCGGGGTGGCCGACATGGTCGTCTGGGGCTTCACCGCAGCCCTGCTCGACGCGGTCCTCGAGGCCGCGGGGCTGGAGCAGCCGTGGGACGACGCTGACGTGCGTCCTCTCGCCGTCCCGCCCGTGCGCCCGGGGGACGTGCGGGACGAGCCGGTCGACTCCGACGTGGCGGACCGCGCCGCGCCGACGGTGGCCGAGGACGCCGGGCGGCCCGGCTCCGCGCGTACCGTTCCGGGGCGATGACCACGGCCCTCACCGGTGCCGGCGGCGGACGACGCCGCCGGCCTGCCCGCACGCTGCCCGGCCCGCTGCTGGCCCTCACCCTCGCCACCGCCCTGCTCGCGGGCTGCAGCTCCGAGCCGGCGCTCCCGGAGGTGGAGCGCACCGCCGGCGCCGAGGCCGGTGCGGTGCGCACCGCCTCCGACGGCGTCCAGGAGATCACCCTGGAGACCGGCGACGACTACGTCTTCACCCCGGACACCTTCACCGTGACCCCCGGCGAGGTGCGGCTCACCCTGCTCAACTCGGGGGAGCAGATGACGCACAACCTCCTGTTCACCGCGGGGGCGGGCCCGGCCGAGATCTCCGAGCAGATCCCGGTGCTCGGCCCGGGCCGGAGCGAGACGATCGAGTTCACCGTCACCGAGCCCGGCGAGCACCCCTTCGAGTGCAGCTTCCACGTGGCACTGGGGCAGGTCGGCACGATGACGGTGAGCTCCCCGGGATGACGGCGCGGGGAGCAGTCCGGCTCGCGATCGACCGGGGGTGCTGACCGGTGTCCCTGGTCGACCTGACGCTCATCGTGCTCGCGCTCGTCTTCGCGCTGTCGGGGTTCCGGCAGGGCCTGATCATCTCCGCCACCTCCTTCGTGGGGTTCTTCGGCGGGGCCGTCGTCGGCGCGCAGCTCTCCGGCCCGATCGCCGACGACCTGGCCAACTCCTCGGTGACCCGGGTGTTCATCGCCCTGGTCGTGGTGCTGGCCGGCGCGCTGATCGGCCAGCTGCTGGCGGGCCTGATCGGCCGGGCCGTGCGCAGGTGGATCACCTGGGAGCCGGCCAAGGTCGTCGACTCGGTGGCCGGGGCGGTGGTCTCGGCCATCGCCGTCCTGCTCGTGGCGTGGATGGTGGCGATCCCGCTGGCCAGTTCGCCGTTCCCCGGCGTGGCCGGTCAGGTGCGCCAGTCCTCGCTCGTCCAGGCCGTCGACCGCACCGTCCCCAACCAGGTGCGCACGCTCTACGACTCGCTGCGCGAGGCGATCGACCGGCAGGGCCTGCCCGACGTCCTGGACCCGCTGACGCCCACCCAGTCACGTGACGTGCCGGCGCCGGACCAAGCCCTGCTGGCCAGCCCGGTGGTCGAGCAGGTCCGGGGATCGGTCGTGCAGATCCGGGGGATCGCGGCGTCCTGCTCCCGGCAGATCGACGGCTCCGGCTTCGTCTTCGCCGACGACCGGGTGATGACCAACGCCCACGTGCTGGCCGGGGTCACCGAGCCGACGGTCATCGCCGAGGGCGAGGCCTACGACGCCGTCACGGTGTACGTCGACGAGGCCATCGACGTCGCCGTGCTGGCCGTGCCCGGGCTCCCGCAGGAGCCGCTGGCCTTCTCCGACGTCCCCGTCGACACCGGCGCCGACGCGATCGTCATGGGGTACCCCGGCGGCGGGCCCTTCTACGTCGGACCGGCCCGGGTGCGCGACCGCGGGGACATCAGCGGCCCGGACTTCCGGGCCACCCGCACCGTGCAGCGCGACGTCTACGCCCTCTACGGGCAGGTGCGAGCGGGCAACTCCGGCGGCCCGCTGCTGGCCCCCGACGGGTCGGTGCTCGGGGTGGTCTTCGCCTCGGCGATCGACGACCCCGACACCGGGTACGCGCTCACCGCCGCCGAGGTGTCCGAGGCCGTGACGATCGGCGGCGCCGCGGTCGGCGAGGTCGGCACCGGCGCCTGCGAGTGACGGGAGCCTCGTGGCCGTCCGGTCACGTCACCTGACCCAGGCGGCGATGGCGGCGGTGACCTCGTCGGGGGCCTCCTCGTGCGGGAAGTGCCCCACGCCGGGCAGCTCCCGCCACTCGTAGGCGCCGGCCACGTAGCGGCCGGACCCGCGGGCGGTCGAGGGCAGCACTGCCGTGTCCAGTGCCCCGTGCAGCTGCAGGGTGGGTGCGGTGACGGGCGCGGCCATCCGCCGGGCGAACCGCCACCCGTCCGGGCGCAGCTGCGAGCGACCGGCCCAGCGGTAGTACTCCATCGCCCCGTAGGCCGCCTGCGGGATGCGGCTGGCCGACCGGTAGCGGGTCACGGCCTCGGCGAAGTCGGCGGTGTGCACCCAGGACGGGCCGGCCCAGCGGCGCATCAGCTCGGCCACCGGGTCGTCGTCGGGCCGGGTCAGGCGCCGTTCCGGCAGCCGGGGGAGCTGGAAGGGCAGTGCGTAGGCCAGGGCCCGCCGCTGCCGGGGGTCGCCGACCGAGCTGCGCAGCCGCCGGGGGTGTGCCGCCGAGAGGACGACGAGACCGCGCACGCTCCGGGGGTGCAGCGCGGCCATCGTCCAGGCGACCAGGCCACCCCAGTCGGAGCCGACGACGACCGCCTCCTCCTCACCGAGCGCGCGGACCACCGCGGCGGCGTCGGCGGCGGCGGTCGGCAGGTCGTACCCGCGCGGCGGCTTGTCGCTGGCGCCGTAGCCGCGCAGGTCGGGGGCGACCACCCGGAACCCAGCGGCGGCCAGGCCGGTGAGCTGGGAACGCCAGGACCACCAGAACTCCGGGAAGCCGTGCAGCAACAGCACCAGCGGGCCGCTGCCGGCCTCGGCGGCGTGCAGCCGGACGCCGTTGGCCGAGACGTCCCGGTGCGCCCACGGGCCCGGGAGCAGGACGCTGGTGGCGTCGGGCCGCTCTTCGGGCACCGTCACGGCGGCCCCTGGTCGGGGCTCGTCCCCCCGCGCCCCGCGCCCGGTGAGCCGGCGGGCCCCGTCTCTCAGGTTCAGCGCAGGGGGGCGTGCGCGTCCTGGCGGACGACCTGGCCGTCCCGCACGGTCGGCAGGTCGTGGGTCCGCTTGCCGGGGGCTTCGCGACGCATGACGTCGGGGAGGTCCTGCAGCGTCTCGATGGTGCGCTCGGGCTTCTTGATCTTCTTGACCAGTCGCCAGCCGACCAGGCCGACGATCGCCGCGATCAGGACGAGCAGGCCGAACACGATGAGGAAGGCCGCCCACCGGGGGAGCCAGACGGCGAGCAGCTCGGCGAGGAAGAAGAAGAAGAAGAACCCGGCGAAGGCCAGCATCACGCCGGCTGCGGCGAAGGCGGCGGCGCCGGCCCCGCCGCGCTTGACCGACGTGCCGATCTCGGCCTTGGCCAGCTCGATCTCGCCGCGCACGAGGGTGGACACGTCGGCCATCGCGCTCTTGGCGAGGGTCCCGACCGAGGGCTCGGCGGGCCCGGTGGGACGACCCGCGAGCGGAGTCGCCCCGGCGGGACGACCCGCCGGCGGAGTCGTCGAGACGCTGTGGGCCACGGATGGCTCCTCCCTGGTCGGTGCCGATCGGACGACGCGGCACGTGCTGTCCGGGTGATCGTGCCGCATGCCGACGTTCATCGCTGTCCGGGGTCACCCGTGCGGGCCACGGCGCCGCTCAGGCGATGTCGCACCGGCACCGGCAGTCGTCGACGTGCGGGACCGCCCGTCGTCCCGCGGAGAGCTCCTCGTCACCGAAGAGGAGCTCGTCACACGCTGCCGGACAGCTGCAGGTCAGCACCGGGAGGCCGAGGGAGCGCTGCTCGGTGCCGCGGAGGACTCGTCGCTCCCGCTCCCGCTCCCGCTCCCGCTGCCGGGCGACGGCGGCGAGGCGCCGGGCGCGGACCCGGTCGTCCGGGCTGTCGCCGGGCTGGGGCAGCTGGTGGTCGGCAGGTGTGCCGGTGGCCTCTCGGAACCGGTCCCGCAACCGTCGCCCCCGGTCGAAGGTGTACCAGGGCGGGGTGCGGCTGTAGCGCTCCTCGCCGTGCCACCAGCCCTCGTCCCCGTGGCGGACGTCCAGATGAGCCGGGAAGAGACGGCCGCGACCGTCCCGGACGGCGTCGGGCGTCATGCCGGGCACCTCCCGGCCGGACGCATCGAGGAGCCCCAGCCGGAGCCCGGCCAGCGTTGCCGCCCGGGCCAGCACGCCGGCCGGCAGATCCCGGGCGCCGGTCTCGACCTGGGCGACCGTGGAGGCGGCGACGCCGAGCGCCCCCGCGAGCTCCCGTTGGGAGAGGTCGGCGGTGCGGCGGATGCGGCGCAGCAGCGATCCGAGGGGGAGGGGTGCGCCATCGGCCTGCACGCGCGTACCCGGCACGCCCGTACCCGGCACGGGCTCGCCGGGTACGTCGTCCGTCACCCGTCCGATGGTGCCGTCCAGGCGATGGCGACGCGGCGCAGACAGGCGCGCCTGTGGACGGGCCGGGGCCCGCTGGCCGGCGCCGAGCCCGACCGGGTGTCGTGCTGGCGGAGCTTGAGCTCTGCTCACTGGTGGTGAGCAGAGCACAAGCTCCGCCGATGCCCCTCGCAGCCCCGTCCGCCTGAGGCATGAGGGCGGGACCTGGCGCACCCGGGTCGCTGCGTCGATCCCGGTGGCCGTCGAACCTCGGGGGTGTCTCCTCAGTCCTCGCTGGGGGCGGCGGGGAGCTTGGAGCTGATCAGGTCCATCACCGAGGAGTCGGTGAGGGTGCTGACGTCGCCCAGCTCCCGGTTCTCCGCGATGTCCCGCAGCAACCGGCGCATGATCTTCCCCGAGCGGGTCTTGGGCAGCTCGGCGACGACCATGATCTGGCGTGGGCTGGCGATCGGCCCGATCTCCTTGCGGACGTGCTGGCGCAGCACCTTCACCAGGTCCTCGCCGGAGTCGACGGCGTCCCCGCGCAGGATCACGAACGCCACGATGCCCTGACCGGTGGTGGGGTCGGTGGCGCCGACGACCGCCGCCTCGGCCACCGTCGGGTGGCTGACCAGCGCGGACTCGACCTCGGTGGTGGAGATCCGGTGCCCGGAGACGTTCATGACGTCGTCGACCCGGCCGAGCAGCCAGATGTCGCCGTCGTCGTCCAGCTTGGCGCCGTCGCCGGCGAAGTAGACGCCCTGGCCGTACCGGCTCCAGTAGGTGTCCTTGTAGCGCTCGTCGTCGCCCCAGATCGTGCGCAGCATGGCTGGCCAGGGCTCGGTGAGCACCAGGTAGCCGGTGGCGCCGGGCTCGATCGGCTTGCCCTCCTCGTCGACCACGCTGGCCGCGATGCCCGGGAACGGGCGCTGGGCGGACCCGGGCTTCAGGGTGGTCGTGCCCGGCAGCGGCGTGATCATGTGGCCGCCGGTCTCGGTCTGCCACCAGGTGTCCACGATCGGGCAGCGGCTGCCACCGATGTTCTTGTGGTACCAGAGCCAGGCCTCGGGGTTGATCGGCTCACCGACCGAGCCGAGCAGCCGCAGCGAGGAGAGGTCGAAGCCGGCCGGGACGTCGTCGCCCCACTTCATGAACGTGCGGATCGTGGTCGGGGCGGTGTACAGGATCGTCACCCCGTACTGCTGCACGATCTCCCACCAGCGGCCCCGGTGCGGGGTCTCCGGGGTGCCCTCGTACATCACCGAGGTCGCCCGGTTGGCCAGCGGCCCGTAGACGATGTAGCTGTGGCCGGTGACCCAGCCGACGTCGGCCGCGGTCCAGAAGACGTCGGTGTCCGGCTTGAGGTCGAAGGTCGCCCAGTGGGTGTAGGAGACCTGGGTGAGGTAGCCGCCGGAGGTGTGCAGGATCCCCTTGGGCTTCGCCGTCGTGCCCGAGGTGTACATGATGTAGAGCGGGTGCTCGGCGTCGAAGGCCTGCGCCTCGTGCTCGGCAGACTGCCCGGCGACCAGGTCGTGCCACCAGACGTCGCGGCCCTCGGTCCACTCGACGTCGGTCTCGGTGCGCTTGACCACCAGCACGCTGCGCACGCCCTCGGTCTTGGTCAGCGCCTCGTCGACGTTCGGCTTCAGCGGGCTGGGTGCACCCCGCCGGTAGCCGCCGTCGGCGGTGATGACCACCTTGGCGTCGGCGTCGGTGATCCGGCTGGCGAGGGCGTCGGGGGAGAAGCCACCGAAGACCACCATGTGCACGGCGCCGATGCGGGCGCACGCCAGCATGGAGATCACCGCCTCCGGGATCATCGGCAGGTAGATCGCGACCCGGTCGCCGGCGTTCACGCCCAGCTCGGTGAGCGCGTTCGCCGTGCGGCACACCTCGTCCTTGAGGTCGGCGTAGGTCAGCGTGCGGGTGTCGCCGGGCTCACCGACCCAGTGGTAGGCCACCTGGTCGCCGTGGCCGGCCTCGACGTGCCGGTCGACGCAGTTCACCGCGACGTTGAGCTTCCCGCCGACGAACCACTTGGCGAACGGCGGGTTGCTCCAGTCCAGCGCCTGCTCCCAGGGCTGGGCCCAGTCCAGTCGCCGGGCGGCCTCCTCCCAGAAGCCGATCCGGTCGGCGGCAGCGCGCTCGTGGACGTCGGGGCCGGCGTTGGCGGCCGCGGCCAGCTCCGGCGGGGGCGGAAAGCCGCCCTCGGGCAGCTGGTCGGACAGGGCCTGATCAGTCGTCTCGCTCATGCGCACCTCCGTGGTCGGGCGCCGCCTGGACTCCGCGGCGCTACCTCAGTGCACAACCTATGGCCCCGGTCACCCTGTCGTCAGGTCAGTGCCGCACGCGGTCGGCACGAGATGGGCAGACTGGGCGGGTGAGCGACGACGGTGCCCAGGCGCTGGTGGTGTCCCGGCTGCCCGGGGCCGCCGCCCTCGGGCTGCTCTCCCCGCCGTCGGCGATCCCCGTCCCGGGGCCGCTGCTGGCCGACCCGGCGTGGACGGCGCAGCTGCTGACCACCCGCGCCGTCCGGCAGCGGACCGATGACCGGCGGGTGCTGGCCACCGTGTGGTGGTACTCGCTGTCCAGCGTGCTCCTCACCCCCGTGCTTGCCGGGCTGGTGACCGGGGTGGGGCTGTCGGCGCGGCTGGCGGACACCACGGTGCACGCGCTCGCCGGTGGGGTCCCGGTCGCGGCGACCACCCGCGGGGTCCGTGACCCGGACCTGGCTGGGGACCTGCGGACGACGATCGGGGCGGTCGTGGCCGTGGTGGCCGAGGCCGGCGGGACCCGGGAGCGGCCGCTGTGGGCGATCGCCACCGACTCGCTGGCCAACCGGCTGCTCGCGCTCGGCCGCGCGGTCGGCGACGTCACCGCGGTGACCGCGCTGGCCGGGCCCCTGGCCGCCGCGATCGGGGAGCCGTTGCCGGCGCCGCGCTACGTCGACGTCGGCCGGCCCGGCGGCGGCACGGCCCGCTTCACCCGGCGCGCCTCCTGCTGTCTGCTCTACCGGGTGCCGCACGAGGTGCTCTGCACCTCGTGCCCGCGCCGGGACCCCGGGGAGCGCCAGGTGCTGCTGGAGGACCTGGCCGAGCGGATGTGACCGGCACGGGGGCGCCGTGTGGCGCCCCCGTGCCGACCGATCAGCAGGCGCCGACGTCGTAGGCCCGCAGCGGCACCGTGAAGCGGCAGCCGTACTGGGGGTCGGCGACCACCGCGGCGTCGAGCACGTCGTCGCCGGCCGGCCGCACGCCGTCCTCGACCCAGGCGACGAGGTCGGTGAACGCCTGCTGGTACTCCTGCGCGCTGAAGTCGCAGTGCGCGACGGAGCGGATGGCCCGCTGCACGAGCAGGTCGCTGTTCCCCCGGGCCGCGGCGTCGCGGGCGTACTCCTGCTCCATGCTGAACGGCACGAACAGGTCGCCCAGGCCGTGCAGCGACAGCACGGGCACGTCGAAGCGCCCG
The DNA here is from genome assembly GCF_026967935.1 of Modestobacter sp. VKM Ac-2982. Taxonomy (GTDB): domain Bacteria; phylum Actinomycetota; class Actinomycetes; order Mycobacteriales; family Geodermatophilaceae; genus Modestobacter. Next base: position 417,030 of record NZ_JAPVBL010000003.1, read on the forward strand.
TCGATGGTGGGCACTCCGGAGAGGCCGTTGCTGCCGCGGTCGGCCCGCACCCGCAGGATCTCCTCGTTGAGCGCCTGCTCCTCGGCCGTCAGCTGCGGGTCGCCGTCCAGCTGGTAGACCGTGTCCGCGTTGCCGCCGACGGCGCCACGCTCCTCGCCGAGGCCCGGGTAGACCGGGTAGACGGTGAACAGGAAGTCGGCGAAGGCGCTGAAGCCCAGCTCGAACAGCGGCCGGTCCCCGCCGGTCCGCTGCTCGGTCAGGGCGCGCAGGTCCTCGCCGGCCTCGGTGAGCACGTACGGGTAGGGAGTGCCCAGCTCGGCCTTCATCTCCGGCACGGTGGTGGTCAGGTAGTCGGCCGGCGCCGGGTAGACCGGCGGGGTGTCGGTGAGCGCCTGCGCGGCGGCGTTGTAGTCCAGGAACGTGTCGAACAGCCGCCGGTCGCCCATGACGCCGCAGGCCGGCAGCGCGCCGTCGTAGGCGTTCGGGTACTGCTCGATGCTCACCCCGGTGACGTGCCCGCCCATCGAGACCCCGGACAGGTAGGTGAGGTCGGCCTTGCCGACGGTCTTCTCGAAGTACTTCAGCAGCCGGTGGGTGCTCTTCACCCCGGAGACGACGTCGTACCCGTTCTCGGTGTAGCTGGAGGCGGCCCAGGCGTAGCCCTCGTCGACCAGGTGCTGCCGCAGGCCGTCGGGTGGGGAGTCGACGGTCAGGGTGGGGCCGGTGCCGCGGTACCCGTGCGCCCACATGACCAGGTCGCCGTTCCAGTCCGCCGGCACCTCGATCCGGTAGCCGGCGTCCTTCAGCACGCCCCAGGTGCGGGTGGTGGTGGTGCCCGGCAGCGCCTCGAACGGCAGCGCCGCCTCGTCGACGACGTACTCGACCTCGGGCGACTGCGGGTACTGGGGGGCGGGCTGGTGCTTCGGCTGGGCCGTGGCCGGGCCGGTGAACACGGTGCTGACCAGGGCGAGCGCCATCGGCGCGAGCAGCAGTCGGGTGGGGCGGTGCATGGGGTCCTCCGGGACGTCGTCGTTGACGGTGACCGGACGCTAGCGCCGCGTGTTGTGGATCACATGGGCGGGTCGGCCGCGCGGCGGGCCCGGTAGGCGGCCACGTGCTCACGGTTGGCGCACGTGCTGTCGCAGAACCGCCGGCTGGCGTTCTTGGTGAGGTCGACCAGGACGTCGTCGCAGCCGGAGGCGGCGCACCGGCGCAACCGGTCGAGAGCACCGGCGCGCACCACGTCGGCCACTGCCATGGCGGCCTCCACGCCCCACCGGTGGGCGACCGAGGCGTCCGGCTCGGTGGCGTGCACGTGGTAGCCCCAGTCGTCGTGCCGGACCAGCTGCGGCAGGGCGTTCCCCTCGCGCAGCAGCCGGTTGACGATCGCCACCACGCCGTCCTCGTCGGCGTCCCAGACCCGGGCCAGCACCGACCGCAGCTCGTGCACCGCGGCCAGCTCGGCGGCGTCGCCGGCCCGGCTGCCGGTGAACTGCCACTCGTCCAGGAACGCGGCCAACGCCGGGGGGGCGGGCAGTCGCTCCTCGCCGTCCCCGGTGGTGTTCACCAGCGCGGCGGCGCTGGCGAGCCCCACCTCGGTGTCATGGGCAAAGAGCATGTGACTCCTGTACTCCTCTGCTAGCGTCCGCTGTACAGGAGCGTACGTCGGTTGACTCCTGACGAGGAGGTGTCTGCCGTGCTCGACCGTCGGACCGGGCTGACCGGACTGCTGCTGGCCGTGGTCTCCGCGGCCGCGTTCGGCACCTCGGGGGTGTTCGCCAGCGCGCTGCTGGACGCCGGCTGGACCGCCGGCTCCGCCGTGACCGTGCGGGTCGGGGTGGCGTCGGTGGCGCTGGCCGTCCCGGCCCTGGTCCAGCTGCGGGGCAGGTGGTCGCTGCTGCGGGCCAACGCCGGCGCCGTCCTGGCCTTCGGCGCGCTGGCCGTCGCGCTGCCCCAGCTGGCCTACTTCTACGCCGTCTCGCGGTTGTCGGTGGGCGTGGCGCTGCTGCTGGAGTACTCCGGCGTGCTGCTCGTCGTGCTCTGGACCTGGGCGCGGCTCGGGCAGCGGCCGAGCCGCGTCACCGGCGCCGGGGTGGTGGTGGCCGTCGGCGGTCTGGTGCTGGTCCTCGACGTGCTCAGCGGCGCGCAGATCGACCCGCTGGGCGTGATGTGGGGGCTGATCGCAGCGGTGGGGCTGGCCTCCTACTTCGTCCTCTCCGCCCACTCCGACGACGCGCTGCCGCCGCTGGTCAGCGCCTGGGCCGGGCTCGGGGTGGGTGCCCTGGTGCTCGGGGCGGCGGCTCTCGTCGGCGTCCTCCCGTGGCGCACCACCGCCGTGGACGTCGAGCTGGCCGGCCGGTCGACCAGCTGGCTGGTGCCGGTGCTCGGCGTGGCGTTGGTGTCGGCGGCGCTCGCCTATGCCACCGGGATCGCCGCCGTCCGGCGGCTCGGCTCGCGGCTCAGCTCGTTCGTCGGTCTGAGCGAGGTGCTGTTCGCGGTGGTGGCGGCCTGGCTGGCGCTGGGGCAGCAGCCGAACTCCGTGCAGCTGGTCGGCGGGGTCGTCGTCCTGGTGGGGATCGTGCTGGTCCGGCTGGGGGAGGACCGCCCGCCGGCCGACACGGCCGACGTCGACCCGGTGCCCACCGGCGAGGAGCCCCCGGCGACGGCGTCCCGACCGCCGGCGCCGACGACGACGCCGCGGGTGTGAACCGTCGCCGGCCGTCCGCTCAGCCCGAGGAGGCGCGCTGCCCGTCTGCTGCGTCGCTGATCCGGGGGAAGGGGCGGGTGGAGAACACCGTCTCGACCGGCAGCTGGAAGAACTCGGCGATGCGCAACGCCAGGTTCAGGCTGGGGTTGTACTCGCCCCGCTCCAGGTAGCCGATCGTCTGGTAGTGCACGCCGAGGGCGTCGGCGAGCTCGCGCCGGCTGACCCCCTGCTCGGCCCGGAGCAGGGAGATCCGGTTGAAGACGCCCTCGTTCACCCGCTCACCGCACCCACTGCAGAGCCGTCTCCCGTGCCGCCTCGACCGTCGACCCCGATTGCCGCCGGGCCATCCGGCGCAGCACCCGCGGGGCGACCAGGAGACCGGCCACCGCCCAGGCGCCGAGGACCAGCAGCATCGGGCCGGTCCGCCAGGAGTCTCCCAGCTCGCCGACGACCGCCTCCGGGGGGAGGAAGGCCGAGCGCAGCCCGAGCCCGATCCAGTAGACCGGGAAGACCTGGGCGACGGCCTGCACCCAGCCCCACATCGCCTGGATCGGGACGAAGATGCCGGAGATGGCGGTGATCAGCAGGACCGGCAGCATCCCCCAGGTGCCCATCTTCTGGACGCCGGGCACCACCGAGCCCAGCACCATGCCCCACGGCATCGTGGCGAGCATGCCGAGCACGATCAGGCCGAGGACGGCGAGCCAGCTGCCCGCACCGCCGGGCATCACGCCGTCGAACAGGAGCAGGCTCGGGACGAGGACGACCAGCAGGCTGGGCAGCAGGGTCAGCGACTGCAGCGTCAGCTGCCCGGTGACGTAGCCCTCCATCCCGTGCGGCAGCGCCTTGTGCCGCAGCAGCGTGCCGTCCTCCCGCTCCATCGCCAGCGAGTAGCCCGGCCCGATCACGAGGCCGAAGGTGACCAGCCCGCCCAGGATGCTGGGCAGCGCGAACGTCGGGTAGAGCAGGCCGGTCTCGCCCACCTCGTTGTCCCGGTTGAACCACAGGACGGCGAGGGTGACCACGCCGATGAAGAGGTAGAAGCCCTGGTCCTGCGCGCTGCGCAGGCTCTGCACGAACTCCGTCCAGCCGCGGCGCAGGCCCTGGCGCACGGCCTGGCGGGAGGCGCTCACCGGGCCACCTCCGCCAGGTGCCGCTGCGGCCGGGACTCGAAGCGCTGGACCATCGCGATGTAGGTGTCCTCCAGGTCGGCCCGCCGCACCTCCAGGTCGGTGAGCTCGTCGCCGTGCTGTTCCAGCAACCGGCGCACGAAGGGGACGATCTCGTCGGTGGCGTGCACGAACTGCTCGCCGTCCCGGACCCACCGGACCTCGCTGCTGCCGGCCACCTGCCGGGTGAGCGCCGCCGCGCTGCCGTCGGCGACGATCCGCCCGTCGGTGAGGATGAGGATCCGGTCGGCCAGCCGTTCGGCCTCACCCAGGTCGTGGGTGGTGAGCAAGATCGAGGTGCCCTCGAGGTCGGAGAGCCGGTGCACCAGGTCGTGGAAGTCGCGGCGGGCCTGCGGGTCGAACCCGGCGGTCGGCTCGTCCAGGAACAGCAGCTCCGGCCGGCCGATCAGCCCGACGGCGACGTCCAGCCGTCGGCGGCGCCCACCGGAGAGAGTGGCGATCTTCCGGTCGGCCTCCTCGGTGAGCCCGACGGTGGCCAGCAGGTCCTCCACGTCCCAGGGGCGGGTGCGGTCGGGTGTGGACCAGGGTGTGTAGTAGCCACCCAGGTAACTGAGCAGCCGTCGCGGGGTCCATCGGGGATGGTCCCGCCAGGACTGCAGCACCACCCCGATCCGGGCTCGCCACGCGTCGTCGCCACGGGCCGGGTCGGCGCCCAGCACCTCGACCGTGCCGGCCGAGGGCAGCCGGAAGCCCTCCAGCACCTCGATCGTGGTGGTCTTCCCCGCGCCGTTGGGGCCCAGCAGGCAGACCACCTCGCCCTGCCGGACGTCGAAGTCGACCCCGCTCAGCACCTCGTGGGTGCCGTAGGCCATCCGCAGGCCCCGGACCCGGACGGCGGGCCGGGGGCCCGGCGGGCCCGGCTGGAGAGGCTCGGCGGAGTCGGGGAACGTGGGGACCGCGGCCATGGCGCACCACTCCTGGAGCAGGGAGGAGCTGACAGCCGAGATAGTAGGGCTGCTACATCCAGAGCACCAGTACTCTGCCCGCCTGCCGTCCCGTCAGCCGGCCCGGACGTGCCGCACCCAGCGGGCGATCTGCTCGGCGGTCTCCTCGGTGCGGGTCAGGGCCACCATGTGCCCGGCACCGGGCAGCTGGACGAGCTCACCGTCGGTGAGCTTCGGCATCAGCTCGTCGATCTCCTCCTGCGGCACCTCCGGGTCGTGCTCGCCGTGCACCACCAGGGTGGGCACGGTCAGCGCCGAGGCGTACTCGACGCCGTTGGTGCTGACGCTGGCCAGCGTGGTCCGGGCCAGCGGCACCCGCCGGCTGCCCATGAAGTCCTCCCGCACCTGGGCGACCGCGTCCTTCGGCGCACCCGGCTCGAAGGCGAACTTCCGCACCAGCCAGTCGGCCAGCGGCTCGAAGGGCCGCACCCGGTTCGCGACGACCGCCACCAGGCGCAGCGTCTTCAACCAGCTGCGACGCACGATCCGGCGGGCCATCGGCGGCAGCCCGTCGGCCGGGAACCCGGCGAACGTCACCCCCGAGCCACCCGACCCGGCGAACACCACGCCACCGATGCGGTCGAGCCCGAGGTCGCGGGCGTGCACGATGATGATGCCGCCGCCGAGGCTGCTGCCGACCACGACCGCCTTCTCACCGTCGGGCACCACCTCGGTGAGCACGGCGGCCAAGTCCTGGGCGTGCGCCTCCAGGCTGTAGTCGTCGGCGGGGGCGTTGCCGCTGCGACCGTGTCCCCGGAGGTCGTACCGGACCACCCGGTGGCGATCGGCGAGCAGCTCGGGCACCCGGCCCCAGGAGTCGGTGGTCATGCCCAGGCCGTTGACGAGCACGACGACCGGGCCGTCGGCCGGGCCCTGGGCCTGCAGGGTCAGGACGGTGGCATCGAAGGAGACGATGTAGGACACCGAGGAACGGTACGTCGGCCGTGTGCCACCTGCTCGGCGATCAGCCGGCGCCGAGGCCCACCACGTCGCCGACCACCCACACGGCGGGCGGGCGGACGCCCTCGTCGGCGATGGTCTGCGCCAGCCCGGCGAGGGTGGTGCGCAGGGTCCGCTGCGAGGGGCTGGCGCCGTCGGTGACCACGGCGACCGGCGTCTCCGGTCCCCGGCCGTGCTCCACCAGGGCGGCGGAGATCGCCGGGGCGGTGTCCACGCCCATCAGCACCACCACCGTGCCGCGCAGCCGGCCCAGCGCCGCCCAGTCGACCAGTGACGCCGGGTGCCCCGGCGGCACGTGCCCGGAGACCACGACGAACTCGTGCGTCATCCCGCGGTGGGTCACCGGGACGCCGGCCAGCCCGGGGACGGCGATCGCACTGGTCACCCCGGGCACGACCTCGACCGGCACGCCGGCTGCGGCACACGCCTCGAGCTCCTCGTAGCCGCGGCCGAAGACGAACGGGTCACCGCCCTTGAGGCGCACCACCCGGCGGCCGGCGAGGGCGTGGGACACCAGCAGCTCGTTGATCTGCTCCTGCGCCATCGAGCGCCCGCGCGGCAGCTTGGAGGCGTCGATGACCAGCACGTCGGCGGGCAGCGAGGCGAGCAGCCCCTGCGGGGCGAGGTGGTCGGCGACGACGACGTCCGCCGTGGCGACCGCCTGCCGGCCGCGCACCGTCACCAGCCCGGGGTCACCGGGCCCGCCACCCACCAGGACGACGCTGCCGGCGGCCACCGAGGGGGTGCGGGAGGCGCGGTCGGCGATGGAGCCGTCGGTCAACCCGGTCAGCACCGCATCCCGCACGCCGATGGCCCGCTGCGGGTCGCCGCCCCCGTGCACGCCGATGACGAGGTCGCCCTGCCGGCCGACCGCCGGGGTCCAGACGGTGGAGACCGAGCGGTCGTCGGCGCGGGCGCAGAACACCCGGTCGCGCTCGGCCTCGGCGGCGACGGCGGCGTTCACGTCGGGGTCGTCGGTGGCGGCCACGGCGTACCACGCCCCGGCCAGGTCGCCCGCGACCCAGCGCCGCGGGTGCCAGGTGACCGAGCCGGGTGCGACGAGGGCCTCGAGGGCCGGGGTGAGCTCGGGGCTGACCACGGTGACCTGCGCGCGGGCCTCGAGGAGCCCGGCGACCCGGCGGTGCGCGACCTGGCCGCCGCCGACGACGACGACGCGGCGCCCGGTCAGCCGCAGGCCCACCGGGTAGACGGTGCCCGGATCCGGAGAGGCGGTCACTTCTCGGTCACACCGGCGGAGTCGAAGGTGGCGACGTCGCGCAGCGCACGGGCCGCGCTGGCCACCAGGGGCAGGCTCAGCAGCGCCCCGGTGCCCTCGCCGAGGCGGAGGTCGAGCCCGAGCAGCGGGCGCAGGCCCAGCGCACGCAGGGCCAGGCCGGCGCCCGGCTCGGCCGAGGTGTGGCCGGCCAGGGCGTGGTCCAGCGCCGCGGGGCACAGCGCCGCGGCGACGAGGGCGGCCGAGCCGGCGATCACGCCGTCCAGCAGCACCGGCACCCGGGCGGCCGCGGCGCCGAGCACGAAGCCGGCCAGCGCCGCGTGCTCGAGGCCGCCCAGCTCGGCCAGCGCGGCGAGGGCCGCCTCCGGCGTGGCCGGGCGGGCCGGCACCCGGGCCACCGCGCGGGTGACCGCCGCGATCTTGCGTTCCAGCGTGGGGTCGTCGATGCCGGTGCCGCGGCCGGTCGCCGCAGCCGGGGCGGCGCCGGTGAACGCGCAGACGAGGGCGGCGGCGGCGGTGGTGTTGCCGATCCCCATGTCGCCGGTGACCAGGCACCCGGAGCCGGCGGCGAGCGTCGTCGCCACCTCGATGCCGACCTCGACGGCCTGCCGGGCCTCCGCGAGGGTCATCGCCGGACCGAGGGAGAGGTCGGCGGTGCCGCGGCGGACGTTGCGTTCCAGCAGCCCCGCGGCGGGGCCGACCGGGGTGGCCACGCCGACGTCGACCACGACCACCTCGGCGCCCAGCTGGGCGGCGAAGGCGTTGACCACGGCGCCGCCGGCGGCGAAGTTCGCCACCATCTGCGCGGTGACCTCCTGCGGCCACGGGGTGACGCCCTGGGCGTGCACGCCGTGGTCGCCGGCGAAGACCGCGACGGCGGCCGGCTCGGGCAGCGGGGGCGGGCACACCCCGGCGATGCCGGCCAGCTGCGCCGCGACGTCCTCGAGCACGCCGAGGGAGCCGGGGGGCTTGGTCATCCGGTCCAGCCGCTCCCGAGCGGCCCGCTCGGCGGTGCTGTCCCGCGGGGTGATGGCCGCGATGGTCGCACCCAGCAGCGTGCCGGCGAAGGGGGTCGGGTCGGTGCTCAGCGGACCTCCTCGGTCGTGTCGATCGGGTCAAGGGTCTCAGCCAGCGCCGACGCGAACGCACGGGAGGTCTCCGGGTCCCGGACGGCGACCCGCAGGTGGTCGCTGCTCAGGCCGGGGAACGTGTCGCCCCGGCGCACCGCCCAGCCCCGTGCCCGGAGCCGCTCGCGCACCCGGGCACCCGCCGGCACGCGCAGCAGCACGAAGGACGACCGCGGCTCGGCGACCACCTCGACCGCCGGTGGCAGCGCGGCGAGCAGCGCGGCCCGGTGCTCGGTGAGCCGGTGGGCCACCTCCTCGGCCTCCGCCCCGGCGGACGGTGCGGTGCAGGCGGCCAGCGCGGCGAGCGCGGGGGTCGAGACCGGCCAGTGCGGTTGCTGCGCGGCCAGCGCGGCGACCAGGTCGGCCGGGCCCAGGGCGTAGCCGACGCGCAGCCCGGCCAGGCCCCAGGTCTTGGTCAGGCTGCGCACCACCAGCAGCCCGGGCAGGTCGGTGCGGGCGGCCAGTGACTCGGGCTCCCCGGGCACGGTGTCGGCGAACGCCTCGTCCACCAGCAGCACCCGGCCCGGGCGGGCCAGCGCAGCGAGGTCGGCGGCGGGGTGCAGCACCGACGTCGGGTTGGTCGGGTTGCCGACGACGACGAGGTCGGCGTCGGCCGGGACCGCCGCCGGGTCCAGCCGGTACCCCGGCGCGGTCAGCAGCAGCCGCTCCACCGGGTGGCCGGCGGCGCGCAGCGCGGCCTCCGGCTCGGTGAAGGAGGGGTGGACGACGACCGCGCGGCGGGGGCGCAGCGCCCGGGCGACCAGCGTGAACGTCTCGGCGGCGCCGGCGGTGAGCAGCACCTCGGCCGGGTCGCGGTGGTGCGCGGCGGCGACCGCGGCGCGGGCCGGGCGCGGGTCGGGGTAGGCGGCGCTGGCGTCGAGGGCGTCGACCAGGACGGCGCGCAGCCAGGCCGGTGGGGCGTCCGCCCGGACGTTGACCGCGAGGTCGACCAGGCCGGGGCCGACCTCGACGTCGCCGTGATGCCGGAGGTCGATGTCGTGGTGCCGGAGGTCGATGTCGTGGTGCCGGAGGTCGATGTCGTCGTGCCGGAGGTCGATGTCGTCGTGCCGGAGGTCGACGTCGCCGTCCTGGAGGTCGTTGGCCTCGACGCCGGGGGAGACGGCCACCGCGACCGTGACCCGGCCGTGCACCCGCTTGCTGACGACGAGCCGCCCGCCTCCGAGCAGAGCCGCCGCCTCGGCGACCGATGCCGTGCCGACGGCGGCGGCGACCCGCGCCGACGGGGTGGGCACCGGGACGGCGGCCAGGGCGGTGGCCGGGTGCCCGGTCAGCAGCCAGCCGCGGCGCGCGGCCGCCTCGCGCACCCCCGGCTCGGCGGCCCGGACGTCCAGCGTGGCCAGCCGGACCGGGCCCTCCGGTGCCGGCAGCACGGCGTCGACGGCGGCCAGCACCTCCTCGGCGGTCGCCCCGGTGGAGACGCCCACGCCGACGGTGGTCCCCGGACCGGTCACGTGCGCACCCCGGGGCGGTCGGGGAGGGCGGCCAGCAGCGCGTCGGCATCGCGGGGGAGGGCGCCGTCGGGCAGCAGCCCGAGGGCCTGCAGCCGGGCGCCGACGCTGAGCGCCCAGGGGCGGTCCAGCCGGGCGCGCGCCAGCAGCGCGTCGTCGCCCAGGACGACGTCCGGGGCACCCTGCACCACCCCGCCGTCCACCACCACGGCGACCTCGTCGGCCCAGCGCAGCGCCAGGTCGACGTCGTGGGTGCTCATCACGATCGTCGAGTCGGCCTCCTGCAGCCGGGCCAGTGCGGCCAGGGCCTCGCCGACCGCGGTCGGGTCGAGCCCGGCGGTCGGCTCGTCGAGCATCAGCACGCATGGCCGCATGGCGACCGCACCGGCGATGGCGACCCGCTTGCGTTCGCCGTAGGAGAGCTGGTGCGTCGGGCGGCCGGCCAGGTGGGCCACGGCGAGCAGCTCCAGGGCCTCGGCCACCCGGGCGCGGACCTCCTCCTCCGGCAGGCCGAGGTTGACCGGCCCGAAGGAGACGTCCTGGGCGACCGAGGCGCTGAACAGCTGGTCGTCGGGGTCCTGCAGCACCAGCTGCACCGCCTGCCGGTGGGCGCGCAGGCCCTTCCGGGTGAAGTGCAGCTCGGCGTCGTCCAGGGTGATCCGGCCGCGGGTGGGCGGCAGCGCCCCGGACAGGCAGCGCAGCAGCGTCGTCTTGCCCGACCCGTTCGCGCCCAGCAGCGCGAGCCGGCGGCCGGGTGGCACGGTCAGCGACGCGCCGTCGAGCACCCGGGCGCCCCGTTCGTACCCGGCGACCAGGGCCTCCGCGGCCAGCGTCAGGTGGCTCATGTGAGCGCGCTGACGGTGACCAGGGCCGCCAGGCCGGCCAGGGTGGCAGCGACGAAGCGGGGGGAGGAGGGCAGCACCTCCGGCAGCACCCGCAGCCCGGTCTCCATGCCGCGCCCGGCCAGCCCGTCGGACAGCCGCCGGGCCCGGTCCCAGGAGCGGGTGAGCACCGCGGCGGCCAGCATCCCGGAGGAGCGGTAGGAGTTCCGGATGCCCGCGTGCCCCATCCGGGCGGCCTGCGCCTCGCGGATGGTCGACAGGCTGGTGAGCAGCACGAACAGCATCCGGTAGGTCACCGAGGCCACCTCGACGACGGCGTCGGGCACCCGCAGCCGGTGCAGCGCGGGCAGCAGGTCCGACATCGGCGTCGTCGTCGCCAGCAGCAGCACCGCCGCGCTGCCGGCCACCGCGTGCGCGACCAGCCCGCCGGCCTGGGTGGCGGCGTCCGGCGCCCAGCCGAGGCCGCCGTCCCCGACCTGGACGACGGCCGTCAGCGCCCCGATCAGGATGAACGCCAGGGGCAGCCGGACCGCCCGGCCGAACGTGCGCGCCGGCACCCGGGCCGGGCCCAGCGCCAGGACGACGGCGGCCAGCCCGACGAGCACGCTGCCGGGCCAGGCCGGGAGCACCAGGGCGGCGAGCACCAGTCCGCCGCTGAGCAGCAGCTTGTCGGCGGGGGAGCGCAGCCGCCAGGCGCTGGCCCAGGCGGCGTCGTCGATCGCCAGCCCGGTCACGGCGTCGTCGGCGGCGTGAGCGCCTTCCCCGCCGTCTGCTCCGCCGTCCGCCGGCCCTTCAGCCGGCCGAGCACGTAACCCAGCACCCCGCCGCCCAGGGCCGCCTGCAGCGCGAACAGGCCGGACTCGATCTCCGAGGAGCCGGGGGAGAAGACCGACTCGAACCACGGCTCGTAGCCGGCGTCGGACTCCTCGATCAGCGCGGTGGCCTGGCTGTCCGTGCCGGCGTACTCGCTGGCGCCGTCGAGCAGCAGCGGCGTGGCGAAGAGCGCGATCACGGCCAGCACCAGCAGCGCGGTGACCAGGTGCCGCCTCACCGCTCAGCCCCGGGGGTGGGTTCGGGCACCGGGGCCTGATCGGGCTCCGGTGTGCGGCGAAGGACGCCGAGGCGCTCCAGCTCGGGGCGGGCGCTGACCACGAGCACCCGGAACAGCAGGACGCCGAGCAGGCCCTCACCGATCGCCAGCGGCACCTGGGTGAAGGCGAAGACGGACAGGAACTTCGCCGCCGCCCCGGCGAAACCGCTGGCCGCGTCGGGGTGCGCCCAGGCCAGCTGCAGCGCCGTCGTCACGTAGGTGGCCAGGTCGGCGACCGCCATGGCGGCGAACACCCCGGGGAGCAGCCCGCCCCCGCTGCGCCGGACCAGCCGGTAGGCGGCGTAGCCGGCCCAGGGGCCGACGACCGCCATGGAGAAGGCGTTGGCGCCCAGGGTGGTCAGCCCGCCGTGCGCCAGCAGCAGCGCCTGGAACAGCAGCACCACCGTGCCGAGCAGCGCCATCACCGGGGGTCGGAACAGGACGGCGCCCAGCCCGGTGCCGGTCGGGTGGCTGGAGCTGCCGGTGATCGAGGGCAGCTTGATCGCGCTGAGCACGAAGGTGAACGCCCCGGCGGCGCCGAGCAGCAGGGTCGACTCCGGGTTCTCCCGCACCTCCTTGACCACCGCCCGGGCGCCGTGGACGACGAACGGGGCGGCGGCGATCGTCCAGCCGATGGCGTGAGCGGGCGGCAGGAACCCCTCAGCGATGTGCACGGCCGACCTCCTGGGGGAGCCGCGCGGCGGCGGCGACGAAGCGGGTGGCCATCCCGGGAGACCCGGCCCAGTTCAGGTGCAGGTAGGAGGCGTGCACGTTGCCGACCACGAAGCCCTCCGGTCCGTCGGCGTTCCACTGCCAGGCGGGGGTCGCACCGGCGGCGGGGCCGGCGGCGGTGCGGTGGAACTCGTGCCCGCGCACCCGGGTGCCGGCCGGGGCCAGCACGCTGTCGGTGAGCGCCACCGCGGCCCGGTAGCCCAGCGTGAGCCGCGGGTGCATCGCGGTCGTCGTCGGCAGCACCCCGCACATCGGTTCGCCGTCCAGCTCCTGGGAGAGGTACAGCAGCCCGGCGCACTCCGCGGCGATCGGACCCCCACGGGCGGCCAGGTCGGCGATCGCCGTCCGCAGGCCGACGTTCGCGCTGAGCGCGCTGGCGTGCACCTCGGGGAAGCCGCCGCCGACGACCAGCGCCCCGGTGCCCTCGGGGAGATCGTCGTCCCGCAGCGGGTCGACGGTCACCACCTCGGCGCCGGCGGCGGTGAGCAGCTCGGCGGTCTCGGCGTAGCCGAAGGTGAAGGCCGGGCCGCCGGCCACGGCGATCACCGGCCGGCCCTCGACCCGGGTCACCTCGGCGGCCGGGTCCCACGGCTCGCCGGTGAGGTCCGGCGCGGTGCGGGCCAGCCGCAGGACGGCGTCCAGGTCGATGCTCGACTCGACCACCGCGCCCAGCGCGCGCACGGTCCGGACCGCCTCCGCCGACCGTTCGGCCGCCGGCACCAGCCCCAGGTGCCGGGACGGCGTCTGCAGCTCCGTGATCCGGCGGACCGCACCGAGCACCGGCACCCCGGCGGTGCCCAGCGCCTCGCGCAGGATCGCCTCGTGCCGGTCGGAGCCGACCCGGTTGAGCACCACGCCGCCGATCCGCACCGTCGGGTCGAAGGTGGCGAACCCGTGCACCAGCGCGGCCACGCTGCGGGCCTGCGAGGCGGCGTCGACCACGAGCACCACCGGCGCTTGCAGGTGGGCGGCGACCTGGGCGGTGGAGCCGTAGCCGGGCTCGACGCTGGCGTGGGCGGCGCCGTCGAACAGGCCCATCACGCCCTCGACGACCGCGACGTCGGCACCGCGGAAGCCGTGCAGGAACAGCGGGGTGATCCGGTCGTCGCCGACCAGCCACTTGTCCAGGTTGCGGCCCGGCCGGCCGGCGGCGAGGCCGTGGTAGCCGGGGTCGATGTAGTCCGGGCCGACCTTGTGCGGGCTCACGGTGAGCCCACGGTTGGTGAGCGCAGCGATCAGCCCGGTGGTGATCGACGTCTTCCCGGCGTTCGACGACGGCGCCGCCACGACGATCCGCGGGATGCGGTGGGTGCTCATCGCCCGGTCCTCGTGGCGACTGTGCAGTTGTGGTCGCCGACACGCGCGGACACGCCGGGGCGGGCGACCACAACTGCGCACTCGACGGGGAAGGGAGCGGTCATCACCACTCGATCCCCCGTTGGCCCTTCTGGCCGGCGTCCATCGGGTGCTTGACCTTGGTCATCTCCACGACCAGGTCGGCGGCCTCGATCAGCGCCGGCGGGGCGTCGCGCCCGGTGATGACGACGTGCTGGCTGCCCGGCCGGTTGGTCAGGGTCTCCACGACGTCCTCGACGTCCACCCAGCCCCACTTCAGCGGGTAGGTGAACTCGTCGAGCACGTAGAAACGGTGCGCCTCGGCGGCCAGGTCGCGCTTGATCTGCGCCCAGCCCTCGGCGGCGTCACCGGCGTGGTCGGTCTCGTCGCCGTGCTTGCGCGACCACGACCAGCCCGAGCCCATCTTGTGCCAGACCACCGGGCCGCCCTGCCCGGTCGTCGCATGCAGCTCGCCCAGGGCGGTCAGCGCGTTCTCCTCGCCGACCTTCCACTTGGCGCTCTTGACGAACTGGTAGACCGCGATCGACCAGCCCTGGTTCCACGCGCGCATCGCCATCCCGAAGGCGGCGGTGGACTTGCCCTTCATCTCACCGGTGTGCACCGCCAGCAGCGGCCGGTTGCGGCGCTGCCGGGTGGTCAGCCCGTCGACCGGGACCGCGGTGACCTGTCCCTGTGGCATCAGGCGGCCTCTCGCACCGTGCGGACCAACGACTCCGGTCCCAGCTCCTCGAGCCGCATCGTCTGCGCGCCGAGCGCCGTGCCCAGCGACGCGGCCAGGCCGAGCCGCACCGGGCCGGACTCGCAGTCGACGACGACGCTCGCCGTCCCGGCCGCGGCGAGCAGGCCGGCGGCCCGGCGGGCGTCGGAGAGGTGGTCGCCACCGCGCGGCCCGGTCGCCCGGCCGTCGGTGACGACGACCAGCAGCGGCCGACGCTGCGGGTCACGGACCCGCTCCAACCGCAGCGTCTCGTGCGCCCGGAGCAGCCCCGCGGCCAGCGGGGTCCGCCCGCCGGTGGGCAGGCTGGTCAGCCGGGCGGCCGCCGCCTCCACCGACCAGGTCGGCGGCAGGGTGAGTTCGGCGTCGCCGCCGCGGAAGGTGATCAGGCCGACCTTGTCCCGGCGCTGGTAGGCGTCCATCAGCAACGAGAGGACGGCGCCCTTCACCGCGGCCATCCGGGACCGGGCGCCCATCGAGCCGCTGGCGTCGACGACGAAGAGGACCAGGTTGCCCTCGCGGCCCTCCAGCGTGGCCTGGCGCAGGTCGTCCCGCTCGACCCGCAGGCCGGTGCCGGTGCGCCCGCGGGCCCGCTGGTGCGGTGCCGCGGCGAGCACGGTGTCGACCAGGTGCAGCTTGGTGACGCTGCCCTCGGGACGGCGGGAGCCGACCACCCGGCCGCGTTCGCTGCGGGCCCGGGACCGCCGGCCGGCTGCGCCCGCGCCGATGCCGGGCACCTCCAGCCGCTGCACCCGGAACGCGGCGTCCGGGGCGACGGCGGCCTTCTCCGGTGCCGACGCGGCGTCGGTGTGCCCGCCGCCCTCACCCCGCGGCGCCGTCGTCGGCCCCTGCTCCCCGCCGTCCGGACCGGTGCCGTCGTCCGAGGGGCCAAAGTCGCGATTTTGGCCCCCGGGGGTGCCGCCGTCGGTGGGGCCACCGGCGGTCGGGCCGCCGGGCGGGTCGTTGCCGTCTGGGGTGTCGTCCGTCGGGTCGCCGTCGGTGGGGTCGGTGCCCTCGGGTGGGGTGGGGTCGTCGTCCGGCGGGGAGTCGGGGCGGGAGTCCTCCAGCGCCTGGTCCAGGGTCTCCTCGTCCAGGCCGGGGGCGTCGAAGGGGTTGCGCCGGCGGCGGTGCGGCAGCGCCAGGCGGGCGGCGACCCGGACGTCGTCCTCGGTGACGTCGGTGCGCCCGCACCAGGCCGCGTGCGCGATCGCGGCGCGGGCGGTGACCAGGTCGGCGCGCAGGCCGTCGACGTCGAAGGCGGCGCAGACGCTGGTGACCTGGCGCAGCGCCGCATCGCTCAGCACCACGCTGGGCAGCAGCGCGCGGGCCGCGGCGATCTGGTCGGCCAGCTCGCGCTCGGAGACGGCCCAGGCGGCGGCGAAGCCGGCCGGGTCGGCGTCGTAGCCGAAGCGGCGGCGGACCACCTCGGCGCGCAGGTCGGCGTCCCGGGGGGCGGCGACCTCGACGGTGAGCCCGAACCGGTCCAGCAGCTGGGGGCGGAGCTCGCCCTCCTCCGGGTTCATGGTGCCGACCAGCAGGAAGCGAGCGGCGTGCCGCACCGAGACGCCCTCGCGCTCCACGTAGGCCCGGCCCAGGGCGGCGGCGTCCAGCAGCAGGTCGACCAGGTGGTCGTGCAGCAGGTTGACCTCGTCGACGTACAGGACGCCGCGGTGCGCACCGGCCAGCAGCCCGGGCTCGAACGACTTCACGCCCTCGGTCAGCGCGCGCTCCAGGTCCAGCGAGCCGACCAGCCGGTCCTCCGAGGCGCCGACCGGCAGCTCGACGAGCTTGGCCGGGCGGGTGACGGGGCGGTCGTCGGCGGAGTGCGGGCCGTCCGGGCACTCCGGGTCGGGGGCGGCGGGGTCGCAGGCGAAGCGGCAGCCGGCGACGACGTCGACCGGAGGCAGGACGGCGGCCAGGGCGCGCACCGTCGTGGACTTCGCCGTGCCCTTCTCGCCGCGCACGAGCACCCCGCCCACGGCAGGGGAGACGGCGTTGAGCAGCAGCGCCAGTCGCATGTCGTCCATGCCGACGACAGCGCCGAAGGGATAGGTCATGAAGAGACCACAGGTCCTCTCCCCGGGTGTCCACGCCCGGAGGTGGCAGGAAGCGACGGCGGGAGTTCCTGACTCCCCGGCCGGGACCGGGTCACAGTGGCGGGACCGCGCCGGAGTTCCACCGGGCTTCCTCCACTGCCGTCGCAGTTGGAGCGCCATTCGACCACGCGCACCCCGGGTGAGGACAGGGGCGTGTCTCTTGACGAAGTGGAAAGTCATGCGCCACTCTTTCCATCATGGAAAGCAGAGGGATCGGCCGGGACGACGCCACCGCCCAACTGGCCGCGCTGGACGCGGACCGCGCCGCGCTGGCCGACCGGGTCGTACCGCCGTGGTGGTACGACGTCACGCTGGGGCTGCTGCTGTTCGGGTTCATGGCCTCCTACGCGTTCGACTCGCTGTGGGTGACCTTCCCGGCGCTGGCGGTGTTCGGTGCCTGCCTCGCCGCGTTGATCTCCGCGTACAAGCGCATCACCGGCGTCTGGGTGAACATCGACGCGCGTTCGATGGCCGTGTGGATCGGGATCGTCCTGGTCGTCCTCGTGCCGGCGTTCGTGCTCGCCGACGGGTACGGCCACCACTGGGTGATGGTGCCCGCCGGCGCCGTGCTCGGGGTCGCGGTCGCCCTGCTGGGCCGCCACTGGAGCCGCGCCTACGCCGCCGAGCTGCGGGGCGAGCGATGACGGGGTCCGTGCCCGTCGGGGGCGAGCCGGTGACCGACCCGCAGGCGGCGGCCGCGCAGCTCGCCGCGCTGCAGTCGGACCGGGCTGCGGTGGCCGACCGCCTGATGCAGCCGTGGTGGTACGACGTCGCCCTGGGGCTGCTCCTCTTCGGCTTCTTCAGCAGCTACTCGTCCCACAGCATCTGGGTGATCGCCGGAGCGCTGGTGCTCTTCCTCGCCGGGATCGCCGGGCTGGTGTCGGCGTACCAGCGGATCACCGGGGTCTGGTGGGACGCCCGGAAGGTGGGGCCGGTCCAGGACCGCGTCCAGCGAGCCATCCGGTGGTGGGCGACCGGCTACTTCGTGCTGTTCGCCCTGGGCGGCGCAGCCGAGTTCCTGCTCGACCTGCGTGGTGCGATGGTCGTGGTGGGCGCGGTGCTGGGGGCGTCGGCGGGTCTGCTCAGCCGGTGGGTGACCCGGATCTACGTCGCCGGCCTGCGGGCCGGGCGGTGACCGCGGTCGAGCCGCGGTTCGACGCCGTGGTCCACGCCCCGCCGCGGCTGCAGATCTGCGGGCTGCTCGCGGTCGTCGACACGATGGAGTTCGCCGCCGTCCGGGACGCGGTCTCGGTGAGCGACTCCGTCCTCTCCAAGCACGTCAAGCAGCTGGAGGAGGCGGGCTACGTGCAGGTGCGGAAGTCCACCATCGCCTCCCGCCAGCGCACCAGCCTGGCGCTCACCAAGGCAGGGCGGGCGGCGTTCGGCGCCCACGTCGCCGAGCTGCGTCGCATCGCCGGCCTCTGAGGGCGGGCTCACCGCCACGAGCTCGGACGGGCCTCGCAACAGGGTGCCGACGAGGTGGGGCAGAGTGCCCGGCGTGGCACGGGGGCGAGGGGAGCGGGTGCTCGACTGGGCCGCCGTCCTCCTCGTCGGGATCGGCGCCACCGTGGCGCTCGACCTCCTCGCCGTGCCCTCCGCCGCGTTGTTCGGCGGGCTGGTGGCCGGGCTGGGCCGGGCGCTGCTCGGCACCACGCCGTTGGCGCTCCCACGGCCGGCCGGCACCGGCGCGCAGGCGGTCATCGGGGTCTCGATCGGCGCGCTGATCCAGGCCGACACGCTGCGCACGGTCGCCGACCACTGGCTGCCGGTGCTGCTGATCACCGTCGCCACGCTCGCCGTCAGCCTGGTCGCCGGGCAGCTGATGCGGCTGCAGCCCGGGGTCACCCCGGTGACCGGCGCGTTCTCGATGATCGCCGGCGGCGCCTCCGGCATCACCGCGATGGCCCGGGACCTGGGCGCGGACGCCCAGGTGGTCGCCGTCCTGCAGTACCTCCGGGTGCTGCTCATCGTGACCGCGATGCCGATCGTGGCCACCACCGTCTACGGCGCCTCGGGTAACGGCGCGGCCTCGCCGACCGACGACGGCCCCGGCTGGCCGGCCGGGCTGCTGTTCACCGTGGTCTGCGTGGTCGTCGGGGTGCTGCTCGGCCGGGTGAGCCGGCTGCCGGTGGGCGCGTTGCTGGGTCCGCTGGCGGTGGCCGCCGTCCTGGACGTCACCGGGCTGTCGCAGGGGGCCACCGTGCCGCCGCCGGTGGAGGCGGCCGGCTTCCTGGCGATCGGGCTGCAGGTGGGCCTCGGCTTCACCCGGGCGAACCTGCGGCTGGTCGGCCGGGCGCTGCCACTGGCCGTCGTGCTCATCGTCGGTGCGGTCGCGGCCTGCGCCGGGCTCGGGGTCCTGCTGTCCCGGACCGCCGGGGTGAGCGCGCTCGACGGGTACCTGGCCACCACGCCCGGCGGGCTCTACGCGGTGCTGGCCACGGCGACCGGCAGCGGCGCCGACGCGACCTTCGTGCTCGCGGTCCAGGTGCTCCGGCTGTTCGTGATGCTCTTCTCCGCCCCGCTGCTGGCCCGCTGGCTGGGCAGGGGGCAGCAGCCGGCCTGAACGTGACGATCCCCGATCGTCATGTGTCAGGCGGCGTTCCCGTGGCATCCCCTGGGCATGGCAGCTCACGAACCCCGCTCCGACCTCGGACCCCGACCCGATCTCGAGCCCCGATCAGACCTGGACGGCCGGGCGGCGCCCGACTGGCTGGTGCGCTCCGCCGCCGTCGGCGGGCGGCTGCTGGTGCTCGCCGTCCTCGTCTGGCTGCTCGCCGGCCTGGCCGTGAAGCTCACCCTGGTGCTCGTCGCCGTGCTGACCGCGCTGCTGCTCGCCGGGGTGGCGGCGCCGGCGGTGCGCTGGGCGAGCAGCAGAGGCGTGCCGCGGTGGGTCTCCGCGGGTGCCGCCGTGCTGCTGCTCCTCCTGCTGCTGGCCGCCGCGGGGTTCGGTCTGGCCGCCCGCATCGCCTCCCAGCTGCCCCAGCTCCGTGACGCCCTGGACCGGGTCTCCGCCCAGCTCTCCGAGCGATTCGGCATCTCCATGCCCTCCCTGGGCGACCTGATGGGCGGCGGGGGGCAGGGCAGCTCCGGCGTCACCGAGCTGATCGGGCCGGCCCGGACCCTGCTCGAGATCGTCCTCGGCGTCTTCCTCGCCCTGGCGCTCGCGTTCCTCTTCCTGACCAGCGGTCCGGGCATGTGGCGCTGGCTGGTCGACAAGTTCGGCGGCACGCTCCGGGAGGACGTCGACGCCGGCGGGCGGGCGGCGTGGGGCACGGTCGGCGCCTACGTGCGGGGGCTGACGATCGTGGCTCTGTTCGACGCGGTCGGCATCGGGGTCGGTCTGCTGCTGCTCGGCGTGCCACTGGCGCTGACCCTCGCCGCACTGCAGTTCGTCGCCTCCTACATCCCCACCATCGGCGCCTTCGTCGCCGGCGCGGTCGCCGTGCTGGTCGCCTACGGGACCTCGGGCCTGGGCACCGCCGCGCTGGTGCTCGGGCTGGTCGTGCTCGTCCAGCAGCTCGGCAACGACGTGGTCGAGCCCTACGTGATGAAGAACCGGCTGCCGATCAACGCGGCCATGGTGCTGATCGCCGTGACGGCGGGCGGGCTGCTGTGGGGCCTGGCGGGCGCCCTGCTGTTCGTGCCCCTCCTCGCGGCGGTCTCGGCGGCCGGCCACGAGGTGTGGACGCGGCACGGATCACGCCCGATCGCCGGCGGTTGAGCGTCGCTGCCGCGGGACGAGCGGCTCCTGGGTGCCTACCCTTGTCGGGGCCGCCACCCGGTGCGGCACCGGCACCGAGCGAGGAGGACTGCGCTGTCCGAGGACGACACGACCGCCACCGGCACTGCCGAGGACCAGGCTGCCGTGCTGCTGTTCGTGGGCGGGCCGCTGGACGGCCGGGTGGAGCTCCGCGAGGCGCGCCACGGTGAGCCGCTGCCGACGATCACCCACACCCACCTGCACGGCGGGCCGAAGGTGGTGCACCGGTACGACCTGCGGTCGCTGACGGACTCGGCCGGCGTCTACCACCTGCGGCCTCGGACCTCGCGGGACGGCGACGGCGCCACCGGCTGACGACCCGTCGTCAGCCCCGCAGGCGCCGCACCTCGACGGCGACCTGGTCGAACCGGTCCCGGCCGAGGACAGCGCCTTCGCGCCGGACGTCGTCCGGGTCGATCCGCAGGACCCGGTCGATCCGCACCTCACTGGGCCGGCCCTGCCGGTCCCAGCCGCCGCTGCCCACGTCGACCCAGTGCCGGCCGTGCCGGGCCTCGTCGCTCACGTCCCGGTCGTGGTCCTTGCTGGTCAGCATGAGGCCGAGGAGGGCATCGCCGTCCCGCCCGACGACCAGCACCGGCCGGTCCTTGCCCCGGCCGTCGCCCTCGTCGAACGGCACCCAGGTCCAGACGACCTCGCCCGGATCGGGACGGCCGTCGGCCCGTGGTGCGTAGTCCAGCTCCAGCGGACCGGTGTAGTCGGTCGCCAGGTGGATCCGCCGCGGCGGCGCCGCCGGGGGCAGGGGAGCCCGCGCAGGGGGCGCCGAGCCGGGGGCGGCCCACTCGGGGAGGGACGGCGACCGGTCGCCGGGACGCCTGCGCGTGCGGCTGCTGCGCCGGAGGCTCCGGCTGCCCTCCTGGACGACGACGTCCACCAGTCGCCCGAGTGTTCTCCGCCAGCTGCTGCCCGCCACCCTCGGCACGGTAGGCGATGGCCCCCGCGACGCGCCGGACGAGGACACGCCGGGCTGCGCGTCGGCGGTCCGGCGCGCGCGTCTCCGCGGGAACGACACGCGTGTGATCCTCGTGACAGTTGGTGCGTGAACGTCATCGAATTGGTCACGACATCGGGTCGGTCGGGCTCTCCGGGGTGAAACTCGTGATGGCGATCTGACCGCGGTCGCCACGGGGGAGAGGGTCGCGAGATGGCCATGGTCGAGCCGGTCCACCCGGCGGAGGTGCTCGTGTCGCCGGCGGTGCGCGCGAGCGCACTCGCTGCCTGGCAACTGGTCGAGGACGCCCGCTACCGGACGCCGGACCGGCAGCGTCGCAACGAACGGCGGCGCCTGCTGGCCCAGCGCGCCGTGGCCGACCGCAAGGCCGAGCGAGAACACCCCCTCGGCTGAGCGGCCCCGATCCGCACGCCGCGAGAGCTCAGCGCGGGACGGCGGTCAGGTGAGGCAGAGCTCGTTGCCCTCGGGGTCGGCGATCGTCACCCAGCGGTGCGGGCCCTGGTGCCCCTCGTGCAGCACCGTGGCCCCGCGCGCGGTCAGCCGCGCCACCTCGGCGTCCACGGCCTCCGCGCCCACCCGCACGTCCAGGTGCACCCGGTTCTTGACCGTCTTGGGCTCGGGGACGAGCTGGAACAACACCCTCGGCGCACCGCCGGTGGGGTGGTTGATCGCCGCGCCGGCCCGCCAGACGAGCTGGCCGTCGTGCCGCATCGTCTCGGCCTCGGTCGCGAAGCCCTCGTCGACCATGCGGCGGATGAAGGCCTCGTCGGTGGGTTCTCGGTCCCAGCCCAGCGCCTCGGCCCACCAGTCGGCGAGCGGGTGCGGCGCGACCGAGTCGACGGTGACCTGGAAGGTGTGTGCCATGCCGGGCATGCTGCACCCGGCCACCGACAGGAGCTAGAGCTCTCGGGCGAGGTCCGCGCGGATCGTCGCGTCGTCGGGCAGCGGGGTCTCCAGGGCGCAGTGGTCCTTGAGCACCTGGCCGAACGGCGTCATCGTCGAGCGGTCGACCTGGGCCTCGGGGTCCCACAGCCGGGAGCGCATCAGCGCCTTGCCGCACTGGAAGTAGGCCCGCTCCACGTGGACGACCAGCACGGAGCGGGGCTCGCGGCCGAACTCGGTGAAGTCGATGCCGAGGTCACCGGCGCCGACGAGCGACGTCGTCCCGAAGACCTTCAGCGTCTCCTCGCAGCCGGGCACGAAGAACAGCAGCGCCGCCCGCGGGTTGGCGGCCAGGTTGCGCAGGCCGTCGACCCGGTTGTTGCCCTGCCGGTCGGGCAGCGCCAGGCGGTGCTCGTCCAGCACGTGCACGAAGCCCGGCTCGCCGCCGCGCGGGGAGACGTCGGGCCAGCCCTCGGCGTCCGCGGTCGCGAGCGTGGCGAAGGGCGAGCGGCCGATGAAGGCGCGGCAGTGCTCGTCGACCCGGTCGATGACCTTGTCGAGAACCAGCTGGGAGGGCGCCCGGTAGGCGGCCAGCACCTCGAGGTCGGCAGCGGCGGTGTCGGCAGTCACGGCTCCGACGGTAGCGGCCGGGGCCGCCGGCCCGGTCGGTAGCCTGCCCGCTCGTGCCTGCGGTGTGGAGTGCCCCGGTCCGGTTCGTCGAGTGCGACCAGCAGGGCGTGGTGTTCAACGCGCACTACCTGACCTGGGCCGACGAGGCGGTCACCGCCTGGTGGGGCACGGTCGGCGTCCCGCACGGGGCGCTGGACGCCTGGGGCGTCGAGTACCTCGTCAAGGCCACCGCCCTGGACTGGAGCTCCTCGGCCCGGTACGGCGACACGGTCGCGGTCGACGCCGAGCTGACGAAGCTGGGCCGCACCAGCCTGACGCTGCTGCTCACCGTGCGGGTGGACGACCGGGTCTGCTGCACCGTGCGGACCACCTACGTGGCGACCGCCGACGGCCGCCCGGTGCCGTGGCCGGACGAGGTGCGGGCCCGGGTCAGCGCGCGCTGAACCCGCTGGCCAGCACCGGCAGCCCCACCGGCGGGCCGGCCTCGACCAGCCGCCACAGCGCGTCGGTGTCCGCGTGCTCGGCGATCAGGTCGCCCAGCGCGTCCAGCCGGGCCTCGCGGTGCTGGGCGAAGTCGGTGTCCGGGGCCGCGGTGAACCGGCGGCCGGCGATCCGGGCGACCTCGGTGAGGAAGGCCCGGCGGAAGCCGTCGGACTCCAGCGCCCCGTGCCACGTCGTCCCGAAGACCGAGCCGGCGCGGGCGCCGTCCAGGAAGGGCTCGGCGCCGTCGTCCAGGCGCACGACGCCGTGGTGGATCTCGTAGCCGCGGACGGGCTGGCCGAGTGCCGAGCCGGTGGGCCGGCCCAGGGTCTTCTTTCGGGCGAAGGTGACCTCGGTGGGCAGCAGGCCGAGCCCGGGGACGACGCCGGCCCGGGACTCGACGTCGTCGCTGATCGTGCGGGCCAGCATCTGGTGGCCGCCACAGATGCCCAGCACCGGGCGGCCCTCGGCGGCCCGCCGGGCGACAGCGTCGGCCAGCCCGGTGTCCCGCAGCCACTGCAGGTCGGCGACGGTGGACCGGGTGCCGGGCAGCACCACCAGGTCGGCGTCGGCGAGCTCCTCGGGGCGGGTGGCGTACCGCAGGAGCACCCCGGGCTCGGTGGCCAGCGCGTCCAGGTCGGTGAAGTTGGACAGCCGGGGCAGCCGGGCGACCGACACCCGGAGGACGTCCTCCCCGTGCGGCGGGCCGGCGGGCGCGCGGACGGCGTCGACGCCCAGGGAGTCCTCGACGTCCATCTCCAGCCCCGTGCGCCAGGGGAGCACGCCCAGGGTCGGCCGGCCGGTGAGCGCGGCCAGCTGGTCCAGGCCGGGGGCCAGCAGCCGGGCGTCGCCGCGGAACTTGTTGACCAGGAAGCCGGCGACCAGCGCCTGGTCGGCCGGGGGCATCAGCGCGACGGTGCCGTAGAGGGCGGCGAACACCCCGCCCCGGTCGATGTCGCCCACCACGACCACCGGCAGCCCGGCGGCGGTGGCCAGGCCCATGTTGGCGATGTCGTCGGCGCGCAGGTTGATCTCGGTGGGGGAGCCCGCCCCCTCGCAGACCACCACGTCGAAGCGGGCACGCAGGTCGGCCAGGCAGGCCAGCGCCTGCTCCAGCAGGGCGGCCTTCATCGGCCGGTAGGACAGGGCGGTGACGTCGGCGACGGCCCGCCCGAGGACGACGACCTGGCTGGCGTTCTCCCCGCCCGGCTTGAGCAGCACCGGGTTCATCGCGGCCTCGGGCTCCACCCGGGCGGCCGCGGCCTGCATCACCTGGGCGCGGCCGATCTCGGCGCCGTCGGCGGTGACCATGGAGTTGTTGCTCATGTTCTGCGCCTTGAACGGCGCGACCGACACCCCCTCGCGGACCAGCCAGCGGCAGATGCCGGCGGTGACCACGGACTTGCCGGCGTCGGAGGTGGTGCCGGCGACGAGCAGCGCGCCGCTCAGGGCCGTCCTCCCCAGCCTGCCTTCTCCTGGCCGGACAGCTCCGCGATCGCCTCCATCACGCGGTCGGTGACCTCGCGCCGCGCCCTGCCCTTGCCCGCCAGGCCGCGGTGCTCGGGGAAGGTCAGCGGCTCCCCGAAGGTGACCCGCACCCGGTGCGGGCGCGGCCACTTCGCACCGACCGGCTGGACCTTGTCGGTGCCGTGCACCGCCACCGGGACCACGGGGCAGTCGGCGGTGAGCGCGAGCCACGCGACGCCGGTCTTGCCGCGGCCCAGCCGCCCGTCGCGGGACCGGGTGCCCTCCGGGTAGACGCCGAACGCCTCCCCGGCACACAGCACCCCCAGCGCGGTGTCCAGCGTCGCCTGGGCGGCCCGGGCCTCCTGCCGCTCGACCGGGAGCGCCCCCAGCGCGGTGAACAGCGTGCGGGTGAGCCACCCGCCGATGCCCGACCCGTGCCAGTACTCGGCCTTGGCCAGGTACCCGACCTTGCGGGGCGCCACCAACGGGATGGCGAAGCTGTCGATGAAGGACAGGTGGTTGCTGGCCAGGATGACCGGGCCGGTGGGGGGGACGTTGGCCCGGCCGGTCACCTTCGGCCGGAAGACGAGGATGAAGAGCGGTCGGAGCACGAACCGGACGAGCAGGTAGAACACGTCGCCGTCCCCCTTCCTCGTCCCGGCCTGCGTGGCGCGGGTCCCGGCATCTTCCCCCGTGGCCGCCGGGCCGGGACGAGCGGGGGCGCTCAGCCCGAGCGGCCGGGCGGGGACGCGTCGTGCAGGATCTCGCGCACGTCGTCGGGCAGCGGATGGCGGCCGCTGGCCGAGTCGATGATCGCGACCGCCACGTCGCGCACCTTGCGGTGCGTGTGGCTCGAGATGTGCGCCAGGAGGTCGAAGGCGACCTGGTCGCCGCAGCTCATCAGCAGCATGAGGATGCCCTTGGCCTGCTCGATCGCCGCGCGGCTCGCCATGGCGTTGCGCAGCTGCTCGACCTCGGTCTCCAGGTGGCGCACGTGCTCGTCGTCGGACTGGGGCAGGTGCGCCTCGGTGATGTCGACGACCAGGCCGGTGAGGGCCACCACGGCGCCCGAGGCGTCGGTCTCCGGTTCACAGACGAGCACCGCCGTCCGCTGCGCACCGTCGGCGCGCACGACCCGGTGCTCGCGGGAGACCGCGGTGCCGGTGGTGCCGGCGACCGCGAGGGCCTCCCGGATGGCGGGGCGGTCCTGTTCGTGCACGTGTGCCAGCAGCAGCTGCCCGGACGGCTCCGTCGAGCCGTCCGGCACGCCGTACAGGGCGTGGAGCTCCGGGGACCACCACCACCGTTCGGTGGTCAGGTCGCCGCGGAAACGGCCGGCCGGACGGGGGGCGGCGGAGTCGACGGTGTGGCGGCTGGGTTCGACCCGGCCGGCTGCCGGGCGCACCGGCGGGGCGACGGGGCTGGGGCGGCGGTGGAGTGCAGAGGGTGTGGTCATGGCGTCGGCCGATTCTCTGGTGGCGCACCGGTGTCTTCGGTGGGGATCGCCGTGCCCGTGGTTTGACACGGACGATCCATCGAGCCGTCGGACTCGACCGCTTCAGTGCTCGCGAAGCTACCGCGCGTGCGGACGCCGTGCACGCACGTAGCGGGGGGGCGAACCCGCCCCGGGCGGGTCTTACGGACGGTCATGACTCGATGACTCAGACGACGGTGGGCGCCGGAGCCGCCGGGTGCCTGCTGCCCGCGCCGCCCAGCGTCTCGGCGAGGCAGGCGAGCACGTCGACCGCGGCGCGCAGCTCCTCGACCGGTCGGGTGAAGGGCAGCCGCAGGTGGTCGTCGAAGGCGCGTCCGGTGCCGAAGGCCCGGCCCTCGGCCAGCAGCACTCCCCGGGGCGCCGCGCCGGCGACCAGGGCGGCCGAGCTCAGCCCCGGGGGCAGGGCGCACCACAGCGAGAGCCCGCCCGACGGGGGGTGCACCCGCCACTGCAGCAGCCGGCCGGCCAGCGCGCCCAGCAGCGCGTCCCGCTGGTTACGGAGCTGGTCGCGGCGCCAGGTCAGCACGGCGTCGAGGTCCTGCACCAGGGTGGTGGCCGCGAGCTGATCGAGGAGGCCGACGGAGAGCTGGCGGCGCCCCAGCACCGCGCTCAGCCGTGCGGCCAGGGCGGCGTCGGTGCGCAGCCAGCCGATCCGCAACCCGCCCCAGACCGGCTTGGCCAGCCCGCCGACGGTCACCGTGGCGGCGTCCGGCAGCCCGGCGGCGTACGGGGGCAGCGGCCCCTCGTCCAGGTGGAGCTCGGCGCACGACTCGTCCACCAGCGTCAGCACGCCCTGCTGCCAGAGCGTCGCGGCCAGCCGGCGGCGCCCGGCGGCGGACAGTCGGGCGCCGGTCGGGTTGGTGAAGTCCGGGATGAGCACGGCCATCCGCGCGCCGCTCTGCCGCGCGGCGAGGTGGGCGGCCTCGACGAGGTCGTCGGGGCGGCGCTCGTCGACCGGCACGGGCACCAGCCGGGCGCCCACGCTCTCCACCAGGCGCAGAGCGCCGGGGTAGCTGGGGTGCTCGACGAGCACCCGGTCACCCGGCTCCAGCAGGGCCTCGGCGACCACCGCCGAGGC
Source organism: Modestobacter sp. VKM Ac-2982 (assembly GCF_026967935.1). Classification (GTDB taxonomy): domain Bacteria; phylum Actinomycetota; class Actinomycetes; order Mycobacteriales; family Geodermatophilaceae; genus Modestobacter. The sequence continues at coordinate 444,254 of NZ_JAPVBL010000003.1, forward strand.
GTCGCCGACGCCGGAGGTCACGACGACCTGGTCGGGGTCGGTCGGCAGGCCGCGGGCGGTGAACCGGTCGGCGATCGCGGCGCGCAGCTCGGGGAGGCCGCCCGGCGCGTACCCGTGGCCGGCGGTGTACGCCGGGAGCCGGTGCACCGCCTGCTGGTAGGCCGGCTCCAGCTGCGGTGCCGCGGAGGGTGCTGCGTGTGCGAGGTCGATCAGGCCGGGGACGTCGCGGGGCAGCCAGCCGGCCGAGGACGAGTCCCCGCCGGGCACCTCGACCACCGTGCCCGACCCCTGCCGGGTCCGCGCCCACCCCTCCTCCCGCAGCACCCGGTAGGCCGAGGCGATGGTGACCCGACTGGTGACCAGGGCCGTGGCGAGGTCTCGCTCGGCGGGCAGCCGGGTGCCCGCCGGGAGCTGACCGGCCAGCACGAGCTCACGGACCCGCCGCGCCAGCCCGGCGTACCGCGGGCCCGGCAGGGCCGTGACCGGCCCGATGAGCGCGGCGACCTCGCGCGCCGAAGTGGTCTGGGATGCGACGACTGGCATGGGGCCACTGTGCCGGATTGGCCTGCTCCGTGGTGCTGTTCTCGGTGCCAGTCTCGCCGCATGACACCTGGAACCGGTCTCCTCGTCCTGATCGGACTGTTCCTCGCCCTGGGCGCCCTCGCCGCGCACACCCTGCTGGTGACCCTGCGCGGGGGGCTGGGGCCCGCTGATCCGCCGGCCAGTCACCCGCGGGTCGACCCGGCCGGCTTTCCGACGCCGTCGGAACCGCGGGGTGCGCTGCGCCGCCGTCCCCGGCCGGCCCGTCAGGCGGAGGGGCCCCGGCGCCGCAGCCGGCTCAGCGCGGCGAGGGCGGCGGCCGCCGTCCACACCGCGCGGGAGAGCCGGACCGCCCGGCGGATGTCCCCCCGCGCGGGGGGCTGACCGTCGCCCAGCGTCGGTCGCTCCTCCACCCGGGCGCCGTAGACGTTGCGGCCGCCCAGCCGCAGGCCGAGGGCGCCGGCCAGCGCGGCCTCGCACCGGCCGGCGTTCGGGCTGGGGTGGGCGGCGCCGTCCCGCTGCCAGGCCCGCCAGGCGCCGGTGGGCGACCCGCCGGCCACCGGCGCGACCGCCACGGTCAGCGCGGCGGTGAACCGGGCCGGCAGCCAGTTCAGCACGTCGTCGAAGCGGGCCGCGGCCCAGCCGAAGCGGGCGTACCGCGGCGACCGGTACCCGACCATCGCATCGAGGGTGTTGGCCGCGCGGTAGGCCAGCAGCCCCGGCAGGCCGGCGACCGCGCCCCAGAACAGCGGGGCGACGGCGGCGTCCGAGGTGTTCTCCGCGACCGACTCCACGGTCGCCCGCACCAGCTCCGGCTCACCGAGACCGCTCGGGTCGCGGCCGGCCAGAGTCGGCAGGTGCGCCCGGGCGGCCGGCAGGTCCCCGGCGGCCAGGTGCCCCGCCATGGTGTCCGCCGCCCGGCCCAACGAGGTGCCGCCCAGCACGGCCCAGGTGGCCCCCGCGGTCACCACCGTCCGGGCGATCGGCCGGCCCGCGGTTCCCCGGTGCAGGACGGCGCCCAGGGCGGCCGCCGCCCCGACGCACACCGCGGTGTGGCCGGCGCCCGCCACCCGTGAGTCCCGCCAGACCGACCGCTCCAGCGCGGCGGCCGCCCGCCCGAAGCCGGCGACCGGGTGCCCCCGGCGCGGATCGCCCAGCAGCAGGTCGGCGAGGGCGCCGAGCACGAGCCCGGCGGCGGTCGGAGCGGGCCGGGTGCGCATCGCGGTCACTGTAGGCAGCGGGCAGGTCCTTAGGATCGACGGTCATGCGCCTGCCCGGCCGTTACGACGGCGTCGCCCGGCCGATCGTCACCTACGGCAGCAACCCGGTGCTGCACCGGCCGTGCGCCCCGGTGACCGAGTTCGACCGGGAGCTGCGGCACCTGCTGCTGGACATGTTCGCGAGCATGTCCGCCGCCGACGGTGTCGGGCTGGCGGCCAACCAGATCGGCGTCGACGCGCGGGTGTTCGTCATCGACTGCCCGGACGCCGACGGGGAGGACGTCGTCGGCTACGTGGTGAACCCGGTGCTGACGGTGCTCGACCCGGTCGGCGACGAGCCGGCGGTCGAGCTGACCGAGGAGGGCTGCCTGTCGGTGCCGGGCCCCTACGCGGAGCTGGAGCGGGCCTTCCGCGCCCGGGTCGACGGCGTCGACGTGCACGGTCAGCCCACCGCGATCGAGGCGACCGGCATGGCCGCGCGCTGCCTCCAGCACGAGGTCGACCACCTCGAGGGCACCGTCTACGTCGACCGGCTGCCGGAGGAGACGCGTGAGCGGCTGCTGGCCGAGGCCGCCGGCCCTGAGGGCGACCTGCCCGCGTGAGGGCCGAGGGAGCATCGCAGGGAGCGCCAGCGACCGAGGAGCGGACCGAGGTCCGTCATCACGCTTTCGGGGACACCGTGACGGCCGAGGGAGCATCGCAGCGAGCGCCAGCGAGCGAGGAGCGGATCGAGGCCGGTCCTCACGCCTTGGGCAGCTGGGCATGAGCCGGTTCTCCGTCACGGTCGTCGGCGTGGGCGCCGACGGATGGGACGGGCTCTCCCCCGCCGCCCGGCGGGCGATCGCGGGGGCGGAGGTGGTGCGGGGGAGCGCCCGCCAGCTGGCCCTGGTGCCCCCGGACGTCGCCGCCGAGCGGGTGCCCTGGCCCTCGCCGATGGCGCCCGCCCTGGCTGCCCTGCCCGAGGCGCACCCGGGCCGGCGGGTGGCCGTGCTCGCCAGCGGCGACCCGATGCTCTCCGGCGTCGGCACCACGCTGGTCCGGCTGTTCGGCGCCGACGCCGTCCAGGTCGTGCCGCACCCGTCGTCGGTGACCCTGGCCTGCGCGCGGCTGGGCTGGGCGGTGGAGGGGACGACGGTGGTCTCCGTGGTCGGCCGGCCGGTGTCGCTGGTCCTCCCGCACGCCACGCCCGGCCGGCGGCTGCTGGTGCTGGGCTCGGACACCCGGACGCCGGCGGAGCTCGCCGCTCTGCTCGCCGGAGCCGGGTACGGCGCCAGCCGGTTCACCGCGCTCGCCCAGCTCGGCGGGCCCGCCGAGCGCCGGTTCACCGGCACCGCAGCCGACTGGCCCCATCCGGAGACCGACCCGCTCGTGCTCACCGCCGTCGAGGTGGTCGCCGACCCCGGCACCGTGCCGCTGCCGACCGTGCCGGGCCTGCCGGACGACGCCTACTCCTCCGACGGGCAGCTGACCAAGCGGGACGTCCGGGCGGTGACGCTCTCCCGGCTGGCCCCGCTGCCCGGCCAGTTGCTCTGGGACGTCGGCGCGGGCGCCGGCTCGGTCGGCATCGAGTGGATGCGGGTGCACCCCTCCTGCCGGGCGATCGCGGTGGAGTCCGACCCCGTGCGCGCCCAGCGGATCGGCCGGAACGCCGGCCGGCTCGGGGTGCCCGACCTGCAGGTGGTCGAGGGCCGGGCCCCCGATGCACTGCTCGGGCTGCCGCAGCCGGACGCCGTCTTCGTCGGGGGCGGGGCGACCACGCCGCTGCTGCTGGACACCGTCTGGGAGGCCCTCGCCCCGGGCGGCCGGCTGGTGGTCAACGCGGTCACGGTGCAGAGCGAGGCCGTGCTCGCCGAGTGGCACGGCCGCTGCGGCGGCTCGCTCACCCGACTGTCGGTCGCGCAGGCCGAGCCGGTCGGCGGCTTCACCGGCTGGAAGCCCGCCATGCCCGTGACGATCTGGAGCGTGACCCGATGACCGTCCACTTCATCGGCGCCGGGCCGGGTGCCGCCGATCTCGTCACGGTGCGGGCCGCCCGGCTGATCGCGTCGTCCCCGGTCTGCCTCTACGCCGGTGCCCTCGTGCCCCGCGATCTGCTGGACACCGCACCGGCGGGCGCCCGGCTGGTCGACACCGCGGACCTCGACCTGGACCAGATCACCGCGGAACTGGTCGCCGCGCACGAGGCCGGGCTGGACGTCGCCCGGCTGCACTCCGGCGACCCCTCGGTGTACAGCGCCATGGCCGAGCAGATGCGCCGGCTGGACGCGGCCGGGGTGCCCTACGACGTCGTCCCCGGGGTGCCCGCGTTCGCCGCGGCGGCCGCGTCGCTGAAGCGCGAGCTGACCGTGCCGGGGGTGGCGCAGACCGTCGTCCTCACCCGGACGTCGGCGCGGTCGACGCCGATGCCACCGGGGGAGACCCTCGCCGCCTACGCGGCGACCGGCGCGACCCTGGTGCTGCACCTGGCCGTGCAGCGGATGGACGACCTCGCCCCGGAGCTGGCCGCGCACTACGGCGCGGACTGCCCGGTGGCGGTGGTGGCCAAGGCCAGCCGGGACGACGAGCTGGTGTTGCGGGGCACGCTCGCCGACATCGCCCAGCAGGTCAGCGCGGCCGGTGTGCGGCGGACGGCGGTGGTGGTCGTCGGCCGGGTGCTGGCCGCCGAGCAGTTCCTGGACAGCCACCTCTACTCGACCACCCGGACCCGATGAGTTCAGCCGCGGCCGACGATGGTGCCGGCGCGGTCGATCACCACGACGTCGACCTCGACCGGGGCGCCGAGCAGCACGCCCTCCGCGGTGCGGCGCGCCCCGACGGCGACCAGGTCGCCCAGCGGGAACCCGGCGGCGGTGCACTGGTGCAGTGCGTCCAGCGCGGTGTTCGCCTCCCGCACGCCCTCGACCAGCGCCGGTGCGCCGCCGGCCTCGGCGACCAGGGTGGCCAGCGCGGTGAACGACACCTGCGACCGGGCCGAGTGCAGGTCCAGGTGCCCCTCGGCGAGCTTGGCCAGCTTGCCGATGCCGCCGGCCACGGTCAGCCGCGGCACCGGGTGCCGGCGCAGGTACTTCAGCACCGCGCCGGCGAAGTCGCCCATGTCCAGCAGCGCGTCCTCGGGCAGGCCGTGGAGCTCCTGGGCCACCCGCTCACTGGTCGACCCGGTGCACCCGGCGACGTGCTCCCGCCCGGCGGCGCGGGCCACGTCGATGCCGCGGCGGATCGAGTCGATCCAGGACGAGCACGAGTAGGGGACGACGACCCCCGTCGTCCCGAGGATCGACAGGCCACCGAGGATGCCCAGCCGCGGGTTCCAGGTCCTGCGGGCCAGCTCGGCGCCGTTCTCCACCGACACCTCCACGACGACGTCCCCGCTGCCGCCGTGCCGCTGCGCGACCGCGGCGACGTGCTCGCGGATGAACTGGCGCGGCATCGGGTTGATCGCCGGCTCGCCGACGGCCAGCGGCAGGCCGGGCTTGGTGACCGTGCCGACGCCCTCGCCGGCCCGGAAGAGCACGCCGCTGCCCGGGGCGCCGTGGGTGATGCGGGCGGAGACCAGCGCGCCGTGGGTGACGTCGGGGTCGTCGCCGGCGTCCTTGACGATGCTGACGGTGGCGGCGTCCTCGGCGAGCTCCTCCTTCGCCAGGGCGAAGGACGGGTGCCTGTCGTTGGGCAGGTCGATCGTGACCGGGTCGGGGAACTCGCCGGTGAGCAGCGCGGTGTAGGCGGCGGTGGTGGCCGCGGTCGCGCAGGCGCCCGTCGTCCAGCCGTGCCGCAGCCCTGCGCTGCCGTCCCTGCTCACGGGACCATCCTCCACGGCGATCCAGCGACGACCTGTCGACGCCTCGCCCGCCGGGCAGGCGTGGACGACTCGACACTCGGCGACGGGGGGACGGCGTGACCGGTCAGGTGCTGGTGCTCGGGGGCACCGGGGAGGCCCGGCGGCTGGCCGCGGCGCTGGTCGGGGCGGGTGTCGACGTGCTGTCCTCGCTGGCCGGGCGGGTCGCCGACCCGGTGCTGCCGCCGGGCGCCGTGCGGATCGGCGGGTTCGGTGGCGCCGACGGGCTGACCGCCTGGCTGGCCGAGCACCGGCCGCGGGCGGTGGTCGACGCCACCCATCCGTTCGCCGCGCAGATCACCGCCTCCGCCGCGGTCGCCGCGGCCGCGCACGGGACCCCGCTGCTGCGGCTGCAGCGGCCCGGCTGGACGGCGCAACCCGGGGACCGCTGGCGACATGTCGACTCGTTGGCCGCGGCGGCCGAGGCGGTGGCCGGGTACCGCAGCGTCTTCCTCACCACCGGCCGGCAGGGCGTCGGGGCGTTCGCCGCCCTCCCGGGCCGGGTGCTGGTCCGCTCGGTCGACCCGCCGGACGAGCCGCTGCCGGCCGGCGCGACCCTGCTGCTGGACCGCGGGCCGTTCAGCCTGGCCGACGAGCTGGCGCTGCTGCACGAGCACGACGTGGACGTCGTCGTCACCAAGGACTCCGGCGGCGCCCTGACCGAGGCGAAGCTCGTCGCCGCTCGAGAGCTCGGCATCCCGGTGGTGCTCGTCCGCCGCCCACCGCTGCCGCCCGGGGTGGAGACGGTGGACACCGTCGAGGATGCGCTCACCTGGGTGCTGCGGCGATGAGGCTGGTGCTCTTCGACCTCGACGGCACCCTGGTCGACTCGTCCCCGGGCATCTGGGCCTCGATCCGGGTCGCTGCCGCCGAGCTCGGCCTGCCCGAGCCGACCACCGACCAGCTGCGGTCGATGGTCGGGCCGCCGCTGTGGGAGGGGTTCGCCGGCGCCTTCGGCATCGGTGGGGACGACGTCGACCGGGCGGTGGCCGCATACCGCGCGCACTACACGGCCGGGGCGATGCTGGCGGCGCCGGTCTACCCGGGCATCGCGGAGCTGCTGTCCGGGCTCCGGGCCGACGGCGCCACGCTGGCCGTGGCGACCAGCAAGCCCGAGCCGTTCGCGCTGCGCATCCTGGCGCACGTGGGGCTGTTGCCGGAGTTCGCGAGCGTGCACGGCGCCACGCTGGACGGCGCCGTGCGGCACAAGGAGCAGGTGGTCGCCGCGGCGCTGGCCGCCCACCCGGACGGCGACCGGCCGGTCCTGATCGGCGACCGGTCGCACGACGTGCTCGGTGCCCGGGTGCACGGCCTGCCCTGCATCGGCGCCGGCTGGGGGCCGGCCTCGCCCGGTGAGCTCGCCGCCGCCGGTGCGGCGGCGGTCGCCGCCACCCCGGCCGACGTCCGAACGGCGCTCGCCACGGTCTGAGCCGGGGAGGGTGTCGGCGCCCCGGCAGTGGGTGCACCGTCCGGGCACGACGGTCGCCCCGGGGATGTGCCGCCGTCCTCGTCGGGTGCGGCACGTCGCTGTTGCATCGTTGTAAAAGAGTGAGCAGACTCACGCCGTCACCAGCGCCGCACAGCGCCGGTGCCCCAGCGTCCCCAACGGGGTGGACGCCCGCCTGAAGAGAGTCCGCCCATGACCCGTTCCCTCCTCCGCCGGGCGTGGGTGCCCGCGCTCACGGCAGCCGTGCTGGTCGGCTCAGCAGCGCTCACCGCCCCGGCCGCCGCCGCGCCGACGCCCGCGGGTCCACCGCTCGTGGCCGGAGCCGACCGCCCCGCGGACCCGATCGCGCACGACCCCACCCTGGTCAAGGAGGGGGACTGGTTCTACCTCGCCGTCACCGGCGACGCCGCCACCGGCAGCGACTACATCCCGATGAAGCGGTCGAAGGACCTCCGCACCTGGGAGGAGCTGCCGCCGGTCTTCACCGAGCTGCCCGCCGGCGTCCTGGCCGCCATCGGCGCGACCCCGGCCGACGCGCCGCAGGACGCCTGGGCCCCGGACCTCAGCTGGTCCGGCAGTGAGTGGCGGCTCTACTACTCGGCCTCCCGCTTCGGCACGACCAACTCCGTGACCGCGCTGGCGACCACGACGTCGCTGGACCCGGCCGACCCTGGCCACGGCTGGGTCGACCGCGGCCCGGTGCTGGAGAGCGAGGCGGGCAGCGACGAGTACAACGCGATCGACGCCAACCACGTCACCGACGTCGAGGGCGGCGAGTGGCTGACCTTCGGCTCGTTCTTCGGCGGCCTGAAGATCGTTGCGCTCGACCCGGCGACCGGGGAGCTCGCTGCCGGCGCTCCGGTGCTCCCCCTCGTCGACCGGGGGATCCAGTACAACCCCGTCGAGGGGCCCTCGATCATCCGCCACGGCGACCACTACTACCTGTTCGCGGCCTTCGACTACTGCTGCCGTGGTGAGGAGAGCGACTATCGGGTGGTCGTCGGCCGGTCGACGTCCATCACCGGCCCGTACGTGGACCGGGACGGCGTCTCCCTGCTGGAGGGCGGCGGCACCGAGGTGCTGCGGGGCTACAACGAGTTCCAGGGCACCGGCCACCCGGACGTGTACTCCGCCGGCGGGGTCGACTACTTCGTCAACCACTACTACGACGCGCTGTCCGACGGCACGCCGCGGCTCAACGTGCGCACCCTGTCCTGGTCCGACGGCTGGCCGACGGTCAGCGACCCGGTCAACCCGAGCCGTTCGGCCGGTCACGGCTCGGCCTACGTGCAGGTGGTCCCGCGGGACGGTGCCGCGGTCGTGTCCAACGCGACCTGTGGCTACGCCGGGGCCAACCTGGCCCTGGTCGCCGCCTCGTCGACCGACCCCTGCCAGCAGTGGCAGATCGACGCACGGGACGCCGCCCAGGTCACCGACGGCAGCGAGACGGGTTCGCGGTTCCAGAACCGGAAGAGCAACATGGCCGCCGACTTCCCCGGCTGCGCGGAGGCGCAGACCAGCGGCGACGTCGGCCAGTTCGACTGGTTGGGCAACTTCTTCTACAACGTCTGCCAGCGCTGGCTGTTCTCGCCGGCGCCCGACGGCTACACGACGATCTCCTCCATCGCGGGGCGCAACCTCGTGTGGACCGCCGAGGGTCGGACGCCAGGCGCCGACCTGGGCGTGGCGACGCCGACGGGTGCGGCGAACCAGCAGTTCCGGTTCCAGCCGGTCGGTGAGGTCCTGCTGGGCAGCACCACCGACCAGACCCGGACCCTGGGTGTGGCCGGGTGCACGGCGGCCAAGGGCAACGGCAACAAGGTGCGGATGGAGACCCGGGTCTCGGGCTCCTGTCAGACCTGGACGGTGACCTCCGCCGGCGGCGCCGGCTACACGGTCACCAACGCCGCCACCGGCTCGGTGCTCGCCTCGACGTCCTGCACCACCGGCAGTGCCCCGGCGCGGCTCCGGCTGCTCCCGGCGAAGAGGGCGGGCAAGGCGGGCGAGTGCGGCACCTGGACGCTCGTCCCGGGCGACGACGGCACGTGGTCGCTGGCCACGGCCGGGACCACCCAGGAGGTCCGGCTGCTCATCCCCTGACCGACCCCGCTGCACCATCCGGCGGCCGGTGTCCCCTCGCGGGGCGCCGGCCGCCGTCGTCACCCGGTGCCGACGCACGGACGACGGTGACCATGGCGGACGTCCGTTCGGAGCCGGCCCCGGTCCGGCTCCGAACGGTGTCGAAGACGCGGCAGCGGGACTACCGTCCGCTCATGGTGGTCGTCCTGGGCGGTGTCCTAGTGCTGATCGGCGTGGCTCTCGCGGTCCAGCAGGCCCAGCGGGCGACGAGCGCGGCGGGGCGGCCACTGCGGCTGAAGGAGGCCTCGGCGGAGCTGCCGGACCCCTACCGTCGCTGGTCCAGCGTCGGCATCGCCGCGGCGTTGTTCTCCGGCGCCCTGCTCCTCGGGCACGGGCAGCCCCGGTGGCTGCACTACGTGCTCGTGGTGGGGGTCGCGGTGCTCACCCTGGTCGTGCAGGCGGTGGCCCTCCGGCTGGTGGCACCGAGCCACGACCCGGGCGGCGTCGCGGGCTGACACCCGGTCGGCCGGGCCTCCCGCCACGGACCGTCGGACCCACGGTGCACAGTGGGAGGCGACGGAGGTGGTGCGCAGTGCTGGGAGAACCGCGGGCGGTCGACCTCGACCCGCTGGACCTGGAGAGCGCGCTGCTGCGCGCTGCGGTCGGTGACTACGCGGCCGAGGCGGCGGTGCTGCTGCTGGCCGACTCCGGCCACTGGCTGCCCCGGTTGCAGGTGGCCGGCCTGATCGCCATCGCGCTCGACGCCGACGCGGCCGACGGTGGGCCGTGGGCGGCCGTCCAGTGGGCCGACCTGGACGACGCGCTCCGGTCGGGCGTGATCGGCGGCAGCGGCGGGCAGTTGCGGCTGCTGCGGGCGGCGGCGAGCCTCGCTGAGGGCCAGCCGCTCGACCTGGCCGACCTGACCGCGGGGCTCGACCGCGCGGAGCTGGTCCTCCTGCTGGCTGCCCTGTCCCACGCAGCCGGCAGCCACGAGCACGACGACGGCGACGGCGCCTCGGTCGGCCCGGTCGTGCCCTGGCCGCTGCGCGACTGACCGGGCCTCACCCGGCCGAGGGGTGGGCGGTCGGCGTCCCGGGCAAGATCCCCGGCATGACCACCCCGCTCGGGCTGCCCGACGCCCTGCAGCAGCTGCGCGACCGGGTCGCGGCGGCACCGCTCGGCCTGGCCGTCCCGGGCCGGGACGCTGCCGCCCGCACCGCCCGCTCGGTCGTCGACCAGGTCGACGACTACCTGCTGCCCCGGCTGCGCGACCTGGACGCCCCGCTGCTCACCGTGGTCGGTGGCTCGACCGGCGCCGGCAAGTCCACCCTGGTCAACAGCGTGCTGGGCGCCCGGGTCACCACCCCCGGCGTGCTCCGCCCGACGACCCGCGCCCCGGTGCTCGTCTGCGCTCCCGCCGACCGGGCCGCGTTCGCCGGTGACCGGGTGCTGCCCGGGCTGACCCGCACCACCGGCGGGGAGGCCGGCCCCGGCGGGCTGCAGCTCGTCGTCTCCGAGGCGCTGCCGGCCGGGCTCGCCCTGGTCGACGCTCCGGACGTCGACTCGGTGGTCGAGGCCAACCGCGATCTGGCCGGGCAGCTGCTGGCCGCGGCCGACCTATGGGTCTTCGTGACGACGGCGGCCCGCTACGCCGACGCCGTCCCCTGGGACCTGCTGCGGACGGCTCAGGAGCGGGGGACGGCGCTGGCCATCGTGCTGGACCGGGTGCCGCCCGAGGCGGTGGTCGAGGTCGCCGACGACCTGGCCGGGATGCTGCGCCGGGCCCGCCTGGAGGGGGCCCGGCTGTTCGTGATCGAGGAGCGCCCGCTGGCCGACGGGTTCCTGCCCGAGGACCAGGTCGTGCCACTGCGCGAGTGGCTGCACGCGCTCGCCGCCGACGCCGAGCAGCGGGCCGCGGTCATCCGGCAGACCCTGGCCGGGGCGCTGGAGAGCATGCACGACCGGGTCGACGTCGTCGTCGCCGGCGTCGCCGAGCAGGCGGTCGCCGCCGAGGCGCTGCAGGCCGCTGCGGACGCCTCCTACGCCCGGGCGCGGGCGGCAGTCCACGAGGCGGTCGGCAACGGCAGCCTGCTGCGCGGGGAGGTGCTCGCCCGCTGGCAGGAGTTCGTCGGCACGGGGGAGTGGATGCGCAGCCTGCAGGGGCACGTGGGCCGGCTGCGCGACCGGGTCACCGCCGCCTTCGCTGGCCGCAACAACCCCGCCGACGACCTGGCCGGTGCCCTGGAGTCCGGGGTCGAGCTGCTGCTGCGGGCCGAGGCCGACCGGGCCGCGGAGAAGACGGTCACCAGCTGGCGCACCCTGCCCGGCGGGATCGCCCTGCTCGACGGCCGGGAGATCGAGCTGGACGGCGTCTCGCCGTCGTTCGCGGGCGCCTCCGCCGACGAGGTGCGCGACTGGCAGGGCACCGTGCTGGAGCTGGTGCGCAGCGAGGGTGCGGGCAAGCGGTCGCGGGCCCGGCTGCTGTCCTGGGGGGTCAACGGCGCGGGGGCGGTGGTGATGGTCGCCGTCTTCGCCTCCACCGCCGGGTTGTCGGGTGCGGAGGTGGCCATCGCCGGTGGCACGACCGCGGTGGGCCAGCGGGTCCTGGAGGCGGTGTTCGGGGACGCTGCGGTGCGCGAGCTGGCCGCCCGGGCCCGGGCCGACCTGGACGCCCGCGCCGACCGGCTGCTGCACGCCGAGCAGCGGCGTTTCGACGTGCTGCTCGCCGACGCCGCCCCGGCGCCGGGCGCCGACGCCGAGCTCCGGTCGGCCGCGCAGACGCTGGCTGCCGCCCAGGGAGCGGGCGCGTGAGGCTCGGGCGGCGCGGCGAGCTGTCCCTGACCGACCGGCTGGCTGCGCTCCGCGAGGCGATCGAGGTCGCCGAGGAGCGGCTGGAGGTGCCCGAGGTGGCCAGCGCCCGCACGCTGCTGGCCAAGGCCGGCGCCCGGGAGGCGCTCGGTGACGCCACCGTCGTGGCGCTCGCCGGGGCGACCGGCAGCGGGAAGTCCACCCTCTTCAACGCGCTCAGCGGCAGCGAGGTGAGCACCCCGGGCGTGCGCCGTCCGACCACCGGGGTGGCGCACGCCAGCGTGTGGGGCCCGGACGGCGCGGACCGGCTGCTCGACTGGCTGCAGGTCCCTCGCCGGCACCGGGTCGAGGCGGGTGACGCCGCGCTCGACGGGCTGGTGCTGCTCGACCTGCCCGACCACGACAGCGTCCGGCTGGAGAACCGGCTCGAGGTCGACCGGCTGGTGGAGCTGGTCGACGTGCTCGTGTGGGTGCTGGACCCGCAGAAGTACGCCGACGCGGCGGTGCACTCGCAGTACCTGGCGCCGCTGGCCGGGCACGCGGGCGTGCTGGTCGTGGTGCTGAACCAGGTCGACCGGCTCGACGAGCCGGCCGCCCGCGCCTGCCTGGCCGACCTCCGCGGCCTGCTGGACCGGGAGGGCCTGGGGGCGACCCCGGTGCTGCCCACCGCGGCCCGCACCGGTGCCGGCCTGCCCGAGCTGCGGGCCGAGCTGGGCCGCCGGGTCGCCGCGCGCCGGGCCGCCACCGACCGACTGGCCGCCGATGCCCGCGCCGCAGCCGGTGCGCTCGCCCAGCACTGCGCGCCCGACGCCGGCCCCGACCGCAGCCGGGACCCCGACGAGTGGGCGGGGCTGACCGAGGCGCTCGCCGACGCCGCCGGCGTGCCGGCCGTGGTCGGCGCCGTGGAGCGCTCGGCCCGCCGCCGCGGTGCCGCGCACACCGGGTGGCCGGTGCTGCGCTGGACGGGCAAGCTCCGGGCCGACCCGCTGGGCCGGCTGCACCTGGGCAACGAGGCGGCACGCAGCTCGCTGCCCCCGGCCGGCGCCGTGCAGCAGGCCGCACTGGTCGCGGCGCTGCGCCGGGCACGGGACGCCGCCGGGCAGGGGCTGCCGCAGGCCTGGCGGGACGAGCTCCGCCGCACCGCCGAGTTCTCCGAGGAGCGGCTGGCCGACCGGCTGGACCGGGCGGTCACCGGCACCGACCTCGGCCCGGACCGCACGCCGCTGTGGCAGCGGGCGGTCGGCGGGCTGCAGTGGCTGCTCGTGCTGACCGCGCTGGCCGGCGCGCTGTGGCTGCTCGGCCTGGTCGGCCTGGGGCTGCTCCAGCTGGACGACGTCGTCCCGCTGCCCCGGGTGGAGGGCATCCCGCTGCCGACGCTGCTGCTGGCCGGTGGCCTGCTCGCCGGGCTGTTGCTGGCGCTGCTGGCCCGGCCGCTGGTGCACGCCGGCGCGCGGAGACGAGCCAGACAGGTGCGGCGGCGGCTGCTGGACCGGGTCGGTGAGGTGACCGACGAGGAGGTGGTCGGGCCGCTCACCGAGGCGCGCGAGGACCACTCCCGGTTCTGCGCGGCGGTGACCCGCGCCGGCAGCTGAACCGGGGCCCTCCGAGTGCTTGTGCTCTGCTCACTCCTGGTGAGCAGAGCACAAGCACTCGGCACCAGGCTCAGTCGAGCGCGGCGGCGGGAGCCCGGTGCGTGGGCTCCGGGACAGGAGCGGCGGGACGGCGGGCGTGCAGGGTCAGGCCGCCCACCGCCAGCAGGGCCAGCACGATGACCGCGACGCCGTAGACCTGCGCCGTCCGCTCCAGGCCGACGTGCCCGGCCGCCACCCCCGCGGCGATCGCCGGCACGCTGAACGCGAGGTAGCTGGCGGTGAAGACCGCGGACAGCAGGGCGGCCCGCTGGCCGGGGGCCACGCCCTGGGTGACGGTGGCCATCGCACCCAGGAAGGCGGTGCCGAAGCCGAAGCCGGAGACGACCGCCGCGACGAAGAACAGCGACAGGGAGCCGGTGGTCAGCGCGGTCACGGTGCCGGCCACCCCGACGGCGAAGACCAGGGCGCCGACGACCATCGAGCGGGCGGGCGCGACGGTGCGCATCGAGAGCGACCCGACCAGACCGGTGCCGTTGAGCGCGAGGATGACCAGGCTGCCGACGACGTGGTCCTGCACGTCGAAGACGCCGGCCACCAGCGACGGGCCGAGCGAGGCGTAGAGCCCGCCCAGCGCCCAGGTGGCGACCAGGCAGGGCAGGACGACGACGAACGCGCGGCGCTGCGAGGCCGGCACCTGCACGCTGGGCCGCAGCGACCGCGCCGCGCCGGGCAGCCGGGGGGAGGACTCCGGCAGGAACACCCAGACCCCGGCGGCGGCGGCCACGCACAGCACGGTGAGGACGCCGAAGACCCAGCTGGTCGGCGCGGGCAGGAACTCGACCGCCAGCCCGGCGCTCACCGCGCCGACGGAGAGCCCCACCGCGGGGGACGCCGAGTTGACCAGGGCCCCCAGCGGCCGGTCCGGGCGCTGCAGGTCCAGCAGTGCCGCGCCGAACGCGCCGGTCAGCGCCCCGGTGGCCAGCCCCTGGACGATGCGGGCGAGCAGCAGCCACCCGACCCCGTCGGCGGTCAGGAACAGCACCATCGAGACGGCCTCGAGCAGCAGCGCGGCGGCGAGCACCGGGCGGCGCCCCACGTGGTCCGACAGCGCCCCGACCACCAGCAGCGACAGCAGCAGGGCGAAGGCATACACGCCGAAGACGACGGTGATCAGGCCCGAGCCGAAGCCGAACTCCTCCGCGTAGACCCGGTAGAGCGGTGAGGGCACCCCGGAGGCGGCGAGCATCAGGGTCAGCAGCACCGCCACCGACCAGAAGGCGGCGGGGCGGGAGAGCTCACGGCGCGGCACGAACCGGTGCAAGCCGCAACGAGCCCCTCCTGTTCCGCCGAGGGGCCGAAGTCGCGACTTCGGCCCCTCAGGCGTCAGCGGGGTAGCGGCGGGAGGTGTAGACCTGGCCGGACGGCGTCACCCGGGTCTGGGTGGAACCGATCATCACCAGGCAGCGCATGTCGACCGTGTCGGGGTCGAACTCGCCGAGGGTGGTCACGGTGACCGACTCCTCGGGCCCGCCGACGTCCCGGCCGATGACGACCACGGTCTCCGGCTTCCTGACCTCCAGCAGCGCCTGGTGCGCCTCGCCCAGCTGGTGCGGGCGCGCCTTGGAACGCGGGTTGTACAGCGCGAGCACCAGGTCGGCGGCGGCTGCGTGCCGCAGCCGGTCCAGCACGATCTCCCACGGCTTGAGGACGTCGGACAGCGAGATGATCGCGAAGTCGTGCCCGAGCGGCGCCCCCACCCGGGAGGCGACCGCCTGCGCCGCGGTGAGCCCGGGCAACACCCGGACCTCGACGTCGGCGAACTCGGGCTGGGCCGCCACCTCGAGCACCGCGGCGGCCATCGCGAACACGCCGGGGTCGCCGCTGGAGACGACCGCCACCCGCCGTCCGGACTGCGCCAGCCGCAGCGCCGCCGCGGCCCGCTCGGCCTCCACCCGGTTGTCGCTGGGGTGCCGGGTCTGCCGGGGGTTGACCTCCACCCGGTCCAGGTAGGGGCCGTAGCCGACCAGGTCGTCGGCGCGGGCCAGCGCCTCGGCGGCCTCCGGGGTCGTCCAGCTGCGCTGCCCGGGGCCCAGGCCGACGACCACCACCTCGCCGCGCCGGGGTCCGTCGTCCTCGGCCCGTTCGGGGTGGTTGCCCGGCCCGGTGAGCTCGCTGGGCAGCAGGGCGAGGGAGAAGTAGGGGACGGTGGCCGGGTCGACGTCGGCGAGCGGTTCGACCCGCTGCCGGTCGGTGGTGGCCCGCTCCACGTACCAGGCGCGGTCGAGCACGCCGGCCGCGTCGAACGCCTCCCGGACGTTGGCGAAGGTGCGGCCCAGCTTCATCACCGCGGCGGAGTCAGTGGTCGACAGCCACTCGGCGAGCTCGTCGGACGGCAGCGTGCCGGGCAGCACGGTGAGCACCTCGTCCCGCTCCACCAGTGGCCGGCCGAGCACCGCGGCCGCACCGCTGACGCTGGTGACGCCGGGGACGACCTCGGTCGGGTACCGGTGGGCCAGCCGCTTGTGCATGTGCATGTACGAGCCGTAGAAGAACGGGTCGCCCTCGGCGAGGACGACGACGTCCCGGCCGGCGTCCAGGTGGGCGGCCAGCCGGGCGGCGGCCGCCTCGTAGAACTCGTCGATCGCCCCCTGGTAGCCGCCGGGGTGCGCGGTGGTCTCGGTGGTCACCGGGTAGACCAGCAGCTCCTCGACCTGGCCGGCGCGCAGGTACGGCGCGGCCAGCGCCCGGGCGACCGAGCGGCCGTGCTGGGCGGCGTGGAACGCGACGACGTCGGCCGCGCCGATCAACCGGGCGGCCTTGACCGTCACCAGCTCCGGGTCGCCCGGCCCCAACCCGACCCCGTACAGCCGCCCCGTCCCCGTCGAGGGGCCGAAGTCGCGATCTTGGCCCGTCATTCGGCGGTGCTCGCGATCGCGTTGACGGCGGCGGCGGTGATGGCGCTGCCGCCCCGCCGGCCGCGGACGGCGAGGAACTCGAGGTCGGCGGCGGCCAGCGCCTCCTTGGACTCGACCGCGCCGATGAAGCCCACCGGGATGCCGATGACGGCGGCCGGCCGCGGGGCCCCGTCGCGGACCATCTCCAGTAGGTGGAACAGCGCGGTGGGGGCGTTGCCGATCGCGACGACGGCGCCGTCCAGCCGGTCGCCCCACAGGTGCATCGCCGCGGCGGTGCGGGTGGTGCCCATCTCCCGGGCCAGGTCGGGGGTGCGCGGGTCGTTGAGGGTGCAGACGACCTCGTTGAACGCCGGCAGCCGCTTGCGGGTCACCCCGGAGGCGACCATCTGGGAGTCGCACAGCACCGGGGCGCCGGACTCCAACGCCTTGCGGCCGGCCCGGACGACGTCGGGGGAGAAGGCCACGTCGGCGGCCAGGTCGACCTGACCGCAGGCGTGGATCATCCGGACCGCGACCTGGGCGACGTCCTCGGGAAGGCCGGACAGGTCGGCCTCGGCGCGGATCATGGCGAAGGACTGCCGGTAGATCTCGGCGCCGTCGTGCTCGTAGGAGTACATCAGTCCTCTTCGATCCGGAGTTCGTAGCCGGACGGCGTCGCGACGACGTCGACGACCCCGCCCTGCGGTCGGCCGCAGCGGCGCTCGCAGCCGGCCCAGTGCTGTCGGGCGCCGCCGGCGGGCAGCGTCCGGGTGGAGACGGCGCTGACGGCGTCCGCGCGGACGTCGGCGAGCGACTTGGCGCAGCCCGGGCGACCGGCGCAGGTGGTCACCTGCAGCCAGGGGCTCGCCTCGTCGAACACCATGCCGGTGCGGAACAGGTCGACGGCGGCGTCGTCCACGGCGTCCTCGGCCAGGTCGGGCACGACCACACTGCGCCACGGGGTCAGCTGCACCTCGGCGGCGAGCCGGGCGAGGAGGTCGGCCTGGTCGGCGGTCAGCCGGCCCAGCGGGACGACGCCGATCAACGCCGTCCGGCCGTCGAGCTGCGTCGTCGCCCCGACCGGCCCCACGACCGGCGCCCCCGGCACCTCCACCGAGGGGCCAAAGTCGCGACTTTGGCCCCTGAGGAGGGCGGCGACGCGGGTGGGGCCGTCGGCGAGCTCGGTCAGCCGCCAGGCGGTCGAGCCCTGGGCGGTGCGCTCGGCGAGGAAGGCGCGGGTGGCGTCCAGTGCCAGCGCGACCGCGTCGTCCGGAGCGCAGCGCAGGCCGGAGTCGACGCCGCCGAGCAGCAGGGCCACCGAGTCGGCGGAGAGGGCCAGCAGGCCGACGTCCCCGCCGAGACCGGCGACGTCGCCCCGCCCGTCGTCCAGGGTCAGCAGGAAGCGGCCGGGCAGCTCGGCCAGCGCCGGGTCGGCGCAGAGCCCGGCGTCGAAGGCACCGACCCAGGGCCGGACGTCGACGTGCCCGCCCGCGGTGCGCCCGGACAGGGTGCTGGCCAGCACGTTGCGCACCCGCTCGTGCGTGGCGCTGGGCAGCAGGCCGGCGGCGGCCAGCCGGTCGCCCAGCTCTGCCTCCGCACCGGCCGGCAGCCCGCGCAGCTGCACGTTGCCCCGGCTGGTCAGCTCCAGGTGCCCGTTCCCGAGCTCCCGGGCCGCCGCCGCCAGTGCCTGCAGCTGCACCGCGCCGATCGCCCCGCCCGGCACCCGGACCCGGGCCAGCCCGCCGTCGGCGGCGGCGTGGGTCTGCAGCGCGCCGGGGCAGGCGTCGGCGCGCTCGCGGGGAGCGGAGAGGGAGGTCCCGGGGAAAGACATGGCGCCCGCGAGGCTACTTCCCGACGGCCCCGCCGCACCGGGGCCGTCGGGCCCGCCCCGCCGGGTCAGGTGAGGGACGTCCGGTCGAAGGACATCCAGACCCGTCGCCGGTCGGCCCGGGTGCGCACCCTCGCCATCGCGTCGACCCGGCGCTGCTGCTCGGCGGTGGCGCGGTGCTCGACGACGGCGAGCTCGGCCTCCCGCATGTCGTGCTCGGCCGCCGCCTCCGCCGGGGTCTGCGGCAGCTGCGGGTCGAGGTCCTCGGGGGAGACCTCCGGGCCGGTGTCCTCCTTGTACGGGCTGTCGTCCGGCAGGTTGCCGCTGACCCGGCCGTAGGCGCCCAGCGTCAGCAGCACGAGGCCGGCGCAGATGGAGAAGATGACGTTGGCCATCGAGAACGCCAGCAGGTTGAACTCGGTCTCCAGCACCGCCAGGTTGGCCAGCGCCGAGATCAGGAACAGGATGCCGAGCACCAGCATCGTGTTCGACGCGGCGCGCGGCCCGAGGAACGCGGTGACGACCAGCACCAGCGCGGTGACCACCGAGATCGTCGAGAGCAGGCCGTTGGAGGACAGGCCGGCCACCTCGCCGCCGTCGGTGGAGAAGTAGGCCAGCCCGTCGGCGAAACCGAGCAGGCCGAAGGTGAGCAGGATCAGGGCCACGACCACCGCGCCGACGCGCTGCACGGTGTAGACCACCGACCCGCCACCCTCGGCGGTCTGATTCGCGTCGTCCGACCGGTTCGGCCGACGGTCTCGCAGGTTCTCGCGCACGCCCATGGGTTGCCTCCGTCGTGTGGATGACCAGACACCGGGGCTTCGTCGGTTGCGGCTCGGACGGATGCGCCGCGTGCACGACACGCCGGGAAGAGCCGTGGGGACGGCGCTGTTACGGGCCGATGGAAGGAGCGTCATGACCCAGCCGTACGAGATCGACCTGCACTCGGAGTACCTGCGCGCGGACCTCTTCTTCGCGATGGGGCAGCCCGCGGAGGCCGCGCGCGTCCTGGAGGCGGTGCTCGCCGCCGAGCCGGAGAACCAGGCCGCACTGGAGCTGCTGGCCCGCAGCTACTTCGGTTCCGCCCAGCTGAGCCGCGCGGAGGATGCGCTGGCCCGGCTGGTGGAGCTGGCCCCGGCGAACGGGTGGGCCCGCCGCGCGCTGGCCCGCACGCTCGAGCGGCAGAACCGCGGGGTGGACGCCGCCGTCCACCACCGCGTGGCCGACGCCCTCGGCGCCGCGTGATCCACGTTCGCTGAGCTCGTCGTCCGGCGGGTGCTCGGAGTCCAGGAGCACCCGCCGGAGCGACGGGTCAGCGGTCCTCGACCGAGGGCGGCGGGTTCGGGGTGGTGCCGTCGACGCCCGTGGTGGCGGCGGTGCTGCCGCCCGTCGGGGAGGGCGTGATGCCCCGCTCGGCGACCGGGAGCAGCGCGCCGTGGGCCAACCGCTCGCGGTAGCCGAAGAGCTCCCGCTTCACCACCCGGCTCAGGATGTAGAGCCCGATGATGTTCGGCAGTGACATCAGGAAGATCATGCTGTCGGAGAAGCCGATCACCGCGTCGAGGGTCGAGGAGGCCCCGATGACGACGAAGATGCAGAAGATCAGCTTCCAGGTCCGGTCCACGAACATCGACTCGCCGAACAGGTAGGTCGATGCCTTGAGCCCGTAGTAGCTCCAGGCGAGCATCGTGGAGTAGGCGAAGAGGATCACCGCGATCGCCAGCACGATCGGGAACCAGTCCGCCACCGTCTCGAAGGCGGCCGAGGTCGTCTCCACGCCCGGGGCACTGGCCTCGTCCGCCCAGGTGCCGGTGATCACGATGGCCAACGCGGTCATCGTGCAGATGACGACGGTGTCGATGAAGGGCTCGAGGACGGCGACGTGGCCCTCGGTCGCCGGCTCGTTCGTCTTCACCGCGGAGTGGGCGATCGCGGCCGACCCCAGGCCGGCCTCGTTGCTGAACGCCGCCCGCCGGAAGCCCTGGATGAGCACACCGACGACACCGCCGAACCCGGCCTCGGGGCTGAACGCCGTCCGGAGGATCTCCCAGAGCGCGTTGGGGATCTCGGTGAAGTTGGCGAACAGCACGGAGAGGCAGGCGATGACGTAGAAGACGGCCATGAAGGGGACGAGCTTGTCGGTGACGCGGGCGATGCTGCGGATCCCACCGATGATCACCGCACCGACCAGGATCGCCAGCACCAGGCCGAAGACGGCGCCGGCGGCCCCGAACCCGAGCCAGCCGTCCGCGCCGCCGGTCACCGACTGGGCCTGGGCGAAGGCCTGGTTGGCCTGGAACATGTTCCCGCCACCGACGGCGCCGCCCAGGGTGAAGATGCAGAACAGGACCGCGAGGACCTTGCCCAGCGTGCCCTTGCCCTTCTCCTTCAGCCCCTGGCTCAGGTAGTACATGGGCCCACCGGAGACCCGGCCGTCGGGGTAGACCCGGCGGTACTTGACGCCGAGGGTGCACTCGACGCCCTTGGTGCACATGCCGACCAGGCCGGCGATGATCATCCAGAAGGTCGCCCCCGGCCCGCCGAGCGAGATTGCCACCGCGACCCCGGCGATGTTCCCGAGGCCCACCGTCCCGGAGACGGCGGTCGCCAGCGCCTGGAAGTGGGTCACCTCCCCGGCGTCGTTCGGGTCGTCGTACTTGCCCTTGATCAGCTGGATCGCGTGGCCGAAGGCCCGGAACTGGAAGCCCTTCAGGTAGATCGTGAAGAAGACGCCCGCGATCACCAGCCAGACGACGATGAGCGGCAGCTCGACGCCCTCGTCGATGAAGCCCAGCGGCACGGCGTAGAAGACGATCCCGGTGATGAAGTCCGAGATCGGTGCGAAGACGTCGTTGACCTGCTCGTCGAACGTGGCGGCCTGCGGGGAGGAGAGCGACGTGTTCACGGGACCACCAGGACCGGGATCGGGGACAGTTGGATGAGGCTGCTCGGGGTCGACCCGAACAGCAGCGTGCGGACCCGGCTCTGACCGACCCGGCCGACGATGATCCAGGCGGCGTCCTCCTCGCGGGCGAGGGAGACCAGCGTCTCGGCGGGGTGCCCGTGCCGGACGACGCCCTCGACGGTCAGGTCGCCGGCGGCCGACAGCCGGGCGACCGCCGGGTCGAGCACCCGCTCGCGGGCCGACTTCGCCTCGCGTTCCTTGTCGATCGTGCGGCGTTCGTTCTCCTCCGCCGTGGAGAACGAGTAGGGCGACCAGGGGACGACGCAGGCGAGCACCAGGCGCAGGTCGTGCCTGCGCGCCGCGTCGGCCGCGGCATCAGCCGCTCGCCCGCTCGCCTCGCTCCCGTCGAGCCCCACGATGATCGATGCGGACATTGGGTGACCCCCAGCCGTCGCGGACGTTTCGGGAAAGCTAGTGGCAAGGAACGGCCCACCGCCAGACGGAAGAGGGCTTCACCTTCCGAGCTGTGATGTGCTGGTGACCGCACGGCCGGCGTCCTGACCGGCTGGCCGCGCCTGATGCCCGCCCCGACTCGAGCACCTGCTCGGCCAGGAGAACCCTCATGAGCCACCGCACCGTCCGCCGCACGCTGCTCGCCGTCCCGCTGTCGATCGCCCTGTCGCTGCCGCTCGCCGCCTGCGCGAGCGACGACCCGGCCGAACAGGCCGAGGCACCGGTCGAGGTCGAGGCACCCACGGAGGACGACGAGGCGACCGCCGTCGACGAGGAGCCCGTCGAGGAGGTGGCGGCCGAGGTCTCCACCGACCTGAGCGTGCGGCCGGAGGTGCCGCCGTCGGACGCCCCGGCGCCGACCGAACTGGTGACCGAGGACGTCGTCGTCGGCGACGGCGCCGAGGCCACCGTGGGCAGCACCGCGCAGGTCAAGTACGTCGGCGCCTTCTACGGGACCGGCGAGGAGTTCGACGCCTCCTGGGACCGGGGCGAGGACGAGACCCTGCCGGTCCCCCTCGGCGCCGGCCGGGTGATCCCCGGCTTCGAGCAGGGGATCGTGGGCATGCAGGTCGGCGGCCGGCGGGTCATCACCATCCCCAGCGACCTCGCCTACGGCGACCAGCCCCCGGCGGGCATCCCCGTCGACGCCGACCTGGTGTTCGTCGTCGACCTCGTCTCGGTGGACTGACCCGGGCCCCGGTGGTCGCCGAGCCGGACCATCGCCCCGGGCCGGGGCGGTGGTGGGCCCGCGGGCTGCTCGCCGGCTGCCTGGCCCTCGGCGCGTTCGTCACGCTGCGCCCGGAGCCGATGGGCCGGTTCTCCCGCCCGATCACCCGGGCGGTGATGGAGGCCATCGACCAGCCCTGGTCGGTGGCCTTCCCGCTGGTCGAGCGCGGCGGGAACGTGCTGCTGTTCGTGCCGCTGGCGCTGCTGTTGTGCTGGTCGCTGCCCCGATGGCCCCGGTGGGCGGTCTGGCTGGCGTGCGTGGCCGGGTCGGTGGGCATCGAGCTCGTCCAGGCGCTGTTCCTGCCGGCGCGGTACCCGTCCCTGGTCGACATCGGGACCAACAGCACCGGCGCCGCGATCGGCGTCGGGCTGCACTGGCTGCTCACCCGCCGCCGCTGAGCCCCGGCCGTCAGGACGTCGGCTGGTGCCCGGGGGCGACCGCGGCCAGCATCGCCTCGAGGACCTCCCGGCGCAGGAACGCCAGCCGCGCGCGCTTGGTCGGCAGCTCCACCTCGGGACCGAGCTCGAAGCCCGTCCGGCGCAGCCGCTCCAGGGCGACCTCGTTCGCGGCGTCGGGCTCGACGACGACGCGCCGGATGGTGGGGTCCGTGAGCGCGACCGCCCCGAGGGCGGCGGCGAGCCGGAGGGTGAAGCCCGGCTCCGGGGTGGTCGCGGGGGCCAGCAGCACGTGGATGCCGAGGTCGCCGGGTTCGACGTCGTACACCTCGCCCACCGGGTCGGCGGCCGGCTGGTAGGTCTGCAGCAGCCCCACGGGCCGGTCGTCCACGGACACCAGCCAGGCGTGGTGGGTGTCCAGCGAGTCGACGTAGGCGTAGATGTCGCGCACCTGCTCCTCGGTGTGGTCGGTCATCCCCCAGAACCGGGCGCGCTCCTCCCGCACCCAGGAGTGCACGAGCGGGGCGTCGCGGTCGGGGTCCAGGCGGCGCACCTCGAGGGTGCGGCCGTCCCCGAAGGGGTGGGTGCCCTCGGCGAGGCGGGCATCGGTCACGGGTTCTCCTCAGGTCGGGCGGGTGGGACGGGGATCAGGGAGCCACGGGCCCAGAGCGGGGTCTGGTCCTCGGCGTGCGGGCCGGGCACACCGTCGGCGCCGAGCGGGACCACCCAGCGGCTGGCGTCGCGGTCGGCGAGGTCCCAGACGTAGCGGGCCACCGGTCCGCGCAGGCACAGGTCGGTGAGCCCGGGCAGGCTCGCGGTCGCCAGGACGCAGTTGGTGTCGCCGTGCAGTGGCAAGCCGTCGGCGGGCCGGACGACGGTCTCCTCCCAGCCGGTGCCGTCGAGGGAGTGCACGGTCAGCAGCCGGTGCGTCGCCCCCCAGTCCGGCGCGGGCGTGGTCGCCGCGTAGGCGAGGGCGTCCTGGAGGAGCGCGTCGACGTCGACGCCGTGCCGCGGGAGGACGTCGAGCAGCCGCTCCAGCGCCGTCCCGACCCGTTCCACGGGGGAGAGCCACGGGTCCAGCACCTCCGGGACGCCGGTCGGCAGGTGCAGCGGGGCGAGCAGCGGCAGGTCCAGGACCCGCCGGACCAGGGCGCTGCGCCAGGCGGCGAAGGCCCCGGCGCGGAGGCTGTCGGCGGCCATCCGGCGGTCCCAGGCCAGCAGCTCCGCGCGCAGCCGGGCGGCGGGGGTGCCCGTCTCGGGCGCGGTGGCCCGGCGGAGGGCGTCGACCAGCCCGGTGGCGGGGGAGGCGGTGTCGACCAGCAGCTCGGCGAGGTCGTCGACCCGTAGGCCGGTGCGGTCGCCGACGAGGGCGCGGAGCCGGGCGGCGCGGTGCGGTGGGGCGAAGACCGTGCCGTACGGGGCGACGTCCGGGCGCGCGTCGTTGGCGGTCACCGCGACGCCGCCCCAGGGTGCGGCGTCGGAGACGCGCAGCCCCGCTGGGGGAGGGCGGGTGCCGCGCCAGGCGTGCGCGCGGTCCCACGCCGGCACCGGGTGCCAGCGGTTGCTGGCCGCCCGGTCGGGCACCCGGCCGGCGACCAGCTGGCGCACGTCGCCGGTGGTGTCGGCGACCAGCACGCTGTTCACCGGCTCGACCCACGAGGTGAGCGCCGCCTCGACGTCCCCGGCGGTCCGCGCGCGCAGCAGCCGCGGCAGCGCCTCGAACCCGAGGCTGGCGTCCACCCGGCTCGGTGCCCGCAGGCTCAGCGCCTCGGGCTCCGCACCCCCGGACCAGGACGGCACGACCACCGGTCCGCGGGCGGTCTCGACGGTCTCGACGGTCACCGGCTCGCCGTCGCGGACGGCCAGCCGGACCGTCGCCGCATCGGCCGGCTCCCAGCCGTCCGGACCGAGGGCCAGCAGCCGGTCGCCGTCGCGGCGCAGCCGCTCCCGGTAGAGGTCCTGGTGCACGGCCATCGCGTTCGTCACCGCCCAGGCCACCGTGCCGGTGTGCCCGAAGTGCGCGACACCCGGGACGCCGGGGAAGGCGAGCCCCACCACGTCGAGGGCCGCGGGTCCGGCGACCACCAGGTGCACCTGCTGGTAGACGCCGGGACGTTCCAGCAGCCGGTGCGGGTCGCCGGCGACGAGCGGCAGCCCGGACGCCGTCCGGGACCCGGTCACCGCGACCGCGTTGCTGCCGTCCGGCGGTCCCAGGCCGAGCGCGGCGGCGAGGTCGGGCCCGAGCCGCGGCCCGAAGGACCGCAGCAGGTGCCCCCGCCAGACCGTCGTCCCCAGCGACCCGAACAGCACGTGGTGGACCAGGAAGATGCCCAGCGGGGTCCACGGCCGCCAGCCGCCGTGCCCGCCGCGGGGCAGGCCGAGGGCCTGCAGCTCGGGCGACCGCGCGGCGCCCTCGGCCAGGCCCTCGCGCACGCCCGCCACGTAGGCGGCGACCCAGCGCCGGGTGTCCGGGTCGAGGGCGTCGTGGCAGCGGCGGGCGGTGTCGTCGAGCCGGGCTCGGGCGGCGAAGGTGTCCCAGGACAGCCCGGCGGCGCCGACGTGCGCGGCCAGCGTCGCCTCGCTCCGCCAGCGCTCCACCTCCAGCTGCCACGCACGGTCGACGGCGGTCACCCGCCCCTGCGCCCAGGCGAGGTCGTCCAGCGACCCGGCCCGCACGGTCGGCACGCCCCACGGGTCACGGGTCACCCCGGCCGGTGCGGTCACCGGTGTGCGGCGACCGGGTTGGCCAGCGTCCCGGCGTACAGCAGCGAGGACGCCTGGTCGGCCAGGTCGACCATCTGCGTCGTGTTCCGCAGCTGCAGCCGGTTCAGGCACGAGTGCTGGAACTCCGGGGTGAAGAGGTCGAAGCGCCGGTGCAGCTCCGGGTGGGCGTCCCGGTGCCCCCGCAGGCACTCGGCCACGCAGCCCCAGACCTCCTCGGCGGGCAGCAGCCCGTCGGCGTCCAGCACGCCGGCGAGGTAGCGCAGGAACCCGTCGAAGACGTCGGTGAAGATCGACAGCAGGCGGACGTCGTCGTCGTAGGCAACGCGCACCCGCTCGACGCCCGGGGGCAGCGGCCGGTCACCGAAGACGGCGACCTCCTCCCCGACGTCCTTCATCAGGACCCGGGTCGGCATCGAGCCCTCCAGCACGAGGATGACGTTCTCCCCGTGCGGCATGAAGGCGAGGTCCTGGGCGAGCAGGCAGTGCACGACCGGGCGGAGGTAGGCGTCGAGGTAGCGCCGCAGCCAGCTGCGCGGGTCCAGGCCCGAGTCGGCGACCAGGCCGCCCACCAGCGAGCGGCCGTCGGCGTCCCGGTGCAGCAGCGCCGCCATCGTCATCGCCCGTTCGCCCGGCGCCAGCCGCGGCACCGGGCTCTCCCGCCACAGCGCCGCGACCATCCGCTGGTACGGCGAGCGCAGCCCGCGGGCGGCCATCCGGTGGTAGGCGTCGCCGGTGTAGCCCACCGACGCGAGCTCGCGGAGCACCCCGAACCCGCTGGCCACCAGCTCGGGGTCGCCGGTGACGACCTCGGCGACCCAGTCGTTGATCGCCGGGGTCGCCCGCATGTAGGCCGGGGAGAGCCCGCGCAGGAAGCCCATGTTCTGGATCGCCAGCGCCGTCTTGACGTAGTGCCGGTCGGGGCGGTCGAGGTCGAAGAACGTCCGGATCGACTGCTGGGCCTGGTAGCGGTCCTCGCTGTACCCGACCGGCACGAGGTCGCGCCGGCCGACGTCGGCGGCGAAGGTGACCGCCAGCCGGTGCTCCCACTGCCACGGGTGCACGGGCAGGTAGAGGTGGTCGGCGGGGTCCAGGCCCAGCGACCGCAGCCGGTCGGCGAAGCGGGCGAGCAGCTCCTCGCCGAGCTGGCCGGCGTACAGCTGCTGCTCGTCGACGCCGGCACCGCAGGCGAGATGGGTGTGCTCCCGGCGGGCCGCCAGCCAGACCAGCCGGACCGGGGCCCCGGACTCGGGGGCGTAGGCGGCGGTGTCGGCCAGCCCGAAGCCGATCCGCCCGTTGTTGGCCACGAACGCCGGGTGGCCCTCGGTCATCGACCGCTCGACGGTCTGCAGGTCGGCGCGGGCCAGCTCCCGGGCGTCGGTGCGGCGGTGGTGCAGCTTCCAGGCCACCCCGGCGAGGGTGGCGCTGACCTCCTCCAGGTAGGTGCCCAGCAGCTGGTCGGGGATCCCGAGGTCGTGCTGCAGCTCGTCGACGAGGGCGAGGGCGTCCAGCGGTGCGTCGGCGCCGTCGACGGTGCGGGTCACCGAGGCCGGGTCGACGTCCCAGTGCTCCAGTGGCAGCACCCGGGCGGCGAACCGGTACCGGACCCCGGGGGCGGTGCGCAGCGACCACCAGGTCCGCCGCAGGTCGTCGGCCAGGCCACCGTCGGCCTCGGGGGTGACGAGCCGCTCGTGGCTGAACTCCGACAGCGCCTTGGTGACGACGTGCCGGTGCGCCCGGGCCATCGCCACCGGCTCGAGGTGGTCGGCGCCGAGCGGGACGGCGTCCGCGACCAGCTCGGTCGTGGACGCGGTCATGCCAGCACCCGGCCCAGCTCGCTCGCCGCGAAGGACGCCGGCGTGCAGGTGCTCACCGCCGCCGTCTTGTGCCCCAGGTCGACCAGGCCGTGCTCGACGAACCCCGCCGCCCGGTTCTTGGCCCGGATCGCCGTGTTGCGCGCGTCCGGCTCGACGACGACCCGGCGTGCACCCGGGCGGTCCAGGGCGAAGCGCACGACCGCCGCCATCACGGCCGAGGTCAGGCCGCGGACGGGCGGGGCGCCCTCGGCCGGCGGGGCGACGAGGACGTGCATCCCGACGTCGCCGGGCTCGGCCGCCCAGACGCCGACCAGCTCCCGGTGGTGGGGGTCGTAGGTCTCGGCGAGGAACGCCGGGGTCCCGTCGACCCGGCCCAGCCACGCGTCGTGGTGCGGGTCGGCGGTGATCGCGGTGTAGGCGCTGCGCACCGCGGCCGGCTCCGCGTCCTGCATCAGCCAGTAGACCGAGCGCGGGTGGGTGACCCAGGCGTGCAACAGGTCCAGGTCGCGGTCGACGTCCAGCGGTTCCAGGGTCAGCACCCCGACCGGCGTGCGGACCGACCAGGGGGGCGCGGCGGGAGCGGCGCTCATCGCAGGGCCCCGGTCGCCGTCAGCCCCGCCTCGTCGGGCAGCGCGTCGGTGTCCTCGAGCTCCACCCCGAACTCCTGGTACGCGATGTGCTCCTCGACCGGGTAGACCTCCCGGCCGCACATCGCGTTGACGATCACCGAGTTCCGGAAGGGCCCCATGCCCAGGTCGGGCGCGGTGAGGCTGTGGGTGTGCTCCTCGGCGTTCTGCACGAAGACCTCCCCGCCGGTGACGTCCACGGCGTAGTCCAGCGCCACGTCGTACCGGCCGCGCGCGTCCCAGCGGACCCGGTCGCGCACCGGGTCGAGGAACGCGGGCACCCGGGACCGGTAGCCGGTCGCCAGGACCAGCCCCTGGGTCGGGCGGGTGACCGTGCGCCCCTGCTCGGCGTGGTGCAGCCGCAGCTCGTAGCGCCGCTGCTCGGCGTCCCAGTGGGCGCCGACCACCTCGACGCCGGTGTGCAGCGACGAGGGCACCTCACCGCGCCGTCCCGTGCGGTAGAGGGTGTCGTAGATGGCGTCCACCAGGGTGCCGCTGATGCCCTTGTACAGGTGGCGCTGCTCCCGGGCGAGGGCGTCGCGCCGCCCCATCGGCAGGGCGTGGTGGTAGCGGGCGTACTCCGGGGAGGTCATCTCCAGGGTCAGCTTCGTGTACTCCATGGGGAAGAACCGGGGTGAGCGGGTGAGCCAGTCGACCCGGTACCCGAGCCGGTCGGCGTCGGTGAGCAGGTCGAGGTACACCTCCGCGGCGCTCTGCCCGCTGCCCACGACCGTCACGTGCCCGAGGGTCTGCAGCTCCTCCTTGTGCTCCAGGTAGCGCGAGCTGTGCCATGCCGGGCCGGGCAGGTCCCGCACCGGCTCGGGCACCCACGGCGCCGTCCCGACGCCGAGGACCAGCCGCCGGCCCAGGTGCACCTCCGGCTCCCCGGTGCGGACGTCGCGGGCGTGCACCCGGTAGACGCCGGCGGCGGCGTCGTGCTCGACCCGCTCGACGCGCCGGCCCCACCGCAGCCCGGGCACCCGCTCGGCGACCCAGCGGCAGTAGGCGTCGTACTCCGCGCGCAGCGGGTGGAAGTCCTCGCGGATGTAGAAGGGGTACAGCCGGCCGGTCGCCTTGAGGTGCGCCAGGAAGGAGTACGGCGACGTCGGGTCGGCCATGGTCACCAGGTCGGCGAGGAACGGGACCTGGAGCGTGGTGCCCTCGATCATCATCCCGGGGTGCCAGGAGAACTCCTCGTGCTCGTCGAGGAAGACGCCGGACAGGTCGGGCACCGGGGCGGTGAGCGCGGCCAGGCCGAGGTTGAAGGGCCCGATCCCGATGGCGACGAAGTCGTGCACGGGTGTGGCGCTCATGCCCCGACCCGCCCGCCGGCGAGGGCCAGCGCGCTCGGGGTCGTCGCGCTCGGGGCCGCCGCGTCCGGGCCCGCCGCGGACTCCGCGAGCAGGTCCTCACCGGCCGCGCGCACCAGCTCGATGACCGCACGGACGTCGGCCCGGGTGGTCGCCGGGTTCAGCAGGGTCAGCTTCAGCCACGGGCGCCCGTCGACGACGGTGCGCGCGACGACCGCCTCCCCCTCGTCGAACAGCCGCTCGCGGATGCCGGCGACCAACTGGTCGGCGGCGGCCGGGTCGAGCGGGCCGTCCGGGCCGATGGGGCGGTGCCGGAACAGGACGGTGCTCAGCGTCGGTTCGCTGTGCACCTCGATGTCCGGGTCGGCGCACAGGTCCTCGTGAACCTGTACGGCCAGGTCCAGGCACGCGTCGAAGGCCGCACCGATCGCGTCGGCCCCCATGGCGCGCAGCGTCACCCACAGCTTGAGCGCGTCGAAGCGCCGGGTGGTCTGCAGGCTGCGGTCGACCTGGTTCGGCGCCCGCTCGCCGCGCGGGTTGAGGTAGGCGGCGTGGTGGGTGACGTGTCGCAGCGTGGCGGCGTCGCGCACCAGCACCGCCGAGGACGCCACCGGCTGGAAGAAGGTCTTGTGGAAGTCCACGGTCACCGAGTCGGCGCGCTCGATGCCGTCCAGCAGGTGCCGCCGACGGCGGGACACCAGCAGGCCGCCGCCGTAGGCCGCGTCGACGTGCAACCACGCGCCGATCTCCGCGCAGACGTCGGCCACCGCGGGGAGCGGGTCGATCCGGCCGAGGTCGGTGGTGCCGGCGGTGACGGACACCGCCATGACGACGTCGCCGGCGGCGCGGACCCCCGCGGCGACCTGCCGCAGCGCGGCCGGGTCCATCCGGTGCCGTGCGTCGGTGGCCACCGGCAGCACCGCGTCGGCGCCGAGCCCGAGCAGGCGCGCGGCCTTGCCGACGCTGAAGTGCGCCTGGTCGGTGGCGAGGACCCGCAGGCGGGCGCCCGGGGCCAGCACGCCGCCCGGCAGTGCGGCCAGCGCCTCGTCGCGGGCCAGCAGCAGCGCGTGCAGGTTCGACTGGGTGCCGCCGCTGGTGAACACGCCGTCCGCGTCGGGCCCCAGGCCCGCGCGGCCGGCGGCCCAGGCGATCAGCCGGCGCTCGATGAGGGTGGCCGTCGTCGACTGGTCGTAGGTGTCGACGGAGGTGTTGACCGCGGACGCGAGGAGGTCGGCCGCCAGGGCCGGGATCGCGACCGGGCAGTTGAGGTGGGCGACGTAGCCGGGCTCGTGGAACCACACCGCGTGCTCGAGGTACAGCCGGGAGGTCTCCTTGAGGGCGGAGAACGTGTCGCCGAGGGGGGCCTCGAGGTCGACACCGGCCACGAGCTCCTCGAGGTCCTGCTGCGGCGCCCCCGACCGGGGGCGGCGGACCACCCGCACGCGGTCGGTCAGCGCGCCCAGCGCCGCGGTGACGACCGCGGCGTAGTGGTCGACCGTCGACCCCGAGAACAGGTGTGCGGTCGGCGTGTGCTCCGTCACGAACGAGCCCCTTCGTAGGTTAGCCTCCCCTAAACACGGCGGACGGTACACGGGGCTCGGACCCGGTGCGCGGGGGTCCTGCCGGAGGTGACGGCGAGAGGACGAGCGATGCAGCACGGCTGGGAGGGCGTGGTCCTCAAGGCCATGCGCGGCAAGGACTTCGTCCTCACCGTGCGCGGGAGCGAGCAGGTCGGCGAGCAGTACCAGCGGGTCCGGGTCTCCGACGGCGGGCTGCTCGCCGACTGCCCGCCGCACCCCGCGATGTGGGTCCGGCTGTGGTTCTCCCACGACGGGCGACCCCACCAGCGGGCCTACACGCTCGTCGACCCGGACCCGGTGGCGGGCACCTTCGACCTCGAGTTCGCCCTCCACGACGGCCCGGCCGCGCACTGGTCCGTCGCGGTGCAGCCCGGCAGCACCATCGAGGCGACGGTGCAGGGCACCCGCGAGGCCCAGCCACCGTCGGCGACCCGGGTGGTGCACCTCGTCGGTGACCCGGCGTCCCTGCCGGCGGTGAACTCGCTGTTGGACGCCCACCCGACGACGCCCGCGCGGGTCTGGCTCGAGGCCGGCCACCCGGCCGACCGCGACCTCCCCGTGCGCGCCCGGGCCGGGCACGAGGTGGTGTGGATCGACCGCGACGGCGCCGCCCCCGGGGAGGCGCTGCAGGCCGCCGTGACGGCTGCCTGGGCCGCAGACGCGGCAGCCGACCCGGCGCAGGACTGGTTCTGGGTGGCCTGCGAGGCCGCCGCCACCCGGGCGCTGACCCGGCACCTGCGTCGCGAGCTCGGTGTCGGCAAGGACCGCGTGTCCTCGCTCGCCTACTGGCGCACGACGTGACCGCCCCCTCCACACCCGCCGTCGCCGAGACGTCGCCGGTGGCGGCGGGCCGACCGCCGTGGGCGCTGCTCACGACCCTGTGGGTCACCCAGTACGTCGGCATCGGCTTCCTCACCGTCGGGCTGGTCGCGATCCTGCGGGCCGACGGCGTCTCCCTCGCCGACCTCTCGCTCATCTCGCTGCTCGGTCTCGCCTGGCCGCTCAAGCTCCTCTGGGCACCGCTGCTGGACCGGTACGGGTCCCGGCGGCTCGGGCACCACCGCTCCTGGCTGCTGGCCTTGCAGAGCGGCATGGTCCTCGCGCTCCTCGCGCTCCTGCCGTTCGAGGACCCGGCCGCCTCGCTCGGCCCGCTCGTCATCGTCTGCGCCGTCTACGTGCTGCTGTCGGCGACCCAGGACGTGGCGGCCGACGCCCTGGCCGTGCGGCTGCTGCGCCCGCAGGACCGCGGGCTGGGCAACGGCGTGCAGGTGGGCGCCAGTTACCTGGGCACCGTGCTCGGCGGCGGTCTCTGCGTCCTGGTGTACGACCGCGCGGGGTGGACCGCGGCGGTGCTCCTCCTCGCGGCCCTCACCGTGGTCGCGCTCGCGGTGGTGCTCCGGTTCCGTGAGCCGGCCCGCGACCCGCGGCCACCGGGCAACGCCGCCTGGGCCGCGTTGATCGGGGTGTTCCGCCGCCCCGGCGTGCCGGTGTGGGCGCTGGGCGTCGTGCCGCTCGTCTACGGGGGCGCGGCCGGGGTGTACGCCCTGCCCAGCGCCGCGCTCGTGGACGCCGGGTGGTCGCTCACCCGCATCGGCGTGGTCACCGGCGTCGTGATCAGCGTGCCCGCGGCGCTGGCCGGCCCGCTCGCGGGGTGGCTGGTCCGCCGCTGGGGCCGGGCCGCGGTGCTCGTCGGCGGCGGCGCTGCGCTGGCGGTCTCGACGGCCGGACTGGTCCCGCTGCTGCTGGGGTCGGCGCCGCTGGTCGGCACGGTGGTGGCGCTCAGCGGCTTCCTCGTCGCCTACACCGCGCTCAACGTCGTGGTCTACACGGTGAGCATGGACCTCTCCCGCCCGGCCACGGCGGGCACCGACTTCACCACGCTGACCACGGTGCCGCTGCTCGCCTCCTTCCTCACCGCCTCCGCCGCGCTCGCCACGGCGGCGCTCGTCGGGTACGTCGCCTCGGCGGCCGTGTGGTGCGGGATCACCCTGCTCGGGGTCGCCCTGGGCGTGCGGTGGCTGCGAGCCGCACCCGTCCGGTGAGCACCGTCCCCGACGACCGGGCCGTGGCGGACCACCCGCCCCGGCGGCTGCCGCTGCTCGCGGTCGAGGCGGCGACGCTGCTCTCCGGCACGGCCAACGGGGTCACCGCCGTCGTCCTGCCGTGGCTGGTCCTCGAGCGCGGCGGCGGCGCGGCCGGCGCCGGTCTGGTCGCCGCCGGGACGGCGCTGCCGCTGGTGCTCACCGCGGTGCTCGCGGGTGTCGTCGTCGACCGGGTCGGCCGGCGCCGGGTGTCGGTGGTCTCCGACGTCGTCTCCGCGGCGGCGGTCGCCGCCATCCCGCTGTTGGAGCTGGCCACGGGCGGGCTCGGGCTGGGGACGGTCGTCGCGCTGGCCGCCCTCGGGGCACTGCTCGACCCGGCCGGGGTGACCGCGCGCGAGGCGATGCTCCCGGAGGCCGCTGCGGCCGCCCGGCTCCCGCTCTCCCGGGTCAACGGCGTCCATGAGGCGGTGTGGGGGTCGGCGTTCTTCATCGGACCGGCGATCGGTGGCGTGCTGATCGGCCTCGTCGGCACGGTCCCGGCGCTGTGGGCCACGACGGTCGCCTTCGTGCTGTCGGCCGTCGTCGTCGCCCTCGTCCGGGTCCCCGGCGGTGGGCGGCCGGACCCCCGGGCGGAGTCCTCCGGCAGCGCGGTCCGGCGGGTCCTCACCGACACGGCCGAGGGGATCGCGGTGCTCCGCCGTGACCGGCTGGTGCTGTGCGCCGCGGCGGTCGCCGTCCTCGTCTCGGCGACCTACCTGCCGATCTCGGCGGTGCTGCTGCCGGTGCTGTTCGAGCAGCAGGGCGCCCCCGGCCGGCTCGGTCTCCTGCTGCTGGTGATGAGCGGGGGCTGGGTGCTGGGCAGCTTGCTGCAGGGCGCGCTGGGCCACCTGCTGCCCCGCAGCGTCGTGCTCCGGGTGGCCACCGTGGGGGCGTCCCTGGCGCTCGTCCCGTTCGTGGCCCTGCCGCCCTACCCGGTCCTGCTCGGCTGCGGTGCGCTCGCCGGGCTGCTGTTCGGCCCGATCAACCCGCTGGTCAACCTGGCGTTCCAGCGGCGGGTGCCGCCGCACCTGCGCGGGCGGGTGCTGGGGATCGTCGCCTCGGGCGCCTACGCCGCGGGGCCGGTCGGCCACGTCGCGGCCGGCGTGCTGGTCGACTCCACCGGGTTGCGCACGGCCTTCGCGGTGTTCGTCGGCGCCGTCGTCCTCGCCGCCCTGTCGGCGCTGGCGATGCGCCCGCTCCGGGAGCTCGACGACCTGCCGGACGGGGACGGGACGCCGGTGCCCGGGCCGCCGCCCGCCGGGACCGGACCGGTGCTGCCCGGGCCCCGGGAGCCCGCAGCCCGGTAGCGTCACCGGCACATCACGGCAGTGCGCGAGGAAGCCGGTGCGAACCCGGCGCGGTCCCGCCACTGTGAGCCTCGGCGTCGACGACGCGGAGGCGAGCCAGACACTCCGGCTGCCGTGCTCGACGACCCGGGGCGCGGACCCCGAGGGAGGCACTGCCTTGAGCGCACGCACCTTCACCCTGCTCTCCACCTCCGACACCGACCTGCTCTCGGCCAGGGCGAGCGCGTCGGACTGGAAGCTCGGCAACCCCTACCGGGTCGGCACCGGTGAGCTCGCCGAGTTCGCCGCGGGCACCGACCTGGTCGTCGTCCGGATCCTCGGGGCCGCCCGCAAGTACGAGGACATGCTGCGGCCGCTGCTCGACAGCGGCCTGCCGGTCGTCGTGCTGGGCGGGGAGCAGCTGCCCGACGCCGAGCTGATGGCGCTGTCCACCGTGCCGATGGGCGTGGCCACCGACGCGCACGCCTACCTGGCCCAGGGCGGGCCCGACAACATCGTGGAGCTGCACCGGTTCCTGGCCGACACCGTGCTGCTGGACGGCGAGGGCTTCGACGCCCCGGCCGTCGCACCGGACTGGGGGCTGCTGGACCGCCCGACGAGCGCGACCGGCCCGCGGATCGCCGTCCTGTACTACCGGGCGCACCACCTGGCCGGGAACACCGCGTTCGTGCACACGCTGTGCGAGGCGATCGAGACCGCCGGCGGGGTGCCGGTGCCGGTCTACACCGCGTCGCTGCGGTCGGTGGAACCGGAGATGCTCGACGTGCTGCGCACGGTCGACGCCATGGTCGTCACGGTCCTGGCGGCCGGCGGCTCCAAGCCCGCCACCGCCTCCGCCGGCGGGGACGACGGCGCGTGGGACGTCGGCGAGCTGGCCCGCCTCGACGTCCCGGTGATCCAGGGTCTGGTGCTCGGCACCCCGCGGGCGACGTGGGCGGCCAACGACGACGGGCTCTCCCCGCTGGACGTGGGCAACCAGGTCGCGATCCCGGAGTTCGACGGCCGGATCATCAGCGTGCCGTTCTCCTTCAAGGAGGTCGACGCCGACGGCCTGACCTCCTACGTGCCCGACCTGGAACGGGCCGCCCGGGTGGCCGGCACCGCCGTCGCGCACGCCCGGCTGCGGCACACCGCACCGGCCGACCGCAAGATCGTGGTGATGCTGTCGGCGTACCCGACCAAGCACGCCCGGATCGGCAACGCGGTCGGCCTGGACACCCCCGCCTCGGTGGTCCGGCTGCTGGCCGCGATGGCCGGGCAGGGCTACGACATCGGCCCGTTCGACGGCGAGGGCTCGCTGCCCGGTGTCGCCGACCTGGACGGCGACCGGCTG
Organism: Modestobacter sp. VKM Ac-2982; assembly: GCF_026967935.1. GTDB lineage: Bacteria > Actinomycetota > Actinomycetes > Mycobacteriales > Geodermatophilaceae > Modestobacter. The sequence continues at coordinate 479,809 of NZ_JAPVBL010000003.1, forward strand.
GTGCACGCGCTGATCGAGGCCGGCGGCCAGGACCCGGACTGGCTGACCGCCGAGCAGCTGTCCGGCAACCCGGTGCGGATCCCCGCCGCGGAGTACCGCCGGTTCTTCGACACCCTGCCCGCCGAGCTGACCGACCGGATGGTGGAGCACTGGGGGCCGCCGCCCGGTGAGCTGTTCGTGGACCCGACCGACGACTGCATCGTGTTCGCGGCACTGCGTGCCGGCAACGTCGTGGTGATGGTCCAGCCGCCGCGCGGGTTCGGGGAGAACCCGATCGCGATCTACCACGACCCGGACCTGCCGCCGTCCCACCACTACCTGGCCGCCTACCACTGGCTGCGCTCGTCCTTCGGTGCGCATGCGGTCGTGCACGTGGGCAAGCACGGCAACCTGGAGTGGATGCCCGGCAAGACCGTCGGGCTCTCGGCGTCCTGCGCCCCGGACGCCGCGCTGGGCGACCTGCCGATGGTCTACCCGTTCCTGGTCAACGACCCCGGTGAGGGCTCGCAGGCCAAGCGCCGCGCGCACGCCGTGCTGATCGACCACATGGTGCCGCCGATGGCCCGCGCCGAGACCTACGGCGACATCGCCCGGCTGGAGCAGCTGCTCGACGAGCACGCCAACATCGCCGCGATGGACCCGCCCAAGCTGCCCGCCGTCCGGCAGCAGATCTGGACGCTGATCCAGGCCGCCAAGCTCGACCACGACCTGGGCCTGGACGACCGGCCGCACGACGCCGAGTTCGACGAGATGATCCTGCACGTCGACGGCTGGCTCTGCGCCATCAAGGACAGCCAGATCCGCGACGGCCTGCACGTCTTCGGCTCCCCGCCGGAGGGCGACGCGCGCGTGGGCCTGGTGCTCGCGATCCTGCGGGCCCGGCAGATCTGGGGCGGTTCGGTCGCCATGCCCGGCCTGCGCGAGGCGCTCGGCCTCGTGGAGGACGGCTCGGCGGGGCTGCACGAGACCGATGAGGTGGAGGCACGGGCGCTGGCCCTGGTCACCGCCATGGAGGCGGCCGGCTGGACCACCGACGCCGTCGAGCCGACCGTCGCCGAGGTGCTGGGCGGGCCGCACGCCGAGGTGAGCCGGGTGCTGGACTTCGCGGTCGCCGAGGTCGTGCCGCGGCTGGCGAAGACGACCGACGAGATCGACATGGCCCTGCACGCCCTGGACGGCGGGTACGTGCCGGCGGGCCCGTCGGGTTCGCCGCTGCGCGGGCTGGTCAACGTGCTGCCGACCGGGCGCAACTTCTACTCCGTCGACCCGCGCGCGGTGCCCTCCCGGCTGGCCTGGGAGACCGGGCAGGGCCTGGCCGAGTCGCTGGTCGAGCGGTACGTCTCCGAGACCGGGGAGCACCCGCGCTCGGTCGGGCTCTCGGTGTGGGGCACCTCGGCGATGCGCACCTCCGGCGACGACGTCGCCCAGGTGCTCGCGCTCCTCGGCGTCCGGCCGGTGTGGGACGAGGCGTCCCGCCGGGTCACGAAGCTGGAGCCGATCCCGCTGGGGGAGCTGGGCCGGCCGCGGATCGACGTCACGGTGCGCATCTCCGGGTTCTTCCGGGACGCCTTCCCGCACGTGGTGACCATGCTCGACGACGCCGTCACCCTGGCCGCGGGGCTGGAGGAGACACCGGAGCAGAACTACGTGAAGGCGCACGTGGACGCCGACGTCGCCGAGCACGGCGACCGCCGGCGGGCCACCACCCGGGTGTTCGGCTCCAAGCCCGGCGCCTACGGGGCCGGGCTGCTGTCGCTGATCGACAGCCGGGACTGGCGCACCGACGCCGACCTGGCCGAGGTCTACGCGGTGTGGGGCGGCTACGCCTACGGCCGCGATCTGGACGGCGTCGCGGCCCGGGCGGACATGGAGACCTCCTACCGGCGGATCGCGGTGGCGGCCAAGAACATCGACACCCGTGAGCACGACATCGCCGACTCCGACGACTACTTCCAGTACCACGGCGGCATGGTCGCCACGGTGCGCGCGCTGACCGGCTCGTCGCCGAAGGCCTACATCGGCGACTCGACCCGCCCCGAGCACGTGCGCACCCGTTCGCTGGTGGAGGAGACCTCGCGGGTGTTCCGCGCCCGGGTGGTCAACCCCAAGTGGCTCGCCGCGATGCGCCGGCACGGCTACAAGGGCGCCTTCGAGATGGCCGCGACGGTGGACTACCTGTTCGGCTACGACGCCACCACCGGCGTCGTCGCCGACTGGATGTACGAGAAGCTCGCGCAGAGCTACGTGCTGGACCCGGAGAACCGGGAGTTCATGGAGCAGTCGAACCCCTGGGCGCTGCACGGCATCGCCGAGCGGCTGCTGGAGGCGGTCGAGCGGAAGATGTGGGCCGAGCCGGACCCGGCGTTGCTGGCCGAGCTGCAGCAGGCCTACCTGGACACCGAGGGGGACCTCGAGGGCGGCGAGACCCCGGCCCAGCAGCCGGTCTGAGCGCCGGCCGGCAGGTGGGGAACCACGAGGCTTGTGCTCTGCTCACCCCCAGTGAGCAGAGCACTAGCTCTCCGAGGTACCACCCGGAGGCCCGACTCCGATGAGTTCCGCCGGGTCGCGGAGTCCTCTGCTGCATGGCGACGACTCTGCTGGCGATCGGCACGCGCAAGGGGCTCTGGCTCGCGACGAGTGAGGACCGGCGCGACTGGTCGCTGTCCGCACCGCACTTCCTGATGACCGAGGTGCCGAGCATCGGCATCGACACCCGCGACGGGCGCCGCCGGCTGATGGTCGGCGTCCGGTCGGAGCACTTCGGGCCCACGGTCCTGCACTCCGACGACCTGGGCGAGACCTGGGACGAACCGGCCGGCGGCGCGATCGGCTTCCCGGCCGACACCGGTGCCGCCGTGGAGCGGATCTGGCAGCTGCAGCCGGACTCCGCCGACCGGCCCGGGGTGGTCTGGGCGGGGTGCGAGCCGATCTCGGTCTGGCGCTCGGACGACGGCGGGGAGTCCTTCGCATTGTGCCGCGGGCTGTGGGACCACCCGCACCGCAGCGAGTGGGGCGCCGGCTACGGCGGGGCGGCGGCGCACTCCGTCGTCCCTGGGCCCGAGGGCACGGTGCACGTCGCGATGAGCACCGGCGGCGTCTACCGGACGCGGGACGGCGGGGGCTCGTGGCAGCCGCGCAACTCCGGCATCTCGGCGTACTTCATGCCCGGACCGGCCCCGGAGTTCGGGCAGTGCGTGCACAAGATCGCCCGGGACGCCGCCGACCCCCGGCGGCTGTACGCGCAGAACCACCACGGCGTGTACCGGTCCGACGACGACGGCGACTCGTGGACGTCGATCGCCGACGGGCTGCCGTCGGACTTCGGGTTCGCGATGCTCGCAGACCCGCGCCGGGGCGGGCGGATCTGGGTGGTCCCGCTGGTCGCCGACGGGGAGCGGATCCCGCCGGGCGGCGAGCTGGCCGTGCACCGCAGCGACGACGCCGGTGCGAACTGGCGCCGGCTGGCCACCGGGCTGCCCACGCACGAGTACAACGCCGTGCTGCGGGACGCCGCCGCGGTCGACGCCGGGGACCCGGTGGGCGTCTACGTCGGCACCCGCGGGGGCGAGGTGTACGCCAGCGCGGACGAGGGGGAGTCGTTCCGCACCGTCGCCTCCCACCTGCCCGACGTCCTCTGCGTGCGGGCGGCGGTGCTGCCGTGACCGTCCGGGTGCTGCTGCCGCGGCTGCTGGCCGACTGCACCGGCGGCCGGACGTCGATGTCGCTGGACCTGCCCGAGGACGGGACCGTCCGCGCCCTGCTGGACGTCCTGGCCGCCGACCACCCGGTGTTCGACCGCCGGGTGCGGGACGAGACCGGCGCGCTGCGCCGGCACGTCAACGTCTATGTCGACGGGGAGGAGGTCCGGCGGCTGGCCGGCCTGGTCACCCCGGTACCGGCCGGTGCAGAGGTGATGGTCGTGCAGTCGGTGGCCGGTGGCTGACCGCGACGACCCGCCGTGATCTGGCCGTCCGACAGGTTACGAGTTGATGACGGCGGTCACACCTCTGCCATGAGCATCCTCAGCAGGTTGATGGGCACGGCAGGGAACACCGCGGCGCGGGGCGCGCGTGGTGGACGTTCGGCCACCCGGGGCACCACCGGTCGGCGCCGGACCGGGACGGCTGGAGGTGGGATGCGACGCGGGCGGGCCGCCTCGCCCGCTGCCTCAGGCGGCCTGAGCCGGGTCCTCGGCTCGCTCACCCGTCGCCGGTGACCGCGCTCAGCTGATCAGGACGGCGGCGGCGAGCAGGGTGACCGCCGCCGTCACCTCGCCCATGGCGCCCATGACGTCGCCGTTCACCCCGCCCAGCCGGGTGCGTGCCCGCGAGAACAGGGCCTCGGACGACCCCAGCCCGGCGGCGACGGCGGCGACCAGCCCGAGGGCGGCGACGGGGCCGTCCCGGCCGACGAGCAGCGCGCCCCCGGCGGCGATCACGGCGGTGACCAGCGCCGCCCCGGCCAGCCAGCCCCGGGAGACGGTGCCGGCCACCGCCTGGCCCAGCGACGAGCCCTGCGCGATCGGCACCCCCGGTAGACCGGTGCGGGCCATCGCCACCCGGGCTGCGACGGTCGCCGCCGGCAGGGCCAGCCAACCGCCGTCCAGCGTGAGCAGGTGCGCCAGGCAGCCGACCTGCAGCAGCAGGGTGAGCACCAGCGTGACGACGCCGAAGGGGCCGACGTCCCCGGCGCGCATCACCGCCAGCGCCTTCTCCCGGCCGCGCAGCGGACCCAGCCCGTCGGCGGTGTCGGCCAGCCCGTCCAGGTGCAGCCCTCGGGTCAATGCGGCCAGGACGGCGACGCCCAGCACCGCGCCGACCAGCGGGTCCACCGCACGGCCGCCGGCCCAGGCGACCGTCGTCGCCACGCCGCCGAGGACCAGGCCGACCAGCGGCGCCCAGGGCAGCACGCCGCGGGCCGAGGTCGCTGCCGGCACCCGCAGGCAGGTCAGCAGGGCGAAGGACTCCGCCGGCCCGGTCCAGGGGCGGCGGGTCGCCGGCTGGTCCGGGGAGCTCATCGCAACCGCTGGGGCAGCCCGGCGACCACGAACCACACCTCGTCGGCGGTCGCGGCCAGCCGCTGGTTCACCGTGCCCAGGGTGTCCCGGAACAGCCGGCCGGCCCGGGTCTCGGGCACCACGCCGAGGCCGACCTCGTCGCTGACCGCCACCACGTGCGCCGACGTCATCACCCAGCTGTCGACCAGCGCGTCGCAGCGCCGGGCGAGCCGGTCGCGGGCCGCTGCGGCGTCCGTCGGGGAGCCTGCGGCATGGGCGCCGGTCGCGTCGACGGCGTCCCAGATGCCGGTCTGGTCCATCAGCGCGGCCACCCAGGTGGTCACGCTGTCGACCAACACCGCCCCGGAGCGCAGCAGCTCCGAGGGCGCGGTGGTCTCCACCGTCGTCCACCCGGCCGGGCGCCGGGCGCGGTGGGTGGCGACCCGGGCCGACCACTCGGCGTCGGCCTCGTCGACGACGGAGGTGGCCAGGTAGGTGACCTCCGCCCAGTCCGCCAGCAGCTGCTCGGCGTGCGCCGACTTGCCCGAGCGGGAGCCACCGAGCACCAGCACCCTGCTCACGTCAGCACCAGCTTCGTGACCGTGCCGTTGTGCGGTGTGACCGCCGGCATCTGGTCCGGCCCGAGACCGGCCACCACCGCTTGGAGGGCCCGGATGGTGTCCCCGTGGGTGACCAGGGCGACGACCGGGGCCGGCGGGTCGGCGCGCAGCCGGTCGAGGTAGCCGGCCACCCGGGCGTGCAGCTGGGCGAGGCTCTCCCCGCCCTCGGCCGACCAGTGCGGGTCGGTCCAGTCGACGACGTCCCACAGCTCTCGGGAGGGCCGCCCCTCGAGCGCCCCGTAGCCCTGTTCGCGCAACGCCGGGGTGGTGGTGAGCGGCAGTCCGGTGGTGGCGGCGCAGTGCTCGGCGGTCTGCACGGCACGGTGCAGGTCGCTGGAGACGAGGGCGCCGGGACCACTGCCGTCCCGGGTCAGCGCGGCGAGCTCGGCGGCGGCCTGCGCGGCCTGCTGGTGGCCGAGCTCGGTCAGCGGCACGTGGGCGGTCTGCCCCTGCATCAGGCCGGCGGCGTTCCACTCGCTCTGACCGTGGCGGACGAGGAGCAGGGTCAGGGGAGCGGCCATGGTGGGTCGGAGCGTATGCGGCGGGTGGTGCGGGGCGGCGTGGGCCCTGCGGTCCCGGACTCGTACCGTCGCGGTCGTGACGATCCCGCTCCGCCCCGGCGCCGGCCCTGCCCCCCGGCCCGCGGCTCGCCCGACCGGCCCCGACCCGCTCGCCCCGCTGCTGGAGCTGCCCGACGTCGCCGCGGCGGCCGAGGACGCGCGCGCCGCGGTGGACCGGCTGCTCGGCCACAAGGTGCTGCGCCGCGAGTCCGCCGGGGTGAGCGCGGAGTCGGCGCTGCGCGGTGCCCGGGCGTCCGCTGCCCTGCAGGGCGTGGACCGGCCGCTGGCGGACCTCCGCGCAGGCGAGGTCACCGACCCGGTCGTGCAGGGCGCGCTGCGGGTCTCGGTGGGCCTCGGCTCGATGGTGGAGACCTGGGAGCGGGCGCCCGGGCAGGTGCTCGCCCGGCTGCACGTCCTGGCCGCCACCGACCTCGCCGAGCCGGCCGACCTGGGCCGCCCCAGCGGTGCGGCCGGTCCACGGCTGGGCGGGCTCTTCTCGCTCATCACCGGCGCGACGACGGTGCCGGCGGTGGTGGTGGCCGGGGTGGTGCACGGCGAGCTGGCCGCGCTCGCCCCCTTCGGCGTGCAGGACGGCGTGGTCGCCCGTGCCGCCGGTCGGCTGGTCATCATCAGCCGGGGCCTGGACCGCAAGGCGGTCTCGGTGCCCGAGGTCGGGTTCGCCGAACTCGGCCGGGAGGCCTACGACACCGCCCTGGCGGGCTACCGCACCGGCGGCCCGGCGGGGGTGGCCGGCTGGCTCGTGCACTGCTGCCGCGCCACCGAGCACGGCGCCACCGAGGGCCTGGCCATCTGCGAGAGCCTGCTCCGCGGCTGAGCGCGGCGCCGCCCTGCGCCGCCGTGGCAGCACGACCAGACTGGGCGGATGCGCTTCCTCGAGGTCGACGGTCTGGGACAGGTCAGCCGGGTCGGACTGGGCACCTGGCAGTTCGGCTCGCGTGAGTGGGGCTACGGCGACGAGTACGCCGTGGGAGCGGCGCGCGACATCGTCCGGCGGGCCCGGGAGCTCGGGGTCACGCTCTTCGACACCGCCGAGGTCTACGGCTTCGGTCGCAGCGAGAAGATCCTCGCCGAGGCGCTCGGTGCCGACCGGGCCGAGGTGGTCGTCGCCAGCAAGGTCTTCCCGGTGGCGCCGTTCCCCGCGGTCGTCCGCAACCGCGCGACCGCGAGCGCCCGCCGGCTGCAGCTGGACCGGATCCCGCTCTACCAGGTGCACCAGGCCAACCCGCTGGTGCCGGACTCGGTGATCATGCCGGGCATGCGGGCCCTCCTCGACGAGGGCGTGATCGGGGCCGTCGGGGTCTCCAACTACTCGCTGGAGCGCTGGCAGGCGGCCGACCGCGGGCTGGGCAGCCCGGTGGTGAGCAACCAGGTGCAGTTCTCCCTGGCGCACGCGGGGCCGCTGGCCGACCTGGTGCCCTTCGCCGAACGCGAGGACCGGGTGGTCATCGCCTACAGCCCGCTCGCCCAGGGCCTGCTGGGCGGCAGGTACTCCGCGGAGAACCGCCCCGGGGGCGTCCGGGCGATGAACCCGCTGTTCGGCACCGAGAACCTGCACCGGGTCGAGCCGCTCCTCCAGCTGCTCCGGGACGTCGCCGCCGCACACCAGGCGAAGCCGGCGCAGGTGGCACTGGCCTGGCTCCTCGGCCTGCCGCAGGTGGTGGTGATCCCGGGGGCGTCCAGCGTCGAGCAGCTGGAGTCCAACGTGGCGGCCGCCGAGCTGGAGCTGACGCCGGAGGAGCAGCAGGCGCTGACCACCGCGGCGCAGGACTTCCAGCCGGTCTCCACCGGCCGCACGGTCCTGGACCAGGTGCGCGAGAAGGTCGCCGAGGTGCGCAGCCGCGTGGGCGGCTGAGCGGCCGGCGGTGGCCGAGCCGGCGGTCAGGCGCCGCGGCGCCGACGGCGACCGGCGGGGGGCACCACGACCGGGGCGGCGAGCCCGCTGCCGGCAGCCGGGAGGGCACGCAACGTGCGCCGCCGGGCGTACCAGGCCAGCCCGGCCATGGCGGCCCCGACGCCGACCGCGGCGCTGGTGACCACCGGCGTCCGGGCGCCGGAGAACCGCGAGCGCAGGGTGACCGGGCGGGTGAACTCCAGCACCGGCCAGCCGCGCTCGACGGCGGCCTTGCGCAGTCCCTTGTCGGGGTTGACGGCGGTGGGGTGCCCGACCGCCGCCAGCATCGGCAGGTCGGTGACCGAGTCGCTGTAGGCCCAGCAGTCGGCCAGGTCCCAGCCCTTCTCGGCGGCCACCTCGCGCATCGCGGCGGCCTTGTTCTCGCCGTAGGCGTAGAAGTCGATCTCGCCGGTGTACTTCCCGTCGACGGTGACCATCCGGGTGGCGACGACGCGGTCCACCCCGAGCATCTCGCCGATCGGCTCGACCATCTCCGCACCACTGCTGGAGACGATGACGATCTCCCGGCCGGCCGCCTGGTGCGCCTCGATCAGGTCGGCGGCCTCGGCGTAGACCAGCGGGTCGACGATGCCGTGCAGGGTCTCGCGGACGATCTCGTGCACGACGGCGACGTCCCACCCCGTGGTCATCGCGGTGATCTGGCTCCGCATCCGCTCCATCTGGTCGGCGTCCGCGCCGGCCAGGGAGAAGACGAACTGCGCGTAGGCGCCCTTGAGGACGGCTCGCCGGTTGATCAGCCCACCCTGGAAGAACGGTCGTCCGAAGGCCAACGTGCTGGACTTCGCGATGACCGTCTTGTCCAGGTCGAAGAACGCCGCGGCGCGGGTCACATCGCACACGGTAAGGGGATCGGCAGTCCGGGTGGTCGGGCACACCGTCGTCCACACCCGGACGGGTCGTCCACAGATGCCGTCCGGGGGTGGGCCGGGGCCGGTCGGCCCGCTGGGCTGGGCCGGTGTCTGCTGCCTCGCGCGCCCTCGGCTCCGCGCCTCCCGCCCCCGCCCACCCGCTGGTCCTGAGCACCGACCCCGACCTGCTCGACGACCTGCTCCGGCTGCTCGCCGCCGCCGGTGCGACCGCCGAGCTCGCCACCGGGGGAGGCGCACTCCGCCGCGCGCACCGGGACGCGCCGCTGGTGCTCCTCGGCGCCGAGGTGCTGGGCAGTGCGCCGGTGCGGGCGCTGCCGCGGCGCCCGGGTCTGCTGGTCGTCGCCACCGGTGAACCCGCGGCCGAGGTGTGGCCGGCGGCCGTCGAGCTCGGCGCCGAACGGGTGGTGGTGCTGCCCCGGGACGAGGCCTGGCTGGTGGAGCGGGTGGCCGCGGCGGTGCAGGCGCCCGCCCGGCCGGGGTGGCTGACCGTGGTCGGCGGCGCCTGCGGTGGTGCCGGGGCGAGCACCCTGGCGACGGCGCTCGCGGTGGCCGCGGGAGGTGCCGCCGACGGCGGGGTGCTGCTGGTGGACGGCGACGGCTGGGGCGCGGGGCTGGACCTGCTGCTCGGAGCCGAGCGGGAGCCCGGTCTGCGCTGGCCCGAGCTGGTCGGGGCGAGCGGACGGGTGGCCGGCCCGGCGCTCGCCGCCGCGCTGCCCGAGGCCGCCGGGGTGGCGGTGCTGTCCGCCTCCCGGGAGGACCCGCAGGAGCCGCCGGCCGAGGCGCTGCTCGCCGTCTGCGCGGGTGCCCGGGCCAGCGGGTGCGCCGTCGTGCTCGACCTGCCCGTCCGGAGCCCGGCCGCCGAGGTGCTGCTCGCCGAGGCCGACCTCGGTGTCCTGCTCGTCCCGGCCCGGCTGCGGGCGGGGGCCGCCGCCCGCGCCCTGCTGGAGGGCGACCCGCGGCCCTGGTCGGCAGCGCTCGTGGTCAGCCGGCCGGTCCCCGGTGGGCTCAGCCGCGCCCAGGTGGCCGACGTGGTCGGCCGGCCGGTCTTCGCCGAGCTCGCCGCCGACCGGTCGGCAGCGCCGCGGAGCGAACGGGGCGAACCGCCGTCCGTGGCCGCCCGGTCCCCGCTCGGTGGGCTCAGCCGACTGATCCTCGCCGAGCTGGCCGGGCGGGCGGCGTGACCGCGGGGTCGGCGCCACCGCTGGTGGAGCGGGTGCGCGCCCGGCTCGCCACCGGCGTCGGCGCCCCCAGTTCGGCGGCCGTGGCGGCCCTGGTCCGGGAGGAGTCCGGCGGCCTGCTGGGCGACCGCGGGGTGCTCGACGCCGTCCGGGCCGCCACCGACGAGCTCGCCGGGGCCGGCGTCCTGGAGCCGTTGCTGCGCACGCCCGGGGTCACCGACGTGCTGGTCAACGGGCCGGACGAGGTGTGGGTCGACCGCGGCGAGGGGCTGGAGCCGGTCGACGTGCGGTTCCCGGACGAGGCCGCCGTCCGCCGGCTCGCGGTCCGGTTGGCCGCCGCTGCCGGCCGCCGGCTCGACGACGCCGCGCCGTGGGTCGACGCCGGTCTGCCCGACGGCACGCGGCTGCACGCCGTCCTGCCGCCGGTGTCGGGGTCGGGCACCTGCCTGTCCCTGCGGGTGCTGCGCCGGGCGGTGCTCTCCTTCGTCGACCTCTCCGCCCGGGGCGCCCTGCCCGGCGCCAGCGCGGACCTGCTCGCCGCCGCCGTCCGGGCGCGGCTGGCGTTCCTGGTCACCGGCGGCACGGGCACCGGGAAGACGACGGTGCTCTCCGCGCTGCTCGGGCTGGTCGACCCCGGGGAACGCCTGGTGCTCTGCGAGGACGCACCGGAGCTGACGCCACAGCACCCGCACGTCGTCCGGCTGCTCACCCGGCCGCCCAACGTGGAGGCCGCCGGCGCGGTCACGCTGCGGGACCTGGTGCGGCAGGCCCTGCGGATGCGGCCGGACCGGCTGGTCGTCGGGGAGGTCCGCGGCGCCGAGGTGGTCGACCTGCTCGCCGCCCTGAACACCGGCCACGACGGTGGCTGCGGCACCGTGCACGTGAACCGGGCAGCGGACCTGCCGGCCCGGCTGGAGGCCCTCGGCGGTGCGGCCGGCCTGGGCCGGGCTGCGGTCCACAGCCAGGCGGCGGCCGCGCTCGCGCTCGTCGTGCACCTGCGGCGGAGCGCGGCGGGGCGGGGCGTGGCCGAGCTGGGCGTGGTCCGGCGACAGGGGGAGCTGATCGAGGTGGCCGCCGGGTGGCGGGCCGACGGCGGCCCCACCCCGGCGCGCGGGGAGCTGGCCGACCTGCTCGGCGTCCGGGTGCCCGGATGAGCCCGGTGCTGCTGATCCTGGGAGCCGCGCTGCTGGCGTGGCCCTCCGGCGCCGCCGCCCGGTCGCGACGGCTCACGGTGCACGGGCACGGCGGGGTGCGCCCGGACCCCCGTGCCCTGGTCGGGGGCCCCGGGGGCCCGTGGGCGCTCGCGCTGGCGAGCGGGGGAGCCGCGGCGCTGCTGTCCACCCCGGTCGTGGCCGCCCTCGCGGCCGCCTGCGGTGCCGTTGCCGGCCGTGCCCTGCAGGCGCGAGGCCGGGCGGCCGCCGCCGACCGGCGGATCCGGGCCCTCGTGGAGGCCCTCGGCGTGCTGGCCGCGGAGGTGCGCGCCGGGCGGCCGCTCCGGGAGGCGGCCGTGGCTGCGGTCGGCGGCTGCCCGGACCCCGGCACGGCGCGGGCGCTCGAGCCGGTCCTGCGGCTGGGCGCCCCGCCGGCGGGGCCGGCGGACGACGAGTCGAGTCACGCGCTCGTGCGGATCGCCGCCGCGGTGCGGCTGAGCACCCGCACCGGGTGCTCGCTGGCCGGCGTGGTCACCGCCGTCGAGGACGACCTGCGGGCCCGGCTGCGGGCCGGGGAGGAGCTGCGCTCGGCGGTCGCCGGACCGCGGGCCAGCGCCACCGTGCTCGCCGGCCTGCCCCTGCTCGGCCTGCTGATGGGCAGCGGGGTGGGCGCCGATCCGTGGCGGGTGCTCACCACCACGGCCGCCGGGACGGCGCTCCTGGTGCTGGGCGTGGCCCTGGAACTGGCCGGGCTGACCTGGTCGGCCCGGCTGGTCCGGCGGGCGGTGGCCCGGTGAGCGGTGACTCGGTGAGCGGTGGCGCGGTGGACGCGGCCCTGCCGGTCCTGGTCCTGGCCGGAGCGGTGCTGCTGTGGGTGCCGCCCGGGGCCGGCCGCCGGGACCGGGTGCGGTCGTTGCTGGCCGCTCCCGGGGAGGACGGCCGATCCTGGCCGAGCCGCCGGGCGACCGGTCCGCCGGGGACGGCGCGACGGCGGGTGGAGGCGGGCCTGGGCGGGTTGGCGGCGTTCCTGGTGCTCGGTGCCGGGCTGCCGGCCGTCCTCGTCGGACTGGGCGTGGCCGCCGGGCTGGACCGGCTGCTGCGGCGGTCCGGTGCGCCACCGCCCGAGGCCGACTCCCTCGCCCGGGACCTGCCGGTGGCCTGCGACCTGCTGGCCGTCTGCCTGACCGCCGGCACCCCGGTCGGCGCCGCCGTCGCGGCCGTCGGGGAGTCGGTCCCGGGTCCGCTCGGCGACCGGCTGGCCGAGGTGGGCGCGCTGTACCGGCTGGGCGCCGCCCCGCGCCGGGCCTGGGCCGGTGCGCCGCCGCCGGTCGACGCGCTGGCCCGCACGGTGGTGCGGGCCGGGGAGTCGGGGTCGGCCGTCGTCCCGGCCCTGCAGCGGCTGGCCACCGACCTCCGCAGCGCCGGCCGCAGCCGGACCGAGGCCGCGGTGCAGCGGGCGGGGGTCTGGGTGCTGGCGCCGCTGGGGCTCTGCTTCCTGCCGGCGTTCCTGTGCCTGGGCGTCGTCCCGATGGTGCTGGGCATCGCCGGCGACGTCTTCGGCTGAGCGGGACCGGGAACAGGCCCGGGTCACGGACCGCCGGGCGACCCGCTCAGTCGACGTCGAAGCGCCAGTGCGGCTCGGCGGCCGAGTGCAACGCCGAGGCGACGTGCACCGCGAACTGGTCGTAGCCAGGGCCCGTCAGCACGTGCACCTCGGTGCGGCCCGACCCACCCGTCCGGAGCACGCCGATGACGTCGCTCCAGCCGTCCCCGTCGTGGTCGGCCACGAGGAACTCCCAGGACTGGTCGGTGCCGTGCAGCGCCGAGGCGGCGTGCGCCGACCAGCGCTGGTACTGGCTCGCGCCGTCGAGGACGTGCACCTCGGTCTGGCCCGACCCACCGCGGCGGTTGACGGCGTAGAGATCGGGCACGCCGTCCCGGTCGTGGTCGCCGGTGCGCAGCACCCAGTCGGCGGACGTGGTCGGGGCCAGCGGCGTGGCCGTCTGGAGCAGCCAGGAGCCGTAGTCGGTCGCACCGTCGAGGACGTGCACCTCCGTGTTCCCGGAGGCACCGGCGCGGGCGAACGCCAGCACGTCCAGCCGGCCGTCGCCGTTGACGTCGGCCACGTCGAAGGACCACCCGTCCCCACCGGTCGGTGGCAGGGCCGTGGCCGAGTGCAGCTGGAACGCGCCGTACCCGCTGGCACCGTCCAGGACGTGCACCTCCGTACGACCCGACCCGCCGGTGCGCAGGATCCCCACGATGTCGTCCACCCCGTCGTGGTCGCGGTCGGCCACCGCGAAGTCCCAGTCCTCCGGCGACGTCTGGTGCAGGGCGGTCGGCAGGTGCGCCGCGAACGACTGGTGGAGCGATGCGCCGCTGAGCGGATGCACCTCGGTGCCGGTGCCCCCGGCCTGCGAGATCGCGTACAGAGCGGGCACCTCGCTGCGGACGGAGACCCCCTGCCCGTTGGCCGCGGCCTGGCGTTCGCTCTCGATGGGCCAGGTGTTGGTACGGCACCCGCCGAGGGAGATGGACTGCTGCTGCATGACCGGTGCCAGCGCGCCCGGCCCGGTGCAGTCGGTGTGCCCCAGTCCCAGCCAGTGGCCCAGCTCGTGGTTGAGGACGTAGGCGCGGTACTCCCGCACGTCCGGCCAGGTGGAGGTGCCCAGACGCCACCGCTCGTCGTTGATGACGACGTCCCGGCCCACGCGGCAGCTGTACTCCGGGCTGCACACGCTGGAGAAGCCCGGGAGCGCAGCCGGCTCGGCGAGCCACAGCGTGAACGAGCCGCCGGAGGAGACCTCCTGGAAGCGCAGGCTGCCGCCCAGGCTCCACCCGCGCCGGTCGTTGAACGTGGCTTGCGCGATCCGGCGGAAGGTGTCGACGTCGCCCTGCACGGCCCCGCGCGTCTGCACCTCGTAGGTGATCGTCCGGGCGGGCTGTCCGGGCGGCGGGACGCCGGCGGACGCGGGGGGCGCGCCACCGAGCCAGCCGCCGCCGGCGAGCGCTGCAGCGCTCACGAGCAGCACCGTGCCCAGCACGTGCAGCGGATGCCGGCCCCGACGGGCGGGGCCGGCAGCGTGATCGGACGTGGAGCGCCGTCGCCACATTGCTCAACCGTGCCTCCGCCCGGTCCGCCGGCGCAACCACTTGGTTCATGACCGGGTGAGGACGGCGGTCGCTCCGGCCATCGGGCCGCGGCAGTGGGCTGCTGTGCCGGCCGGCGTCCACAACTGCGGGCGTCGTCCACAACCCGGCAGCGGCCGCGGGCGAGGGCGGTGGTCGGCCGCAGGCTCGGGTCGACGGACCGGCAGGCGGTCCGGCGGAGGAGGGGACATGGACCAGCAGTCGCAGGTCGAGGAGCGAGACGGCCGGCGGGTCGCACGGGCCCGGAGGTGGGCTGCGGCCCGTGTGTCGGACGAGGAGGGGATGAGCACCGCCGAGTACGCCGTCGGCACGGTGGCCGCCTGCGCGTTCGCCGCCGTGCTCTACCAGGTGGTGACCGGCGGATCGGTGGTCGCGGCGCTCGGCGAGCTCGTCCAGACCGCGCTCACCACGCTCGCCTGAGTCGACGTGTCGACAGCCGACCGCGGCCGGCGGGCCGGTGTCTCCCGGGAGGCGGGGATGGTGACCGCGGAGACGGCCGTGGTCCTGCCCGTGCTCCTGCTGGTGCTGGCCGCTGCGGTGTCGGCGGTCGTCGTGGTCGGTGCCCAGCTGCGCTGTGTGGACGCCGCCCGGGAGGGGGCTCGAGCGGCGGCCCGCGGTGAGCCGGTGGCCCTGGTGCACGAGCTGGCGGCGCAAGCCGCCCCCGACGGTGCGACGACGGAGCTGGACCTGGGGGAGACGGTGCGCGTGACCGTCGCGGCGACGGTCGAACCGCTGGGACCACTGCCCTGGCGCGTCGAGGTCACGGCGACGGCGACGGGCCTGCGCGAACCGGCAGCGGGTGGCTCGCCGTGACCGGCCGCCAGCCGGACGACGGCGAGCGCGGCTCCGCCACGGTGTGGATGGTCGCGCTGGCGGGGCTGCTCGCCCTGGTCGGCGCGGCCACCCTCCTCGTCGGCGTCGCCGTCGTGGCCCGGCACCGGGCCGCCTCGGCGGCCGACCTCGCGGCCCTGGCCGCCGCCGGCCGGGCCGTGCTGGGCGACCCGGCGGCCTGTGCGGTCGCCGAGGAGGTCGCCGGGGCCAACGGCGCGATGCTCGACTCCTGTCAGGTCGGTGCGGGTGCCGTGGTCGAGGTGCACCTGCACGTCCCGGTGCGGCTGGGTCCGCTTGGCGTCGTCGACGCCCCGGCCCGGGCCCGCGCCGGCCCGGCGCCGCCGGGGACCGGGTCAGAAGACGAGGTCGTCGGGGTCGGGACCGGCCGCCCCCGCCTCGGTGCCGGGGTCGGCCTCCGTCGTGGTGGGGGTGCTGGCGCCGAAGAGGGCGGGCCGGAGCGCCGGCCGCCGGGTCACCTCCAGTTCCTCGGCCGTCAGCTCCGGGGCGTGCGCGAGTTCGTCGAGGACGACGTCGAGCACCCGCACCGCACCGGCCTTGTCCAGCGGGTCGTTGCCGTTGCCGCACTTGGGCGACTGCACGCACGACGGGCAGCCGGACTCGCACTCGCAGCTGGCCACCGTCGCCCGGGTGGCCTGCAGCCAGTCCCGGAGCACCGCGTAGCCGCGCTCGGCGAAACCGGCGCCACCCGGGTGGCCGTCGTAGACCACGATCGTGGCCGCGCCGGTGTCCGGGTGCAGGGCGGTGGAGACCCCGCCGAGGTCCCAGCGGTCGCAGGTGGCCAGCAGCGGGAGCAGCCCGATCGAGGCGTGCTCGGCGGCGTGCAGCGAGCCGGGCAGGGCGGCGTCGTCGACGTCGGCGCGGTCGATCGCCCGCTCGTCCAGCGTCAGCCACACCGCCCGGGTGCGCAGCTGGCGGGGGGGCAGGTCCAGCGGGAACTCGGCGAGGACCTCGCCGGTGCTCAGTCGCCGCCGCTGGTAGGCGACGACCTGGTTGGTGACGTCCACGACGCCGGTGTGCGCGGTGACGGTGCCCAGGTGGCGGGTGCGGTCGGTGGAGACGATCGACAGGTCGACGGTGTCGCGGGCCACCGTCGTCCACTCCGGGCTCTCCGGGTGCACCACGGCGCACGCGTCCTCGACGTCGAGCTCGTCGACCACGTAGGTCTCGCCGCGGTGCACGTAGAGCGCGCCGGTGTGCACGGTCGCGTGCGAGGCGTCGCCGTCGACGGTGCCCAGCAGCCGGCCGGTCGCGCCCTCGATGATCGACACCGGCGCGGCGCCGCTGCCGCGGATGTCCACGTCCGGCCGGCCCCGTCCGGCCCAGTACCAGCCGGTGGGGCGGCTGCGCAGCAGCCCTTCGGTCACCAGCTCCCCGACCTGCGCCTCGGCCACCTCGCCGCCGAAGTCGGACAGGTCGGCGTGGGTCAGGGGCAGCTCGGCGGCGGCGCAGCACAGCTGGGGCCCCAGCACGTAGGGGTTGGCCGGGTCGGTGACGGTCGCCTCGACGGGCCGGCCGAACACCGCGCGCGGGTGGTGAGCCAGGTAGTGGTCCAGCGGGTCGTCCCGGGCGACGAACACGACCAGCGACTCGCGCTGGGCCCGTCCGGCCCGTCCAGCCTGCTGCCACATCGAGGCCAGGGTGCCCGGGTAGCCGGCGAGCACGACGGCGTCGAGCCCGGCGATGTCGATCCCGAGCTCCAGGGCGTTCGTGGTCGCCACGCCCAGCAGGTCGCCGGTCGACAGGGCTCGTTCCAGCTCCCGGCGCTCCTCGGGCAGGTAACCCCCGCGGTAGGAGTCCACCCGGGACACCAGGTCGCCCCGGCCCCGGGAACGGAGGACGGCCCGGGCCTGCTCGGCGACGGACTCCGCGCCGCGGCGGGAGCGCACGAACGCCAGCGTGCGGGCGTTCTGCTCGACCAGGTCGGCCAGCAGCCCCGCCGCATCGGCTGCCGCCGACCGGCGCAGGGGGGCGCCGTGCTCACCGGTCCGCTCCGTCAGCGGTGGCTCCCACAGCGCGAAGGTCGCGCCCGGACGCGGCGAGCCGTCCTCGGTCACCGCCGTCACCGGGGCACCGACCAGCCGGCCGGCGGCCAGCGCGGGGTCCGCCACGGTCGCCGACGCCAGGACGAACACCGGGTCGGCGCCGTAGCGGCGGCAGATCCGCCGCAGTCGGCGCAGCACGTGCCCGACGTGCGAGCCGAACACGCCCCGGTAGGCGTGGCACTCGTCCACGACCACGTAGGCGACCCGGCGCAACGTGCTGGACCACTTCTGGTGGGCCGGGAGGACGCCGCGGTGCAGCATGTCCGGGTTGGTCACGATCCAGCGCGAGTGCCGCCGCACCCACTCGCGCTCCTCCATCGGGGTGTCGCCGTCGTAGGCCGCCGGCCGCACCGAGGGGTCGGCCAGGGCAGCGACGGAGGCCAGCTGGTCCCGGGCGAGCGCCTTGGTGGGGGCGAGGTAGAGGACGCACGCCCGCGGGTCGTCGGCGAGCGCGGTCAGCGCGGGCAGTTGGTAGGCCAGGGACTTCCCCGACGCCGTCCCGGTGGCGACGACGACGTGGCTGCCGGCCCGGGCCAGCTCCGCCGCCTCGACCTGGTGGCTGAACGGCGCCGGCACCCCGCGTTCGGCCAGCCGGGCCCGCAGCGGCGCGCCGACCCAGTCCGGCCACTCCGCCAGTCGGCTGGGGCGGGCCGGCAGTCGGTGGACGTGGGTCACGGGGTCGTCGTCGGCGGCGGTGCCGGACAGCAGGGCCTCGAGCAGGTCGGTGCCCGGCAGTGCGCCACCGGCCGGGTCGGGCGCCGGCGCCGATGGCACGTCCGCCGATCGCCGGACGGAGTGCAGGGACGTCACCACCCCACTGTCACACCGGCGCGCAAGCCGCTGCCGGGACAGCGGGCCGAATGACGCTGAGTGTGAACGGGATCACATCGAGGTCTGGCGGCGGGCCCACCTCCTGCGGCACAGTGCGTCCCACGCCGGGCCCTCCCCGAGCGAGAGCCCGGGGGTGGCTGGCCGGTGCGCGCCCCGCCTCGCCTCGGAGGAACACATGCCCGACACCGACCTGTCCGGAGGGGACCTCGCCCTGGTGGCGATCGCTCTCCTCATCTCCCTCGCCGCCCTCGGCTTCGCCGCCTGGCTGGTCCGCGCCGTCCTGGCCGCAGATCAGGGCACGGCGTCGATGCAGGAGATCGCGAAGGCGATCCAGGAGGGCGCCGGGGCCTATCTGAGACGGCAGTACCGGACGCTCGCCGTGTTCGCCGTCATCGTCTTCGGGTTGCTGCTCCTGCTCCCGGTCGCCGAGGGCGGGCTGGGCACCCGGTTGGGTCGCGCGGCCTTCTTCCTCGTCGGTGCCGGGTTCTCCGCCGCGGTCGGGTTCATCGGGATGACCCTGGCCACCCGCGGCAATGTCCGGGTCGCGGCCGCCGCGGCCGCCGGCGGGCACCGGCCGGCCTTCCGCATCGCGTTCCGCACCGGCGGCGTCTGCGGGATGATCACCGTCGGTCTGGGGCTGTTCGGGGCCTCGCTGGCCCTGCTGCTCTTCCAGGAGACCGCCCCGATCGTGCTGGAGGGGTTCGGCTTCGGCGGGGCGCTGCTGGCGATGTTCATGCGCGTCGGGGGCGGCATCTTCACCAAGGCCGCCGACGTCGGTGCCGACCTGGTCGGCAAGGTCGAGGCCGGCAT
The DNA here is from genome assembly GCF_026967935.1 of Modestobacter sp. VKM Ac-2982. Classification (GTDB taxonomy): domain Bacteria; phylum Actinomycetota; class Actinomycetes; order Mycobacteriales; family Geodermatophilaceae; genus Modestobacter. The sequence goes on from NZ_JAPVBL010000003.1 coordinate 498,801, forward strand.
CCCGGAGGACGATCCGCGCAACGCGGCGACGATCGCGGACAACGTCGGGGACAACGTCGGCGACTGCGCCGGCATGGCCGCCGACCTCTTCGAGTCCTACGCGGTGACGCTGGTGGCCGCGCTGATCCTCGGCCAGATCTTCTTCGGTCCCGTGGGGATGGTGTTCCCGCTGGTGGTGGCCGCGATCGGGGTGATCGCCTCCGTGGTCGGCATTCTGGCCAGCAACCCCAGCAGCAACGACCGGAACTGGATGGCCCCGATCAACCGCGGCTTCTTCCTCTCCGCCGCCGTCTCCCTGGTGCTGGTCGCGGCGGCGGCGTTCACCATCCTGCCGACGATCTCCGACGGTCTGGACATCGCGGTCAGCCCGCAGGTGCTCGGTTTCCTCTCCGTGCTCATCGGCATCGTGCTGGCCGCCGCGATCCAGCAGCTCACCGGCTACTTCACCGAGACCTCCCGCCGGCCCGTCCGCGACGTCGGCCGCAGCTCGCTCACCGGTCCGGCCACGGTGATCCTCTCCGGCATCTCCCTGGGCCTGGAGTCGGCCGTCTACGCGGCGCTGCTCATCGGCACCGCCGTCTACGGCGCCTTCCTCATCGGCGGCGCCGCGGCGCTCTACGCGGTCGCGCTGGCCGGCTGCGGGCTGCTCACCACCGCCGGGGTGATCGTCTCGATGGACACCTTCGGCCCGGTCAGCGACAACGCGCAGGGCATCGCGGAGATGTCCGGGGACATCGACGCCGAGGGCGCCCAGGTGCTCACCGACCTGGACGCGGTCGGCAACACCACCAAGGCGATCACCAAGGGCATCGCGATCGCCACCGCCGTGCTGGCGGCCACCGCCCTGTTCGGCTCCTACAACGCCAGCCTGATCGTCGCGCTGGACGAGGCCGGGTCAGGCCTCGGGAACGCCCTCACCCTGGTCTCCCCGAACAACGTCGTCGGCGCGGTCGTCGGCGCCGCCGTCGTCTTCCTCTTCTCCGGGCTGGCGATCAACGCGGTGTCGCGTGCCGCCGGCCGGGTCGTGTTCGAGGTGCGCGAGCAGTTCCGCACGCACCCCGGGATCATGGACTACAGCGAGCGCCCCGACTACAGCCGTGTGGTCGACATCTGCACCCGGGACTCGCTGCGGGAACTGACCACCCCTGGCCTGCTCGCCGTGCTGGCGCCGGTCGCGGTCGGCTTCGGCCTCGGGTTCGGCCCGCTGGCCGCCTACCTGGTCGGTGCGATCGCCACCGGCACCCTGATGGCGGTGTTCCTGGCCAACTCCGGCGGAGCCTGGGACAACGCCAAGAAGATGGTCGAGGACGGCGCGCACGGCGGGAAGGGCAGTCCGGCGCACGAGGCGACCATCATCGGCGACACCGTGGGCGACCCGTTCAAGGACACCGCCGGCCCGGCCATCAACCCGTTGCTCAAGGTGATGAACCTGGTCGCGCTGCTGATCGCCCCGGCCGTCGTCGGGCTGTCCGTCGGCGAGGGCGCCAACACCGCGCTGCGGCTGTCGATCGCCGTCGGTGCGGTCCTGGTGATCGTGGTGGCCATCGTGGTCAGCAAGCGGCGGTCCAGCGTCGTGGGCGGCGAGACCGACACCCCGGCCGAGACGCTCACCGAGCAGGCGTTCTGACCGGGTTGTGGAGAGCGGCACCGGGTGTGGACGGCGGGCCCCGGGAGGTGCGCCGAGGTCCCTAGCGTCCCTCCCGCCGGTCCCGCCCGGGGCCGTGGTCCGTCGCCGGGAGGCACGTGTGTCCGATCTGATCGACGTCCACCTCGATGCCCTCGGGGCACTGCTCGGCGAGCTGACCGCGCTCGGCGCAGAACTCGGCGAGGAGGCGGGGCTGTGCGCCTCGGCGGGGCGGGCGCTGGGCACCGCGCTGGAGGGGGAGGCGGCGGAGTCGACAGCCGCGACCGGCGCGGCGTGGACCGACCTGGTCACCACGCTGGCCGCGCGCACCCTGGCCGTCGCCGCCACGCTGGCGACCGCGCTGGAGTCCTACCGGGCCTTCGACGTCGGCCTGGCGGGGCAGCTCGGTGGTGACGGCGGTGGCCGGGTCCGGGTGTCGCGGTGACGACGACGGCAGTCATCGCCGGCTGGGACGTCCCGCAGCTGCGGGGAGCGGTGGTCACCCTCGGGGTGCTGACCGATCGACTCGAGCCCTGGCGGGGGCGGCTGGACGAGCTGGGCCGTCAGCTCGGGGCCGCGGGGTCCTGGTCCGGTCCGGCTGGCACGGCGGCCGCGGCGGCGCTCGTCGAGCTCTCGACGATCACCTCCGGCGTCGGTGGGGCGCTGGCCGCCTCGCTGGCCGACCTGACCGGGCTGACCGCCGCGGCGGACGAGGCGCAGGAGCTCGCCGCCGAGGCCCTGGCGGTCGCCGCGGCCGGCGGGGTCGGTCTGGACGGCGCCGGTCGGGCGGTCGGGGTCCCCGCCCCACCTCACCCGGCCATGGCACCGGACCAGCTGGCCGACGTGGAGGCCGCCCGCGGCGCCGCAGTGCTCGCCGAGGAGAGAGCCGAGGGGGCCCGTGTCGCGGCGGTTCGGGCGGCGGCGTGCGCCCGGGCCGCCCGGGAGCCGCTGCTCCGGCTCGGTGCGGTCGACGTCCCGGTACCGGACCGCTTCGCCGACCTGGTGGACCGGTTGCTGCCGGTGCGGGCGCCGCAGGTGCCGGCCACCGCCGGTCCGCGGGGCGCCGCGGCCTGGTGGGCCGGTCTGACGGCGGCCGGGCAGCTGCAGGCGATCGACGGGCAGCCGGGTGCGGTCGGCGCCCTGGACGGTCTGCCGGCCTGGGCCCGCGACCGGGCGAACCGGGCGAACCTGGCCGCGGCGCTGCAGCACCTCCCGCCGGGGTCGGTCGGCCACGACACCGCCCGCGTCGTGCAGCGCACCCTGACCGGGCTGGTGGACGCCGGCTCCGTGGCGCAGCTCCTCCAGTTCGACCCCGCCACCGGCCTGGTGGCGCTGTCCGTCGGCGACCTGGACACCGCTGCCGCCGTGGGTGTCCTGGTCCCGGGGGTCGAGACCACGGTCGGCGACGACCTGCCCGGTCTGGTCGGTGACGCCCGGGACGTCGCGGCGGCCGCTGCGGTGGCGGCCCCGGGCCTGGCCGTGGCGACGGTCGCCTGGCTGGGCTACCGGACACCCCGGTGGTTCACCTCGGTCTCCGAGCACACCTCCCGGCGCGGGGGCCGCGACCTGGACAGTGCGTTGGACGGGCTGGCCGCCAGTCGTGCTGCCCGGGCCGCCGGGCCGGCACCGCGGACGACCGTGCTGGCGCACAGCTACGGGACGGTCGTCACCGGGGAGGCGGCGCGAGCGCCAGGACGGCTGGCCGCGGACGCCGTCGTCCTGCTGGGCAGCCCCGGGACGGGCACGGGCACCGCGGCGGGGCTGGAGGCGGCGGAGGTCTACGGCGCCTGGTCGGCGGCCGACCCGATCGCCTGGTCCGGCTGGTACGGAGCCGGCCCGTTCGACACGAGGTTCGGCGACGTCCCCCTGCCGACCGAGCCGACCCAGGGACACACCCAGTACTACGACCGCGACCGCCCGACCCTGGCCGCCGTCGGCGCGGTCGTGGTCGGCCCGTGGGCGCCGCGATGACCTGCGGATCGGTGCGGGGAACAGTGAGCGACGTCATCCGTTGGAGGTGGACCAGCCGGGGCGTTCCGGTTCACCGCTCGGCCTCCTGGTCCGGTCGTGGCCTACCGTGGCGTCGCCGAGCGGGTACAGCTCGCTCTGCCCCGTGCGCCGCCGGGTCCTCCCCGGCGAATGCACCAGCACCCTCGACAGGAGCACCGTGCCGCCCACCAAGACCACGAAGTCAGCCACCAGCACCGGCGACCGCGCGCCGCGCAAGCGTGCCGTCGCGGCCGGAGGCAAGCCGCTGGTCATCGTGGAGTCGCCGACCAAGGCGAACAAGATCGCTGGGTACCTCGGCAGTGACTACGTCGTCGAGGCCAGCGTCGGGCACATCCGTGACCTCCCGCGCAACGCCGCCGACGTGCCCGCCGCACACAAGGGCGAGTCGTGGGCCCGGCTCGGTGTCGACGTCGACCACGGCTTCGCCCCGCTCTACGTGGTCAGCCCGGACCGGCGGCAGCAGGTGACCCGGTTGAAGCAGCTGGTCAAGGAAGCCAGCGAGATCTACCTCGCCACCGATGAGGACCGCGAGGGCGAGGCCATCGCCTGGCACCTGATCGACACGCTCAAGCCGACCGTGCCGATCCGCCGGATGGTGTTCCACGAGATCACCCGCGAGGCGATCGCCCGCGCCGTGGCGAACCCGCGGGAACTGGACACCGCGCTGGTCGACGCCCAGGAGACCCGCCGCATCCTCGACCGGCTCTACGGCTACGAGGTCTCCCCGGTGCTGTGGAAGAAGGTCCTCCCCAAGCTGTCGGCCGGCCGGGTGCAGTCGGTCGCCACCCGCATCGTCGTGGAGCGCGAGCGCGCCCGGATGCGGTTCACCGCCGCGGACTACTGGAGCCTCGACGGCGTCTTCGAGGTCGCCGAACGGCGCGCCGCGACCGACGCGGGGGAGCCGACCACCCTGCGGGCCCGGCTGGTGACCGTGGACGACAGCCGGGTCGCCACCGGCCGCGACTTCGACGCCGACACCGGCACCGTGACCAGCGACGTCGTCCACCTGGACGAGGCCGGTGCCCGCGGCCTGGCGGCACGCCTGGAGGGCCGGCCGGTCTCGGTCAGCCGGGTCGACGAGCGGGACTACACCCGCAAGCCCTACGCCCCCTTCATCACCTCCAGCCTGCAGATGGAGGCCGGCCGGAAGCTCGGCTGGTCCTCCGCCCAGGTGATGCGGGTCGCCCAGCGGCTGTACGAGAACGGCCACATCACCTACATGCGGACCGACTCGACCAACCTGTCGAACGAGGCGATCACCGCCGCCCGCCGGCAGGCCGCCGAGCTGTACGGCGACGCCTACGTGCCGGCGGAGCCGCGCCGGTACGACAAGAAGGCCAAGGGCGCCCAAGAGGCGCACGAGGCGATCCGCCCGGCCGGTGACTCCTTCCGCACCCCCGGGCAGCTGGCCGGCCAGCTCGCCCGCGACGAGTTCCGGCTCTACGAGCTGATCTGGCAGCGCACCATCGCCTCGCAGATGGCCAACGCCGTCGGCAAGACGCTGAGCATCCGGCTCGCCGGCAGCTCGAGCACCGGTGAGGCCGTCGAGTTCACCGCCTCCGGGCGGACGATCACCTTCCCCGGGTTCCTGCGGGCCTACGTCGAGGGCAAGGACGAGGGCTCCGGCAACGACGACGAGGCCGACGACAGCGAGCGCCGGCTGCCGCGCGTCGAGCAGGGGCAGCGGCTGGACACCCGGGAGCTGGACCCCAAGGGGCACACCACCAGCCCCCCGGCGCGCTACACCGAGCCGAGCCTCACCGCCCGCCTCCAGGAGCTGGAGATCGGCCGGCCCTCGACGTACGCGTCGATCATGCAGACGATCCAGGACCGGGGGTACGTCTGGAAGAAGGGCTCGGCGCTGGTCCCGTCCTTCGTCGCCTTCGCCGTGATGAACCTGCTCGAGCAGCACTTCGCTCAGCTGGTCGACTACGACTTCACCGCGTCGCTGGAACGCGAGCTCGACGAGATCGCCGCCGGGCAGCTGGGCCGGGTCGACTGGCTCACCGAGTTCTACTTCGGTGGCGAGGGCCGGCACGCCGGCGGCATCGGTGCCTCCGGTGGGCTGAAGTCCGTCGTCGGCCAGCGGCTGGAGGAGATCGACGCCCGCGGCGTCAACTCCATCCCGTTGCGGGCGGTGGCGCCCGACGGCGAGCCCGTGGTCGTGCGGGTCGGCCGGTACGGGCCCTACCTGCAGGCCGGCGGCGAGGACGGCGCGCGGGTGAGCCTCCCCGAGGACATCGCGCCCGACGAGCTGACGACCGAGCGTGTCACCGAGCTGCTGAACGCCCCCTCCTCGGACCGGGAGCTGGGCACCGACCCGGAGTCCGGGTTCCCGGTGGCGGTGAAGGCGGGCCGCTACGGCCCCTACGTCACCACGGTGGTGCCCGAGGGCAGCAAGGAGACCTCGCGGACCGCCAGCCTGTTCAAGACGATGACGCCGGAGACCGTCACCCTGGAGCAGGCGCTGAAGCTGCTCACCCTGCCGCGCACCATCGGCAAGGACGCCGAGGGCGCGGAGATCCAGGCGCTCAACGGCCGGTACGGGCCCTACATCAAGAAGGGCACCGACTCGCGCTCGCTGGAGAGCGAGGACGCGCTCTTCACGATCACCCTCGACGAGGCGCTGGCGATCTTCGCGCAGCCCAAGCAGCGGGGCCGGGCTGCGGCCAAGGCGCCGCTCAAGGAGCTGGGCGCGGACCCGGTCAGCCAGGGGCAGGTCACGGTGCGCGAGGGCCGCTTCGGCCCCTACGTCACCGACGGTGAGGTCAACGCCAGCCTGCGCAAGGGCGACGAGGTCGAGACGATCACCCTGGAGCGGGCGGCCGAACTGCTCGCCGACCGCCGTGAGCGGGCGCCGGTGAAGAAGAAGGCGGCCAAGAAGACCGCTGCGAAGAAGGCGCCGGCGAAGAAGGCCACCGCCAAGAAGGCCACCGCGAAGAAGACGACGGCGAAGAAGACGGCCGCCGAGCCGGCACAGGCCGCCTCCGAGGTCGAGGAGCGGGTCCCGGCCGGCAGCTGACGGAGCCGGACGGGCGGGTCGGAGGGAGGCCGGGTGGAGGGCTGGGAGCAGCGGCGGACGTCGTTCGGTGCGGTCGCGGCCGACTACGCCGCCCTCCGGCCCACCTACCCGGCCGACGTGGTCGGGTTCCTGCTCGGCGACGCCCCGCGCCGGGTGCTGGACCTGGGGGCCGGGACCGGCCTGCTCACCGACCGGCTGGTGGCCGCCGGGCACGAGGTGGTCGCCGTCGACCTGTCCGGGGAGATGCTGGCGCAGCTGCGCGAGCGGTTGCCCCGGGTGCGGGTGGCCACCGGGGGAGCGGAGTCGATCCCGCTGCCCGACGCGGACGTGGACGCGGTCGTCGCCGGGCAGGCCGCACACTGGTTCGACGTCGCCCCCGCAGCTGCCGAGCTGTGCCGGGTGCTCCGGCCGGGCGGCGTGGTCGGCCTGGTCTGGAACACCCGCGACGAGCGGGTGCCGTGGGTGCGCGCCCTCGGTGAGCTCCTCGCCGACGAGGCACGCGACCACGAGGCCGACCAGACGGTGGTGGCCCGGTTCGCTGCCGAGCTGCCCGCCGACGTGGAGGTCCTCGACTCCGCCGTCGCCCAGCTGGTGACGCAGGACGAGGTCGTCCGCGGCATCGGCACCCGCAGCTACGTCGCGACGATGGACGGCGCCCGGCGGGCGGAGTTCCTCGGCCGAGTCCGGGAACTGCTGTCCACTCACCCCGACACCCGCGGCCGCACCCAGCTCGAGCTGCCGTACACCACCCGCGCCCACCGGCTCTCCCCGCGCTGAGCCCAGCACGCGAACGGGTCGGGACAGCCGGGGGCGCGTGACCCGGACGAGTCGTCGACCGGACGGATTCGTCGGTCCGGACCGGTACGGTGACCACGCCGAGGCCATGACACGGCCATGTCCCGCGGCGCTCCGGTGCCGCCACACCCCGGGGGTCCCCGATCAGCTCCGACCCGACGGGTCACCGTCCCGCGGACGACCCGTCCGCCGACCGGCCGTCGCCCGATGGCCCGCTGGCCGCACCCGGCGGGGGCCTCGACGACACCACCGGCGACGGCACCACGGGCGACGGCGTCGCCGGCCCCGCCCCCGTGGCCCCGGGCGACGGCCTGCCGCCCGCCGGGGTGCCGACCCCGGAGGACGCCGCGACCCCGCCACTGGCCGGGCTGGCCGACGGCCTCCCGGCGGACGGACCGCAGCCCTCCGGCGCCGAGGCCCCGTCCGAGGACGCAGGCCAGGACGGCGCGGACCTCGACGAGTCGGCGCAGGCCGGTGCGGGCGAGGTCGGGCTGATGGCCCGGGTCCGGGCGGTGCTCCGGGTCCGCGACTTCCGCAAGCTGTGGCTGTCGATGTCGCTGTCCAGCTTCGGCGACTGGCTCGGCCTGCTGGCGATCACCGCGACCGCCACCACGCTGGTCGACGGCTACATGGCCAGCAACCTGGCCCTCAGCGGCGTCCTGCTCTTCCGGCTGCTGCCGGCGCTCGTGCTCGGGCCGCTGGCCGGGGTCTTCGCCGACCGGTTCGACCGGCGCAAGACGATGGTGGTCACCGACCTGTTCCGGTTCGGCCTGTTCGCCTCGATCCCGGTGGTCGACAACCTGGTCTGGCTGTTCATCGCGCAGTTCCTGATCGAGGTGGTCAGCCTCTTCTGGACCCCGGCCAAGGACGCCGCCGTCCCGAACATGCTCCGCAAGGACCAGTTGGAGCCGGCCAACCAGTTGTCGCTGGTCACCACCTACGGGATCACCCCGGTGCTCGCCGGTGGCGTCTACGCGGTGCTGAACACCTCGGGTGGCCGGCTGAACCAGTTGTTCCCCGGGCTGGACCAGATCGCCCTCGCCCTGTACCTGAACGCGCTGACCTTCCTGGTCGCGGCCGTCGTCATCTGGAACCTGCCCTCGATCAGCGGTCGCCGGGCCACCCGGCCCGAGGTGCCGCAGGAGAGCTTCCTCGGCTCGCTGAAGGCGGGCTTCTCCTTCGCCGGGCACACCCGCCTGGTCCGCGGGCTGATCCTCGGGATCGCCGGGGCCTTCGCCGCTGCCGGTGCGATCATCGCGACCGGGCAGTTCTACGTGAACGCCCTGGGTGGGGGGCAGGCGGCCTACGGGCTGCTGTTCGGGGCCGTCTTCGTCGGCCTCGGTCTGGGCATCGCCGTGGGCCCCAGCATCGCCCACGACCTCGCCCGGGAGCGGATCTTCGGGGTGGCCATCGTCGGCGCCGGGATCGCCGTGCTGTTCATGTCGTGGATCGCCACGTTGTGGGTGGCGCTGCTGCTGGTCGTGTTGATGGGCTTCTTCGCCGGCATCGCCTACCTGGCCGGCTTCACCCTGCTCGGCACGGAGGTCGACGACGCGATCCGCGGCCGCACGTTCGCGATCGTCCAGTCCCTCGTCCGCGCCTCGTTGATCCTCTCCCTCGCGACGGTGCCGATCGGCGTGGGCGTGATCGGTCAGAACCAGGTCGACGTCGGCGTCCTGACGCTGGCGGTCACCGGGGAGCGGGTCATGCTGTTCGTCGCCGGCCTGCTGGCCGTGGGCGTCGGCGTGGTCGCCTACCGGCAGATGGACGACGGCCGCCCGGTGCCGCTGCTGGCCGACGTGGTGACCGCACTGCGCCGGGACACCACCGCACGCCGCCGGCTGGCCGGCGGTGGGGTGTTCATCGCCTTCGAGGGCGGCGAGGGGGCGGGCAAGTCGACGCAGGTGCGCCGCCTGCAGGAGTGGCTGACGGGGGAAGGGCTGGTCGCCCGGACCACTCGCGAACCGGGCGGGACGGCGCTGGGCGGGAAGGTCCGGGCGCTGCTGCTGGACCCGGCCAGCGCCGGGCTGTCGCCGCGGGCCGAGGCGCTCATGTACGCCGCCGACCGCGCGCAGCACGTGCACGACGTCCTCCGCCCCGCACTGGACGCCGGCGAGGTGGTGATCACCGACCGGTTCGTGGACAGCTCGCTGGCCTACCAGGGCGCCGGCCGCACGATCCCGATGGACGACGTCCGCTCGATCTCCCGCTGGGCCACCCAGGGGCTGCGGCCCGACCTCACCCTGCTGCTGGACCTGCCACCCGAGGTCGGCCTGGCCCGGGCCCGGGGGCGGGCCGCCGCCGACCGGCTGGAGTCGGAGTCGCTGGACTTCCACCAGCGGGTGCGCCGGACGTTCCTCGCCCTGGCCGAGGCCGAGCCCGACCGCTACCTGGTGCTCGACGCCCGCCGGTCGCCGGAGGAGATCGCCGCCGCCATCCGCACCCGGGTGAGCGTGCTGCTGGAGGGCCTGCCGCTGCAGCAGCTCCCGGCCGACGTGCCGGTGCCGCACAGCCGCCGCGGCAGCGACCACCTCCAGACGGGGCCGACCCCTCAGCTGCACCCATGAAGGACCCCGTCCTCCGCACCCCTCGCAGGCTCGGGGCGAGCCTCTGGACGGGGCCGGGACCGGCTGGGAGAGGATGGGCCACGTGACGGTCGGTGGGGTGTGGGCCGACGTGGTGGGGCAGCCGGCCGTGGTGGCCGAGCTGCAGGCCGCGGTGGCCCAGCCGGCGGCGATGACGCACGCCTGGCTGTTCACCGGGCCGCCCGGCTCCGGCCGCTCGGTGGCCGCCCGCGCCTTCGCCGCCGCGCTGCAGTGCCCGGCCGGCGGCGACGGCACCTGCCACGCCTGCCGCACCGTGCTGGCCGGCAGTCACGCCGACGTGCACCGGGTGGTGCCCGAGGGGCTGTCCATCGGGGTCGCCGAGGTGCGGCAGATCGTCCGGACCGCGGGCCGGGCGCCGTCCCAGGGCCGCTGGCAGATCGTGGTGGTCGAGGACGCCGACCGGATGACCGAGCAGGCCTCCAACACCGTGCTGAAGATGCTGGAGGAGCCCCCGCCGCGGACGGTCTTCCTGCTGTGCGCGCCCTCGCTGCACCCCGACGACGTGCCGGTCACCATCCGCTCCCGCTGCCGGGTGGTGGCGCTGCGCACCCCGCGGATCGACGCGGTCACCGAGGTGCTGGTCCGCCGGGACGGCATCGACCCGGCTCTGGCCGCCTGGTCCGCGGCGGCTGCCGGCGGGCACGTCGGGCGGGCCCGGCACCTGGCCCAGGACGAGTCGGCCCGGCTGGCGCGCAAGGCGGTGCTGGACATCCCGCTGTCGCTGGTCTCGCTCGCGGCGTGCCTGCACGCCGCCGACGACCTGGTCGGGACGGCCAAGGACGAGTCGGACAAGACCGTCGCCGAGGTCGACGCGGTCGAGACCGACGCCGTCAAGGCCAGCCTGGGTGTGGGCGCGCGCGGGCCGGGGGTCGCTGCCGCCAGTCGCGGGGCCGGTCAGCTCAAGGAGCTGGAGACGCGGCAGAAGCGGCGGGCCACCCGGATCGGCCGGGACTCCCTGGACCGGGCGCTGGTCGACCTGGCGGCGCTCTACCGGGACGCGCTGGTGATCAGCTCGACGAGTGGTGCGGCCGGGGAGCTGACGTTGCCGCTGGCCCACCCGGACCGCCGGGCCGACGCGGTGGAGCTGGCCCGCCGGATCGGCGCCGAGGGAGCGCTGCGCCGGATCGACGCGGTGCTGGCCGCGCGCACCGCCCTGGAGCAGAACGTGAAGCCGCAGATCGCCGTCGAGGCGCTGACCGTCGCCCTCCGCCTGCCCGCCTGAGCCGCCCCGCCACCCCGGCGGGGGTGTCGCAGGAGGGGGGTGGCGGTGCCGTAAGCTCACTCGCGCAGTCCGCCGCCTTAGCTCAGTCGGTAGAGCGTCTCACTCGTAATGAGAAGGTCGTCGGTTCGATTCCGACAGGCGGCTCCCCTTCCCCCTCCGTCTCCCACCCAGGCGGGCGCGCCTCATCGGTGTGCCGCAGGAGACCGGCGTCGACAGCGGTCCCCGGATGCGGAACGGCGGCGCACCCGGGTGGGTGCGCCGCCGTCTGGTCAGTGCGTGTCCGGCGAGGTCCGCCGGTGGGGTCAGTGCTGTCGGGGGGTGTCGATGGCGCGCTGCCGGGAGGCCTCGATCTCGGCCTCGGCCTCGGCGCGCCCGACCCACTCGGCGCCCTCGACCGACTTGCCCGGCTCGAGGTCCTTGTAGGTCTCGAAGAAGTGCTGGATCTCCAGCCGGTCGAACTCCGAGACATCGTTGATGTCCTGCAGGTGGGCCATCCGGGGGTCGGTCGCCGGGACGGTGAGGACCTTGTCGTCCCCACCCGCCTCGTCGGTCATCCGGAACATGCCGATCGCCCGGCAGGTGATGAGGCACCCGGGGAACGTCGGCTCCTCCAGGAGCACCAGGGCATCGAGCGGGTCACCGTCCATTCCGAGCGTCTCCTCGATGTACCCGTAGTCGGCGGGGTACCGGGTCGAGGTGAACAGCATCCGGTCCAGGCGGATGCGTCCGGTGGCGTGGTCCAGCTCGTACTTGTTCCGCTGGCCCTTGGGGATCTCTACCGTCACGTCGAACTGCACGCCGATAGTGTGGCGTACGACCGTCCGTCCCGTCGGCGGAGGTCACTCCAGGGGGTGGGGGAGATCTCGTCGAGTCCGGGTGCAGAGCAGCCGGGGGTGCCCGAAGGCAGCCCGGAGGTGCCGCCCTCGGCGGCCGACGGCGGCGCCGGGACGACGCCCGGTCCGTCGCTCCCGGCCGACGCCACGCCCACCGGGCCGGCCGTCGCAGTGCCGGGAACGGAACACACCGGGCCGGTGGGAGAGTCGGGCGCTGAGGCGGCCGAGCAGGGACATCCGGAGGTCGAGCAGGCTGCCGAGCCGCCAGCGCCGGCAGGGACCACCGAGGAGTCGCTTCCGGAGGGGACCGGCGAGGCTGCCGAGGCGCGCCGTGCGGCAGCGGAGCAGGCAGCAGCCGACCTGGCCGCGGTGAAGAGGTGGGCGGCCGAGCGGGCTGCCGCCGAGCGCGCAGCAGCCGAGGAGGCCGAGCGTGCTGCGGCCGCTCAGGCCGAGCTCGACGAGGCCGACGTCGAACGCGCCCGGGCCGAGCAGGCCGCCGCCGACCTCGCCGCCGTCCGGGAGTGGGCGGCCCAGCAGGCCGCCGCGGCGCGGGCCGCCGAGGACCAGGCTGCCGCCGAACGGGCCACGGCGGACCAGGCAGAGGCTGCGCGCGCCGAGGCCGAGCGCGCAACGGTCGCTCGGGCGGAGGCCGATCGCGTGGCGGCCGAGCAGGTCGAGGCGGGTCGGCTGGCGGCAGAACGAGCGGCCGCAGCGGAGGCCGACGGGCAGCGGGCCGCCGCGGCTGCGGCGATGGCCGCCGAGCGTGCGGCCATCGAGCAGGAGACAGCCGAGCGAGCCGCGACCGCGCGCGCCGCAGCAGCCGAGCGCGCCGCGGCCGAGGACGCCGCGGCCGAGCGCAGGGCGGCGGCCGAAGGCGCGGCAGCCGAGCGCGCCGCAGCCGAGCGCGCGGCCGTCGAGCGCGCGGCCGTCGAACGCGCGGCCGCCGAACGCGCGGACCGGGCGCAGGTGCACGCCGAACGGGCGGCCGGACGCCGGACGGTCCCAGGACACGCTGCTCCTGCTCCGGCGGCGGCGGGTGCCACCGCGGCCACACCTGGCCCCCGGCAGGCGGGGTCCGGCGCCGGGAGCAGCGGCCGGCGGGTCAAGCTCCTGATCGCCGCCGTCCTCGCCCTCGTGCTGGTCGCGGCCGGGGTGGTGCTGGCCCTGGACCTGACCGGCGGCGACCCCGCCGTCGCCGTGGACGCCGAGCAGGTGCCCGACGCCGTCCTGCCCGACCTCACCGAGCCCGGCCCGGTGCTCACCCCGCTCTCCGCGGAGGCACCGGTGCCCGACCCGGCGGCCCTCACGGCCGTGCTGACCCCGTTGCTCGCCGCCCCGGCGCTCGGCAGCGGCCTGTCCGCCCAGGTCGTCGACGTGGCCACCGGGCAGGTGCTCTTCGACCAGGACGCGGCTGACCCCGGCACGCCGGCCTCCACCGCGAAGCTGCTCACCGCCCTCGCCGCGCTCACCACCCTGGACCCCACCGACACCCTGACGACGACCGTGGTGGCCGGCAGCACCCCGGGGGAGGTCGTCCTGGTGGGCGGGGGCGACCCGACCCTGTCGACGACCGCACCCTCGGTCGACTATCCCGGCGCGGCGACCGTCGCGGACCTGGCCGCCCAGGTCCAGGAGGCGCTCGGTGGTCAGCCGGTGACCAGCGTCGTCGTCGACAACTCGTTGTTCAGCGGCCCGCTCACCGCCCAGGGCTGGGGGGCTGACGACGCACCGTCGACGTACGCCGCTCCGGTGACCGCCACCGCCGTCGACGGCGCCCGGCAGGTTCCCGGCCGCACCCCCCGCAGCGGGTCGCCGGGCACCGACGCCGGTGCCGCACTGGCCGCGGCGCTGGGCGCCCCGGAGGCGGCGGTCAGCCTCGGTGCCGCACCGGCCGGCGCGCGCACGCTGGGCAGCGTCGAGTCGGCGCCCGTCGCCCGGCTGGTCGAGCAGGCGCTCACCGCGTCGGACAACCTGCTGGCCGAGTCGCTGGCCCGGCACGTGGCCATCGCCCGGGGCCTGCCGGCCACCTTCCAGGGCGCCGGGCAGGCGATCGGCGCAGCGCTGGCCGAGGCGGGGCTGGACACCACCGGGCTCGCCCTCTCCGACGCCAGCGGCCTGTCCCGCGACGACCGGGTGCCCGCCCGGCTCCTGGTCGACGTCGTCCAGGCCGCCGCGGACGGGAGCGTCCCCGACGCCGACGTGCTGCTCTCCGGCCTCCCGGTCGCCGGGTACGACGGCACCCTGACCGACCGCGCCGTCGCCGGCCAGGGCATCCCCGGGTCGGTGCGGGCCAAGACCGGCACGCTGCTGGGCGTCAACGACCTGGCGGGCACGGTGCAGACCGCCGACGGCCGGCTGCTGGCCTTCGCCGTCCTGGCCGACGGGACCACCGGGAGCCTGGAGGACACCGAGACCGCACTGGACGTCGTGGCGGCCGCACTGGCCGGCTGCGGCTGCCGCTGACGGCGGCCGGCCGGCGGGTGCTGCCGGGTACGGTGAGGCGATGAGCCGCTCCTCGTCCCTGGTCGACTGGGACCTCGCCGGCCGCACCGCCCGTCGCTTGACCGGCGCCGGCCCGGAGACCACCCGCGAGGAGGCGGCGGCCGTCGTCGCGGAGCTGCACAGCGCGGCCGCGACCGCCGTCGCGCACGTCGAGGCGCTCACCGGTCTGCGCCCCGTCCCCGGCGGCCCGGTGCCCACGGTGGCGGTCGTCGACCGGCCCGGCTGGATCGACTCGAACACCACGGGCATGGCGGCCCTGCTCGACCCGCTGGCCGACGGGCTGCAGGCGGCGCAGGGCACCACGCCGGGGCCGCTGGCCACCGCGATCGGCTCACGGGCGACCGGGGTGCAGGCCGGCGGGGTGCTGGCCTTCCTGTGCACCCGCGTGCTGGGCCAGTACGAGGTCTTCGGCAGCGGCGGCCGCCTGCTGCTGGTGGCGCCCAACATCGTGGAGACCGAGCGCCGGCTCGGCGTCGACCCCACGGACTTCCGGCTGTGGGTCTGCCTGCACGAGGTCACCCACCAGCTGCAGTTCACCGCCGTGCCGTGGCTGCGTGGCCACCTCGAGGCGCAGATCGCCGCCTTCGCCGAGGCGACCGACCTGACCCCGGACGTGCTGCGCGAGCGGCTCACCGACGTGCTGCGCAGCCTCACCGACGTCGTCCGCGGCACCGGTGCCGACGACGACTCCCCGCAGGGCCTGATGGCGCTGATCCGGGACCCCGAGCAGCGGGCCGTGCTCGACCGGGTCACCGCGGTGATGAGCCTGCTCGAGGGGCACGCCGAGTACGTGATGGACGGCGTCGGCCCCGACGTCGTCCCGTCCGTGCGCACGCTGCGCAAGCGCTTCGCCCAGCGCCGCAAGGGCCGCGGCCCCATCGACCGGGTGCTCCGCCGCCTGCTCGGCCTGGAGCAGAAGATGCAGCAGTACGCCGATGGCCGGGTCTTCGTGGCCGGGGTCGTCGAGCTGGTCGGCATGGACGGGTTCAACCAGGTCTGGGCCGGGCCGGAGAACCTGCCGTACAAGGACGAGCTGACCGAGCCCGCCCGCTGGGTGGAGCGCGTGCTGGAGACCCGGCCCGCCTTCCCCGCCTGAGCCGGCGCGCCCCGTCCCCGGTGGTCGGACCCGACCCCGCCGTCGCGGCGCTGCGCAGCGCCGTGCGCCCGGGGTTGCGGACGGGCACGGGCCCGGTGCTCGCCGCCTGCAGCGGGGGAGCGGACTCGGTGGCGCTGGCCGCCGCGCTGGCCTTCGAGGCTCCCCGCGCCGGCCGCCCGGTCGGCGGGGTCACCGTGGACCACGGGCTGCAGCCCGGGTCGGCCGAGCAGGCCGAGCGCACCGCCGGCCTGCTCCGGGCCCTCGGGCTCTCCCCGGTGCTGGTGCTCCGGGTCGACGTCGGCGCCGAGGGCGGGCCGGAGGGCGCGGCCCGGGCGGCCCGCACGGCCGCGCTGGCCGGGGCGGCGGGCGACCACGGGGCGGCGGTCGCGCTGGGCCACACCCTCGACGACCAGGCCGAGACCGTCCTGCTCGGGCTGGCCCGCGGCTCCGGACCACGCTCGGTCGCCGGCATGGTCGAGCACCGCCCGCCGTTCTGGCGCCCGCTGCTCGACGTCCGGCGGTCGACCACCCGGGCCGCCTGCGCGGCGCAGCAGCTGCCGATCTGGGACGACCCGTGGAACAGCGACCCGGCCTACACCCGCGTCCGCCTGCGCACCGAGGTGCTGCCGCTGCTGGAGGAGGTCCTCGGCGGGGGCGTCGCGGCGGCCCTCGGCCGGACCGCGGCGATGGTGCGGGAGGACCTGGACACCCTGGACGCGCTGGCCGCGGACGAGCTGGCGGCGCTGGCCGGCCCGGACGGCGACCTGCCCGCCGCCCCGCTGGCCGAGCTGCCTCCGGCCCTGCGACGCCGGGTGCTGCGCGGCTGGCTACGCCACGCCCAGGTGCCCGACCTGCAGGGCGTGCACCTGTCGGCGGTCGACGCGCTCGTCACCCGGTGGAGGGGCCAGGGGCGGGTGGACCTCCCCGGTGGTGCGGGAGTGCGGCGCGCGTCTGGCAGGCTGACCGTGCAGCCCGGCGGTTCCCCCGGTCGCGGGACCGGTCCGCGCCCGGCTGCACCAGATGCCGTCCCCCCTGAGGAGCCCTGACCGTCGTGAGCGAGCCCGCCATCCCCGCAGCCGGCCCGTTGGGCCCGGACCACGGCTACGGCCCGGACATCGACCACGTGCTGCTGTCCGAGGAGCAGATCCAGGGCAAGATCGCGGAGCTGGCCGCGCAGATCGCCCACGACTACGCCGGCCGCGAGGTGCTGCTGGTCGGCGTCCTCAAGGGCGCGGTGCTGTTCATGTCCGACTTCGCCCGGGCGCTGCAGCTGCCGACCCAGATGGAGTTCATGGCGGTCTCCTCCTACGGCAGCGCCACCAGCTCCTCCGGCGTGGTGCGGATCCTGAAGGACCTGGACCGCGACATCGCCGACAAGCACGTGCTGGTGCTCGAGGACATCATCGACTCCGGGCTCACGCTGTCCTGGCTGCTGAAGAACCTGGGCAGCCGGCGGCCGGCGTCCCTGGAGGTCTGCACGCTGCTGCGCAAGCCGGACGCGGTGAAGGTCGACGTCCCGGTGCGCTACATCGGCTTCGACATCCCCAACGAGTTCGTCGTCGGCTACGGGCTGGACTACGCCGAGCGGTACCGCGACCTGCCCTACATCGCCACCCTCAAGCCCGAGGTCTACTCCAGCTGACGAAGGACCTGGCTGCACCCACGACGCGCGTCGCTCGCCGCGGGTCCCTGCAGCCAGGCCGAACAGCTCGAGAGCAGCAGGGGCACAGGTCCACCGGTGTACCTTCGACCCAACGACGTCGCCCCGCGGCGGGGCGTCCCCAGGATCGCGGGCGGCGTCCAGCGACGATCAGGAGGGTCGACGGGCAAGCCGGGTCCACCCCGGCGCCCGGCCACGGTGTATGGAACGTAAGAAGATCTTCCGGAGCGTCTGGTTCTGGATCGCCATCGTCGTCCTGCTGGCCTTCGTCGGCTCCAGCTTCTTCCGCAGCGACCCGGAGTACCAGGAGGTCTCGACCTCCACGGCGCTCGCGCAGTTCGCCGAGGGCAACGTCGACTCGGCCACCATCAACGACCGCGAGCAGACGGTCGATCTCGACCTGATCGAGCCGGTGGAGGGCAGTGACCAGGTCACTGCGTTCTACCCGGTCGGCGCCGAGGAGGACGTCTTCGACCTGGTCAGTGGCCTGGGTGAGGGCGAGGGCGTCGACTTCGACACCAACGTCTCCCAGGACAACCTGCTGGTCAGCATCCTGGTCAGCTTCCTGCCCTTCGTGCTGCTCCTGCTGCTGCTCTTCTGGTTGTTCAGCTCCATGCAGGGTGGCGGCCGGGGTGTGATGGCCTTCGGGAAGTCCAAGGCCAAGATCGTCAGCAAGGACACCCCGAAGACGACGTTCGGTGACGTGGCCGGTGCCGACGAGGCGATCCAGGAACTCCACGAGATCAAGGACTTCCTGCAGAACCCGGTCAAGTACCAGGCGATCGGCGCGAAGATCCCCAAGGGCGTGCTGCTGTTCGGTCCGCCCGGCACCGGCAAGACGCTGCTGGCCCGCGCGGTCGCCGGTGAGGCCGGCGTGCCGTTCTACTCCATCTCCGGGTCGGACTTCGTCGAGATGTTCGTCGGCGTCGGGGCCAGCCGGGTCCGCGACCTGTTCACCCAGGCGAAGGAGAACGCTCCGGCGATCATCTTCATCGACGAGATCGACGCCGTCGGCCGGCAGCGCGGCGCCGGCATGGGCGGCGGGCACGACGAGCGCGAGCAGACGCTGAACCAGATGCTCGTCGAGATGGACGGCTTCGACGTCAAGGGCGGCGTCATCATGATCGCCGCCACCAACCGGCCGGACGTCCTGGACCCCGCACTCCTGCGCCCGGGCCGGTTCGACCGGCAGATCCCGGTCGACCGACCCGACCTGCTGGGTCGGACGGCGGTGCTCAAGGTGCACGCCACCGGCAAGCCGCTCGCCGACGACGTCGACCTGGAGACGGTGGCCCGGCGCACGCCCGGCTTCACCGGCGCCGACCTGGCCAACGTGCTCAACGAGGCGGCGCTGCTCACCGCCCGCCAGGACGAGACGGTCATCACCGACGCCACCCTCGAGGAGGCGATCGACCGGGTGCTGGCCGGCCCGGAGCGGAAGACCCGGGCGATGAGCGAGAAGGAGAAGAAGGTCACCGCGTACCACGAGGGCGGTCACGCCCTGGTGGCGCACGCGCTCCCGAACACCGACCCGGTGCACAAGGTGACGATCCTGCCGCGCGGCCGCTCGCTGGGGCACACGCTCATCCTCCCCACCGAGGACCGGTACACCCAGACACGTTCGGAGATGATCGACACCCTCGCCTACGCGCTGGGCGGACGGGCGGCCGAGGAGCTGGTCTTCCACGAGCCGACCACCGGCGCCGGCAACGACATCGAGAAGGCCACCTCGCTGGCCAAGTCGATGGTCACCCAGTACGGGATGAGCGCGAAGCTCGGTGCCGTCAAGTACGGCAGCACCGACTCCGAGCCGTTCCTCGGCCGGGACATGGGCTCGCGGTCGGACTACTCCGACGCCGTCGCCGCCGACATCGACGGCGAGGTGCGCGCGCTGATCGAGGCGGCGCACGACGAGGCCTGGGAGATCCTGGTCGAGTACCGGGACGTCCTGGACCGGCTGGTGCTGGAGCTCCTGGAGAGGGAGACCCTCTCCCGGGAGGACATGGACCGGATCTGCACCGGGGTGGTCAAGCGCCCGTCGATGGCGCCGTACAACGGCTTCGGCAAGCGCACCCCCTCGGAGCGTCCGCCGGTGCTGACCCCGGCGGAGGTGGCCGCCGCGAACGGTGGGTCGCACGCGTCGACCAACGGCGAGCCGAAGCTGCCGGTCGGCGACGTCGGCGCCCCGGTCCAGGGCCGGTGAGCGACGCGGTCGGGGGTGTGGCCCCCGGCGGCGTGGCACCTCGCAGAGCCGGACTCGACGGAGCCGTGCCCGCGGCGGCGGACGGCCACGGCACCGTCCGGCGCGCGCCGGTGGACGGCGTCGGCCAGGACCCCCGGACCGGTGACCCGGTGGCCGACCTGCCCGAGGGGCAGGTCGACACGGCCCGGATCGAGGCCGCCGTCCGGGAGATCCTGATCGCGATCGGGGAGGACCCGGACCGGTCGGGCCTGGTGGACACCCCGGGGCGGGTCGCGCGGGCCTACGGGGAGACGTTCGCCGGCCTGGCCCAGGACCCCTACGACGTCCTGGCGACGACGTTCGACGAGGAGCACGACGAGCTCGTGCTGGTCAAGGACATCCCGATGTACTCGACCTGCGAGCACCACCTGGTGCCCTTCCACGGCCGGGCACACGTCGGCTACATCCCCGGCACCGACGGGCGGGTCACCGGGCTGTCGAAGCTCGCCCGGCTGGTCGAGGTGTACGCCCGGCGGCCGCAGGTGCAGGAACGGATGACCCGGCAGATCGCCGACTCGCTGTTCGAGGTGCTCACGCCCCAGGGCGTGATCGTGGTCGTGGAGGCAGAGCACCTCTGCATGGCGATGCGCGGCATCCGCAAGCCCGGCTCGTCCACGATCACCTCCGCGGTGCGCGGCATCTTCCGGGAGAACCCGGCGACCCGCAGCGAGGCGATGAGCCTCATCCTGCAGCGGTGACGGCGGAGTGAGCGCCGTGGCCCTGCCGCGCCCGGGCCGGTGTCTGGTGATGGGCGTCCTGAACGTCACGCCGGACTCCTTCTCCGACGGCGGGTGCTACGCCGACGCCGGCGCCGCGATCGCGCACGGCCTGGAGATGCACGCCGCCGGCGCGGACTACGTCGACGTCGGCGGCGAGTCGACCCGGCCGGGCGCCGACCGGGTCGACGCGGCCGAGGAGTGCCGGCGGGTCGTGCCGGTGGTCCGGGAGCTGTCCGCCGCAGGCGTGCGGGTCAGCGTGGACACCACCCGCGCCGAGGTCGCCGCCGCCGCCCTGGAGGCCGGCGCGGTGCTGGTCAACGACGTCAGCGGCGGCCTGGCCGACGAGGGCATGGCCCGGCTGGTGGCCGAGACCGGGGTGCCGTGGGTGTTGATGCACTGGCGAGGGCACAGCCGGGAGATGTACGCGGCGGCGCGCTACGGAGACGTGGTCACCGAGGTCGGCGCAGAGCTGACCGCCCGGGTCGAGGACGTCGTGGCCGCCGGCGTCGACCCCGCCCAGCTGGTGCTCGACCCGGGGCTGGGGTTCGCCAAGAACGCCGAGCACAACTGGGCGTTGCTGGCCGGGCTGGACCGGCTGGTCGCCCTCGGGCTGCCGGTGCTGGTCGGGGCCTCGCGCAAGACGTTCCTGGGCCGGCTGCTGGCCGGGCCGGGGGGCGAGCTCCGTCCGGTCGAGGGCCGGGAAGCGGCGACCGTGGCGATCTCGGTGCTGGCCGCGCAGGCCGGTGCCTGGGGCGTCCGGGTGCACGACCCGGTGCAGTCGCTGGACGCGATCGCCACCCTGGCCGCCGTGCGGGCGGCCCCCAGCGCAGGAGGACACCGTGGCTGACCCGAAGCCGGACCGGATCACGGTGCACGGCCTGACCGGGCACGGCTTCCACGGTGTGTACCCGGCCGAACGCGAGAACGGCCAAACCTTCCGGGTCGACGCGGTGCTCGAGCTGGACACCGCCCCGGCGGCCGCGGACGACGACCTGACCAAGACCGTGCACTACGGCGAGCTGGCCCAGCAGCTGCACGCCGTGCTGGTCGGCGAACCGGTCGACCTGCTGGAGACGCTGGCCCAGCGGCTGGCCGACCTGTGCCTGGCGTACCCGGTGGTGGACGCCGTGGAGATCACCGTGCACAAGCCGGAGGTCGACCTGGGCGTGCCGGCCCACGACGTCACGGTCGCGATCCGGCGCGAGCGCTGATGAGCCGGGCCGTCCTCTCCCTCGGCGGGAACCTCGGCGACCGGGCCGGCACCCTGCGGCGGGCCCTGGTGGCGCTGAAGGAGCACGGCCTGGTCGCTCGGTCGACGCTGTACGAGACGCCGCCGTGGGGGCCGGTCGAGCAGCCGCCCTACCTCAACGCGGTCGCCGTCGTCCGGGGTGAGCGGGACGCCGCCGGCTGGCTCACCCTGGCGCAGGAGCTCGAACAGGCGGCCGGTCGCACCCGGGACGTCCGCTGGGGAGCCCGCACGCTGGACGTCGACGTCGTCACCGTCACCGCGGACGACGGGACGCCGGTGGTCTCGGCCGACCCGACGCTGACCCTCCCGCACCCCCGGGCCGCGGAGCGGGCCTTCGTGCTCGTCCCGTGGCTGACGCTGGACCCCGCGGCGACCCTGCCGGGGCACGGCAGGGTGGCCGACCTGGTCACGGCGCTCCCGGCCGACGAGGTGGCCGCGGTCGTCCGCTGGGAGCAGCTCGCGTGACCTCCGTCCGCCGCCGGGACCTGGTGGCCCTCGCGGTCGGGCTGGCGCTGGCCAGTTGGCTGCTGGTCCGGGCCGGCTACGGCTCGCTGCCGCAGCTGCAGTGGTGGCTGCCGGTGCCGCTGGGCGTGCTGGCGGTCGCCGAGCTGCTCGGCGCCCGGGCGCTGGCGGCCCGACTGTCCGCGCAGCGCGACCGCCGGCCGCCGCCGGGCCGGAGCCCGGCCGCCGCCCGCCCGGTCGAGCCGATGCTGGTGGCCCGGGTGGCGGTGCTCGCCCAGGCCAGCGCCTACGTCGGCGCGGTGCTCACCGGCTGCTGGGCGGGGCTGCTGCTGCACACGGTGCCTCAGCTGGGCCGGCTGTCCGCGGCCACCGCCGACACCGTCACCGGCGTCCTCGGTGTCGTCTTCGCCGCCGGGCTCACCGGTGCGGCGTTGTGGCTGGAACAGGTCTGCAAGATCCCGCCCGACGAGGACGACGCCGCCACACCTCCCGCGCGCGCCTGAGGCGGTCCGGCCGGTTGGGAGGCCCCCCGGCCGGACCACCGGCGGGTCAGGGCTGCTCGGCCAGGTCGGCGATCGAGGTGAGGCCGTACTCCTCCGCGGTCTCCCTGGTCACGACGATGGCGTCCTTGTCCTGGGCCTCCGACTGCTCGAGCACGGTCAGGTTCTCCGGCAGGGCCTCGGGGAGCGCGGCGTAGACCTCCTCGGAGCTGACCGCGGTCGCCTCCTCGTCGAAGTACTCCAGCAGCACACCGGTGTACTCCGGGATCAGGTCGATCGACCCGTCCTGCAGGCCGGGCATGTAGACCTCCCGGCTGCCGATGTTGAGCTGGGTCTCGACCGTCGCGCCCTGGGCCTGCAGCGCCTGCGCGTAGATGTTGGCCAGGGTGATGTTCTCCGGGAAGTTCGCCGACCCGATGGTGAGGTCCGTCCCGGCCGCCTGCGTGCCCGTCGCGTCCAGACCCTTCTCGGCCAGCCACTGCCCGGCGACCGCGGCCGGGTCCTGCCGGTCGATGATCACCTGCTCGTTGAGCGCGATGAGGTCCTCGGTGGTGAGCTCCGCGGACACCGCGTTCAGCACGGCGGCGACGCCGTCGGTGGCCTCCTCGGTGCTGATCAGCGGGACCACGTTCTGCGCGGCGAACAGGTTCTCCGGGTCCTCCAGGACCACCCAGTCGTTGGCCGCGATGTTCGGGTCGGTGGTGAAGACGTCGGCTGCGTCGATCTGGCCGTTGGCCAGCGCGTTGATGGTGAGCGGGCCGCCGGCGTCCAGGCTGCGGAACTCACCGAAGGTGACGCCGTAGACCTCCTCCAGGCCGGGGACGCCGTCGGGTCGGGTCTGGAACTCCGGCGGCCCGCCGAGGACCAGCTCGGCGGCGATGGTGTCGCCGCCCCCGGCGGGGGTGCTCTCGCCCCCTCCCGCACTGCTGCTGCCGGACTCTCCGCACGCGGTCAGCGCGGTGAGCAGGGCGGTCCCGCCGGTCAGCGCCGTGGCGATCCTGCGGTTCATGTGGTCTCTCCTGGGGTCAGCCGCGGCGCGGCGCGCCGGGTCACTGGGTGCCGGGTGGCGGGTGCCACCCGCGGAACGGGACCGGTCACCCCGAGGGGTGGTCGCCGGAGGGGGTCAGGGCGGCGGCCGGGGTGGTCGCCTGCCGTGGGGACCGGCCACCGTCGGGCCCGCCCCTCGGTGGCTCGGGACGCACCACGGTCACCGCCGCGCTGCGGCTGTCGCGGGTCGAGCGGCGGGAGAACCGGCCGGAGACGCCGCGTGAGACGGTCGCGCGCTGCAGCAGCGAGAGCGCCAGGTCGACCAGCAGGGCCAGCGCGGCGACCAGGACGGCGCCGCCGGCCATCTGGCCGAAGTCCCGGCTGGCCAGCCCGTCGTACACGTAGCGGCCCAGGCCACCGAGCCCGACGTAGGCCGCGATCGTCGCGGTGGCGATGACCTGCAGTGCGGCGCTCCGCAGGCCGGAGAACACCAGCGGGAGCGCGTTGGGAAGCTCCACGCGGAACAGCACCTGCCGGCCGGTCATGCCCATGCCGCGGGCCGCATCGCGGGCGTCCGGGGACACGTTGCGCACCCCGGCGTAGGTGTTGGCCAGGATCGCCGGCAGGGCCAGCAGGACCAGGGCGATCTCCGTGGGCACCAGGTAGACGGCGTCCCCGCGGCCGCTGATCAGCGGCGACACCATGACGTACAGGAGGATCAGCAGGCCGACCGTGGGCAGCGCCCGCAGCCCGTTGGCCACCGAGACCAGCCACGACGCCCGGCCGGTGTGGCCGAGGACGAGCCCCAGCGGGAAGGCGATCACCCCGGCGATCGACAGGGCGACCGCGGTGTACGCCAGGTGCGCGGTGGCCTGCGCGACGATGCCGGGCGTGACCCGGGTACCGGTCCAGTTCTGCGGGTCGTTGAGCCACAGGAGCACGTCGTTCATCGGGCCGCCGTCGCCCGCTGCCACGGGGTGATGAGCCGGGCGCCGAGGACGATCGACCGGTCGAGCAGCAGCGCCAGTGCGACGGACAGGACGATGCCCAGCACGATCGGCGGGTAGTAGGGGCCGGTCACCGACAGCTGGAACCCGGTGATGAACAGCTGGCCGAGCTGGGGGATCCCGATGGTCGCCGCGATGGCGACCAGGCTGACGTTGGCCACCATGGCCACCCGCAGGCCCGCGGCGATGACCGGCACGGCGAGCGGGAGCTCCACCGTCCGCAGCCGCTGCAGGCGGGTGAACCCCATCGCGGTGGCCGCCTGCACGGCGTCCTCGGGGACGGCGGCCAGGCCGTCGGCGACCACCCGCACCAGCAGCGCGATGGTGTAGATCGTCAATGCGGCGACCACGTTGACCGGGTCGAGGATCTGGGTGCCCAGCAGGGTGGGCATGACGACGAACAACGCCAGCGAGGGGATGGTGTACAGCAGGCCGGACACCGAGACGACCGGCGCGTACGCCCACCGGTACCGGCGGGCCAGCCAGCCGATCGGGAAGGCCACCAGCAGGCCGATGACCACGGGCAGGACCGAGAGCCAGGTGTGCGCCCACAGCAGGTCCAGCACCTCGGCGCGGTGGTCGGCGAAGTAGCCGAACACGTCCCAGGGCGCCGAGCCGTTCTCCGAGTTCACGGCCTGACCTGGGCCGAGGGGTCCGCGGTCGCGGCGTGCAGGTGCTCCAGCACGGTGCCGGCCCGGACCGAGCCGACGAGCCGCCCGCCCTCGTCGACCACCACACCCCGGCCGCTGGGTGAGGAGAGCGCGGCGTCCAGGGCCTCGCGCAGGGTGCCGCCGATCGGGGACAGGGTGCCGCCCAGGTTGAGCAGGCCGGGGGTGACGACGTCGCCCGGCGCGGGTCCTGGGCCTCCGTCGGGATGGGCCCGGAGGTGCAGCCAGCCCTGCGGGAGGCCCCCGTCGTCCACCACGAGCACCCAGTCGTCGACGGCGACGTCGTGCGCCCGGGCCACCGGCGAGCCGAGGGTCACGGTCGGCTCGGCCGCCACGGCCACCTCGGCGGAGATGAAGCCCAGCGCTCGGTAACCGCGGTCACGACCCACGAACTCGGCCACGAAGGGGTCGGCGGGAGTGGCCAGCAGGTCGGCGGGGGCGGCCACCTGGGCCAGTCTCCCGCCGACGGCGAGGACGGCGACCCGGTCGCCGAGCCTGATCGCCTCGTCGATGTCGTGGGTGACGAACAGGATCGTCTTGCCCAGCTCGCCCTGCAGCCTCAGGAACTCCTGCTGCAGCTGGTCGCGGACCACCGGGTCGACGGCGCTGAACGGCTCGTCCATCAGCATGACCGGCGGGTCGGACGCCAGCGCCCGGGCAACGCCCACCCGCTGCTGCTGGCCGCCGGAGAGCTGGGCGGGATAGCGGTCGGCGAAGGAGGCCGGCAGTCCGACCAGCTCCATCAGCTCGATCGCCCGCCGGCGCGCCTGCCGACGGCCCGTCCCGGTGAGCATCGGGACGGTGGCCACGTTGTCCACGACGGTGCGGTGCGGGAACAGCCCGGCGTGCTGGATCACGTACCCGATGCTCCGACGCAGCTCGGTGGCGGGCACCGAGGTGACGTCGCGGTCGTCGATCGTGATCGTGCCGGAGGTCGGCTCGACCATCCGGTTGACCATCCGCAGGCTGGTGGTCTTGCCGCAGCCGGACGGTCCGACGAGCACGGTGATCTGGCCCGAGGGTGCCGTCAGGCTCAGTTCGTCGACCGCGACGGTCCCGTCGGGGTATGCCTTCGACACCGCGTCGAAACGGATCATCGGGGTCCTCCCTGCGGCTGGGGTGCACTGGGCCGGGGTCGACGGTGGGGGGTGGGCGGTGCGCTGCTGTGGGTGCCCGTCGTCCGCGCGGAGATGGGTGTGGCCACCGGCACTCCTCGATCGACTGGCGGTTGCGGCACGTGCGACCGGTGCTGCCCCGAGGGGGTCCGCAGCGCGGGCACCATCGAAACACATCGCGTCGTGCACGATCGATCCTTCGCCGTCGACGTGCTCGTCCTGGGCCGGTGGCCTCGCCCCGCGGCCGATGGTCCTCGCCCCGCCGACCTCGCGGAGGGACACCCGGCGCGTACGGAGCGGAGTTGACCGTTGTCGGCGGCAGCCGCCCGTAGGCTGCTGGCATGGGAGGTCGCCGCGACGACGGAGTCCCCGCCCGCAGTCCTCTCCCGCCCGTGCCGTCCCACCCGGCCGCCGTCCAGGTGACGCCGCCGGTCGTCGAGCCGGTACCGGGGTCCGCGGCCCAGCGGGTGTGGTCGGGCGTCGCTCTGCTGCTCGCCGTGCCGGCCACGGCCGCGGCCTTCCTCACCGAGGACCCGCTGTACCTGCGGGTCGCGCTGCTCGCCGTCTGCTGGGCCTTCGTGATCGCCGCGTTCCTGGCCGGCAGCCGGCGAGCCGACCGGATGGCCGCGACCGCCCGGGAGGCCGAGCTCCGGCACGCCTACGACCTGGAGCTGGCGCACGAGGTCGCCGCCCGGCACGAGCACGCGGCCGAGTTGGAGAACCGGCTGCGGCGCGAGGCAGAGCAGGCGATGAGCGGCGAGCTCGGTCGACTGCGCACCGAGCTCGCCGCCCTGACCCAGCTGCGCAGCGAGCCGAGCGGGCTGGAGCAGCTGCGCACCGAGCTGGCCGGGCTGGGCGAGTTGCGCGGTGACCTCGGCCGGATGCGCAGCGAGCTGACCGAGCAGCTGTCCGGTGAGCTGCTGATCGAGCGCATGGTGATGCGAGCGCAGTCCGTCCGTGGACCGGCACGGACCGCCGACGTCGGTCGCACGGTGGAGGGTGCCCCGCCCGGGTGGGAGGCCTCCGTGTGGACGTCCTCGCCGGCCGGGCCGGATGCACCCGCTGAGCCCGGCCGGGTCCTCCCGGTGTCGGTCGCCGAGGCCCTCGACCTCCCCGCGCCGCCGATCAGCAGGGCGTCTGCGCCGCCCGAGGAGTCGGCGGACCGGCACCGGCCGCCCTCGCCGCTGGAGTGGCTGGTCGAGGAGGCGGTCCTCGAGCCGTGGGTCGAGCCGAGCCCGAAGTCGCCGCTGGCCTGGCTGGGGGAGAAGGCCCTCCTCGACGCGGCCGGCCGTCCGGCCGCTGAGGTGCCGGTCGTGCCGATGCCGTCCCGGCCGCCACTGCCCGAGCCTGTCCTGCGCGTGCCCGAGCCGGTCCTGCACGAGCCCGAGCCTGTCCTGCGCGTCCCCGAGCCGGTCCTGCACGAGCCCGAGCCCGCCCTGCCTGTGCCCGAACCCGACCCCGAGCCTGCTCCGCGCGTGCCCGAGCCGGCGCTCCGCGTGTCCGACCTCGTGGCCGCGATGTCGGACCCCCTCGAGCCGCCGCGGCGTCGGCACCGCCGGGCTGCGGAGCCCGACGAGGCGGGCGGCGTCACCCCCTCGAACGGTCGCCGGCGCAGCCATGCCGCACCGGAAGAGGAGTCCGCGGCGAGCCCCAGCTGGTCGGACTGGGCGGCTGCGTCCGCCGGCTCCGGGTCCGGCGCATCGGGAGGGGAGACCCCGTCGTGGGCGTCGCCCGCCGAGCCGATCCCGACGGGTGCAGCGCCCTCGGTGGAGTCGCCGCCCTGGGAGCCGACCCCGTGGTCGGCCGCCCCCGTCACCCCGGTGGCCGCGGAGCCGGCGCCGCGGGCGACGGCGCCGGCGCAGGGGCACGCCCGGCTGGAGCAGATCCTGGCCGAGAGCGGGGTCTCCGCGCCCAGCGGCGGCCGGTCCCGGCGTCGCCGCTACCGCGAGGAGGGCGAGGAGGCCGGCGACGACGTCCTCGCCCGGGTGCTCGGCCGCAACTAGGAGCCCAGGGCTCCCGGCCTCGTTCCTGGCCCCCTCGCAGGGACCCACCGCGAGCGTGCGAGGGGCGGGGGGGCCTTCGACTTCCTCAGATGGGGCCGCGGGACAGGGCGCCGCCGTCGAGGACCAGCGTCTGACCGGTGACCCAGCCGGCCTGGTCGCTCAGCAGGTAGGCGGCCGCCTCGCCGATGTCCTCGGGCACGCCGAGCCGGCCCACCGGGTACTGGCCGCCCAGCTCGTCCTCGCGGCCGGTGAACAGTGCCTCGGCGAACCGGGTCTTCACCACGGCCGGGGCGACGGCGTTGACCCGCACCTTGGGCCCCATCTCCACGGCCAGCTGCGTGGTCAGGTTGATCAGGGCGGCCTTGCTGACGCCGTAGGCGGCGATCCCCTCGCTGGACTTCAGCCCGGCGACCGACGCCACGATCAGCACCGAGCCGCCGTGCTCGGACATCCACGCCTTCCAGGCCTCCTGGACCAGGCCGAGGCTGGCGACGACGTTGGTGTCCAGGATCTTGCGGAAGGCGTCCAGCGGGGCGTCCATCAGCGGGCCGAACACCGGGTTGATGCCGACGTTGCCGACCAGCACGTCCAGGCTGCCGAACGTCTCGATCGCGGTGCGGACCGCCTCGGCGCGGTGCTCGGGGTCGCCGACGTTCCCCGCCACGGCGACCGCCTTCTCCGGGCCACCGAGCGCCTCGACCGCCTCGGCGAGCGCGTCGGGCTTGCGCGCGGTGACCACCACCCGGGCGCCTCGCTCCACCAGGCTCTGCGCGATCGCCAGGCCGATGCCCCGGCTCGCGCCCGTGACCAGTGCCGTGCGTCCCTCGAAGCTGCTCACCGTGCTCCTCCTGCTCACCAGAGCCGGCTCCGCTGCCGGCCGGCCCCACCCAATCACGGGCAGATCCGGCTCCGGCGACGACCCGGGTGAGTCAGGACACACCCCGGCGGCGTTGCCCGGGGCGGCCACGGGTAACAGACTCGCCATCGGCGGTACACCCGCGTGACACGTCCCCCGGGGCGGTTGCAGCAGGTGGCTCGCCGGGATCGACCGCTCCACCACACGGCCCACGACGACGTGGGACGACGCGACCTGAGTCCGGTACCCGCGAGGGACTGGAACGAGAGGTGCACCGGGATGCCCGATCGTCCCCGCGCGCTGCCTGCGCGCCCTGCCCCCTTGCCCGCGGGCCTGCCCGCAGCGACCGAGGCCCCCGCCCGTCTGCGGGTCGGGATCGTCGGTGCCGGCCGGGTCGGCGCCGTGCTCGGCGCCGCGCTCGCCGCCGCCGGCCACGAGGTGGTCGCCGCCTCCGGGGTGTCCGCCGCCTCCGCCGAACGCGCGGCCCGCCTGCTGCCCGGTGTCCCGCTGCTGCCCGCCGACGAGGTCGTCGCCGCCAGTGACCTGGTGGTCCTGGCCGTGCCCGACGACACCCTCGCGGGCCTGGTCGCCGGCCTCGCCGAGACCGGCGCCTGGCGGCGCGGCCAGCTGCTCTTCCACACCTCCGGTGCGCACGGCCTGGCCGTGCTGCTGCCGGCCGAGCGCCGTGGCGTCCTGGCCCTGGCGCTGCACCCGGCGATGACCTTCTCCGGCGCCCCCGAGGACGCCGCCCGGCTGGTGGCCGCCCCGTTCGGGGTCACCAGCCGCCCCGAGCACCGTCCGGTCGCGGAGACCCTGGTGCTGGAGATGGGCGGCGAGCCGTTCTGGATCGACGAGGCCGATCGCGGGCTCTACCACGCGGCGCTGGTCACCGGCGCGAACCACCTGGTCACGCTGGTCGCCGAGGCCGCCGACCTGCTCCGGGCCGCCGGGGTCGACGAGCCGGGCCGGGTGCTCACGCCGCTGCTGACCGCCGCCCTGGACAACGGGCTGCGCCGCGGCGACCGCGGGCTCACCGGCCCGGTCAGCCGCGGCGACGTCGGCACCGTGGCCGCGCACCTGGACACGCTGAGCGAGCGCGCGCCCGCCGCGGTCGACGCCTACGTGGCCCTGGCCCGGCGCACCACCGAGCGGGCGCTGGCCGCCGGCCGGCTCAAGCGGCACGAGGGCGCTCCGCTGCTGGAGCTGCTCGACTCGGCCGAGGAGGCGGCGCGATGAGCCTGTCCCTCCGGTCGCCGGTGGTCGCGGAGACGACCGCGGAGCTGCGCCGGCTGCGGGCCGAGCTGCCCGGGCCGGTCGTGCTGGTGCCCACCATGGGCGCGCTGCACGAGGGGCACCGCACGCTGGTCCGTGCAGCCCGCGAGCACGGCGGCAGCGTCGTCGTCTCGGTGTTCGTCAACCCGACCCAGTTCGGCCCCGGCGAGGACTTCGACCGCTACCCCCGCACCTGGGACGCCGACCTGGCCGCGCTCGCCGAGGAGGGCACCGACCTGGTGTTCCACCCGCCGGTGGACGAGGTGTACCCACCCGGCGCGCTGGGGGTCACCGTGCAGGCCGGGCCGCTGGGCGAGGTGCTGGAGGGCGCCGTCCGCCCCGGGCACTTCGCCGGCGTGCTGACCGTGGTCGCGAAGCTCTTCGGCCTGGTCCGCCCGGACGTCGCCGTCTTCGGCGAGAAGGACTACCAGCAGCTGACGCTGATCCGGGCGATGGCCCGTGAGCTGGCGCTGGGGGTGCAGGTGGTCGGCGTGCCGACGGTCCGCGAGGACGACGGCATGGCGCTGTCCTCCCGCAACCGGTTCCTCTCGGCGGAACAGCGCAGGGCCGCTGCCGCGTTGTCCGCAGCACTGCGTGCCGGTGTCCAGGCAGGGCCGCAGGGCGCCGGCGCGGTCCTGGCCGCGGCCGGCGCGGTCCTGGCCGAGGCCCCCGACCTGCTCCAGGACTACCTGGAACTGACCGATCCAGATCTGGGACCGGCACCCGCCGCCGGCCCCGCCCGGCTGCTGGTCGCCGCTCGCGCCGGCAGCACCCGACTCATCGACAACACCGCTGTGGAACTGGGGAACTGCTGATGATGCGCACCATGCTCAAGAGCAAGATCCACCGGGCCACGGTGACCCAGGCCGACCTGCACTACGTCGGGTCGGTCACCGTCGACGAGGACCTGATGGACGCCGCCGACCTGCTGGCCGGTGAGCAGGTGGCGATCGTCGACGTCACCAACGGCGCCCGGCTGGAGACCTACGTCATCCCCGGCGAGCGCGGCACGGGCGTGCTGGGCATCAACGGTGCCGCCGCGCACCTGGTGCACCCGGGCGACCTGGTGATCCTGATCAGCTACGGCCTGATGGACGAGTCGGAGGCCAAGTCCTACCTGCCGGCGGTCGTGCACGTCGACGCGGACAACCGCGTCGTCGAGCTGGGCGCCGACCCCTCCGCCCCGGTGCCGGGGGCGACGGACCAGCAGCGCAGCGACCTCGGCGTCCCGGTCCGGTGAGCCTCTCCGCAGAAATGGCCATTTCTGCGGACCTGGGCCCGGGGCTGCCGCTGCGGCTGCGTGCCCCCGCCCCGGGCTGGGAGCTGACCGCCGACGTCTGCGTGGTGGGCTCCGGGGTCGCCGGGCTCTGCGTGGCCCTGCACGCCCGCGCGGCGGGGCTCTCGGTCGCCGTCGTGACCAAGGTCGAGGTGGACGACGGCTCGACGCGCTGGGCGCAGGGCGGGATCGCCGCGGTCCTGGACCCGGCGGACACCCCGGCCGCCCATGCCCGGGACACCGAGGTGGCCGGGGTGGGGCTCTGCGACGCCGACGCCGTCCAGGCGCTGGTCACCGAGGGGCCCGAGCGGCTGCACCAGCTGATCAGCTGGGGGGCCGCGTTCGACCGGGGCCCGACCGGGCGGCTGCTGCTGACCCGGGAGGGCGGCCACTCCACCGACCGCATCGTGCACGCCGGCGGGGACGCCACCGGGGCGGAGGTCCAGCGGGCGCTGCGCGACGCCGTGGCCGCCGACCCCGGGGTGACGCTGGTCGAGCACGCGATGGTCCTGGACCTGCTGCGCGACGCCGACGGCCGCACCGCCGGGGTGACCCTGCACGTGCTCGGCGAGGGCAGCGCCGACGGGGTGGGCGCCGTGCGGTCACGCGCCGTGGTGCTCGCCACCGGCGGGATGGGCCAGGTGTACGCCGCCACCACCAACCCGGCCGTCTCCACCGGCGACGGCGTCGCCCTGGGCCTGCGGGCCGGGGCGGTCGCGAGTGACCTGGAGTTCGTCCAGTTCCACCCCACCGCCCTCTACCTGGGCCCGGGCGCCCGCGGCCAGCAGCCGCTGGTCTCCGAGGCGCTGCGGGGGGAGGGCGCGGTGCTGCGTGACGACGCCGGAGAGCGGTTCATGCCCGCCGTCCACCCGCTCGCCGAGCTGGCCCCGCGGGACGTGGTGGCCAAGGCGGTCACCCGGGTGCAGCTGCGGGACGGCGTCGACCACGTCTGGCTCGACGCCCGCGGGCTCCCCGGGCTCGCCGAGCGGTTCCCGACCATCGTGGCCCGCTGCCGGGAGGCCGGCATCGACCCGGTGACCGAGCTGGTGCCGGTCACGCCGGCCGCGCACTACGCCTCCGGCGGGCTGGCGACCGACCTGACCGGGCGGACCACGGTGCCCGGCCTCTACGCCTGCGGCGAGGTCGCGTGCACGGGCGTGCACGGGGCCAACCGGCTGGCGTCGAACTCGCTCCTGGAGGGGTTGGTCTTCGCCGGGCGGATCGGTGCGGCACTGGCCCGGGACCTGCCGGTGCCCGCCGCGGCGGCGCCGGAGGACCCGCGGCCGGCCGGGCTGGTCGACGTGGCCGCCCGCGCGCCGCTGACCACGACGATGTCGGCCCGGGTCGGTGCGCTGCGGAGCGGTCCGGGGCTGGCCGAGGCCGCCGAGCAGCTCACGACGCTGGGGGAGTGGACCACCGCCGTCCCCGGGGTGCCCGGCTGGGAGACCACCGACCTGCTGACCGTGGCCACCGCGATCACCGCCGCGGCCGCCGCGCGCCAGGAGACCCGCGGCTGCCACTGGCGGGAGGATCACCCCGAGGCCGTCGAGGACTGGGAGGTGCACCTGGACGTGCAGCTCGCCGACGACGGGCGGGTCCGCCTCGCGCGCCGCTCCGTGGGCACGCCCGTGTCGGTGGACTGGTGAGCGAGCATCGCAGCGAGCATCGCAGCGAGCGAGGAGCGGAACGAACCATCCGAGCGGAGCGAGGCGATGACGTGGTGAGCGAGCATCGCAGCGAGCGCCAGCGAGCGAGGAGCGGAACGAACCATCCGAGCGGAGCGAGGCGATGACGTGGTGAGCGAGCATGTGCCGGTGACCACCCCGGCGAGCCGAGCGCTGCCCACCGACCCGACCGACCTCAGCGGCACCGGTCTGAGCGCCGCCTGGGTCGCCGAGCTCGTCGAGCGCACGCTGACCGAGGACCTGACCGGCGGCGCCCCGCTGCCCAGCGCCCCCGACGTCGCCGTCGGCTACGACGTGACCAGCGCCGCGACCGTCCCCGGCGCCCAGTTCGGGACGGCGGACCTCGTGGCCCGGGCCGACGGCGTGGTCGCCGGCCTGCCGCTGGCCGCCCGGGTGTTCACCCGGCTGGCCCCGGGCGCCACGCTGACCGCGGGTGCGGCCGACGGCGACCGGGTGCGCCGCGGCGACGTCCTGCTCACCGTCCGCGGCCCGGTGCGGGCGCTGCTGGCCGCCGAGCGCAGCGCGCTGAACATCGCCAGCCGCGCCAGCGGCATCGCCACCGCCACCCGGGCCTGGGTCGACGCCGTCGCCGGCACCGGCGCGGTCGTGCTGGACACCCGCAAGACCACCCCCGGGCTGCGCCCGCTGGAGAAGTACGCCGTGCGCTGCGGCGGCGGGGCGAACAAGCGGATGGGCCTCTACGACGTGGCGATGATCAAGGACAACCACGTCGCCGCGGCCGGGTCGGTGGCCGCCGCGGTGGCGCTGGTCCGGGAGCGCGCCCCTCGGGTCACCGTGCAGGTCGAGTGCGACACCCTCGACCAGGTCGGCGAGGCGCTGGACGCAGGTGCGGACTTCCTGCTGCTGGACAACATGACCCCCGACCAGCTCCGGCAGGCCGTGGCACTGGTCGGTGACCTGGACGTCGACCTGGAGGCCACCGGCGGGCTCACCCTCGACGTCGCCCGGGAGGTGGCCGACACGGGCATCGACTTCCTCTCCGTCGGTGCGCTCACCCACTCCTCGCCGATCCTCGACCTCGCGCTCGACCTGCGGGCAGGCTGAGGTGCTGCTGACCGTCGACGTCGGCAACAGCCAGACGGTGCTGGCGACCTTCGACGGCGCCCGGCGGCTCGACTGCTGGCGGGTGACGACCCAGCCCCGGGCCACCGCCGACGAGCTGCACATGCTGTGGCGCGGACTGCTCCGGGACACCGCGGTCACCGGGGTCGCCGTCTGCTCCACCGTGCCGGGGCTGCTCCCGGCGCTGCGGCAGCTGCTCGACCGGCTCGCCGTCCCGGTCACCCTGATCGGGCCCGGGGTGCGCACCGGGGTGCCGCTGCACGTGGACAACCCGCGTGAGGTGGGCGCCGACCGGGTGGTCACCGCGCTGGCCGCGCACGAGCTGTACGGCCGTCGCCCCGACGGCACCGGACGGCCGGTGGTGGTGGTGGACTTCGGCACCTCCACCACCGTCGACGCGGTGGGCCCGGACGGGCAGTTCCTCGGCGGCGCGCTCGCGCCCGGCGTCGAGGTGAGCCTGGACGCGCTGGCTGCCCGCGCCGCGCAGCTGCGCTCGGTGGAGCTCACCGTCCCCACCCAGGCGATCGGCAAGAACACCGTCGCCGCCCTGCAGTCCGGGATGGTCCTCGGCTTCGCCGGGCTGGTCGACGGCCTGGTCGCCCGGATCGCCGCCGAACTGGTCGCGCAGTTCGGGGCGGCACCGGTGGTGGTGGCCACCGGCGGACTGCACCCGCTGCTCGTCGACAGCTGCCGGTCGATCGGGGAGCGTGAGCCCGATCTCACCGTGCACGGCCTGCGACTGGCGTTCGAGCGGCACCAGTCCTCCGGCGGGTCCGGCGGTGGCGGGACGTCGTCCGGCCGCCCGTAGGCTCTGCCCGTGAGTGAGGAACCCCCCGGCCCGCCCGAGGACGAACTGCCCGAGCAGCTGCGGGTGCGGCGGGCCAAGCTGGACCGGCTGCGCGAAGCCGGCGTCGACCCCTACCCGGTCACCGTCGCCCGCACGACCACGCTGGCCGAGGTGCGCGCGACGCACCCCGACCTGGAGCCGGACACGATGACCGGCGAGCAGGTCGGTGTCACGGGGCGGGTCATCTTCTCCCGCAACACCGGCAAGCTGTGCTTCGCGACGCTCCGCGAGGGCGACACCGAGCTGCAGGTCATGCTCTCCCGCGACCGGGTCGGCGAGGAGCCGCTCGCCGCGTGGAAGTCCGACGTCGACCTCGGTGACCACGTCCTGGTCACCGGCGAGGTGGGGACGTCGCGGCGCGGGGAGCTGTCGGTCTTCGCCGACTCCTGGCAGCTGGCCGCCAAGGCGCTGCGACCCCTGCCGGTGGCGCACAAGCCGATGAGCGAGGAGCTGCGGGTCCGCCGCCGCTACGTCGACCTGATCGTCCGCGACGAGGCGCGTCGCACGGTGCACCAGAGGTCCACCGTGATGAGCACCCTGCGTTCCGGTCTGACGGCCCGTCGTTTCCTCGAGGTCGAGACGCCGATGCTGCAGACCGTGCACGGCGGCGCCACTGCCCGACCGTTCCGCACGCACATGAACGCCTTCGACCTGGACCTCTACCTGCGCATCGCGCCCGAGTTGTTCCTGAAGCGCTGCATCGTCGGCGGACTGGACCGGGTCTTCGAGATCAACAGGAACTTCCGCAACGAGGGTGCCGACTCCTCGCACTCCCCGGAGTTCGCGATGCTCGAGGCCTACGCCGCGTACTGGGATTACCAGGAAATGGCCCGGATGACGCAGGAACTGGTCCAGGAGTGCAGCACGGCGCTGTTCGGTGACCACATCGCCCGGCACCACGACGGCACCGAACTCGACCTCTCCGGCGACTGGCCGCAACTGTCGCTCTACACCGCGGTCTCCGACGCCGTCGGTGAGGAGATCACCCCGCAGACGACGGTGCAGCAGTTGCGCACGATCGCCGAACGGCACGATGTCGGTGTCGACCCGGCCTGGCTGCCCGGAAAGGTGGTCGAGGAGCTCTTCGAGGCGCTGGTGCAGGACGGGCTGCAGTCGCCGACGTTCGTCATCGACTACCCGGTGGACACCTCACCGCTCACCCGCGCCCACCGTTCGGAGCCGGGCAAGGCCGAGAAGTGGGACCTCTACATCGGTGGGATCGAGCAGGGCACCGCCTACTCGGAGCTGGTGGACCCGGTCGTCCAGCGGGAACGGTTCACCGCACAGGCGCTGCTGGCCGCCGCCGGGGACCCGGAGGCAATGGCGTTGGACGAGGACTTCCTCGAGGCGCTGGAGTACGGGATGCCACCGACGGGCGGTCTCGGGCTCGGCATGGACAGGCTCATGATGACGCTCACCGGATTGGGGATCAGGGAGACGATCCTGTTCCCTTTGGTGCGCCCACTCCATCAATGAGTCACCTGTCCGGGGGCATTCGTCGTGAAATTGCCCCGGAATTGGCCTGAATGCCGTGGTTCGTGGTGCAATGGGCTCGTCGATCACGGGGGAGCACTGACGACAGTCCACGGCCCCGCAGCAACAGGAGTGAACAGAAATGGCACGTAAGGTCCAGGTGATCCTGAGCGACGACCTCGACGACAGCATCTCCGCTGATGAGACGGTCACGTTCTCCCTCGACGGGACGACGTACGAGATCGACCTGTCGGACAAGAACGCTGCAGAGATGCGCGACGTGTTCGGCAAGTACGTGGCGGCGGCCCGCAAGGTGAGCAGCCGCGGCACCCGGGCATCGGGCGCCGGTCGGTCACGGGCCACCGGTGGCGGCGGCCGGATGGACCGCGAGCAGGCCGGCGCGATCCGCGACTGGGCCCGCAGCAACGGCCACCAGGTCAGCGACCGCGGCCGCATCCCGGCCAGCGTGGTCGAGGCCTTCGAGGCAGCGCACTGACGTAGGCCCGTCTCCTGCTGCACTGCAGGAGGGCCATCACGACGGCCCGGCACCTCCCCTGGGGGTGCCGGGCCGTCGTGCGTCCGCTCATGGCGTAACCGTGGGGGAACACCGTTCCCGGGAGGACAGTTGTCTCCATCGAGCCCCCCGGACGGTTCGACGGCCTGTTCTCGACGCCGACCGGGTGGTGCGAACTACAGTGGAGCGACCGGTGCCCCAGCGCGCCGACGTACGTCGGGTGTCCACCGTCCCCTGCCAGGGACACGAGCACAGCAGGTCCAGCCGGTCAGAGGGAGATACAGCAGATGTTCGAACGGTTCACCGACCGAGCCCGTCGGGTGGTCGTCCTGGCCCAAGAAGAGGCCCGGATGCTCAACCACAACTACATCGGCACCGAGCACATCCTCCTGGGCCTGATCCACGAGGGTGAAGGCGTCGCTGCCAAGGCGCTGGAGTCCCTCGGCATCTCGCTGGAGGGCGTCCGCCAGCAGGTCGAGGAGATCATCGGGCAGGGCCAGCAGGCGCCGTCCGATCACATCCCCTTCACCCCGCGGGCCAAGAAGGTGCTGGAGCTGTCGCTGCGCGAGGCGCTGCAGCTCGGCCACAACTACATCGGCACCGAGCACATCTTGCTGGGTCTGATCCGCGAGGGCGAGGGCGTCGCCGCCCAGGTCCTGGTGAAGCTCGGCGCCGACCTCAACCGCGTGCGCCAGCAGGTCATCCAGCTGCTCAGCGGCTACCAGGGCAAGGAGCCGGCTGCCGCCGGCGGGCCCGCCGAGGGGACCCCGTCGACCTCGCTGGTCCTCGACCAGTTCGGCCGCAACCTGACCCAGGCCGCCCGCGACGGCAAGCTCGACCCGGTCATCGGCCGGGCCAAGGAGATCGAGCGGGTCATGCAGGTGCTGTCCCGCCGCACCAAGAACAACCCGGTCCTGATCGGTGAGCCCGGCGTCGGCAAGACGGCGGCCGTCGAGGGCCTGGCCCAGGCGATCGTCAAGGGCGAGGTGCCCGAGACGCTGAAGGACAAGCAGCTCTACACCCTCGACCTCGGTGCCCTCGTCGCCGGTTCCCGCTACCGCGGTGACTTCGAGGAGCGGCTGAAGAAGGTCCTCAAGGAGATCCGCACCCGCGGCGACATCATCCTGTTCATCGACGAGATCCACACCCTCGTCGGGGCCGGTGCCGCCGAGGGCGCGATCGACGCCGCGAGCATCCTCAAGCCGATGCTGGCCCGTGGTGAGCTGCAGACCATCGGTGCCACCACGCTGGACGAGTACCGCAAGCACCTGGAGAAGGACGCCGCTCTCGAGCGCCGCTTCCAGCCCATCCAGGTCAGCGAGCCGACCCTCGCCCACACCATCGAGATCCTCAAGGGCCTGCGGGACCGCTACGAGGCCCACCACCGGATCAGCATCACCGACGGCGCCCTGGTCGCCGCCGCGACGCTGGCCGACCGGTACATCTCCGACCGCTTCCTCCCCGACAAGGCGATCGACCTGATCGACGAGGCCGGCGCCCGGATGCGGATCAAGCGGATGACCGCCCCGCCGGACCTGCGCGAGTTCGACGACCGGATCGCGGCCATCCGCCGCGAGAAGGAGTCGGCCATCGACGGGCAGGACTTCGAGAAGGCCGCGTCTCTCCGCGACAAGGAGAAGCAGCTGCTGGGCGAGAAGTCCGAGCGCGAGAAGCAGTGGAAGGCCGGTGACATGGACGTCGTCGCCGAGGTCGACGACGAGCAGATCGCCGAGGTCCTCGCCAACTGGACGGGCATCCCGGTCTTCAAGCTGACCGAGGAGGAGACCACCCGGCTGCTCCGCATGGAGGACGAGCTCCACAAGCGGATCATCGGCCAGGAAGAGGCCATCAAGAGCGTCAGCCAGGCGATCCGGCGCACGCGGGCGGGCCTCAAGGACCCCCGTCGTCCGGGTGGCTCGTTCATCTTCGCCGGCCCCTCCGGTGTCGGTAAGACCGAGCTGGCCAAGGCGCTCGCGCAGTTCCTCTTCGGCGAGGACGACGCCCTCATCCAGATCGACATGAGCGAGTTCCACGACAAGTTCACCGTGTCGCGGCTCGTCGGTGCCCCTCCCGGCTACGTCGGCTACGACGAGGGTGGTCAGCTGACCGAGAAGGTGCGGCGCAAGCCGTTCTCGGTGGTCCTCTTCGACGAGATCGAGAAGGCGCACGCCGATGTCTTCAACACGCTGTTGCAGGTGCTGGAGGACGGCCGGCTGACCGACGGTCAGGGTCGGATCGTGGACTTCAAGAACACGATCCTGATCCTCACCACGAACCTCGGGACGCGGGACATCTCCAAGGCCGTCGGCCTCGGCTTCCAGGCCGGGAACGACAGCACCAGCAACTACGAGCGGATGAAGCTCAAGGTCAACGAGGAGCTCAAGCAGCACTTCCGGCCGGAGTTCCTCAACCGCATCGACGACATCGTCGTGTTCCACCAGCTCACCGAGGACGAGATCGTCCACATCGTCGACCTCATGCTCGCCCGGCTGGAGACGCAGCTGTCGAACAAGGACATGTCGCTGGAGGTCACCCCGGCAGCGAAGAAGCTGCTCGCCGCCCGTGGCTTCGACCCGGTGCTGGGTGCCCGGCCGCTGCGCCGCACCATCCAGCGCGAGATCGAGGACACGCTCTCGGAGAAGATCCTCTACGGCGAGATCGCCTCCGGGCAGATCATCGTGGTGGACGTCGAGGAGGACGCCGACCCGACGGCCTCGCGGTTCACCTTCCGCGGCGAGGCCAAGCCGATCGACCTGCCCGACACCCCGCCGGTGGCGCTCTCGGGCGCCGACGGCGAGCCCGAGGGTCCGGCGGCCACGCAGGCCGAGTGATCGACGACCTCGTCCGCTGACGAGACAGGGGCCGCCCTCCGCATCCGCGGAGGGCGGCCCTTCGTCGTCTCGGCGGCCCCGGCCGCCGGGGTCGGTCCGCGCGCGGCGGAGCGGGGACGCCTCAGCCGGGGAGGGAGAAGCGACCGTCCGGGGTCTGCTCGACCAGCCCGTCCACGAGGAGCGAGTCCAGGCAGCGCGAGCGCTGGACGGCGTCGTCCCACACCGGCGTCAGCGCCTCGGCCGCCACCGGCTCCGGGGCGGCCCGCAGCACGTCGAGCAGCCGGCCACGCACCTGACGGTCGGTGCCGGCGAACTTCTGCACCCGGCGGGCCGGGCCGTCGTGCGCCGGTGACCCGGCCAGCCGCCAGGCACACCGGTCCCGCACCGGGCAGGTGATGCAGCGGGGGGTGCCGGCAACGCAGACGAGTGCCCCCAGCTCCATGATCGCCACCGAGAACCGCACGGCACGGGCGTCGTCGACCGGCGCCAGTGCGGCGATGTCGGTCAGGTCCGACGCCCGGGCCGGCGCCGCCTCGGCGCGGCCGTGCACCAGCCGTGCGACGACCCGCCGCACATTGGTGTCGACGACGGGCTGGCGGCTGCCGTGGCCGAAGCAGGCGACCGCCCGGGCGGTGTAGGTGCCGATGCCCGGCAGGGCCTCCAGCTCGGCGACGCCGGCGGGTACCGCACCGCCGTGGCGTTCGGTGATCGCGACAGCGGCCTCCCGCAGCCGGAGCGCTCGGCGCGGGTAGCCCAGCTTGCCCCAGGCCCGGATCACCTCGGCCGGGCTGGCAGCCGCCAGGTCCGCCGCGGTAGGCCAGCGGGCCAGCCACTCCCGCCAGACCGGCTCCACCCGGCGCACCGGCGTCTGCTGGAGCATGACCTCGCTGACCAGCACCGCCCACGGGTCGGTGCCGGGGGTGCGCCACGGCAGGTCCCGGGCGGCGCCGGCGTACCAGTCGACGAGGACGTCCCCGACGGCGTCTCCGGCGGATGCGGGGTCCTGGTGCGCGGCGTCGGTCGAGGTGGTGCTCACGGGGATCCAGTCTGCCTCGGCGCACGAGCGCCCCGCCGCGGCAGTGCGAGAGGAACCGGCTCGGCACTCTCCGTCACCACCCGCCGGGTCGGTGGCGGTCCGGGACCACTCCGGGGCGGCGGGCCTCCTTGGGTCAGGGCGTGGCGCGCGGTCGGCGTCCAGCCGGCCGGTTAGCGTCGCCGACGTGCTGCACCCGGTCGGCCCGTTGCCCGCTGTCGTCTACTGGCGACGGCGCCTGCTGGTCCTCGGCTGCGCGGTGGGCGTCCTCGGTGGCGGCGGGTGGCTCGGGGTCGCGGTGGCCACCGGGTCGCCGGACGAGGACGTCGTCCTCACCACCGCCGGGCAGGAACCTGCGCCCGCGCCGGCGCTGGACCAGATCGTGCCGTCGCTGGCTGCGGTCCAGCTCCCGACGGCCCCGCCCACGGCCGACCCCGCCGAGGAGCCGGTGGCCGAGGAGCCGGAGGCCGACGACCCGTCGACCGAGCCGGCCGCCGTGGACGGCGGGCCCTGCAGCAACGACATGATCGGCGTGGAGGTGCGGCCCACCCCGGCCAGCAGCCCGGTCGGCAGCAAGCCGACGTTCGACCTGGTGGTCACGAACGTCTCGCCGGTCTCCTGTGTGCGGTCGCTGGACAAGGGGCTGCAGGAGATCGTGATGGTCGATGAGGCCGGAGCCCGGGTCTGGGGGAGCAACGACTGTTTCCCGGAGGAGACGACGGACCCGCGGACGCTGCAGGCGGGGGAGTCCGTGGTGTTCCCGGTCGTGTGGGGTGGGCTGAGCA
Organism: Modestobacter sp. VKM Ac-2982; assembly: GCF_026967935.1. Lineage (GTDB taxonomy): Bacteria > Actinomycetota > Actinomycetes > Mycobacteriales > Geodermatophilaceae > Modestobacter. Next base: position 540,778 of record NZ_JAPVBL010000003.1, read on the forward strand.
GCACCCCGGGGTGCGCCGCGGAGCGTGTGCCGCCGCCACCGGGGGACTACGCGCTGCGCGGCAGGTTGGACACGGCGACCAGCCCCGACGCCGCCTTCACCCTGACCTGAGGAGCCCGTCCTCCTCGTCCCCCGCGAGCTCGGGACGAGCCGAGTGACTCCGCTGCAGGGGTTCAGCGGGAGCTTGCGCGAGCGATGAGGGGCAGCGGGGTCCTTCGTCAGCTGTAGCGGTCGAGGATGGAGGTCTCGGCGAGCCGGGACAGCCCCTCGCGGATGCCGCGGGCCCGGGCCTCGCCGACCCCCTCGACGGCCAGGAGGTCCTCGATGGTCGCCGCGAGCAGCTTCTGCAGCCCACCGAAGTGCGCGACCAGCCGGTCGATGATGCCGGCCGGCAGTCGGGGGACCCGGGCCAGCAGTCGGTAGCCGCGCGGGCTGACCGGGGAGTCCAGGGCATCCGGGGAGGTAGGCAGGCCGTAGCAGCGGGAGACGGCCGAGAGGTCGAGCAGCTCGGTGGCCGACAGGGCGCGCAGGTCGGCGAGCACCTCCTCGCCGGAGCGGTTCCGGCGACTGCTGGGGAGGTAGTCGCGGACCAGCAGGCCGCGGTCCTCCTCGACCCCGGCGAGCATCTCGTCCAGCTGCAGGGCGAGCAGCCGGCCGTCGGTGCCCAGCTCGACGACGAAGCCCTCGATCTCGTCGGCGATCCGGCGGACCATCTCCAACCGCTGGCTGACGCTCATCGCGTCACGGACCGTGACGAGGTCCTCGATCTCCAGCGCGGACAGCGTGCTGGCGACCTCGTCGAGCCGGAGCTTGTAGCGCTCCAGGGCGGCCAGGGCCTGGTTGGCCCGCGCGAGGATGGTCGTGGGGTGTTCGAGGGTGTACCGGCGGCCGGCCACGTACACCGAGATGATGTGCATCGACTGGCTCACCGAGATGACCGGGAACCCGGTCTGCAGTGCGACGCGCTCGGCGGTGCGGTGCCGGGTGCCGGACTCCTCGGTGGGGATCGTCGGGTCGGGCATCAGGTGCACCCCGGCCCGGACGATCCGGGTGCCGTCGTAGGAGACGATCACCGCGCCGTCCATCTTGGCCAACTCCCGCAGCCGGGTGGCCGACAGTGCGACGTCCAGGGCGAACCCGCCGGTGCAGAGGGACTCGACGACGCGGTCGTAGCCCAGGACGATCAGTGCTCCGGTGCGGCCGGCCAGGATCCGCTCCAGACCGTCCCGGAGGGCGGTACCGGGGGCGATCCGACCGAGCAGTTCCCGCAACGCGGCCTCGGGGTCCACAGCGGGGGACACGGGAGCTCCTGACGGTCGGGCGGTACGGCGGCCGATTCTACGGGTCGGAGGGAGGGGGCCGGTCACCACGGGTCCCCCGTCAGGGCGTTCGCCCTGGTGGCGGTCGCACTGTGTCACCACAGCCGGGTCACCACAGCCGGGCGAAGGCAGCTCCCAGGTCGGGCACCTCGATCAGCCGGATGCCCTTCGGCGCGGGGCCGGAGTCCTCGGGCACGAGCGCGGCCGTGTACCCCTGGCGGGCCGCCTCGGCCAGCCGCCGCCCGGTGCCCCCCACCCGTCGGATCTCCCCGGACAGCCCCACCTCACCGATCGCGACCAGGCCGGCGGGGAGCGGCTGGTCCTTCGAGGCCGAGGCGATCGCCAGGGCCAGCGCCAGGTCGGCGGCGGGCTCGGCGATCCGGACCCCGCCGACGGAGGCGGCGAAGACGTCGGCATCGGCCAGCCGGACCCCACCGCGGCGTTCGACCACGGCGTTAATCATGGCGACCCGCTGGGAGTCCAACCCGCTGACCGCACGGCGGGGCGAGCCGCCCCCGCCGGCGGTCGCCACGAGGGCCTGTACCTCGGCGAGCAGCGGCCGGCTGCCCTCCATCGTCACCGTCACGCAGCTGCCCGGTACCGGCGCGGACCGGCGGGAGACGAACAGGTGCGAGGGGTCGGGGACGCCGACGACGCCGCCGTCGCCGATCTCGAAGCAGCCGATCTCGTCGGCCGGGCCGAAGCGGTTCTTGGTGGCCCGCACCAGGCGCAGCGTCGAGTGGCGTTCGCCGTCGAAGGAGATCACCACGTCGACCAGGTGCTCCAGCGCCCGCGGACCGGCGATCGCGCCGTCCTTGGTGACGTGGCCGACCAGGATGGTGGTCATGTTCCGGCTCCTGGCCACGGCGCTGAGCGCGCTGGCCACGGCGCGCACCTGGGTCGCCCCGCCGTCGGTGCCGTCGACGGCGGGTGACCGGACGGTCTGCACGCTGTCGAGCACGAGCAGGGTGGGGGCCACGTCCTCCACGTGGGTGAGCACCGCGGAGAGCTCGGTCTCGGCGGCCAGGTAGAGCTGGTCGTGCAGGGCGCCGATCCGCTCGGCCCGCAGCCGGACCTGCGCGGCGGACTCCTCGCCGGAGACGACTAGCGTCGGGCCGTTGGCCGCGGCCACCCGGTGGGCGACCTCCAGGAGCAGCGTGGACTTGCCGACGCCGGGCTCGCCGGCCACGAGCAGCACGGCGCCCGGCACCAGGCCGCCGCCGAGGACGCGGTCGAACTCGGTGATCCCGGTGGGCACAGCCCGGGCCCCGGCGAGCTGCACCTGACCGATCGGGAGCGCCTTGGCGCTGACCGGGCCGGCGGAGACGGCGCGCAGCGGCGAGCCGACGGCGCCGACCTCCTGCACGCTGCCCCAGGCCTGGCACTCCGGGCAGCGCCCGACCCACTTCGCGGAGGTGTAGCCGCACTCGGTGCAACGGTGGGCGGGGCGGGTGGACTTCACACCGGATGCTGGCACGCCGTCATGGTGACGGCGGGGTACGACAGTCCCAGGAGGGGCGGGTCAGCCCTCCTCGTCGGCCGATTCCCGTTCGCGGGCCTCTTGGCCGGGGTTCTCCTCGACGGAGCCTTCCTCGCCGGCGAGCTCTTCCTCCCCGTGGAAGTCGAACTCCTCACCGCGGGGCAGGTCACGGGTGGGCACGCCGACGGGCACCGGGATGGTGACCTCCCCGGCCTCCTCGAACGTGAAGGTGACGTCGATGGCCTCGCCGGCGCCGATCGTCTCGGCGAGTTCCACCAGCGCGACCGTGGGGCCGTCGCCGCTGCTCAGATACAGGATGCCGTTGGGCGGGATCGTGAGACCCAGGTCCTCCGACGTGCTGCCGTCGGCCACCAGCTCCGCGGCGTCGGGGTCGATGACCTCCACGCTGTCGAACGCCTCGCCCTCGATCGACACGAGGGTGTCCCCCTCCAGACCCGTGCTGGCGATGGCGCCGACCAGTCGGGCGTCGCTCCCGCTGGCGTACTGCCCGCCGGTCGGGTACGGCAGGGTCAGGGCCCGCAGCTGCAGGTCCTCCAGGTCGGCCTGGTTGCCCACGTTCGGCTCCTGGGTCGAGGTCTGCGTGACCTGCCCGGCGCTGCAGGCGGTGAGCGCGATCGGGGTGAGCAGCAGGACACCCATCACAGCAGCGCGCGGTGCGCGGTTCACAGCGTCGACCTCCAGAGACGTGCCGGCCACCGAGGACGCCGGTGGCACGAGTCGCGCTGAGCCTAACCGCCACCCCAGGATGTCCGCTGGGAGGTGAGGGTCGTGGCGGCACGTGCTGACGGTGACCTGCCGGGGTCCGGCGACCCCGCGCTCGCCGACTTCCCAGCTCAGGACCCCGACAGCCGCCGCTGGTGCTTCGCCGACCAGCTCGGGCCGCACTTCCTCGACGCGCCGGACCAGCCCGTGCTGCTGATCGAGGCGCGCAGCGTCTTCCGTCGCCGCCGGTTCCACCGGCAGAAGGCGCACCTGCTGCTGTCGGCCCTCCGGCACCGTGCGGCCGAGCTCGGCGAGCAGGCCACCTTCCTGCAGACCGAGACCTACACCGAGGCGCTGGACCAGGTCCACGGGCGCCTGTCGGTGTGCGCGCCGACCACCTGGCCGGCGCGCGACCTCGTGCTGCGCCGTCCCGACGTGACCGTGCTGGAGGCCCGCGGCTTCGTGACCCGGCAGGCGGACTTCCGGCGCTGGGCGGCGGGCCGTTCGCGGCAGCGCCTGCTGATGGACGACTTCTACCGGGTGGCCCGGCGGGTGCACGACGTCCTGATGGACGGCGCCCAGCCGGTCGGTGACACCTGGAACCTCGACCACGACAACCGTGAACCCGCACCGGCCGACGGGCGGGTCGACGTCCCACCTCCGTGGCTGCCCGTCGAGGACGAGATCGACGAGCAGGTGCGCGCCGACCTGGACCGCTGGGTGGCCGACGGCGACGTGGCGTTCGTCGGGGACGACGGCCCGCGGCTCTTCCCGGTCACGCACGCCGAGACCGAGGCGCGGCTCGAGGACTTCCTCACCCACCGGCTGCGCGCCTTCGGTCCGCACGAGGACGCGATGCTGGCCGGGGACCCGTGGCTGGCGCACTCGATGCTGTCGGCGTCGCTGAACCTCGGGCTGGTCGACCCGTCGGACGTCGTCACCCGGGCCGACCAGGCGTACCGCGACTCGGTGGCGGCCGGTGACCCGCTGCCGCTGAACTCGGTCGAGGGCTTCGTCCGGCAGGTGATGGGCTGGCGGGACTGGATCTGGCATCTGTACTGGCAGCTGGGCCGGGACTACCGGCACGGCAACGCGCTGGCCGCGCACGAGGAGGTGCCGTCCTGGCTGGCCGAGCTGGAGGCCGAGGCCGTGGGCGCGAACTGCCTGTCCTCCGTGCTCGCCGACGTGCGGGCGCGCGGCTGGGTGCACCACATCCCGCGGCTCATGGTGCTGGGCAACTACGCACTCCAGCGCGGGATCGAGCCGCTGGCGATGACCGACTGGTTCCACCGGGTCTTCGTCGACGGCTACGACTGGGTGATGGTGGCCAACGTCGTCGGGATGAGCCAGCACGCCGACGGCGGGGTGCTGGCGACCAAGCCCTACGCCGCCGGCGGTGCCTACATCGACCGGATGAGCGACTACTGTGGCGGGTGCCGGTACGACCCGAGGAAGCGGCTCGGCGAGGACGCCTGCCCGTACACCGCCGGCTACTGGGCCTTCCTGGAGCGCAACCGGGAGCGGCTGGCCGACAACCGGCGGATGCGCCAGCCACTGGCCGGGCTGGGGCGGCTGAAGGACCTCGAGGCCGTCGTCGAGCAGGAACGCGACCGGGGCACCGACCCCCGCTGACCGCGGCCCCGCGGTGCGGGGCAGCAGGGTCCTCCATCAGGTGATCGCGGCACCGCCGGCCAGCAGCAGGGCGACGTCCAGCACGGTCAGCAGCAGCACCGCCGGGAAGGCGAGCCGGCGGCCGCGCCGACTGCCGGCGAGTGCGGCGACGACCACCGCCGGGGCGGCGAACGCGCAGGCCAGCAGACCGAGTGGGCCCGGTGGGCCGGGTGGTCCCAGGACCAGCAGCAGGGTGGCGGCGCCGAGCAGGACCGCGCCGGTGACCGCAGAGGGCACGGCGCCGACCCGGTGGGGGAGCCCGCGGACCCCGGTGGCCAGGTCGTCGTCGACGTCGGGGGCGACGTTCGCGACGTGCGCCGCCCCGCCGAGCGCGGCCCCGGCCGCGATCAGCCACCACGGTGCACCGGGGCTGCCCGGCGCTGCGGCGACCACGCCGGCGGGGAGCGCGCCGAAGCCGGTCAGGTAGGGCAGCGGGGACAGCGCGGTGCGCTTGAGGCCGGCGTCGTAGGCGAGCCCGCTGGCGACCAGCACGAGCAGCAGCAGACCCGGCACGAGGCCGAGCGCCAGGGACGTGCCGACCGCGACGACGACGGCGACGGCCGTCGCCCGGCGCAGCAGCGTCGGGGTGACCACCCCCTGGACGACGGGCTTGTCGGTCCGGCCGACCGCCCGGTCGCGGTCGGCGTCCAACCAGTCGTTGCACCACCCGATCGAGGCCTGCCCGGCCAGCACCGCGACCCCGACCAGCACGGTCCGCCCGGCCGGGACGCCGGCGGTGACGGCGAGCAGGACGGCGACGGTGGTGACCGCCAGGGTCGGCTCCAGGTGGGTCGCGCGGGCCATCGCCGCGGCGGTCGCGAAGGGCCCGGAGCGGTGCCCGAGACCGTCCGACTGCACACCGACCACCTCCCTGTCAACCCCACGCGGACCTCGATCACGCCGCTGACCTGCACTTTTGTCGGACTCTGCCGAGCCGGGGGGCATTCTTCCGTGCTAACCTGGGGTGAGCGAAAGGGGTCACATACACATGGGCTTCACTGTTGGCGAGACCGTTGTCTACCCGCACCACGGCGCAGCGCTCATCGAGGCGATCGAGCAGCGCACCATCAAGGGCGTCGAGAAGTCGTACCTCGTGCTCAAGGTCGCCCAGGGCGACCTGACCGTCCGCGTGCCGGCCGACAACGCCGAAATCGTGGGCGTCCGCGATGTCGTCGGCCAGGAGGGCCTGAACAAGGTCTTCGAGGTGCTGCGCGCGCCGCACACCGAGGAGCCGACCAACTGGTCGCGGCGCTACAAGGCCAACCTCGAGAAGCTGGCCTCCGGTGACGTGAACAAGGTCGCCGAGGTCGTGCGCGACCTCTGGCGTCGCGACAAGGACCGTGGCCTGTCCGCCGGCGAGAAGCGCATGCTCTCGAAGGCACGGCAGATCCTGGTCAGCGAGCTCGCGCTCGCCGAGGGCACCAACGAGGACAAGGCCGAGGTCCTCCTCGACGAGGTCCTGGCTTCCTGATCGCCCAGCTCCACCCCAGAGACACCCAGACCACTCCCGTGCACGCTGTCGGCATCGTCGCAGCGGCCGGGAGTGGTCTGCGTCTGGGGGCAGAACTGCCCAAGGCCCTGGTGCCCCTCGGTGGCCGGCCGCTGGTCTGCTGGGCGGTCGAGTCGCTGCGTGCCGGCGGGGTCGAGCAGGTGGTGGTCGCCGTCCCGGCGTCGCAGCTGGCGGCCTTCACCGCGGTGCTCCCCGACGACGTGCACGTCGTGGTCGGCGGGGACACCCGCACGGCGTCGGTCCGCGCGGCCCTCGCCGCCGCCCGGGAGCACGCCGACGCGGTGCTGGTCCACGACGCGGCGCGGCCGCTGACCCCGTCCGACGTCGTCGCCCGGGTGCTGGCCGCCCTCGCCGGCGGGGCGCGCGCCGTCGTCCCGGTGCTGCCCGTCGTCGACACCACCGTGGTCGTCGACGCCGACGGAGTGGTGACCGCCGACGTCCCCCGCGCTCCGCTGCGCCGGGTGCAGACCCCGCAGGGCTTCGACCGGGCCACCCTGGTGGCCGCCTACGCCCACGCGCAGGGCGCCGCGGCCGAGTTCACCGACGACGCGTCCGTGGTCCGGGCCGCCGGGATCACGGTGGAGACCGTGCCCGGCGACGAGCGCGCGGCCAAGATCACCGTCGCGCACGACCTGCGGATGGCCGAGCTGCAGACCGAGCGGCCCCGATGAACCCGCAGTTGCCCCGCGTCGGCATCGGCACCGACGTGCACCCGATCGAAGCCGGTCGCCCGTGCTGGCTCGCCGGGCTGGAGTGGCCGGGCGTCGACGGCTGCGCCGGGCACTCCGACGGCGACGTCGTCGCCCACGCCCTGACCGACGCCGTGCTGTCGGCCGCGGGCCTCGGCGACATCGGTGGCCTGCTGGGCATCGACGACCCCCGCTGGGCCGGCGCCCGGGGTGCCGCCGTGCTGGAACACGTCCGCGAGGTGCTCACCGCGGCCGGCTGGCAGGTCGGCAACGTCTCGGTGCAGCTGATCGGCACCACGCCCAAGGTCGGTCCCCGCCGGGCGGAGGCGGAGGCTGTGCTCTCCGCTGCCCTGGGTGCGCCGGTCAGCGTCACCGCCACCACGACCGACGGGCTGGGCCTCACCGGCCGTGGAGAGGGGCGGGCAGCGGTGGCCACCGCCCTCGTGGTCCGGAGCACGCCCGACGCGCCCGTAGAATCCACCCGGTGAGCCTCCGCCTGTACGACACGGCCGCCCGCGCCGTGCGCGACTTCACGCCCCTGCGTGCAGGACGGGTCTCCATGTACGTCTGCGGGCTCACCGTGCAGGGCCCGCCGCACATCGGCCACGTCCGGTTCGCGATCGCCTTCGACGTGCTGCGCCGCTGGCTGCTGCACCAGGGCAACGAGGTCACCTACGTCCGCAACGTGACCGACGTCGACGACAAGATCCTCACCAAGGCCGCGGCGGCCGGCGTCCCGTGGTGGGCCTGGGCGTACGAGAACGAGCGCGCCGCCACCCGCGCCTACGACCTGCTGGGCACGCTGCCGCCCAGCTACGAGCCGCGGGCCACCGGGCACGTGCCGGAGATGGTCGAGCTGATCGAGCGGCTCATCGCCGGCGGGCACGCCTACGACGTCGACGGCGACGTCTACTTCGACGTCCGCTCCTTCCCCGGCTACGGCGAGCTGACCGGCCAGAAGCTGGGCGACCTGCAGCCGGCCGCGGACACCGAGACCGACGAGCGCAAGCGGGACCCCCGGGACTTCGCGCTGTGGAAGTCGGCCAAGGACGGCGACCCGGCCACGGCCTCCTGGTCGACCCCCTGGGGTCGCGGGCGCCCGGGCTGGCACCTGGAGTGCTCGGCGATGGCCGAGAAGTACCTCGGTCCGGAGTTCGACGTCCACGGTGGCGGGCTCGACCTCCGGTTCCCGCACCACGAGAACGAGCGGGCCCAGTCGCAGGCTGCCGGGGACGGGTTCGCCCGGTACTGGCTGCACAACGGCTGGGTCACCATGGGCGGCGAGAAGATGAGCAAGTCGCTGGGCAACACGGCGCTGGTCGACGAGGTCGTCCAGCGCGTGCGCCCGGTGGAGCTGCGCTACTACCTGGTCGCCCCGCACTACCGCAGCACGATCGAGTTCACCGAGCCGGCGCTGGAGGAGGCGGGGGTCGCCTACCGGCGGCTGGAGTCCTTCGTCCGGCGCGCGGCCGAGGTGGTGGGGGAGGGCGCCGGCAAGCCGGTGCTGCCTGCCGAGTTCACCGCCGCACTGGACGACGACCTGAGCACGCCCGCCGCGGTCGCGGTGGTCCACGAGGTCGTCACCCAGGGCAACAGCGCGCTGGCCGCCGACGAAGCCGAGGCGCTCGCCGCCGCGCTCGGCGCGGTCCGGGCGATGCTGGGTGTGCTCGGGCTCGACCCGCTCGACCCGCAGTGGGCCGACGCCGGCGGCGACCGCCGCCTGGCCGAGGCCACCGACGGCCTGGTCGCGCTCGCGCTGGAGCAGCGCACCGCGGCCCGGGCCCGCAAGGACTACGCGTCAGCTGACGCGATCCGGAACCAGCTCGGCGCCCTGGGCGTGCAGGTCGAGGACACCCCCCAGGGCACACGATGGGAGCTGACCTGATGGCCGGCAACAGTCAACGCCGCGGCCGCTCGGCCGGCGCAGGCAAGAAGACCGCGACCTCCGGCACCGGCGGCAAGAACCGCCGGTCGCTGGCCGGGCGGGGCGCCACCCCGAAGGCCACGGACCGGCCGCACCACCCGGCGTACAAGGCGGCGAAGGCTGCCGCGGCCCGCCAGGACAACCGGCAGCGGGTGCAGCGGCGCAACGCCGAGGCCCCCGAGCTGCTGCTGGGCCGCAACCCCGTGCTGGAGGCGCTGCGGGCCAGCATCCCGGCGACGGCGCTCTACGTCGTCACCGGTGACACGAGCCGCGGCGGGACCGACGAGCGGATCGCCGAGTCGGTGCAGCTGGCCGCCGACCGCGGGCTGCCGCTGCTCGAGGTGGGCAAGGCCGAGTTCGACCGGATGAGCGACCACGCGCTGCACCAGGGCATCGGCCTGATGGTGCCGCCCTACGACTACGCGCACCCGGACGATCTGCTCGACATCGCCCGCGACTCCGGCCGCCCGCCGCTGGTCGTGGCGCTGGACGGCGTCACCGACCCGCGCAACCTGGGCGCGGTCATCCGCTCGGCCGCGGCCTTCGGCGCCCACGGTCTCGTCGTGCCCGAGCGCCGCGCGGTGGGCATGACCGGCTCGGCCTGGCGCACCAGCGCCGGCGCGGCGGCCCGGCTGCGCGTGGCCAGAGCCGTCAACCTGGGCCGCAGCCTGGCCTCCTACCAGGACGCCGGCCTGCAGACGGTGGGCCTGGCGGCGGACGGGGACATGGGCATCCACGAGTACGACGGGTTCGCCGACCCGGTCGCGCTGGTGGTCGGTGCCGAGGGCGCCGGGCTGTCCCGCCTGGTCCGCGAGCGCTGCGACGTCGTCCTGTCCATCCCGATCACCAAGGACACCGAGTCGCTGAACGTCAGCGTCGCGGCCGGGATCGCGCTCTACGCCGCGGCTTCCGCCCGCCGGTGACCGGACCGGCCGGGCCTGCTGCGCAGGATCGGCCGGCGACGGCGGTGCGGCTCGGGCTCGAGCCGCACCCGGAGGGCGGCTGGTACCGGCGCACCTGGACGTCCCCCGCGGTCGCCGGTGACCGGCCGGCGGCGACGGCCATCGTCTTCCTGCTGGCCGGGGGAGAGCACTCCGCCTGGCACCGGGTCGACGCCGACGAGCTCTGGCTGTGGCACGGACCCGGGGAGCTCACCCTGCAGCTCGCCGACACGCCGGATGCCGGCGTCGCGACGGCGGTGACCCTGGGGCCGGAGCTGGTCCAGGTCTTGGTGCCGGCCGGGCGGTGGCAGCGCACCCGGCCGGTGAGCACCGAGGTGCTGGTCAGCTGCGTGGTCTCGCCGGGGTTCCGCTGGAGCGGCTTCCAGCTGGGCTGAGCGGTCGGCTCAGCCCAGCAGCTGGGCGACGGTGTAGATGACCAGGCCGGCCAGGCCGCCCACCACCGTGCCGTTCACCCGGATCCACTGCAGGTCACGACCGACCTGGAGCTCGATCCGCCGGCTGGTCTCCTCGGTGTCCCAGCGGGCCACGGTGGCGCCCACCAGGTCGGCCACGTCGCCGGAGAACCGCTCGACGGCGTACCCGGCGGCCCGCTGGGTCTGCCGCTGCACCAGTTCGCGGATGGTCGGGTCGGTCTGCAGCAGCTGCGCGCCGGACCGGATCAGCCCGACCACCCGCGCCCGCAGCTCGGAGTCCGGGTCGGCTGCGGCGGTGACGACGGCGTTCTTCGCGGTGCTCCACAGCGAGCCCGACCAGGTGCGGACGGCCGGGTGGTCCAGCAGCTCCTCCTTGAACCGCTCGACCCGGGCCGCGGCCTCGGGATCGGTGCGCAGCGTGTGCACGTAGGCCCGCAGCCGCTTGTCGTAGCTGCGGCGCAGCTCGTGCCGAGGGTCCTCGCCCACCTCGGCGAGGAAGCCCTGGAGCAGGTCGAACACCCGGTCGAACACCCGGTCGTCGACCCAGTCGGGCACCCAGACGGGCGAGGCGTCGCCGAGCCGGGTGCGGAACACCAGCCGGTTGTCGGCCAGGAAGTTCGCCAGCCCGGTGAGCGCGGCCGAGAGCACCTCCTGGTGCCGGTCGCCGTCGACGACGAGCTCGATGCCCCGGGCCACGGCGGGCGCGGCGGGGGTCTCGCGGAGCTTCCGGTCGACCAGGGCGGCGACGGCGGGCTGCAGCTCGTCGTCCTTCAGCAGGTCGGTGAGTCCGCCGAGGGCGGCGCCGGCGTCGCCGGCGAGCCGCTCGGCGCGACCGGGCGAGGCCAGGAAGGCGCCCAGCCGGCCGGGGACGTCGACGGTGGCCAGCCGCTCGTCGACGACCGCCCGGGTCAGGAAGTTCTCCCGCACGAACGTGCCCAGGCTCGTGCCGATCTGGTCCTTCTTGCGCGGGATGATCGCGGTGTGCGGGATCGGCAGCCGCAGCGGGTGCCGGAACAGCGCGGTGACGGCGAACCAGTCGGCCAGCGCCCCGACCATGGACGCCTCTGCGGTGGCCCGCACGTACCCGACCCAGGTGCCGGTCTCCTCGCCCAGCAGCACGCAGACCAGGAAGACCACGGCCGCGAGCACGAACAGCCCGGTGGCCAGCCGCTTCATCTTCGCCAGGTCGCGGGCGCGCTGGGGGTCGTCGAGCGACTCCACCAGCGGGGTGGTCAGCTGGGGTCCCGGCACCCGTCCGAGCCTAGGCGTCGGTTCGGGGCAGCCCTCCTGCGGACGTGCGACGACCCCGGGGCCGAGGGGGCTCGGCACCGGGGTCGTCGGTCAGAGGGGTCCTTCCTCAGTTCGAGGTCTCGTCCAGGGTGACGTCGACCTCGGAGCTGTCCCCGTCGCGGCGGACGGTCAGCGTGATCTCGTCGCCGGGCTGGGCGCTGCGGATCGCGGCGGTCAGCTCGGTGGAGGTCGTGATCGGCCGGTCGCCCACCGCGGTGATCACGTCGCCGGCCTGCAGGCCGGCGTCGTCGGCGGCGGAGCCGTCGGAGACCGTGGCCACCAGGGCGCCCTCGCCCACGGCCGAACCGGAGTCGGCCGCGGTGCGGGCGCTCACCCCGAGCAGGGCGTGCGTGGCCGAGCCGGTGTCGATGATCTGTTCGGCGATCCGCTGCGCCGTGTTCGACGGGATGGCGAAGCCGACGCCGATGTTCCCGCTGGTCGTCTCCTGACCGGGCAGGCCGGTGCTGGCGACCGAGGCGATCGCGGTGTTGATGCCGATGACCTCGCCGTCGGCGTTGACCAGCGCACCGCCGGAGTTGCCCGGGTTGATGGCCGCGTCGGTCTGCAGGGCGTCGATCACCGTGTTCTCGTCCTGCGTCGACCCGGCCTGCACGGCCCGGTTGGTGGCGCTGATGATCCCGTCGGTGACCGTGTTGGTCAGGCCCAGCGGCGCACCGATGGCGACCGCGAGGTCACCGACCTGCACCGCCTCGGAGTCGGCGAAGACCGCGGCGGTCAGCCCGCCGGCGTCGGCCAGCTTGACCACGGCGAGGTCGTTGCTGGGGTCGGTGCCGACGACGGTGGCGTCGTAGACGGTCCCGTCGGAGGTGCGCACCTGCACGGTCACGTCGGCGGTGCCGTTGTTCAGGCTCACCACGTGGTTGTTGGTGAGCACGTAGCCGTCCTCGGACAGGACGACGCCGGAGCCCGACCCCGAGCCCGCGGCGGCGCTCACGTACAGGGTGACGACGCTGGGGGCTGCCGCGGCGGCGGCGGCCGTCGTGCTGGTCGCCCGCTCGGCGTCCTCGATGACGACGGGCTGCGTGGTCGTCCCGCTCGCGCTGACCACGGCGTCCACGTCGCTCAGCGCGACCACGCCGGCGCCGGCGCCGCCGCCGATCAGCGCACCGGCGACCAGCCCGGCCACGCCCAGCCGCCAGCGCCCGGTCCGCCGCGCCGGCTGGAACGGCGCCGTCCCGGCCGGGAAGGGCTGCGGGCCGTAGGCCGGCTGCGGGAAGGCCTGGGTCTGGGGAGCGGCGGTCTGGAAGGCGGGGGGCACCGCACCGGCCGGGGCGCCCGCCCCGGTGGCGCGCTGGTACCCGGGGGTGCCGTAGCCGGCCGGCGGCCACGGCTGGTGGGCCGTGGTCGGGCCGGGCGCCGGCTGGGTGACCGACGGCTGCGCCGCGGTCGGGAACTGCTCGGTCGGTGCGTTCATCGGCTGCTCGGAGCCGGGGATCTGGTGGGCGGACGCCGGGCGGCTCTGCTGTGGCGCCCAGCCGGAACCGGCACTGCGGTCGGTGCCGTGGCCCGTCTCGTCGGCCGGACGGTTCTGCTCACTCACGGGAAGTCCCTCCTCACGGCAGGACCTCCCCGCCGCGCAGACACCACTGTGCTACCCCGGACTGGCTCGAGACTGGTGGTGAGCTGTGAGTTCCCTGGGTGCCGCGGATCGCTCGGCTGGCGGGTGCCCGTCATCCGGCCCGTGCTGTCGCTCCCTCGCCACCTCGGCAGGGGTGATCAAGCACGATGCGGGGAAAGGAAGGGCCAGCTCTGCCCACCGCCTGCTCCCTGGAGGCCACCGGTGCCCCTCCGTGCCCTGCTCACCCGCTCCGCCCTGGGACTGCTCGTGCTGTTCGGCGGTGCGCTGGCGGCGATCGGCGGGGTGTCGCTCGGGCTGCCCGGCATGATCGCCGTGGCGCTGGCCGCGAGCGTCGCGGCCTGCCTCGCTGCGGGCATCGCCCGCGACGCGGCAGTCCGGGACCCGGGGCAGGCGGCCGTCGACGCCGCCTGGCGCAGCGCGGTGGCCACTGTGGCCGTGCTGCTGGTGCTCAGCGGCTGTGCCGTGGTGGCCGGCGGTGCGATCACGGTGCTGCTCGTGGCGGCCGGGCTGCTGGCCGTGCTGGTCCGGTGGGCGGTGCGGTCGGTCCGGGCCGACCGGCGGGGCACCCCGGCGGTCGTGCTGCCACTGACCACGGACGACGGCTGGGTGCGGGCGCTGTCGGTGCCGGCGCTGGGCCGGGAGTGGGTGCGCACGTCGGCGGCGCTGGCCCAGACCCGCGAGCCGGTGGCCCGGCAGCAGCTGGTGCACCGCCGGCAGGAGGCGCTGGACGAGCTGGAGCGCCGCGACCCCGAGGGGTTCGCCCGCTGGCTCGCCGCCGGGGCGACCGTCGACAGCGACCCGGCGCAGTACGTCTCCGGTGACCCCGCCGCCGGCTACGACGCCGCCTGAGCCGACCGGCCGCCGGGTCTCCGGCGAGCCCGCCCTGCCCCGGTAACCTCCTCCGGGTCGCCCCATTAGCTCAGTGGTAGAGCACCCGCCTTGTAAGCGGAAGGTCGTCCGTTCAATCCGGACATGGGGCTCCACCCCGCTCGCGGGTCGCGTCCGACCGTGCCAGGGTCGAGCCGAGCGCTGCCGCCCGGGCAGCCGGCGTCGAGGAGTCCCGTCGTGAGCGACCACGTGTACCGGCTGAGCGAGATCGTCGGCAGCTCCACCACCAGCGTGGACGACGCCATCCGCACGGCCGTGCGCAAGGCCTCGGAGACGGTGCGCCACATCGAGTGGTTCCAGACCCAGGAGATCCGCGGCCACGTCGTCGACGGCGAGGTCGCCCACTTCCAGGTGACGATGAAGATCGGCTTCCGCATCGAGGAGTAGGGCTCAGGTCAGGACGACGTCGGCGCCCTGCACCGCCACCCCGATCGCGGTCAGCGGCTCGGTGGCCGGCCCCTGCAGCACCTCGCCGGTGGCCGGGTCGAAGGCCGAGCCGTGGCAGGGGCAGGCCAGTCCGTCGTCGGTGGCGCGGACGGTGCAGCCGGCGTGCGGGCACTCGGCGTCGAACGCGGCCACCGTGCCCGCCGACGGCTGGGTGACCAGCACGGCCCGCCCGTCGAGCGACACCTCGTAGCCGCCGCCGACCGGCACGTCGGCCAGCGCCACCACCGCGTCGCCCTGCCCGGCGCCGGTCACCTCGGGGAACTGCGGCCCGCGGGCACAGGCGGCGACGCCGAGTGCGGCGCCACCTGCGACGAGCAGCGACCGGCGGGTCGTGTGGCCCCCGTGCAGGGGCCCGCCGCGAGCGTGCGAGTGGTGGGGGGCACGGGGGGCCTTCATCAGTCGAAGCTGCCTGCGCCGCCCGAGCGGTACCGGGCCTGGCGCTCGATCCGCTCCCGCTCGGCCCGATCGGCGCGCAGCGCGGCCGTCGTCCCGGGTGGCCAGCCGGCCTTCACCGCGCGGTGCTCGGTCGTCTCGGTCATGTAGGCCACCGAGAACAGCAACCCGATGACCACCCCGCCGAGGGTGGCGGTGAGCCGGATGTCGAAGGGGACGGGGGGGACCAGCAGGCACAGCAGCAGCACCGGGGCCAGTTGGACCAGGGCGCGGGCCAGGTGCCGCCAGACCCAGGTGCGGCGGGTCGTGTCCTCGAGCACCCAGTCCGACAGCGACGGCGGCAGGCCACCGCCGTAGGCGTACCAGAGCCACTGAGCCGGGTTGGGGCGTCCCGCGTGCACGTCGACCACGGTAGGCCCGTGGGGGACGCAGGAGGGCGGTGGCCGCGGGCGTACGGTTCGCCGGTGGACGAACGGCGCGTGGGGGTGCTCGCCGGGCTCGGCGCCTACTCCCTGTGGGGTGTGTTCCCGCTCTACTTCCCCCTGCTGGAGCCGGCCGGGGGGCTGGAGATCGTCGCGCACCGGGTGGTCTGGTCGTTGCTGTTCGTCGGCCTCCTGCTGACCGTCCGGCGGAACTGGACCCAGGTGCGCGCCGTGGTCACCGACCGGCGGGCGCTGCTCGTGCTCTCGGTCGCCGCCGTGCTCATCGCGGCGAACTGGCTCATCTACGTCTACGCGGTCAACTCCGGGCACGTCGTCGAGGCCTCGCTCGGCTACTTCATCAACCCGCTGGTCAGCGTCCTGTTCGGCGTGCTCGTCTTTCGGGAGCGGCTGCGCCGGCTGCAGTGGGTCGCCGTCGCGATCGCCGTGGTCGCGGTCCTGGTCCTGACCGTCGACTACGGCCACCCGCCGTGGATCTCCCTCGCCCTGGCCGTCAGCTTCGGCCTCTACGGCCTGATGAAGAAGCTGGTCCGGGTCGATGCCGCACCGGGTCTGTTCGTGGAGACGGCGGTGGTGTTCCTGCCGGCGCTGGCCGTCATCACGGTGATGGGCGCGCAGGGCGACGCCGCCTTCGGGACGGCGGGCGTGGGGCAGGCGCTGCTGCTGGTCAGCTCGGGGCTCGCCACCGCCGTCCCGCTGCTGCTGTTCGCCGCCGCCACCAGCCGGGTCCCGCTGTCGACGATCGGGCTGCTCCAGTACGTCACGCCGCTGATGCAGCTGTCCATCGGCGTCTTCGTCTACGGCGAGCCGATGCCGCCGGCCCGGCTCGTCGGGTTCGCCGTCGTCTGGCTCGCGCTGGCCGTGTTCACCGTCGACACCCTGCGGAACGCGCACAGCAACCGGCGGGCCGCCGCCCCGCTACCGGCCGGCATCTGACCGGTCTCCACGGGTCTCCGCGGGCCGGCGGCGCGCCCGGGTGTCCCGGTCCGCAGCGGCGGTGACGCGACTACCGTCGAGGGGTCCGGATCACCCCTCCCGGTGCCAGGCGCAGGCCCGGCCGACGACCTTCCCCGGAGGCAGGACCATGAGCGAGGACCCCGCGCAGCCCGTCGGGCCGGCGGCGGAGGAGCGCCCGGCAGCGGTCGGGACCGACCCCGGGACGGCGCAGGGCACCGCAGCGGACGGTGCTGCTGTGACGGGCGGGACGCACGAGGACGACACGACTGTGGGTCTTCCCGCGCGGGAACGGGAGATCCTGGCCTTCGAGCGTCAGTGGTGGCGCTTCCCTGGCGCCAAGGAAGCAGCCATCCGGGAGCGCTTCGGGATGACGTCCACCCGCTACTACCAGGTGCTCAACGCCCTGATCGACCGTCCGGAGGCCCTCGTCGCCGACCCGCTGCTGGTGCGTCGGCTGCGTCGGATGCGGGCCGGGCGGCAGCGTCAGCGCTCCGGCAGGGTCCTGGGCACGGACCTCCGTCACGACTAGCCTGTCTCACTGTGGGGAGGCATGCGGCGCCGTTCGGTGAGGGAAGTCCGTCCGAGGCGACCCCGAGCCCGGGTCGTCGGCGTACCGACCCCGCTGTCCAGCCGCCCGACGAACCCGGTCGCCAGCACGAACAGCCGAGCCTCTCGGCGCCCCGCGCGGTGACCCCACGCCCACCCCAGGGCCCCGGGCCCGACAGCGACACGGCGATGACGCTGCCGCGGCAGAGCCGGGCCGAGCGCCGGCGGGAGGGCCTGCTGCCTGCGGGGGAGGACCCGCTGCTCCGCCGCCCGGCCGGCCGGCCCAGCGCACCGCCCCCGGTCGGCGGACGACGGCGGACGGACCCGGCGACCGCCGGGGGTCGTCCGGCGGTCGCCGGTCCCCAGACGCCCGCGCCGCGGCCGGTGCCGCCGGTCTCGGGCCCGTTGACCGCCGCCACGCCGGCCGCACCCACTCCGTTCAGCTCCTCGCCGGCCATCCCCGCCGTGGAGCCCCGCCGCACGCCGCCGGCGCCTGCCCGCCCGGCGTCCGGGCCCACGGATCGGCGCGCCGAGCCGACGGGGTGGCGCGTCGAGCCCACCGGCTCGACGGCGGCCCCGATGACGACGGGCATGCCGACCTGGGCGGCCGAGCCCAGCGCACCACCGGCGGACGTCACCCAGCGGGTCTCCGGGGCGGTGCCGGAGGAGTCGGCGTGGACCGCCGTACCCGCCACTCCGGCAGCGCCCGTGGCGCCCCTGCGTGCACCACAGCTGCCCGGGCGGGGGAGCAGCGCCGCCGGGCGCGCGCCCACGCCCACCCCGGCCGTGCCCCGGCGTGCCGACGTGCGCACCCCCCCGGCCGAGCCGGCACCGGAGCAGGGGCCGCCGTCCGGTCCGGCGCGGCGGGCCGTCGACGTCCCCGTGGGTGGCCGGGCCGCCGCCCGGCAGGAGCGGCAGGCGGCCGAGGCCGCCCGGAAGAAGGACGGACGGCGCACTGCGCCGCCGGCCCGACCCGAGGCCGCGCCGGCGCGCTCCGGCCCCGGCCGTGGGGACCTGCACACCGACGAGGTGCCCCGGGGCCCGCGCCGCGGGGTGCAGGGCCTGCTCGCCGTCGTCGTCCTCACGCTCGTGGTGCTGGGCGTCTGGACGTTCACCGGGCCCGGTACCGAGGAGACCTCGGCGCAGACCCCGGTGCCGACCGCCAGCGAGGCTGCGGTCACGCCGGTGCCGGAGAGCGTGCCGGCGCCGGAGGCGGTCAGCGCAGAGCCGGTGGGGGCGGTGTTCGCGCCGGTCACGGTGCTGAACAGCACCAGCATCACCGGGCTGGCCGGCAGCATCGGCGACCAGTTCGCCGCAGCCGGCTGGGAGGTGATCGGCACCGCGGGCTCGCCGGTCAGCGACGTGGCGACCACCACCGTCTACTACAGCGAGGGCGACACGGTGCAGCAGCAGGCCGCTGCTCAGCTGGTCGAGCAGTTCCCGGACGTGACCGGCCCGGTCGCGCGCTACTTCGAGGTGCCCGGCGTCGCCGACCCCGGCCTCGTCGTGGTCGCCACCGGCAACTGGCGGCCCTGACCGACTGCGAGTCGGCCGGCTCGCGGAACACCGAGGCCTCGCCGTCCGTTGCCGCCCACGTGCGCACCGCTCCCGGGCCGGCGCGGATCGGCTCGCGCCTCGGCGCCCAGCCGGTGCTCGCCGCCCTGATCGTCCTCCTCCTCGCCCTCCCCGTCCTCGCCGTCGTCCTCGCCGGCACCGACCGGCCTGCCCGGGCCGCCGAGGACGTCACCACCGAGGAGGCCCGGGTCCCCTCCGGCGAGGGTGCCGACGCCGTGGAGCTGGACACCACGCTGTACCTGCCCGCCGCCGCCGGCCCCGCGCCGGCCGTCCTCCTCGCCCACGGCTTCGGCGGCAGCAAGCAGTCGGTCGCTGCCGACGCGCGCCGGCTGGCCAGCCGCGGGTTCGTGGTGCTCGCCTGGTCCGCGCGGGGCTTCGGCACGAGCAGCGGACAGATCGGGCTGAACGACCCGCGCTACGAGGTGGCCGACGTCAGCACCCTGATCGACCTGCTCGCGACGCGGGACGACGTCGTCCTCGACGCCGCCGGTGACCCGCGGGTGGGCGTCGCCGGCGCCTCCTACGGCGGTGCGGTCTCCCTGCTGGCGGCCGCCTACGACCCGCGCATCGACGCGATCGCCCCGCAGATCACCTGGAACTCGCTGACCACGGCGTTCTTCCCCGACCAGGCCGCGGTCGTGACGGCCGGGACCCCCGCCGCCGTGCCGCGCACCGACGACGCCGGGGTGTTCAAGCGGACCTGGGCCGGGTTGTTCTTCGGCAGCGGGGCGCTGCCCACCGGCGACGGGCTCCCCGGCGTGGGCGGCAACGGTGCCGCGTCCCCGGCCGAAGGCCTCGACCCGGCCCTCGTGCAGGCGCTGACCTGCGGGCGCTTCCGGGCCGACATCTGCGCGGCCTACGAGACCGCGGCCTCGACCGGCGAGCTCAGTCCCGAGGTCGCCGCCGTCCTGGAGCGGAGCAGCCCGGCGGGTGTCCTCGACCGGATCACCGCGCCCACGCTGCTGCTGCAGGGCACCCAGGACTCGCTGTTCGGGCTCGGCGAGGCCGACGCCAACGCCCGGGGCATCGCCGCCAACGGCACCGACGTGCGGATGGTCTGGTTCGCCGGCGGCCACGACGCCTCGCCCTCCAGCCGGGTCACCGCGGAGCTGCGGGACGAGGTCGCCGACTGGTTCGACGTCCACCTCAACGGCGCCGACGGCGAGCGCGGCGGCTTCCGCTACCCGGCCCCGACCGGCCTGGGCGCCGGGGTGGGGCGGGTGCAGGGCGGTTCGCAGGTCGTCACCGTCGACGAGTACCCGGGGCTGGCCGGCACCGAGCCCGTCGCGGACCGGCTGGTCGAGCTGGCCGGGCCCACCCGACCGGTGGTCACCCCCGCCGGCGGCAGCCCGGCCGCCCTCACGACCGTCCCCGGCCTCGGCTCCGTCGGAGCTGCCCTGGCCGGGACGACGCTGGAGATCCCGGGGCAGTACGCCGAGTTCGACAGCCCGGAGCTCACCGAGGCCCTCGAGGTGGTCGGGGCGCCGACCACCACCCTCGCCGTGTCCGCGCCGGACGGGACGGCGACGCTCTTCGCCAAGCTCTACGACGTCGGCCCGGACGGCACGACGACCCTGCCCAGCGGGCTGGTCGCGCCGCTGGAGCTGACCGGTCTCTCCACCGACCCGGCCGCCCCGACCGAGGTGCCGGTGACCCTGCCCGCCATCGTCCACCGGTTCGAGGCCGGCCACACCCTGCGGGTGGTCGTCTCCTCGACCGACCAGGCCTACGCCCTGCCCGCGTCGTCGGAGGTCTCGACGGTCGGCCTGGCCGACGGTGCGGCGGTCGCAGCGCCGGTGGTGCCGGGCGAGGTGCAGGCCACCGCCGGCTCGGCCCGTTGGTGGGTGCTGCTCGCCGTCCTGGCCGCCCTCGGCGCGCTGGGCTGGCTGGCCGCCGTCCTGATCGGCCGGCGCCGGCGCCGGCGGGTGTCGGTGTCCGCGCCGGACGGGGAGGACGTGCCGCTGCGCTTCGAGGGGGTCACCAAGGCCTACGGGGACGGGTTCGTCGCCGTCCGGGACCTCTCCTTCGAGGTCCGCCGCGGCCAGGTGCTCGGCCTGCTCGGCCCGAACGGGGCGGGGAAGACGACGTCGCTGCGGATGCTGATGGGGCTGATCCGCCCGACCGAGGGCCGGATCGAGGTGTTCGGCCACGCCGCCAGGCCGGGTGCGCCCGTGCTGTCCCGGCTGGGGTCCTTCGTGGAGGGCACCGGCCTGCAGCCGCACCTGTCCGGGCGGGACAACCTGACCCTCTACTGGGCCGCCACCGGCCGTCCGCTGGCCGACGCCCACCTGGAGGAGGCGATCGAGATCGCCGGGCTGGGCGTCGCCCTGGACAAGCGGGTGCGCAGCTACAGCCAGGGGATGCGGCAGCGGGTCGCGATCGCCCAGGCGATGCTCGGCCTGCCCGACCTGCTCGTGCTCGACGAGCCGACCAACGGGCTGGACCCGCCGCAGATCCACGCGATGCGCGACGTGCTCCGGTCCTATGCGGAGACCGGTCGCACCGTGATCATCTCCAGCCACCTGCTGTCGGAGATCGAGCAGACCTGCAGCCACGTCGTGGTCATGGCCAAGGGGCAGAAGATCGTCCAGGGCACGGTGGAGGAGATCGTCGGCACCGGTGGAGCGGTGCTGGTCGGGCTGGCCGATCCGGCCGACACCGACCGGGCGGTCGCCGTCCTGGCCGGGTTGCCCGGGGTCGGTGAGGTGGAGCGGAGCACGGAGGGCCTGGTCGTGGACCTGGGTCCGACCACCCGTGCGGTCGCGCTGACCGCGCTGGTCGAGGCCGGCATCGGGGTCGACCAGCTCACCCCGCGCCGCCGCCTGGAGGACGCGTTCCTGTCACTGGTGGGGGAGTCATGAGCCGAGCTGGGTCCGAGGTCGCGGCGGCGCCGCAGGCGACGGGAGCGGCGGCCGGGTACCGGCCGGAGCGGACGCTGCGGCTGGGCGTCGAGCTGCGCCGTCAGTTCAAGCGCCGCCGCACCCTCGGTGTGTTCGCACTGATGGCGGCGCTGCCGCTGATCCTCATCGGCGCCCTGCAGCTGGGCGGCACCGAGGAGGCGGAGGAGAACAGCCGGATCAACCTGGTGGACGTCGCCTCGGCGAGCGGGCTGAACCTCACGCTGTTCACCCTCTTCGCCACCACCGGCTTCTTCCTGGTCGTCGTCTTCGCGCTGTTCTTCGGCGACACCGTGGCCAGCGAGGCGTCCTGGGGGTCACTGCGCTACGCGCTGGCCACACCGGTGCCGCGGGCCCGGTTGCTGCGGCAGAAGTGGTTGGCCGCCCTCGTCCTGTCGGTCGGCGCGATGGTGCTGCTGGTCGTCGTCGCGGTGGTCGCCGGTGGGATCGCCTTCGGCTTCGGCGACGTGCAGACCCCGGTCGGGGTCGCGCTGGACCAGGGGACGGCGCTGCTCCGGCTGGCCGGGATGGTCGGCTACCTCGCCGTCCACCTGCTCGTGGTGGGCACCCTCGCGTTCTGGCTCTCCACGGTCACCGACGCGCCGCTGGCCGCGGTCGGCGGGGCGGTGTTCAGCACGGTGGTGTTCGCCGTCCTGGAGCAGGTCGAGCAGCTGGGCGGCATCCGCGACTGGTTCCCGACCGCGTTCAACTACGCCTGGACCGACCTGCTGCAGACCCCGGTCGACTCCGGGGACCTGTTCCGCGGCGTGGTCCAGGGGCTGGTCTACTCCGCCGTCTTCACCGCGCTGGCCTTCCGCCACTTCGCCCGCAAGGACGTCACCAGCTGACCCCAGCGGTGATCAGGTGACCTGATCACCGGCTGTCCCCCTGCACCAGCGTTGGTGCAGGGGGACAGTTCCTGATCAGGGGACCTGATCACTGCTGAGTGGGTCAGAGGCTGGCGAGCACGGCCTGGGCCCAGCCCTCGCCCATCGGGGCGTCGGTGACGACGGCGTTGGGGACGGCGTCGAGCCGGGCCGCCATGCCGTCGACCGCAGCCCCGTTCGCGGTGACCCACAGCCGGCCGACCGCCGGGGCCATCTCCAGGTCGCTCACGCTGTCGCCGACGGCCACGGCGTCGGCGGCGGTGAGCCCGCGGCGGGCGAGGTCCCAGGTGATCGCGGCCCCCTTGGAGATCCCCCGCGGCATCAGGTGGTAGACGTGGGGTGGCAGGGCCTCGGCGTCCAGCGTCATCCGGGCGGTGGCCGGGACCGCGCCGTTGTCGTTCAGCGTCAGCCAGCCCCAGCCCCGCTCGGCCAGCCAGGAGTCGACCGCCGCGGCGTCGACCCGGCCACGCAGCAGGGCGTCGGCGGAGTGGGTCGCGTGCCAGGGGTCGTGCCACTCCAGCCGGCCGCGGTGCGCGGCGGTCAGCGCGTCGACGATCCCGAGCTCGGCCAGCACGTCCATCGGCGTCCGGCCGGCGAACTGTGCGGGCAGGTCGCCGGTGAGCAGGTGGGTCTCCCGGCCGCCGTGCCAGCTGACCAGCGAGCCCAGCTCGGCGATCGCGCCGTCGACGGCGAAGATCCGCCCGGCCTCCAGCAGCTGCGCGTGGGTGCGGCCGCTCACCAGCACCAGAGCCACGCCGGCCCGGTGCAGTTCGAGCAGCGCGGCGGCGGGGGAGGCGGTCAGCTCCCGGTCGGCGGTGTGCCAGAAGGAGCCGCGCGGACCCACCATCGTGCCGTCCAGGTCGGTGTAGACGATGCGAGTGGCCACCGCTCCATCCTGGCGGTGCCGCACCGGCGGAAGGACCCCGGGTAGAGTTCCCCCCGTTCCACTCATCCAGAGGGGCAGAGGGACACGGCCCGCTGAAGCCCCGGCAACCGCGACCTGCGCGTATGCGCAGCGTGAGGTGCCAATTCCGTCCCGCGCGGCTCGACGGCCCGGCGCGGGGAAGATGAGGAGGTAGTCGTCGAATGACCCTGACCGCTCCCGGTTCCGCCCAGGCAGACTCCACCGCCGGTGGACAGATCGCCCCCAACCCGGCCCGTGGCCTGGTCTGTCGCAACTGCGGCGCCACCTTCGGGCTCATCGCCGAGCACGCCTGTGCGGAGTGCTTCGGCCCGCTGGAGGTCGACTACGACCCCGAGCTCATGCGCGCGGTGACGCGCGAACAGATCGAGGCCGGGCCGCAGAACATCTGGCGCTACGTGGCCCTGCTCCCGGTCGGGCACGACCCGGCCTCCCGGGTCAGCCTCGACCCGGGCATGACGCCGCTCGTGCGCGCCGACCGGCTGGCCGCCGAGCTCGGCCTCACCGGTGGGCTCTGGGTGAAGGACGACTCGGCCAACCCGACCCACTCGTTCAAGGACCGGGTGGTGAGCCTGGCCGCCACCGCCGCGAAGAGCTTCGGCTACACCAAGATCGCCTGTGCCTCCACCGGCAACCTGGCCAACTCCGTCGCCGCGCACGCCGCCCGGATGGGGCTGCCCTCCTTCGTCTTCGTGCCCAGCGACCTCGAGCCGGGCAAGATCACCCAGTCGGCGGTCTACGGCCAGGCGCTGGTGGCCGTCGAGGGGTCCTACGACGACGTCAACCGGCTGACCAGCGAGCTCGCCGAGACGGACGAGTTCGAGGACACCGCCTTCGTCAACCAGAACGTCCGGCCCTACTACGCCGAGGGCTCCAAGACGATGGGCTACGAGATCGCCGAGCAGCTGGGCTGGCGGATCCCGGCGCAGGTGGTCATCCCGATGGCGTCCGGCTCGCTGCTCACCAAGGTCGACAAGGCCTGGCGGGAGCTGGTCGCGGCCGGCATCGTCGCCGACACCGAGTGGAAGGTCTTCGGCGCCCAGTCGGCCGGCTGCGACCCGATCGCCACCGCCTTCGACAACGGCTGGGACGTCGTCAAGCCGGTCAAGCCCACCGGGATCGCCAAGTCGCTGAACATCGGCAACCCCGCCGACGGCCCGTACGCGCTGGACGCCATCCGGCGCACCGGCGGCTCGGTCGGCCGGGTCGGGGACGACGAGATCGTGCAGGGCATCCGGGACCTGGCCCGCACCACGGGCGTGTTCGCCGAGACCGCCGGTGGCGTGACGACCGCGGTCCTGCGGCAGCTGGTGGAGAAGGGGCTGATCGACCCGACGCAGGAGGTCGTCGTCCTCAACACCGGGGAGGGGCTGAAGACCCTCGACCCGCTGCTGCCGGTGGTCGGCCCCTCGCACCACGTGCAGCCGTCGCTGAAGTCGCTGCGCGAGGCCGGCCTCATCGCCTGAGGGAAGGCCCCTGCCGGGGCCTGGGACACCGCCGCGGCAGCACTCGGACGGGTGTATCGCGTGGTCAGGACCGTGACCTGGGACACCCCTGCTGTACCGTTCCGCGCGGTTCGAGTTCCACGTTCGTGTTCGGCGGGCGGAAGAGCGAGACCCGGCCCCTCGAGTCTCAAGGGGCCGTCCGCACGCACTGAACGTGGGAGCACACGTGGCACAGGGCACCGTGAAGTGGTTCAACGCCGAGAAGGGCTTCGGCTTCATCGCCGTCGACGGCGGCCAGGACGTCTTCGTCCACTACTCGGCCATCCAGATGGACGGCTACAAGAGCCTCGAAGAGGGCCAGCGGGTCAGCTTCGAGGTCGTCCAGGGCGAGAAGGGCCCGCAGGCGGACGCCGTGCAGAACGCCTGATCCGGGCGGCACCACGAGGCCCGGTCCCCGGTCGGGGGCCGGGCCTCGCTGCGTCCCGGACCGGGGGGCGTCGCCCCCCCTTCTTGCACTCGCCTGGGTCGAGTGCCAGACTTTGGGCTGGCACTCGGGTTACCCGAGTGCCAGCCAGGTCGGAACGGTGAGGCACCGGGGCGCGGACCGCAGGAGCGTTCGCAGCACCGGTGTCGTCCGTCGCGGGCGCCGGACCTGACCAGCCAGCGATCCACGCATGGAGGACATCACCACATGGCCAAGATGATCGCGTTCGACGAAGAGGCGCGCCGCGGACTCGAGCGGGGCATGAACACCCTCGCCGACGCCGTCAAGGTGACGCTTGGCCCCAAGGGCCGCAACGTCGTCCTGGAGAAGAAGTGGGGCGCTCCCACCATCACCAACGACGGTGTGAGCATCGCCAAGGAGATCGAGCTCGAGGACCCGTACGAGAAGATCGGGGCCGAGCTGGTCAAGGAGGTCGCCAAGAAGACCGACGACGTCGCGGGTGACGGCACCACCACCGCCACCGTGCTCGCCCAGGCCCTCGTCCGCGAGGGGCTGCGCAACGTCGCCGCCGGCGCCAACCCGATGGCCCTGAAGAAGGGCATCGAGAAGGCCGTCGCCTCGGTCTCGGAGTACCTCCTCGCGACCGCCAAGGACGTCGAGACCAAGGAGCAGATCGCGGCCACCGCCTCGATCTCCGCCGCTGACCCCGCCATCGGCGAGCTCATCGCCGAGGCGATGGACAAGGTCGGCAAGGAAGGCGTCATCACCGTCGAGGAGAGCAACACCTTCGGCCTCGAGCTCGAGCTCACCGAGGGCATGCGCTTCGACAAGGGTCACCTGTCGGCCTACTTCGTGACCGACACCGACCGCATGGAGACCGTGCTCGACGACCCGTACATCCTGGTCGTCAACAGCAAGATCTCGACCGTCAAGGACCTGCTCCCGCTGCTGGAGAAGGTCATGCAGTCCGGCAAGCCGCTGGCGATCATCGCCGAGGACGTCGAGGGCGAGGCCCTCGCGACCCTGGTGGTCAACAAGATCCGCGGCACCTTCAAGTCGGTCGCCGTCAAGGCCCCCGGCTTCGGTGACCGTCGCAAGGCCATGCTGGGCGACATCGCGATCCTCACCGGTGGTCAGGTCATCAGCGAGGAGGTCGGCCTCAAGCTGGACACCGCCGACCTGTCCCTGCTGGGCCGGGCGCGCAAGTTCGTCACCACCAAGGACGAGACGACCATCATCGAGGGCGCTGGTGACGCCGACCAGATCCAGGGTCGCGTCAACCAGATCCGCGCCGAGATCGAGAAGTCGGACTCCGACTACGACCGCGAGAAGCTGCAGGAGCGCCTGGCCAAGCTGGCCGGTGGCGTCGCCGTCATCAAGGCCGGCGCCGCGACCGAGGTCGAGCTCAAGGAGCGCAAGCACCGCATCGAGGACGCGGTGCGCAACGCCAAGGCCGCCGTCGAGGAGGGCATCGTCGCCGGTGGTGGCGTCGCGCTCGCGCAGGCCACCAAGGTCGCGTTCGACAAGCTCGACCTCGAGGGTGACGAGGCGACCGGTGCCAACATCGTGCGCGTCGCGCTCGAGGCCCCGCTGAAGCAGATCGCCATCAACGCCGGCCTCGAGGGCGGCGTCGTGGCGGAGAAGGTCCGCAACTCCGAGACCGGCTGGGGCCTCAACGCCGCCACCGGCGAGTACGTGGACCTGATCGCGGCCGGCATCATCGACCCGGCCAAGGTCACCCGCTCGGCGCTGCAGAACGCCGCCTCCATCGCGGCGCTCTTCCTCACCACCGAGGCCGTCATCGCCGACAAGCCGGAGAAGAACGCCCCGGCCATGGCCGGTGGCGGCGACGGCGGCATGGGCGGCATGGACTTCTGAGTCCACACCGCTCGGCGTCCCGCTGAGCACTGCACCACCAGCACTGCCCGGCAGGGGCGGTCCGCTTCGGCGGGCCGCCCCTGTCGGCGTCCCCAGCCCGAGCGCTCCCGACGATCATGGAGCTGCGGTGGCGACCCGCTGATGCTGCCCGGCATGTCGGCCCGCTGACTCCATGATCGTCAGCGGCGTGGGTCGGGCGCCCGCCGCTACCCGGGGTCGCCGATCGCGGGGCCGTCGAGGTCGTGGCCGTTCGTGCGCATCTGGGTCCGCAGCTCGGTGAGGCGGTCGACCACGAGCTCCGCGGCCCACTGCGCCTCGCCGAGGTCGGCCAGCACCCAGGACGGCGGCGCGCCGAGCTTCCCGCTCAGTGCGCTGACCTTGCCCACCGCCAGGACGGCGAGCGTCTGCCGGCTCGCACCCGCGTCGTGCTCGCCGGTCCGGCCCCTGGCCCGGTCGGCCTCCGTGCGGGCCGGGTCGCCGTCGTCGTAGCTGCGGAACGGGCGCAGCGGCGACCACGGACGGAGCCTCCAGACGCCGGCCAGCACGAGCCGGCCGACCCACTCGTCGAAGCCGGGCTCGCCCCGGTCCAGCCAGTCCTGCAACGAGCCGTCGCCCTCGTCGGCCTGGGCGGCGACGTCGCCGAGCCCGTGTGCGGCCGCCCGGGCGTGGTCCATCTCCACGGCGTCCTCGGTGTGCACGAGCGCGCCGCAGAGCGCGAGGTCGAGGATCAGGCCGCCCCGGACGACGTGGTCGTCGAAGGTCAGGCCGCGGGGCCGGCCGCGCCGGTTCAGGCAGAGGGCGGCCAGCCGGGTGGTGACCAGGTCGCGGAGCTGGTCGCTCACGTCCGGCTCGGGGCGAAGCAGCAGAACTCGTTGCCCTCGGGGTCGGCCAGCACGTCCCAGTCGATGGTCCCGGCGTCCGGCTCGTCGTCCGGTCCGGCGTCCCGGCGGCGGACCAGGATGGCCCCGTGGGCCAGGAGCGCCTCGGTGTCGCCGACGACGTCGTGGTGCATGCGGTTCTTCACCGTCTTGCCCCCGGGCACCGGCACGACCCAGATCAACGGACCGGCGCCGGACCGGTCGACGATCGGCACCGGCCATCCCGTCGGGCGGACCCAGCCCTCCTCGTCGGGCTCGACGTCGTCACGGCGGACGTAGCCCATCGCGGTGCACCACCAGTCGGCCAGTGCCTGGTGGTCCACGGCGTCGAGGCACAGGTCCTTGAAGCGCGCGGGTGAGTCGCTCATGGCCGAGGAGGGTAGGCGGCTGAGGTGACGGTGATCATCGGGACGTCGGGCTGGCAGTACCGCGACTGGCGGGGCCGCTTCTACCCGCCGGTGCTGCCGCAGCGGCTGTGGCTGGAGCACCATGCCGAGCACTTCGCGACCGTCGAGAGCAACAACGCCTTCTACCGGCTGCCCGAGCAGACGACCTTCGAGCGCTGGCGGGAACGCACCCCGCCGGACTACCGGTGGGCGGTGAAGGCCTCCCGGTTCCTCACCCACATGAAGCGGCTGCGGGAGCCGGCCGAGCCGGTGGCCCGGCTGATGGACCGGGTGGCCGGCCTGGGCGACCGGCTGGACGTCGTCCTGCTGCAGCTCCCGCCCACCCTGCAGGCCGACGTCGACCTGCTCAGCGAGTGCCTGGGCCAGTTCCCGGCCGGCACCCGGGTCGCGGTGGAGCCGCGGCACGAGAGCTGGTGGACCGACGAGGTGCGCGGCCTGCTCGAGCGGTACCAGGCGGCGCTGTGCTGGGCCGACCGCGCCGAGCAGCCGATCGCACCGCTGTGGCGGACCGCCGAGTGGGGCTACCTGCGGCTGCACACCGGCGCCGACGGCTGGGACTACCGCCCGGAGACGCTGCAGCTGTGGGCCGAGCGGATCCGGGACACCTACGGCGACGACGACGTCCTGACGTACTTCAACAACGACCCCGGCGGCGCCGCCACCCGCGACGCGGTCACCTTCGCCGACGCCGTCCGGAGCGCCGGCGGCACGCACACCCGGGTGCCCACGGCGGCCCAGGCCAGCGGCGCGGCCTGGCCGCCGAAGCCGCCACCCAGGACGCCGGCCCGTCAGAGGGCGGCGGGGTCCTCGACGAACGTCACGCCCAGCTGACCGGCGGCCTGCTCGAGCACCGACTGCACGGCCAGGGTGTCGGCCAGCGGCATCACCGCGCTCTCGGTCCGCCCGGCCCGCAGGCACTCGGTGACCTCGATGAGCTCGTGGGAGTAGCCGCCGCCGAGCTGGGGGAGGGTGATCTCCTCCGCGTCCGCCCCGGTCCGGTGCAGCACGATCGTCTGCGGGTGGTGGAAGCGCGGGAGGACGTCGATCCAGCCCGCCGTCCCGAAGACCCGCGCCTGCCCGGGCAGGGCGTTGCGCAGCGAGGTCATCAGGGTCGCCGACCGGCCGTCGGCGTACCCGAGCAGCAGCGAGGCCTCGGCGTCCACGCCGGTCTCGAACAGCGAGCCGGTGGCGGTCACGGTGTCCGGGTCACCGAGCAGCATCTGGGCGAAGGAGACGACGTAGACGCCGAGGTCCAGCAGCGCGCCGCCCCCGAGCTCCTTGGCGAACAGCCGGTCGGTGGGGTCGAAGGCACGGGACACGCCCAGGTCGGCCTGCACGGAGCGCACCTCACCGATGGCGCCCTCGGCGATCAGCTCCCGCGCCCGGACGACGGCCGGCTGGAACCGTGTCCACATCGCCTCCATCGCGAAGACGCCGGACGCGCGTGCTGCGTCGACCACCTCGGTGGCCCCGGCGACGGTCGCGGTGAACGACTTCTCCACCAGCAGTGCCTTGCCGGCCTTGAGGGCGCCGAGGCAGACGGCGTGGTGCTGCGGGTGCGGGGTGGCGATGTACAGGACGTCGACGTCCGGGTCGGCCAGGACCTCGGCGTAGGACCCGTGCGCCCGGTCGATGCCGTGCCGGCCGGCGAAGGCCTGCGCGCGGTCGAGCGAGCGGGAGGCGACGGCGACCGCCCGCGCGCCCTCCACGTGGGCGAAGTCCTTCACCACCTGCTCGGCGATGCGGCCCGGCCCGACGACTCCCCAGCGGATCTCCTCAGTCACGCACTGACCGTAGCCGGGGCACACTGTCCGGGTGGCACTGCTGATCGACACCCCCGTCTGGCCGTGGCGGGGACGGCGGTGGTCGCACCTGGTCAGCGACACCGGATACGACGAGCTGCACGCCTTCGTGGCCGAGCACCTGGGCATCCCGCGCCGGGCGTTCCAGGGCGACCACTACGACGTCCCCGAGGAGCTGTACGCCGAGGCCGTCGCCGCGGGCGCCGAACCGGTCGGCTCCCGCGAGCTGCTGCAGCGGCTGCTCGCCGCCGGCCTGCGGATCAGGAAGAACGCGCGCGCAGCAGGGTGAGCTCGGCGGTGAGGTTCGCCCGCGCGCGGGCGGTCCACCGCTCGGCCGCCACCGGCACCCGGAACAGCTCCGGCAGCGCGAGCAGCTGCTCGAGCACGGCGATCCGTCCGGCGGTGAAGTCGGCGTCGGAGAGGTGGCCGTACTCGGCGCGCACCGCCGACGCGTAGCCGGCGTAGGCCGCCGGGGGGCTGGCCAGCACCGCGAGGTCGGCGTCGCAGAGCACGGCACCGTTGGTGTCGTCCGGCTCGGGGCCGTGGCCGACGGTCAGCAGCACCAGCCGCTCGACCTCGGTGACCGTGTCGTCGTCCACCAGCCCGAGCAGGCCGATCCGCGCCCGCGCGGCGCTGACCTCCTCGTTGTCGCTGCGCTGCGGGTCGTAGGCGACGTCGTGGTACCAGGCGGCCAGCCGGACGGCGACCGGGTCGGCGGCGTGCTCGGCCAGCTCGTCGACGATGCCGAGCACCGCCGCCAGGTGGGCGAGGTCGTGGTAGCTGCGGTGCGGCTCGGCCCAGGCGCCGACGACGGCGGCCCACTCGGTGCGCGAGGTGGGGGTGTCACCGGCCAGCGCCGTCCACGCGTCGAAGTCCACCCCGCTCATGCGCCGGATTCTGGCACGCGGTGCGGCCGGTCTGGCCGGGCGTTCGGACTGAGGTCCTCGCCACGTGTGTCGGGCCGGACTGCACGGGTACGGTGGACGACGTCCGGGCCGGGCGACCTGTGTCCCCGGGCTCCACTAGATAACTGCCGCCGTGGACTACCGCCCCGACCTCGGTCGGGGGCTGGAGCCGCGGATGTGCAAACCGCCGCGAGGCGACCAGCGTCCGGTCCGGACCTCAACGCAGAACGGCCCCTCTCCGCAGGAGAGGGGCCGTTCTGCGCTCAGGCCCCCGTGCAGGGGCCCGCCGCGAGCCTGCGAGCGGTGGGGTCAGGCCCCGTCCCGAGGCTCGCCCCGAGCGTGCGAGGGGTGAGGAGGACGGGGTCCTTCGACCTTCTACTCGGTCTCGCCCAGCAGCCAGCCGTGCTCGCCGGCCAGCGCGTTGGCCGCCGCCGGACCCCAGGAACCCGGGGCGTAGGGGTGCACCTCGGGGCGGTGGTCCAGCACCGGCTGCAGCGCCCGCCAGGTCTGGGCCAGACCCTCGCTGGTGGTGAACAGCGACCGGTCACCGACCAGCACGTCATGGATCAGGGAGACGTAGGGCGCCAGTGGGCGGCCCCCGGGCACCTTCGACAGGTCCAGCGACACCCGCGCCGGGGCCATCGCCAGGTCCGGGCCGGGGCGCTTGGCCATGATGTCCACGTCGAGCTGACCGGCACCGGCCAGGGACAGCGAGATGACGTTCCCGTTCGGCGGCACGTCGTGCACCGGGCCCTTCGGGCGGTGCAGCACCAGGCTCACCCGCTGCTGCTTGTCCGCCAGCCGCTTGCCGGTGCGCAGCAGGAACGGCACGCCGCGCCACCGGCCGGAGTCGATGAACAACCGGGCCGCCACGAACGTGTCGGTCTCGCTGTCGTCGGGCACACCGTCCAGCTCCCGGTAGCCGTCGAACTGGCCCAGGACGACGTCCTCCGGCGCGAGCGGGCGGAAGTGCTTCAGCACCGACTCGCGCGCGGAGAGGATGTCGTCGGCGGAGAAGCTGACCGGCGGCTCCATGGCCACCTCGGCGGCGACCTGGAACAGGTGGGTGACCAGCATGTCCAGGGTCGCGCCGGTGGCGTCGTAGAAGTCGGCGCGGTCGGCCACGTCGAGGTCCTCGGGGACGTCGATCTGCACCTGGGCCACGTGCTCGCGGCTCCAGATGTGCTCGAACAGCCCGTTGGCGAACCGCGCCACGTGCAGGTCCTGGGTGCCCTCCTTGCCCAGGAAGTGGTCGATCCGGAAGACCTGCTCCTCGTCGAACACCGAGTGGACGACGGCGTCCAGCTCACGGAAGCCCTCGGGGGAGTCCCCGAAGGGCTTCTCGTAGACGACGCGGGAGCCCTCGGCCAGCCCGTGTGCGCCGACGGCGTGGGTGTAGTCGGTGAAGGCCTTGGGCGGCAGGGAGAGGTAGTGCACCAGCTGGGCGTCCTCGCCGAGCTCCTTGCGGGCGTCGGCGACCGCGTCGACCAGCTCCCCGGGGTCGTCGGCGGTGAAGCCGCCACCGGCGAACCGCAGCCGGCCGCAGAACTCCTCCCACGGACCCTGGTCCGGGTCCGGCCCGAACTCCTCGAGGGCGCCGCGGACGTGCTCGACGAACTCCTCGTCGGAGCGCTCGCCGCGGCCGCTGCCGATCAGCCGCCAGTCGTCGGGCAGCAGCCCGTGCTGGGCGAGCTCGAAGAAGGCCGGCAGCACCATCCGGCGGGCCAGGTCGCCGGTCGCGCCGTAGAGCACGAACACGGTCGGGGTCAGGTCGTTCGTCGTCCCGTCGTCGGGCACGGGGGCTCCTCTCGGGCACGGGCCGGGCCACGCGGTGGTCCGGTCCTCGTCGGCCCGTGCGCCGGTGCACGGTCTCCTGGTGATGTGCCCACGGTGCGTGTACGTGCACCTGCACCGTGGGCATGTGTCCTGCATGAGACCACGCGCAGCGCTGCTTTGTTCCGCTGGTGCGGCCGCCCTCGTGCTGACCGGCTGTGGCCAGGAGGAGGCCGAGCCCATCCCCGCGGTCGGGACCACGTTCGCCGAGACCCCGGTCGACCCCGGAGACGAGGAGACGACGAGCCCGGCGATCACCAGCGAGGTGGCCGAGGTGGAGTTCGAGGACCAGTCCGGTGCCGGTGACGTGGTCACCGTCGCCCGGGTGGTGGCGCCGGTCGACGGGTTCGTGGCGGTGACCGTGGACGACGGCGACGACGACGAGGACGCCCCGTTGCTCGGGTACACCGCGGTCCCGGCCGGTGAGGCCACCGACGTGTCGGTGGTGCTGTCCCCGCCGCTGGCCCAGGACACCGAGCTCGAGGCCACCCTCTACGGCGACACCGATGAGGACGGCCTCCTGGACCGGTCGCTGGACCAGCGCACCCCGGACTCGGACGGCGACGACTTCGTCTCCGAGGACGCCGAGTACGTCGTGCAGTGAACCGGCGCACGCCGCGTGTCGTCCGGCGTGCTGCGGGGCAGGACGCCAGCATGACCACGTCCCGCCGGGCCCTGTGGGCCCTCCCCGCCGCCCTCGTCCTGTCCGCCTGTGCCGGCGGCGAGGGTGCGCCCGCCGGTGACGCGCCGCCGTCGTCGCCGGCCACCTCGGGGGCGACGACGATCGCGCCGGGCGGGGAGTCGGGCAGCGGCACCATGGCCGGTCTGGAGTTCCTGGACCAGACCGGCCCGGGGGACAACGTGGTCGTCTCGACGGTCAACGCACCCGGCGGCGGGTTCGTCGTCATCAGCGCCGAGGACGAGGTGCTCGGCGCCGCGCAGCTGCAGGTGGGCACGACCCCGGACGTCGCGGTGGAGCTGGACCCGGCGCTGACCGAGGACACCGAGCTGACCGCCACCCTCTACGCGGACACCGACGCCGACGGCGAGTTCGACCCGGCCGTCGACGAGCCGGTGCCCGCACCGGTGGACGCCACCGACGACGAGGTCGAGGAGCCGGGCGACGTCGTCGAGGAGGACGCCACCTACACCGTGGGCTGACCCGAGGCCCAGGCGCGGGCTGAGGGGCCTCAGACGCCGGCCGGCCTCGGACCGCCCCAGGACTGCGTGGTCGCCCGATGTGCCCGGCACCCCCTCAGGACGACCGTTCTCCTCGTTCGACCAGGACGACACGAGGAGACGGTCATGGCGCTGCACTACCCGAACCCGGCACTGGAAGCAGAGCTCGCCTACCGGCAGGAGCTGGTCCGGGCGGCGGCCCGGCGGGACGGGAGTCGCCGCGGCTCCTGGCTCGGCACCCGGCGGCGGCCCCGCTGACCGGCCCGGCGCCGCTGTCGGTGGGCTCTGCCACCATCGGCGCCGTGCCGCGCTGGGAGGACCCCCCGCTCATCGGCCGGGCCGCGGAACTGGCCCGGCTGATGACGCACGTCGACCAGGCGGTCGAGGGGCGCCCGTCCGCCGTCCTGGTGGCCGGTGACGCCGGGGTCGGCAAGACCCGGCTGCTGGACGAGCTGAGCCGCCAGGCCACCGGGCGCGGTGCACGGGTGCTCACCGGGCACTGCGTGGACCTCGGCGACGTCGGCCTGCCGTACCTGCCCTTCGTCGACCTGCTGCGGCCGGTCGTCGCCGACCCGGAGCTGGCGCCGGTGCTGGCCCGGCACCCGGTGCTGGCCGGCCCGCTAACCGGTGGCCCGGGTGCCGTGGCACCCGACAGCGCCGCGGCCGAGCTGGGCCGGTCCCTGCCCCCGTCGGTGCTCCGCCCGCCGGACGACGACGGCCGGCTCCAGCTGTTCGAGTCGGTGGCCGCCCTGCTCGGTGAGCTGGCCACCCAGCAGCCACTGCTCGTGGTGCTGGAGGACCTGCACTGGGCCGACCGGTCCAGCCGTGACCTGTTGCGCTACCTGCTGGCCCGGCTGGTCGACCGGCAGGTCGGCGAGCCGGTCACCGTCGTCGCCTCCTACCGTGCCGACGACCTGCACCGCCGGCACCCGCTGCGTCCGCTGCTCGCCGAGCTGGTCCGGCTCCCCGGCGTCGAGCGGCTGCAGCTCGACCCGCTGCCGGATCCCGACGTGGAGCAGCTGGTCCGCCGGCTGGCCGCCGACTCCGGGGGGACGTCCGCGGCGACGGTCGAGGACGTCGTCGCCCGGGCCGAGGGCAACGCCTTCTACGCCGAGGAGCTGGTCGCCGCGGGGCGGACCGGTGAGGTCCTCCCGGGTGGGCTGTCCGACGTCCTGCTGGCCCGGGTCGAGCAGGTGAGCCCGGCCGCTCAGCAGGTGCTGCGGGTGGCCGCCGTCGCCGGTCGCCAGGTGCGGCACGAGCTGGTCGCCGCCGTCTCCTGGAAGAGCCCGGAGGAGACGGAGCAGGCGCTGACCGAGGCGGTGCACCACCACCTGCTGGTGGTCTCCGACGACGGCCGTTACCGGTTCCGGCACGCCCTGCTGCGGGAGGCGGTGCTGGCCGACCTGCTGCCCGGGGAGCGGGTGCGGCTGCACGCCGCCGTCGCTGCGCACCTGGCCACCCAGCCGGAGGCGGGGACGGCCGCCGAACGGGCCCACCACCTGCGGGAGAGCAACGACCTCCCCGGTGCGCTCGGCGCGTCCCTGGAGGCGGCGGACGCCGCCCGCCGGGTGGGCGCACCGGCCGAGCAGCTGCAGCACCTGGAGGCGGTGCTCGCGCTGTGGACGGCGGTGCCCGAGGCGGCCGAGCGCGCCGGGCGCCCGCAGTGGGCGGTGCTGCTGGACACCGCGGCGGCGGCCCGCGCGGTCGGGGACCTCCACCGGGCCGTGGCGCTGCTGCGCTCGGCCCAGGAGCTGTTGGGCACCGACGGCGACCCCGAGGCGCGGGCCCGGGTGCACTACACCCTGGCCCAGGTGCTGGGCCGGATCGAGGAGGCGACGGACGCCCACCGGGAGAGCAGTGCGGCGATGCGGCTGGTGCCGGTCCAACCGCCCTCGGTGGTGCGCACCTGGGCGGCGGCGACCCATGCCCGCACCAGCTACAGCCTGGGGCTGGTGGCCGAGGCGGACGCGGCCGCGGAGGAGGCGCTGGCCGCGGCCGACGCCCTCGGCCTGGACAGCGCGTGGGCCGACACCGCCGTCTCGCTGGCCCGGGGGTCGGGCACCGGTGACCGGGCCGCGGTGCGGGCCCGGTTCGCGGAGGCCCGGGCGCGGGCGCAGCGGTCCGGCGACGCCGACGTCGAGATGCGGGTGTGGTTCAGCCAGGCGATCACCGCGCACGACGCCGGGGAGGTCGGGGAGGCGCTGCAGCTCGCCACCGCCGGGCTGGCCCGGGCCCGGGCGCTGGGCGTCGAGTGGTCGTTCTACGGCGCCGAGCTGCGGCACCTGGAGGTGCTGGCCCGGTACGTCCTCGGTGACTGGGACGGCAGCCTGGCCGCCGCCGACGCGCTGGCCCGGGTGCCCGACATGGCCGCCCACGTGCGCGCCGACGGGCTCCTCGTGCTGGTCGGGCGGGGTGACCCGCGGGCCGGAGAGCGGCTGGGCTGGGCGCAGGGTCCGGCCGCCCGCTGGGACAACCACGTGCTGCTGATGCTGGCCACGGTCGCGGCGGAGATCGAGCTGGCCGGCCAGGCCGGGGACGCGGCGACGGCGGGGGAGCGCGCCCGCTGGGCCGATCGCCGGCTGCGGGAGCTGTGGGGGGAGGAGCGGCTCGCCTCGGTGCGGCTGGTGGCCACCGCACTGGCCGCGGTCGCCGACGCGGCCACCTCGGCCCGCCGGGCCGGGGACGAGGCGTCCGTGGCCCGCTGGGGAGCGGAGGCGTCGGAGCTCGCCGAGCTCGGCCGGTCGGCGGCCGGGGTGCCGTACCCGACCGGGATCGAGGCGCGCGCCTGGGGCACGCGGCTGGCGGCCGAACTGGCCCGGGTGCGCGGCGACACCGCGGTGGAGCTCTGGCGGCAGGCGGTCGGGGAGTTCGGCTACGGGCACGTGTACGAG
Organism: Modestobacter sp. VKM Ac-2982; assembly: GCF_026967935.1. Taxonomy (GTDB): domain Bacteria; phylum Actinomycetota; class Actinomycetes; order Mycobacteriales; family Geodermatophilaceae; genus Modestobacter. The sequence continues at coordinate 577,973 of NZ_JAPVBL010000003.1, forward strand.
CAAGCCCGCTCCCGGTTCCGGCTGGCCGAGGCACTGCTCGCCCTCGATGACCGGCCTGCCGCGGCGGCCGAGCTGGCGGCCGCGCACGAGGTGGCCGTCCAGCTGGCGGCGGTGCCGTTGCGGACGGCGATCGAGGCGCTGGCCCGCCGGGGGCGGCTGGAGCTCCCCGGGGTGCCGACGGCGGCGACCACCGTCTTCACCCCGCGTGAGACGGAGGTGCTGGCGCTGGTCGCGCGGGGCCGCACCAACCGGCAGATCGGCGCGGAGCTCTTCATCAGCGAGAAGACCGCCAGCGTGCACGTCAGCAACATCCTGGCCAAGCTCGGCGCCTCCGGCCGCACCGAGGCGGTCGCCCTCGCCGCCGCCCGCGGCCTGCTCACCTGACCGGGGCGGCCGTGTCGCTCAGCGAGGCACTGCCGCCGAGGACGTCGTCCTGCCGGTGAAGCGGGCGCGGAGCCGCTCGACCCACTCGTCGAGCACGTTCGTGCGGTCGGCGGGACCCGCGGGCGCGGCCGGCATCAGCAGCCAGAGCACCAGGTAGAGCGCCACCCCCGAGCCACCGGCCAGCGTGAGCGCGGCGAAGCCCGCCCGCCACAGCAGCACGTCGATCCCGGTGTGCCGGGCCAGCCCGCCGGAGACGCCGCCGAGCCAGAGGTCGGTGCGGCTGCGCCGCAACGGCGGGCGGACGGTCTCGGTCCGCGGGGTCTCGGTGTGCGGGGTCTCGGTCTGGACGGTCTCGGTGTGCACGGTCTCGGTCATGACACGAGCCTGCGCCCAGCGGCGTCCCGGCGGCATCGGGGAAGACCCGGATCCGTCCCTGGTCTTGCGCTGAGCCGTCAGTCGGGGTGCCGGCCGGTTGAGTGTGCAGTTGTGGTCGTCGACACGGGTCGACACGCCGGGCCGAGCGACCACAACTGCTCAGTCGAGCGGGGGAGCGCCCCTCAGAGCATGGTGCGGAGGCGCTCGCGGCGGGCGCGGAGGACGTCGACCGACGCCGAGGCCGAGGGCGGGCCGGGCACCGACTGGCGCAGCTGGGTGTGCACCACGGCCTGCGGCTGCGACGTCTTCGCGGCGATGCGGTTGACCAGCCGGTTGATCTCCCGGCGCAGCTCGGCCACGTCGCGCCAGGAGCGGCCGACCTCCTCCTCCTCGGGGTGGTCCTCGACGACCATGAAGTCGTCGTCCCCCCGGGCGTGCGAGGCGGCGATCCGGATCCGCAGCTCGTCGTCCCGCTTGGCCAGCAGCTCGGCGGTCTGGGCGGGGGTCAGCAGCCCGGGGATGCCCAGGAAGTCCTCCGCGTCGGCCTCCAGCGGCACCACCGCGGGGGAGCCCTCGCCGGTGTGCGCCGTCCCGCTGGACAGCAGGTGCGCGAACCGGGCGTCGGCCTCCAGCGCCTCCCACTGCTTCATCTCGCCCTCGCGAGGCTCCCGCGGCGGCAGGTCGAGCGCCTCCAGCTCCTCGTCGGGCTGGCTCTTCGGCGGCGGCATGACGTGGTTGCGCTGCTCCTCCATCGACGCGGCCAGCGACAGCAGTGGGCGCACGGCGGGGAGGAAGACGGTCGCCGACTCGTGCGGCGCCCGGGCGCGCACGACGCGGCCGACGGCCTGGGCGAAGAACAGCGGCGTCCGGTAGGAGGTCATCCAGGCCAGGACGGCGGCGCGCGGGACGTCGACGCCCTCGGAGACCATCCGCACACAGACCGCGATCCGGGCGCCGCCCTTGTTGAACTTCTCGATCTTCTTCGACGCCTTGGGGTCGTCGGAGAGGATGAGCTCCGGCGCCTTGCCGGTCACCCGGCGGACGATCTTGGCGTACTCGCGGGCGTCGTCCTGGTCGCTGGCCAGCACCAGCCCGGCGGCGTCGGGCATGCCGCCCTCCTCGCGGAGGTGGGTGATCCGGTCGTCCATCGCGGCGATCACGTGCGGCACCCACTGGCCCTTGGGGTCCAGCGCGGTGCGCCACGCCTGCATCTCCACCGAGCGGGTGCCGGCCTCGCTCAGCGACGCGGCGACGACCTCGCCGGCGGAGTTCCGCCACCTGGACGTGCCCGTGTAGGCGGCGAAGACGACGGGGCGGACGACGCTGTCGGCCAGCGCCTCCTTGTAGCCGTAGGTGAAGTCGGCCGTCGACATCAGGCCGCCCTGGCCCTCGAACCCGTCCTCCACGTACTTCACGAAGGGGATGCGCTCATCGGCCTTGGTGCGGAACGGCGTCCCGGTCAGGCACAGCCGGCGGGCCGCGCGGCCGTAGGCCTCCTCGACCGCCTCGCCCCAGGACAGGCCGTCACCGGCGTGGTGCACCTCGTCCAGGATCACCAGCGTCTTGACCGTGGTGGCCCGCGCCGCGTGCAGCATCGGCTTGCCGGCCACCTGGGCGTAGGTGGTCACGTAGCCCTGCGTGCCGGCGCGCACCGGGCCGACGGCGTTGGTCAGGTTCGGGTCGAGGGCGATGCCCATCGCGTCGGCGGCGTCGGCCCACTGCATGCGCAGGTGGTCGGTCGGGCAGACCACGATCACCCGGGCGACCTCGCGCTTGGCGAGCAGCCGGGCGGCCAGGGTCAGCGCGAAGGTGGTCTTCCCGGCACCCGGGGTCGCGGTGACCAGGAAGTCCTTCGGGGACTCCTCCTCGTACTTGCCGAGGGCCGCCTGCTGCCAGGCCCGGAGCGGTCGGCTGTTCGTCTGCGGGGCCCGGGCCGCCGCCTGTGTCGCAGTCGCCATGTCGGGGTCCATTCTGGTCGGCGGGGGAGCAACACGCCCAACCGGGTGCCTCCAGCGCGCCCCTTCCGGCAGGGCGTATGGGGCCGGGTCGTCACGCCGCTGAGCTGGCCGTTCGCCGTCCGGCCGCGCTGACTGTGGGCCTCGTCATGCTCGGGTCGGACCGGCCCGTCACGCCCCACCGGTCCCGCCGCTCCCCACCGTCCCGGCGGGCGCTGGCGGGCGCCGGCAGTGACGTCGGCGCGCGGGGCGTCGTAAGGTGGAGGTGGCCCCTTGACCAGGAGGCCCCTCGGCGCGGACCCGGGCGGGACACCCCCCGCCCCCCAGCGCCGCCTTCCGCTCACTGCGCCGTGCCTCCTGGAGCCCTCGTGTCTGCTGCCGTCCTCGCCCCGCCCACCCCCGCGCTCGCCCAGCGGCTGACCGGGGTCGCCAGTTCCCCGGTCCGCGAGCTGCTGGCCCTGCTCGACCGCCCGCAGGTCATCTCCTTCGCCGGTGGTCTGCCCGCCCCCGAGCTGTTCGACCTGGACGGCGTCCGCGCCGCCTACGACGCCGTGCTCTGGAGCCCGAACGCCCGCCGCGCCCTGCAGTACGCCCCGACCGAGGGCGACCGCGGCCTGCGGGCCCGGGTCGCCGGCCGGCTGACCGCGCGCGGCATGTTCAGCTCCGTCGACGACCTGCTGGTCACCTCGGGCTCGCAGCAGGCCCTCACCCTGTTGGCGACCGCACTGGTCGACCCGGGGGCGGTCGTGCTGGTCGAGGACCCGACGTACCTGGCCGCCCTGCAGTGCTTCCAGCTGGCCGGCGCCCGCGTCGTCCCGGTGGCCACCGACGGGGACGGCATGGACCCGGAGGCGCTGGAGGAAGCGATCCGGCGGGAACGGCCGGCGCTGGTCTACCTGGTCCCGACGTTCGCCAACCCGACCGGCCGGACCATGCCCGCCGACCGTCGCGCCGAGGTCGTGGCGCTCACTGAGCGCCACGGGGTCTGGCTGGTCGAGGACGACCCCTACGGGGACCTGCGGTACCGGGGCGCCGACGTCGCGCCGCTGGCCGCCCAGCCGGGTGCCGACGGCCACGTCGTCCATGTCGGGAGCTTCTCCAAGATCGCCGCCCCCGGGCTGCGGCTGGGCTGGCTGCGTGCGCCGTCCCGGCTGCTGCCGGCGCTGACCGTCGCCAAGCAGGCGGCCGACCTGCACACCTCGACGATCGACCAGGCGGCCGCGGCGGCGTGGTTCGGCGCGGCCGACGTCGAGACCCACCTCGCCCGGCTTCGGACGGCCTACCGGCGGCGGCGGGACGCGATGGTCGACGCGCTGCCGGCGGCCCTGCCGGCCGGCAGCACCTGGACCGAGCCGGACGGCGGCATGTTCGTCTGGGTCCGGCTGCCCCGTGGCGTGGACACCGCCGAGCTGCTGCCCCGGGCGCTCGCCGCCGACGTCGCGTTCGTGCCGGGGGCCGCGTTCTACGCCGGCGTCCCCGACCGAGCCACGCTGCGGCTGTCGTTCACCACGCACACCCCCGAGCGGATCGCCGAGGGCATGACCCGGCTGGGCACCGTCCTGCGCGGCTGCTGAGGCTCGCGGCCAACGAGGAACGCCCCGTTGCTGGGTCCCGTGGCGGGGTCCCGGCAACGGGGCGTTCCTCGATGCGGCCCCCTCGCAAGGGCCCGGTCCGAGCGGAGCGAGGGCTGGGGGGCGAGGGGGTCCTTCCTCAGTCGGCGGGCTCGTCGACCCAGTCGGGGCCGTTGACCTCGCCCGGGCCGGCCAGGTCGGCGGCGTCCACGATCGTGTACGCGTAGCCCTGCTCGGCCAGGAAGCGCTGCCGGTGGGCGGCGTACTCGCTGTCCAGGGTGTCCCGGCTGACCACGGTGTAGAAGTGCGCCTGCCGGCCGTCGGCCTTGGGACGCAGCACCCGGCCGAGCCGCTGGGCCTCCTCCTGCCGGGAGCCGAACGTCCCCGACACCTGCACCGCGACCGCGGCCTCGGGCAGGTCGATGGAGAAGTTCGCCACCTTGGAGACGACGAGGGTGCGGATCTCGCCGGTGCGGAAGGCCTGGAACAGCCGCTCCCGCTCCTTGTTCGTCGTCGACCCCTGGATCACCGGGGCGTCGAGGGCAGCGCCCAGCTCCTCCAGCTGGTCCAGGTAGGCGCCGATCACCAGGGACGGCTCGTCGGGGTGTCGCTCCAGCACCCGGCGGATCACCGGCAGCTTCGACTGGGCGGTCGCCGCGATCCGGTAGCGCTCCTCCGGCTCGGCGACCGCGTAGGTCATCCGCTCCTCGTCGTCCAGGCTGACCCGCACCTCGACGCACTCGGCCGGCGCGATGTGCCCCTGCGCCTCGATGTCCCGCCACGGGGCGTCGTAGCGCTTCGGCCCGATCAGGGAGAAGACGTCGTCCTCCCGCCCGTCCTCGCGCACCAGCGTCGCGGTGAGCCCCAGCCGGCGACGCGACTGCAGGTCGGCGGTGAGCCGGAAGATCGGCGCCGGGAGCAGGTGCACCTCGTCGTAGATGATCAGGCCCCAGTCCTGGGCGTCGAAGAGGTCAAGGTGCCGGTACTCGCCCTTCCGGCGGGTGGTGATCACCTGGTAGGTCGCGATGGTGACCGGCCGGATCTCCTTGCGCTCCCCGGAGTACTCGCCGATCTCCTCCTCGGTCAGCGTGGTGCGGGCGATGAGCTCGCGCTTCCACTGCCGCCCGGAGACGGTGTTGGTGACCAGGATCAGCGTGGTCGCCTTGGCCTCGGCCATCGCCGCGGCGCCGACCAGCGTCTTCCCGGCACCACAGGGCAGCACGACGACACCCGAGCCGCCGGCCCAGAAGCCGTCCACGGCCTGCTGCTGGTAGTCGCGCAGGTGCCAGTCGGACTGGTCGAGCTCGATCGGGTGGGCCTGCCCGTCGACGTAGCCGGCGAGGTCCTCGGCCGGCCAGCCGATCTTCAGCAGCGCCTGCTTGAGCCGACCGCGCTCGGAGGGGTGGACGACGACCGAGTCGGCGTCGATGCGCGCGCCGAGCATCGGGGCCACCCGCTTGCTGCGGACGACCTCCTCCAGCACGGCCTTGTCGGTGGTGGTCAGCGTCAGCCCGTGCACCGGGTGGTTGGCCAGGGTCAGCCGGCCGTAGCGGTCCATCGTGTCGGCGATGTCGACCAGCAGGGCGTGCGGCACCGGGTAGCGCGAGTACCGGACGAGCGCGTCGACGACCTGCTCGGCGTCGTGGCCGGCGGCGCGCGCGTTCCACAGCGCCAGCGGGGTGACCCGGTAGGTGTGCACGTGCTCGGGGGAGCGCTCCAGCTCGGCGAACGGGGCGATCGCGGCCCGGCACTCCTTGGACGACGGGTGGTCGACCTCGAGCAGCAGGGTCTTGTCCGACTGGACGATCAGGGGGCCGTCACTCACTTGAGCTCCTCGCTGGCGCTCGTCGTCCGCGTTCGCGGCACTGCTGTGCTTGTCGCTGAGCTCGCGAGCTCGCTCACGGGTGCGCATCCTCTGTTCGGGGCTCCGGCGCAGACGGGCGCGCCGGACTGTCCACGGTAACGCCGCAGGACGACGTCCCCTTCCGGACGGCGGTGTGCAGCCGACCTCAGGGCGTCGGCAGCGGGGCCGCGAGCCGGAGGTTGAGCCGCCGGCCCGACCGTCGAGCCGCGGCTCGGCGTGGCTCAACGGTCGGTGGCGCGGCTCAACCGCCGGCAAGGAGGAGCCGGGTCAGGTCCAGGCGGTGCGGCGAAGCGGCGGCTGCTCGCCGCCGGTCTTCTGCAGCAGCACCTGGTTGACGCCCATGTCGCCGGCCTCGAAGGCGAGCGCGCAGGCGGCCATGTAGAGCCGCCACACCCGCGCTCGGCCCTCGCTGGAGGCGGCGACGGCGGCGTGCCAGTTCTGCTCCAGCAGCTGCACCCAGGCGCGGAGGGTGAGCGCGTAGTGCTGGCGCAGCGCCTCGACGTCGAGCACCTCGAGGTCGGCGGACTCCAGCAGGCCGACCGTCTCGCCCAGCCCCAGCAGCTCCCCGTCGGGGAAGACGTACCGGGAGATGAAGCTGTCCGGGTCCGTGGTGGCGGTGCCGTCGTTCCAGTTGATCGCGTGGTTGAGCAGCCGGCCGCCGGGGCGCAGCAGGGCGCGCAGCTGGGCGGCGTACTCGGGCATCTGCGCCCGGCCCACGTGCTCGGCCATGCCGATCGAGCTGATCGCGTCGAACGGCTCGTCGTCCACGGCCCGGTAGTCCTGCACCCGGATGTCGATCCGGTCGGTCAGGCCGGCCTCGGCGACCCGCTTGCGGGCCATCCGGGCCTGTTCCTCCGACAGCGTGATCCCCACGACCTCGGCGCCGTACCGCTGGGCGGCGTGGATGGCCATCGAGCCCCAGCCGCAGCCGATGTCCAGCAGGCGTGCGCCCTCGGTGAGGCCCAGCTTGCGGCAGACCAGGTCGAGCTTGGCCTCCTGAGCGGCGTCCAGGCCGGTCTCCGGGGTCTCCCAGACGGCGCAGGAGTAGACCATCGAGGGGCCCAGGACGAGGGAGTAGAAGTCGTTGCCCACGTCGTAGTGGTGGGAGATCGCCGCCGCGTCGCGGGACCGGGAGTGCCGCCGGCCGGCCCGACCAAGGTCGATCTCCTCGGCCGGCGGGGCCGGCTCGGGGCCGATGGCCCCCAACTGTAGCGCGGTGCCGAGCAGTCCGAGCCGCTCGCGCCAGGTGGGCGGGGCCATCGGACCGGTCTCGGCCAGCCGGCCGGCCGAGCGCAGGGCGGCGAAGGTGGCGAAGACGTCGCCCTCGATGTCGATGTCCCCGGCGACGTAGCCACGCGCCAGGCCCAGCTGGCCGGGCGACCAGACCAGCCGGCGCAGCGCCCGCCGGGAGCGGATCGCCAGCACCGGTGCGCCGGGCGGCCCGGCCAGGGAACCGTCCCAGCCGCGCAGGCGCAGGGGCGGCTGCGCCGTCCCCAGCACCGCCCCCAGTGCCGCTGCCAGCCGATCGGCCACCGTTCGCTGCCTCGTCATCTCCACGCTCCTCGACCCTGGCGGCAACCAGCGGAGGTCCGGGATCTGCTGCCCGGCCGCTGGTTGCACACGCCAACCGATCCGCGCAACGCCGGGCGGATGCTTGATCATCCCGGACTCACCCGATCAAGGGAACAGAGATCAGGACGGCGCGGCGGCGTCCTCGGCATCGGCCAGGGCGACCGAGGTGATCCGGTGGACGGCGAAGGTGCGGCTCTCCCCGCGCCCCTCGTCGAACCCCTGCAGGAAGCCACCGGCCAGCGAGACCGGCTGGACGATCCGCTGGCTGCCGCTGCCCTGGGCGTCGACGTAGCCGAGCCAGACCGGCACGCCCTGGCGCACCGCCCGGCTCAGCAGCTCCAGCGTGCTCGCGGTCGTCACCCCGGGCACCTGACGCGCCGGATCGGTGCGGCGGGCGGCGAGGGCGCTGTCCCCGGCCCGGATCTCCCGCACGGTCGCCGCGACGTCGTCGGGTGCGAGCGGGCGGGGGGCGATCGCCGCAGCCGCACCGGGACGGCGACCGGCCGCCCGCGGTGGGGCCTTCGGCCGGGTCAGCACCGCGCCACCGGAGGACTCCCCGGCCGGCGCGTACCCCGCCGTCCGCAGCACGGTGAGCACCTCGTCGGCCCCGAGCCCGCTGACCAGCACCCCCGGGGCCAGCCGGCGCAGCTCCGCACCCGCCGTCCGCCGGTCGCTGAGCACCTGGGAGACCAGGCCGTGGTCGTCGGAGCGGACGTAGCACTCGATCGCGCCCACCCGCAGCCGGCCGTGCTGGCGGGCCACGTCGTCGATCAGGAACTCCAGCGCCTGCGGCACCGGCGTGCGGGAGGCCCGGGTGAAGAAGTCGTGCAGCTCGCCGGCCGACCAGCCGGCGTCCAGCGCCCGCCGGATGCTCCCGTCGGAGACGCGGTAGACCGTGGCCCCGCCCGAGGACTCGACGTCGGCGACGACGGCGAGCGTGCCGGCCAGGTCGGCCACCAGTGGCCCGGGGGCGATCAGCGACAGGTCGGGCTGGGCGAGCACGTGGTCGACCGGGGCCGGCAGCAGGCCGCGCATCGCGTCCGCGGCGTCGTCCTCCCCGCCGGTCAGCAGGCCGCGCCCGCCACTGCTCAGCACGCCGCCGACCAGCACCCCCAGCCGCTCGGCCTCGGCGAGCAGGTCGGGGACCGGGGCCAGTCGGTCGGCCCGCCGCGGGGTGCGCCAGCGCAGCAGCGCCACCAGCTCCGGTGAGGTGAGGCCCTGCCCGGGCGGGAACTCGGCCAACACGCGCAGCGCCGAGCGCCGCAGCGTGGGTGCGGTCTGCCGGACGACGTCGGGGGAGAGCACGTTGACCGCCTTGCCGGCCGCGTCGCGCTGGCCCACCAGCGAGATCAGCCGGACGCTGGTCAGCCAGCCGGCGGCCAGCAGCGCCCACCGGTCGGCGAGGTCCTGCTCCCGCCACGCGTCGTACCCGCGGGTGGGAAGCCACTCGTCGCGCTGCGCGCCACCGACGTCCAGCAGACCGGCGGCGTGCGCGACCTCGACCAGGAAGGCGAGGTCGGCCTCCCCGATGCGCAGCTCCTTGGCCAGCCGCTTCTGGTCCCGCACGCCCAGCCCGCCGCTGCGCAGCAGCCCGGCCGGCTCCTCCTCCAGCGCGGTGAGCACGTCGTTCACCCGGCTGAGCACCTCGAGCGCGGCACCCGCGGCCTGCCGGTCGGCGATCGCCGGGTCGCGCTCGCTGACCTCCGGCTCGGGCCGCAGCCGCGGCGGGCCGAGCGGGCGGTCGCCGCGCAGCGCCAGGCCGATCTCGCGGGGCAGCTCCACGTTCACCGCGTCGATGCGGGCGAGCAGCCCGGCCTGCAGCAGCCGGCGGGCCGGGCTCAGCGACCCGGCGGTGGTGTCGGGGAGGTGGCCGACCGGGCGGTCGCCGGCCAGCCGATCGAGCACCGTGCGCTCGTCGGCGGCCAGGTCGGCCAGCGTGCCGGGCAGGTCGCGGGGGAGGGGGACCCGGAGGTCGGTGGCCCGGCGGCCGAGCCCGGCGGGGTAGCGGACCGCCCGGCGCACCGGCTCGGGCGCGTGCAGGTCGTCGTCGCCCCAGAGCAGCGCCCGGGTGGTCAGCGTCTCGACCGCGGCGTCGACCACCTCGGCCGGGACGCCGGGCAGCAGCCCGGGCAGCTCGGTGCGCGGGACGCCGTCGGTGGGGGAGAGCAGCACCGCGTCCAGCACCTGCAGGGTCGCCGCGTCCAGCTCGTCGAGCGCACGGTCGACCGAGACGGGCACCGCGAGCCGGGTCGCCAGCCCGACCACGTCGGAGGGCGCCGGGCGTGCGACGTCGGGCCGGGCCACCAGGAGGGCGCCCAGCTGCTCGTCGGTGCGGGTGCGCAGCCAGGCGGCGAGCGTGGCGGGCTGGTCCGGGGGCATCCGTTCCACGCTACGTCGAGGGCCGGCGTGCCTGCTCGGGCGGCCGGGCTCTGTCACCATCCCGGGGTGCCCGCCCTCGACGACCCGCAGACCCGCACCGACCTGGCCGCGCTCCGGGCCGGCGCACTGCGCTGGCTGGTCGGCGGCCTGGTCGCCGTCGTCCTGGGGTGGCTGCTGGGGGCCGCCGTCGTCCGGATCACCGCCGACGGCGGTGCTCGGCCACCGTTCGCCGGCCTGATGGCCGTGCTGCTCGTCGTGGGCGGGGTCGTCGTGGCCGTCATCGGGCTGGGCGCCTGGCTGCGCGCCCGCCGCTGGACCGCCGCCCTGGCCCGCGAGCCGTGGCAGCACGGGCGGTTGCGGATCGCCGGTCCGGCGCTGCTGCAGGTCGAGCCGGCCGGGTACGACGAGCTGACCGACGAGCCGCTGCGGCTGCAGCTGGTGTCCACGGCCGTCTGGCGCACCCGTGCGGTGCAGCGGCTGGACGGCGCCGAGGTGCGCTACGCCGAGGCCTCCCCGCGGGAGTGGCTGTTGACCGCGGACGGCGCCGGCACGGTCTACGGCGCCCGGCGGGCCGACCGGCGGTGACCCCTCCCAGCGACACGGTGACCCCGTGGCGTGCGTGAGTCGGGTGTCACACGGGAAGATGGCGGACGAGACACCCGGGCAGCACTCCCTGGCCCGGCAGAGCAACTGGAGGCGTCATGTCCAAGCGCAAGGCGAAGCACGCTCACCTGGTCGAGCCCACCTGGGGGCAGTCGAGCGGCGACGGTCCGCCGGTGACCGAGCTGGTCAGCGAGATGGCCGGTGGCCTCTCGCCGTTCGGTGAGGACCACGCCTTCCCGCTCCCGCCGGAGCGGCTGCGCTACGCCCACCCGGTCGACAAGCCCAACCGGGCCGGCCTGATGGCGGGCGAGGGCAGGTGACGGCGCCCGCGCTGCCGTCCTACAGCAGCGGCACCTCCACGGTGCCCCTGCTGGGCGACACGATCGGGGGCGACCTCGACCGGACGGCAGCGCGGGTGGGCGACCACGAGGCGCTCGTCGAGTGCGCCACGGGCCGCCGCTGGACCTATCCCGAGCTGGTCGCCGACGTCGACGCCTGCGCGCTCGGCCTGGACGCCCTCGGCGTGCAGAAGGGCGACCGGGTCGGCATCTGGGCGCCGAACTGCGCCGAGTGGGTCTTCGTGCAGTACGGGACGGCGAAGCTCGGCGCCGTCCTGGTCAACATCAACCCCGCCTACCGCACCCACGAGCTGTCCTACGTGCTGCGCCAGTCGGGCATCTCGGTCCTGGTGGCCGCGCCGGAGTTCAAGGGCAGCGACTACCGCGCGATGGTCGACGAGGTCCGCGTGGACTGCCCCGCGCTGCGCGAGGTCGTCTTCCTCGGTGACCCGCAGTGGCAGCAGCTGCTGGACACCGGACGGGCGGGCGACCGCGCCCGGCTCGTCGAGCGGGCGGCGCAGCTCTCACCGGACGACCCGATCAACATCCAGTACACCTCCGGGACGACGGGCTTCCCCAAGGGCGCCACGCTCACCCACCACAACCTGCTCAACAACGGGTTCTTCGTGGGCGAGGGCTGCGGCTACACCGAGGCCGACCGGGTCTGCATCCCGGTGCCCTACTACCACTGCTTCGGCATGGGGATGGGCAACCTCGGCTGCACCTCGCACGGGGCGACGATGGTCATCCCGGCACCCGGGTTCGACCCCGCGGCGACCCTGCGCGCGGTGCAGGAGGAGCGGTGCACGTCGCTCTACGGCGTCCCCACCATGTTCATCGCCGAGCTGGCGCTGCCGGACTTCGCCTCCTACGACCTGTCCAGCCTGCGCACCGGGATCATGGCCGGCTCGCCGTGCCCGGTGGAGGTGATGAAGCGGGTGGTCGACGAGATGGGGATGGCCGAGGTGACCATCTGCTACGGCATGACCGAGACCTCGCCGGTGTCCACCCAGACCGGCGCCGCGGACGACCTCGACCGGCGGACGTCGACCGTCGGGCGGGTGCACCCGCACCTGGAGGTCAAGGTGGTCGACCCCCGGACCGGGCTGACCGTCCCGCGCGGGGAGACCGGCGAGTTCTGCACCCGCGGCTACTCGGTGATGCTGGGCTACTGGGGCGAGCCGGAGAAGACCGCCGAGGTGCTGGACGCCGCCCGGTGGATGCACACCGGCGACCTCGCCGTGATGGACGACGCCGGCTATCTCAACATCGTCGGCCGGATCAAGGACATGGTCATCCGCGGCGGGGAGAACGTGTACCCGCGCGAGATCGAGGAGTTCCTCTTCACCCACCCCGACGTCGTCGAGGCCCAGGTGATCGGCGTCCCGGACGCGCGGTTCGGCGAGGAGCTGATGGCCTGGGTGCGGCTGCGCCCCGGGGCGGAGCCGCTCACCGCGGAGGGGCTGCGGGCCTTCTGCGCCGGCAAGCTGGCCCACTACAAGGTGCCCCGGTACGTGAAGGTCGTCGACGCGTTCCCGATGACGGTGACCGGCAAGGTGCGCAAGGTCGAGATGCGCGAGGTGTCGATCGAGGATCTGGGCCTGCAGGCGGAAGCCGCGCACCGCTTCGCGTGAACCGCTGGCCGGCCCGGAGAGCAGTGGCTGCGGGGTGGCCGACCGTGGCTAACCTGGGAGACGTGCAGCCCACCGTGGCTGACGCCACCGGCCGCGACGGCCGGGACCCGGAACGACTGACTGAGGGATCGACGTGCCCAGCGGCAAGGTGAAGTGGTTCAACCCGGAGAAGGGCTTCGGCTTCCTCGCACACGACGGCGGGCCCGACGTGTTCGTGCACAAGGACGCGCTCCCCGCCGGCACCACCGAGCTCAAGCCCGGCCAGCGCGTGGAGTTCGGCATCGTCCAGGGCCGCCGGGGTGACCAGGCGCTGCAGGTCCAGGTGCTCGACCCGCTGCCGTCCGCGGTCGCCGGCACCCGCAAGAAGCCCGACGACATGGTGCCGATCCTCGAGGACCTGATCAAGCTGCTGGACGACGTCTCGGAGGGCATGCGGCACGGGCGTCACCCCGACAAGCCGACGGCCCACAAGGTCGCCGCGGTGCTCCGCGCGGTCGCCGCCGACCTGGACGCCTGACGAGGGACCCCCGCCACTCGCAGCGGGGCCGTCAGCCGGCCGGGCTGGTGGTCGTCCCGGCGACACCGTCGGCGCGGATGAACCCCACCGGCCAGGCACCGGACAGCCCCGAGCAGGCGTCGGGGTCGGAGTCCTCCACGACCACCAGGTAGTAGGTCGGGGGCACGACGTCGGAGGTGCTGATCTCGTCGAACACGGTGGTGCCCGCGGGCACGTCGATCTCGCCGATCCGCTCCTCGAGCTGCTGGTCGAACACCTGGACGCTCCAGCCGGCGTCGGCCACCACGTCGGGCACCTGCAGCACGATCTCGGTGTCCGGCGCGACCTCCACGTACGTGGGCTCGGTCCGGTAGCGCTGGCCCTCCCCGTCCAGGCAGTACTGGGTCGGGTCGACGGTGATCTCCTCCCCTCCGGCCTGCACGGTGATCGAGGGGACGGGTTCGCCACCGCCGGCGGCGGTTCCGCCGGAGTCCCCGCACCCGGCGAGCAGCAGCACCCCGCTCAGCAGTGCCGTCCCCGATGCTCGTCCTGCGCCGTTCACGTCGTTGCCTCCTGATCGGCGGTGCGGATGACCCGGCGGTGCGCTCTCGACCCGGTGTCCCCGGCCGCCTCGTGCCGACCGCAGCCGCCGTCGGGCGTGCGGGGCGGGGGAGTCGGGCACGCGCCCATGGTGCCGCAGCCGCCTGTGCGCCCGGCGGGGCGGAAGGACCTCCCTGGCCGGGACGGCCTTGCCGTCATCGGCGACAATGGGGGACGTGTCCGACTCAGTTCCCACCGCCGCGTCCCCTGGCCCCTCTCCCGACGAGGTGCTGGCCGCTGCGGTCGAGCAGGCGCGGGCCGCTGCGGTCGAGGTGGCCGGTGACCCGGCGGCGGTCGGTGAGCACCTGGGGGTGACCCCGGAGGCGCTGGCCGAGGAGGCCGACCCGGCCGCGCTCGGCGTCGTCGGCACGCACTCCTTCGCCGCCACCCTCCCCGGCTACGCGGGGTGGCACTGGGCCGTGACGCTGGCCGCGGTGCCCGGCGCTGAGGAGGTCACCCTCGACGAGGTCGTGCTGCTCCCGGGCGACTCGGCGCTGCTCGCACCGGCCTGGGTGCCGTGGCACGAGCGGCTGCGCCCCGGGGACCTGTCGGTGGGCGACGTGCTGCCCTCCACCGAGGACGACGCCCGACTGGTGCCCGCGTACCTGGCCGACGACGACTCCGCCGAGGACCCGGCCGGCCGCATCGTCGCCGAGGAGCTGGGCATCGGCCGGGAGCGGGTGCTCTCTCCGGAGGGGCGCATCGAGGCCGCGCAGCGCTGGCGCGACGGGGACTTCGGGCCGCGCTCGTCGATGGCCCGGCACGCACCCGGTCCGTGCGCGACCTGTGGCTTCTACCTGCCGCTGGCCGGCTCGCTCCGCCTGTCGCTCGGCGCGTGCAGCAACGCCTACTCCCCGGCCGACGGGCACGTCGTCACCGCCGACCACGGCTGCGGTGCGCACAGCCAGGCCAGCCTGGAGCGCACCGACGGCGAGCCGGTCGAGTTCATCCCCACGGCCCGCTACGACACCGCGGACTTCGACGTCATCTGAGCGCGGCGCGTTGCACGCTCTTCGTGCGCTGTGCACGCGCTGCGGCGCGTGCACAGCGTCCACTCGGCGTGCACAGCGGAGAGCAGCGCCGCGGTGTCAGCGCTGGCCCTGCCAGCGCATGATCAACAGGCCGAGGCCGGGCAGCACGACACCGGCCACGCAGGTCCAGGTCCAGACCGGGTCCACCCGGTCGCCGAGCAGGAGCAGCACCACCAGGGCGATCGCCCACAGGGCGGTACCGGCCAGGACCACCCGCACCGTGTCGACCTGCAGGGGCGGGGGCGAGGGCCGGGTCGGAGCGGGCACGCCCCGACCCTAGGCCGCTGCGCCGCAGGTCGGGACGGTGGTCCGCCCGACGCGCCCGAGCGGTGTGGCACGCTGTCGCCGCTCGATGCCACCGCACCGGGCGGCCTGCGGGGACGTCGACCCCGCCGGAGCCGTGCCGGTCGCCGTCCCCGGGGGTCCACCCATGCCCGACAAGTCACGCAACCGTGCCCGCAAGGTCGTCGGCGGCACCGGTGCGACCGCGTTCGGCGGGGCGCCGGCCGGGACGCCCGCCGAGGTCGTGACCGGCCCGCGGCGCAGCCCCGGGCCGAAGGTGCGCCCCAAGAACGGGCTGGACCGGTACTTCTCGATCACCGAGCGCCGGTCCACGGTCGGCCGTGAGGTGCGCGGTGGGTTCACGACGTTCTTCGCGATGGCGTACATCGTCGTCCTGAACCCGATCATCCTGTCCGGCGCGGACGTGAACGGGAACACCCTGCCGTTCGCCTCGGTCGCCGCCGTCACCGCCTTCGTCGCCGGTGTGCTGACCATCGCGATGGGCATCGTCGGCCGCTACCCGTTCGCGCTGGCCACCGGCCTGGGCATCAACGCGATCGTCGCCGTCTACGCGGCCACCCAGCTCACCTGGCCCGAGGTGATGGGGCTGGTCGTGCTCGAGGGCCTGCTCATCACCGTGCTGGTGCTCACCGGCTTGCGGAAGGCGGTGTTCGAGGCGATCCCGCCCCAGCTGAAGATCGCCATCGCGGTCGGCATCGGCTTCTTCCTGACCATCATCGGGCTGTCCGACGCCGGGATCATCCGGCCCGGGGCGCCACTGATCAGCTTCGGTGTCGGTGGCCAGCTGGCGGGGTGGCCGATGCTCACCTTCGTCGTCGGCCTGCTGCTCACCAGCGTGCTGGTCGTCCGCAAGGTCCGGGGCGGCCTGCTCCTGGGCATCGTGATCACGACGGTGTTCGCAATCGTCGTCGAGGCGATCGCCGACGTCGGACCGCGCGTGGGCCCGGACGGCAACGAGCTGGACCCGCGTGGCTGGGCGCTGCAGGTGCCGTCGTGGCCCGATGACTGGTTCGGCCTGCCCGACCTGTCGCTGATCGGCAACTTCTCGCTGTTCGGCGGCTTCGAGCGGATCGGCGTCCTCGCCGCCCTCCTCATCGTCTTCTCGATCATGATCGCGGACTTCTTCGACACCGTCGGCACCGTGACGGCGGTGGGTGCCGAGGGTGACCTGCTGGACGAGAACCGCAACCTGCCCCGCTCCCAGCCGGTCCTGCTGGTCGACTCGCTGGCCGCTGCCGCCGGCGGTGCCTCCAGCATCTCCTCGAACACCACCTACATCGAGAGCGCCGCCGGCGTCGGGGACGGCGCCCGCACCGGCCTGGCCAGCGTCGTCACCGGTGTCGTCTTCCTGGTGGCCGCGTTCTTCACCCCGCTGGTGCAGGTGGTGCCCTCCGAGGCGGCGGCGCCGGTGCTGGTGATCGTGGGCGCCATGCTGATCAGCCAGATCCGCGACCTCTCCTGGGACGACATGTCGCTGGTCATCCCGGCGTTCCTGACGATCGCGCTGATGCCGTTCACCTACTCGATCACCAACGGCATCGGCGCCGGGGTGGTCAGCTTCGTGCTCCTGCGGCTGGCGGTCGGCCGCCGCCGTGACGTGCACCCGCTCATGTGGGTGGTGGCCGCCGTCTTCGTCGTCTACTTCGCGCTCGACCCGATCCAGCAGCTGCTCTGAGGGGGGTCCCGTCGTACTTCCTTAGGCAGGCTTTCTACTCCGGTTAAGGTGGAAGACGTGGCTCGGACGACGCTGGACACCGCAGCGCTCGCCCACGACCTGCGGCTGGCGGTCATGCGGTTCTCCCGGCGGCTGCGGAACCAGCGGGTGGACACCTCGGTGACGCTGACCCACCTCGCCGCCCTGTCGACCCTCAAGCGGCACGGCGCGATGAGCCCGGGCGAGCTGGCGGCGCACGAGCGGGTGCAGCCGCCGTCGATGACCCGGGTGGTCGTCGCGCTGGAGTCCCGGGGCCTGGTCACCCGCACCCCGCACCCCACCGACGGCCGGCAGGTGGTCATCGACCTGACCGCAGCGGCCGAGGAGCTGCTGAACGAGGAGGTCCGGGCCCGCGAGGCGTGGCTGGCCGGTCGGCTCCAGGAGCTGTCGGCCGAGGACCGCGACGTGCTGCGCGAGGCTGCGGTGATCATGGAGAAGCTCGCCAGTGGGTGACCTCGACGGCTCCTGATCCCGCCCCCCGCGCCGGGATGTTCCGGGCGTTGCGCGTCCGCAACTTCCGGCTCTACGTCTCGGCCAACCTGGTCAGCCAGACCGGGACCTGGATGCAGCGCATCGGCCAGGACTGGCTGGTGCTGCAGCTGTCCGGGGACAGCGGTGTCGCGCTGGGCATCACCACCGCCCTGCAGTTCGGGCCGACGCTCTTCTTCAGCTTCTACGGCGGGGTGCTGGCGGACCGGTACGACAAGCGTCGGGTGCTGATGCTCACCCAGGCGGTCATGGGCGTGCTCGCCCTGGGGCTGGGCCTGCTGGTCGCCACCGACTCGATCGCGCTGTGGCACGTCTACCTGCTGGCCCTGGGGCTGGGCGTGGTCTCCTCCCTCGACGTCCCGGTGCGCCAGTCGTTCGTCTCGGAGATGGTCGGCTCGGACCTGCTGGCCAACGCGGTCAGCCTCAACTCCACGGTGTTCAACGGTGCCCGGCTGGTGGGGCCCGCGGTGGCCGGGGCGCTGATCGCGGTCTCGGGCGGGGACACCGCCCCGGCGTTCCTGGTCAACGCCGCCACGTTCGCCTGCACCATCGCCTCGCTGGCCGCGATGCGGGTCGGGGAGCTGAGCCGCAGCACCCCGGTCGCCCGCTCGCGCGGGCAGCTGCGGGAGACGCTGGTCTACACCCGGCAGCACCCGGACCTGCAGCTGGCGATGCTGTTGGCCTTCGTCGTGGGCACCTTCGGCTTCAACTCCCAGATCACCATCGCGCTGATGGCCCGCGAGGTCTTCGACCTGGGCGCCGGCGCGTTCGGGCTGCTCTCCACCACCTTCGCCGTCGGCTCCCTGTCCGGTGCGCTGCTGTCGACCCGGCGCAGCACCCGGCCGCTGCAGCGGTTCCTCATCGTCTCCGCGGTCGCCTTCGGGCTGTTGCTGATCGTGAGCGGGCTGATGGGCAACTACTACGCCTTCGCCGTCGCCCTCGTCCCGACCGGTGCTGCGGCGCTGGTCTTCAGCGTGGCCTGCAACAGCTTCGTGCAGCTGGGGGTGGAGCCGCAGATGCGCGGCCGGGTGCTGGCGCTCTACTTCATGTGCTTCATGGGCGGGACGCCGGTCGGTGCGCCGCTGATCGGCTGGATCTCCGAGCGCTTCGGCGCGCCCTGGGGCTTCATCGGCGGCGGCCTGGTCGTCGTGGTGGTGGCGGCTGCGGCCGGTGCGGTGCTCTCCCGGGGCCGCCAGGTGCGGCTGGAGCTGCACGTCCGGCCGCCGAGCATGCAGCTGCACGTCGCGGCCGCCACGACG
Organism: Modestobacter sp. VKM Ac-2982; assembly: GCF_026967935.1. Taxonomy (GTDB): domain Bacteria; phylum Actinomycetota; class Actinomycetes; order Mycobacteriales; family Geodermatophilaceae; genus Modestobacter. Next base: position 596,540 of record NZ_JAPVBL010000003.1, read on the forward strand.
CCGACCCGCGCCGCCGGGCTGGCCGCACTGGCCGACGAGCAGGTGCCGGGGGGACCGGCCGCGCGCGATCAGCCGCACTGAGGACCTCACGCTGTGCTCATGGCGCATGAGCACTCAGTGCGCGACGCGGTTGCGCACAGCGTTCGCATTGTCACAGCGGGATGTGCGACGTACCGTCGGCCCGTGCCCGAGGGAGGGTCTGTCTCCGCGGAAGTAGGGGCGTCGTTGCTGCAGTTGGGTGGCACCGTCGCCCTCTTGGTCGTGGGCGTGGCCCTGCTCGTCCTGCTGCTCCGCTGGGCGACGGGCCAGCTGCAGGCCGACCTCGCGGCCCGCCGCCGTGCCCGGACCGTCACCGAGTCCGTCGATCGCCCACCGGCCCCCCTCCCGTCTGCGCTCCCGCCCCGCCGCCGCCCCACCGGTTCCCATCCCGCCGGACGTCGCGTGCCGCGCGACACGACCGCGACCGGGTCGGTCGACCGGCCGCGCCGGCCGCTGGAACGGGTCGCGGCCGACCTGCGCCGGCTCGCCCGCGAACTCGCCATGGTCCCGGGGGGCATGCCGATGGAGCGGCGCCGTGGCCTGCTGGCCGCCTACGACGACCTGCTCGTGGAAGCCGCCGTGCTGCTCGAGGTGCCCCAGCAGCTGACCACCGTGCCCCCGGAGGTCCGTGAGCTCGAGCGGATCCGGCTGCTCGGGGACCTGGAGGCCGCCGGGCTGGTGGTGACCGGCTGACCGAGTCGGCACCCCGGCCCTCCTCGGCCGGCCGGCTCTTCCTCGCCGTCGACCCGCCGGCTGCGGCCACGGCTGATCTGGACCGGGCGCTCCGGCCACTGCGGTTCGCCCCCGGCGCGCCCCGCTGGACGCCGACCTCCCGGTGGCACCTGACCCTGGTGTTCCTCGGCGAGGTGCCGGCCCCGCTGCTGGCGCCCCTGCGCGTGGCGGTCACCCCGGCGGTCGCCGGCACGCCGCCGCTGTCCCTGCAGCTGGCCGGTGCCGGCCGGTTCGGGTCACGCCGTCGTCCTGCGGTGTGCTGGGCCGGGCTGGCCGGCGACGTGCCGGAGCTGACCGCGCTCGCCGGACGGCTGGCCGCCGCTGCTCGCAGCGTCGGTCTGACCGTCGAGGACCGGCCGTTCCGGGCCCACCTGACCGTGGGGCGGTGGCGACCCGGGCAGCCGGCCGACGGCGACCTGCCCGAACGGCTCGCCGGGTACCGGGGACCGATCTGGCCGGTGCCCGAGGTGGTGCTGTGGCGCAGCCGCCTCGGGCCCGAGCCGCGCTACGAGCGGGTGGCCGCCTGGCCCGTCGGCTGAGCCGACGGTGGACAGACGTCCCGCTCCCGGTGGGACGGCTGGCAGGCTGTCCGTCGTGCCGCAGACCGATCACCGCTCCGCCTTCGACACCGCGACCGCCGTCGCCCGGACCGAGGGGGGCGGCCTGACCGCCGAGCTGGACCCGGGGTGGGACGTCGGTGGCGGGATCCTGAACGGCGGGTACCTGCTCGCCGTCGCCGCGCGGGCGGCGGTGCTCGAGTCGCCGCACGCCCACCCGGTCGCCCTGTCGGCCAGCTACCTGCACGCCGCCGCGGCCGGACCGGCGGCGCTGACCGTCACCCCGGGCCCGGCCGGGCGGACGCTGGCCCACTCGGCCGTGGTGCTGGCCGACGCCGCCGGGCCCGCGGTGACCGTCCAGGCGACGACGGCGACGCTCACGGCCGACGCCGCGACCTTCTCCTCGCCGATGCCGGCCGCGACCCCCGTGCAGGACTGCGTCTCCATCGCCGAGAACGCGCACCTGGCGCCGTCATCGGTGTCGGTGCCGGGGCTCACCCAGCGGGTCGACGTCCGGCTGGACCCGCTGACCGCCGGCTGGGCGCTGGGGCAGCCGGCCGAGGAGCCGATGATGCGGGCCTGGCTGCGCTTCGCCGACGGCCGCGAGCCGGACCCGCTGGCGCTGGTGACCTTCGCCGACGCGCTGCCGCCGACCTCCTGGGCGATGGGGGTGTTCGGCTGGGCGCCCACGGTGCAGCTGCAGGTGCTCGTCCGCGCGCTCCCGGCACCGGGCTGGTGCCTGGTCGAGGCGCGGGCGAACGAGATCGCCGGCGGCTGGCTGGACGAGGACTACCGGATCTGGGACTCCACCGGCCGGCTGGTCGCGCAGAGCCGCCAGCTCGCCCGCGCGCCGCGCTGACGTTGATCAGGTGACCTGATCCAACGCTGTCCCCCCGCAGCAATGCTGGTGCGGGGGGACAGTCGGTGATCAGGTGACCTGATCACTGCTGGGCGGGTGGGGGTGGACGGGGCTCACGCGTCCTCGCGGAGCACGCTCGCCGGGTCGGCCCGGTCGGCGGCCCGCTGGGCGTACAGCGCCGCGAGCCCGGCGACGACGACGGTGGCCACCGCCGTCCCGGCGATCGCCGACCAGGGGACGTCCAGCAGCGGCGTGGGCGGGCGCACCAGGTCGACGTCCAGCCGGCGGTACACCAGCGCCACCGCCCCGGCGGCCAGCAGCGTCCCGAGCAGCAACCCGGCGACCGCGACCCCGACCAGCTCGACGAGCAGCGAGCGCAGGTGCGCGCCTCGGGAGAGCCCCAGCCGGCGGGCCATCACGTAGCCGGAGACGCGGCTGCGCGAACGGGCCTCCAGGTACAGCAACAACCCGCCGACGGCGATCACCCCGACGAAGACGGCGAGCGCGGAGAGGTAGCCGAAGGTCCAGGTGATGCCCAGGAAGTTCGCGCTCTCCTGCACCCCGCCGGGGGTCAGCACCCGGATGTTCTGCCCGCCGGCGTCGGTCAGGGCGTCGATCCCGGCACCGAGGTCGCCGTTGGTCCACAGCTCGGCGGCGGGCGCGGCGCCGGCGTTGCGGGAGATCTCCGGCAGCCGGTCGGCCGCGACGAGCACGACCGGGTCGCCGCTGCGGCGTCCGGGGAGGACCCGGGCCGTGGCGGTCACCTCGGCCGGCACCGCGGTGGTGCCCAGCCGGAGGTCGGGGTCGCCGGCAGGGAGCCCGGCGGCGACCACCGGCAGCCGCCCGTCGACCTCCGGGCCGGTCAGCGCGGTCAGCAGCTCGGCGAGCGGGCGGTCGGCGAAGGAGTCGTCCCAGAAGGCGGTGTCGGCGAAGTCGTCGGGGTCGACGGCCAGCACCTGGACGTCCGTCCGCCCGTCGTCGCCGGCCACGGCGCTGCCGTCGTAGCGGACGACGTAGGTGCCGGCCGCCTCGAGCGCCGGGGTCACCTCGAACCGGGTGACCGTGGTGGCCGCCGCGGCGGCGCCGATCTGCACCCCGACCTTGGCGTCCAGGGTGGTCTGCGAGCTGGCGGTCAGCGTCGCGGTGTAGCCCAGCACGGCGACCGGGAGGGTGACCGCGACCAGCAGAGTGGCGGTGGCCAGCCGGGCCGCGGAGAGCCGGTTGAGTGCGAGGAAGACGGCGGGTGGGCGCCGGCCGGCCCAGCGGCGCAACCGGGGCAGCGACGCGGTGACTCCCCGGCCGAGCAGGACGGCGGCGCCGGCGATCGCCAGCAGCGGGAAGGCGACCAGCAGCCCGTTGACCTGGGCCACGTAGGCCACGCTGACCACCGCGTCGCGCGACTGCAGCAGCAGCCAGCACCACGCGGCGCCGAGGAGCAGGGCCAGCTCCCACGGCACCCGGGCCGGCCACCGCGGCGCAGCCCCGAGCGGTCGCTCCGCGGTGCCGCGGGCCCGCAGCCCGGCCACGGCCGAGGCGGCGCCCAGGCCGACCACGAAGGCGGCGACCCCGGCCCAGGCGGCGGCGGAGGTGGCCGAGGGGTCGAGGTCGTCGGAGGGGCCGAGGCCGGTGATCAGCACCCGGGACGCCGCCCAGCCCAAGGCCGCCCCGGCCAGCGCGGGCAGGCCCAGCTCCAGCGCCGCCTTGCCGGCCAGCGGCACCGGGCCGACCCCGCGGGCGGCGAGCAGCCGCACCTCGGTGGCCCGCCGGTCGGCCCAGAAGCTGCCGGCAGAGGCGACCAGCACGAGGGCGAGCAGAGCCCCGGCCACGGCAACCGGGACGACCGGACCGCGCAGCCCGGACTCGATCAGCCCGGCACGTTCCAGCACGTCGGGCAGCCGGTCGTTGGGCACGGCGATCGCGCGGACACCCGGCGCGAACTCCGACGCCAGGCCACTGGCTGCGACGATCCGTTCCTGGGTCTCCCGCTGATCGCGTACGTCGCTGACCGACAGCGAGGAGGCGTCCACCGGTACCTGCTGGAGCCGGGTCGCCCCGCCGGCCGCGGCAGTGGCGAGCCGGTAGAAGGTGCTCTCGTCGGTGACCAGGAGCATCGCCGGCGGGGCGCGGTTCGCGGAGGCCTCGTTGGAGAACAGCAGCCGGTAGTCGCACCAGTAGGGGTCGTCGGGGTTGGCGACGGCCAGGTCCTGGTAGATCCCGGCGACCGGTGCCTGCTGGGTGCCGAAGGCGAGCTGGTCCCCGATCGCGAGGCCGTCCTGCTCGGCGACGCTCGCCGGCACCCAGACCCCTGATCCGTTGCCGGCCTCGACCACCTCGACGTTGTCCAGCGCGGCCGGCCGGTGGAAGAGGGTGACCGGCTGCGACAGGGCAGCGCCGTCCGGTCCGCGGACCAGGGCCCCCGGGGAACCCGGGGACGACGAGCCGATGGCAGCGGTGGCCAGCACCGGTTCGGCCTCGAGCCCGGCGTCCGCCCAGGCCTGCAGCAGCGACTCGTCGAGCTCCGGCCGGCTGCTGCCGTCCCCGCCGTCCAGCGGCTGGAGCTGCTCGTCCACGAGAGCCGACTGGACGCCGGTCTGCGGGCGGGCCACCTCGTCGCAGCGCTGGGAGAGCTGCTGCTGCAGCGCCGCGGAGCGGGCGGAGGAGAGGAACAGCGGGGCGGAGGCGACCGCGCAGGCCAGGATCGCCGAGGTCACCAGCACGGCGATGACCGCGGCCGGCTGCCGCAGCCCGAGCCAGGGCGCCCGGGTCCACGGTGTCAGGCGCCACAGCGGTGGCCGGCTCACGACGGGAGCCCCTCGGTGACCACGCCGTCGCGCATGGACAGCACCCGGTCGGCGCGGGCCCAGGCGATCTCGTCGTGGGTGGCGATGAGCACCGCCGACCCCTCGCGGGCCGCGTCGGTGACGGCGTCGAGCAGCCGGTCGGCGTGGCCGCGGTCCTGGTGCGCGGTGGGCTCGTCGGCCAGCAGCACCGCCGGGCGCAGTAGCAGCGCGCGGGCGACGGCGACCCGCTGCTGCTCGCCCAGGGAGGCCTGGTGCGGGTAGCGGTCGGCGAGGTGCTCGACCCCGAAGGCGGTCAGCAGCGACCTGGCGCGGGCCTCCTCGGCGGCGAGGGTGCCGCTCAGCCGGGCGGGCAGCAGGACGTTGTCGGCCAGGCTGAGGTCGGCGACCAGCCCGAGCGCCTGGGGCACCAGCGCCAGGTCCCGCCAGCCGAAGCCCTCGGGACGGCGTCCGGCGAGCGGGCCGAGGTACGCGAGCTCGCCCTCGTCGGCGGTCTCCCAGCCGCACAGCAGCGCGAGCAGGGTGCTCTTCCCGGACCCGGAGGGGCCGACCAGGGCGACGAACTCCCCGGAGCCGACCTCCAGGCCGACCCCAGCCAGCGCCGACACGGTCTCCGCGCCACGCCGGAACCGCTTGACCAGCCCCGTGCCGGTGAACCCACCGGCCGGCTGCAGCCGCGCGTTCACGAGGCGACCAGCCGGCCGTGGTCCAGCCGGACGAAGCCGTCGGCGATCGCCATCACCCGCGGGTCGTGCGAGGAGATGACGAACCCGACCCCGGCCGCGGCGAGGTCCTCCATCGCCACGAGGACCCGCTCGGCGGCTGCGGTGTCCAGCTCGGCCGTGGGCTCGTCGGCGACGACCAGCGCCGGGTCCCCGACGACGCCGCAGGCCACCGCCAGGCGCTGCTGCTCCCCGCCGGACAGCTGCGCGGGGTGGTGGTCGCCGCGTCCGCCCAGCCCCAGCCGGTCGAGCAGGGCACGAGCCTCGGCCGCGGTGACCGGGGCTCCGCGCAGCGATGCGGCCAGCCGGATCTGGGCCACCGCGTCCAGGTAGGGCAGCAGGTTCTCCCCGGGGCGCTGGAAGAGGTAGGCGACCTGTCGCTGCCGCAGCGCCCGGCGGGCCCGGGCACCCAGCCGGTCGACCCGCTGGCCGGCGATGAGCACCTCCCCGGCGTCGGGGGAGTCGATGCAGGCCAGCAGCCGCAGCAGCGAGGACTTGCCCGAACCCGAGGGGCCGACGACCACGGTCACCTGCGCGCGGGGGATGTCCACGGTGACGTCGTCCAGCGCGGTCACCGACTCCGTCGCCGTCCGGTAGGTCTTCCGGACCCGCCGGCAGAGGGCGGCCGGTGGCGCGTCCGGCGCGGTGGAGAGCCGGTCCGAGCCGGCGGAGGAACCGTCGTCGCTGTTCATCGACGCGAGAGCCTAGGTGGTGGGTGCAACGACCCCGGGGAGGTCGACGTCACCGGTCAGGTACCGCTGGACCGTGGGCCCGACGGCGGCCACCAGCTCCTCCGCCGACGCCGACGCCAGCGGCTCGACCCGCAGCACGTAGCGCGCCATCACCACCCCGATCAGCTGGGAGGCGACCAGGGAGCCCCGCGCCTCGCCCTCGGCGCGGGGCAGTCCCAGCGTGCCGACCACCCGGCGCAGCACCTGGGAGACCAGGAACTCCCGGAGCAGGCGCGCGGTCCACTCGTTGGTGACCGCGGACCGCACCAGGGCGAGCCCCGCCGCCCGGCCGGGGCCGTCCCACACCTGCAGCAGCAGCCGGACGACGCTGGCGCCGAGGTCCGCCGGCCCGCCGGCCAGCAGCTCGGGCAGCAGCTCCTCGGGGTCGGCCGGGGCCTCGATGGCGGCGAGGAAGAGCTTGTCCTTGCTGCCGAAGTAGTGGTGCACCAGCGCCGGGTCGACCCCCGCCGCCGTGGCGATCACCCGGATCGAGGCGCCGTCGAACCCGCGCTCGGCGAAGGCGGCCCGGGCTGCGGCGAGCACCGCCTCCCGGGTGTCGGGGTTGCCCGGACGACGTCCGGTCGGGCGGGTGCGCCGTGGTCGTGCTGCCGGGTCGCTCAGCTGGTCCTCCTCCGCAGGGTGGCCGCGGCCAGCCCCAGGGCCAGCAGCGTCGCGCCGGCCACCACACCGACGTCGACCCACATGGTGCCCGTCGCCTCCGGGGAGGCGCCCACCTCCTGGAGGGCCGCCACGGCGTAGCTCAGCGGCAGGACGTCGCTGACCGCCTGCAGCCAGCCGGCCAGCTGGTCCCGCGGCACCAGCAGCCCGCAGAGGAAGAACTGGGGGAGGACGACGACCGGCATGAGCTGCACGGCCTGGAACTCGCTGCGGGCGAACGCGCTGGCCAGCAGCCCGAGCGCCACGCCCAGGGCGGCGTCGACGACGGCGATGAGCACGACCAGGGACAGAGACCCGGTGACGTCCAGGTCGTAGACCGTGGTCGCGATCGTCACGGTGACCACCGCCTGCGCGGCGGCGGCCAGACCGAAGGCCAGGCCGTAGCCGAGCAGCAGGTCCAGCCGGGAGAGCGGGGTGGTGAGCAGCCGCTCCAGCGTGCCGGAGGTGCGCTCCCGCAGCATCGCGATGCTCGTGACCAGGAACATGACCACGAACGGGAAGACCCCGAGCATGGTGAGCCCGACCCGGTCGAAGGTGTCCGGCTGCCCGGGCGCGGTGGGCACGTCGGCCCACAGCAGGTACAGCAGCCCGAGCAGGGCACTGGGCAGCACCAGCAGCATCGCCACCGTCCGGTGGTCGTGCCGGAGCTGGCGGAGCACCCGGCCGGCGGTGGCGGAGGTGAGCCGGGGAGAGACCGCGGTGGTCATGCCGTCGCCTCCTCGGTGGCGCGGACCAGGGAGAGGAAGGCCTGCTCCAGGTCGTCGGTGCCGGTCCGGGCGCGCAGCTCGGCCGGGGTGGAGTCGCTGAGCAGCCGCCCGTCGCGCAGCAGGAGCAACCGGTCGCAGCGACCGGCCTCGTCCATCACGTGGCTGGAGACGACCAACGTCGTGCCGGCCGCGGCCAGGGCGTGGAACCGGCTCCACAGCTCGACCCGCAGCACCGGGTCCAGCCCGACCGTGGGCTCGTCGAGCACCAGCAGCTCCGGCTCGCCGACCAGGGCGCAGGCCAGCGACGCCCGGCCCCGCTGGCCGCCGGAGAGGTCACCGACCAGCTGGCCGGCCGCCTCGGCCAGCCCGACGTCGGCGATCGCCGCATCGGCGGCCGCTGCACCTCTGCCGTACAGCGCAGCGAAGTGGCGGGCGTTCTCCCGCACGGTGAGGTCGCCGTAGACGCTGGGCGCCTGGGTGACGTACCCGACCCGGGAGCGCAGCGCGGCCGAGCCGGCCGGGTGGCCGAGCACGGTCACGGTGCCCGACCGGATCCGCTGGGCCCCGACCAGGGCGCGCAGCAGGGTGCTCTTGCCGCTCCCGCTGGGCCCGAGCAGACCGGTGACCTGCCCGGAGGGGACCGAGCACCCCACCTCGTGCAGGACCGGCCGGGCACCGCGGTGCACGACGAGATCGGTGACGGTGACGGCGTCCACGACGGCCTCCGAACAACTCAACGAGTGATGAACTCAACGCTAGATGAGTTGTCCGCCGAGGACAAGACCGGGACCGGCGGCAGAGGGGGTCAGGTGTGGCCGAGCTCGGTGAGCAGCCGGCGCCTGCGGTCGTGCTGGTCGGTGGAGAGGTCGTACAGCTCGACGCCGCTCCGACGCGCTTTGGCCACGTACATGGCGACGTCGGCCTGGCGGAGCAGGGCGCCGATCTCCGTCGGGGCGTCGCCGGAGACGGCCACGCCGATGCTGGCGCCGACGTCCAGTTCGAGCTCGTCGACCGGGAACGGCGTGCAGAGGGCGTCGCGCAGCCGGCGCGCCGCACCGCACGCGTCCTGATCCGTCGCCCCCGGCAGGAGCACGGCGAACTCGTCCCCGCCGAGCCGGGCGAGCAGGTCGACGTCCCTCAGGAGGGGCTGCAGTCGCGCTCCGACCTGGGCGAGCAGGCGGTCACCGGAGCTGTGCCCGAGGGTGTCGTTGACCTCCTTGAACCGGTCCAGGTCGATCAGCAGCACGGCGAGCGGGGTCAGGTCGGCCAGCAACTCGGCCCCGCGGGCGAGCAGTGCCGCCCGGTTCGGCAGGCCGGTCAGCCCGTCGTGCGTGGCCTGGAACGCGAGCCGGCGCTGGAGTTCCAGCCGTTCGGTCACGTCCCGCGCGGTCAGCAGCAGCCCGCCGATGACGGGGTCGTCGCGCCGGTCCGAGGAGCTGACCTCCAGGTGCCGCCAGCCGCCGTCCCGGTGCAGGGCCTGGACGAGGAAGACCTGGGACGGGGCCGCGGCGTTGGTGATCGGCGCACCGTCGGCGGTGAAGAGGTCGGCGTCCTCCAGGTGCACCAGTTCGTGCACCTGCCGGCCCAGCAGCTCCTCGCGTGACCAGCCCAGCACGTCGGAGACCGAGTCGGAGACGAAGGAGATGGAGCCGCTCGGGGTGAGCAGCGCCAGGACGTCGTTGGTGGCCTGCACCACGGAGCGGAAGCGGCGCTCCCGGTCCAGGGCTGCCAGCAGGGAGTTGAAGGCCGCCGCGGTGGTGCCCAGGTCGTCCGTCGAGCCCACCGGGAGAGCCAGCGCGGCTGCCGGCAGGGCCGGGCCCTGGGCAGTGCCCACCGGGTTGCCGACCGCGTCGGCGACGTCGGCGATCCGGTCGGCCAGCAGTCGCAGCCGGCTGCCGATGACCTGCCGGGCCAGCAGCCAGTTGGCCGCGCCGAGCACCAGCCCGGCGGCGAGGCACGCGGCGCGGAACGTCGAGTCGGCGGCATACCGGGCAGGCACGCCCAGCAGCTCGGCGAACAGCGGGAAGACGGCGCCGACGGCGATCCCCAGGAGGGCCATCCCGGCAGCGAGGCGGCCGAACGCCGACCACCGGGCAAGGGTGTCCCCCCGACCTGTCGTCCGCTGCGGCGCCATGCCACCAGGTCGGCAGCGGAGAGCGGCGGCTGCACCCCCGGGGGGGCGTCCTCCCTCGGGTGGGGGAGGGGCGGGCTCAGGCACCGACGTCCAGCACGGCGATCAGCAGCAGCGGCACGATCGACCACGATGCCAGCACCCGCAAGCCCCTGGCGGCGACGATGCGCCTGCGCGAGACCTCCGCCGTCACCGCGCGAGCGGGTGCAGGTCCGCCACCCGCATGCCCGGGGGAGGGTCGGCGGGCCGGTCAGGCGGTCGCGTCGGCCAGGGCGTGGCCGAGGGCGTCCCCGGAACGCCAGGCGCTCTCCACCTTCGACGGTGCCGCCCACCCGTCGCCGCACAGCCCGACGCCGTCGACCAGGGCGAACGGCGCCTCCCGCGGGGCGGTCGGCTTCGCGAACGTCCAGCGGTGGACGTGCGTCCACTCCGGCTCGCCCGACAGGCCGAGCAGGGCGCGGACCGCGGCGAGGACCGCGGGGGCGGCCCGCTCGGGTTCGGCCAGGTGCTCGGCGGCGAAGGCGGGCGTCGTGTGGGCGACCAGCACGGGAGCGCCGTCCCCGCGCCGGTCGCCGTCGTCGGCGACCCAGTCCAGGACCGGGGAGTCGTGCACGAAGGCCCCGTGCAGGTCGGCCGGCCAGCTCCGCTCGGGGAAGCCGATGGCCACCGCGAGCGTGGGCTGCCACTCGGCGTCCTGCAGGCTCCCGGCGATCGCCGCCCCCGGGTCCAGCAGCCGGGCCGCCTGCGGGTCGGGCATCGCGAGCACGACGGCGGCGGCCGGGTCCCCGTCCACCGTCGGGCCCCCGCCGACGCCGACGCGGGCGACCGCTCGATCCAGCTGCACGTCCAGGCCCTCGGCGAGGTCGACGACCAGGCCGCGGAGGCCACCCGCGGTGCCGTACCGCAGCGGGCCGGACGTCGTCCGCTCGATGCCGTCCGGTCCGGCGACCGCGAACGTGTCGGTCCACGGCCGGGCCAGGCCGCGGTCCACCCACCCGGCGACGACCCGCGCGAACCCGTCGTCCTCGCCCACGGTGAAGTAGGAGGCGCCCAGGTCGACGGCGCGGCCGTGCAGGGTGCGGCCGCCCATCCGGCCACCGAGCCGGCGGCCCCGGTCCAGGACCTGCACCGGCAGCCCCCGGTCGGCCAGGCCCCGGGCGCAGGCGATCCCGGCGATGCCGCCGCCGACGACGGTCGTGGTGTCCGCGGTGTTCACCCGGTCGATCCTGCTGGCCCCCACCGGATCGTGCGCGTCGGGGGTCGCCGGGGATGATCGTCGGCGTGCCCGTCCCCCCTGTGCTGATCACCGACCCGGCCGACGAGCGGGTGGCCGACTTCCGCGACCTGGTCGCCGGCGACCGCAAGCCCGGCACCGAACGCGGCACCGGACCGGTGATCGTGGAGGGGGTGCCGGCGGTCCAGCGGCTGCTCGCCTCGGACTACCCGGTGCGCAGCGTCTTCGGCATCCCCGGCCGGGTGGCCGACCTGCAGCTCCCCGACGACGTGCCGGCCTACGAGGCCGACCGGTGGGTGCTCTCCGACGTCATCGGCTTCCGGCTGACCCGCGGGGTGCTCGCCTCCGCCGACCGGCTGCCGCCCGCCGACTTGGACGCCCTGCTGGCCGGCCCCGATCCGGCCGCACCGCGCCGGCTGGCGGTGCTGGAGGGGCTGAACGACCACGAGAACATCGGGTCGATCGCCCGGTCGGCGATGGCCCTCGGGGTCGACGGCCTGCTGCTGGACCCCACCTGCGCCGACCCGCTCTACCGGCGGTGCGTGCGGGTGTCGATGGGGCACGTGCTGTCGTTGCCGATCGCGGTCCTGGGCGACTGGCCCACCGACCTGGACCGGCTGCACGCCGCCGGCTACCTCACGGTGGCGTTGACCCCGGCGCCCAACGCCGTCGACCTGGGCGACGTCGACCTCGCCGCCCACCCGCGCACCGCCGTCCTGCTCGGCGCCGAGGGCCCCGGGCTCACCGACGCGGCGAAGGCGGCCGCCCGGGTACGCGCCCGGATCCCGATGCGCGCCGGGGTGGACTCCCTCGGGGTGGCCGCCGCCGCGGCGGTCGCCTTCGCCACGCTGCGCTGACCTCGCGCGGCGGGGCGCTCGCGCTGCGGCGTTCCGGCCCCTACCGTTCCGCCATGACGTTCTGGATCGTGACCGGGGCCCTGCTGGTGGCGCTGCTCGCCGCGATGGCCCTGATGGACCGCCGGGCGAAGGCCCGCGGTGCCCGGTTGTCCGGCGACATCACGGGCGGGCTGCGCGGCGCCTCCGTGCACGGGAACGTCGACGCCTACCGCGGTGCGGACGGCCAGGGGCAGCGCACCGGCGGCATGTGAAGCCGACGGTGCGCCCGCTGCCTCAGCCGCGCAGGGAGAGCTTGGCGAGCTCGGCGCGGGCCTGCTCGGCGTGCTGCGGCGCGCACATCACGTCATAGCGGCTGGCCACCACCTTGCTGGTGCTGGTGAAGTCACGCTGACCGCGGCTGGTCGAGTAGCCGACCGCCCCGAAGACCGCGCCGAAGACCAGCCCGATCAGCAGGCCGGTGAGCACCGAGCCGATCCAGCCGCCGCCGTCCGCGGCGAAGATGCCCAGCAGCAGACCCACGAAGAGCCCGAACCACGCGCCGCTGGCCGCGCCGGCGGCGATCGCCCGGCCCCAGCTGAGCCGGCCGGTGACCCGCTCGACCATCCGCAGGTCGGTGCCGATGATCGTCACGTTCTCGACGGGGAACTTCTCGTCGGAGAGGAAGTCCACCGCCCGCTGGGCCTCCTGGTAGTCGTCGTAGGACCCGACCTGGACGCCGCCGAGCGGCATGGACACCGAAGCTGACATGTCTGTCTCCGTTCCGCGCCGGCCTGCTGGCGGAGGCCGGACGTTCCGGCCACCCCTCGCACCCCTCAGGACGACGACCGGCTCACTACCCGGAACGATCACCCGCGACGCCCTGTTCCTCCGGCCCTCTCCGGGTCCCGCCGCGAGCTTGCTCGTGGTGGGTCAGGCCCTGTCCAGAGGCTCGCCCCGAGCGTGCGAGGGGTGAGGAGGACGGGGTCCTTCCCCCTTCATCAGACGAGGCTGTCGGCCCAGGCGCGGTGCAGGTCGGCGAACCGGCCGGCACTGCCCACGAGCTCGGCGGGGGAGCCGTCCTCGACGACCCGGCCGGCCTCCATCACCAGCACCCGGTCGGCGATCTCCACCGTGGACAGCCGGTGGGCGATGATCAGCGCCGTCCGGTCGGCCAGCAGCGTCTGCAGCGCACGCTGCACCAGCACCTCGCTGGGCACGTCGAGGGAACTGGTGGCCTCGTCGAGCACCAGCACCGCGGGGTCGGCGAGGAACGCCCGGGCGAAGCTGACCAGCTGGCGCTGACCGGCCGACAGTCGGCCGCCCCGCTTGGCGACCTCGGTGTCGTAGCCCTCCGGCAGCGCCCGGATGAAGGCGTCGGCCCCGATCGCCCGGGCCGCCGCCTCGATCTCGGCCCGGGTGGCGTCCGGCTTGCCGAAGGAGATGTTGTCGGCGATCGACCCGGAGAACAGGAAGCTCTCCTGGGTCACCATCACCACCGCCCGGCGCAGGTCGGTATCGGCGAGCCGGTCCAGCGGGACGCCGTCCAGCCGCACCTGCCCGGCGCCCGGGTCGTAGAACCGGGCGGCCAGCCGGGCCAGGGTGGACTTGCCCGCGCCGGTCGCCCCCACGAGCGCGACGGTCTGTCCGGCCGGGATCGCCAGGTCCAGCTGCGGGAGCACGGTCGCGCCGCCGTAGCCGAACCGGACGCCGTCGAAGGTGACCTCCCCGGCGGTGGGCGAGGGCAGCGGCAGCGGATCGGTGGGCTCCGGCACGCTGGAGCGCTCCTCCAGGACGCCGGACAGCTTCTCCAGCGCCGCACTCGCCGACTGGTAGCTGTTGTAGAACATCGCGATGTCCTGCAGCGGGTCGAAGAAGCGGCGCAGGTAGACCAGGAACGACAGCAGGAAGCCGACCTCCAGGTCGCCGTCCATCACCCGCAGCGCGCCGTAGCCGAGCACCGCGACGGTGACCAGGTTGCCGATCAGGGTCACCGTCGGCACGAAGACGGCGATCAACCAGAAGGCACGGTGGTGGGCCTCCCGGTTGGCCTCGTTCAGCTCGGCGTGCAGGCCGTCGTTGCGCGGCTCCCGGCGGAACGCCTGGACCGCCCGGATGCCGCCGAAGGTCTCGGTGAACTGCACGATCAGCGCGGCGATGGTCTGCCGGGTGCGCCGGTAGGCGACCGTGGAGCTGCGCTGGAACCAGCGGCCGACGAGGTAGAGCGCCGGGAGGCCGAGCAGTGCGACCAGGCCCAGGGGCAGGTCGAGCACCAGCATCAGGACGCCGATGGACACCACGCTGAACAGGGCGGTGAGCAGGCCGTCCAGCCCCTCGTCCAGCAGCTCGGCGAGCGCCTCGACGTCGCTGGTGAGCCGGCTGATCGTCTTGCCCGAGGTGTACCGCTCGTGGAAGGACAGCGGCAGGCCCTGGACATGGGTGAACACCCGCCGCCGCAGGGTGAGCAGCACCGCCTGGCCGACCCGCCCGGAGCCGATGAGGAACCGGTAGCGCAGTGCGGCGTCCAGCACGGCTGCGGCGACCATGGCCGCCGTCGTCCAGACCAGCGGCCACGGATCGCCGTCCAGCAGCGCCGGGACGGCGACGTCGATGCCGATCCCGATCAGCAGCGGGCCGGCCAGCCAGGCCAGGTTCTGCACGACGATCACGGCCAGCAGCTGCCACAGCGTCCGCCGGTGCGGACGCAGCAGCTCGCCGAGCAGCCGCCGGGAGCGGCCGCGGAGGAACGAGCTGGCCGAGGTGTCCAGGTCGTCGGCGTCCTCGCCGGCCACGCCCCGCCAGTCGGCGTGCGCATCGGCCGGTGCGCCGGTGGTGGTGGTCACGGCTGCGCCGGTGCCCGGGGTGGTCATGGGCAGCCCACCCCGCTCAGGTCCGTGCGGCTCCGGTCGGCGTCGATCGCCCCCGCCAGCTCCGACTCCGAGGAGAGCAGCGCCCGGTAGGCGGGCACCTGCGCGAGCAGGTCGGTGTGCCGCCCGACGGCGGTGATCCGGCCCTCCTCCAGCAGGGCCACCCGGTCGGCGAGCAGCACCGTGGAGGCCCGGTGGGCGACCACCAGCGCCGTCGTCTCAGCGAGGACCTCCCGCAGCGCACGCTCGACGAGGGCCTCGGTGTGGACGTCGAGGGCGGACAGCGGGTCGTCGAGCACCAGCACCGAGGGCCGGCCGAGCACCGCCCGGGCCAGCGCCAGCCGCTGCCGTTGCCCGCCGGACAGCGACAGGCCCTGCTCGCCGATCCGGGTGTCCAGGCCCCAAGGCAGCTCGTGCACGAAGTCGGCCTGGGCCACCCGCAGCGCCTCGGCCACGTCCGCGTCCCCGGCGTCCGGCCGGCCCAGCGTGACGTTCTCCCGGACGCTCATCGAGAACAGCGTCGCCTCCTCGAACGCCGTGGCCACCACCGTGCGCAGCTGGGCCAGCGGGAGGTCGCGGACGTCGTGGCCGTCGAGGGTGACCCGCCCGCCGGTGACGTCGTAGAGCCGGGCGACCAGCGCGGTCATCGTCGTCTTGCCCGACCCGGTGGCGCCGACCAGCGCGATCGTCTCGCCGGGTTCGACCTCGAGGTCGACGTCGGTCAGCACCGGGTCGCCGGCGCCTGGGAAGCGGAAGCCGACGTGCTCGAAGCGCAACCGGGCCGGTGTGCCCACCGCCGCCGGCCGGGCGCCGGGGGAGTCGGTGACGGTCAGCGGGGCGTCGAGCAGCTCGCCGATCCGGTCGCAGGCGCTGGCCGTCTCCTGGGCCTGGGCGAGCAGGAAGCCCAGGGAGAGGATCGGCCACAGCAGCACGGTGAACAGCGCGACGAAGCCGATCAGCCCGCCGACGGTCAGGGCACCGCTGCTGACCGCCAGCGAGCCGCCCACCAGGATCACCGCCAGCGTGATCTGCGGCTGGAACTCGAACAGGCACCAGATCAACGCCAGGGTGCGGACCTTGCCCAGCTCCATGTCGCGCAGCCGCAGGGCCTTGCGGTCGTAGCGGCCGAAGACCATCCCGCTGCGGCCGAGTGACTTGACCACCCGGATGCCCTGGACGGCCTCCTCCACGTCGGTGGCCAGCTCGCCCTGCTCGTCCTGCACCAGCCGGGACTCGGCGTTGTACCGCTTCTCCAGTCGCAGTCCGAAGAAGACCAGCGGCAGGGTCGTGGCCAGCACCGCGACGCCCAGCGGCCAGTAGGTGACCACCAGCAGCACGCCGACGACGACGCAGGTGAGCAGGTTGACGATCAGGAAGACGGCGCCGAAGCCGACGAAGCGCCGGATGGTGGAGACGTCGGAGGTCGCCCGGGACAGCAGCTGACCGGAGGACCAGTGGTCGTGGAAGGCGACCGGCAGCCGCTGCAGCCGCTGGTACAGGGTGTCGCGGAGGTCGCGCTCGATCTGCAGGCTGCTGATGTTCATCGCCCAGCGGCGCAGGAAGAACAGGGCAGCCTCGGCGACGCCGAAGAGCAGCGCCAGGGCGAGCAGCGGGACCAGTGCGGACCGGTCGCCGCGGGCGATCGGCCCCTCGACGATGGCCGGCGTCAGCAGGGGGACGGCCAGCTGGGCGAGGGTGCCGAGCAGGGCGCCGGTGAAGGTGAGCGCGATGAGCCCGCGGTAGGGGCGGGCGAAGGGCAGCAGCCGGGTGAGCGCGGAGAGCCGGCCCCGGGTGTCGTCGGCGGCGGCGGCGGTCTCGGTCATGGCCGGGTCAGGCTATGCCGGGGCACCGACGGGGACGAACGGATTACGGACCGGGTCGGGCCGCTGGGCTCAGCGGTTCCGGCGGACCCCGAAGACGATGTCCTCCCAGGCGGGGATGCGGGCGCGCGGGTCCTCGGTCTCGCCGTCGAGCAAGCTGCCCAGCACCGCGGTGTCCTGGTTGTCGGGGTCGACGGCGTCGTAGGCGCTCCGACGCGGCGGCCCGTCGGCCGGGCGCTCCTCGCCGGGGAGGGCGACGTCGTCGTCGGGCACCTCGTCGACGGGGAGCGGGTCCGCGGTGACCGCCGCCTGCGCCTCGTCGTCGTGCTCCCCGGCGCCGTCCTCGGCCGCCCCGGCGTCGGCGTGTGCCTCGACCTCGCCGTCCTCCTCGTCATGCAGCACCGAGATCCCCCGGCGGGTGACCGGCGCGGCGGGCAGGCCGGCCGGCACGTCGGGGACCACCCGGACCAGGCGGGTGCCCTCGGCGAAGTCCATCGTCGTGGCGTCGACCGGGGTCACGGTGCGGGCGGGCAGGTCGTAGCTCCAGCGGGTGCTGCCGGACTTGGCGCCGGCCTCCCAGTCCGCCTGCACCTGCCAGGTGCCGTCCTCCGCGCGGTGGGCGTCCCAGCGGACGGCCTCCAGGTCGGCGCCGAGCAGCCGCAGCCGCTCCGACATGAACTGCTCCAGGGGCACGCTGGGGGTGCCCTCGGACAGCCGCACCCGGGCGCCGCGGGCCTGCTCGGCGACCCGGGCGCGCTCCTGCAGCACCGGGTGGGCGAAGCGCATGATCCGCTCGACCCGGGTGCCGGAGGCGTGCGCCACCTGCTCGGGGGTCTCGCCGGCCCGGATCCGGGCCTGGATGACCCGCGGGGGCAGGTCGTGGGCCACCTCGGCCGGCGCCTGGGGCGCAGCGCCGGCACGCAGCAGCTGCCGCAGCCGGTCGTCCACGGGGAGCTCGAAGTGCTCGCCGTCGGTGGAGTCGGGCGCGTCCGCGGCGAGCACCAGGTGCGCGCCGTCCTCGGAGAGCGCCACGAGGCGCAGTGAGCGCATGGGAGCGACCTCCAGGAGGGTTCGGCGCGGTTCGCAGACCGACGCAACGCTAACGGCGCACCCGCGGGCCCGCGCCGCCGACACGCCCGGTACGGCGCGTCGGCTCGACAGCGGCGCCCGAGACCTCCTCGCGTTCACCGGGAGGCCCGGTCGCCGGGCCTCGCCGCAACGACCAGAATGGACGCTCCGGCAGCCGGCGGACCTGCTCGGCCACGTGCCGAGCGGACGGCGGGACAGCGAACCGGCGCAGCGCGGCGCCGCACCACAGGAACAGGGGAGGGGCGCACGTGTGCGGCATCTCGGGTGAGGTCCGGTTCGACGGAGACGTCGCCGACATGGCGGCGGTCAGCGCCATGTGCGACCAGCTCCAGCGACGGGGGCCGGACGGCTCCGGCGGCTGGCAGGCCGGGCCGGTGGCGCTCGGGCACCGGCGGCTGAAGATCATCGACCTCACCGACGCCGGCGCCCAGCCGATGGTCGACGCGGAGCTCGGGCTGACGATGGTCTTCAACGGGATCATCTACAACTACAAGGAGCTGCGCGCCGAGCTGCAGGGCGCCGGCTACCGCTTCTTCTCCACCTCCGACACCGAGGTGGTGCTCAAGGCCTACCACCGGTGGGGTGCGGCCTGCGTCGAGCGGTTCCTGGGGATGTTCGCCTTCGCCGTCGTCGAGCGGGACTCCGGCCGGGTGGTCCTGGCCCGCGACCGCTTCGGGATCAAGCCGCTGTACCTCAGCCGCGGGCCGGGCCGGGTGCGGTTCGCCTCCTCGCTGCCCGCGCTGGTGCGCGCCGGGGGCGTGGACACCAGCATCGACCCGGTCGCGCTGCACCACTACATGTCCTTCCACGCCGTCGTCCCGGCGCCACGGACGATCCTGGCCGGGGTGGGCAAGCTGCCGCCGGCCACGGTGCGCACCTACGAGGCCGACGGCCGCGAGTCCGACTGGGAGTACTGGCGCCCGGTGCACGAGCGGCGGGCCGAGTTCGCCGGCCTGGACGCGGTCGAGTGGCAGGAGCGGGTGCTGGAGCAGCTGCGCGTGGCCGTGCGCCGGCGGATGGTCGCCGACGTCCCGGTGGGCGTGCTGCTGTCCGGGGGCATCGACTCGAGCCTCGTCGTCGGGTTGCTGGCCGAGGAGGGGCAGAAGGGGCTGGCCACGTTCTCCATCGGCTTCGAGGCCGTGGGGGAGCGGTCCGGTGACGAGTTCGCGTACTCCGACGTCGTCGCGGAGACCTTCGGCACCGACCACCACCGGCTGATGGTGCCCAGCGCCGACGTGCACGCCGGTCTCGACGGCGCGGTCGCGGCGATGAGCGAGCCGCAGGTCAGCCACGACGCGGTCGCCTTCTACCTGCTCTCCCAGCAGGTCAGCCAGCACGTCAAGGTGGTGCAGAGCGGGCAGGGCGCCGACGAGGTGCTGGCCGGCTACGACTGGTACCCGCCGCTGGAGGGCGTCCCAGCAGAGGAGGCCGTCGACGCCTACGCGCGGGTCTTCGTCGACCGGTCGCACGCCGAGCTGGCCACCCAGCTCAGTGACCGCTGGGTGGTGACCGACGACGTCAGCCGGGCGCTGATCGCCGAGCACTTCGCCCGGCCGGGGGCGGAGACCACGCTGGACAAGGCGCTGCGGCTGGACTCGACGATCATGCTGGTCGACGACCCGGTCAAGCGGGTCGACAACATGACGATGGCCTGGGGCCTGGAGGCCCGCGTGCCGTTCCTGGACCACGAGTTCGTGGAACTGGCCGCCGCCGTCCCGCCGGAGCTCAAGCTGGCCCACGGTGGGAAGGGCGTGCTCAAGGACGCCGCCCGTGCGGTCATCCCCGCCGACGTGATCGACCGGCCCAAGGGCTACTTCCCGGTGCCGGCGATCACCGACCTGCACGGTGACTACCTGGAGACGGTGCGCGCGGCGCTGCGCGCACCGGAGGCACGCGAACGCGGCCTGTTCCGCACCGACTACGTGGAACGGCTGCTCGCGGACCCGAACGGCCACCGCACCACGCTGGGTGCCAACCAGCTGTGGCAGGTCGGGCTGCTGGAGCTGTGGCTGCAGCGGCACGGCATCCGCTGACCTGAGGTGGCCGCGCTCACGGCGCGGCGTGGAACAGCGCCACGGGGGCATCTGCTGCACTCGGGGGGCGACGGACGGCGTGGTCCACGCGATCTCATCCCGTCGCGCCGACCCACCGATCCCCGACCGAGGAGGTGCCATGACCGACGTGCTGCGCGAGGCCGGCCTCCCCACCGAGGTGCGCCTCGCCGTCGCCGAGATCGCCGGAGCACCGGGCGCCTGGTGCCCCAGCCTGGCGCCGACCGGGGACCGCGTGGCCTACGTCAGCGACCGCTCCGGCGTCCCCCGGCTGGAGGTCGCGGCGCTGGACCAGCAGACCCCGCCCGCGGTGCTGTCCGGTGTCGAGGAGGAGGTCGTCTCGGTCGCGTGGTCGCCGGACGGCGAGTGGCTGGCCTACCTGGTGAGCCCCGGCGGCTCCATCTGCGCGCAGCTGTGGGCCGTGCGGCCCGACGGCACCGACCGGCACCTGGTGGCCGGGCAGGACCCACGCGCCACCGTCTTCGCCGGCGGGTGGACCGCAGGGGGCCACTACGTCTGCTCGATCGCGCCCGGGGACGGCCCGGGCGCCGACGTCGTCCTGGTCGACGTGGTCAGCGGCGCGCACCGCACCCTGGCCACCGACGGCTTCCTCGCCGTCACCGCGGTCTCCGCGGACGAGCGCACAGTGCTGGCCCGGCGGGGTCCGCGCGGGCACCGGCACATCGTGCTGGTCGACGTCGCCACCGGCGTCCAACGGCGGGTCATCCCGCTCACCGCCCCCGGGGGCGGCGCCTCCGAGGACGGCCGGTCCGCCCCGGACGGCTCGGCCGTCTTCCTCCGCGCCGCCCTCCCGGCGCGGCCCGGTCTCCCGCGCAGCGACCGCACGGGCCTGTTCCGCGTCCCGCTGGACGCCGATCGGCAGCCGGGCCCGGCACAGGTGCTCATCGCCCGCCCCGACGCCGACCTGGACTCCTACGCCGTGCGCGCCGACGGCACGGTGCTGTGCGTCTGGAACGCCGACGGGGTCACCGAACTGGAGCTGCGGGACCTCACCGACGGCGGTCTGCTGCGTGCCGTGGCGCTGCCGCACCCGGTCATGCCCGGCTGGTCGCTGTCGGCCGACGGCGGGACGTTGCTCGCCGAGCTGACCGGCCCCACCTCCCCCCGGTCGCTGTGGTCGGTCCCGCTGACCGTCGACGGGGAGCCGGTGCCGCTGCCCAGCACGCCCCGCCACCCCGACCCGCGCCTGCTGGTCACGCCGGTCCGGCTGCGCTACGCGGCCGCCGACGGCACCGAGCTGGACGGCTGGCTCTACACCCCGCCGGGGCCGGCCGGCCCCAACCGCACGGTGGTGAGCTTCCACGGCGGCCCGGAGGGGCAGGAACGCCCGGACTACCACCCGGTGGCACAGTCGCTGGTCGCGGTGGGGCTGACCGTCTTCGCGCCGAACGTGCGGGGTTCGGGAGGGCACGGCCGGGCGTTCATGGCCGCCGACGACCTGGCCGCCCGGGAGGAGTCGTTCACCGACGTCGTCGCCACCGTCGAGCACCTGGTGGCCGAGGGGATCGCGCTGCCGGGCAGGGTCGGTTCGCACGGCTGGTCCTACGGCGGCTACCTGACGCTGGTGGCGCTCACCCGCTGGCCGGACCTGTTCGCCGCCGGCGCGACGCTGGCCGGGATGAGCGACCTGCGCACCTTCTTCGCGGGCACCGAGCCGTGGATGGCGGCGGCCTCGGTTACCGAGTACGGCGACCCGGTGACCGACCGGGACATGTTGGCCGCGATCTCCCCGATGACCGTGCTGGACCGGCTCCGGTCCCCGGTGCTGCTCACCCACGGCGACCGGGACACCAACGTGCCGGTGCTGGAGTCGATCCAGGCGCACCAGGAGCTGACCGCCCTCGGCGCCCCGGTCGAGCTGCTCCTCCTGCGGGGTGAGGGTCACACGATCGTGGGACGGGAGAACCTGCTGCACCTGTCGGAGCGGGTCGCGGAGTGGTTCGATCGCTGGCTGTGAGCCCGCGATGACCGACGCCTCCGGCGTCTTCGCGCCCTACCCCGGCTCGGCACGGGACGAGGCGGTGGGCGCGGCAGGGTCGCTCCGGCCGGCCTACCGGCCCGTGCTGCAGGTGCTCGACGAGCTCGGCCCCGGCGGGATCGGCGCGCTCGTCGACGCGGTGGCCGGGGAACGCCGGGACCGCGGGGTGGTGGTCGGCGGCCACGTCGACGGCCGGCTGCAGGAGCGGCCGCTCCCGCTGTGCCCGGTGCCCCGCCTGCTCTCCGCCGCCGACTGGTCCTCCGTCGCCCGCGGCGCCGAGCAGCGGCACCGGGCGCTGAACGCCTTCCTCGCCGACGTCTACCGCCCGGCCGGGCGGCGGCGCACCGACGCCGACCGGCATGCCGAGGTGGTCCGCGCCGGCGTCGTGCCGGCGTGGGTGGTCGCCGCCAGCCCGGGGCTCCGTGCCTCGGCGGCCGGCCTGGCCGTGCCCGGCCAGCCGCGGGTCGCCGTCTCCGGCCTGGACCTGCGGCACGGCCCCGCGGGGTGGGTGGCGGTCGCGGACGACCTGTCGACGCCCTCGGGCCTCGGGCACGCGATCAGCGACCGGGTCAGCAGCCGGGCCGCGCTGCCGGAGCTGCACGCCGCGGCGGAGGCCGCGGGGCTCACCGACCCGGGCGAGGCGGTGCCGCTGCTGCGCGCGGCGCTGGCCGAGGCCGCCCCGCCGGCGTGCACCGGCTCCCCCCAGCTGGCGGTGCTCTCCGAGGGGCCGCACAGCAGCAGCTGGTTCGAGCACCGGTTGCTGGCCGCGGCGATGGACGTCCCGATCGCCACGCCGGACACCCTCTGGCCGGCTCGCGGTGGCGGCGTGGCGGTGCAGGTGGACGGGCAGCGGCTGCGGGTCGACGTGCTCCACCGACAGCTGGACGAGGCCGGGCTGGCCGCGCACCTGACGCCGAGCGGGGCGGCACTGGACGTGCTGCTCGGTGCCGCGGTGCGGGCCGGGGAGCTGGCGCTGGCCAACGTGCCGGGCAACGGCGTGGCCGACGGCGAGGCCACCTACCGGTACGTGCCGGAGCTGATCCGGTTCTACCTCGGTGAGGAGCCGGTGCTGGACACCGTGCGCACCTGGCTGCTGGCCGACGAGGCCGACCTCGCCGAGGTGCGCGACCGGCTGCACGAGCTGGTCGTGCGGCCGGTCGACGGGTACGGCGGTTCCGGGGTGGTGGTCGGGCCCCGCTGCTCGGCGGCCGAGCTGGCCGAGCTGCAGGCGGAGGTGGCGGCCACGCCGCACCGCTTCATCGCCCAGGAACCGGTCGACGGTTCCACGGTGCCCACCGTCGTCGGCGGCGCGCTGGTGCCGCGGGCCGCCGGGCTGCGGGTGTTCACCGTCGCCGGTGCCACCACCACCCGGGCACTGCCCGCGCCGTGGACCCGGATGGCCCTGGCCGACGGATCAGCCGTGCTGGACGGCAGCAGCAAGGACACCTGGCTGCTGCCCTGAAGCGCCCCCGTCCTCCGCACCCCTGGTGAGCCGGGGGCGCGGAGGACGGGACCGTCAGAGCTCGCCGACCACGTGGTCGATGCAGGCGGTCAGCGCGCTGACGTCGTCCGGGTCGACCGCCGGGAACATGCCCACCCGCAGCTGGTTGCGGCCCAGCTTGCGGTACGGCTCGACGTCCACGACGCCGTGCGCGCGCAGCGTCGCAGCGACCAGCGCGGCGTCGACCGACTCGTCGAAGTCGACCGTGCCGACGACGAAGGAGCGCTGCTCCGGGTCGGCGACGAACGGCGAGGTGTAGGAGGTCTTCTCCGCCCACCCGTAGAGCCGGCTCGAGGACTCCTCGCTCCGCGCCACGGCACCGGAGAGCCCACCCAGGCTGAGCATCCACTCGATCTGGTCGGCCAGCAGGAACAGCGTGGCGACCGCCGGGGTGTTGTAGGTCTGGTCCTTGCCGGAGTTGTCCACGGCGATCGACAGGTCCAGGAAACCCGGGATCCAGCGGCCCGAGGCCTTGATCTCGGCCACCCGCTCCAGGGCCGCGGCCGACATCAGCGCGATCCACAGGCCGCCGTCGCTGGCGAAGGACTTCTGCGGGGCGAAGTAGTAGACGTCGGTCTGCGCGACGTCGACCGGCAGCCCGCCGGCACCGGACGTCGCGTCGATGAGCACGAGGGCGTCGGCGTCGATCCCCGCCGGGCGGGAGACCGGCGCCATGACCCCCGTCGAGGTCTCGTTGTGCGCCCATGCGTAGGCGTCGACCCCGGCCTCGGCCTCGGGGAGCGCCAGCGAGCCGGGCGCGGCCTTGGTGATCACCGGCGCGTCCAGGAACGGCGCCTCGGCGACCCCGGAGGCGAACTTCGCCGAGAACTCGCCGTAGCTCCCGTGCGCGCTGCGCTGCCGGATCAGGCCGATGGTGGCGGCGTCCCAGAACGCCGTCGTCCCGCCGTTGCCGAGCACCACCTCGTAGCCGTCGGGCAGGTCGAAGAGCTGGGACAGGCCCTCCCGGACCCGCCGGACCAGGCCCTTCACCGGCGCTTGCCGGTGCGAGGTGCCCATCAGGCCGACCCCGGAGGTCGCCAGGGACTGCAGCGCCTCGGGGCGGACCTTGGAGGGGCCGCACCCGAAGCGGCCGTCCCGGGGGAGCAGGTCGGTGGGGATCGTGATGCTCATCTGCGGTGTGCCTCTCAGGTCGTCCTGCGTCAGGCGGGGGCGGGCTCGCTGATCGTCTTGGTCTGGATGGTGTCCCAGCCCTTGACGGCCTCGGGCTTGCGCGGATCGGGCCCGACGTAGCGCGCCGACGGGCGCACCAGCCGGCCGGTGTTCTTCTGCTCCAGGATGTGCGCGCACCAGCCGGCCGTGCGGGCGCAGCTGAACATCGAGGTGAACATGTGGCTGGGCACCTCGGCGAAGTCCAGCACGATCGCCGCCCAGAACTCGACGTTGGTCTCGATCGGCCGGTCGGGACGACGCTCGCGCAGCTCCTGCAGCGCCGCCTGCTCCAGGGCCAGGGCGGCCTCGAAGCGGGGTGCGCCGAGCTCCTCGGCGGCGCGGCGCAGCACCCGGGCGCGGGGGTCCTCGGCGCGGTAGACGCGGTGCCCGAAGCCCATCAGCCGGTCGCCCTTGTCGAGCAGGTCCTTGACGAACCGCGTCGCGTCACCGGAGGCCTCCACGCCGTCCAACATGTGCAGCACCCGGGAGGGGGCGCCGCCGTGCAGCGGGCCGGACATCGCCCCGATCGCCCCGGACAGCGAGGCGGCGACGTCGGCGCCGGTGGAGGCGATGACCCGGGCGGTGAACGTGGAGGCGTTCATGCCGTGCTCGGCGGCCGAGGTCCAGTAGGCGTCGACGGCGGCGACGTGCCGCGGGTCGGGCTCTCCGCGCCAGCGCACCATGAACCGCTCGACGATGCTGGAGGCCTCGTCGATCCGCTTCTGCGGCACGGCCGGGATCCCGATGCCCCGCGCCGACTGGGCCACGTAGGACAGCGCCATGACCGCGGCGCGGGCCAGCTCGTCGCGCGCCTCCTCGGCGGAGATGTCCAGCAGCGGGCGGTAGCCCCAGATCGGGGTCAGCATCGCCAGCGCGGCCTGCACGTCGACCCGGACGTCGCCGGTGTGCACCGGGATCGGGAACGGCTCGGCCGGGGGCAGACCGGGGCCGAACTCCCCGTCGACCAGCAGCGCCCAGACGTTGCCGAAGGTGACCTTGCCGACCAGGTCCTCGATGTCGACGCCGCGGTAGCGCAGCGCCCCACCGTCCTTGTCCGGCTCCGCGATGGTGGTCTCGAAGGCGATGACGCCCTCCAGGCCCGGTACGAAGTCGTCGGCCATCTCGCATGCTCCTCTGCGCGCGGGTGGGGACGGACGCTGGTCAGCGCACGACGAGCCTCAACTTAGGGGCTGGCCGGCCCCGGGGTGCACCCCGGCTCCCGGCCAGCGGGCGGTGCGCGCTGCAACGGTGACAGCATGAGCCGGTGGCCGACCTGATCCGCATGCGCAGGGACTACGACGACGGTGCCTTCGGCGAGGAGGGCCTCGCGGCCACCTGGGTGGAGCAGTTCGACCGTTGGTTCGGCGACGCCGTCGCCGCCGAGCTCCCCGAGCCCAACGCCATGGTGGTGGCCACCGCGGACGCCGACGGCATGCCCGATGCCCGCGTCGTGCTGATGAAGGGCTACGACGTCGACGGGTTCGTCTTCGGCACCAACTACGCCTCGGCCAAGGCCGCCCAGCTGGCCGTCAACCCCCGGGCGGCGCTGGTCTTCCCCTGGCACGCCCAGCAGCGGCAGGTCCGGGTGGCCGGTGCCGTCGAGCGGGTCGGGCCGACCGCCTCGGACCTGCTGTGGGACCCGCGGCCCCGCGGCTCGCAGCTGGCCGCCGCCGCCTCGATCCAGTCGACGGTGGTGGAGTCCCGCGAACTGCTGCGCACCCGGGTGGCCGAGCTGGACGCCCAGACCCCGCCCGGGCAGCTGCCCCGGCCGGAGAACTGGGGCGGCTACCGGGTGCTGCCCGAGCGGGTGGAGTTCTGGCAGGGCGGCCATGACCGCCTGCACGACCGGCTGGTGTTCGTGCGCGATGACGAGGAAGGCGGCGGCTGGGTCGTGCAGCGCCTCGCCCCGTGAGGCCCGGCAACCAAAGGGGCCAAGATCGCGACTTTGGCCCCGACGAACCACTCGACCCGGACCACCAAGATGGCCATCTTGGTGGTGGCGTCGGCCCGGTCGATCCGGTCGAGGGCGGGCTGCCGGTGGAGCAGCCGCAGCCGGTGACCCGCCGGCGCGGCTGGGCGCTGGACACCACGCCGCTGCGCAACCGCGCCTACCGCCGGGTCTTCGGTGGTGTCGCGGTGACGATGCTCGGCCAGCAGATGACGCTGGTCGCCGTCCCCTACCAGGTCTACGAGCTGACCGGCTCCTCGCTGATGGTCGGGCTCACCTCGGTGGTCGCGCTGGTGCCGCTGGTCGTCTTCGGCCTGCTCGGCGGTGCGATCGCCGACGCCATGGACCGCCGCGTGCTGATGCTGATCAGCTCCACGGGTGCCGCGGTCACCAGTGCGCTGCTGGCTGTGCAGGCCCTGCTGCCCGGGGACGGGCACGTCAGCGTGCTGTGGCTGCTGGCCGCCGCCGTCTCGGGGTTCGCCGCGGTCAACCAGCCGGCGCGCAGCGCGGTGATCCCGGCGCTGGTCGGGCCGGAGCAGGTCGCGGCGGCGAACGCGCTGGCGATGACGGTGCGCCAGGCGGGCGTGATCGTCGGGCCGCTGCTGGCCGGTCTGCTGATCGGCCTGGGCGACCTCTCGATCGTCTACACGATCGACGCGCTGGGCTTCGTCGCCGCCGTCCTGCTGCTGCGCGGGCTGCCGCCGCTGCCGCCGGAGGGCGTCTCCGGCCCGCTGCGGCTCGGCGCGGCGGTGCGCGGGGTGGGGGAGGGGTTCGCCTTCCTGCGCACCCAGCCGGTGCTGCTGATGACGTTCGTCGTCGACCTCATCGCGATGCTGTTCGCCTGGCCGCAGGCTGTCTTCCCCGAGCTGTCCCAGACGGCCTACCGCGGCGACGCGAACAGCCTGGGATGGCTGTTCGCCGGGGTGTCGATCGGCTCGCTGCTGATGGGGCTGACCTCCGGGTGGGTGAGCCGGGTCGACCGGCAGGGCGCCGTCGTGCTGGGCGCCATCGCCGTGTGGGGCGTGGCGATCATCGGCTTCGGGCTCGCCTCGACGCTCTGGCTGGCGGTGCTC
The DNA here is from genome assembly GCF_026967935.1 of Modestobacter sp. VKM Ac-2982. Classification (GTDB taxonomy): domain Bacteria; phylum Actinomycetota; class Actinomycetes; order Mycobacteriales; family Geodermatophilaceae; genus Modestobacter. The sequence continues at coordinate 624,079 of NZ_JAPVBL010000003.1, forward strand.
TGCCTCGCCGTCGCGGGGGCCGGCGACATGGTCAGCGCGGTGCTGCGCTCGGCGATGCTGCAGACGGCGGCGCCGGACGAGATGCGCGGCCGGATGCAGGGCGTGTTCATCGTGGTCGTGGCCGGTGGGCCGCGGCTGGGCGACCTGCGCGCCGGGCTGATGGCCAGCAGCGTCGGGGTCACCGCCGCGATGGTCTCCGGCGGCGTGGTGATCGTGGTCGCCATGGCGGTCGTGGCCGTCGCGGTCCCGTCGTTCTGGCTGTTCCGGGCGTCACGGGCCGACGAGGTGGCCCGGGACGCCCGCCGCCGCCTGGCGGCCGACTGACCCTCCGCCATCGGTCATGAGCCGCTGCCTCAGCCGTGGCGAGGCAGGGCTGGGTGGCCAACGGCGTGTGTGTGGGGCGTGAGCCGGGCTCCGGCGGGTAGCTGTGCGGGCATGGCGCTCCCGCGGGTCCTCGTCCTCGTCCTCGCCGGTGGCAAGGGCAGCCGCCTGGAACTGCTGACCGAGACCCGGGCCAAGCCCGCCGTCCCGTTCGCCGGGGTCTACCGGCTCATCGACTTCCCGCTGTCCAACTGTGAGCACTCCCAGATCCCCGACGTGTGGGTGTCCGAGCAGTACCAGCCGCAGTCGGTGAACGAGCACCTGGCCGGCGGCCGCCCGTGGGACCTGGACCGCAGCACCGGCGGACTGATGATGCTTCCGCCCTTCCAGGGCAGCGAGCGGGGCGGCTTCACCATGGGCACCGCCGACGGGCTGTGGCGGCAGGCCGAGCTGATCCGGCAGTTCGGCGCCGACGCGCTCGTGGTGGTCAGCTCCGACGTGGTCTACAAGCTCGACTACCGCGCTGTCGTCGACGCCCACCTGGGCTCCGGCGCCGAGGTCACCATGGTGACCACGGAGGTCGACCCGGACGACGCCGCCCGCTACGGCATCGTCCAGACCGCGGGTGACGGGAAGGTCACCGACTACGCCTACAAGCCCGACGAGCCGGCGACGACGACGGCCACCAACGAGGTCTTCGTCTTCTCCCCGACGGAGACCCTCGACCGGCTCGAGGCGATCCAGGACCAGGTCGGTGACGAGGGCCTGGAGGACCTGGGCACCCACCTGCTGCCGGCGCAGACGAAGGACGGCCTGGCCCGGGCGTACCCGCTGGACGGCTACTGGCGGGACGTCGGCACCGTCGAGTCCTACTGGGAGGCGCACCGCGAGTTCCGCTGCGAGGAGCCCCCGATCGACCTGGACGAGAAGAGCTGGCCCATCCACACTCGCGGCGGCCGGCACAGCGCCGCGCGACTGCTGCGCGGGGCGGTGGTCGAGGACACCCTGGTCTCCGGCGGCACCCGCGTGGCCGGGGAGGTCCGCGGCTCGGTGCTGTCGCCGGGCGTGATCGTCGAGCCGGGGGCGACCGTCATCGACTCGGTGCTGCTGCCCGGCGCGCGGGTGCGCGCCGGGGCCACCGTCACCCGCACCGTCCTGGACGACGGGGTGACGGTGGGGGAGCGGGCGACCGTCGGCGGGGACGGCGCGATCACCCTGGTCGGCCGGCGGGCGACGGTGGAGGCCGGCAGCGAGCTCTCCGCCGGGGCCCGCTACCCGGAGCCCGAGAAGGACTGACACCCGTGAGGGGCCGAAATCGCGACTTTGGCCCCTCGCGGGTGTCAGGCGAGGGTGTGGGCGACGACCCGGAGGTCGGTCACGAGCGCGTCGTAGGCGGCGGCCCGGGCGTCGTCCGGCGTCCGGAGCACGGCCGAGGGATGGCTGGTGGCGAGCACCCAGGTCTGGTGCGGGGCGTCCTCGTCCTGGTCGGCGTCGGGGAGCGCCGCCTCCGCAGCGCGGACGCCCGGCGGGGTCCACGGCAGCAGCTGCCCGTGTTCGCGGGTGATCCGGAACGACGGTGAGATCAGCGCCTTGGCCGCCACCGCGCCCAGGCAGACGACCACCTCCGGCTGAAGGACGGCGAACTCCGCCTCCAGCCACGGGCGGCAGGCCAGCAGGTGCTCCGCCCCCGGCGACTGGTGGATCCGGCGCTTGGGGGTGGGCTTGAACCGGAAGTGCTTGACCGCGTTCGTCACGTAGGCGTCGCGCCGGTCGATGCCGGCCTCGGTCAGTGCCCGGTCCAGCAGCTTCCCGGCCGGGCCGACGAACGGCTCGCCGGTGCGGTCCTCCTGGTCGCCCGGCTGCTCGCCGACGAAGACGACCCGCGCCGTCTCCGGACCCTCGCCGAAGACCGTCTGGGTGGCCGGCTCACCGAGCTCGCACGCCCGGCAGCCGGCCGCCGCCTCCCGCAGCCCGGCCAGGCCCACGCCGCTGGGCACCTGGGCGGGGTGGTTGCGTTCGCTCATGGGTCGATGACACCCGACCGGGGGCGCCACCGCAGCCCGAGATCAGCTGTTCACTTGACGATGCGGAAAGTGATGCGACAGGCTCCCAGTCGTTGCGGATGGCAAGGGCTGCTCGCACACGACGGACACCGGAGGAGCAGTGCTCGAGTTCGATGGCCTGTACAAGGCCTACGGCAGCAACCAGGTGCTCGAGGGGGTGAGCTTCGCCGTGGCCCCGGGGCAGATGTTCGGCTTCTGCGGGTCCAACGGGGCGGGGAAGACCACCACGATGCGGATCGCCATGGGGCTCGCGCGCGCCGACGCCGGGGAGGTGCGCTGGTCGGGCCGGCCGGTCGACGAGATCGTCCGTCGCAGGATCGGCTACATGCCCGAGGAGCGCGGCCTCTACCCGAAGATGAAGGTCGGTGAGCAGCTGAGCTACTTCGCCCGGCTGCACGGGCTGGACGCCCGCGCCGCCGGTCGCGCCGCCGAGCACTGGGCCGAGCGGCTCGGGCTGGGGGAGCGGCGCGGCGATCGGGTGGAGAAGCTGTCGCTGGGCAACCAGCAGCGCGTGCAGCTGGCCGCCGCCCTGGTCAGCGAGCCCGACGTGCTGATCCTCGACGAGCCGTTCTCCGGGCTGGACCCGGTGGGCGTGGACTCCCTCGCCGAGGCGCTGCTCGAGCAGTGCCGGCGCGGCGTGCCCGTCGTCTTCTCCAGCCACCAGCTGGACCTCGTGGAGCGGCTCTGCGACGCGGTCGGCATCCTCGCCCGCGGCAAGATCGTCGCCAGCGGCACGGTTGACGAGCTGCGCTCCGCGGCCACGGGTCGGCAGTTGCGCGTCGTCGCCCCGGACGCGCCGAACGGCTGGGCCGCCGCCGTCCCCGGCGTGCGAGTGGTCTCCGAGCAGCGCGGCGACACCGTGCTGGAGCTGGCCCCGGGCGCCGACGACCAGCAGGTGCTGGCCGCCGCCCTGGCCACCGGCCGGGTCGCCCACTTCGCCTGGCGCGAACCGACCCTGGTCGAGCTCTTCCGGCACGCCGTCACCGACACCCGGGAGGTGGCGGCGTGACCGCGCCCGCATCCACCGACATCAAGCCGCACAGCCCGACGCAGCTCGTCCGGCTCGTCGCCGGCCGGGAGGTCTCCACCCGGATCCGGGACAAGGGCTTCCTGATCAGCTCTGCGGTGCTGATCGTGCTGATCATCGGCCTGATGGTCTTCCAAGTGATCATCGGCGGCGGGGAGTCGACCAGCCGGATCGGCCTGGTGGGGGGCGACCAGGCCGTCGAGCAGGTGCTGCAGCAGCAGGGCCGGGCGCTGGACACCGAGGTGACGGTGGTCCAGCTGGCCGACGAGGACGCCGCCCGCACCGCCGTGGCCGAGGAGGACGTCGAGGCCGCGCTGCTGGACCCGACCGGCAGCCGCCCCGAGCTCCTGGTGCAGACCGCGGGCGGGAGCGCCGAGGACCTCGTGCAGAGCGCCCTGGCCGCCCTCTCCGTGGCCGACCAGCTCAGCGAGGCCGGGGTGCAGCTCGACCCCGCCCCGGAGGTCGACGTCGTCGCCCTGGAGGGCGCCGAGGACGACCGCTCGCAGGCCACGATCGTCGCCCTGCTCGGGGTGGGGCTGCTGTACTTCCTCTTCATCCTCTTCGGGCAGTTCGTCGCGCAGGGCGTCGTCGAGGAGAAGTCCAGCCGGGTGGTCGAGCTGCTGCTGGCCACCATGCGCCCGTGGCAGCTGCTCGCCGGGAAGATCATCGGCCTGGGGGCGCTCGGGCTGCTGCAGACCGCGGTGATCGCCGTGGTCGGGGTCGCCGGGGCGCTGGCCTTCGACGTCATCGACCTGCCGGGGCAGCTCATCGGCACCGTGCTCAACGTGCTGGCCTGGTTCGTGATCGGCTACGCCTTCTACGCCGCGGTCTTCGCGGTGGCCGCCTCGCTGGTCAGCCGGCAGGAGGACCTGGGCAGCGTGCTGACGCCGACGACCATCCTGCTGGTGGTCGGGTTCGTCATCGCCCTGCAGGCCGCCCAGGACCCGGGCAGCACCCTGGCCACGGTGACCTCCTACGTGCCGGGTCTGTCGCCGATGGTGATGCCGGTGCGGCAGGCCGCGGGCGAGGCTGCGTGGTGGGAGGTCGGGCTCGCCGTCCTGCTGATGGTCCTGGCGATCGCCGTCATCGTCCGGATCGGTGGGCGGATCTACGCCGGGGCGCTGCTCCGCACCGGTGGCCGGCTCAAGCTGCGCGAGGCCCTGGCAGCAGAGAAGGCCTGACGCCTGTCCGCCCCGGGGCAGCGCACTCGACCCGGGGCGGACGGCGGGGCGGTCAGCGCTGGCGCAGGCCGCTGAGCGGACCGCGGTAGGCGTGCGCCGGCGGGCCGCTCACCCCGGGCCGCACGGTGAACAGCCGGCCGGCGTCGGGCTGGGCGGCCCGGGTGGCGTCGTCCATCCCGTGCACCGACGTGCTGATCGCCAACAGGTCGCCGGCGAAGGCGCAGCTGGTGGTGTTCTGCGCGTCGACCTCGACGACCGCGAGCAGCTCACCCTCGGGGGACCAGCGCCGCACCTGGGCACCGCCCCACAGCGCCGTCCAGAGACATCCCTCGTCGTCGACGGTGAGGCCGTCGGCGACGCCGGCCGGGTCGTCGCTGAAGTCCAGCAGCACCCGGCGCTCGCCGAAGGCGCCGGTGTCCAGGTCGTAGTCGAAGGCCCAGACCACCTGCTGCCCGGAGTCGGAGAGGTAGACGGTGCGGTCGTCGGGCGACCAGCCCAGCCCGTTGGAGATCGTGAGGCCGTCGAGCACGGTGCTGACCGTGCCGTCGACGTCGAGCCGGTAGAGGCGGCCGGCCCCGGGCCGCTCGTCGAAGGCCATGGTGCCGGCGAAGAACCGGCCGGCCCGGTCGCAGGCGCCGTCGTTCATCCGGGTGCCGCCCGCGGACTCCGAGCCCCCCTCCCCGGCGAGCTCGATCAGCACCTCCGCCGTGCCGTCGGCGGCCAGCCGGGTGAAGCCCGCCCCGGCGCCCAGCAGCCAGCCGCCGGCGGCCGCCGGGGCGACGAAGCCCACCGTCTCACCGCCGCGGTGCTCGGCCACCGGGACGACGTCGTCACCGCTGACGGTGCCGCGCCGGACGAGCCCCGCGGTGATGTCCACCCAGAGCAGTTCCTGCGCGGCGGCGTCCCAGATCGGGCCCTCTCCGTGCTCGGCCGGGACGGGGCTGGTCGGTGTCGCCTGCAGTCGGATCACCCGCCCATCCTCCCCGGGACACCGGGCCGTCACACCGGTTGCGGATACTGCCCCCGTGTCCGAAGCCACCGTCGACGTTGCCGACCTGCGCCCCTCCGGGGGTCCCACCGACCCGGACGACCGCACCGACGAGCCCTTGCGGGCCGACATCCGACTGCTGGGCCGAGTGCTCGGGGAGGTGATCGGCGAGCAGGCCGGCGCCGACGTCCTGGAGCTGGTCGAGGCCACCCGGGTCGAGGCCTTCCGGATCCGACGCTCCGAGGTGGGCCGCTCCGAGCTCGCCGACCGACTGGCCCAGCTCGACCTGCACGAGGCCAACCACGTCGTCCGGGCGTTCAGCCACTTCTCGCTGCTGGCCAACATCGCCGAGGACGTGCACCACGAGCGCCGCCGCCGGCACCACCGGCGGGAGGGCTCGCCCCCGCAGAAGGGGAGCCTGGCGGCGTCGCTGGACCTGCTGGACGAAGCCGGTCTCGACGGCGACACGGTGGCCCGTGAGCTGGCGGGCGCGCTCGTCGTCCCGGTGGTCACCGCGCACCCGACCGAGGTGCGCCGCCGGACGATCTCCCAGGTGCAGCAGCAGGTGACCGACCTGATCCGGCAGCGGGACGACGCCGGGCCGTACGGGATCGACGAGCGGGCCTGGGCGGCGCACCTGTCCCGCGAGGTGCTCACCCTCTGGCAGACGGCGCTGCTCCGGCTGTCCCGGCTGCGGCTGGCCGACGAGATCGACGAGGCGCTGCGCTACTACGACCTGTCGCTGTTCGAGGTCGTCCCGGAGATCAACACCGAGCTCCGCCAGGCCCTGCGCGCGCGCTGGCCGGACGCCGACCTGCTGGCCACCCCGATGCTGCAGCCGGGTTCCTGGATCGGCGGTGACCGGGACGGCAACCCGTTCGTCACCGCCGACGCCGTCCGCCGGGCGACCACCCGGCAGGCCGAGACGGCGCTGCGGCACCACCTCGCCGAGCTGATCTGCCTGGCCGACGAGCTGTCGATGTCCGACCGGCTGGTGACGCCGACCGACGAGCTGTACGCCCTGGCCGAGGCCTCCGGTGACGACTCCCCGTTCCGCGGGGACGAGCCCTACCGGCGGGCGCTGCGCGGGGTCTACCGGCGGCTGGCCGCGACCGCGCGGCGGGTGCTCGGCTCGGTGCCGGGGGAGGAGCCGGACGTCGACCTGCTGCCCTACGAGCTGCCCGAGGAGCTGATCGCCGACCTCACGACGGTCGACGCCTCGCTGCGCAGCCACGGGGCGGGTGCGCTGGCCGACGACCGGCTGGCCCGGCTGCGCGACGCGGTGGAGGTCTTCGGCTTCCACCTGTGCGGGCTGGACATGCGGCAGAACTCCGCAGTGCACGAGGAGGTGCTGGGCGAGCTGCTGGCCTGGGCCGGGGTGTGCGAGGACTACGCCGCACTCGACGAGGCGGCCCGGGTCGAGCTGCTCACCGGCGAGCTGCAGCTGCGCCGGCCGCTGGTGCGCCCCGGCGCCGAGCTCTCCGAGCTGGCCCGCGGCGAGCTGGACCTCCTGGTGGCGGCCGCCGAGCAGGTGGCGCTGCTCGGCCCACGGGCGATCCCGAACTACGTGATCAGCATGTGCGAGTCGGTCAGCGACGTGCTGGAGGTCGCCGTCCTGCTCAAGGAGGTCGGGCTGCTCGACCCGGGCGCCCAGACTCCGGACGGTGGGGTCGGTCCCACCTGCTCGGTGGGCATCTCCCCGCTGTTCGAGACGATCGGCGACCTGCAGGCCGCCGGCACGATCCTGGCCGCGATGCTCGACCAGCCGCTGTACCGGGCGCTGGTGGCCAACCGCGGCGACGACCAGGAGGTGATGCTCGGCTACAGCGACAGCAACAAGGACGGCGGCTACCTGGCCGCCAACTGGGCGCTGTACCGGGCCGAGCTGGCGCTGGTCGAGGTCGCCCGCGCGAACGGCATCCGGCTGCGGCTGTTCCACGGCCGCGGCGGCACCGTCGGCCGGGGCGGCGGCCCCAGCTACGAGGCGATCCGGGCGCAGCCGCCGGGCTCGGTCGCCGGGGCGCTGCGGATCACCGAGCAGGGCGAGGTGATCGCGGCCAAGTACGCCTCACCCGACCTGGCCCGCCGCAACCTGGAGGCGCTGGTCGCGGCCACCCTGGAGTCGACGCTGCTGGACATCGAGGGCCTCGGCGCGGACGCCGAGGACGTCTACGCGCTGCTGGACGACCTGGCGGCGCGGGCCCAGGGCGCCTACCGGGCGCTGGTGCACGAGACACCTGGCTTCGTCGAGTGGTTCCGCGCCGCGACCCCGATCCGGGAGCTGGCCGAGCTGAACATCGGCAGCCGGCCGCCGTCCCGCAAGGCCGGGGACAAGATCGCCGACCTGCGGGCGATCCCGTGGGTGTTCAGCTGGTCGCAGGCCCGAATCATGCTGCCCGGCTGGTACGGCACCGGGACGGCCCTGGAGTCCTGGGTCGACGGCTCGCCGGAGCGGCTGGCCCAGTTGCAGGACCTGCACCGGCGCTGGCCGTTCTTCCGCACCGTGCTGTCCAACATGGGGATGGTGCTGGCGAAGACCGACCTGGAGCTGGCCGCCCGGTACGCCGAGCTGGTGCCCGACGCGGAGCTGCGCGACCGGGTGTTCAGCCAGATCACCGCCGAGCACGAGCGGACGGTGCGGATGCTGCTGGCGGTCACCGGCGATGAGCAGCTGCTGGCCGACAACCCGTCGCTGGCCCGGTCGATCCGCAACCGGTTCCCCTACCTGGAGCCGCTGCACCACCTGCAGGTGGAGATGCTGCGCCGCCGCCGTGAGGGGGACGACGACGAGCTGGTGCGTCGCTGCATCCAGCTGTCGGTCAACGGCGTCGCCACCGCCCTGCGCAACAGCGGCTGAGGGAGTCCGGGCACGCTTGTGCTCTGCTCACCACCAGTGAGCAGAGCACAAGCGTGCCGACGGGTGGACAGCCGCGCCGGATGGCGCAGCGGCGCTCAGCTGCGGGCGGCCTCGATGGCGGCGGCCAGCCGGCGGACGCCCTCGTCGACGTCGCCGGGCTGCACGGCCGAGTAGGCCAGCCGGAACGAGTTCTCCCCGCCCTCGAGCAGGAAGTCGGTGCCCGGCACGATCGCCACCCCACGGGCGGCGGCCTCGGCGGTGATCCGGGCGACGTCGTGGCCCTCACCCTCGGGCAGCGACACCCAGAGGAAGTACCCGCCCTCGGGACGGCGGAAGGTCGCCTGCGGCAGGTGCTCGCGCAGCGCGTCGTCCAGCAGCCCGACCCGCTCGGCCAGCGCCGACTTCACCCGCTCCAGCGCGGCCGGGAACCGCTCGCCCTGCAGGTAGGCGTACACCGTGCCCTGGGCGACCATGTTCGGCGCGATGTAGGTGTTGGTGGCCCGGACCTGGATCTTCTTGATCAGCGCCGGCGGCCCGACCAAGTAGCCCACCCGGATGCCCGGGCAGACCGTCTTGGAGAACGACGAGGCGTAGACGACGTGCTCGCTGGCCGCGCCGCCGTCCAGCTCCAGCATCCGCGGCAGCGGCTCCCCGCTGAACCGGATGTCGACGTACGGGTCGTCCTCGAACAGCACGAAGTCGTGCTCGCGGGCCAGCTCCAGCAGCCGCTCGCGCTTGGCCAGCGAGAGCGTGTAGCCGGCCGGGTTCTGGAAGTTGGGGATGACGTGCGCCAGCGTCGGCCGCAGCCCGCCGTCGAGCAGGGCGGCGAGCTCGTCGACGGAGATGCCGTCCTCCTCGAGCGTCACCAGGTGCACGTCGGCGCCGCGGTTGCGCAGCCCGAGCAGGGTGCGGTCGTAGGTGGGCCGCTCGGTCACCACCGCGGCGCCCGGCGTGGCCAGCTCGTCGAAGAGGAAGGCGTCGGCCTGCATCGAGCCGTTGGTCACCAACACGTGCTCGACCGGGACGCCGTGCTTCTCGGCGATCCACGTCCGCAGCGGCACGTAGCCGACCGCCGTCCCGTAGCCGGTCATCCCGGCCGGGTCGGAGTCGAACGCGGCGACCGCGGCCTGCTTGAGCCCCTCGACGTCGACGATGTCGGTCGACGGAGCGCCGCGGGCGAAGGAGATCATCGTGGTGGCGGGCGAGGTCTGTGCTGAGCCGGTCACGAGACCGAGTCTGCCGTACCGCGCCACCCCCGGCTCAGCCCTCCTGCGCTGCCGCGGCGGCTCGGACGGCGTCCAGCAACTGCTGTCGGTCGTGCAGCGTGGTGCGGGCCCGGCCGTGGACGGCACCGAGGGCGATCTCGGCGGCGTCGATGGCCCGCCAGTCGGCCAGCAGCACGGGGTGCCCGCCGCGGGCGAGCAGGGTGTCGACCCAGTCGTCGTCCCCGCCGGGCGCCAGCACCCCGGCGGCGACGTCGGCCAGCAGCGAGGCGACGGTCTCCCGGGCGTCGTGCTTGTTGGTGCCGACGACGCCGGTCGGCCCCCGCTTGATCCACCCGGCCACGTACTCGCCCCGGCTGGCCTCGCCGTCGCGGAGCACCCGGCCGGCGTCGTGCGGCACGGTGCCTGCGGTCAGCGGCAGCCCCGGCAGCGGGTGCCCGCGGTAGCCGACCGAGCGCACCACCAGGTCGGCCGGGACGACGTCGAGCTCGCCGGTGCCCACCGCCCGGCCGTCCGCGTCGACCCGCGTGCGCTCCACCTCCACCCCGATGACCCGGTCCGTGCCGAGCAGGCGGACCGGGCGGGCGTGGAAGCGCAGCCGCACGCTCACCGCGCCGGGGGCGGCCTCGTGCCCGGCGTAGTCGGCGAGTGCGGCGAGGTTGCGGGCGACGTGCCGGTCCTCGGCGGCCAGCGCCGCGTCCCCGGCGTCGGTGAGGTCGGCTGGGTCGACCAGCACCGTCGCGGCGGCCAGGTGGCCCAGCTCGCGCAGCTCCTGGGTGGTGAAGCTGGCCTGTGCCGGGCCGCGGCGGCCGAGCACGGTGATCCGCTCGACCGGGGCGGCGGCCAGCGTGTCGAGCACGTGGTGCGGCATGTCGGTGGGGTGCAGCTCGGCGGGGGAGCGGGCGAGCACCCGGGCCACGTCGAGGGCCACGTTGCCCACGCCGACCACCACGACGTCCCGGGCCCGGGACACCAGCTCCTGGACCCGCGCCCGGTCGGCGTCGGGGTGCCCGCAGTACCAGGCGACGACGTCGGTGGCGGCCAGGCTGCCGGGAAGGTCCTCACCGGGGATGCCCAGCGTGCGGTCACCGGCCGCGCCGTAGGTGTAGACGACGGCGTCGACGTGCCGGCGGAGCTCGTCCAGGGCCAGGTCGGTGCCGATCTCCACGTTGCCGACGAAGCGCACCCGCTCGTGGTCCAGGGTGTGGTGCAGCGTCTCGCGCAGTGCCCGCATCTTCAGGTGGTCGGGGGCGATGCCGTGCCGCACCAGGCCGAACGGGGTGGGCAGCCGGTCGATCAGGTCGACGGCGACCGGGACGTCGTCCTGCCCGGCGAGGGCGTCGGCGGCGTAGATGCCCGCCGGTCCGGCACCGACGACGGCGACACGCAGCGGCCGTCCGGGCAGCGATCGGTCGGGCAGCGATCGGTCGGGCAGCGATCGGTCGGGCACAGTGGGTTCGGCCACGCCCGCATCGTCGTCCCGATGGCGGGTAGGCGCCAGGGTGAACCCGGGCAGCCGTGCCCGACCACCGCTGAGGAGCCCTGCGTGTCCATCACGATCGTCGCCACCATCTCGCCCAAGCCCGGCCGCGCCGACGCCGTCCGGGAGGCGTTCACCGCCGCCGTCCCGAAGGTGCACGAGGAGCCCGGCTGTGAGCTGTACGCCCTGCACGAGGACGGCTACGGGTTCGTGATGATCGAGCGCTGGGCGACCCAGGACGACGTCAAGGCGCACGGGGCCGGCGAGACGTTCAACCAGCTCACCGAGAGCGTCAAGGACGACCTGACCGAGCCGATCGGCGTCCGGCTGCTGCAGGCGGTGCCCGCCGGCGACGAGGCCAAGGGCGCCCTCCGCTGAAGGGGGCATAGGAGGCTCTTCACCCGGTTTCGCGCCGCAGACCGGGTGAAGAGCCTCCTGTGCCTCGTCCCCTAGACGGCCTGGCAGGTGGGGCACCAGAAGAGGTTGCGGCCGACCATGACCTCGCTGCGCACCTCGGTGCCGCAGATCCGGCAGGGCAGGCCCTGGCGGCGGTAGACGTAGTGCGCGTCCTCCCGGAGCGCCGGGCCGCGCCGGCGTTCGCGGTCGGCGCGCTCGGTGGTGACGATCCGGCCGGCCTTGACCCCGGCCTTCATCAGCGTCACCAGGTCGGCCCACAGCCGGTCCCAGAGCTGGGCGTCGACGTCCCGGCCCAGCCGGAAGGGACTCAGCCGCTGCCGGAACAGGACCTCGGCCCGGTAGACGTTCCCCACGCCGGCGAGCACGGCCTGGTCCATGAGCAGCTGGCCGATGGTGGTCCGGCTGCGGGAGATGCGGGCGAACGCCTTCGCCGGGTCCGACCGCCGGCGCAGCGGGTCCGGGCCCAGCCGGTCGAGGATCAACTGCACCTCGCCGTCGGTGATCAGGTCGCAGGCGGTGGCGCCGCGCAGGTCGGTCCACACGCCCTCGCCGTCCTCGCCCGGTCCCTCCCAGCGCATCCGCAGGGCGCCGCGGGGCGCGGGCGGCAGGCCGGTGCCGGAGGTGAACTTCCCGTAGAGCCCCAGGTGGACGTGCACGACGTCCGGGCCGAAGAAGGCGAACAGGTGCTTGCCGTAGGAGGTCACCTCGTCGAGCACCCGGCCGTCGAGCAGCTCGGCCTGAGCGGCGAAGCGGCCCTGTGGGCTGGTGACGTGCACCTCGCGGCCGGCGAACGCGGCCTGCTGCTCGCGGGCCAGCCGGAACAGGGTGTGGCCCTCAGGCACCGACGATCACGCCGCCCAGCTTCACCCGCGCGGGCCTCGTCCGCCACGACGGGCCCAGTGACCCAGCCGACACTGCTGGGGCCAAAGTCGCGACTTTGGCCCCAGGGTCTAGCGGGCGCGGACGGCGGCGTAGCGGTCGAGGGACACCTGGCGCTCGTGGGCGTGGTCGACGACCGGCTCGGGGTAGCCGGCCGGGACGCCGCCGGGCGCCGTCCACGGCTCGTGCACGTGCCTGGGGTCCAGGTCACGCAGCTCGGGCACCCAGCGCTTCACGTAGGCGCCGTCCGGGTCGAACTTCTTGCCCTGGGTGATCGGGTTGAACACCCGGTAGTACGGCGAGGCGTCGGTGCCGGTGCCGGCGACCCACTGCCAGCCGTGGTTGTTGCTGGCCAGGTCGCCGTCGACGAGGTGCTGCATGAAGTACCGCGCGCCGCGGGTCCACTCCTGGTGCAGGTCCTTGACCAGGAACGAGGCGACGATCATCCGCACCCGGTTGTGCACGTAGGCCTCCCCGAGCAGCTGCCGCATCCCGGCGTCGACGATCGGGAAGCCGGTGCGGCCGGTCTCCCATGCGCGCACCAGCTCCTCGGCGTCCGGCCCGGAGTCGTAGCCCATGCCCTGCAGCTGCGGGTTCAGGTACTCCCGGGCCGAGTCGGGCTGGTGCCACAGGACGTCGGCGTAGAAGTCGCGCCAGGCCAGCTCGTCGGTGTAGCGGCGCACCGACTCCGAGCCCTGCTCGGCAGCCAGGTCGGCGAGCAGCGTCCGCGGGTGGATGCAGCCGTACTTCAGGTACGCCGACAGCCGGCTGGTCCCGTTGGTGCCGGGGCGGTCGCGGCCGGCGTCGTAGCCGAGCAGCCGTTCGTCCCGGAACCGGTGCCAGGCCTCCAGGGCCGCGGCCTCGCCGGCCGGGGGGAGCTGGACGTCGTCCAGGTCGGGCCGCGGCGGAGGCTCCTCGGAGCGCACGCCGTGCTGCCACGGGACCGGGTCGGGGCGGACGGCGGGGGAGTGCCAGCCGTGCTCGCGCCAGGCGCGGGCGAACGGGGTGAACACCCGGAACGGCGTGCCGTCCCGCTTGACCACCCGGCCTGGCGCCACCGCGTACGGCGAGCCGGTGCGCACCAGCGGGACGTCGCCGAGTGCCCGCTCCACCGCCTGGTCGCGCCGCCGTCCGTACGGGCCGGCGTCGGCGGTGACGTGCACGCTCACCGCGTCCAGTTCGGCGACCAGCCGAGGGAGGACGGCGGCCGGGTCGCCGGTGCGCGTGACCAGGGCGCCGCCGGTCGAGGCGCCGAGCTCGGCCAGGCAGTCGAGCAGGAACCGCCGGCGCGGCTCGCCGGAGGGGCCGTAGAGCCGGTCGTCGAAGACGAAGACCGGGACGACGGCGCCCCCGAGCCCGGCGGCGTCGACGGCGGCGAGCAGGGCCGGGTGGTCGTCGAGGCGCAGGTCGCGGCGGAACCAGAGCAGGGCGGTGGGCACCCGGTCGAGCCTAGGAAGCCCCCGCCGGCGCCGCTGGGTGGATCAGCTGTGGGCGGGCGCCAGGCCGAAGGTGGGCCGGTCGGCCTCGGCGACGAGGTCCAGCTGCTCGGGGTGGTCGACCAGGTACTTGCGGATGAAGGAGCAGTAGGGGAGCACGTGCAGGCCGCGGTCGCGGGCGGCGCTGAGGACGGTGCCGACCAGCTGCGTCCCGAGGCCTCGGCCGCCCATCGCCGGGTCGATCTCGGTGTGCGGCAGGGTCATCACACCCTGGTCGACGTGGTAGCTGGCCAGGCCGACGACTCGCTCGCCGTCCCGGATCTCGAAGCGGCCCCGCTCGGGGACGTCGACGACCGTGATCTCCATCTGTGTTCTCCACCTCCCGCGCCTCCGGCGCCGTTGCCGGGGCTCGTACGTGCTGACACAAGGTAACGGTTGCGACACGGTGCCGCCCGCATCTCCTCCCACGCGTCGGGGACCCCACAGGTTCCCGGTACCACGCCCACCACAGTCGTCGATGCGGCGATCGGCTCGGGCTGAATGGCACTCCGTCGGGTGCCACATGGAGATCTGATGACGATTCCATGACATTGCGGCAACACGATTCTCGGTTGCCTTCGGGTCGCGCTCCACTCCAAATACCCGCAGCTCAGGCTGGTGACACCTGCCTGACGGTGCCGATCGCGACCATGCGGCGGAATTGTCGTTGTGCTGTTCGACACCCCATGCGCGTCACGACCGCATAACGGTGTTGCCGGATGGCCTGGAAGTGTCATTTGTGTCCATCAATTGCTGTTAGCGTCCTGCTCTGAGATGGGAGCGGGCCTGCCCGCCCCACCCCGGCTCGCTGACCGGCGCACCGCGACGTGCGTGCCGACGCCCCAGCGTCGTGGCCGGCGAGCTGCACCCGCGCCGCATGGCGTCCGCCCGAGGGGTGGTTCGCCCGGTGGCACGACACGGACAGGTGACGAGCGCTCCGCGGAGCTGCGCGCCCCTGTTCGTCGTGCCGTCAGGCCGGGGTCCTGTCCGCCGACGAGAGGTTGCCCGTGCCCGCAGTACATGCCGAGGGGTTGTTCAAGGTCTTCGGCCGGCGGACCGCCGAGGCGGTCGACCGGCTCCGGGACGGCGCCTCCGTGGCGGACGTGCGGGAGCGCGGCGCGACGCCGGCTGTCATCGACGTCAGCCTCACCGTCGAGCCGGGCGAGATCTTCGTGGTCATGGGGCTGTCCGGTTCGGGCAAGTCGACGCTGCTGCGGATGCTCAACGGGCTGCTGGAGGTCACTGCCGGCACCGTGCGCGTGGGCGACGCCGAGCTGACCGCACTGGACGACAAGGCGCTGCGCCGGCTCCGGCAGGAGCAGATGAGCATGGTGTTCCAGCACTTCGCGCTCTTCCCGCACCGCAGCGTGCTGGACAACGCCGCCTACGCCCTCGAGGTGCGCGGCGTCGACCGCGCCACCCGCCGGGCCAAGGCACAGGAGGCCCTTGCGCTGGTCGGGCTCGACCAGTGGGCCGACCAGAAGCCCGGGCAGCTCTCCGGCGGCATGAAGCAGCGGGTCGGCCTGGCCCGCGCGCTCGCCGCCGACACCGACCTGCTGCTCATGGACGAGGCGTTCAGCGCGCTGGACCCGTTGATCCGCCGCGAGATGCAGGACCAGCTGCTGGAGCTGCAGGCCTCACTGGGCAAGACGATCGTCTTCATCACCCACGACCTCAACGAGGCCATGCGCCTCGGTGACCGGATCGCGATCATGCGCGACGGGCGGATCGTGCAGATCGGCACGCCCGACCAGATCCTCGAGGACCCCGCCGACGACTACGTGCGGCAGTTCCTCGCCGACGTCGACCGTGGGCGGGTGTTCACCGCGCGGCACGTGATGGTCGAGGCCCCCACTCTGGTCGCGCCGACGGCTGCCCCCGCACACGTGCTCCAGACGATGCAGGCACACCGCACCGGTTCCGTCCTCGTCGGGGACGGCGACGGACGGGTGGCCGGGGTGGCCACCGAGGACGCTGTCCGGACCGCCGTCGCGACCGGGGCACCGTCGCTGGCCGGGGTCGCCCTGCTGCCCCCGGTCGACGTCCGGGCGACCACGACGCTGAGCGACCTGCTCGCCCCCGCCGCCCAGGACGAGGTGCCGGTGACCGTCGTGGACGACGACGGCCGGCTGCTGGGGGTGGTGCCCCGCGGGGCGGTCCTGGCTGCCCTGGGGGGCGTCCCGCGCCCCGCGCCGTCCGCTGCACCCGCACCGGCCGACCCGGTGGGCGCCTCCGCCGTGGCGACGAAGGAGACCATCCGTGGCTGACACCGTGTTCCGGGCCGCCGAGGACGGCGCCCTGCCGCAGATCCCGGTGGGCGACTGGATCGACTCCGGCTTCGACTGGGTCACCGAGAACTTCTCCCCGGTCTTCGACGTGATCAGCGCCGGGACCGAGACCGGCGTGGAGGGCCTGCGTGACGCGCTGCTCTTCCCCCCGTCGATCCTGCTGGCCGTGGTGCTGGCCGTGCTCGGTGGCGTCGTGCGGTCGGTGCGCTTCGCCGTCGTCTCGCTGCTCGGCCTGCTGCTGCTGATCAGCATGCGGATGTGGGAGCCGGCCATGGCCACGCTGGCACTGGTCCTCGTGTCCGCGGTCATCGCGGTGGCGATCGGCATCCCGATCGGGGTGTCGGCCGCCAAGAGCGACCGGGTCAGCGCCGTCCTCCGACCGGTGCTCGACTTCATGCAGACGATGCCGGCCTTCGTCTACCTCGTGCCGGCGGTGACGTTCTTCGGCATCGGCCTCGTCCCGGGTGTCGTGACCACGATCATCTTCGCGATGCCGCCGGCCATCCGGCTCACCGAGCTGGGCATCCGGCAGGTCGACCCGGAGCTGGTGGAGGCCGGGCACGCCTTCGGCAGCCCGCCCGGGAAGATCCTGCGCGGCATCCAGCTGCCGCTCGCCCTGCCGACGATCATGGCCGGGGTCAACCAGGTGATCATGCTTGCGCTGTCCATGGCGGTCATCGCCGGGCTGATCGGCGCGGCCGGGCTGGGTGGCGTCGTCGTCACCAGCATCTCCCGGCTGGACGTCGGGCTGGGCTTCGAGGGCGGCCTGTCGGTCGTCATCCTCGCCATCTACCTCGACCGGTTGACCAGCGCGTTCGGCCAGCAGCGCGGTCGCCTCGGCGGGATCCCGAGCTTCCTCAGCCGCGGCGGCACGGTCGGCAAGGCCGGCCTGGGCGCCAGCAGCCGGTCCGCCGATGCGGTCACGCCCGTCGGGACCGACCAGAACTCACCGAACCGACCTGCCCGGTAGCCGACCGGCGCGGCCCTCCCGGGCCGTCGCCGCGGAGCCGGAGCACCAACGGTGCGCGGGGCAGTCGACCGCCACCAGATGTAGGAGAGGAACGACCGCATGAACAAGCACCTGACCACCCGAGGCGCACGCCTGGCCGCCGGCCTCGCCGCCGTCGCACTGACCGCCACCGCCTGCGGTGGGGACGCCGAGGAGGACACCACCGCCGCCGGTGGGACGTCGGCCGGCGGCGACTGCGAAACCGTCAACCTGGGCTTCATCCCGTCCTGGACCGACGGCCTGAGCATGGCCCACCTGTGGGACGGCGTCCTCGCCGAGAAGGGCGTCGAGGTCGAGATGACCGAGATCTCCGAGGCGGCTCCGCTGTACGCCGGCCTGGCCGGGGGCGACGTCGACGTCTACCCGTCCGCCTGGTCCGAGGTCACCCACGCGGCCTACATGGAGGAGTACGGCGACCAGCTCGAGGACCTCGGCGCCTGGTACGAGGGCGCCAAGCTGACCTTCGCCGTCCCGGAGTACACCGACATCGAGTCGATCGCCGACCTGGCCGGCAAGGCCGAGATGTTCGACGGCCGGATCGTCGGGATCGAGCCCGGTGCGGGCCTCACGGCCACCACCAAGGACAGCGTCATGCCGACCTACGGGCTGGAGGAGGACTACACGCTGGTCGAGTCCTCCACCACCGCGATGCTGGCCGAGCTGCAGGCGGCGACCGACGCCAACGAGGACATCGTCGTCACCCTGTGGCGCCCGTTCTGGGCCAACAGCGAGTTCCCGGTCAAGGACCTCGCCGACCCGGAAGGCGCCCTGGGCGACTCCGAGGGCCTGCACACGCTGGCTCGTGAGGGCTTCGCGGCCGACTGCGCCGACGTGGCGTCGATGATGGAGAACGCGACCCTCACCGACGAGCAGTACGGCTCGCTGGAGAACATGGTCGTCAACGAGTACGGCGAGGGCCGGTACGACGAGGCCGTCGACGCGTGGCTCGAGGCGAACCCGGACTTCATGGAGTCCCTGCAGAGCTGATCCGGCTCTGCGGCGCTCGCTGAGCGAGCGGCGCACCGACCCCAGGGGCCCGACGGCGCGTGCCGTCGGGCCCCTGGGTCGTCCGATACCCTCTCGTCGGCAACCGGGCCCGCGCAGCGGCCCGGTGGCGGTGCAGCCGCACCGCCGCGGCCCCCGTAGCTCAGGGGATAGAGCATCGGTTTCCTAAACCGTGTGCCGCAGGTTCGAATCCTGCCGGGGGCACCAAGAAGCACCTGCTCAGACCTGGTGTTCACGCCGAGTGATCGGAACGACGGCCGGATCTGGACTCGACTTGGGCACGCGAGTCCCGCGGGCGGCGGCATCGAGACGGTCGGCGACGGCTGCTTCGGTTGAGCGGTGCAGGCTAGGTTCCGCCGCATGGACGTCGCCCTGCTCTACTTCGACGGCTGCCCCAACTGGACGGTGGCGGACGCACGTCTCCGCGACGCGCTCGCGGAGATCGGGTGCGGCGAGGTCCAGGTCGAGCACCGCGTCGTCAGCACGCCCGAAGAAGCGGAAGCGGCAGAGTTCCGAGGTTCTCCGACCGTGCTGGTGAACGGGCAGGACCCCTTCCTGGACCGGGACAGCCCCGTCGGGCTGTCCTGCCGGGTGTACCGGACAGCGGACGGCCTCGCTGGCTCACCGACCGTCCGCCAACTGATCGGAGTGCTCCGTGAAGCTGTCAGGTCGTCGCTCGACTCCCGCGGCTGACGAAACGGTGACCTGTGGCTGCTGCCAACGGGAGCGCCCGTCGAGGGCAGCCCATGAGCTCGGTGGCACGCCCGGGGTGTACATCTGCCGGACGTGCGCCGCCTGGGTCGTCGGGAGAACGCTGCGCGGCAAGCGCCAACTCCACTGGCCGCTCGCGCCCGGGCGCGACCCCCTCCGGGGGCGGCGACGCCGGACGCCGGACGCCCGCCCCGGCTGACGGCGAGCCGACCGCCGTCTGGAGCTGGACGGCCCGGCTGCTCGGCCGTCTCGTTGCAGACCGACTCCGTGGGCGCGACCTTGGCGCGCGACGGCAAGCGCCGAGGACGACTGCCGACAGCCAGACGCCAGGTAGAGGCCCTGGCTGGCGCCTCCCTGCCGGTTGCGGAACCGCCTGCAGCGCTTTCCCCAACCGTGTGCCGCAGGTTCGGGTCCTGCCGGGGCACCAGCTGGTCACTGCAGTTCGACGAAGCGCTCCACGTGGGCCGGCCGGCCGGCGATGACGATCTCGGCGCCGTAGGTCAGCACGGTGTCGTAGTCGGCGTGGGTGTAGCTCGCCGTGTTCTCCGGCTTCACCGACACCACCGTGACGTGGTGCTTCTTCCGCAGGCCGGTCTGGCCGAGCGGGACGCCGACGATCTCCCTCGGCGGCTTGGTCTTGGCGAACACCCACTGCGGGTCCAGCTCCACCCAGTCCAGCAGCCGGCCGGCGACCAGGTGCGCGATGCGCTCGCCCATCTCCTGCTCGGGGAAGACCACGTGGTGGGCGCCGATGCGGCTCAGGATGGTCGCCTGCTGCCGGGTCACGGCCTTGGCCCAGATGGTGGGGATCTCGAGCTCGGACAGCAGCGCGGTGGTGAGGATGCTCGCCTCGAGGTGGCCGCCGATGGCCACGACGACGCGGCTGAAGTCGGCGATGCCGATCTCGCTCAGCGCGTCCGCGTCGGTGGTGTCGGCGATGACGACCTGGCCCAGCTGTCCGGACAGCCGCTGGACGATGTCGGGCCGGTTGTCCACGGCGAGCACCTCGGTGCCACCGCGGGCCAGTTCCAGGGCGAGTGCGGTGCCGAATCGGCCCAGGCCGAGCACGGCGACGGGGTCCTTGTGGCTAGCCAACGATGGTCCTCTCCTCGGGGAGCTGGTGCCGGCGGGCGCGGTCGCGGAGCGCGAGCCCGGACGCCAGGGTGAGCGGGCCGATCCGGCCGACGTACATGAGCAGCACGAGCAGGAGCTGCCCGGCTGCGGGGACGTCGGCGGTGATGCCGGTGGACAGGCCGACGGTGGAGAACGCGGAGACGACCTCGAACAGCACCTGGTCGAAGGTGAAGTCGGTCAGCGCCTCCAGCACGAAGGTGGAGACGGCGACAACGCCGATGCCGAGCAGTGCGACCGCCAGCGCCTGGCGCTGGTTGGTGCTCGGCACCCGGCGACGGCCGACCTCGACATCAGGGTCACCGCGCATCTCCGCCCACAGGACGTAGGCCAGCAGGCCGAAGGTGGTCACCTTGATGCCGCCGGCCGTGCCGGCGCTGCCGCCGCCGATGAACATCAGGGCGTCGGTGAGCAGCAGCGTCTCGGGCTGGTAGGCGGCGATGTCGAGGTTGTTGAACCCGGCCGTGCGCGGCATCACCGCCGCGGTGAACGCAGCCAGCACGGTCGCCCCGGCGCTCAGCGGACCCAGGGTGCCCGGGTTGCCGGCCTCGGCGAGCAGGAACAGCAGGGTCCCGCCGACGAGCAGGACGACGGTGACGATGACGGTGATCCGGGTGAGCACCGACCAGTTCTTCGGCGTCCGCCACTCGCGGACCAGCTCGAAGACCACCGGGAAGCCCAGGCCGCCGGTGATGACGGCGACGCAGATCGTCAAGCTGATCCACGGGTCGGCCACGTACGGGATCAGGTTGGCGGGGTCGAGCCCGAACCCGGCGTTGTTGAACGCCGAGATGGCGTGGAACACGCCCTGGTAGGCGGCCGTCGCCGGCGGCTGGTCGTAGCCGGTCGCGAACCGGATCCCGAGCACGACGGCGACCACGGCCTCGATGCCGAGGCTGAAGAGCACCACCCGACGGATGACCCGGCGGACGTCCGCGGCGGAGAGCGCCTTGGTCTCCGCCTGGGCGATCAGCCGGGCCCGCAACCCCAGCCGGCGCGACAGCACGAGCGCGACCAGGGTGGCCAGCGTCATGATCCCGAGGCCGCCGGCCTGGATGAGCAGCAGGATCACGCCCTGGCCGAACCCCGACCAGTAGGTGCCGGTGTCCACGGTGACCAGCCCGGTGACGCAGACCGCGGACGTGGCGTGGAAGAGCGCCGTGAGGAGGTCGGCGCGCCCGGGGCCGGCGACGGCCACGGGCAGCGACAGCAGCGCGGTGCCGATGGCGACCGCCACGGCGAAGGCACCGGCGATCACCCGCCCCGGGTGGTGGAACCCGCGGGCGGGGATCGAGCGGCCGGCCGGGTTGCGGATGCCCTGCGTCATCGCAGGTCCGTCGGGCGGACGCAGGCGCGGGCGGGCACCGCGACACCGTGCCACACCCGGTCGTCCCGGCAGCCCCGCTCCGTGCGGCCACGCCGACCCGCCGGTCGCATCGCTCGCCACCGCACCGGCGACACTGGGGGGCATGACCGCTGCTGATCCCGGGCCGCGGGCCGGCCGGACCCCCAGGCCCCTGAGCGGCGACGCGCGTGACCTGCTCGACGCGCTGCCCGCCCACGACTTCCTCGGCGTCGCCGAACTGCGTACCCAGGTGGGGAGGGCCACCGCCACGGCGGGCTGCCGCTGCGGGTGCGGGACCCTCGACCTGCAGGTGCCCGACGACGTGCCGGCCGCGCCGGCCAGCGGGCCGGCGCCGGTCGAGGGAACGGTCGTCGGTGCCGACGGGGCCCCCGTGGGCGGAGTGCTGCTGTTCGTCGAGGACGGCCGGCTGAGCCGGTTGGACGTCACCTCCCACGGTGACCCGCTCCCGCTGCCCTCCCCGGACCGGGTCACCTGGGGTCCCACCCGCTGGGCACGCGAGGACACGGTGCGGCGGCCCGCCCGGTTCCGTCGGGGCCAGCCGGGCTGACGACACGGCGAGCCGCCCGTGTCGCCCGCCTCTGCGACGGGTAGCGGGCGCCGCATGGGATCGCGCAGCGCGGCGGTCGCAGCCGCCGACCAGTGGACCGACCCTGACGACGGCGTCCGGTACCCCGCCGGCGAGGTGCACGCGTGGTCGCCGGGGCACAACGAGACCGTGTGCGGGCTCTCCCTCAGCAGGTCGCGGCTGACCCGGTTCCCGCACGTCACCTGGGGCGACGTGCAGCCCGAGTCCGGCCGGCACGCGGAGGGCGTGCAGGCCGTCTGCCGACGCTGCCGTGCGGCTCAGGGCGCCCGCCGGGACGAGCGCGGCTGGACCCGGACGAACCCCCGCCCCTGAGCGGAGGCCTTGACCGAGCCAACCGTAAGTCGTAGCTTACGTTCGTGGCTGCTCACCAAGAACGCGACGGGTGGGAGGCGCTGGGTGACCCCACCCGGCGCGCCATCGTCGCGTCGCTGGCCGAGCGGCCGCAGGCCGTGGGGGAGCTCGCCGACGAGCTGCCGATCAGCCGTCCGGCGGTCTCCCAGCACCTGAAGGTCCTCAAGGACGCCGGACTGGTCATCGACCGCGCAGCCGGCACGCGCCGGGTCTACCGGCTCAGCCCCGAGGGCCTCGGCGCCCTGCGGGACCAGCTCGACACGTTCTGGCGCCGCGCGCTGGACGGCTATCAGGACGTCGCTGAGCAGGGCGTCGCAGGACAGGACGTCGTGCACGACCCCGATGGACACCCGACGCAGGAGGACTCATGACCGAGACAGCCGCCCTCGTGGTCCGCAGGCAGATCGTCGTCCAGGCCCCGATCGACCGGGCCTTCGCGACGTTCACCGAGCGGCTCGGCGACTTCAAGCCACCGGAGCACAACCTGCTCGCCGTCCCCATCGCCGAGACCGTGTTCGACCCGTTCGTCGGCGGCCACGTCACCGACCGGGGCGTCGACGGCAGCGAGTGCAGCTGGGCGCGGGTCCTGGCCTTCGACCCGCCCGACCGCGTCGTCTTCAGCTGGGACATCAGCCCGCAGTGGCAGGTGGAGACGGACCCCGAGCACACCAGTGAGGTCGAGGTGCGCTTCCTCGCCGAGGGGCCGGAGCGCACCCGACTGGAGCTGGAGCACCGCCACCTCGACCGGCACGGCGACGGCTGGGAGGCCGTCCGCGACGGGGTCGCCGACGACGCCGGCTGGCCGCTGTACCTGGCGCGGTACGCGGACCTGGTCTCCCACGGCAGCTGATGCAGCCGGGGTCGGGTCTCCGATGGGCTGCGGGTAAGTTAGGCAAGCCTCAGCACGCCTCCGGTGTGTGCCCGGCCCACTGACGGCACGTCAGACCGCGGCCGCGTACCCGGACCCATCGACAGGGACCCCAGCATGCGCACGTCCTCCGGCCGGGTGGGCCGCACCGCCACCGCCATCGCCGCCGCCCTGGCTCTCGCCGCCTGTGGTGCCTCCGAACCGGTCCCCGAGGCCGAGGTCGCGAGCGGGGGCGAGAACGCCACCGCCTACCCGCTGGTGGTCGACAACTGCGGCGAGTCGATGACGTTCGAGGCCGCGCCGCAGCGGGTCGTCTCGCTCGACCAGGGCTCGACGGAGATCCTGCTCGCGCTCGGCCTGGGCGACCGGGTGGTCGGCACCGCGTCCTGGACCGACCCGGTCCTGCCCGAGCTCGCCGAGGCCAACGCCTCGGTGCCGCGGCTGGCCGACAACGCGCCCAGCTACGAGGTCCTGCTCGGCGCCGATCCCGACTTCGTGACCGCCTCCTTCGCCCGGCACTACCGCACCGGTGGCGTGGTCGAGCGGGCGCGGCTGGCGGAGACCGGCGTCGACGCCTACCTGTCGCCGGCCGACTGCGAGGGTGAGCTGCTCATCAACGGAGGCGGCACCCGCACCCGGCCGCTGGAGATCGACTCCGTCTACCAGGAGATCCGGGAGCTGGCGGAGATCTTCGACGTCTCCTCCCGTGGGGACGAGCTCATCGCCGACCTGCAGGAGCGCGCGGACGCCGCGACCGACCGGATCGAGGCGAGCGACCGCACGATCGCCTTCTGGTTCGCCGACACCAAGTCCCCTTACGTGGCCGGGGGCCTCGGCGGGGCGAACCTGCTGGCCACCACGGTGGGTGCGGAGAACGTCTTCGCGGACCTGGACGACGACTGGACCGCGGTCGGGTGGGAGACCGTGGTCGAGCGGGACCCGGACGTGCTGGTCCTGGGAGACCTGCAGCGCGACCGGTTCCCCGGTGACCGGCTGGCGGACAAGGAGGCGTTCCTCGCCTCCGACCCGCTGACCAGCACGATGCAGGCCGTCCAGGAGGAGGACTACATCGCGCTGCACGGTGCCGAGATGAACCCCTCGATCCGCTTCGTCGACGCGCTGGAGAAGCTGGCCGACGGCCTGGACGAGATCGGGCAGGCACCCTGACCGCCGTGACCACCCCCGTCACGGACGGGGCTCGGAGCGCGTCCGGGACGTCGCCCCGGAGCACGCTCCGGGTGGTGCTGCTGCTCGCCGGCGGGCTCGTCGCGGTGGCCCTGTCGGTGGGTGCCGCGATCACGCTCGGGCCGGCGGACGTCTCCCTGGTGAACGTCCGTGACGTGCTGCTCAACCACCTCGGGCTCGCCGACATCCCGGTCCGGGTGGTGAAGGACGCGATCGTCTGGGAGGAGCGGCTGCCACGCGCGCTCACCGCGGCGGCGGCCGGCGCCGGCCTGGGCATCTGCGGCGCGGTGATGCAGTCCCTGCTGCGCAACCCGCTGGCCGACCCGTTCCTGCTGGGGATCTCCTCCGGCGCCTCCACCGGCGCGGTGGTGATCGGCGTCCTCGGGGTCGGCGGGTCCGTGCTCGGCCTCTCCGGCGGGGCCTTCATCGGTGCGCTGCTGGCCTTCGCCCTGGTCATGCTGCTGGCCCGGCTGGCCGGCGGCGGCACCGACCGGGTGATCCTGGCGGGCGTGGCGAGCACCCAGCTGTTCTCCGCACTGACCTCCTTCGTGATCTTCGCCTTCGCCGACGCCGACGAGACCCGCGGCGTCATGTTCTGGCTGCTGGGGTCGTTGGAGGGCGTGCGCTGGGACGACGTGGCGCTGTGCGCCGTCGTCGTCGCCGTGGGCATCGCGGTGTGCCTGGCCTACGCCCACGCGCTGGACGCCTTCTCCTTCGGCGACGAGATCGCCGCCTCGCTGGGCATCGCCGTGGCCCGGGTGCGGCTGGGCCTGCTGGTGCTCACCGCGCTGATCACCGCCACCCTGGTGAGCGTCACCGGCGCCATCGGCTTCGTCGGCCTGGTCCTCCCGCACGCCGCCCGGTTCCTCTTCGGACCCCGGCATGCCGCGCTGATCCCGGCCACCGCGCTGATCGGCGCCGTCTTCATGGTGTGGGTCGACGCCGTCTCGCGGGTGGCGTTCCAGCCCACGCCGCTGCCGGTCGGGGTGGGGACGGCGCTGGTCGGGGTGCCGGCCTTCGTGCTGATCCTGGTGCGGAAGCGGCGGGCACCGTGACGCTGCGGGCGGAGCGGGTCGTGTGGCACCGCGGCGGCGCGCTCGTCGTCGACGACGTGACCCTGCGCCCGGCCCCGGGGACGACGATCGGCCTGCTGGGGCCGAACGGCTCGGGCAAGTCCTCGCTGCTGCGGCTGCTGGGCGGCACCGCCAAGCCGGACTCCGGGGTGGTCACCCTCGACGGTGCCGAGCTCCGCTCCCTCACCAGGCGCGACATCGCCCGGGCTGTGGCCGTGGTGAGCCAGCACGCCGACACCGACGTCGACATCCGCGTCCGGGACGTGGTGCGGCTCGGCCGGATCCCGCACCGCGGCTCGTTCGGCACCGCCTCGGCGACCCGCGACGTGGAGGCCGTGGCCGAGGCGCTGCGGCACACCGGGCTGACCGACAAGGCCGACCAGCGCTGGGACACCCTCTCGGGGGGCGAGCGGCAGCGCGCCCACATCGCCCGGGCGCTCGCCCAGGAGCCGCGCGAGCTGCTGCTGGACGAGCCGACCAACCACCTGGACATCCGCCACCAGCTGGAGCTGCTGTCGCTGGTCGCGCGGCTGCCCGTCACCAGCGTCATCGCCCTGCACGACCTCAACCTGGCAGCCACCTTCTGCGACGAGGTGATCGTCCTGGAGCGCGGCCGGGCGGTGGCCGGCGGGACGCCGCGGGAGGTGCTCACCGCGGAGCTCATCGCCCGGGTGTACGGCGTCCGGGCCCGGGTGGGCGTGGACGAGCGAGGCCGGCTCACCGTGCTGTTCGAGCCCGGCCCGCTCGACGAGTCGGCCGAGCTGACCCCGGAGGACGCGCCCTGGCCGCGGTGACCCCGCGTCACCGCCCGGAGAAGTCTCTTCTGCAGAAGTGCTCAAGCAGTCCGTTCACCCGGTCGATCTACTGCTCGTCAGTCGATGACCCACAGTGAGCGGAGACCGAACGTGTCCACCCCGATGGCCAGCACGCCCCGCGGCGTCACCCGCGTCCTGATCCTCGCCGACGCCCCGGTCCTGCGCCGTGGGCTGGTCGGCATGATCAACGAGACCGCCGGCATGCAGGCGGTGGGCAGCCCGGGGGAGCCGCGTCGTGCGCTGACCCTGGCCGAGGCCGCCCGCCCCGACGCGGTGGTGGTGGAGCTGGGCACCGGCCGGGCGGCCACCCTGAACGCGGTGCGGGACCTGCGTCGCCGGTTCCCGCAGCTGGCCGTCGTCGCCCTGGCCACCTCGGAGGACCCGGGTGTGGTGAACGAGGCGCTGGCGGCCGGGGTGCGTGGCTACCTGCTGATGAACACCTCCCCGACGCTGCTGGGCTGGGCGGTGCTCGCTGCCCGGGCCGGGCGGACGGTGGTGGACCCGCAGATCCGTCGTGGTGAGGGGGCCGAGGCGCCGGTGTCGCGGGAGCTGACCCCGGAGGTGCCGTTGACCCGCCGGGAGTCCGATGTGCTGGACGAGTTGATCCAGGGGCAGTCGAACCGGGCGATCGGGAAGAACTTGTTCATCTCCGAGGACACGGTGAAGTCCCACGTGAAGGCGATCCTGCGCAAGCTGGGTGCCCGGGACCGGGCGCACGCGGTGTCCCTGGTGCTGTCGGCGCGCAACCCGGGCTGTTCCTGCGGGGCGCACCGGCTCACCGAGGCCACGGCCGACGTCTGACCGGAGACGCTCCAGGGTCCTCGAGCGGGGTGTCCGGGCCGGGGATAGGTTCCGGCGGTGCCTCCGACCGCCGTCGCCAGCCGGTTGTTCGTGGTGGGCTGCCCGCGGTCGGGCACCACGCTCCTGCAGTCCTTCCTGGCCGCCCACCCCGACGTCCACTCGTTCCCGGAGACGCACTTCTTCTACCGGCTGGAGGCGGTCGGCGACCGCCGCCGCCAGGGCCTGATCAGCCGTGAGCTCACCGCCGATCTCCCGCAGGTCGCCCGCTTCCTGGGCCGGCCGGAGCTGGCGTGGCCGGAGCCGGCGACGGTGCAGGCGACGGCCGAGGCGTTCGTGGCCGCCGCCGACGCGGTGACCGTGGCCGCGGGCGCGACGACCTGGGTGGAGAAGACCCCGGCCAACCTCTACGCCATCGACCTCATCGAGCGGCTGGTGCCTGGCGCGCGCTTCCTGCACATCGTCCGGGACGGCGCCGATGTCGCCGCCAGCCTGTGCTCGGTCGCCGCCGGCTGGGGGAGCTCCTACACGCCGGAGGAGGCGGTCGACCTCTGGGCGGAGTCGGTGGAGATCACCGCCGCCCACCACGGGCGCCCCGGTCATGCCGTGCTGAGCTACGCGGCACTCGCCGAGGACCCCGACCGGGCACTGGCCGCGGCGTGCGCCGTGGTCGGCCTCCCCTTCACCCCGGCGATGGTGACCGGGCGGGCCGCCGCCGCGCAGGGCCTGATCAAGGACTTCGAGGCGTGGAAGGGCGCCAACACCGGGCCGCTCCAGCACCGGCCGCGGGCCCGGTTCACCGAGGTGTTCGACGCCGCGACCCAGCGCCGGGTGGAGGCGCGGGTGGCCGAGGTCGTCGTCCCCGAGCTGCTGCCTGGTTGAGCCCCGGCCGGCGGGCGGATCCGGGACTACCGTTGCGACATGGTCGGGATCCTGGCGGCTGCGCTGCTGGTCCTCGTGCTGGCCGGGCTCGTGGCCTGGGCGATGTCGGTGCCGCAGACCACGGTGACCGGCCCGGACAGCTGGCGGTTGCCCGCACGCGACCGGGCCCGCCAGCAGTCGGCGATCGCCGCAGCCCGCTGGACGGCCGGCCACGACGAGGTCGACGGCGTCACCCGGGTGCTCCTGCAACGCACCTGCATCGGCCTGGACGGCCGGCCCGACGTGCTGGAGGAACGGGTCTTCGACAGCTTCCCGGCCCGTGACCCGCTGTGGGAGGCCCGCTTCACCGAGGCGATGGCCAACGCCCGGTTCCGCTGCCGGTACCTCAACGCCGAGGAGGGGCACCCGGAGCAGCCGTAGAGCCCGAGGCGGAGGATGGCGCCATGGGTCAGGTCGTCGCCACCGCAGAACACGTCGTACACGCACCGGCGGACGTCGTCCGCGCGGCGCTCGCCGACTACGAGGTCACCCGTCCGAAGGTGCTGCCGGAGCAGTACAGCCAGTACCGGGTCGACGCCGGCGGGCAGGGCGCGGGCACGAAGGTGCACTGGCGCCTGCAGGCCACCTCCAAGCGGGTGCGCGAGCAGGACGTCGTCGTCACCACCGGGCCCGACGGCGCCCTGGTGGAGAGCGACACGAACTCCTCCATGGTCACCACCTGGACCGTGCACCCGGCTGACGCCGGCGCGAGCACCGTGCGGTCCCGCACCACCTGGACCGGCGCGAGCGGGATCGGCGGCTTCTTCGAGCGCACCTTCGCGCCGAAGGGGTTGGCCCGCATCCAGGGCGCGATGCTGGAGCGGCTGGACCAGGAGCTCGCCGCCCGCTGAGCCGCCGGCGAGCTCAGGCCGCGCGGGTGCCGGGCCAGTCGTAGCTGGCCGCCGCGATCCGCCGGGACAGCTCGTCGCGCAGCTCGGCGCACGCCGCGGTCTGCTCGGCGAGCTGCGCTGCGTCCACCGCCAGGCCCTGTCGACCGGTCTCGCCGGCCTCCAGCTCCGGCGCCGGCGGAGCCTGCTCGCCCCCGACCGTGGGGGCGTGGGCCACGTACTGCTGCACGGCGGACAGCACCGACCGGCGCACCCCGGGCGGCAGCCGGTCGGCCGGGTCGGCCGCCGACGACAGCACCAGCACCGCGTCGAGCAGCACAGCGACCGCAGGCGCGGTGCCGAGTTCCGGTGTCCGCGGCCGGTAGGCGTGCAGCAGGGGATAGGCCCGGTGCTGCTGGGCCAGCGTCGTCAACGTCGAGGACAGCGACGACAGGGACACCACCGCCGGGACCGTGGTCCCCGGCACGGCCAGGCCCGCTGCCATCTCGGCGCCGGTGCGGCCGAAGCCGGTGACCTGGGAGGCGAAGCTGCGCTTGCCGACCACCGCGGAGATCACCGAGGTCAGGTACGAGACCCCGAGGGTGAGCAGCAGCATCCCGCTGAGCGCGGCGGCCACGGTGACCAGCTGGAAGCCAGCACCGGACGGCTGGTACGCACCGTTGCCGAGGGTCACGATGCTGTACCCGGCGAAGTAGAAGCGCTCCCAGACCGAGGCCGGTGCGCCACTGGACGAGCTGACCACCGCCTCCTCGTCGCCGAGGAGGACCAGCGACCAGCCCAGCCAGAGCAGGGTGAACCAGGCACTGACGGTCGCGGCGACGAGGAGCACGCCGGGGCCGCCCACCACGCGCATCGGCGCGGAGTCCGCCACGGCGGGCCGCCGGGCGATCCGCCACATCGCTCGGGTGATCAGCTGGGTCAGCGGGCCGGGACCGCTGGCCACCGCCAGCGTGGTCCGCGCCTCGTCGACCACGGCGAACGCGACGAGGGTCAGGCCGACGACGTCCCACCACCACCCGATCACCGGAGACCCGGCCGACGGTCGGTGGTGTGGTCGTGGACGCGAACCAGGACGGTGGCCTCCTCGGACGGGCCCCAGGGGGCAGCGGACGGTGTGCCACTGGGGTGACCTCGCAGGTCGCCGGCTACACACGGGAGCGTTCCGCGGGCTCGCGACGCATCCGCCGTCGGGCAGGGACGATGGGGCGGTGACCGCAGCGACCCCCACCGTCGAGGGGCTCTCCGAGCTCGCCGGCCTGCTCGCCGACGGCAGGGCTGTCGTCCTCTCCGGCGCCGGCCTGTCGACCGACTCCGGCATCCCCGACTACCGCGGCGCCACCGGTTCGCTGCGCCGGCACACGCCGATGACCTACCAGACCTTCACCCGTGACCCCCGCGGCCGGCACCGCTACTGGGCGCGCAGCTACGTCGGCTGGCGGCAGATCGCCGGGGCCCTGCCTAACGCCGGCCACCGCGCCGTCGCGGCGCTGCAGCAGGTCGGGGCGGTCGGCGAGGTGATCACCCAGAACGTCGACGGGCTGCACCAGGCCGGTGGCGCCCGCGAGGTCCTGGAGCTGCACGGCGGGCTGGACCGCACCGTCTGCCTGGCCTGCGGTGACGTTGCCTCCCGTGCCGACCTCGACGTCCGGCTGCGGGCGGTCAACCCCGGGTTCCGGCCCGAGCCGACCGACGAGGTCAACCCCGACGGCGACGTGGAGCTCCCCGAGGAGGAGCTCGACGGGTTCGTGATGGTCGACTGCCTGGCCTGCGGCGGGGGGCCGCTCAAGCCCGACGTGGTCTTCTTCGGCGAGACCGTGCCCCGCGACCGCGTCGACACCTGCTTCGCCCTGGTGGACGCGGCCCGGTCGCTGCTGGTCCTTGGTTCGTCCTTGACCGTGATGAGCGGCTACCGGTTCGTCATCCATGCGGCCAAGCGGGGCACGCCGGTCGCCATCGTCAACTCCGGGTCCACCCGCGGCGACGCGAAGGCCACGCTCAAGGTCGACGCGCCGCTGGGTGTCGTGCTGCCCGAGCTGGCCCGCCGGCTGGGCTGAGCCCCGAGGCGGTGCGGGGGAGCTCGACGACTGAGGGGCCGAAGTCGCGACTTTGGCCCCTCACGTCGCCCGGGCGGTTGGCCGTTCGGCGGCGCGGGCAGGAAGTCCGGCGATGCAGACCTTCCTGCCGGTCGCCGACTTCACCGAGTCCGCCCGGCTCCTGGACAACCCCCGGCTGGGCAAGCAGCGGGTCGAGTGCCTGCAGGTGCTGCGCGCCCTCGAGCTGCCCGACTACGGCTGGGCCAACCACCCGGTCGTCACCATGTGGCGCGGGCACACCGCCGGCCTGGTCGTCTACTCGCTGGCGATGGTGCGGGTCTGGCGCGAGCGTGGGTTCGCCGACAGCACCGAGACGCTGATCGCCGAGTTCGCCCCGGACGCCGCCCGGCTGACCCAGACCGAGGCGGCCGACGCCGGCCTGCTGCCCAGCTGGGTGGGGGACGAGGAACTGCACCGCTCGCACCGGTCGAACCTGCTGGCCAAGGACCCGCCTTTCTACCGATCGCGGTTCCCCGGCGACCCCGACGACCTGCCCTACGTCTGGCCCGGGGCCGACGACGTCCTCCGGGCGCCCGATCCCGAGGGGGTGCCGGTCTGGGTGGTGCGGCCGCGGGCGCACAACGAGCTCGGCGCGGCGCTGGCCACCGGCGTGGTCGGGCTGGGCACCCAGTCGGGGATCGACGTCGACGCGACCGGCCAGTCACCGGCCGAGCTGCGGGCGCTGTCCAAGGAGCTCTCCGGACGCCGTCCGGCGAAGGACCTGCGCCAGCTGTCCACCTTCCTGGACGAGGTGGCGCCGGGCGACCTGGTCGGCCTGCCGATCGAGCGCGGCGCGGGACTGCTGCTCGGCGAGGTGGTGGGCGACTACGCGTTCGCCGGACGGGAACTGCTGCCGCACCGCCGTCCGGCGCGGTTCGAGTCGGTGGTGCCGCGGACGGCGGCCCGGCCGCCGGCGACCCTTCAGGACCCGCGGGCGCTCTTCCGTGTCGTGCTCGATCCGGACGCGGTGCCGGCGGGGCTGCGGCGCGACAACCCGTTGACAGGCAAGTCGCTGCTTGCCTAACGTCTCCGGGCGTGGGGGACGTGTTCAAGGCGATCGCCGACCCCACCCGCAGGGCGATCCTCGACGAGCTCACGGACCGGGACGGGCAGACGCTGTTCGAGCTCTGCTCCCGGCTGGCCACGAAGCACGGCATGGGATCGAGCAGGCAGGCGGTCTCCCAGCACGTCGACGTCCTCGAGTCCGCCGGGCTCGTGCGCCGGCGCCGGGAGGGTCGCTACACGTTCCACCACCTCGACACCGCGCCACTGGGCGAGATCGCCCGCCGGTGGCCGGTCCCCGACCCGGAGGAGGACCCATGAGGGTCAACGTCATGAGCGTGATGGTCGACGACCAGGCCAAGGCGCTGCGCTTCTACACCGAGGTGCTCGGCTTCGTGCCGAAGCGGGAGATCCCGCTGGGGGAGCACTCCTGGCTCACCGTCGTCTCACCCGAGGAGCCCGACGGGACCGAGCTGTCGCTCGAACCGGACGAGCACCCGGCAGCTCGGCCGTTCAAGGAGGCGCTGGTGGCCGACGGCATCCCGTTCACCTCGTTCGCGGTCGCGGACGTGGCCGCGGAGTACGAGCGGCTGCGCGCGCTGGGCGTGCAGTTCACCCAGCCACCGACGGACATGGGCGTGGTGACGACGGCCGTGCTCGACGACACGTGCGGCAACCTCATCCAGATCGCGGCGATGAAGGGCTGACCCGGGCGTCACCGCAGACCGGTGCCGACCTCCTCGACCGCAGCGGCCAGCCGCTGTCGCGCCTCGGGCAGGTCGGTCGGCTCCCGAGCCGCGTGCACGAACCACCAGGCGCCCGCGTAGAGCTCCCGCAGCCAGACGAACGGCGCCAGCTCGGCATCGCTCACGGGATCGGGCATCGCGTCCAGCGCCGCCCGGCCGTCGAGGCGGGCGGTGGTGCGCAGGCTGGCCAGGTCCCAGTGCCGCGGGCCCCGGCTGGTGTCCTCCAGATCGGTCCAGCGCAGCCCTTCGTTGGTGACCAGGAGGTTGCCGGGGTGGGTGTCGCCGTGCAGCGTCATCTCGGGGCCGGCGAGCCGTGGCCGCAGGGCGGCCACCAGCTCGCCGACCTCGCGGAGCAGTGCGGGGTCCGCGCCCAGCCCGGTGCCGGAGGCGACGAAGACCGCCAGGTCCTGCAGCGGCCGGTCCAACGGCGACCCGGTCCACAGCTGCGGCAGCGTGCCGAGCACCTCGTGCAGCTCGGCCAGGGAGCGGCCGGCCTGCGCCGCGGTCGGTCGATCCGGCGACACGTCGACATGTCGCCAGAACGACACGGTGAGCCCGTCGTGCTCGTGTGGGCCCGGGGGCACCAGGTCCGACGGCGCGACGACGGCCGCCCCGGCCGTGGTCAGCGCCGCGGCGAGCGCCACCTCCCGGGTGAACGGCCGGCCGATCTCCGGACGGAGCAGTGGCGTGTACACGGCCACCCGGGCCACCACCGGCGCCGGGCGAAGGTGCACCACGGCGTTGACGCCCCAGGACAGCAGCGCCGGGTCGTCGACGGGGAGGCCGTGCTGCCGGGCCAGGGCGACCGCGGCGGCGACCGCCTGCTCGGCCGACGCCGTCACTGCGCGGGCAGCGGCACGTTCTGCAGTCGCACCTGCCCGCGGGCGACGATCTTGCCGTCCTCGCGGGTGAGGGTGACCAGCCACAGCTGGAGCGTCCTGCCCTGCTGCACCGGCTCCGCGAGCACGTCGAGCCGACCGGCGGTCATCGGGCGCAGGAAGTCGGTGCTGTTGTTCACCCCCACCGCGAACTGGCCGCGCTCGGCGACCGCGGCGCTCGCCCCGACGCTGGCGGCGCCCTCCACGATCGTGCAGTAGACGCCGCCGTGCACGACGCCCCAGGGCGTGTGGTGCTCCGGACCGACCTCGACGTGCCCCGTGACCCGGGTGCCGGTGACCTCGGCCAGCTCGAACCCGGTGGCCGCGACGAACGCGCTGGCGGCCGTCAGGTCCGGCGTCACGCGGCGTCCCAGACGAGGCAGAACGGGTGCCCGACCGGATCGGCGTAGACCCGGAAGTCCCCACCGCCGCCGGGCAGCCGGCGGGCGCCCAGCTCGAGCACCTGCGGCTCGGCGACGTCGACGTCGGCGACCCGGATGTCCAGGTGGAACTGCTGGGGGCGGGAGGGGTCCGGCCAGTCGGGCGGCTGCAGGTCGGGGGCCTGCTGGAAGGCGATCCGGTAGCCGGCGCCGGTGACCACCACCCAGTCGTCGCCGGGCTCGCCCGTCACCTCCATGCCGAGCAGGCCGGCGTAGAACGTCGCCAGGGCGTGCGCGTCGGGGGCGTCGATGACCACGGAGTGCAGCTGACCGATCATGGCGGCCATCCTCTCCCGGCTCCGCCTGACCCCACCAGCAGGCCTCCGGCGCAGCCGACCCCCGCGCGGTGACCGGCCTCGACCGTGTCGCACGATCAGGGGCATGGCCACACCCGACTCCGCCCCGCAGCTCGGCACGTTGACCTGGCTCCCGGCCGCCGACCACCCGGAGCTGCTCGGGCAGCCGGTGGCCGCGGCGCTGCCCTCGCTGACCGGGCCGGCCTGGGTGGCGGTGATCGACGACGAGGCCGCCGACACCGCGGCGTTCAACGACGTCTACGCCGTCCCGGCCGCCGCCTCGGCCAACTGCGTGGTGGTCGCCGCGCGCCGGTCGGGGGAGACGACGCTGGCCGCCTGCCTGGTGCTGGCCACCACCCGCGCCGACGTCAACGGCCTGGTCCGGCGGCACCTCGGAGCACGGAAGGCCTCGTTCGCCCCGCAGGACGTCGCGGTCGCCGAGAGCGGGATGGCCTACGGCGGGATCACCCCGGTCGGGCTGCCGGCGTCCTGGCCGGTGCTGGTCGACGCCGCGGTGGCCGCCAGCGAGCTCGTGGTCATCGGCTCGGGCACCCGGGGGAGCAAGCTCGCCGTCCCCGGTTCGGTGCTCGCCGGGCTGCCGGGCGCGGAGGTGCTCGAGGGGCTGGGCCAGCCGATCGGCTGACCCTGCCTACCCTCGGTGGCGTGTCAGAGCAGGAACAGCCACCCGCCGCACCGCGCCGCGAGCGGGCACCCGACGACAGCGACGTCGGCTGGGGTGACCGGTCGACCGACCCGGACGACGACGACCGCCGCTACCTGGAGGACCGCCCGCCGCACTGGGGCAGCGACTGAGCGCTGCTCAGGCGCGGTGCCGGGCTTCGGAGTCGGCC
This sequence comes from Modestobacter sp. VKM Ac-2982, assembly GCF_026967935.1. Lineage (GTDB taxonomy): Bacteria > Actinomycetota > Actinomycetes > Mycobacteriales > Geodermatophilaceae > Modestobacter. The sequence continues at coordinate 659,251 of NZ_JAPVBL010000003.1, forward strand.
GCCGGCGGCGGGCCGTGCTGGGCCTGCAGGAGGTCGCGGATCTCGACCAGGAGCTCGGTCTGGGTGGGCAGCACCGGCCCGGTCTCCTCGCCGCGCTCGCGGCGCTCGAACAGCGCCTTCATCGGCAGCACGACCACGAAGTAGATGACCGCCGCGGTCAGCACGAAGGTGATCAGCTGGTTGACGAAGTCGCCCCAGGCGAAGGTCTGCCCGTTGACCTCGAACGAGCCGCCCTGCACGCCACCGCCCCCGACCAGGCCGATCAGCGGGCGCAGGAACGCCTCGGTGAACGAGGTGACCACGGCCGTGAACGCGGTGCCGATGACCACCGCCACCGCGAGGTCGATGACGTTCCCGCGGAGCAGGAAGTCCTTGAAGCCCTTGAGCACGAACGGCACCTCTCGGTCGCGGGGAGCACCCGGCGTGGCCCCATGATCACGGCCGGCCGAGCGTAACGGTGAGCGTCGCGGTCGCCGCGGCAGCGGCCAACCGGGCCGCGGTGTCGGGGGAGACGGCCAGCACCAGCAGCCCGCCGCCGGCCGGGGCACCCGCTGCCGGGCCGTCGGCGACCGCCGGCGTCGGGGCGGCGAGCACCAGCGCGCCGGTGGCGACCACCTCGACGGCCGGCGACGGGGTCGGGCCGGCAGCGCCGGCGGCCAGCACGTCGACCCGGTCACCGGCGCGCAGCAGCGTCGCCACCGCGAGGTCGGCCAGCCGCACCGGCGCCGCGACCTGGCCGTCGGGCACCGCGGACCACAGCCCCGGCCCGACCAGCCGGACGTCGGTCACCGGTTCCCCGGCGCGCACCGGCGCGGCCAGCAGCTGGCCGGTCAACCCGGCGGCGTCGGCCGTGCCGCCGGACGGGAGCAGGCCGGTCGGCAGCTCGGCCTCGGCCAGGTCGCCGACGGTGAGCACCGTGCCGGCCGGGAGGTCAGCCGCGGCGACGACGACCGGGCTGGTCGCCGCGACCGGCCCGGCCGGGCCCGGCGGAGGGGGACGCAGCGCCAGGACCAGCGCCAGGCACACGAGCGCCGCCGCGGCCACCTGCCGCAGCAGGTGCACGGGCGAGTGTGGACGGCGGAGTCGGGGCACACGGCGACGCTAGGAGCGGCGGGGGTTCCCCTCCCGTCGCGGCGTGGACCTGTGGACCGCGGGCCCGGCTGTGGACCGGCGGCAGCGCGCCGCCGTCGTCCGTGCGCCGGTCAGTTCGCGGCCTTGCCCCCGCTGCCACTGGACGAGGAGCTGCTCGACGACGACGCCGTGCTGCTGGCCTTGCTGCCGGAGTCCTTGGTGCTGCTGGACTCCTTGCTCCCGCCGGAGTCCTTGCTGCTGGAGTCCTTGTTGCTGCTGGACTCCTTGCTCCCGCTGGAGTCCTTGGCGCCGGAGCCGGTGGACGCACCTTCGCCCTTGCGGCTGTCGGTCCGGTAGAAGCCCGAGCCCTTGAAGACCACGCCGACCGAGCCGTAGACCTTGCGCACCGGCGCCTCGCACTCGGTGCAGGTGGCGACGGCGGGGTCGGTGAACGACTGCACGACCTCGAACTCGTGCTTGACCTCGGGGTTGGTGCAGGCGTACTGGTAGGTGGGCACGGTGCTGGAGCTCCTCGTCCGATCCGAGCCGGGCTGGCACTCTGCCCCGGCGACTGCCAATGATGCGCCGCGCGGCCCGGTCACGTCCATGTCTGCCGGGCGAGTGTGACGTTCGCGTCGGGAGTGGGCCTGCGCGATGGCCCCTCGACGCCTACGGCAGCACCTCGTCCAGCCAGGCGTCGTACTCGTCCCCGGTCATGGGCCGCGCTCCGTCGAGCGCCGTGTCGAGCAGGCCCGTGGGCTCGTCCGGGGCGGTGGCGACCCACACCCAGGCGTCCCCCTCCCGACCGAGCAGGACCTGCGAGACGTCGGTCGTGACGGACCAGCGGTGCTCGGCCACCTGGCGGCAGGAGCGGAGCGTCTCGACGGCGAGGGCGCGCGGTGCGGCCCCGGCGGCGCACGGGTCGCCCTCGACGGCGGTCGCGGCGTCGCGGAAGAGCTGGAGTTCGCCGCCCCGGACTCCGTCCACGGGCAGGTGAGGGGTCACGATCAACTCGCCGCCGGTGTGCTGCGGCGACTGCCGCACGTACCCGTCCACGGTGGTGACCCAGGGTCGCTCCAGGGTGCCGACCTCGGTGAGCACCCGTTCGTCCTGCCAGCCCTGCCGTGCCCCGGGGAACCACGCGGCAACGGAGGCGGCCACGCACGTGACGATCACGAGCGTCGTCCCTCTCCGGACGACACCGGGCCACTGGAGCGCGGCCACGCACGGGAAGGGCAGTGCCGCGGCGGCGAGGAGCAGGGCGTCGGGCAGCGCCGAGCGCAGGTCTGATCGGACCACCACGACGCCGACCAGCGCGGCGGCTCCCGTCCCCACGAGCCCGAGGGTGACCCCGCGCGCGAAAGAGCCGAACGGATCCGGGTCGGGCGGGCCGGTCACCCGGTCGATGCCGATGGCCAGCGTCACCGCGGCCACGGTCACCAGCCCCAGGACGAGCAGCACGGCGGTCCCCCCACCGAACGACGACGCGATGACCATCGGCGTGCCGATCAGCGCAGTGGCCACTCCGAGGACAGCCGCCGAGGCGACGTGCCGGATCGTTCGCGCGGGCACGCGCGAGGGCTCCGGGCGAGGAGCCGACGGGGCCTGCACGCGGGGAGTGTGGCAGGCCGGCGGTCGGCTGGGCGGCAGCCGCCGGATACCGTTCGACCGTGGCCTCCCCGTGGCTCGACGACCAGCAGCAGCGCACCTGGCGGGCCTGGCTGGCCGTCGCGGAGCTGCTGCCGCGCACCCTCGACGCCCAGCTCCAGCGGGACGCCGGCCTCACCCATGCGGCCTACGTGGTGCTGGCGATGCTGTCCGAGGCCCCCGGCGGCAGCCGCCGGATGAGCGACCTGGCCCGCACCGCCAACCAGTCGCAGAGCCGCCTCTCGCACACCGTGGCCCGGCTGGAGGAGCGGGGCTGGGTGTACCGCGAGAAGGCTGCCGAGGACCGCCGCGGGAACGTCGCCGTGCTCACCGACGCAGGCCGCGAGGTCGTGGAGCGGGTCGCGCCGGGGCACGTGGCCGCCGTCCGGGAGGGGCTGTTCGCCGCGCTGACCCCAGCGCAGACGCAGGCGTTCGGGGAGGCGCTCGCCGCCGTCCTCGACCGGCTGGACCCCGAGGCCACCCTGCGGGTGCACGAGCCCGACTGAGCACGGGCCTCGCGGCTCAGGCGGCGCGGAAGACCGCCGCCTTCACGCTCGTGAGGCCCGCACCGACGGCGCCGCGTACGGTGGAGGAGGTCCGTTGCTGCTCACCCTGCTGGGCGGCCAGCACGATGAGGACGCCGGTCAGCGCGGGGTTGACCCACTGCAACGGCTTCTGCCCCTTCTGCGCGGCGGCGACGTCCGGCGGGGTTCCCGGCCCCGGGTCGGTCGCGGTGTCGCTGGGCACCGGTGCCTTGGCCCCGATCTTGGCGCCGAGCACCCCGCTGGCCACGGACGTCCCGATCGCGGCCGCGGTCAGCGCGGTCTTGAGCACGGTGTTCGCCGTCGCGCCCGGCCCGGTCGCCACCCGGCCACGGTCGGCGCGGAGCATCCCCACCGAGCCGATCAGGTGGGCCGCCATCGCGGCACCCTGCACCGGCCACCACGCCGACCAGCCGACCGAGGACAACCGGGTCCGCTCGGTGCTGTCGCGTGCGGCGGCCGCGGCCTTGTTCAGGCCGACAGCGCCCATCAGGTTGCCGCCGAACCAGGTGGCCAGGCCGAGGTCGTGCATCGAGCGCAGGACGGTGTGCTGATCGCGGGACATGGGATCTCCTCCGGTGCTGCCCGCCACGGGCGGGACCAGGTGACCGGACGGGCTCACCGGTCTTGACGCCGATGCCCGCTCCGCGCCGGGGGCAACCCACCGGGCGCGGCCGCGATCAGCGCAGGTGGCGCAGGAAGGCGGCCGGGTCGGCGAGGAACTGCCGCCAGTGGACGGTGAGCTCCAGCTCGTCCCAGCGGGCCGGCCGCAGCCCCCAGTCGCCGACCTCGACCAGCTGGGCGCCCGGCAGCGCAGCGACGACGGGGGAGTGGGTCGCGACGACGACCTGCGCGCCGGACGTCACGAGGTCCAGCAGCACCGTGACCAGCGCCAGACTGCCGCCGAACGAGAGCGCCGCGTCGGGCTCGTCGAGCAGGTACGTGCCGCCCCCGCCGCCGGCCCGCCGGGTCAGGACCTCCAGGAACGCCTCCCCGTGCGAGAGCTCGTGGTACTCCGGGTCGGGTCCGCCGAGTTCCTCCAGGTGGCTGTACAGGCCGTGCAGCGTCTCGTCGCGGAGGAAGCAGCCCCACCGGGAGGCGCCGGGGCTGCGCTCGACGACCAGCCCGAGCGACTCCGGCTCGCTGGGCCGGGTGCTGAAGCGGGTGTTCACCGTGCCGCCCTCCGGGTTGAGGCCCAGCGTGACGGCGAGCAGCTCCATCACCGTCGACTTGCCCGACCCGTTCTCCCCGACCAGCACCAGGGCGCCGTGCGGCAGCTCCAGGCCGGTGTCGAGCAGCTGGGCGACGGCGGGCACGGTCAGCGGCCACCGTGCACGCTCGTCGTCGGTCGGGTCGGGCCGGCCGGGGTCGGGCCGGAAGCGGCGGATCGGTCGGCTGTCCACGCCGATCATCCTGGCGGGCGGGTACGACGGTCAGGACGACGTCCCCCGGCTCCTCGGGCCGTCCCCTGCACCAACGACTGTCCCCCCGCACCAACGCTGGCGCGGGGGGACAGTCGGTGATCAGGTGACCTGATCACCGCTGCGGACAGCGGCGTCAGTGACCCAGGTGCCGCCAGCGGCGGGTGCGGGAGCGCATCCGCTCGACGTCGTCCCGGCCGAGCAGCCCGGCCAGCTCCTCGGCCAGCACCCGGCCCAGCCGCTGGCAGAACTCCACCGGCTCGTCGGCGGCGTCGGGCCGCTCGGGCACCACCCGGTCGACGATCCCGGCCCGCCAGAGGTCGGTGGCCCGCACCCCCTGCGAGGCGGCGAGCTCGTCGGCCCGGTCGACGGTGCGGTGCACGATCGCCGACGCGCCCTCCGGGGGCAGCGGGCCCAGCCAGCCGTTGGCCGCGGCCAGCACCCGGTCGGCCGGCACCAGGGCCAGGGCACCGCCGCCGGTGCCCTGGCCGAGCAGCACGGCCAGGGTCGGCGCCTTCAGCACCACCATGTCCTGCAGGCAGCGGGCGATCTCCCCGGCCAGCCCGCCCTCCTCGGCGTCGACCGAGAGCGCCGCGCCCGGGGTGTCGATGAGCGTGAGCAGCGGCAACCGGAGCTCCGCGGCCAGCCGCATGCCGCGCCGGGCCTCGCGCAGCGCGCCCGGGCCCAGCGGCGCCGACAGCGACTGCCCCCGCCGGTCCTGGCCCAGCACGACGCAGGGCGCGCCGCCGAAGCGGGCCAGCGCCAGCAGCAGCCCCGGGTCGGACTCGCCGGCGCCGGTGCCGTTGAGGGTGACGACGTCGGTCGCCGCCGTCCGCAGCAACTGGCGGGCCCCCGGGCGCGACGTCCGTCGGGACGCGGTGACCACCTCCCAGGCGCTGCGGCCGTCCTCCGGGTCGTCGGCCTGCGTGCCGTCGCCGGAGACCGGGCCCTCGACCGAGGCGGCGCGGTGCCAGGTCTCCCGGGCGGCCAGCACGCGCAGCGCCCGGTCGGCGACGTCGGCCAGCTCGTCGACCGGGACGACGCCGTCGATCAGCCCGCGCGAGGCCATGTTCTCCGCCGTCTGCACCCCCGGCGGGAAGGGCTCGCCGTACAGCAGCTCGTACACCCGGGGGCCGAGGAAGCCGATCGCGGCGCCCGGCTCGGCGATCGTCACGTGCCCCAGCGAGCCCCACGAGGCCAGCACCCCGCCGAACGTCGGGCCGCGCAGGTAGACCAGGTAGGGCAGCCCGGCCTCCTTGTGCCGGGCGATCGCCGCGGTGATCCCGATCATCTGCAGGAAGGCGACGGTGCCCTCCTGCATCCGGGTGCCCCCGGACACCGGCGCGGCCAGCAGCGGCAGCCCCTCGTCGGTGGCCCGCTCGACCGCTGCCATCAGCCGCTCGGCGGTGGCGACGCCGATCGACCCGGCCAGGAAGCCGAACTCCCCGGCCACGACGGCCACCCGCCGGCCGCGGAGCGTGCCCTCGCCGGTGACGACCGCCTCGTCCTGGCCGCTCTTCTCCGCCGCGCGGGTCAGCTCCGCGGCGTAGGCGTCCTCGACCTCGCGCGGGGGCACGCTGGAGTCCCAGGACCGCCAGGACCCCGGGTCGAGCACGATGTCCCGCAGTGCCCGGGCGTCCAGCCGGGAGCTCACGTGGCGTGCCCGTCCTCGACGTCGGCGCCCTCGCCGGCCGGCTGCGGCACGCCCTCGGCCGGGCCGGACAGCCAGGCCCGGATCGCCTCGCCGTCGGCGCCCAGCACCGGCGGCGGGGTGTGGTCGCGCCGGGTCGTCTCGGTCTCGCCCTCGGTGCCCGGGGCGAAGAAGCGCAGCGGTGGCCCGGGCAGGGTGAGCGGCCCGGCGGTCGAGTGGTCGACGGAGATCGCCAGCCCCTGGGAGAGCGTCTGCTCCCAGGCGTAGACCTCGTCCAGGGTGCGCACCTTGCCGGCCGGCACCCCCGCGGCGGCCAGCCGGGCCAGCAGCTCCTCGGCCGGGATCTCGGCGAACGCGCTCTCCAGCAGCTCGATCACCCGATCGCGGTTGCCCACCCGCTCGCCGTTGGTGGCCAGGCCGGGTGCCTCCGGGTCGAAGCCGAACTCGGTGCAGAGCCGGCGCCACAGGCCCTCGCTGCCGCAGGAGAGCTGCACGCTCCCGCCCGCGCAGCGGAACAGCCCGTAGGGGGCGATCGAGGGGTGGTGGTTGCCCTGCCCGCGGTTGACCTGGCCGGCCACGGTGTACGCCGTCCCCTGGAAGGCGTGCACGCCGACGACGGCGGCCAGCAGCGAGGTGCGCACCACCTGGCCGACCCCGGTGCGCTCCCGCTCGAACAGGGCCGCGAGCACCCCGTAGGCGCCGTACATGCCGGCCAGCAGGTCACCGATCGGGACGCCGACCTTCTGCGGGTCGTCCGGGCCGGAACCGGTCAGCGACATCAGCCCGGCCTCGCCCTGGGCGATCTGGTCGTAGCCGGCGCGCTGGCCCTCGGGGCCGTCGTGGCCGAAGCCGCTGATCGACAGCTGGACCAGTCGCGGGTTGAGCTCGGCGAGCACGTCGGTGCCGAAGCCGAGGCGGGCCAGCGTGCCGGGCCGGAAGTTCTCCAGCAGCACGTCGGCGCGGCGCACCAGCTCGGTCAGCACCGCCTTGTCCGCGTCGTCCTTCAGGTCGAGGGTGATCGACTCCTTGTTGCGGTTGGCGGAGAAGAAGTACGTCGACTCCCGGCCGGCGCCCTCGGGCTGCACGAACGGCGGGCCCCAGCCGCGGCTGTCGTCACCACTGCCCGGGCTCTCCACCTTGATCACCCGGGCGCCGAGGTCGCCGAGCATCATCCCGGCGTGCGGTCCGGCCAGGGCGCGGGTCAGGTCGACGACGAGGACGCCGTCCAGGGGGCCACTCACGAGGGGGTTGGTCCTTCCAACGAGACGACGGAGACGTCGGTCACCCTCTCACCGGTCCGCCGGGCGCGTCAGTCGAGCTGCCACCAGCCGGCAGACGGGGTGACGACGGCGGTCACCCGGCGGTCGTGCGGCCCGGCGGGCAGCTGGTCGACGAACTCCTCGTCGAACAGCACCGCCACCAGCGTCGCGCCCGGTCGGGCATGCGCCAGCGCGCGGTCGTAGTACCCGCCGCCCCGCCCCAGCCGGGTGCCGTCGGCGGCCACGGCCAGCGCCGGGACGACGACCACGTCGGCCTCGGCCAGCGCACCCGGCGGCAGCCGCGGGCCGGTCGGCTCCTGCAGTCCGAAGCGGCCGGGAACCAGCCGGCCGTCGTGCTCGGCCCAGGACAGCTCCCGCCCACGCGCGGGCACGACCGGGAGCAGCAGCCGGCCGGGCAGCGCGTCGGGCAGCCGGCCGGCGCCGGGCTCCTCGGCCGCCGGCACGTAGGCGGCGGTCACGGAGGTCCCGGCGAGCCGGCCGGCGAGCGCCGTGGCGAGCGCATCGGCGGCTGCGGCGCGGGCCGCGGGGGAGCGGTCCGCACGCCTGGCCAGCAGGGTCGCGCGCAGCGTGGCCTTCGCCCTCACCACCTCGGGGGACTCCGCCATGCCGGCAGGCTAGCTACGCTGCCCGGCATGTCGACTCCGTCCGCCCCGAGTCCGCGCCCGGCCAGGAAGTCCGTCATCCCGGTCGCCGGGATGGGCACCCGCTTCCTCCCCGCGACCAAGGCCGTCCCCAAGGAGCTGCTGCCGGTGGTCGACCGGCCGGCCCTGCAGTACATCGTCGAGGAGGCCGCCCGCGCCGGCGTCGGCGAGGTGCTCATGGTCACCGGGCGCAACAAGGGCAGCATCGAGGACTTCTTCGACCGCACGCCGGAGCTGGAGACCGCCCTGGAGGCCAAGGGCGATCAGAGCCGGCTCGACGCGGTGCACGAGTCCACCGACGTCGCGCAGGTCTTCTTCGTGCGCCAGGGCGAGGCGAAGGGCCTGGGCCACGCCGTCCTGCAGGCCGCGGCCTTCATCGGGGACGAGCCGTTCGCGGTGCTCCTCGGTGACGACATCATCGACGCCCGCGACCACCTGCTCGAGCAGATGCTGGCCGTGCAGGCCGAGCACGGCGGCGCGGTGGTCGCGCTGCTCGACGTGGGTGCCGACAACATCTCCAAGTACGGCGCGGTCGCCGTCGAGGAGGCGAAGGTCTCCGGGGACGCCGCCGGCGACGAGGTCTTCCGGGTCACCGGCATGGTGGAGAAGCCCCCGGCCGACGAGGCCCCCAGCACGCTGGCGATCATCGGCCGCTACGTGCTGCCCCCGGAGGTCTTCCCGGCCATCCGGGACACCCCGCCCGGCCGCGGCGGGGAGATCCAGCTGACCGACGCGCTGCTCAAGCTGGTCGAGGACGGCATGCCCGTCCACGGCGTGGTCTTCTCCGGCCGCCGGTACGACACCGGCGACAAGCTGGACTACCTGAAGGCCGTCGTCCAGCTGGCCGTCGAGCGCGAGGACCTCGGCCCCACGTTCGGGCCGTGGCTGCGTGACTTCGTCGCCGACCTGCCCGCCGAGGGCGCGTCGCCCGCCTGAGCGGACCCTCCAGAGGGCACCATCGGGCCCAGGTCCGTCATCGGCGGCCGTGGCCGGCGACCCGGCCACGGGGAAGGCCCGATGACGGGGGACGACGGTGGTGGGGATGAGCGACGACAGCACACGCGGGTGGATGTCCGGCGGAGGTCGGGACACGACGCAGCTGGACCTGGCGAGCGGCGGGCTGGTCCCGTCTCCACGGGACAACCAGCTGCTCTCCGGTCCGGCGCCGGTGGTCACCCACGACACCGTGCAGGTCGACCGATCGGTGTTCTCCTCCGACCGGGTGCCCTCCCCGGCGATCGCCACCGGCGACCGGGCACCGGACCCGATGGCCGACACCGGCTCGGTCGACGTGTCCGGGGTCCGGCTGCGCCCGGTCGAGCACCACCTGGACGAGATCCTCGGCGCCGTCCCGCAGCCGGACCCGATCGAGCTCGCCGTCCTCGACGCCCAGGGCCTGCTCTGCGCCGAGCTCGTGACCAGCCAGCGGTCGTTGCCCGCGTTCGACCAGGCCGGCCTCGACGGGTACGCGGTCCGCTCGGAGGACATCGCCACCGCGACCGTGGAGCAGCCCGTCGACCTCGCCGTCGTCGGTGAGACGGCCGCCGGTGCGGCGGAGCAGGCCACGATCAGCGCCGGCCTCGCGCAGAAGGTCGCCGTGGGCGCGATGCTGCCGGCCGGCGCCGACGTCGTCGTCCCGGCCGCCTGGACCGACCAGGGCGTCGCCCGGGTGCAGGTCTTCGCCGCGCTCGCGCCGGGCAGCTACGTCCGCCGGATCGGCGACGACGTCGCGACCGGAGACACCGCGGTCGAGATCGGCACCCCGATCGGGCCGGCCCAGATCAGCCTGCTGGCCGCCGTCGGGCGGGAGCGCGTGGCGGTGCGCCCGCGCCCGCGGATCACGGTGCTGTGCGCTGGGAACGAGCTCGTCGACGTCGGCGCGGTGGCCGGCCCCGGCCAGCAGGTCGACGTGAACAGCTACGCGCTGGCCGCCGCGGCGCGGGACGCCGGCGCCGAGGCCTACCGCGCGGGGATCATGCCCAACGACCGGCGGCGGATGGTCGAGCTGCTGGAGGGCCAGATGCTCCGCAGCGACGTCGTCCTGGTCGCCGGCACCTTCGCCAACGGCGGTCACGACCTGCTCCAGGAGGCGCTGGACGAGCTGGGTGGGCTGACCTTCACCCAAGTCGCCATGCACCCCGGCCCGGTGCACGCCTTCGGCAAGCTCGGCCCCGACGCCGTCCCGGTGATCTGCGTCCCCGGTGAGCCGGTCGCCGCCCTGGTGGCCTTCGAGGTGTTCGTCCGTCCGGCGATCCGGCTGATGCTCGGCAAGCGCCAGCTCTTCCGGCGCACCGTGCAGGCGGTCTCCGCCCAGCAGCTGCTCTCGCCGCTGGGGTACCGGCAGTACCTGCACGGCCAGGTGATGCGCCACCCGGACGGCGGCTACGTCGTCGAGCCGATCGGGGACGGCGACCAGGCCATGCTCGCCCGGATGGCCCGCGCCAACTGCCTGATCGTGGTCGACGAGGACGTCACCGAGGTCTCCGCCGGCGGGCTGGTGACGGTCATGCCGATGCTGCTCGGGGGCTGAGCTGGACCCGGCACCGCACCCGGGCTGGCCGGCGCGGCTGGCGTGGGGGCCGGTCGAGCTGCACCCGCTGCGCCGCGAGGACGCCCGGGAGTGGTCCCGGCTGCGCACCGAGAACGAGTCCTGGTTGCTGCCCTGGGAGCCCTCGACCGGGTTGAGCTGGTCCGAGCGGCACACGCCGGCGGCCTACCGGGCGATGCGCCGGGCGGCGTCCCGGCGGGCCCGGGTCGGGACGTCGCTGCCCTTCGCCGTCCGGTACGAGGGGCGGCTGGCCGGCCAGGTGACCGTGGACAACGTCGTCCGCGGGGCGCTGCGCTCCGGGAGCCTGGGCTACTGGGTCGACCAGGCCGTGGCCGGGCGGGGAGCGGCCTCGCTCGCGGTGGCGCTGGTCTGCGACCACGCCTTCGGGCCGGTGGGGCTGCACCGGCTGCAGGCCGACATCCGGCCGGAGAACCGGCCGAGCCGGCGGCTGGTCGAGCGGCTGGGGTTCCGGCAGGAAGGGCTCTTCCGGGACTACCTGGACATCGACGGGGCCTGGCGGGACCACCTCGGTTACGCCCTGCTGGCCGGGGAGGCACCCGGCGGGGTGCTGGCCCGCTGGCGCGCCCGCACACCGCGCTGAGCCGCCGGGTGGGGACGCCGACACGTCGATCTGCCGGCGACGCGCCGACACACCGGGAGATGTCCCGGGTATCGGCAGTGCCCGCCCTTACCTTGACTCCCGAGTGACGGATGTGACTCGTGTGGCCCCAGGGATGGGGTCGTTCCGCTGGGCCAGGGATGGATCGGGGTGTTCGAGATGGGATCGGGCGTACTGCTGGCCGCTCTCGTCGTGCTGTGGTTCGTGGTCCTGGTGCCGATGGTGGTCACCCGGGGCGACACACACGCGGCGAACGGTGCAGCCAACTCAGGGCGGACCCTGCAACGACGGCGGCCGGTGGACCCGGTGGTCCACGCCGAGACCGAGCGGGTGAGCATCGACCGCGCACAGCTGCGCAGCAGCGGTGAGCTGCAGGTCGACGTGCACGCGCGGCGTCGCCGCACGCTGGCCGGGCTCGTCGCCCTGGCCGTGCTGGCGCTGGTCGGTGCGCTGGCCTACCGGTCGTGGCTGTGGGCTCCGCAGGTGCTGCTGGACCTCGCCGTCGTCGGTTACCTCATGGTGACCGCTGCCGCGGCCAAGCGGGAGCGGCGGACCGCCGCCCGCCGTGCGGCCCGGGCCGCCCAGCGTCCGCCGATGCGGGCGCCGCACGCCCGCCCGGCGCAGCCGCGCCCCGCGGCTGCCGACCCGGCGCCCGCGCCGGCCCCGGTGGCGGCCGAGACCGGCCCGGTGCACCCGAGCCTGCCGCTGGCCCCGGTGCACCCGCTGCGCCCCGGCCGGGTGGTCGCGGCCCGCACGCCGGCCCCGGCCGGCTGGCAGCACAGCGCCGTGGTCGGGCTGGACGACGACGACATCGGCTTCGCCGACATCGACGTCTACGCCCCGAAGCGCGTCGTCAACGGCTGAGGGAGGACCTCCGGCGCTGCCCCCGTGCAGCGCCGGAGGAACCGGACGGTAAGCTCTCCGTCCGAGGGGCTGTGGCGCAGTCCGGTAGCGCACCTCGTTCGCATCGAGGGGGTCAGGGGTTCAATTCCCCTCAGCTCCACCCCGGTCAGGCCGGGCCCACCAGGGCCCGGCCTGACGCGTTTCCGCAGGTTCCGGCTCGCCTCCCCGGTCACCGACCCGGAGCACTGACCCCAGTGGTCAGAACCAGGAGGGGAACCACATCCGCTGCAGCCACTCCGCCTGCGACAGCGGTTGCCCGGTGAGCACCGGGTGGAAGAAGACGAACGTCAGCACGACCACCGCCACGTAGAGGCAGACGACGCCCAGCCCCACCTGGCGGCGCAGCGCAGAGGCGCCCGTCGGGCCCAGCACGTCCTGCAGGACGAGCACGACCGCCAGCACGAAGAACGGCAGCGCCGGGGCCATGTAGAAGAGGAACATCGTCCGGTCCAGGTTGATGAACCAGGTGCCCCAGCCGGCCGCGATCGCGGTCGCGGCGACCACGGCTGCCGGGTCGCGGCGGGCGACGATCCGCCAGACCAGCCACAGCAGCGCCGGGACGAAGAGGAACCACAGCGTCGGCGTGCCCAGCATGAGCATGTACCGGACCACCTGGTCACCCGCGGCGTCGGTGAGCCCCTGCGGGTTCCACAGCAGGATCGGTCGCCCGCTCACCAGCCACGACCACGGCCCGGACTCCCACGGGTGCGGGCTGGACAGCCCGCTGTGGAACTCCAGCCACTCCCCGTGCATGTGCCAGAGCGACCGCAGCGCATCGGGCACGAAGCCGAACGAGGTGTCCGGGTTCTCCGACGCCCAGTGCCGGCCCTGGGCGTTCTCCCCGCGGAACCAGCCGGTGAACGAGGCCAGGTAGGTCAGCACCGGGACGACGGCGAGCGCCCAGGTCGCCCCGGGCAGGCCGCGGCGCAGCGCCGTCCAGGTGGGCCGGGGGACCCCCGCCTCCCGCCAGGCCGCCCGGTCCCAGAAGAGCGAGAGCACCGCGAAGGCGGCGAGGAACCAGACCCCGCTCCACTTCACCGCGCAGGCGCAGCCGAACAGCACCCCGGCGGCGATCCGCCAGCCCCGCGGGCCGAGCCGGAACCCGGCCGCGGTCACCTGATCAGCGCCGTCCCGGACCCGCTGCCGCACCCGGTCCCGGTCGACCACCAGGCAGGCGACCGCGCTGACGACGAAGGCCTGCAGGAAGACGTCCAGCAGGCCGATCCGGCCCAGGGTGAAGGAGAAGCCGTCCACCGCCAGGAGCAGGCCGGCCAGCAGGCCGAGCAGCGTGGAGCCGGTCAGCCGGCGCGTCAGCCGGGTGAGGACGACGACCGCCACCGTCCCGGCCACCGCACTCGGCACCCGCCAGCCCAGGGGCCCGTACCCGAACAGCTGCTCGCCCGCAGCGATCAGCCACTTGCCCAGCGGGGGGTGGACGATGAAGGTGTAGCCGCGGTTGTACTCGTAGCCGAGCTCCAGCAGCTCAGCTCCCTCGGGCGGGTAGTACGCCTCGTCGAACACCAGCTCGGTCGGGTAGCCGATGTCCCAGAGCCGGGCCGCCAGGGTCGCCAGGCCCAGGACGGCGGTGAGCACCGCGGCCAGCACCCGGTCGGTCGGCAACCGCGGGGTGCCCTGCCGTCGGCGCGGGGGGAGCGGCGGGAACCGGCGGGGAGCAGGTGCCTGGACCGCTGACTCCGTGCGTTCCGGGACCAGCACCGCCATGCCGGCCAGGGTATGTGGCGGAGCTGGGCGGGCCGGCGTGACAGGCTCGGCCGCATGACCGGACGACTCGTGCTGGGCGGCGCGCCGCTGGGACAACCCGGCGACGTCGGCCCGCGGCTGCGCCAGGCGATGGCCGACGCCGACGTCCTGGCGGTCGAGGACACCCGGCGGCTGCACCGGCTGGCCAAGGACCTCGAGGTCACCCTCACCGGCAAGGTGGTCACCTTCCACGAGACGGTCGAGCGGTCACGGCTGCCCGGGCTGGTCGCGGCGATGACCGAGGGCCGCACCGTGCTGCTGATCACCGACGCCGGCATGCCCTCGGTGTCCGACCCCGGCTACACGCTGGTGCGGGCGGCGATCGAGGCGGGCATCGAGGTGACCTCGGTGCCCGGGCCGTCCGCCGTCGTCACGGCGCTGGCCGTCTCCGGGCTGCCCTGCGACCGGTTCACCTTCGAGGGGTTCCTGCCGCGCAAGGGCGGGGAGCGTCGGTCGGCGCTCGCGGCGCTGGCGGCCGAGCCGCGCACGATGGTGTTCTACGAGTCGCCGCACCGGCTGGCCGACGCCCTGACCGACGCGGCCGGGACCCTCGGCGCCGACCGGCCCGCCGCGGTCTGCCGGGAGCTGACCAAGACCCACGAGGAGGTCCGCCGCGGCTCGCTGGCGTCGCTGGCCGAGTGGGCTGCCGAGGGGGTGCGCGGCGAGATCACCCTGGTGGTCGCCGGCGCGATCGCCGGCCCGGCCACCCTGACGCCGTCCGAACTGGCCGCCGAGGTCGCCGTCGAGGAGGCCGCCGGCGCCGACCGCAAGGAGGCGATCCGCACGGTCGTGGCCCGAACCGGCCTGCCCCGCAGGACCGTCTACGACGCCGTGGTGGCCGCCAAGACCCCCTGACCTCCCCGCCGTTGTGCGCTGACCGGGGTCAGACCCAGCCCGTCACCCCGGTGAGCGCACAACCGCCGCTGCTGCCTGTGGACGGCGTCAGCGGGCGGGTGCTCGTCTCGGGGACGGTGCTCCGGTGGCCCGCGCACCCCGCATCCCGGATGAACTGCGTGGCCGGGTGTTCCGCGGATCTGTGGCGTTGCGGCGCGGGTGGCTGACGCCGGACGAACTCCGCGGGCCCACGTGGCGGGCGCTGTTCCACGACGTCTACGTCGAGGCGAGCCTGCCGGTGAACCACGCCCTCCGCGCGCACGCCGCTGCGGCCGTGCTCCGGCCGGGCGGGGTGGTGACCGGTCGCAGCGCCGCGGTGCTCTGGGGCGTCGACCTGGCTGCCGCGACCGACGACGTCGAGATCACGCTGCCGCCGGGCGCCCATCCGGTGCGGTTGCCCGGCCTCCGAGTCCGGCGGGCGTTGCTGGACGACGGGGATGTCTGCCTCCGTCGGGGAGTCCGGGTCACCGTGCCGGAGGCGACTGCAGTGGCGCTGGCCCGTTCACTGCCCCTGGACGACGCCGTCATCGCCGTCGACCAGCTGACCAGCGGTGGGCTCGCTTCGCTGCCCCTGGTCCGGGAGCTGGCGGGACGCGCCACCGGTGCCGGTTCCCGTCGCGCGCGGCAGGCGTGTGCGCTCGCGGACGGGTTGGCCGAGTCGCCACAGGAGACCCGGCTGCGGCTGGTCATCGTCCGCGGCGGGCTGCCGGCGCCGGTCGCCCAGCTGCGGGTGGTGCACGAGGGCCGCTTCGTGGCGCGGGTCGACTTCGGTTGGCCAGTGCAGCGGGTAGCGGTCGAGTACGACGGTCTGTGGCATGCCGAACCCGGGCAGTTCGCACGCGACCGTGCGCGGCTGAACCGGTTGCAGGCGGCCGGTTGGAGGGTGGTCTTCGTGACCGCCGCGGACCTGAAGGACCCGCCGCGGCTGATCGCCACGATCGCTGCGGCACTGACCGGGGTTGTGCGCTGAGCGGGGTCTTCGGCGTCGCGAAGCCCCGCTCAGC
>NZ_JAPVBL010000003.1:675242-803233 GCF_026967935.1 Modestobacter sp. VKM Ac-2982
CCCCCCCCCCCCCCCCCCCCCAACAACCGCGGCACGGGCAGGGGGTTTAAAGCCAGCCGGTGCGTTTGAAGCCGCGGTGGAGGGCGATGCAGGCTGCCAGCATGAGCAGCAGCACGGCCGGGTAGCCCCAGCGCTCGTCGAGCTCGGGCATGTACTCGAAGTTCATCCCGTAGACGCCGGCGATGGCGGTGGGCAGCGCGATGATGCCGGCCCACGCCGAGATCTTGCGCATGTCCTCGTTGTCGGCCAGCGACGTGCGGGCCAGCGACGCCTGCAGGATCGAGGTCAGCAGCTCGTCCAGGCCGGTCACCTGGTCACGCACGCGCAGCGCGTGGTCCTGGACGTCCCGGAAGTAGGACCGCATCGCCTCGGGCACCAGCTCGTTGGGCCGGTCGACCAGCGTGGCCAGCGGCAGCTCCAGCGGCAGCACCGCCCGGCGCAGCTGCATCAGCTCCCGCTTGAGCTGGTAGATCCGGCCGCTGTCGTCGGTGCGGCTCGGGCTGAACACGGAGGTCTCCACCTCCTCGACGTCCTCCTCGACCGCGTTGGCGACGTCGAGGAAGTCGTCCACGACGTGGTCGGCGATCGCGTAGAGGACGGCGGAGGGCCCGTTGCAGAGCAGGTCCGGCTGCTCCTCCAGCTGGGTGCGCAACTGCCCGAGCTCACCGTGCGTGCCGTGCCGGACCGTGATCACGTGGTCGCGGCCGACGAAGACCATGATCTCGCCGGTGATCAGCACCTCGCTGGTGGCGGTCAGCTGGTCGTGCTCCAGGTAGCTGGCCGTCTTGAGCACCATGAACATCGCCTCGTCGTAGCGCTCCAGCTTGGGCCGCTGGTGGGCGTAGACGGCGTCCTCGACGGCGAGCGGGTGCAGGCCGTAGTGCTCCCCGATCGCGGTGAGCTCGGCCTCGGCGGGCTCGTAGAGCCCCAGCCAGACGAATCCGCCCTGCTCACGGGCCACCTGCAGCGCCTCCGACGGTGCCACGTCCAGGCGCTCGCCGCGGACGTAGACGGCGCAGTCCACGACGGGGTCGTCGGTGTCGCGCTCGGGCCGCTTCTCCCGGGGTGCGCCCGCCGGGCGGGGGCGCAGCGTCTGAGGGAGTTCGGCGGGCGTCCCGGGGGAACGCTTGCTGGTCCTGCTGTCGGTGTCGGTCACCGGTCCTCCCTCGGGTCTGTCGGGGTCCAGCATCCCCGCCCCCTCCGGCGCGGCTCTCACCCCGGCGGGTGAGACCCGGCCGGCGGCCCCTGCGGCCGGCCGCCGGGACGCCCGACCTGATCAGGGACACCCGTTCCCGGTCAGGAGACCCCCGTGCCCAGCGCCGTCCTCGACGCCCCCCGCACCACCCCCGCCGCTGCCCGCCCGGTGCGGCTGCCGGCGACCGTGGCCGCAGCCGGTGGGCTCTCCGTGCTGGAGGCGCTCGGCCTGCTCGCCTTCGGGCTGACCAGCCTGGAGGGCGTCTTCGGCTCCGGGGTGCGTCCCTCCGGCTGGCTCGTGGCCGGCACCCTGCTGCTGCTCGCCGGCTGGGTGGTGCTGTGCGCCGGCGGAGGGGCCGGCCTGGTGGACGGCGCCGGCCGGCTGCTGCTGGTCGCCGTCGCCAGCGGGGAGATCGCCCTGCTGGTCGTGCTCTGCGCGGTCGGGCTGGTCGGCGCGGACGGGATCTGGCTGGTGGCGATCGGTCCGCTCGGCGGTCTGCCGGTGCCCGCGCTGGCGCTGCTGGCCCTCGCCGTCCCCACCGGGAAGCTGCTGCTGGCCAGCGCGCCGTCCGCGGTGGCCTGGGTGGCCGCCGGTGGGCGCCCCCGCCCGGCCCGCCGGGTTGCCGTGGCCGAGCACCGCGTGCTGCGGGGCGTCACCGTGGCCGGCATCGGGCTGGCGCTCACCGCCGTCGCGCTGGTGGGCGTGCCCGCCGGCGACGTCCCCGCACCGAGCACGGTGGCGGTCACCGACGCCCCCTGAGGACGCACCGGTCAACCGGGTCGACGCCGGTCACTACCCTCAGGCCGTGACAGATCGGCACATCCTCACCGCCGTCGCCTGGCCCTACGCCAACGGCCCGCGGCACATCGGGCACGTCTCCGGGTTCGGCGTCCCCTCCGACGTCTTCAGCCGGTTCCACCGGATGTCCGGCGACCAGGTGTTGATGGTGAGCGGCACCGACGAGCACGGGACGCCGATCACGGTCGCCGCCGACGCCGAGGGGATCACCCCGCGGCAGATCGCCGACCGCAACAACCGGGTCATCGTCGACGACCTGGCCAGCCTCGGGCTGAGCTACGACCTCTTCACCCGGACGACGACGGCCAACCACCGCGCGGTGAGCCAGGAGATCTTCCTGGGGCTGCTGAAGAACGGCTACGTCTTCCCGCAGACCACGCTGGGCGCGATCAGCCCGTCGACCGGCCGCACGCTGCCCGACCGTTACATCGAGGGCACCTGCCCGATCTGCGGCTACGACGGCGCCCGCGGCGACCAGTGCGACAACTGCGGCAACCAGCTGGACCCGATCGACCTGGTGAACCCGGTGAGCCGGATCAACGGCGAGACGCCGAAGTTCGTCGAGGAGGAGCACTACTTCCTGGACCTGCCGGCGTTCACCCGGGCGCTCGGCGACTGGCTGGGCACCCGGGGGAACTGGCGCCCCAACGTCCTGAACTTCAGCGTCAACCTGCTCGCCGACCTCAAGCCGCGCAGCTACACCCGGGACATCGACTGGGGTGTGCCGGTGCCGCTGGACGGCTGGCGGGACCGGCCGGACAAGCGCATCTACGTCTGGTTCGACGCCGTCGTGGGCTACCTGTCGGCGTCGATCGAGTGGGCACGGCGCTCCGGTGACCCCGAGGCCTGGCGGCAGTGGTGGCAGGCCCCGGACTCCGACGCCTACTACTTCATGGGCAAGGACAACATCGTCTTCCACTCCGAGATCTGGCCGGCCCAGCTGCTCGGCTACAACGGGGCGGGCGACAAGGGCGGGACGCCGGGCTCCTACGGGCGGCTCAACCTGCCCACCGAGGTGGTGTCGAGCGAGTTCCTGACCATGGAGGGGCGGAAGTTCTCCTCCTCGCGCAACGTGGTCATCTACGTCCGCGACTTCCTGGCCCGCTACGACGCCGACGCGCTGCGCTACTTCATCGCGGTCGCCGGCCCGGAGAACCAGGACACCGACTTCACCTGGGCGGAGTTCCTGCGCCGCAACAACGACGAGCTGGTCGCCGGGTGGGGCAACCTGGTCAACCGCTCGGTCTCGATGGCCGCCAAGAACGTCGGCGCCGTCCCGACCCCGGGTGAGCTGACCGACGCCGACCGGGCGCTGCTGGCCACCACGTCCGGGGCGTTCGCGCCGATCGGTGACCTGCTGTCGCGCAACCGGCAGAAGGCGGCGGCGACCGAGGCGATGCGGGTGGTCACCGAGGCCAACCGGTACCTGTCGGACCAGGCGCCGTGGAAGCTCAAGGAGGACCCGGCCCGCCGGGACACCGTGCTGCACACCGCGCTGCAGGCGATCAAGGACTGCAACGCCCTGCTGACGCCGTTCCTGCCGCACTCCTCCCAGCAGGTGCACGAGCTGCTGGGCGGCACCGGCGTCTGGTCGGTCGCCCCGCAGGTGGTCGAGACCGAGGACCTGGACGACGGGTCGCCGTACCCGATCATCACCGGGCCCTACGACCAGGGGCAGGCCGTCTGGGCGTCCACCCCGCTGCCGCCGCCGGGCACGCCCTTGGCCCCGCCGAAGCCGGTGTTCACCAAGCTCGACCCCTCGATCGTGGAGGAGGAACTGGCCCGGCTGGAGGAGAAGGGGACGAGCGGCACGACGGACGGCGAGGCGTGAGCCCCGCAGCGACAGAAATGGCCATTTCTGTCGAACGGGGGCAGGGGTGAGCCGATCGGCGTCCTCGCGGGCGAACCGGCGGGGGGAGCCGCCTCCGTCGCCGGAACCGCTGCCGTCCCCGGCGGTCGACAGCCACACCCACTTCGACATCGCCGTCGGTGGTGAGGACCGGGAGCCCACCGACGCGGAGGTCGACGAGGCGATCGCGGCCGCCGTCGCCGTTGGCGTCCCGCGGCTGGTGCAGGTCGGCGTGGACGTGGCGTCCTCGCGCTGGTCGGCCGAGCTCGCCGCGCGGCACCCGAACGTGCTGTCGGCGGTGGCGCTGCACCCGAACGAGGCGGGCGCCGGCGCGGCGACCGAGGCGGCGCTGGCCGAGATCGACCGGCTCGCCGCGCTGCCCCGGGTGCGGGCGGTGGGGGAGACCGGCCTGGACCGCTACCGCACCGGCCCCGAGGGCTGGGCCGCCCAGGAGGCCTCCTTCCGGGCGCACATCGACATCGCCAAGCGGCACGGCATCGCGCTGGTCATCCACGACCGCGACGCCCACGACGAGGTGCTCCGGGTGCTGGACGACGAAGGTGCGCCCGAGCACACCGTCTTCCACTGCTTCTCCGGCGACGCCGGGTTCGCCCGGGCCTGCATCGAGCGCGGCCACGTGCTGTCCTTCGCCGGCACGGTGACCTTCTCCAGTGCCGGTGCACTCCGCGAGGCGGCGGCGCTGACCCCGCTGGACCAGCTGCTGGTGGAGACCGACGCCCCCTTCCTGACCCCGGTCCCGCTGCGGGGGCGCCCCAACTCCGCCCGGCTGGTGCCGCACACCGTCCGGGCGCTGGCCGAGGTCACCGGCACCGACCTCGACCAGTTGTGCGGCGTCCTCACCGCCACCGCGGAGCGCGTCTTCGGCCCCTGGGGCTGACCACCCGCCCGACGCGGGGAGCGACTCACAGGAAGTGGGGGACCGCTCGTGGTGGCGTTGTCGGCACAGAGGACGACAATCGACTGCGTGGGCCGCCTCATCGCCATCGTGCTCTTCATCGCCTTGATGGTCCCGGCCGCCATGCTGGCCCGGGGCTGGTCCCTCGCGTCCGGTCGCCGGGCCGTCGCCTCCGCCGGGGTCGAGTTCGTCCCGGCGACGCCCGAGGCGACCGCCCAGCTGGCCCGCCAGGCCAGCCACGCCCACCGGGTGCGCCTCCTCGGGCTGCTGCTCGGGGTGGCGCTGGTGGTCACCACGGTGGTGCTGTTCGCCGAGGCATCGGTCTTCCTCTGGGTGCCTGCGCTCGCCGTGGGCCTGCTGGGCGGGGTGCTGCTGGCCGAGGCGACCCGGCCGCGGCCGCGCTGGGCGACGTCCAGCCCGGCCCGCCGGCCGCGGCGGAGCGAGCAGATCTCGCTGGGGCTGCTGTGGACCATGCGCGCCGCGGTCGCCGGGGTGCTGCTCACCGCCGTGCTGCAGCTCGACGACCTCACGTCCCCGGTCGTCTCCGTCGCGACGGCGGTCCCGCTGGCCGGCTGGCTGCTGGCCGAGGTGGCGCTGCTGCGGGTGCTGCTGCGCCCGCTGCCCGCCGCGGGCGCCGACGTGCCGGTCGACGAGGCGCAGCGCACCTGGACGGCGCACCTGTCGGTCGCCGCGGCCAGCGTGCTGGCCCTGCTCCCGCTGGGGGCGCTGCTGCTCCGCGCCGCGATCGACCTCGGTGACCGGGTGAGCTCCGACGGTGCCGGGCTGCTCCCGGTGGCGCTGGTCGCGGGCGGCTTCTCCGCGATCATCGCGGGACTGGTGGTGGCCGGCTTCCTGCTGACCTGGCTACGGCCGGTGCGGCAGACCTCCCACGCCCTGGCCTGACGCCGTCCGGCCCCGGTGGCCGTGTGTCGTTGCCCACCAGAGCTGAGCGAGCCACCCGCCCCGCGTGCGGCGCGTTGTTCACGGACCGTGTCGGCGCGCCTGCGGAGGGCTGGGTCGACATGGTGATTCCCTGCTCTTGCACCGTTCTCTTCCGTCAGGCGTTCGTTATCGTGCCGTGACCGACAAGCCGGGGTGGGGAACACCCGGGCGCTCGCTCCTGCCCGGGTGACCGTTCCCGGGCCGGAGCTCGTCGGGCCGCGCGACGACGGACGCCGCCCTCCGGGTGGGGTCCGTCGGCTGTTGCCCACGTTCCCCTGCCCGGGCCCCGTGACCCGTGGATGTGTTGTGCACCGATCGCTGAAGTCGATTCTCTTCGTCCTGGTCCTGCTGGGCCTCGTGGGCGGTTCCGCCGCCTACTTCGCTGCCCAGAAGACGGTGACCCTGACCGTCGACGGCCAGTCGCGCGAGGTGCGCACCTACGCCGGCACGGCCGCTGAGGTGCTGGCCGACGAGGGGCTGCGCCCGGCGTCGCAGGACGTCGTCCTGCCCGACCCGGCGGACGCCATCGGTGACGGCGCCACCATCGTGCTCAACCGCGCCCGGCCGCTGGCCCTGACCGTCGACGGGGTGCGCACCGACGTCTACACGACGGCCCTCTCGGTCGACGACGCGCTCGACGAGCTCGGGTACCGCACCGACGAGCTGGTGCTCTCGGCCAGCCGCAGCCAGCGCCTGCCGCTGGACGGCATGGACCTCGCCATCACCACCAACAAGGACGTCACGCTGATCGCGGACGGCCAGCAGCGTGTGGTCACCACCACCGCGGCGACCGCCGGTGACCTGCTGGCCGAGCAGGGGATCGCCCTGTCGGCCACCGACCGCACCTCGATCTACCCGGCGCAGCCCCTGCTGGACGCGATGGTCCTGCGGGTCACCCGGGTCGTCGTCACCGACGTGACCGAGGTTCAGCCGCTGGACTACGCGACCGTCGAGACGCCAGACCCGAACGCCTTCCAGGGGCAGCGCACGGTCACCCAGCAGGGGGTCGAGGGCGCGCAGACGGTCACCTGGCGGGTCACCGTCACCGACGGGGTCGAGACCGGTCGCGAGCAGCTTGGCGTCGAGGTCAGCACGCCGGCGGTCGACCAGCAGGTGGCGGTCGGCACCAAGGAGAAGCCGGCTGCACCGGCCGCCGTGGTCAGCGCCGACGGCCTGAACTGGGCTGCGCTGGCCGCCTGCGAGTCCGGTGGCCGGCCGACCGCGGTGAGCGGCACCGGCAAGTACCGCGGCATGTACCAGTTCTCCACGAGCACCTGGGCCGCCGTCGGGGGCAGCGGTGACCCGGCCGCCGCGTCGGCCGAGGAGCAGACCATGCGGGCGCAGATGCTGTACGCCCGTTCCGGTGCGGGGCAGTGGCCGCACTGCGGCCCCCGCCTGTTCGGCTGATGGCGGTGGGAGGACCCCGTCGCCCCCCGGCCCCCGCCACCTCGGGTCGGGACCCTGCGACGGGGCCGGAGCCCCGCCGCGCGCAGGCTCGCGGCGGGCCCCTGCAGCGAGGCCGGGCGTGACGGCCTTGCTCGGTGCGGCCGCGATCCGCGAGCTGGCCCAGCAGCTGGACCTGCGACCGACCAAGGCGCTCGGGCAGAACTTCCTGCACGACGCGAACACGATCCGCAAGATCGTCCGGACGGCCGACCTGCACGAGGACGACGTCGTCTGCGAGGTCGGCCCGGGCCTGGGGTCGCTCACCCTGGGGCTGCTGCCCGCCTGCGCACACGTGACCGCCGTGGAGATCGACCCCCGGCTGGCCGACCAGCTGCCGGTGACCGTCGCCGAGCGGGCCCCGGACGTGGCCGGGCGGCTCACCGTGGTGACCGCGGACGCCCTCCGGGTGCAGGAGCTGCCCGGGCCCCCGCCCACGGCCCTGGTGGCCAACCTGCCGTACAACATCGCCGTCCCCGTGCTGCTGCACCTGCTGGAGCTGCTGCCCACGATCCGCACCTCGCTGGTGCTGGTGCAGGCCGAGGTCGCCGACCGGCTCGCCGCCGCACCGGGCACACCCGCCTACGGGGTGCCCAGCGTCAAGGCCGCCTGGTACGCCGACGTCCGCCGGGCCGGCAACGTCCCGCGGCCGGTCTTCTGGCCGGTCCCCAACGTCGACTCCGGGCTGGTCGCGCTGACCCGCCGCCCGGCCCCGGCCGGCGACCGGGCGGCCACCTTCGCCGTCATCGACGCCGCCTTCGCCACCCGGCGCAAGGGCCTGCGTGCCGCGCTGGCCCGCTGGGCCGGCAGCCCCGCCGCCGCCGAGGTCCGGCTGCGCCAGGCGGGCATCGAGCCGACCACCCGGGGGGAGCAGTTGTCGGTGACCGACTTCGCCCGGCTCGCGGCCACCGACCCGGTCGACCCGGAGAGGCGGTAGCGCGTGCCGCGGCCGGCAGGCAGGCTGGGCCGGTGGACGACGGTGGACCGGCGGGCAGGATGACCGGGTGAGCAACGCGACCGCGGGCGGGCCCGGCCGGCTCGCCGGCAACGGCGCCGTCACGGCTCGCGCGCCGGCGAAGGTGAACGTGCACCTCGGGGTCGGGCCGCTGCGGGCCGACGGCTTCCACGAGCTGCAGACGGTCTTCCTCGCCGTCTCGCTGTTCGACACGGTCACCGTGCGCCGCGCCGACGGACTGTCCCTCACCGTCCGCGGTGAGGGAGCTGGGGACGCCGCCGGCCCGGCGAGCGTGCCCACCGACCAGCGGAACCTGGTCTGGCAGGCCGCCGAACTGCTGGCCCGGCACGCCGGGGTGCGCCCCGACGCCCACCTGGAGATCGACAAGTCGATCCCGGCCGCGGCCGGGCTGGCCGGCGGCAGCGCGGACGCGGCGGCCACGCTGGTCGCGCTGGACGCGTTGTGGGGGACCCGGGCGACCCGTGGCGACCTGGCCACGCTCGCCGCCCAGCTGGGCAGTGACGTGCCCTTCAGCCTGCTCGGTGGGGTGGCGCTGGGCACCGGGCGCGGTGAGCGGCTCTCGCCCGTGCTGGCCCGCCGGCGCTGGGACTGGGTGCTCGGCATCGCCGGGGAGGGGCTGTCGACCCCCACGGTGTACGGCGAGCTGGACGCCCAGCGGGCGGCCGGGGCGCTCCCGGACGGCGAACGGATGGCCTCCACCGAGCCGGTGCTCGCCGCCCTGCGCAGCGGGCCGGCATCGGCGCTGGCGGCCGCGTTGAGCAACGACCTCCAGGCTCCCGCGCTGCGGCTGCGTCCGGAGCTCGACCGGGCGCTGCAGGCCGCGACCGAGGCGGGGGCCCGGGCGGCGCTGGTCAGCGGCTCCGGTCCGACCGTGGCCGCGTTGGCCGAGGACGAGGACGGCGCCGTCCGGCTGGCCGCCGAGCTCGCCGGGTCCGGGGTGTTCCGGGCGGTCCAGGTCGTGCACGGGCCGGTCCACGGCGCCCGCCTGGTGGGCTGAGGCAGTCGGGCGGACGCCCTGCCCCCCGACCCGGTCGGGGTGACCCTGGATGCCCACCTCCGGCGGCGGCCCTAGGCTGGCGTGCGGCCGTCGCGGTTCTCCCCGGCGGACCGCGATGGGGGATGGGGTAATCGGCAGCCCGCCGGCCTTTGGAGCCGTGCAGTCTCGGTTCGAGTCCGAGTCCCCCAGCCAGTCAGCGCCGACGCGCGCCGTCGTCCCGTCGCCACCGCGAGGAGCTCGTCCGTGACCCTGCAGGACACCGCCGCCCCAGAGGGCGCCGTCGGCGCCGTCGTCGTCCTCGCCGCCGGGCAGGGAACCCGGATGCGCTCGCGCACCCCCAAGGTGCTGCACCCGCTGGGGGGTCGCTCGCTGCTGGGCCACGTGCTGGCTGCGGCCGCCCCGTTGCGGGCCGCGCAGACCGTCGTCGTCGTCGGGTCCGGGCGGGAGGCGGTGGCCGAGCACCTGAGCGAGGTCGCACCGGGGGCGCTGCCGGTCGTGCAGGAGGAGCAGTTGGGCTCCGGGCACGCTGCGGCCGTCGCGCTGGATGCGCTGGCCGAGGTGACCGGCGCGGTGCTGATCCTCAACGGGGACGCACCGCTGCTGCGGGAGGAGACCCTGACCGCACTGGTCCGGGCGCACCAGCAGGCCGGCGACGTGCTCACCGTGCTCACCGCCGAGGTGGCCGACCCCAGCGGCCTGGGACGGATCGTCCGGGACGCCGACGGCGCGGTGCGGGCCATCGTCGAGGAGCGGGACGCCGACGACGCCCAGCGCGCGATCCGCGAGGTCAACGCCGGGGTGTACGTCGGGGACGCCGCCGCCGTACGGGAGGCGCTGACCAGGGTCGGGGCCGCCAACGACCAGGGCGAGCAGTACCTCACCGACGTCCTGGGCCTGCTCGTGGCCGACGGCGCACCGGTCGGCGGCCACCGGGCGGTCGACCCCGAGGACACGCTCGGCTGCAACGACCAGCGGGAGCTGGCCGCCCGGCGGCGCACGATGAACGACCGGGTGCTCGACGACCTGATGCGGGCCGGCGTGGTCGTGGTCGACCCGCTGACCACCTGGGTCGACGTGACCGTCGAGGTGGCGGCGGAGGTCGTCCTGCACCCGGGCACGCAGCTGCTCGGCGCGACCACCGTCGGGGCCGGTGCCGTGGTCGGCCCGGACAGCACGCTGGTCGACACCGCGGTGGGGGAGGGGGCGTCGGTCGTCCGGTCGCACGTCCAGCTGGCCGAGATCGGGCCGGCGGCGACCGTCGGCCCGTTCAGCTACCTCCGCCCGGGCACCCGGCTGGGCCGCGGGGCGAAGGTGGGCGCCTACGTGGAGACGAAGAACGTCGAGGTCGGCGAGGGGTCCAAGGTGCCGCACCTGTCCTACGTCGGCGACGCGACCATCGGCGAGCACAGCAACATCGGCGCGGCGACGGTGTTCGTCAACTACGACGGCGTCGCCAAGCACCGCACCACGGTGGGTGACCACGTCCGGATCGGCTCGGACACCATGCTCGTGGCGCCGGTCACCGTGGGCGACGGGGCCTACACCGCCGCCGGGTCCGTGATCACCACCGACGTCCCGCCCGGGGCGATGGCCGTCGCCCGGGCGCGGCAGCGCAATGTGGGAGGCTGGGTGGCGCGGCGCCGCCCGGGCACACCCGGCGCAGAGGCCGCAGCAGCGGCTGACGACGCAGCGGCCGCAGCCACTGATTCCCGAACCACCGAGTCCGCGGACCGGCCCCCGGCCGCGACGGACGACGACCAGCAGGGGCGACCATGAGCGCGATCAGGCAGACCACCAACAAGAGCCTGATGCTCTTCTCCGGCCGGGCCTACCCCGAGCTGGCGACGGAGATCGCCGGACACCTCGGCGTCACGCCCACCCCCACCGCGTCCTACGAGTTCGCCAACGGCGAGCTGTTCGTGCGGTTCGAGGAGTCGGTGCGCGGCTGCGACGCCTTCGTGGTGCAGAGCCACACCGCACCGATCAACACCTGGCTGATGGAACAGCTGATCATGGTCGACGCGCTCAAGCGCGCCTCGGCCAAGCGAATCACCGTCGTCGCCCCCTTCTTCCCCTACGCCCGGCAGGACAAGAAGCACCGCGGTCGCGAGCCGATCTCCGCCCGACTGGTCGCCGACATGTTCAAGACCGCCGGCGCCGACCGGCTGATGACCGTCGACCTGCACACCGCGCAGATCCAGGGCTTCTTCGACGGCCCGGTCGACCACCTGTTCGCCATGGACCTGCTCACCAGCGAGGTCAAGCGCAAGTGGGGCGACCGCGACCTGACCGTCGTCTCGCCCGACTCCGGCCGGGTCCGGGTCTCCGAGCGGTGGAGCGACAAGCTCGGCGGCACCCCGCTGGCCTTCATCCACAAGACCCGCGACGTCTCCCGGCCCAACGAGGTCGTGGCCAACCGGGTCGTCGGCGAGGTCGAGGGCCGGGTCTGCATCCTGGTCGACGACATGATCGACACCGGCGGCACCATCGCCAAGGCCGCCGAGACGCTCTTCGACGCCGGTGCCGCCGACGTGATCATCGCCGCCACCCACGGGGTGCTCTCCGGGCCCGCGGTCGACCGCCTGAAGAACAGCCGGGTCAGTGAGGTCATCATCACCAACACGCTGCCCATCGAGCCCGCACGCCGGTTCGACAAGCTCACCGTGCTCTCGATCGCCCCGCTGCTCGGCCGGGCTATCAAGGAGGTCTTCGAGGACGGGTCGGTGACGAGCCTGTTCGGTGGGGACTCGTGACATGGCGACCCTCCGGGCCGCACCGCGGCCAGGAGCCGTTCCCGGCCTGAGTTGAGCCGTTGCCCGCTGCGCCGTCAGAAGCCTCCGGCCCCGTGACGGCGCAGCGGACGGACCCGGCCGTGGTCCCGGACGGGAGCCTCCGGCCCCGCGTCCGCGACCACGGACGCCCTTCGGGCGATGGGTCCGGGGTCCGCCCGCTGGTGGCGTTGAGGTCTCCCCGCTGGTGCCGTTCGTCGGTCGTCGGCTGGTGGTGGTGGTCCGCGGGCGTCCCTGTCTCGGGCGCTTCCCGGGCGCTCAGGTACGCTCGTGGAGTTGCCCGGCGAGGGAGACGGTCTGCCGTTCTCCGTGATCGACGTGCGTGTGCCCTCCAGGGGTGTGCCGCGCTCGTGCGCTGAGCACACAGACCCGATCCACCTGTTGAGGAGCACACCACCGTGGCTGAATTCCGCCTCGCCGCCGAGCACCGCACCGAGTTCGGCAAGGGCAGCGCCCGCCGTACCCGTCGTGCGGGCCGCGTCCCCGCCGTCCTGTACGGGCACGGCCAGGACGTCGTCCACCTGTCGCTGCCGGCCCGCGAGTTCGCCGCGGCCCTGCGCAACGGCGGCACCAACGTGCTGCTGACCGTCGAGCTGGACGGCAAGGACCAGCTCGCGCTGACCAAGGCGATCCAGCGCGACCCGATCACCCGCATCCACGAGCACGTCGACCTGCTGCTGGTCCGCCGCGGCGAGAAGACCACCGTGGAGGTCCGCGTGCTCATCGTCGGCGAGCCGGCGCCGGACACGATCAGCAACCACCAGCTGAACAGCGTCCTCGTCGAGGCCGACGCCACCGACCTGCCGGAGACCATCGAGGTCGACATCACCGGCCGCACCGCGGGCAACGGCATCACCGCCGGCGACCTGCCGCTGCCGGCCGGTGCGACGCTGATCACCGACCCGGAGGCGCTGGTCATCGGCTTCCTGGGTGCCCCGACGGCCGCCGAGCTGGAGGCCGAGCTGGAAGAGGCCGAGGCCGAGGCCGGCATCGAGCGCGACGAGTCCGACACCGACGGCGACGTCGTGCCGGAGCCGCAGGACCAGGGCAGCGGCGAGTCGATGGAGTCCGCCGAGAAGTCCAGCGACGCCTGAGCACGACTCTCCTCGGAGGACGACGCTGACCGAGAGCACGACCCGCAGGGGCGCCGGCACCGCCGGCGCCCCTGCGGCGTCTCCCGCCCCCACGCCCCCCGTGTCCGAGGGGCCCTTCCTGGTCGTCGGGCTGGGCAACCCCGGGCCCGGGTACGCCGGCAACCGGCACAACGTCGGCGCGATGGTGCTGGCCGAACTGGCCGCCCGGGCCGGCGTCCGGCTGTCACCCGGCAAGGGCCCGCGGGCCCGGTCGCTGTCCGGTGAGGGCCGGCTGGCCGGGCGGCGGGTGGTGCTGGCGGTGCCGTCCAGCTACATGAACGAGTCCGGTGGCCCGGTCCGCGGGCTGCTCGACTACCACCACCTCCCGCCCACCGACCTGCTCGTCGTGCACGACGAGCTCGACCTCGACTTCGACGTGGTGCGACTCAAGCGCGGCGGCGGGGAGGGCGGGCACAACGGCCTGCGTTCCATCTCCCGGTCCACCGGGACGCGTGACTACCTGCGGGTGCGGGTCGGGATCGGCCGGCCGCCCGGTCGGCAGGACCCCGCCGACTACGTCCTCAAGGACTTCTCCGCGACCGAGCGCAAGACCCTCGAGCTGCTCGTCGGCGAGGCGGCCGACGCCACCGAGCTGTTGCTCGAGCGTGGCCTCGAGGCGGCGCAGAACGTCGTCCACCCCCGCAGCTGAGCGCCGTCCGGGCGCGCCGTCGCCCGGACGGGTGGCAGCGGGCCCGGTCCCGGCCCCATCGGGTGAAGGGGCGCCGTCCGCATTGCCCCCGTTCCTCACCGTCTGTGATGGTTGCTGAGCGTCACCAGTGCAGCGGTTCGGCCGGGTCCGACCCGGGACCGTCCAGCTCCTGTGTGTCGCCAGCGCACTGTGCGTGATCACTGCGGAGAACCTGGGGGCCCCATGCTGCTCGAACGTGCGGAACTGACCGACACCGTCGGTCACGCGCCGTCGGGGGCGGCCCCGTCGGCTCCGGCCGTCGGGCAGCTGCCGGCCACCGGTGCACGGGCCCGGGGCACGGCCCGCTGGGTCCGGCGGCACCGCGCAGGCCTGGTCGTCGGCGAGGCGCTGATCGCGGCGTCGGCAGCGGCCGTGGTGCTGCTCGCCCACGACGGGCCGGTGGTGGGCAGCGTCCTGTTCTGGGCCGGGCTGAGCCTGGTCGTCGCCTGGCCGGCGCTGCTCGCCGTCACCGGCGCCTACGAGGAACGCTGGTTCGGGGTGGGCAGCGACGAGTTCCGTCGCGTCGGCCGGGCCGGGATGCTGCTGCTGGCCGGGATGGGTTTTCTCAGCTACGCCGCCCAGCTCGACCTCAGCCGCGCGCTGGTGGTCCTCGCCGTCCCGGCGCTGACCGGCGCGACCCTGGTCGAGCGGTACGCCGCCCGGCGGGTGCTGCACCGCCAGCGGATGGCCGGGCGCTGCGTCAAGCGCGTCGTGGTCGTCGGGCGCGGGGGAGCGGTCCTGGACCTGGTCGACCGGTTGCACCGCACCCGGCACGCCGGTCTGGACGTCGTCGGCGTCTGTGTGACGCCGGGCGACCGCAGCCGGGTGGCGCGGGTGGCGGGTCTGCCGGTGGCCGGCCTGGACGACGTCGTCGAGCTCGCCGGCCGGGTCGGGGCCGACACGATCGCCGTGACCTCGGCCAGCGAGACGGCGTCGGCGTACCTGCGGGCGCTGTCCTGGCAGCTCGAGGGCACCGGCCTGGAGCTGCTCGTGGCCCCCGGGCTGGTCGAGGTGGCCGGCCCGCGCCTGCACATCCGGCCCTTCGACGGGCTGCCCCTCCTCTCGGTCGAGCAGCCCCGGTTCGAGGGCTGGCGCCGGGTGGTCAAGGGCGCTCTCGACCGGTCGGTCGCCTCCCTCGGACTGCTCCTCCTCACGCCGGTCCTGGCAGGGCTCGCCCTGGCGGTCCGGCTGTCGAGTCCCGGCCCGGTCCTCTACCGGCAGCAGCGGGTGGGGCTCGGCGGGCGGCACTTCACGATGCTCAAGTTCCGCAGCATGGTGGTCGGGGCCGACCAGCAGGTCGCCGGGCTGTCGGACGGGAACGAGGCCGACGGCCTGCTGTTCAAGATCCGCCAGGACCCGCGGGTCACGCCGGTCGGTCGCTGGATGCGCCGGCTCTCCCTCGACGAGCTGCCCCAGCTGGTCAACGTGCTCACCGGGGAGATGTCCCTGGTGGGGCCGCGCCCGCCGCTGCCCGACGAGGTCGCTCGCTACGACACCTCGGTCAGTCGCCGGCTGCTGGTGAAGCCGGGCCTCACCGGGCTGTGGCAGATCTCCGGGCGCAGCGACCTGCCGTGGGAGGAGGCCGTCCGGCTGGACCTCCGCTACGTGGAGAACTGGTCGCTCGCCCTGGACGTGCAGATCCTCTGGAAGACCGCACGCGCGGTCGTCTCCAGCTCCGGCGCGTACTGAGCCGTCGTCCGTACGGGTGCGCGACCGACCGCCACGAACGAGGTCTGGCGTCCTCCCTCCGGGTGACGGTGTCGCTGCAAGCCGCGACGCCCCGCCGCTGGCGAGGGAGGGTCGTGCGGGACAGCCGACACGGCTCGTCCAGCAGACGCAGGTCGGTCGGTCCCCACGCTCCCCTCGGAGGGGGCACCGACTCGGAGGAACGGAGCCAGAGGCCATGCCACCCAGGAGGTCAGGCGCACTTCGGATCGCCCTGGTCGGGACGCGCGGCGTGCCTGCCCGGTACGGCGGCTTTGAGACCGCTGTCGAGGAGGTCGGCCGGCGCCTGGTGGAGGCCGGTCACGACGTCGTCGTCTACTGCCGCACCACCACCGGTGGGTCTCAACCGGCCACCCATCTGGGCATGCGGCTGGTGCACCTGCCGGCCCTGCGTCGCCGGTCGCTGGAGACGCTGAGCCACACCGGACTCTCGGTCGCGCACCTGCTCACCCACCGGGTCGACGCCGCGATCGTGTTCAACGCGGCCAACGCGCCCTGGCTGCCGTTCCTGCGGGCCGCCCACGTCCCGGTGGCCACCCACGTCGACGGCCTGGAGTGGAAGCGCGCCAAGTGGGGCGGGATCGGCAAGCGGTACTACCGCGTCGTCGAGGCGCTGTCGGTCCGCTGGTCCGACGCCCTGATCGCCGACGCGCAGGGCATCGCCGACTACTACCGCGACGAGTTCGCGGCCCCGACCCAGCACATCGCCTACGGCGCACCGAAGACCGACGGCGCCGGGTCCGACCGGCTGGCGACCGTCGACCTGACCCCGGGCGGCTACCACCTCGTCGTCGCCCGGTTCGAGCCGGAGAACCACGTCGACGTGATCGTCGACGGCTACCGGCGCAGCGACGCCGAGCTGCCGCTCGTGGTCGTCGGGTCAGCCCCCTATGCCGACGACTACACCCGCCACGTGCACGCGCTCGCCGACGACCGGGTCCGTTTCCTCGGCGGCGTCTGGGACCAGCAGCTCCTCGACCAGCTGTACGCGAACTGCGCGACCTACCTGCACGGGCACTCCGTGGGCGGCACCAACCCCTCGCTGCTGCGCGCCATCGGCGCCGGCGCGGCCACCATCGCCTACGACGTCTCCTTCAACCGTGAGGTCCTGGAGTCCAGCGGCCGCTACTTCCGGACGCCGGGCGACGTCATCACCGCACTGCACGAGGCCGAGGACGAGCCCGAGAAGCGCCGTCGCCGGGGCAAGCGTGCGCGCCTGCTCGCGGCCCGTTACGACTGGGACCACGTGGCGTCCCGCTACGAGGAGCTGTGCCGGGCGTTGGCCGCACGCGCGTTCCCGCGGTCCCGGCCCAGTGGGCGACGTCTCGGAGCGGGGCATCCGGTGGGCCTCTCTGCGGAGAGGAGCCCTGCACCCGCCTCGCCGGGGCAGGAGACCCGGTCTGCGACAGCAAGCCGGGTGCGTCCGCCGCTGCGGGTGGCCGGTGCCGAACCGGCGAGCGCCGAACCGGCGGCCGCCGGGGACTCGGTCGGTCCGGAGGCCCCACCAGCTCGGGCGGCACAGTCATGAGCGCTGTCCTGCGATCGGAGGCCCCCTCGGGACGGTCGGAGACCTTCCAGGAGACGCTCGCCCGGCTGGCCGGTGCGCAGAAGGGCGCGCTGGGCGCGCCCGCCTACTCCCGCTTCGTCAACCGGAAGCTGGGCCGGTTCCTCGCCGCCGTCGCGTTCCACGTCGGCTTGAGCCCGAACCAGGTCACCGCGATCAGCGCCGCCTTCTCCGCGACCGGGATCACTCTGCTCGCGTTGGTCGCTCCGTCCTGGGCGATGGGTGTGGCGGTCTCAGCCTGCCTCGTGCTGGGTTACGCGCTCGACGCGGCCGACGGGCAGCTCGCCCGGCTGCGCGGAGGCGGCTCACCGGCCGGGGAGTGGCTGGACCACATGGTCGATGCCGTCAAGGCCTCGAGCCTGCACCTGGCCGTGCTGATCGGGCTCTACCGCTTCGTCGACCTCGACTCCCGGGGCTGGCTGCTGGTGCCGCTGGGGTACTGCGTCGTCGATGCGGTCCTGTACTTCGGCACCATGCTCAACGACGCCCTCCGCGCCCAGCACGGCGTGCCGATCCGGTCTCAGCAGCGCGGTGAGCGTCCCAGCGTCGTCCGGTCGCTGCTCGTGCTCCCCACCGACTACGGGCTGCTGTGCTGCGTTTTCGTGCTCTTCGGTGCACCGATGGTGTTCCTGTCGGTCTACACCGCGCTCTTCGTGGCGATGACCGCCTTCCTGGCCCTCGCCTCCGTCAAGTGGTTCCGTGAGATGGGCAGGTTGCCGCGATGAGCGTTCCCAGCGTTCCCTCGGCCACTCGATCGCGCCGACGGTGGGCCGCTCTCGGGGGCGCGCTCGCGGTGCTGATCGCTGCGGTGGTCGCTGTCCTGCTGGCCATCGGTGGCTCCGCGGATCAGTCAGCGAGCGTGCCCGTCGCGTCGTCTCCCGCCGCGAGCCCGACCGTGGCAGCGCCCACGTCCACGGCCCCGGCGAGCGCCTCGGTGGCCCCGGCTGCCGACACTCCCGAGCCCACCGGCCCGACCGAGGAGGCCGACGAGCCGCCGCCCAGCCTCAGTCCTGTGGCCCTCGACCAGACCGCTGCGGTCGGCAACGGGATCGGCGCCGAGGTCGTCTCCTTGGAGGGCATCGCCGGCACCGCGATCGGGCCGGGCAACGTCAGCGGGCCGGCGTTGCGGGTGACCGTCAGGCTCACCAACGGCACGGCCGAGCCGGTGTCCCTCGGCGGCGTTGCGGTCGAGCTGGCGTGGGGGCCGGAGCTGGTGCCCGCATCACCGCTGGACGACGTGTCGGCGGCCCCCTTCCAGGGCAGCGTCCCGGCCGGTGGCACCGCCGAGGGCGTGTACGTCTTCAGCATCGCCGAGGGCGACCGCGCCGAAGTGACCTTGTCGGTCGGCTACCAGGCGGGTGCCCCGTTCCTCGTCTTCACCGGCGACGCGTCGTGACCCAGCTCCCTCCGAGACCCCGGGTCCTGGTGGTCCACCCTGGCGCGGAGCTCTACGGCGCCGACCGGATGCTGTCCGAGTCGGCCGTGGCGCTGGCCACCCACTTCGACGTCACGGTCGCGCTGCCCGGCCCCGGGCCGCTGGTCGGCGAGCTGGAGTCCCGCGGACTGCGGGTCGTTCAGTGCCGGATGCCGGTGCTGCGGAACGCCGCACTGCGCCCGCGTGGGGCCCTGCGTCTGCTGGCGGACACGATGCTCGGCATACTGCCGGCGCTCCGGTTGCTGCGTTCCGCCGGCGCCGCCGGGGTCTACGTGAACACGCTGACCCTGCCGTCCTGGCCGCTGCTCGCCCGGCTGGCCGGGCGCCGCTCGGTCTGCCACGTGCACGAGGCCGAGCAGTCCGCCCCACGCCTGCTGCGGATGGGCATGGCGGTGTGTCCCGCCCTGTCCGACCGGGTGGTCGCCAACAGCCGGTTCACCCGGGACGTGCTCGTCGAGACCGCCCCTTGGCTGCGAGGGCGGACCACCGTCGTCTACAACGCGGTCCCGGCGCCGGACGACGTGCGGCCACCGCGTCCCCGGCTGGACGGTCCGGTACGGCTGTTGTTCGTCGGTCGGCTGTCCCCGCGCAAGGGGCCGCAGGTCGCCGTGGCCACCTTGGAGGAGCTGATGGCCCGGGGCGTCGACGCGCGGTTGCAGCTGCTCGGGGCGGTGTTCGAGGGCTACGAGTGGTTCGAGACGGAACTGCAGACCGCCGTGGCCGAGGCAGGGCTGCTCGACCGGGTCGAGTTCCTCGGGTTCCGGCCGTCGGTCTGGTCGGCGCTCGACGCGAGCGACGTGGTACTCGTGCCGTCGGTGATGGAGGAGTCCTTCGGCCTCACCGCCGTCGAGGCGGTCATGGCCGCCCGGCCGCTCGTGGTCAGCGACAGCAGCGGGCTGCGCGAGGCGGTCGCCGGATGTGCCAGCGCCCAGGCGGTCGTCCCCGGGGACGTCGACCGCTGGGCCGACGCCGTGCAGCACGTGGCCACCGACTGGGCCACCTGGTCGGCCGCCGCGGTCGCCGACGCCGCCGAGGCCCGCCGCCGGCACGCTCCAGCGCGCTACGCCGCGGAGCTCGTCGCCGTGCTGGAGGAGTTGTCCGGGCGGCCGGTGACCCCGCCGGCCGGTGGTCCCACCACCGCTGCGGCGGGAGCCCGATGAGCGTGCCCTCCACCGGGACGCCGATGCGGGTCCGCCCGGTGCTGATGTACCACTCGATCAGCCCGTCCTCCGTGCCCGATCCGCACCGCCTGCGGGTGCACCCGGACCGGCTCGACCGGCACCTCCGGCTGCTGCGTCGGTTCGGGTTGCGCGGCGTCGGGCTCACCGAGCTGCTCCGGGCGCAGGAGCGCGGCGCGGCCGGTCGGCTGGTCGCGCTGACCTTCGACGACGGCTACACCGACTTCCTCCACCATGCCGCGCCGCTGCTGCGGCGGCACGGCATGGGCGCCACCCTCTACGTGGTGGCCGGCCGGATGGGCGGGACCAACGACTGGGACTCGGGCCCGCAGCTCGACGTCATGACCGCCGGCCGGGTCCGTGAGGTCGCGGCTGCCGGTTACGAGGTGGGCAGCCACACGATGACCCACGCCCGGCTGGCTGGTGCCGGCACCGGCACGCTGGCCGAGGAGGTCGCCGGCAGCCGTCAGGTGCTGCAGGACGTGCTGCAGGAGGAGGTGGCCAGCTTCTGCTACCCCTACGGCGCCTTCGACGACGCCGCCGCCGACGCGGTCCGGGCCGCCGGCTATGACAACGCCTGTGTGATCGGCGACTACCACCCGGGCGACCGGTTCACCCTCCCGCGCTGCTACGTGAGCCCGCGGGACACCGCTGCTCACCTGGTCGCCCGGATGGCCCGGCACCAGCTGCTCCAGCGCGGTCGCTGAGCCGGGCCTGCTCCACCCGCCCTGCCCTGACGGGCGCGCCGGCGTTCGTCCGGACCCGCTCCTCACCTCGTGCTGGGAGCGGTCGGCGGCCGTCCCCCGGCGACACCTCCCCACCCAGGCGGCGGGTCACCCTCGGTCACCCCGACCGGGGGACGATCACGTCCTGACCTGCACATCCGTACCGGATCGGGTGACACGTTCACCCTGGTGGCGCCGTCTTCGTCACGCTTAGTGTTCATCGACTGCGCTGGCCCCGACCGGGTGCCAGGGGGGACGACGACGGGACACGAGCATGAGGGCAAGGTCGGCGACCATCGCCGCACGGATCACCGCAGGCGCGGTGGGGCTGACGCTGGCGATCGGCGCGCTCGGCGCAGCGGCCCCGACGGCGCTCGCCGACTCCGCTCCGGCGGACCCCACCAACGTCGCGACCCCGGCCACGGTCACCGCCGACGCCCTGCCCACCGTGCAGATCAACGGCGTGGCCTGGTCCCAGGTCGTGGTGGGCAACACCGTCTACGTCGCGGGCAAGTTCACCTCCGCCCGCCCGGCCGGCGCCGCCGCCGGGACGCGGGAGACCGTTCGCAACAACATGCTCGCCTACGACATCCGCACCGGTGAGCTGATCACGTCCTTCGCCCCGGACCTGAACGCCCAGGCGCTGGCCGTCTCGGCGTCCCCCGACGGCTCCCGGGTCTACGTCGCCGGTGACTTCACCGTCGCCAACGGCCAGACCCGCAAGCGGGTGGCGGCCTACGACACCGCCACCGGCCAGCTGGTCACCGACTTCAAGCCCAGCGTCTCCGGCCAGATCCGTGCCCTCGCGGCGACCGGCTCCGCCGTCTACCTGGGCGGCAGCATCACCGCCGTCGGCACCACCAGTCGCACCAGTCTGGCCGCGGTCTCCGCAGCCGACGGCGCGCTGCTGCCGTGGTCCCCGGTGCCCGGGGTCGGCCCCACCGACGGCAACACCCTGCCGAACAACCCCACGCGGAACGCCCAGACCAGCACCGAGGTCATGGCCCTGCTGGTCACCGGGGGCGGCTCCCAGGTGGTCGCCGGCGGGGCGTTCGACTCGCTGAACGGCGTCAAGGCCACCGGCGTCGGGGCGCTCGACGCGGTGAGCGGCGCGACGCGGCCTTTCGCCGTCAACCAGCTGATCACCAACCAGGGCGTCAACTCCGCCGTCTACAGCCTCTCCGCCGAGGGGGACACGGTCTACGGCACCGCCTACGACTACTACGGCCCCGGCAACATGGAGAGCGCCTTCGCGGCGCGGGCCGACGGCGGCGCACTCGTCTGGGCCAGCACGTGCCGCGGCGACAGCTACTCGAACCACCCCTCCAAGGGGGTGCTGTACCTGGCCACCCACGCACACCAGTGCGTGAACATCGGCGGCTACCCGGAGCAGAGCCCCCAGGTCTTCAAGTACGCGACGGCGCTGAGCACCGCGGCCACCGGCACCAACGGCACCGCCACGTTCGAGAACGCGAACTTCGCCCGGACGCCGGCGCCCACCCTGCTGCCCTGGTACCCGACCTTCGCGGCCGGTAGCTACACCGGTCAGTACCAGGCCGGCTGGTCGGTCACCGGCAACGGGCAGTACGTCGTCTACGCCGGTGAGTTCCCGCGGGTGAACGGCACGACCCAGCAGGGCCTGGCCCGGTTCACGGACCCCGCGAACGCGCCCAACGCGATCGGCCCGGACGCCGCGCTGCTCACCCCGACCGCCACGACCGTCGGCGCCGGCGCGGTGCGGGTCTCCTGGACCGCCACCGCCGACCGGGACAACGAGAACCTGACCTACCGCGTGTACCGCGACGGCGACGCCCGGCCGTTCGCCGAGACCACGCAGGCGTCGCAGTGGTGGCGCACCCCGTCCATGGCGGTCGGTGACACCGGGCTGTCCGCCGGCTCCCACACCTACCGGGTGACAGCCACCGACCCGATGGGCAACGTGGCGCGCTCCGCGCTGGTCACCGCGACAGTCGCCGAGTCCGGCGCACCTCGGCCCTACGCCGACGTCGTCCGGGCCGACGGCGCCTCCGACCTCTGGTCGCTGGGGGAGGCCTCCGGCACGACCGCCTACGACCTCGAGGGCAGCCTCGACATGACGCTGGGCAGCGCGGTCACCCAGGGCGCCGCCGGTGCCCTGGTCGGCGACCCCGACACCGCCTACACCTTCTCCAACAGCAGCTCCTCGTTCGCCTCGACCGGAACCGCCGTCGCCGGCCCGCAGACCTTCACGGTCGAGGCGGGGTTCCGGTCGACGTCGAAGACCGGCGGGCGGATCGTCGGCTTCGGCAACTCGATGACCGGGACCTCCACCGCCTACGACCGGATCGCGTTCCTGGACACCAGCGGTCGGGTCAACTTCGGCGTCTACGACGGCAGGACCAAGCTGGTCACCAGCACGGAGTCCTACAACGACGGGACGTGGCACCACGTCGCCGCGACGCTGAGCCCCCGGGGGCTGGTGCTGTACGTGGACGGCAAGGAGGTGGCCTCGCGGACCGACGCCGTCTCGGCGCAGCCGTTCAACGGCTACTGGCGGATCGGTGCGGACAACGTCTGGTCCGGGGCGAGGACCTTCACCGGCTCCATCGACGAGGTCGCCGTCTACCCGACCGCGCTGACCGCTGCCCAGATCGCGAACCACGTCGCCGTTGCCACGACCGGCCGCGCGCTCAACCAGGCGCCGAACGCCGCGTTCACCGCGCAGGCCAGCTACCTCGACCTGCGCGTCGACGCCACCGGCTCCAGTGACGTGGACGGCACCGTGACCGGCTACGCCTGGGACTTCGGTGACGGCAGCACCGCCGGCGAACCAACCGCGACGCACACCTACCGCGCCGCCGGCACCTACGCCGTGACGCTGACGGTGACCGACGACCGCGGTGCGACCACGGCCAGGATGGCTCAGGTCACGGTGGACGCACCCCCGCCGAACGTCGCGCCGACCGCCGCGTTCACGGCGGTCACCGGCGGGCGCACCGGGACCTTCGACGGCACTGCCTCCACCGACAGCGACGGGACCGTCGTGGCCCACGACTGGGACTTCGGTGACGGGAGCACCGGCACCGGGGCCACCGCATCGCACGACTACACCGCCGACGGCACGTACACCGTGACCCTGACGGTGACCGACGACGACGGCGCGACCACCTCGACCCAGCAGCAGGTCACCATCGTGACCGGGGTGCTGGCGGCCGACGCCTTCGGCCGGTCGGTGACCGGCGGGCTGGGCACGGCCGACACCGGTGGCGTCTGGACGGCCTCGGCCGGCGCCGTCCGGCAGTCGGTGTCGGCGGGGACGGCGACGTTCGCGATGACCAAAGGCACGAACACCGGGGCCTACCTCGGTGCGGTGAGCTCGGACAGCTCCGACGTGCACACCGCGTTCTCGCTGTCCTCGGTGCCGACCGGGGGCGGGGCGTACCTCTACGTCCGGCCCCGCCAGGTGGCGCCGACCACCTCCTACTCCGCCCAGGTGCGGGTGCTGGCCAACGGGACGGTCGGGGTGTCGCTGGTCCGCTTCCCGGGGAGCACCGACGCGGTCCTGCTCAGCAAGGAGGTCGTCGTCCCGGGTCTCACCTACCGCGCCGGGATGGTGCTGCACGTGGCTGCGCAGGCCGCCGGCACCGGGACGACCGACCTCTCGGCCACGGTGTGGGCCGACGGCACGGCCCGGCCGAGCACCCCGACGGTGACCGCCAGCGACAGCACGGCAGCGCTGCAGGGTCCCGGTGGCGTGGGTCTGTCCGGCTACCTGTCGGGCAGCGCGACCAGCCCGGTCGCGGTGGCGGTGACCGCGTTCACCGCCGTCCCGGTGGGGGCGTCGGCGCCGGTCACCCCGGTCGAGCCGACCCCGAC
Organism: Modestobacter sp. VKM Ac-2982; assembly: GCF_026967935.1. GTDB lineage: Bacteria > Actinomycetota > Actinomycetes > Mycobacteriales > Geodermatophilaceae > Modestobacter. Next base: position 699,451 of record NZ_JAPVBL010000003.1, read on the forward strand.
CACCCCGACCGAGCCGACCAACACCGCGCCGGTCGCCGCCTTCACCTCGGCGGTGGACGCGCGTACGGCGTCGGTCGACGGCTCCGGTTCCACCGACGCCGACGGGACGGTGACCGCGCACGCCTGGGACTTCGGTGACGGGTCGACGGGCACCGGGGCGACGGCGACGCACACGTACGCCGCCGACGGCACGTACACCGTGGTGCTGACCGTCACCGACGACGATGGCGCGACCAGCGACGTCCGGCAGACCGTGACCGTCACCGCTCCGCAGACCCCGACGGAGCCGGAGGCCCCGACGGAGCCGGAGACCCCCACGGAGCCCGTCCTCGCGGCTGACGACTTCACCCGGTCGGTGACCGGGGGGCTCGGCACCGCCGACGCCGGGGGCACGTGGACCGCCTCGGCGGGTGCCACCCGCCAGTCGGTGGCCGACGGGACGGCGACCTTCGCGCTGACCAGGGGCACCAACACCGGCGCTTACCTCAGCGGGGTGTCTCAGACCAGCGCCGACGTACGGACCAGCTTCTCGCTCTCGTCGCTGCCGACCGGGGGTGGCGCGAGCATCTACGTCGGTGCCCGCCGGGTGGACACCAACCAGGCGTACCAGGGGCGCGTGCGGGTGCTGTCCGACGGCCGGGTCGGTGTCTCGGTGGTCCGGCTCTCCGGCAGCACCGACGAGACGCTGATCGGCCAGGAGGTGGTGCTGGCGGGCCTGACCTACGTCCCCGGCACCGAGCTCGAGGTCCGGGTGCAGGCCTCGGGCACCGAGCCGACCGCCCTGGCGGTCACCGTCTGGGTGGCCGGCACGACCGAGCCGGCCACGCCGACGGTGACGGCGACCGACAGCACCGCGGCGCTGCAGTCCTCCGGTGCGGTGGGCCTGACCGCCTACCTGTCCGGCAGCGCCACCGCCCCGGTGGACGTGCAGTTCCGCCAGCTGACCGTCACCCCGGTCGGGTGACCCTGTCGCGGGGGGCGCCGACGGCGCCCCCCGCGGCTCCACCAGATCGGGTGACGCCCGGTGCCGCTGCGGCGGCACCGGGCGTCGGCGCGGGGAGGATCGTCCGGTGACCGGAGTGCTGCACCTGCTGCGGCGACCCGCCACGGGTGCGCTGGCCGGCCAGGTGAGCGCCGCACTCGCCGGGCTCGTCCTGCAGGTCGCCGCGGCCCGGGCGCTCGGCGCCGCCGGCCTGGCCACCTTCTCCCTCGCCTACGGCGCCATCGTGCTGGCCACCGCGGTGTGCAGCGGCCTGGTCGGCGACTCGCTGACGGTCCTCGACCGCAACGAGCCGGGCATCCGGGCCGGTCTGCGAGTGAGCGCCCTGCTCGTGTCCGGCACCGCCGGCGCGGTCGGCTGCCTGTTCGGCCTGGTCACCGGCGTCCTCCCGGCCTGGGCTGGGCTGCTGCTCGGCGCGGCGACGGCCGCGTTCGTCATCGAGGACACCCTCCGCCGGCTGCTGATGGCGGCCGGCCGGTTCTGGTCGCTGCCGGCGGTGGACGCCACCAGTCTGCTGGTCGCGCTGGGCACCCTGGTGGTCGCCGCCCGCGGCGGCGACCTGACCCTCGCCTCCTTCGTGGTGGCCCTGCTCACCGGGCAGTCCGCCGCGGCCGTCGTCGCGTGGGTCCTGCTGCCCGCCGCCGAGCGCGCGCGGGGGCCGCGGCGACGGCCGGCCCTGGGGACCGTGTTCTCCTTCGGCGTCTGGCGCGCGGCGGCACAGGCCATCCGCCCCGCCCTGCTGACCGTGCTCCGGTTGCTGGTCGTCGCGGTGGCCGGCGCCGCGGCCTACGGCCCGCTGGAGGCCGCCCGGGTCTACACCGCGCCGACGCTGGTGGTCGTCGCCGGTCTGGGCAGCTTCCTGCTCCCGTACTTCGTCTCGCTGCGGCCGGCCGGACCGGCGGCCGGCCTGCGGGCCGCCGACCGGGCCGCTGCCGGGCTGGCCGTCGCGGTGGCCGCCATCGGCCTCGTCGCCATCGGCGCGCTGCCCTGGCTGGGCCCGCTGATCACCGGGGGCGACTACCCGCTCCCGGTCGCCGCGGTGGCCGGGTGGTCGGTGTACGCGGTGGCCAGCGCCGTCCTCCTGCCCTACTCCGGGCTCGCCTCGGTGCACGGCGGGCAGCGGCGGGTGCTGGCGCTGCGTGCCTTCGAGTTCGGGTCCCTGGCCGTCGTCGCCGTGCTGGTCCTCGCCGTCGACGGCGGGGTCACCTGGACGCCGTTGGCGCTGACGGTGGGCCCGATGCTCGCCGCCTTCGCCGTCCGCCGCTCGGTGCTGCTCCCGTTGGTGCGGGCCACCCCGGCGCGGCCCGCCACCGACCCGGTGGTCGCGTGACCGCCGCCGTGCCCGTCACCGCGCCCGCCGCCGTGCACCGGCGCCCGGCCGGTGACGTGTCCCGCCGCGCCGGCTCGTGGGCCGGCCAGCTGGCCGCGCTGCTGATGGTCCTCGGCGCTGTCGACTGGCGCCGGGGCGCCTACTTCTCCGGCGCGGTCGACCCCGTCGTCCTCGGCAAGGCGCTGGTCGCCGGGTTCGGCCTGCTGCTCGCCCTCGGACTGGCCTCGGCCGGGCGCCGGTACCGGCTCGGCACCCTGTCGATGTGGTTGTTGGCCATCGTGCTGGGCAGTTCGGTGTGGGGGGCACTGACCGCCGACCAGCTGCTCGGCGGCGGAGTGATGGCCGTCCGCGTCGCCGTCCTGGGCGGCACCGTCTTCTTCCTGCTCCGGGCGGCACCAGCGCTACAGGTGCTGCGCCAGGTCGCGCGGGCCTGCGGCGCCATCGCGGTGATCGCCTCGCTCACCGGTCTGCCCGGGATGACCGAGGGGCGGCTGGCCGGGGGGCTGCCGGCCATGGACCCCAACGCGCTGGCCCTGCTGGCCGGCATCCCCCTGGTGTTCCTGGCCTGGCGCACGGTGCTCGGCGAGGCCGGCTGGGGCATCGCCGCCGGCGGTGGCTGGTTCCTCGCGGTGCTGTGGCTGACCGGGTCCCGGACGGCGCTGCTGATGCTGCTGGTGGCCGTGGCTGGCATGGCGGTGCACGTCCGGCGGCCCCGGGTCGGGCTGGTGGTCGGCGGCCTCGTGTTCGCTGCGCTGGCCGTGGTCGCGGCCGTCGGCACCGGGTTCCTGGCCGGTTTCGCGGCGCGCGGCGGCGACGGCACGAGCACACTGGGCTCCCGCTTCATCGCCTGGCGGGCCGCGGCCGACTGGGCCGGCTCCACCTGGCAGACCGTCTTCGGCGGCGGGCTCAACGTCAAGGTCATCCCCGTGACGGGGCAGTACTGGAAGACCCAGCCGCTGGACAGCAGCTGGGCCTCGTTGCTGGTGCAGACCGGCCTCCTCGGCCTCCTCGTCGCCGCAGCCTGGGTGTGCTGGGTGGTCCGCGGCGCGCTGCGGGCGCCGCACCCGCACCGGGTTCTCTTCCTCGGCCTGGGGGTCTTCCTGGTCGGCCGCAGCCTGCTGGAGAGCGGGCTGTTCGACGCCAGCCCGGCCTTCCTGCTCTTCCTCGCCGTCTCACTGCTGGCCGAGGGAGCGACCCGCCAGCGGTTGCGCGACGAGGCAGCCGGGCTGCCGGACGGCGGCCCGCCGGCGCCGGCCCGCACCGCTCACGGCTGACCCCGCGGCCGACGGCGGCCATCACCCGTCGGTCAGGTCCCCGTGCGGCCGGCCACGCCGGTCGGGACGACGGGCGAGGCTCCCGGCAGACGCCGGCGTGCCGCCGGCTGGTGCCGGGCCGCCGAACGGGGACGGCGACGCCGGATCGGTCGGGTCGCAGGCGGGAGCCCCGGTCGGCGGTGGGGCGCCTGCACCGAGGACCCGGCGCACCGCGGGGACCGGCGGCCACGCTGAATCCCCGCTGGAACCGCACTGCCCGCCCCGCGATGGCCAGCTGACGTCACGCCGGCCAGGCGGCCCAGCCGACGTCCCAGTGCACAGGTGAGGGCGAGGACCGGTGTGGCGCTCGCCCTCGTCGGCGCGGCGCTGGACGCGAACCGCTCAGTCGCGGCCGGCCGGGACAGGACGCTGGGAGGCGGGCGCACTCAGCACGACGTCTTCGGGCGCCGCCACGGTGGGCTGGGGGCGACCCGCGTCACCGGCGCGGCGGTGCTGGTGGCGCGCCAGCACGACGGCGAGCACGGGGACGGTGGCGGCGTCGAGGATCGAGCGCATCTCCTGCAGGTCGTCCCGGTCGGTCCGGCCCGGTACGACGACCAGCACGGCTCCCACGCCGGCGCGGGCGAGCTCCCGCCACTGCCGCGGCGATGCCAGCGGCGAGCCGACCTGCAGCTGGACGCCGGGCCGGTCGGGTGCGACGCCGGTCGAGGAGGAGGCGACGTGCACGGGCACCTGCCAGGCCATGAGGTCGTCGGCGACCTGGTGGACGACCGACTCGACCGCCGACCGGCTGTCGGGGGCAGGCGAAACCGCGACCACCCGGACGTGCGCCTGCTCGGCCATCGGTTCCAGCTGGCGTGCCAGCAGGGTCGTCGACCGGCGGGCGGACCGAGCCCTCCGGGTGCGCCTGGCCGGTGCGGCGTGCACGACCAGCTGGTCGGAGCCGCTGCCCCAGGCGGCCCGGACGTCGTCCGCGGTGTGCAGCCGGGTGTCCATCCGGCTGCGCGCGATGGCGACGGCGGCGCCCAGGACCAGGCCCACGACCAGGCCCAGCGGCAGCACCAGGGCGGGCACCGGCGAGATCGGCGTGGTCGGCACCGTGGCCGGGGTGGTCACGGAGAGGCTGACCGGCGAGGCACCGGAACCAGGCTGCTCCAGCCGCTCCACCGCGGTGCCGAACCGCTCGGCGACGGCGTCGGCGATCTCGGCGGCCCGGCTCGCGTCGCGGTCGGTGACGGCGATCTCGATCTGCGAGGTGTCCACCGGGTTCGTGGCGACCACCCGCTCGCGGAGGTTGGAGAAGGACTCGGTCAGCCCCAGCTCCTCGATGACCGGCGCCAGGACCGTGCGACTGGCGGCCACCTCGGGGTAGCTGCTCACCCGCTGGTTCACGAACTGCGAGCTGCTGGTGCTGCCGTCGACGCCGGCGACGAACACCTGGGCGGTGGCCTGGTAGGTCGGCGGGGTCACCAACACGACGGCGAGGGCGACCAGCAGGCCGGCGAGGGCCACGCCGACCCAGGTTGTCCAGTACCGGCGAAGCGCCACCCCGTAGTCCTGCAGTTCCATGCCGCCGTCCCCCTGTCCACCCGCCGGGGCGCCCCCCGGTGCCCGGCGCACCGTCTCGACGTCCCTGCCCTCTTCGCGAGGCTACGGCGCTGACCAGGCACGACACGGCCCCGAGCGGGGCATCTCACCCGATCGGGAGAGCACGCCGGACGGGTCACCCGGCGACGCCGGGCGCAGGTCGGGGCGTCGACCTGCGAGCGGCCCGCGCATCGCCACCGATCAGGTCAACCGCGCCGCACCAACGGGTGAACCTGCCGCCTGAGACTCACGGTCCGTCACGAAGCCGCCCTAACTTCGAGGCCGAACCGCAGTCGGACCAACATCCCCGTCCGACCGTGATCACGGTACGTGTCGGTCGTCAGAGGAGAATGTGCGATGTCCGGAACCAGCACAGGCGGTGGGCAGCGTCCCGTCATCGGGTACGCGCCCGGCGCGTACGACCTGTTCCACATCGGGCACCTCAACGTCCTCAAGCACGCGGCCGAGCACTGCGACCGGCTCGTCGTCGGCGTCGTGTCGGACGAGATGCTGCTGCAGGCCAAGGGCCGGCTGCCGGTCATCCCGCTGGCCGAGCGGATGGAGATCGTGCGCAACCTGCGCTTCGTCGACGACGTGCACGCCGAGGTGGTGCCGGAGAAGATCGACACCTGGCGCGAGGTGCGGTTCGACGTCCTGTTCAAGGGCGACGACTGGCGGGGCACCGCCAAGGGCCAGAAGCTCGAGCGGGACTTCGCCGCGGTCGGCGTCGAAGTGCACTACTTCCCCTACACGGTGCACACCTCCAGCACGATCCTGCGCAAGGCGCTGGCCGCCATCGACGCCCCGGAGCCGGTGGGCCGGGTGGCCCGGGCCCTGACCTCCTGAGCGACCCCACGCCCCGCCGCCACCGGGGCTAACCTGGACGACGGCCCCCGCGCGCACCCGGCGCGCTCTGCTCTGCAGCGGACGTGGTGCGGCCCAGGAACTGGAGTGACCCCCGTGAGCTTGCGCGGCGTGCTCGACGTCGTCCTGTCCGACGCCGGCGTTGCCTCGGTGGTGGGCAAGGCCGGCACGGCCGACCTGACCGTCACCGCCCCGCCGCCGGTCCAGCCGCTGGTGGCGGCGGCGCTGGCGGCCCCGGCACCCGGTGCCGACGTGCCGGTGCTGGTGGTCACCGCGGGGGAGCGGGACGCCGACGCGCTGGCCGCGGTGCTGCGCTGCTTCCTCCCCGACCGGCGGGTGGAGGTCTTCCCCGCCTGGGAGACGTTGCCGCACGAGCGGCTCAGCCCCCGCCCCGACACCGTCGGCCGCCGGCTGGCCGTGCTGCGCGACCTGGCCCACCCCGGCGAGAACGGCACCGTCGACGTGCTGGTCGCCCCGGTGCGCAGCGTGCTGCAGCCGCTGGCCCCCGGGCTGGGCGACCTGGTGCCGGTGGAGCTGGCGCCGGGTCAGAGCGCCGACCTCGACGTGGTCTCCCAGGCGCTGTCCGACGCCGCCTACACCCGGGTGGAGCTGGTCGAGAAGCGCGGGGAGTTCGCCGTCCGCGGTGGCCTGCTCGACGTCTTCCCGCCCACCGAGCCGCACCCGGTGCGGGTGGAGTTCTGGGGTGACGAGGTCGACGAGCTGCGGTACTTCTCCGCCGCCGACCAGCGGTCGCTGGACGAGCGGCCCGACCGGCTGTGGGCCGCGCCGTGCCGGGAGCTGCTGCTCACCGCCGACGTCCGGGCCCGCGCCGTCCGGCTGGGGGTCGACCACCCGGAACTGGCCGAGGTGACCGGCAAGCTCGCCGAGGGCATCGCCGTGGAGGGCATGGAGTCGCTGATCCCAGCGCTCATCGGTGGTCACCAGATGCAGCTGCTGACCGACCTGGTGGCACCGGGCACGCACGTGCTGGTCTGCGACCCCGAGCGGGTGCGCAGCCGGTCCGCGGACCTGGTGCGCACCGCCGAGGAGTTCCTCGCCGCCTCCTGGCAGACCGCGGCCGAGGCCGGCCAGGCGCCGATCGACCTGGGCGCCTCCTCCTTCCAGGACCTCGCCGACGTCCAGGACGCCGCCCGGACCCGGGGCCTGCCCTGGTGGACGACGGGCGCCTTCACCCTCTCCCCGGACGACGACGACCAGCACGTCACCCTGGACGCCACCGGGGTCGAGCGCTTCCACGGCGACCAGGCGCGCGCCTTCGACCAGCTGCGCAGCTGGGGCCGCGACGGCTGGCGGGTCGCCCTGACCTTCGCCGGCCCCGGCCCGGCCCAGCGCGCGGCCGACCAGCTCACCGAGGCCGACCTGGGTGCCCGCCTGGTGCCCGGCATCGAGACCGCGCCGACCGCGGGGCCGACGCTGATCACCCAGGGCAACCTGGAGGCCGGCTTCACCTTCCCGGCCGTGGGCCTCGCGCTGGTCACCGAGGGCGACCTCACCGGCCAGCGCGGCACCTCGATGAAGGACGCCACCAAGATGCCGGCCCGCCGGCGCAACGCCGTGGACCTGGTGCAGCTGCAGCCGGGTGACCTGGTGGTGCACGAGCAGCACGGCGTCGGCCGCTACGTGGAGATGGTCAGCCGCACCGTGCACGGCGGGCAGCGGGACTACCTGATCGTCGAGTACGCGCCGGGCAAGCGGAACCAGCCACCGGACCGGCTGTTCGTCCCCACCGACTCCCTCGACCAGCTGACCCGCTACGTCGGTGGTGAGGCGCCGGCGCTGTCCAAGCTCGGCGGTGCGGACTGGCAGAAGACGAAGAACCAGGCCCGCAAGGCGGTCAAGCAGATCGCCGCGGAGCTCATCCGGCTGTACTCGGCACGGATGGCGTCCAAGGGCCACGCCTTCGGGCCCGACACCGTCTGGCAGCGCGAGCTGGAGGACGCCTTCCCGTTCACCGAGACCCCCGACCAGCTGGCCGCGATCGACGAGGTCAAGGCGGACATGTCCCAGCCGGTGCCGATGGACCGGATCATCTGCGGCGACGTCGGCTACGGGAAGACCGAGATCGCGGTCCGGGCGGCGTTCAAGGCGGTGCAGGACGGCAAGCAGGTCGGCGTCCTGGTGCCGACGACGCTGCTGGCCAACCAGCACTTCAAGACCTTCTCCGAGCGGTTCGCGCAGTTCCCGGTGACGGTCGCGGTGCTGTCCCGGTTCCAGTCGAAGACCGAGTCCGACGAGGTGCTGCGCAAGCTGGCCGACGGCGAGATCGACGTCCTGGTCGGCACCCATCGGCTGCTGCAGCCGACCACCCGGTTCAAGGACCTGGGGCTGGTCATCGTGGACGAGGAGCAGCGCTTCGGCGTCGAGCACAAGGAGTACCTGAAGAGCGTGCGGACGGCGGTCGACGTGCTGTCGATGTCGGCCACCCCGATCCCACGCACGCTGGAGATGAGCCTCACCGGCATCCGCGAGATGTCCACGATCCTCACCCCGCCGGAGGAACGGCACCCGGTGCTGACCTACGTCGGCGCGTGGGAGGACAAGCAGATGGCCGCGGCCATCCGCCGCGAGCTGCTCCGCGACGGCCAGGTGTTCGTGATCCACAACCGGGTGCAGTCGATCGACAAGGCCGCGGCGAAGATCCGGAACCTGGTGCCCGAGGCCCGGGTGGCGGTCGGCCACGGCCAGATGAAGGAGCACGAGCTCGAACGGATCATGGTCGGCTTCTGGGAGAAGGAGTACGACGTCCTGGTCGCCACCACGATCGTCGAGTCGGGGCTGGACATCCCCAACGCCAACACCCTGATCGTCGACCGGGCCGACATGTTCGGCCTCTCCCAGCTGCACCAGATCCGCGGCCGGGTCGGCCGGGGCCGGGAGCGGGCCTACGCCTACTTCACCTACGACCCGACCAAGCCGCTCACCGAGACCTCGGTCGACCGGCTGACCACCATCGCGCACAACACCGACCTCGGGGCCGGCATGGCGGTGGCGATGAAGGACCTGGAGATCCGCGGTTCGGGCAACCTGCTCGGCGGCGAGCAGTCCGGGCACATCGCAGGGGTCGGCTTCGACCTCTACGTCCGGCTGGTCGGCGAGGCGGTCAGCGACTACCGGGCCCAGGCGACGGGGGAGTCCCCGGCCGTCGAGCCGGCCGAGGTCCGGGTCGACCTGCCGGTCGACGCGCACCTGCCGCACGACTACGTGCCCGGCGAGCGGCTGCGGATGGAGGCCTACCGCAAGGTGGCGTCCGTCCAGGACGACGACCAGGCGCAGGCGGTGCTCGACGAGCTGACCGACCGCTACGGCGCACCCCCGGCCCCGGTGCTCAACCTGCTGGCGGTGGCCCGGTTCCGCGCGGCCATGCGCCACCTCGGGGTCACCGAGGTGTCCATGCAGGGGCGCAACGTCCGGGTCGGCCCGGTGGAGCTGCGCGAGTCCCAGGTGATGAAGCTGTCCCGGCTCGCCGAGGGCGCCACCTACAAGGACGCCGTCCGCACGGTCTCGATCAAGGTGCCGGTCGGCCCGGACCGGCGCACGCCGCTGCGCGACGTCGCCCTGCTGGAGAAGCTGCACGCGCTGCTCACGTCGGTCCTCGAACAGCCCGTCGCCGTCGCGTCCTGAGTGCAGGGTGCGGCGTGGGTCACACCGGGTGTGGCACGCTCGCGCCGTGCCGCGCCGCAGACTCCTCGCCGTCCTGCTCGTGGGTGCCGCCGGGGTGGGTGGCCTGACCGGGTGCCGCACCTCCCCGGACGTCGCCGCCTACGTCGGCGAGGAGCAGGTGACCGTCGCCGAGCTGGACGAGGCCGTCGACGCCCGGCTCGCCGACCCGGCCATCGCCGCCTACGCCGCGGGCAACGAGGTCGGCTACACCCGCCAGGTGCTGTCCCTGCAGGTGGGCGGGGAGCTGCACGAGGAGGTCGCCCGGCGCTGGGACGTCGAGGTGTCCGACGCCGACGTGCGCGAGCGGATCACCGAGCTGCTGGGTGGCGCCGACCCGGAGGTGGTCTTCGCGCAGGTGGCGCAGCAGCAGGGCGTCAACGAGGCCGACGTGGTGCAGAACGTCCGCCAGCAGATGATCCGCGAGCGCGCCGCGGTCGCCGCCGGGCTCGCCGAGCTCTCCGAGGCGGCGCTGCGCGAGCGCTACGAGGAGGTGCGGGCGGGGCTCGCGCAGGTCGAGCTCGGCCTGGTCACCGTGCCCGACCAGGCCACCGCCGACGCCGTGCTGGCCCAGCTGACCGCCGACCCGGCCGGCTACCCGGCGCTGGCCGCCCAGTACGCCGGACCCAACACGCTGCCGCAGATCGAGCCCCGCGCACCGGCCGACCTGCCGGAGGTGCTGGCCGCGCCGATCGCGGCGACGCCCGCCGGGCAGGGGTTCACCCTGGCGCTGCCGGAGGCCGGCGGGGTGGTGGTCGGCTTCGTCCGCGACGTCGCCGTCCCGACGTTCGAGGAGCTGCGCCCGCAGCTGGCCGATGCGGCCGCGGCCGAGGCGGCGGAGGCGGGCATCGCGCTGGTGACCGAGGTGCGCGAGGACCTCGACCTGGTGGTCAACCCGCGCTTCGGCGTGCTGGAGGAGGGCCAGGTCGTCGCCGCGGACGGCGGTGTGGTGCAGCTGCTGGAGGACGCCCGCGAGGACGCCGCCGGGGTTGCCGGAGACTGACGGGGTGCCTGTCGCGCTCCTCGTCACCGTCAGCCCCCGCCTGCCCGGCCTGCTCGCCCCCGCGGGTTGGCGGGCCGTCACCGCCGCCCCGGAGGTGCTCGCCCTGCCCGGCACCGGCGCCACCGCGGCGGTGCTGCGGGCCGAGGGGATCGCGGTCACCGATGTGCTCGACCCGGCGGCGGCGGCGGCTGCGTCCGGCCCCGGCGCCGTCCTGCTGGCCACCCCGGAGGAGGCCGCCGGCTGGGAGGGCGTCCCGCGGGTGGCGGGCGCGCCGGAGCCGCCCGGCGCACGGCTGCTGGACGTCGTGGGGGTGATGGACCGGCTGCGCTCGCCCGGTGGCTGCCCCTGGGACGCCGAGCAGACGCACGCCTCGCTCCGCGGCTACCTGCTGGAGGAGGCGCACGAGGCCTACGACGCGATCGTCGACGACGACCCGGTCGCGATGCGCGAGGAGCTCGGTGACGTGCTCCTCCAGGTGGCCTTCCACGCCCGGGTCGCCGCCGAGGCGGAGCCGGGCCGGCGGTTCGACGTCGACGACGTGGCCGGTGACCTGGTCGACAAGCTCGTCCGCCGGCACCCGCACGTCTTCTCCGACGCCGGCCCCCGGGACGTCGCCGCGGTCGAGCGCGGCTGGGACGAGATCAAGAAGACCGAGAAGCAGCGTCGTTCGCCGACCGAGGGGGTGTCGCGCTCGCAGCCGGCCAGCTCGTGGGGGGCGGCACTGGCCGGCCGGGCCGCGCGGGCCGGGCTGCCCACCCCGCCGGCCGCCGAGCTGACCGCCGCGGACGCCGCCGAGCTCGGGGAGCAGCTGCTCGGGCTGGTCGTCGCCGCCCGGCAGCGCGGGTGGGACGCCGAGGACGCGCTGCGCACCGCCGTCCGCCGTTACGCCGACGAGCTGGACGTGGCCGCCCACGCGCGCGGCTGACCTGCCCCGTCCGGGTCACCGGCCGGCGCGGGTGCCCGGCCCGGCCCCTAGCGTGGACGGCGACCGGCCGAGGGGGTGGCCGGTCGCCCGCCCCGCCGACGACGAAGGAGCTCCCGCCGCGTGCCGCTGACCGCGTTCCCGACCACCCCGTCCCCGCTCGCCGCCGACGGCGTCGTCTCCGGCGTGCTGCCCCGGAGCACCTGGCTGCTGCTGCTGGTGGTCGCCGGGGCCGCGCTGGTGGCCTGGCTGGTCGCCGTCGCGATCGGGGCGCTGGTGCGTCGGCTCGCCGGGTCCTCGCCGGTGGCGGCCGACCTGTCCCGGCGGGGGCGCCGGCCGCTGCGGGTGCTGCTCGTGCTGCTCGCGGTCACGCTGGTGCTGGACGCCGCGCCCGGCGTGGGCGACTGGCGCGACGTCGTCGTCCGGGTCCTCGGGTTGGCGCTCATCGCCGTGGTGGCCTGGCTGATCGCGGTCGCCGCGTTCGTCGTCGAGGACCTGGCGCTGGCCCGCTACGACGTCGACGTCGACGACAACCGGCACGCCCGGCGGGTGCGCACCCAGGTCACGCTGATCCGCCGGCTGACCGTCGCGGTGATCGCGGTGCTGGCGATCGCCGGGATGCTGCTGACCTTCCCGGCGGCCCGCGCGGCCGGCACCAGCATCCTGGCCAGCGCCGGGGTGCTGTCGGTGGTGGCCGGGCTCGCCGCCCAGACCTCGCTGGCCAACGTGTTCGCCGGGATGCAGCTGGCGTTCACCGACGCCATCCGGGTCGACGACGTCGTGGTGGTCGAGGACGAGTGGGGCCGGATCGAGGAGATCACGCTCACCTACGTCGTGGTGCACGTCTGGGACGACCGGCGACTGGTGCTGCCCTCCACCCACTTCACGACGACGCCCTTCCAGAACTGGACCCGCAAGGAGTCCGCCGTCCTCGGGTCGGTCGAGCTCGACGTCGACTGGACGGTGCCGCTGGAGGAGATGCGCGCCGAGCTCGACCGGCTCGTGGTGGGCAACGAGCTGTGGGACGAGCGGGTCGTGGTGCTCCAGGTGACCGACGCCGTCGGGGCCGTGGTGCGGGTCCGGGTGCTGGTCAGCGCCAAGGACGGCCCGACCCTGTTCGACCTGCGCTGCCACGTGCGGGAGGGCCTGGTCGTGTGGCTGCAGCGCGAGCACCCCACCGCCCTGCCGAAGGTGCGCAACGAGGGCATCGCCGGCCCGGACACCGCACCGACGCGGCCGGCCGCGGTCGACGGCGCCACCCGGCCGGCCGGTGCGCAGTCCGGCCTGTTCACCGGGAGCCAGGAGGCGCGGGAACGCTCCCGGGCCTTCACCGGCCCCAGCGAGGCCGAGCTGGCCGAGCGGGCCCGGCTCGACGAGGAGTCCCGCGAGAAGCCGCTCGCCTGACGCTCGGGGTCCTCCTCTCAGTCCTGGCGGGTGGCCTGCGGGTCCGAGCCCAGCAGCTGGGGGACCCAGAACAGCACCGCCGCCGACAGCGCGGTCGCCACGACGAACCCCGCCAGGCCGCTGCCGTCCACGTAGGCCCAGAGCAGGCCGAGCACCGGGGCGAGGAAGGGCAGCACGCCGTCCGCCCGCGCCTGCCGGGCCAGTCCCACCTCGCCGGCGTCGGGGACGACGGGCGCCTGCCGCACGCCGCCGCGCGGCTCCTGGCTGCGCAGCCGCCCCGACGGCCACACCTCGGCGCCGTCGAGCACCGGCAGCACCAGGCGGCCCCGGTCCGGGTCACCGCACACCTCGACCCGGCTGCCCGGGGGCAGCCGGTCCAGCTCCGGTGCCCAGTGCGTGGGCAGCCAACGCCGCCCGGCCGGCGACTCCAGCTCCAGCCAGCTGCGCATCAGCAGACCCTGGTTCCCGACGACGTGGGTGGCGGTCACCGTGGTGGCGGGCCGGGAGCGCAGCCGCGGGCGGCTGAGCAGCCGGGCCAGGGTCAGCGTGGACACGGCGAGCAGCACCAGGACCACGGCGGCCAGGCCGAAGACGACGTCCCCGACCGCGGCGTGGGCGGCGTCCCCGTCGGTGTACACGCGGACCGGGTCGCCCGCGGGGGCGGTCGCGGGGTGCTGCACCGTCAGCTCGGCGCCGACCGGCACGTCGAGCGGTTCGTCGAGCACCAGGGTGCCGCTGCGCTCCCGGCCGGAGTCGTCGCGGAAGGAGACGTCCAGCCCGCGGCCCTCGGGGGCGGTGCCGGCGGCGGTGACCGTCGCGGTCGCGGCGCGGTCGGCGGCGGCCAGCGGGGCCTGCACGTCGGACAGGCGCAGCGCCAGCGCGACCAGCACGACGACCCCCACCAGCAGCACCGGGACCAGTCCGAGGAGCAGCTGCCGGACGGCGCGCCGGTGCCGGCGGAGCGGGGGCGGGGGAGTCATCGCCGGCCATCGTCCCAGGCGCCCGCCGGCCGCCGGCCCGACCGCTCCGGGCGCGGGTGTGCCGCAGGACCTCGGGAGCTGGCTAGGCTGCAGCCCGTGGCCAGCATCGATGCAGTAGGCGCGCGGGAGATCCTCGACTCGCGCGGAAACCCCACCGTGGAGGTCGAGGTCGCACTCGACGACGGGACGATCACCCGGGCCGCCGTGCCCAGCGGCGCCTCGACCGGCGCCTTCGAGGCGGTGGAGCTCCGGGACGGCGGGACCCGCTACGGCGGCAAGGGCGTGACCCAGGCCGTCGACGGCGTCCTGGACGTCATCGGCCCGGAGCTCGTCGGCTACGACGCCGCCGAGCAGCGGCTGGTCGACCAGCGGCTGATCGAGCTCGACGGCACCCCGGACAAGTCCCGGCTCGGCGCGAACGCGATCCTCGGCGTCTCCCTCGCCGTCGCGAAGGCGGCCGCGGAGTCCTCGGGCCTGCCGCTGTTCCGCTACGTCGGCGGCCCCTCGGCGCACCTGCTGCCGGTGCCGATGATGAACATCCTCAACGGTGGCGCGCACGCCGACAGCAACGTCGACGTGCAGGAGTTCATGATCGCCCCGATCGGCGCGGGGAGCTTCGCCGAGGCGCTCCAGGTCGGCACCGAGACGTACCACGCGCTGAAGTCGGTGCTGAAGAAGCGCGGCCTGGCCACCGGCCTGGGTGACGAGGGCGGCTTCGCCCCGTCGCTGCCCAGCAACCGGGACGCCCTCGACCTCATCGTCGAGGCCGTGCAGGCCGCCGGGTACACCGTCGGCACCGACATCGCCTTCGCCCTGGACGTCGCCGCCACCGAGTTCCACACCGACGGCGGCTACGACTTCGAGGGGCAGACCCGGTCGGCCGAGTACCTCGTCGACTACTACAAGGGCCTGGTCGACGCCTACCCGATCGTCTCCATCGAGGACCCCCTCGACGAGGAGGACTGGGACGGCTGGGTGTCGATGACCCGGGAGCTGGGCGACCGCGTGCAGATCGTCGGCGACGACCTGTTCGTCACCAACCCGACCCGGCTCGCCGACGGCATCGCCCGCGGTGCGGCGAACGCGCTGCTGGTGAAGGTGAACCAGATCGGCACGCTCACCGAGACCCTGGACGCGGTCAACCTGGCCCACCGCAACGGCTACCGCTGCATGATGAGCCACCGCTCCGGCGAGACCGAGGACACCACGATCGCCGACCTCGCCGTCGCCACCGACTGCGGGCAGATCAAGACCGGTGCCCCGGCCCGCAGCGAGCGCGTGGCCAAGTACAACCAGCTGCTGCGGATCGAGGAGGAGCTGGACGACGCCGCGCGTTACGCCGGCGCCGCCGCGTTCCCGCGCCTGGCTTCGCGCAGCTGAGTCCGAGCACGACGTGAGCACCGCCCGCACCCGCCGCGCCCGGCCCGGTGGCACCCGCCGCCGGAGCTCGTCGCGGCCGGTGCGGGCCGGTGCCCGCGGCGCGGCCGACAACCGGCCGGGCCGTCGCACCACCCGGCGCCCGGCCCGCAGCACCGCCCCCCGGCGTGGCCCGCGGTTCACCGGCCGCGCCGTGCTGCTCGGTGCGCTCGTGCTGCTGCTGGCCCTGACCCTCGCCGGTCCGCTGCGCCAGTACGTGGCCGGGCGGCAGGAGCTGGCCGAGCTGGCCGCCGAGCAGCAGGCGCTGGACCAGCGCGCCGCCGACCTGGAGGCCCAGCTGGACCGCCAGGCCGACCCCGCCTACATCGCCCAGCAGGCCCGGGAGCGGCTGACCATGGTGCTGCCCGGCGACCGGCTGGTCGTCGTCGGTGACGCCGGCGACCCCGGGGACACCGCCCAGCCCCCGGCCGGCAGCACCGCGCGGAACGCGCCCGTGCCCTGGTACGAGGGGCTGCTCAGCTCCCTCGCCGCAGCCGACGGCGACCCCCCGGTCACCGATCCGGGCCCTCCCGCAGACTAGGGACGTGCACAGTCCCGACCCCGCGCCGGTCTCGCCGCCGGTCACCGCCGCCGAGCGCGCCGTCATCGCCCGTCAGCTGGGACGGCCGCCACGCGCGCTCGTCGGCGTCGCGCACCGTTGCCCCTGCGGCCAGCCCGACGTCGTCGAGACCGCGCCCCGGCTGGAGGACGGCACGCCGTTCCCCACGCTGTACTACCTGACCTGCCCGCGGGCGACCGCCGCCGCCAGCCGGCTGGAGTCGGCCGGGAGGATGCGGGACTGGCAGGCGGAGCTGGCCACCGACCCGGAGCTCGCGGCGGGGTACCGGGCGGCGCACGAGTTGTTCCTGGCCACCCGCGACTCCCGCGACGTGCTGCCCACCCGGGCCAGCGCCGGGGGGATGCCCGACCGGGTCAAGTGCCTGCACGCCCTGGCCGGGCACGCCCTGGCCGCCGGGCCCGGGGTGAACCCGATCGGTGACCGGGCGGTCGCGGAGATGGGGGAGTGGTGGGCGGCCGGTCCGTGCGCCCAGCCGTCTCCCCAGGACCCGGAGGACGTCCGATGACCCGGGTCGCCGCCATCGACTGCGGTACCAACTCCATCCGGCTGCTGGTCGCCGACGTGCCCGTCGAGGGCCCGCACACCGACCTGCTCCGCCGGATGGAGGTCGTGCGACTCGGCCAGGGGGTGGACGCGACCGGCCGATTGGCGCCCGAGGCGATCGAGCGCACCCGCCTGGTGCTCGCCGAGTACGCCGCCCAGGCCCGGGAGCTGGGCGCCGAGCGGGTGCGGATGGTGGCCACCAGCGCCAGCCGGGACGCCGCCAACCGCGAGGACTTCGAGGCGATGGTGACCGCCACCCTGGGCCAGCTGCCCGACGTGGTCACCGGCACGGAGGAGGCCGAGCTCTCCTTCCTCGGGGCCACCGCCTCGCTGGCCGCCGCCGCGCAGGCCCACGGCGCTGCGGCCCCGCGCCCGCCGTACCTGGTCGTCGACATCGGCGGCGGTTCGACGGAGTTCGTCCTCGGGGACGCCGGTGGGGTGCGGGCTGCCCGGTCGGTGGACGTGGGCTGCGTCCGGCTGACCGAGCGGCACCTGCGCAGCGACCCGCCGCCCCCCGACGAGGTGCAGGCCGCCGAGGGCGACGTGCGCGCGGCCCTGGAGCTGGTCGCCGCCGCCGTGCCGGTCGGTGAGGCCGCGACCCTGGTCGGGCTGGCCGGTTCGGTGACCACGGTCGCCGCCCTGGCGCTCGGCCTGCCCGCCTACGACCCGGTCGCCATCCACGGGTCACGGATCCCGGTGGGCGCCGTCCGCTCGGTCGCCGCCGGCCTGCTGACCGCCACCCGGGCCCGGCGGGCCGCCTCGCCGGTGATGCACCCGGGCCGGGTCGACGTCATCGGCGCCGGCGCACTGGTGCTGCGGGTGGTCATGGACGCGTTCGACCTCGACGAGGTCGTCGTCAGCGAGCACGACATCCTCGACGGCATCGCCCTCCGCCTCGCGCGGTCCTGACGCCGCGGGACGGGGCCGCAGGGCCCCGTCCCGTTGGCCCCCTTGCAGGGCCCCGCCGCGAGCTCGCGAGTGGCGGGGGGCAAGGGGGTCCTTCTGCTTCTTCAGGCGGCGCTGTCGGCGTTGACGCCCGGCGGCAGGCTGCCGGTGATCTTCTCGTAGACGGTGGCGGCACCGGCGGCGGCGACCAGCCGGCCGGCGGCGTAGAGCGCGCCGGAGACCGCGGCCCAGGCCAGCGCGTCGGGCCAGCTGACGCCGGGTGCAGCCGGGTTCTTCGGCGGCGGGTAGCCGCGCACCTTCTCCCACGTCGTGTCGGCGAGCTTCTTGACCACGATCCCGGCCGGGATGGCCATCGCAGGGCCGAGCAGCTTGTACAACAACGGGGTCTTCACCTTCTGCTTCTTCGCCACCCCCCGATCATGCCGTGGGGGCGGCCGGCGCGCGCTTCGCAGTCGCGTGCTGTGCTGTCCGGGTGGCACGCGACGCCGACGGCTTCCCCGTCACCCGCAGCCCGGCCGGGGTCGTCCGCGCCGCCGCCGGCAGCCGCGAGCTGGCGGTGCTGGACGAACGCATCTCCGGCTGCCGGGCCTGCCCGCGGCTGGTGACCTGGCGCGAGGAGGTGGCCCGGGTCAAACGGGCCTCCTTCCGGGCGGAGGAGTACTGGGGACGCCCCGTGCCCGGGCTGGGGCCTGCGGACGCGCGGATCGGCGTCGTCGGCCTGGCCCCGGCCGCCCACGGCGGGAACCGCACCGGGCGGGTCTTCACCGGCGACCGCAGCGGCGACTGGATCTTCGCCGCGCTGTGGCGGGCCGGCCTGGCCAACCAGCCGACCTCGGTCGCCAGGGACGACGGGCTGGAGCTCACCGACGTCCGGGTGTGCGCCGCGGTGCGGTGCGCGCCGCCGGCCAACGCGCCGACCCCGGAGGAGCGGGACACCTGCTCGCCCTGGCTGGCCCGGGAGCTGGCGCTGCTGCCCCGGCTGCGGGTGATCGTGGTGCTCGGCGGGTTCGGGTGGACCGCGCTGTGGCCGGTGCTGGCCGGTGCCGGGGTGCCGCTGCCCCGGCCGCGGCCGGCGTTCGGGCACGGCGTGGAGGTGTCGCTGGCCGGCCCGAGCGGCCCGCTCACCCTGCTCGGCAGCTACCACGTCAGCCAGCAGAACACCTTCACCGGCCGGCTCACCGAACCGATGCTGGACGCGGTGCTCGACCGGGCGAAGGAGCTGGCCGCAGACTGACGTCGCCGGGAGGGGTTTGCCGGGGCGGCTGCGGGCCTACGGTGAGGCCATGGCCCAGCGACCGGTGATCCTGATCGTGGGCGGCGGCTACGTCGGCCTCTACACCGCCCTGCGGTTGCAGAAGAAGCTCCGCCGCGGTCGGGCGGAGATCATCGTGGTCGACCCCCAGCCGCACATGACCTACCAGCCCTTCCTGCCCGAGGCGGCGGCCGGCTCCGTGGAGCCCCGGCACGTCGTCGTCCCGCTGCGGCGCACGCTGGAGCAGTGCCGGGTGATCACCGGTGCGGTGGCCGGGCTCAGCCACGCCGACCGGACCGCGACGGTGACACCGGCTGAGGGCGACTCCTTCGAGCTGCGCTACGACGTGCTGGTGATGGCCGCCGGCTCGGTCGCCCGCACCCTGCCCATCCCCGGTCTCGCCGAGCACGGCATCGGCTTCAAGAACGTCGGCGAGGCCATCTACCTGCGCAACCACGTGCTGGCCCGGCTGGACGCCGCGAGCTCCACCGACGACCCGCAGGTCCGCCGGCGGGCGCTCACCTTCACCTTCGTCGGCGGGGGCTACGCCGGGATCGAGGCGTTCGCCGAGCTGGAGGACATGGCCCGATACGCGCTCGAGCGCTACTACCCCCGGCTCTCCCCGGCGGACATGCGCTGGGTCCTGGTCGAGGCGACCGGCCGGATCCTGCCCGAGGTCGACGCGGACATGGGTGCCTGGACCGTGCAGCAGCTGCAGGCCCGCGGGATGGAGGTCAAGCTCAACACGACGCTGGACTCCGTCTCCGACGACGGCGTCGTGCGCACCGGCGACGGCGACGAGTTCGCCAGCGACACCCTGGTGTGGACGGCGGGCACCAAGCCGCACCCGATGCTCGCCCGGACCGACCTGCCGCTGGACGAGCGCGGCCGGGTGCGCTGCCGGGCCACGCTGCAGGTCGACGGCCTGGACGGCGCGGTGCTGGACGGCGCGTGGGCCGCCGGCGACCTCGCCGCGGTGCCGGACCTGACCAAGGACGAGCCCGGCGCCACCACCGCCCCGAACGCCCAGCACGCGGTGCGCCAGGCCAAGCGGCTGGCCGACAACATCGTGGCCGTGCTGGACGGTGAGCAGCCGGTGGAGTACCGGCACGCCTACGCCGGTTCGGTGGCCAGCCTCGGGCTGCACAAGGGGGTCGCCCAGGTCTACGGGGTCAAGCTCAAGGGCCGACCGGCCTGGCTGATGCACCGGGCGTACCACGTCAGCCGGGTGCCCACCCTGAACCGCAAGGTGCGGGTGATCGCCGACTGGGCGCTGGCCTCGGTGTTCCGGCGGGAGGTCATCGCACTGGGCCAGCTGCAGAACCCGCGGCGGGAGTTCGTCGCCGCGGCCACCGGCGGCCAGGCCCCGGCGATCCCGCCGCCGAGCGCGGCAGACCGGGACCAGTCGGGCCCCCGGGCCAGCTAAGGTCCCCGGCGGGCCGCGAGCCCGCGCCCCCGTAGCCCAATCGGCAGAGGCAGGCCCCTTAAAAGGGTCCCGGTGTCGGTTCGAACCCGACCGGGGGCACCCGTCCGGGTGGTCCGGGGCCAACGGGAACTACCGGCACTGACCTGGCGTTACACCAGACAGCGTGGGGCGGACGAACTGAGCCCCACGGCCCGACCAGTCACCTCGAGGAGATGACGATGCCCAGCAGCAACCCGGCCTTCCGGGGCCTCCCGGCAGCCGGCAACGGCCCGTCCGCCGGCTGGGGCTCCGCCCCGCAGCAGACGTACGGCGGGGCACCCACCCAGCACGACCCGTACGCCGCTCCGTCGCCGTACGCCGCCACCGACCGCGCCTACATGACGATGGACGACGTCGTCACCAAGACCGGCCTCAGCTTCCTGGTGACGGTGCTCTCCGCCGCCGTCACCTGGGCCGTGCTGCCGGACAGTCTCGCCCTGGGCCTGACGCTGCCGGCCGTCCTGGTCGCCCTCGTGCTCGGCCTGGTGATCGCGTTCAAGCAGATCGCCAACCCGGTCGCGACGCTGACGTACGGCGCTCTCTACGGCGTCGCACTCGGTGCGATCAGCGAGATGTTCAACGACCAGTACAGCGGCATCGTCTCGCAGGCGCTCATCGGCACCTTCGGTGTCTTCGCCGGCATGCTGGTGGTCTACAAGACCGGCGCCATCCGGGTCACCCCGAAGCTCACCCGCTGGATCGTGGGCGCGCTCTTCGGCGTCCTGGCGCTCGTGATCGTCAACCTGGTCGCCAGCTTCTTCATCCCGGGCGGCCTGGGCCTGCGCGACGGTGGCCCGCTGGCCATCATCTTCAGCATCGTCGTCATCGGCGTCGCGGCGTTCACGCTGCTGCTGGACTTCGACATGGCCGACGAGGCGATCCGCCGCGGCGTCGAGCCGAAGTTCGCCTGGTACATCGCCTTCGGCCTGCTCGTCACGGTCATCTGGCTGTACATCGAGATCCTGCGGCTGCTCAGCTACTTCCGCGAGTGAGCTGACCAGCAGACGCACCAACGACCGTGGCCCGGTCCCCGCGAGGGGGCCGGGCCACGGTCGTCTGCGCGTGCAGCCCCGGCGGCCGCTCGGCCGCCGGGGCGCGACGTCAGGAGAGGCGCTCCAGCACCATCGCCATGCCCTGGCCGCCGCCGACGCACATCGTCTCCAGGCCGAACTGGCCGTCCCGGGCGCGCAGCCCGTTGAGCAGCGTGCCGGTGATCCGGGCGCCGGTCATGCCGAAGGGGTGCCCGACGGCGATCGCGCCACCGTGCACGTTCAGCTTGTCGATGTCGATGCCCAGGTCGCGGTAGCTGGGGATGACCTGGGCCGCGAACGCCTCGTTGATCTCCACGAGGTCCATGTCCGAGATGGACATGCCCGCCCGGGCCAGTGCCTGCTGCGAGGCCGCGACCGGGCCGTAGCCCATGATCTCCGGCGACAGCCCGGTGACCCCGGTGGAGACGACCCGGGCCAGCGGGGTGATGCCGAGGTCCTGCGCCTTGCGGTCGCTCATGATCACCAGGGCGGCCGCGCCGTCGTTGAGCGGGCAGGCGTTGCCCGCGGTCACCCGGCCGTCGGGGCGGAACACCGGCTTCAGCCCGGCCAGGCCCTCCAGCGTGGTGCCGGCGCGCGGGCCGTCGTCCTTGCTGACCACGGTGCCGTCGGGCGTGGTGACCGGGGTGATCTCCCGCTCCCAGAAGCCGTTGGCGATCGCCTGCTCGGCCAGGTTCTGGCTGCGCACGGCGAACTCGTCCATCTCCTGGCGGGAGACGTCCTTGAGGAGCGCGAGGTTCTCCGCGGTCTGGCCCATGGCGATGTAGGCGTTGGGGAGCTCGCCGTCCTCGCGCGGGTCCTGCCAGCTCTCCGCGCCGCTCTCGGCGGTCTTGGCGACCCGGGCCTCGGCGTCGGCGAAGCGCGGGTTGTGGGTGTCCGGGATGGCGTCGGAGTTGCCCTTGGTGAAGCGGGACACCAGCTCGACGCCGGCGGAGATGAACACGTCGCCCTCGCCGGCCTTGATCGCGTGCAGCGCCATCCGGGTGGTCTGCAGCGAGGAGGAGCAGTACCGGGTGATCGTCGTCCCGGGCAGGTGGTCCATCCCCAGCAGGACGGCGACGACCCGACCCATGTTGAAGCCCTGCTCACCGCCGGGCAGGCCGCAGCCCAGCATCAGGTCGTCGATGTCGGTCGGGTCGAGCTGCGGCACCTGGTCCAGCGCGGCCCGGGTGATCGTCGCGGCCAGGTCGTCCGGGCGGAGGTCCTTCAGCGACCCCTTGAACGCGCGGCCGATGGGGGATCGGGCGACGGCGACGATGACAGCTTCGGGCATGGGTCCTCCACGATGAGGCGCGCCACCTCGAGGGCGGCAACGGACGTCAGATGCCTCCCGAACCTACCCCCGGGTAGCTCCGCCACCCGCGGGGGCGGGGACCTCAGTGCGGCGCTGCCTCGAGGGCGGACTCGTCCGCGCGCTCCGGCGTCGAGATGTCCGGAGGGCGGCGCCGGCGGAGCCGGGCCCACGGGCCGCGGGGACCGGACTCGTTCCCGCGGACGGCGGTCGGCTGCACCTCGGTGCCGGACCGGCCGGCGGCGCGGGCCGCGGCCTGGGCGACCGGCCGGACGGTGTCCCGGCGCAGCCGCAGGCCGCGGTCGGCCGCTGCCGGCCAGACGCCGATCGAGTCGGCGATCGAGGGGAGCAGCGAGGCGGCCGCTGCGGCGTAACCGGCCGCGGACGGGTGGAACTCGTCGTGGCTGAACAGCGTCCGGTCGCTGGCGAACGAGGGACCGAGGACCGAGCCGAGGGAGACGGTGCGCCCGCCCTCGGCCACCACGGCGATCGTCTGTGCGGCGGCCAGCTGGCGGCTCCAGCGCCGGGCCAGCACCCGCAGCGGCTGGGCGATCGGCCGGATGGTGCCCAGGTCGGGGCAGGTGCCGAGGACGACCTGGCAGTCGGCGGCGATCAGCCGGCGCACGGCCTCGGCGAGCGCCCGCACCGAGTCCGCGGGACGGGCCCGGCTGGTCACGTCGTTGGCGCCGATCATGATCAGGGCGACGTTCGGCCGTTCCAGCAACGCGTGGTCGACCTGGGCGGCGAGGTCCTTGGACACGGCCCCGGACCGGGCGAACTTGGCCAGCCGGACCGGCCGCTCGGCCAGCTCGGCCAGTGCGGCGGCGATCAGCACACCAGGGGTCTCCCCGGCCTTGTCCACCCCGAGCCCCACGGCACTGGAGTCGCCGAGCACCGCGAGCACGATCGGCTTGCCGCGGCCACGGCCGTACACGCCGTTGCCGGTGGGCGGGTCGGCCTCGGACGGGTTGGCCTTGACCCGTCGCCGGGCGGCCCTGGCCTCCTCGCGCAGCAGGGTCACCAAGGCGGCTCCGGCGAGCCCGACGCCGCCACCGCCGTACGCGGCACCGGTCGCCAGCCGCCGCGCCCTGCTCGCTCGCGTCACCTGGCCCGTCCCCTCTCCCCGGCTCCCCGGCCGCATGACGCGGTCGAGAGTGCTGATCTCCAGGCTAGCCACCCCCTACGGTTGTGCCGTGGCCGACCGCACCGAGATCACCCCTGCTGGCGAGCACCCCGACGACCGGCAGCAGCAGATCGTCGACGTCCTCGTCGACGCCTTCTCCGGCCTGATGGCCGCCGACGCCGATGCCTTCCGGACCAAGTTCCGCAAGATGGCGGCGGACCCCTTCGCCTTCTACCGCGGGTCGGCGTGCCTGTTCTACGCCGACATGGCGACGCTGGAGGACCGCTGGTGTGACGAGCGGACGTCGCGCGTGTGGATCCAGGGTGACCTGCACGCGGAGAACTTCGGCACCTACATGGACGGCCAGGGGCGGATCGTCTTCGACGTCAACGACTTCGACGAGGCCTACCTCGGTCACGTCAGCTGGGACCTGCGCCGGTTCGCCGCCAGCTTCGCCCTGCTGGCCTGGCGCAAGGCGCTCGGCGACGACGTGATCGACGCCGTGCTCCGCCGGTACCTGGAGTGCTACCTCGACCAGGTGCACGCCTTCGTCGCCGCCGACGACGACCGCTCCTTCGCCCTCCGCCGGGAGAACACCGAGGGCGCGGTGCACGAGCTCGTCCTGGAGACCACCGAGCACACCCGGATCGCCCTGCTGGAGCGGATGACGGTGATCGAGGGGCACCAGCGCCGCTTCACCGACCGCCCGCGCACCCGCCGGCTGGACGACGCCGAGCGCGACCGCGTGCTGGCCGCGGTGGAGCGCTACCGGGAGACCCTGCCGCCGGGCAAGCGCCGCCGGGAGGTCACCTACGACGTCAAGGACGTCGTCGCCACCGGGGGCTTCGGCATCGGCAGCGCGGGGTTGCCGGCCTACAACGTGCTGATCGAGGGGTACGACCAGGCGCTGGAGAACGACGTGGTCCTGTCGATGAAGCAGGGCAACGTGTCGGCCCCCAGCCGGGTGGTGACCGACCCGGAGATCCGCCGGCACTTCGAGCACGAGGGGCACCGGACGGCGATGAGCCAGCGGGCGCTGCAGTCCTACGCCTCGAGCTTCCTCGGGCACACCGAGATCGACGGCGTGGGCTTCGTGGTGGCCGAGCTCTCGCCCTACGAGCTGGACCTGGACTGGGAGGACCTGACCGAGCCCGAGGAGATCCTGCCGGTCGTCGCCCAGCTGGGGCGGGCCACGGCCAAGATGCACTGCGTCGGGGACGCCGACAGCGACCACGAGCTGGTCGACTTCCAGACCGAGGAGGCGATCACCGAGATGATCGGCGACCGGCGGGAGGAGTTCATCGCCGACCTGATCGCCTTCGCGCACTCCTACGCCGAGCGCACCCGTGCCGACCACCGGCTCTTCGTGAACGCCTTCCGCTCCGGCAAGATCCCCGGGGTCAGCTCCAGCGGAGCCCACCCGGTCACCTGATCGGCAGCTCGATCATCATGCCGCGGTGCCCACCCACCGGCCGGAGGTCGTACTCGTCGGTGATGATCGTGAAACCCAGCCGCTCGTAGAAGCCGACGGCGGACGCCCGGGCATCGCACCAGACCAGCTGGCCGCCGAGAGCCGACACCCGGGCCAGGCCCTCGGCCACCAGGGCCCGGCCGGCCCCGAGCCCCCGCACCCGCGGGTCGGTGGCCATGCCCCGCAGCTGCCAGGAGCCCTCGCCCTCCCGCCAGGGGCAGTCGCGCGGGTGGAAGCGGACCACGCCGACCACCTCGTCCCCGTCGACCCGGGCGGCGAGGTGCAGCGTGTACGGGGCGTCGTCCTCGTCGATCTCGACCGGCCGGCCCTGGCGCAGCTCCTGGGCGCGCAGCGGGTAGGTGGTCGCCGCGTCCACCTGTTCGATGGTGATCGTCCCGGTCTCCGCCTCGGTGGTCACGACAACAGTCTCCCCGATCCCGGACCAGCGCGTCGTTCGCGCACGGAGCGACCACGGTCGGTCACCGACCGCGGCGGCCGCGACGCGCGCGCAGGTAGTCGGCGACGACGTACTCGCCGAGCCGCTCGCTGTCGGGCTGGAAGACCCGCCCGCCGGCCCGTGCGGTGATGTCGTGCACGAACTCGACCAGCCCGGGCTCCGGGTCCAGCGCGAACACGTTGAGCGTCGCCCCCGAACGGGCCACCCGCTCCACCTCGGCCACCGTGCGGGCGATCGTCTCGGGCATCGGCGGCCAGCAGAAGTACGGCGTCCCGTCGTCCTCCAGGTGGGCCGTCGGTTCGCCGTCGGTGACCACCAGCACCACCGGCTCGGCGTCCCGGTGCCGGGCCAGGAAGCGGCGGGCCAGCATCAGGCCGTGCTGCAGGTTGGTGCCCTGCAGGGTGTCCACGCTCAGCTCGGCCAGCGTCTCCGGGCGCAGCACCTGGGCGGTGGAGGAGAAGCCGATGATCTCGATGGCGTCCTGCGGGAACTGGGTGGTCACCAGCGAGTGCAGGGCCATCGCCGTGGACTTCGCCGCGCCCCAGGTGCCGCGCAGCGCCATCGAGTAGGAGAGGTCGACCAGCAGGGCCACCGCGGCCCCGGTGCGCCGCTCGGTCTCCACCACCTCGAAGTCCTCGACGGCGATCTGCACCTGGCGCTGGCCCTCCTCACGGGGGCTGCCGGCGCTGCGCAGCACCGCGTTGCGCACCGTGCGGACGACGTCCAGCGGCTGCTCGTCGCCGAACCGCCATTCCCTCGAGGCGCCGGTCAGCTCCCCGGCGGCACCGGCGTCGGCGACGTCGTGCTCCCCGCGACCGGTGGCCGACAGCTTCGCGAACACCCGGCGCAGGGCCGTGGCACCCAGCCGGCGCACCGCCTTGGGGGAGAGCTGCAGCGCCCCCTCGGAGCGGTCGAGCCAGCCCTGCCGCTCCAGCTCCCGCTCCAGCCGGCGCAGCGCCGCGAGGTCGTCGACGGCCGACCGGCCCAGCGCCTGCTCCAGCAGCTCCTCGTCGACGTCGGCCAGCGAGGCGCCGGCGTAGCCCTGGGAGAGCTGCTGGGACAGCGCCTCCAGGTCCGCGAGCTCGGCGACGGCGGTCGTCGCGTCGCCCAGCCCCAGCGGCTGGTCCCCGTCCGGGACCGGGCCGCGCTGGCCCCACGGCAGGTCCGGCCGGGCCTGCCGCAGCGCGTCGGACAGGTGCGCCATCTCGCTCTGCAGCCCGAGGTCGCCCATCGCCTGGCCCATCAGGTCCTGCAGCTCGGCGCGCTGCTCGGGGGAGAGACCGGCCATCATCCGCTCCTGGGCGGCTGCCCGGCGGGCGAGGGAGTCGATCAGCTCCTCCACCGACTGCGGGTCGTCGGGGAAGAACTGCCCGTGCCGGTCCATGAAGTCGGCGAACTGCTGGTCGGTGTCCTCGCCCCGGTTGTGCGCGTCGACCAGGGCGGAGAGGTCGGCGACCATGTCCTTGACCGCCTGCATCGCGGCGCCGTCGCCGTCCTGCATCTGCTGCAGGGCCTGCTTCATCCCCTGGAACGAGCTGTCCAGCACCTCCTGCCGGAGCAGGTCCTCGATCTCGCGGTAGGCCTGGGCGGCCTCCGGGGAACGCCAGGCGTGGTCCTTGAGCGCCCGGACGGCCCCGGCGGTGTCCTCGGGCAGGGCGTCGAGCTCGGCCTCGGCCAGCCGGGCCGCGTCGTCGGGGTCGGGGAACAGCGCCGTCCGCTCGGCCTCGACGGCCTGGTCCAGCAGCTCCCGGACCTGTTCCAGCGTGCCGTCCAGCCGGCCGGCCTCGCGGGCCTGCCGGAGCCGGTCCCGGACGTTGCGGCGCAGCTGGTCCAGCCCGCGCCGGCCGTCGACGCCGCGGCGCAGCAGGTCCCGCATCGCCTCCCGGACGCCGCTGCCGGCCAGCACCTGGTCGCCGATCTCGTCGACCGCGGCCGCCACGTCGTAGGGCGGCGCCAGGGGGTCGGGCCCGCCCCGCCACTTGCCGTACCGGTACCCGCCGTGCCGTCGCTGGGGCACGTCAGGCTCCGTAGACCGTGCGGGAGCCGTCGGTGTCCTTGGCCAGCCGGCGGGTCAGCCACAGCCCCTCGAGCGCAAACTCGACGGCGGCGGCGGCCTGCTCGGCGGACTGCTCCCCCTCGGGGACCCCCAGCCGGCCCAGCAGCTGCGCCAGGTGCGGGATCGTGCCCAGCTGCCCGAGCAGGACGGCGGCCGGCACCAGGTCGCCGGACTCCACGGTGTCCCCGCCGGTGAAGTGCTCCTGCAGGCCGGTGAGGTCCAGACCGCCGCAGCGGGCGCGGAAGGTCTGGGCGGTGGCCTGCCGGAGCAGGTGCTCGAGGACCTCGAGGCTGCGGTCGTCGTCGGCGTCGTTGCCGGCGTCGGCGAACTCCACCTTGCCGCGGCTGGCCGGGACGATGCTCGGCAGGTCGACCACCCGGGCGACCGGTCGGCTCTCCCCGGCGACCGCGGCCCGGCGCACCGCGGAGGCGGCCACCGTCTCCAGCCCGGCGATGGCGAACCGGGCGCTGACCCCGGAGCGCTGGTCGACGTGGCTGGACTCGCGGACCAGCCGGGTGAACCGGGCGACGATCTCCACCAGGTGCTGGGGCACCAGCGGGGTGGCGAACTCGCCGCTGCCGCCCAGCCAGGTGGTCTGCGCCTCCTGCTCGAGCAGCCGCACCTCGTCGGCGAGCTCGATCGGGTAGTGGGTGCGCACCTCGGCGCCGAACCGGTCCTTGAGCGGGGTGATGATCCGGCCGCGGTTGGTGTAGTCCTCGGGGTTGGCGCTGGCCACCAGCAGCAGGTCCAGCGGCAGCCGCACCCGGTAGCCACGGATCTGGATGTCCCGCTCCTCCAGCACGTTGAGCAGGGCCACCTGGATCCGCTCGGCCAGGTCGGGCAGCTCGTTGACGCTGAAGATGCCGCGGTTGGTGCGCGGCACCAGCCCGTAGTGGACCGTCTCCGGGTCGCCCAGGGTGCGGCCCTCGGCGACCTTGATCGGGTCGACGTCGCCGATCAGGTCGCCGACGCTGGTGTCGGGGGTGGCCAGCTTCTCGCCGAACCGCTCGCTGCGGTGCAGCCAGCCGACGGGGGTGGCGTCGCCGTGCTCGGCGACCTGCCGGTGCCCCCAGACGCTGATCGGCTGCAGCGGGTGCTCGTTGAGCTCGCTGCCGACCAGCACGGGGGTCCACTCGTCGAGCAGGCCGACCAGGGTGCGGATCAGCCGGGTCTTGCCCTGGCCGCGTTCGCCGAGCAGCACGAGGTCGTGCCCGGCGATGAGCGCCCGTTCCACTTCGGGGACGACGGTGTCCTCGAACCCGACGATGCCGGGCAGGGTGGGCTCCCCGGCAGCCAGCCGGGCGAGCAGGTTCTGGCGGATCTCGGCCTTGACCGGCCGGGGGGCGGCTCCGCTGGCGCGGAGCTCGCCGAGAGTGGTGGGAGCGGGAGGGGTGGGGGACTGGGTGGTCCCCGTCAGTGCGGCGTCCGTCACCTCGACCACGGTACGACGGACCTGTGACACCCGGGTGTCCGTCGGCCCGCGCACCTGGGGACTGCGAAGATCGACGGCGTGTCCGTCCCCGGTGCAGTGCCCCTGGTCAGCGGGGCCGACGTCGAGTCGGCCGCGCACCTGCTCGACGGCGTCGTGCGCCGGACGCCGCTGGAGCACTCCCGGGCACTGGCCGAACGGGTCGGTGGGCCGGTGTGGCTCAAGTGCGAGAACCTGCAGCGCACCGGCTCGTTCAAGATCCGCGGGGCCTACACCAGGATCGCCCGGCTCAGCGACGCCGAGCGCGCCCGGGGCGTGGTCGCGGCCAGCGCCGGCAACCACGCGCAGGGCGTCGCGCTGGCCGCCCGCGAGCTCGGTGCGGCCGCGACCGTCTTCATGCCGGAGAGCGCGCCGCTGCCCAAGGTCGCCGCGACCCGCGGCTACGGCGCCGACGCCCGTCTCGGCGGGGAGACCCTCACCGAGGCGATCGTCTCGGCGGTGGAGTTCGCCGACCGGACCGGCTCGGTCTTCATCCACCCCTTCGACCACCCCGACGTCATCGCCGGGCAGGGCACCGTGGGCCTGGAGGTCCTCGACCAGTGCCCCGACGTGGCGACGGTGGTGGTCTGCACCGGCGGCGGCGGCCTGGTCTCCGGGATCGCCGCGGCGGTGAAGGCCCGTCGGCCCGACGTCCGGGTGGTCGCCGTCCAGGCGGGGATGGCGGCCGCCTTCCCCGCCTCACTGGCCGCCGGCCGGCCGGTGCCCCTGACCAGCATGGCGACGATGGCCGACGGCATCGCCGTCGCCGCCCCCGGCGACCTCACCCTGGCGCACGTCTCCGGCCTGGTCGACGACGTCGTGACGGTCAGCGAGGGCGACCTCTCCCGGGCGCTGCTGTTCTGCCTGGAGCGGGCCAAGCTGGTGGTCGAGCCGGCCGGGGTGGCCGCGGTCGCCGCGCTGCTGGCCGACCCCACCGCGTTCGCCCCGCCGGTCGTCGCGGTCGTCTCCGGCGGCAACATCGACCCGGTGCTGATGATGAAGGTCGTCCAGCACGGCATGGCCGCCGCCGGGCGCTACCTGTCCCTCCGGGTGCAGGTGCCCGACCGGCCGGGGTCACTGGCCGGGCTGCTGCGTGAGCTGGCCGGTCTGGCCGCCAACGTGCTGTCGGTCGAGCACGAGCGGTTGACGCCGCGCCTGGTGCTGGGCGAGGTGGAGGTCGGCGTGCACCTGGAGACCCGCGGCCCCGACCACGCCGAGCACGTGCTGGCCGCACTCTCCGCGGCCGGGTACGCCCCGCGCGTGGACTGACCGGCGTGGACCGATGACTTCTCCGGGCGGGGCGGGTCTGCACCCCTGAGCCGTCGCACCGCGACGGACCGCCTGTCGTCGCGAGGAGTGTTCATGGAACGGACCCGCCGGGTGCCCGGAAAAGGCAGTGAGAACTGTGGGCGGACGGGCCTAGCGTGCCTGGCATGACCGATGCCGTCGTCGTCGAGGGGCTCGTGAAGCGCTTCGGTGAGAACACCGCGCTCGGTGGGGTCGACCTCACCGTGTCCGAGGGCACCGTCCTCGGGCTGCTGGGGCCCAACGGCGCCGGCAAGACCACCGTCGTCCGGATCCTGAGCACCCTGCTGCAGCCCGACGAGGGCCGGGCGGAGGTGGCCGGCCTCGACGTGCGCACCCAGGCCGACCAGGTGCGGGCCATGATCGGGCTGACCGGCCAGTACGCCGCGGTCGACGAGTACCTGACGGGTGCGGAGAACCTGGAGATGGTCGGGCGGCTCTACCGCCTGGGCAAGCGGGAGGCCAGGTCGCGCGCCGGCCAGCTGCTGGAGCGCTTCGACCTGTCCGACGCGGCGAACCGCCCGGCGAAGACGTACTCCGGCGGCATGCGCCGGCGGCTGGACATCGCCGCCTCCCTCATCGCCCGGCCACGGGTTCTGTTCCTCGACGAGCCGACGACCGGGCTCGACCCCCGCAGCCGGCTCGGCATGTGGGAGTTCATCGCCGACCTGGTCAGCGACGGGACGACGATCCTGCTCACCACCCAGTACCTGGAGGAGGCCGACCGCCTGGCCGACCGGATGGTCGTCATCGACCGCGGCAAGGTGATCGCCCGCGGCACCGCCGACGAGCTGAAGGCCCAGGTCGGTGGCGAGCGGCTGGAGCTCACCGTGGGCACCGTCGAGCAGCTCGCGGTGGTGACCGACGCCCTGCGTCCGCTCTCCCACGGCGAGCTGCACGCCGACCGGCAGACCCGGCGGCTGTCGGTGCCGGTCACCGGCGGCACCGACACGCTGGCCGAGGCGCTGCGCCGGCTCGCCGGCACCAGCGCGCAGGTGCTCGACATCGGCCTGCGCCGACCCGACCTGGACGACGTCTTCCTGACCCTCACCGGCCGCTCCGCCGAGGACGCCGACACCACGACCGACGCCGAGGACTCGGCCACCGTCAGTGCAGGAGCGCAGTCATGACCACCCTGGCCGAGACGGTCTCCGACAGCGTCGTCATCACCAAGCGCAACCTGATCAAGGTCAAGCGGGTGCCCGACCTGATCGTCTTCGCGACGCTGTCGCCGATCATGTTCGTGGTGCTGTTCCGCTACATCTTCGGTGGCGCCATCAACCTGCCGCCGGGCATCAGCTACGCCGAGTTCCTGCTGCCGGGCATCTTCGCCCAGACGGTGGTCTTCGGCTCCACCGTGACCGGGGCGAGCATCGCCGAGGACCTCCAGAAGGGGCTGATCGACCGGTTCCGGTCGCTGCCGATGTCCCGGTCGGCGGTGCTGATCGGCCGCACCGTCGCCGACCTGGGGCTCAACGTCATCTCGATCACGGTGATGGCGCTGACCGGGTTGGCCGTGGGCTGGCGGATCAACTCCTCGATCGGGGAGGCGATCGGCGGGTTCCTGGTGCTGCTGGTCTTCGCCTTCGCCATCTCCTGGCTGATGGCGCTGGTCGGCCTGCTCGTCCGCACCCCGGAGGTGGTCAACAACGCGAGCTTCATCGTGATCTTCCCGTTGACCTTCGCCTCCAACGCCTTCGTCCCGCTGGAGAGCTTCCCGGCGCCGCTGCGGGCGTTCGCCGAGTGGAACCCGGTCTCCACCGTTGTCCAGGCGGCCCGGGAACTGTTCGGCAACGTCCCCGCCGGGGCCCCCGTCCCCGACGTCTGGTCGCTGCAGAACCCGGCGCTGTACACCGTGCTGTGGACCATCGCGATCCTGGTGGTCTTCGTGCCGCTCGCGGTGCGGGCCTACCTGCGCACTGCCAGCCGCTGACGGCTCGGCTCCGGTCGGCCGTCGGGTGACGGCCGACCGGGTACGGGGGCGAAGATGAGCGGGATGAGCACCACTGCACCGGCTCCGTCGCCGGACTCGACGTCCCTGTCCGCATCGACCCTGTCCGCGTCCAACCCGCTGGCCACCCCGTCGACGCTGCCCTACGAGCTGCCGCCGTTCGCCGACATCTCGCTGGAGCACTGCCGGGAGGCGTTGCTGGCCGGGATGGCCGAGCAGCGGGCCGAGGTCGCCGCCCTGCTGGCCGACCCGGCCGAGCCGACGTTCGAGAACACCGTCGTGGTCCTCGAGCGCTCCGGTCAGCTGCTCGGCCGGGCCGAGGCGGTCTTCTGGAACCTGTCGTCGTCGATGTCCAGCGACCGGCTGCGGGAGATCGAGCGGGAGGTCGCCCCGCTGTCGGCGGCGCACTCCGACGCCCTGCGACTGGACCCGGCGCTGTTCGCCCGGATCGACGCCGTGCACGCCACCCGGCACGAGGCGGGCCTGGACGCCGAGTCGCTGCGCCTG
This sequence comes from Modestobacter sp. VKM Ac-2982, assembly GCF_026967935.1. Classification (GTDB taxonomy): domain Bacteria; phylum Actinomycetota; class Actinomycetes; order Mycobacteriales; family Geodermatophilaceae; genus Modestobacter. Next base: position 732,333 of record NZ_JAPVBL010000003.1, read on the forward strand.
GTGGAGCGCTACCACCTGGACTTCGTCCTCGCCGGCGCCGGGCTGGACGACGCCGGGCGCGAGCAGCTCCGCGAGCTCAACCAGCGGCTGTCGGAGCTGTCCACGACCTTCGGGCAGAACCTCGTCGTGGCCACGGAGGGGGCGGCGGTGCTGGTCACCGACGAGACCGAGCTGGACGGGCTCAGCCCCGCCGAGGTGCAGGCCGCCGCCGGTGCCGCCGCCGAGCGCGGCCACGAGGGCGGGTACCTGCTCACCCTGGTGCTGCCCAGCGGCCAGCCCGCGATGGCCAAACTGCGCAACCGGGAGCTGCGCCGCCGGCTGCACGACGCGTCGCTGACCCGGGCCTCGGCCGGCGAGCACGACAACGGCCCGATCGCGGTCGAGATGGCGCACCTGCGCGCGGTCCGGGCCCGCCTCCTGGGCTTCGACACCCACGCCGACCTGATCGCCGCCGACCAGACCGCCCGCACCTCCGCCGCGGTCGACGAGCTGCTGGCCGCGCTGGTGCCGCCGGCGATGGCCAACGCCCGGGCGGAGGCCGACGTGCTCGCCGAGGTGGCCGCTGCCGACGGCGTCGAGCTCGCCGCCTGGGACTGGTCGTTCTACTCCGAGCGGGTGCGGGCCGAGCGCTACGCCGTCGACAGCGCCGCGCTGCGGCCGTGGTTCGAGCTGGACCGGGTGCTGGTCGACGGGGTGTTCCGCGCCGCCGAACTGCTCTACGGCCTCACCTTCGCCCCCCGTCCGGACCTGCAGGGCTACCACCCGGACGTCCGGGTCTGGGAGGTCTTCGCCGACGGGCGGCCCGTCGGGCTCTACCTGGGTGACTTCTTCGCCCGCGAGGGCAAGCGCGGCGGTGCCTGGATGAGCTCGTTCGTCAGCCAGTCCGGCCTGCTGGACACCCGCCCCGTGGTGTTCAACTGCCTCAACGTCACCCGGGCGGCAGCCGGTCAGCCGACGCTGCTCACCCTGGACGAGGTGACGACGCTCTTCCACGAGTTCGGGCACGCGCTGCACGGGCTGTCCTCGGCGGTCACCTACCCGCGGTTCAGCGGCACCAGCGTGCCGCGCGACTTCGTGGAGTTCCCCAGCCAGGTCAACGAGATGTGGGCGCTGTGGCCGGAGGTGCTGGCGCACTACGCCAAGCACGTCGAGACCGGTGAGCCGCTGGCGCAGGAGACGGTCGACGCACTGGAGGCCGCGGCCCTGTGGGGCGAGGGGTTCGCGACCGTCGAGTACCTGGGGGCCACGCTGCTCGACCAGGCCTGGCACCGGATCGGGCCGGACACCCAGGTCAGCGACGCGCAGGCCTTCGAGGCCCAGGCGCTCACCGACGCCGGGGTCGCCTTCGACCTGGTGCCGCCTCGGTACCGGACGACGTACTTCCAGCACGTCTTCGCCGGCGGGTACTCGGCCGGCTACTACTCCTACATCTGGTCCGAGGTGTTGGACGCCGACACCGTGGAGTGGTTCAAGGAGAACGGCGGGCTGCGCCGGGAGAACGGTGACGTCTTCCGCGGCGAGCTGCTCTCCCGCGGTGGCTCCGTCGACCCGCTGGGCGCCTTCGCCGCCGTCCGGGGGCGGGCCGCCGACACCGGGCCGCTGCTGCGCCGCCGGGGGCTGACGCCCGTCGCCTGACCCCGACACGCAGAACGCCCCCGCGGACGTCGTCGTCCGCGGGGGCGTTCTGCGTGCTGCCCCTGCTGAGCCGGGCGGCACGGGGCCCGCCCGGTCAGGTGGCGGGCCTCGCTCTGCACGCGTTCCCTCCGCTCCGCACGCGCCGCAGCACGTGAAGAACGGAGGAAGAGCGTGCAGAGCGGCGGAGGTGACGAGGCGGCGGCCGGTTCAGAGCCAGGGGAGGGCGAGCACCAGGTCGAGGTCGTCCGGGGCGGCGCCGTCCCGGACCAGGCGGTTGGGCTGGCGGTGGCCGCAGGTGGTGCAGCGGTGCACCACCTGCCAGCCCTTGCCCGACTTCTCGACGAGGCCGATGGGCTCCATCAGCTGCCGGCACTCGCTGGCCCGGTCGCCGGGCAGCTCGTCGACGTGCAACGACCAGAGGCACCACGGGCAGTGGTTTCGGTAGTGCCCGTCGGTGTTCGCCGGCACCAGGGTCTGGCAGTGCCCGCAGACGAAGGTGGTGTTCTCCGCCCGCCGGGAACGCGCCCGCCCGCCGTCCACCGTGCCGGTCTCGTCCATGGTGCTCGTCACCGCCCTGGCCCGGGGGTCAGGGGATGAACGGCTCGACGGCCAGGACCTTCACGGAGATGTCCTTGCCGTTCGGTGCCTGGTAGGTGACCGTCGCGCCGGGCGCGGCGCCCACGATCGCGGCACCCAGCGCCGACTCGGGGGAGTAGACGGTCAGGTCGGTGGTGCCGGCGATCTCGCGGGAGCCCAGCAGGAACTTGTCGGTGTCGTCCTGGTCGCCGTCGAAGGCGATGGTGATGACCGTGCCGACGGCGGCGTTGGTCGCCGTCGTGGGCGGCTGGCCGACCCGGGCCTTGCGCAGCAGGTCGGTGAGCTGCCGGATCCGGCCCTCCGCCTTGCCCTGTTCCTCGCGGGCTGCGTGGTAGCCGCCGTTCTCCTTGAGGTCGCCCTCCTCGCGGCGGTCGTTGATCTCCTTGGCCATCGCCGGTCGGTTCGCCACCAGCTGTTCGAGCTCGGCTCGCAGCCGGTCGTGGGCCTCCTGCGTCAGCCAGACGCCCTGGTCCTGCTCGTCAGTGGGGGTGGACACAGTTGCTCCCGGTGCTCGTCTTCGCGACCCGCTGTTCGCGGGGTCACCGCTGGTCAATCCGAGCAACGTAACACCGGACCGGAGCGGCGTGCAGCCGTCAACGGAACGGGTCCGACCGGGGAGGCTCCTGTGTCGCAGGTCCACGGGAGTGGCGCGGGGCACACCAGGAGTCGCCGGGGTGCCTGCCGCGATCGGCCGGCCGGGGGGACAATGGAGGTCGAGACCGGGCGTGCGCGTCACGAACGGCGTGAGGGCACCGTCGAGCGCGGGCTCGACGAGCGGAGCGAGGAGCAGCACAGGTGAGCGAACCGGACCAGTTGCGCCTGCTCGCGGTGCATGCCCATCCCGACGACGAGTCGAGCAAGGGCGCCGCGACCATGGCCAAGTACGTCGCGGAGGGCGCCCGGGTGATGGTGGCGACCTGTACCGGCGGGGAGCGCGGGTCGGTGCTGAACCCGGCGATGGACCGGCCCGAGGTGTGGGAGCGGATGGCGGAGATCCGCACCGAGGAGATGGCCCGGGCGCGGGAGATCCTCGGCGTCGAGCAGGAGTTCCTGGGCTTCGTCGACTCCGGGCTGCCCGAGGGCGACCCGCTGCCGCCGCTCCCGGAGGGCTGCTTCGCCCTGGTGCCGGTGGAGGAGGCCGCTGCGCCCCTGGTCGAGCTGATCCGGCGCTTCCGGCCGCAGGTGGTGCTCACCTACGACGAGCGGGGCGGCTACCCCCACCCGGACCACATCAAGACCCACGAGATCTCGGTGCACGCCTTCGAGGCGGCCGGCGACCCGGACCGCTACCCCGACCTCGGGGAGCCCTGGCAGCCGAGCAAGCTCTACTACCACATGGGCTTCACGCTGCCCCGCACGAAGGCGCTGCACGAGGCGATGCTGGCCGAGGGGGCCGAGTCGCCGTACACCGAGTGGCTGGCGAAGTGGGACCCGGACAACGACATCTCCCACCGGGTGACCACCCGGGTGCCCTGCGCCGAGTACTTCCCGGTGCGGGATGCCGCCCTGATCGCCCACGCCACCCAGATCGACCCCACCGGCCGCTGGTTCTCCGTCCCGCTGGACCTGCAGACCCGCACCTGGCCGACCGAGGACTACGAGCTGGCCCGCTCGCTGGTCGACTCCGTCATCCCGGAGGACGACCTGTTCGCCGGCGTCCACACCTCGGAGCGTGTCTCGTGACCACCGCACTCACCCTGCTCGCCGTCGAGCAGCAGCAGGTCCCCGAGGACGTCGGCAAGGCCGGCCCGCTGGGGCTGCTGCTCATCGTCCTGCTGCTCATCGCGGTGCTGTGGCTGGGCCGGTCGATGACCCGGCACCTCAAGGGGCTGCCGCGCAGCTTCGACCCGGCCGACCAGGTGCCCGACACCCCGGCCGAGCTGATGGTCGACGTCCCGGCCCGGGCGCCCGGCGCCGAGCTGCTGGACACCCTGCGGCGTGCCCCGCTGGCGATCGAGCCGCCGTCCCGCCCTGAGGACGGCGACACCCGGGGCGGGCGGCCCGGCGCTCCCTGACCGCCCCGGCACCGCCGGACCGGGTGCAGCCCCGGTGGTCCAGCACCGATCGGCCCGGGCCGGCGGGGACCTGACCCCCGAGAGGGACGCGCACCCGTCGTCCGGGCGCGTGCGGGACGGCGGTCGGCGATGATCGCCCGATGGCGACCCAGCGGGTCCGGCGGGACCCCGACCAGCACGACCGATCACTCCCCGGCCGCTGGGGCACCCGCGCCCTGGAGATCGGCGAGAACATCGTCTACGCCGGCATCGCGCTGTTCCTCGTGCTCAGCGCCCTCGTCCTGCTGTTCATCGCCGGGAGGACGACCTGGGGGATGGTCGGTGACCCCTCCCAGGGCCCGGTGCTCGAGCTGCTGGACGTGCTGCTGCTCGTCTTCATCGTCGTCGAGCTGCTGTTCGCCGTGCGGATCACCGTGGAGCGCCGGGAGCTGGTGGCCGAACCGTTCCTGCTGGTCGGGATCATCGCCTCGATCAAGGAGATCGTCGTGCTGTCGGTCGAGGCGGCAGGGGTGCTGGGCAAGGGCGCGGAGTTCGACGACCGGATCACCGAGATCGCCGTCCTCGGCGTGCTGGTGGTCCTGCTGGGGGCCACGGCCTGGCTGCTCCGGCTGAAGGAGCGCGAGCCCGACGAGGGCGACGCGCCACCGGCAGGCTGACCGGCCGGGTCGCCTCTGCCGGGTCTCACCACCGGTGCGCGACGTCGACCACGACGCGGGCACCGTCGGGCTGCCCCGGTGCACCGGCGAGCACGAAGACCCGAAACGGCAGCCGGGCCCGGGTGCCGACCGCCAGCGACGTCTGCCCCTCGAAGGAGCCCGCCCAGGCCACCTGGCGCAGGGTCCGGGCGGCACCGACGTCGACGACCTGGGTCCGGTCGGGCAGGTAGGTGGGGGTGCGCGACCCGTCGTAGGCCGGTGCGCGGACGACGAGCTGCAGGACGGCGCCGCCCGCGACGGGCACCGGGGTGCCCGACCCCTGGGCACCGACCTGGTCCACGTACCGGACGTCGTAGCCGGTGTCGCCGGCCGCGGCCAGGTCGACCACCAGCCGGTCGAAGCACGGGTGCTGCCCGGCGCGGACGTCGGTGACGGTGCCCGGCGGGAAGGCGCCCATCGGCTGGCTCTCGGGCAGCGACCCCCAGCGGATCCCGCAGTACGGACCGCTGGCCGCCTGGGCCGGCAGTGCACCGCCCAGCAGTGCGACGGCGGCGAGCAGCACGATGATGAGCGTCCGCGGACGCGTTCGTTGCCGGTCCATGACGACCTCCTCGGTGTCGTCCCTGATCGTGCCCCGAGGGCAGCTGGCTGAACGTGACGATCTCGTGACTGCCCGTCCGCCCGGGCGTCGAGGCGCCACCGCCCGCGTCAGGACCGGGCGGGAGCCGCAGGACCCGCCTACGGTCGGGACATGTCGCTGACCCTCGGTACCGGTCCTCTCGCCCGGCCCTCGGCCGGACAGCTGAACGCCGACCTGTGGTCGGTCGCCCCCGCGCACGCGCTGTACCTCCACCCCCTGCAGGAGCGCATCCGCGGGGTGTCCGGCGAGCGCACCGTCGTGGACACCACGGGCGCGCAACTGCTGCACGAGACGGGGCTGCTGCCCCGCTGGTACCTGCCGGAGGCCGACGTGGCGGCCGGTCTCCTGCAGCCCAGTGACACCCGCACCACCTGCCCGTTCAAGGGCGAGGCCCGGTACTGGCACCTGGAGGTCGACGGGCGCCGGGTCGAGGATGCGGCGTGGTCCTACCCGGAGCCCATCGACGGCTGCCCGCCGCTGGCCGGGCTCCTCTCCTTCGACCTGGAGCGCCTGGACTCCTGGTGGATTGAGGACGAGCAGCTGCTCGGGCACCCGCGCGACCCGTTCCACCGGGTGGACGCCCGGCGCTCGTCCCGGCAGGTGGTGGTGCGGGTCGGAGACCAGGTGGTCGCCGACACCTCCGCGCCGATCGCGGTGTTCGAGACCGGCCTGCCGGTGCGCTGGTACGTGCCCGAGGCCGACGTCCGGGCCGAGTTCCTGGAGCCGAGCGACACCACGTCGGAGTGCCCGTACAAGGGCGTGGCGAGCTACGAGCACCTGACCGTCGCCGGCCGGCGGTACGAGGACGCGGTGTGGTGCTACCGGGAGCCGCTGCTGGAGGCGCTGCCGGCCGCAGGACACCGGTCGTTCGACGGGGACGGCGTCGAGGTCGAGATCCGGGTCGCCGGCTGAGCCGAGACCGGCTCGGACGGAGACCCGGGGTCCTGCCTGGGCGCCGCCGTCCTCAGGCGGTGCCCTCCGCGGCGATCAGCTCGGCGACCGCCGCGGGCCGCTCGCTGCAGTCGTCACCGGAGTCCGGCTCGTCGGCGGCCAGTCCGGTGATGCCGAGGTCCTCGACGGGCTGGAACCCCAGCCGGTCGAGATGGCGTGGCAGCCGGTTCTGGGCGTTGACCACGTGCGAACGGGAGAGCCAGCCGAGGCCGTCCTCGACCTCGAAGTCGAGCCCCCCGCCAGGGGCGCGGCGGACGTGCCCGGGGGAGGGCAGCAGCCCGGCGAGCTGGATCGCCTGGTCGGGGTAGAGCGTGTCCGGTGGCGTGTCGAAGTAGTACCAGCTGGCCGCACAGACGCCGTAGAGCGTGGGGCCGAACTGGGCGTGGTTGACGTAGAGCTCGAGCATCCGCCGGTCGTCGACGACCAGCGCCAGCTCCGCGGCCAGGCCGGCCTCCACCGCCTTGCGCCAGGCGCTCAGCTCCTGGTTGAGGAACAGGTTCTTGGCCACCTGCTGCGGGATGGTCGACCCGGACGGGTCGTCCTCGCCGCGCAGGTGCGCCTCCGCGCGGCCCATCAGCGCGTCCCACTCGAACGCGCCGGAGCGGTAGGGGAGCTGGGCGTCCTCGTGGGCGATGACGGCGGCGAGGAAGTTCCGGGAGACGTGCTCGACCGGCACCGACTGCTGGATCGAGCCGCCCGGGTTGGCGGCCATGAACGCCGTCGTCGGCGGGTCGACCCAGCGCAGCGACACCAGCACCAGCGCCTGGACGACGAAGACGACGGCGACCAGCCGAGCGAGCGTCCGGAGGGCGCCGCGACGGCGTCCGCGCCAGGATCGCCCGGAGCGCGGTTCCGGGGCGGGCGGCGGTGACCCGTCGGCGCGGCCCCCGCGCCGCCAACGCCGCTGCGGAGGGGAGTGCTCCTCGGCCGGCGGGGGTGGGTACCAGCCGGCGTCCGGCGGCGGGCCGTACCGGTCGTCGCCGTACGGCGGGAACGGGTCGGACGGGTACGCGGAGCCCGCAGGTGGCCCGTCGGCCGGGCGGCGGAACCGCGCGGTCGGCCGGCGATCCGGCGGGACGTGGGCCATGCGGTGGAGCTCCCCAGGGGTCGACGGGAGCCGTCACCGTACGGGCGGCGGCCAGGCAGGTGTCGCAGTCGCGCCGGAGTCGCGAGCCCGCCGTCAGGAGGAGGTGACGGCGTCGATGGCGGTCAGGGCCTCCTGGCGGAGACCGTCGGAGATGGGTGCCGAGCCCGCGACCTCGGCCGCGGCCTCCTGGCCCTCGTCGCTGACCACGTAGGTCATGAAGGCCCGCAGGAGCTCGGCGACCTCCGGGTCCGCGTAGTCCATGCAGCCGATGTGGTAGCTGACCAGCACGATCGGGTACTCGCCGGAACCGGTGGTGTCGCGGTTGACCTCGATGACGACGTCGTGCTCGCCACGGCCCTCGGCCCGGGGGGAGTTCTCCACGACGGCCGCGGCGGCCTGCGCCGACGGGGCGACGAACTCCTCGCCGACGCCGATGCGGGCCACCCCGAGGTCCCCGGCCTGGGACAGGTCGGCGTAGCCGATGGCGCCCTGTCCGCCGCGGACGGCGGCCACGACACCGGAGTTCCCTTGCGCCGCCTCCCCACCGGGCACCGGCCAGTTGCCGTCGGGCTCGTGCGGCCACGCCTCGCCGCCGGCGACGGCCAGGTAGTCGGTGAAGTTCTCGGTGGTGCCGGACTCGTCGGACCGGTTGACCGGCGTGATCGGCAGGTCGGGCAGCTCGGCCCCGGGGTTGTCCGCGACGATCGCCGGGTCGTCCCACCGGGTGACCTGCCGGTCGAAGATGCCGGCCAGCGTGGTGGGGGTGAGGTTCAGCTCGTCGACGCCGTCGAGGTTGTAGACGACGGCGATCGGCGAGATGTAGTTCGGCAGCTCGAAGACGCCCGAGGGGCCGCACCGCTCGGCGGCCTGCGTCAGCTCCTGCTCGTCGAGGGCGGCGTCGGAGCCGGCGAAGTCGGTGCCGCCGGCGAGGAACTGCTCGCGACCCCCGCCGGAGCCGATCGGGTCGTAGCTGACGGCGACGTCGGGCTGGACGGCGTTGAACCCGGCGGTCCAGCCCTGCATGGCCGCCTGCTGGGCGCTGGAACCGGCGCCGACCAGGGTCCCGCTCAGCTGATCGACGTCCGCGGCACCCACGCCGCGTTCGTTGGGCGGGACGTAGCTCGCCGTGAAGACGACGAAGCCACCGACGGCGACCACCCCGGCGAGGGCGGCGAGCTTTCTCCCGACAGTCACTGGTGCCTTTCGCGGGTGGGGGTCCCGGCCGGGGGCCGGAGTTCGAGCGTCCAACAGTACGTCCGGTCTGCGCGACGCGGTCGCGGTCACGGGGGTGTCCGCTCTCAGCGCAGCAACGAGCCAGCGCAGATGCTGATTACACCATTACAGTGCATCGTGTCCGTACCGAACGAGGAGGAACCGTGCACGCACACCACCGCTTCCCACCTGAGGGCTTCCCCGGCCGCGGGCGTGCCCGTGGGCGCGCGGCGGACGCCCCGCCGCCGGTCGAGCGCGCCGAGGTCGCCGGCTGGTTCGCCGGCCGGCTGCCCGACGAGTGGTTCACCGGCCCGGTCGAGCTGGTCGTCGACCGCGACGAGATCACCGTCGTGGGGTCGGTCCCCGAGCCCGACGTCGGCGACGGCGACGCCGCGGCCGCCCGGGCCGGGCGGATCGCCCGCTTCCGGGAGCAGACCCGCGGCCAGCGGATGGCGATCGCCGACGCAGCCCAGGAGCGCTACGGCCGGTCGGTGGCCTGGGGCGCGTCCTGCGGGGACGTCCGGGAGCTGTTCACCACGCTGTCGGTGCCGGTGATGACCCGGCTGCGCCAGCCCGAGCGCCTGGTCCTGGACACCCTGGTCGACGCCGGCGTGGCCCGGTCCCGGTCCGAGGCCCTGGTCTGGGCGGTTCGCCTGGTCGGCGAGCACGCCGAGGACTGGCTGGCCGAACTGCGGCAGGCGATGGCCGCCGTGGAGGAGGTGCGCGCCCGGGGTCCCCAGTAGGACGCCCGGGGGCGCGTGCGGGGATCGGGGACACTGGGCCTCGTGCCCCCCACCGCAGAGCCCACCGACACCGACGTGCTCGTGGTGGGGGCCGGCCCGGCCGGCGCGGCTGCCGCCGCGTGGGCCGCTCGCGGTGGCGCCGAGGTCGTGCTCGCCGACGCCGCCGTCTTCCCCCGGGACAAGACCTGTGGTGACGGGCTGACCCCCCGGGCCATCGCCGAGCTCGACCGGCTCGGACTCGGCGACTGGGTGCGCTCGCACGGCCTGAACCGGGGGCTGCGGGCGGCCGGCTTCGGGCAGGAGCTGCTGCTGCCCTGGCCCGGTGGTGCGCTGCCCGACCACGGCGGCGCGGTCCCGCGCACGGAGCTGGACGACCGGATCCGCTCGGTGGCGCTGGAGGCCGGGGCCGTCCCGCTGGAGGGCGCTCGGGCGGTGGACGTCGAGCGGGACGGCGACCGGGTGGGTGCAGTGGCGTTCCGCCGTCCCGACGGGTCGACGACGACGGTTCGCTGCCGCCGGCTGGTGGTGGCCGACGGGGTGCGCTCCCCGCTGGGCCGGGTGCTCGGCCGGGAGTGGCACCGCGACACGGTCTACGGCGTGGCCGCGCGCGGCTACGTGCGCTCGGGACGCAGCGACGACGAGTGGATCAGCTCGCACCTGGAGCTCCGCGGCGCCGAGGGGGAGCTGCTGTCCGGCTACGGCTGGGTGTTCCCGCTGGGTGCCGAGCGCGGTGAGGTCAACGTCGGCGTCGGCACCCTGGCCACCGAGCGCCGCCCGGCCGAGGTGGGCCTGCGCAGCCTGCTGGAGCTCTACACCGACCAGCGGCGGGCGGAGTGGCAGATCGAGGGCGCCGTCCAGGCCCCCGCCAGTGCGCTGCTGCCGATGGGCGGGGCGGTCTCCGGTGTGGCAGGGCGCAACTGGGCGCTGGTCGGCGACGCCGCGGGGTGCGTGAACCCGCTCAACGGCGAGGGCATCGACTACGGGCTGGAGACCGGCCGCAGCGTGGTCGAGCTGTTCGACGAGGACGACTGGTCGGAGGCCTGGCCCACGACCCTGCGGCGGCACTACGGCGAGGCGTTCTCCATCGCCCGCCGGCTGGCCGGGCTGCTCACCGTGCCGCGCTTCCTGCCGGCCGCCGGGCCGGTGGGGATGCGGTCCCGGGTGCTGATGACCGTCGCCCTGCGGGTCATGGGCAACCTCGTGACGGACGCCGACCGGGACCTCACCGCACGGCTGTGGCGCCGGGCCGGCCGGCTCTCGGTGCGTCTGGACGACCGCCCGCCCTTCAGCTGAGCAGTGCGGCGCGCCGGACGGGCGCCCAGCCACTACTGCGTTCTGCGCAGTACTGTGCGGTGCACCGACCAACCCGGAGGACGTCGATGGACACCACGCAACTGCTCAAAGGGGTGCTGGACCTCGCCGTCCTCGCGGTGCTGGACGGCGAGGACGGCTACGGCTACGACGTCGTCCGGCGGCTGCGGGCGGCCGGGCTGGAAGAGGTCGGCGACGCCTCGGTCTACGGCACCCTGCGGCGGCTGTACGCCGCCGGGCACCTGACCAGCTACGTCGTCCCCTCGGCCGAGGGGCCGCACCGCAAGTACTACGGGCTCAACGTCTCCGGGCGCGCGCAGTTGGAGATGGCGACCAAGACCTGGCACGGCTTCGCCGACACGATGGCGGCCCTGCTGCAGACCGATCCGGAGGTGGCGGCATGACCGGCGCGACGAGTGTGGGCCGGCAGGCCGAGGTGCGGGAGTACGCGGCGGCGGTGCGAGCGGCGCTGACCGACGTCCCGGCCGACCGGTGCGAGGAGCTGCTCGAGGACCTCGAGGACCACCTGGCGGAGGTGGCGGCGGACGGCGAGGCACCGCTGGAGTTCCGGCTGGGATCACCTCGCCACTACGCCGACGAGCTGCGGGCCGCCGCCGGCCTGCCCACCGCGCCGGTGGCCGACCAGGACCAGGTCGGGCTGACCGAGCTGGTCGGCCGGGTCCGGGCGTGGGAGCCGGTGCGGCAGGTCGAGGCGTTCCTCCCCGAGCTCCGCCCGGCGTGGTGGGTGGTGCGCGCCTGGGCCGCCGTGACCGCGGTCGACGTGGTCTTCGTGGGGGGCACGTCCTTCCCGGTGCCCACCCTCGGGCTCGGCCCGGTCGGCCTGCTGGTCACCGGTGCGGCGATCGCCTGGTCGGTGCGGCTGGGCCTGCGCGCCCGGGCGGAGCAGCGCGAGCCGGGGCACCGTGCCGCACTGGTCAACGCCGGGCTGGGGGTGCTGACGCTGGTCGCGCTGGTCGGCCTGGCCGGCGGTCCCGGCGTTGCCACCGCCGAGACGGTGTACGTCGACGACCCGCAGCCCGACCAGCTGGTGCACGAGGACGGCACCCCGATCACCAACATCCTGCCGTTCTCCTCGACCGGTGAACCGCTGAGCGGGGTGCTGCTCTACGACCAGGACGGGCGGCCGATCGACGACCTCGCCGACGTGACGGTCGACGGCGATCAGGTCGAGACGGTGCCCGACGCCCCGCTGCAGCCGGGGAACGCGTATCCGCAGCAGCGTCAGGTGCGGGGCTGGGACCAGTACGGCGAGGAGACCGTCGTCCCGATGCCCCTCCCGAGCACCGCACCCACCAGCGGTGGCGCGCCGGAGGAGCGGGCGCCGTCCGTGCCGGGGGAGCCCCCGGCGACCGACCCGGGCGCGCCGCCGACGCCGTGAGCGGCCGGCCGGCTCAGGCGAGCGGGGAGTTGTACAGCGCGAACCAGACGGCGATGTAGTGGCAGATGGCGGCCACGATCGTCATCGCGTGGAAGACCTCGTGGTAGCCGAACGTCCCCGGCCAGGGGTTGGGTCGCTTGCTCGCGTAGGCGATCGCACCGACGCTGTAGAACAGCCCGCCGACGGCCAGCAGCACCATCGCGGTGACGCCGACCAGCTCCAGGATGTCGACCATCACGAACACCGCCGCCCAGCCCAGCGCCAGGTAGATCGGCACACCCAGCCAGCGGGGCGCGTGCGGCCAGACGACCTTGAGCGCCACGCCCAGCCCGGCGCCGGCCCAGACCAGACCGAGCAGCCACCAGCCGGTCGGCTCGGGGACGGCGAGCAGCGCGAACGGCGTGTAGGTGCCGGCGATGAACACGAAGATCATCGAGTGGTCGGCGCGCTTCATCAGCTTCCAGCCGCGCGGTGACCAGCGCCGGCGGTGGTACAGCGCACTGACCCCGAAGAGCCCGAGGATGGTGACGCAGTACAAGGCCACCGACCAGCCGGCCCGGGGCCCCTGCACGGCGGCGAGCGGGATGAGCACCGCCCCGGCGACGATCGACCCGAAGAACGCGAACAGGTGCAGCCAGCCCCGCATCCGCGGCCGGGTGTCGGGGTGGTCGGGGTCGCCGTGCTCCGCCCGGGTCCACGGGCCCTGGCCCTGGACCTGGCGCTCGACGGACTCGACCCGTTCGCCCTCCTCGTGGACGGTGGAGACCGCCTCGTCGGCCGGTGCCTGGAGCTCGGCGCCGTCGGCGGTGACCCGGACGTGGTCCTCGCGGTCTGAGGAGACGCTCATGAGCCGAGGTTACGGAGCAGTGGCTACCGCGTCATCCTGGGCGGCCTGTGACGTTGCCGGGAGACGCGCAGGCCGGGCCCGGCGCGCGGTCCGGCCACAGCCGGGGACGGGACCTAGGGTGAGGGCGTGGGGGTGCGCGCGAAGGTCCGGGACGCACTCACCCTCGTCTACGAGCAGCGGCTGGCGCGCGAGCTGCTCGGCGCCGACACCCCGCGGCACGTCGGCGTGATCATCGACGGGAACCGACGCTGGGCCCGGGCCATCGGCCTCGAGGACGTCAGCGAGGGGCACCGCCGCGGCGCGGACAAGATCGCCGACCTGCTGTCCTGGTGCGACGAGGCCGGGGTGGAGGTCGTCACCCTCTTCCTGCTCTCCACCGACAACCTCACCCGCCCGGCTCCCGAGCTGACCCCGTTGCTGCGGATCATCGAGGGCGTCGCCTGCGACCTGGCCGGCCCCGACCGGCGGTGGCACCTGCGGGCGGTGGGCGCGCTGGAGCTGCTGCCACCGGAGACCGTCGGCGTGCTCACCCGGGCCGAGCGCGACACCCGGGACCGGCCGGGGGCGACGGTCAACCTGGCGGTCGGCTACGGCGGCCGCCGGGAGATCGCCGACGCCGTGCGCTCGCTGCTGGCCGAGCACGTCCAGCGGGGGACGACGCTGCCGGAGCTGATCGAGGTGCTCGACGCCGACCAGATCGCCGAGCACCTGTACACCCGCGGGCAGCCCGACCCGGACCTGGTGATCCGCACCAGCGGCGAGCAGCGGCTCTCCGGCTTCCTCACCTGGCAGACCGCCCACTCGGAGTTCTACTTCACCGACGTCTACTGGCCGGAGTTCCGCCGGGTCGACTTCCTGCGGGCGCTGCGTGCCTACGCCGCCCGGCACCGCCGCTTCGGCAGCTGACCCGGGCCTCCTCGGGACGGCGCCCGGGGGCTGACAGACTCGGGGGCATGGCAGCCGGCGCGGTCGACGTCCCCCTGGAGTACGTGCGGCTGGGGCTGCGCTTCGACCGGCTGGAGCCCGGCTTCGTCGACGCCTACACCGGTGACCAGCGGCTGCGGGCGCAGGTCGCCGACGAGCCGGCGCCGCAGCCGCACCAGCTGCGCGACCAGGCCCGGGCGCTGCTGGCCGAGCTCGACTCCGCCGCCCTGCCCGCCGCCCGGACCGCCTACCTGCGCGGTCAGCTCACCGGCCTGGAGTGCACCGCACGCAAGCTCGGCGGTGAGCCGGTCGGGTTCATCGCCGAGGTCGAGGCCTACTTCCAGGTGTCGGTCGCCCTCGGGGACCCGGCCGAGTACGCCGCCGCGCACGCCGAGCTCGAGCAGTTGCTGCCCGGCAGCGGCACGCTGGCGGAGCGGTACGCGGTGCACCGGCGGCGGGAGGAGTGCCCGCCGCAGCGGCTGGAGGAGGCGGTGCACGCGCTCTCCTCCGCGCTCCGCGACCGGGTCCGGGGCCAGTACGGCCTGCCCGAGGCCGAGACGGTGCGCTACGAGGTGGTCACCGACAAGCCGTGGTCGGGGTTCAACTACTACGAGGGCGACTACCGCTCCCGGGTCGCGATCAACGCCGACCTGCCGCACCGGCTCGCGCAGCTGCCGCACCTGGTCGCGCACGAGTCCTACCCGGGGCACCACACCGAGCACTGCCGCAAGGAGCGGGGGCTGGTCGAGCGCGACCAGCACCTGGAGCACACGGTCTTCCTGGTCAACACCCCCGAGTGCCTGATGGCCGAGGGGCTGGCCGACCTCGGTGTCGAGGCGGCGATCGGCGATGGCTGGGGGCCCTGGTCGGCCGACGTCCTCGGGGACCTGGGGCTGCGCTTCGACGGGCACCTGGCCGAACGGGTCGCCGCTGCGGCTGCGCCGCTGAACCGGGTGCGCCAGGACGCCGCGATCCTGCTGCACGACCGCGGCGCCGACCCGGACGTGGTGATCGCGCACCTGCAGCGCTGGGGGCTGGTCAGCCACGACCGCGCCGTCCAGCAGCTCCGGTTCCTCACCGACCCGCTGTGGCGGGCCTACATCTCCACCTACGTCGAGGGCTACGACCTGCTCTCGACGTGGCTGGCCGCCCGGCCGGCCGGGCAGCCCGTCGCCGACCGCTTCCTGCGGCTGCTGGACGAGCCGCTGACCCCGGCGGTCGTCGCCGCCGAACTGGCCGGCGCCTGACCGTCGTGGCCGGCGGGACGACGGAGGAGCGGCAGGCCCTGGGGCTCTGGACTGCGGGCTGGGTGGCCCTCTTCCTGCTGACCGGGCTGCTGTGGCTGGGCGACGTGGCGCTGCAGTGGCCGGTGCTGCTGGTGCCGGCGGCCTGGGCGCTGGTGGTGCTCCGGCCGCGCCGCGAGGGCCGAGGCGTCCGCCGCTGATCCTCCGCCGGGAGCGGAACGCGGTCGACTCCTGTCGGTGGGCCGGTGGAGGATCCCCGGCGTGATCCACGCCCGCGGGCTCGCCCGCACCTTCCGGAAGAAGAAGCAGGAGGTGCACGCCGTCGCCGGGGTGGACCTCGATGTCGGGGCCGGCGAGATCGTCGGCTTCCTGGGACCCAACGGGGCCGGCAAGACCACCACGCTGCGGATGCTCACCACCCTGCTGACCCCGACCGCGGGCACCGCCACGGTGGCCGGCTGCGACCTGGTCGCCGACCCGGTCGGGGTGCGCCGCCGGATCGGCTACGTCTCGCAGAGCGGCTCGACCGCGCCCGAGGCCCGCGCCGGGGAGGAGGTCGTCGACCACGCCCGGCTCTACGGGATCAGCACCGCGGAGGCGACTGCCCGCGGCAAGCAGCTGTTCCGTGAGCTCGACCTCGACGGGCTCTGGGAGCGCCAGCCCAAGGCGATGTCCGGGGGCCAGCGCCGCCGGCTGGACATCGCACTGGGCCTGGTGCACGTCCCGGGCCTGGTCTTCCTCGACGAGCCGACCACCGGGCTGGACCCGCAGGCCCGGGCCAACCTGTGGCAGCACATCCGCGGTCTGCGCGCCGAGCGCGGGACGACGGTGTTCCTGACCACGCACTACCTCGACGAGGCGGACGCGCTCTGCGACCGGATCCTGGTCATCGACTCCGGCCGGATCGTCGCCTCCGGCACGCCTGACCAGCTCAAGTCCGACGTCGGCGGCGACGTCCTGACCGTCACCGCCGAGCACGCGGACTCGGCCGGGCAGGTCGCCCGCCTGATGGCCGCCCTGCCCGGGGCCGAGGCACCGCAGGTCGACGGGACCCGGGTGGTCGGTCGGGCCCCGAACGGCGGCGCTGCCCTGGTGGCCCTGGTCCGTGAGCTGGATGCCGCCGGGATCGCCGTGGCCGGCATCGAGAGCCGCCGGCCGAGCCTGGACGACGTCTTCCTCGGCCTCACCGGCCGGTCGCTGCGGGAGACCGGGGCACCGGCCGCCGTCCCCGCCGAGCCGCTGGAGGCAGCCCGATGAGCACCGTCGCGACCGCACCGGAGACCGGGCCGACCAGCGCCACCGCGACCAGCAACCTGGTCCGGGACACCTACACCGTCTTCGCCCGGGCGATGCGGATGTCGCTGCGCAACCCGGCCTGGCTGGTGATCAGCCTGATGCAGCCGATCCTGTACATCACCCTGTTCGGCCCGCTGCTGACCTCCGACGCCGTCCAGCTCGGCGCCGGCAACGCCTACCAGGTGTTCGTGCCCGGGATCCTGGTCCAGCTCGGCATCTTCGGCGCCCTCTTCGTCGGGTTCGGGCTGATCGCGGAGTACCGGGCCGGGGTCATCGAGAGCCAGCGGGTCACCCCGGCCAGCCGCACCGCGCTGCTGCTGGGGCGGGTGCTGCGCGACGTCGTCGTCCTGCTGGTGCAGGGCACGCTGCTGGTGCTGGTCGCCATCCCGCTGGGGCTGCGCGCCCCGCTGGTCGGCGTGCTGCTGACCCTGGTGGTCATCGCGCTGCTGGGTGCGGCGTTCGCCTCGGTCTCCTACGCCCTCGCGCTGACGCTGAAGAGCGAGGACGCGTTCGCGCCGCTGCTCAACGCCGTCGTCCTGCCGGTGCTGCTGCTGTCGGGGATCCTGCTGCCGATGTCGCTGGCCCCGGGCTGGCTGCAGGCGATCAGCGACGTCAACCCGCTCAAGCACGTCGTCGAGGGCACCCGCGCGTTCTTCGACGGCGACTACGGCAGCGGCACCGCCTGGTGGGGTGCCGCGCTCACCGTCGCGATGGGGATCGCGGGCTGGTGGTTCGGAGTCCGACGTTTCCGGCAGGAGTCCAGCTGACGAACGACTGGTCTCGTCTCACCCCTGCGCGTGTCAGGGGGGTGTTCCTGTCGGTGTGAGGGCATAGCGTCGGCGGTGGAGGACGAGCTCACCTCGCCCTCCACGGGAGGCCCGGTTGGTGCGACGGAGTTCGTTCACCAGAGGGGCCGTGTCCCGGCCCCAGCGCCGGGACCCGGTCACCTTCGAGCCGGGGCGCGCCTTGACACCAGGGTGTCGTCCCACGGGAGCCGATTCGTGAGCACTCGCCGCACCTACGTCCTCGACACCTCCGTGCTCCTCTCCGACCCGGGCGCGCTGCTGCGCTTCGACGAGCACGACGTCGTCGTCCCGCTCGTCGTGATCGGTGAGCTCGAGGACAAGCGTGACCACCCCGAACTCGGCTGGTTCGCCCGGCAGACCCTGCGGATGCTCGACGACCTGCGGGTGCAGCACGGCCGGCTGGACGCACCGCTGCCGGTCGGCGCGCAGGGCGGTTCCCTGCACGTGGAGCTGAACCACAGCGATCCGTCGGTGCTGCCGCCCGGCTTCCGGAACGACAGCAACGACAGCCGGATCATGGTCGTTGCGCTGAACCTGCGCAGCGAGGGCCGGGACGTCTGCCTCGTCACCAAGGACGTGCCGCTGCGGGTGAAGGCCGCCGCGGTGGGGCTGGACACCGAGGAGTACCGCGGCCTGGGCGCGGTCGACACCGGCTGGACCGGGATGGCCGAGCTCGCGGTCGAGGAGTCCGACGTCCAGGCGCTGTACGACGTCGGCTCGGTGTTCCTGCCGGCCGCTGCGGAGCTGCCCACGCACACCGGGCTGGTCCTGCTCTCCGGCCGGGGCTCCGCGCTGGGCCGCGTGACCCCGGACAAGCAGGTGCGGCTGGTTCGCGGTGACCGGGACGCCTTCGGCCTGCACGGGCGCTCCGCCGAGCAGCGGGTCGCTCTCGACCTGCTGCTGGACCCGGAGATCGGGATCGTCTCGATGGGCGGCCGGGCCGGTACCGGCAAGTCGGCGCTGGCGCTGTGCGCCGGGCTGGAGTCGGTGATGGAGCGGCGGGCGCACAAGAAGGTCGTGATCTTCCGGCCGCTGTACGCCGTCGGGGGTCAGGAGCTCGGCTACCTGCCGGGCAGCGAGGGCGAGAAGATGGCGCCCTGGGCTCAGGCGGTGTTCGACACCCTCGGCGCCCTGGTCTCCGGTGACGTCGTCGAGGAGATCGTGGCCCGTGGGCTGATCGAGGTGCTGCCCCTGACCCACATCCGCGGCCGCTCGCTGCACGACTCGTTCGTGATCGTCGACGAGGCGCAGTCGCTGGAGCGCGGGGTGCTGCTCACCGTGCTCTCCCGGCTGGGCACCAACTCCCGCGTCGTCCTCACCCACGACGTCGCGCAGCGGGACAACCTCCGGGTCGGCCGGCACGACGGCGTCACCGCGGTGATCGATCGCCTGAAGGGCCACCCGCTGTTCGCCCACGTGACCCTGACCCGTTCCGAGCGCTCCCCGATCGCCGCCCTGGTCACCGAGATGCTGGAGGACCTCCCCCTCTGAGCCCCCGTCCCGCCGGCCCGGGCCCGCTCTTGCGCCGTTCCCGTCGCTCTCGCGCTGTTGCACCAGAGCGAGAGCGCGGACAACGGCGCAAGAGCGGGTCAGTGGCGGCTGCCCCGGGTGAACGCTCGCTGCAGTCGGGCAGCCACCACGCCGGCCTCGTCGATCTCGGCCCAGGTCCAGCGGACCACCTCCCTACCCAGATCGCGCATCTCGTCCTCCCGCAGCTTCTCCCGGTAGATCGCGTCGCCGGCCGACTCACCGGGGCGCAGCAGTCGCCCGTACTCGTCCGGCCGTCGAACTCCCCGAGCGTGCGTGACGAGGACCAGCCGAAGTCGCTGCGACCGACCAGGGACCCATCGCGCCGGCGCACCTCGACCTGCAGGTCCGGTGGGGGCAGCCCCGCCCGCGCCAACATCACCCGGCTGCGGCTCTCCCCGACGCTCTCGCTGCGCCGGTCGGCGAAGGCGATGACCCGAGCCGCCCGACGGGTCCCGGGCGCGCCGCCCATCCGTTGCAGGGCGTCGTCGAGCTGAGCTGCCGTGGTGGACCTGAGTGCGAGTGCGGCGTCGGCCGTGACGACCGCCGACTCGAAGGGCAGCGTCCGGGCGAGGTCGACGACCGTCCGGGTGACGTCAGTCGTGAGGACGCCGTCCACCACGGAGGTCTCCTCGGCAGCCAGCCGGGCGACGTGCAGGTGTACACGCCCACTGTTGGCTCCGGACGACGGGGGCGTACGGGTCACATGGACGCGCGCCGAGTCGACTCTCCACGTGGGCAGCCCGTGCAGCGCCGCCGCCGATGCATGGCTGACGGCCCCCGGCAGCCGGAGGCCGGCCACCGTCGCGAGGATCACCGCTCGGGCACGGGCAGCTCGATCAGCGTGCGGGTCGATGTAGGCGCCACGCTGCAGGCGGTCGAGCTGCTTCGAGCGGACCAGACGCGCCAGCTCGCCGTCGTCGAAGCCCTGGCGGACTGCCGATGCTCGGAGCAGTACTCCCGGGGGCAGCGGATCCGTCATCCAGCCAGCCTGGCTCCTTGCTCAGCAGCGATGTGGCGTGACGGTCGACCTGTGGACAGGGCTGCGGCGGGCTCTTGCGCCCGAGTCCATGTTCTGGCGCCGTTGCAGCGACGGGCCATCGGGCACAACTGCGCGAGAGCTCCGGCCAGGCGTCAGGTCGGGGCGGCGGGCTGGTCTTGCGGTGCCGTGCGGCTCGGTCGGGTCGGGAACGGGGTGCTGGCCCAGCGGAGCAGGCCGACCGCGACCCAGGCTGCGCCCAGGCACCACAGCAGGCGGACGGTGACGTCATCGAGGGAGAAGTCGCCGCGCAGTCCCAGCAGGAACACCGGGATGGCCAGCACGAAGCCGGTCACCACGACGTCCCTGCGGAACGGGCTGATCACGCCTCCATCTCCTCCAGCCGCTCACACAGCAGCGAGGCCCAACGGTGCGCGGTGGCCCGGGTGCCGTCGACCATGGCCACGGGCACCGGGACGTGGTCCAGCACGGCGGCCGGGTCAGCGGTCGAGTCGGTGTCCTCGACGACGACGGCGTCCAGGCGGGGCAGGCCGTCCAGCCACGGCACGAGGTCCTCGGGCTTGCGGGTGGCGTCCATGACCGCCCACACCGCCGTCGGCGACCAGACCGAGAGCATGTGCTCCATCCACGGCCCCCCGGACGTCCGCAGGGGGGCGTCGACGGCGACGACCGTGACCGCGCCGGTGGTCGCGCTCGTCCGGCGGCGTGCCAGGGCGGTCTCCACCGAGGTGATCCGGCTGGCCTCCGGGGCCAGGCCGGCCAGCGCACCGGAGGCGGCCCACAGCACGGCCTCGGGCTCCAGCCGCAGCGAGGAGGCCAGTGACCGGGCGGCGGCGAACGTCTCGGCCCCGGGGCCGACGAGCATCAGCACGTCGCCGGGCTCCGTCGGCGCCGGCGGAGCCGCGGGCAGGCGCTCGGCCAGGGTGCGGGTCAGCGCGGCGTACACCCCGCGGGCGGCCGCGTCGCTGGTGAAGTCCGGTCCCAGCAGGGAGTCGGGCAGCCCGAGGGTCAGCAGCCGGATGACCAGCTCCTCCGGGCCGCTCATCGGATACGGGGCGAGCGCCGTGGACGACGGCGCGGGGACCAGCCGCGTCACGGTCGCCAGGCGGCTGCCGGGCTCGTCGGCGGCCGGCAGCGCCGGGACAGCCGGCCGGGGTGCCACGGGGAGAGCCGTCGGGCGGGTCGGTCCCTGCGGACGGACGGAGAGCGCGGGTCGGGTGCTCGCCGGCACCGGCGGGCGCGACCGGCGGACCGGCGGGACACCGGGACGGGAGGCCAGCAGCGGCTGCGAACCGCCGAAGTTCTGCGGCGGCATCAACGACAGCGGCGGCAGGACGGTGGTGGCGTCCAGCGGCAACGGAGCCGGGTCGCTCGCGGTCCGGGCCATCTCCGGGGCCCTCGCGGGGGACATGACCGGGGAGAGGGCCACCGGGACGGCGAACCGCGCGCGCTGGTCGATCGACGGTGTCTCCATGAAGCGGACCTCCTCGGCCGGGGACTCGTCGACGACGACGGCGTCCACGACGAGGTTCTGAGCGGCCGCGAACTGCGCCGCTCGCTGGGCGATCCGGTCGTCGCTGGCGTAGCCGGCGTGCGCGTCGGTCCGGTAGGCACCGGTGTCGTAGGCGTTGGGCTCGGCGGCGGTGGTCTGGCAGGCCCACGGCTGCGGGACGTCGCGCACCCGGTCCTCCGCGAGCGCCGGGGCGCGCCATGCGCGCGCGGCCGCGGACTCGACGATCGCCGAGGCGGCCGCGATGGCCGCGTCGCCGTCCTGGTCGGCCGCCGCGGTGGACCGCTCGGCACCCGCCTCGGGGGAGCGGTGCCGGCCGCGGCCGGAGCCGTTGGCGGCGAGGACCTCCTCGAGCAGGTCGGCCAGCTCCTCGTCCGCACTCCGGACGGACTCGACCATCGACAGTGCCGGGGCTGCCGTCTCGAGGCGGGCGGCCTCGACCCGTGCAGCCTCGGCCTGGACCCGAGCTGCCTCGGCCTGGGCGCGGGCTGCTTCGGCCTGGGCGCGGGCTGCCTCAGCCGCGGCGGCTGCCTCGGCCTCTGCGGCCGCCTCGGCCTGGAGACGCGCGGCTTCGGCCTGGATGCGGGCGGCCTCGGCGGCTGCCTCGGCTTCGGCCTGGATGCGGGCGGCCTCGGCGGCTGCCTCAACCCCGGCCTGCACCCGGGCGGCCTCGGCGGCTGCCTCGGCCTCGGCCTGGAGGCGAGCGGCCTCGGCGGCTGCCTCGGCTTCGGCCTGGATGCGGGCGGCCTCGGCGGCTGCCTCGACCTCGGCCTGGATGCGGGCAGCCTCGGCGGCTGCCTCAACCTCGGCCTGGATGCGGGCAGCCTCGGCGGCTGCCTCGGCTTCGGCCTGGAGGCGGGCGACCTCGGCGGCTGCCTCGGCCTCCGCCTGGAGCCGCACTGCGTCGATCCGTGCTGCCTCGATCCGTGCTGCCTCGATCCGTGCTGCCTCGATCCGTGCTGCCTCGGCCCGTGCTGCCTCGGCCCGTGCTGCCTCGGCCCGTGCTGCCTCGGCCTGCACCCGGGCGGCCTCGGCGGCAGCCGCCTCGATGCGCGCCGTGGCCAGCCGGGCGGCCTCTGCGGTCGCGGCCTCGACCGCAGCCGCCTGGGCAGCCGCGGTCTCGACCGCGGCCAGCTCCGCAGCGGCCTCCGCGGCCGCCACAGCGGCGTCCTCGGCTGCGGCCTGCACGGGGCTGGAGGCGACCATCCGGGTCAGCGCAGCGGCGAAGGGGGAGGGCCCCGACGGCTCGTCGGCGACCGGCGTCGGCGCCGGCGTCGGCACCAGGTCCTCCGCCGACAGCATCAGGGTGTGCTTGGCGGGGGTGAACGGCTTGGCCGCCACCGGGGCTGCCGCGGCCGAGGCTGGCCGCGCCGGCCGCGCAGCGGACCGGGCACCGGCGGAGGAGCCGGCGGGGGAGGAGGTGGTCCGCGCAGGGGTGGTGCGCTCGGCCGGCGCGGCGGCCGCGGTCGCGCCGGCCGGGGTCCGCACGGAGCCGGAACGGCCGTAGAGGTCGACGTCCGGCGAGGCCGCACCCAGCAGGTCGGCGAGCTCCTTCATCCGGTCGTCCATCGACGGCCCGGCAGCGGCGGCCGGCCGCGCGGGTCCGGCGGGGTCCTTCAGCACGGTCGACGAACCGGTGCTCGGCCCGGTGGTCGCCCCGGCCACGGGCACCTCGACCTCGGCGATGAACCGCTCGTTGGTGAAGAAGCCGAACATGCCGCCGGAGCGGATGCGACGGACCCCGACCACCCGGGCCGAGGCCCCGAACTCTGCACGCGCGGCCGCGACGGCCTCCTCACGCGTGGCTGCCTCAACGGATCGCGACGGCACCGCTCACCACTCCCAGGGACTCGATCTGTGCCGTGCGGGACACCTCGTTGTACGAGATGACCGACAGGCGGGGCAGGACCTGACGGATCAGGCGGGACAGGGCGGCTCGCACCTGCGGGGAGCAGACGAGCACGGGGGAGAGGTTCATCCGCTCCGCCTCGTCGAGGAGCTCGGTGCAGCCGCGGACCAGGACGTCGACGGTGTGCCCGTCCAGGGCGAGCACCTGGCCGCCCTCGGTGGGACGCACGGCCTCCAGGAGACGCTGCTCGAACGACGGCTCGAGGGTGATGACGTGCAGCCGCTCCTCCTCGGTCACGTACGGGTGGCTGATCGCCGCGCCGAGGGCGGTGCGGGCCGCCTCGACCAGGCCGTCGAGGTCGGTGGAAACCTTGGCCCGCAGGGACAGGGCCTCGAAGATCCGCACCAGGTCGCGGATCGACACGCCCTCGTCCAGCAGGGCCTGCAGCACGCGCTGCACCTCGCCGAGGCTCAGCAGCGCCGGGGTGAGCTCGTCGGCGACGGCCGGGTGCGAGCGGCGGATCATCTCGACCAGCACCTTGACGTCCTCCCGGCCCAGCAGCGCCGAGGCGTTCTGCCGGACGACCTCGGCCAGGTGGGTGGTGATGACCGAGGAGCGGTCGACGACGGTGGCGCCGGCCATCTCGGCCTGCCGCTGCAGCTCGGCAGGCACCCACTTGGCGGCCAGTCCGAAGACCGGCTCGCGGGTCGCCTTGCCGGGCAGCCCGTCGAGGTGGTCACCGATGGCGAGCACCGTGCCGGCCGGGGACGTGCCCTTGGCCGCGGGGACGCCGTTGAGCCAGATGACGTACTGCGAGGCGGGCAGGTCCAAGTTGTCGCGGGTGCGGACCAGCGGGATGACCAGGCCGGTCTCCATGGCGACCTTGCGACGCAGCGCCTTGACCCGGTCGAGGAGGTCGCCGCCGCGGGCGGTGTCCACCAGCTCGACCAGGTCGAAGGCGACCTCCAGCTCCAGGGGGTCCACCCGCATCCGGTCGGCGATCGCCTCGGGGGAGTCCGGCTGCGGCTCCGCGGCGACGGCGTCCGCGGGGGTGCTCTCGTCGTCGTCCTCATCGACCTGGTCGGTGAGTCGGGTGGAGATGAACAGGAACAGGCCACCGATGAGCAGGAACGGCAGCTTGGGCAGGCCGGGGATCAGGCACAGGGCCAGGGCGCCCAGGCCGGCGATGCGCACCGGCTGCCTGTTGCGGGACAGCTGGCTGATCAGGTCCGAGCCCATGTCGCCCTGGGAGGCCGAGCGGGTGACGATCAGGCCGGTGGCGGTGGAGATCAGCAGGGCCGGGATCTGGGAGACCAGACCGTCGCCGACCGACAGCAGCGAGTAGGTGGAGATGGCCTCTCCGGGGGCCATGCCCTTCTGCATCATGCCGATGGCGAAGCCACCGATGAGGTTGATCAGCGTGACGATGATGGCGGCGATGGCGTCGCCCTTGACGAACTTGCTGGCGCCGTCCATCGAGCCGTAGAAGTCGGCCTCGGAGGTGACCTCGCTGCGCCGCTTGCGGGCCTGCTTCTCGTTGATCAGGCCGGCGTTCAGGTCCGCGTCGATGGCCATCTGCTTGCCGGGCATCGCGTCGAGGGTGAAGCGGGCGCCGACCTCGGCGACCCGGCCGGCACCGTTGGTGATGACGACGAACTGGATGATCGTGAGGATCACGAAGATCACCAGGCCGACGATCAGCGAGCCGCCGATGACGAAGTGCCCGAAGGCCTCGATGACCTTGCCGGCGTAGCCGTCGGTGAGCACGAGCCGGGTCGAGGAGACGTTGAGCGCCAGGCGCATCAGCGTCGCGATCAGCACCAGTGACGGGAAGATCGCGAAGTCCAGCGGCCGCTTGATGTTCATCGACACCAGCAGGATCAGCAGCGACCCGACGATGTTCAGCGCCAGCAGCACGTCCAGCACGGGCGCCGGCAGCGGCACGACGAGCATCAGGACGATGGAGACGACCCCGATGGGGACGGCGGCCTTCGTCAGCTTTCCCACGAGACCTCGATCCTGTGCGGTGCCGCTCCGGCAGCGGAGGAGGGCACCGGTGCGCGCTCCACCGACCTTCTCGGCAGTCCGGGGAGGGCTCCGTACCGCGCCGCCGGTCGCCCGCACCGTGCGTCACAGCGGGCGTCGCGGACCTCAGCTCGGCGGCGTCCCGACGTGGGCGGGGCCCTCGGTCAGCGGCGCCGGCCGGCGCGTGGGAGGCCCTCGGTGACCGGCGCCTCGAAGCCGGGCCGGTGCACCCCGCCACGCACGCCGCGCGCGGACAGGTGCATGACGAAGGCGAGCACCCGGGCGACGGCGGTGAACAGCTGGGCCGGCACCTCCTGGCCCAGGTCGCAGGAGGCGTGCAGCGCCCGGGCCAGCGGGATGTCCTGGACCATCGGCACCTTGCACTCCTCGGCCCGGGCGCGCAGCCGGGTGGCCATCTCGTCGGCGCCCTTGGCCACCACCCGGGGGGCGCCCTTCAGCGGGTCGTACTTGAGCGCGACGGCGACGTGAGTGGGGTTGACCAGGAGCACGTCGGCGTCGGCGACCTCGGCCATCATCCGGTTGCGGGACATCGACAGCTGGGTCGAGCGCCGCTGGGCCTTCATGTACGGGTCGCCCTCGGCCTGTTTGTGCTCCTGCTTGATCTCGTACACGCTCATCTTGAGCTGCTTCATCATCTTGTGTCGCACCACGATGTAGTCGGCGACCGCGATCACCAGGCCGGTGATGCCCACGACGCGGAACATCAGCACCGCGGAGTCGGTGAAGGTGTGCACGACCTCCGACAGCGGCAGCGCCCCGGAGGCGGACACCAGCTGCATGGCGTTGTCGGACGTCACGCCGATGACGACCGCCAGCGCGACGGTCTTGATGATCGCCTTGGTCGCCTCCCAGAGGCCCTGGGTGCCGAACATCCGCTTGATCCCGGGGAACGGGTTCAGCTTCTTCATGGTCGGCTTCATCGCCTTGGTGGCGAGGGTGACCCCGCCCTGGGCCGCCGAGGCGACGGTGCCGATCACCATCATCGCAAGGGCCATCGGCAGCAGCGCGGTCATGAAGACGGCCAGCGCGGTGCCGAACAGGGCCTGCATCGTGGCCGGCTCGGGGTCGTTGGCGACCACGCCGACCTGCACGAAGAGCTCCTGGATGGAGCCGAAGGCCCCGCCCACGAGCATGGGCAGCAGCACGCTCGCCGCGGCCGCGCCCAGCCAGGTGCCCAGTTCCTGGGTGCGCGGGATCTGCCCTTCCTTGCGGGCGTCCTTCAGCTTCTTCGGTGTCGGTGCCTCGGTCTTCTCACCGCCGGGACCGTCCTTGGCCATCAGTCACCTCCCGCCACGTCAGCCGCTGCGCAGCGAGGTCATCGCGTCGAGCGCGGAGTCCAGCAGCCCGTCGAGCGCCGGCGGCAGCAGCGGGAAGGTCAGCCCCAGCAGGGTCAGGGTGATCATGATCTTGAGCGGGAAGCCGAAGGCGAAGATGTTCAGCGCCGGTGCCGCCTTGGACAGCAGGGCCAGGGCGACGTCGGCGAGCAGCAGCACCGCCACCAGCGGCCCGGCGATCTGCAGCGCGGCCAGGAACATCATCGAGAAGGCGGTGATCAGGACCGAGCCCAGCTGGTCGGTGGGCAGGGAGCCGCCGACGGGGAGCCCCTCGTAGGAGGTGACGAACCCCCGCACCAGCAGCAGGTGGCCGTTGCTGGTGAACAGCAGGGTGATGGCGAGCAGGTAGTGCAGCCGGCCGATCACCCCCTGCGTGGTCAGCGACATCGGGTCGTAGGCCGGCTGCAGGGAGAACCCGCCGGTCACGTCGATCAGGTCACCGGCCAGCTGGACGGCGCTGAACAGCAGCTGGACGACGAAGCCCAGCGCGGCGCCGATGACCGCCTCGGTGACCGCAGTCGCGATGAGGAAGCCGGCGGTGACCTCCGGGATGGTGCCGGAGATGTGCGGGAACGTGACCAGGGCGATGCAGAGCGCGAGTGCGCCCTTGACCACCCGCGGGATGCCGTTGGAGTTGAACGGCGGGGCCAGGGCGATGAACCCGGCCGCCCGCGTGCTGGCCAGCAGCAGTGCCGCGAGGGTCGCGGAGGGGACCTCGAGGTCCACTGCGGCCTCAGGTCCTGCCGAGCAGCCGCGGCAGCGACTCGAACAGCTGATCGGTGAAGGAGACCAGCTCCGAGAGCACCCAGTTGCCGGTCACGAGCAGCGCGATCGCCACCGCGATCATCTTCGGCACGAAGGACAGGGTCGGTTCCTGGATCTGGGTGGCCGCCTGGAACAGCGAGATCATGAAGCCCACCAGCAGGGCGGTCAGCAGGATCGGCGCGGACACCTTCGCCGCGACGATCATCGTCTGGGTGGCGATCTCGGTGACGTCGGCGTCGCTCATTGCGTGCCTCCGAGCTCGTTCCGCTCCTCGGTCGCTGGCGCTCCCTGCGATGCTCGCTCGCACGTCGTCACGCGGCTCATCCGTAGGACCCCACCAACGCGGTGGTGACGAGCGCCCAGCCGTCGACGATGACGAAGAGCATCAGCTTGAAGGGCAGGGAGACGATCGTCGGGGGCACCATCATCATGCCCATCGCCATCAGCGCGGCGCTGACCAGCATGTCCAGCACCAGGAACGGGATGAAGACGACCAGGCCGATGATGAAGGCGCTCTTGAGCTCGGAGAGCACGAACGCCGGGACCAGGGTCAGCATGCTCACCGACGCCGCGTCCGCCGGTGCCTCCTCCCGGGACAGCCCGACCATCAGCTTGAGCTCGTCGTCCCTGGTGTTGGCCAGCAGGAAGGTCTTCAGCGGCTCGACGCCGGAGTCGTAGGCCGCCGAGGCGTTCATGGTGCCGTCCAGGTAGGGCTGGACGGCGACCTCGTTGATCTCGCTGAGCACGGGGCCCATCACGAAGATGGTCAGGAACAGCGCGATCCCGGTGAGCACCTGGTTCGGCGGTGAGGTGGGCAGGCCGAGCGCGTTCCGGGTCAGCGCCAGCACCACGAGGATCTTGGTGAACGAGGTGACCAGCAGCAGGGCCGACGGTGCGATCGACAGCACGGTGATCGCCAGGATCAACGTCACCGCGGTGCTCGGGCTGTCCCCGCCGATGGAGATGTCCAGGCCGCCGTCGTCCACCACCGGGGCGACCGGCTCGGACGGCGGGACCGGCGCGGTGGGGGCGGCCGAGGCCGGGCCGGCCAGCAGGAGCATCAGCAGGACCGTGCCCAGCAGCAGCAACGGCAACAGCCAGGCCGCACGGCGGCGGGCGGGGCCGGACGTCGGTGGCGGCGCCGGCAGCTGGACGGGGACGGCGGTCATCAGCGGCGCACCGTCCGCTCGCGCAGCTCGTGCACGACCGTCGTCCACGTGCTGCGGTCGAGCACCGAGCCGGCCAGGGCGCGGCTGCTCGCACGGGGCACCGGCACCCGGGCGGCGGGCAGCTCGGTGGTCGCGCCGGTGACCCCGGGGCGGGCCTGGGTGGCCAGTGCGGCCTGCAGTTCGTCGTCCTCCAGCTCGGCCAGCAGGGTGACCTGCTCCTCGGTCGAGCCGACCACCAGCACCCGGCCGGCGACCCGCAGCACCGAGACGCTGCTGGCGCGGCCCATGCGCTGGCGGGCGACGACCTCGATGACGCCGGTGGCGCCGCCGAGCCCGCGCTTCTTCGCGACCTTGCTGGCGAAGAGCAGGACCGCGGCGATGAACGCCAGCGAGAGCACCAGGCGGACGATCATCCAGCTCATGCGGGCGGAGCCCCGTACTCGCCGGCGTCGGTCACGATCTCGCTGATCCGCAGGCCGAAGTCCTCGTCGACGACGACGATCTCGCCGCGGGCGATCAGGGTGCCGTTGACCAGCAGGTCGGCCGGGGCGCCCGCGGCGCGGTCGAGCTCGATGACCTCGCCGGGGTGGAGGGAGAGCAGCTCGGACACGGTCATCCGGGTCCGGCCGATCTCGACGGTGACCTCCATGGCCACGTTGCGCAGCAGGTCCAGGCTGCCGCGCCGCTCCCGCGGGCGGGGCAGGGTGACCTGCAGGGCCAGGGTGGCGGCGATCTCGGTGCCGTTGATCAGAGGCACCGCGAGGAAGACGCCCTTGTCCCGCAGCCCGTCGAGCGCCGCGACGACGTCCTCGACCCGCTCGGCGGCGACCCGGACCCGGCCGAGGGCGCCGGCGGCGGCCTCGAGCGCGGGGCGCAGCGCGGTGGCGACGTCCATCGGGCCGACCGGGGAGTTGGTCAGCGCGCTGACGATCTCCTCGGAGAGCACCAGCACGATGTCGCCGCTGACCTCGCCGCCCAGTGCGGCGGTGACGGCCGCGCCGGGGGTCGGGGGGAGCGGGACCGACTCGGGGTCGGAGACCGTCTCCCCGGCCCGGAGGACGAGTTCGGCGGGCATGGCGGCTGCTGCGGCCTGGGCCGCAGCAGCGACGGCTGCGGCGATGGTGTCGGAGTCCGACGAGCGGTCGGTGCCGAAGGCGGTGGTCATGCGGGGTCCTTTCCGCCGGACGCGGTGTCGGGGACGATCTCGGCCGCCAGGCGGCGCCGGTGGTTGCTCGGGAGGGCGTGGGCGAACGTCACGTCGTTCGTGGTGACCTGCAGCGGGCTGTCCTGCGCGTGGCGCAGCAGCAGCACGTCGCCGACGGCCAGGCTCAGCAGGTCACCGGAGGGCACCTCCAGCGGGTTGAACCGCACGCTCACGTCGACGGGGACGTCGTTGAGCCGCTCGGTGATCGCCTCGAGCGCCCGCTGCCGCTTGTGCTTCGCGGTGTCCGACAGCTGGGGGGACGCCGCGTTGTTCAGCGGGCCGGCGAAGGAGGAGAACGGCAGCACGAGCGTGACCTCGGGCTCCCGCGCGCCGATCCGCATGCTGTAGGTCGCCACCATGACCGTCTCGGAGCCGGAGGCGGCCTGGGCGAGCTGCGGGTTGTACTCGACGCTGTCCAGCGTCGGCGTCAGCGCGGTGACCGGGGCGAATGCCTGGCCGAGCTCGTCGAGCAGCCGGGCCAGCAGGTGGCCGGTGATGGCGCTCTCCATGCCGGTCATCGGCCGGTTGGGCTGGTCGCCGGCGCCGGACCCGCCGAGCATGTGGTCGACCATCGCCATCGCGGAGTCCAGCGGCCAGGCGAGCACGCCCTTGCCGGCCAGCGGTTCCAGGGTGAACGTCGCCGTGAAGTACGACGGCGGCAGCGTGGCGATGTAGTCGTCGTAGGAGAACTGCTCGATGCCGGTCAGCTCGACCCGGACGCCGGTGCGGAGCAGGGACGTCAGGGTCGTCGTCGCCTGGCGGGCGAAGGACTCCTGGGTGATCTGCAGGATCCGGACGTGCTCGCGGGAGAGCTTCGTCGGACGACGGAAGTCGTAGGTGCGCGGTTCCCGGCGCCGGGCGCGCCCCTGCCCCTCAGGGTGCCGGGGGGCGGCGCTCGGGGCGTCGGCCACGGTGTCGGACAGGCTCACGCATGTCCTCATCGGCGGGGGGTGCGGTGACCCTGACCGCCGGACACCAGCCGGCGCCGATGTGCTCGGCGCCGGCTGGTGCAGGTGTGCCCCGGTGGGGGCGGTGGGGGCGGAGCGTCAGCCGGGCACACCCGTGAGGTGTTGGAACGGCCCCCTTGCAGGGTCCCGGCACGAGCGTGCGAGTGCTGGGGGGCGAGGGGGTCCTTCTACTGGGTGACGTACTCCGTGTACCAGAGCTCGTAGACGTCGCCGTGGTAGGCCTCGACGACCGCTGCCTCGAAGGCGGCCTTCATCGCCTCCCGGTTGCTCGTCACGTCGGACAGGGCAGCCCCGGAGAACTGGGAGATGGCGATGTCGAGGGCCTTGGAGCCGTCCGGGGTGGCGCCGCCGCCGTGCCCGCCGCCGCCGGCGTGCTCGTCGTAGGCGAGGGAGAACTGCAGCGTGAAGCCGAGCTTCAGGTAGCTCCCGCCGGCCAGGTTGATGGCCACCGGTTCCACCGCCAGCACGACGCTGCCGGCCTCCGGCGCGGGCTCGGCCTCGGCCTCGCCGCTGCCGCTGAAGACGAAGAAGTACGCGGCCGCGCCGAGCGCGAGCACGGCGACCAGCGCCATGATCAGCAGCTTCTTCTTGCCGCTGCCCTTGGCGTCGTCGGAGTCCTCGGGCTCTTCCTTCTTCTTCCTGCTCATTCCTGACTCCCCTCGGAGGTCGTGCCGGTGGCCTGGGTGGTGTCGGTGGTCTGGGTGGCTGCCTCGAGGCCGGGCAGCAGTGCGTTGGCCTCCGGGGAGGCCATGGTCAGGAGGACGACGTCCACCCGCCGGTTCACGGTCACGTAGCTGGGGTCGGTGTCCGGCACGAGCGGCCGGGTGTCGCTGTAGCCCACTGCCGACATCCGGCCCTGCCCGACGCCGTTGGCGTCCACCAGGTGCCGCAGCACGGTGGTGGCCCGGACGGCGGACAGCTCCCAGTTCGACGGCCACGGGCCGCCGCGGGTGACCGGCAGGGAGTTCGCGTGGCCCTCGACCCGGACCAGGTTGGGCAGGTCCTCGATCGTCGGCCCCATGGCGTTCAGCACGGTGACGCCCTGCGGCATGAGGGCTGCGGACTCCGGCGCGAAGAGCACCGGGTCGGAGACGACGCGCACGACCAGGCCCCGCTCGTCGATGATGAACTGGGCGGCCCCGGTCTGGCCCGCGGCGGCCAGCGCTGCGGCGATCGCTGCCCGCGCGGCCGCGAGCTGGTCGTAGGCCGACTCTGCCTCGGCGGCGACGGCCCGGGCCTCCGCCTCGGCGGCGGCCACTGCCGCTGCCTGCTCCGCCTCGGTCTGCGCGGTGCCGTCGATGGCGGCCTCCTGGGCGACCTGGACGGGCTTCAGCGGGCTGTCGTTCTCGACCGGCGCGGCGATCGCGGCGCCGTCGTTCAGGATGGTCACCGGGGCACCGGCACCCTGTCGCGCGCCGTTGGCGAAGGCGGTGAACTTGGCGAGGTCGATCGAGCTCATCGCGTAGAGCACCACGAAGAGCACGAACAGCAGCGTCATCATGTCGAAGCCGGACACCAGCCACCGTTCGTGGTTCTCGTGCTCCTCGTGCTCCTCGTGCTTCTTGGCCCGGCGGCCACCGTGGCCGCCGTGCCCGCCGCTCTTGCTCACGCCGCCTCGCGCTGCTGCTCACTGGGCGGCACCAGCGCGCTCAGCTTGGCGCGCACGGTCCGCGGGCTCGTGCCCGCCTGGATCTCCGCGATGCCCTCGACGAGCAGCTCCATCTGCGCGGCCTGCAGCGCGCTGACCCGCAGGATCTTCGCGCCCATCGGCAGGAACCAGAAGTTGGCTGCCATGACGCCCCACAGCGTGGCGATGAACGCCGCGGAGACCATCGGACCCAGCGCCTCGGGGTTGCT
This sequence comes from Modestobacter sp. VKM Ac-2982, assembly GCF_026967935.1. Classification (GTDB taxonomy): domain Bacteria; phylum Actinomycetota; class Actinomycetes; order Mycobacteriales; family Geodermatophilaceae; genus Modestobacter. The sequence goes on from NZ_JAPVBL010000003.1 coordinate 764,925, forward strand.
GAGGCTGCCCATCACGTTCATCAGGCCGACGATGCAGCCGAGGATGCCGATGGTCGGCGCGTAGCCGCCCATGTTGTTCATGAACTTGGCGGCGACCTTGTCCTCGGTCTTCTTGGCCGAGATCTCGCCCTCGAGGATGCTGCGCAGGTCCTCCGGGTCGGTTCCGTCGATGCTCATCTGCAACCCGCGCTTGAGGAACGGGTCGTCGATGTCCTTGACCTGCGCCTCGAGGGCGAGCAGCCCCTCCTTGCGGGCCTTCTCGGCCAGGCTGACCAGCGTCTGGATCTGCTCCGTGGCCGGCGGCACCTTGGCCGGCAGCACGGCCATCTTGAACCAGGTGGGCATCTTCTTCAGGTCGTCCATCGTCTGGCTGGCCATCGCCGCGCCGAAGGTCGCGACGACCACCAGGACGATCGCCGGGAGGAAGATCAGCGAGGTCGGGTCGGCGCCCTCCAGGATCATGAAGACGACCAGGGCGATGATGGAGACGACGAACCCGATCAGGGTGGCGGGGTCCATGGCTCAGCGCTCTTCTCGGCTCGGGAACGGCAGGACCGAGGAGTCGTCGGTGCCCTTCACGGTGTGTGCGGTCGGCATCCGGTACTCGCCGCGGTCCATCTGGAAGGCCACCGCCTGGATGCTGGCCCGGTAGTCACGGACCGCGCGGACCACCTCGTCGACGGTCTCGGTGACGACGTACTTGGTGTCGTCGCGGAGCGTGACGACGGTGTCGGGGTGGCCCTCCACGCGCTGGATGAGCTCGACGTTGAGCACGAAGTGCTCGCCGTTGAGGCGCGTCAGACGGATCACGGACTGCTCCAGGGGTCGGGTGTGGCGGGGTCGCCACGAACGGGCCTCATCGCGCCGCAGTCAGGTCATCGGCGTGTCGAGGGCGGTGCTTGAGCTGAACGGCCCGGCCCCCCGACGGGATGACCGGGCCGTCCGTGCAGGTGAGCGCCTCACCCCCCACCGAGATGGCCATCTCGGTGGGGAGGGGGATCAGCGCTTGAGCTGGACCAGGTCCTGCAGGATCTCGTCGGAGGTGCTGATCACGCGGCTGTTGGCCTGGAAGCCACGCTGGGCGACGATCAGCCCGGTGAACTCCTCGGCCAGGTCGACGTTGGACATCTCCAGCGCCCCGGCGGACAGGCTGCCCCGGCCGCCGGTGCCGGCCTGCCCGACCAGCGGGTTGCCGGAGTTGTCGCCGGCCCGGTACGAGCTGTTGCCGGCCTTCTCCAGGCCGCCCGGGTTGGTGAAGGTGGCCAGTGCCAGCTGCCCGATGTTCTGCCGCAGCCCGTTGGAGTAGATGCCGACGATCGTGCCGTCGTTGGCCAGCGAGTAGCCCTCCAGCACGCCCATCGCGGAGCCGCTCTGGGCGGTCGTCTTGGCCGCGGCGTCGCTCTTGCCGCCGAACTGGGTGAGCGAGGACAGGTCGACGGTCACGGGCTTCGTCCAGGCCGCGAACGTGCCGGTCGGCGCGGGGATCAGCAGCTCACCCCCCGGGGGGTCGACCAGGGTGCCGGCCGGGATGCCGCCACTGCCGTCGGAGAACTCGACGGTCGTGCTCAGCAGGTTGGTGGCAGGTGTGGTGGTGGTGTCGGCGAAGGTCACCGTCCACTCGTTGGACGTGGTGGCCGGCGCGACGACCGGGCTCTTGGACAGCGTGACGCTGACCGGGTGGGCATTGCCCAGGTCGTCGTACATGTTGATCTGCGAGCTCACGGCGGTGTCGGCGTCCGTGGCCCCGGCCGAGAGGTTGCCGGCCAGCGATGCACCGGTGGTGGCGACCGGGGCGAGCACCTGGCCGGTCGGGATCCGCAGGTCCTGGAGCGGGCCGTTCGGGTCGACGACGCCCAGCGCGTTGGCCATCCAGCCCTGCAGCTTGGCGCCGTCCGGGGTCACCAGGTTGCCGACGCCGTCGGTGTCGAAGGAGCCGGCCCGGGTGTAGAGGCTCTCGTTGCCCACCTTGGTCACGAAGAAGCCGTCGCCGCTGATCATGAAGTCGCTGGCCCGGCCGGTGTTCTGGGTCGAGCCCTGGCCGAAGTTCGTGGTGATGCCGGCGACCTTGACGCCGAGCCCGACCTGCGCCGGGTTGGTGCCGGCGACGTCACCGTTCGGCGCGGAGCCGTTGCGCAGCACCTGGCTGAGGGTGTCCTCGAAGACGGTCTGGCTGGCCTTGAAGCCGACGGTGTTGACGTTGGCGATGTTGTTGCCGGCGACGTCGAGCTTGGTCTGGTGGGCGCGCAGGCCGGAGATGGCCGAGAACATGGAACGAAGCACGGTGGAGCTCCTCGCGATCGGTGTGGGGAGGCGGGGACGCCAGGTCAGCTGGTGGTGGTGGCGGGGGTGTCGACCTCGGGGACGGTGATCTCGGTGATCCGGCCCAGCGGCACGGCCTTGTCGCCGACCACCGCCCGCGGCTCGCTGCCGCCGGTCACGATCACCGAGGAGACGGCGCCGGTGACGGTGGTGCCGTCGTCGGCGGTGTAGGCCACGTGCTTGCCGACGAGCGCACCGGCGCTCAGTGAGCGCTGCAGGGTGAGCAGCTCGGCGTTCTGCTTCGCGATCTCCTCGAGCTTCTCCACCTGGGTGAAGGTCGCGGTCTGGGCCATGAACTCGCTGCTGCTGGTCGGGTTGCTCGGGTCCTGGAAGCGCATCTGCGCGACCAGCAGCTTGAGGAAGGTGTCCTTGCCCATCTGGTCCGAGCGGTCGGTCGCGGTGGTCGCGGTGGCGGTCGGCGTACCGACGGTCCCGGTGATCGGGGTGGTCATCGCACGGTCTCCAGATCAGACGCGGACGTCCACGCCGGCTGACGTGGACTGGTCGGTGGCCAGGGCGGCACTGCCGCGGCCGAGGCGGTCGGTGGTCTGCGCGTCGCTGCGCGAGCTGCCCTGCTGGTCCGGTTGGCCGGAGCGGCCCTGCTGACCGGTCTGGGCGTCGAACAGCTGCTGCGCGGTCCGTGCGCCGGTGCCGGCGTCGCCGCCGTCCGCGCCGACCTCGACCCGGCCGGCGGTCAGGCCGGCGCTGTCGAGCTCGCGGCGCAGGTCGGGCAGGGCGTCCAGCAGCGCCTGCCGGCCGGCCTCGTGCGCACCGTGCAGGGTCACGTCGAGCACGCCGCGGGCGATGGTGACCTGGACCGACACCGGGCCCAGGTCGTCCGGGGTGAGGACCACGGTCATGGTCTGGCTGCCGTCCGGGGCGTTGTGCAGCACGGCGAGCTGGCGGCCGAGCTGGGCGGCGACGGGGGTCTCCGCCGGGCCCGGCACCGCAGCCCCGGCCGCCGCGGCGGACGGAGCGACAGCCGGCGTCGGGCCGGGGAGCCCGAATGCGCCGTCGGCCTCGGCGGACGAGGCCGTCGGCCCGGGTGCCGCCGGGGCGGGATCGTCGCCTGCGCTCCCCGAGCCGGTGCCCGCCGTGTCCGTGGCGTCGCCGGTGGGCGGCAACAGCAGCGGCGTCCCCGCGGTGTCGGTGGTGGCCGCCGGGTCGGCACCGGGAGCGCCTGCGGGAACAGGACCGGTCGCCGGGAGCGCCGCCGGGGCACCGGCCGGGTCGACGACGACGGTGAGCCCGGCGGCCTCGGCCAGCGCTGCGGTGGCATCGACGGCGGCGGGGACGGCCAGGGCGGGCACGGTCGGGGCGGGCAGCGGCGTGGCCGGAGCCGGGGTGGCGGCTGCGGTGGCCGGCGGCGTCACCGCCGCAGCGGGCAGGCCCGCCAGGGCGGCCGAGCCGTCGGCGGACTGCCCGGCGCCGGTGACGGCACCGATCAGGCCGGCCGCGGCGGCCGTCGTCCCCAGGCCCGCGGTGCTCTCCGCGGTCAGGGGTGCTGCCGCGGCCAGCAGCGCCCACAACCCGGGCTGCAGGGGGACCGGGGGCGCAGCGGCGTCGGTGCTGCCGTCGGCGGCCTCCTCCGCGGGGTCGGCCGCCGACGGGTCGATCCGGTCGGCGGGGGCGTCGGCGGTGCGATCGGGCCGGCCGGCGGCCGCGGCGGCGCGGTCCGGGGACCGGACGGCGGACCGGTCCGCCGCCCGCTCGGTGGCGCGGTCGGCGGCCCGCTGGGAGGCGCGGGAGGGGCCGCGCTCGCTGCCGAGGGCGTCGTCGAGGGCGCTGGCGAACGCGGGTGCGCGGTCGCCGGCGGCGGTCCGGCCGGTCGAGCCGTGGCCGGCGGCACCGGAGCGGGCCGGGGCCGAGATCACCGGCAGGGTGGTCGGGCTGCTCATGCGTAGGCCTCCGCGGCTCTGGTGACCTTCTGGACGTAGGACTGGGTCTCGGGGTAGGGCGGGATGCCGCCGTGGCGCTGCACCGTGCCCGGGCCGGCGTTGTACGCGGCGAGCGCCAGCTCGGTGGAGCCGAACTGCTTGGTCAGGCTGCTCAGGTAGCGGGCGGCACCGTCGATCGAGGACGCGGGGTCGAGGGCGTCCACGCCGAGCCCCTTGGCGGTGGCGGGCATGAACTGCATCAGCCCGGTGGCGCCCGCGGACGACCTGGCGGAGCTGTTGAACCCGGACTCGGTCTTGGCGACCGCGGCCAGGAGTGCGGGGGAGACGCCGTGCCGGGCGCCGGCCTGGGCGAAGAGGTCGGCGTAGGGCACCCCGGCGAGGCCGCCGCCGGCCGCAGGGGCGACGGGGGTGGTGCTGGCGCCCTCGGGCAGCACCCGGCGGATCAGGGTCGGGTTGCCGACGTCCTGCACCTTGACCACGTCGCCGGCCTGCGGGGCGGCGATCATCTTGCCGCCGCCGATGTAGAGCCCGACGTGGTCGATGCCGGGCCGGGAGGACGTGTTGTCGAAGAACACCAGGTCGCCGGGCTGGGCCTCGGCCAGGGAGGCGACCGGCCGGCCGGCGGTGGCCTGCTGGGCGGAGGTGCGCGGGATGCTGATCCCGAGGTCGGCGTAGACCCGCTGGGTGAAGCCGGAGCAGTCGAGGCCGGTCGCCGGGTCGGTGCCGCCCCACTTGTAGGGGACGCCGAGGTACTTGGTCGCTGCCCCGACGACCTCGGCGCCGGTGCCGGTCGCTGCGGTGCTCCCCGCGGTCGCGCTCGCCGCACTGCTGCCGGTGAGGCCGGCGGCGGAGGCCGCGCTGGCCCAGGCGGCCTGCTGGGTCACCGGCGGGGTGAAGCGCGCCTGGATCTGCCCGATCCGGCTGTGCACCGCGGTCAGTCCGTCCACGTCGTCTCCTCCCTGCTCGTCTCGTCCTCGCGGGCTCTGGTGGTGCTGTGCTGGCGGGTGACCAGGTCGTCGACTACGCGTTCCTCGGCGGCGTCGGCCGCCTCCTGCAGGGCCGCCACGTGCCGCTCGCGCAGGCGTTCGAGGCCCTTGGTGCGCTGGGCGGCGGCGGTCCACCGGGCGCGGACCAGTTCGGCCTGCTCGGCGCGTGCGACGGCCAGTGCCCGTGCAGCAGACACATCGGCAGCCGCAGCGGCCGATGCGACCATCGCGGCGATGAGCGCCGAGCCGGTGGGGTGCCCGGGCAGTGCTCGCTCGGTCAGCGCGGCGGCGTCCCGCTCGGCGCGTTCGGCGGCCTCGGTCGCCTCGCGGGCGGCCTGGGCCGACGCGAGGGCGGCGGCGCGCTCCTCGGTCCGGCGGAGCTTCAGCACCGGTTCCAGGCGGAAGGCCGGCTGCTTCACCGCAGGTCGTTCACGCCGTGGTGGCGATCGCGTGCAGTCGGGCGAACGCCTCGGGGGTCGAGGTCGGGTCGTCCACGGCCTGCCGCAGGAAGGCGTCGATCTGCGGCACCAGCCGGCGGGCCCGGTCCACGAGCGGGTCCGAGCCGGTCTGGTAGGCGCCGATCTCGATCAGCTCCCGCACGTCGCGCAGTGCGGCCATCATCCGGCGGACCTCCCGGGCGTCGGTCATCTGCGGCGACGGGACGATGGTGGTGGCGACCCGGGAGATCGACTCCAGCACGTCGATGGCCGGGAAGTGCCCGGCGGTGGCGAGCTTGCGGGTGAGCACGACGTGGCCGTCGAGGATCGACCGGGCGGTGTCGGCGATCGGCTCGTTGTGGTCGTCGCCCTCCACCAGCACGGTGTAGAGGCCGGTGATCGAGCCGGTGGTGGACGTGCCCGCCTTCTCCAGCAGCTTCGGCATCATCGCGAAGACGCTCGGCGGGTACCCGCGGGTGGCCGGTGGCTCGCCGGCGGAGAGCCCGACCTCACGCTGGGCCATCGCGGTGCGGGTGATCGAGTCCATCATCAGCAGCACGTCGCGGCCCTGGTCGCGGAAGCCCTCGGCGATCCGGGTGGCGACGAAGGCGGCCTTCAGCCGCACCAGCGGTGGCTCGTCGGAGGTGGCGACGACGACGACGGTGTTCGCCATCCCCTCCGGGCCGAGGTCCTCCTCGAGGAACTCGCGGACCTCCCGGCCACGCTCACCGATGAGCCCGATCACCCGCACGTCGGCGTCGGTGCCGCGGGTGATCTGGCTCATCAGCGTCGACTTGCCGACGCCGGACCCGGCGAAGATGCCCAGCCGCTGGCCGCGGCCGACCGGGACGAGGGTGTCCAGGGCCCGGACGCCGGTGGTGAGCTGCCGGTTCACCCGGGCCCGGGTCAGCGCGTTGGGCGTCTGGCTGGTGAGGTCGACGTACCGGATCGCGCTGCCCAGCGGCGGGCCGCCGTCCATCGGCCGGCCGAGCCCGTCGAGCACCCGGCCGAGCAACGCCTCACCGACCGGCACCTGCAGGGGCATGCCGGTGGCCCGCACCCGGGCGCCGGAGCGGACGCCGGAGAGGTCGCCCAGTGGCATGCAGGTCAGCCGGTCCCGCTGCACGGCGACCACCTCGGCGAGCAGCGGCTGGGGGCCGGTGCGGACCTCGACCAGGTCGCCGACGGCCGCCGAGACGCCCTCGACGGAGAGGGTGAGGCCCATCGCGCCGGTGACGATGCCGGTGAGCTGGGGGCGGGCGGCCGCACGCGCCCTGTCGATGAGGTCGCTCCTGTCCAGGGCGTCGACGGTCGCCCTCATGACCGGAGCACCTCGCGGACGCGGTCCAGCGCCGCGCTCAGCTGGGCGTCGACCCGCTGGGTGCCGGCCTCGGCCAGCGCGCCGGCCCGCTCGACGTCGGCGTCCCCGCGGACGGTGACCGACGCCGGCAGCTGGGCCAGCGCCTCGGCCGGCACCTCCGCGAGGTCGTCGGGGTGCAGCCGGACGACGACCGGCACGTCGTCGGGGCACAGGGTCAGGGCCCGGCGCAGGGCGTCCAGGCCGGGCTCCGCCGCCATGGCCAGCTCCCGGCCGAACAGGTCGCCGACCAGGATGACGACGGCGTCCAGGATGCTGTCCCGCAGCTCGTCGACCGCCGGGGCGGCGGTCTCGTCCAGCCGCTCGACGGCGGCGCCCATGGCCGCGGTGGCCGAGGCGAGCCGGCGCTCCCAGCGGGCCTGCACGTCGGCGAGCCGCTCCTCGGCGGCCTGCTCGGCGGCGCGGACGACCTGCTCGGCGGCGACGAGGCCCTCGGCGTGGCCGGCGGCCCAGCCCTCCCGGCGGGCCTCCTCCCGCAGCCGGGCCAGCTGCTCGGCGTAGACCTCGCCCAGCCGGAGTCCGACCCGTGCGGTCGCGGCCTGGTCGCTGTGCGCCGCCGTGGGGTGGGCGGCGACCGGGGGGACGACGGAGGGCATCCGCGGCGCCCGGGGCGGGGGGACCGGCGCCGCCGGGGCCGGCGCGGCGGCGTCCTGCGCGGCCGGGCGCACCGCCGACGGCCGGCCCCACACCGGCGCACCCTGCGGCGCTCGCTGGTAGGGGACGGCGCCGGCCGCCGGCGCCCCGCGCAGCAGCAGGGTCTCGCGGCCGCTGCCGTCAGGCGACGAAGTCATCCTCACCGCCCCGCGAGATGGTCAGCGCACCCTGCTCCTCGAGGGTGCGGATCACCGCCACGATCTTGGCCTGGGCCTCCTCGACGGTCCGGGTGCGGACCGGGCCGAGCAGCTCGATCTCCTCGAGCAGGTTCTCCCCGGCGCGCTCGGAGAGGTTGCGGACCACCTTGTCCCGGACGTCGGCCTTCACGCCCTTGAGCGCGGTGGCCAGGTCGTTGGCCTCGACGTCGCGCAGCACCAGCTGCAGCGACCGGTCGTCGATGGTGACTATGTCCTCGAACACGAACATCTGCGAGCGGATCCGCTCGGCGAGCTCCGGGTCGCTGCTCTCCAGCCACTCCAGGATCGAGCGCTCGGTGGGCCGGGAGGAGCGGTTGATGATCTCCACCAGCGTCTCGACGCCACCGACGGTCGCCATGTCCTGGTAGGCCAGCAGGGAGCCCATCCGGCGGCCGAGCTCCTCCTCGACCATCCGGACCATCTCCGGGGCGGTGCGGTCCATCATCGCGATCCGGTAGGCGACGTCGGCCTGCTGGTCCGGCGGGAAGCCCGACAGCACCTCGGCCGACTGCGGCGCCGGCAGGTGTGCCAGCACCAGGGCCACGACCTGCGGGTGCTCGTCCTTCAGGAAGGTGACCAGCTGCCGGACGTCGCTGTTGCGCAGCGAGGCGAAGGGCAGCTCGGTGTAGACGACGTTGAGCCGGGAGAGGATGCCGTCGGCCTTCTCCTCGCCCAGCCCGGCGGCGAGCACCTCGCGGGCGAACTCGATGCCGCCGGTGCCGACGAAGCGGCGGGCCTGCATGAGCGAGTGGAACTCTCCGAGCACCTCGTCGACGTCCCTGCCGTCGACCCGCTGCAGCGCCATGAGCTCGCTGGTCAGCTGTTCGACCTCGGAGGGGCGCAGCTGGGCGAGGACGGCGCCGGCCTCCTCCTTGGTCAGCTGGGCCAGGAACACCGCGGCCTTGCGCAGGCCCGGCAGCTCCTTGCGGGGCTTGGCGAGCTGCGCGGACGGCGTCGTCGCCGGCACCCCGACGAGCTGTTCGACGCTGGCGATGCTCACTGCTCAACTCCTTTCGCGGTGCTCACGGCAGTCCTCTTGTCCTCGGGACGCCACCGGCGCCCACCTCCTGCATCGGCAGTCCGGGGCCCCACCCGGCAGGGCGGCTGCCCCGCCGGGGGAGGCCCCGGACCGTGTGCTCACTTGGCGTCGGCGAACCAGCCGCGCAGCATCGTGGCGACCTCGTCGGGACGGTCGCTGACCATCTCCGAGATCTCGCCGCGGACCCGCTCGCGCTGCTGGGCCTCCAGCAGCGCCGTCCGGTCGTCCAGGGCCGGGTCCCGGACGCTCTCGACCTGGATGCGCTCCTCGGTCTCCTCGTCCTCGTACTCCTCGTACTCCTCGCGATTGCGCCGCGAGCGCAGCCACACGATGAGCACCAGGAGGGCGATGCCGAGGGCGATGCCGCCGGTCTTGACCATCGACCACATCTGGGCGGTCTTCTCCGCCTCCTCGGCGGCCGCCAGGTCGGCCGCGGCCCGCTCGGCGGCGGTCTGGTCGAAGGCCATCGCGGCGACCGTGATGGCGTCCCCGCGGGCGACGTCCAGACCGACCGCGTTGCCGATCAGGTCCTGGACCTGGGCCTGGTTCAGCGCGCCGGCCGCGGCCTGGTCCATCACCACCGAGACGGTCAGCCGCTGGACGGCACCGGGCGCTCCCTCGATGGTCTCCACGGTCTTGTCGACGGCGTTGTTCCGGGTGGCCGTCTCCTTGTCGTAGGCGGACTCGCCGTTGCCGTTGACCCCGAGGTCCTCCGCGCCCAGGACCCCACCGACGGCGGCCCCGTTGCCCTCGTAGTTCTCGATGGTGGTGCTCTCCGACAGCGCCGGGGTGCCCTCGTTGAAGTCGTAGCTCTCGATCGTCGTGCCGCGCTGGTCGAAGTCCAGGTCGGCTCGCACGGAGACGACCGCGTTGCCGGGACCGGCGACCCGGTCGAGGATCTGCTGGGCGTTCGCCGCCAGCCGCCCCTCGAACTCCTGCTCCATCTGCGACTGGGCGTCACCGGCGGCGGAGGACGCACCCTCCCCGGCGGCGGAGAGGACCGCGCCGGTGGAGTCGGCGACCGTGACGTCGGCCGGGTCCATCTTCTCGATGCTGGAGGAGACCAGGTGGGTGACCGCCTGCACCTGCTCACCGGCGAGGCTCGTGCCAGGGGCGAGGTCGAGCAGGACCGACGCGGTCGGCTTGCCCTCCTCGGTGGCGAAGACGTCGTCCTTGGGCAGCGCGACGTGCACCACGGCCGACCGGACGCCGTCCAGCGCCTTGAGGGTGGTGGCGAGCTCGCCCTCCAGCGCACGCTGGTAGGAGACCTGCTGCTGGAACTCGCTGGTGGTGATGCCCTGCTCGTCGAGCAGCGAGTAGCCGGTCTCGTCGCCGGCCGGCAGGCCCTGGCCGCTCATCGCCAGGCGCAGGTCGTAGACCTTCTCCTTGGCCACCATGATCGTCTGGCCGCCGTCGGTGAGCTCGTAGGCGACCCCCTGGGCGTTGAGCTCCTCGACGATCGCCGAGGCGTCGGTGGAGGCCAGGTTGCTGAACAGCGGCGACAGCGTGGGCGCGGTGACCCACCGGGTGAAGAAGAAGCCACCGAGGAGCAGCCCGGCCAGCAGCAGACCGATGACGATCTTCTGGCCGGCGCTGATCGTCGCCAGCAGCGTGCGGACCCGGTCCATCGGTCCGGCGAGCGCGGCGGGCATCAGATCTGCATCCGCATGATCTCGGTGAAGGCCGCGACCGCCGAGTTCTTCAGGGTCACCACGGTGTCGGTGGCGAGCCGGGCCTCAGTGCTGGCGATCATGTAGTCGTGGGCGTCCTGCAGGTCACCGGTGGCGGCCTGCAGCGCGAGGGCGTCGGCGTTGCCCTGCACGGCGTTCAGCGAGTCGATCGAGCCGGTGAGGACGGCGGCGAACCCGCCGTCGCCGGAGACGGAGCGCGGAGCGGCGGCGTTGGCGGCGCCGGCGACCCCGGTGACGTCGGTGATGCCCGGCATCCCGATGGAGATGCCTGCGATGGGTGAGGTCATGGTCAGCCCTTCCCGAGCTGGAGGGCCTGCTGGTAGGCCTCGGTGGCGCTCCTGATGGTGGCCAGGTTGGCCTGGTAGCCACGCTGGGCCATCAGCAGCTGGGTCATCTGGTCGCCGAGGTCGATGTCGGGGTAGCGGACGTAGCCCTCGTCGTCGGCCAGGGGGTTGCTCGGCTCGTAGACCATCCGGCCCTCGGCGCTGCCGAGCTCGGTGCCGGCGACGCGCACGCCGCCCTGGCCGGAGCCGTACTGGACGGCCTCGGCGACGATCATCCGTTCCTGGAAGGCGTCCTCGCCCGGTGCGTTGACCGTGTTGATGTTGGCCATGTTGTCCGCGACGGCGTCCATCCACTTGCGGTGGACGAACAACGACGAGCCGCCGATGCGGAGGGTGTCGAAGACCGCCATCACTGGGTCCGCAGGGCGGAGCGCAGCAGGGCGTACTTGCCGTCCAGGGCGCTGATCGACAGCTGGTAGCGCAGCCCGGTCTCGGTGGCGATGACCGTCTCGGTGTCCAGGTTGACGTTGTTGCCGTCGGTCCGGGTCGGGTCCATCGAGCGGGTGACGGAACTCCGGCCGCCCGCCGGGACCTGTCCGTTGACGATCTCGGCCTGCAGGGTCGACTCGAAGTCGACCCGGCCGGCCAGGAAGCCCGGCGTCTGGACGTTGGCGATGTTGTCGGCGGTCACCCGCTGGCGCTGCTGCAGTCCGGTGAGGGACGCGTGCAGCGCCGTCATGGTCGAGTCGGTGATCACCGGACGCCCAGCAGGGAGCGACGGAGCACGAGGTACCTCCGGGTACGGCGGGACGCGCTCACAGGGGAACCTGGGAGCGAGGGGGCCGCCGATCCGTGGCGAAGTTGGTGCGTTCCGTGCCCTTGAGTCATCGGCAGCGGCAGCAGCTGGCATGACCACGTGCACCCGATCGGGCGCGTCCAGTCACACAACGCACACGTCCCCCGGGGCCGAAGTCGCGTCTTCGGCCCCGGGGGACGGGGGAGTGCCGGCGGTGCGGGTGGGGTCAGAGCACCCGGTCGATGAAGGAGGCGACCGGCCGGGTCGGTGCGTAGGACATCCGGGCGGCGACGTCGCGCTGCTTCTGCGACTGGGTGATCCGCTCGACCAGCGCCTCGGCGACCGCCAGCTGGTGCTGCAGCAGCCGAGCGGCGCGCTCGCGCAGGTCGTCGGGCAGCGGGCCGAGGTTGCTCGGCGGGATCCAATCGGTGGACCGGCGGCCCCAGGCCGCGATCTCCTCCGCCCGGCCGCGGGCGAGGGTCTCCTCGGCCTCGTACACGTCGCCCTCGAGCGCGTCCAGCACCGCCGGCCAGTTCCGCCCGCTGGTCAGGGCGGGGACGTCCCCGACCCGGTTCCGCCCGGCGGGCGGGCCGCCGGTCACGCGGGAGCCGCTGCGAGGGAGGCCGCGGCCTCCCGCCACGCGTCGCGCAACGGCTCGACGATCTTGCGGCAGTCGGCGACCCGGCGCAGGTCGGCCTTGAGGATCGCCTGGCCGAGCTCGGTGATCAGCCAGTTGTAGAGGGCGGCCAGCCGCGGAGCGCCGTCCCAGGCGTCGACCTGGAGGCTCTCCAGCAACCCGAAGACGACGTCCTGGGCGTGCTGCAGCTGCTCGGTCGCCGCGTCACGGTCACCCGCGGTCAGGGCGGCGTGCCCGCGCTCGAGGTCCAGGGCGAGGCGGTCGTACAGCATCACCAGGAGTCGCTGCGGGGAGGCGGTGGTGACCGTGTCGCCCAGGTAACGGGCGCGGAGAGAAGCGGTGCTCATCGGGTTCGGATCTCCAGTGGATCAGCGCGGCAGCGGGTCAGGACTACTTGGAGGACTTCGACCAGGAGGGCAGGCCGGCGATCTGTGAGCTGAGCCAGGCAGCCTGGTTCTGCATCGTGCCCAGGGCCTTCTCCATGGCGGTGAACTGGCGGGTGATCGTGTCCTTGCGCATGGCCAGCCGGGTGTCCCAGTCGGCGATGCGTTCGGTCAGGTCCGTGGCGAGCCGGTCCTGGCTCTTGGCCAGCAGGGTGAGCGACCCGGTGGTGGCGTCCGACGCACCCTTGGCCAGCGCCTCCAGTCGGGCGGCGATCCCCACCGGCGCGGTCACGTCGTCGGCGTTGCCGCTGATCCCGTCCGCACCGGTGCTCGTGATCGTCTTCTTGCTGAAGAGGTCCTGCACGATCGTGGGGTCGCTGGCCAGCTTGGCCGTGAACACCGCCGTGTCGAAGGTGAGCTTGCCGTCCCGGGTGGTCTGCACACCGGCGATCGAGGCCGAAGCGCCGCCGACCGCGCTGGAGACGACGTCGAGGATGTCGTTGGCCAGGCCACGCAGGGTGCTGTCGCCCTTGAGCAGGGCCGTCGTGCTCTTGGGGTCGGTGTAGGAGGTGATCGCGTCGAGCAGGCCGTTCGCCGCGTCGATGAGGTTCTTCACCTTCGCCGCGGTGGCACCCGGGTCCTTGGCCACCGAGACCGTGACCAGGGCGGCCGGGTCGGCCTTCGAGACCGTGAAGGTGGTGTCGGCCATCAGACCGGTGAAGGTGTTGGTCGCCGAGGTGACCTCGTACTTGCCGGTGCCGGTGCCCACGGTGAGCTTCGCGTCCACCCCGTCGACGACCGGCTTGTAGCCGGTGTTGTCGCCGATCGTGAAGACGGCGTCCGTGCCGGAGGCCTTCGCGGTGAGCTGGAGCCGGTAGCTGCCCGTGCTCACCTGCACCGCGGTGGCGGTGACGCCGGCCTTCGGGTCGGCGTTGATGGCCGCGACCGCGTCGGCGAGCGAGGGGTCGCCCGCGGTGGAGGAGGTGATCGTGACGGCGGTGGTCGTGCCGCCGCTGGTGATCGAGATCGAGCCGGCGCCGTATGCCTGGTCGGTGCCCGTCCAGGTGGCGTCGGTGATCATCGAGTGGGAGGTGGCGAGCCGGTCGACGGCGAAGGTGACCGACCCGGCTACGGCCGCTGGGCCGGCGGTCGCGGTGACCGCGGTGGAGGAGCTGCTGGCCTTGGTGGCGGTCCATGCCGCCGGGTCGCTCAAGGCCGCGGCGGCCGAGCGGAGCGTGTCGAACCGGGTGTTGACGGCGCGGTATGCGGTCGCGTCGGACTGCGTCGCGGTCAGCTGGTTCTTCAGCAGGCTCTGCGGGTTCGCCTCCACCTGCATCAGCTGGCTGATCATGCTCTGGTAGTCGATGCCCGAGATGAGACCGGTGCTCACGCTCATGCCTGCCATGGGGTACCTCCGGTGCTCGGGACGGTGAGTGCAGTGAGGGGGGAGGCCCGGGGACCTCCCCCCTCACCGGGTGGCGCTCAGGCGGTGCGGGTGGATCAGCCCAGCAGCTTCAGGATGCCCTGCGGAGCCTGGTTGGCCTGGGCCAGCATCGCGGTGCCGGCCTGGGTCAGGATCTGCGTACGGGTGAAGTTCGTCATCTCCTGGGCCATGTCGGTGTCGCGGATCCGGCTCTCGGACGCCGACAGGTTCTCGACGGCGACGTTGAGGTTGTTGATGGTGTGCTCGAACCGGTTCTGGATGGCACCCAGGTCGGCGCGAGTGGTGGAGACCGACTTGATCGCGGCATCGATGGCGTCGATGGCTTCGGTCGCACCGGTGGCGGCGGTGAAGGTGGCGGTCGCCGAGGAGACCTGGGCGGCGGTCGGGGTGGTGCCGAGGGCGATGCCGGCGGCGCCGGTGTAGCCCTCGACGGCCTCGTTGACCTGGAAGGTCAGCGAGCCACCGGAGGCGGTGAAGACGGCGGCGGTGTCCTTGAGCCCGAGGGCGGACTTGGCGGCGGTGTTCAGGGCGGTGAGGGCCTCACCGCTGCTGACGGTGCCGTTGTCGTCGGCGTCTGCGGTGCCGACGGAGTAGTCGACCGAGTTGAGGTCGAACGTCTTGCCACCGAAGCTGATCGTGCCGCTCAGGTTGTCGTAGGCCGAGGCGGCGCCGCTGGCGCCCCCGAAGTCGGCCTCGCCGGTGGCCTTGGTGATGACCAGGTCGGCGTTGGAGCCGCTGCTGGCGTTGGTCGTGGTGACCCCGCCGGCGGTGCCCGAGGTGGCGTTGTTGGTGTACTCGCCGGTGCCGGTGACGTCGACGCCGCCGACCTTCAGCCCGGCGCTGCCCATCGCCGTGCCGATGTTGACCGCGATGGTCTCACCGGAGTTGGCGCCCACCTGGAACGTGGTCTTGTAGTTGCCGTCCAGCAGCTTCTTGCCGTTGAACGTGGTGGTGCTGGCGATCCGGTCGAGCTCGGACTTGAGCTGCCCGATCTCGGACTGGATGTTCTTCTTGGCGTCGCCGTTCAGGCTGCCCTCGTTGGACGCCTGCACCGACAGGTCGCGCATGCGCTGGAGGATCTTGTGCGTCTCGGTGAGCGCACCTTCAGCGGTCTGCACGACCGAGACGCCGTCCTGGGTGTTCCGGACGGCGACCTTGAGGCCACCGATCTGCGAGCGGAGGCCCTCGGAGATGGCCAGGCCCGCCGCGTCGTCGGCGGCGCGGTTGATCCGGAAGCCGGAGGAGAGCTTCTCCAGCGACTTGCTCATCTGACTGTCGGTGACCGACAGGTTGCGGTACGAGTTCATCGCCGCGATGTTGTTGTTGACGCTCAGACCCATGGTGTTCCTCCTTGGAAGGGGCCTACAGGGACATCCGCTGCATCCGTGCTGCGGGGTGTTGCACTCCCTGTTACGGCTGGGACTGAGCCGGTGTTGACCCGAACGCGGGACTGATTTCGGGCCCGGTCCACCCGCGGTCGCGGGCGCGCGGAGGAGAGGGGGAGACCCGGAGGTCTCCCCCTCTCACCGGGTGGTGCTCAGCTGGTGCGGGTGGATCAGCCCAGCAGGCGGAGGATGCCCTGCGGGGCCTGGTTGGCCTGGGCCAGCATCGCGGTGCCGGCCTGGGTCAGGATCTGGGTCCGGGTGAAGTTGGTCATCTCCTGGGCCATGTCGGTGTCGCGGATCCGGCTCTCGGACGCGGTCAGGTTCTCGACGGCGACGTTGAGGTTGTTGATGGTGTGCTCGAACCGGTTCTGGATGGCACCCAGGTCGGCGCGAGTGGTGGAGACCGACTTGATCGCCGCGTCGATCTTGTCGATCGCGTCGGTCGCACCGGTGGCGGCGGTGAAGGTCGGCGTGGCCGCCGAGATCTGGGCCGCCGTGACGCTGGTGCCGCCCAGGGCGACGCCGGCTGCGCCGGTGTAGCCCTCGACGGGGTCGTTGACCTGGAAGGTCAGCGAGCCACCGGAGGCGGTGAAGACGTCGCTGGTCACGCCGAGGGCGGCCTTGGCGGCGGTGTTCAGCGCCGTCAGGGCCTCGCCGGCGCTGGTGACGCCGTCGGTGCCGCCGGCTGCGGCACCGGAGTAGTCCACCGCACCCAGGTCGAAGGTCTTGCCACCGAAGCTGATGTTGCCCGACAGGTTCTCGAACGCCGAGGCGGCGCCGCTGGCACCGGCGAAGTCGGCCTCGTTGGTGGCCTTGGTGATCACCAGGTCAGCGTTGGTGCCGCTGGTGGCGTTGGTCGTGGTGACCCCACCGGCGGTGCCCGAGGTGGCGTTGTTGGTGTACAGCCCGGCACCGGTGACGTCGACGCCGCCGACCTTCAGCCCGGCGGCACCCATCGCCGTGCCGATGTTGACCGCGATGGTCTCACCGGAGTTGGCGCCCACCTGGAAGGTGGTGGAGTAGTTGCCGTCGAGCAGCTTCTTGCCGTTGAAGGTCGTGGTGCTGGCGATCCGGTCCAGCTCGGACTTGAGCTGCCCGACCTCGGACTGGATGTTCTTCTTCGCGTCGGCGTTCAGCGAGCCCTCGTTGGAGGCCTGCACCGACAGGTCGCGCATGCGCTGGAGGATCTTGTGCGTCTCGGTGAGCGCACCTTCAGCGGTCTGCACGACCGAGACACCGTCCTGGGTGTTGCGGACCGCGACCTTGAAGCCACCGATCTGCGAGCGCAGGCCCTCGGAGATGGCCAGGCCCGCCGCGTCGTCGGCGGCGCGGTTGATCCGGAAGCCGGAGGACAGCTTCTCCAGCGACTTGGCCATCTGGCTGTCGGTCGAGGACAGGTTGCGGTACGAGTTCATCGCCGCGATGTTGTTGTTCACGGACAGACCCATGGTGTTCCTCCTTGGACGGGGTGACCGCGGCATCCGTGCCGTGGCCTTCGTACCCCTGTCAACGGAGCGGGTCCGGGAGTCCTTGAGGGCCCCGCGGCGATGTCCCCCGTTCGGGTGGGAGACCCGGTCAGCTCAGCAGCTGCAGCACCCCGCGCGGGGTCTGGTTCGCCTGGGCCGCCATCGCCGTGCCGGCCTGGGTGAGGATCGACGCCCGGCTGACCGTGGTCATCTCCGCGGCGATGTCGGTGTCCCGGATCCGGCTCTCCGAGGCCGCGGTGTTGTCCAGCGCCACGCCGAGCTTGGCGATGTTGTGCTCGAACCGGTTCTGCGCGGCACCGAGCTCGGCGCGGGCGGTGGAGACCTGCCCGATCGCCGCGTCGATCGCCCCGAGCGCCCGGGACGCCCCCGAGGCGGGTTCGAAGACGACGGTCGCGGCGGCCAGGTCCTGGGCCGAGGCGCCGGGCGGCGGGGCCGTGCCGGTGAGCACCAGCCCGCCTGAGTTCGCGGCCGTGACGGAACCGGCGCCGAAGGTCGCCGTCAGGGCCGCGTCGACCTGGGCCAGCTTCTCGGTGGCGGTGTCGGACGGGCCGAACCGGAGCGACCCCAGGTCCAGGGTGCGGCCACCGAGGCTGACGGACCCGCTGAGGGAGTCGAAGTCGGCGGCGGTGAGGGTCGCGGTGCCGAGAGTGACCGAGGAGGCGGTGCCCCCGGCGGCGGCGGTGGTCGCCGAGGCCGTCGTCCCGCCGGTGCCGGCGGCGGTGACGTCCACGCCGGCGACCCCCAGGCCGGCCGCGCTCATCGCCGGCCCGAAGCCGACGGTGATCGTGTGCCCCGCGTCCGCGCCCACCTGGAAGGTCCCGCGGTAACTGCCGTCCAGGAGCGTGCGGCCGTTGAAGGACGTCGTCTCCGCGATCCGGTCGAGCTCGGCCCGCAGCTGCCCGATCTCGGTCTGCACGTTCGCCCGGGCTGCGTCGTCCAGCCCGCCGGTGTTCGCCGCCTGGACGGCGAGGTCCCGCATCCGGTGGAGCAGGGAGTGGGTCTCGGTGAGCGCGCCCTCGGCGGTCTGCAGCACCGAGATGCCGTCCTGGCTGTTGCGCAGCGCGACCTTGAGCCCGCCGATCTGGGTGCGCAGGCCCTCGGCGATCCCCAGGCTGGCGGCGTCGTCGGCGGCGCGGTTGATCCGCAGGCCGGAGGAGAGCCGCTCGATCGACGTGCTCTGTTGCCGATCGGCGATGCCGAGGACGCGGGCTGAGTTCAGCCCGGCGATGTTGCTGTTGACGACCAGGCTCATGCGGGCCCTCCGTGGACCGGGAACGAGAAGGAACCGCCGCAGCCGTGCGGCGGGATCGATCTCTTCTACGGTCCGGAGGACCCGGTCTCAACCCGAACGGGTGAGGTCCGTGGTGTGGATGTGACTGGAGCCGGGCGGCGGCTCAGGCGGGCTGGGCGGCTGCGCCGCGCTCGGGGACCACCCAGCCGCGCCGGGCCCGGCCACGTGGCTGGGGCACCGGGAACGGGGGAGGGGTCGCCGCGGTCCAGCCGGCGGACTGGCGGGCGGCGACCCGCTCGACGTAGGCGCGCTGCTGGTTGCGGGCGCGCACGCCACCGTCGGCGGGGACGGCGGTGCCGTCCCAGATCTCGCTCATCGCGGCGTGCAGCAGGGTGAGCGCGCGGGCCCGCATCTGCGAGACACGGGACAGGGTCACGCCGAGGGAGTCGGCGATGTCGGTGAGGGACTCGTCGCCGAAGAAGTTGCGCTCCACGACCTCGTCGAGCTTGTCGGGGAGGGCGCGGATCGCCTCGTGCAGGTGCCGGGCCCGCTCCCCGCGCAGCAGTGCGCGCTCCGGGGAGTCACCGGTGTCGGGCAGGTCGAGCGAGCCGCCGTCGGTGCCGGTCTCGGCGTCCATGCTCACCATCACGGCCCGGTGCACGTCGATCTGCAGGGAGTCCAGCTCCGAGCGCTGGACGCCGAGGCTGGCGGCCAGCTCCTCCTTCGTCGGCGGGCGGCCCAGGCTGATCGTCAGCGCATCGGTCGCCGCGTCCGTGCGCCGCGCCGCGGCCCGGACCGAGCGGCTGGCCCAGTCGCCGGAGCGCAGCTCGTCCAGGACGGCGCCCTGCAGGCGCGGCAGGGCATAGGTGGCGAAGGTCGCCCCGGCGGTCGGGTCGAAGCGGCGGGCCACCTCCACCAGCGCGACGCTGGCGCAGGAGAGGAGGTCGTCCCGGCTGACGTGGCTGGGCAGCGAGATGCGCGAGGCCACTGCGTTCACCGCGAACTGGGCGAGCGCGAGATGGGTGGTCACCAGCGCGTCGACGTCGGCGGGTCGGCGCTCACTCACTGCGGGGCGGGCTGCGGTCACGCCCTCCTTCTCGGCTGACCGCCGCCCACGTGGCACCGCCATCGACACATTTCCGGGTGACCTCGAGCCATCTCGGCTTGACCGGGCGCCGCCGGGTGCCGAAGTGGAGATCGACAGCGCCCGCCGGTCCCGGTGGGCCCAGGCCTGCACGACGGGCTGCACACGACGACGGAAAGGCCGGCATGGACCACCAGCACCTGTCGACGTTGCTCTGGCGAGAGCAGGAACTGCTGGACCTCCTGCTCTTCAAGGCCGAGGAGAAGCAGTACCTCATCGTCACCGGCAAGAGCCGGTGGCTGGCCCGGATCGCCCACGAGATCGAGGTGGTCCTGGAGCAGCTGCGGACCCTCGAGCTCGAGCGGGCCGCGGCCACCGAGCAGATCGCCGGCCGGCTGGGGCTGGAGGCCAACCCCTCGCTGCGCCAGCTCGCCGACTCGGCCCCCGCCCCGTGGGACGACCTCTACGCCAAGCACCACGAGGCCCTCCTGCTCCTCGTCTCGGAGCTCCGCGGGCTCTCCGACACCAACAAGGAGCTGATCGAGAGCGGCCTGGCCGTCATCAACGACGCCCTGAACACCACCCAGCCGAACACCGCGGCCGGCACGTACACCCAGTCCGGCCGCGCGGCCGGCAACGCCTACCGCTCGGTCACCCTGGACGGTGCGCTGTGAGCTCGTTCTCCGGTCTGAACACGGCGACCACGGCCCTGTGGGCGCAGCAGCGCGGGCTGGACGTCACCGGGCAGAACATCGCCAACGTCAACACCCCGGGCTACTCCCGCCAGCGGGCGGAACTGCAGTCGATCGGTGGCAACGCCGTCCCGGCGATGTACGCGGTCAGCAACCAGGTCGGCCAGGGCGTCGACGCCGACAAGGTGATCCGCATCCGGGACGGCTTCCTGGAGAGCCGGGCGCAGATCGAGTCCGCCTCGACCGCCCGGATGACCGCTCAGGACGCCACCCTCGCGCAGATCGAGCAGGCCTTCCGCGAGCCCGGCGAGACCGGCATCCAGGCGAAGCTCACCGGCGTCTTCACCGCCTGGGGCGACGTCGCCAACCACCCGACCGAGGACGGCGCCCGCACGGCCGTGCTGCAGAAGACGGCCACGCTGGTCGCCGAGCTGCACACCACGAGCGCCAACCTGGACAAGCAGTGGACCCAGACCCGCGACAGCCTCGACACGTTGGCGCAGGACGTGAACGCGAAGACCCAGTCGATCGCCGACCTGAACCGGGCGATCAAGCGGGCGACCCAGGCCGGCCTGCCGGTCAACGAGCTGGCCGACAAGCGGGACGGGCTGGTCAAGGACCTGGCCACCGCCATCGGTGCCACGTCCAGCCCCGGTGACGACGGGCAGGTCGACGTCTCCGTCGCCGGCGCGATGCTGGTCTCCGGGGTCTCGGCGATCGGCATCCGGGTCGTCGGCACCGAGGTGCCCGCCGAGGCCACGGCCACGGACCCCTCGTTCGTCACCGACCCGGGCGGCACCCGGCTCGCCCTCGGTGGCACGGCGGGCGGTGCGCTGACGGCGCTGAGCCAGACGATCCCGCGGTACCAGCAGAAGCTGGACGCGGTCGCCCAGCAGCTGGCCGCCCAGGTCAACGCCGTGCACGCCGGTCCGGACGCCTACGACAAGAACGGCGCCCCCGGCGGCCCGATGTTCGGTTCGGGGACCGTGCCGGCCGTCCCGGTCACCGCAGCGAACATCACCCTGCTGATCACCGATCCGGCGAAGCTCGCCGCCGCGTCGATGGCGCCGATCCCGGCGGTCGCAGGACCGCCGGCCGTCGCCGCCAGGCCGTCGGCCGACGCCGGCAACGCCGCGAAGCTGGCCGCCATGGCGCGGGCGGACACCGGGGCGGCCGTCGCCTACCGGCAGCTGATCGTCGACCTCGGCGTCGAGGCGTCGGTGGCCACGAGCAACCTGCAGACCCAGACGGTGGTCGCCGCGCAGGTGGACGCGTCCCGCGAGTCCGTCTCGGGGGTCAACCTCGACGAGGAGATGACGAACATGCTGCAGTTCCAGCACGCCTACTCCGCCGCCGCGCGGATGATCACCACCATCGACGAGACGCTCGACGTGCTGATCAACCGCACCGGCCGAGTGGGGCTGTGACCTGATGCGGATCACCCAGCGCTCGCTCGCCGTCACCGCACTGCAGGGCCTCAACCGCAACCAGGAGGCCATCTCCAAGCTGCAGGCCCAGCTGACGTCGGGCAAGACGATCAACAAGCCCTCCGACGACCCCACCGGCACGAACGCGGCGATGCAGACCCGCCAGGAGCTCGCCGGTGCCGCGCAGTACGCCCGGAACATCAACGACGGGATCGGCCTGCTCGACGCGACGGACTCCGCCCTGCAGAACATGATCAAGCAGGTGCAGAGCGTCCGGGCGAAGACGGTGGCCGGCCTCAACGACGGCGCCCTGTCCGGACCCTCCCGTGCCGCCTACCAGACCGAGGTCGCCGGGATCCGCGAGAGCCTGCTGGGCCTGGCCAACACCACGGTCCAGGGCGTGCCCGTCTTCGGCGGGGTGACCAGCGGGTCGACGGCGTACGACGTCACGACCGGCGCCTACCAGGGCTTCGGTGGCACCACCGTGCCGCCGATGCCGGTGGTCCCGGTCAACCGCCAGGTGTCCGACGCCGACACGATCCGGGTCGACCTCACCGGGCCGGAGGCCTTCGGCGACCCGGCGACCGGTGACCTGTTCTCCGTCGTCCAGTCCATCGCCACCGACCTGGTCGACGACCCGGCCGCCCTCGCCGGGCACCTCGACGACCTGGACGCCGTGCTGAACCGGATGCTGACGGCGGCGGCGGACATCGGTACGCGCACCAACCGGATCGAGACGGCCCAGCAGGTGAACAAGGACCTGCAGCTGTCGCTGACCAGCCGGTCCTCGGTCATCGAGAACGTGGACCTGCCCAAGACGATCATGAACCTGCAGATGCAGCAGGTCGGCTACGAGGCCGCGCTGGGGGCCACCGCGAAGGCCATCCAGCCCACTCTGCTGGACTTCCTGCGCTGATCGTCGGCAGGTGGCCCCTTCCCGGGGTCAACCTGCCGAGAGAGCAAGAGCAGGGCGCGCCCACCCGGGTGGGCGCGCCCGGTCCCGCCGACCGGCGGGGCGATGCCACGGACGGCCCACACGAACCCATGGAGGGGTACCCATGCTCACTCTCACCCGCAGCGTCGGCGAGAGCATCCGGATCGGCGAGGACATCGAGGTCTACGTCGTCGAGGTCCGCGGCGGAACCGTGCGGCTGGGCTTCAAGGCCCCCCGCGAGGTGACGATCCACCGTGAAGAGGTCTACAAGCAGATCGCCGAGGCGCAGAGCCTCGCCGCCGAGGTGGCCGCAGACGCGATGGCCGCGTTGTCGGCATTTGCACCAGCACCGGACCAGCCAACTGGCGAGTAGTGCCATAGAGGTGGCCGATACGCCTCAATAACAGCTCACCCCGTCCGTCACAGTAGTCACAGGGCGGCGAGTCTCGCCGTCGGCGGCCATGATCGTGCGCAAGTCTCTCCCCACAGCACCACGGTTACAGGGGGAGACGAACATGGAACTCAGCGCACTCGCATCGGGCCCGGCAGACGGCGTCGAGCTGTCGGTCGACCTGCGCGTCGGGCCGTCCGGCGCCGACGACCTGCGTCCCTGTGATGCCGTCGACGGCTCCTTCGGTGAGCCGGCCGCCGGCGCGGCCTGGTCGGAGACGGTCGTGGTGCACGTCCAGCTGCGCCCCCGCCGGCCGGCCACCCGCCGGTGCCTCGCCGCCCTCGCGGCGCTGGCCGCCCGGCACGAGTCGGTGGCCTTCGCGCTGACCGGCCTCAGCGGCGACGACCGCGCCGTCCGGATCACCGTCGGCGTCGAGCTCGGCCCGCGCGAGCTGATCGCGAAGTTCTCCGACCAGGCGCAGGCCGCCTACGCCTTCGTGGACGGGCTCTTCACCGACCTCTACGACTTCATGCCGGTGTACGTCGCCGAGCCGAACGAGGTCGAGCGCGCAGCGGCCGCCGGCGTGCTCGAGGCCGTCGAGACGCCCCGGCCCCGCATGCCGGCGCCGCGGGTCCCCGCCCCGCGCATCCCCTCGCCGCGCCGTCCCTCCGGTGACAGCGTCCACGCCCCCGTGCGCCGCGGGGTGCCCGCCCTCGTCTGAGGCCGGACGCAGTCGGCCCACCGAGGGCCGAGTCCGCGCTCGCCGCCGCAACACGCCCAGGCACGCCCCACCCCAGCCCACCTGCACTTCCCCTCAGGAGGACCGGTGTCCCAGGACATGCTCACCACCCAGCTCGCCACCGACCCCGCCCGGACCCGTGAGCCGCTCGTCTTCGGTGGGCTCACCGAGGCCGAGGGCTGGGCGCTGGCCCCGATCACCCCCCGCGACCGGGTGCACTTCCGCACCGACCGGGAGCTGCCGCTGGACACCTTCCGGGCGGCCCTGCCGGCCGAGGTCACGGTGACCTACGACGAGGGCGACGGTCTGTACCGGGTCGACGGCGAGACAGGGACGTCCGAGGAGCTCGCCGGCGTGATCCGTGCCTGGTGCGCCGCCGAGGGCTACGCGACGGTCGGGCTGCGGCCGGAGACCGGCGTGCGCCGCCGGGCACCCCGCGACCTGCCGGCCACCTTCCTCGACGGGCTGTGCCGGCACTACTGCCGGGTCAGCCTCAAGCGCCTGCAGCGGAACATGAGCACGATCCGGCTGCACCTGCCCGACAACGACGACGTCGACCAGCAGGTGGCCGAGTGGGTCCTGAAGGCGGTGAGCCAGTACGACGAGACCAAGTCCGTCCCCTTCGGCGCCTTCCTGGCGACCCAGCTCTCCAAGTGGGTCCATGACCTGGGGCGCAACGCCTACGGCCGGACCGCGGCCGACACGGAGAACAAGCAGCAGAAGGCGGTGGCCGCGTTCACCGCGGAGCACCAGCGCCGGCCCAGCGAGAAGGAGCTGGCTGCCTACATGGGCCAGAGCGTGGCCACGCTGCGCCGCAACTCCCAGACCGTCGCCACCCTGAACGGCCTGCGCAACCTGCAGTCCCTGGACGGTGGGGCCGACACGGTGGAGTTCGTCGTCCCCGACAGCGCCGAGGTGCCCGACGAGATCATGGGCGAGGCCGAGCAGAGCCTGCTGTCGCACGCCCTGACCGCCGCGTGCGCCCCCGACCCGACCGCCCGTCGGGACCAGCGGGCGGCGCAGCCGAACGTGCTGGGCTGGGCGACCTGGTACCTGACGACCTGGGGCGGGCAGACCAAGACACAGCTGTCGGCCGACCTGGGCACGTCGGTGCGCAACATGAACGTGCACGCCGACCGCGCCGAGAAGGCCCTCAAGGACCGGCTCGCCGAGCTGGGCGGCTGAGCTCTGCCGGGCCGCCGGCACGTGCTGCGGCCCGGTGGCCGGAAGCTGGCGACGGCGGGCGGAAAAGGTTGCGATCCGGGTCCATTGGCCCTCTCACCTGCCGATATCCAAGTCGTGAACGCGCCGGAGCCCACTCGCCGCACTGCGGGAGCCGGTCGTCCAGCCCGGGCCCAGCGTCCGGCGGTGGAGGAGTGAGCGGCCCCCCGGTCGAGGACCCGGCGCAGGCGGTCCTGGTGCCGCACTGGCTGAGCAGTCCGGACCGGCTCGAGGTCGAGCGGGTCGTGCGGGCTGCGCTCGACGGCGGACCGCTGCACCCGGTCGCCGCCGTCCACCTGGGCGAGGTCCTCACCGAACTGCACGTGGCCGCCGCCCGCGAGGTCGTCTGGCCCGCACCCACCGCGCGCGTCCGCCGGGCCACCGGCTGGTCCGACGACGTCGTCCCGGTGCGGCTGTCCGCCGTCGAACTGGCGAGCGTGTTGTCCCTGCCCGGTCTGGCGACCGTGGCCCGAGAAGCCCTGACCGGAGGACGCAGCGCATGACCGGAGCGCTCTTCGGCGCCCCCGCCGGGCTCCTCCAGCGACTGAACCGGGCCGAGGTCCGGGTGCCCGACGTGTGGGCCGCCGTGGAGCTGCTGGCCGACCGGGGTGTCCACCCGGACCTGGAGCTCGGCGTCCTGGACGGGGCGGGCCGCGGCCCGATGCTGGTGCTGGACGACACCGGTCGTCGCACCCGCGTCCTGCTCGCCGAGCTCGCCGCGGAGATGACCCGTGCCCGGGTGCCCGTGACGGCGGAGTCGGTCGCCACCGCACTGGGTGCCTGGCTCGCCCGCCGCCCGGTGCCCGACCCGGTGGCCCTCGCCACCGGCGTCGCCGTCCTGGACTGGTCCGATGCCCGGCACACCGCGCTGGGCTGGCGGGTGGTGGTCGCGCGTGAGCAGCTGGTCGTGCCCTGGCGCCCGTCCCGCACCGCGACGCTGCCCCTGGTCCACCAGGTGCGCTCGGCGGCGCTGGGCCGGGCCGCGATCGTCCGGACCGCGCTCCGGGTCGAGGGCCCGGTGGGCCTGTGGACCTCGACCGGCGTGCCCGGCATGGACACCGCGGTCCTGGTGCGCCCCGAGGAGCTGCTCGCCGAGATGGCCACCGCCGGGCTGCGGCTGCACGACATGCACGTCGTCGTCACCCCCCACCGGCCGGTCGCCTGCGCGGACGCCGCCGTGGCGCGCCGGCTGGTCGCGGAGGCGACCGATGCCTGCGCCACCCTGCCGTGGCAGGAGCTGGCCGACCTCGGCTGGGCCTGACCCGTCCGCCCGGCCGACCGCCGGTCAGCTCAGCTCGCCGTACTCCCAGTGCCACGGCTCCGGGTTCTGCCCGCCCGCCCGCGCCCACTCCGGGTGCCGCCAGCCGAAGTGGCCGGCGTTGCGCTGCATCCACGCCGTCTGCGCGGTGCCGAAGACGTTGATCCCGCCGCAGAGGTCGACCGCCAAGGCCCAGCCGTGGTTGGAGGTCCCCGGCACCGCGGTGATCTTCGGCTTGCGGTGGTGCGCGTCGACCTGGGCGCCCAGCGACCGGTAGGAGTCGGTGATGCACAAGGGGGTGCCGAAGGCCTGCGCGTAGGCCGCGGACATCGCCCGGTAGGCCGCCGCCGCGTCACAGCGCAACCTGTGTCCGCTCCCGATCGTGCAGAGCTGGTCGGCGGGGATCTGCCCGTTGGCCCATCCACCCCACGCGCCGGACACGGGCCCGGCGCCGCTGCCCGGGGCGGGCAGCGGAGCGCTGCACGTCGCCGTGACGGGGCCGCTGACCGGCACCGGCGTGGGCCTGGCCGGCGGCACCGACACCCGGACGGCGGTGCTCAGGTCGGCCAGTTCGCGCACCGCCACCTGATGCCGGTCGGCCGAGGCGGACAGCACGCTCGTGCCGCCCACGTACAGGCCGACGTCGTCCAGGCCGCTGCGCGGATCGGTGCTGAACACCAGGTCGCCCACCTGGAGCTGGCCGGCCGGGACCGGCGTGCCCTGGGCCCACTGGCCGGGCAGGTCGGTGGGCAGCCCGACGCCGCCCTGGGCCCAGGCCGTGGCGGTGAGCCCACCGCAGTCGTACCCGTCAGGCCCGTGCTGCCCGAGCAGGTACGGCTTGCCGAGCTGGGCGAAGGCGGCGCTGACCGCGGCGACGGTCTCGGCCGGGAGCACGGTGAGCGTGCCGCCGGCGGCGTAGGTGGTGGCCACGCCCGGCACCGGTGCGCCCGTGGGGTCGCGCAGCGCGGCGAGCCCGGCCGGCAGCGTCCCCGGGTCGGTCAGCGCCGCGGCGGGCGGCGGGGTGACGCCGGCCGCAGCCAGCCGGCCGAGGTGGTCCTGCCAGCCGGTCAGCGCGGCGGTGTTGCGTGCCTGCTGGTCGGGCGCGGCGGCGCTCGTCGACAGCGCAGCCCACTGGGCGCTCACGGTCGGGTCGAGGTCGGCGACGATCGCGCGGACCTCGGTGAGCACGTCGGCGGCGCGGCCGCGCGCCTGCGCCGCGGCCGCCTCGGCCGCGGCGGCGGTGTCGGTGTGCTGCGCCGCCTGGACGGCGGCCAGGGCGGCGCGGGCCACCGAGCTGTCCTGCTGCTCGGCCAGCAGCTCGGCCAGGCCCTGCGCGTGCAGGACGTCGGAGGTCGAACCGGGCTGGTGCAGGGAGAGCTGTGCCAGCGGCCAGCGCTCCTCCGGACTGCGCCGGTACGTGGTGGCCGCGTGGGCACCGACGGCAGTCCGGTCCGCGGTGACCACGGCCAGGGCGGCCGTGCCGGCGTCGCGAGCCTGCTGCGCCTGGGCGTCGAGGGCCTCTGCCTCGGCCAGCGCGGCCCGGTGGCGCGCGGCGGCGTCCGCCAGGGTCGCCGCGGTGGCCGCCACCTCGCTGGCGGCAGCCGGTGCGGGCACCTGGCCGGCCTCGGTGGGCGGCTGGGCGCTGACGGCCAGGACGCCGATCAGGGCCAGCGTCGCACCGCCGACGACGGCCAGGCGGTGCCACCAGCGCCGCGGGTCACCGGTGGTGCGGGCACGCCGGGGCGCCGGTCCGCGGGTGGCCGGAGCCGGACGACGGCCGGCGGGGACCGGTCTCCGCCCCGTGGGCTGACGGACCTGCGCCGTGCCGGTCCCGGGCTTCCTCGCGGCCGTCTTCCGGGCGGGTGCCTGCTGTGCGGGCGGCTTCCGTACGGATGGCTTCCGTGCGGGCTGGCCGGCGGTGGCGGACCGGGCACGGGGCCGCGCAGGAGCGTGCGGGCGTGGTGCGGACACCGTCGTTCCCCCAGCTGCGTCGGATCGGCCCGGCCGCCAGGTGGCGCCCGTTGTCCTGATCCCATCGACGTGCCAGCCGGGCCGGTGGAGGTCTCTCACCGGTTCGGGGGGTGCAGCTCACCCCTTCGGGGGGAGACGACGAGGCCCCGCCGTCCAACAGGACGGCGGGGCCTCGGGTGGTGCGATCCGGTGGCTACCGGTTGTCGAGCTCCACGAAGGAGCGCTCGGCCGGGCCGGTGTAGACCTGCCGCGGGCGGCCGATCTTCGTGGCCGGGTCCTCGATCATCTCCCGCCACTGGGCGATCCAGCCGGGCAGCCGGCCGATCGCGAACAGCACGGTGAACATCCGGGTCGGGAAGCCCATCGCCCGGTAGATCAGCCCGGTGTAGAAGTCGACGTTCGGGTAGAGCTTGCGCTCGACGAAGTAGTCGTCGGAGAGCGCGATCTCCTCCAGCTGCCGGGCCAGGTCGAGCAGCTCGTTGTTGCCGCCCAGCTTGTCCAGCACCGTGTCGGCGGTCGCCTTCACCAGGGCCGCGCGCGGGTCGTAGTTCTTGTAGACCCGGTGCCCGAAGCCCATCAGCTTGACGCCGGGCTCCTTGTCCTTCACCCGCGCGACGAAGCGGTTGATGTCACCGCCGTCGGCCTTGATCGCCTCGAGCATCTCCAGCACCGACTGGTTCGCCCCGCCGTGCAGCGGGCCGAACAGCGCGTTGATGCCGGCCGAGACCGAGGCGAACATGTTGGCCTGCGAGCTGCCGACCAGCCGGACCGTGGAGGTGGAGCAGTTCTGCTCGTGGTCGGCGTGCAGCACGAACAGCATGTCCAGCGCCTTGACCAGCTCCGGGTCGGCCTCGTACGGCTCGGCCGGGAAGCCGAAGGTCATCCGCAGGAAGTTCTCCACCAGGCCCAGGGAGTTGTCCGGGTAGAGGAACGGCTGCCCGATCGACTTCTTGTAGGCGTAGGCGGCGATGGTCGGGAGCTTGGCCAGCAGGCGCACGGTCGACAGCTCGACCTGCTGCTGGTTGAAGGGGTCGAGCGAGTCCTGGTAGAAGGTCGACAGCGCGCTGACCGCCGAGGACAGCACGGGCATCGGGTGCGCGTCGCGCGGGAAGCCGTTGAAGAACCCCTTGAGGTCCTCGTGCAGCAGGGTGTGCCGGCGGATCCGCTGGTCGAACTCCCCCAGCTGGTCGGCCGTCGGCAGCTCGCCGTAGATCAGCAGGTAGGAGACCTCGAGGAAGCTCGCCTTGCCGGCCAGCTGGTCGATCGGGTAACCGCGGTACCGCAGGATGCCCTGGTCGCCGTCGATGTAGGTGATCGCCGAGGTGCAGGACGCGGTGTTCACGAACCCGATGTCCAGGGCGACCTGGCCGGTCGTGGCCAGCAGCTTGCTCGTGTCGATTCCCTCGGACCCCTCGGTCGCGGGGACGACCCGGAGCGGCAGTTCGCCGCCGGGCCAGCGCAGGGCTACGTCTGGGGTGTTCGCTGTCTCGCTCATCAGGTCTGGACGCTACTCAGTTCTCGTCGGGATGCGACACGGCCCCGCCGCAGGAACCTGTGACGGGGCCGTGGAGGGACGGTCGTCGGCGTCAGGGGTGGGTCATCGACAGCACGTCGAGGGCGGCGTCCAGCTGCTCCTCGGTGAGCTTCCCCTGCTCCACGTAGCCGCGCTCGACCACGACCTGGCGGATCGTCTTCTGCTCCGCCAGCGACTGCTTGGCGACCTTGGCCGCCTCCTCGTAGCCGATGTACTTGTTCAGCGGCGTGACGATCGAGGGGGAGGACTCGGCGTAGGTGCGGCACTGCTCGACGTTGGCGGTGACGCCGTCGACGCAGCGGTCGGCCAGCAGCCGGCTGACGTTGGCCAGCAGCCGGATCGACTCCAGCACGTTCCGGGCCATCAGCGGCAGCGTCACGTTGAGCTCGAAGACGCCGGTGGTGCCGGCGTAGGTGACGGCGGCGTCGTTGCCGATCACCTGCGCGCCGACCTGGATCACCGCCTCGGGGATCACCGGGTTCACCTTGCCCGGCATGATCGAGCTGCCCGGCTGCAGGTCGGGCAGGGCGATCTCGCCCAGGCCGGTGCGCGGTCCGGAGCCCATCCACCGCAGGTCGTTGGCGATCTTGATCAGCCCGACGGCGATCGTCTTGAGCTGGCCGGAGCCCTCGACCAGGGCGTCCCGGGAGCTCTGTGCCTCGAAGTGGTCCCGCGCCTCCGACAGCGGCAGGTCCAGCTCGCCGGCCAGCCGCTCGATGATGGCCGCGGCGAAACCGGGCGGGGTGTTGATGCCGGTACCGACGGCGGTGCCGCCCAGCGGGAGCTCACCGATCCGGGGGAGCGAGGCGTGCAGCCGCTCGATGCCGTAGCGGACGGCGGCCGCGTAGCCGCCGAACTCCTGCCCCAGGGTCACCGGGGTGGCGTCCATCAGGTGCGTGCGGCCGCTCTTGACGACCTGGGCGAACTCGGTGGCCTTGCGCTCCAGCGAGCCGGCCAGGTGCTCCAATGCGGGCACCAGGTCGCGCACGATGGCACCGGTCGCCGCGACGTGGATGGCCGAGGGGAAGACGTCGTTGGACGACTGTGAGGCGTTGACGTGGTCGTTCGGGTGCACCGGCGAGCCGAGGGCCTCGGTGGCCAGGGTGGCGATGACCTCGTTGGTGTTCATGTTGCTCGACGTGCCCGACCCGGTCTGGAAGACGTCGATCGGGAAGTGCGCGTCCCAGTCCCCTCGGGCGACGGTCGCCGCCGCCTCGGTGACGGCGTCGGCGACGTCCTGCGGCAGCACGCCGAGGGAGGCGTTCACCGCGGCGGCGGCTCCCTTGATGGCTGCCAGCGCGCCGATCAGCTCACGCTCGATGGGCGTGCCGGAGATCGGGAAGTTCTCCACGGCCCGCTGGGTCTGCGCGCGCCACTTCGCCCACGAGGGGACGCGGACCTCTCCCATGGAGTCGTGCTCGATGCGGTACTCCGCGCCGTCGTTGTCGGTGGCCACGCTGCGCTCCCGGTGTGGTGTGGTGGTTGCCCTGCGGGAGCGACCCTAGACACCGCGGGACGGCCCCGCGGCTAGGGTCCGCGGCATGAGCGAGCAGCAGTCCGGGGAGCCCGGTCCCGTCCCCGTGGTCCGTGCCTCCGACGCCGAACGCGAAGCGGTCGTCACCCGGTTGCAGACCGCCCTCGGCGAGGGGCGGATCAACGTGGACGAGTTCACCCAGCGGGCCGACGTCGCCTACGCCGCGGTGACGACGGCCGACCTCGAGGAGCTGCTCGCCGACCTGCCCGCGCCGACGTCGGCCGTCCCGGCGTTCGGGGAGGTCGTCGGCGAGCGGACGACGGGCACGATCGCCACCGTCTTCGGCGACGTGAAGCTGACCGCGACCACCAGCGTGCCGGAGCGGGCGAGCACCGTCTTCGGCGACGTCCGGATCGATCTGCGTGGCCTGCGCACCTCCGAGGAGGTCGTGGCGCTGCAGCTGGGCACGGTCTTCGGCGACGTCGAGGTGATCGTCAGCGAGGGCGTGGCCGCCGAGATCGAGGGCTGGACGGTCTTCGGTGACCGCAAGACCCAGCTGGCGCCGGTGCCCCGGCTCCCGGGGACCCCGCGGGTCGTCGTCCGGGGTTGGACGGTCTTCGGCGACCTGAAGCTCCGCAGCCTGGCGCCGGGGGAGTCGCCCAGCCGCTGGCGGGCCGTCCTGGACCGGCTGGCCGAACGCCGGTCGGCCCCGCCGCCCGCCGGCTGAGCCGGGCGGCGCGGGCCGGCGGTTCAGGCCTCGTCGTCGCCGAAGGGGACGGCCGAGTACTGGTTGAGCTTCTCCAGCGAGTGCAGGCTCTCGATCGAGCGGATCGTGCCCGAGCGCGAGCGCATCACCAGCGACTGGGTGGTCGCCCCGCCGGCGCGGTACCGCACCCCGCGCAGCAGCTCGCCGTCGGTGATGCCGGTGGCGACGAAGAAGACGTCGCCGCCCACCAGGTCGTCGATCAGGAGCACCCGGTCCAGGTCGTGGCCGGCGTCCAGGGCGCGCTGCCGTTCCGCGTCGTCCTTGGGCCACAGCCGGCCCTGCAGCGCGCCGCCCATGCACTTCAAGGCGCAGGCGGTGATGATCCCCTCCGGCGTGCCGCCGATGCCCATCAACAGGTCGACACCGGTGCCCTCCTGGGCGGCGGCGATCGCCCCGGCGACGTCGCCGTCGGTGATGAACTTGATCCGGGCGCCGGCCTCGCGCACCTCCCGGACCAGGGTCTCGTGCCGCGGCCGGTCCAGGATGCAGACCGTCACGTCGCCCACCGAGCTGCTCTTGGCCTTCGCCACCTTGCGGATGTTGTCCGCCACCGGTGCGGTGATGTCGACGACGTCGGCGGCGGCCGGCCCCGTGGCGATCTTGTCCATGTAGAAGACGGCGGACGGGTCGTACATCGCCCCCCGGTCGGCCACCGCCATCACCGCGATCGCGTTGGGCATGCCCTTGGCCATCAGCGTGGTGCCGTCGATCGGGTCGACCGCGACGTCGTAGTCGTTGCCCCAGCCGTCGCCGACGTGCTCGCCGTTGTAGAGCATCGGGGCCTCGTCCTTTTCGCCCTCCCCGATGACGACGACGCCGCGCATGTGCACCGTGCCGATGAGGGCGCGCATCGCGTCGACCGCGGCGCCGTCCCCACCGTTCTTGTCACCGCGGCCGACCCAACGGCCGGCGGCCAGGGCGGCGGCCTCGGTGACCCGGACGAGCTCCAGTGCCAGGTTGCGGTCCGGCGCCGGGCGGTCGGTGCGCAGCGTCGAGGCCGGCCGTGGGTTCAGCGGGCCATCGGGCAGGGGAAGGGACACGGGACCTCCTGAGGGCCGCCGGGCGGCGCTGCTCGACGGGGTGGTGGAGCGGTGCTGCGATCCTAGGGGCATGCCCGACACCGGCCAGGACGGCGAGCAGCCCCGGCCCGCCCAGCCCTCCGCCACCGTGACCGACGCCGCGACCGGCGCCTCTCCCGACGCCGGCGGCCCCGCCCCCGCCGCCTCCCCGGCCAGCGACCGGATGCTGCGCTTCACCCCGGCCAACATGATCCGGTCGTTGCTGCCCCTGCTGGTCATCTGCCTGGTGATCGTGGGCGTCACCGCTCTGCGGCAGAACCCCGAGGACCCGGTCCGCGACGTCGACCCCACCAGCGCGCAGCGGGCGGTCGCCGCACTGGCCGGCTACGAGCTGCTGGTGCCGACCGACCTGCCCGAGGGGTGGCGGTCGACGAGCGTGCGGACCGACGCCGGGTCGGTGCAGGCCGGTGACCCGGTCACCCTGGAGATCGGCTGGTTCACCCCCGGCGAGGAGTACGCCGGTTACGTGATCAGCGACGACCCGGGCGCCGACGCGGTCGCCGACGTCCTCGACGGGGCGGCCGCCGACGGCACCGCGCAGGTCGACGGGCAGACCTGGGACCGGCTGGAGACTCAGCGCGGGGAGACGGCGCTGACCCGGGTCACCGACGGCGCCACCCTGGTGGTCACGGGTTCGGCGACGGAGGAGGAGCTGACCACGCTGGCCGGCTCGCTGGAGCCCTACGCCCCCGGGTCCTGAGCGGGGGGAGCGGCGGCGGCCAGGCGTTCCCGGGCCCGGTCGAGCCAGTGCTGGCACAGCTCGGCCAGCTGCTCGCCGCGCTCCCAGAGCGCCAGCGACTCCTCGAGGGTGAGGCCGCCGGACTCCAGCCGGCGCACCACGTCGGCGAGCTCCTCGCGGGCCTGCTCGTAGGTCTGGGTCGGCTCGACGGCCTGCTCGGGCTGTTCGGTCACGGTTCCCCATCCTCCCCGGCGGTCGTGCGGTCGACCCGCACCGGGAGCCGGCCACCGGCCACCCGGACCCGCAGCCGCTCGCCGTCGGCCACCCCGGCCGGGTCGCGGACCAGTTCGCCGTCCGCCCGCTGGACCACCGCGTAGCCGCGCTCCAGCGTCGCCGCCGGGGAGAGCGCCGCGACCCGGGCGCGGGCGTGCACGAGGTCGCGCTCGGCGCCCTCCACCCGGTGGCTCAGCGTGCGGGTGGCCCGGGCGCGGAGCGCGGTGACGTCGTCGGCCCGGCCGGCCAGCAGCCGCTGCGGGTCGGCGAGCACGGGACGGCTGCGCACGGACTCCAGCCAGCGTTCCTGCTGTTCCAGCCGGCTGCCCAGCAGGTGCCGGGCACGGGCGCGCAGCCCCTCGACCAGCCGCGTCTGCTCGCCGATCTCCGGAACGACCCGGTGGGCGGCGTCGGTGGGGGTGGCCGCCCGGACGTCGGCCACGTGGTCGACCAGCGTGGTGTCGGTCTCGTGCCCGACCGCCGTGACGACGGGGGTGCGGCTGGCGGCGATCGCCCGGACCAGGCCCTCGTCGGAGAAGGGCAGCAGGTCCTCGACCGACCCGCCGCCGCGGGCGATGACGATCACCTCCACCGTCGGGTCGGCGTCCAGCCGCTGCAGCCCGGCGATCACCGACTCGGCCGCCGTCGGACCCTGGACGGCGCAGTTGTGCATCGCGAAGCGCACCGCGGGCCAGCGCCGCCGGGCGGTCACCAGCACGTCGCGCTCGGCGGCGCTGTCCCGCCCGGTGATGACGCCGACGACGGCGGGGGCGAAGGGCAGCGGGCGCTTGCGGACGACGTCGAACAGGCCCTCGGCGGCCAGCAGCCGGCGGATCCGCTCGATCCGGGCCAGCAGCTCACCCAGGCCCACCGCCCGGATCTCGGTGGCGCGCAGCGAGAAGGACCCGCGGGCGACGTAGTAGTCGGGGCGGGCGCGGACGATCACCCGGGAGCCCTCGGTGAGCTCCAGGCCCGGCCGGTCGGCGACGTCCCGGTGGCAGGTGACCGGCACCGAGAGGTCCGCGGCCGGGTCGCGCAGGGTGAGGAACACCGTGGCGGCGTTGCCGCGCCGGGACAGCTGCGCCACCTGGCCCTCGACCCACACCTCGCCCAGCCGGCCGATCCACTCGGCCACCTTCCGGGCCACGGTGCGCACCGGCCAGGGCGACTCGGGGGACGACGGACTGGTCACCCGCCCGAGCCTGCCAGACGGCGGACCCCGTCCTCCCCGGCCCTCGTGAGCCGGGCCCGGCCCGGCCGGGGACCGGCTCAGCCGGGGTAGCCCGGGGCAGCGGGCAGGCCGAAGAACTCCTCCATGGTCGGCACCCCGGTGCGCTGCATCTCGGTGGCCAGCGGGACGCCCACGTACCGGACGTGCCAGGGCTCGTACTTGAACCCGGTCACGTCCTGCCTGCCCTCGGGGTACCGCACGAGCCAGCCGAACTCGGCGGCGTGCGCGGCCACCCACTGGCCCTCGGCCGTGGTGGCGAAGCAGCTCTCGATGTCGCAGCCGCCCCCGCCGACGTCGGCCGCCAGCCCGGTCTGGTGCTCGCTGTACCCCGGCCGGGCCACCTGCACCTCGGCCCGTTCCTCGCCGAAGCGGCTGACCTGGGCGCTGAAGAGCCTCACCTGGTACTCGTACGGCCGGTAGGCGCTCTGCACGCCCAGGTCGAGTCCCTGGGCCGCGGCGGCGCTGATCATCGCGTCCATCGCCTGCGCCGCCTCCGCCCGCAGCTGGTACCCGTTCCCGATCGGGACCAGGTCGGCCGGGGCCCAGTCGATCGGGCTGAGCGGGCGGGCCTTGTTGACGACCACCCAGCTGCTCGCCGGGTCGGTGATCGACAGCTGGGTGCGGTCGAAGGCCGGCGGGGTCGTGGGCTCGGGTGCCGGGGGAGGAGGCGTCGCGGTGGCCGTGGTGGGGGCGGTCGTGGCGGGGCCGCCCTCGGCGATCGGGACGCCCTCCTCCCCGTCGCCCTGCAGCCAGACCGCACCGCCGACGGCGAGCACGCTCACCAGGGCGAGCAGCAGCAGGAGCCGGCGGCGTCGGCGGTGCCGTGCCGGCGCCGCCGGCCCTGCCGTGCCCTGGTCGTCCACCGTCTCCTGCTCGCCTGCCTGCGTCGCCCCTCCCACCGGCTCAGCCGCGGTCGGCGCTCAGCTTCTCCAGCCGGTTCTGCAGCAGGGTCACGTAGGGCGCCCGGGCGCGGGTGGCCCGCTCGTAGTCGAGCAGGTCGGCCACGGTCTCGGTCGGGTAGGCCCGCAGGTGCCCGCGCAGCGCCGGGATGC
Source organism: Modestobacter sp. VKM Ac-2982 (assembly GCF_026967935.1). Taxonomy (GTDB): domain Bacteria; phylum Actinomycetota; class Actinomycetes; order Mycobacteriales; family Geodermatophilaceae; genus Modestobacter. The sequence goes on from NZ_JAPVBL010000003.1 coordinate 800,976, forward strand.
TGAAGGAGTCGTAGCCCTCGACCGGGCTGGCCGGCGCCCCGTCGCCGGCCGGCTCGGTCCCGTCGGAGGGGACCAGCGGGTCGCTGGCGGCGCTGTCGGTGACGTCGCTGCCGGGAGTGACGCTCTCCGCGGCCTCCGGGCCGCCCAGGTCGACCAGTTCCTCGGCCGCGTCGTCGAGCGCGGGGACGTCGGGCACCGCGTCGTCGACGATCTGGGTCTGGCCGGGCACCGGCTCGGGAGTGACGTCGTCCAGCGTCGACACGCCGCCGGCGAGGACCTCCGCGGGCGGGGTGCCAGGCACCGCGGGCTCGGCGACGAGCTCGTCGGCGACCGCCTCCTCGATCTCGGTCTCCTCCTCGGCGACGTCGGAGACGGTGTCGGCGGTGAGGTCCTCGAGCACCTCGTCCGGGACGGCGTCGGGCACCTCCGCCGCGACCTCGTCGGCGACCTCGGCGGCCAGCTCGTCGACGACCGCGGTCACCGCGTCGGCGGCCGGGTCGTCGGGCAGCGCGGCGACCTCGGCCGGGGTCAGGTCGGCGACGGTGTCGTCGGAACTGGCCGCCAGCACCGCCGCCACGTCCTCGGAGAGGTCGTCGGGGTCGGCCACCGGCAGGTCGGCGGCGGCGAGGTCGTCGGCCAGCGCGTCGGCGAGTTCCTCGGCCGGTGGCTCCTCACCGAGGTCGTCGTCGAGGTGGACGACCCGGTCGAAGGCCGAGCTGCGCCCGGCCGAGGCCGGCCGGGCCGGGGGTGGGGTCGGGGCCTCGTCCACGTCGTCGTCGAAGGTCGCCATCCCCGGCTCGGCGTCGCCGCGCAGGCTGGTGAGCACCTCGTCGCCGCGGGCCACGAGCCCGGAGTACTGCTGCTGCAGGTGCAGCGAGGTCTGCAGGGCCTGCCCGATCAACCGGACCGGGAGCCCCGGCAACGTCGTGGGGAGCTTGCGTGCCTCATCGAGCACGGTGGCGGCCAGTCCGGCTGCCGCGCGGACCACCTCGGGGATCTCTCGAGCCATGGGGCACAGGGTGCCGCACGTGGCGATCACCGGCAGCCCGACCACCCGCGCCGTCCCCCGTCCGGGCGGACCGCCCGCCGTCCCGGCGTGTCCAGCGCCACCCGTTCCGGCCTGCGGGGGCCGGTCCGGCGCGGCGGACCCACCTACCATGGGGTCATGGCTGAACTGCGCGGACGCGTCCTGCTGGCCGATCCCCGGGGGTACTGCGCCGGCGTGGACCGGGCGGTCATCGCCGTCGAACGGGCGCTGGAGATCCACGGCGCCCCCGTCTACGTCCGGAAGCAGATCGTCCACAACAAGCACGTCGTGGCGACCCTGGAGCGCCGGGGTGCGGTGTTCGTGGAGGAGACCGACGAGGTGCCCGAGGGTGCGGTCGTCGTCTTCAGTGCCCACGGGGTCTCCCCGGCGGTGAAGGCGGAGGCGCAGGAGCGGTCGCTGCGGACCATCGACGCCACCTGCCCGCTGGTGAGCAAGGTGCACATGGAGGCCAAGCGCTTCGCCAAGGACGACTACGACATCCTGCTGATCGGTCACCGCGGGCACGAAGAGGTCGAGGGCACGATGGGCGAGGCCCCGTCGAACACCCAGCTCGTCGACGGCGCCGAGGACGTCGCCAACGTCCAGGTGCGCGACCCGGAGAAGGTCGTCTGGCTCTCCCAGACCACGCTCTCGGTCGACGAGACGCTGGCCACGGTCGACTCGCTGAAGACCCGGTTCCCCGGTCTGCAGAGCCCGCCCAGCGACGACATCTGCTACGCGACGCAGAACCGGCAGCAGGCCGTGAAGCAGATGGCCGCCGAGTGCGACCTGGTGCTGGTCGTCGGCTCCACCAACTCCTCGAACTCGGTGCGGCTGGTCGAGGTGGCCCTGGAGGCCGGTGCCCGCGACTCGCACTTGGTCGACTTCGCCTCCGAGATCGATGAGTCCTGGCTGTCCGGCGTCGGCACGGTCGGGGTGACCAGCGGCGCGTCGGTGCCGGAGATCCTGGTCAGCGAGGTGCTCGACTGGCTGGCGACCCGCGGGTACGCCGACGTGGAGACGGTCAAGGCCGCGGAGGAGCGACTGGTGTTCGCGCTGCCGCACGAGCTGAAGCCGCGCCGCGAGGCGCTCGCGGTCGAGGCCGAGTAGCGGCTCCCTGCACGCCGAGAGCGGCCGGGACGCAGGACGGGCCGGCCGACCTGCTCGCCCGGCTCCGGCTGCACGAGCGCCGGAGCCGGGAGGCCTGAGCACGGCTCAGAGCGTGGTCATG
>NZ_JAPVBL010000004.1 GCF_026967935.1 Modestobacter sp. VKM Ac-2982
GGCACGGGCCCAGCCACCGTTCGGTGGCTGCCCGCCTCTTCGGCGTGGAGCAGTGGCCCGGGCCCCGACCGTCCGGCTGGTCGGCCACGTGCCGTGCGTGGGTGGCCGGACCGGTCCTGGTCCGGCCACCCACGGTCGACGGTCAGCCCTGCGGCACCAGGTTCATGTAGAGCCAGGTGTGGTCGGGGGCCAGGCCGGCGAGCTGCCTGCCGCAGCCCTCGATGACACCCGGCGCCGAGGTGACGTGCTGGGTGCCGGCGTGCATGTCGCGGAAGTACTGCTGCATCGGGCCGGTGCGCAGGGCCGACGTCCCCGCTGCCCGGTAGACCTCGACGCTGATGGCCTCGGCCGACCAGGTGGCGTTGTACAGGGCGAGGCGCAGCTTGGTGCGCTGGTCGACGCTCAGCTCGCCACCGTTCTGCAGCGTCTCGGTGGCGTCCTGCCAGACCTGCTGCACGAAGGCCTGGGCAGCGTGGTACCTGGCCTCCAGCTCGCCGTACTGGGCCTGGAAGCGGGTGCTGTCGGCCACGGTGCCGGCGCGGCCGGCCTTCGCCCGGACCTGCGTGGCGAGGTCGTCCAGCATGCGACGGGCCACGCCGAGCGCCCAGGCCGAGTGGCCGATGAGCGCGAAGTGCATGATGCCCAGCTTGAAGATCCAGCCACCGCGCTGCGGGGTCTCCGTCGGCCCCTCGTGAGTGAAGTAGGCCGGGACGTAGACGTCGTCGGTGGTGTAGTCGATGCTCCCGGTCGCCTTCAGGCCCATGACGTTCCACGAGTCGTCGGCGAGCGTCGCCTGGTCGACCGGCAGGACGAAGATCAGCGGCTGGCCGGTGTCCTCCACGATGCCGAGGGTGTGGATCCACTGGGCGTGCTTGATGCCGGAGGCGAAGCCCCACTCACCGGACAGCCGGTACCCGTCGCCGGACCGCACCGCCCGGCCCGGGCGGGTGCCCTGCCCGGCGACGACGGGCAGCCGGTCGCCCTTGAACATCTCGGCGACGGCGTCGTCGCTGAGGTAGGCGCCGCCGGTGCCGGTCGCCAGGGACGCGGCCATCAGCACCCACGCGGTCGACGGGTCGGCCTCCGCGATCGTCTGGATGACCTCCAGCGACGCCATCGGGTCGAGCTCCGCACCGCCCAGGGAGACGGGGGTCCACATGCCGAACAGGCGCTTGTCGTGCAGCGCGTCCGCCACCGCGTCGGTCAGTTTGCCGCCGGCCTCGTTGGCAGCAGCCTGCTCCCGGATGAGGGGCGCGATCTCGCGGGCTGCGGCTACGAGGTCCGGTCGATCCGCCGTGTCAGGTGCGGTCGTCGTCATGGTGGCTCCTCTTCTGCTGAGCAAGGCTGTGCGGTCAGGTGGAAGGGCGGTGCGACGGTCGTCCTCAGCGGTGCCCGGAGGCTTGACGGCCGGTCCCGGCCCGTGCGGACTGCCGATGACGAACTGCGTCACCGATGCGCTGTCCGTTGACCGGACAACCATCCGTTCGTAGTCTCAGGGCCCACGCGGAACGTGTCAAGGGCCACACTTCGGCCCGCCTCGATCCCCGCATCTTCCGCTCACTGTGCGTCTTGACACACCACACCGGAGCCCGCAACGTACGACCGATCGGTATGCGGACGGCGCTGCAGCGAGCGGTCCGGCGCACGCCTGAGCGGCACCCTCCGCCAGCCGCCCACCACCTGTTCGTCCACGACCCACGAGGAGCCTTCGTGCGCGCAGCCGTCTTCACCGGCGAGACCCCGAGCCTGACGATCGAGGAGATCCCGCGCCCCACCCCCCGGCGCGGGGAGGTGCTCCTGGAGGTCGCCGCCTGCGGGGTCTGCCACACCGACCTGCACGTGATGAAGCGGGAGGTGGCCTTCCCGACGCCCTGCGTCCTGGGCCACGAGGTGTCCGGCATCGTCGCGGAGATCGGACCGGACGTCTCCACCGTCGCCGTCGGCGACCGGGTGGTCTGCGCGTTCATCATGCCGTGCGGCACCTGCCGGCACTGTGTGCGCGGGCACGAGGACCTCTGCGAGACGTTCTTCGGCTACAACCGGCTGCGGGGGACGCTCTACGACGGCGAGACGCGGCTGGCGCGGGCCGACGGCGACCCCCTCTGGATGTACTCGATGGGCGGGCTCGCCGAGTACTGCGTCGTCCCGGCGACTGACGTCTTCGCCGTGCCCGACGGCCTGGACCTGCACGACGCCGCCGTGCTCGGCTGCAGTGCGTTCACCGCGTTCGGCGCCGTGCACAACGTGGCCGAGCTGCGGCTGGGCGAGACCGTGGCCATCGTCGCGACCGGCGGCATCGGCTCGGCACTCGTCCAGTTCGCCCACGCGGCCGGCGCGGGCACGATCATCGCCGTCGACCGCGCCGCCGACAAGCTCGAGGCGGCGAAGGCGCTCGGTGCCACGCACACGGTGGACGCCTCCACGTGCGACCCCGTCGCAGCCGTCCGGGAGCTCACCGGCGGACGGGGCGTGGACGTGTCCTTCGAGGCGCTCGGGCACCCCAGCACCTTCGCCACCGCGGTCGACGTGCTCGACGACGGCGGCCGGGCGGTCATCGTGGGGATCGCCCCCGCAGGCAGGACCGGAGAGGTCGATCTCGCCCGCATCGTGCGGCGCAAGCTGCGCATCCTCGGTTCCTACGGCGCCCGGGCCCGCAGCGACATGCCGCAGCTCCTCGACCTGGCGGCCCGCGGCGTGATCCGCCCGTCCGAGCTGATCACCCGCCGGTACGGCCTCGCCGAGGCCGACGCCGCCTACCAGGCCCTGTCCCGCGGCGAGGTGGTCGGTCGCGCCGTCGTCGACATGCGCCGCTGACCGACCGTCCGCCCGCTCTCCGCAGCAACCCATCCGAGAGGCAGCACATGAACCAGGACCAGAACAGCACGGACACCCTGCACTGGGTCGGGGGCAAGTCGTGGGAGGGGACGTCGGGCGAGTTCGCCGACCTCCGCGACCCGGCGACCGGCGCCGTCTCCGGGCGGGTGGCCCTCGCCTCGGCCGCGGACGTCGACCAGGCGGTGCAGACGGCCGCCCTGGCCGGACGCGAGTGGGCCGCCACCTCGCTGGCCAAGCGCAGCGCCGTGCTGTTCGCCTTCCGCGAGCTGGTGTCCCGGCACACCGACGAGCTGGCCCGGGTCATCACCGCGCAGCACGGCAAGGTGCTCTCCGACGCCGCCGGCGAGGTGGCCCGCGGCCTGGAGGTCGCCGACTTCGCCTGCGGCATCCCGCACCTCCTCAAGGGCGGCTTCAGCGCGAACGTGTCCACCGGCGTGGACAGCCACTCGATCCGGCAGCCGCTGGGGGTCGTCGCCGGCATCTCGCCGTTCAACTTCCCGGTCATGGTGCCCATGTGGATGCACCCGGTGGCCATCGCCTGCGGCAACGCCTTCGTGCTCAAGCCCAGCGAGCGCGACCCCTCGGTGTCCACGCTGGTCGCCGAGCTGTGGGCGCAGGCCGGGCTCCCCAACGGCGTGTTCAGCGTCGTCAACGGGGACCGGCGTGCCGTCGAGGCCCTGCTGGCCCACCCCGACGTGGCCGCCGTGTCCTTCGTCGGGTCCACCCCCGTCGCCCGGACGGTCGCCCAGGAGGCGGTCGGGCACGGGAAGCGGTTCCAGGCCCTCGGCGGTGCGAAGAACCACATGGTCGTCCTGCCCGACGCCGACGTCGACGCCGCGGCCGACGCGGCCGTCTCGGCCGGCTTCGGCTCGGCCGGGGAGCGCTGCATGGCCGTCTCCGTCGTCGTCGCCGTCGGTGCCGCGGCCGACCCGTTCGTCGCCGCCGTGCAGGACCGGATCGGCCGGCTGCAGGTCGGCCCCGGCACCGAGCCGGGGTCGGACATGGGGCCGCTCATCACCGAGGCCCACCGCGACCGCGTGGCCCGGCTGGTCGGATCGGGCATCGCCGAGGGGGCCGCGCCCGTGGTCGACGGCCGCGACGTCCAGGTGGCCGGCCACCCCGACGGCTTCTGGCTGGGCCCCACCCTGCTGGACCACGTCACGCCGGCGATGGAGGTCTACCGCGAGGAGGTCTTCGGCCCGGTGCTGCAGGTCGTGCGCGTGGAGACCTACGACGAGGCCCTCGCGCTGGTGAACGCCAACCCCTACGGCAACGGGACGGCGATCTTCACCAACGACGGCTGGGCGGCCCGCCGCTTCCAGGAGGAGGTCGAGGTGGGCATGGTCGGCATCAACGTCTCCGTCCCGGTGCCGATGGCCTACTACTCCTTCGGCGGCTGGAAGCAGTCGCTCTTCGGCGACCTGCACGTCCACGGTCAGGAGGGCGTGCAGTTCTACACGCGCGGCAAGGCGGTCACCAGCCGGTGGCTGGCACCGTCCGCCCGGCGCGGCAGCGGCGTGGACCTCGGTTTCCCCACCAACGCCTGAACGCACCGTCCTCCCCGGCCCACGTGGGTCGGGGAGGACGGCGCTTGGTCCGGGTCGGCGACCGGCGGGCCTCCTACGCGGAGGCCAGCAGCTTGCGCAGCTTGGTGATCGACAGCGGGCAGTCGATGCCCGCAGCACCCACCGGTGCGCCGTTCGATCCGCGCCACCGCATCACGGTGCCCGCCGCAGCGGGCAGCTCCTCGGGTGCGTCGTCCCCGACCACCGAGCCGACCAGTTTGACGTGGTGGCCGAACTGCTCGGTCCAGAAGTAGGGGCGCGGCAGGTGGGGCGCGTCCCCGCTGCCCAGCAGCACCTCCACGGCGGTCACCGCCTGGTCGAAGGCGGACTGCCAGTACGGCGTCCGCCGGCAGCCGGACTCCGCCGGGAACGCGACCACGTCACCGGCCGCGACGATGCCCGGCGCGACCCTCAGGTACTCGTCCACCTCGAGGCCGCGCGGGCCGGCCGCCAACCCGCTCCCGGCCAGCCACTCCACGTTCGGCTGGCAGCCGATCGCCACGAAGGCCACGTCGCCGTCGACCCGCCGGCCATCGGCCAGGACGGCGACCGGACGACCGGCCTGGTCCTGCTGCATCTCGCTGACCGGCTGCCGGACGATCTCCACCCCGGCCGCGGTGGCGGCCTCGACGAGGAGGCCACCCAGGTGGGCGCCCAGCAGCGCCTCCATGGGGGGCGTGTCGCTGACCAGCGTCACCTCCGTGCCCAGCTCCCGCCCGACGGAGGCCACCTCCATGCCGAGTGGCCCGCCACCGACGACGAGCAGCCGGGCGCCCTGACGCATCAGCTGCCCCAGCTCCTGCGCGTCACCGAGGTCGCGCAGCGTGTAGACCCGGTCCCCTCCCCCGGGCAGCGTCCGCGCCCGGGCGCCGGTCGCGATGACCAGCCCGTCGTAGCCGACCTCCCGGCCATCGGCCAGGGCGACCGTACGGGCGGCGGGGTCCAGGCCGACCGCCGGCACGCCCAGCAGCAGCTCGACGCCCTCGAGCTCGGGCAGGTACGCCGACTCGGGGACGTCGGTGCCGGTCAGGACCGCCTTGGACAGCGGCGGACGGGCATAGGGCGGGTGGTCCTCACTGCTGATCAGGGTGACCCGCCCGGCGTGCCCCCGGTTGCGGAGGGACCGCGCCGCGGTCGCAGCGGCGATCGAACCCCCGACGATGACGACGTGCCCGTCGGCGGGGACCGGCGTCACTGGACGACTCGGAGCGCGGCCACCGGGCAGGCCGCCGCACCCCGCGCAGCAGCCGTCTGGTGCTCGGCGGGGACGTCCTGCCCCTCGAACTGGTAGATCAGGTCGCCCTCGTCGTCGAGCTCGAAGACGTCGGGGGCCTGGTCCTCGCAGAGGCCGTGCCCCTCGCACCGCTTGTAGTCGACCTCGATCTTCACGTCAGTCCTCCGTGTCGACGGTGACCCGAACTGTGCCGAAGGCCCGGATCAGGTTGTTCAGTGCCCGCTCGGTCTCCCCGAGGTGGAACCTGGTGACCCGCTGGGCGAGGGCGTGCAGGAGCGACTCGGTCTCCATCCGGGCGAGGCCCTGGCCGGCGCAGCCGTGGTCGCCGAGGCCGAAGCCGAGCTGATGGACGGCGTCCCGGCGGGTCACGTCGAACTCGTCGGGCCGCTCGAACTTGCGCTCGTCGCGGTTGGCCGAGGCGTAGATGACCAGCACCCGAGAGCCGGCCGGGATCGGCACGCCGCCGATCTCGGTGTCCTCGTTCGCCAGCCGGCCGAAGGCACGGATCGGCGACTCGATGCGGACGATCTCGTTGACCGCGTTCGGGATCAGACTGGGGTCCTTGCGGAGGAGGTCCCACTGGTCCGGGTGCTGGGAGAACAGCCAGATCGCACTGCCGACCGCGCTGATGGTGGTGTCCAGCGAGGGCGCCAGGTAGTCGAGCATCAGCATCATCGTCTGCTCGGTGGTCACCTCGCCCTTGTCCCGGGCCTCGAGCACCCCGGCGCCGAGGCTGCCGGGCAGGACGTTGCCCGTGCGGACCACCTCGGCCCCGAACGCGGCCATCTCACCGCACTGGGGCATCGCCCGCTGGGCGCGCTCGTTCATCGGCCCGAAGGAGTCGAAGTTGGCGCCGGCCCAGCGCAGCAGGTGCTCCCGGCCCTCCTGCGGCCAGCCGATGAAGTCCGGCACGATCGAGAGCGGGAGTGCCCGGGCGAGGTCCGCGACGGCGTCGAAGGACCTCCGCTCGACCAGCTCGGCCACCAGCTCGTCGGCCCGCTCCCGGACCAGGTCCTTCATCGGCCGCAGGGCACGGGGGGTCAGCCGGTGCGCCACGACCTGACGCAGGTGCGCGTGGAGCTCGCCGTCGCTGGCCAGCGTGCAGCCGAGGATGGCCTCGTTGGCCGGCTCGTTGAGCGCGATGCCGTTGGCAGAACGGAACGTGTCGCTGTCCATGAGGACAGCGCGGGCCTCGTCGTAGCGCGCGACGGCGTAGGCGCCGTGCTTCTCGAGCCACACCGCGGGGCCAAGCTCGCGCAGCGCGCGGTAGTCCTCATAGGGCTCCAGGAGCGCCGCGTCGGTGTAGATGTCCCCGGAGTAGGTCGGGGCGGTCTCCGTGGTGGTCATGTCGCGGGTCCTTCCGAGAGAACAGACAGCTGCGCGTGGACACACGTCCGCGATGCGGACAACGGCGACGATGCACGACGGCGGAACACTGTGTCAAGGACCACACGGAGCCGGCTTCAGGTCCTCGGGGAGCGCCTTCCCGGCAGGCGGGACGAGGCGCCGGGGCGCAGGCCGCCGACGGCTCCGGACGGGTGTCCGAAGCCGTCGGCGGGTGCGCTGCGGACCCCTCTCCTGGGCGGCTCGTCGACCGAGCCGGCGTCGCTCAGGTCGCGATGTCGGGGTAGGGCATGGAGATGTGCTCCATGGCCTTGCCGTAGGCGCGCTGGTACTCCATCGGCCCGTGGTCGCGCTCGAACAGCGCGATGAACAGGGTGAGCGTCAGGAACGGGTGCGCGCCCATCTCGAACAGTGCGACGTGGTCGTGCTCGGCCAGCGCCCGCCGTTCGGCGTCGGTGAAGGCCAGCCAGGTGGTCTTCTCCGCCAGGATGCAGTTCAGGACGGTGTTGGCCATCTCGGCCTCCCACCAGGTGACCGTGCCGGCCGGGTCCTCCCGGTAGCGCTCGGTCAGCTCCGGGTCCCGGTCCACCGTGTAGAGGAACTTGTCCAGCAGGTACTTGCTCATGCCGACACCCCGCTGCCGCTCGGGACCCCGTTGGGGTACCAGGTGAAGTACGCCTCCATGGTGTGGAACAGGTCCAGGGTGTCCACGTGGTCGGCCTTCGCGCCCTCCCCGGCCACGCCCATCATCAGCATGAAGTCCATGAACCCGTGGGTGGCGTTGCCCGGGTGGTGCAGGGACTCCAGGGACACCTCGGCCAGGCAGCCCTCGATGTCACCGCTGGCGATCCACTCGACGGCCTTGCGGTCGAACTCCGGGTCCGGCCCGTGCTCACCGAACTGCCGCGGCCCGCCGAGTTCCAGGGACAGGTGCCCGGTGCCGATCACCGCCACCCGCTTGTCGCTCTCCCAGGACTCCACCATCTCCCGGATCGCCCGGCCCAGCTGCACGAACCGCTTCGGCTGCGGCAGCGGCGGGGCGAAGATGTTGGTGTAGATCGGCACGATCGGCAGGTCCGCCTGCGGGCGCAGCGTGATGATCGGGCAGGTGATGCTGTGGTCGATCCGCAGCTCGTTGCTGAACGCCAGGTCGAAGTCCCGGTCCAGCCCGTCCCGCAGCAGGTGCGCCGCCAGGTCCTCCTCACCGCGCAACGTCATCTTCGGCAGCCCGAACTCCCGCTCCTCGTTGTGGAAGTTCGCGTCGAAGAACGGCGCCTTGCCCACCAGGAACTGCGGCATGTTGTCCAGCCACAGCTGGTGGAAATGGTCGCTGCCGACCATCACCAGGACGTCGGGCTCCGCGCGGGTGAGCGTCTCCCGGAACGCCTCGATCTTCGCCACCCACTCGTCGGCGAACGGCGGCCGATCCGCACCGGTGGCCGTGCTCGCCCGGTAGTAGAAGGGGTGGTGGGTGGACGCGATGACCGCGGCCAGTTCAGCCATGAGGACCTCCATTGGTCTTCGGCTCGGGCAGGTGGAGGGCCGGGCCAGGGTCCCCGAGGAGCCGGCCACCGGGAGACCGGGCGACGACCCACGTCCTCCTTGGTGCGCGAACACCAGGCTGCGGCGCGGTCATCGTCGTACCCTCCCCTTCCCCGACCGGCAGACGGACGCGAGTCCGCTCACTGCTGAATGAGTCTTCCGTCACACTTGCGGGGAGTCAAGCAGCCCGGTTCTTGGCCATGACGAGGGTCGGCGCGGGCCTTGACACGACCCGCCCAGTGCGTCGATCGTCTACCCATCGACCCATCCGGAACCGGCATGCGGACGCAGGTCCGAGCGCTGGAGGGGCTGATGACGAACGTGCACAGCCGGGTGACGACCCCGCCGGGCCCCACGGGGGCTGCGGGGCCATGGACGTCGACGTCCGGCGCGGCGAAGCACAGCGGACTGGCGTGCTGCCACAGTGCGGTGCGCCCACTTTTCCGGTCGGCCGCCAGGTCGGGGAATGAGGGGACACATGGCCGGTCGTGGAGCAGGACCTGACTTCGTAGAAGCGCTGGCACGCGGGCTCGACGTGCTGGCGTGCTTCAGCCCTGCCCACCGCAGCATGTCCCTCACCGAGGTGGCGACGGCGGCAGATCTGGCGCGGCCGACCGCTCGCCGACTGCTCCTCACGCTCGAGGAGCTCGGCTTCGTCCGATCCGTCGGCACGTCGTTCGAGCTGACCCCCAAGGTGCTGACCCTGGGAATGGCCTACATCAACGCACTGGGTCTGTGGGACATCGCCCGACCGCACATGGAAGAGCTGGTCGGACGTACCGGCGAGTCGTCGTCGATGTCCCAGCTGGACGGCTCGGACATCGTCTACGTCGCGCGTGTCTCGGTGCCGAAGCTGATCACCCTCCGCGTGGCGGTCGGGACCCGCTTCCCTGCGGCTCAGACCTCGCAGGGCAAGGTGCTGCTGGCTGCGCTGACCCCGAAGGAGCTGGACGCCACCCTGGCCGAGCCCAGCCGGGCCGGACTCCCGCCGTTCATCGGTCGGTCGACCGAGCAGTTGCGGGATCAGCTCACCGAGGTCCGGGCGCGAGGATGGGCCCTGGCCGACGAGGAGCTCGCACCGGGCATCCGCTCGGTCGCCGTCCCGGTGCGCGACGGGACCGGTGCGGTACGCGCCGCCATGAACGTCACCGTCCATGCGGCGGAGACCTCGATCGACCAGCTCCTGTCCGACCACCTGCCGTTGCTGCAGCGCACGGCCGGCAACGTCAGCGCCGAGTGGGCGCACTGGCAGAGCCAGCCGCTCGTCGAGGTCCCCCGCGAGTCCGACAGCTCCGCCACCGCCTGACCCTCGCCGGACAGGACTCCACGCCCCCGACCCCGGATCGACCAGAAGACTCCTGACGATCCGGGGACCGTGGGCACTCCCCCGACAAGGCCACCGATCGCGGGAGCTCACCGGCGGCTGCGTCACCGCTCTCTCCTGAGAGGGAACGGTGACGGACCCGTGCACCAGTCCCGGACACGAGAAGGCCCCTGACCTGCGTCTCCGCTGGCCAGGGGCTTGCTGTGCTCCCCCGATAGGACTTGAACCTATAACCTGCAATTTGATCTTAACCTAGTTGATCAACGTTGACAATTTGTGATTTATGGCTCCGACCAGCAGTTATACCGTTGGTCGACGTTAGCTGCGTGAGCTCATCTGGGTACGTTTTCGATGAGTAAACGATGCCTGTACGACAAGATTAATTGCACGGCCCGTCGGCGTTTTTCCTCCTGGCACTCTTCCCCGCAGTTGCTTTGGCCGCGGCAAACGAATGTGGAACTCGGCCCCGCGTCGGTTCAGCGGCGCCACGCCACTTACCTTCGTCGGCAGGGCGGGCGCCTGACGCCTCCTCCGGCGGGCCGCCACCCGCCATACGCTGGCCGTGGGAGCCGGGTTCAGCAGTTCGGTGGCACTGCCGACTGCGGGGGGACGGGGTCTGCTGGGCCCGCTCTCATCGACCGACTACGACGCCCGCATCGGGCGCGTGCTGGTGTGTCCCAGAGCAGACCCCGCCGCGACGCCGAGCGTGGCTGCTTCTACGACTGCAACCACGCGCGCTTCCCGAAGACCCTCGCCATCACAACTCCGGTGGTGCGGCGGTTGCGACGTCCGTTGCCGACGATGACGAACAACTTCGATCGCGTCCGCAGCCCGGCAGGCGGCCGCGGCGCGGGGCAAGCACACCGGCCGCCCCCGGGCACTGACCCCAGAGCAGGTGAAGACAGCCCAGCTCATGTGCAAGAGCGGTGTGACGATCTCCGAGATCAGCAAGGCCGTCGGGGCGAGCCGCCCAACCATCCACCGGATCCTCGGCACAGCAGAGACCCCCCGCTAGGCCCTTAGCGCCCGGGTAGACGCCGCACGGGTCCGAGCCCTACTCAGCCGTGGCGGGCGGGACCCGAACAACCTCGCCCCCCTTCGATCATGCGGGCCAAGACGCTGAGGGTCGCGAGCTTCTCCAACGCCTCCTGCTCATCCCACTCCCCGGTCTCGTGCGTCGCCGGGTTTCGGATGTACCCGAAGACTCCCTGGGCCAGGTTGAGTGCACCCTGTTGTAACGCTCGACCGGACCTGCTGGCCATGCTCGCCGCCACCCTGAGTCGGGCAGCGCCCTCGGTTGGCTCGTTGAGGCTGACCGCCTCCTTCATGAGCTCCTGGTCGGCCACGTCGTCGCGGCCCAGGAGGGCCTGCGTCTGAGCGGAGATGACCCCAGCGGCAGCGCTCACGGCCTGCCGGTGGTGACCGTCGTTCCAGAGGGAGCCAGCCGAGTCCCACACCCACGGGTGCAGCCGCGTCGCGCTCAGGGACGGCCCGGGTGACTGGATCGATGCGATGAGCTGCCGGTCCCGGAGCTTGCCGTAGGCGCGCATGCAGTAGGGCCGGTAGCCCAGGTAGGCCTGACCTGGGTGCCCACCCCAGGAACTCGGATCAGGCTTGTAGGGCAGCTCCTCCAAGGACTCCAGGATGGTCTCCACGAGCGGGGCCCTCGTCATCAATTCTTCGAGGGCATCCCCGATCTCGGACTCGGAACCCTCGTGCTGCTCGATCATGTGGATGGTGGCCGCGAACTTCTCGACCGCATCTCGCATCGACCGCACACGCTGCACCTCCAGCGCGACTTGCGAGCGAGGCCTTTGCACGCGTCTGGGCACGGGCACGTCCTCCTCCGTCTGAACGAAGAACGGACGGTACCGAGCCGGTCGACACACCCCCCCAGACGCACCTGGACTGTCGGTACCCCGGGTCACGATGGGTCATGGATCCGGAGACCCCCAGTCGTCGGCGGGGGGTCCGCTCTAATTCGCCAACGTCCGTTTGTCCTGGTCAGCGGCTCGGTCGGTCTTCGGCGTACGACCGCGGACGAGGGCGGACGGACTCGAATGGTGGTCAAAATGGTGGTCAAACGAGCCCATTGCGCCGACCGCTGCGCGAGCCGGTCGAGCACCTAGAAGGTCGCTGACGCCGGCCCCAGGAGCCGCTCGGTGCAGCCAGGTGCGTGCTGACCCGTTCGTCACCCAGCGCGCCGGCTGCGACCGACACGAGTAGCAAGCTGCCGCCGGCGATGCGGCGGCCGCACGCCTCAGTCCAGACCGGACGGCCGACCCGCGCGCTCGGTCGCTGCCACAGCTCTCGCCGTGTCAGGTCGAGGCCTCGTCGGACGCACTGAGCGCATCGGTCAGCCTGTCGTTCGCTACTCACATGCAGCCTTCGCTGACGCGCCGCCGCCCACTCTCGGCTACGCGCAGCAGCGCCGAACCCGACGGCGACCGAGGCCTCCCTAATCGAGGTGTCACTACTCAATCTCCCCGGCGCCTGCTCCCGACGCGAGCACCAGTTGCCGGGAGGAGCACCGATGCCGAGCCACGCCCACGAGGCGATTCCGCACGACGTCTCGACCAACACACCGAGCGATCCGTCGCAGTCCCTCGTGGCCGACCCTAAGGAGCTCGACGCGGCGGCCAACCGACATCGGCTATGCGTGGCCCTGGTCAGCGCCTACAGCGGCGACACATACCGGCTGCTGACCGACCTGGCTGACTTGCTCGAAGCGAGCGTCGCCTACATCGATCGCCACACCGTCGAGGCCCACATTGAACGGTCACTGTCCAACCCCGCGTGGTCGGCCATCGCCTCCCGGCTCACCGCGATGGCGTTCGACGAGCACATTGGGGACGCCGGCACGATCCGCACCGACTGGATCGACGACGTACTGCTCCAAGCCGGCGTTCCCGGCCGAATACCAGAGAACAGCCGCCCCCCGGTCTTACCCCGGCATCCGCGCTGGCGATGAGGACCACCCGGACCTGCTCGAGCTGCGGCTACACCGCCGACTACGCCAGCACGCCGCTGGCCGATGCCCACCATCCCCGACACTCCTGCGCCAAGCACCGGCTGGCTCTAGAACGGACCGCCCGGCGCGCGGGCCGTGCCGGCACGCGCACCACGCGCGTGTGCAGCCATGCAGGGCGCCGGCACGTCCACGGCACCAGGGCCGCCTACGTCAAGGACCGGTGCCGCTGCACGGCGTGCACCGCTCCGAACACCGCGGCCTCGCGCGCCGCCAACCGAGAACGCGCCTATGCGAACGACCAAGCGCACCGTTGCCCGACGACGCGCTCAGGACAAAGGTCAGGCTCTGAACGGACAGCGCGGGAAGGCGCGGCCGATTTAAGCTGACTGTGTCGCTGGGCTCGCCGCCCCGTGACGGGTCAGCACCACAACCGGCGGCCTCGAAGCGAGGAGCATCAGGTGACGATCACTACGGGTGCTCTGCTCGGAGGGCGCTACACGGCGGTGGCGTTGCGCGCCCGGGGCGGCATGGGTGAGGTCTGGACCGCGCATGACCGCGTACTGGACCGGCAGGTCGCAGCGAAGGTGATGCGCATGGAGTACGTCGGTGACCCGATGTTCCTTACCCGATGGCGCCGCGAGGCACAGAACGCTGCCCGCCTGGCCCATCCCAGCATCGCGGCAGTCCACGACTACGGCGAAGACACAACGGCTGACGGCGGCCGCGCTGCCTACATGATCATGGAGTTGGTCCCGGGATCGTCGCTGGCCTCGCTCCTGGCGACCCGCCACCGGCTGACACCGAGCGAAACACTCGTCATCATGCGCCAAGCGGCAGCAGGGCTTGCCGCCGCCCACCAGATGGGGATCGTTCACCGGGATGTGAAGCCGGGCAACCTGATGGTCCAGCCCAACGGCGTCGTGAAGTTGACCGACTTCGGTATCGCCTTGGCGCGCGACTCAACGGCGCTTACGGCCGAAGGTCAAGTACTCGGCACAGCCCAGTATGTGTCTCCAGAACAAGCCAGGGGCGAGAAGGCGACAGAGCACTCCGACGTGTACGCCCTCGGCGTCGTGGGCTTCGAGTCCCTTGCAGGGTACCGGCCATTCGAATCCGACAACCGTGTCGAAGTGCTCCGCATGCACCTGGAGCGGAATCCGCCGCCGCTACCGAATGACGTGCCGCGCCCTGTCCGCGACCTCATTCTTAAGGCGCTGCATAAGACCCCGGCGAACCGGTACGCCGGTGCCGCTGCCTTCGGTGAGGCAATCGAGCAGGTGTTGGCGGGACTGAGCGAAACCCGGTCTCCAGTCACAGAGGTGGACCCGAGGCAGCAGTCCGGCCGGACACACACCGCCGTACTCCCGCCGATTCCCCCGCCACGCGTCACCACGCCAGATCAGAAAATGGATGCCCGCCCTGATGAGCCACCGCAGTCACCGATCGACCTCGGCCCAGTAGTACAAGCTGATGTTGGCCAGAGCGGTAGTGCGATCACCGCAACGCGCAGGCCCCCGCAGGCCAGCCAAGGCGGCCCGCCGTACACGCGTCGCCCTCCGAGCCGTCGGCCATCCCCTCCAGAGACACTCGTCTACATCGAACCCGGGTATGCCTGGGTGATTGTAATTCTCATGATCACAGCCTGTTGGACCGGGTTCTACCCACCCGGCGATGTGTACGCCGACTTTGGGCCCTTCGGTCCGATCCAAGATGCAATGTTTACTCGGACCAAGGGGGAACGAGACTCCATACGTGCTCGGATGGACGCCGAAAATGTTCAAGTCGCAAAGGACCTGTAGCCCGCTGCGGCCCAGGGGTGGGAACACGCGAACGAGGGATCGTTAGGAGCTTGGCCGCAGTGCTTCGTCGCGTGCGACGAAGTCAGCGTGGGTCAGCAGACAGAAGGACCAGCGAGGATTACGCGCGCGGTGAGTTTGGTCTGCCACGCGATGCGCAGCAGGCATGCGGCCTCGCGGGTCAGCTGCCGTCGAGGGCCACGCGGCGGGATGCCGACGATGTGGGCAACCTCCGCGTCGACGGTCGCGCCGCCCGGCCCGGCGGCCACCCGGGCGTAGCGCCGGTTGCCGTTGAGCACGTTCGCGATCGCGATGAAAGGGGCGACCGCGGCGCGGAAATGCCCGCCCCCTCAATGTCATGCTTTGCACAGCTACTGAGCCAGCGGACGACCATCTGGTTCGGGACGACTGACAGCTGCCAGGCGCGGTGAGTCCCACTGTGGTCACGAGCACTCCGCCCGAGAGCCGACTCGGGAGGGGACTGGCTGCTGACGCCACCGATCTATCCCTGTCGATGGGGGCGAGGTCGTAGTTAAAGCACCGGGCCATTACGTTGCCCACTCCAAGCGCCACACGCATCGTCGACTCGGCCATCGACGGCATCCTCTGAAGCGCACGTCCGCCGATCAGCACCATGCCGCTCCTCGCTACGACCCGCCGTCCTTGGTCGCTTCTATGCCTTGTCGGCTTTCAGACCCCAACACATCGGGGATCGACTTCAGCGCCGCCTGTACATCCCCCATCGATCCATTCACCACGACCTTAATTGTTCGTCCTCCACCCCGCACCGCGACAACGCACCGCACGCCCTTCGACGCAATCCGGCGACCGAGGACTGCGACGACGCCGTCCCACAACGCGGACCCAGCCGCCCCCAACAGTATTTGAACCGCTGGATCAGATAGAGCAAGCCAAACTTCCTGCGCAGCGGATGACCGCGTCACCAGACCATGACTTCTCTGCACGACCGACGGGAGCCCCGCGTCGCGCAACTCCTCACTGAGTGAATCAGCCTCCACCGAGGTCATTAATTCCACAGGAACCATTAAGCGGGAAACCATTCCTCCCTGATCACCGATGGCCTCGTCGTTGACTTCGCTCATTGCCACTCCTAGTCATCGTCCGCCGACATATGTGAATCCGGCCCATAACGAGGGATGGGCGAACTCGCCGACATGGTTCGGTACGGGTGAGGAGAGCGGCCCAGCACTCCGTTCACCACCGTGCATTCGAAGCCATACCTGCGAGTCTCGCAACGCGACGGACGGAGATGCACCTTCCTCCATGCGCCTGTAAAACTCTGTCATGAGGAGATGCGTGGCGACGTCGGACACCCTCCACAGGGAGGCCACAACAGCAGTAGAGCCTGCAACAAGCAACGCACTACTTAGAGCCACCAGTTCATCCGGGATGCGAGGACCGGGGAATCCGCTCTCACACGCCGCCAGCACGGCCAAGTCCAACTCACCCCGCGTCACGCCTAACAGTTGTCGGACACTCAGCTTATCCTCGCCTGCGAGGATGAACGCACTGCTGAGCGGCTCCCACAGATTTGCCTCGGCATGGCAGGCGAAGTGAACGAGTTGGACCCCTCGCATCTCAGTTAGGACGTTGTCTACAGTCGCGTCGGCACCACTCAGGCCTACGACTTCCCTGGAGCCCAATAGGGCACGCGCTTCCTCGTCGGCCCCGCGCAACTTCTCGTGGTTGGGCTGATCGGGCGAGTACACTACCAGCGATTTGCGATTAAGCAGGTGCCGGGACCGACCGGAGGTCGTCGGCCGACTCTTACCACTCGGGACGTAGCGCCACACCAATCCTTCATCCGCGAATACTCGACCCCTCGGACTATCAGTCGAGGCTGCGTGTAGCGGCAGAAGGGCGAGAAGACCTGTCGCGACGACGTCAACCGATTCGCAATCCGCAGCCAATTTCAAGAACGGCCCGACCGCCGCCTTCCAGAGCCACTTCAGGCAGTCGTCGAGAGTTCCTTCCCATGCCGGGAAATTGTTCTCGCGGTCATCTAGCAACCTGGAGACGAAAGCAAGAACCCCAGGGGCAGTGAAGTCCGGCAACTCTTGGGGACTGAGACATTGAATGCCAGTCGGCCGAACAAGCAAGATGAGCCCGCCTGTCTCGCCGGCGACAAAATATGCGAGGGGCGCTACTCCTGAAGCGCCACAGACATCCTCCCAACTAGTCGGCGCCAGGAAGTCAGACATTTCAGGAAGACGTCGGATGTTCTGAAGGATGCTTTCCAACTCTCGCTGCGCCTGCCGCGCACTGTCGTAGGTTTCCCGGCGGAGGCTCGTATAGTCGGAAGTGAGCTTGTCTGCGATCAACGTCACGTCCAAGGCATTGACCCGCTCCACCGCCGCCCGGAACGCTTCTCCAAGTCCTGAATGGCCTCGGCGTGCAAATTCTTCCAGGTCAGCCCCATCACGGTCGAGTCGCTCTGACAGGAGGCGAACACGCCCCGACTCGAGAGCAAGGACAGCAGCCTGGTAATCAGCTACGCGCGCAAAGGCGAAGGCCGCATCGACGAAGATTGTGCGCGTATTCGAAAGCCACGCCTCCTTGTCCTCTCGCAGTACCTGTGCTTGGTAAACGCGACGCTCTGCCTCAAGTGCACACTTGTAGGCGTGTGCAGCTGCTGAACTGTCGCCTACGGCTTCGCAACGACTCGCCAATGCGATCGCGGCCGCAAGCGCCGCCGATGCAAAACCGTCGAGCGACGTTTCATAGACCTCTAACCATGCTGCTTTCGCCTTCTCGTCATCACTAGGGCTGCCGGTTGCATCAGCGCGTGCCGAGAGAGCGTGGCCCAGTTCGATCAAAGCCGCGTAATGATCTCCGGACGCCAGGGGGGCGAGTTCTGCAGCGTGGCTCGCCAGCTCTACGGCGCGGTCTGCGTCTCCAGCTTTCCCATCCCTCCTGAAGCGCGCCACCAGAGCTTCAACCGCTTGAGCCTGGATGAGGGGCCTGCTTGAAGACGTCGAGCCGGCTCGTTCGAGAGCTTCACCGAAGTACTCCAGCGCCGCATCGAGATCCTCAGCGTATTCTCCCAGCCAGTACCTGGTCATCAACGAAGAGGCCAAGTTACTTAGATGAACCGGAAGTCCTTCGGATTGATCGGGTGCAGCTTCAACCGCACTATGGAAGTGATTGATCGCACCCGCGAGATCCCTGCGGTCTCGGTGTATTTCGTATCTGTAGTCATGCGCACTGGCGAGGGTGGAAAAGTATACTTCTCGATCTGCATCCATCGGATGAGCCAACTCTACGGCCTTACTAGCGAAACCAATCGCTTCCTCCAGCGCGGCGAGCGATCCTTCAGCCCGATAGGACTTCTGCAGCGCTAGCGCCAAGTTAGATAACCGCCCAGGCTTACGGATGTCCTGGTCACTCGTTCGTTCAGTGGCGATTCGCAAGAGGTCAACGGCTTCATGACGCGTTTCCGGCACCCCATCGATATCGTGACGCGCCAGCAGTGCTGCTCCCAGGGTCCCTGCATGTAGAGCGTAGGATTGGTGGCCCGCTGGACATGCCTCGAAGCCTTGCCGAGCCACCGTGACAGCCTCATTGATAAGGTTGCCGCTGGAGGTCATTGCCGCAGCGGCGAGCAGGGTCAGCGCCAGGTCATTCGCAACCTCGAAAACTGTCGCCGGAGCTTGCTGTATCGCCAACTCCAATGCGTTACGATGAAGGCCCAATGCCCGCCAGAGGTCACTTGGCTCATGGGCGTCCGCCCTCTGCTGCCTTTCCCGCAGCAGGGTTCCAAGGTTTGCAAGACGGCCAGGGAGTTGTCGGGCGTCCTCGGGGGTAGTAGCCACGCATACCTCGGCATCGTTCACTGCCTCATTGAGTAGAGTCGCCTCCCCAGTTACGCGGTATTGTCGAAAAAGAGCTTGCGCAAGGTTTCCATGCGTTGATGGTCTAGCGGCGCCGCCATCGGCGACGGCGCGCCGGTAGGATTTGACCGCTTCCTCTAGATCGACTACTTTCCCATTCCTGAGAAACGACTGCATCAGGGCGTTGCCGAGGCCTTCATGAGCAACGCTGCTCTCGACTGTCCCGACATCCGTGGCAGCCGCCATGCTCCTCATGCTTTCGATGACCGAGTCGCTACTAGATGGATCGCTAGTCCAGTCTGCCCTAATCATCTCGTTAGTCGTAAGGGTATGCTGGAACGACCGTCGCAGCGGGCTGCCAGGAAGGGAATTAAGAAGACCCCTTTGTGCCCAGTCTATGGATTCACGAAGCGCCTGCCACGATTGAGTGCTGGTAGCCAAGCGAGTCAATGCTAGGCTCAGCCGGAACTCCAGCTCTCGTCGCATTCGCGGAGGTGCTAGGAACAACTCCCGGTCCGCCAACGCTCGCTGGATAAGGCCTATTGCCTTCTTTAATTCCGGAACGGAAGCGTGTCGCTCGAGGCCGGCCTCAGACTCAATCATGCCGTAGCGCACAACGTGCAGGGACTCCACATCAACGTAGCGACGGCTGATGGCTTCAAGGATCCCGAATGAGCGGCAGTCAGCTAGGAGTCCCGCGATCGCGTTCAGCTCTACCCGCAAGCGTGCCTGCTCGCGCGACAGCGAGAAGCTTAGTGCCCGCACGTTTGTTTCGAGCTGCGGGTCGAGCACCCAAGCCGAGGCAAAGTCGCACGCGGTGAAGACGTGCTCCCACGTGGCACCGTCGTGTATTGCGACAATGACCGGATCGACTCCCTCCAGGTCAGGACTTCCCGCGTTGTCAGGCATGGCGTGGCACTGCGGACCTCAACGTTGTGACGCACTGCGCGTTCATTCAGAGCCCGCCGATCTCGGGAGACAGCCGAGTTTGACTCGCCGTTGCGGCTGTTCCGGGCTGGGGGGCTTCGTGTCGGAACTTCCAGCTTCGGCGGGTATTGGCGGAGCTTCGGCCGCGTGCTGACCCATGGACGACGCCTCCTAACCTGAGGCTCACCATGACACCATCATCAGGGCGCGATGCCTAGCCTGCGTTGCTCGCGAGGAGGCTCCGTTGACGATCGCTGCAAACGAATTGCGGAGCCCTGCCCCCGCTGCCTGTGTGGCTGCAGCTCAGGACTGCCTTGCACGAAGGCGTTCATAGGGAGTCGCAAGGAGCGCCGAGGTGAGACCGGTAGATGACGGCTCTAGGAAGGTAGCCCGTCGCAGTACTGCATGCGCCGAAGGACAACCGGGGCTGTGCGTCCTCGACCGCGTCCACCGTCGCCGTGGTCGTCACTAACCGGCGGGACGCGGCAGGAGCCTCCGCATGGCCATCCACGGGACTTTTTGACGCGGGCCTTTACCTCGGTGGCGGGGGTTGGGCCAAGGTCAGGGCCTCGTTGACGATGCGTACCGCCCGAGGGTCGCCTCCGTGCAGCGCGAGAAGGTCGGTCGCCACCGCGCCCGCGAGAACTTAAGCTACGAGGGCCGCCCTGAGTGAGTCACCCTTGAGACGCGCACATCTTCGGCGGACAAGTGGTCACGCGCGTCCTGGACCCATGGAAGGCGAGGTCACCGGATTTCCGAACGAGGTTGTCTTCCCGGACGTCGTCGGGATGGTCGTGCAGGAGGCGCGCGCTGTGGCTCAGACAGCCGGCGTCGTGTTGGCCCGACGTGCTTCGGACGGCCTACCGCTGAGCGTCCTTACCTGGCGTCTCCCCGTCATCGTGACGAGTGGAAGCCCGCCCGCCGGGACTCAGATGCGCCGGCACCACTCTGTCGTAGTGACTTACGGCTGCGCGCTGAGCGGCGTGCGTGAGCCGCGCCGCCCGGTTCCTCGCCGCCTGGCGGATCGGCCGAGTTCGACCCTGATAAGGACCGCCCCGAAGCCTGACGAGGATGTCCGTACATGGGCCGCTCAGGGACATCCCAAGGCCCTGCTCGATCTGCATCAGCGGGGTGACGTTCACGGTCGCGGTACGAGTCAGCGTTGATCGGATCGCCTGCCCACCGGAGCGGACGACCCGATCAACGGCCGAGCACGCGGGCTGCCTCTGCGCTGACGACCTGGCGGCCGAAGTAGACGTCGAGCGTCATCGACGGGTTGGCGTGACCGAGCTGGTCGGCCACTTGGCGCGGGCTGAACCCTGCCTCGTCCAGCCGGGTGGCCACCGTCTTGCGGAAGGTGTGCGAGGTGACCCACGACCACGGCCCCTCGGCGCAGCGGACCGGGCGACCGGCCGCGGTCCGGTTCGCCGCCGGCTGGAAGCCGGTCCCGTCGCAGACCTCGCACTCGAAGGAGTCCAGCAGCTGGCGCAGGTCACCCGACACGCTGTTCGGGTCGCGTAGCGTCCCGGCGAACGGCGCGGGGAAGACCAGCTCGGTGTCCGGCCGGTGGGGTGACGCAAGCCGGCGGCGCACCATGTCCACCGCGAACTCGGGCACCGCGATGATCCGCCAACCGGCGGCGGTCTTGGTCCGCGACTGCACGACCATGCCCTGGTTGGGCACCCGCACCGCGGTGGCGTTGACCTCCCACGTGCCGGCGTTCAGGTCCAGCAGCGGCCGGCCGGCGGTCTCCCCCGTCCGCAGCGCCACCGCTTCCCCGATCCGAGCGCCGGTGGCCAGCATCCAGTCGACGATGTCGGGGAGATCCAGTTCGGCCGCGCGCGGGCTGGAGTGGAACAGCTCGACCAGCCGGGTGGTCTGCTCGGCGGTCAGCGCCCGAGGTGCCTTCTTGGCGGTGGTGTCCATCCGGACGGTCGCGTCGCGCACGGGGTTGGCACCGATGGCGCCGTCGTCGATGGCGAGGGAGAAAATGCCGGACAGGCAGGCGCGGGCGGTCTTGGCCGCACCGGGCCCGCTGGCCTTGGCGATCGCGGTGAGCGCTCGGCCGACCCGGCCGGGGGTGACCTCCTGCAGCGTCAGCTGGCCGAAGGCGGGGAGCACCGAGGTGCGGATGACCGAGCGGTAGGTGCGCTCGGTGCCGGTGGACCAGCCGTGGTCAGCAGCCAGCCACGCCTCGACGAGCGCGGAGACGCGAGAGCTCGCGGTGATCACCCCGGCTCCCCCGGGGCCGCGGCGGGCGGCCAGCTCGGTCTTCAGCGCCCGCTCGGCGGCGGCACGGCTGACCCCGGTCTTGGAGACCAGGCGGGTGCGACCGTCGAAGTCGCGAAAGCGGGCGCGGGCCTGCACCTCGCCGCTCGGCAGGAGCAGGAAGCCGATCTTGCCGAACGTGCCCACCAGCAGCGGTGGTCGTCCCATGCGGCACCTGCCCTCATCGGTTTCCGATGAGTTGATGATGCCTGGTGCGACGCTCCAGAGCCATGAGCCCTGGTCAAAGCTCCCCCGATAGGACTTGAACCTATAACCCTGCGATTAACAGTCGCATGCTCTGCCAATTGAGCTACGGGGGATCGGCGGGTGGTGCCCGCGCGCCCACAGAGATTACCCCACCCCCGACCCGGCGATGGGCCGGGGGTGGCATCCGGCGGGTCGCGTCCTCGGCCACCCACCCGGGTGAGTTCGCTCAACGCACGCGGAGCCGGTGCCGATGCTGTCTGCATGCGGGAGCTGGGCGAGCGAGCGGTGGCACGCGTGAGCCGCCACATCGAGTGGCGCGCCGTCACGCTCCTCGCCATCTGCCTGACCGGCAGCATCCCGCTGTTCGTGGTGAGCGGCTTCCAACGCTCGGTCGGGGCGCACGCCGACGCCAAGCTCGCCGCCCTCGGCGCCTCGATCTGGGGGTGCATGGCCGGCTACGTCGCCCTCCGCCGCCGGCTGGGGCCCCGGGACGGCGCCGTCATCATCGGCGCGGCCAGCACGGTGATGATCGTCGAGGGGCTCTGCCAGCAGGAGATCACCATCCGCTGGCTGTGCGCTGCGGCGCTGGTCGTCGTGCCGGTGGCCGCCGCGATGCTGCTCCGGAGCCGGGGCGTGGCCGCCACCACGGCGGTCGCGCTGGCGGGTGTAGTCGCGATCAGCCTGACCCTGCCCACCCCTCCGCTGCTCCGGGTCTACTCCGCGCTGACGATGGCCGTCATGGTGCTGGCGCCGATCACCGTGGTCACGCTGCTGGTGCGGCGCATGCAGGCCGCCCGCGACCTGGCCCGCACCCTGGCGGTCACCGACCCGCTGACCGGGCTGTCCAACCGCCGCGGCATCGAGGTCCGGGCCGGGTCGATCGTGGCGTCCGCCGCTGCGGCGGGCGAGCAGGTGACCGTGATGGTGCTGGACCTCGACCACTTCAAGACGGTGAACGACACCCACGGGCACGCCGTCGGCGACCGGGTGCTGACCGAGGTGGCCGACGCGATGACCCGGATCGCCCGCGCCGACGACCTGCTCGTGCGCCTCGGCGGGGAGGAGCTGGGCTGGGTCGCCCACTTCCCCGGACCGGAGGAGGTCACCCGGGCCGCCGAACGACTGCACGCGGCCGTGCGGGACCGGTCGGTCCCTGACCTGCCTCCGGTGACGGTCAGCATCGGGGTCGTGAGCGCAGACCCTGCGCCCGGCCAGGAACCCGTCGAGACGGTCCTCTCGCTGCTCAGCACCGCCGACCGCGCGCTCTACGAGGCGAAGCGGGCCGGCCGCGACCGGATCGCCTACGCGCCGGGCCACCCGCGCGCACTGACCTCGACGTCCTGAGCTCGACGGGTCGGAACCGGGCAGGGCCGGTAGCGTGATCACTTCCGCCCAACCCAGGAGGTCCCCCGTGGCCAAGCTGTCCTTCATCGCCGGCTTCGGCGCCGGCTACGTCCTCGGCGCCAAGGCCGGTCGTGAGCGTTACGAGCAGATCCGCCGGCTCTACAACCACGCCAAGGACGACCCGCGCCTGCAGACCGCGGCCGGCATGGCGCAGGCCCGCGCCGACGCCGCCGTCGACTCCGTCAAGGCGCGGCTGGGCAACGAGACCGGCAGCAACTGACCCGGGGTCAGCGGCTGGGGTCCTCGGCGTCCACCGCTGCGGCCAGGCGGTCGCGGGCGACCTGACGCGCCACCGGGTCGTCCCGGTCGGCGTTGTCGTCGAACACGACGGTCCACTCCCGCGCCGCCTGCCCGGGCACCCGGCGGGCCACCAGCAGCACCCCGCCCCCCGTGGGCAACGGGTGCCGCTTGCTGGTGACCACCGTCCGGTCGACCCGGGCCCGCAGCACGCCCGGCAGTCCCCCGGCCTCGCGCAGCACGTGCCGCTGGGGCGCCTCCCGCGCCTGGACCCCGGGCTCCACCTCGACCAGCGGTGTGATCACGAAGGTGCCGCCCTCGCCGGCCGCGCCCCACCGCGCGGTGCCGATCTGGTGCCAGGCCAGCGGGGGCGTGGCCTCGCCCGACCCGGCCGGGACGACGCGCAGGCCGCGAGAGGTGGCCACGGTCCACCCGCCGTCGACCCGCTCCCCCCACGCCAGCACCTGCTCGTCGGCGTCCCCGGCGAGGGCTGCGCGCACCGGCTCCGGCGGGCGGGCGAACTTCCTGCGCACCCGCGCGAGCAGGCTCACGGGGTCAGCCCGCCGGCGGCGCGCTTGCGCAGCGAGATCGCCAGCTGCTCGAGGTCCATCAGCTTCTTGAACGCGCGCATGTACTCGTCCTGAGCCTCGATCGGGTTGGTCCGCTGCAGCTTGCCCTTGAGCGCGGCGATCTCCCGGACGGTGGCCATCTCGTGCAGCCGGGCCATCAGCGCGTTGACGTAGGTCGGGTCGTTCTCCCCCACCGCGTGCAGCGGCTCGACGGCCAGCGCGGTCAGCATCGCCTTGGCGGTGTCCCGGTCGCAGTGCGCCGTCACCTCCTCCAGCCACGCCGCCCCGCTCGTCGTCGCCCCCGCCGCTCCCCCGGCCGCCGACACCGCCGCGGCGACCGCGGCGTAGTCCGGGTGGGTGTAGGAGCTCGGCTCCACCGCGTCGAACTGCGGCCCGGCGATCTCCGGGCACTGCAGCGCCGCCTTCACCGCCTCACGCTCGACCTCGACCGCCGCGTCGTCCGGCGTCCGCTGTGGCGTGCGCGGGCGCGACCTCGGGCGCTCGCCGCCGTTCTCCCCGGCCAGCTGACGCACCCGGGCCACGACCTCGGACTCGTCGGGCAGGCCGAGCAGGCCGGCCAGCCGCCGGGCGTAGGCCGGCCGCAGGGCGTGGTCCTTGATCTGGGCGAGCAGCGGCGCCGTCTTGTCCAGCGCGGCGAGCCGGCCCTCGACGGTGTCCAGGTCGTACTCGGCCAGGTGCGTCCGCAGCACGAACTCGATCAGCGGCGTGCGCCGGGCGATCAGGTCACGGACGGCGGCGTCCCCGTGGGCCTGGCGCAGCTCGCACGGGTCGCGGCCCTCCTGCTCGACCGCGACGAAGGTCTGGGCGACGAAGCGCTGGTCCTCCTTGAACGACTTCATCGCCGCCGCCTGGCCGGCCGCGTCGCCGTCGAAGGTGTAGACGACCTCCCCGCGGAACTCGTCCTGGTCCATCAGCAGCCGGCGCAGCACGTTGATGTGCTCCGGCCCGAAGGCGGTGCCGCAGGAGGCCACCGCCGTGGTCACGCCGGCGACGTGGCAGGCCATCACGTCGGTGTACCCCTCGACGACGACGGCCTGGTGGTTGCGGGCGATGTCGCGCTTGGCTCGCTCCACCCCGTAGAGCACCGAGCTCTTCTTGTAGAGCGGGGTCTCCGGGGTGTTCAGGTACTTGGGGCCCGGGTCGTCGTCCATCAGCTTGCGGGCGCCGAAGCCGATGACGTCGCCGGTCAGGTCGCGGATCGGCCAGAGCAGCCGGCGGTGGAACCGGTCGATCAGCGTGCCCCGGGAGGACTCCTTGGCCAGCCCGCCGGTGACCAGCTCGTCCTGGGTGTACCCCAGGCCGCGCAGGTGTCGGGTGAGGGTGTCCCAGCCGCCGGGGGCGTAGCCGCAGGCGAAGTCCAGGGCCACCTGCCGGTCGAAGCCGCGGTCGGCGAGGAACGAGCGGGCCGGGGCGGCCTCCGGCGTCATCAGCTGGGCGGCGTAGAAGTCGGCGGCCGCGGTGTTGGCCGCCACCAGCCGGGCGCGCTGCCCGGCCTGCGCGCGGCTCGGTCCGGCGGTGGCCCGGCCGCCATCGTCCTCGTACTGGAGCTGCACCCCGGCGCGGCCGGCGAGCAGCTCGACGGACTCGGCGAAGGACAGGTGGTCGATCTCCTGGACGAACCGGATGACGTCGCCACCGACCCCACAACCAAAACAGTGGTACAGCCCGCGCGAGGGCGTGACCTGGAAGGACGGCGACTTCTCGTCGTGGAACGGGCAGAGCCCCTTGAGGCTCCCGCCGCCGGCGCGCTTGAGCTGCAGGTGCTCGCCGATGATCTCGTCGATCTTGGTCCGCTCGCGGACCAGCGCGATGTCCGCGGCGCGGATGCGCCCCCGCCCGGCCATCAGCCCGCCGCCGCGGCGATGCGCCGCCGGCCCAGCACGAACTCGAACCACAGCAGGAAGACGGCCGAGTCCAGCGGGAGGCCGGGCTCGGTGGTCAGCGTGGGCCGCGGCGACCAGCCGCCGGTGGTGCCGCTCTGGGCGAGCTGGCGGCCACCGCTCTCGTAGCGATGGGTGCCCTTCCGCACCGACGTCCTCACCCCGTCGACGGCCAGGCCGTCGAGCTCCATCGTCCAGGTGCCCTTCCACGCCGAGACCTGGCGGGCGCGCAGCCGCACGCTCTCCGCCGGTTCCTGTGCCCATCGCCCGACCAGCTCACGGATGCCCTGCCGCTGGAAGGCCCAGTGCCGGTTCCCCACCTCGGCCGTGGCCTTCTCCTTCCAATTGGCGGCGCGCAACGTCGCCACCACGGCACCGTCGGAGAGCACCGGGACGACGCCCCGCTCGGTGCCGTGCGACCCGCTCTTGCCCAGCTCCAGCATGGTGCTCCTCAGCCGATCCCGGGTGCTCCGGCGACGCTCTCGCCGGTCGCGCGGTAGAGCAGGTAGGCGGCGGTCTCCCGCATGATGTAGCGGAACTGGGTGGTGCGGGTCTGCACGGCCGGCCCCTGCCGGGTCGGTGAGCTCCATGCGTCCAGCCCGGCGTCCTCGGCCATCCGCTCGGCGCGCATCGCGTGCCACGGGTCGCTGACCAGGACGGCGCTGTCCCAGTTCCGGGCGTCGAACTCGGCGGCCACCGCGCGCACGCTCTCCAGCGTGTCGACGCCCTCCGGCACGGCCAGCAGCGCATCCGTCGGCACGCCGGTCTGGGCCAGGTAGTCGCGGCCGGCCTCGGCCTCGGAGAACTCGTCGCCGGTCGCCTTGCCGCCCACCGTCACGATGACCGGGGCCACACCCTCCTCGTAGAGCTCCCGGGCGTGCTCCAGCCGGGCCTCGAAGATGGACGACGGGACGCCGTTGTACTGCGCCGAGCCCAGCACCACGATCGCGTCGGACGTCGGGCGTGCGTCCTGCCGGGCGATCCACCAGATGGCCGAGGCCGTGGACGCAGCCAACAACAGGGCCGCGGTCACCGCTGCCCCGAGCACCCGGACGACCAGTCGCCCCGCCACCGCTGCCACCCGTCATGGGTACCACGGCCGGCTGGCACCGGCGGAGCCCCTGGGGACGGCGTGCCGCCTGCGTCTGGGCTCACCCAGCAGCGCTCGTGCCGCAGACCTTCGTACCGCCCTCGGGCACGACCGTCAGCTGGCTGGTCGTCACCGCGCCGTCGTCGTCCCAGCGGACGTCGACCAGCTGCACCGGCTCCCCGTCGACCTCGCTGTCGCTCGCCCCGGTCACCGTCGGGGTGCCCGGCTGCAGGTACTGGTCGGCCAGGTCGGCGGGGGCCACCCGGGCGCGCACGTCGTCGCAGACGAGGCCGTAAGCGGTCTCCAGGTCACCCTGGCTCAGCGCGGCGGTGAACACCCCCGCCACCTCGCGCGCCTGGTCCTCACCGGACCCCTTGAAGAACGGCATCAACGCGACCATGACCACCGCGACCAGCACCGTCGCCCCGAAGATGCCGATCAGCAGCTTGTTGTGGTTCTGCGGGGTGCCGGTGTGCAGCGGCGCCGGGTCGTCGTCGTAGAGGAAGGGACCCTGGGTCACCGCTGGACTCCTGTCGTGGTGCTCATCCGCCGCTCACCAGCAGCTCGGCCCCGGCCGGCGGCCGGGGGTCGTCGCGGTCGGCCAGCCAGCCCTCGGGCAGGGCGACCGGCCGTGGCGGGGTGGTGCGCCCGCGGGGCGCCCCGAGCACGCCCTGGGGGTAGGGCTGGTCGGGGATCGAGTCGAGCAGGCCGGCGAGCTCGTCGAGCCCGGAGACCATGGCCAGTGCCCGACGGACGTCGGAGGCGACCGAGAAGCCCTTGAGGTACCAGGCGACGTGCTTCCGGAAGTCGCTGCAGCCGTGCACCTCGCCCTGGTCGGCCGCCAGCAGGGTGGCGTGCCGGTGCATGATCTCGGCGACCTGCCGGAAGGTGGGCATCGTGCGGTCCGGCGAGCCGGCGAAAGCCGCGGCCAGATCGCCGAACAGCCACGGTCGGCCCAGGCAGCCCCGGCCCACGACGACGCCGGCGCAGCCGGTCTCGGCGACCATCCGCAGCGCGTCGTCGGCCTCCCACAGGTCACCGTTGCCGAGCACCGGGATGGACACCTCCTCGACCAGCCGGGCGATGTGCGACCAGTCGGCGGTGCCGCTGTAGAGCTGGTCGGCGGTGCGCCCGTGCAGGGTGATCGCCGCGGCGCCCTCGTCCTGCGCGATCCGGCCGGCGTCGAGGTAGGTGACGTGCTCGGCGTCGATGCCGACCCGGGTCTTGACCGTCACCGGGACGTCGCCGGCGGCCTGCACCGCGGCCCGGACGATGTTGCCGAACAGCCGGCGGCGCCAGGGCAGGGCCGAGCCGCCGCCCTTGCGGGTCACCTTGGGCACCGGGCAGCCGAAGTTGAGGTCGATGTGCGCCGGGCGGGTGCCGGCGACCTGCTCGTCGACGAGCATCTGCACCGCCCGCCCGACGGTGGCCGGGTCGACCCCGTAGAGCTGCACGCTGAACGCGTCGGCCTCCCCCGGGGCGGCCTGCACCATCTTCAGCGTCTTGGCGTTCCGCTCGACCAGCGCCCGGGTGGTGATCATCTCGCACACGTAGAGCCCGGCCCCGAACTCCCGGCACAGCGTCCGGAAGGCGGGGTTGGTGATCCCGGCCATCGGGGCGAGCACCACGGCGGGGTCGACCGTCAGCCCACCGAGCTGCAACGACGGCAGCGCCGTCGCGCGCGAGAGGGTGCTGGTCACGACCCCAGGGTAGGTGGGCGCGGGGTGTGCCTGGGCTCACGGCCGCGAGGCGGGTCAACCCGGCTGACCTGACGTTGAGCCGTGCCGTGACCCGGCTCGACGTCAGGTCACGTGGGTCAACCCGGTCGGCGCCTACCGGGTCCCCGGCTGGAGCGCCCGCCGATGTCCACCGGTGAGCGCCCCGTCCACCGGTGGCTCCGGGGGCGCGCCCGTGGGCCGGCGGGTGGTCAGGCTGCTCGGATGACCGTCCCGGTGCCCGTCCCGATGGCCGTCGACGAGCCCGGGCGTCGTCGGTTGGGGGTCTTCACCACCGCTGAGCTCGCCGCTGCGGGGATCGGGGAGAGCGAGGTCCGGACGGCAGTACGGGCCGGGACGTGGGTGCGGCTGCGCACCGGCGTCTTCATCACCGCGGCCGATCTCGCCGAGGTCGAGCGGACCGGACGACGCCCTGGGCTCGACGCGGTGGCCGTCACCGCCGGCCTGGCCCGGTCGTCCGCCGTCCTGAGTGGTGCGACGGCCGCATGGGTCTGGGGGCTGCCCCGTCCGAGGTCCGCCCCGCCGACGGTCGAGCTGACCGATCCGCACCGGTGGCGCCGTGGGCGTGGGTGGCTGATGACCCGGGCCGCACTGCCGGCCGACGAGGTCACCGTGCGTGGCGCCTACCGGGTCACGACGGCGGCGCGCACCGTCGTCGACCTCGCCCGGCACTGGCCGGAGGTGGACGCCGTGGCCGCCGTCGATGCCGCCCTGCTACGCGGGCTGACCACGCGCGACGAGCTGGGCCGGGTGCTGGAGAGGCAGGCGTGCGTGCCCGGCATCCCGCGGAGCGTGCGGGTGGTCGCACTCGCAGACGGCCGGGCCGAGTCGTGGCTGGAGACCCAGGGCCGGATGACGGTTGCCGCGCTCGGCCTGCCGCCGTTCGTCCCGCAGGTGGAGCTCCGGGTCGACGGGAGGCTGGTGAAGGTCGTCGACGGCTGGTACGCCGAGCAGGCCGTGGCCCTCGAGTTCGACGGCCGGGTGAAGTACCGCCGTCCGGCGTTCGGCCGGACCCCCGAGGACGCGCTCTGGCAGGAGAAGCGGGCCGAGGACCAGCTCAGGTCCCGGGGTGTCCGGTTCGTCCGCGCCGCAGCGGTCGACCTGGGCGCCGGGCGTGCCGAGTTCGACCGGCTGGTCCGACGGATGCTGTCCACCCCCGGACCGGCGACCCGGAGCTGGACCGAGGTCCCCCGAGCCACCGGCCGGCCCCGAGACCGATGCGATGGGGACGACGGGTGGCTGGCCCGGGCCGACGACCTGGTCGGCGCAGGTCGAGCCGGTCGACCTGACGTTGAGCCGCGCCGTGACACAGCTCAACGTCAGGTCAGCCGGGTTGACCCGCCCGGCAGCAGCCCGGGGCGCCCTGCTCAGCAGCCGGGGAGGCGGGCTCCGAGGTAGCTGACGACCTGGGACAGGGCGACCCGCTCCTGGGTCATCGAGTCGCGCTCCCGGATGGTCACCGCGTCGTCCTCGAGGGTGTCGAAGTCGACCGTCAGGCAGAACGGTGTGCCGATCTCGTCCTGCCGGCGGTAGCGGCGGCCGATCGCCCCGGCGTCGTCGAAGTCGACGTTCCAGTTCCGGCGCAGCGTCGCCGCGAGGTCACGGGCCTTCGGCGAGAGGTCGGCGTTGCGCGACAGCGGCAGGACGGCGGCCTTCACCGGCGCCAGCCGCGGGTCGAGCTTGAGCACCGTGCGGGTGTCGACGCCGCCCTTGGCGTTCGGGGCCTCGTCCTCGGTGTAGGCCTCGACGAGGAAGGCCATCAGCGAGCGGGTGAGCCCGGCCGCCGGCTCGATGACGTAGGGCGTCCAGCGGGCACCGGAGGCCTGGTCGAAGTAGGACAGGTCGGTGCCGGAGTGCTCCGAGTGGGTCTTCAGGTCGAAGTCGGTGCGGTTGGCGATGCCCTCGAGCTCGCCCCACTCCGAGCCGGTGAAGCCGAACCGGTACTCGATGTCGACGGTGCGCGTCGAGTAGTGGCTCAGCTTCTCCTTCGGGTGCTCGTAGTGGCGCAGGTTGTCCGCCGAGATGCCGAGGTCGGTGTACCAGGCGGTGCGGGCGTCGATCCAGTACTGGTGCCACTCCTCGTCGGTGCCGGGCTCGACGAAGAACTCCATCTCCATCTGCTCGAACTCGCGGGTGCGGAAGATGAAGTTGCCTGGGGTGATCTCGTTGCGGAAGGACTTGCCGATCTGCCCGATGCCGAAGGGCGGCTTCTTGCGCGCAGCGCCCATGACGTTGGCGAAGTTCACGAAGATGCCCTGGGCGGTCTCCGGGCGCAGGTAGTGCAGCCCCGACTCGTCCTCGACCGGGCCGAGGTGGGTCTTCAGCATCATGTTGAAGTCGCGCGGCTCGGTCCAGGAGCCCTTCACGCCGCAGTTCGGGCACGAGATGTCGGCCAGCCCGTTCTCCGGCAGCCGGCCCTTCTTCTCCTCGAACTCCTCCTCGAGGTGGTCGGCGCGGAACCGCTTGTGGCAGTTCTGGCACTCGGTCAGCGGGTCGGTGAAGACGCCGACGTGACCGGAGGCGATCCAGGTCTGGCGGGGCAGGATCACCGAGGAGTCCAGGCCGACGACGTCGTCCCGGCTCTGGACGACGGTGCGCCACCACTGCTTCTTGATGTTCTCCTTCAGCTCCACGCCCAGCGGCCCGTAGTCCCAGGCCGAGCGGGTGCCGCCGTAGATCTCACCGGAGGGGAAGACGAACCCCCGGCGCTTGCAGAGGTTGACCACCTTGTCCAGGCGAGCGGGGTCGGCGGTACGGGCGGGGGCGGTGTCGCTGGGCACGGGGGCTCCATCCGGCTGGGGTGTCGGCGAGTGACCCCCAGACGTTAGCCGCCGGAGCGACGCCGCCCGGCCACGGGCGTCAGTTCCCGGCGGCGGTCGGCACCCGCCGGTCCGCCCCCAGCGCGTGCATCACCAGCTTTCGGACGGCGATCACCAGGGCGACGCCCAGCAGGCCGCGGAAGGTGAGCTCGCCGGCGAGCCGGATCAGGCCGGCGGCGATCAGGAAGTCGAGCAGGACGCCGAACGCCAGCAGGACGTCACGCAGCCGCACCAGCGTGATCAGGCCCGAGACCAGTCCCAGCACGGCCACCAGCAGTGCGGCGTCCTCCAGCAACGGGCTCATGCCGGCTCTCCACGGTTCACGTCCGGTCACCGCCGGCGCGCCCATCCTCGCGTTCGCGGCGCCTCTCGTCGTTCTTCTCGACCTCTTCGCGTTCCTCGGCGATCTCCTTGCCCAGGAAGTAGTTCAGCGCGGTCCGGATGGCCGCGATCGCGGCGAGCTTGCCGATCTCCTCGAACGACGGCGCGATGGCGGTGCGCAGGACGTCGCTGGCCAGCTGGAACTCCAGGCCGAGCAGCAGGTAGCGGGCCAGCCCCAGCCGGACCCGGACGAACTCGTCGCGGTGCCGGCCGCGTACGGCAGCGCGGACGAACTGGACGGTGGCGATCACCGCGCCGATGAAGATCACGATCGCCCCGACGGCCTCGACCAACCGGATGAAGAGGTTCACGTAGTCCTCGAGCAGCTCCTCGGAGAGGAAGCTGTGGGGGAACCCGGTCGTCTCTTCTGCTGCCAACACGTCCACGGGGCGGTCCCTGCCCCGGTGGCGGTCGGCCTACTCCCCGGCGGTGGTCACAGGAGGGTCGCGCGCTGCCGATCTCGGGGGCGCACACACGCGCGCGGCACACGCGGGCAGGAGCGCACCTCCGAGAGGCCACCCCATGACCGGCACCCGCCTGGCCACCGCCCTGCGCCTGCGCTCCCTCCGCGCGCTGCTGGTCCTGGTCGTGCTCGCCTGCTCCACGATCCCGCTTGCCGGCCTGGGCGTCTTCGCCTGGCAGCGGAGCGAGGGCGACTGGGTCCGCAACTCCGGCGAGCTGCTGCAGAGCGAGGCCCGGTCGACGATCGACAAGATCGACCGGAACCTGTTCGAGCGGTACGGCGACGTGCAGGCCTTCGCGTTCAACCCCGACGCCTCCGCCGACCCGGCCACCGTCGGGCAGGCCGCGGACTTCTACAGCACCAACTACGTCATCTACGACCTGCTGCTGGTGGTCGACCTGACCGGTCGGGTGGTGGCCGGCAACAGCGTCACCGGGGACGGCGAGGCGGTCGACCCGGCCGCCTACGCCACCGCCGACCTGTCCACCCGGCCGTGGTTCTCCCAGGCGCTGGCCCTGCCGGCCGGCCAGACGTACGTGCAGGACCCCGAGGTCGACCCGCTGGTCAGCGCAGCCACCGGCCGGGACGACGCCACCCTGGTGTACGCCGCACCGGTCTACGGGCCCGACGGCAGCGTGCAGCGGCTGTGGGTCAACTGGGCCTCGGTGCCGCGGGTGATCGGTCAGATCATGGACGAGCAGGTCGCCGGGCTGGCGGCCCGCGACCTGGACGTCACCGCCCAGCTGCTGCGCAGCGACGGCGTCGTCCTGGTCGGGCCCGGCGCCGAGGACGGGCTGGACCTGGCCGCGGCCGGCTCGCCGGCCGCCACCGCGCTGGTCGCCGGGGGCTCGGGCCACGGCACGGACGACCTCGCCGACGGCACCGGCCAGGACGTCGAGCAGGTGCGCGGCTGGTCGGCGTCGCAGGGAGCGCTCGGGTTCGCCGGCTACGGCTGGGGCGTGGTGCTCAGCGAGGACCTGGCGGACGCCGTCGCGCCGGCGTCCTCCCTGCTGCGTGCCGTGCTGCTGGTCGCCCTGCTCGTCGCCGCCGTCGTGGCCGTCCTCGCCCTGCTCGTGGCCCGTGCCCTCACCCGGCCGCTGGACCGCGCAGTGGGCGCGCTTGAGCTGGTCGCCGCCGGCGACCTGCGGCCTCGGCTGCCCGAGTCGGGCACCGACGAGGTGCGCACGCTGGCGGTCGCGCTCAACCGGTCGCTGGAGAACATGGGCAGCGCGCTCAGCGATCTGCGGAACCGCACCAACGACCTGTCCGGGGCATCCGACCAGCTGCGCGGCCTGTCCGACGCCGTCGCCCGCGACGCCGCGCGCGGCACCGAGGTGGCCGGCGCGGCCCGGGCCGCCACCGAGGCCGTCAGCGACAACGTGCGCACGGTGGCCGCCGGCGCCGAGCAGATGGGGGCCTCGATCCGGGAGATCGCGCACTCGACGTCGGAGGCCGCCCGGGTGGGCGCCTCGGCGATGGCGGCCGCCCGGGAGACGACGGCGATGGTGGCCCGGCTCGGTGAGTCGTCCCGGCAGATCGGTGACGTCGTCGGCACGATCACCTCGATCGCCGAGCAGACCAACCTGCTCGCGCTCAACGCCACCATCGAGGCGGCCCGGGCCGGCGAGGCCGGCAAGGGGTTCGCCGTGGTCGCCGGCGAGGTCAAGGACCTCGCCGCGGAGACCCAGCGGGCGACCGAGGACATCGTCCGGCGGGTGGAGGCCATCCAGACCGACACCGCCGGCGCCGCGGCGTCGATCGCCGGGATCGCCGCGGTGGTCGAGCAGGTCAACGACTTCCAGCAGACCATCGCCTCGGCGGTGGAGGAGCAGAGCGCGACGACGGCGGAGATGAGCCGCAACGTCGCCGAGGCGGCCAGCGGCACCGACGGCGTCCGGGCGAACGTCCGCTCGGTGACCGAGGCGGCCCGGTCCACCGCCGGCTCCACCGAGTCGACCCGGGAGACGGCGGCGGCGCTGGCCACGGTCACCGAGGAGCTGCGGGAGCTGGTCGCCCGCTTCCAGCTGCCCTGAGCGTCAGTCGGTGAGGTAGACGCCGGGCTCGTCCAGGGCGTGCACCCACACCGGCGCCCCGGCGACCTTCACCTCGGCCGCGGACAGGCCCCGGCGGTAGGAGCCGACGCCGTCCCAGCTGGTGCAGAGCGCGAACAGCTCCGGGTCGTCGGCGGACCGGCCGAGTTCGCCGCGGACGAACCCGAGGCGCTCGCGCAGCGCGGCCAGCAGCTCGTCGGCGGCGGTCAGGAACGCCGGGACGGTGGCTTCGGGGACCCGCAGACGGGTGACGGCGAACACCGGGGCCAGCTTCCTCCTCCGACCGGAGGTTGACAACGGTTCTCAGCGACTCGGACGATGACGCCATGACCGCGTCCGCGACCCCGTCCACCCGGCCGGCGGCGCGGACCGTGCCCGCCGACGTCCAGGCCGCCAGTGAGCTGCTGGCCGCCCTCGCCTCCCCGTTGCGGATGTCGATCGTGACCCTGCTCGACGAGCACGGCTCCCGCTGCGTGCACCAGCTGGTCGACGCGCTCGGGGTGCCGCAGCCGCTGGTCTCCCAGCACCTGCGGGTGCTGCGCGGCGCCGGGTTGGTGACCGGTGTCCGCCGGCACCGCGAGGTCGACTACCGCCTGGTCGACGGGCACGTGGCGCACATCGTCCGGGACGCTCTCGCCCACGCCGGTCACGCCACCGAGCCCACCGACACCGCCTGACGGCCCCCTCGCAGGGGCCCGCTGCGAGCCTGCGAGCGGTGGGGGGCGAGGGGGTCCTTATTCAGGCGCTGCCGAAACGGCGCTGCCGGCTCGCGTACTCCTCGACCGCCTGCCACAGGTGCCGGCGGTCGAAGTCGGGCCAGAGCGTGTCCAGGAAGACCAGCTCGGCGTAGGCGGCCTGCCACAGCAGGAAGTTGCTGGTGCGGTTCTCCCCCGAGCTGCGCACGAACAGGTCGACGTCGGGCATGTCCGGCTCGTCCAGGAACCGGGCGACCGTCTCCTCGGTGACCTTCTCCGGCTTGATCCGGCCGGCGGCCACCTCGCGGGCGATCGCGGCCGCGGCATCGGCGATCTCGGCCCGGCCGCCGTAGTTGACGCACATGGTGAGGGTCAGGACGTCGTTGTCCTGGGTGAGCTCCTCGGCGACCTCGAGCTCCTTGATGACGCTGCGCCAGAGCTTGGGACGCCGCCCGGCCCAGCGCACCCGCACCCCGAGCTCGTGCATCTCGTCGCGGCGGCGGCGGATCACGTCGCGGTTGAAGCCCATCAGGAAGCGGACCTCGTCGGGGCTGCGCCGCCAGTTCTCGGTGGAGAACGCGTAGGCGCTGATCGCCCCGATGCCCAGCTCGATGGCGCCCTCGACGCAGTCGAAGAGCGAGGACTCCCCCGCCTCGTGCCCGGCGGTGCGCGGCAGCCCGCGCTGCTTCGCCCAGCGGCCGTTGCCGTCCATCACGATCGCCACGTGCTGCGGCACCTTGTCGGCCGGGATGTCCGGCGGGGTGGCGCCCGACGGGTGCGGGTTCGGCGCCTTCACCTCGCGCCTCATGTGCGGTCCACCAGCGGCAGCGAGCGCAGGCCGCGCTCCAGGTGCCACTGCAGCAGGGCCGCGACCAGGCCGCTGCCCTCCCGCCGGTTGGTGCCCAGGCTGGCCTCGGCCCGCCCCCAGTCACCGGACAACAGCGCCTCCAGCAGTTCGATGGTGACCGGGCTGGGCATCGCCGAGCCGGTGGGCCGGCAGGACGGGCAGACGGTGCCCCCGGCCGGGACGGAGAAGTGCCGGTGCGGGCCGGCCTCGCCGCAGCGGGCGCAGTCGCCCAGCGCCGGCTCCCAGCCGGCGACCGACATGGCCCGGAGCAGGAACGCGTCCAGCACGAGCGGGGCCGGCTTGACCCCCTCGGCCAGCGTGCGCAGCGCCCCGATGACGAGCAGGAACATCCGCAGCGACGGCTCCTTCTCCTCCGCCGTCAGCCGGTCGGCGGTCTCCAGCACGGCGGTGCCGGCGGTGTAGGCGCGGTAGTCGCCGACGATCTCGGTGCCGTAGGGGCGGATCGACTCCGCCTGGCTCACGATGTCGAGGTTGCGGCCGGTGTAGAGCTGCAGGTCGACGTGGCTGAACGGCTCCAGCCGGGCACCGAACTTGCTCTTGGTGCGCCGCACGCCCTTGGCGACCGCACGAACCTTGCCGGTGCGGCGGGTCAGCACGGTGACGATCCGGTCGGCCTCACCCAGCTTCTGGGTGCGCAGCACGACGCCCTCGTCCCGGTACAGGGACTGCGGTGTGGTGCTCACGGCCTAGTAGCCCTGTTCCCCGGCAGCAGATCGCTCCGCTCCTCGGTCGCTGGCGCTCCCTGCGATGCTCACTCGCCTGCTGCCTCAGTAGCCAAGCCGGTGCAGCTTCTTCGGGTCGTCCTGCCACTCCCCCAGCACGGTGACGTGCAGGGCCAGGTGCACCCGGCCGCCGAGCAGCGTCTCCAGCCCGACCCGGGCCTCGCTGCCGATCGCCTTGATCGTCGCGCCGCCCTTGCCCAGCAGCATCGGCTTCTGGCTGGCCCGCTCGACGTGCAGCAGGGCGTGCACCTCGGTGAAGACGGCGTCGGGGTCGCGCGGGTCGGGCTTGCGGTTGATCTCCTCGATGGTGACGGCGAGGGAGTGCGGCACCTCCTGGCGGACCTTCTCCAGCGCCGCTTCGCGCACCAGCTCGGCGATCTGCCGCTCGACGTCCTCGTCGGTGGTCTGCTCGTCGGGGTACATCGGCGGCCCCTCGGGCAGCATCCCGATCAGCAGGTCCTCCAGCAGGCCGACCTGGTCACCGGCGACGGCACTGACCGGCACGATCTCGCGGGCCTCGACCAGCTGGCTGGCGGCGACCAGCTGCTCGGTGATGGCCTTCTTGCCGGCCGCGTCGGTCTTGGTGACGACCACGACGATCGGGGTGGTCACCGCCTTGAGCTGCCGGGCGATGAACGCGTCGCCGGCGCCCACCGGCTGGTCGGCGGGGATGCAGAAGACGATGACGTCGACCTCGGACAGCGTGTCGCGGACGACGTCGTTGAGCCGCTGGCCGAGCAGGCTCTTGGGCTTGTGCAGCCCGGGCGTGTCGACGAGCACCAGCTGACCCGCCGGGCGGTGCACGACCCCGCGGATGGCGTGCCGGGTGGTCTGCGGCCGGTTGCTGACGATGCCGACCTTCTCGCCGACCAGGGCGTTCGTCAGCGTGGTCTTGCCCGCGTTGGGCCGGCCGACCAGGCAGGCGAAGCCGCTGCGGTACGGCGGCTGATCGGAGGAGGTCACGCCGCCCAGTCTCCCACTGCGCACCGACAGCACTGCCGCGGCCGGCGCGGGAGCTGCCCTGGGATCATGGCGGGCATGCCACCCCGGTCCCGACGCGACAACGGCGAGCCCCTGGTCGTGCAGGCCGCCCGGGACCGGGAGCGGCACATCGACCAGGTCACCAGCTACGGCTACTTCGCCCGCCGTGGCCCGAAGCGGTACGTCACGGTGACCCCGCGGCCGCTGCGGTACTGGCAGTACGACCCGGCCTCGCCGCGGGTGACGGCGCTGACCGTGCTCGCCGTCGCCGCCTGGCTCGGGTTCCTGGGCTGGCGGGACGGTGGCGTCGCGGTCGCCGACGAGGCACCGATCGCCCTCGGGCTCGGGCTGCTGGTGCTGGTGGTGTCGACCGGCCGGTTCACCGTCTCCGACTTCGCGGTCTCCACCGACATCGCCGGGCTGCGGCAGACGTCGTCCTTCGGCGTCGTCCCGCTCGTGCTGATCGGCGAGGTCGTGCCGGGAGCGCCGCCGGCCGGCTGGCCGAAGGCGAAGGGGCGCGGCGGTTGGTGGCCGGGCCGGCAGCGGATCAGCGTCCGGCACCTGGACCTCGACGGCGAGACCCCCAAGGCGTTCACCGCGTGGGTGCGCGACCCCGCTGCGGTCGCCGACGCCCTGGGCCGCCCGTTCCGCGACTGATCAGTCGTCGCCGAGGCCGGGGGCGAGCAGCCGCGCCCGGGTCGCCCGCCGCACCGCGTCCAGCCGGGACGTCGACCCGAGCTTGGCGTTGATGTTGCTCAGGTGCCGCTTCACCGTGCCCTCGCTGATCCGCAGCTCGGCCGCGATCGCGGCGTTGGAGCGGGCCTTGCCGACGAGGGCGAGCACCTCGACCTCGCGTTCGGACAGCATCGGCCCACCTCCCGAGGAGAGACCGGCCAGCCCACCCCGGGACACCGACAGGGTGATCAGGTCCTGCTCACGGTCGGTGGCAGCCCGGATCGCCGCGACCAGCTCGTGGTGCCCGATCGTCTTGATCAGGTAGGCGGAGGCGCCGCGGAGCAGCAGCTGGCGGGCCAGCGGGGTGTTCTCGTGCATGGTCAGGACGACGATCCGGGTCGACGGCGAGGCACTGCGGATCTCGACCAGCGAGGTCAGCACCGACTGACCGGGCATCTCCACGTCCAGCAGCACCACGTCGGGCTGGTGGAGGCGGGCCAGCCGGACCGCCTCCTCCCCGTTCGCGCCCTCGGCGACCACCTCGATGCCCTGGTGGACGGCGAGCAGCGCGCCCAGGCTCTCGCGGAACAGGCGGTGGTCGTCGACCAGGACCACCCGGATGCCGCGCTCGGGGCCGGTCACGTCGACGTCCCGGGCGCCGGCACGGTGAGCACCAGTCGGACACCACCCGGTCCGGTGTCGAGGGCCACGCTGCCGCCGAGGCCCTCGGCGCGCTCGCGCACCGAGGAGAGCCCCACGCTGCGGGTGGCGTCGACCGCAGCGGGGTCGAAGCCGGAGCCGTCGTCGGCCACGGTGGCCGTCAGCTGACCGTCGGCGACCCGGACGGCGACGTCGAGCCGGGTCGCCCGTCGGCCGTGCAGGAAAGAGTTGCGGATCGCCTCGCGCACGATGAGGTAGCTCTCCTCCTTGACGTGGCCGGGCAGCGGCGCCACGTCCTCGCCGTCCTCGGCGAGCGTGACCTCCAGCCCGACCGGGGCGGTGAAGTCCAGGTACTCCTGCAGCGCCTGGCCGAGCGTGCGGTCCCCGACCATGTCGCGCAGCCGGGTGGCCATGCCACGCACGTCGTTGAGCGTGTCCAGCAGCAGCTGCCGGGTGGTGCGCAGCCGCTCCACGTCCAGCGGCTGCCCGCTGGCGTGCAGGTGCAGGGCCAGGTCGATCCCCTGCATGGCCGCGCCGATCCCGTGGCTGGTGTGGTCGTGCAGGTCGCGGGCGACCCGGCGGCGTTCGTCCCGGTTGGCGTCGCTGATCCGGGCGAGCAGCACGTCGACGTAGGAGATCGACGCGGGGATCACGAGCTCGTCGATCACCTGGTGCAGCATCAGCGCGACCTGCTCGGTGGCGGACGGGGCACCGGGCGCCGCGTCGTCCCGGTGGTGCACGACGAGCGCGGGCAGCGCGCGCTGGAACAGCAGGCTGGCCACGCGCAGCGACTCCGCCGGGTGCAGGCCGGTCCGGGCCCGAGCGGCGCCGACGTCCACCTGTGCGGTCGGGGCCGCAGCCGGCGGCACCCCGCGGACCCGGGCGTGGGTCACCCGCAGCACGGCGAGGAGGCGGCCGTGCAGCTGCTCGGCCCGGGCGGGGTCCGCCGACAGCCGAGGTGCGACCACGGCGGCATCGGCCAGGACCGTGTCGGCGATCGCGGCGTCGAGCCGAGCATCGGCATCAGTGACCCGGCCGGCGTCCTCCGGCGCCGTCATCCCAGCACCGGCACGACGAGGAACGGGTTCGTTCGATACCGGGACCATGCAGGCACCGTAGGGCCCGCGGCGGTCAACGGGTTGGGCGGAGCACCCCGTCGGGGCCGGCGAGCAGGACCGGCGCGGCCGCGGTCAGGTCGTGGACGGCGGCCAGCCCGGCCTCCTCGACGGTCTCCGCCGCACTGACGACCGCGGCTGCCTCGAGCCCGTCGACCCCACTGGAGACGGCGGCGGCGACGGCGGCCTGCAGCGCGGACAGCTGCAGCGAGGGCAGGGCCACCGTGGCGGCGAGGTACGTGCGGCCGTCGGTGTCCCTGACCGCAGCGCCTTCCGCGGCGCCGGTCCGGCTCCGGGCGGAGCGGGCCAGCGTGATCAGCTTGGCGTCCTCGGGGTCCAGCTCAGCGGAGGTCACGGCCGCTCAGCTTTCCACGGCCGCCGGTTGGGGCTCGCGGGCGGGCTCGTCGGCCTCGTCCTCGGCGCCCGGCTCGGCCACCCGGCAGACCAGGATCGTGTCGATCTGGTTGCGCCGCCCGCCGGTGCTCTCGGCGACCAGCCGCAACCCGCCGACCTCGGCCTCCGACCCCTCGATCGGCACCACGCCGATCTCCCGGGCCAGCAGACCACCGACGGTCTCCACCCCGTCGTCGTCGGGGAGCTCGACGCGGAACAGGTCGGCGAGGTCCTCGACCGGCAGCCGGGCGGTGATCCGCACCGAGCCGTCCTCCAGCTCCTCGATCGGCGGGCGCTGGACGGTGTCGTGCTCGTCGTCGATCTCGCCGACGATCTCCTCGAGGATGTCCTCGATGGTGACCAGCCCGGCGAAGCCGCCGTACTCGTCGACGACGACGGCCATGTGGGTGCGGGATGCCTGCATCTCCCGGAGCAGCTCGTCCACCGGCTTGGACTCCGGCACGAAGCTGGCTGGGCGCAGCACGTCCTCGACCTTCGGCTCGCTGGCCCGGGGGTCCGTGGCGCCCTGCGTGCGCCGCACCAGGTCCTTGAGGAAGACGACGCCGATGATGTCGTCGACGTTCTCCCCGATGACCGGCAGCCGGCTGAAGCCACTGCGCAGGCAGAGCGCCAGGGCCTGCCGCAGCGTCTTGCCGCGCTCGATCCACACCACGTCGGGCCGGGGCACCATCACCTCGCGGGCGATGGTGTCGCCGAGCTCGAAGACGCCGTGGATCATGTTCCGCTCGCCGGCCTCGACGACGCCGCGCTCCTCGGCCATGTCGACCAGCTCGCGCAGCTCGACCTCGCTGCTGAACGGGCCGTCGCGGTAGCCCCGGCCGGGGGTGATCGCGTTGCCGATGAGGATCAGCAGCGTGGCGATCGGGCCGAGCAGCCGGCCCAGCAGCCGGATCAGCGAGGCCGCGGCCAGCGCGATCGGATAGGCGTGCTGGCGGCCGAGAGTCCGCGGGCCGACGCCGATCAGCACGTAGCTGACCACGGTCATCACCGCGATGGCGACGAGGACACCCACGGCGATGCTGGCGAACAGCCCGTCGAGGATGACCGCGACGATGACGGTCGCCGCCGTCTCGCAGACGATCCGCAGCAGCAACAGCAACGCCACGTGCCGCGCCCGGTCCTCCATGACCTGGGTCAGCGGACCGGCCCGCTTGGCACCGTCCCGCCGCAGCTCCTCCACCGCGGCCTTGGACAGCCGCTGCAGGGCGGCGTCCAGTGCGGCGAAGACGCCCGCGACGAGGACCAGGACGACGGCGATCCCCAGCAGGACGATCGCGGTCGAGCTCATCGGGTCTCCGGCTCCATCGGCTCGCCGGTCACCGGCTCTCGTGGGGTGGCGCGCCAACCCTCGAGGAGCTTGGACTGCAGGCCGAACATCTCCTTCTCCTCGTCGGGCTCCATGTGGTCGTAGCCCAGCAGGTGCAGGACGCCGTGCGTGGCCAGCAGGAGCAGCTCGTCGGCCGTGGAGTGGCCGGCGGCGCGGGCCTGCCGGACGGCGACGGCCGGGCAGAGCACCACGTCACCGAGGAGCGCCGGACCGGGGTCCGGGTCGTCGGGACGGGCGGTGTCCAGCTCGTCCATCGGGAAGGCCAGCACGTCGGTCGGGCCCTTCTCGCCCATCCACCGCTCGTGCAGGCTGGCCATGTAGTCGACGTCGACGCAGAGCACCGACAGCTCGGCCAGCGGGCTGACCTCCATGGCGTCCAGCACGTACCGGCAGACGCCGGCGAGCGCGCCTTCGTCGACGGAAATCTCGGACTCGTTCGCGACCTCGACGGGCACGCTCAGCTCCCCTGCTGCCGGGGCTGGGCGCGGCCGGGCCGGGCCGGGCGCGTGCCGGTCGCCTGCGCCGGGGTCTGCCGGGTGGCGTCCCAGCGCTCGTAGGCGTCCA
Organism: Modestobacter sp. VKM Ac-2982; assembly: GCF_026967935.1. GTDB lineage: Bacteria > Actinomycetota > Actinomycetes > Mycobacteriales > Geodermatophilaceae > Modestobacter. The sequence goes on from NZ_JAPVBL010000004.1 coordinate 42,537, forward strand.
CGATGTCGCCGACCAGCCGGTGCCGGACGACGTCGGAGCTGGTCAGCGTGGAGAAGTGGACGTCGTCGATGCCGTCGAGGATCTCGCGCACGATCCGCAGGCCGCTCTGCGCACCCCCGGGCAGGTCGACCTGGGTGACGTCGCCGGTGACGACCATCTTCGAGCCGAACCCCAGCCGGGTGAGGAACATCTTCATCTGCTCGGCCGTGGTGTTCTGCGCCTCGTCGAGGATGACGAACGCGTCGTTGAGCGTGCGGCCGCGCATGTAGGCCAGGGGGGCGACCTCGATGGTGCCGGCCTGCATCAGCCGCGGGATCGACTCCGGGTCGACCATGTCGTGCAGCGCGTCGTACAGCGGCCGCAGGTAGGGGTCGATCTTCTCCGACAGCGAACCCGGCAGGTAGCCCAGCCGCTCACCGGCCTCGACCGCGGGGCGGGTCAGGATGATCCGGTTGACCTGCTTGGTGGTCAGCGCCTGCACGGCCTTGGCCATCGCCAGGTACGTCTTGCCGGTGCCGGCCGGGCCGATGCCGAAGATGACGCTGTGGTGGTCGATGGCGTCGACGTACCGCTTCTGGTTCAGCGTCTTCGGCCGGATGGTGCGGCCCCGACGGCTGATGATGTCCAGGCTCAGCACGTCCGCGGGGCGCTCGGAGCCGCCGGCCCGGAGCATGCCGACGACGCGGCGGACCGAGTCCGGACGCAGCGCCTGGCCGGTCGCCAGCAGGGCGATCAGCTCGTCGAAGACCCGGACGGCGAAGGCGTTGTCGGCCGGCTGCCCGGTGATCGCGATCTCGTTGCCGCGCACGTGCACGTCGGCGGCGAGCTCGGTCTCGACCAGGCGGAGGAGCTCGTCCCCGGACCCCAGGAGGGCCACCATGGAGACGCTGTCGGGGACGGTGATGGAGGTGCGGACCTCGGCCGGTACGGCCGGTTCCGGGACGCCGGCTGCCGCGGCGCGCGCGGAGAGCTCACGGGAGGACGCGATGGTCTCCGGTACGGCGTCTGGTGAGGTGTCGGGCAAGAACGCTCGACCCTGCCTTCCTGCGACGGGGGTTGTGACCCGGCCCAGCGTACCCGCGCAGGCAGCGTCGACACCCCGCTCGGGCCGCCGGGCTCAGCCGGGGGGCCAGCCCAGACCGCGGCCGCCGAGCACGTGCAGGTGCACGTGGTGGACGCTCTGCCCCGCCTGCGGGCCGGTGTTGGCCACCACCCGGTAGCCGGGCTCGGGCGCTTCCGCCGTCACCAGGCCCTCCTGGACCGCCACGGCGTGGGCGGCGGCGACCAGCTCGGCGGTGAGCCCGGGGTCCGCTCCGGCCAGCGCACCGAGGGTGGCGTGGTGCTCCTTCGGGACGACCAGCACGTGGGTGGGCGCCTGGGGGTCGATGTCCCGGAAGGCCAGCGTGCGGTCGGTCTCCCGGACGACGTCCGGCCGGATCTCCCCGGCCACCATCCGGCAGAACAGGCAGTCGTTCGTCGGCTCGCTCACCCGCCCGACCCTAGGCCCCGCGCAGGATGCGGAACGAGGGAGTACGTCCTGTTGCGCACGACCGGATGGCTCGGCTGGAGTCCGCGGTCCGCCTGCCGACCACGTCACCGGGACGTCGAGGACACGGCCCACCTCGACCGTGGAGAGAGCCATGCGCATCGTCGCGTCCCGTCGCACCGTCCCCGACCACGGAGCCGAGCTCGTCGAGGCCCGTTCCGACGTGACCGCGGTGACGCGGGTGCTGACCGCCCTGGACCGGGCCACGACCTGCGAGGAGGTGGCCCGGGTCGCGCTCGACACCGTCCGGGACAGCTTCGGTTGGGCGTACGGCTCCTACTGGATGGTCGCGCCGGAGGACGGCGAGCTGCACTTCACCGTGGAGTCCGGTGACGCCGGACCCGAGTTCCGCGCGGTGACCCGGAGCGCCTCCTTCGCCGAGGGCGTCGGGCTCTCCGGGCGGGCCTGGAAGACCCGTGACCTGTTCTTCGTCGCCGACCTCGGCGAGATGACCGACTGCGTGCGCGCCCCGGTGGCCCAACGGGTCGGGGTGAAGAGCGGCGTGTGCTTCCCGATCATCCAGCAGGGCCGGGTCGTCGGGACGATGGACTTCTTCACCATGGCGACCCTGGCTCCGTCGGCCGAGCGGCTCGACGCGCTGCGGGCGGTGGGGCTGCTGGTCTCCCAGGCCTTCGGCCGGGTGGCCGAGGCCGCCGACCAGAAGCGTGCCGCCGGCGACGTCGCAGCGATCAACGGCCTGCTCCGCGGGCTCGCCCGGGCACGCACCCAGGAGGAGACGCTGTCCATCGCGCTGGACACGATCCGGCGCGAGTTCGACTGGCACTACGGCTCCTACTGGGCGCTGGACGCCTCGACGAACGACCTGCGGTTCGCCCAGGAGTCCGGCGACCTGGGGGCGGAGTTCCGGCGGATCACGCTGGAGTCGGGGTTCGCCAAGGGCGTCGGCGTCGCCGGCCGCACCTGGGCCGCCGGCGAGCTCGTGTTCGTCGAGGACCTCGGCCAGGTGCACGACTGCGTGCGCGCCCCGGCCGCGCGCAACGCCGGCGTCCGCTCCGGGGTGTGCCTGCCGATCACCGTCGGCGGCCGGATCGTCGGCACGATGGACTTCTTCGCCAAGCGGACGCTGATCCTCGCCGACAGCCGGCGCGACGCCCTGCGCAACACCGCCTTCCTGATCTCCCAGACCCTGGAGCGGCTGGCGGCCACCCAGCGCATCGCCGACGCCGGCCGGGAGATGGTCGCCTCGATCGACGAGGTGGAGCGCAACGTCGCCGAGGCCACCAAGGTGGCCGGGGAGGGGCAGCGCGTCGTCGGCGAGGCCACCGGGTTCGTGGCGGGGCTGGGGCGCTCCAGCGCGGAGATCGACAAGGTGGTGAAGGTGATCACCGGGATCGCCGAGCAGACCAACCTGCTGGCGCTGAACGCCACGATCGAGGCCGCGCGGGCCGGGGAGGCGGGCAAGGGGTTCGCCGTGGTCGCCGGTGAGGTGAAGGAGCTGGCCCGGGAGACCGCCCAGGCGACCGAGGACGTCAGCAGCCGGGTCGCAGCCATCCAGGGCGACGTGCAGGACGTGGTGGGCGCGCTCGCCTCGATCCGGGACATCGTGGAGCGGATCAACGAGACCCAGCACCTGATCGGGGGGGTGCTCACCGAGCAGGCGGCGGTCACCCGCAGCATCGTCGAGCTGTCCTGACGCCCGGGCGATCTCCGTCCCGACCACCAGAATGGCCATTGTGGTGGTCGGTGCCGCCGTGCGGGACGGCGTGGGTGACGATGGGCCGGTCCACCGTCACCCACGCTCCTGGAGGTCTCCCGTGTCCGCACCCCAGCCCCATCCGAGGACGTAGTGAGCAGCCGTCGCGCCGTCCGGTCGGGTGGCTTCGGAGAACACGCACTGAGCAGGCGCGGCTTCCTCGCCGGCACCGCGGCCACCGCCGCCGCGACCGTGCTCGCCGCCTGTGGCCGCACCTCCCCCGTGTCGTCGTCCGGGGGCTCGGCCGGCCCGTCGTCCGGCTCGCGGGGCTCGCTGACCATCGGCGCGATCCCCGACCAGGACCCTGAGGTCCTGCAGCGGCTGTACGGCACGCTCGCCGACTCGATGTCGGAGGCGCTGGACCTCGACGTCAGCTACCAGCCGGTCACCGACTACGGCGCCGCCGTCTCCCTCTTCCGCACCGGCGACCTCGACCTGGTCTGGTTCGGCGGGCTCACCGGCGTCCAGGCCCGGTTGCAGACCCCCGGCGCCGAACCGATCGCCCAGCGCGACATCGACGAGTCGTTCCACTCGGTCTTCATCGTCGACCCCGCCACCGGGCTCGCCCCGGCCGACGACCTCACCCCGCTGGCCGGCCTGCGCTTCACCTACGGCAGCGAGACGTCGACGTCCGGCCGGCTGATGCCCGCGTACTTCCTGTCCGAGCAGGGCGTGGACCCGCAGGGCTTCCCCGGCGGGCCCGGGTTCTCCGGCTCCCACGACGCGACGATCTCGCTGGTCTCCTCCGGCAGCTACCAGGCCGGCGTGCTCAACGAGCAGGTCTGGCGGTCCCGCGTCGAGGACGGCACGGTCGACCCCGCCGCGGTGGTCCAGTACGCCCGCACGCCGGAGTACCACGACTACCACTGGCTGCTCGGCCCGCAGGCGGTCGAGCGGCTGGGTGCGGACCTGCCCGAACGGCTGCTCGAGTACTTCACCGGCCTGCCCGCCGGGGACGAGGTGCTGGAGCTGTTCGGCGCCGGGGCGTTCATCCCGACCGAGGCGGCGAACTACGACCAGATCGAGGCGGTCGGCCGCGACCTGGGGCTGATCAGCTGAGCGCCGTCCTCCGGCTGGACGGCGTCGAGGTCCGCTACGGCACCACCCGCGCCCTGGCCGACGTCGACCTCACCGTCGACGCCGGCCAGCGGGTGGCCCTGGTCGGCCCCTCGGGGGCGGGCAAGTCGACGCTGCTCGGGCTGGTCAACGGCTCGGTGCCGCCCACCGCCGGCTCGGTCCAGGTGTTCGGGGCGGACCCCACGGCGCTGCGGGGCCGGGCCCAGCGGGAGCTGCGCGCGCGGGTCGGCACCGTGCACCAGCACCTGGAGCTGGTCGGTCAGCTGCGGGTGGTGCACAACGTCAACGCCGGGCGGCTGTCCAGCTGGCCGGCCTGGCGGGCGGCGTGGTCGCTGGTGCGCCCGCAGGGGGTGGCCGAGGTGCTCGCCGCGCTGGAGCAGGTCGGGCTGGCCGACCGGGTGTTCGAGCGCACCGAGCGGCTCTCCGGCGGCCAGCGGCAACGGGTCGCGCTCGCCCGGTTGCTGGTGCAGCAGCCGGAGCTGGTGCTCGCCGACGAGCCGGCGTCGGCGCTGGACCCGGTGCTGGCCGAGCGCGCCCTCACCCTGCTCGCCGGGCTGGCCGCCGACCGGGGTGGCGCGCTGGTCGCCTCGCTGCACGACCCGGCGCTGGCGCTGCGGCACTGCACCCGGGTGGTCGGCCTGGTCGAGGGCCGGGTGGTGCTCGACGCACCCGCGGCCGCGCTGACCGTCGGGGACCTCGCGGACTTCTACGGCGCCCCGCGGTGACGGCCGTCCTGGACCGGCCGCAGGCGCCGCCACGGCTGCAGCGGGTGCGGACCCGCTGGGCGTGGGGGCTGGGTGCGCTCGCCGTCCTCGGCTGGTCGCTGGCCGGGGCCGGGGCGTTCACCGGCGACGTCGTCAACCCGGCCGGCACCGGGCAGTTCGGCCGGTTCGCCTCCGCCGCCCTCTCCCCCGCCCTGGACGGTGCGTTCCTGCGCGTGCTGGCCGACTCGGTGCTGGTCACCGTCGCCTACGCCGCGCTCGGGGCGGCCCTGGCCGTGCTGCTGGGCGCGGTCGGCGCGGTGGCGGTCGCCCGCACCACCTGGGGACGACGCCGGCTGGGGTGGACGCTGTCCCGCGGGGCCCTCGCCGTCCCCCGGGGGCTGCACGAGGCGGTGTGGGGGCTGCTGCTGGTCAACCTGCTCGGGCTGGACCCCTGGGTGGGTGTGCTGGCGATCGGCGTCCCCTACGGCGCGGTGACCGCGAAGGTCTTCGCCGACCTGCTCGACGAGGTGCCGCGCGGCGGCCACTCCGCACTGCTGGCCGGCGGGGTGGGGCGGGTGCCGGCCGCGCTGTACGGGCTGCTGCCCCCGGCGTCCGGCGGGCTGCTGTCGTACTCCTTCTACCGGCTGGAGTGCGCGGTGCGCTCGGCCGTGGTGCTCGGGCTGATCGGCGCCGGGGGGCTGGGCTACCAGCTGCTGCTGTCGTTCAGCTCGCTGCGCTGGGAGCAGGTGTGGTCCTGCGTGTACGCCTTGGCGCTGCTGTGCCTGCTCGCCGACGTCGGCGGCCGCGCGGTGCGCCGGCGGGTGGCCGCACCGCGCTCGTCCGGAGACCGGCTGCGCCGGGACCCGGCGCTGACCACCGCGGTGCTGGGCACGCTGGCTGCGGTCGTCTGGTCCTGGTGGTACCTGGCGATCTCCCCGGCCACCCTGGTCGCCGACCGCACCGGCGAACAGCTCCGCTACGTGCTCGCGGCCGCCTGGCCCCCGGACGTCGACGGGTCGCTGCTCTCCGCGGTCGCGGCGGCCGCGGTCGACACGGTGCAGATGTCGGTGATCGCGATCGCCGTCGCCACCGCCGGGGCGGTGGTGCTGGCCGGGCTGGCGGCTCGTCCGGCCCGGGCGTCCGCCGGACGTCGACTGGCCGGGACCGTCGTCCGGCTCGCCCTGCTGCTGCTGCGGGCGGTGCCGCCGCCGGTGTGGGCGCTGGTGCTGCTGTTCGTGCTGCTGCCGGGGATCCTGCCCGGCGCGCTGGCGCTGGGGGTCTACACCCTCGGCGTGCTGGGGCGGCTGGCCGCGGAGGCGACCGAGGAGCTGGACCCGCGGCCCCGGGCGGCGCTGACCGCGCTGGGTGCCGGGCCGGTGGCGGGGTGGCTGTACGGGGTGCTCCCGGCGGCGACCGGGCCAGTGCTGGCGTTCGCGCTGTACCGGTGGGAGGTGGCGATCCGGGACACCGTGCTGGTCGGGCTGCTGGGGGCCGGCGGGCTCGGTGCGCTGCTGGCGTCGGCGGTGGCCGCCTTCGACTGGGGCGCCGTGACCACCGTGCTGGTGGCGCTGGTGCTGCTGACCGCCGCGGTCGACCTGGTCAGCGCCCGCGCGCGGGCCGCCCTGCGCTGAGGCCGCCGTCGGCCGAGTGTGCAGTCGTGGTCGCCGTCCCCGGCGTGTCCGGCCGTGTCGGCGACCACGACTGCTCAGTCGAGCGTCAGGCCCAGCGGGTGCGGACGCTCAGCGCGGCGAGGGCGGCGGCGCCGGCGGTCGACGTCCGGAGCACCTCCGCACCCAGGCGGACGGAGTGGGCGCCGGCCGCCCGGAAGGCGACCACCTCGCCGTCGGTGAGCCCGCCCTCGGGGCCGACGATGACGGCGATCGTCCCGGTCGTCGGCACCTCGACCTGCGCGAACGGCTGGCGGGCCTGCTCGTGCAGCACCAGCGCCAGGTCGACCTCGGCGAGCATCCCGCAGACCTGCCGGGTGCTCATCGGCTCGGTCACCTCGGGCACCCGCGGACGGCGGGCCTGCTTGGTCGCGGCCCGGGCGGCCGAGCGCCACTTGGCCAGGCCCTTGTCGACCCGGTCCTCCCGCCACCGGGTGACGCAGCGGGCCGCCGTCCACGGCACGATCCGGTCGACGCCCAGCTCGGTGGCCAGGTCGACGGCGAGCGGGCCGCGGTCCCCCTTGGGCAGCGCCTGCACCAGCACGAACTCCGGCTGCGGCGCGGGGACCTCGTGCCGGGCGAGCACCTGGACGCGCAGCGCCGACCCCTCGGCCGCGAGCACGGAGCCCTCGACCAGCAGTCCCTGCCCGTCGCTCACCCGGACCCGCTCACCGGCCCCGAGCCGCAGCACGTCGACGGCGTGCCGGCCCTCGGCGCCGTCCACGGTCAGGACGTCGCCGGGCGGCACCGCGTCGAGCAGGAAGAGCGGGGCACCGTCGGCGGAGAGCGCGTCCGGGGCCTGGCTCATCGGCCGTTGAACGCGTCGCGCACCCGGGTGAAGAGCCCACCGTGGTTCGCGCTGTTGCCGTCGGTGAGGTCCTCACCGCGCAGCCCGGCCAGCTCGCGGAGCAGCTCGGACTGGCGGCCGTCGAGCCGGGTGGGCGTCTGCACGTCCAGGTGCACGAGCAGGTTGCCCCGGCCGGTGCCGCGCAGTCGCGGGGCGCCGTGGGCGCGCAGGGTGAGCACGCTGCCGGACTGGGTGCCGGCCTTGATCGTGAGGTCCTCGATGCCGTCGAGGGTCTCCAGCTTCAGCGTGGTGCCCAGCGCCGCCGCGGTCATCGGCAGCGTGACCCGGCAGTGCAGGTCCTCGCCGTCGCGGGTGAAGACGTCGTGCGGGCGCTCGCGGACCTCGACGTAGAGGTCACCGGCCGGGCCGCCCCCGGGGCCGACCTCGCCGTAGCCGGCCAGCCGGATCCGCATGCCGTCCTCGACGCCGGCCGGGACCTTCACCGGGATGGTGCGGCGGGAGCGCACCCGGCCGTCACCGGCGCACTTCGGGCACGGGTTGGGGATGACCTGGCCGGTGGCCTGGCAGGTGGGGCACGGGCGGCTGGCGATGACCTGACCGAGGAAGGAGCGCTGCACGCTCTGCACCTCGCCGCGGCCGTTGCAGGTGGAACAGGTCTCCGGGTGGGTGCCGGGCGCGGTGCCGGCACCGGTGCAGACGTCGCAGAGCACGGCGGTGTCGACGGTGACCTCCGTCGTCGTGCCGAACACCGTCTCGTCCAGGTCCAGGTCGACCCGGATCAGCGCGTCCTCGCCCTCCCGGGTGCGGCCACGCGGCCCGCGTCCGCCGGCCCCGCCGAAGAAGGCGTCCATGATGTCGCCGAGGCCGCCGAAGCCGGCGGCGTTGCCGAACGGGCTGCCACCGCGGCCACCACCGGTCTCGTAGGGGTCACCGCCGAGGTCGATGATCCGACGCTTCTCCGGGTCGGTCAGCGCCTCGTAGGCCCGGCTGACCTCGCCGAACCTCTCCTTCGCGCCCGGGTCGGGGTTGACGTCGGGGTGCAGGTCGCGCGCCATCTTGCGGTAGGCGCGCTTGATCTCGGTGTCACTGGCCCCGCGGGCAAGGCCCAGCACGCCGTAGTAGTCGGTTGCCATGAAGCGTTCTCAGTCCTCAGCTCTCGGCCAGCAAGTGGCCGACGTAGCGGGCCACGGCTCGTACCGCGGCGATGTTCCCTGCGTAGTCCATCCGGGTGGGGCCGACGACACCCAGGCCACCGAGCGCCTGGTCGCCGGACCCGTAGCCCACGGAGACGAACGACGCGGCGGTCAGCGCCTCGTGCTCGTTCTCCTCACCGATGCTCACGGTCACCGTGCTGGGCCCCACCTCGGCCATCAACCGCAGGACGACCACCTGTTCTTCCAGCGCCTCCAGCAACGGCCGGAAGGTGCCGGGGAAGTCCAGTGCGCTGCCCTGCGCGAGGTTCGCCGTCCCGCCGATGACCAGCCGGTCCTCAGAGGGCTCGACCAGGGTCTCCAGCATGGTGGCGCTCACCGCGGCGACGAGCGGGCGGAGGTGCGGGGCGGAGTTGTCGACCAGGTCACCGACCTTGTCGCTGGCCTCCCCGAGCTTGGCGCCGGTGAAGGCGGTGTTGAGCAGCGTGCGCAGCTCGGCGACCGTCTCGGCCTCGGTGTCGACGGGCACCTCCACCACGCGCTGCTCGACCCGGCCGGTGTCGGTGATCAGCACCATCAGCAGCCGGGACGTCGACAGCGGCACCAGCTCCAGGTGCCGGACGGCGCTGCGCGCCAGCGTGGGGTACTGGACGACGGCGACCTGGCGGGTCAGCTGGGCCAGCAGCCGGACGCTGCGGCCGAGCACGTCGTGCAGGTCGACGGCGCCGTCGAGGAACTTCTCGATCGCCTTGCGCTCGGCGGCCGACAGCGGCTTGATCGCGCTGAGCCGGTCGACGAAGAAGCGGTAGCCCTTGTCGGTGGGCACCCGGCCGGCACTGGTGTGCGGCTGGGTGATGTAGCCCTCCTCCTCCAGCACCGCCATGTCGTTGCGGATGGTGGCTGGGCTCACCCCGAGGTCGTAGCGGGCGGCCAGGGCCTTGCTCCCCACCGGGTCGTTGGTGGAGACGTAGTCCTGGACGATGGCCCGCAGCACCCGCAGGCGCCGGTCGTCGTGCGCCACGGCTGACACCTCCCGTACCGGATCGACGTGGTCCGCGGTGGCTGCCCGGGCAGGTGCCTGGCACTCGCGTGGACCGAGTGCCAGCATACGACCGGCCGGCCAGGGCGTCCTCCGGCTCGCGGTGCCGCACTGCCGGATGGGATCGATCCCGGCGGCGGAGCGTCGGCGACGGCCTCGGGACGCCACTAGTGTGAGCCCGGTCGACGGACCCCACCGGGGGGCCGGGGAGCGGGAGGCTCAGCCCTGATCTTCAAGGCGGTGCGTGATGGACGCCCCTACCCCGACCACGGCTTCTCCACCCGCGACTGGGCGATGATCCCGCCCCGGCAGATCCGGATGGACACCCTCGTCACCACCAAGCGCGAGCTGGCCCTGGACACCCTGCTGGCCGACGACTCGACCTTCTACGGCGACCTGTTCCCGCACGCGGTGCAGTGGCAGGGCGAGACGTACCTGGAGGACGGCCTGCACCGCGCCCTGCGCGCAGCCCTGCAGCAGCGCAACGTCATCCACGTCCGGGTGCTCGACCTCGACTCGCTGATGCCGGCTCAGACCCCGGCCGAGAGCAGCTCCGCAGACGCCAGCCCGGCCGACGCCGGCCGGGCGCGCTGACGGTTCAGAGCCAGCCCTTCTCCTCCGCGACCCGCGCCGCCTCCACCCGGGTGCGCGCCCCGGTCTTGCCGATCGCCGAGGACAGGTAGTTCCGCACCGTCCCCTCGGACAGGAACAGCCGCCCGGCGATGTCGGCGACCGTCGCCCCGTCCGCCGCCGCCCGCAGCACGTCGGCCTCGCGGCCGGACAGCGGCGTCGCGCCGATCGCCAGCGCCGCGGCGGCCAGGTCCCGGTCGATCACCCGCTCCCCCGCCATCACCGCCCGGATGCCCCGGGCCAGCTCGGCCACCGGCGAGTCCTTGACCAGGAAGCCGGCGGCGCCGACCTCCATCGCCCGGCGCAGGAACCCGGGCCGGCCGAACGTGGTGAGGACGACGGCGCGCACCTCCGGCAGCGCGGCGGCCAGCTCCCGGGCCGCCTCGATCCCGTCCTGCCCCGGCATCTCGATGTCCAGCAGCGCGACGTCCGGGCGGCAGGCGCGGGCGGCCTCGAGCACCTCGTCACCGCGGCCGACCTCGGCCACCACCTCGATGTCCTCCTCGAGGTCCAGCAACGCCCGCAGCGCACCCCGCACCAGCGCCTGGTCCTCGGCCAGCAGCACCCGGATCGTCACGCGCTCACCGACACCGTGCTCACCGACACCGTGCTCGCCGACACCGGGAGCAGCGGCACCGTGGCCTGCAGTCGGTACCCACCGCCGTCCACCGGGCCCGCGGCGAGCTCACCGCCCAGCGCACCGACCCGCTCGCGCAGCCCGGCCAGGCCCGACCCCGGAGAGGTCCCCAGCACGGTGACCGGGTCCTCCGCGCCACGACCGTCGTCGGTCACCGTCAGCACCGCTCGCACCCCGTCCTCGGCCAGGCCGATCGTCACCGTGCCGGCCCGGCTGTGCCGCAGCACGTTGGTCGTCGCCTCGCGCACCACCCAGCCGAGCGCGGCGTCGACCGTGCCCGGCAGCGCCGGCACCCGGTCGGGCAGCCGGACGTCGATGCCGGCCCCGGTCAGCGCGGAGCGCGCCTCGGCGAGCGCCTGGGCGCAGGTCACCTGCCGGTAGCCGCTGACCGCGTCCCGCACCTCGGCCAGCGCCCGGCGGGCCGCCGCCTCGACGTCGGCCATCTCCTGTCGGGCGCGGGCCGGGTCGGCCTCGGCCAGCCGGCGGGCGAGCTCGCTCTTGAGCGCGATCAGCGACAGCGAGTGGCCGAGCAGGTCGTGCAGGTCGCGGGCGAAGCGCAGCCGCTCCTCGGTGACGGCGTTGCGGGCCAGCTCCTCGCGGGCCTCCTGCAGCTCCCGGTTCACGGTGATCAGGTAGCTGGTGCCCCGGATCCCGAAGGCGGTGAGCAGGCAGATGGGCGACAGGAACAGCAGGCCGGGGTCCCCCGAGGCCAGGGGCACCGCCAGGCACACCAGCGCCGCGCCGATGACGGCCGGCCACACCCAGCGCCCGGGCAGCGTGGCCGCGGCGGCCGCGGCCACGTAGATCATCAGCCCGGCCCAGCCCGGCCCGAACCCGACCGCCAGCGCGACGGCCAGCACCGCGGTCGCCGCGAACTCCGGCCGCAGCGCCCGTGGCCGGCCGAGCTGGCCCATCACCCGCAGGTAGACCACGGTGAAGACGAGCAGCCCGATCGCGCCGACCCAGCGCGCCGCCGTCGGGCGGTCGGTGGTGACCAGGTCGGCGATCGGGAAGAACTGGAACAGCAGCCAGGGCACCGCCCAGATCGCCTGACCCCACCAGTTCGACCGGTCCACGAGACGGACGCTAGCGCTCGGCCGCCCGGTCACGGGTCAGCCCGCCACCGCGTGCAGGGGGCGCCGCCGGGCGACCACCAGTGCGGCGGCGGCGAACACGGCGCCGTAGCCGGCCAGCACGAGCACCGGCGCGCCGGTGAACGTGCCGGCCGCCACGTCCCGGCCCAGCTCGGCGAACCAGTAGGACGGCAGGGCGTGGGCCAGCGGGACCATCCCGTCCGGGAACATCTCCACCGGGAACCACAGGCCGCCCAGGGCGGCCAGCACCGTGCCGAGGATCCCGATCGCCGCACCCGCGGCCTGGGCGTCCAGCGCCAGCCCCACCGCCACACCGAGGGCCACGAAGACCACCGACCCCGCCCACAGCGACCCGACCAGCGCCACCCAGGTGCCCAGGCCGAACTCGACCCCGTTGACGAACCGCCCGACCAGCGCGACGACGACCAGGCTGGGCAGCACCAGCAGCGCCCCGACCAGGACGTCGACGGCGAAGACCGACCCGGCGGGCACCGGGGTCACGCGCAGCTGACGCAGCCAGCCGGAGGAGCGGTCGAAGGCCATCCGGATCGTCGCGCCGAGCGCCGCACCGATCGCCCCGTAAGCCATCATCGAGACGAGGACGGCGCCGGCCAGGTCCTGGAACTCCCCGGCTGGGGCCTGCCCGCCGATCACCTGGGTGAAGAAGATCGTGAACAACGCCGGCAGCAGCACCGTGAAGAACAGGTACTGCTTGTTGCGCCCCACCCGGCGGAGCTGGAAGAGGAACAGGTCGGTCATCGGAGGGCTCCGTCCGCGGTGCTCGTGAGGTGCAGGAAGGCCTGTTCGAGGCTGGCGCCGCGCACCTCGAGGTCAGGCAGTGCGTCGTGGCCGGCGAGCAGCGCGCGCAGGGTGGCCTCGGCGTCGGAGGTGGCCAGCTCGACCCAGTCGCCCTCTCCGCCCGTGCTGGTGACGCCGGGCAGCCCCGAGAGGCCGTCGCGCGGCCCGGGGCAGCGGAACCGGACGGTGCGCCCGGCGATACGCGACTTGATCGCCGCCGCGGAACCGTCGGCGACGACCCGCCCACCGGCGACGACGACGACCCGGTCGGCGACCGCGTCGGCCTCGTCGAGGTGGTGGGTGGCGAAGACGACGGTGTGCCCGCGCCCGGCCAGGTCGCGCATCGTGGCCCAGAACGCCTGCCGGCCCTCGACGTCCATGGCGGAGGTCGGCTCGTCCAGCAGCAGCAGCGGAGGGGCACCGGCCAGGGCGAGGGCGAGGAGCACCCGCTGGCGCTGACCGCCGGACAGCGCGTCGACCGAGCGGTCGAGCACACCGCCGATGCCGGCCGTGGCGGCCAGGTCCGCCAGCGGCCACGGGTCCTGGTAGCGACGGCGGACCAGCGCCAGCACCTCGCCGACGCGTGCCTCGCTGGGCAGGCCGCCGTGCTGCAGCATCGCGCCGACGCCGCCGGCCTGCAGCGCCGCGGTCGGCTCGCGGCCGAGCAGCCGGACCGTGCCGGCGGCCGGGCGGAACAGGCCGAGGGCGGCGTTGACGACGGAGGACTTCCCGGCCCCGTTGGCGCCGAGCAGGGCGACGGTCTCCCCCCGGGGGACGGCCAGGGTCAGGTCGTGGACGGCGGTGACGTCGCCGTACCGGACGGTCAGTCCGCGGACGTCGAGGGCGGGGGTCTCGGGCATGACCTGAGCCTGGCGGTCACCGGGGGTCCGGCGGCAGTGTGAGACGTCGTCCACACCTCGTGACGGATGTCAGACCACCGGCCCCGACCCGCCTACCCTCGCCTCGTGGACGTGATCGAGGACCCCGCGCTCCAGGACCCGGCCCTCGAGGTGCTCGGTCGGGTGTTCGGCTACGACGCCTTCCGCGGACCGCAGCGCGAGGTCGTCGACCACGTCGTCGCCGGCGGCGACGCGCTGGTGCTCATGCCCACCGGTGGCGGGAAGTCGCTGTGCTACCAGGTGCCGGCCCTGCTGCGGGACGGCGTCGGGGTCGTGGTCTCGCCGCTGATCGCGCTCATGCAGGACCAGGTCGACACGCTGCGCACCCTCGGGGTGCGCGCCGGGTTCCTCAACTCCAGCCAGGACCGCAGCGAGCGCCGGGCCGTCGAGGAGGCCTTCCTCGCCGAGGAGCTCGACCTGCTCTACGTGGCCCCGGAGTCCCTGGGCGGGGGCGCCTCGCCCACCGCCCGCCTGCTCGAGCGCGGCCGGATCGCGCTGTTCGCCATCGACGAGGCGCATTGCGTCGCGCAGTGGGGGCACGACTTCCGGCCCGACTACCTCGCGCTGTCGATGCTGCACGAGCGCTGGCCCGACGTCCCCCGGATCGCCCTCACGGCGACGGCCACCCGGGCCACGCACACCGAGATCAGCACCCGGCTGCAGCTGGACGACGCGCTGCACGTGGTCGCCGGGTTCGACCGGCCGAACATCCAGTACCGGATCGCGCCGAAGAACGAGCCGCGCAAGCAGCTGCTGGACCTGCTGCGCACCGAGCACCCCGGGGACGCCGGCATCGTCTACTGCCTGTCCCGGGCCTCGGTGGAGAAGACCGCCGAGTTCCTGGTGGGCCAGGGCATCGCGGCGTTGCCGTACCACGCGGGCCTGGACCAGCGGACCCGCGCGCTGCACCAGTCCCGCTTCCTCCGCGAGGACGGCCTGGTGATGGTGGCGACCATCGCGTTCGGCATGGGCATCGACAAGCCCGACGTCCGCTTCGTCGCCCACCTCGACCTGCCGAAGTCGGTGGAGGGCTACTACCAGGAGACCGGCCGCGCCGGTCGCGACGGCCTGCCGTCCACCGCATGGCTGGCCTACGGGCTGGCCGACGTCGTGCAGCAGCGCAAGATGATCGACTCCTCCGAGGGCGACGCCGCGCACCGCCGGGTGCTCTCCGCCCAGCTCGACGCGATGCTGGCGCTCTGCGAGACCGTCGAGTGCCGGCGGGTGCGGCTGCTGGCCCACTTCGGCCAGGAGAGCTCACCCTGCGGGAACTGCGACACCTGCCTGAACCCGCCGGAGTCCTGGGACGCGACCGTCCCGGCGCAGATGCTGCTGTCCACGGTGCTCCGGCTGCAGCGGGAGCGCGGGCAGTCCTTCGGCGCGGGTCAGTCGATCGACATCCTGCTGGGCAAGCGCACCGACAAGGTGGCCCAGCACGCGCACGACGAGCTGACCGTCTTCGGCATCGGCACCGACCTGTCCGAGGGCCAGTGGCGCGGCGTCGTCCGTCAGCTGCTGGCGCAGGGGCTGCTCGCCGTGCAGGGCGAGTACGGGACGTTGGCGCTCAACGAGGCCAGCGGGCCGGTGCTGCGCCGGGAGCGCGAGGTGCTGATGCGCCGCGAGCCCGACCGTCCGGTGCGGGCGGCCCGGGCCCGTGGGGCCAAGGCCGCCGTCCCCGAGCTGCCCGCCTCGGCCGCCGGTGCCTTCGAGCGGCTGCGGGCCTGGCGGGCCGCCACCGCCAAGGAGCAGGGGGTGCCCGCCTACGTCGTCTTCCACGACGCGACGCTGCGGCAGATCGCCACCGACGAGCCGGCGACCCTGGCCGCCCTGGGCACGATCGGCGGCGTCGGCGCGACCAAGCTGGAGCGCTTCGGCCAGCAGGTGCTGGACGCCCTGCACGGCTGACGCCCGCTCGTCAGCCCCGCTGCAGGGGCCCGCCGCGAGCGTGCGAGCGGTGAGGGGCAGCAGTCAGGCCCCGTCCCGAGGCTCGCCCTGAGCCTGCGAAGGGTGAGGAGGACGGGGTCCTTTCCTCAGTCGGTGAGGTCGCGGACGACGGCGTCGGCAAGCAGCCGGCCCCGGTCGGTGAGGACGGCGAGCCCGGCCTCGTGCGGCCCGGCCGCCAGCAGCCCCCGCACGCATGCCTCCGCGGCCCGCGCCTGCCCGGCCGGCGACAGCGCGGCCAGCGGCAGCCCGTCACGCAGCCGGAGCCCCAGCATCACCCGCTCCAGCGCCTGGTCCTCCGCCGTCAGCAGCTCGGTGTCGGCGGCCGGGTGCAGGCCGGCGGCGAGCCGGTCGGCGTAGGCGGCCGGGTGCTTGACGTTCCACCAGCGCAGCCCGCCGACGTGCGAGTGCGCGCCCGGCCCGATGCCCCACCAGTTCGCGTTGGCCCAGTACAGCTCGTTGTGCCGGCAGCGCGCCGCCCGGTCGCGGGCCCAGTTGGACACCTCGTACCAGCCCAGCCCGGCTCCGCCGAACGCCCGGTCGGCCTGCTCGTAGCGGTCGGCGAGCACGTCGTCGTCGGGCATCGGCAGCTCGCCCCGGGCCACCCGCCGGGCCAGCCGGGTGCCCTGCTCGACGATCAGCGCGTAGGCGCTGACGTGGTCGACCGGCGCGGCCAGCACGGCGTCCAGCGAGGCCTGCCAGTCGGCGTCGGTCTCTCCCGGCGCGCCGTAGATCAGGTCGAGGTTGACGTGGTCGAACCCGGCGGCGCGGGCCTCGTGCGCCGCCTGCACCGCCCGGCCGGGGGTGTGCCGGCGGTCCAGCACGGCGAGCACGTGCTCGGCGGCGGACTGCATGCCCAGGCTGATCCGGGTGAAGCCACCGGCCCGCAGGACGGCCAGCGAGTCCGGCGTCACCGACTCGGGGTTGGCCTCGGTGGTCACCTCGACGTCCGGGGCCACGGGGAAGAGCTCACGGACGGCGTCCATGACGGCCACCAGGTCCTGCGCCGGCAGCAGCGTCGGGGTGCCGCCACCGACGAAGACCGTCTGCACCGGCGGGCGGTCGGGCCCCAGCACCTCGGCGGCCAGCCGCAGCTCGGCGATCGCGGTGCCGGCGTACTCGCTGCGGTTGGCGCCGGGGCCCAGCTCGTCGGAGGTGTAGGTGTTGAAGTCGCAGTAGCCGCAGCGGGTCGCGCAGAACGGCACGTGCACGTACAGCCCGAACGGCGTCGTCGACAACCCCTCGCGGGCGGACGCCGGGAGCATCGAGGGGTCCGCGGGCAGCGCCGGGGTCTGGCCGAGGAGAGGGAGGGTCGTGGTCATCGCTGCTCCCAGTGTGACCGCCCCCGGCAAGATGGCGGCGTGACCTCCGCGACCAGTGACGACCGCGTGCTCTCCGTCGAGGTGTCCGCCGGCGTGGCCCGGCTGACCCTCGACTCCCCCGCCAACCGCAACGCCCTCTCCCGCGCGATGCGCGCCCAGCTCCGTGCCGCCCTCACCGAGGCCTTCGCCGACGACGCCGTGCGGGTGGTGGTGCTCGACCACACCGGCCGGGTGTTCTGCTCCGGCATGGACCTCACCGAGGCCACCGGAGGCGCCGCCACCGACCAGGGGGTCAACGAGTTCCCCGAGCTGCTGCAGCTCATCTGGCACGCGCCGAAGCCGGTGCTCGCCGCCGTCCGCGGGCCGGCCCGCGCCGGCGGGGTGGGGCTGGCCGCCGCCTGCGACGTGGTGGTGGCCGGGGCCGGCGCCACCTTTGCGTTCACCGAGGTCCGGATCGGTGTCGTCCCGGCGGTGATCTCCGCGGTGTGCCGGCCGCGGATGCTGCCGAACGTCGTCCACCGGCTGATGCTCACCGGCGAGGTCTTCGACGCCGCGACCGCCGCCGCGGGTGGGCTGGTCGACCTGGCGGTGCCCGACGACGACGTCGACGCCACCGTCGCCGCCCAGGTCACCGCACTGGCCGCCGGGGCGCCGACCGCGCTCGCGGAGACCAAGCGGCTGCTGCGGTCGGGAACCGACCTGGCCGGGCAGTTCCCCGGGCTGCTGGAGCTGTCGGCGCGGTTCTTCGCCGGCGAGGAGGGCCAGGAGGGCATCGCCGCCTTCCGGGAGAAGCGCCCCGCCCGCTGGGTGCCGGCCGGCGAGTAGCCCCACGGACGCTCGTGCTCTGGTGCACCAGTGCAGCCAGAGCACGAGCGTGCCCGACCCCTTGTCGTGCCCGGCCCCACGGCGGCACCCTGAGGCCATGACCGAGCAGGTGGACCCCCGGGCTCAGTTCCGCCGGCTCCCGGAGCCGGTGACCCCCGACCAGCTCGTCGAGGTCCGGGACGCCGACCCCCCGCTGCCGGTCGAGACGCCGGCGCACGTCGACCTTCGGCAGCTGGCCGCCGGCGGCGGCCCGGTCTGAGCGACCTCCGGACCACCGTCGGTGAGGGAGGCAGCCCGCGGGCGGCTCCCTCGCCGGGTCAGCGCAGGCGGCGGGTGTTGTCCGGCTGGCGGAGGGTGACCCCGCGGGCGTCGAGCCACTCGGCCAGCGGGACGGCGACCCGGCGGGTGGTCCCCCACGCCTTGCGCGCCTCGCTGAGCGTGAACGGCTGCGGCAGCGCCGCCAGCCGGGCCCGGGCCTCCTCCGCGACGCCGGGGGCCAGGTAGATGCCCTCGGCGATCCGCACCAGCTGCTCGTCCCGCACCGCCGCGGCGAGCTCCCGCGGCCCCAGCCCGGCGGCCACCAGGTCACCAGCCTCGGGTGCGGCGAACGGCTCCTGCGCCAGCCGGGCCCGGATGCCGTCCACCGCCTGCTGCACCGCCGGTGGCAGCGCCGCTGCGCCGGCGACGACCCGGCCGTCCCGCAGCGCCAGGGGCTCCCGGACGAGCGCGGGCACCAGCTCCACGTCGGGCAGCTCCAGGGCCGACCGCAGCACCGCGGTCGGCGGACCGGGCTCCAGCGGGCGCAGCTGCCGGTAACGAGCCACCACCTGCGGCACCCGGGCGGCCAGCTCGTCGGCCAGCCCGGGAGCGAGGAGCCAGGGGCCGACGGCCGTGGCGTCGGCGGGCACCGGCCAGCCCATGGCGACGAAGTCCGCCCGGCGCACGAACCGGCGCCGCACCAGGTCCGCCCGCGCCCCGGCCTCCCCCAGCGGCTGCTCGGCGAGCTCCGCCGCGCGGGTCCGGGCAGCGCCGCGGCGGCGCAGCTCCGGCGGGTCCACGTCGCGCACGTCGGCGCCGTGCACCCGGCGGGCACCGGGGTCGCGCAGCAGCAGCCGGTCGCCGACCCGCAGCGGCAGCTCGGTGGCCAGCCGCAGCCGCAGCGCCGCCCCGTCCAGCGGCCGCACCCGCGCGGCGACCGTCGCCGACCCGATGTGCACGACCAGCTCCGCCGGCAGCTTCTCCTCGACCGGCCGCACCAGGCTCACGTCGAGGTCGGCGGTGCGCCGGAACGCGTCCGGGGTGAGCAGCGCGTCGCCGCGGGAGAGCTCCTCGACCGCCACGCCGCGCAGATTGAGCGCCACCCGGGCGGTGGCCGAGGCCGAGTCGACCGGCGCACCGAGCGACTGCAGCCCGCGCACGGTCACCGCACGTCCGCCCAGGTCCAGGCGGTCGCCGGTGGTCACGGTCCCGGCGGCCAGGGTGCCGGTCACGACGGTGCCGGCGCCCCGGATGGTGAAGGCCCGGTCGATCCACAGCCGCACCGGCGCGGTCGGCTCGGGCGCGGGCAGGCCGGCCAGCACCTGCTCCAGCGCAGCGGCCAGCTTCGGCAGCCCGGTGCCGGCGCGGGCGCTGACCGCCACGGCCGGGACCCGGCCCAGCGACGTCCCGGCCAGCCGCTCGGCTGCGTCGGCGAGCACCGGTGCGGGGTCGGCGAGGTCGGACTTGGTGACGGCCAGCAGCCCGTGCCGCACCCCGAGGGCGTCCAGGACGGCGACGTGCTCGGCCGTCTGCGCCGACCACCCGTCGTCGGCGGCGACCACGACCAGGGCGGCGGGCACCGACCCGACCCCGGCGAGCATGTTGCCCACGAACCGCTCGTGCCCGGGGACGTCGACGATGGCGAGCCGGCGGCCGGAGGGCAGCGTCGTCCAGGCGAAGCCCAGGTCGATGGTGAGCCCGCGTCGGCGCTCCTCCTCCCAGCGGTCCGGCTCCATCCCGGTCAGGGCCGTGACCAGCGTCGACTTGCCGTGGTCGACGTGGCCGGCGGTCGCCAGGACGTCCATCCGGGCGGCAGCGGTCAGCTCCACCGGCGGGCCACCTCCGTCACGGCGGCGATCAGCCGCTCGTCGTCAGCGGGGAGGAGGCTGCGCAGGTCGAGCAGGGTGCGGTCGCCGTCCAGGTGGCCGACCACCGGCGGGTCGCCGTGCCGCAGCGGCTCGGCGAACCGGGGGTCCAGGGCGACGGCGGCGCTGGGCAGCTCGAACTCCGGCGCTCCCCCACCGCCGACCCGCGCGGTCGACGCGACGGCGACCGCCTCGATCCCGCGGGCCTGCAGGGTGGCGGCCACCGCGGTGGCCCGGGCCTGCAGCGCGGCCGGGTCGGCGTCCAGCATCTCCTGGACCGGCGGCACCGGGCCGCGCAGCGTCGCCTCGAGCGCCGCGAGGGTCGTCTTGTCGACCCGCAGCGCCCGGTACAGCGGGTGCCGGCGCAGCCGCTGGACCAGCGCCGCCGAGCCGAGCACGATCCCGGCCTGCGGCCCGCCGAGCAGCTTGTCGCCGCTGCACAACACCAGGTCCGCACCGGCGGCCAGCGTCGTCTGCAGGTCCGGCTCATCGGGCAGCAGCGGGTGCGGGCGCAGCAGGCCGCTGCCCACGTCGGCGACCAGCGGCACCCCCGTGCCGGCCAGCGCCGGAGCCAGCTCGGCGACGTCGGCGGACCGGGTGAACCCGCGGACGACGAAGTTGGAGGGGTGCACCTTGAGCACCGCACCGGTGTCCGGGCCGAGGGCGTCGGTGTAGTCGGCCAGCGAGACCCGGTTCGTCGTCCCGACCTCGCGCAGCCGGGCGCCGGTGCTGACCAGCAGGTCGGGGATGCGGAACCCGTCGCCGATCTCGACCAGCTCCCCGCGGGCGATGACCAGCTCCCCGCCGAACGCGGTGGCGACCAGGGCCAGTGCGGCGGCGCAGTTGTTGACCACCAGCGCGGCCTCGGCGGCGGGCACGGCGGCCAGCAACGCCGAGAGCGCCCCCTCCCCTCGCGGACCGCGGCGGCCGGTGCCGAGGTCGAGCTCGACGTCGGTGGTGCCGCTGGCCGCCACCACCGCGGCCACGGCCGCGCCGGACAGCGGTGCCCGGCCCAGGTTGGTGTGCACGAGCACTCCGGTGGCGTTGAGCACCGGCGAGAGGCTGCTGGCGGTGCCGGGCAGCCCGGCCAGCACAGCGGCGACGACGTCGTCCGGTGGCAGCTCGCCCGCCCGAACGCGCTGCTGCGCGACCTGCACAGCGCCCTTCACCAGTTCCCGGCCCAGTCGCTGCACCGCAGCAGCGACGGCGGGGTCGGCGAGCACCGTGTCGGTCCGGGGCACGCGCCGGCGCGGGTCGGTGGTCGCGGCGGTGGTCGTGGCGTCCGTGGTCATCGCGGCCCGAGCGTAGGTGGCCGTCGCGGAGCCGGCCCGAGGGCCGGCTCCGCGGGGCGGCTGGCGGAGACGGACGGGAATCGAACCCGCCTGACCGAGTTGCTCGGCCACGTCGGCTTTAGAGGCCGCGGGGGCCACCAGACACCCTGACGTCTCCGCCGCCGACCTTACGTCCCGACGGCTGGACCGGCAGGTCCCGCCCGTCCAGCGGGACCCGACGATCAGTCCGCCAGCCTGGCGCCGTCGCTGCCGAAGAGGTGGACGTGGCCGGCCCGCGGCACGACGTGGATCCGCTCCCCCCGGCGGGGTGGCTGCCGGCCGTCGACGCGGACCGTGACGAGGGGCTCGGTGGCCCCCTGGAGGAGCCGTCCGTAGAGGTAGGCGTCGGCGCCGAGCTCCTCGACCACGTCGACCTCGACCACCGCGCCGGAGTCGGCGACCTCGAAGTCCTCGGGACGGACGCCGAGGGTCATCGTGTCGCCCGGGCTGGCGGCGAGGGACTGCCGCGCCACCGGGTGGACGCGGTCCCCGAAGCGGACGCCCCCGTCGGTCACCGGCACCTCGAAGAGGTTCATCGCCGGGGAGCCGATGAAGCCGGCCACGAAGACGTTCGCCGGGCGGTCGTACAGCTCACGAGGGGCACCGACCTGCATGAGCAGGCCGTCCTTCAGCACCGCGACCCGGTCGCCCATGGTCATGGCCTCGACCTGGTCGTGGGTGACGTAGACGGTGGTGATGCCCAGCCGGCGCTGCAGCGAGGCGATCTGGGTGCGGGTCTGCACGCGGAGCTTCGCGTCCAGGTTGGACAGCGGCTCGTCCATCAGGAACACCTGCGGCTTGCGGACGATCGCCCGCCCCATCGCCACGCGCTGGCGCTGACCACCGGAGAGGGCCTTCGGCTTGCGGTCCAGGTAGGGCTCGAGGTCCAGCAGCCGGGCCGCCTCCTCCACCCGGGTGCGGCGCTCCTCCTTGCCCATCCCGGCGATCTTCAGCGCGAAGCCCATGTTGTCCGCGACGCTCATGTGCGGGTAGAGCGCGTAGTTCTGGAACACCATCGCGATGTCCCGGTCCTTCGGCTCGACGTCGGTGACGTCCTTGTCCCCGATCCGGATCGCGCCGCCGTCGACCTCCTCCAGGCCGGCGAGCATCCGCAGCGAGGTGGACTTGCCGCACCCGGAGGGGCCGACGAGGACCAGGAACTCGCCGTCCTCGATCTGCAGCTCGAGCTGGTCGACCGCCGGCTTGTCGCTGCCGGGGTAGAGCCGAGTCGCTCGGTCATAGGTGACGGTCGCCATCGGGCGCACTCCTGGTGGTCGGGGATGCCGGGGATCCGGACAGGACGGACGGACGCGGGGTCATCGGCTGCGCGGTGGGCCGAGCCGCCGTGCAGGCGGGCTGGGGGTCAGCCAAGGGAGATCGCCGTCCAGGACACCGGGGGCAGCTCGATGGTGAGGACGCCGTCCTGCAGGTGGGCGCTCTTGTTCGCCACCGGGGTGACCCGGGTCGGCTCGGCCAGGGTGTTGACCGCGTAGGGGTCGTCGTCGTTCAGGGTGTGCGTCTCCAGGACGCGGACGTCGCCGAGGCTGCTGGCGTCGACGGTCACCGTCGTCGGCCCCTCGATCGCCCGGTTGACCAGGAAGACCGCCGTGGCGCCGGTCTCCGGGTCGTGGGTGGCGACCGCGTCGACCAGCGGGACGTCGCCGTGCTCGGTCGTCCGGTAGGTCTCGCTCGACAGCTCGACGCGCAACGCGGTGCCCCGGGCCAGTCGGGAGGTCAGCGCGAAGGGGAAGAACGTCGTCTGCCGCCAGGCCGGCCCGCCGGGCTCGGTCATGATCGGCGCGATGACGTTGACCAGCTGCGCCAGGCTGGCGGAGGTGACCCGGTCGGCGTGCTTGAGCAGCGAGATGAGCAGGCTGCCGACGACGACGGCGTCCGCGACGTGGTACGCGTCCTCGAGCAGGCGGGGCGCGTAGGGCCACTGCTCGATGTCGGTGATCTGGTCCTCGGCGTGGAAGCGCTCCTGGTACCAGACGTTCCACTCGTCGAAGGCGACGTTGATCGTCTTGGCGCTGCGCAGCTCGGCCTTGACGTGGTCGGCGGTGGCGACGACGGACTCGATGAAGTGGTCCATGTCGACGGCCGAGGCGAGGAAGCCGGCCAGGTCGCCGTTCCGCTCGGCGTAGTAGGCGTGGCAGGAGATGTAGTCGACGTCCTCGTAGGTGTGCTGCAGCACGGTGCGCTCCCACGCGCCGAACGTCGGCATGGCCGAGTTGGAGCTGCCGCACACCACGAGCTCGACCGACGGGTCCAGCTGGCGCATGGCCTTGGCGGTCTGGGCGGCGATCTTGCCGTAGTCCTCCGCGCTGCGGTGCCCCAGCTGCCACGGGCCGTCCATCTCGTTGCCCAGGCACCACATCGTCACGCCGAACGGCTCCGGGGTGCCGTCGGCGATCCGCTGGTCCGACAGGGCCGACCCGGACCGGACGTTGCTGTACTCGAGGAGGTCGAGGGCCTCCAGCACACCGCGGGTGCCGAGGTTGACGGCCAGCATCAGCTCGCTGCCAGCCTTGTCGTTCCAGCGGGCGAACTCGTGCAGGCCCACCTGGTTGGTCTCCAGCGAGTGCCAGGCCAGGTCCAGGCGCTTCGGCCGGGACTCCCGCGGCCCGACGCCGTCCTCCCACCGGTAGCCGGAGACGAAGTTGCCGCCGGGGTAGCGGATGGTCGAGACCCCGAGTTCGCGGACCAGCTCCAGCACGTCGGTCCGGAAGCCCTCCTCGTCTGCCGTCGGGTGGCCGGGCTCGTAGAGGCCGTCGTAGACGCAGCGGCCCAGGTGCTCGACGAAGGAGCCGAAGACCCGCCGGTGGACGGCGCCGATGGTGAAGCGGGGGTCGAGCGTCAGGTGTGCAGTGGACATGAGGGTTCCTCGACGTGGGGGCGGCCGGGCCGCGCGATGGGGTGACGGGCCTGCAACAGGTCCGTGCGAGGGAGGTCTGACGGGCAGCACGAGGGCGTGCACCGCGCCGGCCGGGGCCCGACGCCGGTGGCGGGCCGCCGGTGAGCTACTTGAGGCTGCCGATGGACAGGCCGCCCTGCCAGTACCGCTGGAGGCCGAGGAAGGCGGCGATCAGCGGGATGATCGACACCAGCGAACCGACGACGATCAGCGTGTAGAGGGAGACGCCGCCGCCGTTGTTGGCCCCGGCGAGCCCCTGCCAGAGGTTGATCCCCACGGTGATCGGGAAGAGCTCGGAGTCCGACAGGACGGCGAGGGGCAGGAAGTAGTTGTTCCAGGTGCCCACGACCGACAGCAGCAGCACCGTGACGATCGCCGGGCGCATCAGGGGCAGCGCGACCTGGAAGAAGGTGCGGAACTCCCCCGCGCCGTCCATCCGGGCCGCGTCCAGCAGCTCGTCGGGCACGCCGTCGGCGGTGTAGACCCGCATCAGGTAGACGCCGAACGGGCTGAGCATCGACGGCAGGATCACCGCCCACGCGGTGTTGGTGAGCTCGACCTCCGACAGCATCACGAAGGTGGGGATGACCAGGGCGGTCATCGGGACCATCACCGCGCCGAGCAGCAGCGCGAAGGACAACCGGCGACCCGGGAAGTCGAACTTGGCGAACGCGTACCCGGCGAGCACGGCCAGGATGGTGGCCCCGATGCCGCCACCGAAGGCGTAGAGCAGCGAGTTGCCGAGCCACCTGAGGTAGATGCCGTCGTTGTAGGTGAACAGCGTCGAGAGGTTGTCGAAGAGGGCGAAGTCCTCCCCGAACCACAGCGCACCGTTCGGCGAGTTGAACAGCCCGCCGGGGCTCTTGGTGCTGGCCACGATGAGGAACCACAGCGGCAGCACGAAGTAGAGGACGAGGAAGGCCAGGAACAGGTGCGAGCCGGTACGACGCCGACGCGGGCGTCGGGCACGGCGGCCCTCCCGGAGGGCGTGGACCGCGTCGTCGGCGCGGACGGGGCTGGACAGGACGCTCACTTGAGGAACCCCCCACGCTTGCGGGTCAGGAAGAGGAAGACGTAGACGCCGATGAACACCACGATGCCCAGGGCGAAGGAGATGGCCGAGGCGTAGTTGAACTGGGCGAACCGGAACGCCAGGTTGAAGGCGTAGACGTTCGGGGTGATGTCGGTGGTGATCGACCCGTTGGAGATCGGCAGCAGCACCTGTGGCTCGGTGAAGAACTGCAGGGTGCCGATGACGGCGAACACCAGGATGAGCACGAGCGCGGAGCTGATCATCGGGATCTTGATCTTCAGCGCGATCTGCCAGGCCTTCGCGCCGTCCATCCGGGCCGCCTCGTAGACGGCCGGGTCGATCCCCTGCAGCGCTGCGTAGATGATGATCATGTAGTAGCCGGCCCACTGCCAGGTCACCACGTTCGTCAGCCCGTAGAACAGGTTGTCCGGGCTGAGCAGGAACGGTGCGCCCTCCCCGAACAGCTGCTCCAGCGGCCCGAAGTTCGGGCTGTAGAGGAAGCCCCAGAGCACCGCACCGATGACGGCGGGGATCGCGTAGGGGACGAAGATCATGAGCCGGGAGAACGTGGCGAAGCGGCTGGTGAGCGAGTCGAGCACCAACGCCGCGGCCAGGGAGACCAGCATCTGGACCGGGATGACCACGACGGCGAAGCGCACCACGAACCACACACCGGACAGGAAGGCCGGGTCGGTGAAGGCCCGGCTGTAGTTCGCCAGACCGGCGAACTCCTCACCGGTGGCCAGCCCGTTGGTGAAGAGGCTGAGGTAGAAGGCGTACAGCAGCGGGCCGACCAGGAACAGCAGGAAGACCACCGCGAACGGGGCCAGGAACACCCACCCGACCATGCCGTTGCCGCGCCGCTTGCGTCGGCGGGTGCCCCGCCGTCCGGTGGCCACCGTGGCCCCTGCTGCGGGGGACACCGGCCGCGGTGCCGTGTCCAGCGTTGCCATCACCGTCTCGCTCTCGTTCTGGGGAGGTGGGGGTGCCCGGTCGCGGGGAGGGCGGTGCGCCCTCCCCGCGACCGGACGGAGT
The DNA here is from genome assembly GCF_026967935.1 of Modestobacter sp. VKM Ac-2982. Taxonomy (GTDB): domain Bacteria; phylum Actinomycetota; class Actinomycetes; order Mycobacteriales; family Geodermatophilaceae; genus Modestobacter. The sequence continues at coordinate 68,825 of NZ_JAPVBL010000004.1, forward strand.
GGTCCGGCTGGGCCGGCAGCCTCAGTTGAGCGTGAAGCCCTGCTGCTCGGCGTAGGCCTCCATCTCCGCCTGCAGGTCGTCCAGCGCCTCCGAGCCGGTCTTCTCACCGGCGTTGATCGCGGCGATCTCCTCGGTGAACTGGGCGTAGAACGTGGTGCCGAAGGGGCTGTAGGTCGACCCCTCGTAGGCGTTGGCCGCCGGGATGTAGACGTCCTTGTTGGCGGTCTGGCCGTCGAAGAACTCCGACTCGTGGTCGATGAACTCCTGCGAGTTCAGCACCGACTGGTTCAGCGGGAAGATCGTCTGCGACGTCCACCCGTCGGTCAGCGACGGCTCGTCGGCGTACAGCTCCATCGCCACCTGCGCGGCCAGCTCCGTGTCCTCCGCCTGGCTGGTCACCGCGAGGACCGAACCACCCCAGTTGACCGAGACGGGGTTGGCCGGGTCCCACTGCGGCAGCGGGGCGACGCGCCAGGTGCCGGCGTCCGCGCCCTCACCCGCGCCGGCGCCGGTCAGGTAGCCGGGCGCCCAGGCGGCGGAGATGTAGGTGGCGTAGTCGCCGTTGATCGCACCGGAGATGTACTCGGTGGTGAACTGGTCCTGGGTGCCGACGAGCCCGTCCTCGACCAGGCCGGCCCAGTAGTCCAGGACCTCCTTGCTCTCCGGGCTGTTGAGGTCGATCTCCAGCTCGGTCGGGTTCGCCGAGTCGTAGGTCCACGGCTCCGCGCCGTTCTGCTGCATCAGCGCCACGGTGGGGGCCGGGACGTTCGCCGGGAGGTCGCCCATCAGCGGCCCACCGGCCGCCTTCAGCTTCTCCGCCGCGGCCCGGTACTCGTCCCAGGTGGTGGGCGGGGTGATGCCGTACTGGTCGAAGACGTCCTGGCGGTACATCATCGCCATCGGGCCACCGTCGATCGGGATGCCGTACACCGCGTCGCCGCTGGACACGTCGCGCCAGGCACCCTCGCCGAAGTTGCCCTCGACCTCGCTGGCCCCGTACTCGCTCAGGTCGACCAGCGCCTCCTGCAGGGCGAAGACCGGGACGGTGTCGGTCTCCAGCATGATCACGTCCGGGGCGCCGCGGCCGGCCGAGACGGCGGTCTGGAACTTGGCGTACTCGTCGGCCCCCTGGCCGGCGTTGGTGAGGCAGACCTGCACGTCGGTGTGGGTGTCGTTGAAGTTCTCCACCACCGTCTTCATGTTCGGGTACCACGCCCACACGGAGACGACCGGCGCGTCCGCGTTGGCGATGGGCACGCTGCAGGACCCGCCACCGCTGGCGGCGGCCTCGTCGTCACCACCTCCGCCACAGGCGGTGAGGCTGGTCATGACGGTCCCCGCACCGAACAGTGCGGTCATGAGCTTCTTGTTCACGGGAGGTCCCTCTCGGAGTGACGGCCACGGACGCCGTCGTCGGTGGCTGGGGCCGGCTGCACGTTCGGCCCCTGTGGAGCGAGGTGCGACGAGCTGCAGTGGGCGAGGGTGTCGCCCAGCGCCGCGCGCAGGACACCCGGTCGCTGGGTGGTGACCGGGAGCAGGCGCCGGAGCGCCGCACACGTTGGCGACTGTGCCGTGGAGCACCTTCTACAACGTTGTGAAGAGCAATGTGGTCCATCCCACGACCGGTGTCAAGAGGGCTCGGCAGAACGCGCCGACGTGCGCGGCGAGTCGTCGACGAACCGCTCCACGGCAGGCTCGGCGGCGGGGACGGACCCGTGCCCGGGCCGGTGGCCGAGGCCTCAGCTGGACTCGCGCTGGACGATCGAGTAGCCCACTTCCACGTGCTGCGGGGCGATGTTCCGGTCGGCGATCCGCTGCACGACCGTCTCGACCGCCCGCTCGGCGATCTCCCGGCGCCCCGGGTCGACGGTGGTGAGCGTCGGCTGGGAGAACATGCCGTCGTCGGTGTTGTCGAAGCCGATCACCGCGACGTCGTCGGGGACCCGACGGCCGGCTGCGATCAGTGCGTGCATGGCACCCAGGGCGAGGGTGTCGTTGAACGCGAACACCGCGTCGAAGTCGACCCCGGAGGCCATCAGCGCCTGCGCCGCCTCGGCACCCTCCCGGCGGTGCCACAGCTCGGCCGGGCCCAGCAGACGCTCGTCGAACGGGATGCCCGCCGCGTCGAGCGCCGCGCGGTACCCCTGCAGGCGCAGTCCGGCCGAGCCGATCACCTCACCGGGGTGCGAGCCGACGACCGCGATGCGCCGGCGACCGCGGGCGAGGAGGTGCTCCGTGGCAGCGCGCGCCGCGGCCACGTTCTGCATGGTCACGTGGTCGACCGCGGGGTGGAAGAGGCGCTCGCCGAGCAGCACCAGCGGGGTGTCGATCTCGACGACCGCGGCGTCCTCGGCGGTGAGCCCCAGCGGGCTGAACAGGAGACCGTCGACCATCCGCAGCCGGGCGCTGCCGAGCAGGTCGAGCTCCCGTTTGCGGTCCCGGTTGGTCTGCTCGATGAGCACGACCAGGCCCCGGCGCTCGGCCGCACGGATCACCTCGTCGGCCAGTTCGGCGAAGTACGGCAGCCGCAGCTCCGGGACGGCGAGGCTGATGGCGTCGCTGCGGCCGGACCGGAGGCTGCGCGCGGAGAGGTTCGGCTGGTACCCCAGCTGCGCGATGGCCTCCTGCACGCGCTGCCGGGTGCTGGGGCGGACGTGCGGGTAGTCGTTCACCACGTTCGACACCGTCTTGAAGGAGACCCCCGCAAGGCGGGCCACGTCGTGCAGTGTGGCGGCCACGTCCGGTGTGCTCCTCCCTTTACCACCAGGCTGTCCGGCGTCTGCCTCGGCGGATCGGGGGTCTCCCCGACCTCGCCACCCTGGTCCTCCGGGAGACTGCCACAGCCCACCACCCCCGGGGACCCCCGGACGAGGCACTCCCCCGGTGTCGACACCGGCCCTGCATCGTGTTCGGCCGGCCGTCCGGCGAGCCATCTAGATTGGTTCGACGTGACCACCACCGCACCGTCCGTCCGGCTGACCCAGTACGCGCACGGCGGCGGCTGCGCCTGCAAGATCCCGCCCGGTGAGCTGGAGGCGGTGGTCGCCGGCCTCACCCACACCGGCCCACGGAACCCGGCGGCCGAACTGGTCGTCGGCCTCGACGACGGTGACGACGCCGCCGTGGTGCGGATCGCCGGCGGCCAGGGGCTGGTCCTCACCACCGACTTCTTCACCCCCGTGGTCGACGACGCGTACACCTTCGGCCGCATCGCCGCGGCCAACGCGCTCTCCGACGTCTACGCGATGGGCGGCACCCCGGTCATGGCGGTGAACCTGCTGGGCTGGCCGCGGGACGTGCTGCCGGTCGAACTGGCCGCGGAGGTGCTGCGCGGCGGGCTGGAGGTCGCGCACGAGGCCGGTTGCCACGTCGGCGGCGGGCACTCCATCGACGACCCCGAGCCCAAGTACGGGATGGCGGTCACCGGCCTGGTCGACCTCGACCGGCTGATCCGCAACGACGCCGCCGTCGCCGGGACGGCGCTGTCGCTGACCAAGCCACTGGGCGTGGGCGTGCTCAACAGCCGGCACAAGAACACCGGCGAGGTGTCCGCGGAGGCGGTCGCGTCGATGACGTCGCTCAACGCGGAGGCCTCGGTGGCCGCCGTCGCCGCCGGCATCCGGGCGGGCACCGACGTCACCGGCTTCGGCCTGCTCGGCCACCTCTACAAGATGGCCCGCGCCAGCGGGGTGACCGCGGTGGTCGACGCCGCCGCCGTCCCGTACCTGGCCGGAGCCCGGCAGGCGCTGGCCGACGGCTGGGTCTCCGGCGGCACCCGGCGGAACCTGGACTGGGTGCGCCCGCACGCCGACCTGTCGGCGGTCAGCGAGGACGAGGCGCTGCTGCTGGCCGACGCGCAGACCTCCGGCGGGCTGCTGCTCGGCGGCGAGGTGCCCGGCGCACCGGTGATCGGCGAGTTCGTGGCGCAGCAGGAGCACGCCGTCGTCATCCGCTGAGGCCCGGGGGTCACCCACGTCGCAGCGGTGGCGGTACTCGGTTAGCGTCCGCTCATGCTCGCTGCCTTCGTCTCCACCCCCGCCCCCGAGGACCCGCTCTCCGTGCTGGAGGTCGGTGACCGGCCGGAACCGGAGGCCCCCGAGGGCTGGACGACGGTCCAGGTGAAGGCCGCCTCGCTGAACCACCACGACCTGTTCAGCCTGCGCGGGGTCGGCCTGCCCGCCGAGCGGATGCCGATGATCCTGGGCTGCGACGCGGCGGGGATCGACGCCGACGGCAACGAGGTGGTCGTGCACGCGGTCCTCACCTCTCCCGGCTGGACCGGGGACGAGACGATGGACCCGAAGCGCTCGCTGCTGTCGGAGGTGCACCAGGGGACACTCGCCGAGCAGGTCGTCGTGCCGCGGCGCAACGTCGTCCCCAAGCCGGCCGAGCTCTCCTTCGCCGAGGCGGCCTGCCTGCCCACCGCCTGGCTGACCGCCTACCGGATGCTGTTCGTCCGCTCCGGACTGCGGCCCGGGTCGACGATCCTCGTGCAGGGCGCCAGCGGCGGGGTCGCCACGGCCCTGGTCAAGCTGGGCAGCGCAGCCGGCTATCGGGTGTGGGTGACCGGCCGCACCGAGGAGAAGCGGACGGCGGCGCTCGCGCTCGGCGCGGACCAGGCGTTCGAGACCGGAGCCCGGCTCCCCGAGCGGGTGGACGGCGTGATGGAGACCGTCGGCGAGGCCACCTGGTCGCACAGCATCAAGTCGCTCAAGCCCGGCGGCGTGGTGGTGACCTGCGGGGCGACCACCGGCTTCAACCCCGGCGCCGAGCTGAACCGGGTCTTCTTCACCCAGCTGTCGGTGATCGGCTCGACGATGGGCACCCGGGACGAGCTCGACGACCTGATCCAGATGTGCCGGATCACCGGGGTGCGGCCGCAGATCGACGTCGAGCTGCCGCTGTCCCAGGCCCGGGACGGCTTCGCCCGGATGCTCGAGGGCCGCACCGCCGGGAAGATCGTCTTCACGGTCTGAGGTCAGGCCCGGGCGGTGACCCGATCGATCTTGGCGGCGAGCACCGGCCGGTCCTTGTCCGCGAGGAACGGCAGCACCGGCGTCAGCTCGGGCAGCCGCGACCTCTCGGTCATCACGATCCGGAACGCGCCGGCCACCGTGATGCCGTGGTCGGGGCGGGACACGATCGTGACAGTGTCACCGGCACCCACCTCACCGGTCTCCAGCACCCGCAGGTAGGCGCCGGTGGCACCGCGGGCGGAGAATCGCTTCACCAGGTCCGGCACGCCCCAGTAGCGGGCGAAGTTGGCGCAGGGGGTGCGCCAGGCCGTCACCTGGAACAGCGCCGTCCCGACCCGCCACTGCTCACCGATGACGGCGTTGATTAGGTCGAGGCCGACGGTCCGCAAATTCTCGCCGAACCGGCCGGGGGGCAGTTCCCGCTCCAGCTCGGCCACCCACCAGTCGGCGTCCTCCTGGGCGTAGGCGTAGACCGCCTGGCCCTCACCACCGTGGTGCTTCTTGTTGACCTGGACGTCGCCCTCCAGCCCGAGGGGGTGGACGGCGACCCGGCCCTCCACCGGCGACTTCCGGATCCCGGAGCGGTTCGGGCGCTTGTCCGGCAGCGGCAGCAGGTCCGCACCCGAGACGCAGACCGCGCTGACCCGCCCGTTCACTTGGGCTTGCTGGCGGTGGACTCGTTGGTGGAGAGCGCGGCCACGAAGGCCTCCTGGGGGACCTCGACGCGGCCGACCATCTTCATCCGCTTCTTGCCCTCCTTCTGCTTCTCCAGCAGCTTCCGCTTACGGGTGATGTCACCGCCGTAGCACTTGGCCAGCACGTCCTTGCGGATCGCGCGGACCGTCTCGCGGGCGATCACCCGGGAACCGACGGCGGCCTGGATCGGCACCTCGAACTGCTGGCGCGGGATGAGCTCGCGCAGCTTGCCGGCCATCAGCACGCCGTAGCTGTACGCCTTGTCGGTGTGCACGATCGCGGAGAACGCGTCGACGGCCTCGCCCTGCAACAGGATGTCGACCTTCACCAGCTTGGACTCCTGCTCGCCGGCCTCGGCGTAGTCCAGGCTGGCGTAGCCCCGGGTGCGGGACTTCAGCGCGTCGAAGAAGTCGAAGATGATCTCGCCGAGCGGCAGGGTGTACCGGAGCTCGACCCGCGACTCCGACAGGTAGTCCATCCCGCCGAGCTGCCCGCGGCGCCCCTGGCAGAGCTCCATGATCACGCCGGTGTAGTCGCTCGGCGCGATGATCGTGGCCTTGACGATCGGCTCGTAGATCGTGCCGATCTTGCCGCTGGGCCAGTCGCTCGGGTTGGTCACGGTGACCTCGGAGCCGTCCTCCATGATCACCCGGTAGACCACGTTGGGCGCGGTGGAGATGAGGCTGATGCCGGCCTCGCGCTCCAGCCGCTCGCGGACGATCTCCAGGTGCAGCAGGCCGAGGAAGCCGACCCGGAACCCGAAGCCCAGCGCCGCCGACGTCTCCGGCTCGTAGGTCAGCGCGGCGTCGTTGAGCAGCAGCTTGTCCAGCGCCTCGCGCAGCAGCGGGTAGTCGCTGCCGTCGATCGGGTAGAGGCCGGAGTAGACCATCGGCTTCGGGTCGCGGTAGCCACCGATCGACTCGGCCGCCGGCTTGTGCTGGAGGGTGACGGTGTCACCGACGCGGGACTGGCGGACGTCCTTCACCCCGGTGATGAAGTAGCCGACCTCGCCGACGCCCAGGCTGTCCACCTGCTTGGGCTCGGGGGAGATGACGCCGATCTCCAGCAGTTCGTGCGTGGCGCCGGTCGACATCATCTTGATCTTGTCGCGGGCGGAGATCCGGCCGTCGACGACCCGGACGTAGGTGATCACGCCGCGGTAGATGTCGTAGACGGAGTCGAAGATCATCGCCCGCGCGGGGCCCTCGTCGGCACCGGTCGGCGCGGGGACCTCCTGGACGATCCGGTCGAGCAGCTCCGGCACGCCCTGGCCGGTCTTGCCGCTGACCCGGAGCACGTCGTCGGGGTCGCAGCCGATGATGTGGGCGATCTCGGCGGCGTACTTCTCCGGCTGCGCCGCGGGCAGGTCGATCTTGTTGAGCACGGGGATGATCGCGAGATCGTTCTCCAGCGCCAGGTACAGGTTGGCCAGCGTCTGGGCCTCGATGCCCTGGGCGGCGTCGACCAGCAGGACGGCGCCCTCGCAGGCGGCCAGCGAGCGGGACACCTCGTAGGTGAAGTCGACGTGCCCCGGGGTGTCGATCATGTCGAGCACGAACTCGGTGCTGGTGTCCTCGCCGCTGCGGGGCGTCCAGGGCAGGCGGACGTTCTGCGCCTTGATGGTGATGCCGCGCTCGCGCTCGATGTCCATCCGGTCGAGGTACTGGGCGCGCATGTTGCGCCCCTCGACGAGCCCGGTCACCTCGAGCATGCGGTCGGCCAGCGTCGACTTGCCGTGGTCGATGTGGGCGATGATGCAGAAGTTCCGGATCCGGGCGGGATCGGTGGATGCAGGAGTCGTCACAGTGCGCCCATCGTCCCACGGACTGCGCCCGGACAGGACGATTGCCCGGCGACGACGTCGCGCGCGGCTCTGCCGGGCCGGATCGGACCCGCACCGGTTGGGGTGCGGGGCGGCGTGCTGGTATCTTTGCAAGCCGGTCCGCGCTGCGCTTCGTTGTGCCGTGGACGCACTGTCAGAAGTACACCTCCCTGCGACACATCCGAGGCTCACGCGTGGCGAACATCAAGTCCCAGATCAAGCGGATCAAGACGAACGAGATCGCTCGTCAGCGCAACGTCGCTGTCCGCTCCGCCCTGAAGACGCAGGTCCGGCGTTTCCGCACGGCCGCCGACGCCGGGGACAAGGCAGCGGCCGAGGCCGCCCTCGCGACCGCCTCGAAGGCCCTGGACAAGGCCGCCAGCAAGGGCGTCATCCACAAGAACCAGGCCGCCAACCGCAAGTCGGCGCTGGCCAAGAAGGTCGCCAGCCTCTGAGCTGCGCACCGCTCCGCGACGAGCCCCCTCCCTGCACGGGAGGGGGCTCGTCGCGTCTGTGGCCGTCCACCGAGGCCGGTTCACCTCGTTGCACCGAGCCGGTGACCCGGTCGGGACGGTGATCCGGTCGGGACGGTGATCCGGTCGGGGCGTCAGCGGAGGGCGCGGGCCCGCCCGCCGGCCGCGGCCGCGCGGATGTCCACCATCCGGCGGATCGCTCGTTCCAGGGCGTAGTCGGCGCTGGCGGCGGCGCCCTTCACGTCGGCGTTGAGGTCGGCGGCCACCCCGATCGCCTGCTGCAACGCGTCGATGCTCCAGCCACGTGCCTGGGTCTGCGCCTTCTTCACCTTCCACGGCGGGAGCTTGAGCTGGCGGGCCAGCTCGCCGATGTTCGTCGTGTTCAGCGAGGCGACCCGGGCGGCGGTGCGGACCCCGTCGGCCAGCGCGTCGGCGATCAGCACGTGGGCCACCCCGCGGTCCAGTGCCCAGCGCAGCATCTCGACCGAGCCGGCCATGTCCCCGACCAGCACCCGTTCGGCGACGGTGAACCCGGTGACCTCGGCCTGGCCCCGGTGGAAGCGGGCGACGGCGTCGGCGTCGATGACCCCACCGAAGTCCGACACGAGCTGGCTGGCGGCCGCGGAGAGCCCGCGGAGGTCGTTGCCCACCGCCTCCAGCAACGCGGTCACCGCGTCCGGGGTGATCTTGCCGCCGGCGAACCGCACCTCGTTGCGCACGAACGCGACCCGCTCCCCCGCCGAGCTGATCTTCGGGCACTCGTCGACCGCCGCCCCGGCTGCCTTGAACGCCTTCAGCAGCGCCTCGTTGCGCTTGCCGCCGGAGTGGACGACGACCAGCGTGAGCTCGGGGTCGGGCTCCTTGGTGTAGCTCACGAGGGAGTCGGCCAGCGCCGCCGCGGACTCCTGCACCCCGGTGACGACGACCAGCCGGTGCCCACCGAACAGGGAGGGCGCCAGCACGTCGGCCAGCTGGCCGACCGCCAGGCCGGCTGCGGGGAGCTCGTGCTCCTCGCTGTCGGGGTGGCGTTCGCGGACCGCCGCGCGCACCGCGGAGACGGCGCGGGCGCGCAGCAGCTCCTCCTCGCCCACCACGACCCGGAGCCGGGAGGTCGGTGCCGGAGGTGCTGCAGTTGCCACGGGCCCATGCTGCCACGGGGCCCCGACGGGACCGGTGCGCCGACGGGACCGGGTCGCCACCCCACCCGCTGGCCTTGCCTGTGACGTGCGCGCCCCCGACGAACCCGCCCTTGACGCACCGAGCTCCGGCGGCTGGCGCCCGGCATCGGCGCGCAGCACGGCGTCCGGTCCCCGCACCGCCACTCCCCACTCCCCCGCCCGGCCCACCACCGCGACGTCGCCGTCCCGGTCGGTGCGGTAGGTGCGCATCCCCGCGTCGGCCACCCAGTCCAGCAGCCGCCGGGTCGGGTGGCCGTAGCTGTTGTCGGCGCCCACCGAGATCAGCGCGACGGCCGCCCCGCTGGCAGCGAGAAAGCCAGGGTCGGCGTCGGCGCTGCCGTGGTGCGGCACCTTGAACACGTCGGCGCCCAGGTCGAGGCCGGCCGCCACCAGGCGCGCCTCCGCCCCCGCACCGAGGTCGCCGGTGAGCAGCACCCGCACGCCGCGCTGGGTGGCCCGCACGACGAGGCTGAGGTCGTTGGGCTCGGCCCCGGCGACGGCCTCGGCCGGGTCGGGGGCCAGCACCTCGAAACCGGCGCTGCCCACCGTGCGCCGGTCCCCCGGCCGGAGGACGACGTGCTGCGCGCCGGCCTCGGCCACCGCCCGGTCCAGCCGGGGCACCCGTTCGTCGTCGGGCGTCAGCGCCCCGGTGGCCACCTCCCCGACGTCCCGCCCGGCCAGCGCGCCGGCGAGCCCGCCCACGTGGTCGGCGTCCAGGTGCGAGAGGAGGACCAGTGGCAGGCGGTCGACCCCCAACCGGCGCAGGCAGCCGTCGACGAGCGCGGGATCCGGGCCGGCGTCGACCAGCACCGCCTCGTCGGGACCGGTCGGCAGCACGAGCGCATCGCCCTGGCCGACGTCGCAGGCCACCACGACCGTGTCGGGCAGCGGCCACCCCCGGCCGGCCTGGCGCAACGGCCAACCGATCAGCACGACGCCCAGCAGGGCGGCCACCGCCAGCGGACGCAGCCGGGGCCACCGCCACAGCGCCCAGACCGCGACGGCGAGGAGCACGGCGAGCAGGACCGCACCCCAGGTGCCGGCCGGCCAGCCGGTGGTGCCGTCGGGCACCGCCGCAGCGCGCTCGGCGACGACGACCAGCCAGCGCACCGGCCAGCCGGCCAGCCAGGTGAGCACGTCGGCCAACCAGGGCGCGGCGGGCGACACCAGGGCGGCCAGCACGCCCAGCACGGTCGCCGGCGGCACCGCGGGTGCGGCCAGCAGGTTGGCCGGCAGGGACACCAGGCTGACCAGCCCGGCGAGACCGGCCACCAGGGGTGCGGTGGCCAGGCCGGCGGCCGCGCTGACCGCCACGGCGTCGGCCACCGGCCGGGGCGCGCGGTGCCGGCGGAGCGCCCGGGACCACCCCGGGGCCAGCAGCACGATCGCCGCCGTGGCAGCGACCGACAGGGCGAACCCGACGTCGCTGGCCAGCCCGGGTGAGAGGAGCAGCAGCACCAGCACGGTGACCGCCAGCGCCGGCACCGCGGCACGGGCCCGACCGGAGGCCAGCGCCAGCACCGCCACCACGCCCATGGCCGCCGCCCGCAGCACGCTGGCCCCCGGGCGGGCGAGGACGACGAACCCCGCGATCGCCAGCGCCGCGGCCAGCGCCTGCCACCGCCGGTCGACGGCCCGGGCCCGCAGCGGCCACAGCACCAGGCCGACCACGATCGCCACGTTGGCCCCGGAGACGGCGGTCAGGTGGGCCAGACCCGCCCGCCGGAACTCCTCGACCAGCGCGGGGTCCATGGCACTGGTGTCCCCCACCACCAGGCCGGGCAGCAGCCCGGCGGCGCGGTCGGGCAGGGTCCGGGCAGCCGACTCGGCCAGCCCGGTGCGCAGGGACCCGGCGACGTCCTGGATCTCGCCGGGCCCACCCACCGGCTCGGGTGGTGAGCGCGCCGACAGGACCGCCACGACGTCGTCCCGCGGCTCCGCCGGCCGCACCAGGACGTGGAGCCGCACCGACTGACCGGGCAGCAGCCCGGCCCACTCCTCGGCGGCACCGAAGAGCAGCACCGGGTCATCGCCGCCCGTCTCGTCCCCGGCCAGGGAGGCGGTGCCGTGGACCAGCACCCGGGCTGCGCCGGCGCCGGCCACCGGCCGGGGGTCGTCGGTCAGCTCCAGGAGCACCTCCACGACCGACCCGCGGTCGGCGAGCGCCAGCAGCGGGGCGGCCGCCCGCGCCTGGGCCCGGACCGCCGAGGTGGCTCCGGTGACGGTGACCGCCGCCAGGCAGCCGATGACGACCCCGCGCGCCGCGACCTGACGGAGCGCGCCGGCCCGGTGGGACCGGCCGGCCAGCAGCAGGCCGGCGGCGCCCAGGGCCGAGGCAGCCGCGAGGGCGAGGAGCAGGCCGGCGGGCAGGTGAGGTGCCAGCAGGGTCAGCACCCACACGGTGAGCGCAGGAGGGACGAGGCGCAGGTCGAGCCAGGACCACCGGTCGGTCGTCTGCACGCGGTGGACCGGCCGTCCCGCGCCGGGCGGTGGCATGGTCAGACCCGCACCCGCTCGGCCAGCTCGGCGAAGATCGCCGGGCCGATGCCGCTGACGTCGTCCAGCCGGTCGACGCTGGTGAACGGCCCGTGGGCGGAGCGGTGGTCGACGATCCGCTGGGCGAGCACGGGGCCGATCCCCGGCAGTGCGTCCAGCTCCGCCACGGTCGCCGTGTTCAGGTCGAGCACGGCGCCGGCTGCTCCCGCCGCCTCCGGGCCGCCCGTGCCCTGCACCGCCCCGGGCACCCCGACGGCGATCTGCTGACCGTCGCTGACCACCGCCGCGGCGTTCACCGACGCCGGGTCGGCCTCGGGCAGCAGCCCGCCGGCCGCCGCCAGCGCATCGGCCACGCGAGCGCCGGCCGGCAGGGTGACCAGGCCCGGGGCGCCGACCAGCCCGACGACCGACACCACGACCGTGCCGGTCCCCGCGCCCTCAGGACCGTCCCCCGCGGGTGCGGGGCCGGCCGAGGCGGGCGACGGTGCGGTCACCGACGCGGCGGGGGCGCCGCTGGACGCGGCAGCCGGCACCTGGTCGACGACCGGGCGGCCGATCCACGTCCAGCCGACGACCACGACGGCCGCCACCACCGCGACCGTCCACAACGCCCAGGCGCCGGGACGACCGGGGTCGACGCGGGCGGCCCGCCCGGGTGCGCGGTGCCGGCCCAGCCCAGCGGGCAGGTGGACGGGCTCGACGGGCTGGGTCGTGCGGTCGTCCTCATCGGCCGGCCAGTCGTCGTCCTCACCGGGGAGCTCGTCCGGCTCGTCGGTGTCGGGGACCCAGCCGCTCCCGCGCTGCCCCTCGGCCAGCAGCGCCCGCAGCCGGGCCCGGATCACGTCGGAATCGTCGCTGCGACGGGCAGGAGGGCGCACGGCACGGACGCTAGGGAGCCGGCTCCACCCCCGACGAGGGCCGCGACCGGGTTGTGGACGAAGGGCACCGTTGTGGACGGCGGCGCCCGTCGACTGCCGCAGGCACCCGACCGTGACCGGGTGCCCGACCTCCTGACCTCAGTCCTGGACCTGCTCCGACGGGTCCGGCGACGGCGGTGGCCCGTCCTCGTGCCGTTGACCTGCCTCCGCGCCCGGGCGTGGGGTCGGGTCGACGACCACGCCGACCGCCCCTGGCCCGACGTGCGCCCCGACGGCCGCCCCGAGCTCGCTCACGTACAGCTCGGTGAGCGCCGGCAGCCGGGCGGCCAGCTGGTCGGCGAGCCGCTGGGCGCGCTCCGGGGCGGCGAGGTGGTGCACCGCGGCAGCCACCGGGGCGTCACCGGCCACGTCGACCGCGCGCTGGACCAGCCGGTTGAGCGCACGGGCGGACGTGCGCACCTTCTCCAGAGCGACCACCTGGCCATCGGTCACGTGCAGCACCGGCTTCACCGCCAGGGCACCGCCGAGCAGCGCGGCGGCCGCGCCGATCCGCCCGCCCCGCCGCAGGTGCTCCAGGGTGTCGACGACGAAGAACGTGCGCGTCGCCGCCGCCGTCTCCCGGGCCGCGTCGGCCACCTCGGCGGCCGAGGCACCGTCGGCGGCGGCCCGGGCTGCGGCGAGCACGGCGAACCCGGTGCCCATCGCGGCCGACCGGGAGTCAAGCACGGTCACCAGGTGCTCACCTACCTGCGCCGCCGCGACCCGGGCGGCGTCCCAGGTGCCCGAGAGCTCCCCGGACAGGTGCACCGACACCAGCCGGTCGGCACCGCCGTCCAGCAGCCGGCGGTACACGGCCACGAAGTCCCCCGGCGTCGGGCGCGACGTGCTGACGTGCCCGCCCCGCACGGAAAGCGAGCGGGCGACCTCGGCGGAGGTGACGTCGCTGCCCTCGCGGCCCGAACGCCCGGCGAGCACCACGTACAGCGGCACGACCTCGATGCCGTAGTGCTCGACGACGTTGGCCGGCAGGTAGGCCGTCGAGTCGGTGACCACGGCGACGGACATGGCGCGAGGCTAGCCGCGTGCGGCGCAGCGGTGCGGGGGCGGTCGGTCAGCCCGCGTCGGCGTCGGTCAGGGGCGCACCCTCCTCGGGGCTGGCTCCCGCCCGCGGTGCGTCGGGGGCGTCGGTGGCCGAGAGCTCGGGGAAGGGTCCGCGGTCACCGGGCGATCGCACGCCGCCCTCCATGCGCTCAGGTGCCAGGGCCGACAGGTTGTGCCGCATCAGCCGCCACCCCGAGGCCTGGAAGGACAGCTCGCTCCAGTGGCAGTTGCCCAGCGGCCCGAAGACCCGCTTGTGCTCCGCGCCCAGCCCCAGCAGCGCCTCGATCAGCCGGCCTGCCGTGCCGCCGTGGGTCACCAGCACGGCCGTGGCCGCCGGCGGCAGGTCGGCCACCGCGGCGAGGGCCCGGGCAGCGACGTCGGCCTGCGCCTCCCCGCCACGATCGGGCACCGGCCGGCCGGCCATCCAGTCGGCGTACTGGCCCGGGTGCCGGTCGGCCACCTCGTGGCGGGTCAGGCCCTCCCAGCTGCCCAACCCGTGCTCGCGCAGCCGTTCGTCGATGCGCAGCGGCACACCCAGCAGCGGGGCGAGCGCCTCGGCCGTGTCGACCGCACGCTGCAGGTCGCTGGAGACGAGCAGCGTCTCCTGACCGGTCAGCAGGGTGGCCAGGTGGGGTGCGGTGCGCGCGGCCTGGGACCGCCCCTCGGCGTCCAGCGGTGGGTCGAGCTGGCCCTGGAAGCGTCCGGCGGCGTTCCACTCGGTACGGCCGTGCCGCCACACGAGCAGGCGGGACACCGCCGGGGCGTCGGCGCCCCCGGTCACCGGCCGGACTCGCCCGCGGCGTCCTCGGCGCTGCCGCCCTCGTCACCGGCGGCGTCCTCCTCGGCCGGCGTCGGGGCGGCGGGGACCGCACCGTCGGTGAACGGGATCACCGGGCAGTCCTTCCAGAGCCGCTCGAGGGCGTAGTAGGCGCGCTCCTCGGCGTGCTGGACGTGCACGACGACGTCGACGAAGTCGAGCAGCACCCACCGCCCCTCGGCCACGCCCTCGCGGCGGACCGGCTTCACGCCGTGCTCGCGCAGACGCTCCTCCACCCCGTCGACGATCGACTGGACCTGGCGTTCGTTGGGCGCCGACGTCAGGACGAACGCGTCGGTGATCGCCAGGCGGTCACTGACGTCGACGATGGAGACGTCGGTGGCGAGCTTGTCGGCGGCGGCCTGCGCTGCGATGAGCGCGGTCTCGCGTGCCTCGTCCGAGGCGGTCATCGGGGCATCTCCTGCAGATCGGGGGACGGGTCGTCCCCGGTGATGGGGGTGTCGTTCAGGTCCGGGTCGCGCAGGGGGTCGTTGCGCACGGGGTCGTCGCGCAGGGTCGGGCCGGGTGGGGCGGCCATGGTCTCGCGGTGGTCGGTGGCCACCCGTCGCTCGGCCGGGAACCCCCCGGTCCTCGGGCCGTCGAGCAGGTCGTCGGCCCCGGTGCCGGGGTGGTAGAGCCCGCGCTTCTCGATGTACTGCACCACACCGTCGGGCACCAGGTACCAGACGGGCCGCCCGCGGCGCACCCGGTCGCGGCAGTCCGTGGAGCTGATCGCCAGCGCCGGCACCTCGACCAGGCTGACTGCACCCTGCGGCAGGTCGGCGTCGGCCAGCTGGTACCCGGGTCGGGTGACGCCCACGAAGTGGGCCAGCTGGAAGAGCTTGTCCGTCTCCCGCCAGCCGACGATCTGGGCGAGCGCGTCGGCACCGGTGATGAAGAACAGCTCGGCGTCGGGGTGCAGGCGGTGCAGGTCGGTGAGGGTGTCGATGGTGTACGTCGGCCCGCCCCGGTCGACGTCGACCCGGCTCACCGAGAACCGAGGGTTGGAGGCGGTCGCGATCACGGTCATCAGGTAGCGGTCCTCCGCGGGGCTGACGCCCCGGTCGGACTTCTGCCACGGCTGACCGGTCGGCACGAACACGACCTCGTCCAGCCCGAACAGTCCGGCGACCTCGCTGGCGGCCACCAGGTGCCCGTGGTGGATGGGGTCGAACGTCCCGCCCATCACCCCGAGTCGACGTCCTGCCACCGACCGAGCCTAGCCCGGCCCGGCCGGGGCCGGTCGTCCGACCACCGGTTCCGGGGGCCAGGAGGAGGGGCACGACGGCCGGGTGGTCCCTGCCCCCTCGGGCTGGCGACCGGCTCCCCCGTGCCGCCGGTTGCGGGCGTGAGTCCGCCGGGTGGTCATGGCACCCACTCCTGCAGCTCGTCCTCCACCCCGCCGTCGTGCCTGAACCGGACGATGCCGTCCCGTTGGGGGCTGCGCGAGGAGGCGGGCGCGTGGGAACGATTCCGTCGGCGTGTCGTCATGTAGGAGGCGGCCTCAGAGCGTGGTGACGAAGTCGGCCAGCTGGGCCGCGGTACGCACCTCGACCATCGGGAGGACCTCGGCGTACCGGTCGGCGGCCGAGTCGCCGCTGCCCCACAACCGGCGCGGCTCCGGGTTGAGCCAGTGCGCCGACCGCGACCGCCGCACCAGGTCGGCCAGCGTCGGCAGGCCCGGGTGCCGGTAGTTGGTGCGGCCGTCGCCGAGGACGAGCAACGACGTCTTCGGGCCGACGGCGGCGGGCCACCGTTCGGCGAAGACCTCGAAGGCGTTGCCGTAGTCGCTGTGCCCGTCGAAGCTCACCACGTCGGCCTCCCGGCCGATCCGGGCGATCGCGTCGACGACGTCGGCGCCGGGGGTGAAGAACCGGGTCACCTCGTCGGTGGAGTCGACGAAGGCGAACGCCCGCACGCCGCTGAAGTGCTCGCGCAGCGCCTGGGTGAGCATCAGGGTGAAGTGGCTGAAGCCGGCCACCGAGCCGCTGACGTCGCAGAGCACCACCAGCTCGGGCTTGTGCACCGCCCGCGGCCGGTGGTGGGTCACCAGCGGCATCCCGCCGGTGGCCAGGGAGGCGCGCACCGTGCGCCGGAAGTCCAGCCGCCCGGCCCGGCCGAGCCGCCGGCGGGCCGACAGCCGGACGGCCAGCCGCCGGGCCAGCGGGGCCACGGTGCGGCGCAGCTCTGCCAGGTCGGCCTGCTGGGCGCGGAGGAAGTCGACCTGGTCGGCCATCGGGCGGACGGCGTTGCGGGCGACCTTGTCCCGCCCCTTCTCCGCGGCGGTGCGCCGCCGGACCTCGGCCTCCACCGCCGTCCGGAACGCCGCGATCCGCTCCCTCGCCGTCGACCGGGCCACCTGCTCGGCCAGCCCCCCGGTCTCACCGCCGCCGAGCATCCCGGCCAGCAGCTGCGCCACGAGCGTGTCCGGCGAGAGCGCGCGCAGCACCCGGTAGCTGAAGAACGACTGCCCCGAGGGGCTGGGCGCCCCGGCACCGAGCTGGTCGACGGCCAGCCGGGCGAACCGGCGCAGCGCCTCCTCATCCCCCTCCAGCAGCAGCCGCAGCAGCTCGGCGCGCAGCGCCTCGGCCAGCGCGCCCGGGTCCCCTACCGGCAGCGGCCCGTCGGCCCCGGACTCGCCGTCCTCGTCGCCGTCCCCGGGGGCATCGTCGTCGGCGACCGGCACCGGCCGGTCGGTGAGCGGCCACCAGAGGTCGAACAGCACATCGAAGACCTCGCGCTGGGCGGCCCGGCGGAGCAGCACCGCGGCCAGTCCGTGCCGCAGCTGTTCCCGCTCGAGCAGGTCGACGACGGTGAGCACCTGTGCGGCGTCCACGGCCTGGCTGATCCCGACCGGCACGCCGGCCTCCCGCACCGCGCGGACGAAGCCGTCCAGGTGCCCGACCAGCCCCCCCGGCTCGACGGCGGCTCCCGGCGGCATCAGTTCAGCCGGAGCTCGGCGGCGGCGCGCACCTGGTCGCTGGCGTGCTTGAGCACCACGCCCAGCGTCGAGCGCATCGCCTGCTCGTCCAGGGTGTCCAGACCGAGGGCCAACAGCGTCTGCGCCCAGTCCAGGGTCTCGGAGATCGACGGCGACTTCTTCAGCTCCAGGGCGCGCAGCGCCCGCACCGTGCGCACCAGCTGGTCGGCCAGGCCCGGCGCGAGGTCGGGGACCCGGGACAGCACGATCTCCCGCTCCCGCTCCGCGCTCGGGTAGTCCAGGGCGAGGTACAGGCAGCGGCGCTTGAGCGCCTCGGACAGCTCGCGAGTCGCGTTGGAGGTGAGCACCACGAGCGGCCGGCGGGTGGCGGTGATCGTGCCCAGCTCGGGGATGGTGACCTGGAAGTCGCTGAGCACCTCCAGCAGCAGGCCCTCCACCTCGACGTCGGCCTTGTCGGTCTCGTCGATGAGCAGCACGGTCGGCTCGGTCCGCCGGATGGCGGTCAGCAGCGGCCGGGCGAGCAGGAACTCCTCACCGAAGACGTCGTCGTGCACGGTGTCCCAGTCGGCACCGCCGGTGCCGGCCGCGGAGATCCGCAGCAGCTGCTTCTTGTAGTTCCACTCGTACAGCGCCCGCGCCTCGTCCAGGCCCTCGTAGCACTGCAGCCGGATGAGCTCGGACCCCGTCGCGGCGGCCATCGCCTTGGCCAGCTCGGTCTTGCCCACCCCCGCTGGGCCCTCCACCAGCAGCGGCTTGCCCAGCCGGTCGGCCAGGAAGACGGTCGTGGCGATCTGCGCGTCGGGCAGGTACCCCGCGGCCGTCAGCCGCGTCGTCACGTCCGCCACGTCGGCGAACTGGGCGGCGTGGGTGGGCGTGCGGGACATGCGGCTCCTCGTTGAGCGTTCGGGCGTTCGGGCGGGCCAGGTCAGCGGGTGTGGCCGTTGCCGGTGACGACGTAGGTGGTGGAGGTGAGCTCCGGCAACCCGAGCGGACCGCGGGCGTGCAGCTTCTGGGTGGAGATGCCGATCTCGGCGCCGAACCCGAACTCGCCGCCGTCGGTGAACCGGGTGGAGGCGTTGACCAGCACCGCCGCGGCGTCGACACCGGCGGTGAACTCGGCGACGGCCCGGGCGGAGTCGGCGACGATCGCCTCGCTGTGCCCGCTCCCCCACCGGCTGATGTGGTCCAGCGCGCCGGGGAGGTCGTCCACCACCCGCACGGCCATGTCCAGCGACAGGTACTCGGTGGCCCAGTCCTCGTCGGTGGCCGGGACGACGCCCTCGTGCGCCCGCCGGGCGGCCTCGTCCCCGTGCAGGGTGACCCCGGCGTCGGCAAGCGCGGCCAGCAGCCGGGGCAGGAACGCGACGTCCCGGTGCACCAGCAGGGTCTCCGCGGAGTTGCAGACGCTGACCCGGGACGTCTTGGCGTTCAGCACGATGGCCTCGGCCATGGCCGGGTCGGCGGAGGCGTCGACGTAGACGTGACAGTTGCCGACACCGGTCTCGATCACCGGCACGGTCGCCTCCCGCACCACCCGGTTGATCAGTGAGGCCCCACCCCGCGGGATGACGACGTCGACCAGCCCGCGGGCGTTGAGCAGCTCACCGACCGAGGCGCGGTCCGCAGGCAGCAACGCGATCGACCCGGCCGGCAGCCCGGCCTTCTCGGCGGCCTCGGTGAGGACGGCGACCAGCGCCGTGTTGGTGCGGTGCGCGGAACCGGACCCGCGGAGCAACGCGGCGTTGCCGCTCTTCAGGCACAGCCCGGCCGCGTCGACGGTCACGTTGGGCCGGGCCTCGTAGACGATCCCGACCACACCGAGCGGCACCCGCACCTGCCGCAGCTGCAACCCGTTGGCCAGCGTCGACCCGCGGACGACGTCGCCGACCGGGTCGGGCAGCGAGGCCAGCTGCCGGAGCGCGTCGGCCACCCCGGCGAGCCGGCCGGGGTCCAGGCGCAGCCGGTCGAGCACCGACTCCGGCGTCCCGTCGGCCGCGGCGGCCTCGACGTCGACGGCGTTGGCCGCGAGCACCTCGTCGGTGCGTTCGACCAGCGCGTCGGCCATCGCGGCCAGCGCGGCGTCCTTGGTCTCGGTCGGCAGGGTGCGGAGCACGCGGGCGGCCTCGCGGGCGCGGGCCGCGGCGGCTCCGATCAGCGGGAACTCGACGTCGGACACGCGTCGAGGTTACGCGGCCGCCGGAGGCGGCATAGGAGGCTGTTCACCCGGTTGCGGAGCCCAAACCGGGTGAAAAGCCTCCTATGCCTGGGTTGGCGGAGGCCTCAGGTGCGCAGGGCGCGGAGAACCTGCTTGCGGGCATCGCCGGTCAGCCGGTCGACGAAGAGCTTCCCGTCCAGGTGGTCGACCTCGTGCTGCAGGCAGCGGGCCAGCAGTCCGCTGCCCTCGATGCGGAGCGGCTCACCGTGCACGTCGAACCCCTCGGCCACGCAGTGCATCGCCCGTACCGTCGGCGCGTAGAGCCCCGGGATCGACAGGCAGCCCTCGTCGTCGTCCTGGGTCTCCTCGCTGCGCTCGGTGATCACCGGGTTCACCATGTGCCCGATCACGCCGTCGACGTTGTAGGAGAAGACCCGCAGGCCGACCCCGATCTGGGTCGCCGCCACCCCGGCCCGGCCGGGGTGGTCGACGGTCTCCTCCAGGTCGCGGACGAGCGCGGCGAGGTCCTTGTCGAAGCCGCGGATCGGGTCGGCCGGGGTGCGCAGCACCGGGTCGCCGATCTCGCGGATGGGGCGAACGGTCACCGCACCAGTCTCTCAGCCCCGGGTGGCGCGCCCGACGAGGACCATCTCGTCGCGGTGGACGACCTCGCGGCGGTGCTCCGGGTCCAGGTCACCGGTCTTACGGCCCAGCAGCGCCGGCAGCTCGCGGGCGTCGTAGGCGACCAGGCCGCGGGCGACCACCTCGCCGTCCGGGCCGACCAGCTCCACCGGGTCGTCGGCGAGGAACTCCCCGGTCACCCCGGTGATGCCCGCGGCGAGCAGCGACGCGTGCCGCTCACGGACGGCGCGCACGGCCCCCTCATCGAGCAGCACCCGGCCCCGGGGGCGGCTGGCGTAGCGGAGCCAGAACTGCCGGGCAGAGGGACGCCGCCCGGTCGGGGCGAACAGGGTGCCCACCCGCTCGCCGGCCAGCGCGGCCGCCGCCTGCGCGGTGGAGGTGACCACGACGGGCACCCCCGCCGCCGAGGCGATGAGGGCGGCCTCCACCTTGGTGGCCATCCCGCCGGTGCCGACGCCGTTGCGGCTGGCCGAGCCGAGCGCGACCGCCGCCAGGTCGGCCGGACCGCGCACCGTGTCGACCAGCGCGGCCGGCCCGGTGCGCGGATCGCCGTCGTAGACGCCGTCCACGTCGGAGAGCAGCAGCAGGGCATCGGCCATGGCCACGTGAGCGACCAGCGCGGCGAGCCGGTCGTTGTCACCGAACCGGATCTCCTCGGTGGCGACCGTGTCGTTCTCGTTGACGATCGGCAGCACACCGAGGGCCAGCAGCCGCTCGATCGTCTGCTGCGCGTTGCGGTAGTGGCTGCGCCGGGTCAGGTCGTCGGCGGTGAGCAGCACCTGGCCGACGGTCACGTCATGGGCGGTGAAGGCGTCGGCGTAGGTCTGCACCAGCCGCAGCTGCCCCACGCTCGCGGCCGCCTGCGCGGTGGCCAGGTCACGGGGGCGGCCGGCCAGCCCCAGCGGCGCCAACCCGGCGGCGATCGCGCCGGAGGAGACGAGCACGACCTGCCGCCCGGCGGCCCGCAGCGCGCCGAGGACGTCGACCAGCGCCCGCAGCCGGGTCTCGTCCAACCCGCCGGGCAGCGTGGTCAGCGACGAGGACCCGACCTTGACCACCACCCGCTGCGCGGCGGCGATCTCCGCGCGGGCGGTCACCGGTCGGCGTCGTCGAGGAGGTCGGCGTCGACCCAGCCGTCGCCCTCGGCCACCTCGTACGGCAGCCGGCGGGCCTTCTTGGCCAGCAGCCGCTCGTCGGCCGAGGGCCGCGAGTTGTCCTCGAGCCGGGTGTCGGTGCCCCGACCACCCAGGCCTGCGGTCTCCTCGATGGTGAGCGTGCCGGCCGGGAGGGTGGGCTCCCAGTCGAAGGTGACGTCGCCGACGGTGATCGCGTCACCGGGGACGGCGCCGGCCTTGGCCAGCTCCTCCTCCACGCCCAGCCGGTTGAGCCGGTCGGCGAGGTAGCCCACGGCCTCGTCGTTGTTGAAGTCGGTCTGCCGGACCCAGCGCTCCGGCCGCACCCCGAGCACGACCCACCCGTCGGTGCGCGGGTCGGGCTCGACCGTGAAGCCGCCGTCGTCGACCGCGCGCGGGGAGATCGTGATCGGTGCCGGCGGGAGGTCGGGCAGCGAGGCCCGGTGTTCCTCGACGGCGGCCGCCAGCGCGTAGCCCAGCTCGGTCACGCCCTCCCCGGTGGCCGCGCTGATCGGGAAGACCTGCAGGCCACGCGCCTCCAGGGAGGTGCGCACCAGGTCGACCAGTTCGCGGCCGTCCGGGACGTCGATCTTGTTGAGCACGGCGATCCGCAGCCGGCCGACCAGATCGAGCTCCTCGCCGCCGTACTCGCGCAGCTCGTGCTCGAGGGCCTCGATGTCCGTCTCCGGGTCGCGGCCGGGCTCCATCGTCGCCATGTCGACCACGTGCACCAGCACGGCGCAGCGCTCGACGTGCCGCAGGAACTCCAGGCCGAGGCCCTTGCCCACGGACGCGCCGGGGATCAGGCCGGGGACGTCGGCCATCGTGTAGGTCGTGTCGCCGGAGCGGATCACGCCCAGCTGCGGGACCAGCGTGGTGAAGGGGTAGTCGGCGATCTTCGGCCGGGCCGCGGACATCGAGGCGACGAGCGAGGACTTGCCGGCCGACGGGTACCCGACCAGGCCGACGTCGGCGATGCTCTTCAGCTCGAGGACGGCGTCCACCGCGTCACCGGGCTCGCCGAGCAGCGCGAAGCCGGGGGCCTTGCGGCGCGCGTTGGCGAGCGCGGCGTTGCCCAGCCCGCCCTTGCCGCCGTGGGCGAGCACGAGCCGGGCACCGGCCCCGACCAGGTCGGCGACGACCTGGCCGCCGACGCTCACGACCGTCCCGGACGGGACGCCGAGGACCAGATCGGCCCCGCGCCCGCCGTTGCGGTAGTCGCCCGCCGCCTGCTTGCCGTTGCCGGCCTTCTGGTGCGGGCGGTGGTGGAAGTCCAGCAGGGTGTGCACGCTGGGGTCGACCTCGAGGACGACGTCCCCGCCGTCCCCGCCGTTGCCCCCGTCGGGACCACCCAGCGGCTTGAACTTCTCCCGGTGCACGGAGCTGACCCCGTTGGCACCCTTGCCTGCCGAGACGTGGACCGTCACGCGGTCGACGAAAGCGGCCATGATCGCCGCCTCTCTGCGCTACGGCCGAACTGTCCGGAAAGGGAAACGGGTGGCGGCGCCGGACTCCGGCGCCGCCACCCAGTCAGAGCTGGTGGAACGGGGTGGTGCTCAGACCGAGACGGTCTCGCGGGCAGCCACCGGGGCGCCGACGGCGGTGATGGCGACCTCGCGGCGGCCACGGCGGAAGCCGAAGGTCACCGCGCCGGGGACGAGGGCGAACAGGGTGTCGTCCTTGCCGCGGCCGACGCCGAGACCCGGGTGGAAGTGGGTGCCGCGCTGGCGGACGATGATCTCGCCGGCCTTGACGACCTGACCACCGAAGCGCTTGACGCCCAGGCGCTGGGCGTTGGAGTCGCGACCGTTACGGGACGACGATGCGCCCTTCTTGTGTGCCATGTCGTCAGCCCTTCGTGATGTCGCGGACCACGACGCTGGTCAGGGGCTGACGGTGCCCCTGGCGCTTGTGGTAGCCCGTCTTGTTCTTGAACTTGTGGATGTGGATCTTCGGGCCCTTGCCGTGCTCGACGATCTCGCCGGTCACGGTCACACCGGCGAGCGTCTGAGCGTCGGAGGTGACGGTGTCGCCGTCGACCAGCAGGATGGCCGGAAGGGTGACGGTGTCACCGGCCTCCCCGCTCAGGCGGTTGATGGTGAACGTGTCACCGACACCCACCTTGTGCTGCGCTCCACCGGCCTTGACGACTGCGTACACCACTGACTCCTCGATCGATTCCATGTGTCCAGCACTGTTGTCCTGCGCGCACGACCGCCACGAGGGCCGAGTGCTGGACGTGCTGCTCGCGCCTCCCAGGCGGCACCGGAGTGCACGGCCCGTGGTGGAGCAACCCGTCCAGCGTACCCGAGGCACCGTGCCCGGGTCGAACCGCGTGCGGTCGACCCGGTCGGCCCCGTGCCCCCACCGCGAGCTCGCCCGCGGTGGGGGCACCGGGCCCCTCGATCAGGCCGGCGGGCCTGCGGGCCGAGAGGCGGCCCTGCGGCGCCGCGGCCGGGCCGCCGGGACGTCCTGAACGGCCGCGGGCTCGGCGACCGGCTGGGGTGTCACGACGACGGTCGGCTCCGACCGGTCCTCGGCAGCGACCGTGGCCTCCGGCTCGGCCGGTGGGGCCACCACCGCCGCCAGGACGCTGTCCGGCGTCGGCTGCTCGGCGGCGGGCGCCTCGCTGACAGATGTCCCGGTGACAGGCGCCTCGGTGACGGGAGCGTCCTCGGCCGCCCGGGCCTCGGCCGACTGCCCGCGTCCGCGGCGACCCCGGCTGCGGCGACCCCGACCGTCGTCGACCGGCTCGGTCTCCGGCTCGGTCTCCGGCTCGGGCGTCGGCTCGACGTCCGGCTCGACAGCCTGCTCCGCCGCGGCCGGCTCGTCGAAGGAGGCCCCGCCCTGCAGCGCCATGGCGTCCGCCACGTCCCAGCCGGCGGCCGGGTCCTCGCGACGTGACGTCGCGGTGCCCTCGTCCACCGTCTCCGGCGTCTCGGTCACCGCTGCGCCCGGCTCCTCCTGCGGAGCGGCGTCCGGCGCACCGGTGTCCGCGGGACCACGGTCCTTGGTGCCGCCGTCGCGGGCGCCACGGTCCCGACCGCCGCGGCTGCGCCGGCCGCGACCGCCGCCGGTCTCGGTCCCGTCGGTCTCCGGGGCCTCGACCGCCGGCGTCGGGGTGGCCTCCTGCTCCGTCGCGGGTGCCGTCTCCTCGACCTCGGGGGTCACGACGTCGGCGTCCTTCGCCCGGTCGTTCCGGCCCTTGTCGCGGCCGGAGCCGGAGACGGTGCCAGAGCCACCGCCCGGAGCGCCCGAGCCGTTGCCCGAGTCACCCCGGTTGCGGCCGCCGTTGCCGCCGCCACCGTTGCCGGCGCCGTTGCCGGCGCCGCCGTTCCCGCTGGACCGCTTCTTGTCGTCCACCGGGTCGACGTGCACCAGGACACCCCGGCCGCGGCAGTGCTCGCACGGCTCGGAGAAGACCTCCAGCAGCCCCTGGCCCACCCGCTTGCGGGTCATCTGCACCAGGCCCAGCGAGGTCACCTCTGCGACCTGGTGCTTCGTGCGGTCGCGGCCGAGGCACTCGGTGAGCCGCCGCAGCACGAGGTCGCGGTTGCTCTCCAGGACCATGTCGATGAAGTCGATGACGATGATCCCGCCGATGTCCCGCAGCCGGAGCTGACGGACGATCTCCTCGGCGGCCTCGATGTTGTTCCGGGTGACGGTCTGCTCGAGGTTGCCGCCGGAGCCGACGAACTTCCCGGTGTTCACGTCGACGACCGTCATCGCCTCGGTGCGGTCGATGACCAGCGAGCCGCCCGAGGGCAGCCAGACCTTGCGGTCGAGCGCCTTCATCAGCTGCTCGTCGATCCGCAGGTCGTGGAAGACGTCGCCGGTGCCGGCGTAGCGCTGCAGCCGCTCGGACAGCTCCGGGGAGACGTGCGCGACGTAGGCCTCGACGGTGTCCCAGGCGTCGTCGCCCTGGACGACCAGCCGCTTGAAGTCCTCGTTGAAGACGTCGCGGATCACGCGGATCGCCAGGTCCGGCTCGCCGTAGAGCAACGTCGGCGCGTTGCTGGTCGAAGACGCCTTGGTCTGGATGACCTCCCACTGCGCCTGCAGCCGGGCCACGTCGCGGGTGAGCTCCTCCTCCGAGGCGCCCTCCGCGGCCGTGCGGATGATGACGCCGGCGTCCTCGGGGACGATCTTCTTCAGGATGTCCTTGAGCCGCTGGCGCTCCTTGTCCGGCAGCTTGCGGCTGATGCCGGTCATCGAGCCACCCGGCACGTAGACCAGGAAGCGGCCGGGCAGGTTGACCTGCTGGGTCAGCCGGGCGCCCTTGTGGCCGATCGGGTCCTTGGTGACCTGGACCAGGACCTTGTCGCCGGACTTGAGGGCGGTCTCGATCGAGCGGGACTTGCCGGACAGACCGGCGGCGTCCCAGTTGACCTCGCCGGCGTACAGGACGGCGTTGCGGCCCTTGCCGACGTCGACGAAGGCGGCCTCCATGCTGGGCAGCACGTTCTGCACGCGGCCCAGGTAGACGTTGCCCGCGAACGAGGTCGCCTGCGCCTGGGTGACGTAGTGCTCGACGAGGACGTCGTCCTCCAGGACGGCGATCTGGGTGCGCTCACCCTGCTGCCGGATGACCATCGCCCGGTCCACGGCCTCGCGCCGCGCCAGGAACTCCGACTCGGAGAGGATCGGCGCGCGGCGACGGCCACCGTCGCGGCCCTCACGGCGGCGCTGGCGCTTGGCCTCGAGCCGGGTGGAGCCCGCCACGCCCCGGACGTCGTCGTCGCTGGAGGTGCGGCCGTTGCGGCCTGCGCGCTCCGGCCGGTCGTCGGCGTCCTCGGCGGTGTCGTCGCTGCCGCTCTCGCCGCTGCTGCCGCTCTCGCCGCTGCTGCCGCGGCGACGGCGACGGCGACGGCGACGGGTGCTGGACCCCGAGCCGCCCTCGGCAGCGTCGTCGTCCTCGTCGTCCTGGCCGTCGCGCTCGCTGCTGTCGCGCTCGCTGCTGTCGCGCTCGCTGCTGTCGCGCTCGCTGCTGTCGCGCTCGCTGCTGTCGTCGGACTCGTCGGCACCGGCCGGGGCCTCGGCGTCCTCGTCCTCGCGGTCGCCGTCGGTGGCGTCCTCACCGGTGCGTCCACGGCCGCGGCCCCGACGGCCCCGGCGCCGGCGACGGCTGCCCGAGGAACCGCCGTCCTCGCCATCGCGGTCGTCGGCGTCCTCGGCGTCCCGCTCGTCGGTCTCGGTGGTCTCGGTCTCCTCGACCTCGACCGGCTCACTCTCGGCCGCACTGCGGCGACGGCTGCGGGAACGCCGCGGCGGCGCCTGCTCGGCGTCCCGCTCGTCGGTGGCCGGGCGGTCGTCGGTCCGGCCGGTGTCGGTCTCGGTCGACTCGCTCGGCGACTCGGCCTGGGGACGGCGGCTGCGGCGGCGCGGTGCAGCGACCTCGGGCTCGGGGGCCACGAAGCTGATGAAGGCGGGGGCGACGTGCGAGAGCTGCGGCGCAGGGGGCTCGACGGAGTCGGGGTCGGCGGTCACGGCCGGCCGGGTCGCGCGACGGCGGGGCCGGGCGGTGACGGTCGTGGGCTCGGGTGAGCTGAACTGTGCGCCGAACCTGGGGAGCTCGTGCTCCGGCTGGGGCGTCACCGCCTCGGCCACCGGGATCTCGGCCGGCTCCTCGGCGGTCGGCTCGTCGTCCGGCTCACCGAGCAGGCCTTCGGTATCGGCCGGGTCCGCCGGGCCGCCGAGCAGATCGGCGGGAGGCGTCGATCCCTCCGCGGTGCCGAGGTCGGTGCTGTTCTCGTTGTCGTCGTGGTCGGCCACGAAGGGCTCGCCTCCTGTGCGTCCCCGGGCGCCGATCGTCTCCGACTGGCGGCCGCGCAGGAACGTGGGTTGGGCGGGTCGGGCGGCCACTGGGAGCGGCGGTTCTGCCCGGCCCGCGAAGTCTGGTCCGCGCCCCGGCCAGTGCGGCTGGGGCCCGGTGGTGCAGCGTGCTGAACACGGGTGGTGCGGTGGTCCGAAAGATCAGGTGGTGCCGAGTTCAGGTGGTGCAGCGCCACGGCTGGCAGACGTGGCGCAGGCGACGCCGGGCGCATCCGGGTCCGACCGGGTCAGACCTGAGCCGGCTCCCCCTGGCAGCGGGAACTGGCCACGCGGTCGGGCCCGAGCGGATCGGCGACGTCACCGCTGTCGTCGAGCCGGCCCTGCGCCTCACGCACGGCCCGGGCGGGCAACGGCGGGTGCAGGTCGGCGACGGCAGCCAGAGCGGCCATCACGTCATCCGGTCGCACGGTCGGCGTGAGCTGCCGTACGACCACGAGCAGTATGGCACAACCTGCCTCAACAGCGACCGCAGCGGAGACGACGGCCTCCCGCGCGTCGACGTCCTTGGTGCCGTTCTTGGTCCGTTTCGCGACCAGCACCACCTCCTGGGCGAGGAACGTCTGCACGGCGGCGGACAGCTGGTCGGCGTCCACCCCGGGCAGGTCGATGCGCCACCGGGTGGCGTCGAGCCGGTCGGCCAGCGAGCCGCTGCCCTCGACCGCCTCGACGCACTCCAGGACGTCGATCCCCGGCGGCAACGAGGCGTCCAGTGCGGCCCGCACCTGCTCCGGGTCACGCCGGGCGGACAGCCCGATCTCGAAGTACTCCGCCTCCGAGGCCGCACCGGTCGGCGCCGCCCCCATGTAGGAGATCTTCGGGTGCGGGCTGAAGCCGGCGGAGAACGCCATCGGCACCTGTGCACGACGCAGCGCACGCTCCAGGGCGCGGGCCAGGTCGCGGTGCGAGGCGAACCGCAGCGGTCCGCGCTTGGTGTAGCGCAGCCGCAGCTTCTGCACGGTCGGCGGCGGCGGTGGGCCGTCCGGGGTGCGGGCCACTACCGGCTGACGGGGGTCAGGGGCAGCAGGCTGCGCCCGGTGGGCCCGATCTGGATGTCGGTGCCCATCGTCGGGCAGACGCCGCAGTCGTAGCAGCCGGTCCAGCGGCAGTCGCCGACCTCGTCCTCACTGATCGCGTCCTGCCAGTCGTCCCAGAGCCACTCCTTGTCCAGCCCGGAGTCCAGGTGGTCCCAGGGCAGGACCTCGTGCTCGGTGCGCTCCCGGGTGGTGAACCAGGCGAGGTCGAGCCCGAAGGCAGCGAGTTCCTCGGCCGCGGCCGTCTGCCACCGGTCGTACGAGAAGTGCTCGCTCCAGCCGTCGAAGTGACCGCCGTCGCGCCAGACCCGCTCGATGACCTTCCCGACCCGGCGGTCGCCGCGGGACAGCAGTCCCTCGATCACCCCGGGCTTGCCGTCGTGGTAGCGCAGGCCGATCGAACGGCCGATCCGGCGGTCGGCGTTGATCGCCTCGCGCAGGATCCGCAGCCGGTGGTCGATCGTCTCGGCGCTGGCCTGGGCCGCCCACTGGAAGGGGGTGTGCGGCTTGGGCACGAAGCCACCGATGGAGACGGTGCAGCGGATGTCCTTGCTGCCGCTGGCCTCCCGGCCGGCGCGGATCACCTCGACCGCCAGCTCGGCGATCTCCAGCACGTCCTCGTCGGTCTCGGTGGGCAGACCGCACATGAAGTAGAGCTTCACCTGGCGCCA
Source organism: Modestobacter sp. VKM Ac-2982 (assembly GCF_026967935.1). Classification (GTDB taxonomy): domain Bacteria; phylum Actinomycetota; class Actinomycetes; order Mycobacteriales; family Geodermatophilaceae; genus Modestobacter. The sequence goes on from NZ_JAPVBL010000004.1 coordinate 97,667, forward strand.
GCCGTTGGCGTACGCCGTGGTGACCGTACGGACCAGGTCCTCCTTGGACACGGTCTTGTTGATCACCCGGCGGATCCGCTCGCTGCCGCCCTCGGGGGCGAAGGTCAGCCCGGAGCGGCGTCCGTTGCGGGAGAGCTCGTTGGCCAGGGTGACGTTGAAGGCGTCGACCCGGGTGGAGGGCAGCGACAGGCCGGTGTTGGTGCCCTCGTACCGGTCGGCGAGCTCCTTGGCCAGCTGGCCGATCTCGGAGTGGTCGGCGCTGCTCAGCGAGAGCAGGCCCACCTCTTCGTAGCCGGTGGCCTTGAGCCCGGCGTCGACCATCGAGCCGATGCCGGTGATCGTCCGCTCGCGGACGGGGCGGGTGATCATCCCGGCCTGGCAGAACCGGCAGCCACGGGTGCAGCCGCGGAAGATCTCCACGCTCATCCGCTCGTGCACGCTCTCGGCCAGCGGGACCAGCGGCTGCTTGGGGTAGGGCCACTCGTCCAGGTCCATCACCGTGCGCTTGCCGACGCGGGCCGGGACGTCGTCCCGGGTGCGGCGCACCTCGGCGATCGTGCCGTCGGCGGCGTAGCTGACCGCGTAGAAGCGGGGCACGTAGACCCCGTCGACCCGGGAGAGCCGGGCCAGCAGCTCGACCCGCCCACCGGGGCGGCCCTGGTCCTTCCAGGCGGCGACGACGTCGGTGATGTCCCCGACGACCTGCTCGCCGTCCCCGAGCACCGCGCAGTCGACGAAGTCGCTGACCGGCTCGGGGTTGAAGGCGGCGTGCCCACCGGCGACGACCACCGGGTGGCTCTCGTCGCGGTCGACGGCGTGCAGCGGGACGCCGGCGAGGTCGAGCGCCTCGAGCAGGTTCGTGTACCCGAGCTCGGTGGCGAAGCTGACGCCGAGCAGGTCGAACTCCCGCACCGGGCGGTGGGCGTCGACGGTGAACTGGCCGACCCCGTGCTCGCGCATCAGCCCGGCGAGGTCGGGCCAGACGGCGTAGGTGCGCTCGGCCAGGGCGTCGGCGCGCTCGTTGAGCACCTCGTAGAGGATCATGAGGCCCTGGTTGGGCAGGCCCACCTCGTAGGCGTCGGGGTACATCAGCGCCCAGTGGACGGCGACGTCGTCCCACGGCTTCACCTGGGCGTTGAGCTCGCCACCGACGTACTGGATGGGCTTCTGGACCTGGGCGAGGAGGGGCTCGAGGCGGGGGTATAGAGACTCGACAGTCATGACCCGCCCAGGGTAGCCGCTCCGTCAGGGGCCAAAGTCGCGACTTCGGCCCCTGACGGGTCAGAGCTGGGGGAAGAAGAGCGCGATCTCGCGCGCGGCGGACTCGGGCGAGTCGGAGCCGTGCACGATGTTGGCCTGCACCTCGAGGGCGAAGTCGCCGCGGATCGTGCCGGGCGCCGCCTTCACCGGGTCGGTCGCGCCGGCCAGCGCACGGAACGCCTCGATGGCGCGCGGCCCCTCGACCACGAGCGCCAGCAGCGGGCCCCCGGTGATGAACTCGACCAGCGAGCCGAAGAAGGGCCGCTCGCGGTGCTCGCCGTAGTGCTCCTCGGCGACCTCGGTGGTCAGGGTGCGCAGCTCGGCGGCGACCAGGCGCAGGCCCTTGGCCTCCAGGCGGGCGATGACCTGGCCGACCAGGCCCCGGGCCACGCCGTCGGGCTTGATCAGGACCAGCGAACGCTCAGCAGTGGGTGCAGACACGGCCGGGAGCGTACGGGACGGCGACCGTCAACTCAGGTTGACAGCTGACATCCGTCAATCTACGTTGACGGCATGGCCTCCCCCACCGACGTCACCACCGCCGCCGCGGCCGACGACCCGGACACCGGGCTCCGCGCCATCCGTGCGCTCCGCGACCTAGCCGACCGCCTGGAGGTGCTGCAGGTCGGCAACGCCCGGGCGCGCGGCTGGTCCTGGCAGCAGATCGCCGACGCCCTGGGCGTCAGCAAGCAGGCCGTCCACAAGAAGCACGCCACCTCACGAAGGGACCGCTGACGTGTTCGAGCGCTTCACCGACGAGGCCCGCCGGGCCGTCGTCGTCGCCCAGGAGGAGGCCCGCACACTGCGGGCGGAGAAGATCGACCCGGTGCACCTGCTGCTGGCCCTGGCCGAGGACCCCGGCCGCGGCGGCGCGGTGCTGCGTGCCGCCGGCGCCGACCACCCGAACCTCCGGTCGGCTCTGGACCGGTCGGGCAGCGCCCTGGACGCCGATGCGCTCGCCACCGTGGGCATCGACCTGGACCAGGTGCGCGCCGCCGCGGAGTCCGCGTTCGGCCCAGGCGCCCTGGACCGCGGCGCTCGCGAGCCGGCCGGGCACATCCCCTTCGCCGACGGCAGCAAGCGCGCCCTCGAGGAGTCGCTGCGGCACGTGCTCCGGTCGAAGGTGCGCCGACGGGCCCGGGCCATCGACACCGGAGCGCTGCTCGCCGGGCTGCTGGCCGTCGGCGACCCGGTGGTGACCCGGGTCCTCCGGCAGGTGGGCACCGATGCCGACCGGCTGCGCGGGCAGCTCGGGGACGCTTCGGCGGCGTGAGCTCCCGTCAGCCGGCGGGCGGCGCCGGGGGTGCGGTCGGCGGCGGCCCGAAGGGCGTGCCCAGCAGCTCCTTGCGGACCTGGAGCAGGTACAGCCAGATCAGCAGGAACACGCCGCCGACCAGCCACATCGCCCCGCTGATCAGCCCGGTGAGCAGCAGTGGCACCTGCAGTGCCGTGCCGATGACCAGACCCTGCGGACGGCGCTGCACCCCGCTGGCCAGGATCAGCAACACCGCCAGGACGAGCACGACCGTGAGCCGGGTGCTGGTCAGCCCCTCTCCGGTCTGGGCGATGCCGCGCGGCACGAAGAGGACGGCGATCCCCTCCAGCAGCAGGATCGCGGCGGCAGCTCCGCCCAGCGCCTTGCCGGCGCGCACCGGGTCGGGCGCCGTCACGACCGCTTGCCGCCGAGCAGGCTGCGGGCCTCCCCCGCGGTGATCACACTGCCGGTGACCAGCACGCCGGACCCACCGAGCGCGTCGTCGGGACCGGCCTCGGCCAGCTCCATCGCCGACTCGAGCGCGTCGGTGAGCAGCGGGTGCACGCTGACCCGGTCGGCCCCGAAGACGTCGACCGCCAGGGCCCCCAGCTCGTCGGCCGGGATCGCCCGCGGGGAGCTGTTCTGGGTGACCACCAGTTCGGCGCACAGCGGCTCCAGCTCGGCCAGCATGCCGCTGACGTCCTTGCCCTGGACGCAGCCGACGACGCCGACCAGGCGGGTGAAGTCGAAGGACTCCCGGACCGCCTCGACCGTCGCCGCCATGCCGGCCGGGTTGTGCGCCGCGTCGACCAGCACCGCCGGGGAGGTGCGCACCCGCTCCAGCCGCCCGGGCGAGCGCACTGCGGCGAAGGACTCCCGGACGACGTCCTGGGCGACCGGGCCGGTGGCCGACCCCGCCCCCAGGAAGGCCTCCACCGCGGCCAGCGCGACGGCCGCGTTCTGCGCCTGGTGCGCGCCGAACAACGGCAGGAAGACCTCGTCGTACTCACCGCCCAGCCCCTGCAGCCGCACCTGCTGGCCGCCGACGGCGACCCGGCGCTCGAGCACGCCGAACTCGGTGCCCTCGCGGGCGACGGTCGCGTCGACCTCGATCGCCCGCCGCACCAGCGCCTCCAGCGCGCCGGCCGGCTGGTGGGCGAGCACCGCGACCACACCGCCGTCCGGGCGGCCGTCGGGCAGCACGCCGTCCCCGGTGGCCGGCTTGATGATCCCGGCCTTCTCGGTGGCGATCGTGGCGACGTCGGGCCCCAGGTACTCGGCGTGGTCCATCGAGACGGGTGTGACGACGGCGACCCGGGCGTCGGCGACGGTGGTCGCGTCCCAGGTGCCGCCCATGCCGACCTCGACGACCGCGACGTCCACCGGCGCCTCGGCGAAGGCGGCGTAGGCCATCGCGACCATCACCTCGAAGAAGGACATCGGGACGTCACTGCCCGCGTCCACCATCTGCACGTAGGGGGCGACGTCGTCGTAGACCTCGACGAAGCGCTCGGCCGGCAGCGGCTCGCCGTCGAGCACGATCCGCTCGCGCATCGACTCCAGGTGCGGGCTGGTGAACCGGCCGACCCGCAGGCCGAAGCCGCGCAGCAGCTCGTCGACCATCCGCGCCGTCGTCGTCTTGCCGTTGGTGCCGGTCACCTGGACGACGGGCATCGCCCGGTGCGGGGAGCCGAGCAGGTCGACCAGGGCGGAGATGCGGGTCAGCGACGGCTCGAGCCGGTTCTCCGGCCACCGCGCCAAGAGCGCCTGCTCGACCCGGGCCAGGTCACGGGAAAGGGAGGTGCTCATCGCTCTTAGGATGCCAGTCATGGTTGCCGACACCCGATCCCTGGACAGCACTCCCCCGGGGAGCACCGGCGGCGTACCCGAGAAGCCCTCGATCGACGGGCTGGAGGAGAAGTGGGTGGCCCGCTGGGCCGAGGGCGACACCTACGCCTTCGACCGCGACGCGGCGCTGTCCGCCCCCCGCGCCCAGACCTACGCGATCGACACGCCGCCGCCGACGGCGAGCGGGTCGCTGCACGTGGGTCACGTGTTCAGCTACACCCACACCGACATCGTCGCCCGCTACCAGCGGATGCGCGGCAAGCACGTCTTCTACCCGATGGGCTGGGACGACAACGGCCTGCCCACCGAGCGCCGGGTGCAGAACTACTACGGCGTGCGCTGCGACCCCTCGCTCCCCTACGACGAGTCGTTCGAGCCGCCGGAGAAGCCGGGCAAGGACCAGCAGCCGATCTCCCGGCGCAACTTCGTCGAGCTGTGCGAGCGGCTGACCGCGGTCGACGAGGCGGCGTTCGAGGAGCTGTGGCGTCGGGTCGGGCTGTCGGTCGACTGGTCCAACGTCTACCGGACCATCTCGGAGTCCTCCCGGGCCACCGCGCAGAAGATGTTCCTGCACAACCTGGCCCGCGGGGAGGCCTACGCCCAGGAGGCGCCGACCCTTTGGGACGTCACCTTCCGCACCGCGGTCGCCCAGGCCGAGCTGGAGGACCGGGAACGCCCCGGCGCCTACCACCGGATCGGCTTCAGTGGGCCCTCGGGCGACCCGGTGTTCATCGAGACCACCCGCCCAGAGCTGCTGCCGGCGTGCGTCGCCCTGGTCGCCCACCCCGACGACGAGCGCTACCAGCCGCTGTTCGGGAAGACGGTCACCACTCCCCTGTTCGGCGTCGAGGTCCCCGTGGTCGCCCACCGGCTGGCCGAGCCGGACAAGGGCTCGGGCATCGCGATGATCTGCACCTTCGGTGACCTGAACGACGTCACCTGGTGGCGGGAGCTGCAGCTGCCGACCCGCGCCGTCATCGGCTGGGACGGCCGCTTCCTCGCCGAGCCGCCGGCCGACGTGCCCGCCGACGTGTACGGCGAGCTGGCCGGCAAGACCTCCTTCAGCGCGCAGCAGCGGATCGTCGAGCTGCTCCGCGAGTCCGGCGACCTGGCGGGCGACCCGAAGCCGATCACCCACCCGGTGAAGTTCTTCGAGAAGGGCGAGCGCCCGCTGGAGATCGTCACCACCCGGCAGTGGTACATCCGCAACGGCGGGCGGGACGGCGACCTGCGCGACGCCCTGCTGGCCCGCGGCCGGGAGATCCAGTGGGTGCCCGAGCACATGCGGCACCGCTACGACAACTGGGTCGAGGGGCTCAACGGCGACTGGCTGATCAGCCGGCAGCGGTTCTTCGGTGTGCCGTTCCCGGTCTGGTACCGGTTGGACTCCGAGGGCGAACCCGACCACTCCGCGCCGATCCTGGCGCCGGAGTCGGCGCTGCCGGTCGACCCGTCCTCCGACGTCCCCGAGGGCTTCACCGCCGACCAGCGGGGCGTGCCGGGCGGGTTCATGGCCGACCCCGATGTCATGGACACCTGGGCCACCTCGTCGCTGTCGCCGCAGGTCGCCTCGGGTTGGGAGACCGACCCGGAGCTGTTCGCACACGTCTTCCCGATGGACCAGCGGCCGCAGGCGCACGACATCATCCGCACCTGGCTGTTCTCCACCGTCGTCCGGGCGCACTTCGAGCACGGCACGGTGCCGTGGACGCACGCCACCATCTCCGGCTTCGTGGTCGACCCCGACCGCAAGAAGATGTCGAAGTCCAAGGGCAACGCGACCACCCCGATCGACGTCCTGGAGCGCTACGGCACCGACGCAGTCCGCTGGCGCGCCGCCGGCGCCCGGCCGGGGGCGGACAGCCCGTTCGACGAGGCGCAGATGAAGGTCGGCCGCCGGCTGGCGATGAAGGTGCTCAACATCGGCAAGTTCGTGCTGGGGCTGGGAGCCTCTCCCGACCTGACGGCCGAGGCGGTCACTGAGCCGATCGACCTCGGGCTGCTCGCCTCGTTGGCGCAGGTGGTCGACGAGGCGACCGCGGCGATGGAGGCCTACAACTACACCCGGGCGCTCGAGGTCACCGAGTCGTTCTTCTGGTCGTTCTGCGACGACTACGTGGAGCTGGTGAAGACCCGCGCCTACGGCTCTGGCCCCGGGGCTGCCTCCGCCCAGGCCACGCTGGCGCTGGCGCTGTCGGTGCAGCTGCGACTGCTGGCCCCGGTGCTGCCGTTCGTGACCGAGGAGGTCTGGTCCTGGTGGCAGACCGGCTCGGTGCACCAGGCGCTCTGGCCGACCGCGACCGAGCTGCCGGCCGGTGGCGACCCGGCGGTGGTGTCGGCGGCGGCCGAGGTGCTGTCGCTGGTGCGCAAGGCGAAGTCCGACGCCAAGACGTCGATGCGGACCGACGTCGCGACGACGACAGTGACCGTCTCCGCGGCGCGGATGGCCGCGGTCGAGGCCGCCCGGGGTGACCTGGTGGACGCCGGCCGGATCCAGTCGCTGACCGTGGTCGCCGGCGAGGGCCCGCTCCACGTCGACGTCGTCCTCGCCGAGACACCCACCGCCTGACCGTGTGCGCTGAGTGCCAGGTGCCGAGCCTGGACCTGGCACTCAGCGCACACCGTCGAGCCCGAGCAGGCGGCGCCGGGCCGCGTGGACGGTCAGGATCTCCCTCTGGCAGGCGGCGGCTTCGACCGTGAGCCTCCGGTAGCCGAACCGGAGCGTCTGCCACCCCACCGTGGCCGCCAGGGCATCTCGGCGGATGTCCCGCTCCCGCTGCTCGCGGGAGCCGTGCCAGGCGGCCCCGTCCATCTCGACGGCGAGCAGCACGTCCTCGCAGGCGGCGTCGAGGAGGAACCGCTCCCCCGCCACCGTGATCGGACGCTGCTGGACGAACGCCGGCATGCCCGGAGCACGCAGGACCTGCAGGCAACCCCAGATCTCGAGCTCGCTCTGGCACCCGTCGGCGAGCAACCGGACGAGTTCGGTCAAGGCAGCTCGCCCGGGCAACCGGGGACGCCGAGCCAGCTCATCGGCCAACTGTCGCGCCGTGCACAGCCGCCGGCGGACCGCGGTGATCGCTGCTGCGCGGACAGCGGGGCGCCCGGCACCGGAGGGATCAGCCCACGCGTCGACGACCGAACGTTCGACCGACGTCACCGGCAACCCGCCGACCGGCCGCACGTGCCAGTCCACATCGGCCACCCGGTGCAGTACGACTCCCGGGCCACCACGACCACTGCGGCCCGGCGCCACGGTGACGTGGACGGGACCAACGGGCGGCGCGACGAGGCCCCAGAGCGCCAGGGCGGTGGCGTGGCTGACCACGGCCTCCCGCGACCGGACGGCAGCAGCCACCCGGACCCGCCAGTCGGTCGTCGACCCCCGCACCGCGTAGCAGCCACCACCGAGACGCAGCAGCCGGCCACTCGCGACCCAGGAGCGGACGGTCGTCGGGCTCACCTGCGCCGTCAACTGCGCCCACGTGGTCCATCCTCGCGGTCCGACCAGGCCTTCGACGTCGTGCCGCACCCCGACAGCCTGGCGCGCCCGGCCTGGGCGCCGCAGCCGCGCCGAGCATCTGTGGACGGCGGGCGCGGACTGTCAGTCGGGCAGCTGCCAGCTGACAGTCTGCGCACACCTGTTCCTGAAAGCCGCGACGGCCCGCTCCCCTGAGGGGAACGGGCCGTCGGGGTGTGGCTGGGTTACGCGGACTTCTCGCGGGGGGCGCGGGCGGGCTTGCGGGGCACGAGGGTGGGGCTCACGTGCTCCAGCACGACCTCGCGGGTGATGACGACCGTGGCGACGTCCTCGCGGCTGGGGATGTCGTACATCACCGACTGGAGCACCTCCTCCAGGATCGCCCGCAGACCACGGGCACCGGTGCCCCGCAGGATGGCCTGGTCGGCGATCGACTCGAGCGCGTCGTCGGTGAACTCCAGCTCCACCCCGTCGAGCTCGAACAGTCGCCGGTACTGGCGCACCAGGGCGTTCTTCGGCTCGGTGAGGATGTTCATCAGCGCCGTGCGGTCGAGCTTCTGCACGCTGGTGATCACCGGCAGCCGGCCGATGAACTCGGGGATCATGCCGAACTTCAGCAGGTCCTCGGGCATGACCTGCGCGAAGGCGTTGGCCTCCTCGATCTCGGCCTTGCCGCGGACCTCGGCGCCGAAGCCGATGCCCTGCTTGCCCGTGCGTGCCTCGATCACCTGGTCCAGCCCGGCGAACGCGCCACCGACGATGAACAGCACGTTCGTGGTGTCGATCTGGATGAACTCCTGGTGCGGGTGCTTCCGCCCACCCTGCGGGGGCACCGACGCGGTCGTGCCCTCGAGGATCTTCAGCAGCGCCTGCTGAACGCCCTCACCGGAGACGTCCCGGGTGATCGACGGGTTCTCGCTCTTGCGGGCGATCTTGTCGACCTCGTCGATGTAGATGATCCCGGTCTCGGCGCGCTTGACGTCGTAGTCGGCCGCCTGGATCAGCTTGAGCAGGATGTTCTCGACGTCCTCGCCCACGTAGCCGGCCTCGGTGAGCGCCGTGGCGTCGGCGATCGCGAAGGGCACGTTGAGCATCCGGGCCAGCGTCTGCGCCAGGTGCGTCTTGCCGCAGCCCGTCGGGCCCATCAGCAGGATGTTGGACTTGGCGAGCTCGACGCCCTCGTCCCGGCCCCGGTCCGTGCCGCCGGCCTGCACCCGCTTGTAGTGGTTGTAGACGGCGACGGCGAGCGTGCGCTTGGCCTGGTCCTGGCCGATGACGTACTGCTCGAGGAAGTCGTGGATCTCCTTGGGCTTGGGCAGCTCGTCGAACTTGAGGTCCGACGACTCCGAGAGCTCTTCCTCGATGATCTCGTTGCAGAGGTCGATGCACTCGTCGCAGATGTACACCCCAGGGCCAGCGATGAGCTTCTTGACCTGCTTCTGGCTCTTCCCGCAGAACGAGCACTTGAGCAGGTCGCCGCTCTCACCGATACGTGCCACCTGGCTGACCTCCACCTCGAATGGGACAGCGCTGCCGCGGTCCCGTTGGTTCGTGCTGTGTCATGCCCTTGTCGACGCCCGTCCTGCTGGCGTTCGGTGTCCCTGCGGTCGTGACCGGGGAATCGGGCGTTCACCGAACCTACCCGGCTGATCCGACGTTCCCAGGCAGGAACTCACCCGGCTCGCCCGGCCCGCAACACCCGCCCCGGCCCTCCCCCGTGACCCGGCGGACTGCGGGGAGAACACCGAAACGAGAGATGGGAGAACGGTACGGGCCGAGAGCGCGACACGCGCGCTCTCGGCCCGTCCTGTCACCGGATCAGACCGGCGGCAGCGCGTTGAGCTTGCGGCTCTGGATGACCTGGTCGACGATCCCGTACTCCATGGCCTGCTGGGCCGTGAGGATCTTGTCCCGGTCGATGTCCTTGCGGACCTGCTCCTGGGTCTGTCCGGTGTGCCGGGCCAGGATCTGCTCCATCTGCACCCGCACCCGCTCGATCTCCCGGGCGTGGATCTCCAGGTCGGTGACCTGGCCACCGGCCTCGCCGGAGGGCTGGTGGATCAGCACGCGGGAGTACGGCAGCGCCAGGCGCTTGCCCTTGGTCCCGGCAGCCAGCAGGACGGCGGCCGCGGAGGCCGCCTGGCCCATGCAGACGGTCTGGATGTCGGGGCGGACGAACATCATCGTGTCGTAGATGGCCGTCAGCGCGGTGAACGAGCCACCGGGGCTGTTGATGTACATGGTGATGTCACGGTCGGGGTCGTTGGACTCCAGCGTGATCAGCTGCGCCATGACGTCGTTGGCCGAGGCGTCGTCGACCTGCACCCCGAGGAAGATGATGCGCTCCTCGAAGAGCTTGTTGTACGGGTTCGACTCCTTCATGCCGTAGCTCGTGCGCTCGACGAAGGAGGGGAGGATGTACCGGCTCTGCGGCATCTGGAAGTCGCTCATAGTCACTTCTCCGGTCCGTCGGTGACCGGGTTGTCGGTCGAGGTCATGGTCTCCGCGCGGGTCACCACGTGGTCGACGAAGCCGTACTCGAGGGCCTCCTGCGCGGTGAACCAGCGGTCGCGGTCGGAGTCCTTCTCGATCTGCTCGACCGTCTGCCCGGTGAACTGCGCCTGCAGCTCGTTGAGCTGGGCCTTGGTGTTGCGGAAGAGCTCAGCCTGGATGGCGATGTCGGAGGCGGTGCCGCCGACGCCGGCCGAGGGCTGGTGCATCAGGATCCGCGTGTGGGGCAGCGAGTAGCGCTTGCCCTTCGTCCCGGCGGTGAGCAGGAACTGGCCCATCGAGGCGGCCAGGCCCATCGCGTAGGTGGCGACGTCGCAGTCGATGAACTGCATCGTGTCGAAGATCGCCATGCCGGCGGTGACGGAGCCGCCGGGCGAGTTGATGTAGAGGTGGATGTCGCGCTTGGGGTCCTCTGCGGACAGCAGCAGCATCTGCGCGGCCAGCTGGTTGGCGATGACGTCGTCGACCTGGCTGCCGAGGAAGATGATCCGCTCACGCAGCAGGCGCTCGTAGACCGAGTCGTTGAGGTTCATCATCGAGCCGCCGGCGCGCATCAGCGGCGCGCTGGCGGTGATCAGGTCTGAGTTGCTCACGGGTGCGGTGACCTCCGTAGGACTGCGGTGCAGTCGGTCTCGTGGAACGGGTTGGCCGGTGGTCGGGGGGCGACCGACGACGCTGCGGACGACCCTCGGTGCCGGTCGTCAGTGCGGCCTCGTGTGGTCGTCCTTCAGGGGTGCCTGAGTGTCACGTCGACCCTAACGCGCACCCCCGACCGGTTCCTCCCGGCGCGGGCCGGTGTTCGCCGTGGGCGCAGCGACGCCGCGGCCAGGGCCTCGGGAACGGCAGCGCCGCCCGTACCCAGCTGGGTACGGGCGGCGCGGTGTGCCGGGGTGGATCAGGCCTTGTCGGCCGTCGCCTCGGTGTCGGTCTCCTCGGCGGCGTCGGCCTCGACGGCGTCGGCCTCGGCGACCTCAGCCGCGTCGGCGTCCTCGGCGTCGGCCGAGTCGGCGGCGACGGTGCGCGGACGCAGCGCCTCCAGGTCGACGACGTTGCCCGACTCGTCGGTGATCGTCGTCTCCTCGAGCAGCTGGGCGAGCGCCTTGGTGCGCCGCACGTCGGCGACGAACTCGGCGATGTTGTTGCCCTGCTGGAGCTGCTGGGCGTACTGCTCCGGGCTGACCCGGTTGCGCTGGGCCTGGGCCATGATCTGCGCGGAGAGGTCCTCGTTGTCGACGGTGACCTCGCGGGCGTCGGCGATCGAGTCGAGCACGAACTGCGTCTTCACGGCCTTCTCGACGTTCGTGCGCATCTCGGCGTCGTAGGCCTCGCGGTTCTCGACCTCGGTCATCGAGAAGTAGGCGTCCCAGTCCATGCCGGCCTGCTGCAGCTCGCGCTCCATGGCCTGGCTGCGCCAGCTGAGCTCCTGCTCGACCAGCTTCTCCGGCACCGGGACCTCGATGGTCTCCAGCAGGTGCTCGACCAGCTTGTCGCGGGCCTGCGCGCCCTGCTGCAGCACCTTGGTGCGGGCCAGCCGGGTGCGGACGTCCTCGCGCAGCTCGGCCAGGGTGTCGAACTCGCTGGCGATCGAGGCGAACTCGTCGTCCAGCTCCGGCAGCTCCTTGGCCTTGACCGACCGGACGGTGACGGTCACGTCGGCCATCTCACCGGCCTGGTCACCGGCGAGCAGCTCCGTGGAGAAGGTGGCGCTCTCGTCGGCGGACAGCCCGCGCACGGCCTCGTCCAGGCCGTTCATCAGGTTGCCGGAGCCGACCTCGTAGGACATCCCGGTGGTGCTGCCGTCCTCGAGCACCTCGCCGTTGAGCGTGGCCTCCAGGTCGATGGAGACGAAGTCGCCGTCCGCGGCCGCCCGCTCGACACCGGAGAGGGTGGAGAAGCGCTCGCGCATGACGGTGATCTGCTGGTCGATCTCCTCGTCGGTGACCTCGACGTCGTCGACGGTCACCGCCAGGGAGTCCAGCGGGGGCAGCTCGAGCGTGGGGGCGACGTCGACCTCGGCGGTGAAGGCGAGGGCCTCCCCGTCGTCGATGCGGGTGACCTCCACGTCCGGCTGGCTGATGACGCGGACCTGGTTCTCCCGGATCGCCTCGGAGTAGACCTCCGGCACGGCGTGCTGGACGACCTGCTCGAGCACGACCGGGCGGCCGATCCGCTGGTCGAGGACCCGGTTGGGGACCTTGCCGGGGCGGAAGCCGGGAACGCGCACCTGCTTGCCCAGCTCCTTGTAGACCTCACCGAAGGCGTGGTCCAGGTCGCTCCACGGCACCTCGATCGCGAGCCGGACCCGGGTCGGGCCCAGGTTCTCGATGGTGCTCTTCACAGCGGCGTGCTCCTCAGGTACGACGGGGATGGGCGTGGCCTCCGCGGGGACGGCGGCCGATCGTGCCCGCGAGTCTTCCAGACCTCGCGGCAGTGTCGGGGTGACAGGATTTGAACCTGCGGCCCCCTGCTCCCAAAGCAGGTGCGCTACCAAGCTGCGCTACACCCCGTGGCCAACGGCGAGTCTAGGCCGACGGCCTGCGGACAGCGCCGCGCGGGCACGGGATAGGCTGGCGCGGTAAGCATGCGGGTGTAGCTCAATGGTAGAGCCCCAGCCTTCCAAGCTGGCCATGCCGGTTCGATCCCGGTCACCCGCTCCACGTCCTGACCAGCTCGGATGCCCGTTCGTGCAGCTCAGCGAGCCTTGGGTGCCGCTCCTGTGCTTCGACGGTGCTGACCCCTGTCGACCGCTGACCACGGGCTCTGGCCAGTGCTCAGGGCACGGACGAGGCACGCCCTGGCTGTGAGCGACCTCGACGTCGCTGTACTGCCCGGAGACGTCCCTCGGTGGCGGGCGGCGGAGCCACGATGCCGGCCAGGCCCGCGGCGACGAGCACGGCGGTCGTCGCCGTGCCGGCCAGCAGCAGCCGCTCGACCAGCCCGATGCCCGGCACCGGATCGGCGCCCGCGAACACGACGGGGACGTGCAGGGCCAGGAAGGACGCGCCCAGCCCGCCGAGGCCGACCGCCGCACCGCGCAGGGCGCGGCGAGCCGGGGGCGAGCAGGTCGCCGCGACCAGGAGCCCGACGACCGGCGGCACCACCATCGCCACGGCGGCCGCCACCTGGTGCAGCCGTCCCCACGCCGTCGTGTCGAGCCCGGGCAGGTCGGTGGGGAACGCGGCCACCGCGGCGAGGCCGACCGACCACAGCGCCAGCAGTCCGAGCACCGCGGTCCGCCGGGCACCGGCCCCGAGGCGGCGGTGCACCCCGAGGGCGGTACCGGCCGCCGCGATCTCCAGGCCCACGATGCACCCCGCGAGCCACCAGCCGCCGGCGGGCCGGTGCACGGCGTCGCTGAGCATGCCGTCGGGGGCGCTCCCGCCGACGACGTCGGTGCCGATCCCGGCCAGGACGGCGACGGCCACCCCGAGCAGGACGGCCGGCAACCACGGCGCGGACCGGCTGCTGGTTCCCGGGACCGGGTGGACGTCCGCCGCGACGGCCGTCGCCGGCCCGGGTCGCGGCGGCGCCGAGAGCGCGGTCACGTCGGCACCAGGACATCGCGGCGGGGCTGGTCCGCCGTGCGGGAGCGGAGGCAGGCGTCGTAGAGGCCGACGAACGCGCTGAGCGTGGCGCCCAGGTCGTGCTCTGCGGCGACGGCCCGGGCGCGCCGGCCCATCCGCCGGGCGGACGCCGGGTCGTCCAGCAGGGCGGTCAGCCGCTCGGCGAGCTCCTCGACGTCGCCGTGCTGGTAGAGCCAGCCGGTCCGCCCGTGGTGCACCAGGTGCGGCAGCGCACCGGCGTCGACGCCCAGCACCGGCAGCCCGGTGGCCATCGCCTCCAGGGTCACCAGGCTCTGCAGCTCAGCGGTGCCGGCCATGCCGAAGAAGTCCGCGGCCGCGTAGGCCTCGGGCAGCTCGGCGTCGCTCAGGACGCCGGTGAAGGTCACCGCACCCGCCACGCCCCGCTCGGCGGCCAGCGCCTCGAGCCTGGTGCGCTCCGAACCGTCCCCGACGACGAGCAGGTGGAGGTCCCAGCGCGCCCGGACCAGGGCGAGCGCCTCGATGAGCTCGTGCACGTTCTTCTCCGGGTCCAGCCGGCCGACGGAGGCCAGGACCGGGACGGAGGGCAGTCCGTACCTGCGGCGGAACCGGGCACCGTCCCGCCCGGGGGCGAAGCGGTCCAGGTCCAGCCCGCAGGAGATCGGCAGCACCGGCCCGGGGACACCGGCCGACTCGGCCAACGCCGCGGCGAACGGCGTGGGGCTGGTGACCACGTCGGCGAGGGCGAGCACGCCGGCGGCGTCCCGCCACGCCCACTGGTGCGCCCGGCGCCGGACGGCGGCGCCCCCGGGCACGTAGTGCAGCAGGTTCTCCGGCATGAAGTGGTTGGTGGCGACCACGGGGATGCCCAGCGCGCGCGCCGCACGGAGCACCGCCCGTCCCACCAGGAAGTGGCTCTGGACGTGCACCACGTCCGGTCGAACCGTCCGGAGCACTGCTCGGACGCGGCGTTGCAACCCGGCGGGCGGGCAGATCCGAAAGCCGCGGCGGACGAGCACCGGCAGGGAACGCACCCGGTGCTCGGTGACGCCTCCGGTGGCCTGCGCGGAGGTGCTGTGGTGGCTCCGGGACGGGGCGAGCACGTGCACCTCGTGCTGGGTGGCCAGGCCCGCGGCCAGCCGCTGGGCGAAGTACGAGGCGCCGTTGACGTCGGGCGCGTAGGTGTCGGCGGCGATCAGGATCTTCACGGGAGGACTCCTCGAGTTCGTAGGGAGGACGACTTCTTGGCGATGAACTTCTTGGCGATGAGCGAGACGGCGAGCACGCAGCCGCCCAGTGCCGCGCTGAGCGAGACGAAGGCCCAGGGCGAGCTGGCGATCCCCGCGATGTGCGGACCCGCCAGCAGGCCGAGGGCGACCAGCACGGCCGCTCGCGCGGAGCTGGTGAGCGCGACCCAGCCGACGAAGCGGCGGTAGGGCACGCCGGCCAGACCGGCCGCGAGGAAGGCCGGGACGGCGCCGATGTCGACCAACTTCGCGCCGACCACCACCCGGGGGAGGCGTCGACGCACGTCCTCCAGGAGCCGCGCTGCGCGGGCTCCGGAGACACCGAGCCGCGCGAGCAGCGGGAGCATGCGCCGATGCCGCCCGCTCCGGCCGAGGGCGTACAGCAGGCTGTCGCCGACGACGTCGGCGGAGACGGCCAGCAGCCACACGGGCAGCAGCGCCAGCACACCGGCGCCGACCATCGAACCGGCCGCCACCGTGGTGGCCGGCCCCTCCAACAGCATCAGCACCGACAGGACGAGATAGGCCTGCACCTGGTCGCTGCTCCCTCCCGACCCGCCCCGGGCGACGGGGCGGATCAACCGCCGGACCCTCCGGCGGCGAGGAGAAGCTAGGACGGCGAGGACGCCGTGGTCGTCGGCCTGCGGAGCTGTTCGGCATGGCTCCGCGGTGGCTGCACCAGGGGCGCGCACCCGTACCGCGGTAGGGGGTCCCCCCGCTCGGGAGAGGGACGACGGCCCTTCCGCGACGCTCTAGCGTGCAGGCAGGAGAGCCCGCGGGAGGGGATCACCGGCGGGCCGGTGCCCGTCCGGACGGCGGAGGAGCGGCAGGTGGAGGACGGATGGCGGTGACCCGGCCGGACGACCGTGCCCCGGCGAGGTCCTGGACGGCCGGAACGGCGATCGCCGGGATCCTGCTGGTGCTCCTGCAGCTGCCCACCACCACGGGTGTCTACGGGCTGCCGTTCACCGCCGCGCTGCTGATCCACCTGCCGCAGGGCCTCGCGCTCCCGCTCGCGTTGCGCCGTCCACTGCTCGCCACCGCCGTCCAGTTCGTGGCGGCGGCGGCCACCGCCCTGGCGGTCGACCCCGTGGACGGGCATGCCTGGCCGCTCACCGTCCCCGGTGTCCTGCTCCTCGTCGCGCACGTCGGGCTGCTGGCGGTCTCCCGCGGCTGGCGGCCGGCTGCCCTGGTCTGGGGCGCCTCGCTGCTGGGCCTCGCCTGCCTGATGGCCGTCCAGGTGGACGAGTGGGGCAGCGAGACCGCCGGCGACATCACCGTCGTGGTCTACGCGGCAAGCGCCCTGCTCGTGCTGATGGCCGGGTCGGTGTGGCAGCAGCGGTCCCGGCTGGCCGGCGAGCTGTCGGCGGCCCAGCGGGACGTGGCGGTCGAGCAGGCCCGGCGGGCGCTGGTGGAGGAGCGCACCCGGATCGCCCGGGAGCTGCACGACGTGGTGGCGCACACGATGTCGGTCGTGCACATGCAGGCCAGCACCGCACGCTTCCGGCTTCCCGACCTGGGCCCGGAGGCGGCCGCCGAGCTGCAGCAGATCGCGGGTTCGGCCAAGGCCGCCATGGCGGAGATGCGCCAGCTGCTCGGCGTGCTGCGGGACGACGGGGCCAACGCCCCGGTCACGCCCACCCCGACACTGCCCGACCTGCCCGAGCTGGTCGCCGGAACGGCGCGCGGCGGGACGGCGGCCCGGCTCACGGTGGACCCGGCGCTGGTGACCCGGGAGGTCCCGGAGATCGTGCAGGCGGCGGCGTACCGGGTGGTCCAGGAGGCGCTGAGCAACGTCGTCCGGCATGCCCCGGGTGCGCCGGCGACCGTCGACGTCCGGCTCGCACCGGAGGGACACGCGATCGAGCTGACGGTCACCAACCCACCGACCGCCTCCCCGGTCGCTCAGCCCGGTGCGGGCATGGACCTCCGCGACCCCACCCGGGCTCGCCACGGGCTGATCGGCATCCGCGAACGCGCAACGCTGCTGGGGGGCTGGTCGAGCGCGGGCCCCGTACCCGGTGGCGGATGGCAGGTGGATGCCCACCTGCCGCTGGCGGCGGAGGTGCCCGTCGCGACCGACCTGCCCGACCGCGGCGTGGCGGCCGGACCAGGGGCCGTTTCGTGATCCGCGTGCTCGTCGTGGACGACCAGTCGATGATCCGGCTGGGCATCCGCTCCGTCGTCGACTCCCAGGAGGACATGACCGTCGTGGGCGAGGCGGAGAACGGGGAACGGGCGGTCGCGGCCGCCCGGATGCTGCGCCCCGACGTCGTGCTGATGGACGTGCGGATGCCCGTGCTGGACGGTCTCCAGGCGACGCGGCGGATGCTGGCCGCGGACCAGCCCGGCAGCCACCGGCCGAAGGTGGTGGTGCTGACCACCTTCGACCTCGACGACTACGTGTACGCCGCGCTGCAGGCGGGGGCCGGCGGCTTCCTCCTCAAGGACAGCGAACCAGAGGAGGTGCTGCGGGCGATCCGCGTGGTGGCCGGCGGTGAGGCTCTCCTGGCGCCGGGGGTGACCCGCCGGCTGATCGAGCAGTTCGTCGACGCCCGGACGATCGCCCGTCCGCCGGACCCGGCGCTGAACGGGCTGACCGAGCGGGAGCGGGAGGTGCTGACGCTGATGGCGGGCGGGCTGTCCAACGCCGAGATCGCCGCGGAGCTGTTCATCGCCGAGCAGACCACCAAGAGCCACGTCAGCCGGGTGCTGCAGAAGCTGCACCTGCGCGACCGTGCGCAGGCAGTGGTCTACGGCTACGAGAACGGGCTGGTCCGCCCCGGAGACCCGGACCGCTGAGCCGGTGGCGGGGGACCGCCGACGGCGCGGTGCCGACGGCCCGGACAGGCCGAGCACGATCCAGGCGGTCGTGCGGCCCGACGGCGGGCTGACCACGGCTGAGGTGCCCCGGTCGCGACCCTGCCCCGGAGGCAGCCCTGAACCGGGTCAGCCCCCCGCCGCCGGGTCCCGGGGCAGGCCGAAGAGGTCGAACAGTCGGGTGTCCAGGAACGCCGTCATCCGGGTGATCCGCCCGTCGGCCGTGGTCAGCGCGTGCACGGCCCATGGCCGGTGGGCGCCGTCCGGCCCGTTCGGCCGCCACTGGGCGAACGCCGGGTAGCCGTTGAGCTCCAGCGGCACCACGTGCGAACCGCGACACTCCGCGCCGGGGCCGGCGAACCAGGCGCCGATGTCCGCGGCGCTGCGCAGCCACATCGCGTAGGGCGGCATGTCCATCACGGCGTCCTCGTGGAGGAGGGCCACCAGCGCCTCGATGTCGTAGCGGAGGAAGGCGTCCAGGTACCGGGCCAGCAGCTCGGCATCGGGGGCGGCCACGTCCCGGTCCGGGGCCTTGTCCCGCGCCTGGTGTGCGGCGAGCGTGGCCCGGGCCCGCTGCAGCGCGCTGTTCGCGGCGGCGACGGACGTCTCGAGCAGCGCGGCCACCTCGTCGGCCTTCCAGCGCAGCACGTCCCGCAGGATGAGCACGGCCCGCTGGCGCGGCGGCAGGAGCTGCAGCGCGGCGACGAACGCCAGCCGCACCGACTCCTTCTGCACCGCCAGGTCGGCCGGGTCGCCCCCCACGGGCAGGACCGCGCGGTCCAGCGCCGGCTCGACCCACGCGCCGTCGGCCAGCACGCCGGCCAACGAGGCCGGCACCGGGGCCGAGGACTCGTCGGACAGGTCGACCGGGAGCGCCCGGCGCTTGCGCCCGTCGAGAGCGTCGAGGCAGACGTTGGTGGCGATCCGGTACAGCCACGAGCGCAGCGCCCCGCTGCCCTGCAGGCGGTCCAGCGACCGCCAGGCCCGGACCATCGTCTCCTGGACCGCGTCCTCCGCGTCGAAGGAGGACCCGAGCATCCGGTAGCAGTACCCGGTCAGCTCACGCCGGTGCTCGGCCAGCCGCGGCTCCAGCTCAGCGACCTGACCGACGTCCGGCCGTTCGACGATCGCACCGGTCATCACGGGCTCCTCCCGGGCTGGGCTGTTCCGGGGAGGATCCTGCCCGAGGGGACCGACAGAAGTAAGACGCACGGGTGCGGTCGCCGCACGGGGTCGTGCGGCGACCGCACCGCGTCAGGACGTCGTGCCGGACGACTGGAGGCGCAGGAACTCCAGGTGCCGCTCGTACTGGTCGAGCACGTCGTCGATGATCTGGGTGTGGGTGTACCCCATGATGTCGTAGCCCTGACCACCCTCCCGCATGTGGACCTCGAGGCGGAAGTAGGTGTCGTCCCCGCGAGGTGAGGCCGGTCCGTAGACCGGCATGGGCACCTCTGCCGGCTGGACCCGGTAGGCGAACGGGTAGTCGCCCCGCAGATCGGCGACCAGCTGGACGTAGGTCTGCCCGAGCTCGTCGGTTCCCCGGCGCACCTCGGTCTCGACCCCCTCGGCGCGCAGCTCCGTCGCCACCTCCTCCAGCGCCGGCTCCGCCACCTCGTCGAGGAACTGGTCGATCCGGGCCTTGTCGGGGAAGGACATGGCTCGGCTCAGCCGGGTGCGCCAGGTCCGTCCACCGCGCCGGTCCCCGGCGACCGGGGTCCGTCCCGACAGCCGCCCCGGCAGGCTCTGGGCATGGCTGGCGGTGCGGTTGGCCTCCACCCGCAGCGCCTTGTACAGCGACACCATGACCAGCACCATCACGAAGGCGAATGGCAACCCCATGATGATCGTGGCGTTCTGCAGGGCGGGCACCCCACCGACGATGAGCATCCCGGCGGTGAGCAGGCCGGTGGCCACGGCCCAGAAGATCCGCACGCTCGTGCCGGCGTCGTCCTGCGGCGTCCTCAGCTCCGAGGACAGGTTGGCCATGACCAGCGCACCGGAGTCGGCCGAGGTCACGTAGAAGAGCAGGCCCACGAAGGTGGCGACCGCCGCGGTCAGCGGGAACACCGGGTAGTCCATGAGCAGGGTGTAGAACCCGCGCTCGGGGGTGTTCATCGCCAGCTCACCGAAGGCCTCGTCGCCGCCGCGCACCCGGTCCAGCGCACTGTTCCCGAAGATCGACACCCACATCAGGATGTAGGTGAACGGGATGATCATCGTGCCGGCCACGAACTGCCGGATGGTGCGGCCGCGGGAGATGCGGGCGAGGAACAACCCGACGAACGACGCCCAGGCGATCCACCAGGCCCAGAAGAACAGCGTCCAGCCGTTCAGCCAGTCGACCGGCCGGTCGAAGGCGAAGGTCTGCAGGGTGAGGTCGCCGAACGTGCTGACGAAGTCGCCGATGTTCAGCACCAGGGCGTTGAGCAGGAACACGGTGTTGCCAGCGATCAGCACGAAGGCCGCCAGACCGATGGCGAGCAGGACGTTGAGCTGGGAGAGGAGCTTGATCCCCTTGTCGATCCCGCTGACCGCCGAGATGGTGGCGATGCCGACGGCCAGCGCGATCAGCCCGACCTGGGCCGCGCGGCCCTCGGGGATCCCGACCAGCACGTCGAGCCCGTAGTTGAGCTGGACGACGCCGATGCCGAGCGAGGTGGCGACACCGAAGATCGTGCCGAGCACGGCGGCCATGTCGACGGTGTGGCCCAGGGCGCCGTTGATCCGCTTGCCGAAGATCGGGTACAGCGCCGACCGAATCGCCAGCGGCAGGTTCATCCGGTAGGAGAAGTAGGCCAGCGCCATCCCCATCAGCGCGTACATCCCCCACCCGGTGATCCCGTAGTGGAAGAGCGTCCAGACCGTCGCCTCACGCGCTGCCTCGACCGTCTCCGGTTCCCCGACCGGCGGCGCCAGGTACTGCGTCACCGGCTCGGCCACCGCGAAGAACATCAGGTCGGTGCCGATGCCCGCGGCGAAGAGCATCGAGGCCCAGGCGAAGGTGCTGTACTGCGGCGTCGAGTGCTCCGGGCCGAGCTTCGTCCGCCCGTACCGGGACACCCCGAGGAAGATCACGAAGACCAGGACGGCGGTCGCCAGCAAGATGTAGAACCAGCCGAACCACTCCGAGGTCCAGCCGACGAGGGTGCCGATCGCGTCCGCCGCCGCCGTCGGGGCGGCGATGGCCCACCCGGCCACGATCAGGACCCCGGCCGCCGAGCCGTAGAACACCGGCTTCTTGATCCGTGCCGACGGCCCAGCGGTCGTCGACCCCTCGGCCGCGACGGTCTGCTCGCTCATGACGGCTGCCCGGCGAGGACCGTGTTCCGGGGGTCGCCCGGCGGGTAGAGGGGCATCCCCTCACGGTGTCGGTAGTACGGCGCGTGCAGCGGCGGCGCCGGCTCGTTGCCCATGATCAGGTCCGCGGCCTTCTCCGCCAGCATCATGACCGGGGCGTAGATGTTGCCGTTCGGTACGAAGGGCATCACCGAGGCATCCACGACGCGCAGCCCCTCGACACCGTGCACCCGCATGCTCGAGGGGTCCACCACGCTCATGTCGTCAGTGCCCATCTTGGCGGTGCAGGACGGGTGCAGCGCCGTCTCGGCGTCGCGGGCGACCCAGTCGAGGATCTCCTCGTCCGTCTCGACCGACGGGCCGGGCGAGATCTCCCCGGCGTTGAAGGGCGCGAACGCCGGCTGCTCCAGGATGTCGCGCGCCGCACGCACCATCTCGATCCACTCGCGGCGGTCGTTCTCCGTCGACAGGTAGTTGAACCGCAGCGCGGGGTGCTCGAAGGGATCCCTGGACTTGATCTTGACGGTGCCGCGGACGTCGGAGTACATGGGCCCGATGTGCACCTGGTACCCGTGCTCGCTGGCCGGCCGGGTCCCGTCGTACCGGATGGCGATCGGCAGGAAGTGGAACATCAGGTTCGGGTAGTCGACCTGGTCGTTGCTGCGGATGAACCCACCGGCCTCGAAGTGGTTCGAGGCACCGACGCCCCGGCGCAGGAACAACCACTCCGCACCGATGCGCGGCTTGTGCCGGTGCTTGAGCCAGGGCGCGATCGAGACCGGCTGCTTGCTGGCGTACTGGATGTAGACCTCGAGGTGGTCCTGGAGGTTCTCCCCCACGCCCGGCAGGTCCGCGATGCACTCGATGCCGAGCTGCTCCAGCTCCGCGGCGTTCCCGATCCCCGCCAGCTGGAGGAGCTGCGGGGAGTTGAACGCCCCTCCGCACAGGACCACCTCACCGGCGTCGACGCTGCGCGTGAACCTCCCGCCGCGCAGGTAGTCGACGCCGACGGCCCGGCCACCGTTCATCCGCACCGCGGTCACGTGGGACAGCGTGTGCACGGTGAGGTTGGGCCGGCTCATCACCGGGTGCAGGTAGGCGCGCGAGGCGCTGAGCCGACGGCCTCGGTGGACGTTGCGGTCGAACGGCGCGAACCCCTCCTGCCGGTAGCCGTTGACGTCGTCGGTCAACGGGTGCCCGGCCTGCTGGGTGGCCTCGAAGAAGGCACCGAACAGCGGGCTCGTCGCCGGCCCGCGCTCCATGACCAGCGGGCCGGAACCACCGCGCCACTGGTCCGCGCCGGCCAGGCACGTCTCCATGCGCTTGAAGTAGGGCAGGCACTCGGCGTAGCCCCACTGCTCCATGCCCGGCTCCCGGGCCCAGCGCTCGTAGTCCAGCGGGTTGCCGCGCTGGAAGATCATCCCGTTGATGCTGCTGGAGCCCCCGAGGACCTTGCCGCGGGAGTGGAACACCCGGCGGCCGTTCATGTGCGGCTCCGGCTCGGACTCGTACTTCCAGTCGTAGAGCCGGTTGCCGATCGGGTACGGGAGCGCCGCCGGCATGTGGATGAACGGGTCGACCTTGAAGTCACTGCGCCCGGCCTCGAGGACGAGGACCGTCGTCGCCGGGTCCGCACTCAGGCGGTTGGCCAGGGCGGATCCGGCGGACCCGCCTCCGACGATGACGTAGTCGTAGGACTTGCTCATGCGTCCCTCCCTGCGGGCTCGCCGAACCAGTACTGCGCGGCCGGCCTGGTGTTGTGCCAGATGTGCTTGGTCTCCCGGTACTCGTCCAGGCCGGCGAGGCCGAGCTCCCGACCGGTCCCCGACTGCTTGAACCCGCCCCACTCGGCCTGCGGCACGTAGGGGTGGTAGTCGTTGATCCAGACCGTGCCGTGTCGCAGCCGCCGGGCCACGCGCTCGGCGCGGCCGGCGTTCTGGGTCCAGACGGCGCCGGCGAGGCCGTAGATCGTGTCGTTGGCGATCCCCACGGCCGCGTCCTCGAGCTCGTCGGGGCTCGAGCCGCTGAACGTCTCCACGGTGAGCACCGGGCCGAACGACTCCTCCTGCACCACACGCATGTCGGTGCGGCACCCGTCGAGGATGGTCGGGAGGAAGAAGAACCCGTCGGCGAGCTCCGGGTCCTCCGGCCGTCCGCCGCCGACGCGGAGCACCGCGCCCTCGGCGAGCCCGGCGGCGACGTAGTCCTCGATCTTCTCCCGGTGGGCCGCGCTGATCAGCGGCCCGGTCTCCGCCTCCTGGTCGAAGGGCCCGCCCAGCCGGATCTTCTCCGCGCGCCGGACCAGCTCGTCGACGAAGTCGTCGTGGATTGTCTCCTCGACGACCAGCCGGGCGCCTCCCGAGCAGACCTGCCCGGAGTCGAGGAAGACGGCGGTGAGCGCGAAGTCGAGCGCCACGTCGAGATCGGCGTCGGCGAAGACGATGTTCGGGTTCTTGCCCCCCAGCTCCAGGGCGACCTTCTTCACCGTCGCCGAGGCGGCGGCCATGATCTTCCGGCCGGTCACCAGGCCACCGGTGAAGGAGACCAGGTCGACCTCGGGCGCCTCGGTGAGCGGCGCACCCACGTTCGCGCCGGTGCCGAGCACCAGGTTGGCGACGCCGTCCGGCACGCCTGCCTCGGTGAGCGCCCGCATCAGCCAGATCGAGGTCGAGGGGGTCAGCTCGCTCGGCTTGAGCACGAAGGTGTTCCCCGCGGCCAGCGCCGGGGCCACCTTCCACGAGGTCTGCAGCAGCGGGTAGTTCCACGGCGTGATGAGCGAGCAGACCCCGATGGGCTCGTGGACGATCCGGCTGGAGACGTCCGGCATGCCCGGGTCGACGACCCGCCCGGCGTCCGCGCCGGCCAGCCCCGCGTAGTGCCGGAAGACCGCGGCGATGTCGTCCACGTCGAGCTCGGACTCGACCAGCCGCTTGCCGGTGTCCAGCGACTCCAGCCGGGCGACCTCGTCCTTCCGCTCCTCGAGCAGGTCGGCGACCCGGTGGAGGACCCGCCCGCGCTCGGTGCCTGTGGTGTCGCGCCACGGGCCGCTGTCGAACGCCCGACGAGCCGCCCGCACCGCGCGCACCGCGTCCTCGGCAGTCCCCTCCGAGACGGTGGCGACCAGGGTCCCGTCCGCCGGGCACCGGATCTCCCGGGTCCCACCCTCAGCGGCGTCTTGCCACGTTCCATCGATGAACAGGTCGGGCATGGGTTCCTCTCGTCCGCCGCAGGAGCTCTGCCGCTGGACGGGGCGCGGAACGCGATCGCTGCCCCCGTGGAACGGGGGTGATCCGACATGTGCATCTGGACGACCGGCGCCTGCCCCGTCGGTGCGAGAGAGCCTGCTCCTTCGACGGCGTCCGCGGGTTCGGACGCCGAGTGGGCGCCGAGGAACCCTACCGAACACGCCTCCGCGGAAAGGGGACTTGCTCGTCCCGTTACTGGTAGGTGATGAGCTCCGGAGTGGGCTGCACCGTCCGGATGGTCTCCTCGGGCGAGATCATCGGGACGTCCTCGTCGATGAAGTTCTTCCACCCCCAGTACAGCGGCGCCGGGGCGTCCCGGTGCAGCACCGCCCAGGTGTCCTGCTTGGCCGGCTGGCTGCCCTGCCCGTCGACGTGGACCATGATCGCCAGCTCGTCACGGGAGGTGTCCAGCCGCTCCCGGTCGATGATCATCCGCACCTGGAACTGGTGCAGGATGAGGAGCTTCTGCGGCAGGTCGTTCTCCCGGGTGAGGTCGGCGAGCCAGGTGACCACCTGGTTGACCTCGTCCACCCCGACCTGGCCGATCTGGCGCAGGTGGACCTCCCCCGGCTCCAGCCGCCACTCCGGGTCCAGCGCCAGCCCCACGTGCGGGTACTCCAGCAGGGACTGGTACTGCTTGGCCTGGGTCAGGAAGTCCGTCCGCCCCGGCTGCAGGTCCAGGACGACGTAGACGCCGGCCTCCGCAGCGGCCTCGATCCAGGGACGGAAGGTCTCCGGGTCGATCTCGGTCGAGTAGTTCCCGTCCGGACCGGCCTCGGCCGAGGCCACCGTCGCGATGATCTCGAACGCCGGGACGACGGGCGTCTCGACGAGGGGGTCGTACTGGGCGGCGTACTCCTGGGCGCGCTGGATGGCCCCCGGGAGGTCCTGCTCCCCCAGCAGCCCGAGCGCACCGGTGCCGGGGGTGCCGTACAGGGCCACCATCAGCCGGCCGGGGAAGAGCAGCTGCCCGCCGCCGGGCAGCTGGGTGCCGGTCGCCGCGGTGTCCAGCTTCCAGTCGATCCCCGGCGCACCGGCCAGGTCGGCACCGAGGACGACGACCGTGGGCTCGGTCGCGAGGCGCTCGACGACCGCCGCCGAGCCACGCGGGTCGGTCACCCCACCGGTGAGCAGCACCTCGGCACCGGCGGCCCGGGCCGTCGCGATCCCGGCCAGCGACTGGGCGCCCCCGCTCGCCAGGACGACGACGTCCTCCAGCGGCTCGGCGCGCTGCACCTCGGGCAGCTCCCCCGTCGCCTCCACGGGCTCGGACTCCGACGCCGCTGACTCGGTCGCCTCCGTCTCGGACGGCTCCGACGCCTCCGTCTCGGACGGCTCCGACGCCTCGGACTCGGACGGACTGGCCGGTGCCGGCGGGACCTCGGCCGTGAGGGCCGGGAGCGCGTCAGGCGAGAGCCCGGCCACCGCAGCGGCCCGCTCCGCGTCGGGCACGGTGGTCGCCTCGGCCAGGTCCAGACCGGTCGCCTGCTCCAGCGCCTCGGCCTCTGCCGGGACGGTCACGACGTCCACGTCGTCCGCGCCACCGGGGAGCAGGTCGTCGGCGTCGCCGCCGACGGTGAGGACGGTCTGCACACCGAGGCGGTCCAGCTCTTCCCCGAGGACGTCGGCCGGGTCGTCGGAGCCCAGCAGCAGGGGCACGCCCAGACCGACCGCCGCCACCGCGCCCAGCAGCTCGGCGTCGGCATCGCCGCTGCCGGCGACGACCGCCACGTCCGAGCTGCCGTACAGCGCCCGGCTGGTCGAGACCGCGGCGGCCACCGGGTCGGAGTCGGGGACGAGCGTGCGCGCCGCGTCCGGAGCCGTGGCGACGACCTCGGCCACGACCGGCTCGTCGGAGTCGCCGGACCCGCCGGCAGCGCCGTCGTCGTCGGAGCCGGTGCACCCGGCGAGCACCAGCGCGGTGACCAGGGCGAGCGCCGGGGCGGCGGGGCCGCGGGCGGGACGGGGCAGGACTGCGGTGCGGCGCATGGGCTGCTTTCCTGTGCTGCCAGCCACCAGGGAGCCGGGGCTCCGGGGCGGACGGACACGAACGTGATCGGGGGCTCCCCGACAGTAGATGCGTCCGGCGGTGAGGCGAAACCCGCTCGACGGCCCGGCGTCCTGGACACGCCGGGTGCGGGCCGGGAGCATCTGCCCCCGAGATGAGCGCGCACTGGTCGGGTCAACCCGAGTCCGCACCGGCCAGCCAGCGGGCTGGGGCGGCGCGTCGCCGCAGGCCAGGCTGGTCCGCATGACGATGACCGCCGAACGGCCCGCCCAGGCCGGCCAGCCCGTGGCGCACGAGCCCCGGCGCAGCTGGTGGCGCCAGCTCGGCATGGACACCGGGTACGTGCTGGTCAACTTCTGGTTGTCGATCCTCGCGTTCGTCCTGGTGGTGACCCTGCTGACCGTCGGGGTGGTCACCCTGGGCATCTGGGTCGGACTGCTGGTCCTGGTGCTGGCCCTGCTGGTCGCCCGCGGGTTCGCGACGTTGGAGCGGAGGCAACTGCCCGACGTCCTGCGAAGGGAACTGCCCCGGCCCATCTACCGGCGCACACAGCCGGATGCCCCGCTGCTGCGCCGGCTGGTCACCCCGCTGCGCGACCCCCAGTCCTGGCTCGACGTCCTGCACGCCGTGCTGCACATGACCGTGTCGATCCCCGTCTTCGTCGTGACGGTCGTCTGGTGGGCGATGGCACTGGCCGGTCTGACCTCCATGACGTGGGACTGGTCGATCCCCTACGACGAGTCGGGGCAGGCGGCGAACTACACGTTCCCCGAGCTCATCGGGCTGGCCGACAGCTCCACCAACCGGGTGCTGCTCTACACCGCGATCGGGATCCTGTTCGCGCTGACGCTGCCCGCGGTGGTCCGGGGGTGCGCCCTCGCCGAGGCGCAGCTCGGCCGGGTGCTGCTGACCTCCCGGGCCGCCACCCAGGCCGAGATCGGCCGGCTGTCGGAGGGCCGGGACGCCGCGGTCGCGGCCGAGGCGGTGGCCCTGCGCCGGCTGGAGCGGGACATCCACGACGGCCCCCAGCAGCGGCTGGTCCGGCTGAGCATGGACCTGCACCGGGCCCGCCGGATGGTCGACAGCGACCCCGACGGCGCCCGCGCGACGCTGGACGAGGCGGCGGTGCAGACCCGCGAGACGCTGGAGGAACTGCGGGCGCTGTCCCGCGGCATCGCGCCCCCGGTGCTGGCCGACCGCGGCCTGGCCGCAGCGCTCGCTGCACTCGCGGCCCGCTCCCCCGTCCCCGTGGAGCTCGCCTGCGCCCTGCCGCCTGGGCAACGGCTGACGCCCGCCGTGGAGAACTCCGCGTACTTCCTGGTCAGCGAGGCGCTGGCGAACGTCGCCAAGCACAGCGAGGCGACCGTGAGCCGGGTGACGGTGGTCTGCGAGCACGACCGGCTGCGGGTCGTGGTCGAGGACGACGGCCGCGGCGGCGCGGTGCTGGCCCCCGGTCACGGACTGGCCGGGCTCACCGACCGGCTGCGCGCGGTCGACGGGGTGCTGACCGTGGACAGCCCGCGCGGCGGGCCGACCCGGCTGATCGGCGAGCTGCCGTGCCGGTGACCGAGGGAGGGCCCCGGACGCGGGTCGTGCTGGCCGAGGACTCGGTGCTGCTGCGGGAGGGCCTGGTGCGGCTGCTCGGCGAGGCGGGGACCGAGGTGGTGGCCGCCGTCGCCGACGGGCCGTCGCTGGTCCGTGCGGTGGTCGAACACCGGCCGGACGTCGCCGTCGTCGACGTCCGGATGCCCCCGACGCACACCGACGAGGGCCTGCGGGCCGCGGTCGAGGCGCGCCGGGCCGTCCCGAGCACCGCGGTGCTCGTGCTGTCCCAGTACGTGGAGGTCGCCTACGCCGACGAGCTGCTCGCCGACGGCGCCGGGGGCGTCGGGTACCTGCTCAAGGACCGGGTCGCGCAGGTCGACCAGTTCCTGACCGCCCTGGACGACGTCGTGGCCGGCGGCACCGTGCTCGACCCGCAGGTGGTCGCGCAGCTGTTCGCCCGGCGCCGGCGCGACGACCCGGTGCGCGCCCTGTCCCCGCGGGAGCGGGAGGTGCTGGGGCTGATCGCCGAGGGGCACTCCAACGCCGCGATCGCCCGGGAGCTCGTCGTCACCCTGGGCGCGGTGGAGAAGCACACCCAGCACATCTTCGCCAAGCTGGGCCTGGCCCAGGACGAGGACCAGCACCGCCGGGTGATGGCCACCCTGGCCTACCTGCGCAGCTGACCACCGGGCGCCGGCCCGGGTTCAGCCGCCGGCTGCGGCATCGAAGGCCGCCCGCAGCCGGGCCGGCGCCCGCAGCCGCCAGGCCTCGGTGAGCAGCTCGGCCAGCTCAGCCCGGTCGACGGCCCCGAGCTGGACGACGACCATGCTGCTGTTGCGGTAGTGGTGCGGCACCGAGAACACCGCCGGGCGTTCCGCGGCCAGCTCGGCGTTCTCCCCGGGCGCCAGCCGGATCGCCACCCACTCCTCCGCCGGGGGCATCGACGCGAACACCTTGTCGCGCACCCGCAGGCACGCCATGTCCCAGGCTGGTCGCTCGGTGGCCTCGGGCAGGGCCAGGGCGATCGCCCGCACGTCGTCGGCGGTGGCTGGCATGGCGGCAGGGTGCCACCGGCCACCGACAGGACGCACCCCTCGTCGGGCTGACCGGCACCCCGAGATGGTGCCAGCCCGACCTCGTTCGGGGGGTCAGCGGCAACGACGTGATCATCTCGGCCCGCGAGGCTCGGTGCAGCGACGCCGCACCCGCGGCGCCCCAGCCGGAAGGCCCTGCCGTGAGCGTGCCCGTGATGACCGCCCTGCCCGACACCGCACCTCCTCCACCCACGCGGGACGGGGTCGCCGTCCGGGTGGCCCGGTGGAGCGCCACCCACCGCTGGACCGTCGTCGGGCTCTGGGTGCTCGCGGTCGCACTGGCCGTCGCGCTCGGCGGCATCACCGGCACCCAGACGCTCACCGCTGCGCAGAGCGGCAGCGGTGAGTCCGGCCGCGCCGACGTCGTCCTGGACGGCGCCGGGTTCCCCGACCCGCCGACCGAGCAGGTGCTCGTGCAGACCCGCGACGGCTCGGCGATCGGTACCGAGGGCACCGCGGCCGCCGCGGACGTCACCGCCGCCGTCCGGGAGCTGGACGAGGTGGCCGCCGTCGGCGCCCCGGTCGCCTCGGCCGACGGGACGGCGCTGCTGGTGCCGGTCACCCTCGACGTCGGGGACCGCACCGGCTCGGCCGCCGCCGCCGACGCGGTGCACCCGGTGCTGGACGCCGTCGCCGACGTGCAGGCCGAGCACCCGGAGCTGCGGGTCGTCGAGTCCGGCGGCAGCTCGCTGGACGCCGTCGTCGGCGAGCAGCTGGAGGAGGACTTCCTGCGGGCGGAGCTGCTGAGCCTGCCGGTGACGCTGGTGGTGCTGCTGGTGGCCTTCGGTGCCCTGTTCGCCGCCGGGGTGCCCCTCCTGCTCGGGCTCACCGCCGTCGGTGGCGCCCTCGGGCTGGTGTCCCTGGTCTCCCAGCTGACCCCGGTCGACGCGAGCACCTCCAGCGTCGTGCTGCTGATCGGCATGGCCGTGGGGGTGGACTACGCGCTCTTCTACGTCCGGCGGGCCCGGGAGGAACGGCGGCACGGCGCACCCACCGCGCTCGCCGTCGAGCTGGCGGCCGCCACCTCCGGGCGGGCCGTGCTCACCTCCGGCCTCGCCGTCG
The DNA here is from genome assembly GCF_026967935.1 of Modestobacter sp. VKM Ac-2982. Taxonomy (GTDB): domain Bacteria; phylum Actinomycetota; class Actinomycetes; order Mycobacteriales; family Geodermatophilaceae; genus Modestobacter. The sequence goes on from NZ_JAPVBL010000004.1 coordinate 127,885, forward strand.
CGGTGGCGATGGCTGGCATGTACCTGGCCGGGAGCCCGGTGTTCACCTCGTTCGCGACCGGCACGATCCTCGTGGTGCTCGTGTCCGTGATCGGCTCGCTGACCGTGCTGCCGGCGACGCTCGCGCTGCTGGGACGGGGCATCGAGCGGCCGCGGGTCCCGCTGCTGGGCCGGCTGGTGGGCCGCTCGGACGACAGCCGGGTCTGGTCCGCGGTCGTCCGGCGGGTGGTGTCCCGGCCGCGGGCCTCGCTGGCGGTGGGGGTGGCCACGCTGCTCGCGGTGGCCGCGCCGGCGATCGGCATGGCCACCTCCAACCCCGGCATCGACGCGCTCTCCCGGGACAGCGGGGTGGTCCGGGCCCACGACGCCATCGCCACGGCCTTCCCGCAGCAGGGCAGCACCGACCAGGTCGTCGTCTGGCGCACCGACGGGCAGCGGCTGGACGTGCCCGCCGTCCAGGACGCGACCGACGAGCTGGTCGCCCGGCTGCCGGACGCCACAGCCGCCGGCGAGCTCGAGGTCAGCCCCGACGGCACGGTCGCCCGGCTGTCGGTGGCGGGCGACCGTGCGGCCGGCAGCGACGAGGCCCGGGCCGGGCTCACCCAGCTGCGCGAGGACCTCGTGCCGACCACGCTCGGTTCCGTGTCCGGCACGGCCACGGCCGTCACCGGGGCCACCGCCGGGGACGCCGACTTCAGCGACACGATGACGCAGCGGCTGCCGATCGTGATCGGGTTCGTGCTCGCGCTGACGGTCGTCGTCCTGACCGTGGCGTTCCGGTCACTGGCGGTCGCGCTGATCGCCGCCGTCCTCACCCTGCTGTCGGTGGGCGCCGCGTACGGCGTGCTGGTGCTGGTCTTCCAGTCCACCTGGGCCGAGGGCCTGCTCGGCTTCACCTCCACCGGCGCGATCGTCTCCTGGATCCCGCTGTTCCTGTTCGTGGTGCTCTTCGGGCTGTCGATGGACTACCACGTGTTCGTGGTCTCCCGGGTCCGCGAGGCCGCCCGGGCCGGCATCCCGATCCGGCTGGCGGTGACCACCGGGGTCTCCCGCTCGGCCGGGGTGGTCACCAGCGCCGCGGTGGTCATGGTGGCGGTGTTCAGCATCTTCGCGACGCTGTCGATGCTGGAGTTCAAGCAGCTGGGGGTGGGCCTGGCGGTCGCGGTGCTGATCGACGCCACCCTGGTCCGCGGGGTGCTGCTGCCGGCGGCGATGGCGGTGCTGGGCGAGCGGACCTGGTGGCTGCCGCGGTGGCTGGGCTGGCTGCCGGCCGCCAGCCACTGAGGTCCTGGTGCGCGGAGCGCACGCCCGGAACTGGTTGGCCGAGCGTCGTCCCCGGCGGGTAGACACCTCCCGTGACCGACATCGCCGACCAGCTCCGCCCGATCACCGCCGAGGAGTGGCCGCGCTTCGTCCGCGGCATGCGCACCACCTTCGGCCACGACCACTCCGGCCCGTACATGGACTCCCCGTCCCCGACGGCCGAGCTGGACCGCTCGCTCGCCCTGTTCGACGGCGAGCGGGTGGCCGCCACCTCCGGGATCTACAGCCTGGAGATGAGCGTGCCGGGCGCGGTGGTGCCGACGGCGGGCGTCACCTGGGTGACGGTCTCCCCCACCCACCGGCGGCGCGGGGTGCTGACGGCGATCATGCGGCGCCAGCTGGCGGAGGTGCACGCGGCCGGCCGCGAGCCGGTGGCGGCGCTGTGGGCCGCCGAGTGGCCGATCTACGGCCGGTTCGGGTACGCGCCGGCCGCCCGGCGGGGCGGCTGGACCGGGCTGACCGAGCGACTGCGCCTGCGGCCGGACGTCGACTGCGGCACCGGCACGGTGCGGCTGGTCGGGGACGAGGAGTTCCGGCCGGCGGCCACAGCGCTGCACGAGCAGGTGCGCCGGTCGGTGCCGGGCAACATGGCCCGGGACGAGCGCTGGTGGGAGCGGCGGCTGCACGACTCCGCCGAGCCCGCCGCCGGCGGCCCGCCCCGCCAGCTGGCGCTGCACACCGAGGCCGACGGCACGGTCACCGGCTACGCGAGCTACCGGGTGCGCGCCTCCTGGACCGACACCAGCGAGCCCGACGGCACGCTGACCGTCGAGGAGGTCCGGGCGGGCAGCCCGGCCGCCCACGCCGCCCTGTGGCACTTCTTGCTCGGGCACGACCTCATGCGCACGATCGAGTACCCGTCCGGCTCCACCGCCGACCCCCTGTCGCACCTGCTGGTGGACGGGAGGGCCTGGCACGAGCGTCCGGTCGATGCGCTCTGGCTGCGGCTGGTCGACGTGGGCGCTGCGCTCTCCGCCCGCCGGTACCCGGCTCGGCTGGACATGGTGTTCGAGGTGCGCGATCGGTTCTGTGACTGGAACGACGGGCGGTGGCACGTCTGGGGCCATCCGGCCGGTGCTTACAGTGACCGGACCGACCGCGACCCGGACCTGGTCCTGGACGTCGACGCGCTCGCAGCGGCCTACCTCGGCGGCGTCTCCCTGGCCGCCCTGCAGGCCGCCGGCCGGGTGACCGAGATCAGCCCGGGTGCGGTGACCCAGGCGTCGACGGCCTTCGGCTGGCCGGTCGCCCCCTGGTGCCCCGACGACTTCTGACGGCCCCGCTGCAGGGTCCCGCCACGAGCTCGCGAGTGGTGGGGGGCAGTGGGGTCCTTCCTCACGTCACCGGGGCTGGGTGCCGTCCCACTCCGACAGTGGGGCGCAGTGCCAGCGCCAGGAGGTGACCGGCTGCCGGCCGGGGAGCTCGCCGCGGCCGGTGGCCCAGAGCAGGGCGTCCCACGGGTCGGCGTCGGCCGGCGCCCACGGGAAGAGCCGTGCCCGGGTGGCCTCGGCCAGCCGGGACGGCGGGGTCCAGTCCAGCTGACGGTCCACGGCGACGTCGCCGGTGTGCAGCAGCAGCTCCGCACAGCCCATCCCGGCGAAGCCCGAGGCGTCGGCCAGCCCCCAGTCGTGGGCGCCGCGCTCGGCCGGGCCGGCGGCGTCGACCACCCGGGCCAGCACCTCGGCCGCGGCAGTCAACTGCAGGCAGGTCTCGGCGAGGTCGGCGTCAGGTCGGCGGACCACGTCGAAGGCACTCACCTCCACCGGCCCGGCGACCAGGTCCTGGGCGTACCAGGTCAGGCAGGAGGTGACGTGCGCGGCGACGCCGATGACGTCGGTGCCCAGCGTCGGCACCGCCGCGGCCCCGTCGGGCACCCGGGCGAACACCTGCTGTACCGCGGTGACCGCAGCGCGCAGGTCGTCCCCGGTCACCGGCGCCTGCTCACGGGTTGCGGGTGGGCAGCCCGCCGGCCGGGCGCTGGCGGTTCTGCTCGTACTCGGTGAGCAGACCGATCCGGCGGGAGTGCCGCTCCTCGCCGCTGAACGGCTCGCGCAGGTAGGTCAGCACCAGCGCGGTGGCCTCCTCCACGCTGTGCTGCCGGTTGCCCACGGCGGCGACGTTCGCGTCGTTGTGCTGGCGGGCCAGCTGGGCGGTGCTCTCGTTCCAGATGAGCGCGGCCCGGACGCCGGGCACCTTGTTCGCGGCGATCTGCTCACCGTTGCCCGAGCCCCCGATGACGATGCCGAGGCTGCCCGGCTCGGTGACGACCCGCTCCCCCACCTCGAAGCAGAACGGCGGGTAGTCGTCCTGCGGGTCGTAGTCGAAGGCCCCGCAGTCGACCGGCTCGAAGCCCTCGTCGGCGAGCACCTGCATCAGGTGGGACTTCAGTTCGAGGCCGGCGTGGTCGGTGCCGAGGAAGACGCGCATGTGCCGATCTTCGCAGCACTCCTGGCAGGCTGGCCCGGTGGCGGTGCTCGGGGTGGACGGCTGGCGCGGCGCGTGGGTCGGCGCGCTGCTCGACGGGCGGTCCGTGCGGCTGGTGGTGCTGGCCGACGCAGCCGCCGTGCTGGCGGTGCCGGACGTCGAGGTGGTGGCCGTCGACATGCCGATCGGGCTGTCCGAGGACGGGGTCCGAGCCTGTGACGTCGCGGCTGCCGAGCTCCTGCGGCCGACCGGCGCAGCCAGTTCGGTGTTCCCCACGCCGGTGCGGGCGGTGCTCGCCACCGACGACTACGCCGAGGCCCGGGTGATCTCCCGCGCGGTGACCGTGCCGCCGCGCGCGCCGTCGGCACAGGCCTTCATGCTCGTCCCCTCCATCCGGGCCCTGGACGACGCCCTGGGCGAGCCACCGACCGACCGGGTGGTCGAGGTGCACCCCGAGCTGGCGTTCCGGCTCGGCCTCGGCGGGGTCACCGACCGCAAGGGCACCGCCCGCGGCTCGGTGCAACGGCTGCGGGCCCTGCGCGCGGTGATGGACGTGGAGGAGGCGCTCGCCGAGGCACCGGCCGGCGTCCCGCTGGTCGACGCCCTCGACGCCTGCGCCGCTGCCTGGTCGGCCCAGCGGCTGGCCGCCGGCACCGCCGAGCGGGTGGGCGACGGGACGACGGACTCGCGCGGCCGGCCGATGCGGATCTGCTGGTGACCGCCGGCTGGCGGGAGATCGGTGACCGGGTGTTCGTCCGCCGGCACCGGGAGCTCGACCTGAACTGCGGGCTGGTGGTCGGCGACGGCGGCTGCCTGGTGATCGACACCCGCTGCCACCTGGGCGAGGGCCGCGCGCTGGCCGAAGCGGTCCGGGCGGTGACCCCGCACCCGTGGACGGTGGTGAACACCCACGCGCACTTCGACCACTGCTTCGGCAACGCCGCCTTCCGCCCGGCCGAGATCTGGGGGCACCGCCGGTGCGCCGAGGAGCTCGAGGCGACCGGCGAGCACCAGCGGGCCTCGGTGGTCACCGCCCTCCGGGAGGAGGGCGACCCCGCGGCCGAGCTGGTCGCCACCGCGCCCATCGACCCGCCGGACCACCTGGTCGACGACCTCGCCCGGCTCGACGTGGGCGGCCGCACCGTCACGCTGCGCCACCTCGGGCGAGGCCACACCGGCGCCGACCTGGTGGTCGCCGTGGACGACGTCCTCTTCGCCGGGGACCTGGTCGAGGACGGGTCGCCACCGGCGATGGACGACGCCTACCCGCTGGAGTGGGCGCAGACGGTGACGGCGCTGCTCGCGCTGGTGCGCGGGCCCGTCGTCCCCGGGCACGGCGGGGTGGTGGACGCCGCCTTCGTGGCCGACCAGCGCGACGAACTGCTCCAGCTGGCGACCTGGCTGGCCGACCCCGGCGCACCCCCGCCCTTCGACGAGGCCACCCGGGAGACCGCCCGCAGCCGAGCGTGAACAGCGCCTCGGAGACCAGGGACCAAAGTCCTCCCCGCGACCCGGTTGCGTGTGATGAGATTCGTGGCGCCTGATCCGAGCAGCGGCGGGCAGCCACCGCCGATCCGGAGGAGACCCGTGCCGGACCGGGCCCCTGCCCACCCGCTCCCCGACCCACACCGGGCCGGTGCCTGGGTGGAGTCGGCCGCGATCCCGCTCGTCTGCATGGACGGCGACTTCCGCTGGGTGTACGTCAACCGGGCCGCCGAGGCACTGCTGCAGGAGCGGCGGGAGGACCTGCTCGGTCGCACCCAGTGGGAGATCCACCCGCTGACCCTGGGCACCGACGTCGAACGGGCCTACCGGCACACGATGGACACCCGGGAGCCGGTGGACTTCGAGCAGTACTACCCCCCGCACGACCGGTGGTACCGGATGTCGGTGCGTCCGGCCGCCGGCGGCATGGACGTCGAGTTCCACGACGTCACCGCCGAGCGGCGCCGGGCCGTCGCACCCGCGACGTCGCCGGCGACGGTCGATGACCCCGCGGCGCTGGACCTGCTGGACCTGCTCACCGAGACCTCCGCTGCACTGAGCACCACCCTCGAGGTCGACGAGGGAGTCCGCCGGCTCGCCCGGCTGGTCGTCCCCCGGCTCGCCGACTGGGTCATCGTCAGCACGTACGACGCGACCAGCGGTGCTCTGGACGACGTCGCCGTGGTGCACCGCGACCCTGAGCTGCAGCACGCCGCCGAGGCCTACGCCGAGTCCCGGACCGGCGCCCTGGCCGCGGACTCACCGGCACGGCTGGCGATCCGCAGCGGGCGGCCGGCGGTCGTCGGCGACGGCCGGGCCGACGAACTCGACTCCTTCACCGCAGCGCTGGTGGTCACCCCGCAGGCGCAGCAGCGGCTGGCCGCCCTGCGGCCAGGCTGCGTCGCCGGCGTCCCGCTGCTCGCCGGTGGCCGCACCGTGGGTCTGCTCAGCCTGTTCCGGGACGCCGGCTCCGCACCGTGGACCACCCGCGAGCTCCGGGCCGCAACCGACGTCGCGGCCCGGGCCGGCACGGCCCTGGACAACGCGCGCCTGTTCACCCAGCAGCGGCAGGTCGCCGAGGCCCTGCAGCGCAGCCTGCTCACCGACCCACCGGAGCCCGACCACGCCGAGATCGTGGTCCGGTACCTGCCCGCCGTGCAGGCCGCGCGCGTGGGCGGTGACTGGTACGACGCCTTCATCCAGCCCGGGCGCACCACGATGGTCGTCATCGGCGACGTGGCCGGGCACGACATCGAGGCGGCGGCCGCGATGGGGCAGCTGAGGAGCCTGCTGCGGGGCATCGCCGTCTACAGCGACGCGGGACCGGCGGAGGTGCTCTCCGGGCTGGACAGCGCGATGGACGTGCTGGCCGTCGGCACCATCGCCACCGCCGCGATCGCCCGCTTCGAGCAGACCGACGAACAACGTCGGCGCGGCGTCACCTCCATGCGCTGGTCCAGCGCGGGCCACCCGCCGCCGTTGCTGCTCGACACCGACGCCCGGGTGACCACCCTGGGCAGCCGGCGCGCGGACCTGCTGCTGGGTGTCGACCCGACCACCACGCGCGCCGAGCACGTGGCGGAGCTCGACCGCGGCACGACGGTGTTCCTCTACACCGACGGGCTGATCGAGCAGCGTGGGCCGGAGGGCCCACTCGGGCTGGACGCCGGGCTGGACCGGTTGCGGGAGGCGCTGGCCGACCTGGCCCACCTGCGGCTGGGGGCGCTGTGCGACGCCGTGATCGAGCGGCTGGTGCACGGCCGCCCCGACGACGACGTCGCGCTGGTGGCGGTGCGCCTGCACCGGCAGGACCGGCCCCGCCCGGCGGAGGCCGGCCCGGGCCACGTGCCGGACGCCGTCCCCGCACCGCCGGGAGCCTGAGGGCCCTCAGGCGAGCCGACGGACCAGCGGCAGCGGCAGGACCCGCAGCAGCCCCGCGACCGGGCGCCACGGCCACTCCGGGACGTACGCGCGCACCGGCTCCCGCTCGATCGCCGCGGTCAGTGCGGTGACACCGGTCTCCAGGTCGACCGTGAACGGCCCGCGGCGGCCGGTGTTGATGTCGGTCTCGATGAAGCCCGGGTGGACGGTGGTGACCCGGATGCCGCGGGTGCGCCGGTCCCCCAGCAGGTCGGCCCGGATGCCCTCGGCGAGCACGGCGTCGGCGGCCTTGGAGGTGGCGTACGCCGTCCGGGTGCCGCCCATGCCGCGCACCCCGGCGACCGAGGAGATGACCACCAGGTGGCCGCTGCCCTGGGCGCGGAAGAGGGCGACGGCCGCCTCGCAGCAGGCGTGCGTGCCCAGCACGTTGGTGACCAGGACCTGCCGGTTCGGCCGCGCCCCGCCGGTGCCCACCGGGGTGCCCTTGCCCAGGCCGGCATTGGCGATGAACCGGTCGATGCCCCCGAGCTCCCCGGCCAGCCGGGGCACGGTCGCTGCGACGGCCTCGGGGTCGTCGACGTCCAGCTCGCCGACCACCACCCGGATGCCCGGGTGCCGGGCCAACAGCTCCTCGCGCAGCTCCGACAGCCGGTCCAGCCGCCGGGCCACCAGGACCAGGTCACGGCCGCGGGCGGCGAACTCCCGGGCCATGCCCTGACCGAGACCAGCGCTGGCACCGGTGATGAAGATCCGCTGACGAAGGGGGTGCGGCATCGGGTCATCCTGCCGCACCCACCCCCGAGGGTGGGGGGATGCTCAGCGGGTGCTGGCCGTCGACCGGGCGGCTGCGGAGCGGCCGGCCCGCACAGCTCCGGCAGGTGCTCACCCGCAGCTCGTGCCCGGATCTCAGTCCTTGGCCTTGGCCCTTGCCTCGGCCAGGACCTTGGCCAACGCCTTGGCCTGGGCCTTCGCGTTGGCCTTGGCCTTCGCGTTGCCCTTGGTCAGGCCCTTGTCCTTGACGAACGCCTTCGCCTTGGCCAGGACGAACGCCTTGGCCTTTGCCTTGGCGTCGTCCTCGTCGCCCTTCTCCGGGCCGGTCGGCTGGGACGGCGGGGTGGGTGCGGGCTCGGCCACCGTCACGGTGACCGGCGGGAAGAACTGGACCCGGTAGAAGTGATCGCAGACGCCCTCGATCGTGTACTCCCCCGGGGCCGTCCCAGGCTGGAACGACTCGTCGAAGGTGACGATGCCGTCAGGGTCGGCGTTGGCGGCGTTGGTGTCGGTGACGTCGTTCCCGTTGGTGATCTCGTACCAGACGAGGGGAAGCGATCCGTCTGCGTCGGGGAGCGATCCGACCGCGTCGGGGCCGCACCCGGTGAAGGTCACGGTGAACGGCTGCCCCGGGACGACGGTCGTGTCCGAGAGGACGGGGGTCGGCAGCGGTGCCGGTGCGGCCAGGGCTGCCGGGGCAGCGACCAGGGTGGCTGCACCGGTGACCAGGCCGGCCATGGTGACGGCGGCGACGCGGCGCGTGGACAGGGCGGACATGGAGGTCTCCGTCGCTGTTCGGCGGCCCGGTCGGCCCGGCCCGGCTGCGGCATGTCTAGTGGCTGAGCTGCGGCACGTCCAGTGCTCACCCGCCCTGGTCGACGAGTCAGGCCCGGACACGCCGACGACGGTGTCCCGGGGCGAGGACGAGACGAGCCCCACGGACGACGACGGCCGCCTCCCCGTCCGGGAGGCGGCCGTCCACGGCGTCAGCGGGTGCCGGTCAGCTCCAGGGCGTCGGCGGGCACCGAGGACATGTCCGGGCCGGAGAGGCGGGTGCGCTTGAGCTCCCAGAAGTCGGGCAGGTTGGCCAGCAGGACGGCGCCGTCGAAGGCCTTGCCGGCGTCCTCACCGGTCGGCACCTTGCTGATCACCGGACCGAAGAACGCCACGCCGTCGATGTGCATGACCGGGGTGCCGACGTCGTCGCCCACCGGGTCCATGCCCTCGTGGTGGCTCTTCTCCAGGGCCTCGTCGTACTCGGTGGAGCCGGCGGCCTCGGCCAGCTCGGCGGGAAGGCCCACGCGGTCCAGGGCCGGGGCGATGATCTCCTCGATCTCCCGGCCCTCGTGGTGCCGCAGCGTGCCCATCGCGGTGTAGAGGTCGCCGAGCACCGCGTCGCCGTGCTGCTGGGCGGCGGCCACCGCGACCCGGACCGGGCCGATCGCCTTGGCCATCATCTCCTGGTAGTCCGGTGACAGGTCGCGGCCGCGGTTGAGCACCGACAGCGACATCACGTGCCACTGCAGGTCGATGTCACGGACCTTCGCCGCCTCCAGCACCCAGCGGCTGGTGAGCCACGCCCACGGGCACAGCGGGTCGAACCAGAAGTCGACGCGGGCCTTCACGGGAGAGCTCTGCACTGCCTCGGTCATGGGTGCTCCTCAGTCTGTCGTCGGTGCTCCGGGCGGTCGCTCGCGCGCCACCCGGTCGTCTGCGCCCAACCAAGTCGGGCCGTCCCCGGCTTGTTCCCCGCCCTCCCCAGGGGCACACGGGAGGAGACCGTCGTCCCCGCATGGGAAGCTCCGGGGCGTGGCAGTTCCCAACCTGACTCGTGACGACGCCGCGGCCCGCGCCGCGCTGCTGACCGTCTCCAGCTACGACCTCTTCCTGGACGTGACCGACGGCCAGGGCCATCCCGGCGAGGAGACGTTCCGCTCGGTCACCACCATCCGGTTCGACGCCCGCACGCCCGGCGCCGACACCTTCGTCGACCTGGTGGCCGACCGGGTGCGCTGGGCGACCCTGAACGGCGTCGAGCTCGACGTCAGCGGGTACACCGCCGAGGGCGGCCTGGCCCTGCCCGGGCTCGCCGAGACCAACGAGCTGGTCGTCGACGCCGACTGCCGGTACTCCCGCACCGGCGAGGGCCTGCACCGCTTCGAGGACCCGGAGGACTCCCAGGTCTACCTCTACACGCACTTCGAGCCGGCCGAGGCCAAGCGGATGTTCGCCTGCTTCGACCAGCCCGACCTCAAGGCGACGTTCACCGTGCACGTCACCGCACCGTTCGACTGGCAGGTCATCAGCAACACCGGTGACCGCACGATCGAGGCCGGCGAGGCCGGTTCGCAGCTGGTCCACTTCACCCCGACCAAGCGGATCTCCACCTACCTGGTGGCCTTGGTCGCCGGGCCCTACGCGCGGGTCACCGACCTGCACGACGGCATCCCGCTGGGCATCTACTGCCGGGCGTCGCTGGCCCAGCACCTCGACCCGGACGCGATCTTCGCGGTCACCAAGGCCGGGTTCGACTTCTACCACCGGGTGTTCGACTACCCGTACCCGTTCGACAAGTACGACCAGCTCTTCGTCCCCGAGTTCAACGCCGGGGCGATGGAGAACGCCGGCTGCGTGACCTTCCTGGAGGACTACGTCTTCCGGTCCAAGACCAGCCGGGCGCGCTACGAGCGGCGCGCGGAGACGATCCTGCACGAGCTGGCGCACATGTGGTTCGGCGACCTGGTGACCATGCGCTGGTGGGACGACCTGTGGCTCAACGAGTCCTTCGCGACCTACATCTCCACGCTGTGCCAGGCCGAGGCCACCGAGTACACGACCGCGTGGACGACGTTCGCCAACACGGAGAAGTCCTGGGCCTACGCGCAGGACCAGCTGCCCTCGACCCACCCGATCGCGGCCGACATGGTCGACGTCGCCGCGGTGGAGGTGAACTTCGACGGGATCACCTACGCCAAGGGCGCCTCGGTGCTCAAGCAGCTGGTGGCCTACGTCGGGCAGGACGACTTCCTGGCCGGGGTGCGCCGGTACTTCCGCAAGCACGAGTACGGCAACACCACCCTCGACGACCTGCTCAGCGAGCTCTCCGAGGCATCGGGCCGGGACCTGTCGGACTGGTCGGCGCAGTGGCTGCAGACCAGCCAGGTGAACACCCTGCGTCCGGTCTACGAGCTCGACGACTCCGGCCGGTACGCCTCGTTCGCGATCGAGCAGACCGCCGTCGCCGCGCACCCCGTGCTGCGGCGGCACCGGCTGGCGGTCGGCCTCTACAGCTCCGGCCCCGACGGGCTGACCCGGTCCCATCGGGTGGAGCTCGACGTCGACGGCGCCCGCACCGAGGTGGCCGAGCTGATCGGCCACCCGGCCGCGGACCTGGTGCTGGTCAACGACGACGACCTGACCTACGCCAAGCTGCGCCTCGACGAGCGGTCGCTGGCCACGCTGCGCAGCCAGATCGGCACGATCCCCGACTCGCTGCCGCGAGCGCTGTGCTGGTCGGCGGCCTGGGACATGACCCGCGACGGTGAGCTGGCGGCCCGCGACTGGGTCCAGCTCGTGCTCGCCGGCGTCGACGCGGAGACCGAGATCAGCGTCGTCCAGTCGCTGCTCGCCCGGGTGCAGTCGGCGCTGGCGTCCTACGCCGACCCGGCCTGGGCGCCGACCGGCTGGGAGATGCTGGCCGACAAGGCGCTGGCCGCCCTGCACGGCGCGGCGCCCGGCAGCGACGCCCAGCTGCAGTGGTCGCGCACCCTCGCGGCCGCGGCCCGTGGCGACGAGCACGTGGCGGCGCTGCGGGGGCTGCTCGACGGGTCCCTGGCCGTCGAGGGCCTCACGGTCGACACCGATGCCCGCTGGGCGTTCCTGCACGGCCTGGTCGCCGTGGGGGCCGCCGGCGACGCGGAGATCGACGCGGAGGCCGAGCGGGACGCCACCGCCACCGGCGCCCGGCGGGCCGCGACCGCCCGGGCGCTGCGGCCGACGCCGGAGTCGAAGGCGGAGACCTGGGAACGGGCGTTCACCGACGAGTCCATCGCCAACGCCGTGCACGAGGCGATGGTCGCCGGCTTCTGGCACCCGGCCCAGCAGGAGCTCACCGCCCCCTACGTGGACCGGTACTTCGCCGACATCGGCGGGCTGTGGGAGCGGCGTCCCGGCGAGATCGCCAAGAACGCCGTGGAGTACCTGTTCCCGAAGGTCATCGACGAGCGGACGCTCGCGGCGGCCGACGGGTGGCTGGCCGACCAGTCCGCGCCGGCACCGCTGCGCCGGCTGGTGAGCGAGGGCCGGGACGGCGTCGCCCGCGCCCTGTGGGCGCGCAAGCGGGACGCCGCCGCCGGCTGAGAGCGGAGGCGCCGAACGCCAGCGGCCCAGGACTCGACGAGTCCTGGGCCGCTGGCGTTCAGCCCCCTGCAGGGGCGCGACTAGTGGGCGTTGCGGCGCGCGGGGTGGCCGGCGGCGTCGGACAGCTGCCGCAGCCCGTTGATGATCGCCCCGACCAGGTCGCCGGCGCCCAGCCGGCTGGTCATCGACAGGACGGCCAGGGCGCAGGCCCGGTCGGGCAGCCGGCGAGCGGCAGCCGTGCCAGTGACGATCTCCAGCACCCGCTGCCCGGGTGAGATGGCGACCAGGACGCTGTTCGTGGTGTCGCCGCCGGACCGCGCGTGCAGGTCCTCCGCGGTGGCCCGGGTGTCACTGCCCAGCTCGCCGACGTAGAGGGTGAACCGCAGCCCGGTCTCCTTGGCGGACATGGTCAGCGCCTCGTCGAGCCGGGCGAGGTCGCGGTAGCTGAACGGCCCGGAGCCGGGCTCCATGACGGAGCTGTTCCCGGTCTGATCCGTCGCGCTGGGCCCGTGCTGGTCGGCGGCGGGCTGCCGGTTGAGCTGCTGGGTCATCGGGGGGGTGTCTCCGGAGGAAGGAGGGAGCTGGGCGGCAGAGGTGCTCATGGCCCGGTCACCAGGTCCCGCGGGCGCCGCCGGCAGCGGTGCGCCGCACGGTGTCGGCCTCGGGGACGTACGGACGCTGACCGATGGCCAGCACCGAGGCGGTGGCACCCAGCCGCGGGGCCGCGTGCCCCGCCCCGGGAGCGTCCTCGGCATGGCCGCCGACCACGCCGGGGACGTCGGGGTGCGGCTCGTACCAGAGCGGTGCGTAGTCCCAGGACTGCCCGGGGCGGTACTTGGTGCGGTCCTTGCTGCGGCCGGGGAACAACGTCACCGCAGCGAACAGCAGCACGATCACCAGCGGGACGACGCCGTAGATGAGCACGGTCTCGAGCACGGACATGGTGGCAATCTACCGGGACCACCGAGCACCGGCCCGGCAGGACGGGTCACCAGAGCGCGGGGTGTCGGTGCGCCCACGGTCGCGCCTCCTCCAGCTGTGCGGACAGCGAGATGAGGGTGGCCTCGTCGGCCGGGCGGCCCACGAGCATGGTCCCGATGGGCAGCCCACCCGCCGTCCACCACAGCGGCACGCTGACCGCGGGCTGGCCGGTGACGTTGTAGACCGCCGGGAAGGCCGCGTACCGCTTCTGCCGCTCGAAGTCGGCAGCCCCGTCGCCGTCCCCGTCGAACCAGCCGACCGGCTGGGGCGGCAGCGTGCAGATGGGGGCGAGCAGCACGTCGTACCGGGTGGTGGCCTGGATGAACCGGCGGGCGAAGACCCGCAGCGTGAACATCGCCTGCATGGCGTCCCTCGCACTGAGGGCCAGCCCCCGGTCGCGGAGGAACCGGGTCAGCGGTCGCAGCCGGTCCAGCTGGGACGGTGGCACGGGCAGCGTCGTGGCCGACAACGCCCAGACCACCTCGAAGGCGGGGAAGACCTCGGGCGTGAGCGGTGCCGCCGGCAGGTCCTCGACCTCGTGGCCCAGGTCGGACAGCAGCACGGAGGCGTCCTCGAACGCCGCCCGCACCTCCGGGTCCAGATCGGCACCGGGCATGCCGGAGTCCAGGTAGCGGCCGATCCGCAACCGGCCCGGCGGGCGGTCGGCGTAACCGAGGAAGGTCTCCCCGGCCGGCGGCGGCGACGCCCAGAACGGGTCACCCAGCACCGGCCCGGCCATCGCGTCCAGCATCGCCGCGGCGTCCCGCACGGTGCGGGCCAGCGGCCCCTGGACGCCCAGGCCGGTGGTCTCACTGCTCAGCGGGCCGTTGCTCACCCGGCCGCGGCTGGGCTTGATCCCGAACAGCCCGTTGATCCCGGCGGGGATGCGGATGGAGCCGCCGCCGTCGGACCCGTGGGCGAACGGCAGCAGCCCGGCGGCCACCGCAGCAGCCGCACCGCCGCTGGAACCCCCGGCCAGGAGCGAGGGCTCCCACGGGCACCGGGCGGGGCCGGCGAGGTCGTTGTCGGTGTAGCAGGGGAAGCCGAACTCGGGGGTGTTCGTCTTGCCCAGGCTGATCGTGCCGGCGGCGGCCAGCGCGGTGACCACGGCGTCGTCGACGGTGGGCACGAAGTCGGCCAGCACCGCCGAGCCGAAGGTGGTGCGCACCCCGGCGGTGTTGGCCAGGTCCTTGATCGCGGTCGGGACGCCGTGCAGCGGCGGCAGGTCCCCGCCGGCCAGCACTGCCTGGTCGGCTGCCGCCGCCGCCGCGCGCGCCCGGTCGGGGGTGACGGTCAGGAACGCCCCGAGAGCGGTGTCCAGCGCCTCGATGCGGGCGAGGGAGTGCTCGACGAGCTCGGTCGGGCTCACCTCCTTCGCGCGGACCGCCGCCGCCTGCTCCAGCGCGGTCAGGTCGTGCAGCTGGGTGCCGGGCGAGGAGGTCACCTCCCGGACGCTAGCCGCCACCGGCAGGATCTCCGTGTGGACCTCTCCCGCGCCGCCGCCGAAGCCGCCGACGCCACCGACCCGCTGGCCGGGTTCCGCGCCCGCTTCACCGGCACCGACGACGACGGCCCCGACCGGCTGCTCTACCTGGACGGCAACTCGTTGGGCCGGCTGCCGAAGGAGACCCCCGCCGCCGTCGCGCGGGTCGTCGAGCAGGAGTGGGGGCAGGGGCTCGTCGGCTCCTGGCGCGACTGGGTGCAGCAGTCCGGGCGGATCGGCGACGTCCTCGCCGGGGGCGTGCTGGGGGCGCGGCCCGGCGAGGTGCTGGTCGGTGACACGACGAGCGTCGACCTCTACAAGCTGCTGGTCGCTGCGGCCGACGCCCGCCCCGGCCGGGACGTGCTGGTCTGCTGCGCCGACGACTTCCCCACCGACCGGTACATCGTCGCGGGGGTGGCCGAGGCGCGCGGGATGACGGTGCGCGAGGTGGCGGCGCACATCGACACCGGCCTCGACCTCGACGTGCTGGCCGGTGCGCTGGACGAGCGGGTCGCCGTCGTCGTCCTCTCGCAGGTCGCCTACCGCTCGGGCGCGCTGGTCGACATCGCCGAGGTGACCCGGCTGGCCCGCGACGCGGGGGCGCTCGTCGTGTGGGACCTCAGCCACGCCGCCGGCGCGGTGCCCGCCGGGCTCACGGCGGCCGGGGCCGACCTGGCGGTGGGCTGCACCTACAAGTACCTCAACGGCGGCCCGGGCGCCCCGGCGTTCCTGTACGTGCGCCGCGAGCTCCAGGAGCAGTTGCGCCAGCCGATCTGGGGGTGGTTCGGGCAGCGCGACCAGTTCGCCATGGGGACGGCGTACGACCCGGCCGACGGCGTGGACCGGTTCGCCGTCGGCACTCCCCCGGTGCTGGCCATGGCCGCGGTGGAGGTCGGCGCCCGGCTGTCGGCGGAAGCCGGCATCGAGCGACTGGCGGTCAAGGGCCAGGCCCTGACCGAGCTGGTGATCGCGCTGGCCGACGAGTGGCTGGCCGGACACGGGGTCACCGTCGCCTCACCGCGGGAGGCGGCCCGGCGTGGGGCGCACGTCAGCCTGGCGCACCCGCAGGCCTGGCAGCTGACCCAGGCGCTGATCGACCGCGGCGTCGTGCCGGACTTCCGGACCCCGGACCGGCTGCGACTGGGCCCCGCGCCGCTCTACACCCGGTTCGTCGACGTCTGGGACGCGATGGACCGGCTGCGCGCCGTGCTCGCCGACCGGGCGCACGAGGGCTACCCGACCGAGCGCGCCCGGGTGACCTGACAGCCGGGCCTCAGGCCGGCTCCGGGACGCCGATCGGGTTCTGCGGCGGCCAGTCCCCCGCCGCCACGATCGCCCGGCGCACCGACGTCAGCAGCTCGGCCAGCCGATCGCAGCCGTCCTGCCCGAGCGCCGTCCACGGGCCCTGCGCCAGGCGGTCGGTGTCGGCCTCGACCGCCTGGCGGAGCGCGACACCTTCGGGAGTGAGCTCCCCGTCGGCCAGCAGGCCGCGTCCGGTGAGCTCCTCGGCGCAGGCCGCCCACTGCTCCGGCGACCAGCCGCGGGCCTTCTGCAGCCAGTCGGCCGACGACGTCCCGGCCGCCGCGGTGAGCACCAGTGCCGGCAGCCCCAACAGCTCGTGCTGCAGCAGGACGGCCAGGTGACCGTCGCCCCGGTGCTCGCGCAGCGTGGTCAGCGCCTGCCACAGCACCAGGTGCGGTTCGACCGGCCAGGGCACGTCCGCGTTGGCCGCCGCCAGTGGCCGGCCGAGGACGTCGACGGCCTCGGCGGCGCGGCGGGCCAGCGTCGCGGCCTCCTCGGCCTCGGGGGAACCGAGCCACTCCGACAGCGACCGGTGGACCGCGGCGTCCACCCCGGCCAGCCGGGCGGCGAGGGCGGCGGCCGGGGACGTCGCCGTCCACACGTCCGGGACCCGGCGGGCGACGAACTCGGGGGCGAAGGACCCGAAGGTCGCCGTCACCAGCGCCGGCCCGACCGGCCCCAGGGGCGCGGCGCGGCCGGCGAAGTACCCCGCCCAGAAGCCGCGGACCCCGGCCTCGGCGTAGGCGGTGCGCGCCTCGTCGGCGAAGTAGGTGAGCGCGTGGAACGGCTCACCGAGGGACCACAGTCGCCGTGCTCCGTCGTTCACGTCCGGGATCCTGCCAAGTTCGTCAGGCGCTCACCGAGTCGGGCATGCCCAGCCACTCCCGCCAGCGCGGGTCGACCGTCCGGTGCCCGAGCAGCCGCCAGGCGGCACCGCTGGGCGCGCCCGGCGGGTGCGGCAACGACCACCCCATCTCGGCCAGCGACCGGTCGGCCTTGGTGTGGTTGCAGCGCCGGCAGGCGGCCACGACGTTGTCCCAGGTGTGGGTGCCACCCCGGCTGCGCGGCACCACGTGGTCGATGCTGGTCGCCGACCCCCCGCAGTACACGCAGGTCTGCCCGTCCCGGGTGAACACCGCCCGGCGGGACAGCGGCACCGACACCGGGTAGGGCACCCGCACGTACCGGGTCAGCCGCACGACGACGGGCACGGCCACGGTCACCCGTTCGGCGTGCACCTCGTCGTCGGTGACGTCGACGGCCTCGGCCTTGGCGGCGAGGACGAGCACGATCGCGCGGCGGCTGGAGACCACGCACAACGGCTCGTACGTGGCGTTCAGCAGGAGCGTCGCGCCGGTGGTGGACGCCGCCGGGGCAGGCGCGTGCGGACTGGCCAGGGCGTCGCGTCGGGAGCCGGTGGTACCCGGCCCGGACGACGACCCGAGTGCGGTGATCGACACGGGACACCTCCGAGTGCCCCCGGCCACCGACGGCTTCGACAGCCCACGGGCACCTTCATCCTGCACTGCCCCGGTGTGATAACGGGAGCGACCCCCGCCGACGGCCGACCGTGCCCGGATTACGGTCGGCGCGTGCGCTACCCCGATGCCCCCCGCCTGGACCTGGTCGACGACCTGCACGGTCACCCGGTCGCCGACCCCTACCGCTGGCTGGAGGACGCCGAGGACCCGCGCAGCGTGGCCTGGGCCGCCGCGCAGGACGAGCTGGCCGCCGAGCTCCTCGCCGGCCTCCCCGGCCGTCCGGCGTTCGCCGAGCGGATGGCCGAACTGGTGCACGCCGGTGCCGTGGGCATCCCGGTGTGGCGCAACGGCCGCGCCTTCTCCACCCGCCGTGACCCCGGCCAGGAGCACGCCGTGCTGCGGGTCACCGAACCCGACGGCAGCGTGCGGGTGCTGGTCGACCCGACGGCGCTGGACCCGGCCGGCACCACCACGCTGGACGCCTGGTCGCCCTCGTGGGAGGGCGACCGGCTGGCCTACCAGGTCTCGGTCGGCGGCGACGAGGAGTCCCAGCTGTTCCTGCTGGACGTCGGCACCGGGGAGCTGGTCGAGGGCCCGATCGACCGCTGCCGCTACTCCCCCGTCGGCTGGCTGCCCGGGGGTACGGAGCTCTTCTACGTGCGGCGGCTGGCCCCCGAGCTCGTCCCGGCCGGCGAGGAGCAGTTCCACCGCCGGGTGTGGCGACACCGGGTGGGCACCGACCCCGCCGACGACGTCCTGGTGCACGGGGAGGGCAGCGACCCCGCGACCTACTTCGGCGCCCGCACCAGCGCCGACGGCCGCTGGCTGGTCGTCTCCGCCTCGGTCGGCACCGCGCCGCGGGACGACGTGTGGCTGGCCGACCTGGCCGGGGACGGCGTCCTCCGCGAGCTGCAGGTCGGCGTGGACGCGCAGACCTCGGCGTGGGTGGCCCGGGACGGCCGGCTGTGGCTGCACACCGACCGGGACGCCCCTCGCAGCCGGCTGGTGGTGGCCGACCCGACCGCCCCGGCCAGCTGGACGCCGTCGGCCTGGCAGGAGGTGGTCCCGCAGTCCGACGACGGGGTGCTCGGCGACGTCGCCCTGGTCGACGGCCCCGACGGCGACCTGCGGGTGCTCGCCGTCCACGCAGTCGACGCGACCGACCGGCTCTCGGTGTGGGCCGCCGACGGTTCCGGCCGGCTCGCCCAGGTGACCGCCCTCCCTCCGGGCAGCGTCGCCGGCGTCAGCGCGCCGCCGGAGGGCGGCACGACCGCCTGGGTCGGCTTCACCGACTACGCGACGCCCCCGTCGGTGCTCCGCTGGGACGCGGCCGACCCCACTGCGCTCACCCCCCACGAGCAGGCGCCGGTGGCCGGCAGCGTGCCCGACGTCCAGGTGGTCGAGGCCCACGCGACGTCGTCGGACGGGACGCCGGTGCACCTGTTCGTGCTCTCCGCCACCGGCACCCCCGACACCCCGCGCCCGACCGTGCTCTACGGCTACGGCGGCTTCAACGTCTCGCTCACCCCGGCCTACAGCGCGCAGGCGCTGGCCTGGGTGGCCGCCGGCGGGGTGTGGGTGGTGGCGAACCTGCGTGGCGGGTCCGAGCACGGCGAGGAGTGGCACCGGGCCGGGATGCGGGAGCGCAAGCAGAACGTGTTCGACGACTTCGCCGCGGCCGCCGGTCACCTGATCGCCGAGGGCTGGACGACGCCGGCGCAGCTGGCGGTGATGGGCGGCTCGAACGGCGGGCTGCTGGTGGGCGCCATGGCCACCCAGCACCCCGACCTGGTCGCCGCCGTCGTCTGCAGCGCCCCGCTGCTGGACATGGTGCGGTACGAGCTGTTCGGGCTGGGCCGCACCTGGAACGACGAGTACGGCACCGCCGCCGACCCGGTGCAGCTGGGCTGGCTGCTGGGCTACTCGCCCTACCACCGGGTGGTCGAGGGCACCGCCTACCCGGCGGTGCTGTTCACGACCTTCGAGTCCGACACCCGGGTGGACCCGCTGCACGCCCGCAAGCTCGCCGCCGCCCTGCAGCACGCGACGACGGCGGCGGCCCCGATCGTGCTGCGCCGGGAGCTGTCGGTCGGGCACGGGGCCCGGGCGGTCAGTCGCACGGTCGGCCTGGCCGCCGACCAGCTGGCCTTCCTGGCGGCGCACACCGGGCTGGCGCCCGCCCGAAGCTGAGGGCGGGCGCCGGCCGGCCCGCTCACTCCAGGTCGGCGAACACGTTCTCCAGGTCCACGCCCTCGGGGATGATCCCGTCCTCGACGCCGAGCTCGAGCAGCCGTTCGACCGAGTCGCGGTTGATCTCGGTCTGGTAGGTGGGCAGCGTCAGCTCCTGGGCGATCGCCGGGTCGATGTTCGTGTAGCTGCCCAGCACCTCGCGCACCTCGTCGGGGTGCTCGGTGGCGTACTGCTGCGCCTCCTCCATGGCATCGGCGAAGGCCTGCACGGTCTCGGGGTTCTCGGCGGCGTACTGGTCGGAGGTGAAGTACCCGGCGACGGTCAGCGCCTCGTCGGTCTGGGTGTAGGGGGCGGCGACCACCCGCATGCCCTGGCTCACCCCGACGGTGGCGAACGGCTCCACGGCGAAGGCCGCGTCCACCGAGCCGTCGGCGACCGCGGCGACCATGTTGGGGAAGGCCAGCTCCACGAACTGGATCGACGAGGGGTCGCCGCCGTCCTGCCGGACGGTCTCCCGGACGACGGTGTCGCTGATGTTGTTGATCGAGTTGATGGCGATCCGCTTCCCCGCCAGGTCGGCCGGCTCCTGCACGTCGGAGTCGTCGGGGACGATCACCGCGGCGAAATCCTCCTCCGGGTCGCCGGTGGCCCCCGGACCCGGCGCGACCAGGGCCAGCGGCACCCCGCGCGACTCGGCCTGCAGCAGGCTGGTGATGTTGGAGAAGCCGAACTCCGCCTCCCCGGAGAGCACCGCCGGCACGATGGCGGCGCCGCCCTGGGCGAGGAAGGGCTCCACCTCCAGGCCGTGGTCGGCGAAGATCCCGACCTCCTGGGCCAGGTACAGCGGCGCCACGTCCACGATCGGGATCGCCCCCACCCGCACGGTGGTCAGCTCATCGGTTGCCGCGCCGGCCGCGGGCTCGGCGGCCTCGTCGTCCCCGCCGCCGCAGCCGGCGAGCACCAGGGCGCCGATCACCATCGAGCCCAGCACCATCGAGCTCTTGGACGTCCTGAGCACGCGTTCCTCCAGTGGATCTCGGCGGCCGCCGCACACGAGACAGGGGGACGGCGTTCGGGTGGGTGGCGGCGGACGCTAGGTCGTGGCGCAGGTCACGTCAACGGGAGCTTCCGTCATGTGGCAGCGCCACCTCAGCGGCAGCTCGGGCCGCAGTTGGGCGTTCCGGTACCGGAACGCGGGCGGCACGCCGAGCAGCTCCCCTGCCGGTGAGCGACGGTGCGCGCCCGACCTGCCACACTC
Source organism: Modestobacter sp. VKM Ac-2982 (assembly GCF_026967935.1). Lineage (GTDB taxonomy): Bacteria > Actinomycetota > Actinomycetes > Mycobacteriales > Geodermatophilaceae > Modestobacter. Next base: position 148,822 of record NZ_JAPVBL010000004.1, read on the forward strand.
CCGCGTCATGGAACGGGCACGAACGGTGATCGCCGCCCCTGACGGCAGGGGACGCTGCTGAGCCGCCCCCGCTCGCGTCCAGCACGCCCGACCAGTCGGCCGGCCACCTACGGGCAGGTCTTCGCCGTCGGCGAGTTCCGTCCGCTGTTCGGCTCCTACCTGCTCTCCACGATCGGCGACGAGCTCGCCCGGGTCGCGCTGACCGTGCTCGTCTACCAGCGCACCCAGTCGGCGCTGCTGTCGGCGATCACCTTCGGGATCAGCTACCTGCCGTGGGTCCTCGGTGGCCCGGTGCTGGCCGCGCTGGCCGACCGGCTCCCCCGGCACCGGGTGCTGATCACCAGCGACGTGATCCGCGCGGTCCTGGTGGCCGGCATGGCGGTCCCGGGCATGCCGCTGGCGCTGCTGCTGGGCCTGCTGCTGCTGGTGTCGCTGTGCTCGCCACCGTTCGAGGCGGCCCGGTCAGCGCTGATGGCCGACGTGCTGGAGGGCGACCGCTACGCCGTGGCCACCTCGCTGACCGGGATCACGGCCCAGGTGTCCCAGGTGATCGGCTTCCTGCTCGGCGGCGCCCTGCTCCTGCACTTCTCCCCCTCGGCGGCGTTGCTGCTGAACGCCGCCACCTTCGCCGTCTCCGCCGGCTGGCTGGCCCTCGGCCTGCAGCCCCGCCCGGCGCCGGGGGTGGCCGACGCCGAGGCCGAGGCCCGATCGCTGTGGCAGGAGACCGCCAGCGGCATGCGGTTCGTCGCCACCACGCCCCGGCTGCTGTCCATCGTCGGGGTGCTCTGGGTGGCCGCCCTGTTCGTCAACGCCCCCGAGGGCATCGCCACCCCGCTGGGCCTGCAGCTGCAGGGCACGACCGCGGCCACCGGCGTGCTGCTGGCCGCCGCACCGGCGGGCACCGCCCTCGGCGGTCTGGTCGTCGGCCGGTTCTGCCCGCCACACGTCCGCGAGCGACTGCTGGCCCCGCTGGTCGCCCTGTCGCTGAGCGGTGTGCTGCTGGCCGGGCTGGTGCCCCTGTGGCTGGGCACCGGCACCGCCGCGTTCACCGCCGTGGTGGCGCTCTTCTTCGTCGCCGGGATCGGCGGCGCCTGCTCGATCCCGCTGAACGTCGCCTTCGTGCAGGCGGTGCCCAGCGCCTACCGCGGGCGGGCGTTCGGCGTCGCGGCCGCGGGGCTCGCCGGCGTCCAGGGGCTCGGTGTGGTGCTGGCCGGGCTCGGGGCCGAGGCCCTGGCACCGAGCACGGTGGTGGCGCTGTCGGGCGGCCTCGGCCTGGTCGTCGTCGTCGTCCCGCTGATCGCCCTGCGGCGCAGCCGACCCCCAGCGGCCACGGCCCCCGTGCACCCGGCGCCCGTCCCTGGAGGACCATCGCAGTCATGAGCGAGACGAGCCGGTCGCTGCCGTCGGCGGGCAGCTTCTACGACGAGATCGGCGGCGAGCAGACCTTCCGCACCCTGGTCGCGCACTTCTACGGCGCGGTCCGGGAGGACCCGATCCTCCGCCCGATGTACCCGGCGGACGACTGGGAGGGCGCCGAGACCCGACTGCGGATGTTCCTGGAGCAGTACTGGGGTGGGCCGCGCACCTACTCGGAGGAGCGTGGACACCCCCGGCTGCGGATGCGGCACGCGCCCTTCGCCGTCGACGAGAAGGCGCGCGACGCGTGGCTCACCCACATGCGGGCCGCCGTCGACTCCCTCGAGCTGACCGCCGAGCAGGACGCGACGTTGTGGGGTTACCTGGAGATGGCGGCGCACAGCATGCAGAACCGCTGACCGACCCCTGCGCCGCGGCCGCACCTGCACCGACCTCCCGAGGAGCCCCCGCTGAGCCAGCACCCGCCGCCCGTCTCCCCCACGACCGCCGACTGGTGGCGGGACGCGGTCTTCTACCAGGTCTACGTGCGCAGCTTCGCCGACGCCACCGGCGACGGCGTCGGTGACCTGGCCGGCATCCGCGCGCACCTGCCGTACCTCGCCGAGCTCGGCGTCGATGCCCTCTGGATCACGCCGTTCTACCCCTCGCCGATGCACGACCACGGCTACGACGTCGCCGACCCCCGCGGCGTGGAGCCGGTCTTCGGCGACCTGGCCGGCTTCGACGCGCTGCTGCACGACGCCCACGAGCTGGGCCTGCGGGTGACCATCGACCTGGTGCCCAACCACAGCTCCCACGACCACGAGTGGTTCGGCGAGGCGCTGACCTCCCCGGCCGGCTCCCCGGCCCGGGACCGGTACTTCTTCCGCGACGGGGCCGGCCCGGACGGCGCACAGCCGCCGAACAACTGGCCCTCGGTGTTCGGTGGGCCGGCCTGGACCCGGGTGCCCGACGGCCAGTGGTACCTGCACCTGTTCGCCCCCGAGCAGCCCGACCTCGACTACAGCAACCCCGAGGTGGTCGCCGACCTCGAGGAGACCCTGGCGTTCTGGCTCGACCGCGGGGTGGACGGCTTCCGGATCGACGTGGCGCACGGGATGGCCAAGCCCGCCGGGCTGCCGGACATGGTGCCGGCGGAGGACACCGGGCTGTTCGCCGACGACGGCCCGGGCGACCTGCGCTTCGACCAGGACCACGTGCACCAGCTGCACCAGCGGGTGCGCGCGGTGCTGGACCGCTACCCCGACCGGATGGCGGTGGGCGAGGTCTGGGTGTTCGACGACGAGCGGCTGGCCCAGTACCTGCGCCCGGACGAGCTGCACCTGGCCTTCAACTTCCGGCTGCTGACCGCCGAGTGGGAGCCCGAGGAGCTGCGTTCGGCGGTGGAGCACTCGCTGGCCACCGTCGCCGCCACCCCGGCGCCGGCCTGCTGGGTGCTGTCCAACCACGACCGGCCCCGGCACGTCTCCCGCTACGGCGGCGGTGAGGTCGGCACCCGGCGAGCGCGGGCCGCGGCGCTGCTGCAGCTGGCGCTGCCCGGGGTCGCCTACGTCTACAACGGCGACGAGCTCGGCATGCCCGACGTCGACCTGCCCGACGAGGTGCTGCAGGACCCGATCTGGGAACGCTCCGGGCGCACCGAGCGGGGACGGGACAGCTGCCGGGTACCGCTGCCCTGGTCCGGCGACCAGCCGCCGTACGGGTTCTCCACGACCGCCGACACCTGGCTGCCGATGCCCACCGGCTGGGCGCCGCTGACCGCCGAGGCCCAGGCGGACGACGCGAACTCGATGCTGTCGCTGTACCGAGCCGCGCTGGCGCTGCGCCGCAGCTCTCCCGCCTTCGCCGGTGACGGCGTGGAGTGGCTGCCCGCACCGGAGGGCTGCCTGGTGTTCCGGCGCCCCGGTGGGCTGGTCTGCCTGCTCAACCTCTCGGCCGCACCGGTCCCGCTGCCGGAGGGGCAGGTCCTCCTGGCGAGCGCACCGGTCGCCGACGGCGCAGTGCCGGTCGACGGGGCCGTGTGGCTGCGACCGTGAGCCCGGCGCACCAGCGGTTCGGGTACGCGCCCGGGTAGGGCAGACTCTCAGCCGACCCACGGCGCACCGCGCCGACCTGCACCTCAGGAGGACCCGTGGCCACTGCCTCGCTGCCCGCGCTCCCGGCGCGCCCGCTCGTTCTCGCCGACCTCGTGCCGGCCGTCCGGGCGCGCAACGTCGCGCTGGTCGGCCTCGGCGTGCTATTCACCGCACTGCTGGCCCAGGTGTCCATCCCGGTCCCCGGCTCGCCGGTGCCGATCACCGGCCAGACGCTGGCGGTCGTGCTGACCGCGGCCAGCCTCGGTCCGGTCCGCGGGGTGGCGGTGCAGGCCGTCTACATCATGGCGGCGCTGGTCGGGCTGCCGTTCTACTCGGAAGCCAGTGGCGGCGTCGAGGTCGTCTTCGGTGCCACCGGCGGGTACGTCGTCGGCTTCATCCCCGCCGCCTTCCTGATCGGCCTGGCCGCCCGTCGCGGGATGGACCGGCAGCCGCTGAAGGCCGCACCGCTGTTCGTCGCCGGCCAGGCGGTCATCTTCGCCGTCGGGGTGCCGTGGCTGGCCGTCAGCGCCGGGCTCTCGGCCTCTGCGGCGCTGGAGGCGGGCTTCTACCCGTTCATCGTCGGTGGCCTCGTCAAGGCGGTCGTGGCCGCCGGTGTGCTGAGCGGCGCCTGGGCGCTGGTCCGCCGCAGCCGCTGACCTCCCGGCACCTGACCAGGACCGCCCCGCTGCGGTGTCCGCCCCCGCGGATGCCGCAGCGGGGCGGTTCTCGTCGCTGCGGTTGATCAGTCGCCGGGCTCGTCGAGGTAGCGGGCCAGGAAGGTCTTCTCCTCCGGGGTGAGCCGGCGCGGCCGGTTCAGCGCGAAGTCGAACGTCACCAGCAGGGTGCTGCCGGTGACGGCCAGCTGGCCGTGGTCGAAGAGCTCGTAGTGACAGGTGAAGGCGGCAGCCCGGACGCCGGAGACCCAGATCTGCACCTGCAGGGGGTCGGCGTCGTAGAGCACCGGCCGCTTGTACGCGATCTCGTGCGTCGCGACCACGATGCCGCGGCGCAGGCCGGTCTTCTCGTCGTGGGTGGGCTGGTCGAAGAACAGGTCGACCCGCGCCATCTCGAAGTAGCCGAGGAAGGCCACGTTGTTGATGTGCTGATAGGCGTCCATGTCCGACCAGCGCATCGGGACGGCGACGGTGTGCCTCACACCGGTCACCCTGCCTCATGGCCCGCCGCCGTCCGCAGCGGCCCTGTTCCCTCGCGGCGCGTGCAGGCCTACGGTGCGCTCGTGGACCCGTGGGCGGAGACCGAGCCAGGCGTGCTGGTGCTGCCGTCGGGGCGCCGGGTCCGCGGTCGCGGCCTGCGCCGGCCGTTGCCCGAGGGCGGTGCGACGCCCACGTACGGCCTCTACCTGCTGGGCCGGCCCCCGTGTCCCGTCCCCTGGACCACCCGCTGGGTGTGCTGGCCGGACTTCCGGTTGCCCACCGCCCCCGGCGACCTGCACGAGGCGTTGGGTGAGCTGTGGCAGCGGGCGGGGACCGAGCGGGTCGAGGTCGCGTGCGCGGGCGGCACCGGTCGCACCGGGACGGCGCTGGCCTGCCTGGCCGTCCTGGACGGACTCCCCCCGGCCCGGGCGGTCGCCTTCGTGCGGGGGCACTACCGCCGGCACGCGGTGGAGACCCGCGGCCAGGTGCGCTTCGTCGCCCGGTTCGGCGCCTGACGCAGGCCGGACACCGAAGGCCACCACGCGACGACGGCCGGCCGGAGCGAAGCGCTCCGACCGGCCGTCGAGGTCCCGCCGGCCCCGCTGCAGGGGGGGCAGCGGGGTCCTTCGTCAGTCCCGGGTGAGCTTCCGGTAGGTGGCGCGGTGCGGGCGGGCGGCGTCCGGGCCGAGCCGCTCGACCTTGTTCTTCTCGTAGTCGTCGAAGTTGCCCTCGAACCAGAACCACTTCGAGTCGCCCTCGTAGGCCAGGATGTGCGTCGCCACCCGGTCGAGGAACCACCGGTCGTGGCTGACGACCACGGCGCAGCCGGGGAACTCCAGCAGCGCGCCTTCCAGGCTGGTCAGCGTCTCGGTGTCCAGGTCGTTGGTGGGCTCGTCGAGCAGCAGCAGGTTGCCGCCCTGCTTGAGGGTCAGCGCCAGGTTCAGCCGGTTGCGCTCACCGCCGGAGAGCACCCCCGCCTTCTTCTGCTGGTCCGGGCCCTTGAAGCCGAACGCCGAGACGTAGGCTCGGGAGGGCATCTCGACGTTGCCGACCTTGATGTGGTCCAGGCCGTCGGAGACGACCTCCCACAGGCTCTTGGCCGGGTCGATGCCGCTGCGGTCCTGCGCGACGTAGGCGACCTTCACCGTCTCGCCCATCTTGATGTCGCCGTCGTCGGGCTTGTCCTCGCCGACCAGCATCTTGAACAGCGTGGTCTTGCCGACGCCGTTCGGCCCGACCACGCCGACGATGCCGTTGCGCGGCAGCGTGAAGGACAGCCCGTCGATGAGCACCCGGTCGCCGAAGCCCTTGGTGAGCTTGTTCGTCTCGACGACGACGCTGCCCAGTCGCGGGCCCGGCGGGATCTGGATCTCCTCGAAGTCCAGCTTGCGGAACTTGTCCGCCTCGGTGGCCATCTCCTCGTAGCGGGCCAGCCGCGCCTTGCTCTTGGCCTGGCGCGCCTTGGCACCGGAGCGGACCCACTCCAGCTCGTCCTTCAGCCGCTTGGCGCGCTTGGCGTCCTTGGCCCCCTCGACCTTGAGCCGGGTGGCCTTGGTCTCCAGGTAGGTGGAGTAGTTGCCCTCGTAGGGGTAGGCCCGGCCGCGGTCGAGCTCGAGGATCCACTGGGCGACGTTGTCCAGGAAGTACCGGTCGTGGGTGACGGCGACGACGGTGCCGGCGTACTTCTCCAGGTGCTGCTCCAGCCACGCGACGCTCTCCGCGTCCAGGTGGTTGGTGGGCTCGTCCAGCAGGAGCAGGTCGGGGGCCTCCAGCAGCAGCTTGCACAGCGCCACCCGGCGACGCTCACCACCGGAGAGCACGCGGACGTCGGCGTCGCCGGGCGGGCAGCGCAGCGCGTCCATCGCCTGCTCGATGCGGTTGTCGAGCTCCCAGCCCTCGGCGTTCTCGATGACCTCCATGAGCTCGCCCTGCTCGGCCATCAGCGCGTCGAAGTCGGCGTCGGGCTCGCCCATGGCGGCGCTGACCTCCTCGAAGCGGGTGAGCGCCGCGCGGAGGTCCTTCACCGCCTCCTCGACGTTGCCGCGGACGTCGAGGTCCTCGTTCAGCGGCGGCTCCTGCTCCAGGATGCCGACCGAGGCGCCGGGGGCGAGCACGGTGTCCCCGTTGGACGCGGTCTCCATGCCGGCCATGATCTTCAGGACGGTCGACTTGCCGGCACCGTTGGGGCCGACGACACCGATCTTGGCGCCGGGCAGGAACGCCAGCGTCACGTCGTCGAGGATCACCTTGTCGCCGTGCGCCTTGCGCGCACGGACCATCGAGTAGATGTACTGGGCCACTGAGTGGGAGCCTTCCGTCGGGTCGCGAGTGGGGGCGGGGCGGGGCAGCCGTGCTCGGCGGGCACCGGCCCCGCCCCCTGCGTTCTCAGCTCCGATCCTCCCAGCCGGGGAGGCTCACGTCAGCGCCGGGACCGCCGGCTCCTCGGACGTGACCTCGGAGTCTGTGCTGTGCAACGTCTCCGACCCCCCGGTGTAGTCCGTGGGCCGGTGGGCGTACGGGTCCTCGGTCGACGACGCGTCCTCACCCGGCTCCTGCGGGGAGGCGAGCCCGGCGGACCGGTCGACGCGCGGCGGCCGGGTGAAGTCCGACCAGCCGCGGGCGAGGTTCAACCCGACCGCGATCGCCTTGATCCGGTTGGCGCTGCGGCGCCCCGTCTCGCTCTCCCAGGACTCGGTCAGCAGGTTGCCGACGACGACCACCGGGTCGCCCTTGGTCACGCTGCGGGCCACGTTGCCGCCCAGCTCGTTCCAGCAGGCCACGTCGATCCACAGCGTGGCGCCGTCGATGAAGCCCTTGGTCTCCTCGTCCCAGCGGCGGGAGGTGGAGGCCATCCGGAAGTTGGTCACCGACCCGTTGCTGGTCCGGTTCTGGCGCGGGACGTCGACCACGTTGCCGACGACGTGCAGAGGGGTGTCGTTCACGGTGCTCCTCAGGGTGCGGTCCCCGGCGACCTGCCGGGCTGGGACCACCGTGGAGCGCAGCGGCGGGCCAGGACAGGCGTCCGGCTGGACTGTGGACACGCCCGCCCGCTGTGGACGGCCGACACCGAGCAGTCGGTGCCGACCGCTACGCCCCCGGTTCCGGCACGACGCCCCGGTCCGATGCGATGATCTGGCCGCGAGCGCCCGTAGCTCAGTGGATAGAGCAGGTGCCTTCTAAGCACTTGGTCGCAGGTTCGATCCCTGCCGGGCGCGCCACTGGCTGCCCTTCCCTCAGGCGGGCCGGTAGCCCTCCACGCCGACGGCGAGGTCGCCGTCGCGTGGGTCGGCGGTGAAGACCAGGACCGCCTCCCGCCGGCTGTCCGGGGGGACGTAGGAGATGCTGGCCGACGCCTGTTCCACCTGCCGTCCGTCTCGCGCCAGCTCGCCGCCGAGGTGGACAGCCTCGGCCGTGGTGCCGCCGTCGTTGGTGACCTCGAGGCGCACCTCGTACCCGGTGCCCACGAGCCGGACGTCCGTGACCTCGACAGCCAGGTCCGGTCCGCTGTCCCGCACCGCGAGGGCCTGGTAGCCGAGGAAGGCGACCAGCAACAACACCAGCAGCCCGCCCAGCCCGCCCGCGGCGTACTCGGCCGCCGACGTGCCACCGTGCTCCGTGCTCTCGGTGTCCTCGTCCGGATCAGACACAGGTCCCTCTCGTCACAGGATGAGCCGGGCCACCGCGGCACCCAGGCCAGCGGGGAGAGCGAGCACGACCGTCTCGGTGACCACCATGACCAGGCCGGTGTCGTCGAAGCGGCCGAGTGCCCACAGGAGGTAGGCCGAGAGGCACAGCGCCACCGCGTAGCCGACCAGGGTGAAGCCCACGAAGGCCCGGATCGGGCCGTCGTCGTGCTCCTGCCCACCGAAGCCGACCTGGTAGACGAACGCGTGCATCAGCGCGAGGGTGGTGCCGACGAGGGCCAGCGTGTGCCAGGGGGTCATCGTGGCCGCCAGCAGGACGATCTCCTCCGTCGGCGCCAGACTGGCCGCGAACACGACCGCACCGGCCGCCATGAGGAAGACCTCGTGGCCGTACCCGGACCTGGCCGGGGAGGATCCGCCCTCGCCGAGCTGGGCCCGGGCGTACGAGGCGCCGACCGCGGCCGGCAGCAGGGCGAGTCCGAGGATCGACGTCGCGTCTCGCCAGTCCCGGAGCCAGTCCAGGACGCCCAGTGTGGTCAGGACGACCGCGGCGGCAACGGCCGCGGCGAGGAACGCCACGCCCGCGTCCACCGAAGCGGCCCGCCAACCGCCCCCGGCGATGCCGAGGCGACGGGCGAGGCCGACCACCAGCAGGACCGTCCCGACGGTGAGGACGAGGAGCCGGTGGCGGTCGATGCTCAGGCTGAGCCGCCACACCTCCATCGTCATCAGCACGGGCAGGGCGAACAGCAGAGCCCCGCCGACCGCACGGCCGAACCCCTGGGCCAGGCGGCGGGTCTCGGTCTGCGGTGGCATCGCGCTCCCTCGCCGGCATCAGGTGGTCCCGCGGTTGCGGTCGGAGTCCGGGGACCGGGTCGGGCGACCGGCTGCACGAGCCCCCGAGCCCGTTCAGCCGCCGGAACGCAGTCGGTCGGTGGGGCGCAGACCTCGCAGCCCCACCGACCGACCCAGCTGTCGCGACCGGACGAGTCCTACTCGTCCTCCTCCTCTTCGAGGACGTCACCCTCCTCGACCACGCCGGTGTCCTCGACGCCCTCGTCCTCACTTCCGCAAGCGGTCATGGTGAACGACGCGGCGGCGATGGCGACGCCGGCGGCGGCGGAGCGCCACCGGTTGCGGCGTGCAGGCAGTGAGATGCTGGTCATCGTTCTCCTCGGGTCGGTCGGCCATGGCCGACGTCGGATGTGCGCCCGGCCGACATGCCCGGCCTCCGGCAGCCCCAATCCCGGATCGCTGCCGTCGTCACGAATCCGCAAGGAACGTCGTCACGGACCGCGACGCCCGAGGGCCCGGCGCGGGCCCCGTCGGGCGGTCAGCCTGCGCAGGACGTCTCGGGGCCGCGGGATCGGGCGGCGTGGCTCGGCTCGCGACCCGGGACGAACCGGCCGTCGGCGAGGTCGGCCACGACCACCTCGAGGTGGGCGTCGGCCGCTTCCGGCGCCTCGCGCCAGACCAGGCCGCCGTCCCCGTCTGGGGCGTACCTGCCTCGGTCTGCTCGTCGACCGGGGCGACGACGACGTTGCCCGCTGCGCTGACGGCTGCGCCGTCCTCCTCCAGCATCGCCTGCAGTGCGGCGCGTGGGCGTCCCCTGCTGCCTGGCGGTGGCCAACTGGTCGGGTCCGGCCTCGTTGGTCTCCTCCATGGGCGGCGTCACCGCCGCTGTCGCCCGGTCTCCGACAACTCGTCCTGCGGGCACGGCTGGCTCCTCCCGGTGAGGGGTCGGTGCTCCTCCTGCGCACCGCCGACGACTCCGGCACCCCGGCTCCGTCACGCGAACGACAGCAGGACCGGGTGTCCCATCACCGGATCGGTGGTAGCTCAGGTGCCATGGCTGTGGCACCGGATCCCGACGAGATCTACGCCCGCGCGCGCAAGGAGGGGCACCGGCGGCTCTACATGCCGCCACTGGAACAGGTGAGCACCGGCTTCATCGCGGGCGTCACGATCGTCTTCGGGATCGTGGCCCTGGGCGTGATCGTGGCGTTGCTGGACTCGGCGATGGGCGAGCGGCCCGCCGAGGTGGTGGGCGCCATCGGTTTCTCGTTCGGGGTCGTCTTCCTCATCGTCGGGCGGACCGAGCTGTTCAGCGAGAACTTCTTCGACCCGGTGGCGGCCGCGATCGAGGAAGGCGGCGTGCGGGTCTGGGTCCGCATGGTGCGGCTGTGGGGCACCATCCTGCTGCTCAACCTCATCGGCGGCGCGGTGCTGGTCGGGGTCATGACGGTCGAGGGCGCCCTGCCCGGCGATGCCGATCAGGTGCTGGTGCACCTCGCCGAGGGCACCGCGGCGCTCGGCTGGGCCCCGACCCTCGCCCGGGCCGTCCTCGCCGGGGCGCTGGTGACCCTCCTCTCCTACATGCTCAAGGCGGTCAACTCGGTCAGCGCCCGCATCCTGGTCAGCGCGATGGTGGGCTTCTTCCTCGCCCTCGGCCCCTTCGACCACGCCGCCGTCTCGGGCCTGCAGATCCTCTTCGGCGTCTGGTTGTCCGATGCGGTCACCTACGTCGACCTGCTCCGCAACGTCGGGCTGGCCACGGTGGGCAACCTCGCCGGTGGTCTGCTGCTGATCACCTTGACGCACACGGCACAGGTCAAGAGCTCTCGGTGACGCCACCCCGCGGCGACTGGGTCCCGGGGCACTGGCCGCCGAGCAGGTCAGACCGGCACGCGCCCCGGTGCGGACGCCCCGTCACCGCGACGACCCGACGTCCGGGCGGTGACCGGGCACCCGCCCGGTGAGCAGGTGGCCACGCCCGCGAACCGGTGCGACGACGGTGCGGGGCAAGGGCTGTCGCCTTCGCGAGTGAGGGCGTCGCCGGTACCCGGCTCGTCCCGAACAGCCGCGTGCGACAACCGGACATGCAGGTCCGCCGGCGTCCCCGGTGCGCTGCCGGCGACGAGACGGTGCGGAGCTCGGACGACCTGCCAGCGGCCTACGCTGCCGACATGTCCGCAGCCCAAATTCCAACCGGTGCCGACTCGGATCACCACGGTCGGATGCCCGACGGCCTCGGGGACGTGATGGGCCGGATCGCCCGCACGCTCCAGGAGGAGCACGGCGACGTGGGCCGCACGCTCGAGTCGATCACCAACGCGGCGGTCGACACGGTGCCTGGCGCGGACATGGCCAGCGTCAGCCTGGTCGTCCGCCGCCGGGTCGAGCCGCAGGCCGCCACCAGCGAGCAGGCCCAGCAGATCGACGCCCTGCAGGCCGAGTTCGACGAGGGGCCCTGCCTGGACGCCCTCCGCGAGGAGCAGACCGTCCGGGTCGACGACCTCGCCAGCGAGTCCCGCTGGCCCCGCTTCGCCGCCGAGGCCTCCCGGCGGGGAGCCGGCAGCATGCTGAGCTTCCAGCTGTTCACCGAGGGCGACAACCTGGGTGCCCTGAACCTCTACGCCCAGGAGTCCCACTCCTTCGACGCCGACTCGGAGTCCGTGGGGCAGATCTTCGCCTCGCACGCCGCCATCGCGCTGTCCGCAGCCCGGCAGGAGTCGAACCTGCGTTCCGCCATGGACAGCCGCGACCTGATCGGCCAGGCCAAGGGCATCCTGATGGAGCGGCACCGGCTGACCGCCGCGCAGGCCTTCGAGCTGCTGGTGCGGGCGTCGTCGCACACCAACCGCAAACTGCTCGACGTGGCCGAGGAGCTGACCAGCACCGGGGCCATGACGACCGACTGACCGCCGCTCAGGCGGCGCGGCGCTCCCCCGGTGCCACCCAGCCGATCGCCGGCGCGACGTGCCGCACCACCGTCTCCAGCAGGTGGGCGTTGTACTCGACGCCGAGCATGTTCGGCACGGTGAGCAGCAACGTGTCGGCGTCCCGGACGGCGGCGTCCTTGGCCAGCTCCTCGGCCAGCTGGTCGGGCTCACCGACGTAGCTCTTGCCGAACCGGGCCCGCACGCCCTCCAGGAGGCCGACCTGGTCGTCGCCACCCTGCCCCGAGCCGAAGTACTGCCGGTCGGTGTCGGTGGTGATCGGCAGGACGCTGCGGCTGACCGAGACCCGCGGCTCGTGCGCCCAGCCGGCGTCGGCCCAGGCCGCGCGGTACAGCGCGATCTGCTCGGCCTGCAGCTGGTCGAAGGGCACCCCGGTGTCCTCGGACAGCAGCGTCGAGCTCATCAGGTTCATCCCCTGCTGTGCGGTCCAGACCGCGGTCTGCCGGGTGCCCGACCCCCACCAGATCCGCTGCCGGAGGCCCGGGGACTGCGGCTGGACGGCGAGCCGCCCGGACGCCCCGCCGGTCATCCGCGGGTCCGCGTCCACGACGGTGGCCCCGCTGATCGCGGCGAGGAACAGCGCGGTCTTCTCCCGGGCCACATCTGCGTCGCTGCCGCCGTCGGCCGGCACGTAGCCGAAGGCCTCCGAGCCGCGCAGCGCCGTCTCCGGCGATCCGCGGCTCACGCCGAGCTGCAGGCGGCCCGCGCTGAGCGGGTCGCCCGCGCTGAGCAGGTCGGCGGCCGCGGCCTCCTCGGCCATGTACAGCGGGTTCTCGTACCGCATGTCGATGACGCCGGTGCCCAGCTCGATCCGGCTGGTGCGCATCGCCATCGCGGTCAGCAGCGGGAAGGGCGAGGCCAGCTGTCGGGCGAAGTGGTGCACTCGCACGTAAGCGCCGTCCAGGCCCAGCTCCTCGGCGGCCACCGCCAGTTCGACGCTCTGCACCAGGGCGTCCCGCCCGGTCCGCACCTGCGAGCCCGGGATGGGCTGCCAGTGCCCGAAGGACAGGAAACCGATCCGCTTGTCCACTGCACTCACCTCTCGTCGTCTGCCCTGCGGCCAGCGCCGGCAGGCCCGGGAGTGTTCCCGAGGGCACCGGCGCTGACGGTGCGGGGAGCTGCCCCGGACCTCGAGCCGTCGGCGGTCGACCGCGTCGACCGGGACCTCGCCGGCCACGTCGCCTTCTCGCCGGGGATCACGGTGGCTGCATGATCGACGGCACGGGCGTACGGTTGGGCGCCTGGTCGAACCACCGGCCGTACCGCCCGCTGGTGGGGCCGTGCGCGTCGGAACCTCGACTCCCGGGCCCCGGTTGGGACTCGCCATGTCGCTGCTGATGACCACCGAACCACTGCAGACCACCGGACCGGATGGGTCCGAGGAGCTCGTCGTCTCGGTCGACTGGGTGCACGCCACCATCGTCTTGCGCGGCGAGCTGGACCGGGACTCCGCTCACCACCTGACCGGTGCGGTGGAGGCCCTGGCTGCCACCAGCCACTCCTGTTGGGTGATCGACACCGCCGAGGTCACCTGGTGTGACGTCGGCGGGCTCCGAGGCCTGGCCAGCGCACATGCGCTGGCCGTGGACTCGGGCCGGGAACTCCGGCTCACCGGCACTCCCCGCTGCGTCGACCGGCTGCTCCGGCTCAGTGGTCTCGACCTGCTGATCGCCGACACCGCACGACGAGGGCGCACACCGCTCCGGAGCGTCGGGTGTGACACACCGCGGGCGGTGTGACGAGAGAGGTCATCCATCACCCAACGTGACGGCACGAACACATCTCGATCGGCCGGGTTCCACGGTTGAGCGGGCTCGATGCGCGACGCTGTCGCGGTGACCTCCTCCGCCCCCGAGTCGCCGGGCGCTCCCGTGCCCGCCGGCACTGCCGGGCGACGACTGGCCGCGGCCGACGTGCTGCTGGCCGACCGCGGCCAGCTCTTCCGCGCCCTCTTCCTGTCCGCACCCGTCGCCAAGGCCGTCGTCGACCCCAGCGGGCGCCTGCTCGTCGTCAACCCGGCGATGTGCGAGCTGACCGGACGGACGTCCGGTGAGCTCGTCGGCCGGCACCTGGACCTGCTCACCCACCCCGACGACGTCCCCCTGGAGGACCGCGCGGCCGAGCACCTGCCCGGCACCCCGCTGCTGGACCCCCAGCTGCAGGTCGTCGGCGAGCGCCGGTTGCGCCGCGCGGACGGCAGCAGCATCTGGGCGATGCAGAGCCAGGAGCTCATCCACCGCAGCAACGGCGAGCCGCAGTTCGTGCTCCTCACCCTGGTCGACGTCACCGACCGCCGCCGGGTCGAGGACGACCTGGTCCGCCGCACCTTCACCGACCCGCTGACCGGGCTGCCCAACCGGCGGGCCCTCACCGAGCGGCTGCAGCGGGCGCTGGCCGGGTCCGGCCGGCGCGGGACGCTGGTCGGGCTGCTGCACCTGGACCTGGACCGCTTCACCGCCGTGAACGACTCCCTCGGCCACGAGGGCGGTGACCAGCTGCTCTGCCAGGTCGCCGACCGGCTGCGCTGGAGCACCCGCGTCGAGGACACCGCCGTGCGCTTCGGGGCCGACGAGTTCCTCGTCCTGGCGGAGGACGTCGAGGACGTCGAGGGGCTGCGCACGCTGGCCGACCGCCTGCTCGGCGTGCTCGACGAGCCGTTCCACGTGCTCGACCGGGAGGTCACCCTCTCGGCCAGCATCGGCATGACCCTGGGCACCGACCTCACGCCCGAGGCGCTGCTGCGCCAGGCGCACACGGCGCTCGCCCGGGCCAAGGCCAGCGGCGGCCGCGGGCGGGTCGAGGTGCACGACGGGGCGCTCAGCGAGGGCTACGTCGACCAGCTCCAGCTGGAGACCGACCTGCGGCACGCCCTGGAGGCCGGTGAGCTGCGGCTGTTCTACCAACCGATCGTCGCGCTCTCCGACGAGCACCTGCTCGGCTACGAGGCGCTCATCCGCTGGCAGCACCCGACCCGCGGGCTGCTGCCGCCGGGGGCGTTCCTGTCCGCCGCCGAGGACAACCGGCTCACCTCCCGGCTGGGCGCCTGGGTGCTGCACCAGGCCTGCTGGGACGCCGCCGGCTGGGACCCCGCGCTGCGGGTGCACGTGAACATCTCCGCCCGGCACCTGGCCGAGCCGGGTTTCAGCGAGCTGGTCGCCGACGCCCTCGCCGAGTCGGGGCTGGCCCCGGATCGGCTGGAGCTGGAGATCACCGAGTCGACCGCCCTGTTCGCCGCGGACGCGACGCTGCACGCCGTCGACACGGTGACCGAGACCGGCGTGACCCTGGCGCTGGACGACTTCGGCACCGGCTACTCGGCGATCACCGCGCTGCACCGGCTGCCGATCCACACCCTGAAGATCGACCGGTCCTTCGTCGCGGACATCGTGGCCCAGCCGGCCACCGCGGCACTGGTGCAGGGCCTGCTCCAGCTGGGCCAGGGCATGGGCCTGCAGGTGATCGCCGAGGGCATCGAGGACGTCGCGCAGGCCACCTGGCTGCGCGAGCACGGCTGCTCGATGGCACAGGGCTACGCCTTCGGCCGGCCCGCCCCGCTGCCGGCCCGCGAACTCGACCAGTACCCGGCGCCCACCGGGCTGCACGACCTCGACGAACCGGCCACCGCCCCCTCGGCCGAACCGGACAGCGGGCCTGCCGCCGGTGCGGACGCCGCCATGCCGGAGCACGAGTGGTCCGGACGGGACGACGAGGAGCCGGAGTCCGGGCACGGGTTCGACCTGGGTGCCGCACTCGCCGAGCAGGACCTCGAGGGGCCCGGCCCGGTCGTGGCCAGCGCCGCCGTCCCCCAGCTCGACTCCTTCCAGCTGCCGGGCACCACGCCCGGGCCCGCAGCGCCACAGGCGGCGGAGCCACCGGCGGACACCGGCGACGCCGAGGCGAGCGCGGAGCAGGGCGACTCCTTCGACCCGGGGGTCTTCCGGCCCTCCAGCGAGCTCCTCGAGCTGCGCGCGCTGCTGGCCGCCAACGGCGCCCCCGGCACCCCCGGTGTCCCCGGGCCGCGGCAGCCGGCGGATCTCGGTGACCTCCGGGCGCTGACCGCCGACCCGACCGACCTCTCCGGGCTCCGTCCCTGGCTGGAGTCCTTCCAGGAGCGGCTGGGCTCGCTGGACACCGGCGACCTCCCGGAGGTCGGCCGCAGCTGACCCGGGCGGTGCCGGTCGAGCTCCCGACGAGGAGCCCACCGGCCCGCCCCCGGGTCAGGAGTCGTGCACGGCGGTGAGGGCGGCGCGCAACGGGATCGCCTCGGGTCGCTTCGCCGCGCGCCCGTCGCCCGAGGACTCACCGCGCAACCGGCGGCCGATCCAGGGCAGGACGAACCCGCGCACCCAGGCGAGCTCCTGCCCGACCACCTGCCGCACCGGCAGCGGCGGTGCCGGCTCCAGCGGGGTGCGCCAGTCCGTGCCGTCACCGCGCACCGGGACGCCGAGTGCGGCTGCGGCGGCCAGCGCCGTCCGCCGGTGCCCCTCGGCGGTCAGGTGGATGCGGTCACCCGGGTCCCACATCCGGGCGTCCTGGACCCAGGCGGCGCCCCACTGGTCGAGCACGACCGCGCCCTGCCGCGCGGCGATCGACCACAGGTGGGTGTTGAACACCGCGACCCGGCCCCGGGTGCGGCGGATGATCGGCGTCTGCCGCGGGTCCACGCCGGTGGCCAACAGCACGTCGGCCCCGGCCTCGCGGAGGGAGACGACGGCGGCCTCCAGGTCCGCGGCCAGCCGGTCGGGGTCGGCGCCGGGTCGGAGCAGGTCGTTGCCGCCGGCGACCAGGCTGACCAGGTCGGGCCGGGAGGCGAGCGCGACCGGCACCTGCTCGGCCAGCACCTGCGGCAGCAGCCGGCCGCGGACGGCGAGGTTGGCGTACTCGACGCTGCCGGAGGGCGACGCCGCGGCCAGGTGCTCGGCGAGCCGGTCGGCCCAGCCCCGGAACGAGTCCGGCGTCCCCGGCTCGGGGTCGCTGAGGCCCTCGGTGAAGGAGTCCCCCAGCGCGATGTACCGCTGCCACGTCCGACGATCACTGCCCGGTTGCACGTCCCCTACTGCACCACGCCCCTCCCGCCGCCGCGGCGAGGGGTCCCGTGCCGGAGACCACATCCGCTGGACACCCGCCGGTGACACGTGCAGACCAGGATCTGCGGTCATGCGCACCGACGTCGCCTGCTCGCTCACCGTCTCCTCTCCCGCACCGGCGACCGCGCTGCTGCAGGTCGTCGTCGCTGCGCCTGCCGAGGAACAGCTGACCGTGCTGACCGACGGCCGGCCCGTGCCCGCCGAGGAGATCGCCGTCCCCGGCGCACGGGTGCACCGCCTGCAGCTGCTCGCCGGCGAGACGACGATCAGCTACAGCGCGCAGGTCTCCTCCGGTGGCGCCCCGCGGCCGGTGACCCCGGCCGACTGGGCGGAGTTCGTCCGGCCCAGTCGTTACTGCCCCTCCGACCAGCTGGAGGGCTACGCCGGCACCGAGTTCGACCGGTCGCTGCCGCGGGCCGAGCTGGTCGCTGCCGTCGCTGCCTGGGTGCACCGCCGGCTGGTCTACACCTCCGGGTCCAGCCGCCCGGTGGACACCGCGGTCGACACCCTCCTGCTCGGCCAGGGCGTCTGCCGCGACTACGCGCACCTGACGATCACGCTGCTCCGCGCGCTGGAGGTCCCCGCCCGGCTCGTCGCCGTCTACGCCCCGG
This sequence comes from Modestobacter sp. VKM Ac-2982, assembly GCF_026967935.1. Taxonomy (GTDB): domain Bacteria; phylum Actinomycetota; class Actinomycetes; order Mycobacteriales; family Geodermatophilaceae; genus Modestobacter. The sequence goes on from NZ_JAPVBL010000004.1 coordinate 166,510, forward strand.
GCCTGTCGCCGATGGACTTCCACGCGGTCGTCGAGGCCGACGTCGACGGGGTGTGGCACACCGTCGACGCCACCCGGCTCGCCCCGACCTCCGCCCTCGTCCGGATCTGCTCCGGCCGGGACGCCGCGGACACCGCCTTCCTCTCGCTGTTCGGCGGGCGGGCCGCCTTCCGGGGCATGACGGTCACCGCCACGGTGGACGGCGACCTCCCCGCGCCGGCCGACGAGCCTTTCCCGCTGCCCTGAGGCCGGCCCGGTTCAGCCGACCTGGCCGCCGGGACCACGGGCGCCCTGCGGGGCACGGACCGGGCCGGTGCCCGGGGCCGGCACCCCACCCGGTGTCCGACGGCGCAGCTCCTCGGGCACCAGCTCCATCAGCTCCTCCGGCAGCAGCGGCAGGTCCAGCAGGGAGAGCTTGACCCGGCTGCGGTCGGCGGCCAGCCAGTCGTCCAGCCGCACCAGCAGCCCGGCGTCTGCGCGGGCCTCCACGTGCAGCTCGTCCCCCGGCCCCAGACGACCGACGACCAGGCCGTCCACCTCCACGGCGGGGCGGCCGGCGGTCTCCGGCAGCGCCAGGTGCAACGGCTCGTGCGGCCCCAGCACCACGGTGCGGTCGATGCCGTTCAGCGGCGCCGACGGGGTGACGAGCACGCCCGCCGCCCCCGGGGACATCACCGGACCGCCGGCGGCGAAGTTGTAGGCCGTCGACCCCATCGGGGTGGCGATGATCAGCGCATCGCTGCGGTAGTGGCCGTAACGGCGGCCGGCCACCGACAGGGTCGCGTCGACCATGCCCTCCCCCGGCACCCGGGCCAGGACGACGTCGTTGAAGGCCACGGTCTCCCAGCCCGGCCCCCGCACCACCAGGCAGCTGCGCGACTCCAGCGTCGAGCGGCCCTCGGCCAGCGCGGTGAGCGCCCCGTCCAGCTCCTGGCCCTCGACCTCGGTGAGGAAGCCCAGCCGGCCGAAGTTGACGCCCAGCACCGGGACGGGGTCCGCGACCACCATCCGCATCGCGCCGAGCAGCGTGCCGTCACCGCCGAGGGCGATGATCCCGTCGCAGCTGCTGGCCAGCTCGGCGACGTCCACCGGCGTCACGCCGCGCAGGTGCAGCCGCTCGACGTCCGCTGCCGCGGCGACCAGCTCCACCCCGTGCGTCGTGGTCCAAGCCAGCACCTGGGCCACCGCGCCCACGCAGTCGCGGTGCGGGTGCAGCACCAGGCCGATCCGGCTCCCGTCGTGCACCCGTCAGCCCCGGTAGGTCTCGAGCAGGCGCAGCCAGATCTCGCTGATCGTCGGGTAGGACGGAACGGCGTGCCACAGCCGGCTGATCGGCACCTCACCGACCACCGCGATCGTCGCCGAGTGCAGCAGTTCGGCGACCCCGGGGCCGACGAACGTGACCCCGAGCAGCACCTCGCGCTCGGTGTCCACCACGGCGATCGCCGTCCCGGAGTAGCCGTCGGCGAAGAGCGCGGCACCGGCGACGCCGCCGATCGCGTACTCCACGACCCGGTGCGGGACGCCGGCATCGGCCGCCTGGGCGGCGGTCATCCCGACCGACCCCACCTGGGGCTCGGTGAACACCACGCTCGGCGTCGCCCGGCGGTCGGCGGTGGCCACGAACGGCGACCAGTCGGCCAGGTCGACCTGCTCGCCACGGGCCCGGGCCACGATCGCGGCGCCGGCCTGGCGGGCCTGGTACTTGCCCATGTGGGTCAGCTGCTGGCGGCCGTTGACGTCGCCGACGCCGTACAGCCACGGGAGCCCGGGCACCTGCAGCGACTCGTCGACGTCGAGGTACCCGCCCGGCTCCAGGCCGACGGTCTCCAGCCCGACCTCGTCGGTGTTGGCGGCGCGGCCGGTGGCCACCAGCACCTCGTCGCCGCGGAACTCGCCGTCGGCGGTGCTGAGCACCACGTCGCCGCCGTCCTCCCGGCGAGCCGAGCGCACCTCGCTGCCCAGCCGGACGTCGACGCCCATCTCCCGCAGGGACGCCTCGACCGCCGCCCCGGCGGCCGGTTCCAGGTTCGGCAGCAGCCGGTGCCCGCGCTGCAGCAGGGTCACCGAGGAGCCCAGCTGCTGCCAGGCGGTGGCCATCTCGCTGCCCACGTAACCGCCGCCGAGCACGAGGAGCCGGCCGGGTGCCTCCTTGGCGCTGGTCGCCTCCCGCGGGGTCCACGGCTGCACGTCGGCCAGGCCCTCGACCGGCGGGACGGCGCCGCGGGACCCGGTGCACACGGCGATGGCATGCCGGGCGGTGAGCACCAGCTCCGTGCCGTCTTCCTGGGCCACGACGATCCGCTTCTCCCCCGCCAGCCGGCCGTGCCCGCGCACCAGCGTGATGCCGGCGCCCTCGACCCACGTCGCCTGGCCGGCGTCGTCCCAGTGGCTGGTGAAGCCGTCCCGGCGGGCGAGGGTGGCGGCGACGTCCTGCTCGCCGGTCACCGCCGCCGCGGCGCCGGACACGGCGCGGGCCTGGGCGAGCGCCTCGCTGCCCCGCAGCAACGCCTTGCTGGGCATGCACGCCCAGTAGGAGCACTCGCCGCCGACCAGCTCGCTCTCCACCAGGACGACGCTCAGCCCGCCGCGGGTGGCGATGTCGGCGACGTTCTCCCCCGTCGAGCCGGCACCCAGGACGATGACGTCGTACGTCTGCTCCGCAGTGGTCACCTCGGCATTGTGGTCGACTGACCCCCGTGCCTGTCGATCCCGCCGACCACGCCGCCGCCCTGCGCCAGTACGCCGCCGGGGTCGTGCTGCTGACCGTGCGCGACGACATCGACGACGTGGGAACGACGGTCACCTCGATGATGAGCGTCTCCGCCGACCCCCCGCTGGTCGCCGTGGGGCTGGCCGCCGACGGGTACCCGGCCGAGGTGCTGCAGGCCATCGGCAGCGGCGCGGTGAACGTCCTGAACACCGGGCAGGCGATCCTCGCCAGCCGGTTCGCCTCGGCCGGGCGGCCCAGCGCCCGGCACCTGCTCGAGTCGGTGCCCTGGCACCGCGCCCCGGTCAGCGACGCGATCGTGCTGGACGAGGCGCTCACCGCGCTGGACTGCACGGTCGCCTCGGTGGTGGAGGCCGGCAGCCACGTGGTGGTGCTGCTGCAGGTGGAGGGCGTCCCGGTGCTCGGCGACGGCGACCCGCTGGTGCGCCTCCGCGGCCGCTGGGCCGACGGCGTCGGCGCCCCCCTCCGCCGCCCGGGTTGACCGCCGTCCGGGTTGACCCGGGCAAGCTGGGGTTGAGCCGCGCCACGACGCGGCTCAACCCCAGCTCACGCGGCTCGACCCACCTCATCGACTGCTCGGAGCGGAGGCCACGGAACGCGGTGGTCACACCACGGGGTTAGCGTCGTCGGCGATGAGCACCGCCCTGCCCGCCCCGTCCGACTCCGCCCTCCGCCGTGCCCTGGTGCGCGCCGAGCGCGGAATGACGCTGGACGCCACCGAGGCCGAGACCCTGCTGCACGCCCGCGGGCTGGGCGAGGGTGAACCGCTGGACCGGCTGCTGACCGCCGCCTCCCGGGTACGGGACGCCGGCCTGGCCTCGGCCGGCCGCCCCGGGGTGGTCACCTACAGCCGCAAGGTGTTCATCCCGCTCACCCACCTGTGCCGCGACCGCTGCCACTACTGCACGTTCGTGACGACGCCGGGCCAGCTGCGCGCGGAGGGCAAGGCGCCCTACCTGTCCCCGGACGAGGTGCTCGACATCGCCCGGGCCGGGGCCGCGCTGGGGTGCAAGGAGGCGCTGTTCACCCTGGGCGACCGCCCGGAGGAGCGCTGGCCGGTGGCCGCGGAGTGGCTGGAGGCGCACGGGTTCGACTCCACGCTGGGCTACCTGCGGGCGATGGCGATCCGGGTGCTGGAGGAGACCGGGCTGCTCCCGCACCTCAACCCCGGGGTGCTGTCCTGGGAGGAGATCCAGCGTCTCAAGCCGGTCGCCGCCTCGATGGGGATGATGCTGGAGACGACGGCGGCCCGGCTCTGGTCGGAGAAGGGCGGCCCGCACTTCGGCAGCCCGGACAAGGAGCCCGCCGTCCGGCTGCGGGTGCTGGAGGACGCCGGCCGCTCCGCCGTCCCGTTCACCACCGGCGTGCTGCTGGGCATCGGCGAGACCTACGCGGAACGGGTCGACGCGATCGCCGAGATCCGCGCCTCGGCCCGGCGGCACCAGCACGTGCAAGAGGTCATCGTGCAGAACTTCCGGGCCAAGCCCCGCACCGCGATGGCCGCCCACGACGACCTGAACCTGCAGGAGTACGTCGCCGCGGTCGCGGTCAGCCGGCTGATGCTCGGCCCGGCCGCCCGGGTGCAGGCACCGCCGAACCTGAGCGACTCCACTGAGCTGGGCCTGCTGCTGCGCGCCGGGGTCGACGACTGGGGCGGGGTCTCGCCCCTGACGCCGGACCACGTCAACCCCGAGCGGCCGTGGCCGAACATCGACAAGCTCGCCGCGCTGAGCGCCGAGGCCGGGTTCACGCTGCGCGAGCGGCTGGCCGCCCAGCCCGGCTACGTCACCCAGCCCGAGCCGTGGCTGGACCCCCGGGTGCGGCCGCACGTCTCCGCGCTCGCCGGCGACGACGGACTGGCGGTGGAGGGCCGGCTCCCGGTGGGCCTGCCCTGGCAGGAGCCGGACGAGGCCTGGACCTCCTCCGGCCGGGTCGACCTGCACACCGAGATCGACACCGTGGGCCGCACCGGCGACCGGCGCAGCGACTTCGACGCCGTCTACGGCGACTGGTCGGAGCTGCGCGAGGCCACCGTCGCCGCCCGCGACGGCTCCTCCACCGCGCTGACCGTCGGCGACCGCGAGGTGCTGGCCGCGCTGCTGCACGCGGAGCAGGACCCGGCCGGGCTCTCCGACTCCCAGTACCTGACCCTGCTCGGCGCCGACGGCACCGACCTCGAGCACCTGTGCGCGCTGGCCGACGCCGTCCGCCGGGACGTCAACGGCGACGACGTCACCTACGTGGTGAACCGGAACGTCAACTTCACCAACGTCTGCTACACCGGCTGCCGGTTCTGCGCGTTCGCCCAGCGCCGCACCGACGCCGACGCCTTCACCCTGTCGATGCAGCAGGTCGGCGACCGGGTCGACGAGGCCTGGGCCGGCGGGGCGACCGAAATCTGCATGCAGGGCGGGATCCACCCCGACCTGCCCGGCACCGCCTACTTCGACCTGGCGCGCGAGGTGAAGTCCCGCCGTCCCGACATCCACCTGCACGCGTTCTCGCCGATGGAGGTCGTCAACGGCGCCGCCCGCACCGGGCTGTCGTTCCGCGACTTCCTCGCCGCGGCGAAGGAGGCCGGCGTCGACTCCCTCCCCGGCACCGCGGCGGAGATCCTGGACGACGACGTCCGCTGGGTGCTCACCAAGGGCAAGCTGCCGACGGCGACCTGGCTGGAGATCGTGAAGACGGCGCACGAGGTGGGCCTGCCGACGACCTCCACGATGATGTACGGCCACGTCGACACCCCCGCCCACTGGGTCGCGCACCTGCGCACACTGGCTGCCCTGCAGGACGAGACCGGTGGGTTCCGGGAGTTCGTGCTGCTCCCGTTCGTGCACCACAACTCGCCGATCTACCTGGCCGGCGTGGCCCGGCCGGGGCCGACGAACCGGGAGAACCGGGCGGTGCACGCCGTCGCCCGGCTGCTGCTGCACGGCCGGATCGACAACGTCCAGACCTCGTGGGTGAAGCTCGGCGACACCGGCACCCAGGCGATGCTCAACGGCGGGGCCAACGACCTCGGCGGCACGCTGATGGAGGAGACGATCAGCCGGATGGCCGGCTCGGGCAACGGGTCGCTGAAGACGATCGCCGAGCTGGAGGCGATGGCCGCCGCGATCGGCCGGCCGGCCCGCCAGCGGACGACGGACTACGGCACCCCGAGCGCCGAACGGATGGCCACCGCCCGCAGCGACGAGGGCCGACGCGCCCTCACCCTGAAGCTCCTCTGAGCGGCCGTCCCCCTGCACCACCAGCTGTCCCCCCGCACCACCGTTGCTGCGGGCGGACAGCGTCTGATCAGGTGACCTGATCCACGCTGCGCCAGGCCTCAGGCGGTCCAGCGGGACGGGGTGCGGCGGCTGTCGGCCCCGCTCGCCGTACGCGCCCAGGCGGCCTGCAGCACGGCGGCCACCTCGTCGACCTGCTCCGGCGGCGCGCTCAGCGGCAGCCGCAGCCACCGGTCGGCGGTGCCGTCGACGGTGAACCGCGGCCCCGGGGTCACCCGCAGGCCCAGGTCGAGGGCGTGTGCGGCGAGCCGGGTGGAGCTCTGCCCGGGCAGCTGCACCCAGAGCACCGAGCCGGCCCGCGGCCGGACGACGCGCCAGTCCGGCAGCCGGGCAGCGAGCGCGGCGAGCAGTGCGTCTCGGGCGGCGGTCAGCCAGGCGACTCGGTCGGCGAGCACGTCGTCGGCGACGGCGAGCAGCCGGGCGGCGACCAGCTGCTCCAGCACCGGGCTGCTGAGGTCGGTCGTGCCGCGCGCCTGGGCCAGCCGGGCCAGCAGCGGCGGGTCCGCGCGCACCCAGCCCACCCGCAGCCCCGACCAGTACGCCTTGCTCATCGAGCCGAGCGTCACGACCCGGCGGTCGAGCGCGGCGAGCGCGGTGGGCCGGGCGCCGTCGAGCACCAGCTCGGCGAACGTCTCGTCCGTGGCCACCACCGGGGCGTCGAGCGCGGACAGCAGCGCTCGACGCTGGCCGTCGTCGGCGAGCAGGCCGGTCGGGTTCTGCCCGTCCGGGGTGACCAGCGCGACGTCGGCCGCAGCGGCCGGCAGCTCCCAGCCCTCGGTGCTCACCGGCAGCGCGACCGGCCGCAGGTGGTGGGCCGCGAGGCAGTCCAGCGCTGCCGGGTAGGTGGGCTGCTCGACCAGTGCCCGCTGCCCCGGCCGGGTGATGGTGCGCAGCAGCAGGTCCCAGCCCGCCAGCGCGCCGTTGGTGACCAGCACCTGCTCCGGCTCGGTGGCCAGCCCCCGGCGGGTCAGGTGCCCGGCGACCGCGGTGCGCAGCGCAGGCAGGCCGTAGGGGTGCAGGCCGTGACCGGCCAGCAGCGGACGCAGGTCGGCGGTGGCCCCGGCGACGGCGTCGAGCAGCTGGGCGGGGGCCGGTGCGGCCGCGATGGTGAGGTCCCGGACGACGGCCGGCTCCCCCGGGTCGGCGTCCGGGCGGACCGGGGCGGGCGACGGGAGGGTCACCCGGCTCCCGGCACCGGCCGCGCTGTGCAGGTACCCCTCGCCCCGGAGCAGGTCGTAGGCGGCGCTCACGGTGGTGCGGCTGAGCCCCAGCGCCTGAGCCAGCTGCCGTTCCGAGGGCACCCGGGCGCCCACCGACAGCCGGCCGTCGAGCGCGAGACCGCGGATCCCGGCGGCGACGCCGGCGTAGGCCCGGCCCCCGCCCAGCCACGGTCCCAGGAGGTCGGCCAGCCGCTCGGTGTGCACCGGGCCATTGTCCGGGACTTGGCCCTGCCCGGACAGGGCCAAGTCGTCCAGGGTGGCCTCATGCGACTGATCGACCCGGTGCCCGCCGACCGCCGACCGGCCCGGCTGGCCCTGCTGCTGGGCGGCCTGGCCCTCTACGGGATCAGCGTCGCGATGATGCTGCGGGCCGGGCTCGGGCAGATGCCCTGGGGTGTGCTGGACCAGGGGGTGGCCGGCGTGCTCGGCGTCGAGGTCGGCACCGGCTCGATCCTCGTCGGCGCGGTGGTGCTGCTGCTGTGGGTGCCGCTGCACCGCCGGCCCGGGCTCGGCACGGTGTGCAACGTCGTCCTCATCGGGCTGTCCATCAACGCCACCCTGGCGCTGCTGCCCGCACCGGAGGCGCTCGCCGTCCGGGTCCCGCTGCTGCTGGCCGGGGTGCTGCTCAACGCGGTGGCCACCTGCGCCTACATCGGCGCCGGTCTCGGTGCCGGGCCACGCGACGGGCTGACCACCGGCATCGCCGCCCGCGGCCACTCGGTGCGGGTGGTGCGGACGACGATCGAGCTGCTGGTGCTGGGCATCGGCTGGCTGCTCGGCGGGACCGTCGGCGTCGGGACGGTGCTGTACGCCGCCGCGATCGGGCCACTGATGCACAGCATGCTGCCGGTGTTCCGACTCCGCGACGGGTCGGTGGTCACCGCCGCGGTGCCCCGAGTCCCGGCGCTGCCCAACGACTGAGCGGGCCGCACCCGCGGCATGGCGACCCCCGACCCCCGATGTCCCCGGTCAGCCCGCTGCCGGCGGCCGGCACCACAGCGCCTCGATGTCACCGCCGTCGGTCTCCAGGACCAGTTCTCCCGCCTCGTGCGGTACCAGGACCGTCTGTCCCGCGCTGACCGGCATCGTGTGTGGCCCGCTGCTGGCCCGCAGCCGGCCGGTCCCGCCGGTCACGACGACGACGCCGAACCCGGCGTCCAGCACCGCACCGGCAGCGATCCGGTCGATCCGGAAGAAGTCCGCGGCCTGGTCGGGCAGGACCGGCCCGTTGCCCTCGGCACGCCGTACCAGCTGACCGACCTGCACGGCGGAGCAGGCGGTCAGGTCGGCGGCCTCCAGCGCGAGGTCGAAGCCCAGCCCCAGGTGACCGTCGCGCTCGCCGTCGATGGCGAAACCACGCCACTCCATCAGGACGGAGAGGTCCTCGGGCTCCTGGACCTCGACGAGGAAGACGCCTTCGCCGATCGCGTGGGGCATCCGGGCGGGCACCAGGACGGCGTCGCCCGGAGCCACCTCGATCCGGTGCATCGACGCGAGGAGCGGCTCGACGTCCTGCTCCCGCACCAGCCGGTGCACCTCCGCGCGCGGCAGGGCCCGGGCGAAGCCGAGGTGCACGCTGCCCCCGCGCAGGATCACCCACGCCTCGGTCTTGCCGTGGGCCCGCCCGAGGTGCTGGGCGGCGAACTCGGTGTCCGGGTGGACGTGCACGGGCAGACGTTGGCCGGCGTCGAGCAGCTTGGTCAGCAGCTTCGTGTCGGTGCCGAAGCGCGCCACGTGCGCCGCTCCGAGCCAGGCCACGGGATCGGCCCGGACCGCGTCGCGCAGGACGCGCCCGTCGGGCAGCGTCGTCAGCCCCAGCGCCTGCTCCCCGTGCAGGGTGTTCGTGGAACCCACCCAGTCCTCCGGCAGGTTGCCGCCGGCCCACGGCAGACCACGGAACTCGGCGATCCTCTCGCCGCCTGCGTAGAAGCGGTCCGGAGGTCGGTTGTCGGGCAGGGCGATCGGCGTGAGCGGCATGCAGGCTCCTCGTGGAGGTGGTGGGGCGACGGGCCCCACATCACAGATCGGCGACATCCGTGGCCGCCGACCACGGGGGACATCGTGAGCAAAGCTATCTTCGTGCGCGGCCGGCCACGGTCCCGTCGTCCAGCCGGACGCCACGGGGGCCTCGACCCGCAGCGCAACTCGAGCACGATCCAACGGAGGAACAGACGATGAAGTCGATCTCTCGGGCCCGGACCACGTCCACCGCCCTCGTCATCCTGGGCGCAGTGGCACTCAGCGGCTGCAGCAACGGCGACACCGCCACGGGCGGGAGCGGCGGCGGAGGCGGCGACGGCGAGGTGGAGCAGGTGGGGCTGATGCTCCAGGACATCTCCAACCCGTTCTTCGCATCGATGCAGGACAGCATGGAGGCGGCTGCCGAGGAGCAGGGCTTCGACCTGAACGTCCAGGACGGGCGCCAGGACCTCGCGGCACAGAACGACCAGATCGACGCCTTCATCCAGCAGGGGATGGACCTCATCCTGCTCAACGCCGTCGACAGCTCCGGGATCGCCTCCGCGGTCGCCCGGGCCCAGGCCGCGGGCATCACGGTCGTCGCCGTCGACGTGGACGCCGAGGGTGCGGCCGCCGCCGTCACCACCGACAACGTCGAGGCCGGCCGGCAGTCCTGCCAGGCGCTGGTGGACGCCCTCGGCGGCCAGGGCAACATCTTCATGATCGAGGGCACCCCCACGACGGCTCCCCAGGACCGGGTGAAGGGCTGCGAGGAGGTCCTCGCCGAGAACCCCGGGATCACCGTGGTCGCCCGCCAGGCCGGCAACAACGACCGCGCCAGCGGGCTCGCCCTGACCACCGACATGCTGACCGCCAACCAGGACGTCCAGGGGATCTTCGCGATCAACGACCCCGAGGCGCTGGGCGCCGACCTGGCCGTCGCGCAGGCCGGCCGCAGCGGCGTGACGATCGTCGGTGTCGACGGCTCCCCCGAGGCCGTGAAGGCACTGGAGGACCCGGCGTCCAACTTCGTCGCCAGCGCCGCCCAGGACCCGGGCGGCATGGCGCTGGAGGCGCTCGAGGTCGGCAAGGACATCGTTGCCGGCAACCCCCCGGCCGAGCGGGTCAGCCTGCTGGAGCCGACTCTCGTCACCAAGGACAACGTGAGCTCCTACGAAGGCTGGTGACGGCGACCGGCTGGTGGGAGGAACTCTCGTGAGTGAGTCAACAGCTCCGCTGCTCGAGGTGGAGGGCATCAGCAAGCGCTTCGGCGCCACCCTGGCCCTGTCGAACGTGAGCTTCGACGTCCGGGCGGGCGAGGTGCACGCCCTGATGGGCGAGAACGGCGCCGGCAAGTCGACGCTGATGAAGATCATCTCGGGCAACTACCAGCCGGACACCGGCTCCATCAGGATCTCCGGCTCCCCGGTGACCATGGCCTCGCCCCGCGACGCCATGGCCGCCGGGGTGGCGATCATCCACCAGGAGCTCAACACCATCCCGGAGATGACGGTGGCCGAGAACCTGGCCACCGGGAACGAGCCGCTGCGCTTCGGGATGCTGGACCGCAGGACGATGGTCGCGCAGGCCCGGGAGAAGCTCGCCCGGGTCGGCGCGGACATCGACCCGAACCGGCCGATCGGCCAGCTGAGCGTCGGGATGCAGCAGATGGTCGAGATCGCCCGCGCCGTGGCGGAGAACGCCAAGGTCCTGGTGCTCGACGAGCCGACGGCCGCGTTGTCCCGCACCGAGAGCCAGCAGCTGTTCGAGCTCATCCGGTCGATGCGCTCGCGGGGCATGGGCCTGGTCTACATCAGCCACCGCATGGAGGAGGTCTGGGAGCTCGCCGACCGGGTCACCGTGTTCCGCGACGGGCAGCTCATCGGCACCCGGGACATGCGGGCGGACGGGCCGGAACAGGTCGGGCCCGGTGACATCGTGAAGATGATGGTCGGCCGCGACATCGACGACCTCTACGTGCGCAACGCCCACCAGTCCGGGGACGTGCGACTCGCCGTCCGCGACCTGACCGGGCCCGGCGACATCGGACCGGTCAGCTTCGACGTGCGCGGCGGCCAGGTCGTCGGGATGGTGGGCCTGATCGGCGCCGGGCGCACCGAGGTGGCGCGGTTGATCTACGGCGCCGACCGCCGCACCGGGGGCGCGGTGACGCTGGACGGCGAGCCGCTGGACGTGCACAGCCCCATCGACGGCATCAAGGCCGGGGTCGGCCTGCTGCCGGAGAGCCGCAAGGACCAGGCGCTGTTCCTGGACCTGTCGGTGAAGGACAACATCGGCATGTCCACCCTGCGGGACCACAGCAGCGCCGGCGTCGTCCGGAGCGGGTCGCTGCTCACGGCCGTGCGCGGCGTGATGGACCAGCTCAAGGTGCGGTCCAACGCGCTGAAGCTGGAGTCTCGGGCGCTGTCCGGCGGGAACCAGCAGAAGCTGGTGCTGGGGCGGTTGCTCCTCCAGAAGCCCAAGCTGCTGATCCTCGACGAGCCCACCCGCGGGGTGGACATCGGCGCCAAGAGCGAGATCTACCGCCTGATCAACGAGATCGCCGGCACCGGGGCCGCCGTGCTGGTCATCTCCTCGGACCTGCCGGAGGCCCTGGGAATCAGCGACGAGCTGCTGGTCATGCGCAACGGCCGGATCGTCGCCACCCTCGACGCCCGCCACGCCGACGAGGAGCGCGTCATGCAACACGCCACCGGCGTCTACGACGACGGCGCCACCACGACCGAGACCGCTGGGACTGCCCGATGAACCCGATGACCGACACCACCCCGGAGAACCCCCTCCCGGACACGAAGCCCGAGCCGGCAGCGGTCCGACGCGGGTCCGTCGTCGCCTACTGGTGGGACCGGGTCGGCATCTTCTTGGTGCTGCTCATCCTCATCGCGCTGATGGCCGCCCTCGCGCCGAACTTCCTCTCCGTCGACAACGCCATCAACGTGGCTCGGTCGGTCTCGATCAACGCGATCCTGGCCGCCGGGCTGACCGTGGTCATCCTCACCGCAGGCATCGACCTGTCCGTCGGGTCGATCCTCGCGGTGGCCGGGGTGGGCAGTGTCCTGCTCGCGGTCGACGGGGTGCCGACGCCGCTGGCCCTGCTCGGCGGCATCCTCATCGGTGCCGTCGCCGGCGCGCTCAACGGCGCGTTCGTCGCCTGGCTGGCCCTGCCCGCGTTCATCGTCACCCTCGGCTCGATGACGTACCTGCGCGGGCTGGCCTACTCCCTGCTGGACGGTCAGCCCCTGGTCGCCAGCGACCTGGGCTTCCGCGGGATCGGCAACGGCAGCGTGGCCGGCATCCCGCAGCCGGTGATCGTGATGGTCGTCGTCTACGCGATCTTCTGGTTCCTGCTGGAGCGGACGCGGTTCGGCCGTCACGTCTACGCCGTCGGGGGCAACATGGAGGCGGCCCGACTGGCGGGGATCAACGTCAAGCGGGTGCTGCTGTCGGCCTACATGCTCGCCGGCGCGGCCGCCGGGGTCGCCGGCCTGATCTTCTCCGCGCGGGTGCTGTCCGCCCAGCCGACCGCCGGCCAGGGCTACGAGCTCGACGCCATCGCCGCGGTCGTGCTCGGCGGCACGTCCCTGGCGGGTGGCCGCGGCCGGATCCTCGGCACGCTGGTCGGCGCGGTGATCATCGGGGTGCTGTCGAACGGCCTGATCCTGCTGGACGTGCCGTTCTTCTACCAGCTGATCATCAAGGGCGTGGTGATCATCATCGCCATCGCGCTGGACAGCCTGAAGCGCTTCTCCCGCGCCGGAACGTGACTCCAGCCGGTGGACGGACGCCCTCCCCCACCGGCCGGCCCCTGACCCACGACGCCCGTCCCGGTCCACCGACCGGGGCGGGCGTCGTCGTCACGGGACACGATGCTCTTCCAGTCACGGGAGACGATGCTCTTCCAGTCACGGGACACGATGGTCTTCCAGTCACGGGAGACGATGCTCTTCCACTCGCGACCGGTGCGGCACGATCACCGCACCACAGCGGGCGGGAGGACGGACGTGCCACGGGTGACCAGCGCCGACGTCGCCCGGGAGAGCGGTGTCTCCCGGACGACGGTGAGCTACGTGCTCAACGACAAGCACGGCGCGATGATCTCCGCGGACACCCGGGAACGGGTACTGGCGGCGGCGGCCCGGCTGGGCTACTCCCCCTCGGCCGCGGCCCGGACGCTGCGCAGCGGCCGCAGCGACCTGGTGCTCTGCGTGCTGCCGAACTGGACGGTGGGCCCGGTCCTGGACACCGTCCTCGACGAGCTCACCCGGGAGCTGGCCGACCGGCAGCTGTCGGTGTTGGTGCACCACGGCCGGGGACCACGCCCGCTCGCGGAGCTGTGGCGGGCGGTCACCCCGCGCGCCGTCGTCGGCTTCACCGACTTCGGGGCCGAGGACGCCGACGCGATGCGCGGGGCCGGCATCCAGGTGCTCACCACGTCCCTCGACGACGACCCGCACGCGGTGTTCGCCGTGCCGCAGACCCGGGTGGGGCAGCTGCAGGTGCGGCACCTGGCCGACACCGGGCACGTCGGGATCGGCTGGGCGGCACCCGCCGAGCCCCGGCTGGCCGACTTCGCCGAACGGCGGCTGAGCGGGGTCCGCGCCGAGTGCGCGCGGCGCGGGCTGGCCGCCCCGGTGGTGCAGGACGTCGACCTGACCGTCGGCTCGGCCACCGACGCCGTCCGTACCTGGCGCGGCACCGGGGTCACCGCCGTGGCGGCCTACAACGACGAGGTCGCGCTGGCCGTCCTGGCCGGCGTACGCGCCTGCGGGCTGACCGTGCCGGGCGACCTCGCGGTCGTCGGCGTCGACGACGTCCCCGCCGCCCGGCTGAGCGACCCGGCGCTGACCACCGTGGCCCAGGACGCGAGGGTGCAGGCCCGGGCGATCGCCACCGCCGTCGCCGCGGCCCTCGACGGCGGCCCCCCGCCACCCAGGCCCGACCCGGCCGAGGTGCTGCGGCTGGTGGTGCGCGGCTCGGCGTGACCGGCGGGCCGGGGCACGGCGCCCCGGCCCGCCGGCGACGGGTCAGCCCGGGTAGTCCACGACGTACTGCGGTGTCCCCTGGGTGCTGGCGTCCGACCGGCCCCCCACGTCGTTGACCACGTTCTCGATCACGCCGATCCCGTCCAGGTGGACGGTCATGACGTGGTGCAGCTGCACGCCCGGCGTGACCGGCACCTCGAACCCCGTCTCGGTGGTGATGCCCGGTTCGGCGTTGCGCTGGTAGCCGTAGACCCCACCGCCGTCCAGCCGGTGCTGCTCGACGTGGTCACCGACCTTGTAGCCGGCCCAGCCGAGCGTGCCGTCCGGCTCCTGCCAGTCGGCCTGCGACGGCGGGTCGTAGGGGATCTCGTTCTGGTAGAGCACGACGCGGCCGCGCTCGCCGTTCCAGATGGTGTTGTGCTGCTGGAAGTGCTCGACGAACAGGCCGGTGGCGGTGACGTCGTCACCGTTGACGACCACACCATTGCGGCCGACGTTGGTCCGCCAGCGGTCGGTGTCGCCGTTGACGCCGGCGGTGAAGTCCTCGACCCCGTGGTCGGCTCGCCACACCCAGGTGTGGTCGATGAGCACGTGGTCGCTGTTCACCTCCAGGGCGACGTCGGCCTTCCCCACGTGCGGGCCGCCGACCCGGAAGTACACGTCGGACAGCGTCGTCGGGTCGGCGGCGTCGGACCGGGACCGGCCCTTGCCGTCCCCCACCTGCAGCAGCACCGGGGACAGCTGGCTCCCGGCGTCGATGGTCAGCCCGGCGACGACCACGCCCGGCACGTCCTCGACCTCCAGCGGGGTCACCCCACGGGTGGCGGTGAGCGTCGCGTGCCCGATGCCCAGGACCACGGTGCCCGCCCGCTTGACCTTGAGGCTGTGCGCGACGTCGTAGACCCCCGGGGTGAACAGCAGGTGCCCGCCCCGGGCGAGCTGGGAGTTGATCTGCCCGAACCCGGTGTCCGGGGTCACCACCAGGAACTGCGACAGCGGGATCGTGCGCCCCGCCGTCATGCCCTCGTCCCAGCTCACGCCGCGGGTGTCGCGCTGGGCGTCCGGCACCCGGACGGCGTAGCGGCCGCCCTGGTCCAGGAACAGGTAGGGCTTCTCCCGGCTCACCGGGGTGGTCTCCAGCGTGGTGTACGGCGGGGTCGGGAAGGCGGCGTCGTCCGGCGCGCCCTCGACGCCCGCGAAGACCTGGTTCCAGACGCCGTTGGTCCACTCACCGATCACGCTGTTGCGGGTGAACCACTGCTGCTGCGAGCCGTTGATGACGGTGCCGGCGGTCGAGTCAGCGATGAACCCGCCGCTGGCGTACTGCGGCCCCGCGGTGCAGTAGTCCATCAGCGAGAGGTCGCCACCCTGCACCTGGACCCGGCGCATGGACACCGCCTGGGAGACGGCCCAGAAGTTCGTCGGCGCCCGGCAGGCGTCCTGCCCGGTGCCGTTGACCTGGATGGTCAGGTTGGAGACGGTGCGCCAGAAGTTGTTCAACGCGATGCAGTTGTCCGGTGCGAGGCAGCGGTTGTAGGTCTCGACCTTGCCGTTGATCAGCACGTCGGACGGCGAGGCACCGAGCCCGGAGATCTCCGTGTAGTAACCGACCTTGATCTGCAGGGGGTCGCTGTCGGTGCCGTAGGTGCCCGGCTCGAAGAGGTAGGCGTACCGGTCGGTGCCCATCTCGTCGTCGACCTGCTGGGCGTAGGTGGCGTCGAGGGTCGCCTGGATCTGGTCGACCGGCATGCTCGGGTCGAAGACGGTGACGTTCGGACCGAGGTCGACCGTGCCTCCATCCGGCCGGTCGCCGGGCGGAGCGGCGCTCGCGGTCGCCGGGACGGCGGTGAACGCCAGGCCCAGGGGCAGGGCCAGGGCCAGCAGGCGACCGAGGCGGTCCCGTCCACCGGCGGGTGATCGCCGGCGGGGCGTGGACGGCGGGCGGGCAGGGACGCTGCGAGATGCCATGCGGAGGTCCTCGTCGTTGAGTGGGTGACACGTGTCACGTGACTCGAAGGTTCGAGGAGCCCCCCGGGGCTGTCAAGAGGTCGTCGGCGCGCCGGTCCGCGCCACGACGCAGGTGCGGGAGGAGGGGCCGGGCGGCCCCTCCTCCCGCCGCACAGGTCAGCGGGGGTGGCCGCCGGCGATCATCGGCTCCTCGCCGTCGTCCCGCCCGGTCGTCGTGCCGTCCTCCTCGGCCGGGGTGACCCGGGCCCCGCCTTCGGGCTTCTCCACCACCACCTCGGCCTGCACCACCTCGGCCTGCACCGCCTCGGCCGGCGGTGTGGCGGTCACCGGCGGCGGGACGGCCGCCGGCTGGGTGGCGGCCACCGGCGGCGAGGCCGGCACCTCACCCGACCGCTCGGGCTGGGCGCCGCTCTCCTCGGACTGCGACCCGCTCTTCGAGCCGGCCATGGCCGCGCCGGCGGCTGCCGCGCCGGCGACCGCGGCGGCCCCGGCGACGACGGCCTTCGCCGAGACCCCGGCCTTGCCGCTGTCCCCCCGGGAGGACGCGGCCTCCTCGACACCGGGTGTGCCGGCGCCCATCCCGGGCCGGACCGACCCGCGCCACGCACCGCTGGCGTAGCCCTCGTCCTCGATCAGGTCCTTGAACTTCTTCAGGTCGGACTTCACCTGCCGGCTCACGATGCCGAGCTTGTCGCCGGCCTGCTCGACCACGCCCTCGGGCTCGTACTCCAGGGTCAGGTGGACGATCGTGGAGGCCGGCCCGGCGGGCTCGAACCGGACGGCGCCGGCGTTGGTCGCACCGCTGGTGGCGGCCCAGGCGATCTTCTGGTCCGGGACCTGCTCGAGGATCGCGGCGTCCCACTCCCGCTTCACCCCGGCGATCTCGGCGACCCAGTGCAGCCGCTGGTCACCGTGCTGCTGGACCTCCTTGACCCCGCCCATGAAGTGCGGGAAGTCCTCGAACTGCGTCCACTGGTCGTAGGCGGTGCGCACCGGGACGTCGACCTGGATCGACTCTTCGACCTTCGTGCTCATCGTCGTTCCTCCTCGTAGCAGGACGTGCTCTGGCTCACCCCCTACCCGGTCACGCCGTGGATGCACGTCCCGTCCACCGGGAGGCCGATTCGGTGAAGATGGGGACGACGTCCCGATCCACTGGAGGAGCACCGTGACCCGATCGCAGCAGGACACCCCCGACGACTGGCACCAGCCGCTGCGGCACGTCCGCGCCGGCGAGCTGTCCGAGGAGACCGCGCAGACCTCCGGCATGGCGCGGCGGGAGGCGATCTCGGCGGTGTCGGTCGGGGCACAGCGGCTCTGGATGGGCGAGACCCACGTGCCTCCGCACACCGGCTCCGGCGACCACCACCACGGCGACTCGGAGACCGCGATCCACGTGCTGCGCGGCCATCCCGTGTTCGTCTTCGCCGTGCACGGCGAGGAGGTGCGGCTGCAGACCGGGCCGGGCGACTACGTCTTCGTGCCCCCGTACACGCCGCACCGCGAGGAGAACCTCAGCGACGAGGAGGCCGTGGTGCTGATCGCCCGCAGCAGCCAGGAGGCGATCGTGGTGAACCTGCCCTCGCTGCTGCCGCAGAGCAGCGGGGCCGACGACTGATCTCGGCTGCACGGGAGCGGGGGCGCAGCTAGCGTCCCCGGCGTGAGCGAGCCCGTGCGACCGCCGTCCCCCCTCGACCAGCTGGCCGACCGCTTCGTCGACGCCTACGCCGCCGACCAGCCCACCGTGGCGACCTACATCGGCGTGCCCGGGCACGACGACCGCTGGCCGGACCTCACCCCCGGCGGGCAGGCAGCCAGCGCCGAGCTGCTGCGCCGCACGATCGCCCAGGTGCAGGCGATCGAGCCGGTCGACCGGCGGGACGACGTCGCCCGCAGCGCGATGCTCGAGCGGCTCGGCGCCGAGCTGGCCCTGCGCGACGCCGGCTGGACGCAGGCCGCGCTCAACAGCATGGAGAGCCCGCTGCAGGACTTCCGCACGCCGTTCGACCTGATGCCGACCGAGACCGAGGACGACTGGGCCACCGTCGCCCGCCGGCTGACCGCCCTCCCCGAGGCCGTGGCCGGCTACGTGGCCGGGCTGATCGATGCCGCCGACCACGGCCGGGTCTCCGCGGCCCGCCAGGTGCGGCTGGCCGCCGGCATCGCCCGCCGCTGGGCCGGTGCCGCCGGGCGGCCCGGCTTCTACGCCGAGTTCACCGGCCGGGCCCAGGTCGGTGATGCGCTGCGGACCGACCTCGCCCGGGCCGTGGCCGGGGTGGACGCGGCGCTCCTGAGCTTCGCCGACACCGTCGAGCGCGAGCTCCTCCCCCGCGCACCGGAGGCCGACGGCGTCGGCCGCGAGCGGTACGCCCTGGAGTCCCGGCTCTTCACCGGCGTGGACCTGGACCTGGAGGAGACCTACGCGTGGGGGTGGGCCGAGCTGGCCCGGGTCGTCGCGGAGAAGCGTGCGGTCGCCGAGCAGATCGCCCCCGGGCAGGGCATCGCCGCGGCGATCGCCGCCCTGGACGCCGACCCGGCCCGGCAGGTGCGCGGGCGGGACGCACTGCAGGTCTGGCTGCAGGACACGGCCGACCGGGCGATCGCCGCGCTGGACGGCGTGCACTTCGACGTCCCGGGCCCGGTGAAGCGGATCGAGGGCCGGCTCACGCCCACCTCCGGCGAGGGCGTCTACTACACCGGCCCGACCGAGGACTTCAGCCGGCCGGGCCGGATGTGGTGGTCACTGCCCGACGGCGTCACCGACATGACCACCTGGCGGGAGACCACCACGGTCTTCCACGAGGGCGTGCCCGGCCACCACCTGCAGATCGGGCAGACCGTCCACAACGCCGCCCTGCTCAACCGCTGGCAGCGGCTGCTGTGCTGGTGCTCCGGGCACGGCGAGGGCTGGGCGCTGTACGCAGAGCGGCTGATGGGCGAGCTGGGCTTCCTGGACGACCCGGGTGACCGGCTGGGCATGCTCGACGCCCAGGAACTGCGGGCCGCGCGGGTCGTCCTGGACATCGGCGTGCACCTGGACCTGCCGATCCCGCCGGGCCGGGCCGCCGGTGACCGCTGGACCTACGACATCGCCCTGGACTTCCTCCGCACGCACGTGGACATGGAGGACGCCATGCGGGTGGACGAGCTGCACCGCTACCTGGGCTGGCCCGGCCAGGCGCCGTCCTACAAGGTCGGCGAGCGGGTGTTCCTGACCTGCCGCGCGCAGGCCGAACAACGCGCCGGCGCGGCCTTCGACCTCAAGGGCTGGCACCGCGACGTCCTGGACCTCGGTCCGCTGGGGCTGGGACCGCTCGCTGCCGAGCTCGCCCGGTTCTGACCTCGCCGGACGGGTGGACGAACGGGGTCCGGTTCGTCCAGATCGTGCGGTCCCGGCCGATCTCGATCTGGACGAACCGGATCCCCCCGGTGGGCAGAACCTGACCCTGGACACGGCGTGTCGTGCCGATCTCCACATCCTCCTGAGGTCAGTGGGACAGCAGTGACTGACGGGGTCCGGCGTCATCTGCCCGACATTTGACGCCTGGGGAACCACCCCCGTGTAATTCCCCTCGACGTCACCGACGGTGACGAAACGGCAACCGCAACCGCGGGACGCCGGAACGAGACGCAGGGGGACGCATCGTGATGGCTGACGTGACGTGGATGAGCGACTACCGGACTGCTGCTGCCGAGACGGCGCCGGTCACCTACGGCCAGGACGTGCTGGGCATGGCCGACGTCTTCGACGCCGGCTTCCCGGGCATGGACACCGAGGACCAGAGCTGGCAGGAGCGCGCGCTGTGCGCCGAGACCGACCCGGAGGCGTTCTTCCCGGAGAAGGGCGGCTCCACCCGCGAGGCCAAGAAGATCTGCACCGGCTGCGACGTCCGCGCCGAGTGCCTGGAGTACGCCCTGACCATGGACGAGCGCTTCGGCATCTGGGGCGGGCTCTCCGAGCGCGAGCGTCGTCGCCTCCGCCGCCGCGCCAGCTGACGAAGGACCCTCCTGCCCCCCACCACTCGCAGGCTCGTGGCGGGCCCCTGCAGGAGGGCCGATGACCGTCGATGGTGAGACCGGCAACCTGCGGGTAGCAGGGGATCGTGCGAGCCATCACCTACACCCAGCCCGGCGGTCCCGACGTCCTGCAGCTCGTCGACCGCCCCACCCCCGACCCCGGTCCCGGTGAGGTGCGGGTGCGCCTGGCCTTCTCCGGCGTGAACCCCACCGACTGGAAGTCCCGCAGCACCGCCCAGCCCGGCCCCGACGGCCAGGTGCCCAACCAGGACGGCGCCGGCACGATCGACGCGGTCGGCGAGGGCGTCGACCCCGTGCTCGTCGGCGAACGGGTGTGGATCTGGGAGGCCGCCTGGCAGCGGCCGCACGGCACGGCGGCCGAGTACACCGTCGTCCCGGCCCGGCAGACCGTGCTCCTGGGCGCCGATCCCTCCTTCGAACTGGGCGCCGCGCTCGGCATCCCCTTCCTGACCGCGCACCGCTGTCTCACCATCGCCGAGTCGCTGCCCGACCGGCTCTCCCCCGGCTCGCTGAACGGCCGCACCGTGCTGGTGCAGGGTGGCGCCGGCGCAGTCGGCAACGCGGCTGTCCAGCTGGCCCGCTGGGCCGAGGCCACCGTCATCGCCACGGTGAGCTCCCCGATGAAGGCCCAGCTGGCCGCGCGGGCCGGTGCCGACCACGTCATCGACTACACCTCCCAGGACGTCGTCGCCGAGGTCCGCAAGATCGCGCCGAACGGCGTCGACTCGATCGTGGAGGTCTCCGCCGCCCAGAACGCGGCCGTCGACGCCCAGCTGGTCGCGATGCACGGCGCGGTCGCCATGTACGCCGACGACGGCGGCGCCGAGGTGACCGTCCCGGTGCGCTCCCAGATGGTGCCCAACGCCCGCTGGCAGTTCGTGCTCGTCTACACCGAGCCCACCCGGGCCAAGGACATCGCCGTCGGCGACGTCAACGCCGCGGTGCTCGACGGCGCGATCCGGGTCGGCGAGGACGCCGGGCTGCCGCTGCACGTCCACCCGCTCGCCGAGACGGCGGCCGCCCACCAGGCAGTGCAGGACGGCGCCGTCGGCAAGGTGCTCATCGACGTCACCGCCTAGCCAGACCCCGGCCGGCGACGTCGCGGGTGCTGCTGGGCGATCCGTGCGTCCAGCAGCGCGCGGGCGCTGGTGGCGAGGACGAGGTGCTCGTGGGACGTCGGGTCGTCGACGGGGCGCCCCAGGAGCACCTCGATCCGGGCCAGCCGCTGGTAGAGCGACTGCCGCTGCACGTGCAGCGCCTCGGCGGTCCGGGTCTTGCTCCCGCCGTGCCGGAGGTGGACGGCCAGCGTCTCCACCAGGTCGCTGCCGTGCGCGGCGTCCCAGCTCAGCAGCGGCGCCAGCGCGTCGTCCACCAGCAGGGTCAGCGCCCGGTCGTCCAACCTCCCCAGCAGCCGGAACAGGGCCAGGTCGCGGGTCACCGCGGTGCCCCGGCCGAGCAGCGTGGCCACCGGCAGGGCGTCGTGCGCCTCCCGCAGCGACCGGCCGGCGTCGGCGACCGGCACCTCCGGCCCGACGGTGGTGACCGCACCGGCCGACGGCAGGGCGCCCGCGAGCCACCCGGCCGGGTCGGGCCGGTCCGGGGCGGGCGGCACCGCGACGAGCCCCACGGCCTCGCCCCGGACCCGGTCGGCGAGCAGTTCCAGGTCGTGGGTCACCGCCACGCGGGTCCAGGTGGCCAGCACCTGCCGGGGATCAGGCGAGGACGCGGCGATGCCGAGCACCCGCGCGTCCGGCGAGGGGTGGAAGCGCGCCAGCCCGGCGCGGACCAGCAGCTCCCGCACCCCGGGGACGGCGTCGGCGAGCAGGTCGGCCAGCAGCGGCGCCGCCAGGTCCCCCGGCGACCCGGTGCCCGACTGCCCGACCGCCACCGCCGCCACGCTCGCCAGCCGGGCGGCCAGCACCCGCAGCCCGGGCAGGTCGGTGCCGGGCCCCGGACCCAGGAGCACCGACCCCCAGTCGACGTCCCAGATGCGCACCGGCGAGCTCGCGGCGGGCCGGCGGAGCAGCCGTTCGGTGGCCCGCTGGTCCCGCACACCCGCTGCGGCGACCACCTGGCCCGACCGGGTGACCAGGGCGGCCGGGCCACCGGTCGCGGCGGCCGCGCAGCCGACCACCGCCGGGGTGCCGCCACCGGCGGCCAGCTCGGCGTGCACCTGGTGCACCACCTGGTCGGCCATCCGCAGCCGGGGTGCGTCGGCGTGCAGGATCGCGCCGTTGGCCTCTTCGGAGATGCGGATGAAGGGGACGACCTGGCGCAGCAGGTAGAGCGGCAGGCCCTGCCGGGCGGCCTCGTCCAGAATCTCGCCCGGCAGGTCGGGCAGCGACCGGCCCAGCTCCATCGCGACCGCCGCCACCCCGCGTGCGGCCAGCTCGCGGACCCAGTGCCGTCGGGCACCGGCGTCCGCCCCGGCCAGCCCGAGGCCGGTGGTGAGCAGCAGGTCCCCGGCCGAGAGCAGGGGGCCGATCTCGTAGATCTCGCTGGAGTGCACCCAGCGGACGGCCGCACCGAGCTGGGCGGGCGGGACGGCGACCTCCGGCCTGGCCTGCCGCACCGACGGCAGCAGCAGGAACTCGGCCAGTGTCAGCGCCACGAGCAGCCTCCGGGCTGGACAGATCGTCAGGGACCGGGGCGATGATCCCTGACGGTCTGCTCATTGCCCAGCGGTGTCGGCAGGGCGACCCTCGTGCCGAGCCCGCCACCGCGCGGCGCCGGCGCCACGAGGAGGACCACGCAGATGAGCCCCACGCAGCACGAGCAGGACCAGGACCGCGCCTGGCTGGCGGTGGCGCTGGAGGAGGCCCGAGCCGGGCTGGCCACCGGCGGGGTGCCGATCGGTGCGGCGCTGATCGGCCCGGACGGCGAGGTGTGGGGCCGCGGCCACAACCGACGGGTGCAGGACGGCGACCCCTCCGTCCACGCCGAGACGGCGGCATTCCGGGCGGCCGGCCGCCGGCCCTCCTACCGCGGCACCACGATGGTGACCACGCTGTCCCCCTGCTGGTACTGCAGCGGGCTGGTGCGCCAGTTCGGCATCACCCGGCTCGTCGTCGGTGAGGCCCGCACGTTCTCCGGTGGGCACGACTGGCTCGCCGAGCACGGCGTGGAGGTCGTCGTCCTCGACGACCCGGGGTGCATCGACCTGATGACCGACTTCATCGCCGCCCAGCCCGCACTCTGGAACGAGGACATCGGCGAGGACACCGCCGCTCCCCACGCCGGGACGGAGGCAGCCCGATGAGCGCCAGCACCAGCCGCCGGGCGGAGTCCCCGGCCGACGCCGTCGACCCGGACTACCCGATCGACCCGGTGCCGACGTCGGCGCGCCGGTCGCTGTTCTCGCTGTCCGTCGTGCTGCTCGGGTTCACCTTCTTCACCCCGACGATGCTGGCCGGTGCACAGATCGGGGCGGCCTTCCCGGCCACCAGCCTGATCTGGGTGCTGCTGCTGGGCAGCGCCGTCCTGGGCGTCTACGTCGGTGTCATCGGCGGGATCGGCGCCCGCACCGGGCTGACCACGGTGATGATGTGCCGCTACACCCTCGGCACGCGGGGGGCGAAGCTCGCCTCGCTGCTGCTCGGCGGCACCCAGGTCGGCTGGTACGGGGTCACCGTCGCCACTCTTGCCCAGCTCACCGCCAGTGCCCTCGGCTGGGAGGGGCGCGGGCCGGAGGTGGCGCTGATGGTGGTCGGCGGCGCGGTGATGGGCGCGACGGCCTACTTCGGCTACAAGGGCATGTACGCCCTGTCGCTGGTCTCGGTCCCGCTGCTGCTCGCGCTGGCCGGGTGGGTGACCTGGCGGTCGCTGGAGGAGGTGGGCGGCTGGAGCGGGCTGACCGCGATCGTGCCGACCGAGACGATGACCGTCGCCGTCGCGGTGACGATCGTCGTCGGCACCTTCGCCTCCGGTGGCACCCAGGCGCCGAACTGGACCCGCTTCGCGCGCACCCCGTCGGCGGGCTTCTGGGCCTGCCTGATCGCCTTCCTCCTCGGCCAGCTGCTGATGCTCGGCTTCGGGGCGATCGGCGCCGTGGCGTTCGGCGAGGGCGACTTCGTGCTGGTGCTCTACCAGCTCGGCCTGGTCGGCTGGGGGCTGGTCTTCCTGGTGGCGAACCTCTGGACGACCAACGACAACACGGCCTACAACTTCGGCGTCGCCGGTGCCGAGATCGCGAACTCGCGGTCGAAAAAGCCGTTCGTGGTCGGGGGCGTCGTCCTGGGCACGCTGCTGGCCGTCACCGGCATCTACGACAACCTCATCGACTACCTGGTCTGGCTGGGCATCCTCGTCCCCCCGCTCGGCGGCGTGGTGATCGGTGACTTCCTGGCCCGGTGGCGGGGTGGGATGACCGGGGCGACGGCGCTGCTGCCCGGCGTCGAGTGGCGCAACCTGGCCGTCTACGTGGTGGCCTCGCTCGCCGCCTGGGCGAGCAACGAGGCCGGCTGGGGCATCCCGCCGGTGATCGGCGTGGTCGTGGCGGTGGTCGGGGTGCTGGCCGTGCAGCGCGGCCGGCGCCCGGCCCCGGTCGGCTGAGCCCGGGGCTCGGACCACAGTGGGGGGTGCGGACCGTGGTCCGCACCCCCCACTGCGTTCAGCGGCCGGCTCGGTGCCGAGCCGAGCGCCCGGGGATCACCGGCCGGCGACGGTGAAGGAGACGGTCACCGGATCGGCCGACCGGTCGCCCATGGACTGCCGCGCGACCAGCTCGTGCGTGCCCGGGCGCAGCGTCCCGAGGTTCGCCCGCCAGACGCCGTCCGCGCCGACGGTGACCGTGCGGTCGATGTTCGCCTGCACCGTGACGGTTGCCCCGGGCGTGCCGGTGCCGCTGGCCGTGACCGTCCGCGACAGGGTCGCGTCCGGCGCCGGGGTGGTGACGGTCAGCCCGTCGAGGTCCACCCGTGCGGTCAGCCACTCGTCCTGGCCGATCGGGTGGTCGACGACCCGGGTCTCCCCGATGCAGCCGTTCCAGCCGTTGGTGGCCTGGTCGTCGACCCAGTCGGCACCGAACAGCCACGGCATCGCGCCGTCCAGGCCGTGGCCCACGGTGTCCGAGGCGTTCCGCAGCACCGGCGCGCCGTCGACGTACATGGTCGTGGTGGCCGTCGCCGGGTCGTTGACGACCGCGACGTGCACCCAGGTGTCGACCATGATCTCGCCCGACCACGCGGTCCGGTCACCCTTGGCGGTGTCGATCGGCACCTCGGTCCACTGGAACTCCTTCAGGTTCGACAGGCCGAGGGCCACCGGGGACGCCGTCCAGTCCCAGCGGGTGCGCGGCACGCCGATCTCCGAGCGGTTGCCCGACCGCACGATCGCCTTCATCCAGGCGTTGTCGCTCTGGGTCCAGCTGTCGTCGATCTTCAGGAACGTCTCGACGGTGTACCCGTCGGCCAGGGCAGCGGTGTTCACCGGGGCGTCCGACCGGGTCGTCAGGTAGCTGTACCGGTCGGTCTGCTTGCTCGAGTTGGCGAAGCAGACGGCCGCACCGTCGGAGGAGAACGGGTTCGCGTCGTCGGTGAACCGCACGTCACCCAGCTGCGCCGTCGGCGACCCGGACTGCGCGATCGGGACGCGCATCAGGTTGTTCCGGTTGTTGCCGGCGACGTCGCGGATGACCCCGCCCTGGGCGACCACGCCGTTGCGCCCGTTCATCCGCCAGTGCGCCAGGGTGCCCTCGACGACCGGGTAGTCGCTCGTCGAACCGGGCAGCGAGGTGGTGATCGGGTCAGGGGCGACGAAGCCGTCGAGCAGGATGTCGCGGGCCGCCTGGGTGAGCGACGGCTCGTCCGCGGAGCCCGCGGTGAACGCCGGGTTGAACCCGGCGAACCGCTGCTCGAAGTCGATGTCCACGGTGAACTGCTGGCCCGGGCCCTCCAGGAACGCCTGGTCGTAGGAGGTGAGCTTCTCCTGCGGCTTGGCGACCACCCACGGCGAGCCGGTCTGCACCGAGATCGTGTCGTTGGTCAGGTCGAACTCGAACAGCCCGAGGTAGCCGTTCCCGCCCTCGTAGGCCATCTGGTAGTCCATCAGGACCTGGGTCACCGGGTGCCCGGCGTCGTTCTGCTTGACCAGCTGCGTCGCGCCGTGGAAGTGGCCGTTCAGCGTCATGAAGATCTGGTCGTTGCCCTTGATGAGCTGGTCCCACAGCCGCAGGCCGTACCCGGTCTCCTGCGGGGAGACGCCGTCGTCCTGGATGCCGATGATGTCGTGCGAGGTGAGGATGACCGGCACGGTCGGGTGCTGGGCCATCACCTCGTCGGCCCAGCGCAGGGTGGCGTCCGAGGCCCGCCAGGACAGCGCCAGCACCATGAACTGCTGACCCTCGGCCTCGAACACGTGGTACTGGTTCATCCCCGTCGGGTCGCTGCCACCGTAGGTGGACTGCTCCGCGGCGCGGTCGGGGCCGAACCAGCGCAGGAAGGGCTCGGCGGCCAGGTCGTACTGGTCGTCGAACCAGTTGCTCGCCGAGTTCCGGACGTCGTGGTTGCCGGCCAGCACCGAGTACGGCAGGTCGGCGTCCTCCAGCGTCTGCATGGCGGCGTCGGCGGTGCGCCACTCGCCCTCTTGGTTGACCTGGTCGACGACGTCGCCGAGGTGCGCGACGAACGGGATGCGCAGCTCGTCGGCGTGCTCGGCCAGCCACTCGGTCTGAGCGGCGAAGGGGTTGTTGCCGTCGCCGTAGCGGTCGGGCCGCTCGAACTCCGACTCGGCGTAGCGGGAGTAGAACTGCGTGTCCGGCAGGACGGCGAGGGTGAACCGGGAGGCCGGCTCGGTGGCGGCCGCCGCCCCGGGTGCCGCCTCGGCCGGTGCGGCCGCCGCCGGGCCGGCGGTGACCAGGCCACCGGCGGTGGCGAGACCGGCGACCGTGGCCGCCACCCCGACACCGGCGACGGCGCGCAGGCACGCCGTCCGGGTGGGGCTGGCGCCGCGGGGGGCGGGCCGTGATCTGAGCAGGTGCATGGGAGGTGCCCTTCGACGGTGCTGGGGCGGTGGGTGGTCCCACCGCCCCAGGCACGCTGTCGAGCGGCTGTGGCCGACTGGTGTCCGCGCTGTGTACGCCGCACCAGCCGGACGTGAAGCATCTAGATCAACTTCCCGACCCGGGACGTACCGGAACGGCGACGCCCTCAGTCCAGGCGCACGGGGTCAGTAGTGGTAACGGGCCTGGAGGACGACGAGGTCGTCGCCCTGCACGGTGTAGACGAGCCGGTGCTGCTGGTCGATCCGGCGCGACCAGCACCCGGAGAGGTCTCCCCGGAGCCGTTCGGGCTTGCCCGCCCCCGCACCGGGATCACGCGTGGCCTCGTCGAGGAGGCGGTTGATGCGGAGGAGCACCTTCCGGTCTCCCACCCAGCTGGTGTAGTCCTCCCACCCGTGGGTGGTGAAGACGATCCTCACGGGATGAGCTCGTGCGGCTCCACTCGGCCGACGGCTGCCTCGGCGAGGCTCTCCCGGAGACGCCGGGCGTTCTCCGGCGACTGGAGGAGGTGCACCGTCTCCTTCAACGAGTGGTACTCATCCGCGGAGACGAGGAACGCCGTCCCCTTCTTCGACACGATCTCCACCGCGACCTGGTCGTCGTTCACCTCTTCGATGAGCGGGAACAGTCGTTGACGGGCTTCGCTGGCGGTGACGGACACGAGACCTCCATCGGCAAGTGGTACGAGAAACTGTACTACTCAGCCGAGGCCGAGGGAGCGGGCGATCAGCATGCGCTGCACCTCGCTCGTCCCCTCGCCGATCTCCAGGATCTTGGCGTCCCGGTAGAACCGGCCGACCGGGAACTCGGTCATGAACCCGTACCCGCCGTGCACCTGGGTGGCGTAGCGGGCGTTCTCCATCGCCATCTCCGAGCTGTACAGCTTGGCGATCGAGGCCTCCCGCTTGAACGGCTCGCCGCGCAGCATCTTCTCCGCCGCCCGGTAGTAGGCCAGCCGCGCGGTCGAGGCCCGCACCTCCATGTCGGCGATCATGAACTGCACCGCCTGGTTGCGGCCGATCGGCTGCCCGAACGCCTCCCGCTCCCCGGCGTACTTGACCGACTCGTCGACGCACCCCTGGGCCAACCCCACGGCCAGCGCGGAGATGGCGATCCGGCCCTCGTCCAGGATCGACAGGAACTGGGCGTACCCCCGCCCCCGCTCCCCCACCAGGTTCTCCGCGGGCACCCGGCAGTCGCTGAAGGCGAGCTCGCGGGTGTCCGAGGCGTTCCAGCCGACCTTCGCGTACCGCTTGCCGACGGCGAACCCCGGGGTGCCCGACGGCACGATGATCGCGGAGATCTCCTTGCCGCCGTCGGGCTTGGTGCCGGTGACCGCGGTGACGATGACCAGGTCGGTGATCTCGGTGCCGGAGTTGGTGATGAACGCCTTCGAGCCGTTGATCACCCACTCGCCGTCCTCGAGCCGGGCGGTGGTCTTCGTGGCCCCGGCATCGGAACCGCCACCGGCCTCGGTCAGCCCGAAGGCGCCCAGCGCCTCACCGGCGCACAGCCGGGGCAGCCACTGCTGCTTCTGCTCCTCGGTGCCGAACCGGAAGATCGGCATCGCGCCCAGCGACACCCCGGCCTCCAGGGTGATCGCCACCGAGCTGTCGACGCGGGCCAGCTCCTCCAGCGCCACGCACAGGGTGAAGTAGTCACCGCCCGAGCCGCCGTACTCCTCGGGGAACGGCAGGCCGAACAGGCCCAGCTCGCCCATCTGCCGCACGATGTCGGTGGGGAACTCGTCGCGCTCGTAGAACCCGCCGATCTGCGGTGCGATGACCTCCACGGCGAACTCGCGGACCACCTTCCGCAGCGCCTCGGTCTCCTCGTCGAGCCGGTAGTCCAGCACGGTCATTCCTCCTCGCCGGGCGCCGGTGGGGTCACCACGGCCACCCGCTCGTCGAGCCGGACCGACTGGCCGGCCGTCACCGGGAGCTCGGTGACCGTGCCCGCGAGGGGGGCGGTCAGCACGTGCTCCATCTTCATCGCCTCGACGACCAGCAGCGGGGTTCCTGCCTCCACCTGGTCCCCGAGGGACACCTGCACGACCGTGACCGTGCCGGGCATCGGTGCCGACACCGCACCATCGGACCCGGCCGTCGTCCCGGCCGTCGCCAGCCGCTCGTGCTCGCGCAGCCCGACCGTGTGCCCGTCGCCGGCGAGCCAGACGGTCCCGCCGGCGTGCACCACCGTGTAGCGGGTGGTGACGTCGTCCAGGGTCACGCTGAGCTGGTCGCCGTCCCGGGCGACCCGGGCGGCCATCGGCTCGCCGTCCCCCACCCGCACCTGCGCGGCGGTGGTGCGGCCGCACACCCGGACGGTCACCGGGTCCGCGCCGGGCGCCTGCAGCCGGCGGACCGTCCAGGCCGGCTCGCCGAGCCGCCACCCGGAGGTGTCCGCCCACGGGTCCACCACCGCACCGCGCGGCTCGGCCTCCGCCAGCAGTGCCAGGGCGGCTGCCGCGTGGACGTGCGGCGGGGTCGGGCGGGCACCGGTCAGCGCGTCGCCGCGGCGCTCGATCAGCCCGGTGTCCAGCCGGCCGGCGACGACGTCGGGGTCGGTCAGCAGGTCGCGCAGGAAGCCGGTGTTGGTGGCCACCCCGAGGACGGCGGTGTCGCCGAGTGCGGTGACCAGCCGGGCGCGGGCGGTCTCCCGGTCCGGGCCCCAGGCGATCACCTTGGCCAGCATCGGGTCGTAGTCGGTGCCGATGACGCCGCCGACCCGCAGCGAGCTGTCCACCCGGATGCCGGCGCCGGCCGGCTCGACCAGCCCGACGACCTCCCCGGCCTGCGGCAGGAACCCGCGCGCGGGGTCCTCGGCGTACACCCGCGCCTCGATGGCGTGACCGGTCAGCCGGACGTCGTCCTGCCCGATCGGCAACCGCTCACCGGCCGCCACCCGCAGCTGCAGCTCCACCAGGTCCAGCCCGGTGACGCACTCGGTGACCGGGTGCTCGACCTGCAGCCGGGTGTTCATCTCCAGGAAGAAGAAGTCCTGCGGGGAGTCGGCGTCCACGATGAACTCGACCGTGCCGGCGCCGGTGTAGCCGACCGCCCGGGCCGCCTCCACCGCCGCCGCACCCATCGCCTCGCGCTGGGCCTCGGACAACAGCGGGGACGGCGCCTCCTCGATCACCTTCTGGTGCCGGCGCTGAAGGCTGCACTCCCGCTCGCCCAGGTGGACGACCGTGCCGTGGGTGTCGCCGAAGACCTGCACCTCGATGTGCCGCGAGTGGCCGAGGTACCGCTCGACGAGCAGCGTGTCGTCGCCGAAGGAACTGCGGGCCTCACGACGGGCACCGGCGATCTGCTCGGCCAGGTCGGCCGGCTCGCGCACCACCCGCATGCCCTTGCCGCCGCCGCCGGCGCTGGGCTTGAGCAGCACCGGGAAGCCCACCTCGACCGCGGCCCGGGCGACCGCGGCGTCGTCCATGCCCGGCTCGGTGCGGCCCGGCACCACCGGCACCCCGGCCGCGGCGACGGTCTGCTTGGCCCGGATCTTGTCGCCCATCGCCTCGATGGCGGCGACCGGTGGACCGATGAAGACGATCCCGGCCTTCTCGCAGGCGCGGGCGAACTCCACGTTCTCGGAGAGGAAGCCGTAGCCGGGGTGCACGGCCTGCGCGCCGGTGCGCCGGGCGGCGTCCAGCACCCGGTCGATCGACAGGTAGCTCAGCGTGGCCGGCGCCGGGCCGATCGGGACGGCGATGTCGGCGAGCCGGGTGTGCAGCGCGCCGGCGTCGGCCTCGCTGTGCACCGCGACCGAGCGGATGCCCATCGCCCGCAGCGTCCGGATGACCCGGACGGCGATCTCCCCGCGGTTGGCGACCAGGACGGTCTCGAACACGGCTTAGCACCCCCCACGGGAGAGGCCAAGATCGCGCTTTTGGCCCCAGGCGGGGTCAGGCTGCCTTGCGGGTGCTCTTCGCGAGGGCGACGTCGGCCTTGGTGGCCTTGACCAGCCGGCGCTTCTTGACCGTGTAGCCGGGCGGGAGCGTGCCCTCGGCGAGCGCGCGCAGCGGACAACGACCACACCGCGGCTTGTCGACGCAGCACTTCTTCTTGGGCATCTTCGCCGACTTCCCCACGCGGTGAGGTTAGCCATGCCTTGCCGACCCGTCCACGGGTACGGCGTGTCGCCCGCTACCGTTCCAGGGACGTCACCTTGCGACCTACAGGAGTCCCGATGGCCGCCGATGCCTTCATCGACCTGCTCAACGCCCAGATCGGCCACGAGTTCGCCGCCCACCAGCAGTACGTGGCCTGCGCCATCTACTTCGACGAGCTGACCATGCCGCAGACCGCGCAGCTCTTCTTCGACCAGGCCGGCGAAGAGCGCGACCACGCGATGATGATGGTGCGCTACCTGCTCGACGCCGACGCCCCGGTCAAGATGCCCGGCATCGCCGCCCCGATCACGGAGTTCGCCGACGTCGTCGCGCCGGTCGCCCTGGCCCTGGAGCAGGAGAAGCGGGTCACCGAGCAGATCAACCAGCTCACCGCGGTCGCCCGGCAGCACAACGACTTCGCCTCCGACCAGTTCATGCAGTGGTTCATCAAGGAGCAGGTCGAGGAGGTCAGCAAGATGAGCGACCTGCTCGCCGTCGTCCGCCGCTCGGCCCACGACGTGGAGCAGATCGAGGACTACGTGCTGCGCGAGGTCAAGCCCGAGGGCACCGACCCGATGGCCCCCGCGATCGCCGGCGCCGCCGGCTGACCCCGTCGAGGGGCCAAAGTCGCGATCTTGGCCCCTCCGGGGCTCACATCCGGAAGACGCCATAGCCGACCTCCTCGAGGGGGGCGTTAGCGCACGCGGAGAGCGCGAGCCCGAGCACGGTGCGGGTCTGGGCGGGGTCGATGACGCCGTCGTCCCAGAGCCGGGCCGTGGCGTGGTACGGGTGGCCCTGCTCCTCGTAGCGGGCCCGGATCGGCGCCTTGAACGCCTCTTCGTCCTCGGCGCTCCAGTCGTCCCCGAGCCGGTCCCGGCGGACCTGGGCCAGCACGCTGGCCGCCTGCTCCCCGCCCATCACCGAGATGCGCGCGTTGGGCCAGGTGAACAGGAACCGGGGCGAGTACGCCCGACCGCACATCGAGTAGTTGCCGGCGCCGAACGAGCCACCGATGACGACGGTCAGCTTGGGCACCCGCGCGCAGGCCACGGCGGTGACCATCTTCGCGCCGTGCTTGGCGATGCCGCCGGCCTCGTAGTCGCGGCCGACCATGAAGCCGGAGATGTTCTGCAGGAACAGCAGCGGGGTCTTCCGCCGGTCGCAGAGCTCGATGAAGTGCGCCCCCTTGAGCGCCGACTCGGCGAACAGCACGCCGTTGTTGGCGATGATCCCCACCGGGTGCCCGTGCAGCCGGGCGAAGCCGGTGACCAGGGTCGACCCGTACAGCGGCTTGAACTCGGCGAACCGGCTGCCGTCGACCAGCCGGGCGATCACCTCGCGGACGTCGTAGGGCGTGCGGGTGTCGACCGGGACGACGTCGTACAGGCTCTCCGCCGGGTAGGCGGGCTCCTCGACCGGCTCGACGTCCCAGGGCCGGGGCTCGCGCGGGCCGAGCGTGCCGACGATCTGCCGGACGATCTGCAGCGCGTGCGCGTCGTCCTCGGCGAGGTGGTCGGTGACCCCGCTGACCCGGGAGTGCAGGTCGCCGCCGCCGAGGTCTTCGGCGCTGACCTCCTCCCCCGTCGCGGCCTTCACCAGCGGGGGGCCGCCCAGGAAGATCGTCCCCTGACCGCGGACGATGACCGCCTCGTCGCTCATCGCCGGCACGTAGGCACCGCCGGCGGTGCACGAGCCGAGAACGGCGGCGATCTGCGGGATCCCCGCCTTCGACAGGTTCGCCTGGTTGAAGAAGATCCGGCCGAAGTGCTCGCGGTCGGGGAACACCTCGTCCTGCAACGGCAGGAACGCCCCGCCGGAGTCGACCAGGTAGATGCAGGGCAGCCGGTTCTCCTTGGCCACCTCCTGCGCCCGCAGGTGCTTCTTCACCGTCATCGGGTAGTAGGTGCCGCCCTTGACGGTGGCGTCGTTGGCGACGACGACGACCTCGCGCCCGGCCACCCTGCCGACCCCGGTGATGATCCCGGCGGCCGGCGCCTCGTCGTCGTACAGCCCGTGCGCGGCCAGCGGCGAGAGCTCGAGGAACGGGCTCCCCGGGTCCAGCAGCGCGTCGACCCGCTCGCGCGGAAGCAGCTTGCCGCGGTCGGTGTGCCGCTGCCGGGCCCGTTCGCCACCACCGAGCGCCACCCGGGCCAGCTGGGCGGCCAGCGCGGCGGCCAGGCCGGCGTGGTGCGCGGCGTTGCCGGCCACCGCCGGGTCGGCCGACGGGGCACTGGGCAGCACCGGTGCGTCCACGGGAGTGAGGTTAACCACCGTTCACAGTGCCGGTCCAGTGTGAACGGCCATTAACCTGACGCCGTGACGTCCCAGCAGGACAGCGCCCTGCACAGCGACGCGGCGAACCCGTCCCGCCGGGAGCAGATCCTGCGCGCGGCCGCCCAGCTGTTCGCCGAGCGCGGCTCGCGCTCGGTCGGCGTCGACGACGTCGGTGCCGCCGTGGGCGTGACCGGCCCGGCGATCTACCGGCACTTCGCCAGCAAGGACGCCATGCTGGCCGAGATGCTGCTGCGGATCAGCGAGCGGCTGCTGGCCGGCGGCACCGAGCGGATCGCGGCGGCCGGCGACTCACCGGTCGACCAGCTGCGCGCCCTGGTGGAGTTCCAGGTCGACTTCGCCCTGGACAACCCCGCGCTGATCACGGTGCAGGACCGGGACCTGGGCGCGCTGACCGACCGGGACGCCCGCCAGGTGCGGCAGCTGCAGCGGCGCTACGTCGAGGAGTGGGTCGCCGTCCTCGCCCGGGTCCACCCCGGCGCCTCGACCGCGGCCTGCCGGGCCCGGGCGCACGCACTGTTCGGGCTGATCAACTCCACGCCGCACAGCGCGGGCCGGGTCGCCCGCCCGGCGATGGCCGAGCTGCTGGCCGGGATGGCCATGGCCGCCGCCACGAGCTGACGGCGCTGCCTCAGTTGGTGACGCCCTCGCCGGGGAGCGAGAGACCGGCGCTGGCCAGCGCGTCCAGGCCCGAGGTGGCGCCCGCCTGGGCCCCGGCCCACGAGGTCTCCACGATGGTGACCGTGGAGCCCTGCTGGCTGCTGGCGTACTGGGCGCTGGACAGCCGCTCGGGTGCGCCGTCGTACCGCACCCCCTCGCGCAGCAGGTCGCTGACGTTGCCGCTGCCGTCGGTGTCGGTCAGCGAGCGGAGCGCCTGGGCGCTGGCCGCGTCGGGCATGGTCACCCGGGCCACGGAGACGACCGCGGGCAGGCCGTCGACCTCCGCCGACCACAGCGCCCGGTCCAGGTCGGTGCAGTCGCTGTTGGCGAAGAACCCGGCGACGGCGTCGTAGGCGTGCCCGTTGCAGGTCGCGTCCTCCTCGGCCACCTGCAGCGTGAAGGTGGTGCCGTTGACGACTGCGGTGGAGCCGATGACGGGGCCCGGGGGCGCCGACGTGGTGGGCGCGGCTCCGGCGGTCGCACCCGCCGTCGTCGTCCCCGCGTCACCGTCGTCCTCGGTCAGCGCCAGGACACCGACGACGGTGAGCAGCGCCACCACCGCCAGCACCGCCGCCACGAGCAGGACCTGGCGGCGGCGGGAGGAGCCGCCCCCGGCGGTCGTCGCGCTGCTGCCCGACGCCGGCTGGAGGGGGCGGGCCTGCGGACGGGGACGGAGCTCCGGTGGCAGCTCGCGCGGCCGCTGTTCAGCAGGTCCCGCGCCGGCCTCGGGGGTGCCGAAGAGCCCGCCCAGGCCGCCGGTGTCCTCGGCCGGGGGGCCGCCCGGCTCGTGGACCAGCGCCATGGTGTCGCCGGGGCGGGCCGGCGGCGCGTCGGGAGCAGGTGCTGCCTCCGCGGCGGGGACGGCGGCGGAGGCGGACGCGTCGGCCCTCCGCTCAGCGGCCTCCTGCGCCTGGACCGCGGCGGCGGCGATCCGGGCAGCGGCTGCCGGGTCGACCAGCGGCCCGCCCTCGCCGCCTGCGCGTCTGGCCTGCGGCGCGGGTGCCGGTGCCGCGGCGGTGGTCCGGCGGGGTGCCGCGTTGAGCGCGGCGGGGGTCAGCAGGTCCGGACGGCGCAGCACGTAGGGCGAGTAGGGAAAGCCCTCGCCGTTGAGCTCCTCGACCGTGGGGACCCGGCCGGCCATGCCGAGGGCCTCGATGCCGGCGCGGACGTCGGCCGTCGTCCACAGTCGTGGGTTGTCCGTGCCCGCGTGCCGGGCCGCGCGGGCGACGCCGAGCTGCAGCGAGCCGGGCTCCAGGAGGGCGACCTGGTCACCCTCGCCCAGGTCGCCGTCCGCCGGCAGCAGCCCGGTCACCGATCCGGTGAGGACGGTGAGCCGGGCGATCCGCCCGGGCTCGATCCCGGCCTTGCGCAGGGTCACCGCGGCGTGCATCCCCGACCGCATCAGGCCGTCGAGCGGGTTGGAGCCCCCACCGGCCAGCTGGAGCACCTCGCCGGGCCCGTCGCCGGGCCCGATCGTCCAGGCGCCCTCGGGTGCGGCGGTGACGACGCCGGACTGGCGCTCCACCTCGACGACCCGGACGACGGCGACGCCCTCGGGCACGAACAGCACCGCGTCGGACTGCCGGCGCTGCATCGGGCCCTCGGTGACCGGCAGCGAGGCCATGACGGCACCCCGGACGCCGCTGCCGGTGTCCCAGCCCGCGAGCTCGGCGAAGAACGCACGCTCGGCCGCTGTCTGCAGCGGCGTCGGCGTGAGGATCAGCACGGACTCTCCAGGGGCTGGCAGCGTGGGCGCGGCAGGACGGGAGCGACCGCGGCGGGGCCGCGGCGGCTGGGCGGCGGACCGGTTCGACGTTACGTCATCGCCGGGCCCGTTCCGGGCTCAGCGCGAGGACGCGCCGCCCTCCCCTGCCGCGATCGGCGTGTCCCCGACCGCAGGACCGCCCGGCGCCACCGGCGCCCGCCACCGGGCGAACCGCCGGCTCCCGATGACAAGGTCCAGGCCGCCCCAGAGCACGGCGAGGCCGACCGCCACCACCGGCAGCGCCGACCAGTCCCACGGCGGGATGACGTCGAGCGCCGACTGGACGAACGCCCCGACGGCTGCTCCCCCGGTGACGGCCAGGCCGGCCAGCCAGCCCGGCACCCGGGCGAGCACGGCGAGGTCGATGAGGACCGCACCGGCGAGCAGCATCAGCGGCAGGACCGAGGGCGGGAAGCCGGTGGCGTCCAGCAGCAACCCGGTCACCGCCCGGTAGGCGAGGTAGCTGCCGGCCAGGACCGTGGCCGTCCAGCGCAGCCCGACGGCCCGGCGGGCCAACACGAGGGCCAGCAGCCCGGCGCAGACGAGCCAGGCCGGGTGCACCCAGGCAGGCACGGGCAGCATGAACTGGACGGGCGTCTGCCCCTGCGAGGCGGCGAAGTCCAGCAGCTGGGGTTCGGCGGTGGTCCGGCCGGCCCGGTAGGCGGCCAGGGACAGCACGCCGTACTCCTGGTGCTGGTTGGGGAACATCACGTTCTCCAGGAAGAACAGCCACAGCCCCAGCGACACCAGGTCGCGCAACCGGCCGGGCGCTGCGTACAGCCACCAGCCCCGGATGGCGCCGGCGAGCATGATCGCCGTCCCCAGGTAGAGCAGTGCGTGGCTGGGGCTCCAGCTGGTGATGTCCAGCCCGTTGACCCGGTGGTTGACGACGTCGATCGGGATGGCGACCAGGAAGGTGCCGATGCCGGCCTGCATGAGCTGCAGCGCACGCCGGTCGACGCCGCGGCCGCTGTAGCTGTGGAAGACGACGAGGGCGACGACGAGGGCGGTGCCGGCCGAGTTGAGCAGGTGCGGCGGGGCCAGGTCGTCGCGCAGCCACTTGAAGTGCCAGGAGACGTCCCAGGAGGAGCCGAGCATCTTCAGCGCGAAGGCACCCAGCCAGGCCAGGTAGATCCAGCGCAGCTCGTCAGGGCTGGTGGGCCGGCCGGGACGCCCCGGGGTCATGTAGGCCTGCCAGAGCCAGCGGAGGAGCGCGACCGGGTGCCGGAACGCGTCGCCCGGGGAGGCCGGTGCGGGCACCGACGGCCGGGACGGCGACGTGAGGGAGGTGCTGGAGGACACGAGCGGCTCCGCGAGGTCGGTGCAGGAGCCCGGACTGTAGCCACGGGAGAAGCCCGGGAGGCCCGTTCCCACGGCGGGCCGCGAGCCCTGGGGCGGGTGTGGCCGGTGGGCTGCCGCAGCGGTGCGTAGGGTCGCGGCCGTGGCGGACAGCGCAGCGAACAACCTGGTCTGGATCGACTGTGAGATGACCGGGCTCGACCTGGTCGGCGACAAGCTCATCGAGGTCGCGGTGGTGGTGACCGACTCCCAGCTCAACGTGCTCGACCCCGGGCTGGACGTGATCATCCACGCCGAGGACGCCGACCTGGCCGGGATGGCCGACGTGGTCACCGAGATGCACGCCAAGTCCGGGCTCACCGAGGAGGTGCGTGCCTCGACGGTCACCCTCGAGGAGGCCCAGGCCCTCGTGCTCGCCTACGTGAAGAGGTTCGTGCCCGAACGCCGCACCGCGCCGCTGTGCGGCAACTCGATCGGCACCGACCGCGGCTTCCTGGCGCGGGACATGCCCGAGCTCGACGACCACCTGCACTACCGGATGATCGACGTCTCCTCGATCAAGGAGCTGTCCCGGCGCTGGTTCCCCCGGGTCTACTTCGCCCAGCCGCCCAAGGGCCTGGCCCACCGGGCGTTGGCCGACATCCTGGAGTCGATCCGGGAGCTGGCCTACTACCGGCAGACCCTCTTCGTCCCGGAGCCGGGCCCCAGCAGCGACCAGGCCCAGGCGGCGGCCACCGACGCCGTGACGGCCTTCGCACCGCTGCTGGCGGTCGACGCCGAGCCGGCCGCCACCCCGGCCTCGTCGGAGAGCTGACCGCCTCCGGTATCGTGTGCTCGTCCACCGGGCCGGCTCTCGCCAGCCGCCCGGTGTACATGGTGGGTGTAGCTCAGCTGGTAGAGCGCCAGGTTGTGATCCTGGATGTCGCGGGTTCAAGTCCCGTCACTCACCCCACCGGAGGCCCTGGTCAGTTCGCTGACCAGGGCTTCTCCCGTTGCACCGGCCGAGCTCCGGGACGTCCGCGTCCAGTGACCGGACGCGCCCGTGAGCGGGCAGCCCTCCACGCGCATCGACCCTCCGCGGTTCACGGGCACATCCGGGGGCATGGCCCCGTGCAGCCGATCGGAGGAGACCCCATGCCGAGGACGACGAGACGACGGCGTGCCGCGGGACCGGGAGCCGCCTCCGTGCGGCCACGGTCCTCCGGCATCGTGCTCGAGCTCCTTGCCCGGTCACCGGGTGACGACCATGGGCGCTGACGCTGCGGGGGCCGCGAGCTACCCCATGGTGGAGGAGGCCGACGCCACGGGCGTCGTCGCCGCCGTCTACGCCGACCTCCTCGAGGGCATGCCGTTCGTGCCCAGCCTGTTCAAGTCCCTGGCGCTCTGCCCGGGGTGTCTGGTGCTGGCCCACGAGCAGGCCGTCCCCGTGCTGTCCACCGACGAGTTCGGGTCGGCAGCCCAGCGGCTCGTCACCTCCGTGCGGGACGTCGCAGAGCCGCCTGCCGACGCCGACGTCCGAGCCGCGCTCGCCGGGTTCGCCGGCCCACTCAGCCGGATGCTCCTGCTCGCCGCCGGTCTGCGGCTGGCACTGGACGGTGAGCTCGACCTGCCGTCCGCGCCGGGGCACGCCCCCGCGCCCCGCCCGGTGCAGCCACGGGAACCCGCCCCCTCGCCCGCGGACGCCCCGGCCCCGCAGGTCTACGGCGAGATCTGTGCCGCGCTGGAGACGCCGATCGTCAACACCGTCTGGCGCTCGCTGGCCGCACGGGACCTCCTGGAACCGGCCTGGGCAGCACTGCGCCCCCAGGTGGAGGTCAGCCGACCGGCCGCCGACCACCTGCAGGCGAGGGCGTCCGAGGTCGCGCGCGGCCTCCCGTGGCGGGTCGCCGCCTCACCGGCCGCCCTCGAGCATGCCGGGGTGACCGATGCGCGCCCCGGCATGGCCGCCGTCCTGGACGCCTACCGCGCGACCCTGCCGCGGGTCCTCGTCCTGGTTGCGTCCAGCGCGGACGCCGGATGAGCGCCGGCTCCGGTCCCTGATCCGCCGTCCGTCCCCCGCTGCACCGATCCCCAGGAGCCCCGCGTTGAGCACCTCGCCGTCCGTGATCGTCTTCGACGTCAACGAGACCCTGTCCGACATGAGCCCGATGGCCCAGCGGTTCAGCGACGTCGGCGCACCGGCGCACCTGGCGAAGCTGTGGTTCGCCTCGCTGCTGCGCGACGGGTTCGCCCTGACCGCCGCCGGCGCCTCCCGCCCCTTCGCCGAACTCGGGACGGGCGCGCTGCGCACGGTGCTGCAGGAGGTCGAACTGGACCGGGACCTCGACGACGCCGTCGACCACGTGATGGCCGGCTTCGGACAGCTGCCCGTGCACCCCGACGTGCCCGACGGGGTCCGCACCCTCCGGGAGTCGGGTCGCCGGCTGGTGACCCTCACCAACGGTTCGACCCAGGTGTCGGATCGCCTGCTGACCGATGCGGGCATCCGCGACCAGTTCGAGGCACTGCTGTCGGTGGAGGACGCCGGGATCTGGAAGCCCGCGCGCGGTGCCTACGAGTACGCCGCCCGGACCTGCGACAGCGATCCGGGCGACATGCTGCTGGTGGCCGTCCATCCCTGGGACATCGACGGAGCCGCCCGCGCCGGGCTACGCACCGCGTGGCTCGATCGCGCCGGGACGCCGTACCCGGACTCCTTCACCCCGCCGTCGCTGCGCGCCACCGGGCTGACCGACCTCGCCGGGCAGCTGGGTTGATCCCGCTGCTCCGCTGACCTGCACCTGAACGGCGTCGCCGCCGAGCGCATGGTGGCCGAGCAGCTCGTTCGCCGACCACGGCCTCGTACTTCCGGCTGATCACCGCACGGCCTCCGGGCTCGTACGGTGACCCGGTGCACGCACCGCTGAGCTCGCTCTGGCACGAGCCCAGGCCCCCGGCCCCACCCGCCCCGGCCTGGCCGGACCGGGTGCTGGCCGCCCTGGCGGCGTCGGCAGCCGTGCTCGAAGGGGTCCTGCGGCCCGACCTGCCGTTCCGCTGGCTGCAGGTGGCCGTCCTCTGCGCGCTCGTCCCGCTGCTGCTGTGGCGCCGGGCGCGGCCGCTGCTCGTCCTCGCCGTCTTCCTGGTGTGCCTCCACGTCCTCGCCGTCCTGACCGGCGACGACGAGGGCCTGTACTCCGCCGCGGTCACGCTGGTCCTGCCCTACGCCCTGCTGCGGTGGGGCTCGGGGCGTGAGGCGCTCGGCGGGCTGGTCGTCCTCGTGGGGAGCGCCGCCTCCTCGGCGGTCGTGGGCTCGACGTCGCCCGAGGACGCCCTCGGCGGCGCCGCGGTCCTGCTGTCGTCCCTCGCCCTGGGCGCGGCCGCCCGCTACCGGGCCCGGGCCCGGTCCCGCGAGCTCGACCAGGTCGCCGCGCGGGAGCGGGAGGACCTCGCCCGCGACCTGCACGACACCGTGGCCCACCACGTGTCGGCGATCGCGATCCGCGCCCAGGCCGGGCTGGCCACGTCGGCCGCACGCCCGGACGCCGCCACGGAGGCGCTGCGGTTGATCGAGGCGGAGGCGGCCCGCACGCTCACCGAGATGCGCAGCATGGTCCGTGTGCTGCGCCGCGACGAGCCCGCGACACTGTCGCCGACCCCCGGGCTCCCGGACCTCCAGGCGCTGGCCGGGCACGGTCCCGACGGGCCGGACGTCGCGGTGGAGGTCCTCGGCGAGGTCACCGGCGTCTCCCCGTCGGTGGCGACGGCGGTCCACCGACTGGCGCAGGAGTCGATCACCAACGCCCGGCGGCACGCCCGGCACGCCACCAGGGTCGACGTGCGGGTGGTCGTCGACGGTGCGTGGGTGCACCTGCGGGTCGACGACGACGGCGAGGGCGGCTCCGCCCACGCCGGCGGGGCCGGCTTCGGCCTCCGCGGCATGGCCGAGCGGGTGCACCTGCTCGGCGGCACGTTCGAGGCCGGGCCGGGCCCCGAACGTGGCTGGACGGTCGCTGCGGTGCTGCCCCGCCGCGGACCGGCATGACCGTGCGGGTGGTGGTCGCGGACGACCAGGAGATCGTGCGCACCGGGCTGCGGATGATCCTCGACGCGCAGCCCGGGATCGAGGTCGTGGGCGAGGCTGCGGACGGCGAGGCGGCCGTCGAGCTGGCCCGGCGGCTGCGTCCCGACGTCTGCCTGCTCGACATCCGCATGCCCGGCACGGACGGACTGGAGGCCACCCGCCGGCTCGCCGGCCCGGACGTGGCCGACCCGGTCCCCGTCGTGGTGATCACCACCTTCGACCTGGACGAGTACGTGTACGCCGCACTGCGCGCCGGAGCCCGGGGCTTCCTGCTCAAGGACGCCGGTCCCGACCTGCTCGCCCAGGCGGTGCACGCCGCCGCCCGCGGCGACGCCCTCATCGCGCCCAGCGTGACCGCCCGGCTGCTCGACGCCTTCGCCGGGTCCGGGCCCGCCGCGCCCCCGGCTCAGCCCGTCGACCGGCTCACCGACCGTGAGGAGGAGGTCGTCTCCGCCGTCGCGCGAGGCCGGTCGAACGACCAGATCGCCCGCGAGCTGCACATCACGCTGAGCACCGTGAAGACGCACGTCGGCAGCCTCATGGCCAAGCTCGGCGTCCGGAACCGCGTGGAGATCGCCATCTGGGCCTACGAGACGCACCGCGTCCCGCCACGCTCCCCGGGCCGGTAGCCCGGCCCGATCACCACCGGCCGGTCCACCGGAAGTACGAGATCGGAACCGGTCCTTCCGGCGATGACCACGGGCCCCGCGGTCACGACGATCCGGTGCATGACGACAGCAGCCCGCACGACACCCCGCCCGCCGCGGCAGTGGCTGGTCCCCACGGGGCTCATCGCCCTGGCCCTGGTGCCGCTCGCCGCCGGCGGCGCCCGCCTCGTCGAGCTCTCCGGCGGCGCGGCGGTCCTGCCCGAGGCGCCGCACTCCGCGGCCACGCCGGCACCCCTGGTGCTGCACATCGTCAGCGCGCTCCTCTTCACGGTCCTCGGCGCGGTTCAGTTCGTCCCGGGGACCCGCGGCCCGCGGCCCCGCTGGCACCGCACGACGGGACGGCTGGCGGCCCCCGCCGGCCTCGCCACCGCGCTCACCGGGCTGTGGCTGACGCTCACGATCACCGAGGCCGACGCCGGGCTGCTGACCGCGTTCCGCGCCGCGGCGGGCATCGGGATGGCCGGGGCCATCGGGCTCGGGATCGCCGCCGTCCTGCGCCGGGACGTCCCGCGGCACCGGGCCTGGATGCTGCGCGGCTACGCCATCGGCCTCGGCGCGGGGACGCAGGTGTTCACCGCCGCCTCCTTGTTCCTCGTCGCCGGTGAGCCGGGTCCGACCGCGGAGGCCCTGGCCATGGGCGCCGGCTGGCTGATCAACCTGGTCGTCGCGGAGTGGCTGATCCGCCGTCGGGCGGACCGGCCGCGGCCGGCTCCGGTCGTCGGGCCCCGCACCGCGCCGGCCGGGGAGATCTACTGACGGCGACCGGCCGGGAGGCGGTCGCCCCACCGGCCGAGCGGCCCTCGACCACGAACGGCGATCGCCGGAGACCGCGCAGCCCTGCTGCTGCGCCGTCGCCGCGTGGTCGAGGAGGGGCCCCGGCGGTGGCGAGCAGTTCGGGCGAGGACCGCCTCATCGACTCCTCGAGCGGGTCGGCGCAGAGGGCACGGGCACGTGGCGCGCCAGGAGCGATCCGCATCCTCCATCAGTGGCCCCCCACCGACGTCGTCAGCGGGACCCGGAACGAGGAGTCCGGGCGACCGCCGGGTACGCCCGGGTCGGGGGCCACGACACGGTCCCGGCCGCGGGCCCTGGCCCCGGAGTGCTGACCGATGGACTGGTTCTCCCGGACGCGGCCAGCAAGAGGTGCCGTGGACGTCGGCGCCTGAGCAGGGCCTTTCGGGGCAGCCGCTCCCCGGCCCCTCCGCACCGCGTCAGCCGTCGTCGTCCTCCTCCTCTTCGACGAGCTCTCCCTCCCACGCCTCCCGCCCTTCGTGGACGGCGAAGGCCGCGACGACGAACCCGGCGACCGG
Source organism: Modestobacter sp. VKM Ac-2982 (assembly GCF_026967935.1). GTDB lineage: Bacteria > Actinomycetota > Actinomycetes > Mycobacteriales > Geodermatophilaceae > Modestobacter. The sequence continues at coordinate 209,883 of NZ_JAPVBL010000004.1, forward strand.
ATCGAGCCAGGCGGCACCGGTCACGGCGTAGAGCCCCAGCCCGACGAGGGTGGAGATGCTCAGCAGCACGCAGATCCGGGTCTCGGCCGCGTCGGCGAGGACCAGCGGGTCACCGCCGAGCGCCAGGCCGACCCGGCGCTTCGCGCGGGCCAGGAGCGGCATGACCACGATGGAAGCGGCCAGCAGCACCAGTCCCACCGTGGAGGTGTCCGGCTCCTCGTCGCCGAGCAGGCTGCGGACCCCCTCGATCACCACGTACGCGGCCAGGACGAAGAAGGTGACCGCCACCGCCTTCAGCGCACGACGCTCCTTGCGCTCGTCGGTGCTGCCGTGCCGCAGCCGCGCCGACAGCCGGAGCCCGACCAGGACCGCGGCGAAGGACTCGATGCCGGAGTCGACGCCGAACCCGACCAGGGACACCAGCCCGGCGAGCAGGCCGGCGGTGATCGCGACGGCGCCCTCGGCGACGTTGTAGACGACGGTGAACTGCGCCAGGCGCAGGCCGCGACGGGTCAGCCGTTCGGTCTCCGCGTCGGTCAGGGCCGGCGACCGGCCGGTCACGCCCGACCGCTCTCGCCGTAGGTGGGGCACAGCGCGACCGCATCGCCGGTGGCGGCGAGCAGCTGCTCGGCGGCGGCCAGCAGCGCCAGCAGCTCCGGGGCGGTCGTCAGCGACCACATCGAGGCCCGCCCCTGCGGCCGGGAGGTGACCAGCCCGCAGTCGCGCAGGCAGGACAGGTGCGCCGACACGGTGGACTGCGCCAGACCCAGGTGCTCGGTCAGCTCCACGACCTTGTGCTCCCCGAGGGTCAGGTGCCGCACGATCGCCAGCCGGGCCGGGTCGCCCAGGCTGCGGAACATGCACGCCGCCGCACTCAGCGCGGCGGATTCGTCGACCGACGGGGTCTCACCCCGGTGCAACGGCAGCGCCTCGGCTCCCACGTCAATCATCGTCATTCGGCGATGATAGCGCTCGACTCCGGTGGGAAGTGGCCGCCGGGTCAATGTGCACCCAGCTCCACGAGCAGGACGCCGACCGCGATGAGCACGATCCCGGCGCCCATCGTCCGGGTGAGCGGGTCACGGAACACCAGGTGCGCGATCACCGCGGTCAGGGCGACGCCGCTCGCGGCCCAGATGCCGTAGGCGACCCCGATGGCCAGCCCCTCCCGCAGCGCGAGGGTGAGGAAGGTGAAGCAGGCCAGGTAGCCCAGGACGATCAACGGGGCCCAGCGCTTGTCACGCAACCCGTCCGAGGCGCGGAGCGACATGGTGGCACCCACCTCGCACGCGATCGCGGCGGCGAGGAAGGCCCAGGTCACCGGCCTTCTCCCGGCCTTGCGAGGGCGGGCTCGGTGCGGTGCGAACCGAGCTCCACCAGCAGGACCCCGGCGACGATGACCACGAAGCCGAGACCCATCAGCGGGGTCAGCGCCTCACCGAACAGGAAGGCGGCGGCGACGGCCGTGAGCATCACCCCGCTGGCAGCCCAGATGCCGTAGGCGACCCCGATGGCCATCCCCCGGCGCAGCGTGCCGGCCAGGAGGAGGAACGAGGCGACGTAGCCGACGACCACGGGCAGGTACCAGGCCGCCTGCTCGACGGCTGCCCGCAGGGACAGCGTGGCGGCGACCTCGACGACGATCGCCCCGGCCAGCCACAGCCACCGGTTCACGTAGGTCCTCCTGTCGCGATCGCCGGACGGTCCGCCGGACCCCACCCTGGTGTCACCCGCTCACTCCACCATCCCGCCCGGGCCGGCGATCGGCGTGGGCGGGTGCCGGGGACGGCGAAGCGGGGGATCCTGCGGCGGTGCCCTTCGACTCCCTCGCCCTGACCGTGCGCCGGGCCACCGACACCTCGTGGGAGGTCCTCGCGCCCCTGGTCTACCGCGGTGACCGGGACACCTTCGTCGTCCCGCCCGGCTTCCGGACCGACTTCGCCTCGGTGCCCCGCATCGTGGTGTGGCTCTTCCCACGTTCCGGTCGCTACACCCCGGCCGCCGTCCTGCACGACTGGCTGACCGACGTCGGGGTGCCCACCGGGGTGCTCTCGGCCCGGGACGCCGACGGGGTCTTCCGGCGGGTGATGCGCGAGCTCGGCGTACCGCCGCTGCGGCGGTGGCTGATGTGGTGCGGCGTCCGCTGGGGTGCCCTGGCCAACCCGGTGCGCCGGGTGGGCTGGTGGCTCGACGCCCCGCGGGTGCTGGCCCTGTCGGTGCTGGCCACACCGATCGTCGTCCCGCCGGCGGCGGTGATCGCGGTCGCGTTGACGGTCTACCGGGCCGCCGAGTCCGTGGTCACGGCCCTGGTGGCAGGTCGGGACGAGGAGCCGGAGCACGACGTGTGGCGCTGACCGGCCCAGGTCAGGACAGCGCGCTGCCGGCCGTCCACTCCGCCCACGGGATGGCCCAGTCGTAGATGTCGCCGTCGGCGGCGGTGAGGGTGCCGCCGATCGAGTTGACGACCTCGACGACGTCTCCGGGCTGGGAGAAGTCGTAGAACCACTTCGCGTTCTCGGTGGCCAGGTTGATGCAGCCGTGGCTCACGTTCCGCGAGCCCTGGTCGGCCAGCGACCAGGGGGCGGCGTGCACGAACTCGCCGTTGTTGGAGATGCGCGTCGCGTACTGCACGTCGGTGCGGTAGCCGCCGGGTGCGTCGACGGCCAGGCCGAACGTGGAGGAGTCCATGGTGATGTCGGCGAACTTCTCCAGGACGACGTGCGCACCGTTGTGCGTCGGGTTCTCCGCGTCGCCGGCGCTCATCGGGAAGGTCTGCACGAGCTGGTCGCCGTCGTGGACGGTCAGGGTGTGAGCCGCGGCGTCGGCGACGGAGACGTGCCGCTCGCCCACGCTGAAGGAGATGGTGCGGTCCTTCTCACCCCAGACGCCCTCGCCGAAGTCGACCCCGTAGAGGTCGGCCTCCAGGGTCACCTCGCTGTCGGCCGGCCAGTAGGTGGAGGGCCGGAAGTGCACCTCGTCGTCGCGCACCCAGTTCCACACCCCGTCGGTGGGCGTGCTGCTGGTGACCAGCAGATGGCGCTCCACCTCGGCCTGGTCGGCGACCGGCTCGTCGAAGAACACCCGGATCGGCATGCCGACCCCGACGGTGGTGCCGTCCAGCGGGCCGATGCCCGGGGTGGACAGCGTCTCCGGGGTCACCGTCGTGAAGGTCGAGGTCGCGGTCGTCTCCTCGGCGGAGGCGTTGGCGGCCGTCGCGGTCACCGTGTAGCTCGTGCCGTAGTCCAGCTCGGTCTCCGGCGTCCAGACGACGGTCGACGGGTCGGCCGGCTCGGGCTCGACGCTGCCCGCGACCTCGGCACCGGCGTCGTCGGCGACCGTGACCTCCCCCAGCTCGCCGCCGGTGACCGTGACCTGCAGCGGGGCGGTCGGTGCGACGTCGACGGCGCGGTCGGCCAGGTTCACCGACACCGAAGCGGCAGCCACGGTCGTCGGTGCCGCTGCCTCCTCGTCCGGGGAGCTCTCGGTCGACGACCCCGAGCAACCCGCCAGCACGGCGAGCAACGCCGCGACGAGCAGTGCAGCGATCCGTCTCGCCTGCTGCGAACCCACGAAGACCTGTCCCCTGTTCCGGTGCGCGCCGACCGGGACCCTCCCGGCGGGCGTCGTGCACCGTCGCCCAGTGTCCACGCGTCTGCTGACAGTTCGTTGTCTGCCACAACACGTGACGTGGATGACCCTGCCCCACCGGACGGTGGATGCCGATCGGCGTGTAGAGTCCTCTCCTGTTGCCCGACCACGTCGAGCGACACGCGCCATTAGCTCAATTGGCAGAGCAGCTGACTCTTAATCAGCGGGTTCGGGGTTCGAGTCCCTGATGGCGCACCACGATCGACCAGCGGCTCCGTCCTCCGGGACGGGGCCGCTTCGTCGTTGCTCGGCAGACGACGCGGTGTTCCGCCATGACGCGGAGGGACATCCGTGGCAGGGACCGACCGGGGGCACCGTGCTCCGGGAGGACGGGCCGCGCCGAGGCGCCGGTAGAAGGCCTCGGCATGGGGATCGGCGTCGACGTCGACGTCGACCACGCCCGGTCCACGGATGTGCCTCGCCGTCCGGCCGCGCAGGGCAGCCACGCCGGCCCGGGGTCAGGGGGACGACGCGACCTCGAGGTGTTCGGGCCGGGCGCCGTCCGCGGATGGGGCGGCTCGGTGGCCGTGGTCTCGACCACCGAACCTGAGGTCCTCTGTGTGCCGGCACGCAGACGACCCTGCTCCGTTCTGCCCGCCCTCGTCCCGGCCCAACCGGAATGACGAGAGCGGTCGCTCAGCCGGCCATCGGCCCGTCGGGCTGGAACTCCCCGGTCCGGACCAGCGTCTCGGCGATGTCGCGCACCTTGCGGTTGCGCCGCATGGAGACCGCCGCCATCGCCTGGAAGGCCTGGTCGGCGGTCAGCTTGTGCCGCTCCATCAGGATGCCCTTCGCCTGGTCGATCACCGCGCGGGACTCCAGTGCGACCTGCAGGTTCTCCGCCATGTGCCGGGCGCTCTGGTAGGCGTGCATGTTCGACACGGCGACGGCTGCGTACGGTGCGAACCGCACGGCGGCCGACCGCGCTTCCTCGCCGAAGCCCTGCACCTCCCGGGCGTAGATGTTCAGCGCGCCGGCCATCTGTTCCTGGATCGGCAGCGGCACGGACAGCGAGCTCCCGCTGCCCCGCTCCCAGGCGGCCCGGGCGTAGTCGGGCCAGCGATCCTCGGTGCGCGCATCGTGGATCTCGACCAGCTCGCCGGTCGCGGCAGCGTGCAGGCAGGGGCCGTAGCCGCGGCCGTACTGGCTCTCGTCGAGGTCCAGGGCGAGCTTGCCGGTGTACACGGTCGTCGTCGCCTTGTCGTTGACCAGGAGCGAGATCGAGGCCTCGATCTCGCCGGGCAGCACCTGCTTGACCAGGTCGGCGACGGTCTGCAGCACCGACTCCATCGAGTGGTCACGCAGAGCCAGGCTGCCCAGGCGCTCGAGGGCCTCGGTGGCGTCACGGGTCAGAGGCCTGTCAGAGATGGACACGTCAAACTCCCGGTCTGTACAGCACCGGGGTGGCAACCTCGGCGAGGGCCCCGCACTGAGGCCCCGCTCGCGTGCACGCCGCTGTCTGACGCACTGACGCCCGGGCTCACCCGGGCACCACTGTCCACCGTACCTGCCGTGGAGCCCTGACAGGGCGCTCCACCTGGGCCGTTGCTGCGGCTGACTATGCTCGTCGCGCCACACCGTCACACAGCCGGCGTGCGGCACGGGGTCCTGCACCCCACGACAGCTGAGCCCTGAGAAACCCGGGGCCCTTCACCGCCGGCACGAGCGACGTCCGGTGCACATCTGACGCCGGAGTACCACCGTGACTCGCCCCACCCCCGATCCCGACGCCGACGCCGTCCAACGCGCCTTCGACGAGCTGGGCCGGATCTCCTTCGCCGAGCACTCGCTGGAGTCGGTGCTGCAGAAGGTCACCGACCTGGCCGCGCAGGTCCTCCCCGGCGAACCGGTCACCTCGGTGACCATCATCGGTGACGGCCGGCCCGCCACCCCCGCCGCGAGCCACCCCCTCGCCCGCCAGCTGGACCGGGCCCAGTACGCGCAGGACGCGGGCCCCTGCCTGGAGGCGGCCACCACCGGCCGGCTCGTCGAGGTCGTCGACACCGGCATCGACGAGCGCTGGGGCCCCTTCCCGAAGCTGGCCGCCCAGCGCGGCTGCCGGAGCATGCTGTCCTTCCCGCTGCCCCCGCAGGAGCTGATCAGCGGCGGCCTGAACGTCTACGCCCGCACTGCTGCGCCCCTGGACCAGCGGTCCCGGGAGCTGGCCGCTCGCTTCGCCGCCTACGCCGTCGTCCCGGTGTCGAACATGTACCTCTACGAGACCGCCGTCGAACGCGCCGAGCACCTCCGCGCCGCCCTGGACTCACGGGCGGTCATCGACCAGGCCAAGGGCATCCTGATGGAGCGGCACAAGTGGCCGGCCGACCGGGCGTTCTCCGCCCTGGCCAAGCTGTCGATGGAGAGCAACACCAAGGTCCGCGACATCGCCGATCACCTGGTGGAGACCGGGGAGCTGCCCTCCCCCTGACCGGCCGGGCTCGGCGCGGGAGGATCGCGGCCATGAGCGAACCGCAGCGCCGCGAGTCCGGACTGGTCACCGAGACCCGGGGGCACGTCCGCGTACTGACCCTCGACCGCCCCGAGCGGCGCAACGCACTCTCCACGGCGCTGCAGACCGACCTGGTCGACGAGCTGCTCGCCTGCGCCGAGGACGCCGACGTCCGCGCCGTCGTGCTCACCGGCAACGGCCCGGCGTTCTGCGCCGGCTTCGACCTCAAGGAGATCCGCGAGCGCGACCAGCGCGGTGAGCCCTTCCGGCCGCCGATGAACCGCCCCGGCCGCACCCTGTTCGAGGTGCTGGGCGAGACCTACGTACCGGTGATCGCCGCGCTCGGCGGGCACGCGGTCGCCGGCGGCTTCGAGCTCGCGCTGGCCTGCGACATCCGGATCGCCGCCCCCGGGATCAAGCTCGGCCTGCCGGAGGCGACGATCGGGATGGGTGCCAACTACGGGTCCGTGGTGCTGCCCAAGCGGATCCCGACCGGCATCGCGCTGGAGATGCTCTTCACCGGCGAGTACGTGACCAGCGAGGACGCCGCCCGCTGGGGGCTGGTCAACCGCGTCGTCCCGGCCGAGGAGGTGCTGCCCGCCGCCCTGGCCCTCGCCGAGCGGATCGCCGCCAACGCACCCCTGTCGGTGCGCCGGATGAAGGAGACCGCGGTCAAGGGGCTCGAGCTCCCGCTGGCAGCGGCGCTGCGGCTGGACGTCGGCCCGAACCCCTATCTGAGCGAGGACCGGCGCGAGGGGATCGCCGCCTACCTGGAGAAGCGCCCCCCGCAGTGGTCAGGGCGGTGACTCCCAGGGACAGTGGAGGGGTGACCGCACCGTCCGAGTCCCCCGCCGACACCGGCGCACGCCGTGCCGACGAGTACCTCCAGCTGCTGGCCGACGACCGGCCCGAGGACGCCGAGGCGCTCCTGGCCGGCCTGACCGACGTCCGCGAGCTGGTCTTCCTCGGCGCGAGTCTCACCACCCGGGCCCGCCGCACCGGGCGCACGCTGCCCACGGCGATGCGCGCCCAGGCCAGCGCCCGGCAGGTGCTGCTCGGCCAGCTGCGCGACCGCAACCGTTTCGACGTCGACGGGCTGCGCACCTGGCTGCGGGAGGCCGCCGCGGAGGTGCAGACGGTGGAGCAGCTGGCCGAGGCGGCCCGACAGCGACTGGGCGGCCAGGCCTCCGCCCGCTGAGCTCAGCCGGCGGCGCGCAGCGCGCTCAGCCGGCGGCGCGCAGCGCGCTCAGCCGGCGGCGCGCAGCGCGCGAGGCAACGTGACCGCCAGCGGCAGGGCCAGGGCGAGCAGCGCCGCCACGAGGACGTAGCTCGACGACAGGCCGACCTGGGCAGCGACCGCCCCGACGGCCAGCGCCCCGATCGCGGTGCCGGTGTCGTAGCAGGCGTTCCACACCGCGCTGACCGTCGTGGTCTGCCCGGCGCCGGCCCGGGCCAGCGCGATCACCAGGGTCAGGTTCTGCACCGCGCCGTAGGCCACGCCCAGCGCGAAGGCCCCGGTCAGCACGGCCGTGGCCCCGCCGGCGCCCGCCGCCCGGAGCCCCAGCGCGACCAGCAGCATCCCCGCGACCCCGCTGGCCAGCGTGGCCGGCAGCAGGACCCGCGCACCCAGCCGGTCGACGAGCAGCCCGGCACCCCACCGGCACAGGGCGGTGCTCACCCCGAACACCAGCAGCGCCACCACCGCCAGCGCACCGCCGGGCAGCTCGATCGGCAGGAAGGTCACCAGCCCGCCGCCGGCCAGGGTCACCACCAGCAGCATCAACGACGGCGCGGCCGCGGCCCAGACCGCCGCCCGCGAGCCACCCGGGGTGGGCACCTCCGGGGGGCCGAGGGCCCGCACCAGCCCCGGCACGAAGACCAGGGCGAGCACCGGTGCCGCCGCCATCGCGGCGACCCACGGGAAGTGGCCGGCCAGGGTGAGCGCCGTCCCGCCCGGCACCGCGGCGAGCGTCGGCACCGAGATCGCCAGCCCGTAGATGCCGATCGACTCACCGCGCCGCGCGGGCGGCACCGCCTGGGCCGCGATGGTGGAGCCGAGCACGGTGAGCACCGCGAACCCCAGACCGCGCACCACCGAGACGACGGCGAACCAGCGCACGTCGTCGGCCAGCAGGTACAGCGGGGACGGTGCCCCCAGGGCGACCAGCCCCCCGGCGAGCACCGGGCCGATGCCCAACCGGGCGACCAGCGCGGGCACCACCATCTGGGCGAGCACCGTGGCCACCAGGAACACCGTGGTCACCGCCCCGGCAGCGGTGAGCCCGGCGCCCAGGGCGGCGGCGTGCACGGGCAGCGCCGACAGCAGCAGCGAGTAGCTGAGGAACCCGAGCGCGTTGAGCGCGAACAGGGACCGGACGGCCGGGAGCCGCCACAGCGAACTCCGCCGCTCCGTCGTCGTCACGTGGTCTGCCCCCGTCCTCGGTTACCAACTGGTCCCCCGACTCCCTACGGTCAGGGGCATGGAAACCACGGACAGCATCCCGGCGACCACCTCGATCGTCGTCATGGGGGTCTCCGGCTCCGGCAAGTCGACCGTCGCGAACGAGCTCGCCCGCCGCCTGCAGTGGGAGTTCATCGAGGGCGACGACCTGCACCCGCCGGAGAACGTCGAGAAGATGCGCAGTGGCACGCCGCTGGACGACGAGGACCGCTGGCCGTGGCTGCGCCGGATGGCCGAGCTGATCGGCGAGCACGAGGCCGCCGGGACGTCGTTCATCCTCACCTGCTCCGCACTCAAGCGCAGCTACCGCGACCTGCTCTGCGACGGGCACCCCTCGGTCTGGTTCGCGCACGCGAACACCTCGGAGGAGACCCTCACCGAGCGGCTGGCCAACCGCCAGGGGCACTACATGCCGCCGTCCCTGCTGCGCAGCCAGTTGGACACCCTGGAGCCGCTGGGTGAGGACGAACCGGGTGCGGTCGTCCCCGGCGAGGGCTCGGTCGAGGAGACCGTGGGCGACTTCCTCGCCGAGCTGTGCGACGAGCGCAAGATCCAGCTCCCCGACTGAGCGCATGATCATCGGCGAGTGGCCGCCCGACACACCGGTGCGGGCAGCCACTCGCCGATGATCAACGGGTGACTACCCCATGTGCGGGTAGCGGTGGTCGGTCGCGGGGACGAACGTCTCCTTCATCGCGCGGGTGCTGGTCCAGCGCTGCAGGTTCTGCTTCGCCCCCGCCTTGTCGTTCGTGCCCGAGCCGCGGCCGCCACCGAAGGGCTGCTGGCCGACGACGGCGCCGGTCGGCTTGTCGTTGACGTAGAAGTTGCCGGCCGCGTGCCGGAGGAACCGGCGCGCGTGGTCGATCGCCGTCCGGTCCTGGGCGATGACGGCGCCGGTCAGCGCGTAGGGCGCCGCCGACTCCATCTGGGTCAGCACCCGGTCGTAGTCGGCGTCGTCGTACACGTGCACCGCCAGCACCGGGCCGAAGTACTCGGTGGTGAACACCTCGTGCCCGGGGTCGGTGCCCTCGATGACCGTGGGCCGGACGAAGAAGCCCTCGCTGTCGTCGGCGGTGCCGCCGGCGACGACGGTGAGCGCGTCGTCGTCCTTCGCCGACTCGAGCACCTTCGACAGCTTGGTGAAGGACTTGCGGTCGATGACCGCGCCCATGAAGTTCGAGAAGTCGGTGACGTCGCCCATCGGGAGCTCCTCGACGGTGCCGATCAGGTCGTCGCGGATCTGGCCCCAGAGGCTGCGCGGCACGTAGGCCCGCGAGGCCGCCGAGCACTTCTGCCCCTGGTACTCGAACGAGCCGCGGATCATCGCGGTGCGCAGCACGTCGGGGTCGGCGGAGGGGTGCGCGACGATGAAGTCCTTGCCGCCGGTCTCCCCCACCAGCCGCGGGTAGCCGCGGTAGCCGGCGATGTTCTCCCCCACGGTGCGCCACAGGTGCTGGAACACCGGGGTCGAGCCGGTGAAGTGGATGCCGGCCAGGTCGCGGTCGGCGAGCACGACGTCGGAGACGGCGACCCCGTCGCCCGGCAGCATGTTGATCACGCCCGGCGGCAGACCGGCGGCCTCGAGCAGGCGCATGAGGAAGTGCGCGGCGAACTGCTGGGTGGGGGCGGGCTTCCAGATGACCGTGTTGCCCATCAGGGCGGGCGCGGTGGGCAGGTTGCCGGCGATGGCGGTGAAGTTGAACGGCGTGACCGCGTAGACGAAGCCCTCCAGCGGGCGGTGGTCGACGCGGTTCCACACCCCGGGACCGGACACCGGCTGCTCGGCGAGGATCTCCCGGGCGAAGTGCACGTTGTAGCGCCAGAAGTCGATGAGCTCGCAGGCGGAGTCGATCTCGGCCTGGTAGGCGGTCTTGCTCTGCCCGAGCATCGTCGCGGCGTTGAGCGTCTGCCGCCACGGCCCGGCCAGCAGGTCGGCGGCCCGGAGGAAGACCGCGGCCCGGTCGTCGAAGGACAGCTCCGACCAGCCGGGTGCGGCGTCCTTGGCGCAGCGCACCGCCTCCTGGGCGTCGGCGGCGGTGGCGGCGGCCGAGGTGCCGAGCACCTGGGCGTGCCGGTGCGGGGCGACGACGTCGAACGCGGCTCCCCCGGCCATCCGCTGGGTCCCGCCGAGGGTGGCGGTCAGCTCGACCGGCGAGGCGGCGAGCTCGGTGAGCCGCTGCTGCAGCGCGGCCCGCTCGGGGGATCCGGGGGCGTAGTCGCGCACCGGCTCGTTGTGCGGCGCGGGGACCTGGGTGACGGCGTCCATGGGGTGCTCCTCAGGAGAGGGGCCAAAATCGCGACTTTGGCCCTCGGGGTCAGGACTTGGTGGCGAGTGAGCGGAGGAAGAACTGGAGGTTGGCCGGGCGCTCGGCCAACCGGCGCATGAAGTAGCCGTACCAGTCGGCGCCGTAGGGCACGTAGGCCCGGACGGTGTGCCCCTCGGCGGCCAACCGGATCTGCTCGTCGGGGCGGATCCCGTAGAGCATCTGGAACTCGTAGCTGTCGGTGCTGCGGCCGGTCTCGGCGACCAGGTCCAGCAGCTGCTGGACGAACCGCGGGTCGTGCGTGCCCGCCATCGGGTACCCGGGCCCGCGGACCAGCGTCTCCAGGCAGCGGCCGTAGGCGGCGTCGACGGCGGCCCTGTCCTGGTGGGCGACCGACGCGGGCTCGTGGTAGGCGCCCTTGACCAGCCGCACCCGCGACCCGGGGACGGCGAGGGCGCGGGCGTCGTCCTCGGTGCGGCGCAGCATTGCCTGGAGCACCGCACCGGTGCCGGGGTGGTCGCGGCGCAGCTCGGCCAGGACGCCGAGGGTGGAGTCGACGGTGTGCGACTCCTCCATGTCCAGGGTGACGGTGGTGCCCAGGGAGGTCGCCAGCTCCACCACCGGGCGCACCAGCTCCAGCGCCAGGTCGTCGCCGCCGACGGGGAGCGCCTGGCCGAACGCGGACAGCTTCACCGAGACCTCGGCCGCCCGGCCCAGGTCCAGTGGCGCCAGGGCCTCGAGCGCGGCGAGGTAGGCGTCCCGGGTGCGCTGGGCCTCGCTGCGGTCGGTCACGTCCTCGCCCAGGTGGTCCAGGGTGACCGCGAGGCCGTCCGCGGCCAGCGACTGCACGACCTCGATCGCCTCGGGCAGGGTCTCCCCGGCGACGAAGCGCTCGACCACCCGGCGGGTGACGGGCGTGCCGGTGACCACCTTGCGCAGCCCCGGGCGGCGGGCGGCGGCGAGGAGTGCCTTCTGGGTGAGCACGGGGGCCTCCGCTGGGGTGGGGTGGTGGTGTCTCGCGTGGCGGTGCGGTGCTCCGAACGCTAGGGACGGCGACCCGCTGCGCACCATCGACAGATGTCCGGACTCGCCGGGACACCCTCGTACGATCGTCTGAGACGGCGAGAGGAACTCCCGGTGCGTGACGACCTGCAGGACCTGGTGGACGAGGTCTCCCGGCTGCTCGCCGCCCCGGCGACGCTGGAGGACCGCGACTTCACGATGCTCGCGTTCTGCGCGCACGGCGAGCCGGAGGGCGGGGACCCCGGCACCACGATGGACGCCGTCCGCGCGCGCTCCATCCTGGGCCGGGGATCGACGCCGGAGGTGCGCCGCCGGTTCGAGGAGTTCGGCATCGCCGACGCCACCGACCCGCTGCGGGTGCCGGCCGACCCGGCGGCCGGCATCCTCACCCGGCTGTGCCTGCCGGTCCGCGCCAGCGGGCGGCTGCAGGGCTACCTCTGGTTGCTCGACGGGGGCCGCACCGACGTCGGCGACCCGGCGGCCCCCGGCCTGGCCGAGGCGGTGGCGCTGGCCGCCGAGGCGGGCCGGCTGCTCGCGGAGGGCCGGCCCGGCACCGCAGACCTGTCCGCCGCGCTGCGCGCCGTGCTCACCGGTGCCGCGCCCGGGCGGGCGGTGCGGGAGCTGACCGACGCACTGGGGGGCGACCGGACGACGGTGACGCTGGTGGCCTTGCGCCCGGCCGCCGGCGGCCTGCCCACCGGCTGGACGCCGCCCGGCGCCGGCGCGGTCACCGCCGTGCTCCCCGCAGGCGCCGACGCCGTCGCGGTGGCCGTGCTGCTGCCCCTGTCCCGGGACGCCGACACCCGGCCGGCCGGGGCGCTGAGCGCAGCCGCCCTCGCCAAGCTCCCGGCGGGCAGCACGGCCGGCCTCGCCGCCCCCCGGCGCGGCTGCCAGGAGCTCCCCGCACAGTGGCACGAGGCGCGGACCGCGGCCCGGGTCGCCGCCGTCGACCCCCGGCTGGCCCCGGCGGCGTCCTGGTCCGAGCTCGGCGCGTGGCGGCAGGTGGCCGCACTGCCCGGTCCGGACACCTCGCTGGCGCGGCTGCTCACCGACCCGGTGCTCACCGGCACCGCCGAGGTGTGGCTGGACTGCGCCGGCAGCCCGCAGCGGGCGGCGGCACAGCTGTGCATCCACCGGCAGACGCTCTACTACCGGCTCGGCCGGATCGCCGAGCTCACCGGGCTGGACCTCGCCGACGGGGCCGACCGGCTGCTGTTGCACCTGGGCGTCCGTGCGGCGCGGCTCTCGTCGGCCGACCCGTTCCGGAACCCCCCGGACGCGCCGGTGACCTAAGCTCGGCTGACTCATGAACTCTGCACGAGCGTCTGCCCGGGCCGGGAGCGACGCCATGACCGACGGGGACCGGGTGGCCGAGAACGCCGACGTGTTCCGTCGCCCGCCCTCCGGGACCGCCGGTCACCACCCCGTCGAAGCGCGGCGGGCCTCCACTCCGGCGATGAACGGGGCCACTGCGTGACGGACCAACTGCAGGCGGGCCCCTGGCTGGCGCCCGGCGAGCCGGTCGATCTCAGCAACTGCGAGCGCGAGCCGATCCACGTGCCCGGCAGCATCCAGCCGCGGGGCGTGCTGCTGGCGGTCAGCGAGCCGGACATGGTGGTCCGCCAGGTGTCCCGCAACCTCGCCGACGTCGTCGGCACGGCCTGGGACGACGCGCTGGGCCGCCCGCTCGCCGACGTGATCGGGGTGGGTCCGGCGGGGGCGATCGCCCGGTCGGCCAGCGCCTTCGGCGACCTGCGCGAGCGCAACCCGGTCGAGCTGGTGCTGGACTGCGCCGGCACGCCGTGCCCGGTCGACGCGATCCTGCACCGGGCGATCCACAGTCCCGACGGCAGCACGCTCCCCAGCCCGGCGGCCGCCTCGTCGGTCGACGGTCAGGTCGTGACCTCCTCGGCCAGCACGCTGGTCGTCGAGCTCGAGCCCGCCTACGGGCCGCGGCCGTTCTCCTTCCCGAACACCTACCAGGCGGTGCGCGGGACGATCGCTGACCTCAACCGGGCCGGTTCGCTGCAAGAGCTCTACGACATCACCGCCGAGGCGGTGCGGGCGCTCACCGGCTTCGACCGGGTGATGGTCTACCGCTACGACGCCGACTACAACGGTGAGGTCGTCGCCGAGGCGAAGCTGCCCGAGCTCAACTCCTTCCTCGGGCTGCACTACCCGGCCTCGGACGTCCCCGCCCAGGCCCGGGCGCTGTACGAGAAGAACTGGGTCCGGCTGATCTCCGACGTCGCCTACACGCCGTCGCCGCTGGAGCCGGTCGACCTGCCGTCGACCGGCCGGCCCCTGGACCTCACCTACTCCACGCTGCGCAGCGTCTCGCCCATCCACTGCGAGTACCTGCAGAACATGGGCGTCCGGTCCTCGATGTCGATCTCGCTGCTCCGCGGGGAGAAGCTCTGGGGCCTCATCGCCTGCCACCACTACACCGGCCCGCACGCCCCGCCGTACGCCACCCGCGCGGCAGCGGAGTTCCTCGGCTCCACGCTGTCGCTGCGACTGGTCGACCGCACCGAGGACGAGGAGCACCGCCGGGCGCTGCGGGTCCGGTCGACGATGGCGTGGCTGACCACCGCAGCGCTGGACGAGGACCGGCCGCTGTCGGAGACGGTGCTCGGCCGCCCGGGCCTGCTCGACGTCGTCCCGGCCTCCTCGGTCGTGGTGAGCCTGCAGGGGCACACCGGCGGCGCCGGCGTCCCGCTGCCCCCGGAGGTGGCCGGCGCGCTGGCGCGCTGGGCCGGGCAGCAGTCCGGCGACGTCGTGAGCACCGACCGGTTGCCGCTGGTCGCACCCCAGCTCGACGTCCCCGCGGAGCTGGCCTGCGGCGTGCTGGCGCTGCCGCTGCCCGAGGGGCAGTACGTGATCTGGACCCGCAGCGAGCAGGTGCACTCGGTCGACTGGGGCGGCGACCCGCACAACAAGGCGATCGCCGAGCGGGAGGGCGACTCCATCCGGCTCTCCCCGCGCAAGTCCTTCGACCGGTGGCGGGAGACGGTGCGCGACCGCTCGGAGGCGTGGAGCCCGGCGGAGCTGGCCGAGGCCGGCGAGCTGCGCAACAACCTGCTGGAGGCGCTCTACGCCCGCTCCCGGCGGGTGGCCCGCACCGCCCTGACCCTGCAGCGCAGCCTGCTGTCCGCGCCGCCGGAGCGCGACGACCTGGACTTCGCGGTGCGCTACGTGCCGGCGGCGCGGGAGGCCCAGGTCGGCGGCGACTGGTACGACGTCTTCCAGCAGCCCGACGGCGCGACCATGCTGGTCATCGGGGACGTCGTCGGGCACGACACGGAGGCCGCGGCCTGCATGGGGCAGCTGCGCGGGCTCCTGCGCGGCATCTCCTACGACAGCGACGACAGCCCCGCCGGGGTGCTCCAGCGGCTGGACCGGGCCATGGCCGGTCTCGAGCTGAAGACGATGGCGTCGGTGCTCGTCGCCCGCCTGGAGCAGACGGCGGAGGAGCGCCGGCGCGGGGTCACCCGGCTGCGCTGGGCCAACGCCGGTCACCTGCCGCCGGTGGTCGCCGGCCCGGACGGGCAGGTCGAGGTCCTGGACGGCGCGCGTGCCGACCTGCTGCTGGGCGTCGACGCCACGGCCGCGCGTCGCGACCACGTGCTGACCATCCCCCGCGGGTCGACCGTGCTGCTCTACACCGACGGGCTGGTCGAGCGGCGCGACCAGCTCTTCGACATCGGGGTGGAACGGCTCCGGGAGGAGTTCGGTCGGGTCTGGCAGGAGCCGGTCGACGAGCTGGCCGACCAGTTGCTGGCCCGGATGCTGCCCGACCGCGCGGAGGACGACGTCGCGCTGGTCACCGTGCGGCTCAAGCCGCAGGACCAGCCCGCCTGAGACCGGGCGTCAGCGGTCGGTGAACTCCGGGGTCAGCCCGTCCGGCGGGCCGCCGGTGCCGGGGAGGGGCGCATCGTCGGCGACGGCGGCGGCGACCTCGGGGCCGTCCTCCACGGCGGGCTCGGCCTCGCCGTCGGCCGGCTGCTGGAGGGCGGCGAGCTGCTGCTGCTCCTCCGGCGTCAGGGGCGCCCGGCTCTGCTCCCCGGGCTCGCCCTCGTCGTTGCCGGTGGCCATGCCGGAGTCCGGCAGGGCCGGGTCTGGGGTCGCGCTCATGCCCTGCTCCTACCTGGTCCGGGCACCCGGCAACCGTCCGGCACGGGTCAGGCCGGCAGCACCAGGTCGGCGAAGACGACGGTGTTGTCCAGGTAGCTGTGCGCGGCGGGGTCGAACTCGCCGCTACAGGTGATGAGGCGCAGCCCTGCGTGGTCCAGGTCCGCGTAGACGGCAGCGGTCGGGAACTCGTCCTTCGGGTACTGCCCGACCTCGGTGACCCGGAACAGCGCGGTGCTGCCGTCCTCCCGCTGCACGGCGATCTCGTCACCGACCACCATGTCGCCCAGCTCGGCGAAGACCCCCGGGGAGCCCGCCCAGTCGACGTGCCCGGCGATGACGGCCGGCCCACGCTCACCCGGGGTGGGCGCGTCGGTGAACCAGCCGGCCGGGAAGCCGGACGGCGGCACCTCGAGCGTGCCGTCGGGCTGCAGCCCCAGGTCCATCAGCTCCGAGTCGACGCCGATGGCCGGGATCTGCACCCGGACCGGCGGGGACGCCGCCAGCACGGCGGGCGGGGCGGCGGCCGGCGCGACGGTGTCCGGTGCCACCGTGCTCGTCGGTGCCGGCGCGGCGCCCGGCGCGGAGTCGGCACAGCCACTGGTGGTGACCGCCAGGACGGTCAGGACGACGGCGAGCAGGGCCCGGGTCGGCCAGGAGTGGCGCCGTCCGGGAGCCGTCACCGGGTCGGCCGCGCCAGCGGGACGTCTGCGGTGCTGCCGTCACCCGTGTCGACCGAGCCGACCGGGACGCGACCGACCTGGCCGTAGGTCGTCTCGTCCTCGGCCCCGGTCGTGTCGGGGGCCGCGGTGGGGGACGCCGTCGTCGTCGGGGGTGTCGTCGTGGGCGGTGCCGTCGTCGGCGGCGGCGTCGAGGGCGGTGTCGCGCAGGCCGGCCGGATGATCGTGTTGCTGTCCAGGCTCACCGAGCCGCTGGAGAGCACCGAGCCCTCCAGCGTCGCGCCGGTGTTCATCGTGGTGTCCGTCAGCGTCAGGACGACGCCGCGGAAGACCGAGTTCACACCCAGCGTGGTCGAGCTGCCGACCTGCCAGAACACGTTGCACGCGGTCGCGCCGTTGATGAGGCTGACCGACGTGCCCGGCTGGGTGATGAGCGTGGAACCCGCCTGGAAGAGGAAGACGGCGTTGGGGTCACCCTGACCGTCCAGGACCAGCGGTGTGGGTCCGGCGATGCTGAGCGCCGACGGCGAGGTGTAGATGCCGGGGGTGAGC
This sequence comes from Modestobacter sp. VKM Ac-2982, assembly GCF_026967935.1. GTDB lineage: Bacteria > Actinomycetota > Actinomycetes > Mycobacteriales > Geodermatophilaceae > Modestobacter. The sequence continues at coordinate 227,091 of NZ_JAPVBL010000004.1, forward strand.
GTCTGTCCGGCGAGATCGGCCGAGATGGTGTCCCCGGGCCCCTGGCCCGCGGCCGACACCAGGGCGTTGGTCAGCGCGGCGTTCGCACTGGCGGTGACGCTGTCGTTGCCGTGGTTGGTGCCGGTGAGCGTGATCGAGGTGGTGCCGACCATCGAGGGGTCGGACGCGCCGATGTCCCCGGCGATCACGGTGGGACCGGTGTTCGTGAACGACGATCCGGACAGCGCGGCGAACGGCTCGGCGGTGCCCAGCGGCACGGCGGTCGCTGCGGGCGCCGCCTGAGCGCTGCCGGCGGTGGCCAGGACGAGGGCCGAGGCGGCCACCACCGCGACGCCGCAGAGGGTGGTGCGGCGGGCCCCGGCCGATCGGAGCCGGGCCCGACGTGTCCGGCGGGTGGGGCTGGGGAACGTGCTGGGGACCGACGCCACGTCGGCGCTCCTGTCTCCGACCCGAGTCGGGCTAGCAGTGCGCTGAAGACGTCATCGACATGGATGCCGGTGCTCGAGGTGCCCTCGGCCCCGACATTACCCAACCGTAGTCGTGGAATGACTCCCTGTAGTCCCAATGGGTGACGGATCAGTGGGCTCGCTTCGGCAAGAACTGTTCAGGCCGCGACGTCGTCCCGCAGCGCCCGGAGCAGTTCCCGCGCGGCGCGCGGGCCGGCCCGGTTGGCCCCGATCGTGCTCGCCGAGGGCCCGTAGCCCACCAGGTGCAGCCGCGGTTCGCCGACCACGCGGGTGCCGTCCATCGCGATGCCCCCGCCGGGCGTCCGCAGGCGCAGCGGCGCCAGGTGCTCCAGCGCCGGCCGGAACCCGGTCGCCCACAGGACGACGTCCGCCGGCACGAACCGGGCCGGGTCGCCGTCCCAGACCACGCCGTCGGCGGTGAGCCGGTCGAACAGCGGCAGCCGGTCCAGCACACCCCGGGCCCGGGCAGCGAGCACCGCCGGGGTCTCGACCAGCCCGGTCACACCGACCACGCTGCCCGGGGGCAGACCGGCGCGCACCCGTTCCTCGACCAGCGCCACCGCGGCCCGGCCGGCGTCCTCGTCGAACCCACCGGTGCGCCAGACCGGTTCACGCCGGGTGACCCAGGTGGTGCTGCTGACCGCACTGATCTCGATCAGCTGCTGCACGGCGGACGTCCCGCCGCCGACGACGACCACGTGCCGGCCACGGAACTCCTCGGCGTCGCGGTACTCGGCGGCGTGCAGCTGCCGGCCGCCGAAGAGCTCCCGGCCGGGGTAGGTGGGCCAGAACGGCCGGGTCCAGGTGCCGGTGGCGTTGACCAGCCCCCGCGCCGTCCACTCCCCCACGCTGGTGTCCAGGGCGAAGCCGCCGGGGGTGCGCCGGACGGAACGGACGCCGACCGGCCGGTGCACCGGCAGGGCGAAGCGCCGCTCATAGTCGGCGAAGTAGTCGGCGACCACCTGGCTGGCCGGTGCCGACGGGTCGGCGTCGGGCAGCGCCAGGCCGGGCAGCGGGTGGATCCGGTGGGCGGCGTCCAGCCGCAGCGACGGCCAGCGGTGCTGCCAGGCGCCGCCCGACCCGCCGTCCCCGTCCAGGACGGCGAAGTCCGCTCCGGCCCGGCGCAGCGCGTACGCCGCCGACAGCCCGGCCTGCCCGGCCCCGATCACCACGACGTCGCTGTGCACGCCCCCTGCAACACCACGCCCACCCCGCCTGTGCCCAGCAGTGATCAGGTCCCCTGATCACCAGGTGTCCCCCTGCACGAATGTTGGTGCAGGGGGACCGTTGTGGATCAGGGCACCTGATCACTGCTGCCGGGTCAGTGGCGGACGGCGGTGAGCAGCCGGGGGCGCAGTGCCCCCGAACCCAGCAGTCGGCCCACCCGGCGGGACTGCTCCTGCGCCTGCGCCCACGCCGGGTCCTCCCCGTGCCGGCGCTGGACCTCGGCGTCGACCGCATCGGCCCGCTGCTGCCACTCCGGTGGGCTGTCGGCGAGGTCGGCGTCGGCGCGTCCGGTGACCGAGAAGCCGGCCTGGCCCAGGAGCGCGTCCGCCTCCGCCGGGCTCGGGAAGCTGTTGCCCTCGGGCAGGGGCGGCGGCAGCGGCGCCTCGGCCACGAACACCAGCAACCCGAGTCGGCCGCCGGGCGCCAGCACCCGGGCCAGCTCGGCGAGCATCGCCGGCTTCTCCTCCGTGGTGCACAGCACGCCGAGGGTCCAGGCGGCGTCGAAGGAGTCATCGGCGAACGGCAGCGCCTGCGACAGGGCCACCACCGAGGGCAGTCCGAACAGCGTGCGGCTGGCGTGCACCGCCTCGGCCATCGGCTCGGCGCAGACCGCCTGCACGCCCCGGTCGGCGGCCAGCCAGCCGGCCGGGCCGCCGACCCCGGCACCGGCGTCCAGCACCCGGTCCTCGGGGCGGAGGGCCAGCGAGTCGGCCAGCCAGCGCAGCGCTCCCTCGCTGCCACTGCCCCGGCAACCAGCCGGCACGGCGTGCTCCGGGCCGAGGGCCCGCACGGCCTCCTCGGTCCAGCCGGCCACCGTGCCGAACTCCGACTCCATCGCCTCGCTGGCGATCTCGCTCACGTGCCCTCCCGGATCCTGGCGGCCACCTCGGCCTTGACTGCGGCGGCAGCGGCCGGCCCACCGGCCGATGCGAGCCCGGACAGGTTGACCCCGACCACGCCCGGCACGGCGAGCAGGACGCGGGCCTCTCGGACCGCGGCCTCGATGCCGGCGGCCACCGGGTCGGGTGCGGCGAGGACCCGCTCGACCGCCGCGTCGTCGAGGTGCAGGCCGGGGAAGGCCTGCAGCACGCGCGCCGACCGCTCGTCGGTGTAGACGGCGACCGACGCGACGAACGGCAGGGTCGCCCCGGCCGCCCGCGCGGCCGCGGTGAAGGCGGCGAGCCGCGCCGGGCCGGCCACGTGGTTGAGCACGCACAGCCGGGCTCCGGCGCGCTCCTTGCCGGCCACCCGCTGCGGGCGCAGCGGCACGGGCGGCGCGTCCGGCGACTCGGGCACCGCCGCGGTAAGCCCGGCTGCGGCGGCCAGTGCGGCGAGCCGGGTCCCGTCGAGGTCGAACACGGAGCTGACGCCGGGCCGCACGCCCGGGCCGCGGCCGTCGCCGGTCACGCACAGCACCCCGTCGACCCCCACCGCGGCGAGGCCGGCCAGCTCCTGCTCCAGCACGACCCGGTTGCGGTCCCGGCAGGCCAGCGTCGTCCACGGCCGGCCCCCGGCGGCCAGCACCTCCTGCGCCATCAGCGTGGGCGGCAGGTCGGGCCGGTTCTGGTGCTCCCCGATGAGCAGGCCGTCGCTGACCGGGGCCAGCGCGGCCACGACCGCCCGCACCGACGCCGGGTCGAACGGGCGCACCGTCAGGTCGGTGAGGACCACCGGCCCGGTCCGCGCCCGCTCCAGCAACCCACCCGGGGACGGCAGCGGGGCCGGCGGGGTCGGTTCGGTCCAGCGCGGCAGCGGTGGCTCGAGGAAGACGCACGGGTACGCCGCCAGCTCGCAGCTCCCGTCGTCCCGCACCCCACCGCAGGGCCCGAAGACCATCCGCTTGGGACAGCCGGGCCGTTCCTCGGTGGGGCCCGTCTGCTCCGCTGCCCCCACTCCTGGTCGCTGACCCGGCGCGCACCGGCCCAAACCCCGAGCCGCCGCTGGTGTCGGGCCGGGCACCGATGTGTCCCGATCACGCTCCTCGGGCACTGGCGGAGAGTCGGAGAAGACGACGAGGAGGTGGTCCCGTGACGCAGCGCAACGAGGAGCACCAGACGCCCCAGCACCAGCGGGTCGAGCAGCAGGGGGTCCAGCAGCAGGGGTACCGGCACGTCGGGCACGTGCTCCGGCCGGGCCAGGACCTGACCGGGGTGGTCGGCCCGGTGCTCCGGGAGGCGCTGTCCGCCGGGGAGCCGGTGGTGGTGGCCTGCCCCGAGGCCGTGGCCAACGCCCTGGTGGACGCCCTGCGCGGGGCTGGTGACGTGCACGTCGCGCCGACCCAGCGGATCGACGACCGGCCGCCGACCGTGCTCGCGGCGATCGCCGGACTGGTCGACGAACGGGCGCCGGGCGCCGGGCGCCGGCTGCACCTGGTGACCGGGCCGGGCGGTCCGGACGCCGATCCGGCGGTGTGGGTGCAGACGGAGGCGCTGCTGAACCACGTGCTCGCCGAACGGCCGGTCGACCACGTGTGCCTGCTCAGCCCGACGGCCGAGGGCGGTCCGGACGTCGACGCCGTCGCTGCGGCCACCCACCCCTGGTTGCTGACCGAGGACGGCGTCGTCCGCAGCCCGGCCTTCCGGTCACCCGACGAGCTGCTCCGCGAGGTCCAGCGGGCCACGGTCCCCGACCCGCTGGAGGAGACCGAGCCGACGCTGGCCATGGTCGACCTCGACGACATGCGGGCGCTGCGCCGGGCGCTGCACGAGGTGCTGGCCGACAGCGCACTGTCCCCGGACGCGGCACAGGACTTCGTGCTCGCCATCGACGAGATCACCGCCAACGCCTCCGAGCACGGCGTCCCCCCGGTGGACGTGCGGCTGTGGTGCACCCCGGAACGACTGCTGTGCGCGGTCACCGACCGGGGCACAGCCTTCGACGACCCACTGGTGGGCTACGGCCCGGCGCACGGGGACATGGCGGTCGGCGGGATGGGCCTGTGGCTGGCCCGCCGTTCGGTCGACAGCCTGACCGCGACGCCGGCCGACGAGTCCGGCGACGGCTGCACCGTGCGCCTGGTCGTCAACGCGTGCTGAAGCACCGCGTCCTGGTCACCCGGCGGCGGGGACGAGGCCGGCGGCCTCGATGAGCCGGGCCTGCTCCCGGCACCAGGGCGACCACGCGTCGTACTGCTGGGTCTCCTGCCGGGCGCGGAAGGTGGCCCAGTCGACCACCTCCCACTCCCCCACCTCGGTGGGTTCGGGCGCCGGCGTGCCGGCGAACCGGCCGAGGTAGACCGGGCAGATCTCGTTCTCCACGACGCCCCGGAACTCGGCCCGGTAGCGGTAGGAGGGCAGCGCCGGGACCAGGTCCGTGACGTCGACCCCGAGCTCGTACCGGGCGCGCCGGGCGATCGCCTGCAGGTCACCCTCCCCCGGCCCCGGGTGCCCGCAGACGGTGTTGGTCCACATCCCGGGGAAGGTGGCCTTCTCCTGTGCACGCCGGGTGACCAGGAGCCGACCGTCGTCGGCGAAGAGGTAGGCGGAGAACGCACGGTGCAGGGGCGTCTCGCCGGTGTGCACGAGCGGCTTGGGCATGGTGCCGATCTCCGCCCCTTCCTCGTCGACCAGCACGATCAGCTCTGCCGTCGGGGATGCCACCACGTCTCCATCGTCCCCGACGGGCAGGCATTCCGCGCGCACGGCCCCCGATCGGCACCGCCTCGGACGGGTGAGGGGGCATCGTCACGCTGCGCAATCGTTTGCACACTGGCCGCGTCACCACGGCAGGCGACCCGAGAGGACCAGCACGGATGAGCAGCCCCACGGCATCGATCGCCGCCCTTCACGATGTCGCCCTCCCCGACGCGGCCCTCCCCGACGCGGCCCTCCGGGTCGCGCTCTCCGCGGACCTGGGCCGCGTCGACGCCGGCGGCACCCTCCGCGAGCTCGCGCAGCCCGTCCTCCGGGTGCCGGACGGCGCCACCATGTCCTCGGTCGACGCGCTCTTCCGCCGCGATGCCGCCCTCCGCTGGATCGTCGTCGACGGGCCCGGCGAACCGGTGCTGATCAGCCGCTCCTGGTTCGAGCTGTCCATGACCGGCCGGCTGGGCTACGGCCGGCTGCTGCAGCAGCGGCGCCGGGTCCGGGACGCCGCCCCGCCGGACACGCTGCGGTACCCCGCCGACTGCCCGGTCGGCCGCGCGGCCGCCGCCGTCATCCACCGGCGCGCCGCGGGCGAGGACCTGCTCGACGGCGTGCTCGTCTCCTGGCCCGACGGCCGGCTGGGCGTCGCGCCGGTGACCGCCGTGTTCGAGCAGCTCGCCCAGGAGTACGCCTACCAGGCCCTGCACGACCCGCTCACCGGGCTGCCGAACCGGCTCTTCCTGCTCGAACGGCTGCGGCAGGCGGTCTGCCCCGGCTCCTCGGCCGTGCTGTTCGTCATCGACCTGGACCGGTTCAAGGACATCAACGACCACCTCGGCCACGCGGCCGGGGACGACGTGCTGACCGAGTTCGCGCAGCGGCTGCGCACCGTCGCCCGCAGCGAGGACCTGGTGGTCCGGCTCAACGGCGATGAGTTCGCGCTGCTGACGCCGCCGCTGACCACCGCGCAGAGCACCGCGCTCGCGGAGCGGATCGTGCTCACCGCGGCAGCGCCGTTCGTCGTCTCCCCGCGGAACGCCGACCGGGACGCCGAGCAGCTGGTCAGCCTCGGTGCGAGCGTCGGGGTGGCCGGTTGCACGGCGGAGGTGTACTCGCCGGACAAGCTGCTGCACCGGGCTGACCTGGCGTTGCTCCGGGCGAAGTCGCTGGGCCGCGGCCGGGTGGCGCACTTCGGCACGGAGCTGCTGGAGGACGCCGAGACCACCGACGCCGTGCGTGCTCGGCACCGGATGGAGCGGCGGCTGCGGCTGGCGATCGAGTCGCGCTCGCTCTCGCTGCACTACCAGCCCGTCGTCACGCTGCCGTCCGGCCAGGTGACCGGGGTGGAGGCGCTGGCCCGCTGGGAGGACGACGAGCTCGGCCGGGTGGCCCCGGACCAGTTCATCCCGCTCGCCGAGCAGACCGGCCTCGTCGTCGACCTCGGGCGGTGGGTCCTGCAGACGGCCTGTCGCGAGGCCGCCGGCTGGCCGGCCGGACCCTCCGGGCTGCCCCCGACCGTGGCCGTCAACGTCTCCCCGGTCCAGCTGGCCCAGCGGGGCTTCATCGACGACGTCACGCAGGCGCTGAACGACAGCGGGCTGGCACCGGCCCGCTTGTGCCTGGAGATCACCGAGACCGCTGCGATCACCGACCTCACCGCCACCGCGGCGCGGCTCACCCAGGTGCGCGACCTCGGCGTGCGGCTGGCGCTGGACGACTTCGGCGCCGGGCACTCCGCGCTGACGCTGCTGCGTGCCCTGCCGGTGCACCTGGTCAAGATCGACCGTTCCTTCATCGAGCGGGTCGCCAGCGACACCGCGGACGCCGTGCTGGTCCGGCTGGTCATCGAGGCGGCGCACAGCCTGGGCCGTCGGGTCTGCGCCGAGGGCGTGGAGACCGCCGAGCAGGCACAGCAGCTGGTCTCGATGGGCTGCGACTCCGCGCAGGGCTGGCTGTTCGGCCGCCCGGAGCCGGCCTCATCCCGGCTCGCCGCGCTGCTCACCTCCCGCGCGCTGGCCGAGCCGCTGGCCACCGACGCCGTGCTGCCGCTGGGCGGCAACGACGAACTCGTCCTGGTGACCACGCCGGAGCGGGTCATCACCTACGCCTCGGCCAGCAGCGGGCCGATCCTCGGCTGGCTGCCCCAGGAGATGGTGGGCATGTCCGTGGGCGACTTCATGCACCCCGAGGACGGCGCCCGGGTCAGCGCGGACCCCGAACTCGCTGCCCGGTTCACCACCGGCACGGGCGTGCACCGGGTCCTGCACCGGGACGGCAGCGTCCGCTGGCTGGAGAGCGACACCCGGCGGCTGGCCGCCGACGACGGCACGGTCCGTGAGGTGCTGTCGGTGTCCCGGGACGTCACCGCCACCGTCGAGGCACGGCGGGACCTGGCCGACAGCGAACTGATGCTGCGGCACGCCTTCGACGACGCCCCGATCGGGATGACGCTGACCCGGATGGACGGCTCGCTGGTGCGGGTGAACAAGGCGTTCGCGGCGCTGCTGGGCACCACGACCGAGGCGCTCGCCGCCCGCCGCGTCCAGGATCTCGCCACTGCCGACAGCCACGCGGCGGTCGGCCGGCTGTTCACCGAGTTCGCCGGCGTCACCGAGCTCTCCACCCGCCTCCGGCACGCCGACGGCAGCGAGGTGCCCGTGCTCGTACGCGTCTCGGTGGTCCGGGACCAGGCCGGGGAGCCGACGTCGGTCTTCTCGCACGTCCTGCCCGAGCCGGCGCCAGCCCCCGTCCCCGCGGTCTGAGCCGGGGGCGGTGAGACAGGCCGCCGGCGGGCCGCCCGGTCAGTGCTGGGCGTTCTCGGTGTGCATCAGGTCGCCGTAGTCGGCGGGCAGCTGGTCCAGCACGTGCAGGTACTCCGGCCCCACCGCCTCGCGGAGGGCAGCCGTCACCGCGCGGGCGTGCTGACGTGCCTGCTCGGGCGTGCAGCCCCGCCCCTCGGCCTCGGCCACCCGGCGGTAGAACTCCGCCAGGTCGAAGCGCTCGACCGATCCGTCGGTCGGGACGGCGCCGGCCAGCTCTCCCGGCAGCTGGGCCGCCAGGTCGGCCGCCTCGGTGGACAGCCGCTGGCCCAGCACCCTGAGGGTGGCCCGGACCGCCTGCTGGGCGTGCTCGTGGTCGGGGATGCCGGCGGACTGCTGCACGGCGGAGACGAACTCGTGTTCCTGCATCGGTCGTTCCTCCTCGTTCCTCGGATGGCGCCCACGAGGTCCGCGGGCGCCGGACCGCACCGGTCAGCCGATGCGGAGGTCCTCGATGTCCTCGGTGCGCAGCGAGAGCCCCAGCCCGGGTGCGTCACCCCGGGGCCGGACGCGACCGCCGACCGGCTCGACGACGCCGTCGAAGAGCCGCCGCTCGAACCGCTCGTGGTCGTGGAACCACTCCAGGTGCCGCAGGTTCGGCGTCGCCGGCCCGAGGTGCGCGTGCAAGGTGGGCACGCAGTGCGCCGACACCTCCAGCTGGTGCCCGGCGGCCACGGCGCAGGCCCGGATCCACTCGGTCACGCCGCCGCAGCGGCTGGCGTCCACCTGCAGGCAGTCGACCGCACCGGCACCGCACAGGGCGGCGAAGTCGGGCAGCCGGGCGCCGTACTCCCCGGCGGCGACGTCGCAGTCCAGGCTCTCGCGGACCAGCTGCAGCCCGGCCAGGTCGTCGGAGGAGACCGGCTCCTCGAACCACACGACGCCGAGGTCGTCGAGCTCCCGGCCGACCCGGACCGCCTGCTTCGCGGTGTAGCCACCGTTGGCGTCGACGAGCAGGGCGACGTCGTCCCCCAGCACCTCGCGCGCCAGCCGGGTGCGGGCGAGGTCTCGGGGAACCGCCGTCCCCCACGACTCCCCGATCTTGATCTTCGCCTGGTCGTGGCCGGCGGCCAGCCAGCCGCCGAGCTGGTCGCGGGTGGCGTCGTCGTCGTAGCTGGTGAAGCCGCCGCTGGCGTAGACCGCGGCGTCCGGGCGCACCGCACCGAGCAGACCGGCGAGCGGGACGTCGAGCAGCCGCGCCTTCAGGTCCCACAGGGCGACGTCGACCGCCGAGATCGCCATCGCCACCAGACCCGGCGCGCCGGCGTTGCGGACCGCCCGTGCCATGGCGAACGCCGCGGCCGGCGGGTCGAGCACCGGGCAGCCGAGCACCACCTCGGCCAGCAGACCGCGGACCACCGCCGCGGCCGAGGCGTCGGCGTAGGTCCAGCCGACCCCGGTGCTGCCGCCGCCGGAGGCGTGCACCACGACGGCGGTGGTGGCGTCCCAGCTCAGCGTCCCGTCCGCCTCCGGGCGGTCCGTGGGCAGCCGGTAGACGGCGACCTCCACGGCGTCGACCCGCGGGTCCGACGGCGTCCCGCGATCCCCTGGTCGCGCGGGCATCAGCCGCTCACCCGGCGCAGCCCGCTGGCTGCCGCCCCCACCGCGAGGCCGGCCGCGGCGGCCAGCACCGCGCCCTGGGCGACCCTGCCCGGCGGCCGCGGCCGGTCGGCCAGCACCTGCTCGGGGAGCTCGCCCAGCCGCGCCCCCTCGACCAGGCCGGCCAGCGCCTCCGCGGAGTGCACCGCCCGCCGCCCGGTGTCGCCCTGCTCGATCTGGGTGCGACAGCTGAAGCCGTCCGCCAGCACCACCGACCGGGGATCACCCTCGCGTACGGCCGGCAGCAGGACCTGCTCGCCGCAGGCCATCGAGACCTCGTGGTGACCGGGCTCGAACCCGAAGTTCCCGGCGAGCCCGCAGCAGCCCGAGTCCAGCACGTCGGCGTCGAGCCCGGCCTTCCGCAGGAGTTCCCGATCGGCGTCGAAGCCCATGATCGAGTGCTGGTGGCAGTGGGTCTGCACCATCGCCGCCCGCTCGGCCGCCGGCGGTGCCCAGTCCGGGGCCCGCTCGGTGAGCAGCTCGGCGAGGGTGCGGGTGGTCTCGGCGAGCCGGCGCACGTCCTCGTCCTCGGGGAGCAGCTCGGGTGCGTCGGCCCGGAACACCGAGGTGCAGCTGGGCTCCAGCCCGACCACCGGCACCCCGTCCCGCACCGCGGGGCCGAGCGCCTGCGCCGTGCGCCGCAGCACCCGGGCGGCCACGCCCAGCTGGCCGGTGGAGATCCAGGTGAGCCCGCAGCAGAGCTCCTGCTCCGGCAGCCGCACCCGGAAGCCGGCGTCCTCCAGCACCGTGACCGCCGCCCGGCCGATGGCCGGGTGGAAGAACTCGGTGAAGGTGTCCGGCCACAGCAGCACCTCACCGCGCCGGCCGTCCCCGCGCGGTCCGCGCTCGCGGTACCAGTGGGTGAACCGCTCGTGCGCGAACAGCGGCAGCTCCCGCTCGGGGGTGAGCCCGCCGACGGCCTGGGCGATCCGGCGCAACCCCGGCGTCTGGGTCGCGACGTTCACGACCCGGGGCGCCAGCGCCGCGACGCGGGCTGCCAGCGGCAGCCAGCCCAGCGAGTAGTGGGTCCGCGGGCGCACCCGGCCGGCGTAGTGGTGGGACAGGAACTCCGCCTTGTAGGTCGCCATGTCGACGTCGACCGGGCAGTCGCTCTTGCAGCCCTTGCAGGCCAGGCACAGGTCCAGGGCGTCCCGGACGGCGGTGGACCGCCACCGGTCCCGGACGACGTCGCCGCGGAGCATCTCGAACAGCAGGCGGGCCCGGCCCCGGGTGGAGTGCACCTCGTCGCCGGTGACCTGGTAGCTCGGGCACATCACCGCGCCCTCGGCACCCTCGCCGAGCGTGGCCCGGCACTTGCCGACGCCCACGCAGCGGGCCGCCGCCTGCGCGAAGGAGCCGCCGTCCTCCGGGTAGCCGAACGCCACCTCCGGCTCCCACGCCGGATACTCGGTGGTGAGCCTCAGGTCCGCGTCCAGGGGGCGGGAGCGGACCACCTTGCCCGGGTTCATCCGGTTCTCCGGGTCGAACAGCTCCTTCATCCGCTCGAACGCGCCGATCAGCTCCGGGGGGAACATCTTCCCGAGCAGCTCACCCCGGACCTGCCCGTCGCCGTGCTCGCCCGACAGCGAGCCGCCGTAGCCCACGACCAGGTCCGCGGCCTCTTCCAGGAAGGCCCGGTAGCCCGCGGCGCCACCGGGGGAACCGAGTTCGAACGGGATGCGCAGGTGCACGCAGCCGTGCCCGAAGTGCCCGTACGTGGACGCGGGGGTCAGCCCGTGCCGGTCCAGCAGGTCCCGCAGCTCCGCGAGGTAGGACCCCAGGTCCTCCGGCGCGACCGCGGAGTCCTCCCAGCCGGGCCAGGTGTCGCGCCCGGTCGGCGGGTGCGCCGTGGCGCCCAGCCCGGCCTCCCGGAACGCCCAGAGGTCGGCCTGCTCCGCGGGGTCGTCCAGCACCAGGACCGACGGCGGCTCGGGCGCCGCACAGACGTCCGCGACCAGCCCGTCCATCCGCCGGCCGAGCTCGTCGGGGTCGTCGTCGGCGAGCTCCACGAGCAGCCAGCCGTCCCCCTCGGGCAGCTTCTCCAGCGCCCGCGGGTTCATCCCCTCCTCGGCCTGGTTCCGCCGCAGGACGTCGTCGACGCCCTCCAGCCGGTGCGGTCGCCAGGGCAGCACCCGGGTGACCTCCCGACCGGCGGTCACCACGTCCGGGTAGCCCAGCACGGCCAGCCGCCGGTGCCCCGGCAGCTCGGCGAGCTGCAGCTCGGCGCGCAGGACGGTCACCAGCGTCCCCTCGCTGCCGACCAGCGCCCGGGCCAGGTCGAAGCCGTTCTCCGGCAGCAGCGAGTCCAGGTTGTAGCCCGACACCCGCCGCGGGATCTGCGGGTACCCGGTCCGGATCTGGGCCAGGTGCTGGTCCCGCAGCTCGCGGAGACCCCGGTACACCTCGGCCGGGCGGCCGCCGGCCTGGACGACCCGGGCGTGCTCCTCGTCCGACGTGGGGCCCACCCACATCCGGGTGCCGTCGGCAAGGAGCACCTCCAGTCGGGAGACCTTGTCCACGGCCTTGCCGTACATCTGCGCCGACGAGCCGCAGGCGTTGTTCCCGAGCATCCCGCCGACCGTGCAGGTCCAGTGGGTGGCCGGCTGCGGCCCCCAGGTCAGGCCGTGCTCGGCCAGCCGGTCGTCGAGGTGGTCCAGCACCATGCCCGGCTCCACGACGCACGTCCGGCTGTCGACGTCCACCGACTCCAGCCGGTTGCAGTGCCGGCTCCAGTCCAGGACGACGGCGGCGTTCGTGGTCTGGCCGGACAGGCTGGTCCCGCCGCCGCGGGACAGCAGCGGGACCCCGTGCTCGCGGCAGACCGCCGCCGCCTCGACGGCGTCCTCCACCGTGCGGGGCTCGACCACACCCAGCGGCGGGATGCGGTAGTTCGACGCGTCGGTGGAGTAGGCGCCCCGGGTGCCGGCGTCGAACCGCACCTCGCCGTCGACCCGGCGGCACAGCTCCGCCTCCAGCGCGGCCACGTCCACGTCCTGCCGACCGGCCGGGCTCGGCCACACGGTGCGTGGATCGGGGAGGTCGGTGGTGGCCACGGCTCAGCTCCGGTGCGGCAGGAACTCCTGGATCTTGGTCTTGGCGCCCTGTTTGACCACTCCCCAGGCGTTCTCGTCGCCCTTGAACAGCGACTTGGCGGTCTCGGTCATCTGCTCCAGCGTGGCGTGCGGCGGGATCGGCGGGACGTCCCCGTCGCACAGCACGTCGATGACCGCCGGCTTCCCGGCGGCCAGCGCCCGGTCCCAGGCGGGCCCGAGTTGGTCGGGGTCGTCGACCGTGATGGCCTCGAACCCCAGTCCGGCGGCGAAGGCCGCGTAGGAGACGTCCGGCAGGGTCTGCGACTCCGCCAGCTTGGGCTCCCCGCCCATGGCCCGCATCTCCCAGGTCACCTGGTTGAGGTCGTTGTTGTGCAGCACCGCCACGACCAGCCGCGGGTCGGTCCACTCCTGCCAGTAGTGGGCGATCGTGAGGAGTTCGGCCATGCCGTTCATCTGCATCGCGCCGTCACCGGCGAAGGCGATGACCGGCCGGTCCGGGTGGCCGAACTTCGCGCCGATGCCGTAGGGCACGGCCGGCCCCATGGTGGCCAGGGTGCCCGACAGCGAACCCCGGTTGTCCGGGCCGAACCGCAGGTGCCGGGCGTACCAGTTCGCCGCCGACCCGGAGTCCGCGGTGAGGATCGCGTTGCCGGGCAGCCGGTCGTTCAGGTCCCAGAACAGCCGCATCGGGTTGACCGGGTCGGCGTCGGTCATCGCCCGCATGTGGATGGTCTCCCACCACCGCCGGACGCCGTCCTCGATGCCCTCCCGCCAGGACCGGTCCTGCTTGCGCTGCAGCAGCGGGATCAGCGCCCGCAGCGTGGCCGCCGCATCACCGACGAGGTTCAGCTCGTAGGGGTAGCGCATCCCGATGAACTTCGCGTCGTGGTCGATCTGCACGCCGCGGGCCTGGTCGTACTCGGGGAAGAACTCGCTGTAGGGCAGGTTCGAGCCCACCGTCAGCAGGGTGTCGCAGTCCTTCATCATGTCCCAGGTCGGGCGCGTGCCCAGCAGTCCGATCGACCCGGTCACGAACGGCAGGTCGTCGGGGAGCACGTCCTTGCCGAGCAGCGCCTTCGCGACGCCGGCGCCGAGCAGGTCGGCGACCTCGACCACCTCGGCGCGGGCACCGCGGGCACCCTGCCCGACGAGCATCGCGACCTTCTCCCCCGCGTTGAGCAGGTCGGCGGCGGCGCGGATCGAGGGGTCGTCGGGGGTCACCTGCGGCGTGGAGGTGTGCACACCCCCGGAGGGCACCATCTTGTGCTCGTGCGTCGGCGGGCTGTAGTCCAGCTCCTGCACGTCGGCCGGGATGATGATCGCCGTCGGCGCGTGCTCGGCGGCCGCGATCCGCATGGCCCGGTCCAGGACGTTGGGCAGCTGCTCGGGGACGTTGACCACGTGCACGTAGTGGTGGGCGACGTCCTTGAACAGCGACAGCAGGTCGACCTCCTGCTGGTAGGAGCCGCCCATCGCGCTGCGGTCGGTCTGGCCGACGATCGCGACGACCGGCACGTGGTCGAGCTTGGCGTCGTAGAGGCCGTTCAGCAGGTGGATGGCCCCCGGGCCGGAGGTGGCCATGCAGACCCCGACGCGGCCGGTGAACTTGGCGTACCCGACCGCCTCGAAGGCGGACATCTCCTCGTGCCGGGACTGGATGAACTGCAGGTGGTCCTGCTTGCCGAAGGACGCCAGGATCCCGTTGATCCCGTCCCCCGGGTAGGCGAAGACCTTCTCGACGTCCCACTCGTGCAGTCGTTCCAGCAGGACGTCAGCGACAGTGCGACTCATGGCGAGATCCCCTCGCGTCGACTTCATCGTCCTTCGCCCGCCTACCCGTGACCCGGGACCGAAAACGACGACCCGCCCCGAATCGGGCCGGTGCACAGAGCCCGGTCCGGATGTTCGATCGGGTTCGAAGGGGTAGGGAGAAGTGGTCCACATCACCGATGGAACGGAGGACCACGCCATGAGCACCCACGAGACCGGCAACGTCACCGGCACCGCTGACAAGGACTACAACCTGCTCTGGTTCACCCAGGCGAGCCTGGACAACGCGCTCCGCCTGGAGACCTACGTCCAGGACGCCGAACGCGCCGGCGACTCCGAGCTGGCGGAGTTCTTCCGCAAGGCACAGAACGAGAGCCGCAAGGGCGGCGAGCAGGGCAAGGCCATGCTCAAGGCCCGGCTGGGCAGCTGACGCCGGATGCGGACGCGGCTGCTCACCGACGGCCCGCCACGGCAGCACGCCGTCGTCCTCGCCACCGACGACGAGGTCGTGGCCGGGCTCGCCGGCTGGGCCGAGGAGAACGACCTGCCGGGCAGCTCCTTCACCGGCATCGGCGCCTTCTCCTCGGCGACGCTCGGGTACTACGACATCGACGAGCAGGAGTACGTCGAGATCCCGGTGCCCGACCAGGTCGAGGTGCTGACCCTGGCCGGCGACATCACCCGGGACGGCGAGGGTGGCTGGCAGGTGCACGCGCACGTCGTGTGCGGCCGCCGGGACGGGTCCACCGTCGGCGGGCACCTGCTCCGCGCGGTGACCCGCCCGACCCTGGAGGTGGTGGTCACCACCGGCGCACGGCACCTGCAACGCCGGCACGACCCTGCCTCCGGCCTGGCGCTGATCGACCCGGACGCCTCCTGAGACGCTGTTCGGCGCGTGGGCCCCGGACACAGCGGGCAGTGAGCCGGGCATGGACACCTTCCGGCACGGCGACCTGGTCTTCGACGTCCGCGACTCCGGGCCGGCCGACGGCGAGCCCGTCGTCCTGCTGCACGGCTTCCCGCAGGACGCCGGCGCCTTCGACCGGCTGAGCCCGGCCCTGCACCAGGCCGGGCTGCGCACGCTCGCCCCCGACCAGCGCGGGTACTCCCCCGGCGCCCGGCCGACCGGCCGGTCGGCCTACCGGCTGCGGGCGGTCGTCGACGACGTGCTCGCGCTGCTGGACGCCGCCGGCCTCTCCAGCGCGCACGTCGTCGGCCACGACTGGGGCGGGATCGCGGCGTGGGCGCTGGCGGCCTGGCACCCCTGGCGGGTGCGCACGCTGACCGCCCTGTCGGTGCCGCACCCGGCGGCGATGACCCAGGCGGTGCGGCACAGCGACCAGGCGGTCCGGTCCGCCTACGTCGGGTTCTTCCAGCTGCCCGCCGTCCCGGAGGCCACGCTGCTGGCCGGCCAGGGCGCGGTGCTGCGCCGGACGCTGGGCCAGGGCGGGCTGCCGGCCGACCTGGTCGACCGCTACGTGGCCCGGATGCGCCAGCCGGGGACGCTCACCGCGGCGCTGAACTGGTACCGTGCGCTGCCGCTCGCCGGCGGTGCACCGGTGGGCCCGGTGAGCGTGCCGACCCTGCACGTCTGGGGTGCCCGGGACCCCTACCTGGGACGGGCCGCGACCGAGGCGACCGCCGCCTTCGTCGCCGCCGCGTACGCCCTGGAGGTGCTCGAGGACGTCGGCCACTGGGTCCCCGAGCTGGCCGCCGAGCGGACCGCGGAGCTGATCACCGCGCACGTGCGCACGGCCGGCTGACACCCGCCGGGAGCCGTGACTAGACCGCCGCACCGCGCGGGTAGGCGCCGAGGATGAGTGCCGATCACCGGACCGAGCACACGTCGACCGCTGCCCCCCTCACCCGGGCCGAACGGCTGGACCGACTCCCCGTCACCCGGGAGCACCGCAAGCTCGTCATCGGCTCCGGGATCGGCTGGGCCCTCGACGCGATGGACGTCGGCCTCATCTCCTTCGTGATGGCAGCGTTGGCCGTGCAGTGGTCCCTCACGCCGACCGAGCTGTCCTGGATCGGCTCGATCGGCTTCGTCGGGATGGCGCTGGGCGCCACGCTGGGCGGACTGCTCGCCGACCGGATCGGGCGGCGCCAGGTGTTCGCGCTGACCCTGCTGGTCTTCGGCCTGGCGACCGGGGCGGCCGCCCTGGCCTGGTCGGTCGGTGCCCTGCTGGTGTTCCGCTTCCTCATCGGCCTGGGACTGGGTGCCGAACTGCCGGTGGCGTCCACCCTGGTCAGCGAGTTCGCGCCGGCGCGACTGCGCGGCCGGGTGGTCGTCGCCCTGGAGGCCTTCTGGGCAGTCGGCTGGCTGCTCGCGGCGCTGATCGGCTACTTCGTGGTGCCGCGCAGCGACGCCGGCTGGCGCTGGGCCTTCGCGCTCGGGGCGGCCCCCGCGCTGTACGCCATCGTCGTCCGGCGGGGGCTGCCGGAGTCGGTCCGGTTCCTGGAGCTCCGCGGCCGGGAAGCCGAGGCCGAGGCGGCCGTGCGCCGCTTCGAGCGGGCGGCCGGCGTGGCAGCGGTGCCCTCGCCGGCCCCCGAGCCCAGCACCCCACCCGGGCCGCGGGCGCTGTGGGCCGCCGGCACCCGGCGGCGCACCGCCGCACTGTGGGCCGTCTGGTTCGGGATCAACTTCGCCTACTACGGCGCCTTCATCTGGTTGCCCACCCTGCTGGTCGAGTCCGGGTTCTCCCTGGTCCGGTCCTTCGGGTTCACCCTGTTGATCACGCTGGCCCAGCTCCCGGGCTACGCCGCGGCCGCCTTCCTCATCGAGCGCTGGGGACGACGGCCGACGCTGTCGACCTTCCTGGTCGGCTCCGCGGTCGGCGCCGGGCTGTTCGCCGTAGCGGCCGGGGAGACCGCCGTGTTGGTCACCGGGATGGTGCTGTCCTTCTTCAACCTGGGTGCCTGGGGCGCGCTGTACGCCATCACGCCGGAGGTCTACCCAACCGCCCTGCGGGCCACCGGCGCCGGCGCCGCGGCCGGGTTCGGCCGGATCGCCTCGATCGCGGCACCGCTGAGCGTCCCCCCGCTGCTCGCCGCCGGTGGGACCGGCCTGGTGTTCGGCATCTTCGCCGCGTTCTTCCTGATGGCGGCGGTCGCGACCCGGGGTCTGCCGGAGCTCCGCGGGCTGGCGCTGGAGGATCGGGCTCCCGAGGTCGCGCAGCACTGATCCTCCGGTCAGGCGACGGGTGACGGCGGGGTGGCGCGGGTAGCGCGAGGACATGGCAGAGCTGAACAGCGGACTCCTCCCGGGCATGACCGTGGCGATCACCGGCGCGAGCGGCAACGTGGGGACGGCGGTCCTGCGCTCCCTCGCCGACACCGGGGTGGCCGAGGTGCGCGGGCTGGCCCGCCGCCGTCCACCGGAAGAGGAGCCCTACGCCGGGGTGCGGTGGTACCGCGCCGACCTGGGCTCCGCGGACAGCGAGCCGGTGCTGGCCGAGTTCCTCGACGGCGTCGACGCCGTCGTCCACCTGGCCTGGGCGCTGACCCCCGACCGGGAGCCCGAGGTGCTGCACGCGGTGAACGTCGAGGGCACCCGCCGGGTGCTCGACGCCGCCGGCGCCGCGGGCGTCCGGCACGTGGTGCACATGTCCTCGATCGGCACCTACGCCGCCGGCCCGCAGACCCACCCGGTGCGCGAGGACTGGCCCACCACCGGCGTCCCCAGCTCCCAGTACAGCCGGCAGAAGGTGCAGTGCGAGCAGGACGTGCGGGACTTCGACGCCGCGCACCCCGGCACCACCGTCTCGGTGACCCGCCCGACGCTGGTGCTGCAGCCCGATGCGGCCAGTGAGATCGGCCGGTACTTCCTCGGCCCCGTCTTCTTCCCGGCGGCGCGGGCCCTGCCCGGGGCGGTGGCCAAGCTGCTGCCCCTGCCGTTGCCGAGCTCCCTGCACCTCGGGTTCGTGCACGCCGACGACGTCGCCGACGCGATCGCCCGGATCCTCGACCGCCGGGCGCCCGGGCCGTTCAACCTCTCGGCCCCGCCCAACTTCGACGCCGACGGGCTGGCCGGGGCGCTGGGCGTGCGTCGGGTACCGGTGCCCGCCCCGGTGCTGCGCACCGGCATGCAGGCGGCGTTCCTCGCGCACCTGCTGCAGATCGAACCCGGCTGGCTCGACCTCGGGCTGGGAGTGCCGCCGCTGGACACCACGCGTGCCCGCACCGACCTGGAGTGGGTCGCCCGGCACCGCGGCGGCGACCTGCTCCGCGAGTTCGTGGCCGCGCTGGGGAAGGGCCAAGGCCACACCGGCCCGCTGCTGCACGCCGGCACCGGCCCCGAGCACACCCCGGCCTAACCGCCGTCGCCCGTCCTGGGCATAGGCGGCTCTTCACCCGGTTTCTCGGTGCAGAGCGGGTGAAGAGCCTCCTGTGCCTGGTCGGGGCGGTCAGCTGCGGGGCATGCCGGCGGCGCGGAGCAGCGCGTTGCCGATGATCACCTTCTGCACCTCGCTGGTGCCCTCGTACAGCCGGTACAGCCGGGCGTCGCGGTAGAAGCGCTCGACCGGCGTCGACCGCAGGTAGCCCAGCCCGCCGTGCACCTGCACCGCCCGGTCCGTGGCCCGGCCGACCATCTCGCTGCAGAACAGCTTCGCGGCCGAGGGGCCGACCGAGGTGTCCTCGCCGGAGTCGTACCGGGCGGCCACGTCGACCACCATGCTGCGGGCGGCCAGCAGCTCGGTGTGCATGTCGGCGAGCATCGCCTGCACCAGCTGGAAGCGGCCGATCGGCGCCCCGCCCTGCTTCGCGGTGGCGGCGTAGGCGACCGACTCGTCCAGCACCCGTTGCGCCATCCCGACGCACAGCGCGGCGATGTGCAGCCGCCCGCGGGAGAGCACGGTCAGCGCCTTGGCGTAGCCGCGGCCCTCCTCGCCGATCAGCGCCCCGGCGTCGACCCGGGCCTCGTCGAAGAACACCTCGGCGGTCCAGGCGCCGGACTGGCCCATCTTCTTGTCCTTGGGCCCGACCGTGACCCCGGGGGCGGTGGCGTCCACCACGAAGGTGGAGATGCCCCGGCCACCGCGCTCGGCCGGGTCGGTGCGGGCGAAGACGACGAAGAGGTCGGCGATCGGCGCGTTGGTGATGTAGCGCTTCCCGCCGCTGATCACCCATCCGTCGCCGTCCCGGCGGGCGGAGGTGCGCAGCCCGGCCGGGTCGGAGCCGGCCTCGGCCTCGGTGAGCGCGAAGGAGCCGATCAGCTCCCCCGCCGCCAGCCTCGGCAGGTACGTCTTCTGCTGCTCCTCGTTGCCGAACTTGGCGATCACCTGCCCGGCGATGCCGTTGTTCGTGCCGAACAGCGACCGGAACGCCGGTGTGGTGTAGCCGAACTCGAAGGCCAGCTGGACGTCCTCGCTCATGGTGACGCCGAGGCCGCCGTGCTCCTCGGGCAGTGCGTAGCCGAAGAGGCCCATCTCCGCGGCGGCGCTGCGCAGCTCGTCGGGGATCCGGTCGTCGAGGTCGATCTCCTCCTCGCGGGGGACGACCACCTCCCGGACCAGCTGCCGGACGGCGTCCCTGACCTGGCGGAAGACATCGTTGTCCATGCCGACATGCTGAACCCCCGGGCGCGGGGATCGCGACCGGGGGTCCAGCAGACCGTCGTCCTACGGACGACTACGCGAGCTGGTCGAGCCGGGCCATCTCGTCGGCGGAGAGCGTGAGCTGCGCAGCGCCGAGGTTCTCGGTCAGGTGCTCGACCGACTTGGTGCCCGGGATCGGCAGGATCACCGGCGACTTCTGCAGCAGCCACGCCAGCGCGACCTGCGACGGGGTGGCGTCGAGCTCCTTCGCCACGGCGGCGACGGGGCTGTCGGGCTTGGCCAGGTCACCGGTGGCGATGGGGAACCACGGGATGAAGGCGATGCCCTCGGCCTCGGCGTAGTCCAGCACGTCCTGGGACTGCCGGTTGGTCAGGTTGTAGAGGTTCTGCACGCTGACGATCTCGGTGATCGCGCGGGCGGCCTTCAGCTCGTCGACGGAGACCTCGGAGACGCCGATGTGCCGCACCTTGCCCTGCTCCTTCAGGTCGGCGAAGGCGCCGAGCTGGTCGGCGAGCGGCACCTGCGGGTCGATCCGGTGCAACTGGATCAGGTCGATCCGGTCCACCTTCAGGTTGCGCAGCGAGAGCTCGACCTGCTGGGTGAGGTACTCGGGGCGACCGCAGACCGGCCACACGCCGGGGCCGGTCCGGGTCAGCCCGGCCTTCGTGGCGATGACCAGGCCGTCGGGGTAGGGGAACGCCGCCTCGGCGATGATCTGCTCGCTGACCTGCGGGCCGTAGGAGTCGGCGGTGTCGATGAAGTCGACCCCCGCCTCGATCGCGGCCTGCACGACCTCGATCGCGCCCGGCCGGTCGGCCGGCTCGTCCCAGACACCGGGGCCGGTGAGCTGCATGGCGCCGTAGCCGAGGCGGTGGACGGTCAGGTCCCCACCGAGGTCGAAGGTCTGCGGGGTGGTGGCGGTCGTCATGGGTCCTCCTGCGCGTCGGGTGTCCGGTGCCCGTGGCCGTGCCAGCGGGTCGTGTTGTGCACAAGCAGTCGTGTTCGTCGACCCTTCCCGTCTCCGCCGACTGTGACCGGCCCCACCCGCCGTCCCCCGCCGTCGACCAGCACCCACGGCTGGAGGAAGGTGGCCCGGTGCAACGAGGGGGGCCGGCCCAGCCGAGAGGGCGGGCCGGGACGACGGCCCTGCCGTTCCTCCTGCTCGCCGGGGTGGTCCTGGTCGCACTGAACCTGCGCGGCCCGCTGGTGGCGATCGCCCCCGTGGTCGACGCCATGCGGGCCGACCTGCAGCTCTCCACCGGCACGATCGGGCTGCTGACCAGCATCCCGGTGCTCTGCTTCGGACTGGCCGCCCCGCTGGCCTCGCTGCTCATCGCCCGCACGGGTGTCCACCGCGCGGTCGTCGTCTCGATGGCCGGGGTCCTCGCCGGCACGCTGCTCCGCTCGCTGGGCAGCCCAACGGCGGCGATCGCGGGCACCGTCGTCATGGGCCTGGCGATCACCGTCGGCAACGTCGTCGTCCCGGTCGTCATCGGCCGCGACTTCCCCGGTGCCACCAACGTGGTCACCGCCGCCTACACCGCCGCCCTGAACATCGGTTCCACGCTCACCTCCGCGCTCACCGCCCCCCTCGCCGACCTGGTCGGCTGGCAGCTGGCCCTGGCCGCCTGGGGGCTCCTGGTCGTCGTCGCGGCCACCGTCTGGACCGCCGCACTGCGCCAGCAGGTCGCCCGCACCGCCGCGGCCGAGGCGGCGGGCACCGCGCCGCCGCCGGCACCGGTCGAGCCCGGCCGCTCGGTCTGGCGACAGCCGGCGGCCTGGGGCCTGACGCTGGCCTTCGCCGGCCAGGCGTTCAGCTACTACGGGGCGACCGCCTGGTTGCCCACCCTGCTGGCCGACGTGAACGGGATGACCCGGGCGGCCGCCGGCGCCAGCTCCGCGCTGTTCCAGGTGTTCGCCGTCGTCGGCGCCTTCGCCGTGCCCGCACTGGTGGCCTGGTGGAAGCGCCCGTCACTGGTGCTGCTCGCGGTGACCGTGGTCTGGGCCGCGCTGCCGCTGGGGCTGCTGACCGCCCCGTCGCAGTGGGCGCTGTGGTGCTCGCTGGCCGGGATCGCCCAGGGTGGTGGCATCACCGTCGTCTTCATCGCGATCGTGCGCCGGTCCCGGGACCTGACCGAGAACCGCCGGCTCTCGGCGATGGTGCAGGGTGGCGGTTACGTCGTGGCCGCGACCGGCCCCCTGGTGATCGGCACCGTGCACGAGGCGAGCGGTGGCTGGAGCGCACCGCTGCTGGTCATCCTGGGCTCCGTGATCGTCATGGCAGTGGCCGGCACGGCATCCGCCGGTGGCCGGACCGAGAACGCAACCGAGGCGGGGCCGGTACCGGTCCCCGCGGGGAAGGAACACCGTGGGTGAACTGGTGGTCGTCCGGCACGGACAGACCGAGTGGAGCGCGAGCGGGCAGCACACCGGCCTGACCGACCTGCCGCTGTTGCCGAACGGTGAGGACGACGGCCGGCGGCTGCGCTCGGTGCTCGAGCAGCGGGAGATCACGCACGCCTTCGTCAGCCCGCTGGTCCGGGCCCGGCACACCGCCGAGCTCGCCGGTCTGTTCGAGGACGGCATCGACACCCGGCTGGAGCCCGACCTCGTCGAGGTGGACTACGGCGGCTGGGAGGGGCTGACGACGCCGGAGATCAGCGAGCGGGTCGGCCGGTCCTGGTCGCTGTGGCACGACGGCACGGTCCCCGGCGACACCCCGGGCGAGACGCTGGCGCAGGTGGCCGAGCGGGTCGACCGGGTGCTGGAGAAGGCCCGCCCGCTGCTCGCCGACGGCGATGTCGCACTGGTGGCGCACGGGCACGTGCTCCGGGTCCTCGCCGCCCGCTGGATCGGGTTCGGCCCCGAGCAGGGCGCGCTGCTCCCCCTCGCCACCGGCCGGTACGGCACGCTCGGGTTCGAGCACGAGTGGCCTGCGCTGACCAGCTGGAACGCCGGCTGCCCCTGATCCGCCACGCCGTCCCAGGTTCGATCAGGTGCCCTGATCACCGACTGTCCCCCCGCACCAACGCTGGTGTGGGGGGACCGTGTTCGATCAGGGGACCTGATCACCGATGACGGGCTGGGCCTGCGTCAGGCGAAGGCGAGCTCCGGCTCGGCCTCGGGCTCCGGGCGCACCGGCCGGCCGAACAGCCAGCCCTGCCCGAGGTCGGCCCCCACCGAACGCGCCTGGTCGGCGATCCGCTCGGACTCGATCCCCTCGGCGACCACCACACCGCCCTGCAGGTGGGTCAGCTCGGTGAGGGCCCGGGCGATGGCGTGCGCACCGGGTTCGTGCAGCCGGCACACCAGGGTCTTGCTGAGCTTGACGACGTCGGGGCGGACCACGCTGACCAGCGCCAGGCTCGACCAGCCGACGCCGACGTCGTCCAGCGCGACCCGCCAGCCCAGCGACCGGTGGTGCTCCAGCACCGAGAGCAGGTGCTCGTGGTCGATCACCGCGTGCGAGGCGACCACCTCGAAGACCAGCTGCCGTGGGTCGATGCCGCTGTCGTGCACCGCCCGCTCGGTGCTGGCCAGGCAGACCGAGGGCCGGTGCACGGCTGCCGGGTCGGAGTTCACGTAGAGGTCGGCGCTGCCCAGCCACCCGGCCGCGCCGCGGATCGCCGCCTCGCGGGCCACCCGGTCCAGCCGGCGCAGCCAGCCGGCCCGCTGGGCGAGGAAGAACAGGTCGCCGCCGCCGACCTCGCGCCCGTCCACCCGGCCGCGCAGCAGCGCCTCGTGGCCGACCATGCCACCGGTCGTGAGCGACATGATCGGCTGGTAGACCGGCCACAGCTCGGCATCGGTGAGCAGTGCCATCTCCACGGTCACCCCGCGGCGGGCCAGCTCGACGGCGAGCGTGGGGGCGGTGAGCAGCCGGGTGGCCAGGGCGACCCCGTCGCCGGGCGGGTCGGTGGTCACCCGGACGGCCTCGGTCTCGGCGGCGGTGAGCTCGCGGGCCAGCCGCTGGAACAGCCGGTCGACCCGCCGGCCGCCCTCGTCGTCGACGATGTCCAGCAGACCGGGCGCAGTGCCGATCCGCAGCCCCATCGCCCCGGCGATCCGGGAGATGCTGGGCAGCACGTGGCTGAGCGTGCTGGCCAGCAACAGCCGGCGAGCGCGCTGGGGGGTCTCCCAGGAGGGACGGACGACGTCGGCAGGCCCGTTCACTGCTGCAGGATGACCGACGGTGACCCCGCGAACACGCAGGCGCGCGGACCCGGGTACCACCGCGTCCGGCTTGCGGGGCATCACACGCCGCTGAAGATCAACTCGGCTACTGTCCCAGGTGTGCCTCCCCTTACTCCCGCCGACGGTGCTCCCTCCGGCCGTGGCGGCCGGCCCCGCGACCCTTCCCGTGACGGGGCCATCCGGGCGGCGATCCTCCAGGTGCTGGCAGAGTCCGGCTACGGGGCGCTGACCATGGACGCCGTCGCCTCGGCCGCCGGCGTCGGCAAGGCCACGATCTACCGGCGGTGGCGGACCAAGTCCGAGCTGGTCGCCGACGCGGTGGCCGAGCTGAGCGAGAAGTCGATCGAGCCGCCGGACACCGGCTCGCTGGAGGGCGACCTCCGGCTGCTGCTGCGCTGGCTGGTCGAGGCGGTCAACGGCCCGCTCGGTGCCGCCACGCTGTCGCTGCTGTCGGCCCTGCCGCACGAGCCGGAGCTCCGCCAGGCCTTCCACCAGGGCCCGATGGAGGTCTGGAGCTCGACGTTCCGTCAGGTGTGGGAGCGGGCCGAGGCCCGCGGCGAGGTGCACCCGGCTGCGCTGGGCACCGCGGTGGCCTCGACGGCGAGCTCGCCGATCCTGCAGCGCTGGCTCTTCGGCGGGGGGCCGGTCCCGGTCGAGTTCGCCGACGAGGTGCTCACCGACGTCGTCCTGCCGCTGGTCGAGGCCCGCCGCGCGGCCTGAGCCCCCGCCTGCGCCGGCGGCCTCAGGCCGCCGGCGCGCTGGACCGGAAGGCCCGCAGCCGCAGGCTGTTGGTGACCACCAGCACGGAGGACGCCGCCATCGCCAGCCCGGCCAGCAGCGGGTTGAGGAACCCCAGGGCGGCCAACGGCACGAGCGCGACGTTGTAGGCGAACGCCCAGAACAGGTTGCCCTTGATCACCGCGAGGGTCCGCCGGGAGAGCCGGACGGCGTCGACCGCGGCGTCCAGGTCGGCGCGCACCAGCGTCAGGTCGCTGGCCTCGATCGCGACGTCGGTGCCCGAGCCCATCGCCAGCCCGAGGTCGGCCTGGGCCAGCGCGGGGGCGTCGTTCACGCCGTCCCCGACCATCGCCACCACCCGGCCCTGCGCCTGCAGCTCCCGGACGACGTCGACCTTGCCCGCGGGCAGCACCCCGGCGACGACCTCCCCGCGGTCGGGGTCCAGCCCGACCGAGCGGGCCACGGCCGCGGCGGCACCGGCGTTGTCACCGGTCAGCAGCACCGGGGCCAGGCCCAGCTCCCGCAGCCGCACGATCGCCGCCGCACTGGTGGGCTTGACGGTGTCGGCGACGACGCAGACCCCGGCGACCGCGCCGTCCACGGCGACCAGGACGGCGGTCTGCCCGGCCTGCTCGGCCCGCTCGACCACCGCGGCCAGGTCGGCCGGCACCGGGCCCGGCATCGCCGAGGTCCGGCCGACGACGACGTCCCGGCCCTCGACCCGGCCCTGCACGCCGATCCCCTGCTCGCTGGCGAAGCCCTCGACCTCGGGGAGCTCCCCGGCGCCGGCGACGATCGCCCGGGCGATCGGGTGCTCGGAGCCGGCCTCCACCGCAGCCGCCAGCCGGAGCGTCTCCGGGTGCCCGGCCACCTCCACCAGGCTCATCTGCCCGGTGGTGACGGTGCCGGTCTTGTCCAGCAGCACGGTGTCGACCCGACGGGTGCTCTCCAGCACCTCCGGGCCCTTGATCAGCACGCCGAGCTGGGCGCCGCGACCGGTGCCGACCAGCAGTGCGGTGGGCGTGGCCAGGCCCAGGGCGCACGGGCAGGCGATGACGAGCACGGCGACCGCGGCGGTGAAGGCCGCCGTGACGTCGCCGGTCACGACCAGCCAGGTGACCAGGGTGGCCACCGCGATGAGCAGGACGACGGGGACGAAGACCGCCGAGACCCGGTCGGCCAGCCGCTGCACCGGCGCCTTGCCGCTCTGCGCCTGGGTGACCAGTCGGCCGAGCTGGGCCAGCGTCGTGTCCGTGCCCACCCGGGTCGCCTCGACGACCAGCCGGCCGCCGACGTTGACCGTCGCCCCGGTGACCCGGTCGCCGGCGGAGACCTCGACCGGCACGCTCTCCCCGGTCAGCATCGACAGGTCGACCGCGGAGCTGCCGCTGACGACGACGCCGTCGGTGGCGACCTTCTCCCCCGGCCGGACGACGAACCGCATCCCCACGGCGAGCTGGGCGATGGGCACCCGCACCTCGCGCCCGTCCTGCAGCACCGCGGCGTCCTTGGCCCCCAGCTCGAGCAGGGCGGTCAGCGCGGCCCCGGACCGGCGCTTGGCGCGCGCCTCGGCCCAGCGGCCGGCGAGCAGGAAGACGGTGACCGCCGCGGCCACCTCCAGGTAGATCTCGTGCGTGCCGGCGCCGCGCTCGGGGAGGAGGGTGAACTCCATCCGCATGCCCGGCATCCCCGCGTCACCGAAGAACAGCGCCCACAGCGACCACAGGTAGGCAGCGCTGATCCCGATCGAGACCAGGGTGTCCATCGTGCTGGCGCCGTGCCGGGCGTTGACCACCGCGGCGCGGTGGAACGGCCAGGCGCCCCAGACCGCGACCGGGCTGGCCAGGGTGAGGGCCAGCCACTGCCAGTTGTCGAACTGCAGCGCCGGGACCATCGACAGCACCAGGACCGGCAGGGTGAGCGCGGCGCTGACCAGCAGCCGCTGCCGCAGCGCGGCCTCCGGCGTCCGGGCCGCCTCGTCCGGGGCCCCGGCGTCGTCCTCGGTGACCGGCGGGGCCGGCAGCGCGGCGGAGTAGCCGGCGGCAGCGACCGTGGCCACCAGCTGGTCGGGGTCGACCCGCGCCGGGTCGAACCGGACGGTCGCGGCCTCGGTGGCGTAGTTGACGCTGGCCTGCACGCCGTCGAGCTTGTTGAGCTTGCGCTCGATCCGGTTCGCGCAGCTCGCGCAGGTCATGCCGGTGATCTCGAGGCGGACCTCGTCCTCGGCAACCAGGCCCTCACCGGCAGCCGGGGCCCCGGCTGCCGGTCGTTCCGCCTGGGGCCCGGCGCTCATGCCGGCTGGGCGGTGTAGTCGCCCGCTTCCGCCACGGCGGCCTGCACCTGGTCGGTGGTGACGTCGCCGACGACGTGCAGCCGGCCGGTGGCCAGGTCGACGTCGACCTCCTGCACGCCGGAGAGCTCGTTGACCTCCTCGGTGACGGAGGCGACGCAGTGCTGGCAGGTCATGCCGGTGACGGTGAAGTCCAGGGTCTGCACGGTGGTTCTCTCCTCGGGAGCTGGGTCAGGAACGGACGAGCCGGGCGATGGCCGCGGACGCCTCGGCGATCTTGGCGTCGGCGGCGGCACCGTCGTCCTCGGCGCTGCTGGCGACGGCCTCACGCACGCAGTGCGCCAGGTGGTCGTCGAGCAGGCCGATGGCGACCGCCTGCAGCGCCTTGGTCGCGGCGGACACCTGGGTGAGGACGTCGATGCAGTACGTGTCGTCCTCGACCATCCGCGCGATGCCGCGGACCTGGCCCTCCACGCGCTTGAGGCGCGCGAGCACCTGGTCCTTGTTGCCGTCGTAGCCCGTCATGCCGACCACCATACCCCTGGGGGGTAGGGGTTCACCAGCCGCGCGTGCCGGGTTCGCCCTTGAACGGGCCGACCACCTCGTCGGTGATCCAGCCGCCGTAGAAGTCGCCGGCCTGCGCCCGCACCGGTTCACCGTCGACCGTCGCGCCGTCCAGCCGGCTCGGGTAGAAGGCCAGCGCGCCGCGCAGCTGCTCGTAGCCGGCGGTGGGCTGCTCGTAGGACCAGGCGATCGAGGGGTGCCGCACCCCGTCGACGACGGCGTCCCAGTAGGTGGCCATGCCCTTGAACTCGCACCACGACGAACCGGTGCCCCGCTCCAGCACCCCAGCCTCGACGTCGGCGGACGGCACGTAGAAGACCGGCGGGTGGCTGGTCTCGCAGACCCGGACCGCCCGGTCGGTGCGGGCGACGACCCGCCCGCCGAGGGTGAGCTCGATCCGTCGTCCGGTCACCTCGGCCGACGGCGGGCGCGGGTAGCTCCAGACCGACTCCTGGCCGGGTCCGACGGGGTCACGCGGCGGTGGGTACACGCCCCGAGTGTGCGCCTCACCGGCGGAGGTCGGTCGGGTCAGCGCACCCGGCGGTAGGTGACCACGGGCTCGCGGCGGTAGGTGACCACCGGCTCGACCCGGCGGCGGTCGGTGCCGCGGACGCGGCGGACGACCTTCCGGGTCACGACGAAGGTGACGGTCAGGCCGACCACGCTGACGAGCGCGATCCCGGGCGGGCTCTGCAGGAACTCCTGCACCTTCGCCTTGCCCTGGTCGGCCAGGCGCTGCGGGTTCGTGCGGAACGCCAGGTCGTCCAGGGTGGCCCCCAGCGACTCGCGGGCGGCGTCGATCTCCTGCTGGATCTGCTCAGGGGTCCTCGGCACGGGCGACAGCCTGCCAGATCGGTTCAGCTACGGCCGAGTGGGAGCCTCCTAGACTCCCTCCAACGCGGGAGTGGTGTAACGGCAGCCACGCCAGACTTAGGATCTGGTGCCTTCGGGCGTGCGGGTTCGAATCCCGCCTCCCGCACGGGTGGACACCGACGTGCGGCCTCCGGGAGCGAGCGGGTAGGCCTCTCCCATGCGCGACGAGGGCACGACCCACCGGCCCACCCCCGACCCGACGGTCGAGACCGAGGGGCTGGCCACCCGGCTCGACCGGCCGATGGGCGCCCTCGGCCTGGTGTTCGTGCTGATCGTCCTGGGCCAGGCCCTGGCCCGGGAGCCCTGGCTGGTGACGACGCTCACCGTCCTGGGCTGGGTCTGCTGGGCGGTCTTCGTGGCCGAGTTCGTCTTCCGCGCCGTCCGGGCGCCCAGCCAGCGCCGCTTCTGGCTGCGGAACTGGTGGCAGCTCATCTTCCTGGCGCTGCCGTTCCTCCGCTTCGCCCGCGCCCTCACCCTGCTGCGGACCGCCCGCATCGGCGGTGTGCTGTCCGCCGCCGTCCGCGGCTCGCGGTCGGCCGGCCGGCTGCTCACGAACCGGATCGGCTGGCTCACCGCGGTGACCGGCGTCGTCGTCCTCGCCAGCAGCCAGCTGCTGTACGTGGTGGGGGCCTACGACACCTACGGCCCGGCCCTGCACGACGCCGCACTGGCGACGATCACCGGGCAGGTGCTCGACACCGACCACGGTCTCGCCCGCTTCCTCGAGGTCGCCCTGGCCGTCTACTCGGTCGCGGTGTTCGCCACGCTGGCCGGCGCGCTGGGCGCCTACTTCCTCGAGGGACACCGCGAGGCGGGAGCCGAGCAGGCCGTGCCGCCGCCCTGACCAGCACCGGGCAGCGCGGTCAGGTGAACTCGACCAGCAGCTCCAGCTGCACCGACGGCGCCGCCGGGTCGTCGTCGTCGACCACGCCCAGCAGGCACACCCGGGCGTCCTCCACCCCACGCAACGCCAGCCCCTCCACCTTGTGCACGCGGCCGTCGACCTCGGGCACCGCCGCGATGTCGAGCACGGTCCCGCCGTCGACCAGCGCGAGAGCGGCGGCGACCACCGGCCCGTCGTCGACCGCGTTCGGGGTGTCCTCCGCGGCCGCGGAGAGCAGCACCCGCCCGTCGGGCAGCGAGACGGCGTCGGTGACCGCCAGCCCCACACCGGCCACCCGGCCGAGGTCGTAGGACCGGGGCGAGGAGATCGGCACCGCGTCGGCGCCGGCCCTGCCCAGCACCGCGGCGACCAGGTCGGCCAGCGGCAGGTCGACGCTGGCCGGCCCCGCCCCGGCGGCGAGGTTGCCCCGGTGGAACCAGCGGACGGTGTCCCCGTGCCGGCTGCCCCCTTCGAGGTTCAGCTGGCCCGCCGGGATCTCCAGCAGCTGCGCCACCCTGGCGTACAGCGCACCCAGCTCGTCGGCCTGCGCGACCGGCTCGCCGCCCTCCAGCCGCACGAGCACCCCGCGCATCCGCCGCGGCGTCGACCCCGATCCGAGCAGCAGGACGGCCGGCTCGCCGTCCACCTCGGCCGGGCAGGCCACCTCCAGGTCCGGCTTGAGGTGCTTGGTCCCCGCCGGCTCGCTGAAGTGGTCCAGCCCCTCCACCGGCGGCAGCACGCGCACGGGGGTCACCCCACCCGGCCGCACCCAGGCGGCGATGGTCGCGTCGTCCGGAGCCACCAGCCAGCCGTCCCCCAGCGGCGCGATCGCAGACGCGGCCGTCACGGGCGTCCCGTCGTCGAAGGTCAGCTTCCGGACGTCGTCCACCGTGATCCGCATGCCGCGGTGGTGCCCGCCGGGGCAGTCCGACACGCCTCCGATCAGCCGAGGGAGTCCATCGCCTCGGCTCGGAACTGGGCCAGGAACTGGTCGCGGGTGATGCCCCGCCGCTCGGCCTCCCGCTCGCAGAGCATCGCGATCACCAGCGAGGACTGCCGGACGACGTCCGCGCGGGTGTCCTCGTCCAGACCGCCCAGCACCGCCGTCCAGGCCCGCCAGTCGCCGTCCCCGGCCGCCTCGGCCATCTCCAGCACCAGCCCGAACCGGCGCAGCTGCTCCAGGTTGGCCATCCGCCACTCCCCCGTCCCCGGTCGCCCGCTGCGGCCGCTGGAGCCCGACGGTAGCGACGCCGCACACGCGGGCACCGGCTCACCCGCCCGGGTGGCCCACCCGCCGCCCGACCACAGCCGGACGGCGCAGGTGCCGACCACCACGGGGTGACGGTCTTCGCGCCCCGCGGCGCCATCCCCGGCCCGGTGGTGCGCCCTGACCACGGGAAGCACGCCGCGCCCCAACGGCTCGGCGCCGTCCTGGTCGAGCAGGGGGTGCTCACCGAGCAACAGCTGGCCGAGGCCCTGGACCAGCAGGAACGGGTGGGCGCACCGCTGGGCTCCGTCGTCCTGGCCAAGGGCTGGGTGACCCGGCGGGAGCTCTACGTCGGCCTGGCGGCGGTGTGGGGCGCAGACCTCGCGTTCGTCGACCCGGTGGACGTCGACGAGGAACTGGCCCGGCGCTTCCCGGCCGCGATGCTCGCCCGCGAGACCTGGGTGCCGCTGCGCGTCGAGGAGGACGGCGACGGCCTGCCCCAGGTCGTCGTCGCCACCGCCGGTCGTCCGTCGGCGCACATCGCCGAGGTGGTCGTGCAGCGCACCGGCATCCCGCGGGTGCGCCAGGTGGTCACCACCGACTGGGACGTGCAGCGGGCACTGCGCACCGTGTGGCGGGACGAGCTGGTCCACGACGCGGTCAGCGCGCTGGCCGAGCGCCGCCCCGACGAGTCGGCGTCCACGGTGTTCGTCCGGCCGCAGATCGCCGGCCTGATCGCCCTGCTCGTCGCCACCGTGACCGGATTGGTGCTCGACCCCTCGCTGACCATGCTGGTCCTGGTCGCGACGGTGAACGTCGCCGTCGCACTCGCCGTCGGCGCCAAGGCGGTGATCAGCACCGTCGGCACCGCCTGGGAGACCGTCGAGCAGGTCACCGCGGCGGAGGTCGGCGCACTGGACGACGCCGAGCTGCCCGTCTACACGATCCTCGTCCCGGTCTACAAGGAAGCCGGGATCGTCGGGCTGCTGATGCGCAACCTGGCCGACCTGGACTGGCCGCGGGAGAAGCTGGAGATCCTGCTGCTGCTGGAGGAGGACGACCCGGAGACGCTCACCGCCGCGCTGGCCGCCGCACCGCCGGACATCGTCCGCATCGTCGTCGTCCCGCACTCGCTGCCCAAGACCAAGCCGCGCGCCTGCAACGTCGGGCTCGCCTTCGCCCGCGGCGAGTACGTGGTCATCTACGACGCCGAGGACCGCCCCGACGCCGACCAGCTGAAGAAGTCGCTGATCGCCTTCCGCAAGGGCGGGGACGACCTGGTCTGCGTGCAGGCGGCCCTGAACTACTTCAACGCCCGGGAGAACCTGCTCACCCGGATGTTCACCCTGGAGTACTCCTCCTGGTTCGACTACACCCTGGCCGGCCTGGACAAGCTGCGCCTGCCCATCCCGCTGGGCGGCACGAGCAACCACTTCCGCACCGACATGCTGCGCGACCTCGGTGGCTGGGACCCCTACAACGTCACCGAGGACGCCGACCTCGGCATCCGCGCCTCCGCCCGCGGCCACCGCGTCGCCGTCGTCAACTCCACGACGTACGAGGAGGCGAACATGGCCGTCGGCAACTGGATCCGGCAGCGCAGCCGCTGGATCAAGGGCTACATGCAGACGGTCCTGGTGCACACCCGGCACCCGTGGCGGCTGCTGCGCAGCGTCGGCCCCCGGCAGGCGGCCGGCTTCGCGCTGCTCATCGGCGGCACCCCGTTGATGTTCCTGGCCGCCCCGTGGCTCTACGCGATGCTCGCGGTCGAGCTCATCGCGCCCGGCGCCCTGACCCCGGCGCTGCCCGAGTGGCTGGTGCAGGTCAGCCTGGCCAACCTGCTGCTGGGCAACGGCGTGATCATCTACCTGTCGCTGCTGGCCGGCTTCAAGCGGCGGACCTACGGCCTGGTGCCGTTCGCGCTGCTCTCCCCGCTCTACTGGCTGCTGCACTCGGTGGCCTCGTACAAGGCGCTGTGGCAGCTGCTGGTCAACCCCTTCTACTGGGAGAAGACGAACCACGGGCTGTCCAGCCACGTCCAGGCAGAGGACCTGCCGCGCATGGACGCCGGCCCCGCCTCGGCGCGTCCCGCGGCGGCCCCGGCACCCGCGACGAGGCAGGGCACGCACGACGTCGTCCAGCTGATCGACCCGCAGAGCATCCCTGCGCCACCCCCTGCGCCGGTCCTCCGGCGCGCTGTGGAGCACCGGGCATGACCGCCGTGTCCCCGGTGCGGCCGGCCACCGTGGCCGCCCCTCCTCGGGTGCCGATCCGCTGGGCGCTGCTGGCCGGCGCCCTCCTGCTCGGGGTCCAGGGCGCCGTCCTGCTCGCCACCGACCGGTCGGTGCGCGACGTGCTGCTGCCCGGCCACCTGGTGCTGATCGTCGCCTTCGGGCTGGTCTTCTGCCTCGGCGCCGTCACCGTGGCCGGCTTCGCCGCGGGTGCGGCCGCCGCCGGCCTGGTCGTGCTGCAGCCGGACACCCTGCTGCCGCTGCTCGGCGGTGCCGCGCTGCTGGCCCTGGGGTGCGGGCTCGCACCCGGCTGGACCCGGGTCGAGACCTGGCAGGCGGCGCAGTCCCGCCCGCTGAGCACGGAGCAGGAGGCCGCGGCCACCCCTCAGGCCGACCGCAGCCGCGGCCGACGCCTACGGGACCAGTGGCGGTCCGACCGGGTGCTCGCAGCCTTCCTCGTGCTCGCGTTCCACCCGGTGCTGGCGGCGTTCGCGCTCTGGTTCACCGACTGGATGCAGCGCCGCTAACGGCCGCCGAGCACCTCACCGATGACCGGCAGCAGCGCGGCGAACGCCTGCCCCCGGTGGCTGATCGCGTCCTTCTCCGCCGGCTCCAGCTCCGCCGACGTCACGGTGAGGCCGGTCGGCACGAAGACCGGGTCGTAGCCGAAGCCGTTGCTGCCCCGGGGCTCCCGGACGACCGTGCCCCGCCAGCGCCGCTCGAGCACGTGCCCGCCGCCGTCCGGCGTGACCAGCGCAGCGGCGCAGACGAACGCCGCACCGCGCCGTTCGTCGGGCACGTCGGCGAGCTGCCCGAGCAGGAGAGCAGTGTTGGCCGGGTCGTCCCCGTGCCGCCCGGACCAGCGGGCGGACAGGATCCCCGGCATCCCGTTCAGCGCGTCGACGGCCAGACCGGAGTCGTCGGCGACCGCCGGCAGGCCGGTGTACCGGACCGCCTCCCGCGCCTTGAGCAGCGCGTTCTCCTCAAACGTCGCCCCGGTCTCCGGCGCCTCGGGGTACTCCGGCACGTCGCGCAGCCCCAGCACCTCGACCCCGGGGACGGCGGTGGCCAGCAGCCGCTGCAGCTCGGCGAGCTTGCCGGCGTTGCGGGTGGCGAGCAGCAGCTTGCTCACGCCGACAACGCCTCCTGCTGGGCCAGCGTCAGCTCCGCGCAGCCGGCGACGGCCAGGTCGAGCAGCTGGTCGAGGGTGGCCCGGTCGAAGACGGCGCCCTCCGCCGTCCCCTGGACCTCGACGAAGCCGCCGGTGCCGGTGCACACGACGTTCATGTCGGTGCCGGCGGTGACGTCCTCCTCGTAGGCGAGGTCCAGTCGCGGCTCGCCGTCGATGACGCCCACGCTGACCGCGGCGACCGAGTTCGGCAGCGGGGTCGCACTGGCCAGCTTGCCGCGCTCGCCGAGCCAGCTCACCGCGTCGGCGAGGGCCACGTAGGCGCCGGTGATCGCGGCGGTGCGCGTGCCGCCGTCGGCCTGCAGGACGTCGCAGTCCAGCGCGATGCTGTTCTCCCCCAGCGCGGCCAGGTCGATGCTCGCCCGCAGCGACCGGCCGATGAGCCGGCTGATCTCGTGGGTGCGGCCGCCGATCTTGCCCTTGACCGACTCGCGGTCGCTGCGCGTGTGGGTGGCCCGCGGGAGCATCGAGTACTCGGCGGTGACCCAGCCCAGGCCCGAGCCGCGGCGCCAGCGGGGCACCCCCTCGGTGACGCTGGCCGCGCAGAGCACGCGGGTGCGACCGAACTCGACGAGCACCGAGCCCTCGGCGTGGTCGAGCCAGTTGCGGGTGATGGTCACCGGGCGGAGCTGGTCGGCCGCGCGGCCGTCGGGGCGGGTCACGTCGTCCGAGGGTACTGACGCCCCCGCGGTGGCCTGCCGACATCGTCTCCGCCGACGAGCGGGCGGACCCTTGACAGGTTTTCTTGTCAAGAGCACCCTGACGTCATGCAGGACGTCGAGGTCATCGAGGACGCGGAGGCAGCCGCCGCCGCACTGGACCCGGTCCGGGCGCGGCTGCTCGGTGAGCTGGCCGTTCCGGCCTCCGCCTCCGGGCTCGCCGCGCGGGTCGGCATCACGCGCCAGAAGGTCAACTACCACCTCAAGGCGCTCGAGGCGCACGGCCTGGTGGCGCTGTCCGAGACGCGCCGGCACGGCGGGATCACCGAGCGGGTGCTGCAGGCGTCGGCGGCGTCGTACGTCGTGTCACCGGCGGCCGTCAGTGCCTCCGCGGCCGACCCGGACGCCAACGCCGACCACCTGTCGGCGGGCTACCTCGTCGCACTGGCGGGCCGGCTGGTGCGCGAGGTCGGCGCCCTGGCGCGCCGGGCCGGCGCGTCCGGCACCCGCCTGCCGACGCTGACCATCGACACCCGGATCGGCTTCCGGTCGGCCGCCGACCGGGCTGCCTTCGCCGACGACCTGACCGCGGCGGTGCTCGACCTGGCCGCTCGGTACCACCACGACGACGGGCGCCCGCACCGGCTCGTCGTCGCCGCCCATCCCGTTCCCGAGGAGAGAACATGAGCACGACCACGGACGTCCCGTACCGCCTGGAGTTCAGCGTCGAGGTCCCGGGCACACCGGAACAGGTCTGGCAGGCCATCGCGACCGCCCAGGGCATGAGCGCCTGGTTCCTGCCGACCGAGATCGAGGAGCACGAGGGCGGCTCCCTGCGCTTCTCCATGGGCCCCGACATGGGCTCGGACGGCCGGGTCACCGGCTGGGACCCGCCGCGCCGCCTCGCCTACGAAGAGGACTGGGCCGCCCTGATGGGCAAGGACCCGGACGCGCTGAGCCCGCTCACGTCGGAGTTCCTCGTCGAGGCGCAGTCCGGCGGCACCTGCATCGTGCGCGTCACCAGCAGTGGCTTCGGGACCGGCGCCGCCTGGGAGTCGGAGTGGTGGGACAGCATGGGCCCGGCCTGGATGCCGTTCTTCGACAACCTGCGCCTCTACCTGGCGCACTTCCCCGGCCAGCGAGCCAGGCACCTGGAGGCCACCGCCTCCCACCCCGGTGACGCGGAGACGGTCTGGTCGGCCCTGCACGACGCCCTCGGCCTCGGGGACGAGGGCGCAACGGTCGAGGTGCGCGGTGCCAGCGGCACGGTCGAGCGGGTCGGCGAGCGACAGGCGCTCGTCCGGCTCACCGCGCCGGTGCCCGGGATGCTCAGCGTCTTCGCCCACGCCTACGGCGACGGCGACGGCACGGCGACGGCGGGCGTGCGTGGGTACCTGTTCTCCGCCGACGCGGCGGACTACGTGCGGCGCGAGGAGCCGGCCTGGCAGACCTGGCTGCAAGGGCTCGCGGTCCCGGCCTGACCCCCGCGCGGGACCGACCGCCCGGATGTCCCCGGGGGGCGCGGATGCCATGGTGTCCCCATGCGCTCAGAGCTCCGTGCCGTCCGCACCGGGGGCGTGCCCTCGATCGTCGACCTCACCGACGAGTGCGCCGAGTTCGTCCGCGGCGAGGGCGACGGTCTGCTCCAGGTGTTCGTCCCGCACGCGACCGCCGGGATCGCGATCATCGAGACCGGTGCCGGCAGCGACGACGACCTGCTCGCCCAGCTCGACGAGCTGCTCCCCCGCGACGACCGCTGGCGGCACCGGCACGGCGCCCCCGGGCACGGCCGCGACCACGTGCTGCCGGCGTTCGTCCCGCCGCACGCCACGGTGCCGGTGCTCGAGGGGCGGCTGACCCTGGGCACGTGGCAGCGCATCTGCTTCGTCGACACCAACGTCGACAACCCCTCCCGGCACGTGCGGTTCAGCTTCCTGGCCGGCTGAGCGGAAGCCGGGTTGGGCACCGCCGGTCGCGTGCGGCACGATCCCCCCATGACCGAGACCGACCCCGGCATCGACACGGCCCCCGTCCGCCTCGCCCCCGGTGACCCGGCGCCCGAGTTCACCCTCCCGGACGCCGACGGCACGCCCGTCTCGCTGTCGTCCTACCGGGGTCGGCGGGTCATCGTGTACTGCTACCCGGCCGCGCTCACCCCGGGATGCACCACCCAGGCCGTGGACTTCACCGCGGCAGCCGGGGACCTGGCCGAGGCCGGGCTGGACATCATCGGCGTCTCCCCCGACGTCCCCGAGAAGCTGAGCCGGTTCCGGGAGCAGGAAGAGCTGTCCATCACCCTGGTCTCCGACCCGGAGAAGCAGGTGCTGACGGCCTACGGCGCCTACGGCCCGAAGAAGCTGTACGGCAAGGAGGTCGTCGGGGTCATCCGGTCGACCTTCGTCGTCGGCGCCGACGGCCGGATCGAGAAGGCCGCCTACAACGTCAAGGCCACCGGGCACGTGGCGAAGCTGATGCGCGACCTCGGCATCGACTGACGGTTCCTCCTGTCCCGCACCGTCCGCAAGGAGCAGCGGCGGGACAGGCCGCGAGTCCACGGAGTGGACGGTGACTGGTCAGCACGGCACCCGGTCGGGCAGGGTCGTGGCATGAGTGATCAGATCGGCGTCACCGGGCTCGCGGTCATGGGCGCCAACCTCGCCCGCAACCTCGCCCGGCACGGCCACCAGGTGGTCCTGCACAACCGCAGCAGGGGGCGCACCGATGCCCTCGTCGAGCAGCACGGCAGCGAGGGCGACTTCGTGCCGACCGGCTCGATGGCGGAGTTCGTCGGCGCACTGGAGCGCCCGCGCAAGATCATCGTCATGGTGCAGGCGGGTGCGGCCACCGACGGCGTCATCGAGGAGATCGCCCCGCTGCTGGACGAGGGCGACGTGCTGATGGACGGCGGTAACGCCCTGTTCACCGACACGATCCGCCGCACCGAGGCGCTCACCGCCCGGGGCCTGCACTTCATGGGCACCGGGATCAGCGGCGGTGAGGAGGGCGCGCTCAACGGGCCGAGCATCATGCCCGGCGGCTCGAAGGAGGCCTACGCGCTGGTCGGCCCGCTGCTGGAGTCGATCGCCGCCGTCGTCGACGGCGAGCCGTGCTGCACCCACATCGGGGCCAGCGGTGCCGGCCACTTCGTGAAGATGGTGCACAACGGCATCGAGTACGCCGACATGCAGCTCATCGCCGAGGCCTACGACCTGCTGCGCCAGGGGCTGGGGCTGACGCCCGCGGAGATCGGTGACGTCTTCGCCAGCTGGAACGAGGGGGACCTCGAGAGCTACCTGATCGAGATCACCGCGCAGGTGCTGCGGCACACCGACGCCGAGACCGGTGGGCCGTTCGTCGACATCGTGCTGGACGAGGCCGAGCAGAAGGGCACCGGTCGCTGGACCGTGCAGTCCGCCCTCGACCTGGGCGTGCCGGTCAGCGGCATCGCGGAGGCCGTCTTCGCCCGGGCGCTGTCCGGGCACCGGGAGCAGCGGCAGGCGGCGCAGAAGGTGCTGCCGGGGCCCGACCGCGAGTGGGACGAGCAGGTGGCGGACAAGGAGGCCTTCATCGAGTCGGTGCGCCAGGCGCTGTACGCCTCGAAGGTGGTCGCCTACGCCCAGGGGTTCGACCAGATCACCCAGGGCGCCGACCAGCACGGCTGGGACATCGACCGGGCGGCGCTGGCCAAGATCTGGCGCGGTGGCTGCATCATCCGGGCGCGCTTCCTGGACCGGATCAGCCAGGTGTTCACCGACGAGCCCGACGTCACCACCCTGCTGACCAACGAGTACTTCCGGAACGCGGTCAGCGAGGGCCAGGAGAGCTGGCGGCAGGTCGTGGCCGGCGCGGCCCGGCACGGGGTGCCGGTGCCCGGCTTCGCCAGCGCGCTGGCCTACTACGACGGGCTGCGGGCCGAGCGGCTGCCGGCCGCGCTGATCCAGGGCCTGCGCGACCTCTTCGGCGCGCACACCTACCGGCGCACCGACCGCGAGGGCTCCTTCCACACCATGTGGGGCGAGGACGGCCGCGAGGTGAAGACCAGCTGATCGACCCCGGGTGACCGTGCGGCGGCGGGGCAGGCCCTGCCGGGCGAGCCCCGCCACCGCACCGGTCATGCTCGCCAGGTGCCCGGCCGCGGCTGGCACCCCGGACCGCAGGGCCAGCCGGGGTCCCAGGGAAAGGCGCCGTCCCGGTGCTGCCAGGTCAGCTGGAAGGCCGGCAGCGAGGCCTCGTCCGGCCGGCGGTGGTGCCGGTTGGCGGCGAACAGCACCTCGCCGGGGTTCGGCAACTGCTCCACGACCAACCCGTCGGGACGGTCGGGGAACATGAGCAGTTCACCGGGGACCAGGTCCCGCCCGTCGGCGACCAGGCCGGCCACCCGGTTCAGCATCGTCTGGGTGTCGTCGTGCCCGGCCCCGACCACGACCAGCTCCGGGTGGCCGAACCCGAAGAGCCCGACGGTGTAGCCGAAGGGTGGCTCTCCCGGGTCGTCACCGGGCCCGACGTACTGCACCGCCCAGCGGTGGGCGCGGATCAGCTGCGTCAGGTGGGCGTCCTCCTGGTCGAGCCAGGCGGTGGTCTGCGGGTCCGTCGTCATGCCACCGACCCTGCCGGTGAGCCGACGGGCAGGCGGCCGTCCGGCCGCACCGCCTGTGGAGGACCGTGCGGCTGTGGACCGGGCCCCGTTCTGTCAGTGGTCCCTGTCAGTGGTCCCTGTCAGTGGTGCCTGTCAGTGGTGCCTGTCATGGCACTCCGGACCGGCCACGTCCAGCCGGCCGTGGGTCACGACCCGCTCTCGGCCGCCTTGGCGCGGGCGCGGCGCTTGCCCTCGTGCATCGCGGCCACCCGGGCGACGGGGATGGTGTGGCCCTCGGCGACCAGGTCGGCGGGCAGCTGCTGGGGCTCCGGCAGCGCCGCCGCCCACGGGTCGCCGTCCCCGATCCGCTCCCGGGCGGTGCGCACGGTGACGTCGCCGGGCCGGACGCCGTCCAGCGCCTCCCAGTCCACCGGCGTGGACACCGGCAGCCCGGGCCGCACCCGGGGGCTGTACGCCGCCGCCACCGTGCCCCGGCCGGATCGGGTCGAGTCGACGAACACCCGGTCACCCCGCTCGGCCACCACGTACGCGGTGGTCGCCAGGTCCGGGTCCAGCCGCTCGGTCCGGGCGGCCAGGGCCCGGGTGGCGGCGGCGACGTCCTCGGCCGGCGACCCGTGCACCGGGACGACGACGTGCAGCCCCGTCGACCCGCTGGTCTTCACCGCCGCCGACAGACCGGCCTCGGCCAGCGCACGGCGGCACAGCAGTGCCGTGCGCACGACCACGTCGAACGGCGCGTCATCGGGTGGGTCGAGGTCCAGCACCAGCCCGGTGGGCTGGTCCTCCCCCACCCGGCTGAACGGCACGTGGTACTCGACGGCCCGCTGGTTGGCCAGCCACAGCAGGGTGCGGCGGTCCTCGACCAGTACCTGGTGCACCTCGCGGTGCGCCCGGTCGGACCAGGTGGCCACCGTCCGGACCCACTCCGGCGCGCCCTTCGGCACGTCGCGCTGGATGAACGGCGCGGCGCCGGGCCGGACGCGCTTGATCGTCAGTGGCCGCCCGGCGAGCAGCGGCACGAGCCGGTCGGCGAAGGCGTCCAGGTGGTCGACGAGCTCCCGCTTGGTCACCTCGAGCCCGTCGCCCAGCGGGGAGTCCAGGCTGCTCAGCCGGACGCCGTCCCGTTCCTCATCGCTGGTGGCCACCCGGTCACCGTGCCGCGCCCGTCCCCGCAGGGCAACCGGTCCGGACGGGGCCCTTCCTCAGATGTCGTAGACGGCGGCGTGCCGGGCCAGCTCGGCGGCCGGGAAGACCGACCGGGCCGCGGCCAACTGCGCCTCGGTGTCCACCCAGGCGGGCACGTGCGTCACGAGCAGCCGGCCGACCCCGGCGGCGGCCGCGTGCTCACCGGCCTGCCGGCCGGTCAGGTGCAGCGCGGGGGGCAGGTCGGGGACGTCGGGGTGGGCGGCCTCGGCCAGCAGCACGTCGGCACCTCGGGCCAGCTCGACCACGGCGTCCGACGGGCCGGTGTCACCGGTGTAGACCAGCGACCGGCCACCCGCGGTCAGCCGCACGGCGTAGCACTCGACCGGGTGGGCCGTCCGCGCCGTCCGGACCTCGAACGGCCCGATGGACCAGGTGCCCGAGCCGACCGGGGTGACGTCGAAGACGTCGTCGATCGGCCCGCCGTCGGCGTCGTAGGCGGCCGCCAGGCGG
Source organism: Modestobacter sp. VKM Ac-2982 (assembly GCF_026967935.1). Classification (GTDB taxonomy): domain Bacteria; phylum Actinomycetota; class Actinomycetes; order Mycobacteriales; family Geodermatophilaceae; genus Modestobacter. The sequence continues at coordinate 268,252 of NZ_JAPVBL010000004.1, forward strand.
CGGTCGGCACCGACCGGTGCGTACAGCGGCACGGCGCGGCCGTCGGAGCGGCCCGAGTAGCGGTGCCACACGATGAACGGCGCGGCGTCCAGGCAGTGGTCGGCGTGCAGGTGGCTGAGGTAGACGGCGTCGACCCGGCTGGGGTCGGTGAGCCCCTGCAACGCACCGAAGGACCCGTTGCCCAGGTCCAGCAGCAGGGCGAACTCCTCGTGTTCCACCAGGTAGCAGGACGCCGGGGAGGACGGGCCGGGTCCGCTGCCGGAGCAGCCGACGACGGTGAGCCTCACGCCCCGGCCTCCGCACCCGCAGGCAGGACGGCGTCGACCTCCGGGCCGAGGAACCGCCGGCCGAGCCGGGCGAAGGGCTCCGGGTCACCGGTGGCGAGGAACCGGTGCACCGGCGGTGGGCCCTCCGGGTCGCGCAACAGGTCGGTCCGGGTCAGCACCCGGTACACGTCCTTGGCCGTCTCCTCCGCGCTGGACACCAGCGTGACCTCCTCACCCAGCACCAGCGACAGCACGCCGGTGAGCAGCGGATAGTGCGTGCAGCCGAGCACGACGGTGTCGACGCCGGCGCCCAGCAGTGGGTCCAGGTAGGACTGCGCCAGCCCCACGAGCTGCCGGCCGCTGGTGATCCCGCGCTCGACGAAGTCGACGAAGCTGGGGCAGGCGGCGCTGGTGACGCTGAGCTGCGGCGCCGCGGCGAACGCGTCCTCGTAGGCACCGCTGGTGACGGTGGCCTGGGTGGCGATGACGCCCACCCGGCCGTTGCGCGTCGCCGCGGTCGCCCGACGGACCGCGGGGAGCACCACCTCGACCACCGGGACGTCGTAGCGCTCCCGGGCGTCGCCCAGGCAGGCGGCGCTGGCGGAGTTGCAGGCGATGACGAGCATCTTGACCCCGTCGGCGACCAGCTGGTCCATCGCCGCCAGCGAGTGCCGGCGCACGTCGGCGATCGGCCGGGGACCGTACGGGCTGTGCGCGGTGTCGCCGAGGTAGCGGATCGCCTCGTGCGGCAGCTGGTCGAGGACGGCGCGGGCCACGGTGAGCCCACCGACCCCGGAGTCGAAGATCCCGATGGGCGCGTCCGCCCCCGCTGTCGCAGTGCTCATGTCGGCAGCCAGGCTAACGGCCCGGTCGGACAACGCCGCGCGTCCGGGCTGAGACGGCCGTCTCAGCCCGGTCAGGGGCGACGCAGCAGCGCCGCGTCCGGGAGCAGCAGCCCGCCGGGGGTCCAGCGGGCCCCGGTCAGGTCGCGGACGACGGCGGGCGCCTCGCTGGCCAGTGCGGTCTCCCCGATGCCCAGCACCGTCGCACCGGCGGCCAGCCCCGCGCGGACCCCGCTCGGGCTGTCCTCCAGCACGATCAGCTCGCCCGGCGGGAGCCCCAGCCGGCTCGCCCCGGTCAGGTACGGCTCGGGGTGGGGCTTGCCCGTGACGACGTCCTCGGCGGTCACCACGACGTCCGGCGCCGGGACCCCGGCGGCCAGCAGCCGCGCCGTCGCCAGCTCACGGACCCCGGAGGTGACGACCGCCCAGGGCACGTCGACCAGCTGCGCGACGATGTCCAGGACGCCCGGCACGGCGAGGGTGCCGGCGACGTCCTCCAGCTCGTAGCGGGTGATCAGCGCGGTCGACCGCTCGACGTCCTCGGGCTTGACGAACAGCGCCACCGTGTCGGCGGCCCGGCGACCGGGCACCGCCGCCATGACCTCGTCCGGGTCGAGCCCGGAGTCGACCGCCCAGCGGGACCAGGAGCGCACCACGCTCGGCTCGGAGTCGACCAGCACCCCGTCGTTGTCGAACAGCAGGCCCTGTGCCGGCAGGAGCAGCCCGCTCATGCCCAGAGCTGGCCCTCGAGCGCGGCGCTGGCCTGCTCGAGGGTGCCGGCGTAGGCCCCGGTGGACAGGTACTTCCAACCGCCGTCGCAGACGATGAAGACGATGTCGGCCTTGCGGCCGGCCGCGACCTCCTTGTCGGCGACCCCGAGGGCCGCGTGCAGGATCGCGCCGGTCGAGATGCCGGCGAAGATGCCCTCGCGCTCCACCAGCTGGCGGGTGCGGTGGATCGCGTCGTCCGGGCCGACGGAGAACCGCGAGTCCAGCAGGTCGGCGTCGTACAGCTCGGGGATGAACCCCTCGTCGATGTTGCGCAGGCCGTAGACCAGCTCGCCGTAGCGCGGCTCGGCCGCGATCACCTGGACGCCGGGCTTCTTCTCCCGCAGGTACCGGGAGACGCCCATCAGCGTGCCGGTGGTGCCCAGCCCGGCCACGAAGTGGGTGATCGAGGGCATGTCGGCCAGGATCTCCGGGCCGGTGCCGGTGTAGTGGGCCTCGGCGTTGGCCGGGTTGCCGTACTGGTACAGCATCACCCAGTCCTCGTGCTCGGCGGCCAGGCCCTTGGCGACGGCGACGGCCTGGTTGCTGCCGCCGGCGGCCGGCGAGCTGATGATCCGGGCGCCGTACATCTCCAGCAGCTGACGCCGCTCGATCGAGGTGTTCTCCGGCATCACGCAGATCAGCTCGTAGCCGCGCTGCCGGGCGACCATCGCCAGGGAGATGCCGGTGTTGCCGCTGGTGGGCTCCAGGATCGTGCTGCCCGGCTGCAGCCGCCCCTCCTTCTCGGCCGCCTCGATCATCGCGATGGCGGCCCGGTCCTTGATCGAACCGGTGGGGTTGTGGTCCTCGAGCTTGGCCCACAGCCGGACGTCGGGCGTGGGCGACAGCGCCGGCAGCCCCACCAGCGGGGTGTTGCCGAGCGAGTCGACGAGGGAGGCGAAGCGGGCCATGACGGGTCTCCTGGGGTCGCGGTGCCGGGCGGGGGGCTCCGGGTCAGCAGCCGCCGGCGACGGCGGGCAGGATCGTGACGGAGTCGCCGTCCTTGACGGAGGTGTCCAGGGCACCGGTGAAGCGCACGTCCTCGTCGTTGACGTAGACGTTCACGAAGCGGTGCAGCTTGCCCTCGTCGGTGACCAGACGGCCCTTGATCCCGGGGTGCTGGCTGTCGATGTCGTCGACCAGCGCGCCGAGCGTGTCGCCGTTCCCCTGGACGGTCTTGTTGCCGCCGGTGTGGGTGCGCAGGATGGTCGGGATGCGGACCTCGATGGCCATGGCGTGAGAACTCCTCGGGTGGGGATGTGCGGGATCGGGCTGGGACAGGGGTCGCGCGCAGGGCGCGCAGAGCCGGCTGCTCGGAGGAACGCCGGTGGGCGGCCGGCGATTCCGCCGGCCGCGGGGTGAGCTGGCGCTCAGTCGTAGACGACGGTGGTCGGCGAGTGGCCGAACAGGTAGGACTCGACGACCTCGACGTCCTCCTCGCGCACCTCGCCGTCGACGATCCGGAAGCTGCGGAACTCCACGGTGTCCCCGGCCAGGCCGGTCCGGTCGCCGTGCTCGCGGGTGGAGACCAGCACGTAGTGCGCCTCGGGCTCGGAGGCGTAGCTGATGTCGGTGCGCGAGGGGCGGGCCTCGGTGGCGGTGTGCGAGTGGTAGATGACCACGGGGACCTCGTCCCGGTCGTCCATGTCGCGGTACAGCTTCAGCAGGTCGCCGCTGTCGAACTCGTAGAACGTCGGTGAGCGGGCCGCGTTGAGCATCGGGATGAAGCGCTCGGGCCGGTCGCTGCCCTCGGGGCCGGCGACGACACCACAGGCCTCGTCCGGGTGGTCTTCCCGGGCGTGGGCCACGATGGCGTCGTAGGTCGCGCGGTCGATGCGCAGCACGGGCCCAGTCTAGGCAGCGCCGCCGCGCGACGTCCTCCCCGGCCCGGGACGGGTGACCGCCGGGGGAACGGATTGCGTCCCAGGGGTGTCCGGGCGATAACGTCGCCGACCGTGGTGATCGAGGTTCTCATGGTGCTCGGCGTCGTCCTGGTCGCGCTGCCGGCCCTGGCCATCGGGTCGGCCCGGCTGCTGCACCGCAGTGGCCGCGCCACGGACCAGCGGACCGACCGGGTCGAGCTGGTGCTGGTGGTGCTCGGCCGGCTCATCGGGCTGGTGCTGCTGACCGCCCTGTCCGGCATCACCCTGGTGTCTTGCATCGGGGCGATCGTGCAGGACGTGACGGTGCACAGCCTGGTCTACGTGTTCTTCGTCGCCGACCTGCTCGTCGCCATCCTGGTGCTGCTCACCGTCGGTCGCCTCGACCGGCGGCCAAGGCGTCGATCAGCGAGCCCTGCACCGCGGTGAGCCAGTAGTAGACGGCCAGCTGCGAGTTCTCGTCGTCCGTCCCCTCGCCCGAGGGGTCGATGTCCGGGGGCTCGGTCTCCGCGGTGATGCCCAGCCGGGTGCCCATCGCGAGCCGGAGGTCGTTGGTGGTGCGCAGCCAGGCCCGTGCCTGCTCGGCGTCCAGCCGCACCTCCCCACCTTCGGGGGGCACGGTGGCCCGGACCATCGCCAGGTCGTCGGCCTTGCCGCTGCGCAGCCCGGCCTCGGTGAGGTCGCGGTACTCGGCGGCCAGCTGCGGGTCGCTGGCGTGCCCACTGGGCAGCAGCCGGGCCAGGACCGGGTCGCCGCCGGAGTCGGCCGCATCGGCGACGAGCAGCTGCTCCAGCTGGTCCAGCAGCAGGTTCACGATGTCGGCCTCGGCGTCGACCAGCCGGGCCACCAGCTGGTCGCCCTTGCGGCGGAACGGCTTCATGCGTCCCGCTGGTAGGTGGCCCACAGCCCGTAGGCGTGCAGCCGGTTGGTGTCGTGCTCCATCCGCTCCCGCGGCCCGGAGCTCACGATCGCCTTGCCCTCGTTGTGCACCTGCAGCATGAGCTCCGTCGCGGTCGCCTCGTCGTACCCGAACAGCTCCTGGAGCACGAAGGTCACGTAGGTCATCAGGTTGACCGGGTCGTCCCAGACGACGGTGACCCAGGGGCGGTCGAGGGCGGACTCCTCCCCCGTCGACGTCTCCGACACCCGTTCGGGCGCGAGCGGTCCGGCCACGTGAGCACTCTAGGACGACCGCCTCCCCGGACGCAGTCGGTGGGCACCTATCGTGCTGCTCCATGCCGCAGAGCCCGCCGCTCAGCCCCGCGATGTTCACCGACCGCTACGAGCTGACGATGCTGGCCGCCGCCCTGGCCGACGGCACCGCCGACCGGGACTGCGTCTTCGAGGTGTTCGCCCGCCGGCTGCCGCACGGCCGGCGGTACGGGGTGCTCGCCGGCACCGGCCGGTTCCTGGAGGCGCTGGCCGGCTTCCGGTTCGGCGAGGCCGAGCTCGACGCGCTCCGGCAGCAGGGCGTCGAGGACCCCCGGCTGCTGGAGCACCTGGCCGACTTCCGGTTCACCGGGGACGTCGACGGCTACGCCGAGGGCGACCTCTACTTCCCCGGCTCCCCGGTGCTGACCGTGCGGGCCCCGTTCGGCCAGGCCGTCCTGCTCGAGACCCTGGTGCTGTCGGTCCTCAACCACGACAGCGCCATCGCCGCGGCCGGGGCGCGGATGGTCGGCGCCGCCTGTGGCCGGCCGTGCATCGAGATGGGCTCCCGGCGCACACACGAGGAAGCCGCCGTCGCCGCCGCCCGGGCCGCTGCCCTGGTCGGCTTCTCGGCGACGTCGAACCTGGCCGCCGGCGCTCGCTACGGCATCCCCACGACCGGCACCAGCGCGCACGCGTTCACCCTGCTGCACGACGACGAGGCGTCGGCGTTCCGCGCGCAGCTGGACACGCTGGGCGTGGGGACGACGCTGCTGGTCGACACCTACGACACCGAGCAGGGCATCCGGACGGCGATCGAGGTGGCCGGCCCGGAGCTCGGCGCCGTCCGGCTGGACTCCGGCGACCTCGCCATCGAGGCGACCCGCGCCCGCGAGCTGCTGGACTCCCTGGGCGCGACGCGCACCCGGGTGATCGTCACCAGCGACCTGGACGAGTACGCGATCGCCGCGCTGGCGGCCGCCCCGGTCGACGGCTACGGGGTCGGCACCTCCCTGGTGACCGGTTCCGGCTCGCCCACCGTCGGGATGGTCTACAAGCTGGTGGCCCGGGACGGGGTGCCGGTGGCCAAGAACTCCGTGGGCAAGCGCTCGGTGGGTGGCCGCAAGCACGCCGTGCGCCGGCACGACGCCGACGGGACGGCGACCGCAGAGGTGGTCAGCGCGGCACCGGTCACCACCCGGGAGCACGACCGCGAGCTGATCCGGCCACTGGTCCGTGGCGGGGAACTGGTCGGACCGCGCTCCCCCGCCGACTCCCTGGCCGTGGCGCAGGAACGGCACGTCCAGGCGCGCAGCGCCCTGCCCACCGAGGCGTGGTCGCTGTCCCGGGGCGAGCCGGCGATCGACACCGTCACCGAGTAGCGGCCGAGGGTGTCCCGCCCACCGGGAGGGACGCCGTCGGGGCAGGATGAGGCCATGACCCGGGCATTGGTGATCGTGGACGTGCAGAACGACTTCTGCGAGGGCGGGAGCCTCGCGGTCGACGGCGGCACCGCCGTCGCCCGGGCGATCAGCGCCCACGCCGCCGGGACCGACTACGCACACGTCGTCGCCACCCGGGACCACCACGTCGACCCGGGCGGCCACTTCGCCGCGCAGCCCGACTTCCTGGAGACCTGGCCGGCGCACTGCGTGGTCGGGACGTCCGGGGTCGAGCTGCACTCGGACCTGGACCGGCGCCCGATCGAGGCGGTCTTCGACAAGGGCGAGTACGAGGCCGCCTACTCCGGCTTCGAGGGCTCCTTCGACGGGCAGCCCCTGGCCGACTGGCTGCGGGCGCACGGGGTCGACGCCGTCGACGTCGTGGGCATCGCCACCGACCACTGCGTCCGGGCGACCGCGCTGGACGCGGTCGGCGCCGGGTTCGCCACCCGGGTGCTGCTGCACCTCACCGCCGGGGTCTCCCCCGCCACGACCGACGCCGCCCTGGAGCAGCTCCGCACCGCCGGGGTGGAGCTGGAGGGCACCGTCCACGGGACTGCGTGACCCCGAGGGTCACACCGCGTCCAGCACCTCGTCCCGGGTGAAGCCGAGGACCTGGAGCACGGCGTCCAGGTAGGGCTGGTTCAGCGCCGCGTGTGCCTGGTCGCGGACGAACGGCTTCGCGTTGAAGGCGATGCCGAGCCCGGCCGCGTTGAGCATGTCGAGGTCGTTGGCGCCATCGCCGACTGCAACCGTCTGGTCCAGCGGGACCCCGTGCTCGGCGGCGAAACGGGCCAGCGCCCGCGCCTTGCCCGCCCGGTCGACGACCTCCCCGACGAGCCCGCCGGTGAGCCGCCCGTCGGCCACCTCGAGGGTGTTCGCGGCGGCGAAGTCCAGGCCGAGCTCGGCGGCGAGCGGATCGGTGATCTGGGTGAACCCGCCGCTGACGATCCCGCAGCGGAAGCCCAGCCGCTGCAGCGTGCGGATCAGGGTCCGGGCGCCCGGGGTCAGCACCAGGTGCGCCCGGACCTCGTCCAGCACCTCGACCGGCAGCCCGGCCAGCACCGCCACCCGCGCGCGGAGGGACTCCTCGAAGTCCAGCTCGCCGTTCATCGCCGCCGCGGTGATCCGGGCGACCTCGGCGGCCCGGCCGGCGCGGGCGGCCAGCTCGTCGATCACCTCCCCGCGCACCAGGGTCGAGTCGACGTCCAGCACGATCAGCCGCTTGCCGCGCCGGGCCAGCCCGACCTGCTCCACGGCGATGTCGGTGCCGGTCTCGGCGGCGACCGTGGCCAGCGCCGTGCGCAGCTCGGTGGAGGCAGCGCCGGAGACGGTCAGCTCGAAGCTGGTGACCGGGTAGTCGGACAGCCGGCGGATCGCCTCGATGTTGCCGCCCACCCCGGCGATGGCGCGCGCGGCGCCGGCGACCGCAGCCGGCGGGACGGGGCGGCCCAGCACGATGACGTGGTGGCGCGCGGTGCGCTCCTGCCGGGCGCTGCCGGCCGCGGTGGGCTGCACGCTCACCTGGACGCCGGTCTGCGCCGCCACCTGGGCCGCGGTGGCGCGCAGCCGATCGGCCAGCGGCCCGTCGGCCGCGCTCTCCGGGCTGCCGACGACGACGCCGAGCACCAGCTGGCCGTGCACCACGACCTGTTCGACGTCGAGGACCTCGACCGGGTGCGGGCCGAGCTCGTCCAGCGCAGCGAACAGCGCTGCGGTCACCCCCGGCCGGTCGCTGCCGGTCACGGTCAGCAGGGCGCCGTCGGACGCCGGCGGCACGGCGGTCGGGTCGGTCGGCGCTGGGGCGGCGGCGCGGTCGGTCACCCGGCCATCGTGCCGGATCGGTGATCGCCCTCCCGACCGCACCCCGTCCGCCGCGCCTCTGATCCCGGACGCACGGACGCCCCGTCAGCCATCGGCTGACGGGGCGTCCGGGTCGATCCGGTGCGGGGCACCGACCTCAGGTCAGGTCGGGTCCTTGTCGTCGGCTCCCTGGCGGGCGCCTCCGGTGAGACCGGCCTCGCTGGCGTAGGGCTGGTGGCCCTTGCCGGCGTGGGCCTCCATCTCCAGGCGGTCCCGCAGGTGCGGGTAGTGCAGCTCGAACGCGGGCCGCTCCGACCGGATCCGGGGGATCTCGACGAAGTTGTGCCGCGGCGGCGGGGACGACGTCGCCCACTCCAGCGAGTTGCCGTGACCCCAGGGGTCGTCGCGCAGCGCCAGCCGGCCGTGCTTCCACGACTTCACGACGTTGTAGACGAAGGGGATCACCGAGGCGCCCAGGATGAACGACCCGATCGTCGAGATCGTGTGCATCGTGGTGAAGGAGCCGCCGCCGTCGGTCGCCAGGTAGTCGACGTACCGGCGCGGCATGCCCTCGTTGCCCAGCCAGTGCTGGATGAGGAAGGTGGCGTGGAAGCCGATGAAGGTCAGCCAGAAGTGCAGCTTCCCGATCTTCTCGTCCATCATCCGGCCGCACATCTTCGGGAACCAGAAGTACAGCCCGGCGTAGGCCGCGAACACCACGGTGCCGAAGACGACGTAGTGGAAGTGGGCCACGACGAAGTAGCTGTCGTTGACGTGCCAGTCCAGCGGCGGGCTGGCCAGCAGGACACCGGTCAGACCACCGAGCAGGAAGGTGATCAGGAAGCCGATCGAGAAGAGCATCGGCGTCTCGAAGGTGATCTGCCCCCGCCACATCGTGCCGATCCAGTTGAAGAACTTGATCCCGGTCGGCACCGCGATCAGGTAGGTCAGGAAGGCGAAGAACGGCAGCAGCACCGCACCGGTGGCGAACATGTGGTGCGCCCACACCGCCAGCGAGAGCGCGGTGATGGCGATCAGCGCGAAGACCATGCCCTTGTAGCCGAACAGCGGCTTGCGGCTGAAGACCGGGATGACCTCGCTGATGATGCCGAAGAACGGCAACGCGATGATGTAGACCTCGGGGTGCCCGAAGAACCAGAACAGGTGCTGCCACAGCAGCGGCCCGCCGTTCTCCGGCGTGTAGATCTGCGCATCGAGGTGCCGGTCGGCCAGCAGCGCCATCAGCGCGGCGGTCAGGATCGGGAAGGCCAGCAGGATCAGGATGCTGGTGACCAGCGCTGCCCAGGTGAAGATGGACATCCGGAACATCGTCAGACCCGGCGCGCGCAGGCAGACGATCGTGGCGATGAAGTTGACGCCACCGAGGATCGTGCCCAGACCGCTGACCGCCAGGCCGGCGATCCACAGGTCACCACCGGCGCCCGGGCTGTGCACCCCGGTCGACAGCGGGGTGTAGGCGTACCAGCCGAAGTCGGCTGCGCCACCCGGGGTCAGGAAGCCGGAGACGGCGATCGAGGCGCCGAAGAAGAACAGCCAGAAGGAGAAGGCGTTCAACCGCGGGAAGGCGACGTCCGGCGCGCCCAGCTGCAGCGGCATGATCAAGTTCGCGAACGCGAAGAACATCGGCGTCGCGAAGAACAGCAGCATGATCGTGCCGTGCATCGTGACCAGCTGGTTGTACTGCTCGGGCGAGAGGTACTGCAGCTCCGGGCGGGCCAGCTCACCACGCATCAGGAGAGCCATGAAGCCACCGAGGAAGAACCAGATGAACGCCACCGTGGTGTACATCAGGCCGATGGTCTTGTGGTCGGTGGTGCGCAGCAGACCGAGGAGCCGCGATCCCTTCTCGGCCTCGTGGGCCGGGCTCGGCCGGCTCACGATCGGGGCAGGTGCGATCGTCACGGTCGGAGCTTAGACCGTCACGTCACGGCCGACGCGGCGGGAGCAGCAGTCGGTGCGGCGCGCCCCGGGGAGGTCCGGCGGGGCCCCGGTCCGGCGTCCGGGAGAACCGCAGGTCGGCGCGGTACGGGGCCTGTGGGGCCGGCCGGACGGGCGCAGCAGAGGGCACGACGCGACGCCCCCAGGAGGAGTTTGCTCACGTCCGTGCGCGGCTACTGATGATCTTGCGCTGGACGGACCAGCGCAAGGCGGCTCGACCGTCGTGCACCGGAGGTCACCCATGAGCATCGGTGGAGTTCTCCTCGCGATCCTGATCGGCTTCGTCGCCGGCCTGGTCGCCCGCGCCGTCGTCCCCGGCAAGCAGGACCTCGGCCTCGTCGCCACCCTCCTGCTCGGCCTCATCGGCTCGGTGGTGGGCAACCTGGTCTTCAGCCTCGTCCAGGGCGACGGGCTGCAGTTCGACCTCGGCGGGTGGTGGGCGTCGATCGTGGGCGCCGTCCTGGTGCTGGCCGTCTACGTCGCCGCCACCGGCAAGCAGCGCCGCGTCACCCGCTGACCCGGCCGCCCGCAGGCGGGCACCAGCAGCTCCTCCGAGGGCCCGGCCGCGAGGCCGGGCCCTCGGCCGTCCTGCGGTGGACTCAGCCGCGGGTCCAACTGCCGACGTCGACCGCCACGGTGACCCCGACCGGCTCGGGCAGCGTGGCCACCCGGGCGGCCAGTTCCCCCGCGGCGAGGTGCCGGGCGTGCGGCCCCATCCCGACCAGCGTCCGGACCGCGGCGTGGTCCAGCGCCAGCACCGACCGGTGGCCCGCCGTCCCGGCCGGGTGCAGGTGCGGCTCGAGGGCGGCGGCCAGCCGGTCGGCCTTGGCCGGGTCGACGCGCAGCAGACCCAGCGGGCCGATGAGCTCGGCCAGGTGGTCCGCGGCGGGGGTGACCACCACGAGCCGGCCGTCCGGGGCCAGCACCCGGGCGGTCTCCGCGCCGTTGCGCGGGGCGAACACGACGAGCACCCGGTCGACGGCGGCGTCCTGCACCGGCCAGCGTCCCCAGGAGTCGGCCACCACGGCCATCGCCCGGGGATGCGCGCGGGCGGCCCGGCGAGCGGCGTAGCGAGAGGCGTCCACCACCACCCCGACGGCGTCGGGCGCGCGGTCCAGCACCCCGGCGAGGTGGGCGCCGGTGCCACCGCCCAGGTCGAGCAGGGTGCGCGGCGACCCGGTGACGGCGGCGTCGGCCAGGGCCGCGGTGATGCCGGCGTAGTGGCCGGCGGCCAGGAAGTCCGCCCGGTCGGCCACCATGCTCGCGGAGTCGCCCTCGTGCGGGCTGCCGCCCGGTGGCAGCAGCGTCACGTGGCCCTGCCGCGCCCGGTCGAAGGCGTGCCCGGCCGCGCAGCGGAGGCCGGCCGGGTCGGGGGCGAGCTGTCGGCCGCAGACCGGGCAGGCGAGCAGGGCGACCGCGGGCGCCGGGAGCGGGGGCGGGCTCACCGGCGCGGCGGGCGCACGGGCAGCCGGTGCAGTGCGACGTCCCGCAGCTGCCCGGCCTCGGCGGTGGCGGTGAGGTAGGTGGCGAACGGCTGGCGGCGCCGGTCGGTGGGCGATCCGGGGTTGAGCAGCCGGAGCCCGGTGGACGCGGTGGTGTCCCAGGGGATGTGGCTGTGCCCGAACACCAGGACGTCGACGTCCGGGAACCGGGCCGCGCACCGCTGCTCCCGGCCCTTAACGTCCCCGGTCTCGTGCACCACCGCGAGCCGGACGCCGTCGAGCTCCACCCGGGCGACCTCCGGGAGCCGGTCCCGCAGGACCCCGTGGTCGTTGTTGCCGTAGACCCCCACCAGCTGCCGCGCCCGCTGCGTCAGCTCGTCCAGCAGCGCCACGTCCACCCAGTCGCCGGCGTGCACCACGACGTCGGCCGCCTCGATCCGGTCCCAGAGCGGATCGGGCAGGTCACGGGCGCGCTTGGGGACGTGGGTGTCGGCGATGAACACCACGGAGACCGGCACGACGCCATCGTCGCAGCCGCCCACCACCTCGGAGGCGGGCGCCGTCAGTCGTGGACGGGCGACTCGTGGCTGCTGTGGCCGGGTGACTCGAGCTGGAAGGTGCAGTGCTCTAGGTCGAAGTGGTCACCCAGGCAGTGGCAGAGCGCGTCGAGCACCCGGCCGCCGTGCCCGTCGGCCAGCGCCTCGTCGCTGACGACCACGTGGGCGGAGAGCACCGGCAGGCCGGAGGTGATCGTCCAGGCGTGCAGGTCGTGCACGTCCAGGACGCCGGGGACGCCGAGCACGTGGTCGCGGACCTGCTCGAGGTCGACCCCCTTGGGCGCCGCCTCCAGCAGCACGTCCAGCGCCTCGCGCAGCAGCGACCAGGCGCGGGGCAGCACGAGTGCGCCGACGGCGAGCGAGGCGACGACGTCGGCGCCGGTCCAGCCGGTGGTGAGGATGACGACGGCGGCGACGATCACGGCCACCGAGCCCAGCGCGTCGCCGACCACCTCCAGGTAGGCGCCGCGGGTGTTCAGCGACTCACGCTGGCCGGAGCGGAGCAGGGCCAGCGACCCGATGTTGACCGCCAGCCCGACGAGGGCGACGCCGAGCATCCAGCCCGAGTCGATGTCCGGCGGGTCGCCGATCCGGCGGACCGCCTCCACGACGACGTACCCGCCGACCGCGAGCAGCAGCAGGCCGTTGCCGACGGCGGCGAGGACCTCCATCCGCTGCCAGCCGAAGGTCCGCCGGCCGCGGGCGGGGCGCTGGGCCAGGGTGACGGCACCCAGGGCCATCCCGATGCCCAGCGCGTCGGTGGCCATGTGCGCGGCGTCGGCGAGCAGGGCCAGCGAACCGGAGATCAGCGCGCCGACCAGCTCGAGCACGAAGACCGAGCCGGTGAGGGCCAGGACGATCGCCAGCCGCCCGCGGTGCCCAGCGGCCGTGGTGCCGGCACCGTGCCCCGCACCGTGGTCGTGACCCATCGCCGTCCCCTCAGCCGATCCGCTTCCTCACATGCAGGGTGCCGCATGTGAGCGCAGAACGCCAGGAACGACTGGCCGCTCCGGTCTCAGATCGCGACGCCGCGCTCGCGCAGCCACGGGAGCGGGTCGATCCGGGGGCCGTCCAGGCCACCGTCGTGCACCTCGAAGTGCAGGTGCGGCCCGGTCGACTGCCCTTCGTTGCCCAACAGCGCGATGGTGTCGCCCGCCCGCACGGTCTGCCCCTCCTGGACCAGGATCTCCTGCATGTGGCCGTAGACGGAGACGTCTCCGTCGGCGTGCTGGATGTAGACCGCCAGCCCGAAGCCGCTGGCCGCGCCGGCACGGAGCACGACGCCGTCCATCACCGCGTACTCCGGGGTGCCCAGCGGTGCGGCGAAGTCGATGCCGGCGTGCAGCGTGCCCCAGCGGGAGCCGAACTGGCTGGTCAAGCGGCCCTGGACGGGGAGCACGGCGTGGGGGCGAGCCGCCTCCGCCGCGGCCGCGGCGGCTGCCGCAGCCGCCTCGGCCGCGACCCGGTCCGCGTCGGCCTGCACCTGGGCCGCGGCGGCCTCGGCGTCCTCGCGCTGGGCACGGGTGGCAGCCAGCTCCTGCAGCCGGGCGGCAGCCTCCTCGCCGGTGAGCGCGGGCTGCTCGTCGGCGATCATGCCCAGTTCCTCGGCGACGCTGACCGACTCCCCGCCTGCCGCCCGGGCGACCGGGGACGGCGCACCGGCGGCGGTGAGCCCCAGGCCGACGACCCCGATGATCCCGGCGGCCACGAACAGCGCCGGCCGACCGGCCTGGCGGCGGCGGACGACCCGGCAGGAGGACAGCACGCGAGCCAGCACCTCGGTGCGGTCGGACGGCGGGGTGGCGACGGAGCCGCCCTCGGCGCCGGTGCCGGTCGGGCGCACCGTCCGCTCGTCGTCCAGCCGGTCGAGGTGTTGCGGGTCCATGCACCTGTCTTTCCGTCGGGGGCGATTCGAGTGGGGGCAGTGCAAAAGCGGGGCCCATGTAAACACGCCGTGATGGGTTCGAGATGTGAGCCGAGGGGTATGCACGACCGGTCAAGTGATCGAGGTCACAACACTTAGTGCCAAATGAGCACCCTCTGTCACGTCATCACTGCGTGCTGCCGAGGAATCGAACGCGCCGTGACGGGTAGGAGCGAGGAACGTCACGCCCCGGTGACCGGCCTGCTGACCGACGTCGCGGCCGTCCGGAGCACCCCTATCCGAGGAGTTCCTCCCATGCGCGCAGTCACCTGGCACGGCCGCGACGACGTCCGGGTCGACACCGTCCCGGACCCCGAGATCAAGGACCCCACCGACGTGATCGTGCAGATCACCTCCAGTGGGGTCTGCGGTTCGGACCTCCACCTGATCGAGGTCATGGCCCCGTTCATGACCGTCGGCGACGTCCTGGGCCACGAGCCGATGGGCATCGTCCGCGAGGTCGGGCCCGGGGTCACCGAGCTCAAGGCCGGCGACCGGGTCGTCGTCCCCTTCAACATCTCCTGCGGCACCTGCTGGATGTGCGACCAGGGCCTGCAGAGCCAGTGCGAGACGACGCAGAACCGGGAGCAGGGCTTCGGCGCCTCGCTGTTCGGCTACACCAAGCTCTACGGGCAGGTGCCCGGCGGCCAGGCCGAGTACCTGCGGGTGCCCTTCGGCAACACGCTGCCGATCAAGGTGCCCGAGGGCCCGGCCGACGACCGTTTCGTCTACCTCTCCGACGTGCTGCCCACCGCCTGGCAGGCCGTGCAGTACGCCGGCGTCGTCCCCGGCGGGTCGGTGCTGGTGCTCGGCCTCGGCCCGATCGGTGACATGGCCACGCGGATCGCCAAGCACCTCGGTGCCTCCCAGGTCCTCGCCGCGGACGTCGTGCCCGAGCGGCTGGCCCGGGCCCGCGCCAACGGGATCGACGTCCTGGACTCCACCGAGCAGGCCGACGTCGTCGCCTGGGTGCGCGACAGGACCGACGGCCGCGGCCCGGACGCCGTGATCGACGCCGTCGGCATGGAGGCGCACGGCTCCCCCGGCGCCAAGTTCGCCCAGAAGGCCAGCGCCCTGGTGCCCGACGCCATCATGGAGAAGGTCATGACGGTGGTCGGCGCCGACCGGATGGCCGCGCTCAACACCGCGATCGAGGCCGTGCGCCGCGGCGGCACCATCTCGCTGTCGGGCGTCTACGGCGGGGCGACCGACCCGATGCCGCTGATGCGGATGTTCGACAAGCAGGTCGAGCTGCGGATGGGCCAGGCCAACGTGTGGCGCTGGGTGCCCGACATCCTCCCGCTGCTCACCGACGCCGACCCCCTCGGCGTCGACGACTTCGCCACCCACCGCGTGCCGCTGGAGCAGGCGCCCCAGGCGTACGAGACCTTCCGGCAGAAGCAGGACGGCGCGGTCAAGGTGCTGCTGCAGCCCTGACCTGCACGTCCACGGGCCGCGCACGGGAGTCATGTCCCGGCGCGGCCCGCGGCGCGCGTGGCGACGTGACCAGCCTCATGTGCGTCGGGGGCAGCGCAACCGGTGCCACTGCTCTTGTCTGGACGGGGGCGCCGTCCCCGCCGTCCCCGCACCGCCCCTGAGGAGCCCCGCCGTGCCCCGCGCGCTGCTCGCCCTGTCCATCGGTGCCTTCGGCATCGGCACCTCCGAGTTCGTGATCATGGGCATGCTCCCCCAGGTGGCCGAGGACTTCTCCGTCTCGGTCGCCGCGGTCGGGATCCTGATCAGCGCCTACGCCCTCGGGGTCGTCATCGGGGCGCCGACGTTGACCGCGCTGGGCGTGCGGTTCACCCCGCGGCAGACGCTCGTCGGGCTGATGGTGGTCTTCACCGTCGGCAACACCCTCTCCGCAGTCGCCCCGACCTACGAGACGCTGATGGCCGCCCGGGTGGTCACCGCGCTGGCGCACGGCTCGTTCTTCGGGGTGGGGGCGGTCGCAGCCCGCGGGCTGGTGGCCAAGGAGAAGGGCACCCAGGCCATCTCGCTGATGTTCGTCGGGCTGACCCTGGCCAACGTCATCGGCGTCCCCATCGGCACGTTCGTCGCCCAGCAGCTGAGCTGGCGGTTGGTGTTCGGTGGCACCGCGGTCATCGGGCTGCTCACCATCGCCGGGCTCATCGCCTGGCTGCCCCGGGTGGCCGCCGCGCCCACCGACCTCCGGCAGGAGCTGGGCGCCTTCCGCCGGCGTCAGGTCTGGCTGACCCTCGGCGTGACCACCATCGGCTTCGCCGCGCTCTTCTCGGTCTACAGCTACGTGAGCCCGATCCTCACCGACCTCGCCGGGATGCCCGAGAGCCGGGTCACCGTCGTGCTCGCGCTGTTCGGGGTGGGCACCACCGTGGGCACCCTGCTCGGCGGCCGGCTGGGCGACCGGTACGGCTTCGCCTTCGTCACCGTCGGGCTGCTGGTCACCGCCGCGCTCCTCGCCGTGTTCACGGTCGTGGTGGTGAACCAGGTCGCCGCCGTCGTCCTGCTCGTGCTGTTCGGTGCGATCACCTTCTCCGGCGGGCCGGTGGTGCAGAACCGGGCCATCGAGGCGGCCCGGGTCCAGGGCGGCAGCATGGTGTCGGCAGCCAACCAGGGCGCGTTCAACGCGGCCAACGCCCTGGGCGCAGCCCTGGGCGCGGCCACCCTCACCGCCGGCTGGGGCTACCGCGCGCCGATGTGGGTCGGGGCGGTGCTGGCGCTGCTGGGCGCGGGTCTGTCGGTGATCGCGCTGCGCAGCCAGCGGGCCGAGACGGCCCGCGACGCCGCCGCCGGAGCGACGGTCGCGACCCCGATGGAGAACCCCGTCCCGGTCCGCGCCGCCTGACGGTGTGCACGCCCGCTGCCCGCGGGTAGGCACCGCCCATGACGACGACAGCCGAGAAGTCCGGTCAGTTCGCCCTCGGTGACCGCACGGTGCACCGCATCGGCTACGGCGCCATGCAGCTCGCCGGCCCGCACGTCATGGGCCCGCCCGCCGACCGGGACGGCGCCGTGGCGGTGCTGCGCCGTGCGGTCGAGCTCGGCGTCGACCACATCGACACCAGCGACTACTACGGCCCGCACGTGACCAACGAGATCATCCGTGAGGCGCTGCACCCCTACCCGGAGCAGCTCACGATCGTCACCAAGGTCGGTGCCCGGCGGACGCCGGAGGGCGACTGGCCCGAGGCGCTGGGCGCCGACGAGCTGCGGCAGGCGGTGCGGGACAACCTCGACCACCTGGGGCTCGACGTCCTGGAGGTGGTGAACCTGCGGATGCCCGGGTTCGCCGAGCCGGTGCAGCGCTCGCTGGCCGAGCCGATGGAGACCCTCGCCGGCCTCCAGCAAGAGGGGCTGGTCCGGCACATCGGGGTCAGCAACGTGACGCCGCAGATGTACGCCGAGGCCCGCGGCATCGCGCCGGTGGTCTGCGTGCAGAACCACTACAACCTGGTCCACCGGGCCGACGACCCGCTGGTCGACGCCCTGGCCCGGGACGGCGTCGCCTACGTCCCGTTCTTCCCCCTCGGCGGCTTCTCGCCACTGCAGTCGGCGGCGCTGGAGACGGTGGCCCGCCGGCTGGAGACCACCCCCATGCAGGTGGCGCTGACCTGGCTGCTGGCCCGCTCGCCCAACCTGCTGCTCATCCCGGGCACCTCCTCGGTCGCCCACCTGGAGCAGAACCTGGAGGCGGCGGCCCGGGTGCTCGGCCCCGAGGAGCTGACCGAGCTGGACCGGATCGGCGGTGACGGCACCCTCGACCCCGACCTCTGACCCACCGGTCCTCGCGGGCAGCTCGCGAGGTCGGCCTCGGCCGCCCGCTGCGCGAGTGAGCGGTTCTGGTCGTCCGGCTCGGCGCGTCCGCCCGTGTCGACGACCGGAACTGCTCACTCAGTGGGCGTGGCCCGGCCGGCGTGAGGGTCGGGGTGCGGACGGCGCGGCTCGCGGACCCCGGCGGCGCCGTCGTCCACGGGTTCGGTGCGCACCACCAGGCTGTCCCACCGGTGCAGCACCGAGCCGGCGGCGGGTTCCTGCCCCACCACCCGGTACCGCCCCGGCCAGGTCAGCGCGCCCAGCGGCGGACCGTCCGGGTCGGGCTGGGCCAGCTCCACGCCGGCGGCGTTCGCCACCCGGCGGGCCGCCTGGACCTCCAGCCCAACGACCGACGGCACGAGCACCAGCTCAGCGGCGCGCTCCGTGCCGTCGCGTCCCTCGCCGTCCATGCCGTCACGGTCCATGCCGTCACGGTCCCGCGCGGGCCCGCCTGCCGGCAAGGGCATTCAGCGGGCGCGCTGGACCCGGCCCTCGTCGAACACCGGCTCGGGCACCTCGCGCACGTGTCCGTCGGCGCCGAACAGCAGGAACCGGTCGAACCTGCGGGCGAACCAGCGGTCGTGGGTCACCGCGACCACCGTGCCGTCGAAGGCGTCCAGCGCCTCCTCCAACGACTCCGCCGACAGCACGTCGAGGTTGTCGGTCGGCTCGTCCAGCAGCAGCAGGGTGGCGCCGGAGAGCTCGAGCAGGAGCACCTGGAACCGGGCCTGCTGGCCACCGGACAGCGAGCGGAACAGCTGGTCGCCGGAGGGGGCGAGCCCGTACCGGCGCAGCGCGGCCATCGCCCGGCCGCGGTCGACGCCCGGCCGCCCGGCCTCGCCGTGCCAGAGCAGGTCGACCAGCGTGCGGTCCAGCCACTCGGGGTGGGCGTGGGTCTGGGCGAAGAACCCGGGGACGACGCGCGCCCCGAGCCGCCAGTCACCGGTGTGCGCGACCTCCTGGCCGGCCAGCAGGCGCAGGAAGTGCGACTTGCCGGCCCCGTTGGACCCCAGGACGGCGACCCGGTCGCCGTACTCGACCTCCAGGTCGAAGGCGCCCATCAGCCCGGACAGCTCCAGCTGCTCGGCGATCACCACCCGCACCCCGGTACGACCACCCCGCAGCCGCATCGCCACGTGCTGCTCCTTCGGCGGCTCCGGCGGTGCGCCGGCCGCCTCGAACTTGGCCAACCGAGTCTGCATCGCGTGGTAGGTCGACGTCATGGCCGGGGAGTTCTTGGCCTGCTGCTGCAGCGTGCGGACCAGGTCGATCAGCCGCTCGTGCTCCTCGTCCCAGCGCCTGCGCAGCTCGGCCATCCGCTCGTGCCGGGCGGTCCGCGCAGCCGGGTAGCCGGCCCAGTCGCCGCCGTGCACCCACGCCGTCCCGCCCTCGACGGTGACCACCCGGTCGGCGACCCGGGCCAGCAGCTCCCGGTCGTGGCTCACGAACAGCACCGTCTTGCGGGTCTCGATCAGCCGCTCCTCCAGCCACCGCTTGCCGGGGACGTCGAGGTAGTTGTCCGGCTCGTCGAGCAGCAGCACCTGGTCGGGGCCGCGGAGCAGGCACTCCAGGGCCAGCCGCTTCTGCTCACCGCCGGAGAGGGTGTTCAGCTCGCGGTACTTGCAGCCGTCGTAGGGCACGCCGAGCGCGGCGACCGTGACGGTGTCCCAGGTGACCTCGACGTCGTAGCCGCCGACGTCGCCCCAGTGGGCCAGCGCGGTGGCGTAGGCCATCTGGGTCGGCTCGTCGTCGGCCTCCATCATCGCCAGCTCGGCGTCCTCGACGGCGTGCCAGGCCTGCCGGACGGCGGGCGGCGCGAGGTCGACGAGGAAGCGCTGGACGGTGGTGTCGTCGCGCACCGAGCCGATGAACTGGCGCATGACGCCCAGCCCGCCGATGAGGGCCACCGAACCGGCGTCCGGCGTCAGGTCACCGCTGATGATCCGGAGCATCGTGGTCTTGCCGGCGCCGTTCTCCCCGACCAGCGCGGCACAGGCGCCCTCCCCGATGCGGAAGGCGACGTCGTCGAGCAGCACCCGCCCGTCCGGCAGGGTGAACCGGATCCCGGTGACGTCGACGTAGCCCATGCCGCCATCATCGCCGACGGCACCAGCCGGTTCCGACCGGTCAGCCCACCGGGCCCTGGAGGCGGTGCCGGGCGAGCCGCTCGACCAGCTCGGGCAGCGCACCGGCGGGCGCGCCGCTGAGCTGTCGCCGACACTCCTGCACCACCAGCCGGACCTCCTGCGGCCGCTCCCCGAGCTCGTCGGCCAGCCGGTCGACGGCCAGGTCCACGGCGAGGTCGACCGACGGGTCCGGTGCGATGGTGTACAGCGCGGCCAACGGCATCGTGGGCCCTCCGGTGCTCGTGCCCCGCGCGCCGCCGACCGGCCCGTCCCCGGGGTCCTGCTCCGGCACCAGACTGCACCGTCGCCGGCGCACGCACCAGGGACCTGGGTCCCGGCCGGGCCACGGCGGACGCCGAGACGCCCGGCTGCGACGGGCAGGTCAGCCGGAGAAGCCGTTCTCCCCGCGGTCGGTGCTGGCCACGGCGTCGCGCAGCAGCCGGTCCAGCGCGGCCGTGTCCACCCGGTCCAGGGAGGTGAAGCGGATGCAGCTCTTGCCGCAGGACACCTCGCCCAGCTCTGCCGCCCGCGACTCGGCCAGGTAGGCGCCGTCCACGACGGCAGACACGTAGAGCGAGAGGTGCCGCTGCTGCGCAGCCAGCCCGATCAGCGGCCACATCGTGGTCTCCTTCGCCGACCGCGGCCGGTAGGGCATCAAGCCGTACCCGAGCATCTGCCCGCGGCCCATCGGCACGAGCTGCCGGTCGATGCCCGGCGCGGCGGCCTGCACCAGCGCGTCGGTGGCCCGCAGTTCGGCCTCCCGCGGACCGGCTCCGGCGAACCAGGCGTCGACGTCCGGGTCGCCGTCGCTCACAGCACGCCGCTGAACAGCACCGCCCCGGCGGCCAGCAGCATCGCCGCCACGATGACCCCGGCGACCAGCCGCTGCCGACGTCGTCCCTCCGGGCCGAGATTGCCCATCCCCATCATGCGAGCACGGTACGACGTCAGCCGACGGGGACGTGCTCCCGCCGTTCCCGGAGGAACTCCCCGGCGGTCACCGGCGGGTGGCGGGTGGGCCCGGCCGCCGCGGTGGGCAGCCGCTCGACCACGGCGAGCGGATCGGCGTCCTGGCGCAGTGCGAGGGAGAGCAGCTCCTCGGCCGGGGCCTCGACCGGCGGTGGCAGCACCCGGTGCGGCGCGGAGCGCCAGCGGTCGCCGGTCCAGCGGGCCAGCAGGTCCCCGGCGTTGACGGTGAGTGCACCGGGCACGTGCGGTGCGTCGACCCACCTGCCGTCCGGCGTGCGGATCTGCAGCCCACCCAGCCCGGCCTGGCGGTCGGTCAGCGTCAGGACGCCGTCATCGGTGTGCGGGCCGACCCGCAGCTGTCCCGGCGCCACCGACCCGACGGCCTCGCGTCCCGGGTGCCAGGTGAGGTCGGCGCACCAGGCGTCCGCGGGGCAGCGCGACACGAAGAAGTCGTCGTCCAGGTCCAGCGCCAGGGCGAAGACCCGCAGCAGTTCCGCGGCGAGCGCTGCACAGCGGACGGCGAAGGCGGTGGCGGCCGGCCGCAGACTCGGGCTGCCCGCCGGCCAGGCACCGGGATCGGGTCGGGGCTCCGGGCCGAAGCCGAACTGCTCCTTGAGGTCCGGCGGCGGCGCGGACCTCCGGGCGGGACCAGGGGGCACCCAACCGCGCCCGCCCGGGAAGCAGGCCAGCGCCGCCTTGACGGCCGGCGGCTGCGCGAAGAAGGACCGCGCCTCCTCCCGCACGCAGCAGGTGAGGGCGGAGCTGATCGGGTGGCCGGTGAGCATCAAGACGCCGACCTCGCACAGGGCCCGGTCGACGTCGGTGGCCACCCGCCGCCGGGCGTCCGGGTCACCGGCGGACCACGGGGACAGGTCGACCAGCGGGACGGCGGTCATCGGCTTCCTCTCCCCGGGAGCCTGCGACGTTAGGGGCCCGTCGTTGCCTCCGGATGACGTCGCCGTGACGGTGTTGCAGGGTGAGGAGGTGCCCGCATGCCCGACGCCCCGGCTGGTGCCGTTCGAGCCCGAGCTGCTGCCGCGGGTGCTCCCCTGGTTCGACCACCCGGTGGTGCAACGGCGCCTGGGCGGCCGCAGCTGGCCCGAGCGCGAGCTGGCGTTGCGCACCGCCGCCCGGGGCGAGGAGTTCCGCGGCCGGACCGTGCTGCGCGCGCACTCGTCCGTCGCGCTGGACGCGGACGGCGAGCCGGTCGCGCTGATCGGCGGCGACGTCTACGACCGCTGGACGCAGTGGGACCCGGCCACCGGACAGGTCACCGCCGTCGACGAGCGCCGCACGATGGGCGCCGCGTACGTGGTCGACCCGGCCCGCTGGCGCCGCGGGTACGGGTCGGCGGCGCTGCGGGCCCTCGGCACGGCCGACGCGCTCGCCGACGTCGAGCAGTTCGTGCTCGGCATCGAGCCGGACAACACCGCCAGCCTGCGGACGGCGACCGCGGTCGGGTTCGACCCGCTCACCACCGAGCCCGACGCCGAGGACCTGGTCTACCTGCACCTGGTGCGCTGACCGGACCGTGCGCAGGCCCGCACTGTCGGCACCGGCTGCCAGGGTGTCGGCATGACGGTGGAGCTGGCCCAGCTGCGGATGGCGGCGCAACGGCTGATCGGTGAACGGTGCCCGACCCCGGCCGAGGCGGTGCGCTGGTCGACCGCCGTCCAGGGGCAGGACCTGCCCGGCGCGCTGACCTCGGTCGCGCTGCGCACCGTCGGCGGCACCCGGGCCACGGTCGAGACTGCGCTGGACGCCGGCGAGGTGGTCCGTTCCTGGCCGATGCGCGGCACGCTGCACCTCACCGCCGCCGAGGACCTGCCCTGGATGCTGGAGCTGCTCGGTCCGCGGGTGCTGGCCGGCGCGTCCACCAGACGGGCATCACTGGGCATCACCGACGCCGAGATCGAGCGGGCACGGGAGCTGGCCGTCGACGCGCTCAGCGGCGGTGGACGGTCGTCCCGGGCCGAGCTCCTCGCTGCGATCTCGGCTGGCGGCGTGCCCACGACCGGTCAACGCGGCTACCACCTGCTCTGGTACCTGTCCCAGACCGGCACGCTCGTGCTCGGCCCGACCGCCGACGGCGACCAGCAGTTCGTGCTGCTCGACGAGTGGGTGCCCGCCCCCCGTCGCCTGGAGCGCGAGGAGGCCCTCGGCGAGCTGGCCCTGCGGTTCTTCACCTCCCACGGCCCGGCGACCGTGAAGGACCTGGTCCGCTGGGCCGGGGTCCTCGTCCGCGACGTCAAGGCCGGGCTGGCGATCGCCGCACCGCAGCTGGAGCGCCTCGTCGTCGACGGCACCGAACACTGGATGGACCCGGCCACGCCCGCCCGGCTCGCCGCCGCCCGCGCCGAGGCCGACGGCGTGCACCTGCTGCCCGGCTTCGACGAGCTGGTGCTCGGCTACGCCGACCGCAGCTGCACCGTGCCGGCCGAGTTCGCCGACCGGATCGTGCCCGGCAACAACGGGGTCTTCCGGGCCACCGCGGTGCACCGGGGTCGCGTCGTGGGCGTCTGGCGAGTGGGCCGGGGCAAGGCCCGGGCGATCGAGCTGGAGCCGTTCACCGAGCTGCCCGCGACGGTGCTGGCCGCCGTGCAGGAGCGGTACGCCGAGCTGCCCTGAGCTCCTCCGCCCGGGGTTGCGCGCGGCCACGCCGGGGGAAGGAGAGGCCATGGAGTACACGCGTCTGGGCAGCACCGGCCTGCAGGTGTCCCGCCTCTGTCTCGGGATGATGAGCTTCGGCGACCCCGCCCGCGGCGGGCACCCGTGGAGCCTGCCCGAGGAGGAGAGCCGGGCCGTCATCGAGAAGGCGCTCGCCGCCGGGATCACCTTCTTCGACACCGCGAACGTCTACTCGGCCGGCTCCAGCGAGGAGATCACCGGCCGCGCGATCCGCGACTTCGCCGACCGGGAGGACGTCGTCCTGGCGACGAAGGTGCACGGTCGGATGCGGCCGGGGCCGAACGGCGCCGGGCTCTCCCGCAAGGCGGTCCTGGCCGAGCTCGACGCCAGCCTCACCCGGCTGGGCACCGACTACGTCGACCTGTACCAGATCCACCGCTGGGACCCGGCCACGCCGATCGAGGAGACGCTGGAGGCGCTGGACTCCGCGGTGCGCTCGGGGAAGGTGCGCTACCTCGGCGCCTCCAGCATGTGGGCCTGGCAGTTCAGCAAGGCGCTGCACCGGGCCGGCGAGCACGGCTGGCACCGGTTCGTGTCCATGCAGGACCACTACAACCTGCTCAACCGCGAGGAGGAGCGGGAGATGCTGCCGCTCTGCGCCGACGAGGGCATCGGGGTGATCCCGTGGAGCCCGCTGGCCCGAGGCCGGCTGACCCGCGACTGGGACTCCCAGACCGACCGGTCGGAGACCGACGAGTTCGGCAGCAGGCTCTACGCCGAGGAGGACCGGGTGATCGTCGAGCGGGTGGCCGAGGTCGCCGAGGCCCGCGGGGTGCCCCGGGCGCAGGTCGCCCTCGCCTGGGTGCTCAGCAAGCCGGTGGTGACCGCGCCGATCATCGGCGTCACCAAGGACCGGCACCTGGACGACGCGGTCGCGGCGGTGGAGCTGCGGCTGTCGGAGGAGGAGATCGCCCGGCTCGAGGAGCCCTACACCCCGCACGCGGTGGTCGGCTTCTCCTGAGTCCTGGGGCGGTTCGTCCGGCGGCGGACCGGCTCAGGCCGGCAGGCCCACCAGCCGCGCCGACAGCTCCCACAGCTCGCGGGCCCGGGCGTCGTCCCTGGCCGACGGCGCCGTCCAGGCCGGTGCCCGGTCCGCGTGGTGCCCGCCGTTGCGCCAGCCGTCGTCCGCGGTGGCCAGCCAGACCAGGGTGTCCGCGCCCTGGGCCGGGGTCCTCATGAAGGCGGTCAGCGGCGTCCGGAACACCAGGCCGGTGATGCCGCCGGAGGTCGTCCCGAACGACGAGGCGACCGCGCCCGGGTCGAAGCACGTCGCGCTGACCTCCGGGGCCCACCGGCGGGCCAGCTCCCGGGTGAACAGCACGTTGCACCACTTCGCCCGGGCGTAGGCGCGGCTGGCGAGGTGGGGGCCGACCCGGTCGAGCAGGTGACCGCGCCGCGCCCCGCCGGCCCAGTGCATGAACGACGAGGTGGTCACCACCCGCGCTCCCGAGGCGCGCAGCTGCTCCTCGAGCAGCCGGGTGAGCAGGTAGGGCCCGAGGTGGTCGACCTGGGCGGTCCGTTCGTGGCCGTCCTCGGTCAGCTCCCGCCGGGCGAAGGAGGCGCCGGCGTTGTGCGCGAGGACGTCGATCCGGGGCAGCTCGGCCAGCTCGGCAGCCAACCGCCGGACGTCGTCCAGCCGGGCGAGGTCGACGGTCGCCGACCGGGCGCCGTCCAGCTCGGCGGCGACCGCGGCGGTCTTCTCCGGCGACCGACCGACCACCACCACCTGGGCGCCACTGCGGTGCAGCCGGCGGACCGCCGCCGCACCGATGCCGTCGCTGGCCCCGGTGACGACGACCACCGGCGCCGGACCCGCGGTCAGGGCCTCGGCTCGACGAGCACGACCGGGATCTCCCGGTCGGTCCTGCGCTGGTACTCCGCGTAGTCGGGGAACGCCGCGACCGCCCGCTCCCACCAGACGGCCTTCTCCTCGCCGGTGACCTCGCGGGCCACGCCGTCCCAGACGCGGTCGCCGTCCTGCACGGTGACCTGGTCGGGGTGGGCCTTGAGGTTGAAGTACCAGGTCGGGTGCTTCGGTGCGCCGCCCTGCGAGGCGACCATCGCGTAGACGCCGTCGTGCTCGACCTTCATCAGCGGGTTCTTGCGGACCTTGCCGCTCTTCGCACCGCGGGTGGTGAAGACGACGACCGGCTCGGTGCGCCCGGGAAGGGTGTTGCCCTCCCGGCCGCCGGTGCGCTCGTAGACCTCCACCTGGTCGCGGACCCACTTCTCCGGACTCGGCTCGTACTCACCTTCCAGCGGCATGGACCGACCCTAGGACCGCGGTCGGCGCCGCGCCCGCGGGCCGGGCGCGGTGGCGCGCCGCCGGCGGGTCAGCCGACGACGAGGGCCTGCTCCGCGGCCTCGACCTCGGCGTTCCAGGCCGGCTTCTCGGACTGCCAGCGGTCCTCGGTGCGGCCGCGCCGCCAGTAGCCGGAGATGGAGGTGAACTCCGGCGCCAGCCCGCACTGCGCCCGCAGGTGCAGCCGCAGCTCCCGGACCAGCCCCGCCTCCCCGTGGACGAAGAGGTGCCCGGTGCCCTCCGGGAGCGGCTGCGCCCGGACGACGGCGACCAGGGCCTCCCCCGGCAGCTGCGTGCCGCGGTGCACCCAGGTGAGCTGCACGCCCTCACCGAGCACCAGGTCGGGCTGCTCCTCCTCGGGGCCGGCGACCTCCACGAAGACCAGGGCCCGCGCCCCGGCGGGCAGCCGAATCAGGGACGCCCCGATCGCCGGCAGCGCGCTCTCGTCGCCCACCAGCAGGTGCCAGTCGGCGTCCGGGCTGGGCAGGTAGGCGCCCCCGGGGCCGGACATCTGGATCCGGTCACCGGGGGAGGCCTGCGCCGCCCACGGCCCGGCGAGGCCCACGTCCCCGTGGTGCACGAAGTCGATGGTCAGCTCGCCGGTGTCGGGGTCCCAGCTGCGCACGGTGTACGTGCGGGTGACCGGCCAGAGCTCGGGCGGCAGCTCGGCGCGCACCTGCTCGGCGTCGAACGGCGTGGCGTAGGGCGCGCCCGGCGGCGGGAAGACGAGCTTCACGTAGTGGTCGCTGAACTCCCCGACCGGCATCCCGGCCAGCCCCTCACCACCCAGCACGACGCGGATCATGTGCGGCGTCAGCCGGTGGGTGCGCAGCACCTCCCCGACCCGTGCCACCCGCGGACGCCGTGGCCGGCCGTCTGTCGCGCTGCTCATCACGCCTCCTCACCTCATGGTCCGAAGGAAGGGCAGCCTTCCCTCACTGGGCGACCCTACGCGGCGTGCCGATCGCTCCCAGCCGGCGGCCAGACCATTCCCGCAGCTCACCGTGCAGATCAACTTCGACGCCAGCAATTCACCAACCGTCGTTTGACCCCACCGATCTCTCGGGTACCAGGGGCTCCGACGGAACGGCGTTCCACCGAGACGTCGGTGGGACCTCCGAAACGCCACGCCCATGGGCACCTGAGGTGCCTGCACGCCGTCCCGCCGCCCGGTGCTGCCGAGCCGGCCATCCCCGAGATGGCCGTGGCGGTGCCTTCGTGCGGGCGGGGTCGACCGGGCACGGATGCCCAGCAGGACTCAGGACCCACAGCACCACCCCAGACCCGACGCACGACGAGGAGGAACGATGACCCACTCCATCGACACCCCGACGCAGTCACCCCCTGGCAGCGCGCAGGACGCCTCCACCAAGGACGTCGCCAAGGACCAGGCCAAGAACGTCGGCCAGACCGCGCAGCAGGCCGGTGGCCAGGTCGCATCCACGGCGACCGACCAGGCCAAGGAGGTCACCCAGGAGACGATGCGCCAGGCGCAGGACCTCCTCGGCCAGGGCCGCCAGCAGCTGCAGGAGCAGGCACGCAACAGCACGGCCAAGGCCGGCGAGGGCCTCGGCCAGGTCGCCCAGCAGCTGCGGGGCATGGCCGAGGGCAGCGGCGAGGCGCCGTCCGGCCCGGCCGCCGACCTGGTCCGCCAGGCCGGTGAGAAGGTCGACGAGATGGCCAGCTGGCTGCAGAACCGCGAGCCGAGCGAGCTGATCGACGACGTGCGCAGCTTCGCCCGCCGTCGCCCCGGCGTGTTCATGCTCGGTGCGGCTCTCGCCGGCGTCGTCGCCGGCCGGCTGACCACCGGCGTGGCGGCTGCCCACAAGGACAACGGCAGCTCCGGCGGGAACGACCGGTCCGGCCGCACCTCCCCCGGTGTGGAGGCCACCGCACGCCGGGAGACCACCGACACGAACTACGTCGCCACCCCGCCGGCCACCGGGTACGCCACCGAGGGCTACGCGGCCCCTGCGGCCACCGGCACCGTGCCGCCGCCGCCGTACGGCACGCCGGGCACCGCCGAGCCGACCACCACCGGCTGGGACGACCCGACGGGCACCACCCGGGAGGGACGGCTGTGACCTCTCCGACCGCCGGCCAGCCCGGCACCGGCTACGCCCCGGACACCGGCACCGGCTACACCCCGGACGCCTACGGCAACACCACCCAGCCCCTCAGCGGTGCCTCCTCGGTGAGCGCCGGCACCACCGATGAGCCGAGGGAGCACAACGCCTCGGTCGGTGACCTGATCGGTCAGGTCAGCCGGGACATGTCCACGCTGATGCGCCAGGAGCTCGAGCTGGCCAAGGCCGAGCTCAAGCAGGAGGCGAACGAGGCCACCACCATCGCGAAGGAGGAGGTCAACAAGGCCACCGCCATCGCGAAGGAGGAGGCGAACAAGGCCACCACCATCGCGAAGGAGGAGGCGACCAAGGCCGGCAAGGGCGCCGGGATGCTCGGTGGCGCCGCCTTCGCCGGCGTCATGCTCGTGCTGTTCCTGAGCCTGGCCGCCATGTGGGGCCTCGCCTACCTGTTCGACAACCTGGCGTGGGCAACGCTGGTGGTCGCCGTCGTCTGGGGCCTCATCGCCGCCGTACTGGCCGCGATGGGCCGGAAGAAGCTCAAGCAGGTCGACCCGAAGCGGCTCAAGCAGGTCGACCCGAAGCGGCTCACGCAGGTGGACCTCAGCCGGTTCAAGACGATCAACCCCAAGCCCGAGCAGACGGTGGAGACCCTCAAGCAGGTCCCCGACGCCGTCAAGCCCCACTGACCGGACAGGAGACAGACATGACCAGCAGTGACCCGGATGTGATCCGACGTGAGATCGAGGACACCCGCGCCAACCTCAGCTACGACGTCGACGCCCTGAACGACAAGGTCAACCCCTCACGCGTGGTCGACCGTCGCGTCAGCAAGGCGAAGAGCAGCGTGGGCGGGATGAAGGACAAGGTGTTCGGCACGGCGCAGGACAAGGGCGGGCAGATGGGGTCGAAGGCCTCCGACGCCGCCGACAGCGCCCAGCACGCTGCCTCGGGCGCCAAGGACACGCTCCAGCACGCCCCGGAGCAGCTCCAGCGTCAGGCGCAGGGCAACCCCCTGGCCGCCGGCCTGATCGCCTTCGGCGTGGGCTGGCTCGTCTCTTCCCTGCTGCCCACCAGCGAGAAGGAGAAGCAGCTCGCCTCGCAGGCCGAGTCCGCCATCAAGGAGCACTCCGAGCCGCTCAAGGAGCAGGCCAAGGAGCAGGCGAAGAACGTGGCGCAGGAGATCGGCGAGAACCTGAAGCCGGCCGCCACGAGCGCTGCCGGGTCGGTCATGTCGACGGCCATGGAAGGCGCGAAGAACGTGAAGGACGAGAGCAAGCACGCCGCGCAGGACGTCAAGGGCGAGGCCCAGGGCTCCAAGCAGAAGGTCCAGGGGCAGGCTTCCTCCTCCTGACCCACGGCACAGCACGACACAACGAGGCCCGGTCCCCCTCGGGGGGCCGGGCCTCGTCGTCGGATGCAGCTGTCTTCCCCAGGACCGTCCGGTCCTGGCCCTTCCAGCAGGAACGCCACGGGGGCGTCCCTGCTGATGATCGTCGTCAGGTGGTCGGTCCTGCACCCCTGGCCGAGCCCACCGCCCCGGAGGGGTGAGCCGCAGGGCTCACACGAAGGCGCTCATCCCGGTGATCGAGCGGCCGACGATGAGGGTGTTCATCTCGCGTGTGCCCTCGTAGGAGTAGAGGGCCTCGGCGTCGGCGAAGTACCGGATGACGTCGTTCTCCAGCACGATCCCGTTCCCGCCGAACAGCTCGCGGGCCCAGGCGACGGTCTCCCGGCCGCGGCTGGTCACGTAGCTCTTGGCCAGCGCGGCCTGGTCGTCGCGCAGGTCGTCGGTCTCCTGCAGCTGGGACAGCCGGACGGTCATCCCCAGGCTGGCGGTGACGTTGCCCAGCATCCGGGCGAGGAGGTCCTGGATCAGCTGGAACGAGCCGATCGCCTTGCCGAATTGGTGACGCTCCTTGGCGTAGGCCACCGCCACCTCGTAGGCACCCAGCTGGCAGCCGACACCGCTCCAGGCGACGCCGCCCCGGGTCACCTTGAGCACCTTGTTGACGTCCTTGAAGGTGTTGCCGTCCTCGAGCTTGTTCTCGGCGGGGATGCGGCAGTCGGTGAAGGTGAGGTCGGCGTTCTGCACCGTGCGCAGCGCGAACTTGTCCTCGATCTTGGTGGCCGTGAAGCCGGGGGTGCCCTTCTCCACGACGAAGGTCTTCACCTGGTCGTCGGCCTCGTCCCGGGCGAACACCACCACGACGTCGGCGAAGGTGCCGTTGCCGATCCAGCGCTTGGCGCCGTTGAGCACCCAGGAGTCGCCGTCCCGGCGGGCGGTGGTGCGCATCCCGCGGGCGACGTCGGAACCGCCCTCGGGCTCGGTCAGCCCGAAGGCACCGATGGTCTGCATCTGCATCATCGAGGGGATCCAGCGCTGCCGCTGCTCCTCCGAGCCGAGGATCATGATCGAACCCATCGCCAGGCCGTTGTGCACGCCCAGGAAGGTGGCCATCGACGGGTCGACCCGGGACAGCTCCATCGCCTGGAAGCCGGTGTAGAGCCGGGAGGCGCGGGGCCGGCCCTCCCAGTCGTAGGAGCGGCCGACGATGTCGGCCTCGGCGAACTTCGGGATCAGGTCGTGCGGGAACTCGGCGGATGCCCAGGCGGCGTTGACCCGCGGCTTGATCTCCGACTCGAGGAACTCGCGGAGCGCCAGCAGTTCCTTCTGCTCGTCATCGGACAGCAGCGTCTGGAAACCGAAGAAGTCGGCGGGCAGGAGCAGATCGGTCATGGCGTCAGTGCCTTCTCTCTCGTCGTCGTCCTCGACGTCCTGCCCCTGATGCTCCGCCCGAACTCCCCACCCAGCCACCGAGCGTGTCCCAGCTCACCCCGGACCCGGACGCAGCTCGACCGCGATCGACGGCCGGGGCGGGGTGGCGCCGGTGTGCACCGCGGCGACGGTCAGCCCGTGCGGCGCGGCCAGCCCGGCCACCTGGTCGACCCGGGACCGTGTCGCCCCCTGCTGGAGCGGCTGGTCGACCAGCAGGAAGCGACCGCCCTCGGCGAGCACCCGGCGCACGACGGCGTGCTCGGCCGCCGGAGGTCGCCAGAAGGCACCGACGTGCACCGCGACCACCAGGTCGAAGGCCGCGTCGGGCAGGTCGGCGTCGGTCAGGGCCGCGGTCTGCAGCCGGACCGTGCCGGCTCCCACCGCGGCCGCGTTCCGGGCGGCGGCCGCGGCGGTCATGGTGGCCGAGCGGTCCAGCCCGAGGACGGAGCCGCTGGTCAGCCGGGCCGCGAGCAGGGACAGCAGGACGCCGTGCCCGAAGCCCACCTCCAGCACCCGCTCCCCCGGTCCGGGATCGGCGACGCGCGCGGCCCAGACGAGCCGGGTGGAGGCGGCGACGGGCACGTCAGCTCAGGGCGCGGGTGGCGGGCGGGAGGGTGCCGCCGGCGACGAGCTCGACGACGGCGTCCTGGAGCGCGGTCAACGCCACCCGCTGGGTGAACGGTCCGGTGGACACCCGGGCGATGCCGAGCTCGGCCAGCTCCCGTCCCGACGGGGAGGCCCCTGGGACGCTCATCAGCGAGACCCGCCCGCGGCCGAGGCCGTCGACGAGCGCCTCGAGCTCCGTTCGGGCCACCACACCGGGCACGAAGACCACCTGTGCGCCGGCTGCCAGGTAGGCGCGCCCGCGGCGCACGGCGTCGGCGAGCAGCAGGTCGCGGTCGGCACCGGGCTCGGCCAGCAGGAGGACGTCGGTGCGGGCGTTGAGCACGAAGTCGATCCCGGCGTCCCGGCCGGCGTCCAGCACCGCCTCGACCGCGGTGACCGCATCGTCCAGCGGGCGGACCTGGTCCTCCAGGTTGCCGCCGACGACGCCCACCCCGATCGCCCGGCGGGCGGTCTCCCCCGGGTCGCCGTAGCCGGCCTCCAGGTCCATCGACACCGGCAGGTCCACGGCGGCGACGATCCGGCCGATCATGTCCAGATGCAGGTCGAGCGGGATCTGCTCGCCGTCCGCGTAGCCGAACGTGGCCGCGATCGCGTGGCTCGCGGTGGCCAGGGCGCGCACGCCCGGGGTGCTGGCCACGACCCGGGCGGAGGCCACGTCCCAGACGTTGGCGAGCACCAGGAGCTCCGGTGCCCGGTGCAGGTCGAGGAGGGTGCGGGCGCGGGAGGCGGGATCGGTCACGGGTGGAACGTAGCCACCCGACGGCCCGTCGACCGGCGGGTTCCGGCCGTCACGGTGCCCGGGTGCACCGTCCCTCGCGCAGGCCGTCAGGTGTCCTCCCGTCCCGGCCATGGCTGCCACTCATGGCGGCCGGTCGGCCCCAGCTGCCGCAGCTCGTCACGCGTCAGCGACCGGGTCGCGCTCGACCGGGGGCGCTCCACCGCGAGCGTCCGCGTGCGGAGGCCGGCGGTCAGCTCCTCGGCCAGCCGGCCGTGCACCACGTCGGCGGCGAACTCGCCCAGTTCCTCGCCGAGGTCGGTGGGTTCCTCGTCGCAGGCATCGCAGCCGCAGCGCGGGAACGACTCCTCCACCCAGCGTCCCGCCCGCAGGCGCACGCCGAACTCGGTGTGCACGACCACCAGGTCCGCGCTCCCGGCGGACCGAGGGTGCAGCCGCACGGCGCGCACCTCACCGGGGCGTACCGGCTCGTCGGTGACCGAGACGCCGTACCGCTCGACGAGGTCGGTGACCAGCCGGTCGGCGACGCCGTGCAGCGACGCGTACCGCTGCGGGTCGGTGACCCGGCTGTACGCGTCTTCCGGCGGCCCTCCCGGTCCCCAGCGATCTCCCATGCCGGCACGGTAGGGCCCCGGGGCGTCTCCGTCCCGGCCGTTCCCGGTCGGCCGGCGCACCTCTCTAGCCTGTCCGCATGGTCTCCCTGGGCACTCCGCTGTCTCCCTCGGCCACCCGCGTGCTGCTGCTGGGCAGCGGCGAACTGGCCAAGGAGGTGCTGATCGCCCTGCAGCGCCTCGGGGTGGAGACCATCGCCGCCGACCGGTACGACGACGCGCCCGGCCACCAGGTCGCCCACCACGCCCGGACCCTGACGATGAGCGACCCGGCGCAGCTGCGGGCGCTGATCGAGGCCGAGCGGCCCGACGTCGTCGTCCCGGAGATCGAGGCGATCGCCACCCAGACGCTGGTCGAGCTGGAGGCCGAGGGGGTGCGCGTCGTCCCGACCGCGCGGGCCGCCCGGCTGACCATGGACCGCGAGGGCATCCGCCGGCTGGCCGCCGAGGACCTCGCCCTGCCCACCAGCGCCTACCGGTTCTGCGACTCGCTGGAGGAGCTGCGGGCCGCCACCGCGGAGGTCGGCTTCCCGTGCGTGGTGAAGCCGGTGATGTCCTCTTCCGGCAAGGGCCAGAGCAAGCTCGACGGCCCGGACGACGTGGACGGCGCCTGGGCGTACGCGATGGCCGGCGGCCGGGTCGCCGGCACCCGGGTCATCGTCGAGGGGTTCGTCGACTTCGACTACGAGATCACCCTGCTGACGGTGCGCTCGCTGCGGGACGGGCAGACGGTCACCGCCTTCTGTGCGCCGATCGGCCACCGTCAGGAGGCCGGTGACTACGTGGAGAGCTGGCAGCCGCAGCCGATGTCGGCCGTGGCGCTGGACCGCGCGCAGGCGATCTCGGCGGCGGTGACCGCCGAGCTGGGCGGGCTGGGCGTGTTCGGCGTCGAGTTGTTCGTCCGCGGGGACGACGTGTGGTTCTCCGAGGTGAGCCCGCGGCCGCACGACACCGGCATGGTGACGATGACGACGCAGTGGCAGAACGAGTTCGAGCTGCACGCCCGCGCCCTGCTCGGCCTGCCGGTGGACACCGCACTGCGCAACCCGGGCGCCTCCGCGGTCGTCTACGGCGGGGTGGAGGCCACCGGGATCACCTTCGACGGGGTCGACGACGCGCTGGCGCTGCCCGGGGTCGAGCTGCGGCTGTTCGGCAAGCCGGAGAGCTTCACCCGGCGGCGGATGGGCGTGGCGCTGGCCCGCGCCGAGGACGTCGACACCGCCCGGGCCACCGCCCGCGAGGCGGCATCCCGAGTGCATCCCCGCGCCTGAGCCGCCCGCCGGCGTCCACAACGGGACGCCGGGTCCACAGCTGCCCGGGCACCGGTCGGAGCAGCTGGGGTGGGCCGCACCCTGGTCCAGGGCGCGCCGGCCCCGCATGCACGAGGAGAGGACCACCGATGACCGCCGACGAGGTGCTGATGCTGCTGCAGGCCGGTGGCCGGCTGGCCGCCGAGCCCGGGGTGCAGGCCGCCGAGCTCGACCCGGTCGTGGCGCGGCTGGTCCGCCGGGACGCCGGCGTGGACAGCGACGGCCGGGCGCAGCAGGTGCTCACCGAGGCGCTGCCCCGGCTGTGGGAGGGCGGCTGGCAGCCGGTCGACGTCGTCCACGTCGCGCGCCGGAAGGTGAGCCAGCGGGGCGCCCGGCTGGTGGCTGCGGTGGTCTCCGCGGAGGCCGCCGCAGCGGCTGCGGCGCCGCCGGAGGCATGGGCCGCCCAGCTGGCGGCGCTCCCCACCGAGCACCGGTCGGTCACCGAGTGGTGGCGGGGCGAGCGGATCGAGCCGGCCGCCGCCTGGCGGGACGTGCTCCGGGTGATCGGGCTGTTCCGTGCGCTGCCGCGGCTGGAGCAGCTGCTCCCACCGCCCAGCGGCTGGTCGGCTGCGCTGTGGCCGGTCGAGGCGTCGGGCAGCGGGACCGACGGCAAGGTGCTGCACCGGATCCGGTCGCTGCTGGCCAAGGCCGAGTCCACCGAGTTCACCGAGGAGGCCGAGGCGCTCACCGCCAAGGCGCAGTCGCTGATGGCCCGGCACGCGATCGACACGGCGGTGCTGGCACAGCGGGGGGACGGCTCCCCGGCCGGCGTGGTCGCCCGGCGGCTGCACCTGGACGACCCGCACACCGAGGCGAAGGCGGCCGTGGTGCAGGCCGTCGGCACGGCGAACGGGGTCCGCGTGGTGCTGCTGCCCACCCTCGGCATCGCGACCCTGGTGGGCTTCCGCGACGACGTCGACCTGGTGGAGCTGCTGGTCACCTCACTGCTGCTGCAGGCGGCCCGCGCGCTGGCCGACGCGGCGCAGAGCGGCGGGGCCCGGGCGCGGTCGACGCCGTTCCGCCGCGGCTTCCTCTACTCCTTCGCCCAGCGGCTGGAGGAGCGGCTCACCCAGGCGCGCGAGCAGGCGACCGCCGAGGCCCGGGTCGACTACGGCGCCGAGCTGGCGCCGGTGCTGGCCGCACGGTCGGCCGCGGTCGACCGTGCGGTCGAGGAGCTCTTCCCGTCGCTGCGCCGCCGCGGCGGCAGCACGGTCGACCCGGCCGGCTGGCACGCCGGTCGGCGCGCCGCGGACCAGGCGGACCTCGGGTCGAACCGCCGGTCCTTGCCGAGCGCGGCGGGGTCCTCCTAGATCAGGACGTCGAAGCTCGCGCCGAGGTCGCGCAGCAGCATCGCCTGCGCGGTCAGGTCGGTGGCCGTGGTGAGCCAGCCGG
Source organism: Modestobacter sp. VKM Ac-2982 (assembly GCF_026967935.1). Lineage (GTDB taxonomy): Bacteria > Actinomycetota > Actinomycetes > Mycobacteriales > Geodermatophilaceae > Modestobacter. The sequence goes on from NZ_JAPVBL010000004.1 coordinate 303,702, forward strand.
CCACGAACATCAGCGAGTCCGCCGGGGTGTCGTCCAGCGACGCCGTCGCCGCTGCCATCCCCGCCTGAGCCACTGCACTGCACGCCAGAGTCATCATGACCGGCCCCTTTCGTCTCTGCTGGTGTCGGCAGTGACGGCGGGGCGCTGGAGCGTCGTCGCGGCGAACGGCGCGTCAACTCACCCTCAGGGGGGTGGTCGGCGGAGCCCGTCGACGAGCAGGTGCAACAGCGACTCGTAGGTGACCGCCGGGTCGGGGGTGAGCACCGCCCCACCGAGCTCCAGGCTCACCGCCCCGTGCACCGAGCTCCAGATCAGCTGGGCGGTCTCGGTCGGGTCCTGCTCGCGCAGCGCCCCGCGGGCCATCGCGTACCGCACGTGGTCGACCAGCGCCTCGAAGGCGGCGGCGGCGTGCGCGACCAGCTCGTCTCCGCCCTCGGTGGGCAGCGGTCGCCCGCCGAACATCGCCCCGTAGTGCTGCGGCTGGGCGAGCGCGAACCGCCGGTAGTTGCGCCCGCTGGCCAGCAGCCGGGCGATCGGGTCGGGGTCGGGGTCCTCGGTGACCGCGGAGCGCAACCCGTCGAAGCCCCGGACCAGGACGGCGGCGATCAACCCGTCCTTGCTGCCGAAGCGGTTGTAGACGCCCATCGGCGCGACCCCGGCCTCGGTGGCGACAGCCCGCACGGTCACCGCGCCCAAGCCGTCCCGGACCAGCACCCGCTCGGCCGCGTCGACCAGCGCCTGCTCGACCGCGCGGCTGGGGGTGCGCCCGGCGCCGGACCTGACGTCTGTCACGACCTCATCCTCCTGCACGGATCCTGCTTGCCTCGTGTAGAACATCGTCCTACTGTTCTGGCACGTTGTTCTACAGACCGGAGACCGCGATGACCACTCCCCCACCCGCCCTCGCCACCCGTCGGTGGTGGGTGCTCGCCGTGCTCTGCCTGTCCGTGCTGCTGGTCAGCATCGACAACACGATCGTCAACGTCGCGCTGCCGACCATCAGCCGCGAGCTGTCGGCCAGCACCCGCGACCTGCAGTGGGTCGTCGACGGCTACACGCTGGCCTTCGCCGCACTGCTGCTGCTCGGCGGTGCGCTCGGTGACCGGTTCGGCCGGCGGCGGGTGCTCCAGGCCGGGCTGGTCGCCTTCGCCCTGACCTCCGCGCTGGCCTCGGCGGCCACCAGCACCGACCAGCTCATCGCCGGCCGGGCCGCGATGGGCGTGGCCGCAGCAGCGATCTACCCGGCCACCCTGGCCCTGCTGGTCACCACGTTCACCGACCGCCGGGAACGGGCCACCGCACTGGGTGTCTGGTCCGCGGTCACCGGCCTGTCGGTGGCCATCGGCCCGGTCACCGGCGGCCTGCTGCTGGAGCACTTCTCCTGGGGCTCGGTCTTCCTGGTCAACCTGCCGATCGCGGCGGTCGCCCTGGTCGCCGGCCGGCTGGTGGTCCCCGAGGCGCGCGCGGCGCGGGCGCAGCGCTTCGACCTGACCGGGGCCGCCGCCTCGGTGCTCGCCATCGGCCTGCTGGTCTGGACGACGATCGAGGCCCCCGGGCACGGCTGGGGATCGGCGACCACGCTCGGCGGCTACGCGGTCGCGGCCCTGGTGCTCGCCGGCTTCGTCGTCCACGAGCTGCGCACCGCCGAGCCGCTGCTGGACGTCCGGCTGTTCCGCGACCCGCGGGTGTCGGTCGGCAGCGGTGCGATCGCGCTGGCCTTCTTCAGCCTGTTCGGCTTCATCTTCATGATCACCCAGTACTTCCAGTCGGTCCGCGGGTACGACACCCTCACCGCCGGCGTGGCGACCCTCCCCTTCGCCACCGTCATCGGCGTCACTGCGCCGCTGGCGATCGTCGCGATGCGGGCGGTCGGCACGAAGCTGGTGGTCGCCGCCGGGCTGCTGACCATGGCCGCCGGGTTCGCCGTCGCCACCGGCACCACCCTGGAGTCCGACTACTGGGGCCGGATCGTGATCGCGATGGTGCTCATGGCCGCCGGCCTCGGGCTGGTCACCAGCCCGGCGACCGAGGCGGTGATGGGAGCGCTCCGCGGCGACCAGGCCGGGGCCGGCTCAGCGGTGAACGACACGGTGCGCGAGGTCGGCGGCACCCTCGGCGTCGCCGTGGTGGGCTCGGTGCTGAGCACGGTCTACGGCCCCGCCGTGGTCGACGGGCTCACCGCGGCCGGCGCGCCGGCCCGGGTGGCCGAGAGCGCAGCGGACTCCGTCTTCGCCGGGCTCGCGGTGGCCGGGCAGCTGCCCGGTGGTGCGGTGACGGCGGTCCAGCAGTCGTTCCTGGACGGCGTCGTCGCCGGCTCGTGGGTGTGCGCCGCGGCCAGCGCGGTCGGGGCGGCCGTCGTCCTGGCGTTCCTGCCGGCCCAGCACCGGCTCCCCGAGCCGGTGCCCGCTCCGGATCACCGCCCGGGCGCAGACGGCCGGTCGTCGGGCGCGGCCGGCGCGACGGTCGCCACGCCCTCCTCGACCAGCAGGTCCGCGGTGTCGGCGGGCATCGTCTCGCCGCGGAAGAACGCCGGCGCCACCCGGCTGTAGACCACCATCAGCAGCAGCCCCAGCAGCAGCGCCCCGATGCCCACCACGAACACCCCGCCGACGCCGCCGATCACCGTCTCGCCGTAGCCGGGATCGGCGTACGCGACGCAGGCCAGCACGAAGACGGTGAGCATGAAGACCCCGCCGAGCAGGGGCAGGACCAGCCGCATGAGGACGTCCCGCGGCCCGCGCAGCGCCCGGCGGAACTGCCAGGCGCAGGCGAAGCCGGTGAGCCCGTAGTAGAAGGCGATCAGCATGCCGGTGGCCGTGATCGAGTCGATCAGCACGTTCTCGCTCACGATCGTCAGGCCGACGTAGAAGGCGATCGAGACGATCCCCATCCACACCGTGGACACCGTGGGCGTGAGGTACCGCGGGTGGATCCGGGCGAAGGACCGGGGCAGCGCGCCGTAGGCGGCCATCGCCAGCGTGCCGCGGGCGGTGGGCAGGATCGTGGTCTGGGTGCAGGCCGCCGCCGAGGTGAGCACCGAGATGATCAGCAGCGCCTCGAAGGCCCGCCCGAGGACGTCGTCCCCGAACACCGTCGCCCCGAGGGCGGCGAACACGTCCTCGGCGTTGGCCTCGTTCCCCAGCCCGATGCCCTCGGCCCCGACGCCGGCGAAGGCCACCGTCGCCACGGAGACCACGGTGTAGATGCCGACCAGCAGCACCGTGGAGATGAGCGCAGCCCGCCCGGGCGACCGGGTCGGGTCAGCGGTCTCCTCGTTCACCGCGACGGCGGAGTCCCAGCCCCAGTAGATGAAGATCGCCAGCAGCACGGCCTCGGTGAGCGCCGGCCAGCCGATCCCGGCGGGCCACAGCCAGGACGGCGACGGGGTCAGCGAGCCCTCCGGCGCCGTCCCCGCGTACACCTTGACCAGGGCGTACACCGCGAAGGCCAGCAGCACGACGCCCTCGACGGACAGCAGCACCTGCTGCAGCCGCGCGGTCGGCTCGATGCCGCGGTAGCAGACCCAGGTCATGACGGCGATCCACCCGACACCGGCGAGCGTCGTCCAGAGGGCGCTCTCCGCCAGCCCGTCGAGCCCGACCAGCCGGTAGCCGTAGGAGCCGGCGATCTGCGCGAGGTTCGCCATCACGATGACGTCGGCGGCGATGATCCCCCAGCCGCCCATCCACCCGGTGCGTGGCCCGAAGGCCCGGGCGGCCCAGGTGAACGTCGTCCCGCAGTCGGGCTCGCGCTTGTTCAACTCCGAGTAGGCGACCGCGACCAACCACATCGGCACGAAGGCCAGCAGCATGATCGCCGGGGCCTGCACCCCCACCGCGATGACGACGAAGCCGAGCGTCGCGGCCAGCGCGTAGGCCGGGGCGGTCGAGGAGACGGCCAGGACGATCGAGGAGACCAGTCCGAGGGCGCCGGTCTTGAGGCCCTTGTCGACGGCAGCGCCCTCCACGCGGGGTGGCGCGGACGGCGCCGGGGACGGACTGCTCATGCCGGAGCCGTGCAGATGTCCATGTCAGGTGTTATCGCACAGTCGCCCGCCAGCCCGGACACCGGTGCCCCGGCGGCCGATGGCCGGCGACGTGATCTTCGTCGGCAGGCTTGCCTCGACTCGGTCGCGCGTGACATAACTCCCGCAGCTCAACAGCGAGCAAAGAGGCTCCCGACCCGGATGTCGGGCGACCAGGTGAAGTGGGTGGCAGTGGCAGAGCCCACGCACGTCGGCGACCTCCAGGAGGACGCCGCAGGCGATCGGCTGCGGGCGCGACTGGCGATCGACGCCGCGCGGATCGGGACGTTCGACTGGGACCTGCGCAGCGGCCGGCTGGTCTGGGACGACCGGCTGATCGAGATGTTCGGTTACGACCGGACGAGCTTCGAGCAGAGCATCGAGGCGTTCAACGCCCGCGTGCACCCGGACGACCTGCCCCGGGTGGGCGATGCGCTGCAGGGCGCCATCGACACGTGCGGGGAGTTCGAGGCCGAGTACCGGATCGTCCTGCCCGGCGGGCACACCCGGTGGGTCTCGGCCCGTGGCCGGGCGCTCGGAGGCCCCGACGGGGCGTCGGCCCGGCTGATCGGGGTGGCCTACGACGCGACGACCGAGCTCGCCGCCGAGGCGCGGGTGGTTCGGCTCCTGGAGGCGATGCCGGCCGGCTTCTACTCCCTGGACGCCGACTGGCGCTTCGTGCACGTCAACGCCGAGGCCGAGCGGCTGCTCGGGCAGAGCCGTGACGACCTGCTGGGCCGGGTCATCTGGCAGGCCTTCCCGGCCGCGGTCGGGAGCAACATCGAGGAGAACTACCGCCGGGCCGTCACCACCGGCGAACCGGTCGCGTTCGACACGCACTACCCCGCGCCGCTGAACGGCTGGTTCGAGGTGCGCGCCTGGCCGACGCCGGAGGGGCTGTCGGTCTACGCCATCGAGGTCACCGCCCGCCGGCAGGCGCAGGAGCAGGCCGAACGGTCCGCCCGCCGGCTGGCGCTGCTGGCCCAGGTCAGCGCCGAGCTCGCCGGTGCCCTGGACGTGCAGTCGGCGACCGCCCGGCTGCCCCGGCTGGTCGTCCCGGCGCTGGCCGACTGGTGCATCGTCACGGTCATCGACGCCCACGGCCAGCCCCGCGACGTCGGCAGCTGGCACGTCGACCCCGCGAGCCGGTCGGTGCTGGAGCGCTACGCCGAGGTGCGGCTGGACGCCATGCCGATCGCCGCACCGGTGGGCCGCGCCCTGCACGCCGTCGACGCGGTGTCCTTCGCCGGTGCCGAGGTGCTCGAGCTGCTGCCGCCCGGGCAGGCCCGGGACCTGCTGACCGTGCTGGCGCCCGGGGTCGAGGTGGCCATCCCGCTCCGGGCGCGCGGCCGCACGCTCGGGCTGCTGACCCTGGCCTACGCCGACGGGCACGCCGCCACCGACGCCGACGTCGCGGTGGCCCAGGACGTCGCCGACCGGGCGGGGCTGGCGCTGGACAACGCCCGGCTGTTCGCCCAGCAGCAGCAGATGGCCGAGGTGCTGCAGCGCAGCCTGCTGACCGAGCCGCCGGAGCCCGACCACGCCGAGATCGCGGTGCGCTATCTGCCTGCGGCCGAGGCGGCCCGGGTGGGTGGGGACTGGTACGACGCCTTCCTGCAGCCGAGCGGCTCCACGATGCTCGTCATCGGGGACGTCGTCGGGCACGACACCGCTGCGGCGGCGGCCATGGGCCAGGTGCGCAGCCTGCTGCGCGGCATCGCCGCCTACAGCGACGCCGGCCCGGTGGAGGTGCTCCGCGGGCTGGACTCGGCGATGGAGCTGCTGCAGCTGGACACCCTGGCCACCGCCGCGGTGGCCCGGTTCGAGCAGACCGACGACGAGCGGGTGCGCGGGGTGACCCGGATGGTCTGGGCCAACGCCGGGCACCTGCCGCCGCTGGCGCTGCAGCCCGACGGCAGCGTCGCGGTGCTCGCCGACTGGAAGGCCGACCTGCTGCTCGGCGTCGACGCCACGTTCCAGCGGACCGAGTCGGTGGTCACCCTGGACCGCGGGTCGACGGTGCTGCTCTACACGGACGGGCTGATCGAGCGCCGGGACGCCGACCTGGACACCGGGCTGGCCCGGCTCCGAACGCACCTGACCGAGCTGGCCGACCTCCCGCTGGCCGACCTGCTGGACCAGCTGATCGAGCGGCTGGTCGACGGGGAGCCCGAGGACGACGTCGCCCTGGTCGCCGTCCGGCTGCACCCGCAGGACGGCCCGCGCCCGGCGGAGGCCGGCCCCAGCCGGGTGCCCGACGTCGTCCCGGACGACCCGGCGAGCCGATGAGGGCGTGGTCCAGGCGGTCCTGCGGGGCCTACGCGGAGCCGCCGGGCTGACATCGGCCTACCGTGGGCCCATCCCCCCGGCCCCGATCGACCCCGACGAAACGGAAGGACCCACCCCGTGCACGCATCACCGGACCAGTTGGGTCCGGCCACGTTCCGGCACGACCTGGTCCTGTACAGCTCCGCCGAGGAGCTGGCCGCCGTCGCCGTCCCGTTCCTGCGGGCGGGCCTGGAGGCCGGCGCTGCGGCCGTCATCACCACCAGTGACCCCTCGGCCGCGATCCTGCGGGACGCCCTGGGTGACGACGAGCGGGTGCACGTGCTGCCGCGCGGTGAGGTGTACCGGGACCGCACCCCGGCCGCGATCACGGCCTTCCGCCGGCTCGCCGAGCGGGTGACCGGGCACGGCCACACCGAGCTGCGGGTGGTCGGCGAGACCTGGTTCGGGCGGACGCCGCGGGAGTGGCTGGAGTGGCAGCGCTACGAGGCCGTGCTGAACGAGGCGATGCGCTCCTGGCCGACCTGGGGGCTGTGTGCCTACGACCTCCGGCAGCTCCCCGACGAGCTGATCGACTCCGGGCTGCGCACGCACCCGCACCTGGTCGACGCCGACGGCCGCCGACCCAACCCGCACTTCACCGAGCCGGCCGACTACCTGCGAGAACTGCCCGTCCCGGACGAGCCGCTCGAGTCCACCGAGCCGCTGCTGCAGGTCGACGACGCCAAGGACTTCGCCGGGCTGCGGCACGCGGTCGGCGCCCGGCTGACGCAGCTGCACGGCTCCCGGGACGCGCTGGAGGACCTCCACCTGGCGATCGACGAGATGAGCGCGAACGCGGTGCGGCACGGCGGGCCGCCGGTCCAGCTGCGGTTGTGGGCGTCGGCCGACCGGGTGGTCTGCCGGATCAGCGACGGCGGCGCCGGGATGGACGACCCGTTCGCCGGGTACGGCCCGGCGCACGGGGACGACCTCTCCCACGGCGGGATGGGCCTGTGGCTGGCCCGCCAGCTGTGCGACCACGTCGACGTCGTCGACGGGCCGGACGGACTGTCGATCCGGTTGACGACGCGGCTCCGCTGACCTGACGAGGGGCGCGGCCGTCGCCCGGGCCGTGCGGACGTTCCCGCTGAGCCTGGTCCGGCGCGCCGCCCTCACCAGCACGTTCTCGACCGCAGCGGCCCCTAGGCTGGCCGCGCGACCCCGCTGGCGACCCGCGCCCGGCTCCGTCGCCTGCGTCCGAGAGGAGTCGAGTCGTGCGCTTCCCGTCCTCGCGGGGCCCCGCACCGGTGCCCGGCGGCCTCGTGCCCGGCGGCCCCCTGCCCGGCGGCCCCGTGCCCGGCGGCCCCGTGCCCCTGGCCGACCAGCCCGCGACCGCTGCCCCGCGTCCGGCGGCGTCCCCGCGCACCCGGCGCCCGCCCGAGCAGGACGCCAGCATGGCGGTCGCCGCGCAGCAGGCCGGCGTCCTCTCCTCGGCGAGCCGCGAGGTGTCCGACACCTCCCGGCAGGCCGCCGAGTCGCTGACCGAGCTGCGGTCGGCGATCACGGACATCTCCTCGAGCACCACCCGGGCGTCGGCTGTCGCCGAGGAGGCCGTGCGGGACGCCCGCGCGGTCGACGAGCGGATCGCCGCACTGCAGGAGGCCAGCGAATCGATCACCGAGATGGTGCGGCTGATCTCGGCGATCAGCCAGCAGAGCCGGTTCCTCGCGCTCAACGCCTACGTCGAGGCGGCGCGCGCCGGCGACGTGGGCCGGGGCTTCGCCGTGGTGGCCGACGAGGTCAAGCAGCTGGCCAGCCGCACCGCCCAGGCCGCCGAGGACATCGGCGCGCAGATCGAGGCGGTGCAGTCCGAGACCCGCCAGGCGGTCACCGCGATCGGCCGGATCACCGGCACGCTGGGTTCGATCGCCGACGCGCAGGACGCGATCGCCGCCGCCGTCGCGCAGCAGCGCGCCGCCACCGAGCGGGTGGTGGACAACGTCGACCGGGCGGCCAGCGGGTCGGCCCGGATCACCCAGGCGGTCGCCGAGCTGGCCGACAGCCAGCGGCTGGTCTACGTCCGCCGGGCGCTGACCCTCGCCCAGGACCTGCTCGACGAGGCCGGCGGGGTCGACGTGGGCCAGGAGCTCCAGGGGCGGACCGTCACCGACCAGGCGACCTCGGCGACGCGCACGGTCCGGTTGCCCGAGCTGCTGCTCGGCGGGGAGGTGCTGGCGTGGGACGACGACCCACGGCACCGGTCACCGCTGGTCGACGACGTGGTGGCCCAGGTCGGCGGGACCTGCACGCTGTTCCAGCGGCTCGACGACGCCGGCGGCATGGTGCGGGTGGCGACCACGGTGGTGAACTCGCAGGGCCGGCGGAACATCGGCACCGCCCTCTCCCCCACCGGCACCGACGGCGGCCGGAACCCGGTGCTGGCGGCGGTGCTCGGCGGGCAGGTCTACACCGGCCCGGCCACCGTCGCGGGCAAGCCGTACTTCACCGCCTACGCCGGCGTGCACTCCCCCGCCGGCGCGCTCGTCGGCATGCTCTACGTCGGCCTGCCGATCGAAGCACCCGCCTGATCCAGCGGGCAGCGTGCCGGCAGGTCAGCCATGGAGTCGAGGAGGCCGTGGACCGCTGGGCCGAGGAGGACGATCAGGGGTGACTCCTGATTCTCCTGCCCAGGGCCGCACACGACCGCGTCCGGCAGGCGGTGGCTGACACCCGGTCAGGTGAAGGTGTGGACCCAGTCCTCGGCCAGCAGCGCCGCCACCAGGGCGCCGCCGAGCAGCGCGGGCCCGAACGGCAGCCCGGTCCGGCGCCCCACCCGCCGGGTGGCGAGCAGCGCGAGCCCCACCACGGCCTGGAGCAGGAACGCGAGGAAGAAGCCGGCCAGGACGACGGGCCAGCCGAGCCAGCCCAGGTACAGGCCGAGCAGGGCGGCCAACTTGACGTCGCCCATCCCCAGGCCGCTCGGGGAGATCAGGGCCATCGCCAGCAGCACCGCGAAGGCCGCTCCCCCGGCCAGCACGGCCCGTCCCAGGTCCGGCCAGTCCCCGGTGGCCCCGGCGGCGACGGTCAGCAGGCCGAGGCCGCCGAGCAGCCCGGGCACCAGCACCCGCTTGGGCAGCAGCTGCTCGCGCAGGTCGACGACGGTCAGCAGCAGCCCGATCGCGACGAACCACAGCCACGCGGGGAGCTGCGCCGTCCAGCCGAACCGCAGGGTCACCGCCGCCGCGCACAGCGCCCCGGCCAGCTCGGGCCACGGCGCGCCCACGGCACGCGCCTGCCAGTCGACGCGGACCGCGACCGTGCCCTCGCCGGCGCCCGCGCGGCGGGGGGCGACCAGCGCGAGCGAGTCGGCGACCCGGCCGGCGAGGACCCCACCGACCCCGGCGACCACGGCGGCGAGCAGCGCGCCGGTCACGTCAGGCGGAGCCGGGTCGGGTGCAGCACGCCGCACAGGGTGACACGCGCAGACCGCTCCCCCGGGCAGGCACGAGCCGGCCGGCTACGGGCGTTCGCGCCTCGCGGCGACCACGAGCCAGCGGTCCTCGGCGTCGTCGACGCGGGTCACTCGCCATCCGGTTCGGGTGAGCAGCTCCTGGATCCGGGGTCCGCTGCGCACGTCGTCGGCGGTCAGCTCCCGGCCGTGCCGCCGGGCCAGCGCGGCGCGGCCGACCGGGTGGAAGAGCCCGAGCCGGGCGCCGTCCGCGGCGACCCGGGCCAGTTCACGCAGGCCGGCGTCGGGGTCGGGCAGGTGGGAGACCAGCCCGGAGGCGAAGACGACGTCGAACGACCGATCCGCGAACGGCAGCCGGGTGACGTCGCCGCGGACCAGCCACGCCAGCTCGCCGCGGCCGCGCCGCCGGGCCTCGGCGAGCATCTCCGCGGTCAGGTCCAGGCCGACGAGCAGGCCCGCCGGGCCGGTGGCGGCCCGCAGCACCGGAAGTGCCCGGCCGGTGCCGCAGGCGGCGTCCAGGACGGCGTCGTGGGGCTGCACCCCCAGCTCGGCGACGGCCCGCTCGAACCGGGGCCCGTCGTCGGGGAACCTCTCCTCCCAGGTGGCGGCCCGGGAGCCGAAGAACGTCTGGGTGTCGCCGCCGCTCAGTCGGTCTCCTCGGCCGGTGCGCCATCGCAGGCCTCGCCGACGAGCGTGCTCATCGCCTCGACGAGCGAGGCAGCGTCGGCCGAGCCCAGCACGACGGTGAGGTGCTCCCCCGTCGCCGGCCGGAGCAGCCGGTCGGCGCCGAGCGGCTCGGCCAACTGCCGCACCTGCTCCTCCTGGCCGTCGAGGTGCTCGATCGCGGAGGTGGCGACCTCGGCGGTGCGGACCGTGCCGAGGGTGAGGCCGGCGTCGGTCAGGAACCGGGTCACCGCCTCCACCAGGGCCGGGTCACCGGTGCCGTCCACCACGTCGACGACGACCGGCGCGACCGGCTCGAACTCGATGTCGCACGGGACCGGCTCCGCGCCCGGCTCCGGTTCGGGCGCCGGGACGGTCGTCGGAGGGGTCGTCGGCTCCGGACTCGGCTCCGGCTCGGGCGTCGGCTCCGGTGCCGGGGCGGACACCGGAGGGGTCGTCGGCTCAGGGACCGGCTCCGGCTCGGGGGTCGGCTCCGGGGTCGGGGCTGGCTCCGGCTGCGGCGCCGGCTCAGGGGTCGGCGCCGGCTCGGGGACCGGCGCCGGCTCGGGGACCGGCGCCGGCTCGGGGACCGGCGCCGGCTCGGGGACCGGCGTCGGCTCGGGGACCGGCGTCGGCTCGGGCTCCGGCTCCACCGGTGGCTCCGGCTCCACCGGGGGCTCGGGCAGCACCGGTGGCGGGGGCGCAGCCAGCAGCGGCGGCTCGACGGGCGCGGGAGCCGGCTCCACCACAGGCGGCGCGGCGGGCAGCGGCGCGGCGGGCAGCGGCGCGGCGGGCAGCGGCGCGGCGGGCGGCGGCACGATGGCCGGCGGCGGGGCGGGGGCGGCCGGGGGAACGGTCGGCGCCGGCCCGGCCGGGGTGGGCACCGGCTCCGGCGTCGTCCCGGCGTAGGTGGCCGACAGCTCGAGCACCGACGCGACGTAGCTGTCGGAGTGGTTGTAGGCGAAGACGGCGCGCGACTGCCCGGCCGGCGTCGACAGGTCCCCGCCCGCGGCGCAGAGGTACGCCCCGGTGGCGACGGCCGCGTCGTTGATGTTGAAGGGGTCGCTGCGCCCGTCGCCGTTGCCGTCGCTGACGTACATCGCCCAGGTGGTCGGGATGAACTGCATCGGGCCGACGGCACGGTCGTAGACGGTGTCGCCGTCGAGCCGCCCGCCGTCGGAGTCGAGGATCCGGGCGGTGTTGTTGCTGCCGTCGAGCGGGATGCCGATGATCGGCGGGCTCGACAGCCCGTCGGTGTGCAGGACGGCGCCGGCGAAGCGGCCGTGGTTGGACTCGACCCGGCCGATGGCGGCGATCAGGGTCCAGCTGATGCCGCAGTCGGTGGGAGCGAGCCCGGCGGCGCGCTGGTAGGCGGTCAGCGCGGTCGACGGGATGCCCCCCGCCGCGAGCGGCGAGGCCCCGCCGGTCGGGGTGGCGGTGGCGGGAGCGCTGCTGGTCGCGACGTCCGTCCCGACCGCGACGGTCTCGAGCAGCGGCTCGGCCGGCGGTGCGGTCGGTGGCGCGACGTCGGCCCCCGGCGCGGACGGGGGCCGGGGCACGAGCGCATCGGCCTCGACCGCGACCAGGCGCGCGAACTGCGGCAGCGCCGGGACCTCGCCGGGTGCGGCGCTGGCCGCCGGCAGGAAGGCGACCAGGGCCGTGGTGATGCCCGCGCCAGCGACGACACTCGGGGCTCGCCCCCGGTTCGACCGGGTGTTCGTGTGTCGTCCGGAACGGGCGCGGCTCATCAGCCGAGGACCTGGACGTGCTCGCACGGAATGAGGTCAGGCACCAGTTCCCCCTGTGGCCGTCAACCTGCTTCGGCCGGGACGGGCATCGAGCGATGCCCGGCTCCGGACGAGGACGACCGTAAACCGGGCCCCAGGATGACGCCATGCCCGTTGGGTGAACTCCTGGGAGCCGACAGTGGTCGGCGCGCGGCGGCGAGGTGACGGCGGGTCAACGTGCCGGAAACACGCCTCCGCTAGCGTCCCGGCCTCCGGTCGGCGGGAGGGAGGCGGTGGGATGTCGCGACAGCGCCCTCCCGCGCCCTGGGTCGCTGCGCTGGCCAGCGCCCGCGACACCCCGTCCCAGGCGCTCGTGCTGGAGGAGCTGCGCACGGCCATCCTGGCCGGCCTGGTCCGGCCCGGCGCGCCGATCCCGGTGGACGACGTCGCGGCCCGGTTCTCCCTCAGCCGGATCCCGGTGCGCGAGGCGCTCAAGACGCTGGTGGCCGAGGGGCTGGTCGCGCACGAGGTGCGGGGCGCCTACGTCGTCGCGCGGCTGAGCCGGGCGGAGCTCGCCGAGCTCTACGTCGTCCGGGCCTCGCTGGAGACCGCCGCCCAGACCGCCGCGGTGCCGCGCGCGACGCCGCAGGACGTCGCCGTCGCCGCGGCGGCGCTGCGGGAACTGGAGGCGGCGACCGCCGCCGGCGGTGCCGACGACCACCACCGCTGGAGCCGGCGCTTCCACCTGGCGCTGATCGCCCCGTGCCAGATGCACCGCCTGCTGCAGATGTTCGAACGGGCATGGAACGTCACCGAGCCCGGTCGGCCGATGTCGCACGCGTCGGCCGCCGCGACCGCGGCGCTGGCCGCCGACCACGTCGCCATGCTCGACGCCTTCGCCGCCGGCGACGCCGCAGCACTGACCTCGGTGACCGCCGCCCACTACGCCCGACTGCAGGAGATCGTCGCCGCGATCCCCGCCGCGGGCTGAGCCGGGGGCGGGATATACCCGCGCGGACATCCGGGGGCAACACCGGCTCCCTAGCGTTCGCCGCGTCGCTCCCGGACGGCCGCTCCCCCGCCGCGCCTGGGACACCGACGAGCCCGTGACCCGCCGCTGCCGGCGCCAGCCGACGATCCGCAGGAGCCCCCATGGCCATCACGTCCCCCGAGCCGGTCGCGCTCGCGACCGACCTCCCCCCGACCGGGACGGCGCCCTCGGCCGCCGCCCCCGGCGGCGCGCTGATCGGCGCCGACTACGACCCCCGGCTCACCAACGAGGACCTCGCCCCGCTGCGCCAGCAGCGCTGGGGCTCGTACAACATCTTCGCGTTCTGGATGTCCGACGTGCACAGCGTCGGCGGGTACGTGACCGCGGGCAGCCTCTTCGCCCTCGGCATCGCGGCCTGGCAGGTGCTCGTCGCGCTGGTCGTCGGCATCGTGATCGTGCAGGTGTTCGTCAACCTGGTGGCCAAGCCGAGCCAGATGACCGGCGTGCCCTACCCGGTGATCAACCGCGCCGTCTTCGGCGTCAAGGGCGCCAACATCCCGGCGATCATCCGCGGCCTGATCGCGGTCGCCTGGTACGGCGTGCAGACCTTCCTGGCCGCGAGCAGCCTGAACATCATCTGGCTGAAGTTCGTCCCGGGTGCCGAGTCGCTGCTGACGCCGTCCTTCCTGGGCCTGGAGGCGCTGGGCTGGATCTCCTTCGCGGTGCTCTGGGTGGCGCAGGCGGCGCTGTTCTGGCGGGGCATGGAGACGATCCGGAAGTTCATCGACTTCGCCGGCCCGGCCGTCTACGTCGTCATGATCGTCCTGGCGGTGTACCTGGTGTCGGAGGCCGGCTGGTCGAACATCGACCTGAGCCTGCACACCGGGCCGACGCTGAGCGGCTGGGCGACGGTCTCCACGATGCTCGGCGCGATCGCGCTGGTGGTCTCCTACTTCTCCGGCCCGATGCTGAACTTCGGCGACTTCGCCCGGTACGGCAAGAGCTTTGCAGCGGTGAAGCGCGGCAACCTGCTCGGCCTGCCGCTGAACTTCCTCTTCTTCTCGCTGCTGACCGTGGTCTGCGCCTCGGCGACCGTGCCGGTGTTCGGTGAGCTGATCACCGACCCGATCGCCACCGTGGAGGCGATCGACTCCACCTTCGCGATCCTGCTGGGCGGGCTGACCTTCGTCATCGCGACGGTCGGCATCAACATCGTCGCCAACTTCATCGCCCCGGCGTTCGACTTCTCCAACGTGGCGCCGCAGAAGATCAGCTGGCGCGCCGGCGGGATGATCGCCGCCGTCGGCTCGGTGCTGCTCACCCCGTGGAACTGGTACGACAGCGCCGAGGGCATCCGGTTCAGCCTCGGCATCCTGGGCAGCCTGATCGGCCCGCTGTTCGGCATCCTGATCGCCGGCTACTACCTGGCGAGCAAGCAGCGGGTCGCCGTCGACGACATGTACTCGATGTCCCCGACCGGCCGGTACTGGTTCCGCGGCGGCTACAACCCGAACGCGGTGATCGCCGTGCTGGGGGCCGGGGTGCCGACGATCCTGCTGACCCTGTTCACCTCGGTCGGCGACTACGGCTGGTTCATCGGCTGCGGCCTGGGCTTCGTGCTCTTCGCCGGGCTGGAGCGGGTGCGGCCGATGATCGTGCTGATCGACCCGGCCGAGGCCGGGGTCTCCGACGGCACCCGGGTCTGAGGACGGACCCGTGCTGATCCAGGTCGTCAACCCGAACACCACAGCGTCGATGACCGACCTGATCGGGCGCAGTGCCCGGGCCGCCGCCGGCCCGGGCACCGTGGTGGTCGCCGTGCACCCGGAGATGGGGCCGGCCTCGATCGAGAGCCACTACGACGAGGCGCTCGCCGTGCCGGGGCTGCTCGCCCAGGTCGCGGTCGGCGAGGAGGCCGGCGCCGCCGGCCACGTGATCGCCTGCTTCGGCGACCCGGGGCTGGACGCCGCACGGGAGGTCGCGACCGGGCCGGTGGTGGGCATCGCCGAGGCCGGCATGCGGACGGCGACCTACCTGGGGCGCAGCTTCGGTGTGGTGACGACCCTGCAACGGACGACCGGCCGGGCCTGGGAGCTCGCCGGCCGGTACGGGGTGCGGGAGCAGTGCCGCACGATCCGGGCGGTGGAGATCGCCGTCCTGGCGCTGGAGACCGACCCGGCGGCCCGCTCGCGGATCGCCGCCGAGTGCGCGGACGTGGTCGCGACCGAGGGCGTCGACGCGATCGTGCTGGGCTGCGCGGGGATGGCCGATCTCGCTGCGGAGCTGACCCGGCGGGTGGGGGTGCCGGTGATCGACGGGGTGGCGGCGGCCGTCGCGACGGTCGAGGGGCTGGTGCGGCTCGGGCTGCGCACCGGGAAGCGCGGCGAGTACGCCGCTCCCCTGCCGAAGCGGTACACCGGCGCGCTGGCGGAGTTCGGCGTCCGGGACGCCGCCGCCGCCCGCTGACCCCCCGGCTGGTCAGCCGAACCGGGCGGGCCGGAAGGCAGCCAGCAGGGGGCTCGGCGCTCCGTCCAGGACCTCCCCGGCCAGCAGCTCCCCGGCGATGAGGCCGAGCGTCGCGCCGCTGTGGGTGAAGGCAACGGTCAGCCCGTCGACGCCCGGGACGGCGCCGAGCACCGGGTGCCCGTCGCCGGGGATCGGCTTGCGCCCGACACCGCGGGACTCGCACGTCAGCACCGGGTGACCGGCGAGCACCTGCGAGGCCTCGTGCAGCAGGCCCTGCACCGTGGCGTCCTGGACGTCGAAGGTCCCGTCGTCCCGGCGGACCACCTGCTCCTCCGACCAGCCGGCGTCCAGGACGATCCCGCCGCCGGGCGCGGGGCGCAGGGCCACCCGCGGCGTGTTCAGCACGGCGCGGAGCCGGTGCGCGAACGGCGGGGTGCGGAGCAGCAGCGCGTTGGAGGTGGCGTCCGGGACGGGCACGCCGAGAGCGGCCAGGGCGCGCGGGACGTCGGCTCCGGTGGCCAGCACCACCGCATCGGCGGCGAGGACGTCGCCGGTCCCGGTCCGGACGTCGGTGACCCGGCCACCCGCCACGACGACGTCGCACCGGCCGACCGCGGTGCGCACCGCTCCCCCGGCGGCCTCCAGGTCCCGCACCAGCTGACCGATCAGCGACGGCAGGTCGGCCCAGCCCTCGTCCGGGTTGAACAGCGCCCCGTCGTCCGGGACCGCGTCGACGGCCACCCCGGACAGGCGGGCGGCCACGTCGGCGCGACCCAACCACTCGGCCGGGTAGCCGATGTCGCGCTGGTGCTCGAACGAGGCGCGGACGCCGTCGCCCCAGCGGAGGCCGCCGTCGAAGACGACGTGCGCGGTCGAGTCGGGGCGTGCGGCGAAGGTCCGGTACCGCTGGAGGCCGAGCACGCGGAGCCGGTGGTACTCGGCCGGGAAGTCGCCGGCCGAGTTCAGCCAGGACAGCGACCGTCCCGACGCGCCGCCGGCCAGCTCGCCCTCGGTCAGCAGCGTGACCCGCGCGCCCCGGGCGGCCAGCTGGGCGGCGGTCGAGACGCCGAGCACTCCCCCGCCGACGACGGCGACCTGCCGACCGAGCTGCGTCATGCCGCCAGGTTGTCACCCGTCGTCGAGGCAGTTCACCGAGCCGGACCAGCGGACTCTGGGAGACTCGTCCGTCTCGGGCACCACCGGCACCGGGGCGGACGAGAGAGAAGGTCTTGGTTCCTGACTTCGCGATGCTGTTCGCCGCGCTGCCGACAGCCCATCTGGTGCTCTCCCCCGACCTGGTCGTGCACTACGCGAACTCGGCCTACCTGCGGACGGTCGGCGTCGTGCCGGAGCAGATCGTCGGCCGGAGGCTGTTCGACGCGTTCCCACCGGCGCCCGACGCGCTGGACCCCGAGGGCGTCCCCTACATCGCCCGGTCGTTCGAACGCGCCGGCGCCACCGGCCGACCGGACGCCCTGCCGATCGAGCGCTACCCGGTGGTCAACCCCGACACCGGGCTGGTCGAGGACCGCTGGTGGGCGCTCATCGCGATCCCCGTCCTCGACGAGGACGGCAAGCTGGCGATGTTCCTGCAGCGGGTCGACGACCTGACCGACTACGTGCGCGAACAGGAGTCCGCGCGGTCCGACGCCGACCGGCAGGAGAACCTGCTGGCCCAGGTGCAGCGGCTGCAGGCGGAGCTGACCGCACGCACCGGGGAGGTCGAGGCCGCGCGCGAGGTCGAGCGGCGCACCTCCCGCACGGTCGAGGCGATGCCGTCGGGCTTCGTCTCCCTGGACACCGAGTGGCGGTTCACCCTGCTCAACCCGGCCGCCGAGGCACTGCTCGGCCACTCCCGGGACGAACTGCTGGGCCGCACGATCTGGGAGGTCTTCCCCGACACGGTGGGCACCGACTACGAGGCCGCCTACCGCACGGCCGTCGAGACGCGGGAGCCGCAGTCGTTCACCGCCTGGTACCCGGCTCCGCTGGACGGCTGGTACGACGTGCTCTGCTGGCCCACCGCCGACGGGGTGTCGCTCTACTTCTCCGACGTCACCGACCGGAAGCGCTCGGAGGCCGAGGCGGAGGGCTCCGCGGCTCGGCTCGCCCTGGTGGCCCGGGTCAACGCCGAACTGGCCGAGGCCGTCGACGTGCCCGCCGCCGTCGCCGGGCTGCCGAGCGCGCTCGTGCCGGGGCTGGCGGACGCCTGCATCGTCACCGTGGTCGACGGCACCGGCCGCCCCCGGGACGTCGGCTGGGCGCACGCGGACCCGGCGCTGCGCCCGGTGCTCGACCGCTACGTCTCGGCCCGCGCCGAGACGCTGCCGCACTCACCGCTGACCCGGGTGCTGGAGACCGGCCGGCCGGAGACGCTGTCGACCGCCGAGCTGGCGGCCCTGCTGCCCGCCGGGGAGGCGCGCCGCCAGTTGGACCTGCTGGGCGACTCCCGGGCGGTGAAGCTCCCGCTGCGCGGTCGCGGCAAGGTGTTCGGCGCGTTGACCCTGCTCTGCGCGGCGTCCCGTCCGCTCGCTCGCGACTGGCGCTCGACCGCCCAGGACCTCGCCGACCGGATCGGCCTGGCCCTGGACAACGCCCGGTCGGCGAACGCGCAGGCCACGATCGCCGAGAGCCTGCAGCGCAGCCTGCTCACCGACCCACCCGAGCCCGACCACGCGCAGATCCTGGTGCGGTACCTGCCCGCCGCCGAGGCGGCGCAGGTGGGCGGCGACTGGTACGACGCGTTCCTGCAGCCGGGCGGCACCACCATGCTGGTCATCGGGGACGTCGCCGGCCACGACACGGCTGCCGCGGCCGCCATGGGCCAGCTGCGCGGACTGCTGCGCGGGATCGCCGCGTACAGCAACGCGGGGCCGGTCGAGGTGCTGCGCGGCCTCGACGAGTCGATGGAGACGCTGATGGTGCGCACCATCGCCACCGCCGCGATCGCCCGGTTCGAGCAGACCCCGGAGGAGCTGAGGCAGGGGGTGACCCGGCTGGTGTGGGCCAGCGCTGGGCACCCGCCACCGCTCGTCATCAGCCCGGACGGCGAGATCACGGTCCTGGACGACGGGCGCGCCGACCTCCTGCTGGGCGTCGACCCCGCGGCGCAGCGGCGGGAACGGGCGCTCGCCCTGCAGCCGGGCGCCAGCGTGCTGCTCTACACCGACGGGCTGATCGAGCGCCGCGACGCCACGCTCGACGACGGCCTGGAGCGGCTCGTCGACGCCGTCGCCGGCCTGGCCGGTGCCACGCTCGACGAGCTCTGCGACGGGGTGCTGGACCAGATGGTGCACGGTCGCCCCGACGACGACGTCGCACTGGTCGCCGTCCGGCTGCACCCCCAGGACCGTCCCCGCCCGGCCGAGGCCGGCCCCAACGTCGTGCCCGCTTCCCTGGAGGAGACCGAGTGAGCCGCTCCGGTTGGCCGCTGCTGGAACCACCGCGGCCGTCGCAGGTGTGGGCGTCGTGGAACTGGGAGCTCCGGCGTCCTGCCGACCTCACCCGGTACCGCCGGCGACTGCGCGACGAGGCGCTCCCGGCCGGCCGGGGCGACGGGGACGCGGACGGGTCGGCGCTCGAGCGGTTGCTGCTGGCCTTCGAGGAGCTGACGTCCAACGGCGTCCGTCACGGACTCCCACCGGTGCGGACCACCGTCACCGCGACGCCGACCGGCTGGCTGATCGACGTCACCGACGCCGACCCGCAGGACGCGCCGGTGCCGGCGGTGGACCGGGACCCTGCCTTCGGCGGCCTGGGCCTGCACCTCATCGCCCGGCTCTGCGCGTCCCACGGGTGGGCTCCCGAGGAGGGCCGCAAGCACGTGTGGGGCTTCGTCAGCCTGACAGACCAGGGCTGACCTCGGCCACGCCCAGCGTGCGGACCAGGTCGAACCGCGAGGCGTCCCCGGTGCCGGGCTCGGCCGTGTAGGTGACGATGCGCAGGTCGGTGCCGATCACGGTGAACACGTCGCAGTCCAGCGTCACCTCACCCACGAGTGGGTGCAGGAAGGTCTTCGCCTGCACGCGGTGCTCGGTGACGGTGCCCTCGGCCCACAGTCGGGCGAAGCGCTCGTTGCCCCGTAGCTCGGCGAGCACGGCCTGCGCGGACCGGTCGTCCGGGTAGCGGATCAGGGCGCTGCGCAGGTCGGAGACGAGCGCCCGTTCGTGGCGTTCGTGGTCACCCTCGCTCCACACGACCTGCGGTGCGGTGCCGGTGAACTCGGCGACGAGCAGGTTGAGCCCGGGGTCCATCTCACCCAGGAGCGACCGCCAGGCCGCGTTGGCGGTGAGCAGCGTCCAGTGCGCCGTCCACACCCCGATGGCGACGTCCGGGAGCCGGGCGAGCAGCCGCTGCACGCTGGCCGGGATGTGCGTGGGGACGGCGCTGGGCAGCGGGGCCGGCAGGCCGGCGGCGAGGTGGAGCTGGTCGCGTTCGAGGTCCGAGAGCTGCAGCACCCGGGCCAGCGAGGCGACGACCTGCGCCGAGGGACGCGCTGCCCGCCCCTGCTCCAGCCGGACCAGGTAGTCGACCGAGACCCCGGCCAGCAGGGCGACCTCCTCCCGGCGCAAGCCCGCGGTGCGGCGCTGCCCCGTGGGGAACCCGACGGCGGCCGGCTGCAGGCGTTCCCGCCACGCGCGGAGCAGTGCCGCGAAGTCCCCTCGATCGACCATGCGCCCATCGTCGTCCACCGCAGGCGAGCTGGGTGGTACTGCCGGTCACACGGTCCAGCGGGACCACCGGACGTCGGCCGGACGGGGGCACCGTCGGTCGCATGACGACGACATTGATCACTGGCGGCAACAAGAGTCTGGGCTTCGAGGCGGCCCGGCGGCTGACGGAGCTCGGGCACCGGGTGGTCATCGGCGCCCGCGACCCGGAGCGGGGTCAGCGCGCGGCCGAGGAGCTGGGGGTCGAGTGGGTGCGCATCGACGTGAGCTCCGACGAGTCGGTGGCGGCCGCGGCGGCCGAGGTGCGCGAGCGCTTCGGCGGCCTGGACGTGCTGGTCAACAACGCCGGCATCCCCGGACCGATCGGCGCGGTGGACGAGTACACCGGCCCGGACCTGATGGCCGTGCTCGACACCAACACCGTGGGGATCGTCCGGACGACGCACGCCTTCCTGCCGCTGCTGCGGGAGTCGAAGGAGCCGGTCATCGTGAACGTGACCAGCGGGCTGGGCTCGTTCGCCGTGCGCTCCGACGAGGCCCGGATCGAGCACTCGGTCCCCTCGCTCGGGTACTCGGCCAGCAAGGCGGCGGTCAACATGCTCACCGCGGTCTACGCCCAGTTCCTCCCGGAGCTGCGGATCAACATGGTGGACCCCGGCTACACGGCCACCGACTTCAACGGCCACGCCGGCTCGCAGACCGTCACCGAGGGCACGGACGCCATCGTCGCGATGGCGTCGATCGGGGCGGACGGGCCGACCGGCACCTTCACCGACCGGCACGGTCCCGTCGCCTGGTGACGGCGGCCGCCGGCCCGGCGCCGACCGTGCGTGGGCTCCTCCACCACGGGTAGGGCGCAGTCGCACGGCCGGACTGGACGACGAGACGGGTCGCCGGGTGCGATCCGGATGAGGAGGACACCGTGACGAACGAGACCCCGAACACGCCCGACCTCAGCGAGACCGAACTGCGCGCGACGAAGCTGGACGACCTGCGCGAGCAGGCCCGAGCCGCCGGCATCGGGGGGACCTCCTCGATGAAGAAGGAGGAACTGGTCAGCGCGATCTCCGATGCCCACCGCAAGGGGAAGGCTGCCGGCGGCGGAGCGCCGGAGGACGGTCAGGCCGGCCAGCCGGGCGACCGCGGTCCCGACGACGGCCACCTGCGCCTCGGGGATGAGACGTCGCGCTCCCTGCAGTACTCGCAGGAGATCACCTCGCTGGACGAGGACCCCGAGCGCGCCGGCCGCAGCCTCGCCACCTCCAGCCACGAGGTGATCCGGAAGTGGGCGGAGGACCGCGGTGGGGTGCCGGCCACCGTCGACGGCACCGAACACGGCGACCACCTCGGCGTCCTGCGGTTCGACTTCACCGGCGACTCGGAGAACCTGCGCCAGGTGAGCTGGGATGAGTGGTTCGACACCTTCGACGCACGGAAGCTGAACTTCCTCTACCAGGAGGAGCGCAAGGACGGGAACCAGAGCAACTTCTTCCGGCTGGAGAGCCCGGACCGCGAGGACGCCTGAGCCGGCCTGGTCAGGACGCCTTGCTCGCGCGCCCGTCCCCCTGGCGGGCCGCCCGCACGGCGTCCTCCAGCTCGTCCTTGGTCATCTTCGACCGGCCGGCGACGTCGAGCTCCTGGGCCTGGTCGTACAGCTCCTTCTTGGACAGGTCGCCCAGGTCCTCAGCCGGCCGGTCGGAGTCCCCGCCGTTGGCGTCCGCCCCTGCCCGGCGCGTGGTCAGCCCGCCGGTGTCCTGGGCGTTGCCCGGCCGGTGTCCCTTGGCGTTCGCGACGCTGGCGCTGAGCGCCTCCATCAGGTCCACGACGTTCGAGGCGGTCTCCGGCTCGCCTTCGGTGACCACCTCGTCGCCGCGGCGCTTGGCCTCGATCAGCTCGTTGACGCGGTCGCGATAGGTGTCCCGGTAGTTGCCGGGATCCCACTCAGTGGTCATCGAGTCGATGAGGGACACCGCCATGTCGAGGTCGCGGGACTTGAAGGACTGGCGTACCGGCAGCTGCTCGATCTCGTCCACGGGGTCCCGCACCTCGTCGGCGAAGAACATGGTCTCCAGGGTCAGGACCTCGCCCTGCGGGCGGATGGCGGCCAGGTACTGCTTGGACCGCATCACGAACGTGGCGATCCCCACCCGGCCGGCGCGTTCCATCGCCTGCAGGAGGAGGGCGTAGGCCCGCTGCGCCTGGTCGTCCTGCGGGGCCAGGTAGTAGGTCTTCTGGTAGAAGATCGGGTCGATCTCGGCCACGTCGACGAAGTCGGAGATGTCGATGACCCGGGAGCGCCCCGGCGCGATCTCCTCCAGCTCCTCGGGCGCCACGATGACGTAGCGACCGTCACCGATGTCCTCGCCCTTGACGATGTCGTCGTAGTCGACCTCCTGGCCGGTGTCCTCGTTGACCCGCCGGTAGCGGATCCGGGAGGAGGTCCCCCGCTCGAACTGGTTGAAGTGCACCGACTTGTCCTCGGTCGCGGAGTACAACCCGACCGGCACGTTCACCAGCCCGAAGCCCAGGGCCCCGGTCCAGATGGCTCGAGCCACTGCCACCGCCTCCTCGCGTCGCCTGCAGGCGCTCTACCCGTGCGGGGAGGGCTCATGCCGCGCGGGACCGTGGCCGATGCGGGGAGCTCAGGTCGCTGCGCCGCCGGGGGTCGCGGTCTGCTCGAGTCGCTGCACACGTGCCCGGGCACGGTCCCGCACCGTGTTCGCACGCTGCTCCCGGCGCTCGGCGGCATCCCGCCTCCGCTGGCCGCCCCGCAGGTCCGCGGTCACCTCACCGGCCTCCTGCTCGGCCTGGCGCAGTTCCGCCTCGAGCTCGCCGATCCGCGCGCGCAGCTGCTCCTGCCGCGTACTGAGCCCCGCCAGCTGTTCCCGCTCCCGCTCCGCGTCCGCCTCGGCGTCGGCGGCGGCGGTCTCGGCGTCGGCCAGCTCCTCCCGCGCACCGGCCAGCTGCCGCTCCGCGGCGCGTTGCCGCCGGTCCTCCCCCGACGCGCGGTCGCCGCGGGTGGTCGGGGCCGGTGCGTCGTCCTCCCCCTGCGGGAGGGTGGCCACCGAGCCCCGCACGTCTGCCGTTCCGACGCCGGAGTAGGACAGTGGCGACGTGAGCCGGCCGGACAGCGTCGCGCGTCCGGCGTCCTCGTCGGCGACCGCCGCGCGCAGGGTGTCCTGGACCTGACCGGCGACCGAGTCGCTCACCGGCCTGCCCAGCTCCTTCGCCAGCGAGCGGGCCTGCCGGGTCAGCGCCAGCACCACGGCACGGCGCTGCCGGGTGAGCTCTTTCAGCTGGTCGCCCTCGAGGTCGCGCTGCGCCTCTCGGAGGTCGGCCCCGAGGTCGACGAGCTGGCGGAGCTCGTCGGGCTGCCGCCGCACGAGCGTGTTGACCACCCAGGCCGCGGTCGTCGGCTTCCGCAGCCCGCCGATCTCCTCCGCCAGCTCCCGGTCGCCCCGGGCCCGCGCCTCCTTGCGCCGCGCGTCGCGTGCGGCGATGAACTCGTCCGGCGGCAACCCGTACAGCTCGTCCGCCACGTCGGAGAGCCTCACCACGCCGGCCTCCCGTCCCTCGCGACTGCACGTGCCCGATGCTCCCGGTCCGCTGCCCCGGGGCGGCGTCGGGAAACCACCACGGTCTCCTCGCCGTGGCCGGCGTCGCGACCGGCCCCTGACCCGGAGCGCGCCGGACCAGGCGACTGCGGTGGCCGGGCAACCCTGGCGGCCGGCAACCTCTGGCGGCCGGCCAACTCCGGTAGCCAGGCAACTCCGGTAGCCGGGCAGCGTGACGGCTTCACGCACGCACCAGTGGCCGGCCACGGTGAGACCGTGGCCGGCTACCGGGACCGGGCCGATCAGTGCAGCAGGGATCCGATGAGGATCTGGGTGCCGTCGGGGCGGTAGGTGCGCCATCGTCCGCCGGGATCGCGTTCGACCCGGAACCCGTGGTGGACCTTGGTGTGGTGCCGTTCGCACAACAGGGCTGAGTTCTGCAGCGAGGTCTCTCCGCCGTGCAGCCAGTGGATGAGGTGGTGGACGTCGCACCACCACGACGGGGCACCGCAGCCGGCGAACACGCAGGACTTGTCCCGCCGTTCCACCGCCTTGCGCAGGCCCGGTGTGACCACCCGGTGATCTCTCCCGAGGTCGAGGGGCACGCCGTCGGGGCCCATCACGATCCGGGAGATGCTGCCGTCACACGCCAGGTAGCGGGCCCGCGCCGCAGAGATCGTCGCCCCGAACCCCATCTCCGCAGCACCGGCACCGGTCGCCGGGTCGACCAGATCGTCGACGTCGATGCCCACCACCACGTGCGGCTTCACCGTGCGCAGGATCGGCAGGTTCCCCGAGGCCAGCTGGTTGTCACACAGCTGCACGAAGGCATCGCCGTTCTGCTGCGCGCGGGTCCGCTCATCGCCCTGGGGGCGGTCGGCCTGCACGATCGACTCGATCGCCGCCTGCGCCTTCTCCCCACCGGCGGCATCCAGCTCGAAGCGGCCGGTGACGGTCCCGTCGGCGTGCTTGACCATCGTCAACCGGCGGCCCTCGGTCGGGTCCGGCTCCGGGCCATCGGGATCGAGGGCGTCGTCGAAGGCCTGCACCGCGGCGGCCAGCGACTCGTGCGGGGACTCCGTGGCCACCCGCGCCCACACCTGGTCGAAGGCACCCAGGTCGATGCCCTGCTCCTCGGCCCGGGCCACCTCACCGGCCCCGACCTTCTCCGCCACCACGTTCACCTGCGCCGCCGTGACCTGCCCGTCGGCGAACCCGGCCGCCAAGGCCGGGAAGTGCTCCAGCACCCGCCCCGACCGCACGACCCGCGACGCCTCCGTCTGCGACAACCGCGCATGCCCGATCAACCACGACCGCATCGACTTCAACCCGTCGCGCTCGGCGGCCTGCGTGGTCTCCGCCCGGCGCACCGTGCGGGTCAACTCCGCCGCGACCCGATTGCCGAGCTGCACCAACAACGCCGTCCGGTCCAACACAGCGCCATCCGTCAAGCCATGCAGGTCCTCGGCCGCAAGGGCGTCCAGAGCCGACTGCAACTCGCTCATGACACCTCCCGACCGGATCGAACGTGTGTACGAATGATATCGGCACCAAGCCACTGGTACAACTCGTATCCGCAGGTCAGACGCTTGTCCACAGATCTTCCCAGGGCCTTGACAGACCGCCAGAGCGCACTGGTCGGACCGCTGCGGAGAGCCCGAGAACGACCCGCACGACCGTCCAGCCACCGCCCGATGTCGAGAACGCGCAGCCGGTTCCGTCCCTGGGGTGTCCGCGGCCACGATGGGCCGCACCAGCACCGAGGAGAGCCACCATGGCCAAGTACCTGATGCTCAAGCACTACCGCAGCACGTCGAAGTCGCTCGACTGCGCGCCGATGGACCAGTGGACGCCGGACGAGGTCTCGGCCCACATCCAGTACATGAACGACTTCGCGGCGAAGCTGACCGAGAGCGGCGAGTTCGTCGACGGCCAGGCGCTCGCCCCCGAGGGCACCTGGGTCCGCTACGACGGCGAAGGCCGTCCGCCGGTCACCGACGGGCCGTTCGCCGAGACCAAGGACCTCATCGCCGGGTGGATGGCGATCGACGTCGACAGCTACGAGCGCGCCGTCGAGCTGGCTGGGGAGCTCTCGGCGGCCCCCGGCCCGGGTGGTCAGCCGATCCGCGAGTGGCTGGAGCTGCGCCCGTTCCTGGGCGCGCCACCCACCGTCACGGAGTGACGTGGACGAGGCGCTGCTCCGGAGCCTGGTCCCGGGCGTGATCGGCGTCCTCGTCCGCCGCGGAGCCGACTTCGCGGCGGCCGAGGACGCCGTCCAGGAGGCGCTGGTCGAGGCGGTGCACAGCTGGCCGGCCGCCCCGCCGCGGGACCCGAGGGGCTGGCTGGTCACCGTGGCCTGGCGCCGGTTCCTCGACGCGACCCGGGCCGAGGCCACGCGCCGCCGCCGCGAGGAGACGGTCGCGGACGAGCCGCCGTCCGGACCCGTGCCCTCGGCGGACGACACGCTGCAGTTGTACTTCCTGTGCGCGCACCCGTCGTTGACGCCCGCGTCGGCCGTAGCGCTCACGCTGCGCGCCGTCGGCGGGCTGACCACCCGCCAGATCGCCTCGGCCTACCTGGTGCCCGAGGCGACGATGGCCCAGCGGATCAGCCGGGCGAAGCGCACCGTGTCCGGCGTCCGCTTCGACGAGCCCGGCGACGTCGCCACCGTGCTGCGCGTCCTCTACCTGGTGTTCAACGAGGGCTACTCCGGTGACGTCGACCTGGCCGCCGAGGCGATCCGGCTCACCCGGCAGCTCGCCGCCGCCGTCGACCACCCGGAGGTGGCGGGGCTGCTCGCCCTGATGCTGCTTCACCACGCCCGGCGCGCCGCGCGGACCGCCCCCGACGGCAGCCTGGTGCCGCTCGCCGAGCAGGACCGCAACCGGTGGGACACCGCGCTGATCAGCGAGGGAGTCCAGGTGCTGCAGGCCGCCCTTGTCCGGGACCGGCTGGGCGAGTACCAGGCCCAGGCCGCGATCGCGGCGCTGCACGCCGACGCACGGTCGGCCGCGGAGACCGACTGGGTGCAGGTCGTGGAGTGGTACGACGAGCTGGTCCGGCTGACCGGCAGCCCGGTGGTGCGGCTCAACCGCGCGGTCGCCGTCGGCGAGGCCGACGGTCCACGCGCCGGCCTCGCGGCGCTCGCCCAGCTGGACGACGCACTCCCCCGCCACCGTGCCGTGGCCGCGTACCTGCACGAGAAGGACGGCGACCGGACGACGGCGGCGCGGCTCTACGCCGAGGCGGCCACCCGAGCGGGCAACACGGCCGAGCGCGACCACCTGACCCGCCAGGCGGCCCGGCTCAACTCCGCTGACGGCCGAGCCGATGACTTCCCCGCCATCCCGGAGTCAGTGCTGCAAGACGACCCGAAGGAGATCCCGTGCCCACGATCCTGCCCATGATCCTCACGGCTGACCCGGAGAGCCTGAGGGACTTCTACGTCGGGGTCCTGGGCGGGCAGGTGGTCGAGCGGACCCCGCCGGAGGACGACGGCGAGCCGCCGTTCTTCCTCAACCTGCGCATCGGTGACTCGGTGCTGGGGCTCGTCCGGGAGGCCGAGCCACCCGCCGGCAACCGCACCCTGCTGGGGATCGGCGTCGACGACGTCGACGCGCTCCTGGACTCCGTGCGCGCACACGGCGGCTCCGTCACCGGCGGCCCGACGGACATGGAGTGGGGCATGCGCGTGGCCCACGTGAGCGACCCGGACGGCAACCCGATCAACCTCCAGTGCCCCATCAGGGACTGAGGCGGGCGCGGTCGATCCACTCGCGGAGCAGCGCGCCGAACACCTCCGGCCGCTCGTGCACGAGCGCATGGCCGGCGTCGTCCACGACCGCCAGGGTGGCGTGCGGGTGGTCGCCGAGGAGCCCGACCGCATCGGCGTACCCGACGGTGGAGTCGCGGCGGCCGGCGACGATGAGGGTGGGCCCGTCGTAGCCGCCCAGGTCGATCGACCACCCCGCGAAGACCCGACCCAGCGCGGCCTCGTCGACCAGCATCGTGCCGGGGACGACGTGGTCGCGGTAGCGGCGGGCGGTCGTCCGGGTCCGGACCACGAAGTACTCGTCGAACCCCGCCCGCTGCTCCGGCGCCAGCTCGTCGTGGGCGTCGTCGTCCTGGCGGACCACCTGGTGCTCAGGCACCTGCCCGGTCCGCTCGCCGAGCGGGCACACCAGGGCGAGGCCGCGCACCAGGTCCGGACGGCGGGCGGCCAGGCCCCGGGCCAGGTAGGCGCCGTAGGAGTGCCCGAGCAGCAGCACCGGTTCGTCGGCCAGCTGCTCGACGAAGCCGGCGAGCAGCGTGACGGCGTCGTCGTTGCTTCTCAGCCCCTCGGCCGTCGAGCGGCCCATCCCGGGCAGGTCCGGGTAGACCCGGCGTAGGCCGGCGTCCGGGACGACGGCCTCGACCGCCGCCTCGATCTCCCGGTGGTCGACGCCGGCACCGTGCAGCGCGACGAGCGTCAGCCCGCCCCCGTGCTCGACGGAGTGGACCGACGCCCCGTCGACCTGGCTGTCCATGCCGGCACGCTAGTGAGCCGTCCGCCGCCCGGGTAGAGGTCACCGGCGCGGCGCCGACCGCCCACCGAGACGCGCCGCCACGACCGCCGCGCCGAGCAGGCAGAGCGCGCCGTTGACCGCGATCGCCGTCGTCACCCCGTCGAGCACCCCCGAGCCGCCAAGCACCATCGCGGTGACGACGGCGCTCATGACCGGCGTCCCGAGCGTGATGCCGATCTGCTGGCTCATCGTGGTCAGCCCGGTCGCCAGCCCCTGCTCGGTCTCCGGCAGCCCGGACGTCGCGGTGACCATGAACCCGACGATGACGACGAGGTTCGCAACTCCCCCGACGAAGGTGGCCGCCAGCACCAACCAGATCGAATCCGCGTCCGCGGAGACGAACACCAGCGACAGCGTCGCCACGGCCTGGACGACGAAGCCGCCGACGATCGCCGTCCGGTTGCCGAACCGCCCGATCACGCGGGGCCCGAGCAGCCCGCCGGCCACGGTGCCGAGCCCGAGGACGGCGAACGCCAGGCCGGCGCCGAGCGGGCTGTAGCCGAGCACCTCCTGCAGGTACAGGGTGAGCAGGAAGACCAGCGACGTCTCGGTGACGAAGGCGAGCGCACCGGCCACGTTGCCGATCGCGACACTGCGCCGACGGAGCACCGACAGCGGCACCAGCGGGAACGCCGTCCCCCGCTCGACGGCGACGAAGGCGACCAGCAGCGCCACCGCAATGGCGAAGGCGAGCAGCGTCAGGCCGTCGGTCCAGCCGTGCGACGCGGCGCGGGTCAGCCCGAAGACGAGCGCGAGCAGCCCGAGCGTCACGGTCGCCGCACCGGGCACGTCGAGCCGGCTGCGCTGCTCGGCCGGGCGCTCGGCGAGCACCCGCGGCGCGACGATCAGCACGATCACGGCGACGGGGACGTTGAGGAAGAAGGCCCACCGCCAGCTGAGCAGGTCGGTCAGCAGCCCGCCGAGGACGGCGCCGGTGGTGAACCCGGCGGCCATCAGCGCACCGTTCAGCCCGAGCGCCCGGTCGCGGGCCGGGCCCTCCGGGAACGTCGCGAGGAGCAGCGCCAGCGCGGCCGGGACGACGATCGCCGTCGCAACGCCCTGGGCGACCCGGGCGGTGAGCAGGACCGCCGGTGTGGTCGCCAGCCCGCCGAGCAGCGAGCCGGCGCCGAGCAGGGCCATGCCGAGCAGGAACATCCGCCGCCGTCCGGCGAGGTCGGCGACCCGGCCCATGAGCAGGGTGAGCCCGGCGGCGCAGAGCGCGAAGGCGGTGGCGATCCACTGCAGGTCGGCGAGGCGGAAGCCGACGTCCGCACCGATCGTGGGCAGGGCGACGTTGAGGATGGAGAAGTCGACGGCGAGGGTGAAGCTCGCGGTGAGCAGCACGGCGAGGGCGGCGCGCTGCCGGGTCGGTGAGGCGAGAGTGGTCACCCCGGCGACGCTGCGCTGGTGGCGGCCGGACAACCACACCCCCGTCTGCCTGTCACTCGCAGGGACAGGCTGGGTGTTGTGGCCGGCGGCAGGATGAGCCCATGACCGAGCTCGGGGAGTTCCTGCGCGTGCGCCGCGCGGCGTTGCAGCCGGCGGACGTCGGCCTGCGCGGCTACGGCGCGCGGCGGGTGCCCGGGCTGCGGCGCGAGGAGCTGGCGATGCTGGCCGGGGTGAGCGCCACGTACTACGCGCGGCTGGAGCAGGGGCTCAGCGCGAACGCGTCGGAGGCGGTCCTCGACGCGCTGGCCCGGGCACTGGAGCTGGACGCCGACGAGCAGACGCACCTGCGCACCCTGGCCCGCACCCCCGCGCGCCGCCGTTCCCGGTCGCGCCCGGACGTGATCCGCCCCGGGATGCTGCGGCTGATCGAGTCGATGCCGGACACCCCGGCAGTGGTGCTGGGACGGCGCAGCGAGGTGCTCGGCTGGAACCCGCTGGGCCACCGCCTGGTCGCCGGGCACCTGCCGTTCGACTCACCGCACCGCCCGGCCGAGCGGCCGAACATGACCCGGCTGCTGTTCCTCGACGCGCACACGCGGGAGCTGTACACGCGGTGGGACGACGAGGCACAGCGGGCCGTGTCGTCGCTGCGCGTGCTGGCCGGCCGGTCGCCGGACGACGACGAGCTGACCCGGCTGGTGGGCGAGCTGACCGTACAGAGCGCGGAGTTCGCCCGGCTGTGGGCCCGGCACCCGGTGGCGAACTGCGTGTCCGGCAGCAAGCACCTGCGACACCCGGAGGTCGGCGAGCTGGAGGTGGCGTTCGAGGTGCTCACCCCGCCCGACGACGCCGGCCACCGCGTGCTGCTCTACACCGCCGCGGCCGGGACGCCGTCCGCCTCGGCCCTGGAGCTGCTGCGCCGCGCACACTCCCCGACGCACTTCGCGGGACTCCGGGCCCGTGCAGGCCGGTGCGGTTCATGATTGGTGCGGGACGAACAGCGCGGGCAGCTCCGGTGCCCAGATCAGGCCCGCTTGCCCGACAGCGGTTGACGGCGGCAGCCGGGCGGGGGCCCGACTGCCGCGGTCGACCACAGCGCCGGTGAGGCACGCGGCGCGTGCTGGTCGTGCGTCCTCGGGTTACAGGACAGAGGTGGTGACGGTTCCCGAGTAGTCGTCAGCGAGGGCACCCGCCGGCATGGTGACGGCCAGGGTGGAGGTCCATGAAGCGGTGTTGTTGCCCGACAGGGTGGTCGGTGCGACCACGCTCGCGGGCGTGGCGGTGAGGGTCGTCGCAATGCCGTCGGCGACGGTGATCGTGCCGGTCTCCGCGACCACCCCAGCGGTGTAGGAGACCGCGGTGGACGACGAGCCCAGTACGCCGGTGAAGGCGGTGGATGCCGCTGAAGCCGTCCAGGCCACAGTGCCGCCGCGGCTGTCGGTCACGGCGGCTTCTCCCAGGCTGCCGGTGATCGTCAGGGTTCCGGCAGGGGCGTTGGTGAGGGGCGCGGTGGCCGGCGCCGAGAGGGCCAGGCCCCCTCCGGTGAGTTCGAAGGTGGTCGCGGTGTCAGCGGCCATGGCGGGGCCGGCGGTGACGACGAGCAGGCCGGCGGTTGCGGTGCCGAGGATCAGGGATGCGCGGAGCTTCAAGGTGTTCTCCCTTGATCGTGGTACGGCAGGCTGGCCCAGTTGGGCGCCCACTCCCTGGAGTCATCGACCTCGTCCCGTGAGTGCACGAGACCCCGATGGGATGAACGGCCTCCCCTTTCGGGGGTGAGGCGGTCGTCCCGGCCAGGTCGCGCTTCAGCTTGCACGTGATCGTGTCGATGGGCTCCGGGAGCGGCCGGAGCCCGGCGATCGAGTCTGGCTCCACCCAACCAGAGGATGCCTGATGAGAACGCGCAGCCTGCTCGTCACCACCGCCGTCCTCGCGCTCGCGCTCGGCGCCGGCACACCCGCGATCGCGGAGACGACCGGTGTCACCGCCGCGACGGTCACCGTGCAGGGCGGAGTCCTCGGCATCACCGTGCCGACCGACGCCGGCAGCCTGGGCACGGCGGACAACGCCGTGCTGGGTGGGGCCATCAGTGGTCCTCTCGGACAGGTACAGGTGGACGACGGGCGCAGCGCGGTCGCGGGGTCAGGATGGGTCGCCAGCGCCACCTCCACCGCCTTCGCCCCACCGGTCGGCCCCGCGATACCTGCGACTGCGGTCGGCTACACCGTGGGCGCACTCACGCAGGTCGGGACCGCCACGTACACCGCGAACGACCCGGGCAACCTCACCGGAGTCGCTCCGGTGGTGACCGCCACCGCGATCACCGGGGACAACTCAGCGACCTGGACGCCCACGATCACCGTCAGCGTCCCCGGCGGCATGGCCGCCGGCGTCTACTCAGCGACGATCACGCACTCCGTTGTCTGAGCGCGGACGGCCAGCGGCCAGCCGTTCCCCGGTCCTGGCGGCACGTGGCCGATCCCACCATCTGCTGGCGCTCGCCCTCGTCGCCCTGGCCGCACTGCCCATGGCGCTCGGGACCGCGGGCGCGGCGAGCGCGGCTCCCGCCGCTGAACCCGCGGCCGGGAGCATCGGGCTCAGGCTCCTCGACGCGCCGGTCACGGCCACCGACGATCCCCGCGCACGGGTGTACATCGTGGACCACCTCGCCCCCGGAACGGTCATCGAACGCCGGATCCAGGTCACCAGCACCACCGACTCCGCAGCGGACGTCTCGCTCTATGCCGCCGCCGCCAGCATCATCGACGGCTCCTTCCAGGGCGCTGAAGGGCGCACCGCCAACGAACTGTCCTCATGGACCTCGATCGACCCCAGCGTGTCCAGCGTCCCCTCCGGCGGCGCCCGGACGGCGACGGTGACCATCACCGTCCCGGCGGACGCCCCACCCGGGGAGCAGTACGCCGTCGTCTGGGCCGAGATGACCTCAGATGCCGCCGCCAGCGGCGGCATCACCCAGGTGAGCCGCGTCGGCATCCGCCTCTACGTGTCGATCGGCCCCGGTGGAGCACCCGCAGCCGACTTCACCGTCGACTCCCTGACCGCCACGCGCTCACCCGAGGGCCAGCCGATCGTCCTCGCGACGGTCCACAACACCGGCGGTCGCGCCCTCGACATCTCCGGCACTCTCACGCTGACCGACGGCCCCGGCGCACTGAGCGCCGGGCCGTTCGACGCAGTCCTCGGCACCACCCTCGCCATCGGTGACTCCGAACCGGTCACCATCGCTCTGGACGACCAACTCCCCGCAGGCCCCTGGACGGCGACGATCAGCCTGCGCAGCGGACTGGTCGAACACACCCAGCAGGCGACGATCACCTTCCCCGACGCCGGGACAGCTGCCCCGGTCGCGACCGCCGACACCGGCACACGCTGGTGGGCCCATCCCGCCACCATCGGCGCCGCATGCCTCCTCCTGCTCCTCGTCGTGCTCGGCGCAGTGCGCCGACGCCGCGGAAGCCGGGGACCACGTCGCTCCCGCCAGCCGCTCGGAGAACTCCCACCCCGAACAGCGCATTGACCCGGTCGCACCCGTAGGTCGGGGAGGCTGCATGACGATCGGCACGATGACCTCCCCGTCGCCCCGGATTCAAAGCTCATCGGGGACTGAGACGGCCGACCGGGCGCGACCGTCAGGGCGCTCGGACGAGCCCCTCCTGGTAGGCGATGACGACCAACTGGGCCCGGTCGCGGGCGCCCAGCTTCGTCATGGCCCGGTGCACGTGGGTGCGCACGGTCAGCGGGCTCACCACCAGCCGGTCGGCGATCTCCTGGTTGGACAGGCCGAGCGCGGCCAGGCCGGTGATCTCGCGCTCGCGGTCGGTCAGCCTCGGGAGCAGTCCGCGCGGCAGGTCTCCGACGCCGTCCGCACTGGCGAGGAAGCGGTTCACCAGCACCCGGGTGGCGACCGGGGAGAGCAGCGCCTCCCCGTCCACGACCGTCCGGATCCCGGCGAGCAGCTCGGCGGGCGTGACGTCCTTGCCCAGGAAGCCGCTCGCCCCGGCGCGGAGCGCGTGCGCCACGTGCTCGTCGGACTCGAAGGTGGTCAGGATCAGCACCCGCGTGCCGGTCAGGTCGGGGTCGGAGCAGATCTGCCGGGTGGCGGCGAGCCCGTCCAGGACCGGCATCCGGATGTCCATCAGCACCAGGTCCGGATGGTTGACCCGGGCGAGGTCGACCGCCTCCACGCCGTTCGCGGCCTCGGCGACGACCGTCAGGTCGTCCTCGGAGTCGATCAGCATGCGGAACGTCGAGCGCAGCAGCGCCTGATCGTCCGCCAGCAGCACCCGGATCATCGGGGTCCCTCCCAAGGTGTCAGCGGGACGGTGAAGGTCACGGCGTACTGGTCTTCCCCGGCCGGGCCGGCGTGCACCGTCCCACCGAGTGCGAGCGCGCGTTCGCGCATCCCGATCAGCCCGTAGCCCGCTCCCACCGGTCCGGGCCGGACGCCGGTGTTCACGACGTGGACGCGGAAGGTGCCCTCGGTGCGGCTCACGGTGATCGTCACCGACGGCCGGACGGCGTGCTTGGTGACGTTGGTCAGCGCCTCCTGGACGACCCGGTACGCGGTGACGTCGACCAGCCGGGGCAGGCACTCCAGCGCCCCCTCGCGGAGCACCGTGACCTCGATGCCGGCCGCCCGGCAGGGCTCGACCAGCTCGTCGAGCTGGTCGAGCCCCGGTGCCGGCACGGTGTCCACCGGGGGGTCGTCGTCGGAGGTGCGCAGCACCGCCACGGTCGCCTTGAGCTCCTGGAGCGCCGCCGACGTGGAGCCACTGAGCCCGGCCAGCAGCTCCCGCGTCTGCTCGGGACGCCGGTCCAGCAGGTGCTCCGCGGTGCCGGCCTGCGCGTGGGCCACGGTGAGGTGGTGGGCGACGACGTCATGCAGCTCCCGCGCGATGCGCAGCCGCTCCTCCCCCACCCGGTGCCGGACCTCGTCGTCCCGGCTGCGCTCGGCGTCCTCGGCGCGGGCCCGGACGACGTCCAGGTAGGACCGGTGGGCCTGGGTGGTCCGGCCGGCGAACACCGCCGGCAGCAGCCACAGCGCGACCCCGACGGTGCGCAGCACCAGCGAGCCGCCGGTGGGGGTGTCGATCAGGCCGCCCAGGATGACCGCGGCCACCGCGGCCCCGGTCCACCAGGCGACCGCCCGCACCGACCCGACGACCGCGAGCCAGTACAGGCAGCCGATCAGCGGAGCCAGCAGCAGCGGCGTCGGCAGGTAGCCGAGCGCGCAGGCGGCGGTCTCGCAGCAGATCGCGACGGCCGTCGCGGCGCGCGGCCACCGGGCCGCGGTGAACAGCGCACCGCTGGCGACCAGGCTGAGCAGCACGCCGGGGACGAGCACGGCCGGACCGACGATCCCCTGGGTGCCGATGCTGGCACCGAGGGCGGCGAAGAGGAACGCCACGAGCGCGACCGCCGCGTCCCGCCCCCCGATCCGGCCGGTGCTCATCAGCGGTTGCTCAGCGCCAGGTCGGGTCGCTCCTCCGCCGGTGCGGGAGCCAGCGACGCACCCTCCACGTCGACGCGCGGCAGCAGCCGATCGAGCCAGCGCGGCAGCCACCAGGCCCGCTCACCGAGGAGCTGCAGGACGGCGGGCACGAGCGTCAGGCGGACGACGAAGGCGTCGAAGAAGACCGCCGCGGCGAGACCGAGACCGACCATCTTGATCAGCGGTTCCGACGCCGCCGCGAACCCGCCGAAGACCGCGATCATGATCACCGCGGCGGCGACCACGACCTTCGAGCTCTGCGCGAAGCCCGTTCCGACCGCCTCGCGGGCCGGCACACCGTGCACGTGCGCCTCCCGCATCCGCGACACCAGGAACACCTCGTAGTCCATGGCCAGCCCGAACACGATCCCCACCAGCAGGATCGGCATCAGGCTCATGACCGGGCCAGTCTGCTCGACACCGAGCAGATCACCCGCCCAGCCCCACTGGAAGACCGCGACGATCACCCCGATCGAGGCGAACAGCGAGAGCAGGAAGCCGACCGCGGCCTTGACCGGCACCCAGATCGAGCGGAACACCACCAGCAGGAGCAGCACCGCGAGACCGACGACGAGCGCGACGTAGGGCACCAGGGCCGACTGGGTCTTCTGCGCCATGTCGATGTCGAGCGCCGTCGTCCCGGTGATCTCATAGCTCACGCCCTGGTCACGCTCCACGGCCGGGCGAGCGTCGCGCAGCGACTCCACCAGCGCCTCGGTGCGCTCGTCGGTCGGCCCGGTGGTGGGAACGGCGGTGAGGATCGCCGTGTCCCCCTGCTCGTTGAAGGTCGGGGTCGACACCGAGGCCACGCCGTCGGTCGCCGCGAGGTCGTCCGCGACGGCCGTCACCGCGGTCTCCGGGTCGCTCGCACCGCGGGCGTCGACCACCACGGTCAGCGGACCGTTGGAGCCGGGCCCGAACGCCTCGGCCCGCAGGTCGTAGGCCCGGCGCTCGGTGGCCGTGGTCGGCAGCGACGCGTCGCCGGGGGTGCCCAGCTGCAGCGACAGCGCCGGGACGGCGACAGCGGCGAGCACCGCGACCCCGGCCACCGTGAC
Source organism: Modestobacter sp. VKM Ac-2982 (assembly GCF_026967935.1). GTDB lineage: Bacteria > Actinomycetota > Actinomycetes > Mycobacteriales > Geodermatophilaceae > Modestobacter. The sequence continues at coordinate 340,052 of NZ_JAPVBL010000004.1, forward strand.
CAGCAGCGGGCGGCGGCGGACCAACCGCATCCACGTCCGGGCCACCGGGACGCGGGGGTTCGTGCGCCCGGCCCGCCGCTGCGCCCGCGACCGGACCCTGTTCGGGAACATGCCCAGCAGCGCCGGGACCAGGGTCAGCGCCACCAGGACCGCCACGACGACGGCACCGGCGGCGGCCAGCCCCATCTTGGTCAGCGACGGGATGCCGACCACGAGCAGCCCGGCGAGCGCGATGACCACCGTCGTCCCGGCGAAGACGACCGCGGACCCGGCGGTGCCAACGGCGCGGCCGGCCGCCGTCTCGGCGTCGTCCTGGCTCTGGCGTTCCTCCTGGTACCGGGAGACGACGAACATCGCGTAGTCGATGCCGACCGCGAGGCCCAGCATCAGCGCGAGCATCCCGCTGGTGATCGCCATGCCCAGCGGGCCCGCGAGGGCCCAGACGCCGAGGAACGAGATGGCCACCCCGATGATCGCGGTGAGCAGCGGCAGGCCCGCGGCCACCAGCGACCCGAAGGTCAGCAGCAGGACGAGGGCCGCGATCGCGACCCCGATCAGCTCGGTGGCGCTCATGCTGGTGGGGCTCTTGAGCGCCGAGCCACGCATCTCCGCGGTCAGCCCGTCGTCCCGCGCCTGCTCCACCGCCCCCTCCAGCACGACGCGAGACTCGTCGGTCACCTCCGACGAAGGCACCTCGTAGCTCACCGACGCGAAGCCGGTCGTGCCGTCGGCACTGATGCTCGTGCCCGCCGAAGGCAGTACCACCCGCATCACCTGCGGGCTGTCGGCGACGGTGGCCAGCGCCGCCTGGACGGCCGCCTGGTTCGCCGGCTCCTCCAGCGACCCGCCGTCGGGAGCGACGAAGACGAGGGTCGCCGACGCGCTGTCCGAGGGCGTGTCCGGGAAGCGCTCCGCGAGGAGGTCGAACGCGTCCTGCGACTCGATGCCCGGGATGGTCGCCCGGGTGTTCACCGGGCCCTCGGACGTGACGGCGGCCGTCACCGCCCCGGCGAGGACGAGCAGCCAGATCACAGCGACCGACCACCGCCGTCGGAAGGAGAAGCGGCCGAGACGATCGAGCAGACCTGCCATGTCGGTACACCCCAGTGGTCGTGGTGGTTGTCCCGTGCAGCGTTTCGTCCTGGCAGGGGTCCCGTCGTCGTGCAGGCGCAGGCTCCGACTACGGAGATCGCAGTACACGGCCCCTCGTGCCAGGGTGACGGCGTGGCTCGCGTGCTGAGGGTGTCCGGACCGCTCGACTTTGCCGCGATCCAGGCGGAGGCCGGGGTGCCCGACGAGTTCCCGGCGGAGGTGCTGGCCGAGGCCGATCGGGTCGCTGCCGTCCCGCCACTGCCCGACCACGACGCCACCGACCTGCCGCTGGTGACCATCGACCCAGCCGGTGCCCGCGACCTAGACCAGGCGGTGCACCTGGCCCGCACCGCGAGCGGCTACCGGGTGTTCTACGCGATCGCCGACGTCGGCGCCTTCGTGCCGCTCGGCAGCGCCATCGACGCCGAAGCACGGCGCCGCGGGCAGACCGTCTACTCCCCCGACGGCCGGACGCCGCTGCACCCGCCGCAGCTGTCCGAGGGCGCGGCCAGCCTGCTACCCGGCCAACTCCGGCCGGCCGCGCTGTGGACCACCGACCTGGACGCCGACGGCGAGGTCACCGCCGTCGACCTGCGCCGCGCCCACGTGCGCAGCCGGGCCCAGCTGGACTACGAGTCGGTGGGCGCGCAGGTGCCCGCGGAACTGGAGCTGCTGCCCGAGATCTGCCGGCTGCTGCGGGCTCGCGCCCGCGACCGGGGCGCGATCGAGCTGGGCACGCCGTCCCAGGAGGTGGAGCCCGGACCCGACGGCGGCTGGACGATCGCCTTCCGCGGCCAGTCCGACGTCGAGGGGTGGAACGCGCAGATCTCGCTGCTCACCGGGCGGTGCGCGGCCCAGCTGATGCTGGACGGCGGGGCCGGGGTGCTGCGCACGCTGCCGCCGGCCGACCCGAGCGCGGTCGACACGCTCCGCCGGCTCGCCCCCGGGCTCGGCGTCGACTGGCCGGACGACGCCGGTCCCGGTGACGTCATCGCCGGCCTGGACCCCGCGCGACCCCGGCACGCGGCCTTCCTGGACGCCGCCGCCTCACTGTTGCGCGGCGCCGCCTACACCGCGTTCGACGGCCCGCCGCCCGCCCAGCCCGGACACGGTGGCGTCGGCGCGCCCTACGCGCACGTGACCGCGCCGCTCCGCCGGCTCGTCGACCGGTTCGGGACCGAGATCTGCCTGGCGCTGGCCGCCGGTGAGCAGCCCTCGGCCGAGCTGCGCGCCGCACTGCCGGAGCTGCCCGGGCTGATGGCCGCCTCGGACCGGCGCACGCGCGAGGTCGAGCGCGCCGTCATCGACCTCGTCGAGGCGACCGTGCTGGCCGGCCGGGTCGGGGAGGTGTTCGACGCCGTGGTGCTCGACGCGGACGAGAAGCGGTCCACCGTGGTGCTCAGCGACCTGGCCGTGCAGGCCCGCTGCGACGGCCGCTTGACCCCGGGCCAGCGGGACCGGATCCAACTCGTGACCGCAGACTCGGCCACCCGCACCGTGCGGTTCACAGCGACTGAGGACTGAACCGAACCCTGGGCAGTCCCGAACCCGACTTTGCTCCTCGACGGGGACACCGTGAGTCCTACACGCGACGGGACAGGAGTCCGATCTCTGCGGCTACGGTAAGCCCTGACACTCAGACACCACGAGCAAGAAGCCTAGGATCACACGCCGATCAGCTCAGTAGGCACCGGACCCCCGCATGACCGCTCCGAAGGTTTTCCCTAGGATACGCAGATCTAGGAGTGGGGACATGCGATCGACATACTCAAGGTCGAGCCTGATTGAATCTTCCCAGTTGAGGTCCGAACGACCACTAATCTGCCACAAACCGGTAATCCCGGGTTTGACCAGCAGGCGACGAGCGAAGTGGTCGTCGTACTTCACTACCTCGTTGGGCAGAGGCGGGCGCGGGCCAACCAGGGACATATCCCCCAGAAGTACGTTGAAGAGTTGAGCCAGCTCGTCAAGGCTGTATCGACGCAAGATCCGACCCAGCGGCGTGACCCGAGGGTCCGATTTAATTTTGAAGAGGACTCCCGTCGCGTCAGTTAGCGACAACTCGTCGGCCAGCATCCTGTCTGCACCCTGCACCATGGTCCGGAACTTGTACATGTTGAATGTGCGCCCATTGAGACCGACGCGCTGCTGCCGATACAATGCGGGCCCAGGGCTAGTTGTCATTACGGCTAGCGCGAGAATCATTAGCACCGGCGCAATAGAAGCAATCGCCAAGGCAGCGACTGTGCGATCGAGCACAGGCTTAGCGTACGACCACATTCTCCTACGCATTCCTGCGCTTAGCACCTCGAGCACGGCCATGTACCGCTCCTCTGGCGCAGATCCGTCCGGCTCCCGGACGTACTGCAGAGACTCCCTTGGTTCAAGAATCCCCTCTCGCCTGGCAGACAGCTGCAACAACTCGACGTAAGTAAGCGCGAAGCAACGAGCCATGACAGCGCTGGCCACCTGAGCTAGGCGCGCTGGCCGGACAGCCCCGGCGGGCAGCTTATTGGCGGCAGGAAGCGATGCGCTCCCGGTCCGACTTGTATACAACGCCAGCGCCGCCGCAGTGGACCTCAGTGCCTCCATTCGTGCCGCTTGAAAGAGTTCCCGGCGATTGCGTTCAATATCGCCACTAGAGTCGCGGTTGGACGCCAGTTCAATCGCTCCGACAAGTTCCTTCGAAGACCGCACTAGCCGGGCAACCAGCTCCGCCGAGTCACCCTCATGGGCGACCGCGTAATCCGCCGAGAGGCGCGCCAGGATCTTCGCATCAACGCTCGCTTGACCAGCGTCGACCGCCGACGTGTCCGACCATGCGGTGAGCAGCAGCTCAATCAGTGGGGACGATTCAGCATTGTGCGCATTCCGGTCGACTATATTGGCGTGGGCGCCAAAGAGTAGCAACGAATCTCCACTCCTTTCGTCGCCGTCGCAACCATCGCATGTCTGACTTAAGTCGAGCTGAAAAAGATCATTGAACAGCCACTGCGGTGCGACCGTCACTTCCGGTGAGGTGATCCGCCGCTCCAGTTGTTCGCCTGATCGAAGGACGGGCCAATATCGACTGTCGCGTAGCTGCGAGAAGTTGTTTGAAACCCAGGAGCCGTATCGACGACCGACAGGGGGAAGCTCGAACGAGCCAGTACCTAGTTCCGTCGTTGCTGGCAGTCGGTACGACTGACCACTCAACTGCAGCCCCTCTAGCCAGATGCAAAAGGCTTGCGCATCGTCGAATCTCAACCCGACGGCAGGCTCATTCGACATGCCCGCAGGATAGGTTGGCGAACTCCAATGATCTGGCACGCGATTGCCGTCCGTGACATCGAGGAAGTACTGATACTCAAGCCAGGTGATCGGGCCCTTGGCCCGAAAACGCCCCGAACTAATGGGTAGATCTGAGTACACTCGTAGTTGGAGTCGCGTGATCGCGGCGATCTCTCGCGCTTGTCGATTCGTATGACCGTCCGCTGGATCCATGTACGAGTTGATGGTCGCCCTGAGTTCGGGAGCGACCTCTCTAGCTTCCTCGACACACTGAACCGCTAGCGCGAGGAGCCGGGGATCGTTCGCGCGTTTCAGGCACGCACGAACAATTGGAGTGGCGTCCGAAAGGCTGCAATAAAGACGGACGGTCTCATGCCACCACGGTTCAGCGACTCGACCGGCAAGCTCGACTTCCAGCCCGCGCTCCTTAATATGCGAAGCAGTCAAGTACTCTTGCAAAGTTAAGTGTGCAAAAGCGTACTTCCCCCTTTCCCTCTCAATAAGTAGCCCCGAAGTTTCGAGTACATGCTGCAAGAACGTTTCGGGTGTCATCACCACGGCCACTCGCCGCAGCGGTGCTTTCACTACGCTGACTGCTCGCCTGACATCCATGTCTCGAGCTCCAGAGACAGTCATGGCGTAGGCGAGATGCTCGAGTACGGTCTGCTTTTGTTGGACCGGAAGTACTACATCAATACCCCTAGCCTCATGGCGCCTGCCTAGAAACACGTCAAAAATTTCTCCATACAACTCCGCTCGACTGCCGGGCAGCGCCCTGCGGTAACGATGGACGTTGGCCATCATGGTCAAGAGCAGAGGATTGGCGGCTAGATCGAACAACGCACCATTAGAATGCAGCCGGGAAAGCAGGTCCCGCTGCCCCTCAGCGGCCGCCCTTGTCGACGAGTCATTCAACGTGCCGAATGAGCGCAGAGAAGTCGCCAGGTACCAGGCACGAACGTAGGCAGCGACTTGCTTCTCGGAGAAGGGTCGAACCTGAAGGGCCGTCGCCCGTGCGAGTTGATTCTCTAGGTACCCATACGGTCGACTGCTCACAACGACGGAATTGCTTCCCGCACCGTCCACTTTGGCATCGAGCCAGCGCACGAGAGTTCTCCGCGCCTCTGGACTGCTCAGTTCGTCGAGGCCGTCGATCAGCAGCGCAAAACGGCCTCGACGTAGATTAGTTTCAACCCACTCGGGCGGCTCTAGCAGTTCAAGGTCGGAGATGGACCGTCTAATTAACGAGGAGAGTGTGGCCGTCGAGTCTGGCAGCCAAGATCTCAAGTCGCGTGCGTTTATAAGAACTGGAATTTTCCGCGAGAAGGCGCGCCCCACCCCTCTTCTACGCGTCGCAGCGAGCGAGTATGCGACGTGCCGAAGCAATGTCGTCTTGCCCGACCCTGGCGCCCCGATTATCGCGAGGGGTATTTCCTGCCCCGTCGCCTCACCCAGCCAGTCCCATATGGTCTTCGAGCCAGCGTATCCAGTGACAGCCTTCTCCCCGGACAGCAAAGCAGCCGAGAGGTTATGCGGACTGGCAGGCGCGAGGTCAAGTCTCACATAGACGTCTTTCGACTCGAGTTCGTATTCCCCCCTAGTCACGAGCCCGAGGGTTTCGAGGTATCGAGTCCGCGCGGCGACAGCTTTAAGGTATTTGCGAGTGAATCGCGAAAGGCGCCGCTGCAACTCAGCATCGATTGCTTCAATCGCTCGAGCCGTCCATCGTTGTCGGAGATCCCGTCCAATGCTGGCCGCGAACAGTCCGGCCGCCAAGAGGGCCTCATAACTGACTGCGAGGGTAACGGCAAGGGCCGTGTGCCCTAAAGAGGTTAGGAAGTCGCGTGCTGCGAGAGGTCCGCCGATGCCTAGGACGAGAGCTGTAAGAACCCCGAGGGATCGCCGCGAAACGCGAGTCTCGACGAAGGCCTGCTCAGTAGGTGAGCCCTCAACGGGGTCTTCATCGCGAGGGGGCACCTAGGTCTCCAGGGTGGGCACGGGAAAATGCGCACCCGCTCGAACTATTGTCACTGACCATCCTCCGGTGCTGCCGACTCTACTACCGGCAGCGGCCAATGTGGGAGGGCCGCTGCGAGGTGCACTACGGCTCATCGCCTAGCAGGATGCTTCGGCTTGCGCGCTGAGTGCCGGGGCCAACTTTTTCGCCGCGACGGATAAGCCCGATGCGAGGTGGCCAGAGGCACCTCGCTACACCAAGCACAGTTCAACTACGCGAGTCCATCGCACGACGATCAGGCCGCCCTCCCAGCGGGAGGACGGCCTGCGCTTGGGTGGAGCTGAGGGGACTCGAACCCCTGACCCCCACACTGCCAGTGTGGTGCGCTACCAGCTGCGCCACAGCCCCTTGCCGACTCGGTCTGGTGTGTCCGAGCCGTGGAGAAGACTACATCAGGGTGAACGGTGCCCGGCGGAGGGGTCCCCGGCGGGCACCGTGTCGTCAGCCCTCGGCGCCGAAGCGCTCGTGGAGGGCCAGGTTGAGCTCCAGCACCCGCACGTGCGGCGCCCCGATGAAGCCGAGGTCCCTCCCATCCGTGTACTCGTCGACCAGCGCCTGGACGTCGTCCATCGACACCCCGCGCGCCTCGGCGACGCGAACCACCTGCAGAGCCGCGTACTCCGGCGAGATGTCCGGGTCGAGCCCCGAGCCGGACGCCGTCACCGCATCGGCCGGCACCTCGTCGACAGCGACCCCGTTGAGGGCGGCGACGGCAGCCCGCCGCTCCCCCACCGCGGCGACCAGTTCCTCGGAGTTGGGCCCCAGGTTCGACCCACCCGACGCCGCGCCGTCATAGTCCGACGCCGACGGCCGGGTCTGGAAGTACTCCTGCAGCGGGTCGCCGTCGGCGCCGGTGAACGACTGACCGATGAGCGACGACCCCACAACGGAACCTTCGACCGACACCAGCGACCCGTCGGCGCGAGCCGGCGCGATCACCTGGGCGACGCCCGTCATCAGCAGCGGGTAGGCCAGCCCGAGCACCACGGTGGCCACGAGCAGGGCACGGACGGCGGCCACCAGCTGGCGGCCCGAACGCAGAGCGGACATCACGCGATCCCGGGCATGAGAGAGACGAGCAGGTCGATGAGCTTGATCCCGACGAACGGCAGCACCGCGCCGCCGATGCCGTAGACCAGCAGGTTTCGGCGCAACATCGCCGACGCAGACGCGGGCCGGTACTTCACGCCGCGCAGCGCCAGGGGCACCAGCGCCACGATGATCAGCGCGTTGAACACGACCGCCGACAGGATCGCCGACTCCGGCGAGGACAGCCGCATCACGTTCAGCGCGTCCAGCCCCGGGAAGACCCCGGCGAACATGGCCGGCAGGATCGCGAAGTACTTCGCCAGGTCGTTGGCGATGGAGAACGTGGTCAGCGACCCGCGGGTGATGAGCAGCTGCTTGCCGATCTCCACGATCTCGATCAGCTTCGTCGGGTCGGAGTCCAGGTCGACCATGTTGCCGGCCTCCTTGGCCGCGGTCGTCCCGGTGTTCATCGCCACCCCGACGTCGGCCTGCGCCAGCGCCGGGGCGTCGTTCGTCCCGTCACCGGTCATCGCCACCAGCCGGCCGCCGGACTGCTCGCGCTGGATCAGCGCCAGCTTGTCCTCCGGCGTCGCCTCGGCCAGCACGTCATCGATCCCGGCCTCCGTGGCGATCGCCCGCGCCGTCCGCTCGTTGTCACCGGTGATCATCACCGTGCGAATCCCCATCCGGCGCAGCTCCGCGAACCGCTCTGCCATGCCCGCCTTGACGACGTCCTTCAGGTGGATGACGCCGAGCACCCGCGCGCCGTCGGCCGACGCCGAGGCCAGCAGCAGCGGCGTCCCGCCGGCGGCAGAGATGCCGTCGACGACGTCCCCGACCTCCGGCGGCACCGGGCCGTCCTGCGCCCGCACCCACGCCAGCACCGCACCGGCGGCGCCCTTGCGCAGCTGCCGGCCGTCGGGCAGGTCGACCCCGCTCATCCGGGTCTGCGCGGTGAAGGGGACGAAGACGGCACCCGGCAGGTCATCCCGCCCGCGCAGGCCGTAGCGCTCCTTCGCCAGGACGACGATGCTGCGGCCCTCCAGCGTCTCGTCGGCCAGCGAGGCCAGCTGCGCGGCGTCGGCGACCTCCGCCTCGGAAGCCGTCCCGACGGCGACGAACTCCGACGCCTGCCGGTTGCCCAGCGTGATGGTGCCGGTCTTGTCCAGCAGCAGGGTGTTCACGTCACCGGCCGCCTCGACAGCGCGGCCGCTCATCGCCAGCACGTTGCGCTGCACCAGCCGGTCCATCCCTGCGATGCCGATCGCCGACAGCAGCGCCCCGATCGTGGTCGGGATCAGGCAGACCACCAGCGCGATCAGCGTGGTCAGCGACTGCTCGGCCCCGGAGTAGACCGCCAGCGGCTGCAGGGTGACCACCACGATCAGAAACACGATGGTCAGCGAGCTGAGCAGGATGTTCAGCGCGATCTCGTTCGGCGTCCGCTGCCGGGAGGCGCCCTCGACCAGCGCGATCATCCGGTCGACGAACGTCTCTCCCGGCTTGCTGGTGATCTCCACGACGATGCGGTCGCTGAGCACCGTCGTCCCGCCGGTCACCGCGGAACGGTCACCGCCGGACTCGCGGATCACCGGCGCGGACTCCCCGGTGATCGCCGACTCGTCGACGCTGGCGATCCCCTCGACGACGTCGCCGTCCCCCGGGATCACCTGCCCGGCCACGACGACCACCCGCCTGCCCGGCCGCAGGTCCGCGGCCGGCACCTCGGAGCCGTCGAGCAGGTACGCGACGGTGGTCTGCCGGGCCTTGCGCAGGGTGTCGGCCTGCGCCTTGCCCCGCCCCTCAGCCACGGCCTCGGCGACGTTGGCGAACAGCACGGTCAGCCACAGCCAGCCGGCGATCAGCCAGCCGAACACCGACGGGTCGGTGATCGCCAGCACGGTGGAAAACACGGAGCCGACCCACACCACGAACACCACCGGCTGGCGCACCAGGCCGCGCGGGTCGAGCTTGCGGACGGCGCCGGCCAGCGCCGGCCCCCACTCGATCGCCGCGCGGGGGCGTGGCTCGGTGGGCGTGGCGGAGACGGGACGACGATCGAGCGCCGTCGTCATGACAGTCCTTCAGTCGCGAGAACGACAGAAATGGCCATTTCTGTCGGGGAGGTGGGGTTCATGCGAGGGCCTCGGCGAGGGGGCCCAGCGCGAGCGCGGGGAAGTACGTGAGGCCGACGACGACCAGGACGACGGCGCCCAGCAGGCCGACGAACAGCGGCTGGTGGGTGGGCAGCGTCCCGGCGGTCACCGGCGCCTTGCCCTGCGCCGCGAGCCGGCCGGCCAGCGCGACCACCAGGACGATGGGCAGGAAGCGGCCGAAGGCCATCGCCAGCCCGAGGGCGGTGTTGTAGAAGGGCGTGTTCGCGCTCAGCCCGGCGAACGCCGAGCCGTTGTTGTTCGACGCGGAGGTGAAGGCGTAGAGCACCTCGCTCAGCCCGTGCGACCCGTTGTTCAGCAGCGAGCCGAGCCCGGTGTCGGTGGTGACCGCGACCGCCGTCCCGGTGAGCACGAGCACCGGGGTGACCAGCACGTAGAGCGACGCTAGCGTCATCTCGCGGCGGCCGAGCTTCTTGCCCAGGTACTCCGGGGTGCGCCCGACCATCAGCCCGGCGACGAACACCGCGACGACGGCGAGCACGAGCATCCCGTAGAGCCCGGAGCCGACGCCGCCGGGCGCGACCTCGCCGAGCATCATGTTCGCCAGCACCAGCATCCCGCCGGTGGGCGTGTAGCTGTCGTGCATCGAGTTGACCGCGCCGGTCGAGGTCAGCGTCGTCGCCGTCCCGAAGAGTGCCGACAGCGGCCCGCCGAAGCGGACCTCCTGGCCCTCGGTCGCGGCACCCGCGAGCTGCAGCGCCGCGCCCCCGGCCCGGGCCTGCGCCCAGCTGGTGAGCGCCAGCGACGCAGTGGCCAGGCCGGCCATCACCCCGACGATGGCCAGGCCCTGCCGGCGGTCACCGACCATCCGGCCGAAGGTGCGCGGCAGCGAGAACGGGATGACCAGCAGCAGGAACACCTGGAAGAGCGAGATCCAGGCGCTCGGGCCCTCGAAGGGGTGCGCGGAGTTGGCGTTGTAGAAGCCACCGCCGTTGGTGCCGAGCTCCTTGATCGCCTCCTGCGAGGCCACCGGCCCGCCGGGCAGGAACTGGGTCGCCCCGGCCAGCGTCGTCGCGTCGGTGCCCGAGGACAGGTTTTGCACCACGCCACCGAGCACCAGGACGACGGCGGCGACCGTGGCCAGCGGCAGCAGGACCCGGGTGATCGCCCGGGTCACGTCGACCCAGAAGTTGCCCAGCCGGTCGGTGCCGCTGCGGACGAAGCCGCGCACCAGCGCGACCGCCACCGCGATGCCGACGGCGGCGGAGGTGAAGTTCTGCACCGCGAGCCCGGTCATCTGGACCAGGTGGCCCATCGTCGACTCGCCGCTGTAGCCCTGCCAGTTCGTGTTGGTCACGAAGCTGATCGCGGTGTTCCAGGCCGAGCCCGGCTTCACCGCCGCCATCCCGTTGTCCAGCGGCAGCCACTGCTGCACGCGCTGGAGCAGGTACAGGAAGAGCACCGACACCAGCGAGAAGGCCAGCACGCTTCGCAGGTACACCGGCCACCGCTGTTCGGCGTCGGCGTCCACCCCCACCGCACGGTGAACCAGCCGCTCCACCCGCCAGTGCCCTTGGGGCCAAAGTCGCGACTTTGGCCCCTCGGGGGCGGCGTCGGTGGTGAGGACGCGGGCCATCCAGTCGCCCAGCGGCTTGTGGACGGCGACCAGCGCGATCACCAGCACCGCCACCTGCAGCCAGCCGGCTGCCGTGGCGCTCATCAGAACCGCTCCGGGAAGAGCAGGCTGCCGAGCAGGTAGAGCACCAGCCCGGCGGCCACGGCCAACGCGACCCAGGTCACAGCCGTTCCACCCCCCGCACCGCCAGCGCCAGCAGCCCGAAGACCACCAGCGTCAGGAGCACGTAGACCACGTCGGTCACGTCGAGAGCACCTTCATCCGCATCCGGGTGGACGACCTGACGTCGTCCACGTCCGGGCGGCGACGCTAGGAGCGCTCAGCGGTGCTGACGGGTGTCTTGACGAGTCCTTGACGGCGCGGGGCACCGACCTTGACGCCGTCCTGACGGACGGCGCCCGAGCGCGACAGAAATGGCCATTTCTGTCGCGCTGGCTGGGTCAGGCGGACGGCGGCGGGGTCATCTGGGCGACGCGGACGGAGTTGCCGAACGGGTCGCGGAAGCCGAAGTCGATGCCGTAGGGCTGCACGACCGGCTCCTCCGGCAGGTCCACACCCCGCTCCTTGAGCTCGGCGTGGGTCTTGCGCGCGTCGTCGGTGGTGAAGAACAGGTGCCCACCGGCGGCGCCCTTGGTGACCAGGTCGCGCACCTGGCCGGCGATCTCCGGGCTCACCGACGGCGGAGCGGGCAGCTCGAGCAGCACCGCATGCCCCGGGTCGGAGGGCAGCGCCACGGTGAGGAAGCGCATCGGCCCGAACTGCTGGTCGGTCTGCACCTCGAAGCCGAGGGTGCCGACGTAGAAGTCCAGCGCCTGGTCCTGGTCGAGGACGTAGAGGGAGGTGATCGAGATCGTGTTCAACATGGTCAGGACGCTAGGGGCGAGCGGCGTCCCCGGGCTTCTCCGAAACTGCGGTCTCCCCGCTGGGCCGCAGCCACCGCATGCCGAAGCAGGAGGGCACCGGCGCCAGCGGCCCGCGCCGGCGGTAGACGCTCGGCGGCTCCCCCACGATCTCGGTGAACACCCGGCTGAACGTGCCCAGGCTCGTGAACCCCACGGCCATGCAGACGTCGGTCACCGTGGTGTCGGTGCTGCGCAGCAGCCACATCGCCCGCTCGACCCGCCGCCGTTGCAGGTACCGGTGCGGCGTCTCACCGAACGTGGCCCGGAAGGTGCGGATGAAGTGCGCCTCTGAGACGAATGCAATCCGGGCCAGCGCCGGGACGTCGAGCGGCTCGGCGTAGGAGCGGTCCATCGCGTCCCGGGCGCGCAGCATCCGCCGGTTCGAGTCCTCGCTCGCCCGGCTCATCGGACCGGTCCTGACGTGCTGCTCACGGCATCCCCTCCTGACGGTCGACCGTCGCGTCGCCGGGCCCCGCGGTCAAGGGATCAGGGGGATCCCTGATGTGCCGGGGCACCGGTTCCCGACAGGCTCAGCTCAGCCGATCGCCAGCGGCACCGACCACCGTCGGGACGACGGCGACCAGGGGGGCAGCAGATGCGGACGACGGCGAGGGCACGCCCGTGGTGACCGCCGCCCTGGACCAGGTCGGCGGGTGGCCGGCGGTGCTGGTGCTCGGCATCGCCGCGCTGGTGCTGGCCCTGGAGAGCGGGGTGATCGCCGGGGTGCTGCTGCCCGGGTCGACCACCCTCGTCGTCCTGGGGCTGTGGTCGGCGACCACCGGCACGCACCCCGCGCTGCCGATCGCCGTCGCCGCGGCCGCGAGCGGCGGTGGGGCGGTGCACGGCTGGCTGCGCGGCCACCACCGACGGATCACCGGCCCACCGCGGGGCCGACTCCGGACCCGGGTCGAACCGGCGGTGCGGCAGGCGGAGTTGTGGCTGACCAGCCGGTCGCCCGGACACACGGCGCTGGTGCTCGCCGCCGCGCACTGGGCTGCGGTCACCCGGACGCTGACGCCCCGCGTCGCCGGGGGCGCGGGCGTGCCGCTGCGGTTGTTGGGGCCGGTCGTCGTCGCCAGCGGCACCGCGTGGGCGACCACCGTCGTCCTGCTGTCCCGGGAGCTCGGGCAGCAGGTCGCCGACGAGGCCGGCTGGGTGCCGGCCGCCGCGGTCGCCGTCCTGGCCGGCGCGTTGATCGCCCGCCGCCGGCTGCGGCACCGGCCCGTGCCGCACCGCCAGGTCGGCTGAACCCGGGCGTCCGCCGTCACCCTCCGGGGGTGGTCTTGACGCGATCCTGACGCCCGGCGGCGTCGGACTGTCGGTGCCCGGGGTGATCATGGGCGCATGGCCCGCGGCACGCTGCGCATCTACCTGGGCGCCGCCCCCGGCGTCGGGAAGACCTTCGCCGTGCTCGGTGAGGCCCACCGGCGCCGCGAGCGGGGCTGCGACGTCGTCGTCGGCCTGGTCGAGACGCACGGCCGGCCGCGCACCGCCGCCGCCGTCGAGGGCCTGGAGGTGCTCCCCCGCGCCCGGGTCACCCACCGCAGCGTCACCCTCGACGAGCTGGACGTCGACGCCGTCCTCGCCCGCCGCCCGGACGTCGTCGTCATCGACGAGCTCGCGCACACCAACGTGCCGGGCAGCCGGCACGAGAAGCGCTGGCAGGACGTCGAGCAGGTGCTGGACGCCGGGATCAGCGTGCTGACCACGGTCAACGTGCAGCACCTGGAGAGCCTCAACGACGTCGTCGAGCAGATCACCGGCGTCCCGCAGCAGGAGACCGTGCCCGACGCGGTGGTCCGCCGGGCCGACCAGATCGAGCTGGTCGACATGAGCCCCGAGGCGCTGCGCCGCCGCCTGGCGCACGGGAACGTCTACCCGGCCGAGCGGGTCGACGCCGCGATGGGCCACTGGTTCCGGGTCGGCAACCTGACCGCGCTGCGCGAGCTGGCGCTGCTGTGGCTCGCCGACCGGGTCGACGAGGGGCTGCGCACGTACAAGCACGACCACGCCATCGACCACGTCTGGGAGGCCCGCGAGCGGGTGGTCGTCACCCTCACCGGTGGCCCGGAGGGCGAGACGCTGGTCCGCCGCGCCTCCCGGGTGGCCCGGCGCAGCGGCAACGGAGTGCTGCTCGCCGTCCACGTGCTCTCCGGCGACGGCCTGGCCGGCGCCTCCTCCGGGGCGCTGCGCGCCCAGCGGGCACTCGTGGAGAGCCTGGGCGGCAGCTACCACCAGGTCGTCGGGGACGACGTCGCCGAGGCCCTGCTGGAGTTCGCCCGGGGCGTCGACGCCACCCAGCTGGTCATCGGCACCAGCCGGCGCCCGCGGTGGGCGCGGGCGCTGCGCGGCGGGATCGGCGGGCGGGTGATCGCCGGCTCCGGCGAGATCGACGTGCACATCGTCACCCACTCCGCCGCCGGGTCGCAGGGCTGGCGGCTGCCCCGCAGCCAGGGCGCGCTCACCGCGCGGCGCCGCTGGCTGGGCTGGCTGGTGGCCGCGGTGGGCGTCCCCGTGCTGGCGCTGAGCTGCATCGCCGCCCAGGCGGCGCTGTCGCTGGCCAGCGTGCTGCTGGCCTTCGTCCTGCTCGTCACGGCGGTGGCGATCGTCGGTGGGCTGGGGCCCGCGCTGGCCGCCGCCGTCGCCGGCGGGCTGGTCGCCAACTGGTTCTTCACCGCCCCCACCGGCCGGCTCACGGTCAGCCAGGTCGACGACGTCGTCTCGCTGTTCGGCGGGGTGGTCGTGGCCGTGGCGGTGGCCGCCGTCGTGGACCGGTCCGCCCGCCGGGCCACCGTGGCGGCCCGCTCCCGCGCCGAGACGGCGATGCTCGCCTCGCTGTCCCGCTCGGTGCTCGCCGGCGACCGGGCCCTGCCCAGCCTGCTGGAGCAGATCCGCGAGGCGTTCGGCCTGCGCGCGGTCACGATGGTGGAGAACGCCGAGGGCCGCGAGCACACCGTCGGGACCTGCGGCGAGCCCGGCGCCGACGACCAGGTCGACGACGTCGCGGTCACCGACACCCTCACCCTGCGGCTGTGCGGGCGCGCGCTGCCGGCCGGTGACCGGAAGGTGCTGGTCTCCGTCGCCGAGCAGGCCGCCGTCGCCCTGCAGCAGGGCCGGCTCGCCGCCCAGGCCGCGGAGGCGTCCCGGCTCGCCGCGGGCAACAGCATGCGCAACGCGCTGCTCGCCGCGGTGAGCCACGACCTGCGCACCCCGCTGGCCGGGATCAAGGCCGCCGCGTCCGCGCTGCGCACCGAGGAGCTCGCGCTGAGCGAGGAGGACCGCGCCGAGCTGGTCGCCACCGTCGACGAGTCGGCCGACCGGCTCACCGGCCTGGTCGACAACCTGCTGGACATGAGCCGGCTGCAGGCCGGCGTGGTCACCCCGGCCGCGGACCCGGTCGACGTCGCCGCGGTGGTCGGCCGGGCGCTCACCTGGCTGGACCCCACCCAGCGGCGGCGGGTCACCCGCCCCGACGCCACCGACGTGCCCCCGGCGCTGGCCGACCCCGGGCTGCTGGAGCGGGTGGTGGCCAACCTGCTGCTCAACGCCGCCGGGCACGCGCCCGGCGGCCTGCAGGTCGACGCCTCCTCCGTCGACGGCCGGGTCGAGGTACGCGTGGTCGACCGCGGCCCGGGCGTGCCGGTGCGGGACCGGGACTGGATGTTCGCGCCGTTCCAGCGGCTGGGCGACTCCCCCGCCGGGCAGGGCGTCGGCCTGGGCCTCGCCGTCGCCCGCGGCCTGACCGAGGCGATGGGCGGCACCCTCACCGCCGACGAGACCCCGGGCGGTGGCCTCACCATGCTGGTCTCGCTGCCGGCCGCCCCCGTCGACAGCGCGCCCGGGCCCCGGCTGACGGCGGTCGAGGCGTGAGCCGGGTGCTCGTCGTCGACGACGACCCGCAGCTCCGCCGCGCCCTGCGGATCACCCTGCGCGCCGCCGGCTTCGACGTCGTCACCGCCGAGGACGGGCGCACCGCGCTCGCCGAGGCCGCGGCCGCCCACCCCGACCTCGTCGTGCTCGACCTGGGGCTGCCCGACCTCGACGGCACCGAGGTGCTCGCCGGGCTGCGCCCGTGGTTCACCGGCCCGGTCGTGGTGCTCTCGGCCCGCGGCGACAGCTCGGACAAGGTCGGCGCCCTGGACGCCGGCGCCGATGACTACGTGACCAAGCCCTTCGACATGGCCGAGCTCCTCGCCCGGCTGCGCGCCGCCCTCCGCCGGGGCACCGCCGACCCCGGGCAGGCGCAGGTGGTCACCGACCACTTCACCGTCGACCTCGCCGCCAAGCAGGTGACGGTGGACGGCGTCGCGGTGCGGCTGACCCCGACCGAGTGGGCGCTGCTGTCGGAGCTGGTGCGCAACCCCGGCCGGCTGGTCGGCCAGCGCGAGCTGCTGCAGTCGGTGTGGGGCCCGGCGTACGAGCGGGAGACCAACTACCTGCGGGTCTACCTGGCCCAGCTGCGCCGCAAGCTCGAACCCGACCCGGCGCACCCGCGGTACCTGCACACCGAGCCCGGCATGGGCTACCGCTTCCTGAAGGACCCTCCCATCCCGAGGTAGCGCGTCAACGTCCGCTCGTAGTAAGTTCGCTACATGCCGCCGCGCAAACGCTCCAATGAGCCACAGCTGTACAACCGGCTCACCCTGCTGCGCACCGAGCGCGGCATGTCCCGCCAGGAGCTGGCCGACGCCGTCGGCGTGCACTACCAGACGATCGGTTACCTCGAGCGCGGCGAGTACAGCCCGAGCGCCACCCTCGCGCTGCGGCTGGCCGCCGTCTTCGGCCTCCCGATGGAGGCGGTCTTCTCCCTCACCCCGTTCCGCACCCTGTCCGAGCAGGTCTACGGCACTCAGGAGTCCTCATGAGCACCCCCACCCGCACCCAGCGCCGCGCCGAGCGCCTCGACGACCCGCGCTTCGAGCGCTTCCGCACGTTGCGCGCCCGCCGCCTGCTGGTCGCCGCCCTCTGTGGCCTGCTGGCCGTGGAAGGCGTCCTGTTCCTGTTCATCGAGGCGTCCCCGGTCGCCGTGCTGATCCCGCTCAGCCTGGTGATCGTGGCGTTCGTGTTCTGCCTGGGCGCGCTGAAGGCGAGCACCCGCGGCATCGAAGAGCTCCCCGCCGATGCCCTCGACGAGCGCCAGTGGCAACTCCGCGGCGAGGCCTACGCGCGCGCCTACCGGATCGGCTTCGGCCTGCTGGTCCTCGAGCTCGCCGCGGTCGTCGCCTGGCGGGTCGCCGAGTGGGGCACCCCGGGCACCGGCGTCCTGACCGCCGCCCTCCTGTTGCCCTTCCACGTCGGCCTGGTGCTGCCGACGATGGTGACCGCCTGGTCTTCGCGGGCCTGACCGGGTCGGGAGGGGAACCGCGTGGGCGCTACAGCTCGATGCCGCGCGGGCGCTACAGCTCGACGCCGCGGGCGCGCAGCCAGACCACCGGGTCGACGCGCTTGCCGTCCAGGCCGCCGGAGTGGACCTCGAAGTGCAGGTGCGGGCCGGTCGACTGGCCGCGGCTGCCCAGCAGCGCGATCTGCTGGCCGGCGGTGACCACGTCACCGGCCTCCACCTGGATCTTCTCCATGTGCCCGTACACGGTCACGTCACCGCTGACGCCCAGGATGTAGACGACCAGGCCGTAGCCGCTGGCCGCACCCGCCCGCAGGACGACGCCGTCCTCGACGGCGTACTCCGGGGTCAGCATCGGCGCCGCCAGGTCGATCCCCCAGTGCATGGTCCCCCAGCGCGGGCAGAAGCAGCTGGTCAGCCGGGCGCCCTTCACCGGCGGTGACGCCTTGGGCCGAGCTGCCTCCGCCGCCGCCTCGGCGGCCTCGGCGGCCTCGGCCTGCTCCTTCGCGACCCGGTCGGCCCGCTCGGCACGCGAGGCGGCGACCTCCTCCAGCCGGGCGCGCGCCTCGACCTCGGTGATCGCCAGCTGCGGGGTCGGCTCGACCTCCAGCAGGCCCTCGGCGTCCGAGCCGAGCAGCTCGGCCACCTCGACCGACTCGCGCGCATCGGCGGCGGGCAGCGTCTGGGTGCCGACCAGGGCGACGGTGGCCCCCACGACGAGCGCCGCGAGCAGTGCGGCCGGACGCCGGCGGGCGACCGCCGCCGGGGCGGCCGGGAGGGCGGCCGGCCAGGATCCGGACGACGGAGAGCCGGACGACGGGGAGACCGACGAGAGGGAGCCCGACGACGGGGGAACCGAGGGCTGCGTGCCCGAGGACGGGGCGACCACACGTCCGCGGGGGCGGACGGTCGCGCCGGCGTGCCTCGAGCCCATGCGCCTGCCTCTCCTGGAACCCCCGGCGTCCTCCTGTGGCTCCGGATCGGTCTGGCACACATCCAAACATCTAGTGACACCGTTGTAATTCGCTGCCCGGCGTGTTCGCCACAACACGCGGCGTGACTTCCTCACAACGTTCCGGAAGTGACTGATGACAACCCGTCGACGAGTCGACCTGACGCCGAGTCGACGTCTCGACACGTCGACCGGTCAGCGCAGAACGGGCTCGCCGACCGGAAAATCCGGGGCGGGCGCACCCGAGGTCGACGCACCGCCGGTCGGTGCGTCGCCGGTCGGTGCGTCGTCCCGGAAGCGGCGGGCAGCACCGACCCCGCCGAGGACCAGCCCCAGCCCGCCGGCGACGAGCACCGCGACCGCCACCCGGGCCAGCGGCTGCGGCCCGGCGGTCAGCGCGTTCGCCGTCCAGAGCACGTCGACGTCGGGCAGGCCCTGCACCAGCAGCAACCAACCGGCCACCACGGCCATCAGACCGGTCAGCACGCCGCGACCCCGCCCGGCCGCCCGCACGCCGATCGCCGCCACCAGCAGCACCAGCAACGCCGGGAGCAGGGCCGAGACGACCGCCCCGACGTGCGAGGAGACGCTGCTCGGCGGCTCGGGCGTGGCCAGCGCGTGGTGGATGGAGGCCAGCGCCCCCAGCGCGAGGACGGCGGCCAGCGGCCGGGGGCCACGGGCGAGCCAGCCGGCGGCGACCGCGCCGGCCAGCAGCAGCAGGTGGGCGGGCCAGACCAGCCAGCCCGGTGGCGGCGGGCTCCAGGTGAGCACGCCCTCCACGACGACCTCGGTCCCGCCGTGGGCCATCGGCACGGTCCACTCGATCACCGTGTGCGACCGGGACGGGTCCGCGGCCACCACCGGTGGGAGCTGGTCCTGGGTCATCCAGTGGGTCCGGTGGTCGTGCCACACGTACTGCGACCGGGTGGACACCTGCTCCCAGCGGGGGGCCGCGGTGATGTCGACGTCGTCGGGCATCGGGGCGCGCCCGTACCGGTCCAGGTTGAGGTACGTCGCCGGGCTGGCGGCGTTGCGCCAGACGCCGTCCGGCCCGATCCGCAGGTAGGGCTCGCCCGAGTACCCCGGCACGGTCAGCTCGGTGTCGGTCTCGTTGACCACCTCGAGCTCGTCGCCGAACTGCAGCACCCGGACGGTCACCCCCGGCAGCTGCGGGGAGACCGACCGGACGGCGGCGGAGAAGTCGCTGCCCGCCGCACCGCCACCCACGTGCGCCGACGCCGGCGCGGCGAGGGCGAGGACCGCCAGCACCCCGAGGAGGACGACGAGGACCCGGCCCACCCCGGGACGCGCACTGCCCGGGCTCACCCGGCGGTGGCAGCCAGCTCGAGGGCGATGTCGCGGGCGGTGTTGGCCGAGTCGAAGGCGACGTCGGCCTCCCCGTCGGTGCCGTAGAGCAGCAGCAGCGCGGAGTGGCTCTCGCCACCGTTCTGCGCCACCGGGATGCCGGCGGCCAGCTGCGCCTGGTCGATCTGCTCCTGGTCACCGGTGAGGCCGATGAAGTCGGCCGGCAGGCCGGCGTCGAACCGGTCCAGGTACTCCCGCAGAACCTCGGGGGTGTCCCGCGCCGGGTCGGTGGTCACGAACACCACCGACGTCTGCTCGGCCACCGCCGGGTCGACCTCACCGAGCGCCAGCATGACGTCGGCCATGGTGGTCGGGCAGATGTCGGGGCAGTGGGTGAAGCCGAAGAACAGCAGGGTCGGCCCGGCCGCGGTCTGCTCGGCGAAGTCGAACGGCGCACCGGAGGTGTCGGTGAGCGTGAAGTCCGGCTTCTGGTACGGGTCGACCAGCTGGATGCCGCCCTCCTGCACGCCGCCCTCCAGCGTGGCCGGGGCCTCCGCCGATCCGTGGTCGTGGCCGGTGGCCTCGGCACTGGCGTCGGCGTCCCCGCCGCAGCCGGCCAGCAGCAGCCCGGTCGCGAGGGTCAGGGCGGTCAGCCCGGTACGGGCCGGGTGGGTCGCAGCGCTCACGGAGCCACGGTACGTCGCCGCGCGGTCAGACCGAGGAAGAGACCACCGAGCCCGGCGAGCAGCCCGAGCACCGCGAGCACCAGCGCGGTGACCGCGGTCCCGTTGCCGCCCTCGTCGGCCGCGGTGTCGGTCGTCGTCGCGACCGTGTCGGTCGAGGTCCCGGCGTCCTCCGCCGCCAGCGACAGCACCGGCGCCGGGTACCGCGGCTCGGGCTGGCCGTCGACGGTCGGCTCGATCCACGCGGCCTCGGTGCCGTCGCTGTAGATCTGCACGGCGTTGAAGGTCAGCTCGTCGGTCTCCGGGAAGGGACCGCCGGAGAGGGCGAACTCCTGGAACTGGCCGGGGGCGATGCCCTGCCCGTCCTCGGCCCGGAACTCCACGACCGAGACGGCCTGCTCGACCGGCTCGCCGTGCACCTCGACCGGCTCGGGGAGCTGCGCCTCGGTCAGCGAGACGGTCCAGCCGGGCACCGGCTGCGCGCGCAGCGAGGTCAGCGGGGTGTCGGTGGGCACCTGGACCCGCAGCCCGACCGTGCTCGCGGTGTCGCTCTCGTTCGGCACCCGGAAGGTGAGCTTGCCGTAGCCACCCGGGGCGGCGTCACCGGAGGAGACGGTGACGTGCGCGGAGGCGACGCCGGTGCCGGCGACGAGCAGCCCGGCCCAGGCGAGCAGCGCGGCCAGCAGGACGACGGCCGGACGGCGCACGGGACGGAGCAGGGACAGGGACAACGTGTTCTCCTCGGATCTCAGGACGTGCAGGGGTCTCAGCGCACCGGGAAGACGGTGCTGGCGGTGACCGCGGTGAACTCGTCCAGCCGGACGGTCACCGTCAAGGTCCAGGTGCCGGTGGTCGGCAGCGTCGGGTCGGCGACGTAGTGACCCGGCCCGGCCGGGGCGAGGTCGACGTCCAGTGGGCCGATCTGCTGTTCCACCTCGGTGAGGGTGACCCCGATCTGCTGCGGCTGGGTCAGCTGCCCGACGGCGTCGAAGAGGTAGACGTGCAGCGTGGTCGGGCCGGCCGTGGCCGGGTCGAGGGTGACCTGCACCGCGCCGGCGTCACCGATGCCGCCGGCCGACTGGAGCGGCAGGGTAACCTCGACCGGCTGGGCGACGGCCGCCTTCGCCGGCGGGGTGCCGACCAGCACCGCGGACAGCGCGAGGACGACGGCGGCGCCGATGCACTCGAGCAGCACCGCCCGGCGCAGCACGCCGATCGTCGCCGGTGGCGCGACCGCAGCGGGGTCCTCGGCAGGGAGGTCCTCGGCGGTGGGGGCCGCGCCGGCCGCGAACGCGTGCGCGACCACCCGGCGCGAGGGGCGGCGGCGGGTGCCCGCCCGCTGCTGCACCCAATCCCGGCTCACCAGGGCGGCGGCCAGCACGAGCAGCACGAGCCCGACCTTGGCCACCAGCACCCAGCCGTAGGTGGTGGCGAACAGCGCGGACGGCGACCCGACCTCGCGGATCGACTGCAGCACGCCGGTGACGACCAGGGCACCGATGCAGCCGGCGGCCAGCCCCGACCAGCGGGGCAGCGCGGCGAGCAGCTCCCCCGCCGGCGTCGGCCCGCGGAGGGTGCCGGCGAGCAGCGCGACCAGTCCGCCCAGCCAGACGCTCATCGCCGCGACGTGCACGGCGGCCACCGTCACGGCCAGCACGGGCAGCGGCCCGGCGACCGGGTGGCCGATCGCGGCGACGGAGAGCACCAGCGCGGTGGCGAGCACCCCGCCGGCGACCAGCCAGCCGGTGCCCGGCGCGCTCCCCCGCCGCCAGCCGCGCAGCAGGACGGCGGCCAGCAGCCCGGCGAGCACCACCCGGAGCAGCAACGTGCGGCCGAAGGTCGAGTCCAGCGTGGTGCCCAGCAGCTGCGGGTCCACCAGCTGACCGAGCCCGCTCCCGGCGGCGTAGGGCCCCTGCAGCAGCAGGGAGAGCAGCCCGCCGACGACGACGGCGGCCAGTCCGGCGCCGGCCAATCGGCGCAGCCGGGGCACCGCCCAGCCCCCCGGCCAGCAGGTGGCCAGCACCAGCGGCACCCCGAGCCCGAGGGCCAGGCCCAGGTAGCCCAGCCACCGGGCGGCCGGGAGCGCCGCGGCCACGGCCGGGTCCGCGCCGTCCCCCTCGCCGACGGAGCCGGCCGGCAGCAGCTCGCCGTTCCCGACCGCGAAGGAGAAGGCACCGGAGACGGGGTGGGAGTCCGCCGAGACGACCCGGTAGGTGGCCACGTAGCCGGCATCGGGCAGGTTCTCGCGCAGCGGCACGGTGAGGGTGGTGTCGCGCACCTCGGCGGCGCCGGTGTCGACGCGCTCCCCGTCGCCATCCAGGACCCGCGCGTAGCCGGCGCCCAGGGAGACCGCCTCGTCGAACTCGATGACCACCTCGGCCGGCGCGAAGTCCAGCCGGGCGCCGTCGGCCGGCGTCGTCGTCACCACCGTGGCGTGCGCGGCGGCCGGGCGGGCGGTCCCCACGTCGACGAGCACGCCGAGCACCAGCAGCGCGCCCAGCAGGACGGCGGCGGACAGCCGCCGCGCCCACGACCCGGGACGGCGGTGGACTGCTCGCCGGGTCCGCTCCTGCTGCTGCACGGTTGCACAGTCGTCGGCGCGAGCCGTCCAGTTCCCGGCAGTGCGCCGCCCGGGAGGAGAGCCACCCCACACCGCCGGCCCCTGCTCCCCGGGCGGCCGGTCGGTCGACCAGGATGACCTGGTGACCGCGTCCCCGTCCGCGGCGGCCGGCGGGCCACCGCCGGACACCGGCGAGCCGGTCGCGCTGGGCACCGCCCCCGGCCGCTGGGTGCTGCTGGCCACCGTGCTCGCCTCGGCCATGGCGCTGCTGGACGCCACCGCGGTCAACGTCGCCCTGCCCTCGATCAGCCGGGACCTCGGCTCGTCCCTGTCCGGGCTGCAGTGGACGGTGACCGGGTACACGCTGGCGCTGGCCTCGCTCGTCCTGCTCGGTGGCGCGCTGGGCGACCGGTACGGGCGCCGCCGGGTCTTCGTGCTCGGCGTCGTCTGGTTCGCGGTCGCCTCGCTGGCCTGCGGGCTGGCGCAGAGCACCGGGCAGCTCGTCGCCGCCCGGGTGCTGCAGGGCATCGGCGGTGCCCTGCTGACCCCCGGCAGCCTGGCGATCATCCAGTCCTCCTTCCGGCACCGGGACCGCCCCCGGGCCATCGGCCTGTGGTCGGCACTGGGCGGCCTGGCCGGGCTGGTCGGCCCGTTCCTGGCCGGGTTCCTCGTCGACTCGATCGGCTGGCGCTGGGTGTTCGGGATCAACGTGCCGTTCGCGGTGGTCGTCGTCCTGGTCGCCGTCCGGCACCTGCCGGAGAGCCGGGACCCCGAGCGCACCGGGCGCTTCGACGTGCTCGGCGCCGTCCTCGGTGCGCTGGCCCTGGCCGGGGTCACCGACGCGCTGATCTCCGCGGGCAGCGACCCCGGGCAGCCGGAGGTGGTCCTGGCCGCGGCCGTCGGCGTGCTGGCCGGGGCGGCGTTCGTCGTCCGGGAGCGCCGGGCGGCCCAGCCGATGCTGCCGCTGGGCGTCTTCGCCGACCGGCAGTTCACCGGCGCGAACCTCAGCACCCTGGCCGTCTACGGGGCGCTGGGTGGGGTGATGTTCTTCCTGGTCCTGCAGTTGCAGACCGTCCTGGACTACGGCGCCACCGCGGCCGGCGCCGCGCTGCTGCCCACGATCCTGGTGATCACGCTGCTGTCGGCGCGGGCCGGCGCGCTCGCCCAGCGGATCGGGCCGCGGCTGCCGATGACCGTCGGCCCGCTGGTGGCGGCCGGGGGCCTGGTGTGGCTGACCCGGGTCGGGGCCGGCAGCTCCTACTGGGTCGACGTGCTGCCCGGCTCCCTGGCCCTGGGGCTGGGCATGTCGCTGGTGGTGGCCCCCCTGACGGCGACCGTGCTCGGCGCCGCCCCCGACCACCTGGCCGGCGTGGCCAGCGGGGTGAACAACGCGGTGGCCCGGGCGGCGAACCTGCTCGCCGTCGCGGCGCTGCCAGTGGCGGTCGGGCTCTCCGGCGACGACCACACCGACCCGGCGTCGTTCAGCTCCGGCTACTCCCTCGCCCTCGTGCTCTGCGCGGCGGCGATGGTGCTGGGCTCAGCGGTCGCCTGGGCGACGGTGCGCAACGACGTCCTGCGGACGTGACCAGGCCCTCCCGGCCCCCTTCCGCACAATGTCTACCAACATGGTAGGAATGTCGGCGTGACGACGACGGCGATGGCCACCGGTGGACACCCCACCCGCCTCCCGTCGGCCCTCCCCGGCGCCTTCCTGGTGAGCCGTCTGCACGTCGACCTGCTCCGGGTCAGCACCGCCGTCTGTCTCGGCCGCTGACCTCCCGCGCCGTCCGGCGCCCCTCGTTCACCGCGGTCCGCTGCGCCCTCACCCGGCGCGCCCGCATCCTCGAACCCGGAGCACATCACCCGTGAAGACCCTGATCCTGCTCGCCCTCGCGGGCCTCGGCGCCCAGCTCGTCGACGGCAGCCTGGGCATGGGCTACGGCGTCACCTCGACGACGCTGCTGCTCGCCATCGGCACCAACCCGGCCGCCGCCTCGGCCACGGTGCACCTGGCCGAGATCGGCACCAACCTCGCCTCGGGCCTGTCGCACTGGAAGTTCGGCAACGTCGACTGGAAGGTCGTCGCCAAGATCGGCGTCCCGGGCGCGATCGGCGCCTTCGCCGGGGCGACCGTGCTGTCGAACATCTCCACCGCCGTCGCCACGCCGGTGATGTCGCTGATCCTGCTGGGCCTGGGTCTGTACCTGCTGGCCCGTTTCACCCTCCGCGGCATCGACCGGCGCCAGCTGGGCAAGCCGATGCGCACCCGCTTCCTCGCCCCGCTGGGCCTCACCGCCGGCTTCATCGACGCCACCGGCGGTGGCGGCTGGGGCCCGGTGAGCACCCCGGCCATCCTGGCCAGCGGCCGGATGGAGCCGCGCAAGACGATCGGCTCGATCGACACCTCGGAGTTCCTGGTCTCCCTCGCCGCGAGCCTGGGCTTCCTCTTCGCCCTCGGCAGCCAGGGGATCAACGCCTACTGGGTGCTCGGCCTGCTGGCCGGTGGCCTGGTCGCCGCACCGCTGGCCGCATGGCTGGTCCGCTTCGTCCCGCCGCGGCTGCTCGGTGCCGGGGTCGGCGGCATGATCGTCTCCACGAACGCGACGAGCCTGCTCAGCAGCGAGTGGGTGGGTGCCAGCGACCCGGTCCGGTACGTCGTGCTGGCGGTCGTCTACGCGACCTGGGCGGCGGCGGTGGCCTGGTCCTTCCGCGAGTACCGCAGGGAGCGCGCGGAGGAGGCGGCCGAGGCGCTGGCCACCGAGGCGGAGCAGCTGGCCGAGCAGGAGCGGGCAGCCCAGGCCGAGCGCACCGCCCACCCCAACCAGGTGGCGCCGGTCGACGCCGACGGCGTGCCGGTGGGCCACCCGCACCCCTGACCGTTTTGCCGTAGCGGCAACGATCCTTGCCGCGAACCGTCCTCCCGGCGCACTGTCGGATCCGGCGGGTCACCATCCCGGTGACCCGCCGTCCGAGTAGAGGAGCGCACGGTGGAGACGGAGTACGACGTGGTGGTCGTCGGCGGTGGCGCCGCCGGCCTGAGCGGTGCACTGGCGCTCAGCCGGGCCCGCCGATCGGTGCTGGTGGTGGACGGCGGAGCGCCCCGCAACGCCCCCGCCGCGCACGCGCACAACTACCTGGGGCGGGAGGGCGTCCCGCCGCGCGAGCTGCTGGCGATCGGGCGCAGCGAGGTGGCCGGCTACGGCGGGGAGTTCACCGACGGCGACGTCACCTCCGCCGCGCCCGTCGAGGGCGGTTTCGAGATGCGGCTGGCCGACGGGCGGTCGGTGCGCGCCCGGCGGCTGCTGGTGACCACCGGGCTGGTCGACGAGCTGCCCGACGTCCCGGGGGTGCGCGAGCTGTGGGGCAGCGACGTCCTGCACTGCCCGTACTGCCACGGGTGGGAGGTGCGCGACCAGGCGGTCGGCGTGCTGGCGACCAGCTCCCTCGGGGTGCACCAGGTGCTGATGTGGCGGCAGTGGACCGCCGACCTCACCCTCTTCCTGCACACCGGCCCGCAGCCGACCGAGGAGGAGTGGGAGCAGCTCGCCGCGCGGGGCATCAGCGTGGTCGTCGGCGAGGTCGTCGGCCTGGAGACCGTCGACGGGAGGCTCACCGGGGTCCGACTGGCCGACGGCACGGTGATCGCCCGCGACGCCGTGGTGGTGGCCCCGCGGTTCACCGCGCGGGCCGGCGTCCTCGAGTCCCTCGGGCTCGAGGCGGTCGAGCAGCGGATGGGTGAGCTGGTGATGGGCAGCGGGGTGCCGGTGGACGCGTTCGGCGCGACCGCCGTCCCCGGGGTGTGGGCGGCCGGGAACGTCACCGACACCCGGGCCCAGGTGATCAGCGCGGCCGCGGCCGGGCTCAACGCCGCGGTGGCGGTCAACGCCGACCTGATCGCCGAGGACACCCGGCGGGCCCTGTCCACCCGGCGGGCCGTGGCCGCCCGCCGGGCCCTGGCCACCCGGCAGGTGTTCTCCCCGGCGACGGAACGCGAACTGTGCGATCAGGTGCTCGGCGACCGCCGGCACGGGATCTGAGGAGGAACGGTGCACGACCACCAGCAGCAGCAGACCTCGACCGGCCAGGACCACGCCTCCTGGGAGGAGCGCTACGCCGCCGCGACCGCGCTGTGGAGCGGCCGGGTCAACCCGACGCTCGCCGACCAGGCGGCCGACCTCCCGCCGGGGCGGGCCCTGGACGTCGGCTGCGGGGAGGGCGGCGACACGCTGTGGCTCGCCTCCCGCGGCTGGCAGGTGACCGGCCTGGACTGGTCCCGGACCGCCCTCGACCGCGGCGCCGCCCAGGCGTCGGCCGCCGGGCTCGGCGACCGGGTGACGTGGGCGCAGGGCGACGTCGCCACCTGGCAGCCCGCTGAGGCGGCGTTCGACCTGGTCACCGCCCACTTCCTGCACCCGGAGGCGGCGGTGCGCCACGCGCTGGTGCCGCGACTGGCGGCGGCGGTCGCCCCCGGCGGAACGCTGCTGTGGGTCGGCCACGCCCACGACGAGCAGCGCGCCGCCGTGTGGGGCGCCGACCGCTTCGCCACGGCCGCCGACGTGCTCGCCGACCTGGACCTGCAGGAGTGGGACGTC
Source organism: Modestobacter sp. VKM Ac-2982 (assembly GCF_026967935.1). GTDB lineage: Bacteria > Actinomycetota > Actinomycetes > Mycobacteriales > Geodermatophilaceae > Modestobacter. The sequence goes on from NZ_JAPVBL010000004.1 coordinate 367,545, forward strand.
GTCCTGGCCGGCAGCCGACCGCGGCCGGCCGGCGAGCACGACCACCACGACGCCGACGAAGTGGTCCGGGTCCGCCGGCGAGAGTGAGCCGCCCGGGTTGACCCACCTGGGCTGGGGTTGAGCCGCGCCTTGACGCGGCTCAACCCCAGCCGGTGCGGCTCAATCCCGAGTCAGCAGGGTCCGCTCCAGGTCGAGAGAGAGGCCAGGGAGTGACGGGCCGGCCGGGGGCTCCGGGCGTTCGCTGGTCTGCATCCAGGTCCAGGTGTCGGCGATCGAGTCGCGCACCGGACGGGAGGGCAGACCGAGCTCGCGGGCCCGGGTGGTGTCGACGTCCCAGGCGGTGCGGGCGGTCTCGGCGGCCAGCCACAGCGGGAGGTGGGTCCACTCCTGGACGCCGGCCGCCAGCAGCTCCGCCTCGGGCACCGGCACCCACTCCGCATTGCCGCGGGTCACCTCCCGGCAGGTGTCCAGCAGCCCGCCGAGCGTCGTCATCCCGCCCGGCCCGGTGGCGTTGACCGGGCCACCCTGCCCACGCTCGGCCATCTCGACCAGCCAGCCGGCCAGCTCCCGGACGTCGACGAGCGCGATCGGCCCGGCCTGGCTGTAGGGGCCCGCGGCGAGCCTGCGAGTCGTGGGGGGCAGTCAGGTCCTTTCGCAGCCCAGCCGGTACAGCGGGTCGTGCGGCCCGACGATCAGCCCGGCCCGCGCGGTCAGGAACCGCTCCCCCAGCGCCGCGCCCAGCACCCGCTCGGCGTGCGCCTTGTTCGGCCCGTAGGAGTCCTCGTCGGAGTCCCAGGTCGACTCCTGCTCGCCGGTGATCGGCCCGGGCGGCCAGTTCCGGTAGGCGTTCAGGCTGCCGGCCCTCGTGCAGGGTCCCGGCGCGAGCTTGCGAGTGCTGGGGGGCACGGGGGTCCTTCTACTGGCAGGAGGTGTCGACCACCAGCTCGGGCACCCAGCCGTCCAGCGCCGCCGGCAGGGCGACCGGGTCGTCGCGGTCGCCGATCAGCGCCCGGGACCCGGTCGGGGGCGCCCCGGAGACGCCGCGGGTGAACGTGGCCACCTCGTGACCGCGTTCCAGCGCCGCGGTGACGACGTGCCGGCCGAGCAAGTGCGTGCCGCCGAGGACCAGGAGTCGCATGCCCCGACGTCAGCGCAGCCGCAGGCCGCCGTCCAGCCGGTTCGCTCTCGGCTCACTGCCGATCCGGGCTGAGCCGCCGCACCGTCCGGAGAGCCGGGTCAGGACGCAGCCAGACAGTCAGCGACCCCGCTCAGCCTGCCGGTCGCCGGGCCTCAGCCCGCGCGGACGCCGGTCAGCGGGACGACCTGGGACCGGGACGGGGCGGTGAGCAGCCCGCGCTGCGGGTTGCCGGCGTCCTCGCGCAGGCCGGCCAGCCGGAGCGCCCGCACGCCGGTGAGCGCGTCGGCCTCCGGCGGGACCACCAGCAGGTCGACCCGCCGGTCGCCGTCGACGGTCAGGGAGACCAGCTGCTGGTCCATGCTGCCGAACCCACCGGTGCGCACGGTGCGCCCGCCGATCAGCACCTTGCGGGCCGGCGGCTCGTCCCAGGCCCCCACGGCGTAGGTGAAGCGGTCGATCCGCACGCCGAGGCTCTGCAGCGCCGCCGCCAGCTCGGGCAGCTCGACGGACAGCAGCCGGCTGCGCGGCCACCACGCCCCGTCGAACGTGCCGTCGGTCGCTGCCGTCGCCGGGCGCAAGCGCACGCGCACGTCGATACCGTTCCGGAAACCTGCTGCCCGCTGGACCGTCATCGGCTTCCCGACCACCTCTCACACCGTTCCCCCAGGTGTGCCCGGCCTTCCCCTGCCGAGCCCACCTCTCCGGACCGGAACCTACGACCGCCGCTGCAACACCCCGGCGCGCCACGAGGGGAGCCGAGGAACGCACCGGGCGCACCCGGCAAGCCATCACGAACCGTGACCGAGCCGCAACTCTCGACACACTGGCCCCACCGGCATCGGCAGTCCTCGTCCGCGCGTCGCACCCCCGGACGACGAACGCCGCCGTCCCCAGCGGGACGACGGCGTTCGGTCATGACCCCGCAGGGTCCGCGCTCAGGGCTTGGGCTTCCGGTTCCGGGACCGACCGCGGATCGTCTGGTCCAGCTCCACCTTGCGCACCCGGACCGCGCCCGGCGTGACCTCCACGCACTCGTCCTCGGCACAGAACTCCAGCGCCTGCTCCAGGTTGAGCAGCTTCGGCGGGATGAGCCGCTCCAGCTCCTCGGAGGTGGCCTTGCGCATGTTGGTGAGCTTCTTCTCCTTGGTGATGTTCACGTCCATGTCGTCCGGACGCGAGTTCTCACCGATGACCATGCCCTCGTAGACCGTCGTGCCCGGCTCGACCATCATCTGGCCGCGCTCCTGCAGCGAGAACATCGAGTACGTCGTCGCCACGCCGGTGCGGTCGGCGACCAGCGAGCCGGTCGGGCGTGCGCGCATGTCGCCCAGCCACGGCTCGTAGCCCTCGAGGTTGTGGTTCAGCACGCCGGTGCCGCGGGTCTCGGTGAGGAACTCGGTGCGGAACCCGATCAGGCCACGCGAGGGGACGATGTACTCCATCCGCGCCCAGCCGGTGTCGTGGTGCACCAGGTTCTCCAGCCGCCCGCGCCGGACGGCCAGGGCCTGGGTCAGGGTGCCGACGTACTCACCCGGGGTGTCGATCGTGACGCGCTCGACCGGCTCGTGCAGCTTGCCGTCGATCTCCTTGGTGACCACCTGCGGGCGGCCGACGGTGAGCTCGAACTCCTCACGACGCAGCTGCTCGACCAGGATCGCCAGCGCCAGCTCGCCGCGGCCCTGCATCTCCCAGGTGTCGGGGCGCTCGGTGGGCAGCATCCGCACCGAGACGTTGCCGACCAGCTCCTGGTCGAGCCGGTTCTTGATCAGCCGGGCGGTGAGCTTCTTGCCCGACTTGCCCGAGATGGGGCTGGTGTTGATGCCGATGGTGATCGAGATCGACGGCTCGTCGACGGTGATCGCCGGCAGCGGGCGCGGGTCGTTCGGGTCGGCGAGGGTGTCGCCGATCATGATGTCCTCGATGCCGGCGATGGCGATCAGGTCGCCGGGGCCGGCGCTGTCGGCCGGGGTGCGGGTGAGGCCCTCGGTGACCAGCAGCTCGGTGATCTTGGTGCGGGTGATGGTGCCGTCGGCCTTGCACCAGGCCACCTGCTGGCCCCGCTTCATCTCACCGGAGTGGATGCGCAGCAGCGCCAGCCGGCCCAGGAACGGCGAGGCGTCGAGGTTGGTGACCTGCGCGCGCAGCGGCTCTTCGGCGTCGTAGACCGGCGCCGGCACGGTGTCCAGCAGCGTCTTGACCAGCGGGCCGAGGTCCGGGCTGTCCGGGACGGTGCCGTTCTCGGGCTTGTTCAGCGACGCCTGGCCGGTACGGCCGTTGCAGTAGACGATCGGGAACTCGAGGGTCTCCGCGGGCAGGCCGGCGTCCTCGAGCAGCTCCATGAACAGCTCGTAGGTCTCGTCGACGACCTCCTCGATGCGGGCGTCCTGCCGGTCGGTCTTGTTGACCGCGAGGATGACCGGCATCCCCTTCGCCAGCGCCTTGCGGAGCACGAACCGGGTCTGCGGCAGCGGGCCCTCGGAGGCGTCGACGAGCAGCACGACACCGTCCACCATCGACAGCGCACGCTCCACCTCGCCACCGAAGTCGGCGTGGCCCGGGGTGTCGACGATGTTCACGACGACGGGGTTGCCGTCCTCGTCGGCGAGGCGGATCGCGGTGTTCTTGGCGAGGATGGTGATCCCGCGCTCGCGCTCGAGCTCGCCGGAGTCCATGACCCGGTCCTGCGTGGAGTCGTTGTCCGTCCCCTCGCCCTTCGAGCGCCCGAGGGCACCGGCCTGCCGGAGCAGGGCGTCGACCAGGGTGGTCTTGCCGTGGTCGACGTGGGCGATGATCGCCACGTTGCGCAGGTCGTTGCGGGTGGGCATGCGGAGAGGCACCTCGGGGGATCGCGTGGGGGTCTGCGCGCAGCGGCGCGCGTCAGGTGTAACGGCACGGGCGGCCGAGACCTTCCCATGGTAGGGGACGACGGGCCCCCTCCGAGCGGCTGTGACCGGTCTACCACTCTCGAAGGACCTCGGTCCCCCTCATCCCTCGCAGGCTCGGGACGAGCCTCTGGACCGAGGCCTCACGACGACGGACGGTCGGCCACCACCCAGGAGACCGCCGCGGCGACCACCGTCACCACCCCGACCGCCAGCCAGGACGGCCAGCCGACGCCGAGGGCGAGCACGTGCGCGCCGACGAAGGCCGCCACGTAGCCCGCCGCCAGCGCCGCGGCCACCGCTGCCCCGCGACGGCAGTACCAGAGCCAGCCGGCGGCCAGGCCGCCCGCGGCGAACACGACGCCGCCGAGCGCCCGCACGCCGGTGCCCTGGGCGACGCCGAACCCGGCGGCCAGCCCGACGGCCACCGCGACGGCCGAGGGGAAGCGGGCCTGCACGCGACTGAGGGTCGAGGTCGACATGTCCTCGAGTGTCCCAGCGTGCCCGGCCCGGCGGGCCAGGCCTGCGCACGGGAGGCTGAGCGGTGACCCTGGGCGGTACGGTTCGCCGCTCGAACCCGTCCGGACGGTGCGAGGAGTCCCCATGACCCAGCACACCGACCCACCCCCGTGGGTGGCCGACGGGTCCTGGCGCGCACGGGCGACCGAGGCGCTGTCCTCGATCAGCGAGGCGGTCTGTTTCCTGGACGCGGAGTACCGCTACACCTGGGTCAACGACGCCGCCGAACGGCTGCTCGAGCGGCCGGCCGCCGAGCTCGTCGGCCAGGTGCTGTGGACCCAGTTCCCGGACCGGCCCGGTGCGCCGTGGCAGCAGTCGGTCCGGCGGGCCCGGTCCACCCGGTCGACCCAGCACCTGGAGTTCTTCCACGAACCGCTGGACCGGTGGTTCGAGGTGCGCGCCTATCCCGTCCTCGACGACCTGGTCCTCTTCTTCCGCGACGTGCACGAACGGCGCACGCTCGACGAGGAGCGCGCCGCGGAGTCCTCCCTGATCCGCGGGGTGCTCAACGCACTGCCGGCCCGTACCGCGATCCTCAGCGATGACGGCACGATCCTGACCACCAACACGGCCTGGGCACAGGCGGCGACGACCGCGGGCAGGCCGGGCGCCAGCCGCGCCGGTGACGACTACCTGGCCGCCTGCCGCGCGCTGGCCGCGACGGGCGACCCCGACGCCCAGCGGGCGGTCGAGGGGCTGGAGGCGGTGCTCGAGAGGCGGGCGCCGTCCTTCTCCCTCGACTACTCCCCGCCGACCGCCGGCACCTGGTGGCACCTGCAGGCCTTCCCGGTGGACGGCGGACCGGGCGCCGTGGTCACCCACACCGACATCACCGACCGGGTGCGGGCCGAGCAGCGGGCCGCCTGGCAGGCCCGGCACGACCACCTGACCGAGCTGCCCAACCGGGCTGCCCTGCACGAGACGATCACCGGCGCCCTGACCGAGGACGGCGGCCCGGTGACCGTCCTCTACCTGGACGTCGACGGCTTCAAGCAGGTCAACGACTCGCTCGGGCACTCCACCGGCGACCTGCTGCTGCAGGAGCTGGCGGCCCGGCTGTCGCAGCGCACCCGCACGAGCGACGTGGTCGGGCGACTGGGCGGGGACGAGTTCGTGGTGGTCGCCCGCGACTGCGACGCCCCGGCCGGGGAGGTGCTGGCCCAGCGGTTCCGGGCCGTCTTCGACGAGCCCTTCGAGCTGGCCGGGACGCGGCTGTCGTTGACCGCCAGCATCGGGACGGCCACCTCCGACCCGGCGCACACCGGACCCGAGGACCTGCTCCGGGACGCGGACGCCGCGATGTACGCCGCGAAGTCCGACGGCCGGGACCAGCACCTGCACTTCACCCCGACCCTGCGCACCGCCCTGGAGGACCGGCGTCAGGTCGTCACCCATCTGCAGGGTGCTGCGGCGCTGGACCAGCTGACCGTGCGCTGGCAGCCGGTGGTGCACCTGCCCAGCGGCACGGTGACCGGGTGCGAGGCACTGCTGCGGTGGGAGCACCCGCACCGGGGCTGGCTCGAGCCGGCCGAGTTCATCCCGGTCGCGGAGGAGACCGGGATGATCGTGCCGATCACCCGCTGGCTGCTGCGGACGGCGATCGCCCAGGCCGAGGCATGGCAGGCCGACGGTCACGACCTGGCCGTCGCGGTGAACGTGAGCGCCGTCCACCTCTCCTCGGGGACGCTGGTCGACGACGTCCGCCAGGCGCTGGCCGGGCGGGACCTGGACCCGGGCGACCTCGTGCTGGAGCTGACCGAGACGGCGCTGGCCCGCGACCCGGAGCACGCCGTGGCCCAGTTCTGCGAGCTGCGCACCCACGGCGTCCGGATCGCCCTCGACGACTTCGGGGCCGGGTACAGCTCCCTGGCGGCGGTGGCCTCGTTGCCAGCCGACGTGCTGAAGGTGGACCGCGCCCTCGTCGCCGGGCCCCTTCCGGCCGCCGCCACGGCCCCCGAGGCGCTCCTCGGCGCGGTCGCCGCGCTCGGTGCGGCGCTGGACATGGCGGTGCTCGCCGAGGGGGTGGAGACCGCGGCGCAGCTCGAGCTGGCCCGCCGGGTGGGGTGCACCTACGCGCAGGGCCACCACCTGTCCCCGCCGGTGACCGGCGACCGGCTGGGCGCACTGCTCACGGAGGGCCGGCGGAAGACCGGTCAGCAGCGCCTGCCCTGAGACGCAGCAGAGCTCCCACCCGGGCCGGGTGGGAGCTCTGCTGTCTGGCCCCTGCAGAGGGGCCCTCGATCAGGCGGTGCGGAGCACGCCCTCGATCTCGAGCTCGACCTCGATCTTGTCGCCGACGACGACGCCGCCGCCGTCCATCGGCATGTCGATGTCCACGCCGAACTCCTTGCGGGAGATGGAGGTCTTGCCGGAGAAGCCGGCGCGCGTGCCGCCGTAGGCGTCGGGGCCGAAGCCGTTGAGCTCCAGGGCCAGGGTGACCGGCTTGGTGATGCCCTTGATCGTCAGGTTGCCCTCGACGACCCAGTCCTCGCCCTTGTTGCGGACGCCGGTGGAGCGGAACTCCATGACCGTGTGGTTGCCGACGTCGAAGAAGTCCGCGGACTTGATGTGCGCGTCTCGCTGCTCCTGGCGGGTGTCGATCGAGTCCATGTCGACCGTCGCGTGCACCGTGGACTGGGCCGGGTCCTCGGCGGTCACGATCTCGCCGGAGAACTCGCGGAAGTAGCCGCGGACCTTGCTGACCATCATGTGGCGGACGGCGAAGCCCACGGTGGAGTGGGAGGCGTCGATGTCCCACGTGCCGACGACGTAGCCGGGGATCTGGGTGATGCTGGCCATGGTGTTCTCCAAGTGGTTGAGCGTTTGACCGATTGCTTGGGGCGTAGCGTAGTTGAATGCTTGAGCATTCCGCCAGTACCCTCGCCCCATGACGAGTGACGTGTCCCCCGCGGCGCGGACGGCGGCCGCACCTGCCGCGGTTCCGCCCGCCGCGACGCGCTGGCTGGACCCCGACGAGCAGCGCGCCTGGCGCGCCTGGCTGTACAGCTGGATGCTGCTCGACGACCGGCTGGACCGCGAGCTGACCCGGGAGACGGGCATCTCCCACGCCTACTACGAGATCCTCGTCCAGCTCTCGGAGACCGAGGGCCGGCAGCTGCGGATGAGCGAGCTCGCCGAGCGGTGCCTGTCCTCGCGCAGTCGACTGTCCCACGCGGTCTCCCGACTGGAGGAACGCGGGTGGGTGCGCCGGCAGGTCTGCCCCGACGACGGCCGTGGACAGCTCGCCGTCCTCACCGACGAGGGGTTCGCAGCGCTCGAGGGGGCGGCTCCGGTGCACGTGGAGAGCGTGCGCAGCCACCTGTTCGACCAGCTCAGCCCGGAACAGGTCGCCGCGATGCGCGACATCGGCGACACCCTGCTGCGCCACCTGCACGACGAGGCGTGAACTCCCGCACCGAGTGACAGCCCAGCGGGCTTCCGCGACCCGGAAAGCCCGCTGAGCTGTCACTCACCGGCTGTGGACGACGCCAGCGGCGATCTGCCCCGCTGCGCCAGGGTGCGGCGGTGCCCCGTCCGACCCGCCGTCCCGATCCACTCCGCGGCCGCGTCTTCCGCGGCACGACCGCCGTCCGCAGCGGCCTGCTGACCCGGGACGACCTCCGCAGTTGCGCCTGGGTGCGGCTGTTCCCCGACGTCTACGCCGACGCCGCCCTCGACGTCACCCACACGGTGCGCGCGCAGGCGGTGGGGCGGCTGCTGCTCCCGCACGGTGTCGTCTCCGGGGTCAGCGCCGCGGTGCTCTGGGGGCTGGCCGACCTCGCCGGCCCGGCGGACGACGTGGAGATGACCGTCGCGCCGGGTGCACCCCGCGGTGCCGCTCCCGGCGTGGTGGTGCACCGACGGACCGTCCCCGGAGAACGGGTGCGCCCCGTCGGGGGTGTCCCGCGACCTCCCCGGAGACGACGGCGTTGGAGCTCGCCGGGCGGCTCCCCCTCGATGACGGCGTCGTCCTGCTGGACCGGTTCGTCGCAGCGCGGGCCACCACGCTCGCCACCCTGCGGCTGACGGCCGCCGAGCTCACCGGCCGTGGGTGCCGCCGAGCCCGGACGGCCTGCGCACTCGCCGACGGGCTGGCCGCCTCACCCCCGGAGACCCGGCTCCGGCTGCTGCTCTCCCGCTCGTCGCTGCCGCCACCGGTGGCCCAGCACGTGGTCCGCCGCGGCGGGATGTTCCTGGCCCGGGTCGACTTCGCCTGGCCGGAGCGCCGCATCGCACTCGAGTACGAGGGCGCATGGCACACCACCCGCGTCGCCGCGGACCGTCGGCGGATCGAGTCCCTCCAGGCTGCGGGCTGGCGGGTGCTGTTCGTCACCGCCGCCGACCTGCACTCCCCCGCCGTCCTGCTGGCGAGGATCGCCGCCGCACTCACCGAGTGACAGCCCAGCGGGCTTCCCGGGTCGGGGAAGCCCGCTGAGCTGCCACTCGCCGTTCCTCAGGCGGCTGCCGCGTCAGGCGGCCGGGGCCAGCTCCTCGTCCTCGTCCAGGAAGAGCTCGCGGGTGAGGACGCCGGTGTCCGGGTTGTCCGTGAAGATCCCGTCCACGCCGGCCGCCCAGAAGGCCAGCTGCTCCTCGAGCGCCCGGCCGTAGGCCGCCGGGTCGGTGCCCTCGTCGAGCTCGGCCGGCAGGAACTCGTTCTCGTTGCGGAACGTGTACGGGTGCACCAGCAGGTCGACGGCGTGGGCGTCCGCGACGAAGGAGGTCGGCTCCCCCAGCGTGCCGTCCTCCTCGACCGGGATCACCTGGGACTTCTCCGGGCCCACCCCGTCCGCGTACCGCGAGATCACGGCCAGCCCGACCGCGGTGGACAGGTCGGCGTAGGTGTACGGCTGACCCGCGGCGACCAGGTCGGCCGGGGCGCCACTGGCCGACAGCAGCTGCACCAGCGGGACCTTCACCCCGGCCGCGTCCAGCTCACGCAGGTTCGTCGTCTCGAACGACTGCAGGAACACCGGGGAGTTGCGGCGGTCGAGGCGCGCCTCGCGCAGGTCGGCGAGCAGCGGCTCCTCCAGCGAGAGCCCGATCCCGTCGAAGTAGGTGGGGTGCTTGGTCTCGATGTAGGCCCCGATCTCCCGGTCCAGCTCACGACTGAGGTCCTCGCGCAGCTCCAGGAACTCGTCCAGGGTCGGCACCGCGAACAGGCCGTCGTAGAGGGTGTTCTCCTCCCGGAGCTCCGGCAGCCGCTCGACCGCGCGCAGGGTCTCCAGCTCCGCCAACGTGAAGTCCTCGGTGAACCAGCCGGTCAGCTCCACCCCGTCGACCGTCTTGGTCGTCTGCCGGTCGGCGAACTCCGGGCGGTCGGCGACGTCGGTGGTGCCGGAGATCTCGTTCTCGTGCCGGCAGACCAGCACGGCGTCGGCGGTGCTCACCACGTCGCACTCGATGTAGTCCGCGCCCATCCGGGCGGCCAGCTCGTAGGAGGCCAGCGTGTGCTCCGGCCGGTAGCCGGAGGCTCCTCGATGGCCGATGACCAGGAGGTCCTCGGCGGGATCGGCGCCGGGCCGGCCGCCGTCATGGTGGCCGCCTGGTGGAGTGGCCGAGGACGCCGGGGCGACCACCAGGGACAGCAGGACGGCGAGCAGGGCGGTCAGCACAGCGGCGGACAGCCGGGACGTACGGCTCATCGGAACCCCCACGGGCTCGGACGGCGACCATCGCCGGCGGCCCGCGCGTCCAGCACAGTGCGTCCTCAGCCGCGGCACAGGCAAGGCCCGGCGAACAACGGATGAAGCCGACCGGCGCGCCCCGCGAGTCGCCCGGCGTGTCGCCGCGCCTCACTCACCGAGTGACGGGTCAGCGGGCTCACTCCGGCGAAGAAGCCCGCTGAGCTGTCACTCGCCGCGCCAGACCGGGGGGCGCTTCTCGGCGAAGGCCCGGGCGCCCTCCAGCGCGTCGGCCGAGCCGAACACCCGGTCGGCCAGCTCCCGCTGCGCGTCCAGCGCGGCCCGGTCGGTCCAGCCGACCGACCCGGCGATCAGCTGCTTGCTGGCCCGCACGCCGAGCGGGCCGTTGACCACGATCCGGGCGGCGAGCTCCCGCGCACCGGCAAGCGCGCCGCCGGGCTCGGTGAGGGTGTTGACCAACCCGAACCGGTGCGCTTCCTCCGCGGGCATCGGGTCACCGGTGAGCGCCATCTCCATCGCCCGCTGGTAGGGCAGCGCCTTGGCCAGCCGCAGCACCCCGCCACCGGCGGCGAACAGCCCGCGCTTGACCTCCGGGATGCCGAACCGGGCGTCCCGGGCGGCCACCACCAGGTCCGCGCTGAGGGCGAGCTCGCAGCCGCCGGCCAGCGCCCAACCCTCGACCGCGGCGATCAGCGGCTTCGCCGGTGGCGCCTCGGTCAGCCCGGCGAACCCGCGGCCCTCGATCCGCGGCCGCTCGCCCCGGGCGAAGGCCTTGAGGTCCATGCCGGCGCAGAACGTGCCCCCCGCCCCGGTGAGCACCAGGACGGCGACGTCGTCGCGGGCATCGAACTCGTCGATCGCGGCCGCCAGGGCCTCGGTCGTCGCCAGGTCGACGGCGTTCTTCGCCTCCGGCCGGTTCAGGGTGAGCACCCCGACCCCGTCGGTCACCTCGGTCAGCACCGGTGCGGTCATGGCGTGTCCTCTCGTGAGGTCGGGAGCACGGACTCAGCCCTGCCAGACCTCGGCGACCCGCGCGGCGACGCCGGCAGCCTGGGTGCGCCCGGCGCGGGCCGACGGTGCACGGGCGGCGGGGTCGAGCACGTTCTTGCCGATGGCGGCCCGGCTGGCCTCGTCCGGGGAGACGACGGCGACCCGGCTGACCAGACCGGTGACCTGCGCGTCGACGCTGGCCATCGGGCCGGCGCCGCGGGGCAGCGGTGCGATCACCACGATCCGCTCGTACTCGGCGGCCAGGTCGGCGTTGGCCGCCGACCGCATGCCGCCGTCCATGTAGCGCCGGTCGCCGATGGTCACCGGCGGGTAGACCCCCGGGACGGCGCAGCTGGCGCCCACCGCGGTCACCAGGTCGACCCCGGAGTCGCGGGTGAAGGGGGTGAACTCGCCGCTCTCGGTGTCGATGGCGGTGACCACCAGCGGCCGATCGGGCCACTGCGCGCCGGCCAGCCGTCGCTCGATCGCGGCTCGGCGCTCCTCCTCCGACGGCGTCCGGCCGGTGTCGGCGGCGGTGCGCGCCAGCTGGCCGATCCGGCGGCGGAAGGCGCCGTCGTCGCGGCGCGACAGCAGCATGGCCAGCCCGTACCGGGCCAGCGTGCCGCGGCCCATCCGGGACGCGGTCTCCTGCGGGGCGACCGGTTCCAGCTGCCGCTCGTGCAGCGACTCGACGTCGGCCCCGGTGGTCACCAGGGCACCGACCACCGAGCCGGCCGAGGTGCCGACGACGAGGTCGGCCGAGGTCAGGTCGACTCCGGCGTCGGCGAGCCCGGCGAGGACCCCGATCTCCCAGGCGATGCCGGTGACGCCGCCGCCGCCGAGGACCAGGGCCGTGCGCTGCGTGCTCATCAGGTCATCCTGACGCACGCCACCGGTCTCGACGCAGCGAGTGACGTACGCCACTCTGACGCTCGGCAACGACGCCGACCGTGAGGACGACGGATGACCACGACGCAGGCCCCCGGCAGCACGCCGGCACCGACCGAGCCGTCTGCCGGGCGTTCCCCCTGGCCGCCCGGGCTGCCCCGCTCGCTGAGCTACCCGCTCGTCCCGGTCGGCTCGGTGCTGCGGGCCGCGGTGCGCCGGTGGGGCGACCGGACGGCGTTCGTCCACCACGACGCGGAGCTGTCGTTCACCGAGCTGGGCCGGCGGGCGCACGCGGTGGCCGCCGGGCTCGCGGCCCGCGGCATCGGCCGGGGTGACGTGGTCGCCGTGCACCTGCCCAACTGCCTGCAGTACCCGGCCGTCTACTACGGGGTGCTGCTGACCGGGGCGACCTTCTCCCCCACCAACCCGCTGCTGCCCCCGGCCGGGCTGGCGCACCAGCTGGCCGACGCCGGCGCCCGGGCACTGGTCACCTGGGAGCCGGTGCTGCCCGTCGTCCGGCTGGCGCTGCCCGACACCGGGGTGCAGACCGTGGTGGTCACCGGTCCGCAGCAGATCGGCGACCCGACCGCCGCCGTCGACCTCGCCGACCTGCCCGGCGCGGTCTCCCTCGGGGACCTGCTGGCCGCCGACCCGACCGACGCCCACCGCGACGCCGACGTCGACCCGGTCACCGACCTGGCGCACCTGGCCTACACCGGCGGCACCACCGGGGTCAGCAAGGGCGTGGAGCTGCCGCACCGGGCGGTGGTCACCAACGTGCTGCAGTCGGCCTGCTTCACCACCGGCTCGATGCCGGCGCTGGACGCCGAGGGCGACGTCACGCTCGACCAGTTCAGCGACCCGGCCGAGCACCCCACCCGGCTGGGCACGGCCACCCTGATCAACCTGACGCCCTGGTTCCACGCGATGGGGGTGATCGGCTACCTCAACGGGCAGGTGCTCAGCGGCGCCACCGTCGTGGTCCACGACCGGTTCGACCCGGCGCTCTACCTGGCCGACGCCGTCCGGTACCGGGTGACCAGCATCGGCGGCGCGCCGCCGGTCTTCGTCGCGCTGCTGCAGGTCCCGGGCATCGCGGAGGCCGACCTGTCCAGCGTCCGCGGCTTCTCCAGCGGCGCGGCCCCGTTGCCGGTGCCGCTGATCGAGCGGATGGCGGCCCTGGTGCCCGGGGTGGTGATCGCCGAGGGCTACGGGCTGACCGAGGTCACGATGATGGCGACCGGCAACCCGCCGCACACCTCGGGGATCCGCAAGCCCGGCACGGTCGGCGTCCCGCTGCCGGACACCGAGGTCAGCGTCCGTCCGCTGGGCGGCGGTGACCCGCTGCCGGCCGGGGAGCGCGGCGAGGTCTGCCTCCGCGGCCCGCAGCTGATGCGCGGCTACGCCGGGCGGGCCGACGCGACGGCCGAGTCGATCGACCCGGACGGCTGGTTCCACACCGGCGACGTCGGGGTGCTGGACGCCGACGGCTACCTGTCGATCGTCGACCGGACCAAGGACATGCTGCTCTACAAGGGCTACAACGTCTTCCCGCGCGAGCTGGAGGAGATCCTGTTCGGCACGCCCGGGGTGGCGGCCGCCGCGGTGGTCGGCCGGCCGGACCCGGAGGCCGGCGAGCTGCCGGTCGCCTACGTGGTGCGCCGGGCCGACGACGCCGGTGCGGCGCTGACCGCCGCGGGCGTGATGGCGGTGGTCAACGAGCAGGTGACGCCGTACAAGCGGCTGCGCGACGTCGTCTTCGTCGAGGCCCTGCCGGTGTCGCCGGCCGGCAAGGTGCTCAAGCGCGAGTTGAGCGCGCGTGAGCGTGCCGGGGTCGGACATGGGCCGGACGCCGCCGGGACCGGCTGAACGGCCACCACCAGTTGACGTCGCCGAGCACGGCGACCAGTGCGGGCGTGAGCACCCCGCGGACCACGGTGGCGTCGAGCAGGATGCCCAGCGCCAAGGTGGTCGCGAAGATCTTCACGTCGACGACCGGCACCGTGGAGAGCGCCACGAAGGCCAGGAACAGGATCAGCGCCGCCGAGGTGACCAGCCGGCCGGTGTACGCGACGCCGTGCACGGTCGCCTCGTCGGTGCTCATCCCGGCGTCCCGACCCTCCCGGATGCGGGACAGGATGAAGACCTCGTAGTCCATCGACAGCCCGAACAGGAACGAGAACGCGGCCACCGGCACCCAGAAGGTGAGCGTGCCGGTGGCGGAGGCGCCGAAGAGGGTGTCGGTGAGGTTCCCCTCCTGCCAGATCCACACGGTCATCCCGTAGGCGGCCGCGATCGACACCACGTTCAGCAGCAGCGCCTTGACCGGCAGCCAGATGGAGCGCAGCGCCGGGGCGAGCAGCGCGAAGGTGACGACGACGACCAGCGGCAGCACCCACCAGGCGTTGCCGTAGATCGCCTCCACCGAGTCGGCGTCGCCGGCCGCGGTGCCACCGACCTCAGCCCCAGGGAGCTCGTCGGCGGCCGCCCGGACGGCGGTCAGCGCCTCCCGGCCGGCCGTGGACGACGGGTCGTCGGCGAGGACCACGTCCACCAGCCCCACCCCGCCGCCCTGCCAGGCCTCCCCCTCGGGCGCGAGCACCCCGGCCACGCCCTCGACCTGCGACAGCCGCTCGACGGCCGCGGCGCGGTCCTCGGTGAGGACCTCCACGGGCCGGACCAGCCCGGCCGGGAGGCCGTCGCCGGTGAGCTCCTGGAAGGCGGTCGCCGCCGGTGAGGACCCGGTGGCGATCGCCGAGACCTGCGGGGAGCCCAACCGGATGCCCAGCACCGGGGAGGCGAGCAGCAGCAGCAGCGCGGTCGCCAGCACCGCGGAGACCCAGCGGTGCCGCACCACCGTCGTCCCGATCCGGCGCCAGGCCCGGCTCTCCGAGCCACGCGCCTCCCGCCGCGGCCACTCCAGCCGGCGCCCGGCCGAGGCGAGGACGACCGGCAGCAGGGTGAGCGCGACGAGCACGCTGACCAGCGGGATGAACAGCCCACCGAAGCCGACCGTGCGCAGGAAGGGCAGCGGCAGCACCACCAGGGTCAGCAGCGAGATCGCCACGGTGACCCCGCTGAAGACGACCGCGCGGCCGGCCGTGGTCATCGCGGTGCGCACCGCGGTCAGGTCGTCGGCGCCGGCCGCGCGCTCCTCCCGCCAGCGCATGACCACCAGCAACGAGTAGTCGATCGCCACGCCCAGCCCGATCAGCCCGACCAGGTACTGCACGATGAAGCTGACGTCGGTGACCGTGGTCAGCGCGAGCACCAGCAGGAACGTCGTGGTGATCGCCACGGCGGCGACCAGCAGCGGCACCAGCGCCAGCAGCGAGCCGAACACCAGCACCAGGACGACGATCGCCCCGCCGGCGCCGAGCGCGATCTCCACGATGATCGGCCGCTCCTCACCGCCCCCCTCGGTCAGCAGCGGGGTGCCGGTGACGACCGGTTCGACCCCGGCCACGGTGAGCCCCTGCAGCGCTCCCTCCAGCTGGGGCAGCGCAGCCGCGTAGGGCGCCGGGCCCTCGACCGCCGGGGGCCAGACCAGCACGACCGCGGTGCCGTCGGCGGAGAGCACGTCGGCCGCCGCGCCCTCGTCGAGCGGACTGGCCACCCGCCAGCCGGGCTGCCGCAGCCGGTCGACGACGCCGGCCAGCTCCTCGCGGTTCTCGGCGATGCTGCTGCCCTCGGGCAGCGCCACGGTGACCGCCAGCGGGTCGACGCCCCCGCCCGTGCCGAACTGCTCGACGATGGCCTGGTTCGCCTCGTACGCGGGCTGCCCGGGCGTGGAGAAGTCGAACCCCAGCCGGTCGATCGTGGTCGGCGCCAGCACCCCGCCCACGACCGCGAGCGCCAGCCAGGTGAGCACCACGATCCGGCGGTGCCCGAGCACCCAGTCGGCCAGTCGGCCCATCTCATCCCCCTCGACCGTAAGCATCAGGAGACTGATGCTCTGCCGACAACCTACGGTGTCCTCCGTGGCGGATCCAGCGGACGGCGACAGCCCGGGCGCCGGGCTGCCGGCCTGGCTCGCCGAGGACCCCGCCGGCATCCCCGCCTACGCCCTGGCCCGGGCCGGCGCCGCGGTCAACGCGCTCTTCGCCCGGCAGCTGGCCACCGTCGGGCTGCGACCGCACACCTTCGTGGTGCTGGTCCACCTGGCCCGCGCCCGCACGCTCACCTCCGCGGAGCTGGCCCGCCGGCTGCAGCTGACACCGCAGAGCATGAGCGCCCTGCTGCACGGCCTGGTCGACGCCGGCTGGGTCGAGCGGCCCGGGCCGGTCCGCCGCGGTCAGCGGGCCGAGGTGCACCTCACCGAGGCCGGCCACCAGGCGCTGCTGGCCGCCGGTCCGGTGCTGGCCGACCTGGGCCGCCCCGCCGTCCTGGGGCTGACCGAGGCGGAGGCGGCGACGCTGCACGGCCTGCTGGGCCGGGTGCTCGCCGCCGTGCAGGCACCGCCCGGGACGGACCGCGTCGGCGGGCCACAGCCCAACCCCGGACCGGCCGACACCCCGTCCTGACCGCCGCACCGGACCGCAGTCCCCAGCCACGGCGGCTATCGTCCCGCCGGTGACGTGCGAGCGGCCGGCCCGGTGAGCGCAAAGTGAACGAGGCATCGTGAGGGACGACCACAGCGGCGTCCACCTGCCGCACACCGAGGAGTCCCCCGCCCGGCAGGTCTGGCGCCGGGTGATCATCGCCGCCGTCGTCCTGATCGCCACGGTGCTGATCGTCTACCTGCACCGGGACAGCTACACGGACAACCAGGGCGGTGAGATCAGCGTCCTGGACGCCACCTACTACGCCACCGTCACCCTCTCCACCACCGGCTACGGCGACATCGTCCCGGTCACCCCCGGCGCCCGGTTGGTGAACATCCTGGTGATCACCCCGCTGCGGGTGACGTTCCTGCTCATCCTCATCGGGACGACCCTGGAGGCGCTCACCGCGCGCTCCCGGGAGGAGTTCCGGATCCGACGCTGGAGGTCTCGCGTGCGTCAGCACGTCATCGTGTGCGGCTACGGCACCAAGGGCCGCAGCGCCATCCGCGCCCTGCTCAGCACGGGCACCGACGCCGACCACATCCTGGTCGTCGACCCCGATCCCCGGGCCATCGACGAGGCCACCGCGGCCGGGTTCACCGGTGTGCTCGGTGATGCCGGCCGGATGGAGGTGCTGCGCCGCACGTCGGTCGAGAAGGCCCGGGCGGTCGTCGTGGCGGCCGACCGCGACGACGCCGCCGTGCTGATCACCCTGACCGTGCGGCAGCTCAACCCGACGGTGCCGATCACCGCCAGCGTCCGCGAGGAGGAGAACGCCAGCCTGCTGCGCCAGTCCGGCGCCGACTCGGTGATCACCTCCTCGGCCACCTCCGGGCGGCTGCTGGGCCTGTCCACCGACCAGCCCGGCGTGGTCGCGGTCGTCGAGGACCTGCTGACCAGCGGACGGGGGCTCGACCTCGCGCAGCGCACGGTCAGCCAGTCCGAGGTCGGCCTCGGGCCGCGCCAGCTGCGGGACGTCGTCCTGTCCGTGGCCCGCGGCGGTCGCACGCTGCGCTTCGACGACCCGCTGATCGGCACCCTGCAGAGCGAGGACGTGCTCGTGGTCGTGAAGGCCCACCGGGCGGCGCACGAGAAGGCCTGACCCACCCGCTGGAGCATGCCGGGCCGGTCCGCGTGAGACTGCTGGCGTGGCGGTCAACGACCGTCGCGTGACGTTCGCATGAACTGTGCCCGACGGGCAGGCGTCTCCCCGCTGTCGCGGGTGAGGATGGCCGGGCACCGGCGAGAGGAGCGGACCAGCAGATGACCGTGTCCCAACCGAGCGCGGTGGAGATCGGGCTGATGTCCGGCCGCGCCGGCTACGTCCTGCGGGCGAACGACCGCGGCGCCTTCACCGTCGCCTCCCCCACCCTCTACCCGCACATGTGGAGCTGGGACGCCGGCTTCGTGGCGCTGGGCATCGCGACGGTCTCGGTCCCCCGGGCGCTCAACGAGCTGCGCAGCCTGCTGTCGGGGCAGTGGGCGACCGGGATGATCCCGCACATCCTGTTCCACGAGCCCAGCGACTACTTCCCCGGCCCGGAGCGCTGGCGCACCCAGGTGGCGGCCGCCCGCCCGGCCGGGGTGCTGACGTCGGGGATCTGCCAGCCGCCGATCCACGTCATCGCCCTGTCCCGGATCCTGCACGACGCCCGCCGGAAGGGCGGCGCCGACCAGGAGCTGGCCGAGGAGTTCGTGCGGGAGACCTTCGACCAGTGGCTGGCCTGGCACTCCTACCTGGCCACGGCCCGTGACCCGTACTCCTACGGGCTGGTGGAGATCCACCACGGCTGGGAGTCCGGGATGGACGACTCCCCGCGCTGGGACTCCCCGTACGCCAACGTGCACCCGCAGCCGGACATGCCGCCGTTCGTCCGCGCCGACCTGGCCCACGTCGCCGACCCGTCGCAGCGGCCGACCGACGCCGAGTACGCCCGCTACCTGTGGCTGCTGGAGCAGAAGGTCCGCACCCGCTACGACGACACCGCCTACCGGGCGACCGGTGACTTCGTCGTGGGCGACGTGCTGGTGTCGGCCCTGCTGGCCGCCGCCAGCGACCTGCTCGCCGACATGGGCGAGGAGCTGGGGATCGGCGGGGGCACGGCCGGGGGCGTCGAGCAGTCCCGGGCGATCGCCCGCCGGTTCCGCACCGGGGTGCTGCGCTCGGTCGACCCGCGGACCGGGCTGGCCCGCGACCTGGACCTGCGCACCGGCCAGTGGCTGGACGTGGAGAGCGCCGCCGGGTTCGCCCCGCTGGTGTGCGGCGGCGACGAGGCGCTCACCCGCCGGCAGCGCGACCTGCTGCTCGGGCCGCGGTGGTGCGGGCACTCCCGGCTGCGCTGGCCGGTCGTGCCCTCGGTCTCCCCGGCCTCACCGGCGTTCCGGGAGCAGACCTACTGGCGCGGGCCGCAGTGGCCGGTGCTCAACTGGCTGATGGCCTGGGCGCTGAACCGCTCCGGTGAGCCGGAGGCGGCCAACCAGCTACGGCTGGCCGGGCTGTCCCAGCTGATCGACTGCGACTTCGCCGAGTACTACCAGCCGGTGACCGGCGAGACGCTCGGCAGCCGCGACCAGTCGTGGACGGCGGCGATCGCGCTGGACTTCCTCGCCGCCCGGCGTCCGGCCCAGCGGCGTCCGGTCCGCTGGCTCACCAGCGAGCTGCCCCGGATCACCCCGGCCCAACGGGACACGCACCGGGACGCCCCGCGGGAACACCACCAGCCCTCGCCGGTCCCGCACACCGGGCACGTCGCCGGCCGCCGCCCGCCGCACGGCCGCGGCCCGGCCACCACTCCGCAGCCCCAGCAGCGACCGTCCTGACCGAGCCGGGCCGGGCGGGCTCCTGCGAGCCCGCCCGGCCGGGTCTCACGGCCGCGGGTCGGGGCTCTTGGTCAGCGCCGGGTCGGTCAGCGCGACCGGGGCGAGCACCTCGTCGATCCGCTTCCTGACGTCGTCGTCGAGCCGGACCCCGGAGGCCTTGACGTTGTCGGTCACCTGCTCCGGCCGGCTGGCCCCGATGATCGCTGCCGCCACGTTCTCCTCCTGCAGCACCCAGGTCACCGCGAGCGCGGCCATCGTCAGCCCCAGGTCGTCGGCGATCGGCTTGAGCTCCTGCACCCGCTCCAGGACGTCGTCCTTCATCCAGCGGGCGATCATGTTCGCCCCGCCGCCCTTCTCGTCGGTCGCCCGCGAGCCGGCCGGCACGGGCTGGCCCGGCAGGTACTTGCCGGTGAGCACGCCCTGCGCGATGGGTGAGAAGACGACCTGGCTGATGCCCAGCTCGCGGGAGGTGGGGATGACCTCCGCCTCGGGCACCCGGTGGAGCGCCGAGTACTGCGGCTGGTTGGAGACCAGCGGGATCCTGAGCTCGTCGGCGAGGGCCTTGCCCGCCCGGATCTCCTCGGCCCGCCACTCGGAGACGCCGATGTAGAGCGCCTTGCCGCTGCGCACGACGTCGGCGAAGGCCAGCATCGTCTCCTCCAGCGGCGTCTCGTAGTCGTAGCGATGCGCCTGGTAGAGGTCCAGGTAGTCGGTGCCGAGGCGGCGCAGGGAGGCGTCGATCGACTCGAGCACGTGCTTGCGGGACAGCCCGCGGTCGTTCCGGCCGGGCCCCGTCGGCCAGTAGACCTTGCTGAACAGCTCGATCCCGCTGCGCCGCTCACCGGCCAGCGCCTTGCCCAGCACCTCCTCCGCCCGGCCACCGGCGTAGACGTCGGCGGTGTCGAAGGTGGTGATGCCGGCGTCCAGGGCGGCGCGGACGCAGGCGTTCGCCGCCTCGGCCTCCACCTGCCCGCCGTGGGTGATCCAGTTGCCGTAGGTGATCTCGCTGATCTTCAGGCCGCTGCGGCCCAGGTGTCGGAACTCCATGTGCCGTTCCTACCCGCTCGCCCAGGTCACGGCTCGGCATCGAGTCGGTGACCGACGGGAATGGGACCCGGGGAACAGGGGCAGTCCCCTCCCGGACCATGCCCACGACCTGAAGGAGTTCCCTGTGAAGCGGACGATGCTCTTCGCCGCCACCGCCACCGCCGCCCTCGGGCTCACCGCCTGCGGGGGCGAGAGCACGGCCGGCGTCGGGGGCTCCTTCGAAGGGCTGGGCAACGGGGAGGTCACCGAGACCCCCGAGGTGCTGCTCGACCTGACCGGCGAGCTGGTGGACCCCGAGGGCAGCGTGCTGGGCACCGCCACCTTCAGCAGCACCACCAACGGGACGGAGATCGAGGTGGACGCCAGCGGGCTGACGCCGGGCGACCACCCGATGCTGCTGGTCAGCGAGGGCGGCTGCACCGAGGACGCGATCGACAGCGCCCCGGTGGCCGACCTCCCGGCCCTGCCGGTGACCGAGCAGGAGGTCGGCGAGCTGAGCACCCTGGCCGGGGAGTTCGACCTGGACCTGCTGGCCGACGAGGACGGCACATCGCTCATCGTGCTGCCGCTGGACGACGAGGAGCTGGCCGAGGGCGCCGCCTGGTCGGCCTGCGCCGCGATCGAGGGCTGAGGAGGCGCCACTTCCGGGTGCAGCCTGCGCCACCTCAGGTGACCCCTGGGCGGGATCGATCGGCGTGGCCTCCCCGGACAGGCTCGGGAGGTCCGCGCGATCGACCTGCCCCGAGGAGTCCCCGTGCCCGCAGCCACCGACCCGAACCGCTCCCCCATCCCCCGCCGCACCTGGGCCACGCTGCTGGTCGCCGCCGCCACGGTGACCACCGCCGGCGCCACCGGCCTGCTGAGCCCCGACGACGCTGCGGCCGATGCCGCCCGGCCGGTGCACGCCCTGCAGGGTGAGCTGGACGCGCTCGTCGCCGACGACGGGTTCCCCGGCGCGCTCGCCGCCGTCCGCGGCTCGGGCGGCCGGGTGCACCACCTCACCGCCGGGGTCGGCGACCTGACCACCGGCGAGCCGGTGCCGGTCGACGGCGAGGTGCGGATCGCCAGCAACACCAAGACCTTCGTCGCGACCGTCGTCCTGCAGCTGGTCGAGGAGGGGCTGGTGGATCTGGACGCCCCGATCGAGACCCACCTGCCCGGGCTGGTCCGTGGACCGGGCGGCGACGGCAACGCCATCACCGTGCGCCAACTCCTGCAGCACACCAGCGGGCTCCCCGACTACGACGACGTCGTGGTGGCCGACTACCTCGCGGTGCAGCACCGCTATGTCGAGCCGCACCAGCTGCTGGACATCGCGCTGGCCCGGCCGGCCTCCTTCGCCCCCGACGCCGGCTGGGAGTACAGCAACACCAACTACGTGCTCGCCGGGCTGCTGGTCCAGGAGGTCACCGGCCGGCCGATCGGCGCGGAGATCACCACCCGGATCATCGAGCCGCTGGACCTGGACGACACCTATTGGCCGCACGAGGGCGAGCAGGAGCTCCGCGGGGACCACCCGCACGGGTACTACGCCGCCGAGCCGGGGGCCGAGTACGCCGACGTCACCGTGCAGGACCCTGCCTTCGGCTGGGCCGCCGGCCAGCTGGTCGCCAGCCCCGGCGACCTGCTGGACTTCTTCACCGCCCTGGTCGACGGGGAGCTGCTCGGCCCGGCGATGCTCACCGAGATGCAGTCGACGGTGCCGGCGCCGGGCTCGGCCGCCAGCGGCGACGAGGCCTACGGCCTGGGGCTGCAGACGTTCACGCTCAGCTGCGGCGGCACCGCCTGGACCCACGGCGGCGACATCCCCGGCTACGAGACCCGGGGTGCGGTCACCGCGGACGGGCGCGGCGTCATGGTGGCGGTCACCGCGCTGCCCACCGAGCTGGAGCAGATCGTGCACGTCGAGGACGTCGTGGACGCCGCCCTCTGCGAGTGAACGACGACCCCGGCTGCGCCGTCGTGCGCAGCCGGGGTCCGACTCTCAGCGCAGCGGCACCAGACCCGACTCGTAGGCAGCGATCACGGCCTGCGTGCGGTCCCGGGCGCCGAGCTTGCGCAGCAGGCTGCTGACGTGCGTCTTGACGGTCTGCAGGCCGAGGAACAGCTCGGTGGCGATCTCGCCGTTGCTCAGCCCGTGCGCCATCAGCCGCAGCACCTCCGCCTCTCGATCGGTCAACGCCACCCGCACCGCGCCTCGGGCCGTGCCCCCGCCCGCGTGCCGCGCAGCGAGGGACCGGATCGCGGCCGGGAACAGCAGGCTCTCGCCCCGGGCGACGATCCGCACGGCGTCCACGATCTCGGCCGGCCGCGCCCGCTTCGGGAGGAACCCGTCCGCTCCGGCGTGCAGGGCCGCGACCACGTTCTCGTCGTCGGCGAAGGTGGTCAGCACGAGCACCCGCGGGGCGGTGGGGTGGTGGCGCCGCAGCGTCCGGGTCGCCTCGATCCCGTCGACCAGCGGCATCCGGATGTCCAGGACGACGACGTCCGGGCGCAACCGCACCACAGCCGGCACGACCACGGCCCCGTCGGCGACCTCGCCGACCACCTCGATGTCCGGCTGCGCGTCGAGGATGGTGCGCAAGCCGCTGCGCACCAGCTCCTCGTCGTCGACCAGCAGCACCCGGACGGTCATCCGGGCACCGGCAGCCGGACGGCGACCCGCCAGCCGTCGTCCACCCGGCCGGCCTCCACCGTGCCGCCGAGCGCGGCGGCCCGGTGGCGCAGGCCGGGCACCCCACTGCCGGTGCCGGCTGCGGCGGGGAGCGCCACCGGGGTGGGGTTGCGGACGTCGACGACCAGTCCCCCGCCGTCCACCTCGACCCGCAGCCGCACCGGCACCGGGCCGGCGTGCCGCAGGGCGTTGGTGAGCGCCTCCTGCACGATCCGGTAGCCCTCCTCGGAGAGCTGCCCCGGCAGGTCGGCCAGCTGGCCGACGACGTGCAGGTCGACCTGCGCCCCGGCGGCCTCCGCGGAGTGCACCAGCCGGTCGAGGTCGGCCAGCGTGGGCGCCGCCACGGGCGGGCGGGAGGTGTCGCGCAGCAGGCCGAGGACCCGGTCCAGGTCGATGGTGGCCTGCCGGGCGGAGTCCTCGATGGCGCGCAGCGCGCCGTCGACGAACGCCGGGTCCCGGCCGGCGACCTCTCGCGCGGCACCGGCCTGGAGCAGCGTGACCGTCAGCGCGTGCCCGATCGAGTCGTGCAGCTCGGCGGCCAGCCGGGTGCGTTCCTGCAGCCGCTCGGTGCGGGCCCGTTGCGCGGCCAGCCGCTCGGCCGCCGAGGGGTGCAGCAGGTGCCGGGCCGCTGCCGCGAGCAGCCCGCCGAGCGCGGCGAGTGCGTACACCAGCGCGACCACCAGCAGCAGGGCGAGCAGCAGGCGGGCCCAGCCCGGGGCACCCCCCGCGGCCCCCGACGCGAGGCCCAGCACGGTGGCCACGGTGACCGCCGTCAGCTGACCGGCCAGCACGCCGAGCTCGACCCGCACGACGAGCCAGGCGAGCAGCCGCGCCCGGTCCGACCAGCTCCGCGAGGAGTCGACCGTGACGTCGTCGTCGCCGGGCAGCACCAGGGCGCGCACCTGGACGCCCTCGCTGCGCCGCACCACCGGGACGCCGGCCAGCAGCACCAGCAGCGGCAACGGGGCCAGTGAGAGCCCCGCGAGCGTGCCCGGCGAGGTGTCCTCCAGCCCCGGCCAGACCATCGCGCAGGCGACCGCGAACCACAGTCCGACCACCAGGTGCAGGACGCGCGTCCACGTCGTCCTGCTGGTCGCCGGCCGCAGGACGCTGTGCACGCGGCCATGATCCCGTCTCCCGGGCCGCCACGGCGTCCCGCTGGAGAGGGAGTCGATGTGATCGCGCGATGGAGGCGCGGGGGCCTCCGGTCGGCCAGCGTGGGTGCATGCCGGACGACAGGAGCGCGACGTGATCGGGGTACGCGGACTGACCAAGCGGTACGGCGGGGTCACCGCGGTGACCGGGCTGACGTTCGACGTGGCACCGGGCGTGGTGACCGCCTTCCTGGGGTCCAACGGGGCCGGGAAGTCGACCACGCTGCGGATGCTGCTCGGGCTGGACCGGCCGACCGCCGGCACGGCCCGCATCAACGGCTCCCACTACGCCCAGCTGCGCGACCCGCTGCGGACCGTGGGCTCGCTGCTCGACAGCAGCGCACCGCATCCCGGCCGCACGGCGCGGGCACACCTGCGGTGGCTCGCCGCGAGCAACCGCCTCCCCGGACGCCGGATCGACGAGGTCCTCGACACCGTCGACCTGACCGCCGTCGCCGACCGGCGGGTGCGCGGGTTCTCCCTGGGCATGCGACAGCGGCTGGGCCTGGCCGCCGCCCTGCTCGGGGACCCGGCGGTGCTGCTGCTGGACGAACCGGTCAACGGGCTGGACGCCGAGGGCATCCGGTGGCTGCGCACGTCGCTGCGGCGGCTCGCCGCCGAGGGCCGCACGGTCCTGGTCTCCAGCCACCTGATGAGCGAGGTCGAGCAGACCGCCGACCACGTGCTCGTCATCGACCGCGGCCGGTTGCTGGCCGACACTCCGCTGCCCGACTTCCTCGCCGAGCACTCCGCGCCGGGGACCGACCACCGGTCGCTGGAGGACGCCTTCCTGGCCCTGACCACCGGAGCCGGCCGGTGATCGCCGCCCTGCACGCCGAGTGGGTCAAGGCGACCACGCTGCGGTCGACGTGGGTGTGCCTCGCCGGTTTCGCCGTCGCCGTCACCGGCATCAGCGCCGCCGTCGTCGGTGCGATCGGTGACCTGCAGGCCGCCGAACCCGACTACGACGCCGGCCTGCTCGCCTTCTACGGCCTGAACTTCGGGCACGTGGCCGTCATCGTGGTCGCGGTGCTGCTCACCGCCGGCGAGTACGGCCGGCAGACGGTGCACGACGCGCTGGTCGCCGTGCCCCGCCGCGGGGTCTTCCTGGTGAGCAAGGTCGCCGTGGGCGCCGCACTGGTGCTGGCCACCGCCACGGTCACCGCGCTGGTCAGCGCGGTGGTCACCCAGGCCCTGCTCGGGCCGGCGGGGGTCGGCCTGTCGGAGCTGGCCCGACCGACCGTGGCGGCAGCGCTGTACCCGACGCTGCTGGCCGTGCTCTGCATGGGCGTGGCCATGGTGATGCGCGACCAGACCGGCGCGCTGGGGCTGCTGGTCCCGTTCTTCTTCCTGGTCTCGCCGCTGGCTCGAGCTGGTGCCGGTGCTGCAGCACCTCGCGGTGTACCTCCCCGACCGCGCCGGCCAGGTCGCCGTCCGGCTGCACGCCCGCCCGATCGACTCCTTCGGCCCGGTCACCGGGCTCACCGTGCTGGCCCTGTGGGCCGCGGCGGCACTGCTCGGCGCCTGGTGGGTGCTGCGCCGCAAGGACGCCTAGTCGCGCCGATCTCGGTCCCCACGGCCGGGGCGCACGGGAGGATGGCCGCATGACGACCACCGCGGCGCCCCCGCGAGCAGGCGCAGTCCTCGCCTCGGGAGCGGCCACCGTCCTCTGGTACGCCATGCCCGACGTCATCTCCTCGCGCACCGCTCGGGGATGGGCGAAGGTCGGCCTGTTCGCCGGGTCGCTCGCGCTCAGTGCACCCGAGCTCCGGGCGGCGTCAGCCACCACCCGTGCACGGCCGGGACCCGGCGGCGACGATGACCCGCCCCTCACCTTCCGGTCGCTGCCCGTGGGCACGCAGGCCGTCACCCTCGGCTCCGCGGCAGCCGCGCTCGCCCTCGCGGCCCGCGGGGTGGTCGCCGGGGAACGGTGGGCGTTCCGGCAGGGACAGGCCCGGGCCGCGGCCGGCAAGCGGCTGCCGCACACCGGCCCGGCCCTGGCGTACGGCGCGCTGACGATCGGGCTCTGGCTGGTCCCTGCACCTTCGTCCGACCCCGCCTGATCGCGCGACCGACAGCCCCGTCCCTGAGCCAGCAGACGCAGCGCCGCGGCCGAGGAGGTCGTCCGGGTCCGCCTGCTGGAGGCACGCGGCCTGACAGGACGGCGAGTGCCGGATCGACACGCGGTCCGACCTGGGGAGGAGGCGTGTTCGCCGATGTCCGTCCGTGGGCCGATCCGCGGTGAGCTGCTGCCTGCCAGGGTCCACCCGTGAGCAACCCCGTTCCCGCTGCCGCCGCCTCGCCCGAGCCTCCGCAGGCTGCTCCTGACCGTCCTCTCGGCGTTGCCCACGACCGGGATGGCGGTGTCGACGGCGGCCGTTCCCACCTCCCGCCCCACGAGGAGCGGCGATCTGGGCTGGGTGCCCCGGTGGCGCTCGGCTTGGCCGTGCTCATCGGCCTGGCATGGGGAGCCGCGACGTCCGGCCTGCAGACGGTCCTGCCCTGGCCCTTCTCCGGGCTCGCCAACGCAGTCAGTCCCTGGGTCGCCCCCGCGTTCGCCATCGGTGCGCTGACCAGGCGGTCGTGGGTCGCTGCCGTCGCCGGGGTGCTCGTCTGCCTCGGCGAGGTCGGCGGGTACTACCTCGTCTCCTTGGTGCGTGACTTCGGCGTCAACCCGTCCATGGTCGTGTTGTGGGTGGCCACCGGCGTGGTCGGCGGTCCGCTGTTCGGCGCGGCGGGGTGGTGCTGGCGGCGGGTGCGGTCGCTGCGCTGGGCGGGGCTCAGCGCAGCGCTCCTGGGCGGGGTGTTCCTCTCCGAAGGCGCCATCGGCTACGGGGTCTACCTGCACTACGCCGGTGACGCCGTCGTCTTCTGCACCCTCGGGGCCCTGCTCGTGGTGGCGCTGGGAGCCGCTGCGCCGGCGGCACGAGCGGCTCGTGCGCCTGGTCGGGGCATCGGCACCGCCATGGTCTGGCTGCTGCTGGTCTTCCCGCTGGGTGCCGCCGGCCAGGCGCTGCTGCGAGTCGTCGCCTGAGCCGTGCCCGGTGGGCACAGGTCAGGGCCGGGTACCGGCCTGGGCGGCTGCGGCACACCGGCCGGACAGTGTCTGGAAGGCCTCGGCCAGCGCCGGTGGGCTGACGGCGAGCACGTCGGTGTCGTAGCGGGCGACGGCGGCGGCGATGCCGGTCCAGGACCAGGCGCCGAGGGTGAGCCGGCAGCGGTCGGGGGCGAGGGGTTCGACGACGCCGTCGTAGGCGAACGGGGCGACGTGACTGGCCGGTAGACCGAGTTCCACGGTGCCGGTGCACGGCCAGGTGTCGGCGCCGCTGATGGCGCCCGTGAAGACACCGTTCACGAAGGTGGCGAGGTCACCGCCGGGCAGCTCGCGGGGGGTGAAGCGCGGGCCGGTCGGTGTGCGGGGGGTCATCCGGTCGCAGCGGAAGGTCCGCCAGTCGGCCCGGTCGAGGTCGAAGGCGACGAGGTACCAGCGGCCGTTCCGGGTGACCAGGTGGTGCGGCTCGGCTCGCCGCGGCGCGACGAATTCGTCGTCGCCCAGGGTCGGCGCGGCGTCCTCCGGCGTTGCGGCGGGGCCCGGAGTGGTGGAGCCACCGGCGGGGACGTAGTCGAAGCGCAGGACCTCATGAGCCCGGATGGCAGCGGTCAGCGCGACCAGCACCTCCGGGTCTACCTGCGCGGCCGCGCCAGGGGCAACGGGGGTGACCTGGACGGCGTCGATGCGGTGACGCAGCCGTGCGGGCATCACCTGCCGGACGGGGGTCAACGCGCGGGCTGCGGCCTCGCCGATGCCCGCGCCGCTGGCGGCGGCCAGCTGCAGGGCCACGGCCAGGGCGACGGCCTGGTCGTCGTCGAAGAGCAGCGGCGGCAGGTCGGCGCCGGCGTCGAGGCGGTAACCGCCGTCGGGCCCCTTGAACGCCCGGACCGGGTACCCGAGCTCGCGGAGCCGGTCGATGTCGCGGCGCACGGTGCGGGGGGTGACGTCGAGCCGCTCGGCCAGGGTGGCGCCAGGCCAGTCGCGTCGGGCCTGCAGCAGCGACAGCAGGGTCAGCAACCGGGAGGCTGGAGGAACGGCGGCTCGTCCGGTTGCACCTCATGCGGCGCACGGTGCACCTGGTCGCCGCCGACGACGCGTGGAACTGGCGGCCCCGCCACCAGGACCTGCTGCTCCGGCGGACCGTCGGCACCTACACCCGAGAGCTCGCCGACACCGACCTCGACGAGCTCGCGGGCGCCGCACAGGAGCTCCTGGCCGATGGTCGGAGCCGATCGCTGGGAGAGGTCGGTCGTGCGCTGGCGGCGAGGTGGCCCGAGCCGGGTCCCAGGGTCCTCGGCGAAGTGGCCGTCGCAGCTCTCCTGCCGACCGTGCAACTCCCCCGCGCGGCACCTGGCGGAGCACCGCAGGCGCCCGGTACCAGCTGCTCTTCACCTGGCTGGGCCGAGACGCCCCGGCCTCCGTGCATCCGAGGCAGACCCCGCCGACCACGAACCCAGGTCAGCGCGGGGCGGCGCCCAGGGCAGTCCGGTAGCGCGTGGGGCTGGTACCCACGACGGCGGAGAACCGGGTCCGCAGATTGGTGGCCGACCCCAGGCCGCTGGCCATGGCGACGCGGTCGACCGACCAGTCCGTGGTCTCCAGCAGCCGCTGCGCCCGGCGGACCCGGGACCGGGTCAGCCAGGCGCTGGGGGTGGTCCCCACCTCCTCGGCGAACCGGCGGTTGAGGGTGCGGGCGCTGACGGCGGACACCGCGGCGATGTCGGCGACGGTCAAGGGCTCGGCAGCGTGCTCCTCGATCCACTGGAGCGTTGCCGCCAGCCCGCCGCTGCCCAGCTCGTCGTCCCGGATGAACTGCGCTTGGCCGGCGTCCCTCGTCAGCGGCACGACGGCGGTGCGGGCGGCTTCGGCAGCGACCGCTCCTCCGTGGTCGCGGGCGATGATGTGCAGGCAGAGGTCCAGGCCGGCCGCCGCACCGGCGGAGGTGAGCACCTGGCCGTTGTCGACGAACAGGGCGCCCGCGTCGACGTCGACGGCCGGATGACGGTCGGCGAGGACACCGGCGGCCCGCCAGTGGGTCGTGGCCCGCAGTCCGTCCAGCAGCCCGGTGGCCGCCAGGTCCAGGGCGCCCACGCAGATGGACGCGATGCGCGCACCGCGGCCGGCCGCTTCCTGGAGGGCACGCACCGCCCGGGGGTCCGGCGGCAGAGTGAGGTCCGACCGGCCCGGGACGATCACCGTGTCCGCGTTGACGATGCGGTCGAGGCCGTGCGGCACGGCCAGCGAGACCGGCCCGGCGTCGACGGTGCGCCGTGGACCGGCGACGACCACCTCGTAGGCGGGCTCACCCGCAACGGTGGTGCGCCCGAACACCTCCACCGGCGTGCCGAGATCGAACGTGATCACGCCATCCAGGGCCAGGACCACCACGGTGTGCACGCCACTCACGGTAGCGCCGAACCTGGCGAGATCATTGCGGAGGTTGGCCAATTGGCCACTCACGCAAGCGCCCGGCCAGTTCTAGGCTCGCCATACGCCCTGCGAGAGGAACTTTGGTGCTGGCCCAGATCGTGCTCTTCGACGGGTTCGACCCGCTGGACGTCATCGCACCCTTCGAGGTGCTCAGTGCAGGCTCGGACTCAGTTGGCGGCCGGCTCGAGGTGCGACTGGTCGGCATCGACGCCACCGGTCCGGTCACCAGCGGCACGGGTGGCCTGCGGCTGGAGGCCACCCACGTGCTCGCCCCCACGGAGCCCGGCTACGTGATCGTCCCGGGCGCCTCGGGCCCGGTGGCCGCCGATCCCGACGTGGTGGACACCATCCCAGTCCTGCTGGCCCGCGTCGGGGAGACCTCGCTGCCGGGCAAGATCGAGCAGGCCTTCGCCGCGCCCGACACTGTGGTGGCCACCGTCTGCGGTGGTTCCCTCGCCCTGGCCATGGCAGGGCTCCTGGACGGCCGCCACGCCGTCACTCACCACATGGGCAACGACGTCCTCGAGGCCACCGGCGTGCACGTGGTCGACGCGCGGGTCGTCGACGACGGCGACCTGGTCAGCGCTGGCGGGGTCACCTCCGGTCTGGACCTCGGGTTGCACCTGCTGGACCGACAGTTCGGACCCCAGGTCGCCCACGCCGTCGAGCAGCTCTTCCAGTACGAGCGACGCGGCACCGTCTGGCGCCCCGTCGGTCACGTCCCGCTCCCCGCCTGACCTGAGGACTCCCGTGCCGACCACCAGCCACCTCCCCGGCCACTGGGCCCTGCGCATGCAGACCCCCATCGGCAGCATCGAGGCAGAGATGACCTTCACCCAGCACGACGACGGCTTCACCGGCCAGGCCACCGGAAGAGGAGAGACGGTCCCACTGCACGACGTCCGGACAGCAGCACACCAGGACGGTGAGCAGGTGACCTGGACGCAGACCATCACGAAGCCACTGCGGCTGAAGCTCGTGTTCGACGTCGTCGTCGCTGGGGACGAGCTCCATGGCCACTCCCGCGCAGGCCGGCTCCCCAAGTCGACCGTGACGGGGCATCGCATCCCGGGCTAGCTGCGCCCGAGACCCGTGTCCGGGAACAACGACCCGACATGGTCGGTCGTCTGCCGTTCGTGGGCCGCTCCGGCTGGCCGCTGTGACGAGCACGCACCCACCTGCCGCGACACCGCCAGCTCGGCGTCCCGCCCTGGCCTGAACGCACATGAGGACGCGAGCTAGGCGCGGCGGCGGACGTCCTCCAGGTAGCGGAGCACCGCGGTCACCCGGCGGTCCGCCCGATCGTCGGGGGGCAGGTCGAGCTTGGCGAAGATGCTGCGGATGTGCTTGTGCACCGCGCCGTCGGTGACCACCAGCCGCTCCCCGATCGCGGTGTTGCCCAGCCCCTCGGCCATCAGCGCCAGCACCTCCCGCTCCCGGGGGCTGAGCCGCTCCAGCCGGGTGTCGGTGCGGGTGCGGGCGAACAGCTGGGCGACCACCTCCGGGTCGATCGCCGTGCCGCCGGCGGCCACCCGGTGCAGAGCGCCGAGGAACTCCTCCACCCGGCCGACCCGCTCCTTGAGCAGGTAGCCCAGCCGGGCGGCGCCGCCGGCGAGCAGGTCGGTGGCGAAGGCCTGCTCCACGTGCGCCGACAGCACCAGGACGGCGAGGTCCGGGCGGCGGCGCCGCGCCTCGACGGCGGCCACGATCCCCTCGTCGGTGTGCGTCGGCGGCATCCGGACGTCGACGATCGCCACGTCGGGCCGGTGCTGGTCCAGCGCGGTGAGGAACTCCGCCGGACCGGCCGCGGTCGCCACCACGTCCAGCTGCTCCGCCCGCAGCAGCAGGGCCAGGCCCTCGCGCAGCAGGGCGTCGTCCTCGGCGATCACGATCCGCACGGCAGCTCCACGGTCAGGGTGGTGGGCCCGCCGGGCGGGCTGGTCAGGGTGAGGGTGCCGTCGTGGGCCTCGACGCGGCGGCGGATGCCGACCAGCCCGGAGCCGCCACCCTCGACGGCGCCACCGGCGCCGTCATCGGTGACGCGGACGCACAGCCGCTGCTCGCGCAGCCGCACCTGGACGGCGGCCCGGCCGGCCCCGCTGTGCCGGGACACGTTGGTGAGCGCCTCGGCGACGGCGAAGTAGGCGGTGGCCTCGACGGAGGCGGCGCAGCGGACCGGCACGTCGACGTCCACCTGGCACGGCACGGCGGAGGTCGCGGCCAGCCCGGTGAGCGCGCCGGCCAGACCGCGGTCCTCCAGCACCGGCGGCAGGATGCCGCGGGCCACCGACCGCAGCTCGGCCAGGGCCTGCTCCGCGGCGTCCTGCGCCCGCCCGAGGATCTCCTCGGCGGCCGCCGGGTCCCGGGGCACGGCCCGCCGGGCGGCGCCGAGCAGCACCGTGACACCGACCAGCCGGTTCTGTGCGCCGTCGTGCAGGGAGCGCTCGATCCGGCGCAGCTCGGTGGCGTGCGCGTCCAGGGCAGCGGCGCGGGTGGCGGTCAGCTCCGCGACCCGCAGCGAGAGGTCCGTGCCGGCGTCCGCGGCCAGCAGCCGGCGTCCGCGCCGGGCCAGGAGGCCGGCCACCGGCGGGGTGAGGACGACGGTGAGCAGCGCCCAGACCAGTCCGATGGCCGTCACCGGGACCACGTCGGCCCAGTCCTCCACCACCCAGAAGGTCAGCGCGTCGGTGGCCTCGTCCTCGGGCAGCAACTGCCACCACAGCGGGAAGGTGAGCTCACGGACGGCGTAGATCGGCAGCAGCAACCCGATCGCCGACGACAGCAGGCCGCCCGTCGCGTGCCCCGCCAGCCAGCGCAGCTGGCGCCGGGTGGCCGGGTCGGCGACTGCGTCCCGGAGAGGCCGCGGCGGGGGCCCCGGGCCGACGACCTCCGGACCCCAGCGACCGAGCCGTCCCCGTTCCCGCTCGGCGACCGCGTGGACCCCGCGCAGGCCGGCGGGCAGCGCCAGGAGCCCGATCCCGACCAGGCTGGTGACCAGTGCGCCGAGCAGGAACAGCAGCACCCCCAGCGCCAACAACGCGGTGCCGAGCGCACCGGGCAGCTGCTCCAGGGCCACGAGGCTGCGGCCGGCTGCGCGGGCCAGGGGGCCTCGCCGGGCGCCCGCGCGCTGCCTGCTCGTCGTCCCCACGGCTGCAGACGCTAGGGCCCGGCACCGGGCGGGGACAGCGAACCGGGCCAGGAGTACAGCCTGCTGTACCCCGGGCGGGTCAGACCAGCTTCAGCGTCATCCGCTTGAGCCGCACGATCAGCCGCATCGCCCCCGACCGGCCGAGCTCCTCCTGTCGCCCCTGCAACTGGCGGCCGAGTTCCTCCAGCCGCTCCTCACCCAGGGCGTGCGCCTGGGGGAACATCCGCTGCTCCTCCTCGAAGGTGTGGTGGTGCAGCGTGGAGGAGAGCATCCGCACCTCGGTGACGAACTCCGGGTCGTCCACGGGCGTGCGCATGACGGTGGCGAGCTGTTCGTCGATCTGGCGGTGCTCGGCGTGGGCCACCGAGAGCAGCGGGGAGACGTCCCGGACGGCGGGGTAGAACAGCTCGTCCTCGATCTGGGTGTGCACCTCCAGTTCGCGCAGCAGCCGATCACGCAGCCGCCGGCGGTCCGCGACCTGGTCGTCGGTCGTCTCCGCGAGTTCTCGCAGCAGCCCGCGCAGCACGTCGTGGTGGGCGGTCAGCACCTGGTCGGCCTTCATCGGGACGCCTCCTCGGCGGTCGTCGTGGCGGTGGGACTGCGCCAGTGCGCCCGGCGGCGGACCTCGACCTGGCCGCCGCTCACCCGGGTCTCGAAGCAGGGCAGCGGTGCGGTCGACGGACCCTGCGCCGGTTCCCCGGTGGCCAGGTCGAAGCGCGACCCGTGCCACGGGCAGACCAGTTCGCCGCGGTGCAGCCACCCCTCCCCCAGCGGTGCGCCCTGGTGCGGGCAGGTGCCGCCCACGGCGTGGACCTCGCCGTCCCGGGCGACCAGCACCACCGGCACGCCGGCCACGTCCACCCCGACCGGCTCCCCCTCGACGAGGTCTGCCTGCCCGAGCACCGGGGTGAACCGGCGCGGCTCGGGGCTGCGGTCGGCGTGGTCGGTGCCGAGGCCGTGGCGGTAGGACAGGGCCCCGCCAAGCCAGCTGCTGGCCAGCGTGAGCGCGAGCCCGGTCGCCGCGGTGACCCGGGCCCGCACCGCCCGGCCGCGCCCGCGATCGGCGAAGGACCAGCCGTACAGCGCGAGGGCGGCGCTGTTCAGACCGGCGTGCACCAGCCCGACCCGCCGGGCGCCGTCGTGCGCGTGCTGCCAGTCGGTGAACCCGGTCGCCGCGGACGCCACCGCGCCGGCCACCCCGACGCCGACGACGGCCCGCGCCGCCGGGCCGGTTCCTGGACCGCCCCGACCGGTCGCGTCGAGACCGTCGAGCACCAGCGCCGCCGTCCAGGCCCCGACCGGCACGGTGACCAGCGCAGGGTGCAGCGGGTGGCCCAGCCAGACGCCGTGCAGCAGGTCCTGCAGCGGCCGGGCGTACCGGCCGGCGAGCAGGTACGTCAGCGCGACGCCGTGTTCCACCTGGTAGCCGGGTGCGTCGAGGAGGTCCCAGCGCTCGACCGCCCCCAGGACACCTTCCAGCCGACTCCGCACGCTCACCGGGGGACGTCCCGTCCAGTCATGTTGCCCGAGTGCCCGATGCCCGGTGGACCAAACGGCGGCGTCCCCAGGGCGCAGCAGCCCCCGGTGACCGGGCCCTGCGGGGAGCCTCCGCGGGCCCCGTCGCAGGCAGCGTGGAGGATCGGGCACGTCCACGTCCTCAGGAGGAACCGTGCCCGCCTCGCTCCCCCCGCTGCCCACGACCGTCGTCGGCAGCCTCCCCCAGCCCGACTGGCTGATCGACCGCGACCGGCTCGGGCACCAGTTCCCGCCGCGCGTCCGGGCCAAGGAGCTGTGGCGGGTGCCCCCGGAGTTCCTGCAGGAGGCCCAGGACGACGCCACCCTGGCCACCATCCGGGCGCAGGAGGAGGCCGGGCTGGACATCGTCGGCGACGGCGAGATCCGGCGCGAGTCCTACTCCAACCACTTCGCCACCGCGCTCGACGGGCTGGACCTGGACCACCCGGGGTCGGTGCGCAACCGCTCCGGCATCGACATCCCCGCGCCGCGCGTGGTGGGTGAGATCCGCCGGCCGGCCGCAGTGCAGGCGGCGGACGTGCGGTTCCTGCGCGCACACACCGACCGGGCCGTGAAGATCACCGTGCCCGGCCCGTTCACCATGGCGCAGCAGGCGCAGGACGACCACTACGGGGACGACCGGGCCCTGGCGCTGGCCTACGCCGAGGTCGTCCGCGCCGAGATCGCCGACCTGTTCGCCGCCGGCGCAGACATCGTGCAGCTGGACGAGCCGTGGCTGCAGGCCCGCCCCGAGGTGGCCCGTCGCTACGGCGTCGAGGTGCTCACCGCAGCGCTCGCCGACGCTCCCGGGCCGGTGCACGTGCACGTCTGCTTCGGCTACGCGGCGATGGTCGCCGACCGTCCCGAGGGCTACTCGGTGCTGCCGCAGCTGGCCGACGTGCCCGCCGCGGCGATCTCGATCGAGACGGCGCAGTCGCACCTGGACCCGGCGACCCTGCGCCCGCTGCGCGGCAAGGGCGTCGCGCTGGGCGTGCTGGACCTCTCCACCCCGGAGGTGGAGACCCCGCAGGTCGTCGCCGACCGGGTCCGCCGGGCGCTGGACCACGTGGACGTCGACACGCTCCTGCTGTCCAGCGACTGCGGGCTGAAGTACCTGCCGCGGGAGTCGGCCGCGGGGAAGATGCGGTCCCTCGCCCAGGCCGCGGAGCTGCTGCGCGCCGAGCTCTGATCCGGACGGCGTGCGCGGACTGTCAGCTGGACCTGCTCCGGCTGGCACTCCGCGCACACCGTCCCCCACCGACCGGCTCGGACGACGAGGTCGGCCGCGTCAGAGGTCGCGGCGCGGCGCCTCGGGGCGGTCCTCGACCGCGCCGTGGTGCAGCAGGCTGGCGACGGCCAGGGCGAGGCCACCCCAGATCACGGCCATCGCCACCACCATCATCACGATCGCGGCCGTGCTCATCGGGGTCCTCCGTCGTCCTGGGGGCGGCTGTTCGGGGCCGGGTCGGGCGCGTGCAGCGGCTCCGCCGGGTCGGAGCCGGGGGGCGGTCCGTCCAGGTGCGTCCCGGCGCGCCACGGCAGGCGGGCGACGAGGAAGCCGATGATCGGCAGCGCCACGACCAGCGCCCACCCGAGGACCAGCAGGAGCCAGAAGGGGTAGTCCTCGTAGCGCGCGGCGAGGTCGTCCCGCAGTGCGAAGACCAGCACCACGGCCAGGGCCACCGGGGCGACGACGCTCGTCAGCAGCCGCCAGCCGGTGCCCACCCGGGGACGGCCGTGGACGTTGAGGTGCGCGCCGAGGGCGGGCAGGGCCCGGAGCGCCCACGCGACGACCACCATGCTGACCAGCGCCACGACGAGGATGCCGTACTGGTTGACGAAGTGGTCGACGACGTCGAGCACGTAGATGCCGCTCGTCGTGCTGAACAGCACCAGGCTCAGCACCGCAGCCGGGACGCCGACCAGGAGGGTCGCGGTGAGCCGGCCGGTGTCGAGCTTGTCGCGGACGGCGGAGATGACGACCTCGATCACGCTCACCAGCGAGGTGATGCCGGCGATGACGAGGCACCCGAAGAACAGCACGCCGAGGAGGGCGCCGGCCGGGGCCTCGCTGATGATCGCCGGGAAGGCGATGAAGGCCAGGCCGATCCCGTCGTCGGCCACCTCGTCGACCGCGACCCCGTTCGCCTGGGCCATGAACCCGAGGGCGGCGAACACGCCGATGCCGGCGAGCAGCTCGAACCCGGAGTTCGCGAAGCCGACGACGAGCCCGGAGCCGATCATGTCCTCGCGCCGGCCGACGTACGAGGAGTACGTGATCATGATGCCGAAGCCGATCGACAGCGAGAAGAAGATCTGGCCGAACGCGGCGGCCCAGACGGGCGCCGAGGTGAGCGCCGACCAGTCGGGCGTGAAGAGCGCGTCCAGGCCGGTGGCCGCGCCCGGCAGCAGCAGCGCCTGCACGACGAGGGCGGCGAAGGCGAGCACCAGCACCGGGATGAAGACCAGCGAGGTCGCACCGATGCCCCGCTGGACGCCGAGGGCCATGATCACCAGGACGGCCAGCCAGACCAGCGCGAGGGGCACGAGGACCCCGGGCACCACGTCCGCGGTGACCCGCACGTCACCGGCCTGGAGGAACTCGCCGAAGAAGAAGCCCTGGGGATCAGCGCCCCACGCCTCGTCGAGGGAGAAGAAGGTGTAGCGCAGCGCCCAGGCGATGACCGCCGCGTAGTAGACGGCGATGACGAAGCAGATGCCCACCTGCCACCAGCCGAGCCCCTCGGTGCCGCGGCGCAGCCGGGCGAAGGAGAGCGGTGCCGAGCCACGGTGGCGATGGCCGATCGCGTAGTCCAGCAGGAGGAACGGGATGCCGGCGGTCAGCAGCGCGACCAGGTAGGGCAGCAGGAAGGCGCCGCCGCCGTTCTCGTAGGCGACGTAGGGGAACCGCCAGATGTTGCCGAGCCCGACGGCCGACCCGATCGCCGCCAGGATGAAGACGCGCCTGGAGCTGAAGCCGCCGCGGCGGCGCTCCTGGTCAGGCTGTGCGGCTTGCCGTGCCGGCGTGCTCATGCGACTCCCTGTTCCGTGACGACGTCGACCCCGCGCACCGGCTCAGCTGCCGGCACGTGGGACCACCGCGAGCTCGTCCGCCTGGACGTACACCTCGACGTCGGCCAGCAGAGCGAGCTGCTCGGGCTCCAGCTCACCGCCCAGATCGTCGAGGAAGCCGTCGGTGACCGCGGCCACCTCACCCTCGAGCTCGGCGATCGTGGTCCCGATGCCGAACCGGTCGGTGGTGTCGCCGTAGTACACGAAGACCGGACCGGTGTCGGTGTCGACGAAGAACCCGACGCTCTGGATGGTGTCGCTGACGACCAGGCCGGAACCGTCGACGTCCTGGCCGACCTCCTCGGCGCTGATCCCCTCGCTCAGGTCGACCGGGTCGTCCCGCTGGGCGACGACGACGGCGGCGACGGCGAGGGCCAGCAGCACGAGCAGACCCACCAGCGCCAGCAGCAGCCAGCGCCTCGCGCGAGGCGATGAGCGGTTCTCCCCAGATGTGGACATGACACCTCCTGGCTCACGACCGTGCCCGGAGACGGCACGCGGCACACCCGGGCCGGTGGGTCGGGCTGTCCGGCAACGGGTGAGACGACGAACCGCCCCGGACCTGACGGTCCGGGGCGGTTCGGGGTACTACCAGGACCTCCGCACGTCGTGCGGAGACCTCGGGGGGTGGAGGCGGCGGGAATCGAACCCGCGTCCTGCGACGCATCACCAGGGCTTCTCCGAGCGCAGTTCGCTCTGCCTCTGCTCGGCCCTCCCGATCTCACGAACGAGTCGGGATGACGGGCCCAGTCGCTGTTTGGTGTCCCACACGCACCCGCGACCGATGCGTGCGGTGAGTCATCTAGCTGATGCCAGGATCCGGGCCGATGACGAACCCGGGCTGACAGACTCGCCTAGCTGCTGTTAGGCAGCGAGAGCGAAGTCGCGCTGATTGGAATCGGCGCTTGTGTTTTTTGCAACGGATGGTTAACGAGATCATCGTTGCCTTCCTCGGCTCGCTTCCCCTGGCCAAACGACCGCAGTCGAGACCAATCGCCCCCCTGTGTAGTTGTACGGCCAGCATAACGGCAACCACCCCGGGGTTGTTCCCGCGCGATCCGGCGTCCGCCCGCTCAGCGCTCAGGCGGGTCGATGGCGGGCGGGACCCCGGTGTTCATCACCTCGAGGACGGTGTGCGCGTTCAGGTGTGCCCCGCTCAGCCGGGCGCAGATCCGCCCCTCGTGGAAGACGGCCACCTCGTCGCAGATCGCCGCCAGCTCCCGGGGGTCGGACGAGGCCACGAGCTGGACGGCCCCCCGACGCGACTGCTCCTGCAGCAGCTTGTAGATCTCCGCCTTCGCCCCGACGTCGATGCCCCGGGTCGGGTCGTCGAGCAGGAGAACCGAGGGGTCGGACTCGAACCACTTGGCGAAGACGACCTTCTGCTGGTTGCCCCCGGAGAGCATCCCCACCTCCTGGTCGACCGACGGTGTCTTGATCCCCAGGCTCGCCACCTGGAGCTGGGCCCGGTCGCGCAGCCGCCCGGCTCGTACCAGCAGCCCGTCCCGCCGCAGCCCGACGGTGCTCACCTGGGCCACGTTGTCCCAGACGGACTTGTCCAGCATGACGCCGAAGCGCTTGCGGTCCCCGGAGATGATCGCGACGCCCTGCTCGATGGCACCGCGGATGCTGTGCCGCAGCGACCTGCCGTCGGGCAGGACGACCCGGCCACGGTCCGGCCGCACGACGCCCGCAGCCACGCTGAGCAGGGCCCGGTGCCCGGCGCCGTCGACGCCGGCCAGTCCGACGACCCGGCCGGCGGGCACCACGAGGTCGACCCCGCGCAGCTCGTCGCCGAGCGTCACGTCCTCGAAGCGGAGCGCCGGTGCACCAGGGTCGACCGCGTCGGAGTCGATGTGCGACCGCGCCTCCATCTCCGCGGCCACCCGGTCCCCGAGCATGTGCTGCACGATCCGGTCGACCGACAGGGTGTGGGCCGGCACGGCCGGGACCGCCACCAGACCGTCGCGCATGATCGTGACGGTGTCGCAGACGTCGAGCACGTCCTCGAGGTGGTGCGAGACGTACACGATCGCCACGTCTCGCGCGGCCAGCCGCCGGATGACCTGGTGCAGCTGGGTCGTGGCGTCCTCGTGCAGGGCTGACGTGGGTTCGTCCAGCACCAGCACCCGCGGGTCGGTGCACAGTGCCCGCGCGATCTCCAGGAGCTGGCGCTGCTCCAGCGCCAGCTCCTCGACGGACTGGTCGAGGTCCACGTGCAGGCCGAGCTCGTCGAGCACCGGCCGGGCCTTCTCCGCCATCCTGCGCCGGGCCACCAGCCCGCCCCGCCGCGGCTCGCGCATCGGGAAGAGGTTGGCCAGCACGTCGAGGTCGGGGAAGAGACTGAGTTCCTGCGAGACCACGGCGATGCCGCTGTCCACGGCGTCGGCGGTGGTGCGCACGCGCAGTTCCCGCCCGTCGAGGCGCAGGACACCCGAATCGGGCGGGAGAGCCCCCACCAGGACCTTGATCAGCGTCGACTTCCCCGCGCCGTTCTCGCCGAGCAGCGCGTGCACGGTGCCGGGACGGACGGAGAAGTCGACCCCACCGAGGGCGACGACGCCGCCGTAGGTCTTCCGGATGCCCTGCGCCTCGAGCACCGGGTCAGTCCGAACCGGGGAAGGGCCGCAGCGGCGGGTCGGCGAGCTCGGCGTCGATCTCGTCGCGATAGAACTCCAGCTTGGCCTCGCTCGACTCCTGCCGCTCCTGGGTCTCCGCCACGTTCTCCTGGGTGACCAGGGCTGCCGAGCTGACCCACCAGCCCTCGAAGATCTCACGCTCCCCCATCGCTGCCTCGATGAGGATGCGGGTGGAGAGGTAGCCCTTGAGGAAGTGCTGCGGGTCGACCGTGGCGAAGTTGGTGCCGTCGGCGATCGCCTGCAGGCCCGCCTCGTTCAGGTCGAAGGCGCCGGTGAGGTAGGTGCCGCCCGCCTCCCGGTTCAGCTGCGCCAGCGAGGCGAGCGCGGCGTCACCGGCGTCCATGAACACGGTCGCGTCCCGGTTGGCCGCGACGAGGTTCGACCAGGCGCCGTAGTTGCCCGTCGGGTCGGGAGCGCTGGCCACCGGACCGACGACCTCGAAGTCCGGCAGGCTCTCGGCGAAGGCCGCCGCCATGCCCTCGGCCCGGTTGTCCAGCGTCGGGATCCCGGGGATCGGGCTGGCGACGACCGCCGTGCCCTGTGTCGTGCCCGCCTCCTCCAGCAGACGGATCGCCTCGTCGGCGAGCAGCGCACCGGCCTCGGCGTTGTCGTTGCCGATGTAGGCGGTCACCTCCGAGCCCTCCAGCGGCGGGGTGTCGACCGAGATGACCGGGATGTCCTGCTGGGCGGCCCGAGCCTGCGCCCGGACCAGCAGGTCCGGGGTCAGCGACTCGACGGCGATGCCGTCGGTGGCACTGCGCATGGCGTCCTCGAACATCCGCACCTGCGCCGGCCCGTCGAGGCTGGTCGGCGCGAGGAGCTGGACGTCGACCCCGAACTCCTCGCCGGCGGCCTCGGCCCCGGCCAGCATCTCGCGGACGAAGTTCTGGCTCCCGTCGGCGCCGATGAAGGCGATGTTGATGTCCTCGGGCGCCTTCCCCTCTGCGGCTGCTCCTTCTCCCGAGTCGCCGTTCCCGTCGCCGCTGCCGCAGGCAGTCACGAGGAGCACCGCGGCGAGGGCGGTGATCCCCGCGGCGGTGCGACGGGTCGGTCCGATGGGCACAGTCGTCCTTGAGCGTGTACGCACGGTTCCTCCAGTTGGTGAGACGGGGTGGAGCACGGGGGCGCCGAGGTGTCGGCGTCCCTCGGGGACATCAGCGGACCGGCCCGGGGGCCGTCCGGTGGGGGCGCTCCGAGTCAGAGCCGCAGGCCTCCGGCGGCACGGGACTGGCGCCGCCTCCGGCGGACGAAGCTGTCCAGCGACACCGCGCCGAGGATCACCGCGCCGAGGGCGAACTGGTTCCAGTTGATCGGGACGCTGAAGTAGGCCAGCCCGCTGCCGACCACCCCGAGCAGGATCGCGCCGAGCGCGGCGCCCACGATGGTCGCCCGCCCGCCGGCCAGCGAGGTGCCGCCGATCACCGCAGCGGCGATCGCCTGCAGCTCGTAGCCGGTGCCGGTGTTGGGATCCGCCGCGCCGAGGTAGCCGATGGTCAGCACGCCGGCGAGCCCGCCCAGCACGCCCGTGAGCACGAACGCCTGCATCCGCACCTTCCCGACCGGGATGCCGCTGAACGCGGCGGCGTCGGGGTTCGACCCGATCGAGCGCACCCGGTAGCCGAACGGCGTGGCGCGCAGGACGACGGTCAGCACGGACGCGACCACGATCAGCGTCCACCCCGGCACCGGGATGCCGAGGAACTGCGCGCTGACCACCTGCGCGAAGGAGGACTCCAGCGGCGGCCCGAGCACCTGGGTGCCCTCGCTGAGCGCCAGGGTGAGCCCGCGGTACATGGCCAGCGTCGCCAGCGTGGCGACGATCGAGGGGAGCCCGGCGTACTGGATGAGCAGCGCGTTCACCAGGCCGAGCAACCCACCGACGACGATGGCCAGCGCGGCTGCGAGCCACGGGTTGACGCCCTCCTGGACGAGCATCGCGCAGGCCAGAGCGGTCAACGCGTACACCGAGCCCACGGAGAGGTCGAGCTCCCGCATGGCCAGGAGGAAGGCCAGGCCGCAGGCGAGGATCCCGATGTAGGCGGCGTTGTTGAGGATCGAGGCCAGCTGGCCGGCCTCGAGGAAGCGCGGGTGGAAGGCCCCGATGAGCAGGACGAGGGCGATCGTCGCCGCCAGCACCCCGAGGTACTCCTGCCCGAGGACCACCCGACCGACACGTCGGGGAGACCAGCCCGAGGACAGCTGCGGGGGTCCGGCTTCCGGGCTGTCAGGACCGGCGCCCGGCGACGACGTCGACGAGACGGCGGTGCCGCTCATGTCGGCACGCCGGTGTCGGTGACCGCGACGCGGCCACGGAGCGGAACGGACGCGAGGAGCGCAGCTCCCGTCATTCGGATCCTCACTTCCAGAGATGGATGGGGCGCGGCTGTGTGGCGCGGCACACCCTTGGATGCAGCTCGAGCGCGAGTCAAGGTCACGTTCTGGTCACGTCCCCCCGGTCAGGGCGGCGTGCAGCACGCCGCGGACGTCGGCTGCGGAGACCGCGCGCGGAGCGGCCGGCGCCAGGGCGGCGACCCGTTCCGCGACCTCGTCGACCTGGTCCACCCGCAGGCCGAGGTCGCCCAAGGAGGTCGCCGCGCCGGCCTGTACGGCGAGCTGGCGCAGCGCGGCGACACCGTCGTCGGCGGCGAGGGCCCGGGCCACCCGCCGCAGGGCGTCCGGTGCCGCCTCGGAGAGCAGGGCCGCGACCGCCGGCAGCACCGCGGCGTGCACCGGCGCGTGTGGCAGGCCGAGCCCGCCGAGCTCGTGGCAGATCTTGTGGTGCAGGCCGGTGCCGGCCAGCGCCAGGACGGTGCCGCCGAGCCAGGCCCCGCGCAGCGCCGCGGCCCGCGCGCCCAGGTCCCGAGGCGTGTGGGCGAGCGCCGGGAGCGCGTCGCCCAGCTCCCGGACCCCCTCCTCCGCCAGCGCCCGGATCAGCGGGTTCGCACCGGGCAGCCAGAGCGCCTCGACACAGTGGGCCACGGCGTTCATGCCGCTGGAGGCCGTGGTGCCCGAGGGCAGGTCGACGGTCAGCTCGGGGTCGTAGACGACGACGCTCGGGCGCACCCGCTCATCCCGTCCGGTCGTCTTCCGCCCCTCCTCGGTGGTGCCCCAGATCGGGGTCATCTCCGAGCCGGAGTAGGTGGTGGGGACGACGACCAGCGGGCGCCCGGAGGTCAGCGCGACCGCCTTCGCCAGCCCCACTGCCGAGCCACCCCCCACGGCCAGCAGCAGGTCGGCGTCCACCTCGTCCGCCACCGCCCGGGCCCGTGCCGCCGAGGCCACGGGGACGTGCTCGACAGCGCCGTCCAGAGTGGCCACGTGCGCCGTCCCCAGGGCCGCCTGCTGCTCGGCCACGGCAGCCTGCTGCGACCGTCCGGTCACGATGAGGACCCGACGCCCACCCAGGCGCGCCACCTCACCCGGCACGTCGGCCCGCCGCCCGGGCCCGAACAGGACCCGGGTCGGCAGGCCGTCCAGGTCGAACCGTTCGTCGCTCACGCCCCGGCTCCTCCCGCTCGGTCACCACGTCGGGGGCAGCATCGCCGGTACGGCGCGCGCGGTGGGCCATGTCACGGCGACAAGGGCCAGATGGCCCTACTTCTCCGCGCCGACCGGACACCGGGCGCGCATCCCGGACACCGCACACCACCGGGTCGGCACGTTCGTGCAGTTCGCCGTCCGCCATCTAGCCTGGGGCCGTGTCCACCGTCACAGTCCGGGTCGCGCCATGACCACGGCACTCCCGCTGCAGCGCTTCCTGCTGTGCCGTTCGCTGGACGTCCACGAGTTCACCGGGCGCCTCAACGACGCCTACTACCCGGCCGAGGTCGCACCGCAGCTGGGCCGCCGGTTCACCCACCCCTCGGTGCTGCACGCGCTGCGGACCGAGGACGTCACGCTGGGCTTCATCCGACCCGGCGGCAGCGTGCGCGTGACCCCGGAGCTGGAGTCGACGAGCTACCACGTCAACCTGGCGCTGTCCGGTTCCGCGGTGGCGGTCGCCGGCCGGGAGGAGGTGCTCGTGCAGCCCGGCTTCGCGGCGGTGCACACCGCCGGGGAGCGGCACCAGCTCCGCACCCAGGCCGACAGCGGCCTGATCGGGCTCAAGCTCAGCCGGGGTCTGGTCGAGCGGGAGCTGAGCGCGCTCCTCGGCCACCCGGCCGCCGGACCGGTCCGCTTCTCCCCCGCCTTCGACCTGCGCGGGCCGGCCGGCCGGTCCTGGCTGGCGATGGT
Organism: Modestobacter sp. VKM Ac-2982; assembly: GCF_026967935.1. Taxonomy (GTDB): domain Bacteria; phylum Actinomycetota; class Actinomycetes; order Mycobacteriales; family Geodermatophilaceae; genus Modestobacter. The sequence continues at coordinate 411,932 of NZ_JAPVBL010000004.1, forward strand.
GCAGTTCCTGCTGGACGAGCTCGACCGGCCGGGGGTGTTCGACACCCCGGCTGTCCGCGACAGCTACCTGCGCAGCCTGGTGACGGGGCTGCTGAGCAGCCAGCCGCACAACTGGAGCGAGGCGCTGCGCTCCGGCGGCGCCCCGCTCCGCCCGCGCACCGTGCGTCGCGCCCAGGAGTTCATCAAGGACCACTTCGCCGAGCCGCTCACGGTGACCGACGTCGCGCGGGCCACCGGGTCCAGCGTGCGCCGGCTGCAGGAGTCCTTCTCGGCGCACCTGGACGTCTCGCCGATGGGGTACCTGCGCGACGTACGACTGGACGTCACGCGCGCCCGGCTCACGGCCGGGGGGATCAGCGTCACCGAGGCTGCGCAGCAGTGCGGCTTCACGCACCTCGGCCGGTTCTCCGCGGCCTACCGCGCCCGCTTCGGGGAGCTGCCCTCCGCCACGGGCGCCGACGCCCCGCCCGCCTGAGCGGTCCGCGGCGTCGACGGCCGCGGCGTCCGGCTGGAGCCGGCGGCGGCGCTCAGCCCTCGCCCGGCAGGTTCCCGCCGATGAGCACGAACGCCAGCACGCACGGCTCGTCGGAGCGGTTGGACCAGGCGTGCGCGGTGCCCCGCTGGACGAGCACGTCGCCGGCGGTCATCCGCACCTCGGTCGCGTCCAGCACCGCCCAGACCTCCCCGCTCAGCACGATGGCGTAGTCGATGGACCGGGTGGTGTGGAACGCCATCGGGCGGACCTCGTTCCCGTCGGCGTCGAAGCGCCAGTCCCGGTCCGGGGGCAGCTCGAGCGTCCGGAAGACGGTGCCCTGCTCCGGTGGCCCGACGCTCAGCTGCTCGTCCGTGTCGTAGGGGTCGCGCAGCGGACCGGTGTTGTCGGCCGGCGTGGTCTCGGTCCGCCACAGCTGGGTGGCCACGTAGGTGGGCACCCCGTGCCCGGCCGCGGCGTGCCGGGCGACGTCCTCCAGGACGATGGTCGAGCGCCCCTCGTCGTCCAGGCCGGTGACCAGTCGGCGGATCCGGCGCGTCGACGGCGCGGGGGCCACGTCGCTGATGAACGGGTTGTAGTCGGCCACGCCGTCTCCTCTGTCCAGGACCCGGCCGGTCGCCGGATCGCGCCGGACAGTAGGCCGGTCGGCCCGGGCGGCGAGGTGCATCCCGGCGGCCCTCGGCAGGTCCGGCCGGATCGGTCGCGGATCGCGGACAGTGGTCGCGTCAGGTGGACAGCCGACCCGCGCGGCCGCGGTTACGTTCTCCCGGCCCCGACCCGGAGCCGGTCCACACCGGCCGGGTCCGCCTCGAGAAAGGCCTCCGCGACCCATGCCGTCCCCGCTGTCACCGGAGCACGTGCCCCCCGGCTACGACCGGGCACCCGAGTACGAGGGGATGGTCGTCGAGCGGGACGTCTACGTGCCCATGCGGGACGGCGTGCAGCTGTGCGTCGACGTCTACCGGCCCGACACGGACACCCCGCAGCCGGCGCTGCTGGCGTTCGCCATCTACAACAAGGACATCCAGGGGCCGGACACCGCGACGGCGATCCCGCCGCAGCCGGCCTGGTCGCCGCTGTGGAGCGGACCGATGGAGGCCGGCGACACCCGGTTCCTCGTCTCCCGCGGCTACGTGCACGTGATCGGGATGCCGCGCGGTGTCGGGAAGTCCGAGAGCGGGGGCTCCCGCACCTGGGACTCCTACGACCTCATCGAGTGGATCGCCCAGCAGCCCTGGTGCGACGGGAACGTCGGGATGGTCGGCATCTCCGGCTTCGGCGCCGAGCAGGTGCACGTGGCCCGGCAGAAGCCGCCGCACCTGAAGGCGGTCTTCCCGTTCGACCCCCGTGGCGCCTACGGCGAGCTGGGCGGCTTCCGGGAGGAGTACCCCGGCGGGGTCGTGCACCTCTTCCGCTACCTGGTGGGCCACTTCGGCACGTTCCACCAGGACCGCGGCGCCCCCGGTGAGCTGCCCCCCGAGCGCGAGGCCCTCTGGCGCGAGGCGATGGCCGACCCGGACTACGCGATCCACCCGCACCTGGTGAACATCCTGTCGATGAAGGGCCAGCACATGCCGGCCTACTTCAACGTGCTCATCGACCCCTTCGAGGCCGAGGGCGTGCTGGAGCGCAGCGAGGCCGGCTTCGCCGACATCGACATCCCGGTCTACACCGGCTCGGGTTGGTACGCCTACACCTACAAGACCCACCTGCAGGGGGCGCAGAGCTACTGGCGGAACATCGCCAGCCAGGACAAGAAGCTGCTCTTCCTCGGGCCGGCCCACCTCGAGCGCCCCTTCCACGGGATGCACTCGGAGATCCTCCGCTGGTACGACCACTGGCTGAAGGGCCTCGACACCGGGGTGCTCGACGAGCCACCGGTCCGCTACTGGGTCACCGGCGCCAACGCCTGGCGGACCGGCACGGACTGGCCGCTGCCGGAGACCGAGTGGACACCGCTGCACCTCAGCAGCTGGGAGCGGCTGCGCCCGGAGCCGTTCGTGCCGATGTCGGTGGACGACCACATCCCGCCGGACTCCTTCGTGCAGATGCCGCTCACCCACACCCGGAAGGTCACCGGGCTCCGCTACGTCAGCGAGCCCCTGAGCGAGCCGATGCTGATCGCCGGACCGGCGAAGCTGACCCTGTACGCGGCCCTCGACCAGGACGACACCACCTGGATGGTCTCGCTCAAGGACATCGGGCCGGACCCGCACGTGATGACCGTCCGGGAGGGTGAGCGGGAGCTGCACCCCGACCTGCCCGAGCGGGAGCTCACCCGGGGCTGGCTGAAGGCCTCGAACCGCGCACTGGACCCCGAGCGCAGCACCGAGTGGAAGCCGTTCCACCGGCTGACCCGCGCCGCGGCCGAGCCGGTGACCCCCGGCGAGGTGGTGCAGTACGAGATCGAGATCCTCGCGACGGCCAACCTGTTCCAGCCCGGTCACCGGATCTGCCTGGAGATCACCAGCATGGACGTGCCCACCGGGGTCGCCGGGGCGACCAACGCCGAGTACGTGCCCTACCACGTGTCCAGCTCGCGGACGACGCTGCACACGATCTACCACGACACCGCCCGGCCGTCGGCGCTGCTGCTGCCGGTCGTGCCGCTCGATCCGCCTGGGGGAAACGCATGACCAACACGCAGACCGATGCCGGCCTCGCCGACGACGACGTCGCCGACATCGACGAGCACACCGTCACCGACGCCGTCGTCACGAGCTTCGCCGGGACGTCGGACGCCCGGCTGCGCGAGGTGCTGGGCGCGCTCGTGCGTGGCCTGCACACCGCGATCCGGGAGGTGGAGCCGACGCTCGCGGAGTGGGAGTACGCGATCGACTTCCTGACCCGCACCGGCCAGAAGTGCGATGACGTGCGGCAGGAGTTCGTGCTGCTCTCCGACGTCCTGGGGATCTCCTCGCTGGTGGAGAACATCAACCACCGCAAGGTCGGCGGAGCCACGGAGGCGACCGTCCTCGGGCCCTTCCACATGACCGTCTCGCCACCGCGGAGCAACGGGGACACCATCGACGAGGTGGGCGGCACCAGGCCGTGCGTCGTCACCGGCCGGGTGCTCTCCGTCTCCGGTGAGCCGGTGCCCGGGGCCAGGGTCGACGTGTGGCAGGCCGACGACAACGGCTTCTACGACGTGCAGCAGCCCGATCGGCAGCCCGCGGGCAACGGCCGCGGGCTGTTCACCACCGACGACGAGGGCCGGTTCTGGTTCCGCACCACCGTCCCGGCGCACTACCCGATCCCCACCGACGGCCCGGTCGGGGAGCTGCTCACGGCGACCGACCGGCTGCCGTACCGGCCGGCGCACATCCACTTCATCGCCGACGCCCCGGGGTACGTGCCGGTGACCACGCACATCTTCGTCGAGGGCAGCCCCTACCTGGACGCCGACGCGGTCTTCGCGGTCAAGCGCAGCCTGGTCCGCGACTTCGCCCCGGTCGACGACGCCGAGCAGGCCGAGCGGTACGGCACGGTCAACCCGTTCCGGCTCGCCGTCATCGACCTCGTGGTCGAGCCGGCCGGAACGCCCTCCCCGTGACCACCGCGGTCCCGCCGCGGCTGACCGGCTCGCCGGTCCGCCGCCAGGACGGCGACGTGTTCGTCACCGGCCGGGCGGTGTACACCGCCGACGTGCGGGCCGACGGGGCGGCGCACGTGGCGCTGGTCCGCTCGCCGCACGCACACGCCCGGATCGTGGCCATCGACGCCGCGGCGGCCCGGGCGCTGCCCGGGGTGCTGGCCGTGGTCACCGGCGACGAGGCGGCCGAGCACTGCGAGGAGATCCCGCACGGCCTGGACGCCGGTCACCTGGGCGGCCACCACGCGGTGGTCCGGCCGCTGGCGGTGGGCACGGCGCTGTACGCCGGTGAGCCCGTCGCCGCGGTGGTCGCCACGAACGCCGCCGACGCGGCGCTGGCCGCAGCTGCGGTGGAGGTGACCTGGGAGCGGCTTCCGGTGGTGCTCGACGCCGAGCAGGCGCTGCTCCCCGGCGCCCCGCTGCTCTACCCGGACTGGGGCGACAACCTCATCATCGAGCGGGACGTGGGCCCGGACGACTTCACCGCGGCCGCGGCGGACGCAGCGCACGTCCTGGAGGGCGAGCTGCGCACCCACCGGGGCACGGCCGCGCCGATGGAGACCCGCAGCTACCTCGCCGACTGGGACCCGGCCGCCGGGAAGATGACCGTGCACGCGACGACCCAGAACCCGCACGTCCTGCGCACCGTGCTCGCCGCGACCCTCCGGCTCGACGAGGAGGCGGTGCACGTGATCGCCCCGGCGCTCGGCGGGTCGTTCGGCCTGAAGATGTACGGCAACCGGGAGGACTTCATCGTCCCCCTGCTGGCCCGGATGCTGGGCCGGCCGGTCCGGTGGGTCGAGGAGCGCTCGGCGACGCTGCTGGCCGGCACCCGCGAACAGGTGCTGCGGTACCGGGTGGCCGCCGCCGCGGACGGCCGGCTGCTGGCGCTGGACGTGCACGCCATCGCCGACCACGGGGCAGCGGCGCCGACCCACGGCTGGGGCATGGCGCACGTGGGGGCGCTGGCGACCGGCCTGGGCTACGCCCTCCCCTCCTGCCACGTGCGGTACCAGGTCGTGGCCACGAACAAGGCCCCCTGGGTGGGCACGAAGCCGTTCGGCAAGGACGGCGCCACGCTGCTGCTGGAACGGGTCGTCGACCGCGTCGCCCAGGTAGTCGGCGTGCACCCGGCCGAGGTGCGCCGGCGCAACTTCGTCCCGCCCGACTCGTTCCCGTGGCTGCACACCTCCGGCCTGGAGCTGGACAGCGGCGACTACGCGACGGCCCTGGACCTGACCTTGAAGCGGCTGGACCACCCCGCGGTCCTGGCCGAGCAGCGCACCGCGCGCGCCGCCGGCCGGTTGCTGGGCATCGGGCTGGCCTTCGAGCTGATGCCGGAGAGCGCCGACATCCCCGGCGCCCTGGTGTCCGCCTTCGACACCTCGACGGTCCGGATGTCACCGACCGGCCGGGTCACCGTGCTCACCGGCGTGACCTCGCCCGGCACGGGCAACGAGACGGCGATCGCCCAGCTGGTCGCCGACGAGCTGGGCGTGCCCATGTCGTCGGTCCAGGTCGTGCAGGGCGACACGGAACGGTGCCCGTACGGCTTCGGCAACATCTCCAGCCGGTCGATCATCACCGGCGGGAACGCCGCCGTGCTGGCCGCCCGCGACGTCGCGGCCACGCTGCGCGCCACCGCCCGCGCGATGCTGCAGGTCGAGCCGACCGAGGAGGTCGTGCTGGCCGGGAACGCCGCGGCCCTGGCCGCCGACCCGTCCCGGGTGCTGCCGCTGGCCGTGGTCGCGGGGGCGGTGCACACCCTCAGCTACCGGCTGGCGCTGGACGTCGAGCCGCGCCTGGAGTCCACCCGCACCTACCGGCCCGGCAACGTGCGCCAGGTGCCCGACGCCCTCGGCCGGATGCAGACCTACACCACCTACCCGTACGCGGTGCACGCCAGCGTGCTGGAGGTCGACCCGGAGACCGGTTCGGTCACCCTGCTGCGGCACGTGGTGACCCACGACTGCGGCACCGTGGTGAACCCGATGTTCGTCGACGGCCAGGTCACCGGCGGGGTGGCCATGGGGATCGGCGCCGCGCTGGGCGAGGAGCTCGTCTTCGACCCCGACGGCGTGCCGCTGACCACCGGGTTCAAGACCTACCTGCTGCCCCGGGCGATCGACCTGCCGACGGTGGAGCTGGAGCACCTGTGCACCCCGGCCCCTGGCACGCCGCTGGGCGCCAAGGGCGTCGGGGAGTCCGGCTTCTCCGGCGCACTGGCCGCCGTGGTGAACGCGGTCAACGACGCGCTGGCCCCGCACGGGGCGGCGCTGGAGTCGACACCGGTCAGCCCGCCGCGCATCCTCGCCGCCCTGCAGGCGGTGGGCCGGTGATCCCGGCACGCTTCCGGCACGTCGCGCCGGCCGACCTCGGCGGCTGCGTCGCCGCGCTCGCCGAGGGCGGGCGGGTGCTCGCCGGGGGCACCTGGGTGCTGCCGGAGATGTCGCGGGGCGAGTCCGCGCCGGCGCAGCTCGTCGACCTGCGGCGCGCCGGGCTGGCCGAGCTGACCGCGACCGCCGACGGTTTGCAGATGGGCGCGATGTGCACCTACGCGGACCTGCTCGGCAGCGGCCCGGTGGCCGAGCACGCCCCCCTGCTGCGGACGATGGCCGGGGGCATCACCGGCGGCTGGGCCCTGCGCAACCAGGCGACGGTCGGTGGCGCCGCGATGGCCGCCCGCCCCCAGTCCGACGTCCCGGCCGCCCTGGTCGCCTGCGCGGCGGTGGCCCGGGTCGCCGGCCCGCGCGGTGCCCGCGACATCCCCGCCGCCGAGCTCTTCGCCGGCGCCATGCGCCCCTCCCTGGCACCGGACGAGGTGCTCGCCGGCTTCCGGGTGCCGTCCGCGGCGGGCGCGGGCTCCGGGTACGTGAAGCTCAAGCGCGGCGGGAGCTCCTGGCCGATCGCGACCGCGGCCGCGGTGGTGCGCCTGGACGCCGTGGGCCTCTGCACCGAGGCGACGCTCGTCCTGGGCGGGGTGGCCGCCGTCCCGGTCCGGATCGACGTCTCCGCCCTGCTCGGCCGGGTGGTCGTCGACGACGACGTCCGGGCGGTCACCGCTGCGGTGGCCGACGCCCTGCCGGAGCCGTGGGGAGACGTGCTGGCGCCGGCGTCCTACCGAGCGGCCGTGGCCGCACCCGTGGCGCGCCGGGCGCTGAGCGCAGCGGTCGCCGACGCTGAGGAGGAACGGGCATGACCGGGGAGGAGGGACGCGTGGAGCTGCGGCTGACCGTCGACGGAGCGGAACGGACGGCGAGCATCGACCCGCGGTCACTCCTGCTCGACGCGCTGCGGGACGAGCTGGGCGCGATCGCGCCCAAGGCCGGCTGCCGCACCGGCGACTGCGGGGCGTGCACCGTCCGGGTCGACGGTGCGATCGCCAAGTCCTGCCTCCGGCTGGCGGTCGCCGACGACGGGTGCGAGGTGCGGACGACCGCGTCGATGGCCGTGGGCGGCGAGCTGACACCGCTGCAACAGGCCTTCTGGGACACCAACGCGTTCCAGTGCGGGTTCTGCCTGTCGGGCATGCTGTTCGCGGCCGAGGACCTGCTCGAGCGCACCCCGTCCCCCTCCGAGACCGAGGTCCGGGAGGCGATCAGCGGCAACCTGTGCCGCTGCACCGGTTACGACGCCATCGTCGCCGCCGTCCTCAGCTGCGCGGCCCCGCCGGTCAGATCCAGTCGCGGCGCTTGAAGATCACGTACAGCGTGAGGCTGACCATGAACATCAGCACGACGGCGAACGGGTAGCCGTAGTACCAGTCGGTCTCCGGCATGTTCTCGAAGTTCATCCCGTAGACCCCGCCCACGAGGCTGGGGGCGAAGAGGATGGCCGCCCACGCGGAGATCTTCTTGACCTCCTCGCCCTGGGCGATGCTGGTCTCGGTGAGGGTCTTCATCTCCTCGTTCTGCCGCTGGGCGACCAGCGTGGCGTTCACGGTGAGGATGTCGCGCAGCTGCAGCCGGAAGCCCTCGACCCGCTCGGTGATCTGGGTGACGTGGTCGGCGACGTCCCGCAGGTGGCTGCGCAGCTCCTCGTCGACGCCGTACTTCTCGAACCCGGCGGTGATCGCGGCGAGGATGCCGGTCAGCGGCTGGACCGCCCGCTGGAAGTCCACGACCTCCTGGGACAGCTCGTAGATGCGCCGCGACACCTGCGGGTCACCGCGGAACACCTCGACCTCGATCTCGTCGATGTCCTTGTCCAGCCCGGCGACGACCGGGGCGTACCCGTCGACGACGGCGTCCAGGATCGCGTACAGCACCGCCTCCGTGCCGCGGGCCAGCAGCTCCGGTGAGCTCTCCAGCCGGCGGCGCACCCGGGCCAGGTCCGGCGACTCGCTGTGCCGGACGGTGATGGCGAAGTCCGAGCCGAGGAACAGGTGCAGCTCGCCGAACTCCACCTCCTCGGCCTCGTCCAGGTAGCGGGCGGCCTTGAGGACGACGAACAGCGTGTCGCCGTAGCGCTCGAACTTCGGCCGCTGGTGGGCGTGGATGGCGTCCTCGACCGCGAGGTCGGGCAGGTCGTACTGCTCGGCCAGCTCACCGAGCTCGGCCGGCTCCGGGCGGTACAGCCCGAGCCAGACCATCCGGTCGTCGAAGCCCTCGGTCAGCCACTCGTGGCTCTCGGCCACCGACTCCGGCGTGGCGATCCGCCGGCCGGCGGCGTAGACCGCGTTGTCGACCATCCGGGAACGCCGCTCGGTCGCCGGGACCGACCCGGGCTGCTCCGCCGGGCGCGGGGGCGCCAGGACGGCGCGCGGGCGGCGGGTGAGGCTGGACAGGGCGGTGCGGGGGGCGAGACGACGATCGGCCACGGCTGGGCTCCCGGGGGACGCGGGGACGGGGGCAGCAGGTCCCCGCAGGCGTGCCCGCCCGGGTCAGGTGACCGGGGGCGTCAGCGGGAGGGGACCCGGGGACTGTGACTGGGAGGCTCCGATCGCACGGCCCAGCACCTCCCGTCTCCGAGGGCCGGCGTCCGTCACGCGGCCGTCGTCCATCGTGACACGCGGTGCCGCCCTCGGTCACCCCGGTCGCCCCACCAGGGGGTGAACGGACCGGGAACGGTCAGCCGGCGACCTCGCCGGCCGGTGCCGGCACCCGCAGCGCCACCAGGAACCGGGACACCATCGCGTAGCCGGCCACGGTGGTCACCAGCTCGACCACCTGCCGGTCGTCCAGGTGTGCACGCACCGCGGCGAAGACCGCATCGGGGACGTCGACCTGCACGCTCGAGGCGTCGGTGTACCGCAGCACGGCGACCTGGACGGCGGAGAACACCGGCGCCGCGGCGGGGTCACGGGTCCGCAGCGCGGCCAGCTGCGCGTCGGTGACCCCGGCCCGGCGGGCGGCGGGCTCGTGCGCGACCCACTCGAAGGCCGCGTCGTTGAGCACGGCGACCCGGAGCACCGCCAGCTCGGTCAGGTCGGCGGTCAGCGTCGTCCCGTTGCGCAGCGCCCCGAGCAGCGCGCTCCACCCCTCGGCGACGGCGGGGCTGTGCAGCAGCAGACGGTCGAGCGCGGACAGCTCTCCGCCACGCCGGGCCCGCAGCACCTCGGCGGCCGGGCCGTCGCCGTCGGCGTCGGGCAGCCGCGCACCGGTCACGGCCGGGACAGCACGCCGGCCGGGAACGCGCCGTTGCCCAGCAGCCGGCCGGTCAGCTCGCCGGCCAGCTCGGCGACGCGCTCGGTGCGCGCGGTGCCCAGGTGCACGAAGGGGGCGGCCGACAGCGCGTCGGTCTCCTGCTCGACCGACGCCCGCAGCTGCTGGCCGGCCTCGGTGAGACCCCCGTCGGCGACCAGGCCGCGCTCGGCCAGGCCGGTCAGCGCCGCCGACCACTCCTCGTCGGACCAGCCCCGGGTCGCCTGGGCGGCCTGCCGGGTGAACCCGCGGCCGGTGAGCGTGTGGGTGACCAGCCCCTCCAGCCCGGTCAGCCCGTGCCGGACGAGGCTCAGCACGTGCCCGTCGCCGCGGTGCTCGCGGAGCAGGGTGACGCCGTGCCAGACCTGAAGCAGCGGGTCCTCCGGCCAGGGCAGGTCAGCGTGGGCGGCGAACAGCGGCCGGGCCTCCGGCGTCAACGCGGTGCACGCCTCGCGGAGCAGGCCGGCCAGCTCGCCCAGGCTGCTCTCGTCGGCGCCGTCGAGGAGCCGGGTGAGCGAGGCGGTGGCGGCCGCCGTCCGGGCGGCGAGCACCTGGTCGGGTGTGGCGAGGGTCCAGGCGCGGGGCAGGTGCCGGGCGACGATCGCGGGAGCGAAGTTGGCGAACGTCGCCGTCACCACGCCCGGGCCGACGGCGCCCATCGCCGCCGCGCGGCCGGCGAAGTAGACCATCCGGCCGGGGCGCAGCCCGGCTGCGGTCAGGTGCTCGTCGGTCTCCGGTGCGAAGTAGACGTGCGAGTGCAGCGGCTCCAGCCGCCGGTGCGTGCGAGCGACCAGGCGGAGATCGGGGGCGAGCGGGACGGCGGGCTGATCGACGCTGACCATGCCTCGCACCCTAACGACTCAGCCCGACGCCCCCGCGCTGGTCGCTGCCGCACTGGTCGGCGCCGGGGTGGCCGGGGCCGTGGTCGCCGGAGACGTGGTCGCCGGGGCCGAGAGTGCGGCCGCGACGCAGGAGTGGTTGTGGTCCAGGTCGTCCTCCACGTACTGGGTCATGACCACCCGGCCGCCGTCGACGAGCGGGTCCTCGGAGCAGTTGGCCACCGCGCCGGAGAGGCTGCGGGCTCCGGCCAGCCAGCTGTCCAGGCCGTCCAGGCTGCTCCACGAGGGCACCTCGCCGACGATCTCGCCCCACTGGTAGCCGGTCGAGTAGAGCCCGACCCGACCACCCACCGACTCCAGGTGGTCGGTCATCCCCTCCAGGGTGGCCCGGTTGTTCCGCTGCGCCGCGGCGCCGTCGGTCTGCCAGGTGTTCATCGTCTCGACGTCCAGCCACCACCGCAGGCCGACGAGGTCGGCACGGCTCTCGATGGCGATGTCCCCGGCCCCGGGCGACGCCTCACCCAGGGTGTCGAGCGCGATCCGGACGTCGTTCTCGGCCCGGTCGACGCCGTACTCGTAGGAGCAGGCAGCGCTGTTGCCGCCGTCGCACACGCCGTAGCGGTTGACGCCCAGCCGCGGCCAGGTGGTCACCTGCCCGCGCACCTCGCCGGGGTTGGCGGTGTTCACGTAGAGCTGCGCCCGCGGCTGGGCCGACACGGCGCCCGAGGAGTCGTTCGCCCACTCCCACTGGTCGGCCAGGCAGGGGTTCTCCGTGGTGGCGATCCCGCCGTTGACGCCGATGACCGCGAACGCCGCGTCGTCGGGCAGCGTCTGGCCGCACTGGGGGTGGGAGACGTCGTACCCGACGGTGCTCTGCACGATCGGGCTCTGCGCCGTGGCGCTGCGACGTTCGGCGGCGGGCTCCTCGGCGGCACCGGCAGCCGGCGCACCGAGCGCCGTGGCGCCCAGCGCGGCCGCGGCCACGACCGCTGTCCGCAGGATGCTCCGCATCACATCGACCCTACGCCTCTCCACGCGCCGGTACAGCCGTCTCGGGACCGGACACCGCCGTCCAGAAACCCGAACGGGGTAAAATTCTGTACTGAGTTCAGGTTCAGGTCTACGGTGCTCCCATGACCGGATCCGGGCAGGGGAAGACCCCGCACTGCCCCGTCGGTCGCGTGCTGGGCCTCCGGGAGCGCAAGAAGCTCGAGGCCTGGCGGACGATCCGCTCGACCGCGCTGCGCCTGATCAGCGAGTGCGGCTTCGACGCGGTGAGCGTGGAGGACATCGCCACCGAGGCCGGTGTCTCCCGGACGACGTTCTTCACCTACTTCCGCAGCAAGGAAGCCGTCGTCTACGACCTCGATCCGCAGGAGCTGCAGCAGTGGCGCGAGCTCCTGGCGGACGCCCCGGGGGACGAGCCGCTGTGGGAAGCGCTCACCGGGCTCGTCCTCAGCCTGGCGGAGCTCCTCGCCGACCGGCTGCCCCTGCAGAAGCGGCTGTTCCAGCAGTCACCGGAGCTCTGCGACTCGTCGCGGGACGTCTGTGACAGCTTCGGGCCCGACCTGCGGGAGTGGGTCGCCCGGCGCACCCCCGACGGGGACGAGCTGCACGCCGCACTGGTCATCAACACCGCCTTCGCCGCGTTCAACACGGCGATCGAGGCCTGGGACCCCGACGACTCCTTCGACCACTTCCTGGACCTCGCCCGCGACTGCCTGCGACTGGCCGGCGGCGGACTGGCCCGATCCGTCAGCTGACCCGCTCTCCACTCCACCGGCCCCGACCCCGCCGGCCCCTCCTCCGGCAGGCACTCCGCACCCCGACCGCGCACCGTCGCGCCGTCGCGCCTGCCCGGGTTCCTCCCGCACCACGCGACCGCGCGACGCCGCCGGCCGTGCGCCCTCCCCTGCCCTCATCCCTCAGCCCGCACTGCGCCCTGCGCAGGAAGGACGGCTCCGCCATGCCCGCAGACAGCCTCACCACCCCGCCGGGGAGCACCGTCCCCGACGCGCCACCGCCGCCCGCACCGGACACCGAGGGCCCGGACCCCCGCCGCTGGCTGGCCCTCGCCGTCATCGCCGTCGCCCAGCTGATGGTCGTGCTGGACGCCTCGATCGTGAACATCGCCCTCCCTGACGCCGGCCTCGACCTGGGCATCAGCGCAGCGAACATCCAGTGGGTGGTCACCGCCTACACCCTCGCCTTCGGCGGGCTGCTGCTGCTCGGCGGGCGGATCGCCGACTTCACCGGCCGCAAGCGCGCCTTCCTGATCGGCCTGATCGGCTTCGCCGGCGCCTCTGCGCTGGGCGGCCTGGCCCCCAACCAGGAGCTGCTGTTCGCCGCCCGCGGCCTGCAGGGCGCGTTCGCGGCGCTGCTGGCGCCGGCCGCGCTGTCGCTGCTGGCGGTCACCTTCACCGACCCCAAGGAGCGGGCCCGTGCCTTCGGTGTCTTCGGTGCCATCTCCGGCGGTGGCGCCGCGATCGGCCTGATCCTCGGCGGGGTGCTCACCGAGTACGCCTCGTGGCGCTGGACGCTGGGCGTCAACGTGCCGATCGCGCTGGCCACCGCCGTCTTCGCGATCGGCCTGGTGAAGGAGAGCCGCACCGACGGCGACCGGCGCTACGACGTGCCGGGCGTGCTGCTGTCGGCCGCCGGCCTGGTGAGCCTGGTCTACGGCTTCAGCAAGGCGGCCGAGGAGGGCGTGGGCTGGACCGACCCGGTCACGCTGACCCTGCTGGCCGCGGCCACCGTCCTGCTGGTGTCGTTCGTGCTCTACGAGCAGCGCGCCAGCCACCCGCTGCTGCCGCTGCGCGTGGTCCTGGACCGCAACCGGGGCGGCTCCTACCTGGTCTTCCTGCTGGTGGGCGCGGGGATCTTCGCGATCTTCCTGTTCCTGACCTTCTACTTCCAACAGACCCTGGGCTACAGCCCGCTGGAGTCCGGCTTCGCGTTCCTGCCCTTCAGCGGCGGGATCATCCTCGGCGCCGGGGTCGTCTCCCAGGTCCTCCCCCGGGTCGGGCCGCGGCCGCTGATCATCGGTGGGCTGGTGCTGGCTGCGCTGGGCATGCTCTGGCTGACCCGGATCGGTGAGACCAGTTCGTACGTCACCGAGGTGCTGCCGGCCCTGCTGGCGATCAGCCTCGGCATGGCGGCGGTGTTCGTGCCGGCGTCCAGCACGGCGCTGGTCGGGGTGGCGAGCCACGACACGGGGATCGCCTCGGCCGTGCTCAACACCAGCCAGCAGGTGGGCGGCTCGCTCGGCCTGGCCCTGCTGAACACCTTCTACGCCTCTGCGGTCACCGGGTACCTCGTCGACAACCCGGGCGCGGCCCCGGGCGAGGCGTTCGTGCAGGGGTACCACGTGGCCTTCATCTGGGCCGCGGTGTTCCTGGCGGTCGCCCTGGTCCTCAGCATCGTGCTGATCCGGGCGAAGAAGGACGACCTGCCCGCCGAGGTGGCCCTGGCCGCCTGACCCGTCCGGGAGGGGCCGGCGTCACGACGTCGGCCCCTCCCGCACGTCAGCCCAGGGGCGCCAGCCGCCGGGACCAGGAGACCTGGGTGCGGGCCGTGGTGAAGCCCAGGCTCTCGTACAGCCCCAGCGCGCCGGTGACGTTCTCGCTGTCGACCTCCAGCCCCGAGGTCTGGCAGTCCTGTGCCGCAGCGGCGTGCATCGCCTCGATGATCACGGCCTTGGAGACCCCCCGGCCCCGCGCGGACGGGAGGACGCCGATCTGGCCGAAGTAGCTCTCCCGGGAGCCGCTGGCCGCGGCGGTCGCCTCGGATACGTAGGCGAGCGCGTAGCCCAGCACCTCGCCGTCCTCCACCGCCAACACCGACAGGTCCGGGCGGAAGGTCCGCATGCCGGTGAACATGACCTGCCAGGAGGCGACGTCGCGCTCGCTGGAGCCGTAGTGCTCGGTGAAGGCGGCGTTGTGCGCCAGCCGCACCTCCTCGTCCCGGTCCCAGGTGAACGGCACCAGGTCGATGCCGTCGAGCCGGCGCCGCGGCGGCAGGTCGGTCAGCGGCCGCTCCATGTGGAAGAACCAGCGGACCGCCTCCAGCCCGGCCCGGCGCACCAGCGCCTCCAGCGAGGGCATCGTCGTGTACACGGTGGCGGTCAGCCGGGCCGGCGACTCGGGGTGCCGCTCGGCGTGCAGCTCCTCGCCCCGCCCCAGCTGCCAGGCCAGCAGCGCCCGGCCGATGCCACGACCCCGCCACTCCGGCAGCACCCGACCCTGCAGGTGCACGCCGTAGGCGTCCCGGAACGTGGGGGGCGCGATCGTGGTGGCGTAGGCGACGACGGTGCCGTCCGCCGTGCTCACCAGCCGGGTGTCTCGCTCCAGGTCGACCAGCTCACTGACCCACAGCCCGGTGAGGTCCTCGGGCGACTCGTGCAGCCCGGTGTCGTCGACCACCTCCGCAACGGCGAGCAGTTCGGCGACCGCAACGGCGTCGTCGGGACGGATCGGGCGGGCGGAGAGGCCCTCGGGCAGAGCCAGCGGCGCAGAGTTCACGAGGCCCGAGGTTAGGCGGTGATCCCGAACAGCCATGCACCGTTGTGCCAGAGGACCGCCCGCAGCCACTCCTCCCCCAGCTCCAACCGGTGCAGCGCGGCCAGCTGGTGGGCGTAGGGGTACGGGATGGCCGGGAAGTCGCTGCCGAGCACCACCTTGTCCCGCAGCGCGGCCAGCCGGGGCAGCAGCGCCCGGTCGAAGGGCATCAGCCGCTCCGTGAAGTCGGTGGCGAACATCGTGGTGTCCAGGTGCACCCGCTCGTACTGCTCGGCGAGGTCCAGGAACGCCGCGTACTCGGGCATCCCCAGGTGGGCGATCACCAACTGGAGCCGCGGGTGGCGGTCCAGCAGGCCGGCCATCGGGGCCGGGCCGGTGTGCTCCCCACGCAGCGGCCCGGAGCCGCAGTGGATGACCACCGGCGTGCCGGTGTCCTCCAGCTGGGCCCACACGTCGTCCAGCTGCGGGTCCCGCGGGTCGAAGGAGCCGACCTGCACGTGCACCTTGAACACCCGGGCGCCGGCGTCCAGCGCATCGGCGACGTAGGCCGCCGCCGACGGCTCGGGGAAGAAGGTGGCCGACTGCAGCACGGCCGGGTGTTGCCGGGCGAAGGCGGCCGCCTCGTCGTTGAGCCAGGCGGCCATCCCCGGCCGGTGCGGGTAGGGCAGCGTCGGGAAGGCACGGACGCCGAGGGCCGCCAGCACCGCCAGCCGCTCCTCGACCGGCAGCGCATAGGTGACCGGCCACGGGGCCCCGTAGTGCGTCTCCGCCTCGGCGAAGTACTGCCAGACCTTGGCCTGCACCCGCTCGGGCAGGAAGTGCACGTGCACGTCGACCAGCCCCGGCAGCCCGAGCTCCCGCCAGTACCTCGGGACGTCGGCATCGTCGACGGGCGGTGCGACCACGAGGGCCACCCTAGGTCCGCCCCACCGTCCGGCGTCCACCGTGCCGGGCGGACCAGCACCGCCATCCGGTGATCGCCGCTAGCCTCCGGCGGCGTGGACGCGACCTTCAGCGCCGAGCTGTTCGAGTGGCGTGGTCCGGCGCCGTTCCACTGGCTGTCCCTGCCCGCGGACGTGTGCGACCGCGTCCGTGCCGAGGCCACCGTGGCCAGCTACGGCTGGGGCGCGGTCCCCGTGCGCGTGCAGATCGGCACCACCGAGTGGGAGACCTCGCTGCTGCCGCGCGCCGGCGGCTACGTGCTCCCGGTGAAGCAGCACGTCCGCGGGGCGGAGCGGTTTGACGACGGCGACACGGTGACGGTCGCACTGACCGTTGCCCCGCGTCGCGGTCGGGCCGCCAACGGCAGCGGCCCGACCATGTGAGGCCGGATCAGGGAAGCGTGATGACGACCTTGCCGCGCACGTGCCCGCCGGCCACCAGCCGCTGGGCGTCGGCCGTCTGGGCCAGCGGGAACGCCTTGGCGATCGCCACCCGCAGCTGCCCGGCGTCGGCCATCCGGCCGAGCTCCTCCAGGTCGTGCCGCTCGGGGCGGACGAAGACGTACCGGCCGCCGAGCTCGCGCACCACCGGGTCGACGACGCTGGCGATCCGCTTCGGGTCGCGCACCTGGTCCGGGGCGTCACCCAACGCCGGCCCGCCGATCAGGTCCAGGACGGCGTCCACCGGCTCGGACAGCTGCGCGGAGATCGGACCGGCGTTGTAGTCCAACACCTCGGCGGCGCCGGCGTCCCGCAGGAAGCCGTGGTTGCGCGGGCTGGCGGTGCCGATGACGTGCGCGCCCAGCGCGGCGGCGATCTGCACGGCGAAGAAGCCGACCCCGCCGGCGGCCCGGTGCACCAGCACCCGGTCACCCTCGCCGACCTCGAGCGCCTCGGTCAGGGCCTGGTAGGCGGTCAGCCCGGCCAGCGGCAGCGCCGCGGCCTCGGTGAACCCGAGCGAGTCGGGCTTGTGCGCGATGCAGCGCTGCGGGGCGGGCACGAGCTCGGCCGCCGTCCCCCACTGGACGTCGTCCCGGCGCAGGTACCCGAAGACCTCGTCGCCGGGGGCGAAGTCGACCACTGCCGGCCCGACCTGCTCCACGACCCCGGCCAGGTCCCAGCCCGGCACGATCGGGAAGTGGTGCGGGAAGAAGCCGGCCAGGCCGCCCTCCCGGATGCCCATGTCGACCGGGTTGACCCCGGCCGCGCGGGTGCGGACGAGCACCGTGTCCGGCCCCACCGGGGGCTCGGGCAGGTCGTCTCGCAACTGCAGGACCGACTCGTCGCCGAACCGGTCGTAGGCGATGCCGCGCATGGAGGTCAGCGCCGTCCCTTCACGTAGCGGCCGAAGGCGCGTTCCATCTCCCGGCGGGAGTCACGCTCGGCCAGGTCCTGGCGCTTGTCGTAGCTCCGCTTGCCCTTCGCGAGCGCGAGGGTGGCCTTGACCTTGCCGTCCTTGAAGTACAGGTCCAGCGGGACGAGCGTGAGCCCGCCCTCCTTGGTCTTGCCGATGAGCTTCTCGATCTCGGCTCGGTGCATGAGGATCTTGCGCTTGCGGCGCGGGGCGTGATTGGTCCACGTGCCCTCGGTGTACTCGGGGATGTGCACGTGCTGCAGCCACACCTCGCCGTCGTCGACGCTGGCGAAGCCGTCGACGAGGGAGGCACGGCCGGCACGCAGGCTCTTCACCTCGGTGCCGGTCAGCACCAGGCCCACCTCGTAGGTGTCCAGGATCGAGTAGTCGTGCCGCGCCTTCTTGTTCTGGGCGATGAACTTGCGCCCCTGTTCCCGCGGCATGCCCCCAGGCTACCGGGCGGCTCACCGGGAGCGCCGCCGGGAAACGATCATGGAGCCGCGGTGCCGACGCGCGGGTGGTGGCCGGCGCGTCGCCACCGCAGCTCCATGATCGCCGCGGGGGCGGGGGTGGGGTGGGGGCTACAGGCGGACGTAGAGGCGCAGGGTCACGTAGGCGGCGACGGCGGCCAGGCCGACCCCGGCGGCGGCGATGATCGGGGAGATCGCGATGATCGCCGACCAGTCGACCGGTGGGATGATGCCCGCCTTGATCGGTCCCGCGAGCGTCTTGTCGACGAACAGGATCTTGGTCAGCACCAGACCGCCGATCGCCAGCCCCGCACCGATCAGGCCGGCGAGCGCCGCCTCCAGGATGAACGGCAGCTGGGTGTACCAGCGGGAGGCGCCGACCAACCGCATGATGTTGGTCTCGTTGCGTCTGTTGAACGCCGCGAGCTGGATCGTGTTGGAGATCAGCAGCAACGCGGCCAGGGCTTGCACGAGAGCCACCGCGAGGGTGCCGTTGCGCGCGCCGTTGAGCAGGCTGAACAGCCGGTCCAGGAAGTCGCCCTCGTCGCGGACCTCGTCGACACCGGCCTCCCCGTTCGGGAACTGCTCGGCGATGACCGGGTACCGCTCGGGGTTGACCAGCTCGACCCGGAAGCTCTCCGGGAGCGCGTCCTCCGGGGTGTTGGCGATCAGCGCCGGCTGTTCCTGGAACTGCTGGGTGAAGCGCTGGTAGGCCTCGGCGCGGGTCTCGTAGATGTAGTCCTGCACCTCGGGCGAGGCGTCCAGCTGCGCGGCGATCGAGTCACGCTGCTCGTCGGTGACGTCGTCGGCGAGGTAGATCGACACCTGGATCTTGTCGTAGTAGATCTCCCGCATGTCGCCGATCATGTTGGCGATCAGGAGGCCGGTGCCCATGAGGCCCAGCGAGATCCCGGTGGTCAGGATCATCGCGACCGTCATGGTCAGGTTCCGACGCAGCCCGGCAGCCACCTCGGAGAGGACGAAGTTGACGCGCATCAGTTCCCTGTCGTGTTCTGCGGTCCGGCGGTCATCGGCTGGTCGGCGATCCGCACCTCAACGACCCACGCCGTAGACGCCGCGGCTCTGGTCGCGGCTGACGACGCCGTCGCTCAGCTCGATCACGCGGCGCCGCATCGAGTCGACGATGTGGTAGTCGTGCGTGGCCATGACCACGGTGGTGCCGGTGCGGTTGATCCGCTCCAGCAGCAGCATGATGTCCTGGCTCGTCTCCGGGTCCAGGTTGCCGGTGGGCTCGTCGGCCAGCAGCACCAGCGGCCGGTTCACGAACGCCCGGGCGATCGCCACCCGCTGCTGCTCACCACCGGAGAGCTCGCTGGGCAGCCGGTTCTCCTTGCCGTCCAGGCCCACCATCTCCAGCACCTCGGGCACGACCCGCTTGATCGTGCGCTGGGGCTTGTTGATCACCTCGAGGGCGAAGGCGACGTTCTCGGCGACCGTCTTGTTGCGCAGCAGCCGGAAGTCCTGGAAGACGCAGCCCATCGTGCGGCGGAGCTTGGGCACCTGCCACTTGCTCATCGTGTTCAGGTTCTTGTCGTTGACCGTGATGACGCCCTTGGTGGGGCTGTCCTCCTTCAGCAACAGCCGCAGGAAGGTCGACTTGCCCGAACCCGACGAGCCGATGAGGAAGACGAACTCCCCCTTGTCGATCTGCATCGAGACGTCATCCAGCGCCGGCCGAGGACTGGTCGGGTAGATCTTGGAGACGTGTTGCAATTCGATCACGAGGGGCCACGGTACCTGTCCGACGCCGGCGGATGATCCGTTCGCCCGGCGCGTCCCGCAACCTCATGGACGGACAGTGACCAACGGGCGGCCCGGCCGTCGGTCACTGTCACCCTGCGTGCTGCCGGGCCGGGTCCGGCTGTGGCCGGTCTCTCCCCCGGCCCCCGACCGCGGCCCGTCAGTCGAGCTCGGCCGTCTCCTGCTGCCGGCGCCACCGGATCCCGGCCTCGATGAAGGCGTCGATCTCCCCGTCGAGGACGTTGCTCGGGTTGCCGGTCTCGACCTCGGTCCGCAGGTCCTTGACCATCTGGTACGGGTGCAGCACGTAGGAGCGCATCTGGTTGCCCCAGCTGCTGCCCTCGCCCTTGAGCGCGTCCATCTGGGCCCGCTCCTCCTGCTTGCGGACCACCAGCAACCGGGCCTGCAGCACCCGCAGGGCAGCCGCCCGGTTCTGGATCTGCGACTTCTCGTTCTGGCAGGAGACGACGATGCCGGTCGGGATGTGGGTCATCCGGACGGCGGAGTCGGTGGTGTTGACGCTCTGCCCACCCGGGCCGGAGGAGCGGAAGACGTCGACCCGGATCTCGTTCTCCGGGATGTCGACGTGGTCGGTCTGCTCGACGACGGGCAGCACCTCGACGCCGGCGAAGGAGGTCTGCCGGCGACCCTGGTTGTCGAACGGAGAGATCCGCACCAGCCGGTGGGTGCCCTGCTCGACCGAGAGGGTGCCGTAGGCGTAGGGGTGCTTGACGGCGAAGGTGGCCGACTTGATCCCGGCCTCCTCCGCGTAGGAGACGTCGTAGACCTCGGTGGGGTACCTGTGCCGCTCGGCCCAGCGCAGGTACATCCGCATCAGCATCTCGGCGAAGTCGGCGGCGTCCACCCCGCCGGCCTCCGAGCGGATGGTGACCAGCGCCTCGCGCTCGTCGTACTCCCCGGAGAGCAGCGTGCGCACCTCGAGCTCGTCGAGGACGGTGCGGATGCTCGCCAGCTCCCGCTCCGTCTCGGCGGTGGTGGCCTCGTCGCCCTCCTCGGCCGCCATCTCGTGCAGCAGCCCGACGTCGTCGAGCCGGCTGCGCAGCTCCTCCACCCGGCGCAGGTCACCCTGCAGGTAGGACAGCCGCGAGGTCACCGCCTGGGCGGCCTCGACGTCGTTCCAGAGGTCGGGTGCGGAGGCCTTCTGCTCGAGCTCGGCCACCTCCCGACGCAGGTCATCGACCCGCATCACGGCCTCGATGGACTTCAAGGTCGTGTCGAGTTCGTCCAGGACGACGGAGAAGTCAGCGGCCACGTCGATCCAGGGTAGTGCGCCGCGCCACCGGGTACCCACGGCGGCATGAGCACGTCACCGTCGGACGACCGGCGCACCCCCGACGACCTGACCGAGTACGAGCGCGACCACTTCCCGCACGGGATCCCCGAGTCCCAGCCCCGGTACGAGGAAGGCGGCGCGGGGAACGCCCGCAGCGCGCTGACCCTGCGGCTGGGGCTGGCGACCTTCGGGCTCGTGGTGTGCGCCGTCCTCGCGGTGCTGGCCTTCCTCGCCGACGTCCCGGTGGTCTTCCCGATCGCCCTGGCCGTGCTGGCGGTGATCGCGCTGGTCGACCTGGTGGTCGTGGCCCGCCGCAAGCTGCGCGGCGAACCGGGCTGATCGCGCGGGTGCCGGCCGCCGGGCTCAGGCGCTCTGCAGGCGCGTGCGGAGTGCGCGGCGGGCAGTCCGCCGGATGGCCAGCCAGTCGGCCACCTCGGCGGCCGGCATCGGCCGGGCGATGTGGAAGCCCTGCGCATGGGTGCAGCCCAGGTCGCTGACCAGCGTGAGCTGACCGGCGGTCTCCACCCCCTCGGCGAGGCTGCGCATGCCGCAGGCGGCGGCGAGCCCCACCACGGCGGCGATGGCCGCCGCGGACTCGCTGCGCCGGACCTCGATGCCGGCGATCAGGCTGCGGTCCAGCTTCAGGATGCCGGCCGGGATCGACACCAGCTGGCTCAACGAGGAGAAGCCGCTGCCGAAGTCGTCGATGGACACCTCGACCCCGGTGACCCGCAACTGGGCGAACTGGGCCGCAGCCCGGAGCGGGTCCTCCGCGACGCTGGTCTCGGTCAGCTCGAGCACCAGCCGCTCCGGGGGGAGCCCGGCGGCATCGAGGGCGTCGTGGACGTCGGCGACGAGGGTGCCGGTGGCGAAGTGCGCCGCGCTGATGTTCACCCCGGTGACCAGCGGGAGACCGGCCAGATCCCAAGCCGCGGCCTGCCGGGTCGC
This sequence comes from Modestobacter sp. VKM Ac-2982, assembly GCF_026967935.1. Lineage (GTDB taxonomy): Bacteria > Actinomycetota > Actinomycetes > Mycobacteriales > Geodermatophilaceae > Modestobacter. Next base: position 433,783 of record NZ_JAPVBL010000004.1, read on the forward strand.
CTCCGCCAGCACCCACCGGGTCAGCTGGACGACGACCCCGGTCTGCTCGGCCAGCGGGATGAAGTCGCAGGGCATCAGCAGGCCGCGTTCGGGGTGCTGCCAGCGGACGAGCGCCTCCACCCCGGAGACCTCGCCGCTGGGCAGGTGCAGCACCGGCTGGTAGTGCAGCACCAGCTGGTCGGACTCGATCGCTGCCCGCAGCTCGGCGGCCACCAGCACCTTCTGCTCGACGGCGCTGCGCAGGTCGGGGCTGAACACCCGCACCCGGTTGCGGCCGGCCGCCTTCGCGGCGTACATCGCCAGGTCGGCGTCCCGGACCAGGTCGGTGGAGCGCAGGCCGGGGTCGTCGCCGGGCGCGGTGGCCACGCCGATGCTCACGGTCAGCCGGGTGACCCGCTCGCCGAGGTCGAACGGCTCGTCGAAGGTGCTCTGGAAGCGCTCGGCCAGCGCGAGGGCGCCGTCGACGTCGCAGTCGCGGCACAGCACGACGAACTCGTCGCCGCCGAGACGGCCGACGGTGTCCTGCGCCCGGGTGCGGCTGGTCAGCCGGGTGGCCAGCTCACGCAGCAGGTGGTCGCCGATCTCGTGGCCGAGCGTGTCGTTGACGTCCTTGAAGCCGTCGACGTCCAGGAACAGCACGGTGACCGGGCCGCGGTCGACGCGGCGCAGCTCGGCGGAGATCAGGTCGTGCAGGTGCGCCCGGTTGGGCAGGTCGGTGAGGTGGTCGTGCCGGGCCTGCCAGGACGACGCCCGCTCGGCCTCGACCCGGGAGGTCACGTCGGTGTGGGTGACCACGACCCGACCGGACCGGTCGGCGCGGGAGGCCTGCAGGTGGTACCAGCGCACCCCGGTGACCGTGGCCAGGGCGTAGTCGGCCGAGACCGAGGTGCGGGCACCGGCGGACAGCTCACGCAGCTGGTCGATGCGCTCCCGGTTCGCCGTGTCGTCGGACAGGCTGAGCATCACCGCGAAGTAGTTGCCGCCCACGCCGACCCGGAGGCGGTCGTCGTCGAGCAGGTCACCGGCGGCCTGCCAGGCGGAGTTGACCAGCAGCATCGTGCCGTCGGCGTCGATCAGGACCGTCGGTGAGGGCAGCGCGTCGAGCACACCGGCCACCAGCCCGGACTGCGCCTGTTCGCCGCCGTCCCGCTGCCGGACGTCGATCGGCAACTTCCGGGCACTCCTCGCTCGCGGCACGCCCACCTCCTGTGCTCGTTCGTCGCGGAGCCTGTCGTGCGCACTCCCGGGCCGCTCCTGCCCCCTGGAGACCATCGGCAACAGTGGGCACAGCTGGACACCCGCCACGCCGGTCGGCCCCTGAAGAGTGAACACCGGCAGCTCCCCGACGGCGTGTCCCGGCCACCCGATCACCGCCGGTGTGCGTGTCGGCGGGGGTGTAGACCTGCCGAGGCCCCGGGTAGGGCGACGCCATGAGCGAATCAACGACGATCGAGCTCGGTGGCGAGGAGTACCTGGTGCGGCGGGAGGGCGACACCCTCAAGCTGGGCCGCCAGGTGGGCGGGGACACGACCTGGCTGGACGACGTCGACGTGCACCAGCTCCCCGCGCCGGCCCAGGACGCCCTCGACCGCGGCGAACACGACGACCAGACGCTGCAGACCGCCCTGCTCGGCGTCGTCCAGGCCGAGGCCAACCGCGGCGGCTGACCGACCGGGTGATCACCCTGCGGCGCCGACCGGATCCGGTGTGCGATCTCGGCGGCGGAGGGGGACGCTGGTGTCCTGAGGGCCACCGCCGTCCCTCGGGCCAGGAGGTCGATCCGCATGACCGTTCGGTACCGCTGCGACCGGTGCGCCGAGGTGTCCGACTCCGCCGCCGCCGTCGGCTGGGTCCAGGTGCAGCCGCTGGGCGCGCACCCACTGCTGCCGGAGGAGCCCACCCACCTGTGCCGGCTCTGCTGGGCGCGCACGACGGCCGGGGAACCGGTGCGGGTCGGCTCGGCGGGCGAGGAGATGCCGCAGGTCAGCGAACACGCCCAGAACCGCGACACGCTGCAGTGATCACCCTGAGGCCAGAGGTCCCTCGACGAGGGACCTCCGGCCTCGGGTGCCCGGCCTCCGGTCCCCCCTTCACCCCTGGCTGGCGAGCGCGTCGGCCGGCGGTGACCGCAGGGCGGACCGGGTCGGCAGCTCGATGGCCAGGAACGCGATGCCGATGACCACGAGCGCCGTGGCCGGCAGCAGCCAGCCGGGCCCCGACGGCCAGGGACGGTCCAGGAAGCCCAGGCCCAGCAGCGCCAGCGGCACCGCGGAGACCAGCACCCCGGCCGCGACCGCCGCACCGGAGACCAGCGCCGCCTCGCGTCGCATCATGGTGCGCACCTGGCGGGGCGTGGTGCCGGTCAGCCGCAGGGTGGCGATCTCCCCGCGCCGCTGGGCGGTGGCCGCGACCAGCGCGTTGGCGATGCCCAGCAGCAGGTAGCCCAGCAGCACGCCGATGACCGCGAGGTTGATCCAGACCTCCGGTGGCGCAGCGGGGCGGTCGCCGGCGACCCCGCCGCCGGACACCGTCACGCCGGGCCGGTCGGTCAGCCCGGCGAGCGCCCGGTCGGTCGCCGGGTCGCCGTCGGTGCGCACCAGCAGGCTGTCGGCCAGGCCGCCGGTGGTGTGACCCGCCGCCAGGTCGGCGGAGAGGACGACGGAACCGAAGCCCAGTTCGCGGCCGTAAACGGCGACCACCCGGGCCTCGACCGCTGCGCCGTCCCCGAGTGTGAGCTGCACCTGGTCGCCCACGCCGACGTCCCGGGCGCCGGCGGCGCCGCTGCCGACGGCCACGGTGGCGCCGGTCAGGTCGGCCAGGTCGCCGTCCCGCACGTCGAGGTCGAGCACGCCCGCCCCGGCCGGGGGCAGCACCAGCGCGGGCCCGGCGGACAGCTCCTCCTCGCCCAGCAGGCGCATCGGCCAGAGCACGGTCGTCGAGCTCACCGGTGCGACCGCCTCCACCCCGGGGACGGCCTGGACGTCGTCGACCAGCCCGGCGGGGATGCCACCCAGGCCGGGGGCGGTGATCGTCGCGTCGGCGACGGTGCCCGCCCGGGTCTGCTCCGCCGTCGCGTCGATCACGGTGGTCTGGGCGAACGTGTAGGTGAGCGCGACGACGACGGCCATCGCCAGCGTGGTGACCGCCCCGGCCGAGCGCAGGGCGTAGCCGTGCAGGTTGGCCACCGCCAGCCAGGCGGGGGCCGAGGTGCCGGCCGGCAGCCGGCGGGCGAGGCCGCCGGTGACCCGGCGGAGCAGGAGCGGTCCGGCCAGCGCCAGGCCGATGGCGGCGACGATGCCGGCCAGCGAGGTGGACGCCGCCCCGATCGGCGACTGCACCAGCAGCGGCGGCACCGAGAGCGGCACGGCGGCGGCGATGAGCAGCAGCCCGGCGCGGTGCCGGCCGGGCGAGGGGGTGCGCGGGCCGGTCCGGGAGTCCGCGAGCAGCTGGGTCACCGGCTCCCGGCTGGTGCGCCAGGCGGCGCCGCGGGCGGCGACCTGGACGACACCGAGCAGCAGTGCGGCGGCGGCCAGCGCCGGGAGCGGGCCGACGGTCAGCGGCAGCGCGTCGGGGAGCACCCCGACGTGCACCAGCAGCCGGCGGAACTGCCCGGCCAGCAGGTAGCCGACGGCGATGCCCGGGACGAGGGCGACCGCCGCGACCACGGTGGCCTGCCCGGCCACGAGCCGGCGCAGCTGCCGCGGGGTGGTGCCGACGGCGCGCAGCAGCGCCAGCTCCCGGCGCTGGCCACCGATCGACACGGCCAGCGCCCCGGCGACGACGAACCCGACGATCAGCAGCGGCACGCCCATCAGGGAGCCGGCCAGCACCACCAGCAGCGACCGGGCCGCGGCCGCCTCGGGGAGGGCGACGTCGCCGCGGGCGTCGCCGGTGCTGACGATGGTGCCGGCAGGGAGCAGCGGACCGACGGCGTCGGCGACCGCCTCGGCGTCCCCGTCCACCTGGAGGCCGATCAGGTCGACCGTGCCGGCCTGCCCGGCCAGCTGCGCCGCCCGGTCGTCGGCGACCAGGACGCCCGCGCCGGCCGGGACGACGGCGGTGACCCGGGCGTCGGACGTGCGGCCGGCCAGCACCACCCGCACCGGGTCACCGGGGGCCACGCCGGCCGCGGCGGCCATCTCGGTGTCGACGGCGACCTCCCGCGGGCCGGTCGGCGGGGTGCCGGTGACCGCTGGGTCGTCGAGCAGGCCGACCGACGACCAGCCGTGCCCGGCGGTCACCGGGTCGGTGGTCGCGACGACGTCCCCCGCGGGGTCGAGGACGGCGGCCGGGAAGCTGACGTCGGGGACGACGGACTGCACCCCGGGCAGCTGCGCCAGCTCGTCGGCCAGCGCGGCGGGCACGCTCCCCCGCTCGGGCAGGGCGACGGCGAGGTCGGCGCTGGGCTGCACCGTCTGGTCTGCGGAGACGACCACCTCGGCGCCGGCCAGCCGGTCGACGGGCAGGTGCGAGCGCAGCCCGGACTCGGCCAGCACGCCGGTGCCGGTGACGATGGCCGCCCCGCCGAGCACCGCGACCAGGACGGCGAGGGACGCGGTGAGCCGGGTGCGGGCCAGCCGCAGGGCGAGCGCGAACACCGCTCAGCCCTCGCGAAGCGCGACGAGGCGCCCGGCCAGGTCGGCGGCGGCCGGGTGGTCGAGGGTGTCGACGACCCGGCCGTCGGCCATCACCAGCGCACGGTGGGCGCGGGCGGCGGCCGCCGGGTCGTGGGTGACTAGCACGACGGTCTGCCCGAGGTCGTCGACCAGGTCGCGGAGCAGGTCGAGCACCTCGGCGGCGCTGTGCAGGTCCAGGGCGCCGGTGGGCTCGTCGGCGAAGACGACGGCGGGCCGGGCGACCAGGGCGCGGGCGATCGCGGCGCGCTGCTGCTGGCCGCCGGAGAGCTCGGCCGGCCGGTGGTCCAGCCGGTCGCCCAGGCCGACCCGGTCGACCAGGTACTGCACCCACGCCCGGTCCAGCGACTTCCCGGCCAGCCGCAGCGGGAGGGTGATGTTCTCGGCCACGGTGAGCGCCGGCAGCAGGTTGTAGGCCTGGAAGACGAAGCCGATCCGGTCGCGGCGCAGCTCGGTGCGGCGGGTCTCGTCGAGCCCGCCGATCGCGGTGCCGTCGAGGAGGACCTCCCCGCTGGTCGGGGTGTCCAGCCCGGCGGCGACCTGCAGCAGGGTGCTCTTGCCCGAGCCGGAGGGCCCCATGACGGCGAGGAAGCTGCCGCGGGGCACCTCGACCGTGACGTCGTCCAGGGCCCGGACGCCGTGGGGGTGGGTCTTGGTGACCTGTCTGAGCGCGACGGCGGCGGTGGTCGCCGGTGCGAGGGCGGTGCTCATCGCTGCCGCACGTACAGGCTGATCAGCGTGATGCCGCTGACGGCGGTCAGCAGGCCGAAGCCGATGCTCACCGCGAGCGGGACGGCGCTGAACGAGGTGACGCTGTTCCCGGCGATGCTGACCACCAGCACGATCCAGAGGAGCGTGCGCAGCGGGCGGGCCGGCGCCGGTGCGGGACGGCGGTCGACGGGCTGGGCGGTGGGCGCGGGGTCCAGGCGGTACGGATCGGGCACGGGGGCTCCTCGGTCGGTCTGGTGTCCCCACCGATGCTGGTCGTGCGGAGCCCGCTCTCCGATCCCCTGACCTGGCCTCTTGCGGTACAGCAGGCGCTACCTCGGGTCCGGGGTCGGTCGCCGGTGTGACGAGCCATCGCACGATCAACGCCCCATCGCAGTCTGATCGTCATGTTCCTGCGGCAGGCTGCTGCGCATGACGGCGAGCCTCTCCACGATCGGGACCGACCTCACCGCCACCCACGTGGCGTCCACGGCGCACGACCCGCGCAGCAGCGACCAGGTCACCCATGCCGTCGCGCGCCCGGTCGTCGACGGTCTCGACCAGTCGGTCTGTGGCGTGCTGGTGTCCGCCGTCGCCGATCAGGACTGGACGACGTTCTCCGGCACCGACCGCTGCCCGGAGTGCACCCGCATCGCCGGCTGACGTCGTTGCGCTCCCCCGTTGGTCACTGAGCGCTGCCTCGATCGCCCTGAGGCGGCGCTCCGTGACCAACGGCGTCCTCGTCGAGGCGGCCTGACGTCAGGTTCAGCCTCCGGGTGATGTCCAGGTCGGCGAGGAACCGGTCGTCGTGGCTGACCACCACGAACGCGCCTCGGTAGGCCGCCAGCGCACTCACCAGCTGGGCGACGCTGACCAGGTCGAGGTTGTTGGTCGGCTCGTCGAGCAGCAGCAGCTGGGGCGCCGGTTCGGCGTGCAGCACGCAGGCCAGCGTCGCCCGCAGTCGTTCACCACCCGAGAGCGCCCGAACAGGCAGGTGCGCCCGGCTGCCGCGGAACAGGTACCGGGCCAGCAGGTTCATCCGCTCCGCCACCGGCATCGCGGGTGCCGCGTCCGCCAGCGCCTCGGCCACGGTGCGGTCGGGGTCGAGCAGGTCCAGCCGCTGAGAGAGGTGGGCGACCCGGCCGTCGGCCCGCCGGACCTCCCCGGCGTCGGGTGTGAGGTCGCCGGTCATCAGCCGGAGCAGTGACGACTTCCCAACCCCGTTCCCGCCGGTCAGCGCGATCCGCTCCGGGCCGCGGATGGTGAGGTCGACGCCGCCCTCGGTGAACAGCGCCCGCTCCCCCAGCCGCAGCTGCAGCCCCTCGCCGGCGAACACGGTCCGCCCGGCGGGCACCGCAGTGCCGGGCAGCTCGACCACGATCGCCTGGTCCTCCCGCAGCGCACGTTCGGCCTCCGCCAGCCGGGTCCGGGCGCCGTCGAGCCGGGCGGCGTGCACGTCATCGGCCCTGCCCGCCGTCTCCTGCGCGGTCCGCTTCATCTTCCCGATGAGGATCTTCGGCAGCCCGGCGTCCTTGACGGTGCGGGCGGCGTTGCCGGACTTCCGCTGCGCCCGCTCTCGGGCCTGCTGCCGCTCCCGCTTCTCCCGCCTGAGCTGCTGCTCGGCCGTGCGCACGTCCCGCTGCACCGCCTCCTGTTCGGCCCGGACGGCGGTCTCCCAGTCGGTAAAGCCGCCGCCGTAGGTGCGCAGCTCGCCGCGGTCGAGCTCGGCGATGCGGTCCATCCGGTCGAGCAGCGCCCGGTCGTGGCTGACCACGAGCAGGCAGCCCGGGAAGTCCTCGAGCGCGGCGTACAGGGTGCGCCGGGCGTCGCCGTCCAGGTTGTTGGTCGGCTCGTCGAGCAGCAGGACGTCGGGGCGCGCGAGCAGCTGCGCGGCCAGGCCGAGGGTGACGACCTGCCCGCCGCTGAGGGTGTCGAGCCGGCGGTCCAGGGGGACGTCGCCGAGGCCCAGCCGGTCGAGCTGGGCGTGGGTGCGCTCCTCGACGTCCCAGTCGGTGCCGATGGTGGCGAAGTGCTCGTCGGCGGCGTCACCGGACTCGATGGCGGCCAGGGCGGCGAGCACGGGCGCGACGCCCAGCACCTCGGCGACGGTCAGGTCGCCGGCCAGCGGCAGCGACTGGGGCAGGTACCCGAGGACGCCGTCGACGGTGACCGTGCCTGCGGCGGGCCGGAGCTCGCCGGCGATCAGCTTGAGCAGGGTGCTCTTGCCCGCGCCGTTGGGCGCGATGAGGCCGGTGCGGCCAGCGCCGACGGTGCAGGAGAGATCGGTGAAGACGGGGGTGCCGTCGGGCTAGGCGAAGGACAGGGCGGAGCAGACGACGGAGGCGTCGGGCACGGCGGGACCTCTGCGGGGGACGCGGGCGCCTGTGGCAGCCCGGCGGTGGACGAGGACGGAGGCCCGGCGGCTGCTCGCCTGCCGGGCACATCCCGGGGTTCACCCGGAGATGTCGCCGCTGCCACCCATGTCGCTGCTCCTCGGTCGGGGACGTCCGCGCCGCAACGTACGTGCGGCGTCGGTGCCTCCGCCACCGATTTCGACGCCGTGTCGTCGATTGGCCGACGTCAGACAGAGGACGAGTGGACGACCGCCGGCGGGCGGGCAGCCGTCGACCGGTTCCGTTCGGCGGTGTGCGACTTCTGCTTTGCATCTGACACAAGTGGCCCTACGTTGTGACGCACGCCATAGCCGTGTCCGGTGCTCCACCCCAGCCAGCGGGCGAGCTCGCAGCGGCGGTGTCGTGTGCCCACGTGACCAGCCAAGGGGGAAACCGTGAAGTTGCCGATCGGCCTGCGGGCCGTGCTCGTCGCCGTCCTGTCCGCGTTGCTGTTCGTCGGCGTCGCCGGCACGGCAAGCGCCGCCCCACCGACGAAGGGGGCAGCGGCCGCGGAGTGCGCCGAGCGTGGCGTGCCGCTCAGCAAGATCTCGATCCAGCTCTACACGTTCGCCGACTACCTCAGCAGTGGTACCGACGAGCAGGTGCGCCACGAGGAGGTCCTGCGCCGGCTGGCCGAGATGGGCTACCGGAACGTCGAGCCGTACACGCTGAGCGGCTGGACCGCCGAGGAGTACGCGGCCCTGCTGGACGAGTACGGCCTCACGGCATCAGCCCGGCACGTCGACGTGGGCTCCCCCGCCAACCCCGCGGACATCGAGCAGATCATCGCGGACAACCGCACCCTCGGCATCAAGTACTTCGGCTCCGGCAGCACCGCGGGCGCCCCGTGGATCGGCGAGCTCACCACCGAGGCCGACTGGATCACCTACGCCGAGTACCTCGACGCCGTCGGTGAGCAGGCGCGCAAGGCCGGCCAGACGCTGTTCATCCACAACCACGACTTCGAGTTCACCACCGTCTTCGGCGACCGCACCGCCTTCGACATCCTGATGCAGCACACCCAGAAGAAGAACGTCGTCTCCCAGCTCGACCTGTACTGGGTCGCCTTCGCCGGCCTCGACCCGGTCGACGTCGTCGAGGAGTACGGCAAGCGGATCCAGTTGCTCCACGTCAAGGACCTCAACCCGGAGCTGGACAACCGGATCGAGATCGTGGGCCGCGGGTCCCTCGACTTCCCGGCGATCTTCGATGCCGCCCACCGCATCCGCTACTACGTCGTCGAGCACGACCCGCGCTTCGGCGACCCGACGTTCGACCCCTTCGAGGCCGCAGAGGTGGGCCTGGACTACCTGACCTCCGTCACCTACTGAGGCAGCACCATCCCGCAGGGGGCGGTCCCGGTTCACCGGGGCCGCCCCCTCGCGCGTGTCCGACTGGCTCGCCGTCGCAGGGTCAGGCGGTGAACCGGTCCCGAACCGGCCGCAGGCGGGTCATAGTGGGACATGACCTGGGCCACCCGCGCTGCGGCCGCCGGACTGTCCGCCCTCGCCGGGGTCGCGGCCCGCGACCTCCTCCAGCGTGAGCACACCCTGCTGCGCAACTTCCCCGTGCTCGGCCGCGCCCGCTACCTGCTGGAGTCCATCGGCCCGGAGCTGCGCCAGTACCTGGTGGCCGCGAACAACGACGAGCGGCCGTTCACCCGCGACCAGCGGCGCTGGGTGTACGCCTCGGCGAAGAAGGAGAACAACTACTTCGGCTTCGGCACCGACATCGACCTGGAGTTCACCGCCGGCCACCCGGTGATCAACCACCGCACGTTCGGCCACGCCGTCCCGACCACCACGGTGCAGGCCGGGTACGCGTCCCCGCTGCCCAGCGCCAAGGTGCTCGGCGCCGCCCGCGGCCGTACGCACGCGTTCCGGCCGCAGTCGGTCGTGAACATCTCCGCGATGAGCTTCGGCTCGCTGTCCGGCCAGGCGGTCGAGGCACTCAACCGCGGTGCCGCGCTGGCCGGCTGCCTGCACAACAGCGGCGAAGGCGGCATCTCCCCACACCACCGGCACGGCGGTGAGCTGGTGTTCCAGCTCGGGACGGCGTACTTCGGCTGCCGCGACGAGCAGGGCCGCTTCGACCTGGCCCGGCTCAAGGACCTGGTCGCCGCCGCCCCCGTCCGCGCTCTGGAGATCAAGCTGAGCCAGGGCGCCAAGCCCGGCCTCGGTGGAGTGCTGCCCGCGGCCAAGGTGTCCGCCGAGATCGCCGCCACCCGTGGCGTCCCGGAGGGCGTGGACTGCATCAGCCCGTCCCGGCACGCTGAGTTCACCGACACCGACAGCCTGTTGGACTGGGTCGAGCTGCTCGCCGCCGAGACCGGGCTCCCGGTCGGCATCAAGTCCGCGGTGGGCGACATGAGCTTCTGGCACGAGCTCACCGAGCTCATGGCGACCACCGGCCGCGGCGTGGACTTCGTGACCATCGACGGCGGCGAGGGTGGCACCGGCGCGGCGCCGCTGATCTTCACCGACTCCGTCTCGCTGCCCTTCCAGCTGGGCTTCGCCCGGGTCTACTCCACCTTCGCTCGGGCCGGGCTGCACGAGCAGGTCACCTTCATCGGCGGCGGCAAGCTCGGCCTGCCCGACAACGCGGTCATCGCCTTCGCCCTCGGCTGCGACCTGGTCAACGTCGCCCGCGAGGCGATGCTGGCGATCGGCTGCATCCAGGCGCAGAAGTGCCACACCGACACGTGCCCCACCGGCGTCGCCACCCAGAACGCCTGGCTCGCCCACGGCCTGGACCCGGCCCTGAAGTCGGTCCGGGCGGCCACCTACATCCAGACGCTCCGGCGCGACCTGATCAGGGTCGCCGAGGCCTGCGGCGTGGAGCACCCCGGCCTCATCGACACCTCATCCGTGGAGATCCTCACCGGCCGCACCGCCTCTCGTCCGCTCCGGGAAGTCTACGAGTACGAGCCGACCTGGGGACTTCCCTCGGCCGCCGACCGCGAGCAGATCGTCCAGCTGATGACCGGCGAGGCACCGCAGGGCGGCAGCGCCCCGCCGTCCACCACCGCCACCGGCTGAGCCGGCCTAGTTCGGACGGCTCTCCGCTCAGCCGTCGTCCTCTGGTCTTCTCCAGCCATCGAGAGCAGCATGGAGGGACTGTCCAGGCGAGTTGAGGACGGCCATGGACATCCATCGGCTGGGGCGTGCAACTGCCAGGGGCACCGCTGTGGCTGCCGTCTGGGGCATCGCCAGTGCGGCGCTCACACGGTTGCTCATGCGCGCGATTGCCCTGGTGACCGACGGAGCTACGGAGTTCAGCTGGGTGGGGACCGTTGGGATCACGGTCTTCTACGTCGTGGTCCTGCTGCCGGGCGCGATCGCCCTCGCCTACGAGCCGGGGCGCTTGGCCTCGGTCCTCTTCGCAGCCGGAGTCGCCTTCCTGGCATTCGAGGTCCTGGCCATCGGCATCTCCGACGTCGCCGCCCATGCCGAGGGCTTGACCCCGTGGCGATGGGCCGGTGTGGCCGCTCTCGCTGTCGCGATGGTCGCGGTCTATGCGGCGCACGTGACCCTCGTGCATCGAGGAGCAGTGAGGACGATCCACACGGTCAGCACCTGACACCGGCGACCGTCATCGCGCTCTCCTCGCGAGGTCAGCCGTCGACGTAGCGGTCGCGTTCGACGAGGAACTGGCCGGTGGCGGTGTTGGCGTCGATGAACTCCGGCAGCAGCGGGATCCGCACCGTCACCGTCACGCACACCGAGAACTCCTCCCCCGGCACCAGCGACGGCGCATAGCTGCCCGCCGCCCCGCAGCCCGAGCCGGCCGGCGCATACGCCAGGACGACGTCGGTCGCCTCCACAGACTGGTCGGCCACCGCGATCGCCACCGCCGCCTCCGCCCTGGCCTGCCCGGTCGCCACGTCCGGTGCCATGGCGATCGCCCGCCCGGCCTCCCGGGCCCCAGCGTTGGCCGCGAACACCCCGCGCTGGACGGCGGAGAACCCGGCCACGATGTAGACCAGCGGCAGGAACACCACCAGCGCGATGAACACAAACTCCACGATCGCCGACCCCCGCTCGGGGCCGCCCAGCCGCGCACGGATCCACCTCACGGCGTCTCCGCCACCGAGCGTCCGGTCGCCGACAGCGGCAACAGGTCACCCAGGGGTGCGAACAAGCTCGGCACCGCACCGGCGCACCGGACGACGACCAATGTCAACCCGCTCTCGTCGACCTCCTGCACCGACTCGCACGCCAACCCTGCCGCCGTCCCCGCCGAGGTTGCCTGCCCGACGATCTCCAACGTCCGGGCCGCCCCGGCCTCCGTGGGCACGCCCGCGTTGGCCGCGTACCGGGCGCCCTGCTGGGCACTGGCCACCACCACGTTGCGCAGGTGCACGTAGACCGCCACCTGCAACACCGCCAGCAGCAGCGCCACGATCAGCACGCCGACGAGCACGAAGTCGACGACCGCGCTCCCCCGCTCACCGTCGTCCGTCAGCCGCTCAGGGCGCACTCGTCACGGACTCCAGCGCGTTCGACACCGCCTCCACGATCGCCGCGCGGAACGGCACGAGGATCGCCAGCACCAGCGCGGCGGTCATCACCGTGATCATCACCCAGCCCGGGACGTCGCCCCGCTCGGGATCGTCCTCCCGGAGCCGGGCCGCCAGCGCAGCCAGCGCGGTCAGAAGGAACGCGTAGGCACGCATCCGTGGTCCTCTCTGTGGGTCACCGGCGTCACTGCGCCAGCGAGACGATGCTGATCAGCCCCGGGTACAGGGCGAACAGAACGGTGACGGGCAGCACCAGGAACACGACCGGGACCATCATCGCGATCTCCTTGCGCCCACCTGCCTCCAGCAGCCGGCGCTTGCCGGCCTCCCGGACGTCGGCGGCCTGGGCCCGCAGGACCTCGGCCAGCGGGGTGCCGCGTTCGATGGCCACGATCAGGCCGTCGACGAAGCGGGCCAGCGGGTCCAGCGAGGTCCGGTCGGCCAGCTGCTGCAGCGCCTCGACCAGCGGCACCCCGGCGCGGGCCCGGGCCAGCGTGGCGCCCAGCTCCCGGGCCAGCTCACCGCCGGAGAGCCGGGTGACCCGGGCGATCGCCGCGGTCGGGCTCTCCCCTGCGGTCACGGCCAGCGCCAGCAGCTCGGCGACCACCGGGAACTCGGCCAGCAGCAGCTCCTCGCGCCGCTGCACCTGCTGGGTCAGCCACCAGTCGCGGCCGAGCACCCCGCCGACCAGGCCGGCCACGCACAGCAGCACGACCGACAGCAGGTTCACCGCCCCGGCCAGCGCCGACCCCGCAACAGCCAGGACGGCGGCGCCCAGCAGCCCGATCCCGCCCGACACGACCTGCTCGATCCGGAAGTCCTCGACGGTCGTGTCGGCGTTCAGCGCATCGAGCCGCCGCCGCACCGCCACCCGGCCGCCGAGCAGCCGGTCGACGTGCCGGGCGCCGTCGGCCAGCACCGGCCCGAACACCCGCCGGGCGGCGCTGAGCAGCCCCGGCTGGGTGGCGGTGCCCAGCAGCCGGGACGGCGCCGGGCTGTCGTGCACGTAGGGCGCGAGCCGGTCGACCAGCCGCACCTGCCGGAACGGCGGGGAGAAGCTCACCGCCAGGAGCACGCCGGAGGCCGCGACCAACCCCAGCAGCATGCCCACCAGACCAGCGCTCACGGCGACACCACGTCGCTGCGGGGACCGTTCGCTCGCTGAGGCGGGCTCACTGGAGCACCCGCACGTCCTCGGGCAGCCGCCCGATCTTGAGCATCAGCCGGTAGGCCAGCAGACACACCCCGCCGCCGATGAGCAGCAGCGCCGTCCCGACCGGGGTGTCGTAGGCGGTCAGGGTCTGCTGCTGGGTGGCGAGCAGGAGCAGCACCACCCAGGGCGCGGCGACGGCCAGCCGGGCAGCCTGGATCACCCACCCCTGCCGGGTCTCCAGCTCCGCGCGGGCCCGGGCGTCCTCGCGGAGGAACGCAGCCAGCGTGCGCAGCACCCGGCCCAGGTCGCTGCCGCCGACCTCGCGCGCCACCCGGAGCGTCTCCACGATCCGGTCGCCCACCGGGTCGGCCAGGTCGTCCTTCAACCGGTCGAGCGCGTCGCTGAACCGGCCGCTGGACCGGTGGTCGGCGGCGAACCGGGCGAAGGAGCCCCGCAGCACCTCCGGGCCCCGGACGGCGAGCGCCGACAGCGCCTCGGGCAGCGACAGCCCGGCCCGCACCGCCGACGCCAGGTTGTCCACGACCTCCGGCCAGACCTCACGCAGGTCCGCCCGGCGCTTGGCGGCCAGCCGGCGCACCAGCAGGTACGGCACCGCCGAACCGAAGACGCCGAACGCCAGGCTGATGGTCACCGTCTGGGTGGTCAGCAGCACCAGCAGGAGCGCGGCGACCCCGAGGGCGACCTGGAGAGCGAGCAACTGGGCGGAGTTGATCCCCGTGAGCCCCGCAGCGGCCAGCAACTGCTGGCGCCGTCCCGGCCGGGACGTGCCCGCCCGCCGGACGGGCGCACGTGCGCCGCTGCGCCAGATGAGCAGCAGCCCGACGCCGAGGGCCAGCCCGAGCAGGCCGCCGGGCACGCTCACGCGGTCCGCCGATCCGCCGGGTCACCCAGCAGCGCGGCCAGGTCGAAGCCGTGGGCGGCGTACCGGTCGGCGTGCGGTGGGTAGCCGTCGGCGCGCACCAGCCGGCCGTCGCGGGTGGTGAAGACGTCGGCGGTCTCGACGATGCTGCCCTCGGTGCGGCCGGACAGCGCCACCACCTCGCGCAGCCGCCGCGCACCGCTGGGCTCGGTGCCGACGTGCACGACGAGGTCGACGCTGGAGGCCACGGTCGGGACGACGAAGGCGTGCCCGATGTTCTCCCCGGCCAGCAGCGGCAGGGTGCACATCTTGACCACGGCCTCGCGGGCACTGTTGGCGTGCAGGGTGCACATCCCCGGGAGTCCGGAGTTCAGCGCGATCAGCAGGTCCAGGCACTCCTCCTGACGCACCTCCCCGACGACCAGGCGGGAGGGCCGCATCCGCAGCGCCTCCTTCACCAGCCGGCGCAGCGGGATCTCCCCCGCGCCCTCCAGGTTCGCCTGCCGGGTCTGCATCGCCACGACGTCGGGCAACGGCACCCGCAGCAAGTAGACACGCTGAAACCACATGTAGTTGTCGGCCGATCTTGTGACCGCCATACACATAAACGCCCAGGTCAGAGCCTTGCTAGGTCCGAGCTAGCTAGGTAGGGTGGGCGGCAGACACGCACGGTCGGGCGCTGAAGGCCCGACACGGAGGCCCGGTAGCGCCGGGAGCCGAGACACCCCCAGGGCACAGCGCAGCGGGCACAGCCTGCGGCGGGCCGGGACGCGCACCCGGAGGAACGACACCCCCACCGGGGGTGCAGACGGGGAGCCCTTCGCGGGGCGGTGGCCGTCGAGGAACGCACTCGACGGAGAACACCCGTGGCAACGTCCACCCTCACCCCCGAGCAGCGCACCGAGCGCGCTCGCAAGGCCGGGCAGGCATCGCAGGCACCCGAAGTGCTCGCGGCGCGGCTCGTGCGCGACTGGCCGACCCTGACCGCTGACCAGCGGCACACCCTGCGCGCCATGCTGCGCCCGATCACCGGGCGGCGGGCATGAACCGGCCCGCCCCCGCGACGGCGGGAACGGGCCAGGAGCCGGGCAGCTCTGACCCCCAGGTTACCGGACTGGTGACCGCGTTTCACCGCTCTGACCTGCACGCATCCGCGATCACCGACGAGGTAATCGACGCCGTCGGCATCCGGTCCGACCCCGGCGGGCGGGGGTGGGTGCTCCCCTGGCGGGACGGCACCGAGGCGCTCGACCTGGCCGTCTTCGACCGCGACAAGCGCCCGGCGAGCGGCATGAAGGTGGTGTGGCCGAAGGGCCGGACCACCTTCCCCAACCTGCTGCGCGAGGTCGACAGCGACCGCACCGTCGTGGTCGAGGGCGTGCGGCAGTCCCTCGCCGCTGCCAGCCACGCCCCGGCCGAGTTCTCCGTCGTCGGCATGAACGGCTGCGACGGCATCCACCGGGGCATCGCCGACCGGCTGACGTGGGCGAAGGGGCAGCGGGTGTGGCTGGTGCTCGACGCCGACCACCGGACCAACGACCGGGTGCGCGGTGCCGTCGGCCGGGTCGCCGACCTGCTGCGCGCTGCCGGTGCGACGTCGGTCCGGCTGGTCGACCTGCCGGGGACCGGGACGGACGGGCTCGACGACGTGCTCGCCGCGACCGACCCGGCACGGCGCGGTCCGCTGCTGTCCGAACTGATCGAGCGGGCACCGGAGTTCACCGCCGCTGCACCCTCGCGGCTCGACGGCGCGTTCTTCGAGCTGGCCGACCTCGTCAACCTGCCCACCCCTGAGCCGCTGCTGCCCGGGGTGCTCGACGTGGGCACGGTGACCTTCCTGTCGGGCAAGCACTCGACGTACAAGACGTTCGTCGCGCTCGACTGGTCAGCCTGCGTCGCCACCGGTCGACCGTGGGGCGGGTACACCGCGCCGGTCGCTCGCCCCGTGCTGTACGTGGCTGCCGAGGGTGCGACGACGCTGCTGAAGCGGCTCGCGGCGTGGCAGGAGGTCTACGGGCCGATCCCGCCGCGTGGTGCGTTCTCGGTGCTCACCCGCCCCGCGTGGCTGACCAGCGACGAGGACACCGCGTGGCTGCGCGACAAGGTGCGCGAGACCGGTGCGGCGCTGGTCGTCATCGACACCTGGCACCGCTCGACGCCCGGGGCCGACGAGAACAGCAACAGCGAGATGGGCGCGGCGTTCGGTCGGCTCGCCTCGCTGCGCGACGACACCGGGGCGACCGTCCTCGTCCTGCACCACACCGGGCACGCCGGTGAGCGCGCTCGCGGTGCGTCGGCGATCGAGGACGACGCCGACGCCGCCTTCGTGGTCAGGATCGACGGCGAGGACCGCAGCACCGAGAACCCGCGCGTGCTGTGGCAGACGAAGAGCAAGGTTGGCGAGCTGGCCGAGCCGGTCACGATCGTTCCCCGCGCGGCTGCTGACTCGATGGTCGTCGTGCCCGATCAGTTCGCCACGCCGAAGCGTCGGCGGGGACGGCCGAGCGACGCCGGGAGGGATGCGGCGGTCATCGCGCTGGTCGACGCGCTCGACGACGCCGGGGTGCCGGTGAGCACCGGGTACCGCGAGGTGCTGCGGTGGGCCAGCGAGGACGGCCGGGGGCTCACGAGGGTGACCGAGCCGATCGTGCGCGAGGCGGTGAAGCGCCGCCGGGAGCAGCCCACGAAGGGGCAGGACGACGCTGCTGCGGTGGGTGCGGTAGCGCGGTACCCCTCTAGGGGTGGGGGTACCGCACCGCAGTCCCCTGACCAGTGCGGAGGTAATGCGGTGGAAAGTCCACCGCAGCTCTCACCTGCGGAAACGTCCTCTGCGGTGGCTGCGGTGGAAAGTCAGCGGGCAGTTTCCACCGCACCCGATCGGGGGTCTGCGGTGGAAAGGGTTTCCACCGCACCGCAGCCCGCCCCCTCGGCGATCGACGCGCTGCTGACCGACCTCGCGGTGACCGCCCCGGCCGACGTCTGCCCGGACTGCGAGCGGCCCCGCGAGCTGGTGCCGCCCGCGCACTTCTGGCGCGCCTGCCGCCACTGCACCCCGGCGACCTTCGGGCGTGTGTCGTGAGCGCACAGCGGCCCCGTGTCGCGGGGTGCCCGGACTGCGCGTCGGAGCTGGTGTGGACCGGCCCCCGCAGCGTCTACCTGCGCCACGACGAGA
The DNA here is from genome assembly GCF_026967935.1 of Modestobacter sp. VKM Ac-2982. GTDB lineage: Bacteria > Actinomycetota > Actinomycetes > Mycobacteriales > Geodermatophilaceae > Modestobacter. The sequence goes on from NZ_JAPVBL010000004.1 coordinate 451,242, forward strand.
CCTGCCCGTCCTGGCGGGCTCGCACCGCCGCTGCGCGGGCGGTCGTCGGGCCGGACGCCGTCGTCCTGCTGGTGCGGGAGGCGGACCAGTGAGGCGCGACGGCACTGTCGCGCTGCTGGTGGCGATCCTGACCGACGTCCCGGCACTGCCCGGCGCGCTGTGCGTCGGACAGGCACCGCGCTTCGACCGGGACGCGCTCGACGGCGAGACGCCGGCCGACCACGCCGAGCGGCTGCGGCAGGCGCGGTGGGTGTGCGCTCGCTGCCCGGTGGCCGACCAGTGCCCGCAGCGCGTGTGGCGGGTGCCTCGGGTCGGGTGACCGGCGGGCGGGGCGAGGTCATCCCTCGCCCCGCCCCGGCTCACTTCTGCTCGGGCTCTTCGGTCGTGGCGTCGATCCACTGCCCCGGCGCGTAGGCGGCGACGGTGTCGTACCCCATGCCGTTCCACTTCTGCACCAGCAGGTGGCCGTCCTGGATCCCGATGCCGTTCGCTTCCTTGTGCGTGAACGTGGTTCGCGTCCCAGTACTCGTGCGGGCCGTGCGGACCATGACCGCCATGTGCTCTCCTTCGTCCGTCCTGCGCCTCGGGCGGCACAGGTTCCGCCCGGCACTGTCTCGCAGGGGTCCGACAGTTCGCGCCCGCGTTCGAGCGCATCCCTCGCGCGCGCCCGCGCGTAGGGGCCGAACGTCCGCCGACCGGCCCCGGAGAACGCCCAGCACAGAGCGTCACCTGCCCCGACCTGTGGTCCGTCCGCCTACTGGTCCCCGTAGGCGAAACGACCCACGTCCGCCCACCCTCGACCCGCCCACGACCCACCGTCCGGCGGTATAGTTATCCCATGCCCCCGACCGGTGCCCGCGCCGCCCACCGTGAGCGGGTGGCCGCTGCCCTTGACCTGCACGCCCGGGGTCGGTCGGTCCGCGACGTGGCCGCCGAGCTGGACGTCACCCCGGACCGGGCGGCGAAGCTGCTCGGCGAGGGCATCGCGGGGATGCCTGCCCAGCAGCTCGACGAGCTGCGCGCGACGTCCGAACTGCGGCTCGATCAGGTCGCCCGCGTGTACGGCGACCTGCTCGACGACACCGACCCGAAGGTGCGAGCGCAGGCGGCGAACGGACTGCTGACCGTCGAACGGGACCGGGCGCGACTGCTCGGCACCTGGCAGAAGCCACCACGAGAGGACGACTGACCATGACCGCACTGACCGACCACATCAACGCCATGACCGCCGCGAACGCGCGGGAGGCCGACGTCATCGCCAACCGGCGCGCGATCTCCCGTCAGCGGAACGCCGGGGTCGCCACCGGCTCGACCACCCTCGGCGACGCGATCACCCGCGCCACCCGCGAGGACGCCGACGAGACGTACCGCGAGGCTCGCGCCGAGCGCCGTCGACTGCGCCGCGAGGGTGCGCCCGCCGACCAGCTCGCCGCCGCGTCGCAGGCGGTCGAGGACGCCCGCGCCCGGCTCGACCGCTGATGCCCCGCGCGAAGACGGGCAGCGGTGCCCGGTGCGTCAAGCACGGCACCGACTGCGCGATCGGTGGCGGCTCGACCTACCGGTCGGCGCACTGCTCCCGCGCTCCCCGGCCGACGGAGTGGGACACGGCGGCGAGCGACCAGCCCGACCCCGAGTTGGTCGAGCTGCTGACCGAGCGCCGGGCAGCGGCGACCGGCGTTCCGCTCACCGAGGCTGCCGACGCGCTGGCGGTCGAGCTGTCCGCCGGGGCGAAGGCGTGGGCGAAGCTCACCCCGGTGCAGCGGTGCGAGGCGCGGGACGGCGAGGACGCAGAGTTGGCCGAGCTGATCGAGACGGCGCGCGCGACCGCCTGACCACCGCGCCGGAACATCGCCCACCCCGGGTGCGGAACGCAGAACGGCCCCGTCGAGCGCGATGCTCAACGGGGCCGTTCTCAGTGCATGGTCAGGCGAACTCGACGTGCCCCTCGCGCGTGACGCGCTTGTCGAACGACGGAACGCTGTCGACCCACTCGTTCACGGCGCGGACCGCGTCGGTTCCCTGGTTCTCGTCGCCGTCGTCGTCGAAGTCGAAGTCGATCTCGGGAGCCTCGCTGATGCTTCCGGTGACGGGACGAAGCCCGACGAGCTTCAGGATTCCGTCGACGAACAGGAACGCCTTGCCCTGGCTCTCAGCCTGCACCGGAAGGACAAGCATCGGCTCTTCCGCGTCTTCGATCAGCAGCGTGCCGGGCACGAGATCGATGACGCTCCGAAGACGCGACCAGTCCCCGTCAGTCACGGCCTGCATGGTCGCTTCGACAGTGAACTCAGTCATCGCTTCCCCTTCTTCTGCGTGTTCCCCTTGCGGGGGATAGGAACTCCGAGTCGACGGAGTATGACCACCATGTTCATGTCTCCGCGATGGTCAGACGGCGTCTTCGAGAACGTGACGGGTGCGGCCGGACGGTTGTCGCGGTACGGATCAGTCAGACCCGGCGGCGGCGTCAGGCGCGGGTGACCGTCGGACGTCTCGTCGTACGACCACCCGGCCTCCTTCGCCAACTCGACCAACTCGCGCAAACGCTTCGGCGGTGTTGCCGCCACTCGGTGCCCCCGTAGCTCCGTCTACCTGTAGACAACGCGAACGTACTACAGGGCGTTCCAACCGGCCTATGAGTTCTGCGACGCCCGCCACCAACGAGCGACACCGCGAGTTGGCAACTTTCACGGTGCGTCAGCCCTGCTCAGCGCGGCGTGACCTCGACCGTGTCGGGGTCGAAGTTGCGCCGCCCGCGCCCCGGCGAGTGCAGGGTCACCGTCATCAGCGCATCGACGACGGCGCGCTGACGGTCCGGGTCGAGCACCGCCCACACCGCCCGTACGTCCCCGGCGTGCACGAGCGGACCGAGCACGTCGGCCCGCCCGCTGTCGGCCATGCGCGCCTCGACGTCGGCCAGTTCTGCCCGCAGCCGCGCCGACGCCGTGCGCACCGCCTCGGGCGTGAGCGTGCCGTCGGCGAGAAGGTCGGCGAGCTGACCGAGCCGCGCGCGCTTCGCCGCCGCTTCGGACCGCAGCGCGGTGACGTCGGGCAGGTCGGTGTCGACCAGCAGCTCGGCGGCGTCCGGGCGGGACAGGCGGGCCACGACCAGCTCACCGACCCACGACTCGATCGGCTCGGCGGACCGGGACAGATGCCGGGAGACCGAGCACTTCAGCGTGCGGACGCCGTGCTGCGTGCCGCCGGTGTTGCACGGTGCCCCGCACACCCCGCAGCGGGCGAGCCCGGACAAGAAGTAGCGCCGCCGGGTGTCCGGGGAGGTGCGCCGAGAGGCGCTGCCCAGCAGCTCGGCGACGGCCCGGAAGGTCTCTTCCCCGACGATGCCCGTCCAGCTCCCGGGGCCGACCACCTGCCATGCCCGCCCGCCCCCTGAGCGGGTCGCTCGCAGCCCGGCGTACCGGGGGTTGGTTAGCACGTACCGGACCCCGTCGGGCCGCCACGGGCCGCCGTGGGTGGTGGTCAGCCCGGCGGCGTTCCAGTCCCTCGCCACGGTCCGCAGGGAGGCACCAGCGAGCACCGCGTCGAAGGCAGCAGCTACGGCCGGAGCCTCGTCCGGGTGCGGGGTGACCCCGTCGACCAGCCAGCCGAGCGCCCGGGGGCCGGTGGGCGGTCGCCCCTGCGCTGCCCGCTGTGCGTTGGCGAGGCGCTGGCGCTCGGTGCGCCGCTCGATCTCGGCGCGGGCGACGGCGGCGAGGATGCGCCCGACGAGCCGACCGGCGTCGGTCGAGAGGTCGATGTCACCCGATGCGGTGGCGCACCGGACGCCGGTCCGCTCCCCCAGGTCGACGAGCCGTTCGAGGTCGCGCGTCGAGCGGGTCAGGCGGTCGAGCGCCCACGCGAGGATGACGTCGAAGTGCCCCGCCTCGGCGTCGGCGAGCATCCGCGTCCACTGCGGACGGACACCGGTCGTGGCGCTGACGGAGTTGTCGACGTACTCGGTGACCACGGTCCAGCCGCGCGCCTCGGCGAGCTTCCGGCACGCCTCGCGCTGCCGTTCGACGGCCTGCCCGGTGCCGTCCCGGTCGAGGGACTGGCGCAGGTAGATGACTGCTCGGGTGGTCACCTACCTATTGTGGTCTCGCGCCGCCTTCTGTAACTCGAAGACCTCTTCGCAGGTGACCACCCGCTCGCGGGCCGGCACCGCCGCACAGAGGCAGTTGAGCATCGTGGTCTTGCCGGCCTGCGTCCCGCCGGAGACGAGGATGTTCAGCCCGGCGGCGACCGAGGCCTCCAGGAAGCGGGCCACCTGCGAGGTGAGCGTGCCCAGCGCGACCAGCTCGTCGAGGGAGTGCGCCTGCAGCACGAACTTCCGGATGTTCACCGCCATGTGCCGCCGCGTCACGTCCGGGATCACGACGTGCAAGCGAGACCCGTCGGGCAGCATCGCGTCGACGAAGGGGGTGGACATGTCGATCCGTCGACCCGAGCTGCGCAGCATCCGCTCGACCAGGTCCGCCAGCTGCCCGGCGCCCAGGATCGTCGTCGTCAGCTCACTGCGGCCGCGGCGGGCGACGAACACCCGACCCGGCTCGTTGACCCAGATCTCCTCGACCTCCGGGTCGTCCAGCCACCGCTGCAACGGCCCGTAGCCGGCCACCCGGTCCAGCACGTCGCGGACGAGGCCCTCCGGGTCACCCGCCGGCGGCAGCGTGGAGGACAGCGAGCGCTCGGAGTAGTCCGCGACCACGTCCCGCACGAGCATCCGCACCGGCCCGGGATCGCCGAACGGGTCGAGCCCTCGGCGCCGGATCAGTTCCCGGACCTCGCCGTCGACGACATCGACGGCAGAGCTCGCCACCGGCACGACACCCCCGTTGAGCAGCCACTTGGTCAGATGAGTCCAGCGACTGTAAGGGGGCGATCACGTCTCGCGGGGAGCCCTGTGGACGAAGAGTCACCGCTCTGCCGCAGGGTTCACCCGTTCAGGCGACGGCTTCGGCCAGCTCGGCCGCGCCGGCTAGTGCCTGCGCCTCCTGGCCACCTTGCGGCGGGTGGCGACCGCGAACGTGAGGAACGCCAGCACCACCAGTGCGGCGAGGATCAGGACCAGGACCAGCCAGGTGCCCACCGGACTCCCCCTCCGTCGAGTAGACGACCCAGCATCCCAGCGGACCGACGCACATGGGGGCCCACAGCCTCGCCGATCGGGCCAGCCACAGCACTTACTGTCGCTGTAACGATCCCGAGGGTGCACCGAGCGGACACGGGCGGACTCATCGGGGCCCCGCCGCGCCGATCGGGGGTTGTCGGCGGGCACGTGAGCCGCCAGGGTGTTCCCCACCCGTCAGGGACCACCCCGCGTGACCGGTCCCCGACACGGACCCACCCGTGGGAGGCACCGTGTCCGCCGACGTCATCGGGCTCAGCCTGCTGGTGCTGGGCGTCCTGCTCCTGGTCGCCAAGCTCATCAGGATCCGGTCACGGATCGCCCAGAAGCTCTTCCTCCCCAGCTCGATCATCGGTGGCTTCCTGGCCCTGCTGATCGGCCCGGAGGTGGTCGGCTCGATCGCCGAGGCGATCGGCGGGCCGGACGCCCCGCTGACCGGCGGCCTGTGGCCGGAGGAGTTCCTCGACGTCTGGGCGTCGCTGCCCGGACTGCTCATCTCGGTGGTCTTCGCGACGCTGTTCCTCGGCGAGCGCATCCCCAAGGTGAAGGAGGCCGCCGAACTGGCCGGCCCGCAGCTGGCCCTCGGCGTCACCATGGCGTCCGGCCAGTACGTGATCGGGCTGCTCCTCGCCGTCCTGCTGCTGGTGCCCTTCCTCGACCAGGACCCCATGGTCGGCGCGCTGATCGAGGTCGGCTTCGAGGGCGGGCACGGCACCGCGGCGGGGCTGGGCGACACCTTCGCCGAGCTCGGCTTCCCGCAGGGACAGGACCTGGCGCTCGGTCTGGCGACCGTGGGCGTCGTCGCCGGCGTGGTCGTCGGCATCGCGCTGATCAACTGGGGAGTGCACACCGGCCGCGCCGAGGTGCTGGAGAGCGACGCGAAGACCTCACTGGCCGAGCAGCGCGGGCTCTACGAGCGGGAGGAGCAGAAGCCGGCCGCGATGCTCACGGTGCGCACCGCCTCGGTCGAGCCACTGGCCATCCACTTCGCCATCGTCGCCGTGGCGATCCTGCTCGGGCTCGCCCTCCTGGAAGCGCTGCAGGCGCTGGAGCGGCTGCTGTGGGCCGACACCGTCGAGCTCTTCGAGTACGTGCCGCTGTTCCCGCTGGCGATGATCGGCGGCGTCGCGGTGCAGAAGCTGGTCGACCGCTTCGACTACACCGGCATCGTCGACCGGCAGATGATGCTGCGGATCCAGGGCATCGCACTCGACCTGCTGATCATCAGCGCCCTGGCCACGCTGTCCATCCAGGCGATCGCGAACAACTGGGTGACGTTCCTGCTGCTGGCCATCGCCGGACTCGCCTGGAACGTCGGGGTCTTCGTCTTCCTGGCCCGGCGGATGATCCCCCGGTTCTGGTTCGAACGCGGCATCGGCGACCTCGGGCAGTCCCTCGGCGTCACCGCCACCGGGTTGATCCTCATCCGGGTCGCCGACCCCAACGCAGCGACCCCGGCGATGGAGGCCTTCGGCTACAAACAGCTGGCGTTCGAGCCCTTCTTCGGCGGCGGCCTGGTCACCGCGGCGTCACTGCCGCTGATCGCCCAGTTCGGCGCGGTCCCGCTGCTGGTCTTCATGGCCGTGCTGCTGGCCGTGTCACTGGGGATCGGCATCTTCTACTTCGGCCGTCGCTCGCCGGCCGAGGAGGAGGCCCGGGTCGCCGACAGCTGATCAGCCGCGCGGCAGGACGGCGTCGATCAGGTGCGGCCCGGGCTCGGCCAGCGCAGCACGGAACTGCTCGGCCAGCTCCTCTGCCGTCCTCGCCCGGGTGGCCGGCACGCCCATCCCGGTGGCCAGTGCGACGAAGTCCAGCGCCGGCCCGCCGAGGTCCAGCAGCTTACCGGCGCGCTCTCCCCCGCCGGCCGCCCCCACGCTCTCCAGCTCGCCGGCCAGGATCGCGTAGGCGCTGTTGTCACAGATGACGGTGGTGACGTCGAGGCCCTCGCGCGCCTGGGTCCACAGCGCCTGGATCGTGTACATCGCACTGCCATCGGCCTGCAGCGACACCACCGGCCGGTCCGGGCAGGCCACCGCGGCACCGACGGCCACCGGCATGCCCTGCCCGATCGCCCCACCGGTGAGGGTCAGCCAGTCGTGCGCCGGCGCCCCGACGGTCGCCGCGGGCAGGAAGTGGCCGCTGGTCAGCGCCTCGTCGACGACGATCGCCCGCTCCGGCAGCAACGCGCCCACCACCGCGGCGAAGGCCTTGGTGTCCAGCTCGCCGGTGGGCAGGTCCGGACGGCGGGCCTCGGCCAACTCCGGGACGGCGTCCGGTGCGGCCAGCTCGGCCAGCGCCTGGAGCGCCGCGACACCGTCCTCCCCGGGCTCGGCGAGCACGTGCACGGTGCAGCCCTCGGGCACCAGCCGGCCGTCCATGCCGGGGTAGCCGAAGAACGCGACCGGCTCGGCCGCGCCGACCAGCACCAGGTGCTGCACGCCGTCCAGCTGCTTCCGGGCGCTGTCCGGCGCGTAGGGCAGTTTGAGGACGTCGGGCAGCCCGGCCCCGCGCTGCATCCGCGCGGGCGACCGCTGGGACAGCAGCCGGGTACCGGTGCCCGCGGCGACCTGAGCAGCGGCCCGCAGGCCGGGCTCGAGCACCGCGTCGCCGCCGAGGAAGAGCATCGTCGAACCGCCGAGCACGCCGGCCACCTCCTCGACCAGGGAGGCCGGCACCTGTGGGAGCGGACGCCGCGCCGGGACGGCGGCCACCCGTGCGCCCTCGCTCCAGGAGACGTCGGCCGGCAGCACCAGGCTGGCCACCTGACCGCGGGCGGCGGCGGCGATCGCGTCGGCGGTGTCCGCACCCACCTCGCTGGTCGCCAGCGACCGGCGCACCCACCCCGACACCGTGCCGGCCAGCGCGTCGATGTCGGACTCCAAGGGCGCGTCCAGCCGCTTGTGTGTCAGCGCGTGGTCGCCGACGACGTTGACCAGCGGTGTCCGGGCCCGGCGGGCGTTGTGCAGGTTGGCGATCCCGTTGCCCAGCCCCGGCCCCAGGTGCAGCAGGGTGGCCGCCGGCGAGCCGGTCATCCGGGCGTACCCGTCAGCGGCGCCGGTCGCGACCCCCTCGAACAGGGTGAGCACCGCCCGCATCTCCGGGACGTCGTCCAGCGCCGCGACGAAGTGCATCTCCGAGGTGCCGGGGTTGGCGAAGCAGACGTCCACCCCGCCCTCGACCAGGGTGCGGATGACTGCCTGCGCGCCGTTCACGGGACCTCCCGACCAGGGCCGCGCACCGGCGGGCGACCTCCCGGCAGCCTCGCACGAGGACTCGCGGCGGGCGATCCGACTCGGCAGGATCCCCGGCATGGCCGCAGCCGACCTGGTCCAGGAGGTGCGAACCGCGTTGCGGGCGGCCTCGGACCCCGAGCGGGGCCGCGGCATGCAGGCCTACCTGAAGACGGCGGAGCCCTGCCTCGGGGTGCGGCTGCCGGAGGTCCGCCGGATCGTCCGGGCCGCCGCGGCGATGCACCCGGCCGACGTCGGACGGGCAGCCGGGCAGCTGTGGCGGGAGGCGTCCGCCCGGGACGAGCGGCACGCCGCCATCGCGCTCACCGGCCTGCCGGTGGCCCGCCGAGACCTGCTGTTGCTGCCGCTGTACGAGGAGATGGTCACCACCGGCGCGTGGTGGGACCTGGTCGACGGGGTCCAGCCCCGGGTCCGCGACCTCCTGCTCGCCCACCCGGCGCGGCTGCGGCCGGTGCTCCAGGGCTGGGCGCGGAGCCCGGACCGCTGGCTGCGGCGCAGCGCCGTCATCGCCCAGCTCGGGGCGAAGGAGCGCACCGACACCGCGCTGCTCGCCGAGGTGATCGAGGTCAACGCCGCCGACCCGGAGTTCTTCGTCCGCAAGGGGATCGGCTGGGCGCTGCGCGAGCACACCAAGACCGATCCCGACTGGGTGCGCCGGTTCCTCGCCGAGCACGAGCTCAGCCCGCTCTCCCGCCGGCAGGCGGCCAAGCACCTGGACAGCTCAGCCGGCTGACCCGCAGCAGTCACACTCCCCCGCCGACCGCCACGACATCAGCGACCCCCGGGACTGCGCCGACAGCATCGAGCCGATCGACAGCCAGGACGCGACCGACCCGATCGACGTGCTCGACCCGATGCTGAACAACGAGCAGGACGAGCCGACGCTGCCGATCGACAGCACCGAGCCGACGCTGCCGATGGACAGCACCGACCCGGTCGAGCCGATCGACAGCACCGAGCCCCTCGACCACAGCGAGCCCCACGAACCCCTGCGCCGCCGCCGTCTCATGCCGGCCTGTCTACCGCTGTCAGAAGGTGAGGACCAGACGTCCCCGCACGCCACCGGCCTCGAGCCGCCGGTGCGCCTCCGCGGCCTTCGCCGCCGGGAAGGTCTGCGCCACCCGGAGGGTGATCACGCCCTTCTCCACCAGCTCGCGCAACCGGTCGAGCTCGGCCTGCTCCTCGGCGTAGTCGCGCACCATCACCGGGAACACCCGCAGGTCGCGCTGCCCGTCGCCGCGGTAGCCGCGGACCGTCGCGACGGCCCCGCCGTCCTTCACCGAGGGCAGCACGGCGGCGTCCTGCACCGAGCCGTCGGCCAGCCCGTCGACGCCGTCGGGGAACTCCTCGCGGATCCGCGCCGCGACGTCGTCCCCCCGCCGGACCACGACGTCGGCACCCAGGTCGCGCACCAGCTGTTCGTCCTCGGGCTTGGCGTCGGCCACGACGGTCAGCCCCTCGTTCTTGGCGAGCTGGACGACGTAGCCGCCGAACGCCCCGGCCGCGCCGGTGACCGCGAGCACCTGGCCCGGCTGCAGCGCCATCCGGTCCAGCGCGAGCCGGGCGGTCAGGCCGTTCATCGGCAGCGTCGCCGCCGCGGCGTCGCCGACGCCGTCGGGGGCGCGGGCGATCGAGCCGGCGGGCAGCACGACGTCCTCGCGGTAGCCGCCATGGGCACCGGTCGGGACGACGATGCCCATCACGTGCTCACCGACGTGGATGTCGGTGCCGGCGCCGTCCCCGATCTCGTCCAGCACCCCGGCGACGTCCATGCCGGGCACGTAGGGGAACTCCTTGACCGGGTCGCGCTGGGCGTAGGTGCCGTTGCGCGCGTAGGTGTCGGTCGGGTTGACCGCCGCGGCCGTCACCCGCACCCGCACCTGCCCCGGGCCCAGCGGCTCCTGCGGCACGTCGATCAGGCGCAGGGCCTCCGGACCACCGAACTCCGTCACTCCTGCAGCTCTCATGCGAGGTGCAAGTCCCCCGCCCCCACCGGTGTTCCACCCGCTCGAGGGGCCAAAGTCGCGATTTTGGCCCCTCGGGGGGTCAGCGCTTGCTGGCGTACTCCTTGAGCAGGCCGCGGCTGATGATCGTCTTCTGGATCTCGCTGGTGCCCTCGCCGATCAGCAGGAACGGCGCCTCGCGCATCAGCCGCTCGATCTCGTACTCCTTGGAGTAGCCGTAGCCGCCGTGGATGCGGAACGAGTCCTGGGTGACCTCGCTGGCGAACTCGCTGGCCAGCAGCTTGGCCATGCCGGCCTCGACGTCGAAGCGGGCGCCGGAGTCCTTCAGCCGGGCCGCGCGCACCATCATCGTGTGGGCCGCCTCGACCTTGGTGGCCATCTCGGCGAGCTTGAAGGCGATGGCCTGGTGCTGGGCGATCGGCTTGCCGAAGGTCTCCCGCTGCTGGGCGTACTCGATGGCCAACTCGAAGGCCCGGATCGCCACCCCGCAGCCCCGGGCGGCGACGTTCACCCGGCCGACCTCGACGCCGTCCATCATCTGGTAGAAGCCGCGCCCGGGCTGCCCGCCGAGGACCTTGTCCGCGCCGATCCGGAAGCCGTCGAAGCTGGCGTCGGTGGTGTCGATCCCCTTGTAGCCCATCTTGTCGATACGCCCGGGGATGGAGAAGCCGGGCAGCCGCTCGCCCAGGCCCGGGGTCTTCTCCACCAGGAACGTGGTCATGTTCTTGTACGGGGAGTCGCTGCCCTCGTCGGTCTTGACCAGGAAGGCGACCAGGGTGGCGTTCTCCCCGTTGGTCAGCCACATCTTCGAGCCGTTGACCACGTACTCGTCGCCGTCGCGGGTGGCCCTCGTCCGGATCGCCGCGACGTCGCTGCCCAGCTCCGGCTCGGACATCGAGAACGCGCCCCGCAGGTCGCCGGTGGCCATCCGCGGCAGGTACTCGGCCTGCTGTTCCGGGGTGCCGTGCTGGGTGATCAGGTGCGCCACGATGAAGTGCGTGTTGATGACGCCGGAGACGCTCATCCAGCCGCGGGCGATCTCCTCGGCGACCAGCGCGTAGGTCAGCAGCGACTCCCCCAGCCCACCGAACTCCTCGGGGATGGTGAGCCCGAAGATGCCCATCTCCGCCAGCCCCTCGACGATCTCCGTCGGGTAGACGTCCCCGTGCTCCAGCTCCTGGGCCCTGGGGATGATCTCCTTGTCCACGAAGCTGCGGACCGTCGACAGGATCTCGATCTGGACGTCGGTCAGGTCCGCGGTCTGGGCCAGGCGGGTCATGCGCACACTCCTCGGGACGACGGTGTCTCGGTTACCGGCGAGTATGGGGCACGTCCGGGGCGGCAATCCGGCGTCCCGGCCGCCCAGCTGATGCGGTTACCGTCGCTGTGGTGACGCACCGCCACCGCCTGCTCGTCCCCGTCGCCGCGGCCCTCCTGGCGCTGGCCGGGTGCGGGGCAGCCGAGGAGCCCGCCGACGGTGCGGCGGCCAGCCCGGGCACCGCCGAGCCCGCCCCGGCCGACGCGGCCGCCGAGGCGGCGGCGACAGCCGACCCCGCCGCCGCACAGGACCCGGCCGAGGCGATCGTGGCCACCGCCCTGCGGGCAGGCGACCTCCCCGCGGGCTGGTCGGTGCAGGCCAACCCGGTCCCCTCGGACGCCGACCTGGCGGGGAACCCCAGCCTCGACGGCATCTGCGGGTACGCCTTCGCCTCCGAGTCGCAGCGGACGGCGAAGCAGCCGGTGGTGGGGCTGGACGCCGAGGGCACCGCGCAGCTGTCGTCGGAGGCGATCGCCTACGCCACCCCGGCCGCCGCGACGGCCGCCGTCCAGGAGCTGGTCGAGGCGTTCGCCCGCTGCCCGGTCGAGGAGTACACCTTCGAGCCGGGCCCGAGCGCGGAGGGCCTGGCCGCCAACAGCGTGGTCTTCCAGTACCGCCTCGGCGACGGCACCACCCAGGTCGTCCTCGCCCAGGCGCGGGGCCAGGTGCTCTCGGTGCTGATCGGCGACGACCCCGAGACGACCGCCGCCGCCGGCCGGTCGATCGCCACCCGCATCGCCGCGTTGCCTGCCGAGGCGATCGGCGCCTGACCGGCACACTGACGCGGTGAGCCAGGACGACTTCTACCGCGGGGACCCGCCCGGCTACGCCGCGCCGCCGCACGGCGCCCCGACCCACGGGCCGCCCGGGTACGAGCCGCCGTCCTACGGGCCGCCGGCGTACGGGCCACCGGGGTACGGGCCACCGCCCATGGGGCCACCCGGGTACGGACCGTCGTCCTACGGGCCGGCCGGGTACTGGCCGGGATGGCGGCGGCCGACCAACCAGCTGGCGATCGTCGCCCTGGTCGCCGCGTTCGTCTTCGCCCCGGTCGGCCTGGTGCTCGGCCTGCTGGCCCGCGGCCAGATCCGGCGGAGCGGCGAGCAGGGCGACGGCCTGGCGCTGGCCGCCGCGATCGTCGGCGGCCTCGGCACGACCCTCATGGCGACCGGGCTGCTCGCCTGGATCGGCCTGCTCGCCTCGATCAGCGACGGCGCGTTCGCCCCCTGAGCACGGCCCGTCCCGGCGTCCCCTCAGCGTGCGAGGGGTGCGCCGGACGGGGTCCTGCTACTCCGGCGGGGTGAAAGTCGAGGTGCGGGACATCCCGGCCGCGCGCCCCTTGCCGGCGATCACCAGCGCCATCTTCCGGCTGGCCTCGTCGATCATCTCGTCGCCCAACATCGCCGACCCCTTCTTGCCGCCGGCCTCCGAGGTGGCCCACTCGTAGGCGTCGAGGATCAGCTCGGCGTGGTCGAAGTCCTCCTGCGACGGCGCGTAGATCTCGTTGGCCGCGTCGATCTGGCCGGGGTGCAGCACCCACTTGCCGTCGAAGCCGAGCACGGCCGAGCGCTTGGCCACCTCCTCGAACGCCGGCACGTCGCGGACCTGCAGGAACGGGCCGTCGATGGCCTGCACGCCGCGGGCGCGGGCGGCCATCAGGATCGTCATCAGGATGTGGTGGAACGGGTCGCCCGGGTAGTCGGGGTGCAGGGCGCCGACCACCAGCGACTTCATGTTGATGCTGGCCATGAAGTCGGCCGGGCCGAAGATGATCGTCTCGATCCGGTCGCTGGCGAAGGCGATGTCGTTGACGTTGATCAGGCCCTGCGCGGTCTCGATCTGCGCCTCGATGCCGATCCGGCCGACCTCGAGGCCGTTGCTCTTCTCGATCTGGGTGAGCAGCAGGTCCAGCGCCTTCACCTGGGCGGCGTCGGCGACCTTCGGCAGCATGAGGCAGTCGAGCTCGGCGCCGGCGCCCTCGACGACCTCGACGACGTCGCGGTAGGTCCACTCCGTCGTCCAGTCGTTGACCCGGACGGTGCGGATCTTGCTCCCCCAGCCGCCCTCGTTGAGCGCGGCGACGATGTTCTTCCGCGCCCCGGGCTTGGCCAGCGGGGCGCAGGCATCCTCGAGGTCCAGGAAGACCTGGTCGGCCGGGAGGCTCTTGGCCTTCTCCAGGAACCGGGGGTTGCTGCCCGGGACGGCGAGGTTGGAACGACGGGATCGGAGCTCGGCCACGGTGCCTCCGCTGGGGTGGTGGGGTCGGTGGACAACCCTGCTGGTCGACGTTGGTTACCGGAGAGTAGCGACGTCCCGGATCAGACCGGATCGGCCTCCGGGGTCGGCCGCCCGCCCCGGATCACCAGGGCCACCCCGATCACCACGGCGATCATCCCGGGCAGCGCCAGCAGCGGCGGGACCTGCTGCAGCAGCACCAGCGCGACCAGCAGCGCGCCCGGCACCTCCAGCAGCACCGCCAGCCCCACCACCGTCGGGCCCACCGAGGAGAGCACCAGGTTCAACAGCGTGTGCCCGAACAGCTGCGCGCACACGGTGATCGCCGCGATCAGCCACCAGTCCCGCGCGCTGAACCCGGCCAGCGGCACCCCGACGACCAGTGCGGCGAGGGCGAGGACCACCGCACACGTCGAGTAGCAGACGACGGCGTAGGCCGAGGTGGTCAGCCGCTCCCGCGCCCGGGCCCCGGCGAGCATGTAGCCACCGGCGCAGATCGCCCCCAGCAGCGCGAGCCCGTCACCGGCCAGCGCCGTCCAGGACACGGTGACGTCGACCCCGGCGATCAGCGCGGCGCCGAACACCGCCAGCGCCAGCCCCCACCACACCTGTCGGGGCAGGTGGACGCCGGTGAAGCGGGCGGCCAGCGCCGTCCAGATCGGTGTCGTGGTCACCAGCGCGGTCGAGGCGGCGACCGTCGTCATCGACAGGCTGGGCAGCCAGGCGGCGAAGTGGGCAGCGAGGAAGAGGCCGGCGACGACGGAGCTGACCAGCTGCCGGGCGCGCAGGCCGGTCAGGGTCGCGCGCTCGCGCAGCAGCAGCACCGGCAGCAGCAGCACCGCACCGGCGGCGTTGCGCCAGAACGCGATCGCCAGGAACGAGGTGGCCACCATCGCGGTGAGCGGGCCGGAGAACGACACCCCGATGACGGCGACCGCCATCAGCCCCACCTCCCGGCCGCCCGGCCGGTGCACCGCCCAGGGCGACACCGACGGCGCGGCGGCGCCCACCCCGCGCGCCGGCGACCGGGGCGGGGCGGCGGGATCGGTCACCGCGCCGGGACCCGGATCGTGCCGCTGGCGATCGGCAGCACGGTGCCCGCAACGGTGGCCGCGGTGGCCCGGCCGCCGGCGGCGGTGACCGTGCAGGACAGCACGGAGGGCCGGCCGAGCCGCTCGCCCTGCCGGATCGTGTACTCCGTCGTCCCGTCCGCCGGCACCAGGCCGGTCGCGGCCAGCCAGACGCCCGTGCCCAGCGCCGCCGAACCGGTGGCCGGGTCCTCGCCCCAGCGCAGGTCGCCGGCGAACACCCGGGCGTGCGCGGTGGCCGTGGCGGCGTCCCAGCTGAGCACCGAGACGCCCTCCCCCACGCCGAGCAGGTCCAGCGCGCCCTGGTCCGGGCGCGCCCGGTCCACCGCACCCGGCTGCACGGCCAGGTACGCGAAGGGCAGGCCACAGCCGGCCACGTGCACCGGGGAGTCGGCCAGGTCCGCGGCCGACAGCCCCAACGCGGCCGCCAGGACGGCGGGGTCCGGACCCGGCTCGAGGGTCGGCCGGCCACCGCCGAGGGTCGCCCCCGCGTCGTCCACGGTCAGGTCGAGGACGCCGACGCCGCACTCCTGGCGCACCCGCCCGGCGGGCAGCCGACCGGTGCGCACCAGCGTGTGCGCGGCCCCGACGCTCGGGTGCCCGGCGAAGGGCAGCTCGGCGAACGGCGTGAAGATCCGCACCCGGTAGTCGGCGTCGGAGGTGGTGGCCGCGCAGAGGAACGAGGTCTCCGAGAGGTGGAACTCGAAGGCCAGCGCCTGGCACTGCTCGGTGGTCAGCTCGTCGGCGTCGAACACCACCGCCAGCGGGTTGCCTGCGTAGGGCCGGGGCGCGAACACGTCCACGACCTCGTAGCTGAGTCGATCGGGTCCCGGAGCCGCCACGACGGCGACGGTAGCCTTCCGCTCCGGTGGCCGAGTTCCCGAGGTCACCGCCGGCCACTGGTCCCCGGACCGACGCAGCATCGAGGAGGGGCCAGTGACGACGGTGACGAGGGCGTACGTGTCCCGGGTGGCCGGGTTGACCGTCTTCGACCCCAACGGCGACCGGGTGGGCAAGGTCCGCGACGTGCTGATCGCGCTGCGGGTCGGCACCGCCGCGCCGCGCGTGCTGGGTCTCATCGTCGAGGTGGTGCCGCGGCGCCGGATCTTCTGCCCGATGGGCCGGGTCACCGGCGTGGACTCCGCCTCGGTGCGGCTGTCCTCAGGCACGGTGAACCTCAAGCGCTTCGAACAGCGGGCCGGGGAGACCCTGGTGCTGGGCGAGCTGCTGGACCGGCGGGTGACCATCCAGGAGTCCGACCGGCCGGCCGCCGTCGTCGACGCCGCGATCGAGCAGACCCGGACCGGTGACTGGGTCGTCTCCCGCCTCGCCGTCCAGGAGCCGGGGCGGCTGGGCCGCCGCGGGCAGCTGCACCAGCTGGCGTGGGACGAGGTCAGCGGGCTCGCCCTGCCCGAGAGCGGGCAGAGCGCCGAGACGCTGATCGCCACCTACCGCGAGCTCAACGCCGCCGACGCGGCGCACGCGCTGCAGGAGCTGCCGATCAAGCGGCGGCACGAGGTCGCCGAGGCCATGGACGACCCCCGGCTCGCCGACGTGCTCGGCGAGCTGCCGGAGGCCGACCAGATCACCATCCTGGGCACCCTGAAGGAACGGCGGGCCGCCGACGTCCTGGAGGAGATGGACCCCGACGACGCCGCCGACCTGCTGGCCGAGCTCTCCACCCTCGACCGGGACCGGCTGCTCGAGCTGATGGAGCCGGACGAGGCCGAGCCGGTGCGCCAGCTGCTGAAGTACTCCGAGGACACCGCCGGCGGGATGATGACCAGCGAGCCGGTGATCCTCGCCCCCGACGCGACGATCGCCGAGGCGCTGGCCCGGGTCCGCACCCCCGAGCTCTCCCCGGCGCTGGCCAGCCAGGTCTACGTCTGCCGGCCGCCCTCGGCCACGCCGACCGGGCGGTACCTGGGGCTGGCGCACATCCAGCGGCTGCTGCGCGAACCGCCGTCCGGCCTGGTCAGCGGGGTGCTGGACGACCTGGAGCCGCTCCGCCCGGAGACGCCGCTGACCGAGGTCACCCGCTACTTCGCCACCTACAACCTGGTGGCCGCGCCGGTGGTCGACCCGCAGGGCCGGCTGGTGGGCGCGGTCAGCGTGGACGACGTGCTGGACCACCTGCTGCCCGAGGACTGGCGCGAGAGGTCCCGGCGTGGCTGAGGCCGAGCGGCGCGCCGACCTGAGGCTGGACCAGCCCCGCACCGCCCGGGGCATCGGCAGCTTCCTGCGGCTGGACCCCGACGCGGTCGGCCGGTTCGCCGAGGGGATCGCCCGGTTCCTGGGCACCGGCCGGTTCCTGGCGGTGCAGACGATCCTCGTGATCGTCTGGATCGTGCTGAACGTCGTCGCGGTCGACCTGCGCTGGGACCCCTACCCGTTCATCCTGCTGAACCTGGCCTTCTCCACCCAGGCCGCCTACGCCGCACCGCTGATCCTGCTCGCGCAGAACCGGCAGGCCGACCGCGACCGGATCCAGGCCGAGGAGGACCGCAACCGCGCGGCGCAGACCCGCGCCGACACCGAGTACCTGGCCCGCGAGCTGGCGTCGCTGCGGGTGTCGGTCGGCGAGCTGGCCACCCGCGACTTCATCCGCGGCGAGCTCAACCGACTGGTGCCCGAGGACCCGGACGACGAGGCCGCCGAGCGCAAGAAGAAGAACAAGAAGCGCCGCGAGGCGACCGCCGACCCCGTCGGCTGAGGGCCTCAGCCGCGGACCGCGGCGAGCGTGGCGACGACCGGGTCGCCGCCGGCGGTGTCGACGACGGTGTGCCGGTCGTGCCACTGGTCGACCCGCCGGGCCCGTACCTGCTCCCAGGTCGGGAGGACGTGGCCGGGGAGGTCGGCGGGACGCTCCTCGACCCGGCGCCGGTGCTCGGCCCGGTCGGTGCAGATCAGCCGCACCCAGTGCACCGGGATCCCGTGCCGGATCGCCAGGTCCCGGAACGGCCGGCGGGCGGCGGCGACGTCGAAGACCGCGTCGACCAGCACGTCGGTGCCGGCGGTCAGGCAGGTGTCGGCGGCGGCCAGCGCCAGCTCGTAGCCGTGCGCGCCGACCTCGGCCGGGGTGGGCACCAGGCCCTGCCGGAGCAGGGCGACCTCGAAGGCGTCGACCCGCAGGTGGGCCGCGCCCAGCGCGCCGGCCACCGATCGGGCGACCGTCGTCTTCCCGACCCCGGGCAGGCCGCCCAGCACGATGAGCACCCGCTCAGCCCAGCAGGTCGCGCAGCAGACCGAGGAGCACCGCGGCCACCCCGGTGAGCGGGAGCGTCAGCGCCGCGGCCCAGAGCCGGGTGCGCAGGTCACGGGCCAGGACGACGACGAGCACCAGTGCGACGACGACGTCGACCACCGCCTGCACCGGGTGGTCACCGGCGTCGGCCAGCGCACCACCGCCCAGGGTGATGCCGGCGGCCATCGCCAGCAGGGCTCCCGGCAACCACCCCGAGCCCCGGGTCGCCACGTGCGCCGCCACGGCGGTGGCCGGCACCGCGGTGGCGGAGAGGACCAGCCAGGCGACCAGCAGCCGGACGGACCAGCCGAAGTCCAGGACCAGCGCGGCCCACGCGTAGTAGGCGACGGTCATCGCCGCGAAGAACACCCCCGAGCGGAGGGCGGCCGCCGCCGGCGAGGGCGCCGACCAGCCGATCAGCGCGACCACCAGCACCCAGGCGGCGGGGTAGCTGCCCAGGTCGGCGGCCCACCGCCAGCCCGACTCGTCGCCCGCCTTCGCCGCGGCGCCGGTCAGCAGCCCGGCGAGCAGGGCCAGCACCGGGGGCGCCCGCCGGCGGGCCGGTGCCTCGATCGTCGCCGTCACGGCACCGATCGTGCCGCCGCCGTCCGCCCACCTCCGTCCGCCGCGCCGCACCGTGGTGATCAGCTGCACAGCGAGCAAGCTTGCACGGTGTGCAGCGAGCGGCGCATCCTGAGCGCATGACCGAGCGAGGGCTGCGTGAGCGGAAGAAGGCCGACACCCGGGCCGCGCTGGCCGCGGCCACCCTCCGGCTGGCGATCGAGCTCGGCTGGGAGAACGTCACCGTGGAGGCCGTCGCGGCGGCGGCCGACGTCTCCTACCGGACGTTCTTCAACCACTTCTCCGCCAAGGAGGAGGCGCTGCTGTTCCCCGCCGGCACCGACCAGCCGCGGCTCTCCGCCCGGCTGCGCGCCCAGCCGGCAGGCACCGGCGTGCTCGCCGCCGCCCGCGCCGCCCTGCACGCAGACCTCACCGAGCTCGAGT
The DNA here is from genome assembly GCF_026967935.1 of Modestobacter sp. VKM Ac-2982. Classification (GTDB taxonomy): domain Bacteria; phylum Actinomycetota; class Actinomycetes; order Mycobacteriales; family Geodermatophilaceae; genus Modestobacter. The sequence continues at coordinate 470,472 of NZ_JAPVBL010000004.1, forward strand.
CCGACGCCGCGGCGCTGCGCGACCGGATCACCGTCGTCGCCGGCAACCCCTCGCTGCTCCCCCGGCTGGTGGAGATCGGTGCGGCCGACGAGCGGGAGGTCGCGGTGGCGATCGCCGAGCGGACCGGCCAGAACGCGGAGACCGACCTCTACCCCGGCCTGCTCGCCGCGGTGCTGTCCGCCGCCGTCCGGGTGACCTTCTCCCGCTGGCACGTCCAGCGCGGTGCCGTCCCGCTCACCGCCCTGCTCGACGAGGCGCTGGACGCACTGGCCGCCGGCCTGCCCGAGCCCACGCACTGACCCGAAGACACCCACCGACCCGCACCATCGACAGGAGCACCATGTCCGCCACCACGGAGACCGACGCGGCCGGCGCGGCCAGCACCGAGGCCAGGATGAGCCGACGGGAGGTCCTCCAGGCGCTGTCCGGCCTGATGGTGGGCATCTTCGTGTCCATCCTGGCGGCGACCGTCGTCTCCAACGCCCTGCCGGTGATCATCGCCGACCTCGAGGGCAGCCAGTCGATCTACACCTGGGTGGTCACCGCCGAGCTGCTCGCCATGACGGCCTCGGTGCCGCTGTGGGGCAAGCTCGCCGACCTGGTGAGCCAGAAGCTGCTGGTGCAGCTCTCGCTGACCCTCTTCGTCGCCGGGTCGCTGCTGGCCGGGTTCTCCCAGGACACCACGATGCTGATCGTGGCCCGGGTGGTCCAGGGCATCGGCGCCGGCGGCCTCACCGCGCTGGTGCAGATCGTGATGGCGGCGATGATCCCGCCGCGTGAGCTGGGCCGGTACGCCGGCATCTTCGGCGCCGTGTTCGCCGTCGCCACCGTCGCCGGGCCGCTGATCGGCGGCGTCATCGTGGACACCTCGTGGCTCGGCTGGCGCTGGTGCTTCTTCATGGGCGTGCCGTTCGCCCTGGCCGCGATCGTGCTGCTGCAGAAGACGCTGAAGCTGAAGCAGGTCACGCGCGACGACGTCCGGATCGACTGGCTGGGCGCGCTGCTGATCACCGCCGGGGTGAGCACCCTGCTGATCTGGGTGACCCTGGCCGGCAACGACTTCGACTGGCTCTCCGGCACGACCGCACTGATGGTCGGTGGCGCCGCGGTGCTGCTGGCCCTGGCGCTGTTCGTCGAGTCGCGGGTGGCCGAGCCGGTCATCCCGCTCGGCATCTTCCGCAACCGCACCGTGGCGCTCACCGTGGTCGCCAGCGCGCTGGTCGGCATCGCGATGTTCGGCGGCACCGTCTTCCTGTCCCAGTACTTCCAGATCTCGCTGGGCTACTCCCCCACCGAGGCCGGGCTGCTCTCGCTGCCGATGATCGGTGGCCTGCTGGTCTCCTCCACCGTCGCCGGCGCGCTGATCACCAAGACCGGCACCTGGAAGCGGTTCCTGGTCGCCGGCGGCGTGCTGATGACCGTCGGCTTCGGCCTGCTGGCCACCATCGACGCGCAGACCTCGATCTGGCTGCTCGGCGCCTTCATGGTCGTGCTCGGCGTCGGCGTCGGCCTGCTGATGCAGAACCTGGTCCTGGCCGCGCAGAACGACGTGCCCGCCCGGGAGCTCGGCTCGGCCACCTCGGTGCTGTCGTTCTTCCGCAGCCTCGGCGGCACGATCGGGGTCAGCGTGCTCGGCGCGGTGCTCGCCAGCCGGGTGGCCGGGGACCTGGCCGTGCTGGGCGGCGGTGCGGACGGCGGCGAGACCACCGTCCCCGACGTCTCGACCCTGCCGCCGGAGGTCGCCCGGGTGGTGCAGGACGCCTACGGCAACGCCACCGCCGAGCTGTTCCTGATCGCCACCCCGCTGGCCGCGCTGGCCCTGCTGGTGGTGCTCTTCATCAAGGAGAAGCCGCTGAAGACCACCAGCGGCGCGGAGCGGCTGGCCGAGGAGCAGGCCCAGCTGCCGCTGGCGCACTGACCGCTCGGGCTGCCGTGCCGCCGATCAGGGGCACGGCAGCCCGTCAGGTCAGCCGGTGAGGACGTGCACGAGCGCGCCGGCCGCACCGGCCAGCACCAGGACGACGATGAACGGCGCCCGCAGCGCCAGCGCCACCGCCGCCACCGCCAGCCCGACCAGCCGGCCGTCGACGACCAGGTCGGGCCCCGACGTCGCGGCCTGGACGGCGACCAGCGCGGCCAGCAGCGCCGCCGGGACGAACTCCACCACCCGGGTCACCCACGGCCGCTCGACCCAGGCCGCGGGCACCGAGAGCCCGGCCAGCTTCAGCAGGTAGCAACCGAGCGAGCCGGCCAGCACCACCGCCCACAGCATCCCGGTGCTCACGCGGTCGCCGTCCGCCGCGGCCGACCGGCCAGCGCCACCGCGACCACGGCCAGCACCACCTGCACCCCGGCCGGCACGAACGGGGTGAGCGCCAGCGCGATCACCGCGCCACCGAGGGCCACCCGCCGCTGCACGCCCGGCTCCCGCGCCGAGCGCTGCAACCGGGGCCACAGCAACGCCAGGAAGGCCGCCGGCACGACGGCGTCCAGCGCGGCCTGCGCCGTCTCCCCCAGCGCCGCGGCCCCCAGCGACCCGATCAGCGTCGTGACGTTCCAGCCCAGGTAGATGGTCGCGCCGGTGACCCAGAACGCCAGCCGGCCCAGCTCCCGGTCCGGAGCGGCGACCGCCATCGCCGTCGTCTCGTCGATCACCCAGTGCGCCGCCCCGGCCCGGCGCAGCCAGCCCCGCGGCGCGAGCATCGGGGCCAGCCGGACGCCGTAGACGGTGTTGCGGGTGCCCAGCAGCAGGGCGCTGCCCACGGCCGAGAACGCTCCCCCGCCGGCACCGAGCACGCCGATCATCGCGAACTGGGAGGCGCCGGTGAACATCAGCGCCGACGTCGCCACCGCCTGCCAGGTGTCCAGCCCGGCCCCGGCGGCCGCCGCACCGAAGGCGACCCCGTACAACCCCACCGCCACGCCCAGCCCGACGGCGTCCCGGAGCGTGGCGGTGCGGGCGGAGGACGGCACGGGCCGACCCTAGGCGGACCCCGGGTCGGCCAGCGCCGCGGGCGCGGCGGTCAGGAGCCGGCGTCCACCGGCTCCTCGGCCACCGGGCAGGCCGGGAAGAGGTCCCGGGTGCCGCCGGTCTGCGGCACCGTGAACGCACACCCGAGGTCCGCCTCGGCCACCGCGTTCCTGTTCAGCACGTCCTCCCCTGCCGGCCGCACCACCGGGCCGCCCGCCTCGAGGGACTCGACCCAGGTCACCAGGTCGGTGAAGGTCTGTGCCGCCTCCTCCGGGCTGAACTCGCAGTGCCCGACCGACCGGACCGTCCGCTGCACCAGCAGCCCGCCGGTGCCCTGGACCGCGGCCTCGGCGGCGTAGATCCGCTGGTGCTCGAACGGCACGAACATGTCACCGATGGTGTGCACCGACAGCACCGGGACGGAGAAGTCGGCGTCCAGCTGGATGATCGGCGCCTTCCCGGTCTCCTTGCGGGTGCCCGGCGCCGCCTCGACCCGCTCGATCCGGGAGTTCAGCGTCGAGCCGTCCGGGAAGGTGAAGGTGGTCGGGTACAGCCGGTCGGCGTTCTCGGCCACCGAGCCGGCGGTGAGCCCACCCAGCGTCCCGGTCGGGTCGTCGGCGAACCGGCCCAGGTTGAAGGTCAGCCCCTCCCAGTAGGTGAAGGCGGCCTCGTCACCCGGCCTGGGGCCGCCGGTCAGGTCGATCACGACGTCCCGGAAGGTCTCCCCCCGCTCGGTCAGCTCGGGGTTGGGCCCCGTGGGCGAGGTGGGCAGCCCCAGGGTCGTCTTGATCTCGGCGATCGCGGCCTGGTAGTCCTCGGTCGACGTCACCGGGTACGCGTCGACCTCGGCCAGCGTCTGCGCCACCAGGTTGTAGTCCAGTCGGATGTCGAACTGGGCGAGGTCGCCCATGACCCCGCACATCGGCGCGGCACCGGCCCAGTCCACCCGCTGCCGCTCCACCAGGGCGCCGATGATGTGGCCGCCCATGGACACCCCCTGCAAGTAGCGGTCGTCGGCCGGGGCGACGAGCCGGTCGAAGAGCCGGGCCAGCCGTTCCGTCGAGGTGACCCCGGCCCGGATGTCGTACCGGTTGGCGGAGTAGGACGACGCCGCCCAGGCGTAGCCGGCGTCGATGTAGGCCTGGCGCAGCTCGAAGGACGGGCTGTCCACCCAGAGCACGGCCCCGGTGCCGCGGTAGCCGTGCTCCCAGAACACCACGTCGCCGTTCCAGCCCTCGGTGGGCACCTCGATCCGGTAGCCGGCGCCCTTCTCCACGCCGGTCAGGACCCGGGTCCGTGGCTGGCCCTCCGCGTCCAGCAGCGCGGTGAAGGCCTCGCCCGGCTGCCCGGTGGCCGGGTCGTAGTCGAAGGCCGGGTCGGCGACCGTCCACTCGATGTCCCGGGCGGGCACCGCCGGCAGCGACGGCGACTGCTGGGCCTCCTGGAACCCCGGGGCGACCGGGCCCTCTGGTCCGCGTCGGTCGTCCGTCGCACCGGCGGTGCCGGCCCACCCGCCGACCAACAGCGTCGCAGCGGCGGTGACCGCGCAGAGCCGGGTGGAGCGGTGCTGGAACTGGGTCATGAGGACGTCTCCCGACTGCTCGACTGTGAGCTGCGCCACTGGGCGCCTCATCATGACCAGGCACCGCAGCGCTGTCATCCGGTGACCCTCGGGCAGCGGCGGGTCGCGCCGGGCGCGCCGGGCGGCCATCAGCCGCCACCGGTCGTCGCCCCCCGCAGGTCCGGGGTCGGCCGGTTCACACCCGCTGGCCCGGGGCGGGTCGATCAGCCGCCGTACAGTGGGGCTCGCCCGCGCGCGGGCCCCCTCAGGGGCCCGGAATCCGCAGGCTCCCCGTCGAAGGAGACACAACGCGCATGTCCGACACGCTGACCGGATCCCCGGAGCTGGACGCCGTGAACGCGGCGCTGGCGACCGTCCAGGACCCCGAGATCAACCGTCCGCTGCCCGAGCTGGGCATGGTCAAGGACGTGCAGATCGGCGTCGGCGGCGACCCGGGCGCGGTGCGCATCGAGGTCTACCTGACCGTCGCCGGCTGCCCGATGCGCGAGACCATCACCAACCGCGTCACCCAGGCCGTCTCCGCGGTCCCCGGCGTCACCTCCGTGTCGGTCGGCCTGGACGTCATGAGCGACGAGCAGCGCACGGAGCTGCGCAAGACGGTCCGCGGCAGCGACACCGCCGAGCCGGTGATCCCCTTCGCCCAGCCCGGCTCGCTGACCCGGGTCTACGCGGTCGCCTCGGGCAAGGGCGGGGTCGGCAAGTCCAGCGTCACCGTCAACCTCGCCGCTGCGCTGGCCAAGAAGGGCCTGGCGGTCGGCGTCGTGGACGCCGACATCTACGGCCACTCGGTGCCCCGGATGCTCGGCGTGGACGACAAGCCGACCCAGGTCGACAACATGATCATGCCGCCGCAGTCCTACGGCGTGAAGGTCATCTCGATCGGCATGTTCACCCCGGGCAACACCCCCGTGGTCTGGCGTGGCCCGATGCTGCACCGCGCGCTGCAGCAGTTCCTCGCCGACGTGTGGTGGGGCGACCTGGACGTCCTGCTGTTGGACCTCCCGCCCGGCACCGGTGACGTGGCGATCTCGGTGGCCCAGCTGGTGCCCAACGCCGAGATCCTGGTCGTGACGACGCCGCAGCTCGCCGCCGCCGAGGTGGCCGAGCGGGCCGGCGCGATCGCCACCCAGACCCACCAGCAGGTCGTCGGCGTCGTGGAGAACATGTCCTGGCTGGAGCTGCCCGACGGCTCCCGGATGGAGGTCTTCGGCTCCGGCGGCGGCCAGGCCGTCTCCGACGCGCTCACCAAGACCCTCGGTGCGCGGGTGCCGCTGCTGGGCCAGATCCCGCTGGACACCCGGCTCCGCGAGGCCGGTGACGCCGGGGCACCGATCGTGCTCGCCCAGCCCGACGCCCCCGCCGCGCAGTCGCTGTCCGCGATCGCCGACGCCCTCGCCGTCCGCCAGCGCGGGCTGTCCGGCATGTCGCTGGGGCTGACCCCGGTCAAGCGCTAGTCACCCTCGGCAGCACAGAGGCCGGTCACCCCCGCGGGGTGACCGGCCTCTGCTGTTCCGACCCCGTCCAGGGGCCCGCCCTGAGCCTGCGAAGAGTGGGGAGGACGGGGTCCCTGCTCAGGTGGCGTCGACGTCGAAGGGCGGCGGGGTGCTCGCGTCCCGGCTGCCGGTCATCTGCCCTGCCGTGGCACGGGCCCCTGCGGCGGTCGCCCCGGCGGCGGTCGCCCCGGCGGCGGTGCTCCCGGTGCGGGCCGGGGCGTCGTCGTCCCCCATCAGCTGGGACCGGATGAAGGTCTTCGGGTGGTACTGCCGCAGGTCGATGTCGCGCAGGTGGTCGAAGTCGTCGCCCAGGGTCTCGTGCAGCTGCCCACGCACCCCGGTGACCGCCTCACGCGCCTTCTTCAACCCGCTGGCCGCGTCCTTGGCCAGCGTGGGCAGCCGGTCGGGGCCGAAGATGAACAGCGCCGCCAACGCCAGGACGACGATCTCGCCCCAGCCGATCGAGTCGAACACCGCTCCTCCTCGCGCCCACCGCGCACCGCGGTCGTGTCCAGCGTAGGTGGACCGGCTTGCCGCCAGGCGACCCGCGGCCCAACAGGACGTGTCGGGGCTCAGGCCACGCCGAGGGTGACGTCGACCTCGCGGGAGCTGCCGCCCCGCACCAGCTCCAGCGTGACCGTGTCGCCCGGCTCGTGCGCGTCGACCTCGACGGCCAGCTCCTCCGAGCTGCGCACCGGCTCGCCGTCGACCGCGATCACCACGTCCTGCTCCTGCACGCCGGCCTCGGCGGCACCGCTTTCCGGCTCGACGTTGAGCACGAGCGCGCCGTCGCGGGTCCCGTCGGTCACCGAGCGGGCGTTCACGCCGAGCGAGGCGTGCACCGCCGTCCCGGTGCTGATCAGCTCCTCGGTGATGTCGCGGACGGTGTCGATCGGGATGGCGAAGCCGAGGCCGATCGAGCCGCCGGTGGTGCCGTTGCCCCCGACCGACGCGATCGCGGTGTTGATCCCGATGACCGCGCCGGTGGCGTCGACGAGGGCACCTCCGGAGTTGCCCGGGTTGATCGGCGCGTCGGTCTGCACCGCGCTGATCACGGCGTTGGTGTCGCTGCCCTCGCCGGACAGCCGCACCGGGCGGTCCAGCGCGCTGACGATGCCGCTGGTGACCGTGCCGGCCAGGCCCAGTGGTGAGCCGATGGCCACCACCGGGTCGCCGACGACCAGGTCGTCGACGCTGCCGAGCGACGCCGCGACCAGGCCCGGCTTGTCCACCTTGAGGACGGCGAGGTCGCTGGCCGGGTCGCGGCCGACGATGCGGGCGGTCGAACCGCTGCCGTCGCTGAAGACCGCGCGGATCTCCGCGCCCTCGACGTCGGCCGCACCGGAGATCACGTGGTTGTTGGTGACGATGTAGCCGCCGTCCGCGTCCACCACGACCCCGGACCCGGTGGCGCCTGCGCTGGCCAGCCGGACCTCGACGGAGACCACGGCGGGCATGATCCGGCCGGCGATGTCGGAGATCGAACCGGGCTCCCGACTGGTGCCCGGGGCCACCTCGGAGAGCTGGGTGCCCTCGGCCAGCAGCGGTGCCTCGTCGGCCGTCCGGCCCAGGTACCAGGCGGTCGTGCCGCCGACCATGCCGACCAGCAGCAGGCTCAGCAGCGCCAGCACGGTCAGCCGGACGGAGAGGTCACGGACCCGGACCTTGCGGCGGCCCTGCGGGTCCAGCACCACCGGGCCGGGCTGCTGCGGCTCCTCGGGGTACTGCGCGGGCGCACCGAGCGCGGCGGGGGCGTGCGGGTCGCGCCACGGGTCCGCCGCGGCGTCGGGCTTCCAGAACGGGGCGGCCGCGGTGCGCCGCCGCGCGGGACGGCCACCCGGGGGCTCGCCCAGACCGGTGGCCCCGTCCCGCGGCGCGAACGCCCGCAGCACGGCCTCCGGCGGCGGCGGGGGCAGCGGCCGGGGCGCGGGCACGGGACGGTCGGTGCCGAAGGACCCCTCGACCGCGGCCGGCCGGCCGAAGGCGGCCCGCTGTTCGGGCTGGGGAGCCGGTGCGGGCGGGGTGTGGGGCTGCAGCCGGGAGTCGGTCGGTGCGAAGGCGCCCGTCGTCCCTGCGGGCCGGGCGTAGGCCGCCGACTGCTCCTCGGGCGGGCCGGGGGCGTGGTCGGTGTCCGGGAGCGGTGAGCCCGCGTCGGACGGCTCGGTGTCGGGCGTCGCGCTCAGGGCGTCCCACCATCCGCCAGGCCGGTGCGGGAACCGACGGTGAACGCCCGCACCACCGGCGGGACGATGTCGGTGCGCTCGGTCGGCGCCGTGTAGCGGACGGGGCCGGCGACCGGTTCCCGGTTCGGCAGATCGGCGGTGGGCAGGTTGACGGCGAGCACCGCGACGCCCAGACCGAGTCCGGCCAGCGCCCCGGTCATCCCCCGACGCAGCCAGCGGGCGCCGCCGTCGGAACGGGGTGCCGTCTCGGTGGGGGCCAGCGGGATCGCCCAGGAACCACCCGCGCCGGTGGCGGTGAGCCCGTCGGCGCCGGCGCTCAGCTGACCCAGGCCGCCGCCGGGGCCGGCGGTGGTGAACGGGATGGCCTGCAGCCGGGACAGGAGGTCACCGGGGACGGCAACGTCCACGCCGTGCCGGAGCGCGTCCTTGGCCTCGCGCTGGGCGGCGACCGCCATCCGGCACTGCGCGCAGCCGGTCAGGTGCCGGGCCGCCCGGTTCGCCGCGCCGCCGGAGAGCTCTCCGTCGACGAGGGCGGCGATCGCCTCTTGGGCGAGGTGGCTCTCCGGGATGCTCACGACACCTCCACGGCGGGGACGGGCCGACCCGGGGCGAGGTGGGCCAGCGCCTCGCGCAGCTGCACGCGACCACGGTGGATGCGGCTGCGGACGGTGCCCAGCTTGATGCCGAGGGTCGCCGAGATCTCCTCGTAGGTGAGGCCCTCGATGTCGCACAGCACGACCGCGACCCGGAACTCCGGGGACAGCGCGTCGAGGGCGGCCTGGATCTGCGGGTCGAGGTGGGTGTCCGCGTAGACCTGCTCCGGGGACGGCGCGGAGCCGGGCAGCCGCTCGGTGTCCTCGGGCAGGGCGTCGAAGCGGATGCGCTGCCGCCGACGCACCATGTCCAGGAACAGGTTGGTCGTGATCCGGTGCAGCCAGCCCTCGAAGGTGCCCGGGGAGAAGTCGGCGAGCGAGCGGAACACCCGGACGAAGGTCTCCTGGGTGAGGTCCTCGGCGTCCTGCTGGTTGCCCGAGAGCCGGTACGCCAGCCGGTAGACGCGTGCGGAGTGGTCCCGGACGACCTGCTCCCAGGTGGGCGCCACCCAGCCCTCGGCCGCGGCGGCCGCGGGCTCGAGGTCGGCGGTGGCCGCCGACCCGGTCGCGGAGGGCTCGATCACGGACCCAGGATCGCAGACGGCCGCGCTCGACACCTCCCCTGCAGGGGTGGACCGCTCGGTGGAGCGCTGGCTGGTGGTACGCGAGAGACGCACGTCCAGTGCAACGACCGGGCGCGGCCGGTGTTCCCAGGCAGCGCGGACACACAGCCGGTTGCCAGGCAGCCGGCCGGGTCGCGCCGGCCTCCCCCACCCGGCCGGGCGCGGACCCCGCCCCCGCCACTACCCTCGCCCGGTGACCAGCGTTGCCGGACCGCCCCCCACCGGCGGCACCCCGACCGACGCGGCGGCCTATGCCGACGGCTTCGCCGCCGAGACCCCCGCCCAGGTGGCCGCCCGCCAGCGCGCCGTGACCTCGGCCGATGCGTTCGGGACCCAGGTCCCGGTCGAACCGGCCGTGGGCGCGACGCTCTCCGTGCTCGCCGCGGCCTGCGACGCCCGCTCGGTGGTGTCCATCGGCAGCGGCGGCGGGGTGGCCGGGCTCTGGCTGCTGCAGGGGATGCGCCCCGACGGCGTCCTCACCGCCCTGGACGCCGACCCGGCCGAGCTGCGTGCCGCCCGGCAGGCCTTCACCGAGGCCGGTGTCCCCAGCGGGCGCACCCGGCTGATCTTCGGCACGCCCGGCGAGGTGCTGCCGCGCCTGTCCCCGGGCGCCTACGACCTGGTCAGCTGCGCCGGCCCGCCGCTGGAGTACGCCGGCAACCTGACCGGCCTGCTGGGGTTGATCCGGCACAGCGGGTCGCTGATCTGCCACGGCCTGCTCGCCGAGGACCGGATCGCCGACCCCTCGGCCCAGGACGCGCAGACCGTCGCCTGGCGGGAGATCGCCCGGACCCTGCGCGAGGACGAGACGCTGACCTGCGCGGTGCTGCCGATCGGCACCGGCCTGCTGGTCGCCACCAAGCGCACCTAGGCGTCCTGCCCGGGCCCGAACGGGAACTCCGCCTCCGCGGCCCACGGCCCGCCCAGGTACCGCCACAGCCCCAGGCCGCGGGCGGTCACCGTCTGCGGCACGAAGGACGCGGCCAGTTCGGCGTGCAGCGCCCGCGCGGCCTCCGGGGCGACCTTGTTCTGCACGGTCACGTGCGGGCGGGACCACTGCCGGTCCTGCCGGGTCAGCCACGGGTCGAAGGCGTCCGCCAGGCCTGCGCGCAGCGTCGTCAGTTCGGGCGCCGACAGGTCCAGGGCGACGCCGCGCCCGAGGAAGCGGACGCCGGTGACGGCCACCTCGAACCCCGACCGCGCAGCCACCGCCGCCAGCTCCCGGCCGACGGCCGCCCGGTGCTCACCGGGCAGCGCGTGGAACAGCGTCACGTGTGCCCGCAGGTGGTTGCGCTCCGGCGGGAAGTGCGCCGCCCGCAGCCGGTCGAACCGCTGCTGCGCAGCCTCGTCCAGCAGCAGCGACACGATCAGCGGCGGCGGCACGGTGGTCCGGTGGACGGCGGGTCTAGTGGATGGCGCGGGAGCCCTTGCCGAGGACGGTGATCCCGCTCGCGGTCACGTGGTATCGCTCCCGGTCCCGCTCGGGGTCGACACCGATCTGCGCACCGGGTGGGACGACGACGTTCTTGTCCAGGATGGCGCGCCGCACGACGGCGCCCTCACCGATGTGCACGCCGTCCATCAGCACGCTGGCCTCGACCCGGGAACCGCGCTCCACGCGCACGTTCGGTGCGACCACCGAGCCGTGCACCGAGCCTCCGTCGATGATCACCCCGGCGCTGACCATCGACTCCTCGGCCCGGCCACCCAGCACGAACTTGGCCGGCGGCAGCATCGGCGGCAGCGTGTAGATCGGCCAGCGGTCGTTGTAGAGGTTGAAGATCGGGCTGACCGACACGAGGTCCATGTGCGAGTCGTAGTAGGCGTCCAGAGTCCCGACGTCGCGCCAGTAGCCGTGGTCGCGCTCGGTCTCCCCCGGCACGGCGTTGCTGCTGAAGTCATAGACATAGGCGTCGCCGGCCTCGGCCATCATCGGCATGATCGACCCGCCCATGTCGTGCACCGAGTTCTCGTCGGCGGCGTCGACCCGTAGGGCCTCCAGCAGCGCGTCGGTGGTGAAGACGTAGTTGCCCATCGAGGCGAAGGTCTCCTCCGGGCTGCCCGGCATCCCCGGCGGGTCGGCCGGCTTCTCCAGGAACTGGCGCACCTTGCCGTTCTCGTCGGCGTCGATGACCCCGAAGGCGGTCGCCTCCTGGCGCGGCACCCGCAGGCCCGCGACGGTCACGCCGGCGCCGGTGGCCAGGTGCTGGTCGATCATCTGCGACGGGTCCATCCGGTACACGTGGTCGGCACCGAAGACGACGACGATCTCGGGCCGGTCGTCGTAGATCAGGTTGAGGCTCTGGTAGATCGCGTCGGCGCTGCCGGTGTACCAGCGCGGCCCGAGCCGCTGCTGCGCCGGGACCGGGGTGATGTAGCTGCCCAGCAGCGTGGACATCCGCCACACCGTGGTGATGTGCCGGTCCAGCGAGTGGCTCTTGTACTGGGTGAGCACCGCGATCCGCCGGATGTCGGCGTTGACCAGGCTGGAGAGCACGAAGTCGATGAGCCGGTAGTTGCCCCCGAACGGGACGGCGGGCTTCGCCCGGTCCTGGGTCAGCGGGGCGAGCCGCTTCCCCTCACCACCAGCAAGGACGATTCCGAGCACCCGAGGACCAGCACGCATGGACGGACCGTAACGGTTCCGCCGGGCCTTCGCCCCATCTGCTGCGCACCTCCACCACCTAGGGTGACCTCGTGCGCGTCGGAGTGATCACCAGGGAATGGCCGCCGGACGTCTACGGAGGGGCCGGGGTGCACGTCGAGCACCTCGTCGCGGCCCTGCGTGGCCTGGAGCAGGGGCCGGAGCTGGACGTCCACTGTTTCGGTGGTCCGCGTGCGGACGCGACCGGCCACGGGGTGCCCACGGGGCTGCAGGCCGCCAACGGTGCACTGCAGGCCGTCGGCATCGACGTGGAGATCGCCGCCGCGCTGGCCGATGCCGAACTGGTCCACTCGCACACCTGGTACGCCAACCACGCCGGGCACCTGGCCTCGCTGGTGCACGGCTCGGCGCACGTGGTGACCGCGCACTCCCTGGAGCCCCGCCGACCGTGGAAGGCCGACCAGCTGGGCGGGGGCTACCGGCTCTCCTCCTGGGTGGAACGGACCGCCTATGCCTCCGCCGACGCGGTGATCGCGGTCAGCCGGGGCATGCGGGCCGACGTGCTCGAGGTCTACCCCGACCTGGACCCGGCGAAGGTGGTCGTGGTCGGCAACGGGGTCGACGCCCAGGCCTACCGGCCGATCGACGCGCCCGACGTCGTCCGCTCGGTGGGGGTCGACCCCGACCGGCCGTACGCGCTGTTCGTCGGCCGGATCACCCGGCAGAAGGGGCTGGTGCACCTGCTGGCCGCAGCCGAGCAGCTGCCGCCCGAGGCCGGCCTGGTCCTCTGCGCGGGCGCACCCGACACCCCGGCCGAGCGGGCGCAGGTCGCCGACGCCGTGGCCGAGCTGCAGACCCGCCGCAGCGGCGTGGTCTGGATCGAGCAGATGCTGCCCCGCGAGCAGCTGGTGCCGCTGATCACCGGGGCGACGGTCTTCGTCGTCCCGTCGGTGTACGAGCCGCTGGGCATCGTGAACCTGGAGGCCGCTGCCTGCGGGACGGCGGTCGTGGCCAGCGCCGTGGGCGGCATCCCGGAGGTCGTGGACGACGGCCGGACCGGGCTGCTGGTGCCCTACGACGCCGAGGACCCGGCCGCCTTCGCCGCGGGGCTGGCGGCGCGGATGGCCGAGCTGCTCGCCGACCCCGACCGCGCCGCCGCGATGGGCGCGGCCGGCCGGGAGCGGGTCCTGGCCGAGTTCGGCTGGCCGGCGATCGCCCAGCAGACCGTCGAGGTCTACGAGTCGGTGCTCGCCGCCCGCCGCTGAGCGGAACCGCTCAGCCGTCCTCGTGCAGGAGGCTGCGCGCTCGTCCGGCCGCCTTCGCCCGGTACAGCGCACTGTCGGCGCGGCGCATGAACCGCGAGGTCGGCTCCCCCGGCTCGTGCTGGGCGACGCCGATCGACAGCGGCACGCCCGCGCAGGCGACCCGCAGCTGCTCGACCACCGCCAGGGCAGCCGGGCCGGCGTGGGCGGGCAGCAGCAGCGCGAACTCGTCCCCGCCGTGCCGGGCCAGCACCGATCCGCGGGGCACCCGCGGCAGCCACTCGTCGGCCACGGTTCGGAGCAGCTCGTCGCCTGCGGCGTGCCCGTGCTGGTCGTTGGTGGACTTGAAGTGGTCGATGTCGACCAACGCCACGGACAGGTCGGTGCCGGTGCGCACGGCGAACCGCACGGTCTCCTCGAGCGCGTCGTCGAAGCCGCGCCGGTTGGCCAGGCCGGTGAGCCCGTCCAGGCTGGCCGCGGAGGCACGCCGGGCGAGGGTCGCGACCACCAGCCCCATGGCGGCCATCACGATGGCCAGCGCGACCACCGGGCCGGCCGCGACCCCGCACAGGGTCAGCACGACGGTGCACGCCCCGATCGCGGTGCCCAGGTACGCCGACGCCACCGGGAGCGCGAAGAGGAAGAACGCCGCCACGGCGATGAACAGGTACATGCCGGCCAACGCCACGGCCGAGGTCCGGTCGGGCGCCGCGTAGACGACCGCGCTGATCAGCGCGGTCCCCAGCAGCACCATCAGGTGGAACACCGACCGCGGCAGGTGGTGACCCCAGCGGACCACTGCGCCACCGGCCAGCAGGGCAAGCGGACCGATCGCCGTCAGCACGGGTGAGACGCCGTCGTCCCCACTCCCGCCCAGCAGGACGATGGCGAGGACCGCGAGCCCTCCGGCCACGTACAGCGCCCCGATGACCGGACCCGTGACGCGAGCGCTCGTCACCTCAGGTCCGCTGCGCATCCGTTCGTGCCGCCTTCCGGGTCAGGGTGCCAGGGTCTCGGGAGTCGGCCGGGTGTGCGAGGACAGGTACGAGACCGGCGGGTTCCGTTGTGGGCAACCTAGTCGCTCACTCGAGGTGTCCGGACCGGTTCCCGGCACGACCTCACCCGGATCGGTCAGACGCCTCGGCCGGCCCGGTGGTCGATCTCGGCAGCCAGCTCCGTCAGCACGCCGACCACCCGCGCCACCACCCGCCGCTCCGCACGGTCCGGGCGCAGCAGCGCCTCGACCCGACGCCCGGCCGGCACCCCGGTCAGCCGAAGCAACCGCACCCCGGGGAAGGCGGGCGTGGTGTGCCGGGGCAGCAGCGAGATCCCGTGCCCGGCCGCGACCATCGCCGTGGCGACCGTGAAGTCGTTGATCCGGTGGGCGATGCGCGGTGCGGCTCCGGACCGCGCCGCCACCGCGGCCAGCACCGGCGCGACGGGGAAGCCCTCCCGCACGGTGATCCACGCCTCGTCGGCGAGCTCCTCGGGGCTGATCTCCGCCCGGCCGGCGAGCCGGTGCCCCGGGCTGACCGCGACGTCCAGCGGCTCCCGGAACAGCGGCACCACGCGCACGCCGGGAGGCCAGTCCGCGGCGCCGTCCGGCCGGTGGGCGACCACCACGTCGAAGCGATCGGTGAGGTCGGGGAAGTCGGCGAGCGCGACGTCCTCGTCGGCACACTCCAGCGTCACGCCGTCCCACCCGGCCACCGCGTCGAGCAGCCGGGGGAAGACCAGCTGCGCCGCGCTCTGGAACGCCGAGACGCGCACCGTGCCGACGGGTGAGTCCCGATGGCCCTGGCAGGCCGCGCGGGCCCGCTCCACGGCGACGGCGACGTCGACGGCGGCATCGGCCAGCGCCGTTCCCGCCGGCGTGAGCCGCAGCCCGCGCCCCACCCGCTCGGTGAGCGGCACGCCCATCTCCGCGGTGAGCCCGGCCAGTTGCTGGGAGACAGCCGACGGCGTCAGGTGCAGCACGGCGGCCGCCGCGGTGACCCCGCCCTGGCTGCGGACGGCGCGCAACGTCTCCAGCGTGCGCAGGTCCATGTAGCCAGTCTGCAAGGACAGTCAAGTTCTCGTCAGTTGAGTTGAACGGCATCGGGCGGCAAGCTCACCCCGTGCCCCGTCGTGACCGTCTGCTCGCCTGCCTCGTCGCCGTGCTCTGGGGGCTGAACTTCACCGCCATCCACCTGTCGCTGCAGCAGTTCCCGCCCTTCGCCCTGGTGGCGCTGCGGTTCGCCCTCCTCGCCGTCCCGACGCTGTTGTTCGTGCCGCGCCCCGACGTCCCGCTGCGCTGGCTGATCGGCTACGGCACCGGGTTCGGCGTCCTGCAGTTCTTCTTCCTCTACCTGGCGATGGCCACCGGCATGCCGACCGGGCTGGCCTCGCTGGTGCTGCAGTCCTCGGCGCCGTTCACCGTGCTGCTGGCCGGGCTGCTGCTGCACGAGCGGCTGACCGCCCGCCAGCTCACCGGTATCGGCACAGCCGTCGCCGGGCTGGGCGGCATCGCCCTCTACCGGGCCGACCTCGGGGGCGCCGCGCTGGCGCTGCCCGTGTTGCTCACCCTCTGCGGCGGGCTGGGCTGGGCGCTGGGCAACCTCTGCGCCCGGCAGGCACGGGCCTCCGAGCCGCTCCGGCTCACCCTCTGGATGAGCGTGGTGCCCCCGCTGCCGATGCTCGGGGTCGCCCTGGTCGCCGAGGGCCCGGAGGCGATCGCCCGCTCGTTCACCACGCTGGGCAGCCAGCAGGGCCTGCTGGCGCTGGCGGGGCTGCTCTACACCGTCGTGGTGGCCACCCTGCTCGGGTCCGGGCTCTGGACGGCGCTGATGGCCCGGCACCCGTCGAGCACCGTCGCCCCCTTCTCGATGCTCGTGCCGGTGGTCGGCATCGGCACCTCGTGGCTGGTGCTGGGCGACAGCACGTCAGCGGTGGAGCTCGGCTGCGGCGCCCTCGTCGTCGCCGGGGTGCTGCTGGCGACGACGACCCGACGGACCCGTCCGGGGGTCCGTCAGGGCCAGATGGAGGCGACGATGATCGCCGAGACCGCCAGCGTCGCGCCGGCGGAGACCAGGCTGGCGGGGTGGAAGGCCACCTCGGTGAGGTGCTGGCCCAGCCGCCCGGGGGTGAGCAGGTCCAGCAGCAGGAACGCCAGCGCCTGGAGCAGCACGCCGAGCAGCCCGAACACCACGGTGTAGAGCAGCGCCCGCCCGAACCCGCTGGTCGCGTTGGTCCAGATGGTGGTGAACGCGATCGCGCCCTGGCCGAGGAACCCGGCCGCCAGCGCGATGCCCGCGTTGACCGAGCGCTCCTCGTAGATGTGCTTGGCCAGGTGGCCGGGGGTGAGCAGGTCGAGAGCGAGGGCGCCCACCACGAGCAGCATGATGCCGACGCCGGTGTAGGCGACGGCGTAACCGATGCTGGCCAGCACAGAGGACCTCCGAGATGGGGGGACGGCGGAGCGCTGAGCCTAGGGCCATCACCACATCGCCCCGTGGAACAGGCGTCGATCCGGCGACGCTGCACCGGTCGTGACGGACGCGCTGACCCTGTTCGACGACGTCCTCCCGCCCGAGGAGCCGGTGCGGAGCCGACTGCTGCAGGTGCGCACCGTCTACGCCGAGCCCGCGGCCGCCACCTCCCCCCGCGGGCGGCAGGTGCTCGCCCGGTTCCCCGGTGCCGAGGTGGTGGAGGTGCCCTCGCACTGGCAGATCCCCGAGCTGCACGGCAACGAGGGCAACGTCGACCGCTGGGTGCGGGTGAAGACCGAGACGCTGGTGCTCGGGGTCAAGAAGTCGCTGTCGTGCCGGCCCAACGGCCGGTCGGCCAACTGGATCGCGCCATCGACGGCGAACGGCTGCGCGATGGCCTGCGCCTACTGCTACGTGCCGCGGCAGAAGGGCTACGCCAACCCGATCACGGTCTTCACCAACATCGACCAGATCGCCGGCCACCTGCGCCGGCACGTCGCCCGGCAGGGGACGAAGACCGAGCCCGACCAGTGCGACCCGGAGAGCTGGGTCTACGACATCGGCGAGAACAGCGACTGCTCGGTCGACGCGCTGGTCAGCGACAACGTCGCCGACCTGGTCGCCACCTTCCGCGCGCTGCCCACCGCGAAGGCCTCCTTCGCCACCAAGTACGTGAACCGGCAGCTGCTCGACCTGGACCCGCAGGGCCGCACCCGCGTCCGCTTCTCGCTCATGCCCGACGCCGACGCCCGGGTGCTCGACCTGCGCACCAGCCGGGTCGACGAGCGGGTCGGTGCGATCGACGACTTCGTCGCGGCCGGCTACGAGGTGCACCTCAACCTCTCCCCCGTCGTGCTGCGGGACGGGTGGGAGGCCGACTGGACGACGTTGCTGCGGCAGCTGGACGACGAGCTCGCCGACGCCACGAAGGCCCAGGCCGCCGCCGAGGTGATCATGCTGACCCACAACGAGGGCCTGCACGAGGTCAACCTCGGCTGGCACCCGCAGGCCGAGGGGCTGCTCTGGCGCCCGGAGCTGCAGCAGCCCAAGGTCAGCCAGAACGGCCAGGTCAACGTCCGCTACCGCAACGACGTGAAGCGGGCCGGGGTCCTGCGGCTGCAGGAGCTGATCCGGCAGCACGCCCCGTGGCTGCGGGTCAGGTACGCGTTCTGATGCAGCTCTCCCTGCTGGACCGCGCCCGCACCCGGGCGGGCGAGCCGGACGCCGCCGCGCTGACCGGCACCGTGGCGCGGGCCGCCCTCGCCGAGCAGCTGGGCTACGACCGGTTCTGGGTGGCCGAGCACCACGGGGTGCCCGGCGTCGCCGGGTCGGCGCCCGCGGTGCTGCTGGCCGCGATCGCCGGCCGGACGACGACCGTCCGGCTGGGCTCGGCGGGCGTGATGCTGCCGCACCACCAGCCGCTCGTCGTCGCCGAGCAGTTCGCCACCCTGAGCGCCCTCGCCCCCGGCCGGGTCGACCTGGGGCTGGGCCGCTCCCCCGGCTTCACCGCGCCGGTGCGCCGGGCGCTGCGCTCCACCGACGAGCACGACTTCGCCGGCGACCTGGCCGAGCTGCGGGCGTTCCTCACCGGATCGGCGGAGATCACCGCGTACCCCCGGCCGACCACCGCCGTCCCGATGTACGTGCTGGCCACCGGCCAGGGCCTGCAGGTCGCCGCCGAGCTGGGGCTCCCGGTGATCGTGGGCGGGCCGCTGCTCGGCGTGGCCGGCGACCCGGAGCCCGGGCTCGCCGCGCTGGCCGGGTACCGGCGCGACTACCGGCCGAACGAGCAGGCGCCGCAGCCGCGGGTGGCGATCAGCCTGGACGTGCTGGTCGCCGACAGCGCCGCCGAGGCCAGCGACCTGCTGCTGCCGGAGGCCTGGGCGATGGCGCAGGCCCGCACCACCGGCGCCTTCCCGCCGCTGGAACCGGTGGCGGGGATCCGGGCCCGCACGCTGAGCGCGCGCCAGCAGTCCTACGTCGACCAGACCGCCGCGGCCGCGATCGCCGGCACCCCCGCCCAGGTGGCGAGCCGGTTGACCGAGCTGATCGAGCGGACCGGCGCCGCGGAGCTCGTCGCCTCCAGCAGCACCCACGACCGCGCGGCGCTGGCCGCCTCCGACGCCGCACTGGCCGGGGTCCTCGGGCACTCGCACACGGATCGCTGACCCGCAGCGGCCGGACCGGTTCCGGACACGTGCGCCAGGTGGTGTCGCCCGGGCGCCCGGCTGTGCCACGGTGCTCCCGCCCAGCCCCGTCGCGTCAGGAGGCGCTCGTGCCGGCCGTGGAGATGCACGCGGTGTCCAAGAGCTACGCCCGGCGGGGTCGCCGGCCGCAGCAGGCCCTGGACTCCCTGGAGCTGGTGGTCGAGTCCGGCGGGGTGCACGGGTTCCTCGGCCCGAACGGCTCGGGCAAGACGACGACGATCCGGGTCCTCCTGGGCCTGATCCGCCCCGACGCCGGCGACGTCCGACTGCTGGACCGGCCGGTGCCCGACGGGCTCCCCCAGGTGATCGGCAGCGTCGGTGCCCTGGTCGAGACCCCACTGTTCTTCCCCGGCTTCTCCGGCCGCCGCAACCTGCGGCTGCTCGCCGAGACCGCCGGGGTGCCGCGGACCCGGGTCGAGGAGGTGCTGGAGACGGTCGAGCTGCAGGACCGGGCCGACGACCGGTTCAAGGGCTACTCGCTGGGGATGAAGCAGCGGCTGGGCATCGCCGCGGCGCTGCTCAAGTCGCCCCGGCTGCTGATCCTGGACGAGCCCAGCAACGGCCTCGACCCGGCCGGCATCCGGGACGTGCGTGAGCTCATCCGCCGGCTGGGCAACGACGGCTCGACCACCGTGCTGCTCAGCTCGCACCTGCTGGCCGAGATCGAGCAGGTCGCCGACCAGGTCTCGATCATGGCCCGGGGCCGCTGCATCGCCTCCGGCCCGGTGCACGAGGTGCTGTCCGGCCGCTCCTCCGGGGACGTGCGGGTCCGGGTGCCCGACCAGACCGCCGCGGCCGCCGTCCTCACCGCAGCCGGCTTCACCGTCACCCCGACCGCCGACGTGCTCGTCGTCTCCGGCGTCCCGGCGCCCGGGGAGATCACCCGGGTGCTCGCCCAGCACGGTCACTACCTGGAGGAGCTCACCCCGGTGGCGGCAGACCTGGAGAGCGCGTTCCTGGCGCTGACGGCGGAGCCGGCGTGACCGCCGTCCGCACCGACACGCCCTCGACGGCGCCCGCCGGCCGGTTCGGCGGGCTGCTGAGGGCCGAGGCGCACCGGTTCGTGGCCCGCCGGTTCATCCAGGTGCTCCTGCTGCTCGCGGCGCTGGGCTGGGTCACCGCCACCGTCATCGGCCTCACCCAGTTCGCGTCCGCAACCCCCGCGCGGCTCGCCGCGGCCCAGCAGGAGCTGCAGGCGGAGGTGGAACGGTCGAACGAGTTCCGGGAGGAGTGCCTGGCCTCGACCGACGTCCCGGCGGACGCCTCCCCCGACGAGTTCTGCGGCCCGCCGGTCACCGCCGCCGACCTGGACCTCGACTGGTACCTGGACCCGGCGCCCTTCTCCCTCGTGTCCGGCGGCACGGCCGGCGCGGTGGCGTTCGGCGCGGCGGGTGCGGTGCTCGCCTTCCTCATCGGCGCCACGTTCGTCGGCGCCGAGTGGTCGTCCCGGTCGATCGTGGCGCTGCTGTTCTGGGAGACCCGGCGGCCCCGGGTGCTCGGGGCGAAGACCGCCGTCGTCGCCGTCGCCTCCGCCGTCCTCGGGGTGGTGGCGCAAGGCGCGTGGCTGGCGACGGCCGGCCTGTGGCAGGCGGTCGCCGGCGACGGCGCTGCGTTGCCCGAGGGCTTCTGGTCCGAGCTGCTGGCCACCGGGGGCCGCGGCGTGCTGCTCACCACCCTGATCGGGCTGCTCGGGTTCGGGCTGACCAACCTGGTGCGCAACACCGGCGCGGCGCTCGGGGTGGGGTTCGTCTACTTCGCGGTGCTGGAGACGGCGGTGCGGGCCGTGCGTCCGGCGTGGCAGCCCTGGCTGCTCACCGACAACGCCGCGGCCCTGGTGCTGCCGGACGGCCTCACCCTGTACACCGGCTTCGACCCGGTCACCGGGGTCTCCACGGAGTACCTGCTGGGCAACCTCCAGGCCGCCGTCTTCCTCTCGCTCGTCACCGCCGTCGTCCTGACCGTGGGCGTCGTCCTGTTCACCCGGCGCGACCTGCACTGACCCGTGCAGCCGACCGGGGTTTCAGGACCGGGGGCGACCGGGGTAGGCGGAGGGCATGGACACAGACCTCGAGTCCGCCACCCGCACCGAACTGCTGCGCCGCGCGCGTGAGCAGGAGGTGCCCGGACGCTCCTCGATGAGCAAGGAAGAACTGCTGGACGCACTGACGTCGGACGACCACGGCGACGCCGCCTCCCCTGACGGCATGCGCGGCGACGGCTCCCGCCCGGTGCACTCCCGGGTCGATGCCTTCCGGCTGCTGGCCGAGGCCCGGGCCCGCGGCGAGATGGTGCTCATCCCCCGCATGCTCACCGGCAACGACCGCCGGGTGCACGTCCGGGAGACCGTGCGCGAGGACCACGAGACCCGCATCGCGACCGGCGACCTGGAGGCGCGGGCGAAGTTCGACAAGCTCGCCGGCTCGGTCTTCCACTTCTTCCGCGGCACGAACCTGCTCTTCTACCGCGACCTGGTCGGCGAGGACGCCCGGCTGCCCACGGTGCTCGCGCTCGGCGACGTCCACCCCGGCAACTTCGGCGTGATGCCGAGCTCGGACAACGTGCCGATCTTCGGCGTCAACGACTTCGACGACGCCTACTACGCGCCCTTCACCTGGGACCTCAAGCGCGGTGCGGTCGGGTTCATGCTGGGTGCGGCCGAGAAGTCCGGGCACGGCCCGAAGAAGCAGCGGGCCATCGCGCGCCGCTTCGTGCGCGGCTACGTGGCCGGGATCGCCTCCTACGCCGCCGACGGGCAGGAGCAGAACGAGCAGCTCCGGATGGACAACGCGCCGCCGCTGATCGCCGAGCTGATCGCCAGCACGCTGGAGACCAGCCGCGCCGACTGGTTGGCCGAGCTGCTGGACGAGACCCGCAGCGGCTTCCGCACCGACGAGGAGCTGGTGCCGGTCAGCAGCCGCCGGGAGGAGTTCCAGCAGATGGTCGACCGCTACGTCGCCGAGAACGAGGTCCCGGTACCCGAGCGCGCCGGGCGGATGCGGGTGAAGGACGTCGCCGAGCGGCGCGGCGCCGGCACCGCCTCCCTCGGGCTGGCCCGGTACTACGTGCTCATCGCCGGCGTGCGCGACGACGGCACCGACGACCTGCTCCTGGAGTTCAAGCGCGCCCGCCGCTCGGCGCTGGCCGGGCTGGTGCCGCCCTCGGGCTACGAGGTCGACAAGCAGGGTGACCGGATCCGGCACGCGCAGCGGGTCCACCTGGTCAGCGGCGACGTCTTCTACGGCAGCGTCGACATCGACGGCCAGAGCTTCATGGTGCGCGAGCGGGCACCCTTCCGCGACGACATCAGCCTCGGCTCCCTGTCGACCGACGAGTGGAAGGAGTACGCGGACATCTGCGGCCGGGTGCTGGCGCACACGCACGCGATGTCGGACGAGACCGGCAACGTCGACTACGACGTCGAGCCGGCGATCCTGGAGGCGATCGGCGGGCGGGACCTGTTCGTCGACGACGTCCTGCGCTTCGCCGAGGAGGCCACCGAGCGGATCCGCCGGGACCACGAGCACTTCGTCGCCGACCACGCCCTGGGTGCCTTCCGCAGCGTGGACGTGGTCTACCGCTGACGGCGCCGGGCGTCGGCCCTCGACTCGGCCGAGCCTGAGCCGCCCCACCGACCGTGGAGCCGGGCCGCGGCCCGGCTCCACGGTCGGTGGGGCGGCTCCACCCGGCTGCGGCGCGCCCGGCGGCGCCACGCCCGGGGTTTGCGCCCCCGCCCCCCGGTGGACCACGGTGACCCCGTGCGCAGACGTGACTTCCTGGCCGCCGGCGGCGCCCTCCTCCTCGCCGGGTGCAGCCGGTCCGGCAGCGACCGGGTGGCAGCACCCACGACGTCCGCACCCTCGACGTCCGCAGCCGAGACCTCCGCAGCCGAGACCTCCAGCGCAGCCCCGAGCCCGACCGAGGAACCGGCACCCACCCCGGGGACCCCGGCCGAGATCCTCGCCCGGTCGACGGTCCCGGTGCTCTGCTTCCACCAGATCCGCGAGTTCCGCGCCGACGACAGCGCCTACGCCCGCACGATCACCACGCCTCCAGCCGCACTCACCACCCAGTTCCAGGCGTTGCGCGACGGCGGGTACACCCCGGTCACCGCCCCGGCGCTCGTCGACCACCTGCAGTTCGGCACGGCACTCCCCGACCGGCCGGTGCTGCTCACCTTCGACGACGGGTCGGCCACGCACGCCACGGCGGCCCTGCCGGTGCTCCAGCAGTTCGGCTTCCCGGCGGCGTTCTTCCCGATGACCGTGGTGCTGGACAAGCCGGACTGGCTCAGCAGTGACCAGCTGCGGGAGCTGGACGCGGCGGGCATGACGATCGGCGCGCACAGCTGGGACCACCAGCGGATGGACCGCATCTCCGGCGACCAGTGGGCCGAACAGGTGGACCAGCCCCGCCAGACCCTGGCCGACGTCCTCGGTCACCCGGTCGACCTGCTCGCCTATCCGCACGGGATGTGGGACCAGGAGACGCTGCCGCACGTCGCCGCCGCGGGCTACCGGGCCGCGTTCCAGCTCGCCGACGCCACCGACCCGGCGCAGCCGTTGCTCACCATCCGCCGGATCATGCCGCCGCCCACCTGGGACGCCGCCGCCCTGCTGGCCCGCCTGGAGTCCGACTTCTGACCGTTGGTCCCTGAGCGCGGCCTCGGGGCGGCCGACACAGCACTGCGTGACCAACGGCGACCCGTACCGTGAGCGGCGTGGCCCGGGTCGTCGTCGTCGGCGCTGGGCTGGGGGGTCTCGCCGCCGCCGCCCGGCTGGCCGCGGCCGGGCATGCGGTCACCGTGCTGGAGCAGGCGCCGCAGGTCGGGGGCAAGCTCGGCTGGTACGCCCGCGACGGCCACGGCTTCGACACCGGCCCGAGCCTGGTCACCCTGCCGCAGGTGCTCGAGGACCTCTTCGCCGCCACGGGTGCCCCGCTGTCGCAGGTGCTGCCGTTGCAGCGCCTGGACCCGGCGGTCGCCTACCGGTTCGCCGACGGGACGACGACGGCGGTGCCCGGCCACCGCGACGACGTCCCGGCCCGGCTCGACGCCGACCTCGGCCCCGGCAGCGGCGCGCAGTGGGCCGCGCTGCTGACCCGGGCAGAGGCGATGTGGCGGGCCACCGAGCAGCCGTTCCTGCGCACCCCGCTGGCCGGTGCGGCCACCCTGGCCCGGCTCGCCCGGAACACCGCCGACCTGCGCACGGTGGCCCCCGGGCGGACGCTGCGCGGCCTGGGCCGCCGCTACCTGACCGACCCGCGGCTGCGGATGCTGCTGGACCGGTACGCGACCTACTCCGGCTCGGACCCCCGGCGGGCACCTGCGGCGCTGCTCACCGTGCCCTACGCCGAGCAGGCGTTCGGCTCCTGGTACGTGCCCGGTGGGCTGCGCCGGCTGCCCGAGGCGGTGGCCGCACGCGCCGAGGAACGAGGCGCGGTCCTGCGCACCGGCACCGCGGTGACCGAGGTGTTGGTGACCGGTGACCGGGTGGCCGGGGTGCGGCTCGCTGACGGCGAGGTGCTGCCGGCCGACGTCGTCGTCTGCAACGCCGACGCGGCCAGCCTCTACGGTCGGCTGCTCCCACGAGAGGCGCCGGTCCGGCGGGCCCGGGCCGCGCTCCAGCGGGTCACCCCGTCGTCGTCGGGGTTCGTGCTGCTGCTGGCGCTGCGGGGCCGTACGCCCGGGCTGGCCCACCACACCGTGCTGTTCCCCACCGACTACGACGCCGAGTTCGACGCCCTGTTCGGACGAGGCGGGCCCAGCCGGCCGGTGACCGACCCGACGGTCTACGTCAGCGCCCCCGACGACCCGGCCACCCGCCCGGACCCGGACAGCGAGTCGTGGTTCGTGCTGGTCAACGCCCCCCGCCACGAGCCGGGCACCGGCGTCGACTGGGCCGCCCCCGGGCTGGCCGACCGCTACGCCGACCAGGTGCTGGCGACGATGGCCGCCCGCGGCCTGGACGTGCGCGACCGGGTCCGCTGGCGGGTCGTGCGCACCCCGGCCGACCTGGAGCGGGAGACCGGCAGCCCCGGCGGCTCGATCTACGGCACGTCCAGCAACGGGGCCCGGGCGGCCTTCCTGCGGCCGGCCAACGCGGCCGGGGTGCCCGGCCTGTTCCTGGTCGGCGGCTCGGCGCACCCCGGCGGTGGGCTCCCGCTGGTCACCCTCTCGGCGGAGATCGTCGCTGGGCTCATCGGCCCAGCCTGAGCGCCGGTCAGCCGGTGGAGACCGGCGACCGCGCCCGTTCCGGTCGCCGGTCGAGCAGCCGCAGCAACCACCACCCGTAGGCGATCAGCAGCACGATGATCGAGACCTGGACGACGTCGGGCAGCGCACCGGGGCTGTTGATGCTGGTGAAGTCCACCAGTGCGTGCAGCCCGACCAGCGGCCAGATGGTGCGCACGTGCCAGCGCAGCGCAGCCAGGCAGAACCCGAAGGCGGCGGTGTTCACCACCTGGAAGGCGATCTCGTCGACCGGCCGCCCGAACCACAGCCCGCTCATCGCGTGCCCGAGGCCGAAC
This sequence comes from Modestobacter sp. VKM Ac-2982, assembly GCF_026967935.1. Lineage (GTDB taxonomy): Bacteria > Actinomycetota > Actinomycetes > Mycobacteriales > Geodermatophilaceae > Modestobacter. The sequence continues at coordinate 495,983 of NZ_JAPVBL010000004.1, forward strand.
AGCACGCCCACCAGCACCGCCGTCCGGGCCAGGCCCAACGGGCTCAGCAGCCGCTGCACCAGCCCCCTGCTGAGCGACTCCTCGGCCAGTCCGACCGCCAGCATGGTCACCGCCGCGCTGGCCAGCACCGTCGCCGAACCGGTCAGCCCGTCGACGAGGTGCAGCAGCCCCTCGGCCAGCAGCGGCAGGAGCAGCCACCACGACCGGTCCGGCCACCGCCAGACCAGCCCGGTCTCGCGCCACCAGCCCAGCCAGCCGATCAGCGCGAGCGTGAGCGCGGCGAGCACGACGTTCACCACCGCCGCGCCCAGGGCGGGGAACCACCCCGGCTGCAACGGCGGCAGCAGGTCCTCGACGGCGAACAGCACCAGGTGCCAGAGCACCGTGACCGCGGCGGCGAGGGTCAGCGGTCGCCGGCGGGCGAGGTCGAGCACACGCAGGCGCACGGCCGGCAGCATCCCGCGGCCGGAGGACCGCCGTCCAGGCCCCGCGGTCCGGAGCGCAGCGTCGCAGCGCCCGCGCGACCGTCCCGGCCGACGGCTAGGGTCGGCGCTACCTACAAGTCACTAGGTAAGCGAGGACCCCGTGGGCACGGACGCTCAGCACACTCCCTTCGACGCCGCCGTGGCCGCCGTCCGCCGCGGGGCCGACGTCCGGCAGGAGGCCGCCGGCCTGTTCGACCAGCTGACCCCCGACGAGCGGCTCGGCCTGCTCGACGGCGACTGGGAGTTCTGGGACGGCTTCCTGGCGATGCTGACCGGCGGCTACAACACCGTGCCGATCCCGCACGGCGCCGTCCCCCGCCTGGGCATCCCCGGCACCCAGTTCGTCGACGGCCCGCGCGGCTGCGTCTCCGGCAACGGCACCGCGTTCCCCGTCTCGATGGCCCGCGGCGCCACCTGGGACCCCGAGCTCGAGGAGCGGGTCGGTGCGGTGATCGGCCGTGAGGTGCGGGCCGTCGGCGGCAACTTCTTCGGCGGCGTCTGCATCAACCTGCTGCGCCACCCGGCCTGGGGCCGGGCGCAGGAGACCTACGGCGACGACCCGTTCCACCTGGGCGAGATGGGCGCTGCGCTGGTGCGCGGCACGCAGCGGTACGTGATGGCCTGCGCCAAGCACTACGCACTGAACTCGATGGAGAACGCCCGGTTCACCGTCGACGTGACGATCGACGAGGCGACCCTGCAGGACGTCTACCTGCCGCACTTCAAGCGGACCGTGGACGAGGGCGTGGCCGCGATCATGAGCGCCTACAACTCGGTCAACGGCGAATGGGCCGGGCAGAACCGACACCTGCTCACCGAGGTGCTGCGCGACCAGTGGGGCTGGGACGGGATCACCGTCAGCGACTTCATCTGGGGCCTGCGCGACGCCGGCGCCTCGCTGGAGGCCGGGCTCGACCTGGAAGAGCCCTTCCGCCAGCAGCGCGCCCAGGCGCTGACCGCCGAGAGCGTGGACGGGGAGCTCGTCGAGCGATCGGGCGTCCGGATGATCGCAGCGATGCTGCGCTCCTACGCGGCCCGCGAGGACGGTCCCTTCGGCCCCGAGCTGATGGCCGACGACGACGCCCGCGCCCTGGCCCGCGAGGTCGCCGCCCGCGCCATGGTGCTGCTGCGCAACGAGCCGGTCGACGGCGCGCCGGTGCTGCCGCTGGATCCCGCGGCGGTCACCTCGATCGCGGTCATCGGCCGGCTGGCGACCGAGGTCAACCAGGGCGACCACGGCTCCTCCGACGTCCGCCCACCCAGCAGCACCACCCCGCTGGAGGGCATCACCGCGGCCTTCCCCGGCGCCCGGGTCGTCCACGTCGCCGACGACGACCCGGTGGCCGCCGCCGAGGCCGCCCGGCAGGCCGACGTGGCGGTCGTCGTCACCGGGTTCACCGCCGAGGACGAGGGCGAGTACGTCGGCTCGGACACCATGAACGACCCGGATCTCCTGGCCCTGTACCCGCCGCGGCCGGACGGCGTCCGGGCCACCGGCGACGAGGTGGTGATGACCGCCGGGGAGGGGTTCGGCGGGGACCGCGACTCGCTGCGGCTCCGGCCCGAGCACGAGGAGGTCATCCGGGCCACGGCGGCAGCCAACCCGCGCACCGTCGTCTCGGTCGTCGCCGCCGGCCCGGTGCTCACCGAGGCGTGGCGGCACGAGGTGCCCGCGGTCCTGCTGCAGTGGTACGCCGGGATGGAGGGCGGCCGTGCGCTCGGCGACGTGCTGACCGGCGCGGCAGAGCCGGCCGGCCGGCTCCCGTTCAGCGTGCCGACCAGCGAGGAGCACCTCCCCGCCTTCGACCGGGACGCCACCGCGATCACCTACGACCGGTGGCACGGCCAGCGGCTGCTGGACCGGCTCGGCGTCGAGGCCGCGTACCCGCACGGGTTCGGGCTCTCCTACACGACGTTCACCATCGGCGACGTGACGGCGGACGGGTCGGCGGTCACCGCGACGGTGACCAACACCGGCGGTCGCGACGGCCGGCACGTGGTGCAGGTCTACGGCCGCACCGGCACCGGCGGCTACCCGGGCGAGCGGATGCTGGTCGGCTTCCGCAGCGTCGCCGTCCCCGCCGGTGGGTCGGTGCAGGTGACCGTGCCGGTGAGCCTGCTCGCGCTGGCCCGCTGGGACGACGACCGGCGCGAGCGGGTGCTGCCCGAGGTCGCCGACGTCGCGCTGCAGGTGGGCGCGCACGCCACCGACCCCCACGCGATCACGCTGCACCTGGGCTGACGGTGCGGGAGGCCAGGGCCCGCGGCCCCGGCAGCCGGTGGACGCCGGAGCAGCGCCGCCGGCAGATCCTCGACGAGGCCACCCGGATCGTCGGGCAGCGCGGCTACTACGGGTTCAGCGTGGCCGCCGTCGCCGATGCGTGCGGGCTGACCGTCGCCGGGCTGCTGCACCACGTCGGCTCCAAGGACGGGCTGCTGGTGGCCCTGCTGGAGGACCGCGACCGCCGGGACGCAGCCGCCGTGGCCGGGGAGCTGGGCGCCGGGCTGGAGGACCTGGACGGCTCCTCGCTGGCCGAGACCCGGACGGTGCTGCGGGCGATCGTCGTCCGCAACACCACCCAGCCGGAGATCGTCCGGCTGTACTCGATGTTGCGGACCGAGTCGCTGTTCGCAGGGCACCCCGCGCACGAGTACTTCCGCGATCGGGACGCCCGGGTGCTCAGCACCTTCACCCGGCTGCTGACCGGGCACGTCGAGCTGCCCGGTTCGACCGCCCGCCAGCTGCTCGCGGTCATGGGCGGCCTGGAGGAGCAGTGGCTGCGCGCCCCGGACGAGGTCGACCTGGTGCGCGAGTGGGACCACGCCGCGGCCCGGCTGCTGCCCTGACGCACCGGTGCCCGTACCTCGACGAGGTACGGGCACCGGTGCCGGCCCTTGCACGGGCGTCCTCCCTCAGGCGTCGCGCCGGCGGAAGACCAGGACCGCCACCAGCATCAGCGCGGCCACCTCGGCGACGAAGACCCCGAAGCCGGTCCACGGCGCCAGCACCGCCCCGCCGTTGAAGGGAGCGACCTGGGCGACCGACCCACCGGCGTTGCCCGGCAGCAGCTTGGCCACCCACTCCCCCCAGGTTCCCGGCAGGGCGTAGGCCACGTTGCCGACCACCAGCACCAGCGCCATGCCGACGGTCACGGCCGCGGCGGTGTGCCGGATCAGCAGCCCGGTGGCCAGGGCGAACAACCCGAGCCCGGCGAGGTAGAGCCCGTTGCCCAGCAGGGCGCGCAGCACGCCGTCGTCCGAGAGGGCCATGCCGACGCCCTCCCGCTCCAGGAACCAGTTGCCGCCGAAGTAGCCGGCCACCGCGGTGACCACGCCGGCGACGAAGAGCACGCCGGCGAGCACCACGGCCTTGGCCGCCACCACCCGGCCGCGTCGGGGCACCGCGGTGACGGTGGCCCGGATCATGCCGGTGCCGTACTCGCTGGTGACCACCAACGTGCCCAGCGCCAGCGCGGTGAGCTGGGAGAAGAGCAGGCCCCAGGTGAGGAAGGCCGCGGGCACCTCCCCCGTGTCGCCCGCGGCCAGGTCGGCGGCTGCCGCCCAGCAGACCAGCGTCGTCAGGCCGGCGCCGAGTGCGAACAGCAGGCCCAGCGACCAGCGGGTGGAGCGGACGGTCCAGAACTTGACCCACTCCGCGTGCAGCACCTGGGCGAACCCGGGGGGCCGGACACCGGGCACGTGCCGGTTCGGGTCGAGGGAGACGACGTCGGGGGCCGGTGAGGCGCCGGCCCCCGGCCGGGCCGGGGCGGCGTTCGCGGTCGTGGTGCTCATCGGACGGCTCCTGCGGTCTCGGTGGGGTGGGTGGCGTACTCGACGCTGTCGGCGGTCAGGGTCATGAAGGCGTCCTCCAGCGAGGACTGGACGAGGGACAGCTCGTGGATGTGCAGGCCGGCCCCGCCGACCAGCTCACCGATCTCGGCGGCGTTGCGGCCGCGCACCCGCAGCTCGTCGTCGACCCGGTCGACGTCCAGGCCGTTGTTGCGCAGCAGCGCCTCGGCGTCGCCCATCCGCGGGCTGCGGACCCGGACGTAGGAGGTCGCGTGGTCGGTGATGAAGTCGGCCATCGAGCAGTCGGCGAGCATCCGTCCGCGGCCGACGACGATCAGGTGGTCGGCGGTGAGCGCCATCTCCGACATCAGGTGGCTGGAGACCAGCACGGTGCGCCCCTGCCCGGCGAGCTCCCGGGCGAGGGTGCGGACCCAGCGGATGCCCTCCGGGTCCAGTCCGTTGACCGGCTCGTCCAGGACGACGACCGGCGGGTCGCCGAGGAGCGCTACCGCGATGCCCAGCCGCTGCCCCATGCCGAGGGAGAAGCGGCCCACCCGCTGGTCGGCGACGGCGTCCAGGCCGACCAGGTCGAGCACCTCGTCGATCCGGGTGCGCGGGATGCCGTTGCTGGCGGCCAGCCAGCGCAGGTGGTCACGGGCGCTGCGGCCCGGGTGCAGGGCCCGGGCCTCCAGCAGCGCACCGACCTCGCGCAGCGGCGCCGGTGAGGCGGCGTAGGACCGGCCGTTCACGGTGACGCTGCCGGACGTGGGCCGGTCCAGGCCCAGGATCATCCGCATCGTGGTGGACTTGCCGGCCCCGTTGGGGCCGAGGAAGCCGGTCACCCGGCCGGGCTCGACGGTGAAGCTCAGGTGGTCGACGGCGGTCTTGGGGCCGTAGGTCTTGGTGAGTCCCCGGGCGACGATCACAGCGTCCCCCCGAGGTGGGCGCAAGTGGTGGTGTCCATGCCGACGAGCCTGTCGGCGGAGCCGTCCCAGGAACATCGGGGAGCGCCCTGAACCGACCCTGAAGCGCCCCTGACCTGCGTCCCTGAGCAGCCCCTGAGCGGAACCGCTGCGGACGCCGGCCCCAGGGGCCGAGTCCACCCCGCCAGGAGGGTCAGCTGCGCGCGGCGCCCAGGCCCAGCACCGCCGCCAGCCCCAGCGCGCTGCGCGGGGCGTACGGGGTCCGCCACAGGCCGCCGTGTGCGGCGGCGTGCGCCTCGTCCTGCCAGGGGTGCTGCTGCGCGGGGCCACCGCCGGTGTGCAGGTCGTGCACCAGCAGCGCCGCCATCAGCACGTTCGCCGTCGCCGGCTCGAACACCTCCACCCCGAAGCGGTGGGCACCGGCGTAGGCGGCGGCCAGGGCCCGGTTCTTGACGACCGAGCGGGTGCGGGTGGGCGGGGCGACGTTCATCGACACGGTGCTGCCCGCCTCCCGGGCCACCGCGGCACGCCAGCGCTGCAGCCGCTTGGCCAGGGCGTAGTTCGGCCCCTGCTGCGGCACGAGGCTGTCGGCGATGCCCGGGTCGGTGCCCGGCACGTACGCCCGGCGCAGCAACCGTCCGGCTGACAGCGTGCGCAGCGGCCGGCCCACCAGCTTCGCCGTCCGTGGCCGGGAGGCGTAGGCGGCGACGGAGAAGTCGACGGCCTCGCCGGGCACCGCGAAGACGTCGGTCGGGGTGGCGAGAAAGGCGAGCGCCAGGTCGGGGCGGGCGCCGGTCAGCCGCCGGGTGAGCGTGTCGACGGCCGTCGAGACGCGGACGTTGGTCGCGCCGTCGGCGTAGACGTAGTTGCCCAGCACCGGGGACCCCGGGAGGGCGGCGAGCCAGTCGGCGACCGCGGGCACCTCGGTGATCAGGTCGGCGCCGGCTGCGTCGTCCACCCCGACCGGCGTGAGCAGCGTGCCCGCGCCGCGCCGGGCGGTCTCGTGGACCCGCTCCCACAACTGCGGCCGCGGCAGGTCGACGGCGGCGACCCGGGCGCCCCAGCGCAGCAGCGCCGTCAGCGGCCCCATCTCCGCGCCGGCCCCCAGCACCGCGACCGTGTGGTCGGGCAGGGCCAGCCACTCGGGGTGGTCGGCGACGGTGCGCACCGCGTCGGCGCAGCTCGGCTCGATCACCCCGGCGTCGACCCAGGCGACCAGCCGGCGGTGCAGGTCGTCCCCGCGCAGCCGGGTGCCGCGGTACGGCAGCGACAGCTCCCGCTCGGGCTCGGCCTCCCCGGCCAGCTCCACGGTGCGCAGCGGACGGGCCGGCGGTGCGGTCTGCAGCACGCCGAGGTCGGTCTCGCCGTCCGGCCCGGCCACCCGCATCCGGGCGTGCAGCGAGTCCAGTCCGGCACCGGCGATCTGCAGCGCTGCGGCCCGGGAGCTCAGCCCCGCCTCCACCGTGCGGCGCAGGTGCGTCAGGTAGCCGGCCCGCCAGTTGGTCTCCTGCTCAGCGGCCCGCGCCCCCGTCGGGTCGACCGGCCGCAGGGCGTCGGCGACGACCGACCGGCCGAGCGTGGCGGTGCTGCGCCGGCCGTCGGGCCCGGCCGGGAAGACGACTCCGCGCTGATCCTCGGTCACGGGCCGATCCTGCCCGACCCGACCCGGGGACGGCGGCCGAGGCTGCCGGGCCCCAGCCGCCGACCACCTCGACTACTGGTTGCCGATCTTGCCGTCGGCGGCGTCCCGACCCTTGTCGATCTGCGCGTCGTGGGTGCCACCGGTCTTCTTGTCGGCGAACTGCTCGCCCTTGTCCAGCGCCGAGTCGCTGGCCTTCTCACCCTTGTCGCTGTTCAGGGCGCCCTTGGCCTTGTCCATCATGCTCACGGTGTTCCCCCTGGGATCCGGTCACGCCGGCGGCGCGACTCGCCCCCGGCGATGCCCGCCGACCGGTGCCGCCAACCGCTCAGTCGCGCACCACCGGTTCCGGCAGGTCGGCCGGCGCACCCGCCTCCAGCCAGCGCAGCAGCGTGCGGACGGCGAACCCCGAGCCGCCCTTGACGACCTCGGCGTCGTCGCTGCCGGCGCGCGCCGGGCCGGCGATGTCCAGGTGCGCCCACGGCAGGCCCCCGGCGAAGGGCTGCAGGAACAGCGCCGCCGTGGTCGAGCCCGGGTTGCCCGGGGCGTTGTTCGCATCGGCCACCTCGGAGTCCAGTTGCGCCCGCAGGTGCCCGACGTGCTCCTCGGTCAGCGGCATCCGCCAGAACGCCTCGCCGGCATGGCCGCCCGCGGTGAGCAGCGCGTCGGCCAGCCCGTCGGCGGTCGCGTACAGCCCGGCGGTGCGGGCACCCAGCGCCGTCTTCATCGCCCCGGTCAGGGTGGCGACGTCGACCAGCACCGTGGCCCCCAGCACCAGCCGGGCGTGCGCCAGCGCGTCGGCGAGCACCAGCCGGCCCTCGGCGTCGGTGTTGCGCACCTCGGTGGTGCGCCCGTCCACGTGCCGCACGACGTCGGCCGGCCGGTAGGCGGCCCCGGAGACGGCGTTCTCGCAGAGCGCGACGACGGCGGTGACGGCCCCGGGCAGCTCCAGCCGGGCCGCGGCGTCGACGGCTCCGAGGACCGCCGCGGCGCCGGCCATGTCGGTCTTCATCTCCCGCATGCCCGGGTTGGTCTTGATCGAGATGCCGCCGGTGTCGAAGGTGATGCCCTTGCCGACCAGCACCGGGTGGGCCGGACCGGCCCCGTGCGGGCGGTAGGTGGCGACCACCACCTGCGGCGGGGAGGCCGATCCCCCGCCGACGGCCAGCACGCCACCGAAGCCCCCCGCCCGCAGTTCGTCGGGCCCGAGCACGGTCACGGTCACCCCGGGGAGGGCACCCAGCCGCCGCTGGGCCTGTTCGGCCAGCCAGGGCGGGTTCTTGGTGCTGCTGGGCGTGTTGACCAGGTCGCGGGCCCAGGCCACCGACTCCGCGGCGACCCGGCCGGCGAGCTCACCGGCGGCCACCGCCGGGTCGTCCGCACCGGCGGCCACCACCAGCACCTCGGCGAGCCGGGGCGGGTGCGGGGTCGAGGTGTCCCGGAAGCGGTAGCCGGCCAGCAGCGCCGTCTCGACGGCGGTGCGCACCTCGTCGGCACCGGCCGGGGCGACGCCGGTGTCCAGCGGCAGCACGAGCCGGCGGGCGCCGGACTCGGCGAGCGTCTGCGCCCGCCGGACGGCGACCGACACGTAGGAGCGCAGGTGCGGCAGGGTCGCGTCGCCCACCCCGACGGCGACCACGCTGCGCGGGTGCCGGCCGGCCAGCGGCACGTTGGTGATCCCGCCGGGCTTGCCGCCGTTGCCGGTGTCGGCCAGGGCCCCGGCGAGGAACCCCGGGTCGACCGGCGGCCGGTCAGCCGCGGTGAGCCAGTCCGGCAGGGAGCCCTGAGCACCCACCGGCACGGCCAGGACGTCGTCCGGACCCAGATCCGGCAGCGCCGGGACGACCTCGACCCGCGGGAACGGCGCGGCCCCGGTCGCCGGCGTGGTGCCGGCGGCCGGGGCCGCGTCGTCGGTCGCGGGGCTGCCCGGGGGCAGACTCGCGTCGGTGTTCAGCTGATCGCGCCCTTCAGGGCCTCGGAGAGGGCGCTCGCCTCGTCGGGGGACAGCTCGACGACCAGCCGGCCACCACCCTCCAGCGGGACGCGCATGACCAGGCCGCGGCCCTCCTTGGTGACCTCGAGGGGACCTTCACCCGTACGCGGCTTCATGGCCGCCATGCGTGCCTCCTTCACCGGCCACCCACAGCCCGGCTGGACCGTGGTGTGGCAACTGTTCCTGCAGAGCTGTGCGGTCCATGATCCCGTATCTCCGGCCATCGACCAACCCGGACCCCTCAGTCCGGGTACCTGACCCCCGCCCGGAAGCACGTCGCGACGTGGTCGTCGACCATCCCGGTGGCCTGCATCAGGGCGTAGGAGGTGGTCGGTCCGACGAAGGAGAACCCCCGCCGCTTCAGCTCCTTGGCCAGCGCAACCGACTCCGGGCTGGTGGCCGGGACGTCGGCGAGGGTCTCCGGCCGGGGACGCCCCGGCGGCGGTGCGAAGGACCACAGCAGCGCCGACAGACCCTCCGGCAGGTCGAGTGCCGCCCGGGCGTTTCGCAGCGCGGCGGTCACCTTGGCGCGGTTGCGGACGATCGCCGCATCGGCCATCAACCGCTCGACGTCGTCGTCGGTGAAGGCGGCCACCACCGGGATCGAGAAGCCGGCGAACGCGGCCCGGAAGGCGGGGCGCTTGCGCAGGATCGTGATCCAGGACAGGCCCGACTGGAAGGCCTCCAGGGTGAGCCGCTCGAACAACGCGTCGTCGCCGTGCAGCGGCACCCCCCACTCCTCGTCGTGGTACCGGACGTACTCGGGCGCGCTCGTGGCCCAGCCACACCTGCCGACCACGGAGCGCTCGACCGGGGCCGGCGTCTGTGCGGTCACGGGACGGCCGTGTCGAGGTCGTCGAACTCCGACCGCGCGGTGCGGACGGGGCTGCGCCGGGTGGCCAGCACGCAGCCGGCCAGCACCAGCGGGAGCCCGAGCGCCAGCCCGAGGGTGAACGGCTCGTCGAGCACGAGGACGCCCAGCAGCACGGCGACCGCCGGGTTGACGAAGGTGATCACCAGCGCCCGCTGCGGCCCGGCCTCCCGGATCAGCGCGAAGAACAGCGCGAGGGCCAGCGCGGTGCAGACCGTGCCCAGCGCGAGGAGCGCGAGCCAGGCCCGGGTCGGTGCCTCGACGGCGTCGCCGAGCCGGGGCACCGCGAACGGGGCGTAGACCAACGCGGTGAACAGCAGCGCGAAGGACGCCGCCGTCACGCCCGGCACGTCGGGCAGCTTGTGGCTGATCACGATCGGGGCGACGGCGTAGCCGACCACGACCAGCGCGACCGCCCCGATCGCGCTGAGCTGGGCCCCGCCGACGTCCAGCCCCAGCAGGGCGGCGATGCCCACCACCCCGATCAGCATCCCGACCACCCGCAGCGGGGAGAGCCGGTCCTCGTCCCCGGCGACCAGGGCCGCCACCGCGGCCACGAACGGCACCGCCGCGACGAGCAGCCCGGTCAGCGAACTGGACAGCGACTGCTCGGCGTACGGCAGCAGCAGCCAGGGGCCGGTCATCTCCAGCACGGTGAACAGCAGCAGGGCCCGCCAGTGCCGGCGCAGCGCGGTGCCCAGGTGCCCCCGGGCCAGGGTCCACGGCAGGAGCAGCGCCGCGCCGATCGCACAGCGCAGGAAGACCACGACGACCGGGGAGAAGTCCTCGACCGCCACCTTGATCAGCAGGTACGGCAGGCCCCAGATCAGCGACATCGCCACGAAGAGCACCCAGCCCCGCCGACTCATCCTCGTCCCCCAGCCGCCGCCGTCACCGGGTCATCATGGCTCCCGGGTACGACGGTCCCGACGGCGGCGGACCCACGGCCGCAGGCCGCGCCCGGTCAGGCCGGGACCGCCGCCCCAGCGGCCCGGTCGACCATCCGCCGGCTGGCCGCCGTGCCGCCGAGCACCAGCGCGCAGCCGGCCACCACGGAGCCGAGGAAGAGCACCACCCCGATCGGCTCGTCGGCCAGCACGTCGACGAACGGGGTGATCAGCGCCAGCGCCGTGACGCTCGCGCCCCCCACGCAGACCACCAGCGGGATCCACGTCTCCCGCATCCGAGCGGCGTGCAGGGTGGCCACCTCGGTGCCGGCCAGGTGCAGGGCGCGGTACTCCCTGGCCTGGTCGAGCACCCGGCCGGCCTGGGTGACCCCGGTGGAGACCGCGGCCAGCAGCGACGCGATCACCAGCGTGATCGCCGTCCCGGTCGCGATGTCCACCCCGAGGTGGTCCTCCTCTGCACCGGTCGCCGCCAGGCCGGGGCTGACGCTCAGCACGCCGGCGACGAAGGCGACCAGCGCCACCCCGCCCACGCTGCGCCAGGCCGCCTTCGGGTCGTCGACGATCCGCCGGCCGGCCAGCAGGGTCGGCGCGCTGCGCGCCCGCCGGGCGACCACCCGGCCCAGCACCGAGATCAGCCACGGGCCGACCAGGTTGAACACCCACATCGCGCCCGCCAGCGTCCCGACGAGGATCGCCAGCACCACGATCGCGTCGAGCCGGAGCAGCCCGTTGGCGGCGAGCAGGAACACCCCGACCAGCACGAACAGCGGCAGCAGCCGGGTCCAGGACAGCGGCTTGACCGCGGTGCGCGCGGCCACCCCCAGCGGTGTGACCGCCACCCGGCGCAGCGCCGCCAGCGCCGAGACCAGGGCCACCAGCGGCACCGCCGGCAGGGCGAGCGCACCCCAGGAGCCGACCCACAGCTCCCCCACCGCGAAGGCCCGGCCCTGGAAGTGCAGCAGCGCCACCAGCGGCAGGGTCGCCGCGTAGAGCACCGCCCCGGCCAGCGCGCCGGCGACCGCCTGGGCCAGCGCGTCCGCGACCGCCATCCCCGCGACCTGCCCGGTGGTCGCCCCGGCCAGCCGCAGCGCCGCCATCCGAGCGTTGCGCCGTGCGACGGCCAGCCGGGCCGCCGCGCCGCCGAGCGTGACCAGCGGCACCAGGATGAGAGCAGCCGCGACGACGGCCAGGACGACGTACACCTCGGCCATGCCCGAGGGCTCCGGCTCGGCCCGCTCGACGGCGGCACGGCCGACGAAGGCGCGCAGCCCGCCCAGGGTGGTCAGCAGCGCCCAGGTCACCGCGGTGAAGGCGAGCACGGCCAGCCCGGTGGTCAGCCGGTCCGGCCCCTGCCGCCGCGCGAGCGCCCACCACAACCGCAGCGCGGCCCTCATCGGAAGTCACCGGCCGGCGTCCGGCGGTCGTCCACCAGCAGGCCGTCGCCCATGGTGACCACCCGTCCGCACCAGGCGGCGACCCCCTCGTCGTGGGTGACGACGACGAGGGCCGCCCCGGCCGCCGAGGTCGAGCGGACCAGCAGGCTCATCACCTCCTGCCCGGTGGCTGCGTCGAGGGCACCGGTCGGCTCGTCGGCGAAGACGATCCCCGGCGCGGTGACCAGGGCCCGGGCGATCGCCACGCGCTGACCCTGCCCACCGGAGAGCTCACCGGGGCGGCGCTGCTCCAGCCCGGCCAGACCCAGGTGGTCCAGCCAGCGGGCCGCGCGCTCGGTCGCCGTCCGGCGGTCGACGCCGGCCAGCATCAGCGGCAGTGCCGCGTTCTCCACCGCGGGCAGTTCGGGCAGCAACTGGCCGGACTGGAAGACGAACCCGAAGTCCGACCGGCGCAGCACCGTGCGCCGCGCGTCGGACAGCCGGGCGAGATCCTGTCCCAGCCAGGTGACCGATCCCGACGTCGGCCGGGCGATCCCGGCCAGGCAGTGCAGCAGCGTGGTCTTGCCGGAGCCGGAGGGCCCCATCACCGCGAGCGACTCGGAGCCGAGGTCGAGGTCGACCCCGGCCAGGGCGTGGGCGGCGGCCGGGCCGTCGCCGTAGGTCATCCGGAGTTCCCGGGCGGAGAGGATCGCGGTCATGGACTGATCGTCGGCCGCCGACCGTGCGCACCGCGTCGCCCCGGGGACGGAACCCGCGCGGCAGGGGTCCGCCCTGGGTCGTACGCCGGGCAGGGGTTTCCCCTGGTCGGCTGCCGGGCAGCGATGCGGCACCACCCGCAGCCGGACGACGGAGGCCCCGTGACCGCAGCCGATCCCCCGCGGTCCGACCGCCGCCGGCTGCTGGTCTCCGGTCTGCTGTTCGGCCTCGGCGCCGCCGGCGCGATCGACGAGATCGTCTTCCACCAGCTGCTGCACTGGCACCACTTCTACGACCGGGCCGGTGGGGCCGCGGCGCTGGTCTCCGACGGGCTGCTGCACGCCGCCACCTGGTCGGCGACCGTGGCCGGTCTGGCGCTGCTCGCCGACGTCCGTCGGCGGCGCGCGTTCACCCCGCGCACCTGGTGGGGCGCGGTGCTGGTGGGCGCCGGGGCGTTCCAGGTCTGGGACGGCGTCGTCCACCACAAGCTGTTGCGGCTGCACCAGGTCCGCTACGGGGTCGACCTCACCGGCTACGACCTGGCCTGGATCGGCGCCGGGGTGCTCGTGCTGCTCGCCGGGGCGCTGCTGCTCGGGCGCGCACGGACCGGCAGCACACCGTGAACCAGGCCGTGGGGGCTGCGGTGCTCGTGCCGGCCGCGCTGTACCTGGCCGGCGTCGCCCGGGCGCGCTCGCCGTGGTCACCGGGCCGGACGGTGGCCTGGCTGGCGGGGCTGGGCTGCCTGGCCGTCGCGCTCACCGGGCCGCTCGCCGCGGCGCACGGCGACCTGCGCGCGCACATGGCCGCGCACCTGCTGGTGGGGATGGTCGCCCCGGTGCTGCTGGTGATCGCCCGCCCCTCGACCCTGCTGCTGCGCGCCCTGCCGGTGCACGCCGCCCGACGGGTCAGCCGGGTGTTGCGCACGGCGCCGGTGCGGGTGCTCGCCGACCCGTTCGTCGCGACCGGGCTGAACGCCGCCGGGCTCTGGACCCTCTACGGCACCGGCCTGCTGACGGCGATGCTGCACTCGCCCGGGCTGCACCTGCTGGTCTCGGCGCACGTGCTGCTCACCGGCTGGCTGGCCACGGCCGCCGTCCTGGCCCTCGACCCGATCGGGCACCGCCGCGGCGTGGTCGCCCGCGCCGTGGCGCTGGCCGCCGGAGCGGCCGCCCACGACGTGCTGGCCAAGGCGCTGTACGCGGCCCCGCCGGCCGGGGTCACCGAGGCGGAGGCCGGCGCCCAGCTGATGTACCACGGCGGCACCGTCGTGCACGTGCTGGTGGCCGCCCTTCTGTGGCGGCAGTGGTACCGCTCGCGGGCAGCGGTCCGGGACGCCGACCGCGCCGCGCTGCTCGCGCCGGCCTGACGGCGCCGCCGCCCCCCGTCCCCTCCCCGTGCACGCGTTCTGTCCGCTCTGCACGTGCTGCAGCACGTGCAGAGCGGACGAAGAGCGTGCAGAGCGGCTGCCGGAGCAGCCTCGTCAGGCGGGGTGGGCCTGCGCGTAGGCGGCGAACCGGCGCAGTGACAGCCGCACCCCGGCGGCCATCACCGGGCGCACCAGCGGCCACCCGGCCCGGCCGAGCGCCCCCAGCGGCAGGTCCAGCCCCTCGGTCCACACGAACGTCGACCCGCCGCCGTCCCGGGGCCGCACCTCGAAGGTGCCGGTGCCGCGCACCACCCGGCCGGTGTGCCGCACGTCGACCCGGCGCGGCGGCTCCCAGCCGGTGATCAGCATGGTGTCCAGCACGCCCACCCTGCGTCCGACCCCCGGCAGCCGGACGCCGGTGGTGGCCGCCAGCTCGCCACCCACCCCCTGCCCGTTCCGGGCGCCGGCCCGCACGTCGGTGAGCAGCATCCACTCACCCTGCCGGTCCCAGTCGACCAGCGCCGCCCAGACCTGCTCGGGTGGTGCGTCCACCTCGATCTGCTCCACCAGTTCAGGCACCGGTCCGCCTCTCGTCGTCGTCAGGTCCGGCACGGAGGCCGTCCCCGGGGACGGGCACGCCCCCGGGGTCAGTGTCGCGCTGGTCGTCCTCCGGGTGCGCCGCCGGCAGCTGCGCGCGCAGGGCCGCGATCTCGGCGTCCCGGTCGTCCAGCACCGAGGCCAGCTGGTCCAGCAGCCAGTCGACCTCGGTCATCCGGTAGCCGCGGACGGTCACCGAGATCCGCAGTGCCCGGACGTCGTCGGCCACCACCGCCCGGCCCTCGGGCAGCTGCACCGGAGACCGCTCCGGCTCCGCGGGCGGCTGGGTCTCGCCCCGGCCGAGCAGCAGGGAGGCGCCCAGGAAGAGCAGCCCGCCGACCAGCAGCAGGCCGATGACGAAGACGAGACCGGCCATGCTCAGTCGTCGACCGGGGCGGGGTCGGGGACCGCCTCCCCGGCGGGCGGCTCCGACTCGTGCTCGGCGCGGGTGGCGTCCGCGGCCTGGATGATGGCGACCGCCTCGGCGACGTCGTCGGTGACGTGCAGCAGGTCGAGGTCCCCCGGGCTCACCGTTCCCTGGGCCACCATCGTCTGCCGGATCCAGTCGACCAGCCCGGCCCAGTACTCGCTGCCGAACAGGATCACCGGGAAGCGGGTCACCTTGCCGGTCTGCACCAGGGTGAGCGCCTCGAACAGCTCGTCGAGGGTGCCGAAGCCGCCGGGCAGGATGACGAACGCCTGGGCGTACTTGACGAACATCGTCTTGCGCACGAAGAAGTAGCGGAACAGCACGCCGACGTCGACCCACTCGTTGAGCTCCTGCTCGAACGGCAGCTCGATGCCCAGCCCGACCGACGTGCCGCCCGCGTCGCAGGCGCCCTTGTTGGCCGCCTCCATAGCGCCCGGCCCGCCGCCGGTGATCACCGCGTAGCCGGCCTCGGCCAGCGCCGCGCCCAGCTGCTCCCCGGTGGCGTAGTACTCGGAGTCCCGCGGCGTGCGGGCGCTGCCGAAGACGCTGACCGCCCGCGGCAGGTCGGCCAGCAGCCCGAAGCCCTCCACGAACTCGGCCTGGATCCGCAGCACGCGCCACGGGTCGGTGTGCACCCAGTCGCTGCTGCCGCGCCGGTCCAGCAGGCGCTGGTCGGTCGTCGTCCCGGCCATCTGCGGGTCGGGCTCGCCGCCGCGCAGCGTGATCGGCCCGCGGTGCCGGATCGGCCGCCGCCGTCCGCCCTCGTCCTCGCTCATGCGTCACTCCCGCTCAGGTAGGCGATCAGGGCGTCCTCGGCCGGCTGCAGCCGGTCGACCCGGACGTGTTCGTCGACCGTGTGGGCCAGGTTCGGGTCACCGGGGCCGTAGTTCACCGCGGGGATGCCGAAGGCGGCGAAGCGGGCCACGTCGGTCCAGCCCAGCTTCGCCCGGGCCGGCTGCCCGACCGCGGCGACGAACGCAGCCGCGGCCGGCTCCGACAGACCCGGCAGCGCGCCGCCGGAGCTGTCGGTGAGCTCCAGGGTGACCCCGGCGGCCAGCGCGTCGGCGAACACCTCCCGCACGTACGCCAGGGCCTGGTCCTCGTCCCGGTCAGGGGCGAACCGGAAGTTGACGGTCACCCGGCACTCGTCGGGGACGACGTTCCCGGCCACCCCGCCCTCGATCCGCACGGCGTTGAGCCCCTCGCGGTACTGGAGCCCGTCGATCTCCACCTCGCGGGACCGGTGGGCGGCCAGGGTGGCGAGGATGCCGGCGGCACCGTGCACGGCGTTGACCCCGAGCCAGGAACGGGCGCTGTGCGCGCGGGCCCCGGGCACGGTGAGGACCACGCGCAGCGTGCCCTGGCAGCCGCCCTCGACCACCCCGTCCGTGGGTTCGAGCAGCACCGCCAGGTCGCCGTACAGCCAGCCGCGGCGCTCGCGGGCCACCCGGCCCAGCCCGTTGCGGACCGCCTCGACCTCCTCGTTGTCGTAGAAGACAAACGTGAGGTCGCGGGCCGGCTGCGCCCCGGGGACGCCGAACATCCCGGCGAGCCGCAGCATCACCGCGTCACCGGCCTTCATGTCGCTGGTGCCGCAGCCGTAGAGCCGCTCCTCGCCGTCGACGACCTCGAGCCGGCTGGGCACGTTGTCGGCGATCGGCACCGTGTCCAGGTGCCCGGCGAGCACGATCCGGGTGTCCCGGTCCAGGTTCGTCCGGGCCAGCACCGAGTCGCCGATCCGCTCCACCTCCAGCCCACCGAGCCCGCGCAGCGCCGCCTCGACGGCGTCGGCCAGCGCCCCCTCGCTGCCGGACACCGAGGGCGCGTCGACCAGTGCCCGGGTCAGGGTGAGGACGTCGGCGCTCAGGTCGAGCGGGGGCAGCGGCTGCTCGGCGGGGCTCACGACCGCCGAGCCTAGTGAGGGAGGCCCCGGCTCCCCCCGCCCCTCGCCGACGCCCGCACCCTGCCCCGGCAGCCAGGCCAGGCCGCGCTGCCCCGGCAGCCAGGCCAGGCCGCGCTGCCCCGGCAGCCAGGCCAGGCCGCGGCGCCCTGGGTAGCCTGACTGCCCGTGACGACCGCAGCAGAGACCACCGGCGCGAACGGCGTCGGCATCGCCACCCTCACCACCGACGGGACGGTGCTGGACACCTGGTTCCCCTCGCCGGCGCTCAGCGGTGCCGACCAGGGCGAGAGCGGCACCCAGCAGATCGGGGTGCTGGAGCTGGAGGGCCTGCTCGGGCCCGACTTCTCCGGTCTGGTGCGCACCGACGATGCCCGCGGCGTGCAGTCGGTCGCCGTCTCCACGACCATCGCCGACCTCTCCGCCCCGCCGGTCGACGCCCACGACGTCTACCTGCGCCTGCACCTGCTGTCCGCCCGGCTGGTGCGGCCGCACGGGGTCAACGTGGACGGCGTCTTCGGGCTGCTGGCCAACGTGGCCTGGACCAGCGCCGGCCCGGTGCTCGCCACCGAGCTGAACGCGGCGCGGGCCCGGCTGCGGTCCGAGGGCGGGCACCTGACCGTCTTCGGGGTCGACAAGTTCCCGCGGATGGTCGACTACGTCGTCCCCTCGGGTGTGCGGATCGCCGACGCCGACCGGGTCCGGCTCGGGGCCCACCTCGCCGAGGGCACCACGGTCATGCACGAGGGCTTCGTCAACTTCAACGCCGGCACGCTGGGCCCGTCGATGGTGGAGGGCCGGATCAGCGCCGGGGTCGTCGTGGACGCCGACTCCGACATCGGTGGCGGCGCCTCGATCATGGGCACGCTCTCCGGCGGCGGCAAGCAGGTCATCTCGATCGGCAAGGGCTGCCTGCTCGGCGCCAACGCCGGCATCGGCATCTCCCTCGGCGACGGCTGCGTGGTCGAGGCCGGCTGCTACGTGACCGCCGGGTCGAAGGTGCTGCTCCCCGACGGGACGTCGATCAAGGGCGGCGAGCTCTCCGGGCGCAGCGGCCTGCTGTTCCGCCGCAACTCCCTCAGCGGCGCGCTCGAGGCCCTGCCCCGCGACGGCGACTGGGGCGCGCTCAACGCCGCGCTTCACGCCAACTGACGCGGGCGCGACCGGCTCATCGGGCTCGTCCTCCCCACCGGACACGACCGCCGCGCAGGCCACCGACGTCCAGCTGACTCCCAGCGCGGCGACCTACCATCGGCGCGATGGTCAGCAGCCCGGTCGCGAGCCGACGGCCCCCGGCCCGGGCACCTCGCCCGTCGAGCCGGCCACCGGCCCGCGCGGGCCGGCCGGCGGCTCGCCCCCCGGCCCGCAGGACCGCACGCAGGTCCCGTGCGAGTGGTCTGTGGCCGCTGGTCCTCGTCGCCGTCCTGATCGCCGCCGTCGCCCTGGTCTGGAGCGAGGAGGAGGGCACGCCGTCGGGGGTCGCCGGGTGCACCGTGCCCGGTTCAGACGTCACCGTCACCACCGAGCAGGCCGCCAACGCCGCGACGATCGCCGCGGTGGCCCGTTCCCGTGGGCTGCCGCCGCGGGCCACCGTGATCGCGCTGGCGACCGCCCAGCAGGAGTCCCGGCTGCGGAACCTCGACTACGGGGACCGCGACTCCCTCGGCCTCTTCCAGCAACGGCCCTCCCAGGGCTGGGGCAGCGAGGCCCAGGTGCAGGACCCGGTCTACTCGGCCGGCAAGTTCTTCGACGGCCTGGTGAAGGTGCCCGGCTGGGAGACCGGCCGGCTCACCGAGGTGGCTCAGGAAGTTCAGCGCAGCGGCTTCCCGGAGGCGTACCAGCAGTGGGAGCCGATGGCGACCGCGCTGACCGGCGCCCTGCTCGCGACCTCTCCCTCCGCCCTGACCTGTGGCGCCGCGCCGGGCGTCGCGCTGGCCCCCGTCGCCGAGCGGACGGCGCTGGTCACCGAGGCCGCCCGGCGGGAGGCCGGTGCGCCCACGGTCGAGACCGACGGCACCGTGACGATCGCCGACGCCGGCTGGCCGGAGGCCACCTGGGCGGTGACGCACGCCGAGCGGTTCGGGCTGACCGAGGTGACGATGGACGGCTGGCGCTGGACCCCGGAGGTGGGCTGGGAGAGCACCCCGAGCACCTTCGAGCTGCCGCTCCAGCTGCAGCTGGGCTGAGCTCGGGGCCGGGGTCAGTCGGCCGGCACGAGCACGAACGCGGTCGCCGCACCCGTCGCGGCGAGCGCGCGGACGGTGTTCCACCTGCTCCAGCGGGCCGCGTTCTCCCGCCACGTCTCCGCTGCTCCCGGCGCGGCGGCGTCCAGCCGGGCCAGCGCGTCGTTGAGCGGCACGTTGGCCAGCACGGTCACCCCGACGACGCCGAACAGGTAGAGCGCGGCACCGGTGAGCACAGCGGGCCGGCGCTGCCCGGCCAACTCGGCGCCGCCCAGCACCAGGCAGACCAGCGCGGTGCCGAAGAGCAGCGTCATGAAGCCGGGGCGGATGGCGGCGCGGTTGACCGACTGCATCGCCGTCGCACCGGCAGCGCCGGGCAGGGCGGTCAGCGCCGGCAGCACCATCAGGCTGAAGACGGCGAAGGCCCCGGCGACCAGCCCCGACCCGACGGTCGCGACCACCAGCACGGGTGGGCGCTCCCCGATCACGCCCGGCTCCCGGCGAGCGCGCTGCGCCGCACCGCGTCGATGAGGTCGGTGGCCGGGCGGCCCAGTGCCTGCTGCACCCCGTCGGTGGGCGCGGCGTTGCGGCCGTCCAGGACCTCGGTGAACAGGTGGGCCATCAGCTCCACCACCTCCGGCGGCGCGCCCTCCTCCGTCAGGCCGGCGGAGAACTCCCCGAGCGGCACCGGCCGGAAGGCCACCGGACGGCCCGTCGCCGCGGCGATCTCGGCGACGGCCGCACCGAAGCCGAGCGCCCGTGGGCCGGTCAGCTCGTAGGTCCGTCCGGCGTGCCCGTCGTCCAGCAGTGCGGTGACGGCCACCTCGGCGATGTCGTCGGCGTCCACGAACGGCTCGACCACGTCGTCCACGGGCAGCGCGAGCTCACCGGCGCGCACCGCGCCGGCGAACTGACCCTCGGTGAAGTTCTGCACGAACCAGCTGCACCGCACCACCGTCCACGCCAGCCCGGCGTCGGTGGCCGTCCGCTGCACCGCCTGCTCGGCCCGCTGCGCGGCGGGCTCACCCCGCCCGGACAGCAGCACCACCCGGCCGACCCCGGCGCGGGCAGCCCGCTCGGTGAAGTCGGTCAGGACGCTGTCCGACCCCGGGACGGCGAGGTCCGGCGCGTACGCCAGGTACACCGCCGATGTCCCGGCCAGGGCGGCGTCCCAGGTGGTGCGGTCGGCCCAGTCGAGCCGGCAGGCGGAGCTCCGGGAGGCGACCCGGACGGGGACGTCCCGCGCACGCAGTCGGTGGGCGATGCGGCTGCCGGTCATCCCGGTGCCGCCGGTCACGAGGATCAACTGTTCGGTCATGCCGTCAGTACAGCGCCGAGAACCGAGACGATCCATGGTCAGGAGCCGCAGGAACATGCTCCAGCGTCTACGCTGCGCCGCATGGACGCCGTCTCCGGCCTGCTCGACGGTCCGCACGCCCGCGGGGCCTTCCTGCTGCGCTCCCTGCTCAGCCCGCCCTGGTCGATGCGGATCGCCGACGAGGCGCCGTTGACCCTGCTCGCCGTCCTGCGCGGCTCGGCGTGGCTGGTGCTCGCCGACGGCGGCACCGCGCGCATCGGCGCCGGCGACGTCGCCCTGGTCCGCGGCCCGCAGCACTACACGGTGGCCGACCAGCCGTCGACACCGCCGCAGGTGACCGTCGGCCCCGGGCAGCGGTGCACCCCCGTCGGGCCGGGCACCGGGATGACCGAACTGGGCACCCGGGCGTGGGGCAACGACGCCGCAGGAGGCACCGTCCTGCTCACCGGCACCTATGCCCGGCCCGGCGCGGTGGGTGAGCGGCTGGTGCGGGCGCTCCCGCCCCTGGTGGCCGTCCCCGCCGACGAGGGCACCGCCGCGGTGACCCGGCTGCTCGCCGCGGAGGTGGCCCGGGAGGCGCCCGGCCAGGAGGCGGTGCTCGACCGGCTGCTGGACGTCGCCCTCGTCTCCGCACTGCGGGTCTGGGCCGCCCGGCCGGAGGCCCGTGCCCCCGGCTGGTACGTCGCCGCCGGCGACCCGGTCGTCGGGCCGGCGCTGACCCTGATCCACGATCGCCCGGCGGAGCCGTGGACCGTCGCCTCGCTCGCCGACGCGGTCGGGGTCGCCCGGGCCACGCTGGCGCGCCGGTTCACCGAGCTGGTCGGCGAGCCACCGATGGGCTACCTGACCAGCTGGCGGATCGCACTCGCCACCGACCTGCTGCGCGACCGCACGCTGACCCTCTCCGGCATCGCCCGCCGGGTGGGCTACGCCAGCCCGTTCGCGCTGAGCACCGCCTTCAAGCGGGCCACCGGGGTGAGCCCGGCCGCCCACCGCGCCACCCTTGCGGGCTAGCCGGCGAGGCGCTCGACCGCGGCGTCGATCCGCTCGTCGGTGGCGGTGAGCGCCATCCGCACGTGCCGGTTCCCGGCCGGGCCGTAGAAGCTGCCGGGCGCGGCCACGATGCCGAGTCCGGCGAGCCAGTCGATCGTCGCCCAGCAGTCCTCGTCCCGGGTCACCCAGAGGTACAGGCCGGCCGCGGAGTGGTCGATCCGGGCACCGGCGGCGCGCACGGCCGGAGCCAGCCGGTCGCGGCGGGACCGGTAGCGCTCCCGCTGGGCGTCCACGTGCCCGTCGTCGGCCAGCGCCGCGGCCATCGCCGCCTGCACCGGTGTCGGCACGAGCAGACCGAGGTGCCGCCGCACCTCCCACACCCGGCGGACCAGCGCCGGGTCGCCGGACAGCAGCCCGGCGCGGTAGCCCGCCGCCGTCGACTGCTTGGACAGCGAGTGGACGGCCAGCAGCCCGGTGTGGTCCGGTCCGGCGACGTCGGGGTGCAGCAGGGACCGCGGGTGGACGTCGCCCCACCCCAGCTCGATGTAGCACTCGTCGGCGACGACGGGCACGCCGTGCGCCCGGCCCCAGCTCACCCACGCGCGCAGCTCGTCGTCGGTGAGCACCCGGCCGTGCGGGTTTCCCGGCGAGTTCAGCCAGACCAGGACGGCGTCACCCCTCCCCGCCGGCGGGGTGTCGGTGCGCTGCACCGAGAGCCCGGCCACGACGGCGCCCACCTCGTAGGTCGGGTAGGCGACCTCCGGGATCAGCACCGTCCCGGTCCCGGACAGCCCCAGCAGCGTCGGCAGCAGCGCGACGAGCTCCTTCGAGCCGACCGTCGGGATCACCGACGGGTCGGTCCCGAGGGGGTCGGCGACCTCGACGCCGAGCCGGCGGCTGAGCCAGCCGGCCGCAGCCCGCCGCACGTCCGCGGTGCCCAGCGCCGTCGGGTACCCGGGCGCGTTGCCGGCTGCGGCCAGCGCCTCCCCCAGCACGGGCGGGGTCGGGTCGACCGGCGTGCCGATCGACAGGTCGACCGCACCACCGGGGTGCTCAGCGGCGCGAGCGCGCGCAGGACCCAGCGAGTCCCAGGGGAAGTCCGGCAGCCGGACCGTGCTCACTCGCCCTGGGGCGGGAGCGCGGCCACCAGCGGGTGGTCCTTGTGGATCTTGCCGGTCTTGGCTGCGCCACCGGGGCTGCCCAGGTCGGAGAAGAACTCCACGTTGGCGTTGTAGAAGTCCTTCCACTTGTCCGGGACGTCGTCCTCGTAGTAGATGGCCTCCACCGGGCAGACCGGCTCGCAGGCACCGCAGTCCACGCACTCGTCGGGGTGGATGTAGAGCATCCGGTCGCCCTCGTAGATGCAGTCCACCGGACACTCGTCGATGCACGCCTTGTCGAGGACGTCGACACAGGCCTGGGTGATGACGTAGGTCACGGGGTTCCTCCGGGACGTGCGGGGCGGTGAGCTCCCTGGCGGGCCAGGGACTGCGGATCGATCTTCCCCAGTATCACCCGAAGCCCCCTCGCTCAGCGCGACGGGTGGGCCGCCGACCACCACCGGACCACGCCCCCCGATCGGGGGGTGACCTGCTGCACACGCTCAAGAGCCGGCCGGTGCCGCCGATGGAGCGGTGTGTCAGAGGTCCCGACGTCCGGTGCAGATGCGCAGCCAGCCGAGCGCCCGCCCTCGCCGTACGACGCGGTCGCCGCCCTGGAGCAGCTGATGCTCCGGCTGCAGCGCAGCTCCGGGGCCAGCCGGGTGGCGGTCTGGGTGCACGAGGCGAGCACCGGCGTCGCGTTCCCCTTCCGGCAGGTCCGGTCCGGCGAGCCGGTCGGTCAGGTGCCGGCCTCCGACCGCGTGCCGCTGTCCCTGGACCGCTCCCCGGTGATGTCCGCCGTGATCGGTGAGCGCCGCACCCTGAACATGCACCTGGACGACGCCCCGCAGTCCCTCGCCGACGAGGCGGGCCGGTACGGCGTCCGCTCGGCCCACGGCGAACCGCTCCTGGTGGGCGACGACGTCGTCGGTGCCCTCATCATCGAGCCGGCCGCCGCGGCCTCGGCGTCACAACTCCGGCACGCCACCCCGCGGCTGGCCCTGGCCCTGCAGGAGGCCTGGACGCGACGGTCGGCGCAGCGCCGGCTGGCCCAGTCCGACGTGCTGCTCGGGCTGATCGAGAGCGCCGCCCTCGCCCGGTCGATGGACCAGCTGCTCGGTTCGGCCTGCGAGCAGCTGGCCGCGCTGGGCGAGGTGCACCGCGCCTGCGTGTTCCTGCTGGAGGACGGCGTCCTGGTGCCGCGGATGGCCAGCTACGCCGACGGCCGGCGCGACCCCGACTCGTGGACCCAGTTCCGCCAGGCACCGGAGCCGCTCCGGCTGGCCGACGAGGTGCTCCGCACCGGCCGGCCGTTGACCGCCGACCGGGACTCCGACCTGCTGACCGGCTGGTGGGTCGATGCGTTCGGCATCGCCTCCGGCCTGGCCGTGCCCCTGGGCCGCAGCCCGCAGCTGTCCGGCGTCCTGACCCTGGACAGCTCCTCGATCCAGCCCTTCCCCGAGGACGTCCGCCGGCTCGCCTCGGCCGCAGGGGCCCACCTGGGCGGGGTCATCGAACAGGCCCGCGCCACCGAGGCCCGTGCCGCATCGCTCAGCACGGCGCGCGCCGTCCGCCAGCTGCTCGTGGACGGGGCGTCGGTGACCGGGGTGGCCGAGGCCGGCGAGGTGCTGGCCACCGTCGTCCGGGGGCTGACCGGCGCCGAGCGCAGCGCCGCCTTCCTGGTCGACGACGCCGGTCGACTCGCCGAGGTCCGCCACGTCGGCTGGTCCGAGGAGAACATCGGGGTGATCCGCGACCGGCTGGTCGGCCGGGACGTCAGCGACGTCCGGCTGTGGCAGCTGACCGCCCGCGACCGGCGCCCGGTCTTCGTCCCCGACGCCGTCGCCAGCGACCTGCTGGACGCCGACCTGGTGCGCGCACTGGGCCTCACCGCCTACCTCACCGTGCCGCTGCTGTCCGGTGACCGGCTGCTCGGCATGGTCGTCACCGGCTCCTCCAGCGGGGCCGCCGAGTGGTCACCGGCGCTGCGCCAGGCGGTCCAGCAGGTGGTGCTCGAGGGCGCCCTGGTCGTTCAGAACGCCGAGCTGCGGGCGGTGGAGCAGCTGCGCGTCCAGCAGCTGGCCCGCGAGGCGCACAACGACCCGCTCACCGGGCTGGCCAACCGGCGGCGGTTCACCGAGGAGCTGGAGCGGACCGTCTACGCGACGCCGGCCCGGTCCTGTGCGGTGCTGATGATCGACCTGGACCGCTTCAAGGAGGTCAACGACAGCTTCGGGCACAGCGTGGGCGACGAGCTGCTGCGCCTGGTCGGCCCCCGCCTCCAGCAGCCGCTGGCGCCGACGGACCTGCTGGCCCGGATGGGTGGTGACGAGTTCGCCGTCCTGCTGCCCGACGCCGACACGGCCCGGGCACAGGAGGTGGCCGACCGGATCGGGGCGGCCCTGCGGGAGGCGTTCGTGCTCGACGGCATGTCGCTGCACGTCGACGCCAGCGTCGGGATCGCCGTGTGCCCCGACCACGGCCGGGACCGTTCGCTGCTGCTCGCCCGGGCCGACACCGCGATGTACTCGGCCAAGCGGGCCCGGGACGGCGCCCAGGTCTGGACCCCGGGCGGCGAGGCGGACCCCCGTGACCGGCTGCAGACCCTCGAGGAGCTGCGCGGCGCCCTGGACTCCGACCAGCTCGTCCCCCACTACCAGCCGCAGCTGGACCTGCACACCGGCCGGGTGTCCGGCGTGGAGGCCCTGGTGCGGTGGGCGCACCCCGAGCGCGGCCTGCTCGCCCCGGACGCCTTCCTCGGCCTAGCCGAGCAGGCCGGCCTGATGCGCCGGCTGGCGCTGCGGGTGCTGGAGCGCTCGCTCCGCGACCTGCAGGGCTGGCGCGCCGCCGGCCACGACCTGTCGGTCGCGGTGAACCTGTCGGTCTCCAACCTCGCCGACGTCGCCCTGCCCGACCAGGTCGCGATGCTCCTGGAGGCGACCGGCGTGCCCGCCCCGGCGCTCACCCTGGAGATCACCGAGGACGTGCTGATGGCCGATGCGGCGCGCAGCTCCCAGGTGCTCGCCGGGCTGCGGGCGCTCGGCGTCCGGCTCTCCATCGACGACTACGGCACCGGCTACTCGTCCCTGACGTACCTGCGCGCGCTGCCGGTGCACGAGCTCAAGCTGGACCGCAGCTTCGTCGGGCAGCTCACCTCCGACGTCCGGGCCGCGGCCATCGTGCGCAGCACGCTGCAGCTGGGCCGGGACCTCGGGATGACGATCGTGGTGGAGGGCGTCGAGGACGCCGCCGCACTGGCGACCCTGCGGGAGTGGCGCTGCGACGTCGCCCAGGGCTACCACGTGGCCCGGCCGATGCCGGCCGAGCACTTCCTCGACTGGCTCGCCCAGCAGCTGCCGACCCCGGCGACGCCGCTGTCCGGCTGAGACCGCAGGATCGAGCCATGGGACAGAGGCGCTCACCCCTGGGGGTACCGGAGCTGGAACTGCTCGCTGCACGTGGCTGGCAGGCCCTGGAGGAGGAACGGCTGGGCGACTGGCTGCTGCGCGCCGGCGGCGGTTTCACCGGGCGGGCCAACTCCGCCCTGGTCGTCGGCGACCCCGGGGTGCCGCTGCCCGAGGCGGTCGCCGCCGTCTCCCGGTGGTACGACGACCGGGGGCTCCGGCCGGCCGCCCAGCTGCCCGGCGTCCAGTCCCGGCGCGCCGACGCCGCCTTCGACGCGGCCGGCTGGACCCGGGACGAGGACGTGCTGGTGCTCACCGCAGCGGCCGGCCGGCCGGCCGAGCCGAACGTCCGGGTCGACCTCTCCCCCACGCCGGACGACGCCTGGCTGGCCGGGTACCGGCACCGTGGCGCACCGCTGCCGCCGGTCGCCCGCCAGGTGCTGACCTCCGCCGCGGACGTCGTCTTCGCGTCCGTGCGGCTGGACCCGGCGCCGGCGCCGCTGGCGGCGGTCGGCCGGGGTGCGCTGACCGACGGCTGGTTGGGCGTCACCGCGGTGACCGTCGCCGAGGAGCACCGGCGCCGCGGGCTGGCGACCGCCGTGATGGCGGCGCTGGGCCGCTGGGCGGCCGAGCGGGGCGCCCACTCCACCTACCTGCAGGTCACCGCGGGGAACGCCGCAGCCCGGGCGCTCTACCGGCAGGCGGGGTTCATCGAGCACCACCGCTACCACTACCGGCACCGGCCGGCCTGACCGGCGGGGCGCCCAGCGCCCGGCCGACGGCGAACGCCGCGGCGACCACCCCGACCAGCAGGAACCCGAGGGTGATCGCCTGGGTGACGGCGTTGCCGCCGGCCAGCAGCAGGTCGCCCTCCGGACGGCGCATCGCGCCGGCCAGCGCGATGACCAGCCACACCACGGCCGGGAGGACGGCCACCAGCCGGGAGCCGGACAGCCGGCGGGCCGCATCGACCAGCAGCAGGTTGCCGACCACGGCCACGAGCAGGGAGATCGGCACCGGCACCCCGCCGACCCGCCAGGGCAGCCAGAACACCTCGACCAGCGCGAGCCAGGCGGAGACGACCACCGCCAGGACCGACCAGCCCAGCAGCCGGAGCAGCCTCACCCCGGCAGCCCGGCGAACAGGTCGTCCTCCCAGCCCTGCGGGCCCGCCCCGGCCGGGCCCCGCGCCCCGCGCACCAGCCGGTAGTGCTCGGTGGCCAGCACCTCCTGGCCCAGGTTGTTCGACAGCGCGAAGAACGGGCCGTCCACGGTCATCTGGGTCGGGTGGGCGCGCATCGCCGCCTCCTTGGCCCCGGCGTGGGCGCGGGCGTCGACCTCGGTGGTGACGACGTCGTCGGCGACGGCGAACGGCACCTCGTCCAGGTCGCCCAGCGAGGCGAAGGGGGACTCCTCCGCCAGGGCGGCCATCGCGTCGATCCCCCGCTGCACCACGGAGCGGGGCACCGCGTTCCAGTAGACCTTCCCGACCTGCCAGGCCGGCCCGAGGTCGGCCCGGTAGCCGGGGTCGGCGGCCGCCTCGACGGCGCCCATCGCGACCCGGTGCGCCTGGACGTGGTCCGGGTGGCCGTAGCCGCCGTCCTCGTCGTAGGTGACCAGGACCTGCGGGCGCACCTCGCGGACGACGGCGACCGCGTGCGCGACCGCCTCGTCCAGGTCGGCCTGCCAGAAGGCCCGCGGGTGCTCGTTCGCCGCCGTCCCCATCATCCCGGAGTCCCGGTAGCGGCCCGCCCCGCCGAGGAACCGCCAGTCGGTGACGCCGAGCGCCGCCATGGCCGCGCCCAGCTCACCGATCCGGTACCCACCGAGCTGGTCGGCCTGGTCGGCGGCGAGCTGGGCGAGCTCGGGCACCAGCACCTCGCCCTCCTCCCCCAGCGTGCAGGTGAGCAGGGTGACGTGCGCCCCCTCGGCGACGTACCGGGCCATCGTGGCCCCGTTGTTGATCGTCTCGTCGTCGGGATGGGCGTGCACGAGCATCAGCCGGCGTGGAGCAGTCACGCGAGCAATTACACCGTGACGGCCCAGGACGCTCGTACCCGTGTCCGCCAACGGCCGCGAGCGCCGCGAGTGTCGGTGCCAGGCGCGGGGTCCGGAGGACCCCCGCCTGGCACCGACGGAGCCGCGTCACCGGAGCAGGCCCACGACTCGGCCGCGCAGCAGTGCGCGAGCAGCGCGAGCTGTCGGATCCGAGCACGGACCCGGAGGGTCCTGCTCGGATCCGACGAAACGGCAAAACGCCAGCCGGGCACGGCACCTGGCCGCGGTGCGATCCGCCAGGATCGCCATGTCACAACACCGACTTGACCTCGGCGTAGTGGCAGGCGTTGAGGTGGCCGGCGCCGCGGTCCTCGAGCTTCGGGTCGACGGTCAGGCACAGCTCGCGCCGGCCGTCGGTGAGCTCGTTGGCGAACTTCTGGCAGCGGGTGCGGAACCGGCACCCCGAGGGCGGGTTGGCCGGGCTCGGGACGTCGCCGGTGATGATGATCCGCTGCCGGGCGCGCTCGCGGCGCGGGTCGGGCAGCGGGATCGCCGACAGCAGCGCCTGCGTGTACGGGTGCGCCGGGCGGTTGAACAGCTCCTCCTGGTCGGCGATCTCGATGATCCGCCCCAGGTACATGACCGCGACCCGGTCGGAGATGTGCCGGACCACCGACAGGTCGTGGGCGATGAACAGGTAGCTCAGCCCCAGGTCGTTCTTCAGGTCCTCGAGCAGGTTGATGACGCCGGCCTGGATCGAGACGTCCAGCGCCGACACCGGCTCGTCGAGGACCAGCACCTTGGGCTGCAGGGCGAGCGCCCGGGCGATGCCGATGCGCTGCCGCTGCCCGCCGGAGAACTCGGCCGGGTACCGGTTGGTGTGCTCGGGGTTCAGCCCGACGGTCTCCACCAGCGCCCGCACCCGCGAGCGGAGCTCGGCCTGGTCCTTGGTGAGCCCGTGGATGACCATCGGCTCGGCGACGATGTCGAAGACGGGCAGCCGCGGGTTCAGCGAGGCGTAGGGGTCCTGGAAGATCAGCTGGATGTCCCGGCGCAGCGGGCGCATCTGCTTGCGGTCCAGCCCGACGAGCTCCCGCCCCTCGAAGACCACCGAGCCGGCGGTGGCCGGCTGGAGGTTGAGGATGGCGCGCCCGGTCGTGGACTTGCCGCACCCGGACTCACCCACGAGCCCGAGCACCTCACCGGGGTAGAGGTCCAGGTCGATGCCGTCGACGGCACGCACCGCCCCGACGGTCCGCTTGACCAGGCCGCCGCCCTTGATCGGGAAGTGCTTCTCCAGGCCGCGCACCGAGAGGATCGGCTCACCGCGGTCGGGGGCGCCGCCGGCAGGCCGCTGGGTGGTGGGGGCGGTCATGCCCGGTCTCCGTTCGTGGGGCGTGGCGGGGAGCTGACGACGCTCTGGGTGCCGGCGTCGGTCTGCCCCGCGCGGGGTGCGGTCTGGTCGCCGGGCGGGACGGCGGGACCGTCGTCGTCCAGGTCGCCCTGGGCGAGGGCGACCCCGGCCGGGGTGCGGTCCGCCGCCAGGGCCGTGTCATCGGCGGACTCGCTGAAGATGTCGGCGGCCCGTCCGTGTGCGGCGGCGACCTGTTCGGTGCGGATGCAGGCAGCCGTGTGACCCGGCCCGACCTGGAACCGCTCGGGCTCGGCCTCGTCGCACTCGGCGATGTGCAGCGGGCAGCGCGGGGCGAAGGGGCAACCGGGCGGCATGTTGACCACCGAGGGCGGCGCGCCCTTGATCGGGGTGAGCCGCTCGCGGCTGGTGGAGTCCAGCCGGGGCAGCGAGCCCAGCAGCCCGAGCGTGTACGGCATCCGGGGCTCGTAGTAGATGTCCTCGACGCTGCCGACCTCCACCGGCCGGCCGGCGTACATGACCAGGACGCGGTCGGCGATCCCGGCGACGACGCCCAGGTCGTGGGTGATCATGACCATCGCGGCGCCGGTCTCCTGGAGGGCGGTCTGCAGCACCTCGAGGATCTGCGCCTGGACGGTGACGTCCAGGGCCGTCGTCGGCTCGTCGGCGATGATCACCTCCGGCTCGTTCGCCATCGCGATCGCGATGACCACCCGCTGGCGCATGCCGCCGGAGAACTCGTGCGGGTAGGCGTCCACGCGGTCGCCGGCGTTCGGGATGCCGACCAGCTCCAGCAGCTCGACCGCCCGCGCCTCCGCGGCCTTGGACGACAGCTGCTTGTCGTGGATGCGCAGCGTCTCCTCGATCTGCGCCCCGATCTTGTAGACCGGGTCCAGCGACGTCATCGGGTCCTGGAAGATCATCGAGACGCCCTTGCCGCGGATCCGCGACATGCTCCGGTCGCTCTGCCCCAGCAGCTCCTGGCCGCGGTACTTGATCGATCCGGTGACCCGCGCCGACCCGGGCAGCAGACCCATCACCGCCAGCGACGTCACCGACTTCCCGGAGCCGGACTCGCCGACGATGCCCAGCACCTCACCGGAGCGCAGGCTGTAGTCGACCCCGCGGACGGCGTGCACCAGGCCGTCCTCGGTGGGGAACCGGACGTTGAGGTCGGTGACCTCCAGCAGCGGCGCGCTCGGGTCGAAGCCGGGGAGGCTGGTGGTCCGACCCTGGGTCATGGCCCCCGTGGAGGTGGCACCGGACATGGCGGGGCCCGTGGTCCCGATGGTGGACATGGAGCTCCTCAGGCCCGCACGCGGCGGTTGCTCGGGTCGAAGGCATCCCGGATCCCGTCGCCGATCAGGTTGATCGACAGCACGATGATCAGCAGGGTGATGCCGGGGAAGTAGAAGAGCCAGGGGCGGGTGCTGGCAGCCTGGACACCGTCGGACACCAGGCGCCCCAGCGAGGTCTGGTTGGCGCCGTTGACGCCGAAGCCCAGGTAGGTCAGCGAGGCCTCGAGGATGATCGCGGTGGCGGCGGCCAGCGTCGTCCAGACGATCAGCGACCCCAGCGCGTTGGGGATCAGGTGCTTGAAGATGATCCGCACGTTGGAGGCGCCCATCGCGTGCGCGGCCTCGACGTACTCCTTCTCCCGCAGGGAGAGGAACTGGCTGCGCACGATCCGGGCGAGGTCCAGCCAGCCGAAGAGGCCGAGGATGATCCCCACGCCCAACGGGGTGCGGGAGCCCGGGAAGTTGCTGGCCACGACGATCAGCACGACCAGCAACGGCACGGTGAGGATCAGGTCGACCAGCCGCATCAGGACGCTGTCGACCCACCTGCCGAAGTAGCCGGCCAGTGCGCCGACCAGCAGGCCGAGCGGGAGCGCGATGGCGACGAAGAGCAGCACGATGAACAGCGAGCGCTGCACCCCGGTCATGATCCCGGCCATCAGGTCACGGCCGATCGCATCGCTGCCCAGCAGGTAGCCCGCGGTGCCCGGGGGGACCGACTGCGAGCCGCTGTCCTGGTCGGCGTAGTCGACGCCGGTGACCAGCGGGCCCAGGAACCCGAACACCAGCAGGAGCAGGAAGATGACCAGCCCGGTCATGCCCACCTTGTTGCGCAGGAAGCGGCCGACGATCTGCTGGCGCTGACTGCGCGCCTTGACGGTGAACTCGCGCTCGACCCCGCCCCCCTCGGGGGTGCCGGGGGTCGCGGGGACCACGGGTCCGGTGCTGGTCTGAGTGGTGGCCATGGGCTCGTTCCTTCTCGCGATGCCGGGTCAGGACAGCCGGATGCGCGGGTCGAGCACCGCGTACAGGATGTCGGCGACCAGGTTGAAGACGACGATGAACACGGCGCTGACCAGCAGCCAGCCCAGCACCACGTTGATGTCCTCCTGGCGGATGCCGTTGCTGATCAGGTACTCGCCCATGCCGTGCCAGACGAAGACCGTCTCGGTGATGACCGCGCCGCCGAACAGCGTGCCCACGCCGAGCGCGACCACCGTGGTGAGCGGGATCAGCGCATTGCGCAGCCCGTGCTTGAAGACGACGCGGCGGTAGGTGAGCCCCTTGGCCCGGGCCAGCCGCATGTAGTCCGACCCGAGCACGTCCAGCATCGCCGCGCGCTGGAAGCGGCTCCAGGCGGCGAAGGACAGCGCGGCCAGGCTCACCGTGGGCAGCACCAGGTGCCCGAGCCGGTCGGACCAGAGCTCCCAGCCGGAGGCGTACAGCGACAACCCCGGGGTCTCCTCACCGAGCGTGTAGAGCACCTGTTGCCCGAACAGGTCGTTGACCCCCCCCGGCGACGTACTCCTTGAGCAGCGCGGCGAACCAGAAGGTCGGCAGGGCGATCAGGATGTAGGCGATGAACGTGAAGGTGTAGTCCGACGCCTTGTACTGCCGGACGGCACCGATGACGCCCACGATGATCGCCAGCAGGACGGCGATCACGATCGCGCCGATGATCATCCGCCCGGTCACCAGCATCCGCGGGAAGAGCTGTTCGACGACCGGCGTGCCGTTGATCGTCTCGCCGAAGTCGCCGGTGAGGACCCCGGAGAGCCAGCGCCAGTACCGGAC
Organism: Modestobacter sp. VKM Ac-2982; assembly: GCF_026967935.1. Taxonomy (GTDB): domain Bacteria; phylum Actinomycetota; class Actinomycetes; order Mycobacteriales; family Geodermatophilaceae; genus Modestobacter. Next base: position 528,433 of record NZ_JAPVBL010000004.1, read on the forward strand.
GAAGAAGTTGTCGTTCAGGCCCAGCGTCTCGCGCAGGTTGTTGAAGAACGACTCCGGCGGCCGGGGGTTCTGCGTGTAGTACCTCTCCAGCGGGTCGAAGCTCGCCGCGCACAGCGCGAACACCAGGAAGGAACTGACCAGCAACACGAGGACCGACGCGAGCAGACGCCGGATCGTGAAGAAGAACATGTGGTGACCTTACGCCGAGAGCGGAAGCTGTCCGGTCGAACGACCAGTTCAGCGTGCCTTCGCCGGACCCCCGCAGGTCGTGCTGGGTCCGGACGCACCGCGACCCCCGGGAACGGTCTCCCCGGGGGCCGCGGCAGCCGGTGACCGGCGCCGCCGAGGGCGGCGCCGGGCCGGGTGGTGCGGTCGTGCTCAGGTGGTGCTCAGCCGTGCTGGGTGGAGCTCTGCGTCACTCGACCGTCCAGGTCTCCGAGTTCCACAGCGGACCGGCCTCGGTCGGGTTGTCCTGCACACCCTCGATGTTCGCCTGGTGCGCGACGAAGGTCGGCTTCTGGTAGAGCGGGATAGTGGCCATCTGCTCCCAGAGCAGGCCGTCGATCTGGTTGCCCAGCTCGGCCTGCCGCTCGCGGTCCGGCTCGGTGGCCAGCTCGGCGAAGAGCGCGTCGATCTCGGGGTTGCCGATCCGGCTGTAGTTCTGCTGGATGTTGTCACCCTGCGGCGTCTGGTAGATCGACTGCGAGGAGGTGATGAACGGGTTGCCCACCCAGGCGAAGAGCGCCGCCTGGAAGCCGCCACCCTCCAGCGAGGTCGGCGACTCGGCACCGGCGAAGATGTCCGGGTTGGCGTTGAAGGACGCGTTGATCCCGGCCTCGGCCAGCTGCGGGATCATGACCTCGATCGTGGTCTGCCGCAGCGGGTTGTTCTCCGTGGTGTCGATCTGGATGTCCAGCGGGCCACGCTCGGGGTGGGTGTAGAACCCGTCCGGACCGGCGGTGTAGCCGGCCTGCTCCAGCAGCGCGCGGGCCTCCTCGACGTTCTGGGTCTTGACCTGCTCCGGCGCGGTGTCCTCGTACTCCGGCTGGGTGTTCAGCCAGATCCGGTTGTTCAGCACCTGCGCGTCGGAGGAGAACTGCCCGACGGTCTGGTCCACGATCTCCTGGCGGTCCAGGGCGTAGGCGAGGGCCTGGCGCACCAGCGGGTCCGCGAGGTGCGGGTCCTGGGTGTTGAGGTCGAGGTGCTCGAAGGTGAGACCGAAGTTGATCTCGCTCTCGACGTTCGGCTCCAGCGCCTGGACCTGCTCGACGAGGTCGAGCTGCGGCTGCGGGTAGATGACGCCCAGCTCGCCGCTCTGCAGACCCTGGACGGCGGTCGTCGGGTCGTTGCCGATGTTCTGGATGATCAGCTGCTCGAGCTGCGGCCCGTCGCCCCACCACTCGGGGTTGGGCTCGAGCACGATGACCTGCGCGCCGGCGTCGATGTTCGACACCTGCCACGGGCCACCGGAGATGCCCTCGGGCAGACCCTCCGCGATCGGCCACCCCTCGGTGATCGTCTCGCAGACCGCGGCCGGGTCGTCGGCGTCCATCAGGTGGGACGGCAGCAGGTTCTCGAAGTTGCCCTGCCAGTCGGCGAAGGGCGTCTCGTAGGTGACGACGACGGTCTTCTCGTCCTCGCCGGGCTCGACCGAGGCGATCTGCTCGTAGCCGGTGGTCGACAGGACGGCGGGGCAGCCGCCGTCGGCCGGGTCACCGCTGCGGTTGGCCCGCCAGGTGAACTCGAAGTCGTCCGCGGTGATCGGGGTGCCGTCGCTCCACACCGCGTCCGGGTTGATCTCGTAGGTGTTCACCTGCTGGCCGTCGACCTCCTCGAGGGTCGGCTCGCCGGTGAAGAGGTCCTCGTTGAACTCGACGGTGAAGTCGGGCTGGACCTGGTAGGCCGAGGGCAGCACCTTGATCAGGACGTTGGCCACCGAGGTGGCGTTGCCCGCGGCGATGTTCGGGTACAGGTTCTCCGGGAAGTCGGTCGACTCACCGAAGACGACGCGACCCGAGCCGCCGCTGGCCTCGCCACCCTCGCTGTCCTCGCTGCCACCGCCGCACGCCGAGAGCGCCATCGCGCCGGTGAGCCCGGTAGCGATGAGCATGGAAGTGCGCTTGCTCAACTTCACGTTCGCTTGCCTCCTCGACCCGCGAGTGCGGGGGGACGATCAGGTCTGACCGACCGGGGATCGCCGGGCGGACTGGGCTCCTACATGAACACGCGCTGTCATCCAGCTGTCGGATCGCTTTCAGACGAGCGCAACGGCCAGACCCTAGGCAGAGCCGGAAGAGGCCGTCCACGGCCGTCATCATTTTGTGACCTGTGCAAACGACCACCGTGAGCAGCCTGGAACTTCCCGGCAATACGGGACCGTCGACCGAAGAGTTTCCGGCCGTGCGGCACGGGCCCCGGACAACGTGATCATGGCGTCGTCCCGCCCTGGTCACGCAGCGTGTGCGCGCCCGGTCCCGGTCCCGGTCGGTGGGCACCGACGGCCTCCGCTCCCCGGCCCGGGGTCAGCGGCGGGACAGGAGCGCGCGCACGGCGGGGAGCAGCGGGCGGTCGGCGGGGATCCAGGCCAGCTCCTCCAGCTCGTCGGAGCCCAGCCAGCGCAGCTCACTGTGCTCGTGGGCGACCAGCTCACCCGCGGTGATCCGCCCCCACCAGACGCGCAGGGTCGAGGCGCCGGGCACGCCGCCGGCGACCACGCCGTCCAGCGGCACCTCCCCGAGGAACGACCGAGGCGAGATCCCGACGCCGAGCTCCTCCCGGCACTCCCGGACCAGCGCCGACAACTCGGGCTCCCCCGGTTCGACCTTGCCGCCGGGGAACTCCCACAACCCGGCGAGCGACCCCGAACCCCGCTGGGCGACCAGCACCCGCTGCCGGTCGTCGACCAACGCGGCCCCGACCACCTGGGTCACCTCCTGCGCGCGCTGCGCGGCCGCGGCCGCGTACGCGTCCAGGTGCGCCTGCATCGACCGGACGACGCGGCGCCGCAGCACCGCCCGATCGGCCAGGGCGCCCAGCCAGCCCGGCAGCGCTGCCTCCGCGTCCACCTGATCGGTCACCAACGTGCCGGCCTCGGTGGCGGTGAAGGAGCGGGTGTGGACCAGGGTCCGCCAGCCGTTGCCGGAGGCCGCCACCTGGACGTCGCGCCAGGGTCGCTCGGAGACGACCTCCTGCAGCCGGACCGGCCACGGCCGGCCCAGGGACCGGGCCACGTCGAAGGCGACGGTCAGAGGGGCCTCCACCAAGGTGGTGAACCGCAGCTGGAACACGGGGAGCAGCGTCCCAGACACGGCAGGATGCTCGGCGTGCGCATCTCCGCCCGGGTCGACTATGCCGTCCGCGCCGCCGTGGAACTGGCCGCCGTGGCGCCCGGCTCGCTCACCTCCGAGCGGATCGCCCAGGCGCAGGGGATCCCGGCCCGGTTCCTGCAGGCCATCCTCGGCGACCTGCAGCACGCCCGGCTGGTGACCAGCCAGCGCGGCCGGGAGGGTGGCTACCGCCTGGCGATGCCACCGTCGGAGATCTCCATCGCCCGGGTCATGCGGGTCGAGCAGGGGTTCCTCGCCGAGGTGCACGGGCAGCGCCCCGAGGACGTCGAGTACCCGGGCGCGGCCGAGCCCCTCGCCTCGGTCTGGGTGGCGGCCCGGGAGGCCTACCGCCGGGTGCTGGAGAACGTGACCCTGGCCGACGTCGTCCACGGCACGATGCCGCCGTCGGTGGCCGAGATGATCGAGCTCGAGAGCGCCTGGCGCTCCTTCGGCGTCCCGGCCGCGGAGTGACCGTTGCCGCCGTCCCGGTCCACGAGTCGGCCAGGTGTGGCACGATCGAACCGTGACGGACTGCGGCGCCCTCCTCGTGGAGCGCCTGCACGTCGACCTGGCGCGGGTCTCCAGCGCCGCGTGTCGCGCCGCGCGCTGACCACGGCCCGCTCCCCCGCAGCCTCCCTGCTGCACCCACACCCGGCCGCGTCGCGCACGCTCGGCGTGCCGGCGCAGAGGAGAACGACTGACGTGTCGACCCCCACCCGCAGCAGCAACCGCCCCGTCCGCGGACAGGGGCAGTGGGCGCTGGGCTACCGCGAGCCGCTGAACCCGAACGAGCGGATGAAGAAGGACTCCGACGGCCTGGACGTGCGCCAGCGGATCCTGGACATCTACGCGCACACCGGCTTCGACGGCATCGACCCCGGCGACCTGCGCGGGCGGATGCGCTGGATGGGCCTGTACACCCAGCGGGCGCAGGGCATCCCCGGCGGCAAGACCGCCGTGCTGGAGGCCGAGGAGCTCGAGGACTCCTACTTCATGATGCGGGCCCGCATCGACGGCGGGGCGCTGACCAGTGAGTCGCTCCGGGTCCTCGGCGGGATCAGCACCGAGTTCGGCCGGGACGTCGCCGACGTCACCGACCGCCAGAACGTCCAGTACCACTGGATCCGGATCGAGGACGTGCCGGAGATCTGGCGGCGGCTCGAATCGGTCGGCCTGAGCACGATGGAGGCCTGCGGCGACGTGCCGCGCGTGATGCTGAACTGCCCGATGGCGGGCATCCTCGAGAACGAGGTGATCGACGCCTCCGAGGTGCTGGCCGAGACGGTCGCGAAGTACCTGGGCGACCCCCAGTTCAGCAACCTGCCGCGCAAGTGGAAGACGTCGATGTCCGGCTGCGTCGACCACTGCACCGAGCCCGAGATCGACGACGTCTCCTTCGTCGGCGTGGTGAACTCCGCCGGCGAGGCCGGCTACGACCTGTGGGTCGGCGGCGGTCTGTCGACCAACCCGATGTTCGCCAAGCGGATCGGCGTCTTCGTCCGCCCCGACCAGGTCACCGACGTCTGGGCGGCGTGCACCTCGATCTTCCGGGACTACGGCTACCGCCGGTCCCGCAACCACGCCCGGATCAAGTTCCTGATGGCCGACTGGGGTCCGGAGAAGTTCCGCCAGGTGCTGCAGGACGAGTACCTGCACGCCGAGCTGCCCGACGGCCCGGCCCCGGCCCCGGCGGAGCACGACCAGCGCGACCACGTCGGCGTCAGCAAGCAGAAGGACGGCAACAACGCGCTGGGCTTCGCGCTGCGCACCGGCCGGATCAGCGGCACGCTGCTCACCCGGATCGCCGACCTGGCCGAGGAGTACGGCACCCAGGGCGGGCGGATCCGGACCACGACGCAGCAGAAGCTGGTCATCCTCGACGTCCCCGACGACCGGGTCGAGGACCTCGTCGACGCGCTGGCCGAGCACGACCTGCTGGTGCGCCCGAGCGCCTTCCGCCGCGGCACCATGGCCTGCACCGGGCTGGAGTTCTGCAAGCTGGCGATCGTCGAGACCAAGCAGCACGCCCAGGAGCTCTACGCCGAGCTGGAGCGCCGGCTGCCCGAGTTCGACGAGCCGATCGGGATCAACGTCAACGGCTGCCCGAACAGCTGCGCCCGGTTCCAGACCGCCGACATCGGCTTCAAGGGCATGATCGTCCGCAACGCCGAAGGTGAGAGCGTCGAGGGCTTCCAGGTGCACCTGGGCGGCCACCTCGGCGTCGACGCCTCGTTCGGCCGCAAGTTCCGCGGTCACAAGATCACCAAGGAGGAGACCGCGGACTACTGCGAGCGGGTGCTCCGCGGCTACCTGGACCGCCGGGAGCCCGGCGAGCGGTTCGCCGCCTACGTGGCGCGGGCCGACGACGAGTGGCTGGTGTGACAGACAGCACGTCCGGAAGGACGCGGCAGCTGCCACCGTTCCACTGTCCGTACTGCGGCGAAGAGGACCTGACCCCGCACGGTGACGATGCGACCGGCTGGCACTGCGGTGCCTGCCTGCGGACCTTCACCCTGCGGCTTACCGGAACGGGGGTGCGGAACCCATGACGATCGCCATCACCACGCCGACGCCGGAGCTCGCGGCCGAGGCCGATGCGCGCTTCGAGGGCATCACCGACCCCGTCGAGCAGGCGCTGGCCGTGCTCACCTGGGCCGGGGAGACGTTCGGCGAGTCCTTCGCCATCACCTCCTCGATGGCCGACGGGTTGCTGGCGCACCTTGCCAGCCGCGCCGTCCCCGGGGTGAACGTCGTCTTCCTGGACACCGGGTACCACTTCGCCGAGACGATCGGCACCCGCGACTGGATCACCAGCGTCCTGCCGATCACGCTGCACAACGTCCAGCCGCTGCGCACCGTCGCCGAGCAGGACGCCGAGCACGGGCCGAAGCTCTTCGAGCGCGACCCCGACCTCTGCTGCTCGATGCGCAAGGTGCAGCCGCTGGCGCAGGCGCTGGCCGGGTTCACCGCCTGGGGCTCGGGCGTCCGCCGCGACGAGTCGGCCACCCGGACCGGCACCAGGGTCGTCGACTGGGACGCCAAGCGCGGCATGGTGAAGGTCAACCCGCTCGCCGCCTGGACGCAGGACGACGTGGACGCCTACATCGCCGAGCACCAGGTGCCGGTCAACCCGCTGTCGGAGATCGGCTACGCCTCGATCGGCTGCGCGCCCTGCACCCGCCCGGTCGCCCCGGGCGAGGACCCGCGCGCCGGCCGCTGGGCCGGCAAGAACAAGGTCGAGTGCGGCCTGCACACCTGAGCTGATCGGCACCAGGATGAGCGGATGCCCCGCCCGCCGCGCCTCTCCCCCGCCGATGTCGACGCCGCGCTGAGCGGCCTGCCGCTGTGGTCCGGCGGTCCGGACGGCATCGAACGCACGCTGCAGCTGCCGACCTTCCGCGCGTCGGTCGAGGCGATCAGCGCGATCGCCGACGTCGCCGAGCTGCTGGACCACCACCCCGACCTGGACCTGCGCTGGACCACCGTGCGCGTGGCGGTGGTCACCCACTCCGCCGGCGGGCTCACCGAGCTGGACCTCGAGCTCGCCCGCCGGGTGGACGTGCTCTTCCCCGGCTGAGGCCGGACCCCGGCCGCGCAGCGCGGCCGGGGTCCGGTGCTCCTCGGTTCAGCTGCCGATGCGACCACCGTCGGGCCGGAAGACGACCGCCACGCTGGGGCGCGGGTACGGCCGCTCGGCCAGCTGGTCCGGCCAGGTGCTGGACGGCGACTCACGCGTCGACCCGGCGGTCTCCCCGGGGTGCTGCACCGAGACGAACACCGAGCGGGAGTCGGGGGTGATCAGCGGCCCGCTGCACTCCGCACCGAGCGGCACCGTGAGGAACGCCTTGAGGTGACCGCGCTCCGGTCCGGCCGTCGGCACGGCGAAGAGCCCGTCGTTGGTCCCGGCGTAGGTGCCGACCTCCCGGTTCCGGGTGGAGAGCACGTTCCCGTCGGTGGAGATCCACAGGTTCCCGGACAGGTCGAACTCCAGGTTGTCCGGGCAGGACAGCGCGCTGACCTGGCTCTTGTCGTAGCCGGCGAAGTACGTCCCCGGGGTCTCCGGGTCACCGGCCACGATGAACACCCGCCAGTAGAAGTCGTCCCCGGCGATCCCGTCGGTCTCCAGCCACTCCAGCACGTGCCCGTTCCGGTTGCCCGACCGCTCCTCGTAGGTGCCGTCCTCCACGTCGAAGGCGAAGGACCGGGACACCGGGTTGGGCTCGTCAGCCACCTCCCGCTGCGAGTTGTTGGTCAGGGCCGCGTAGACCCGGCCGTTGACCGGGTTCACCTGGATGTCCTCGGGCCGGTCCATCCGGGTGGGCAGCTGCGACGGGTCGAGGACCACCGGGGCGGCCGGGTCGGGGAAGTCGCCGTTGGCGTCCAGCTGCTTGCCCAGCCGGTCGGCGGCCAGCCGGGTGAAGGTCAGCACCCAGGGCACCGACTTGCCCGGGATCATCGACTGCCCGTCCTTCACCAGCGGGATCCACTGGCCGGTGCCGTCGAACTCCCCGTCGGCCGGCACGCTGGCCAGGCCGTCGATCTGCTCCGGCGGCGAGTCGCCGGTGAAGCGCGCGACGTAGAGGTCGCCCTCCTCCAGCAGGGTCATGTTGTGCGCCCGCGACGCGCGGTCGATGCCGGGTCGGTAGCGCGCCTTGGAGACGAACTTGTAGATGTAGTCGAACCGCTCGTCGTCACCGGAGTACGCCACGACCCGGCCGTCCTCGGCGATCTGGACGTTGGCCCCCTCGTGCTTGAACCGGCCGAGCGCCGTGCGCTTCTTCGGGGTGGACGTGGGGTCGTACGGGTCGAGCTCCACGACGTACCCGAAGCGGTTCGGCTCGTTGGGCTCCCGGGTGAGGTCGAAGCGAGGGTCGATCTCGTCCCACCGGCGGCCGGGGAGCTCCTCGGCGGAGATGCCGTAGCGGGACAACCGGGGCTCCCGTGGGTCCTCCGTGATGACCGTCGACGTCCCGAAGTACTGGTTGAAGTTCTCCTCACCGTGCAGGGTGGTGCCCCACGGGGTCACGCCGCCGGCACAGTTGTTCAGCGTGCCGAGCACGTGGCGGCCCGCCGGGTCGGCGCTGGTCTGCACGTACTCCGAGCCGGCCACCGGCCCGGTCAGCTCCAGGGTGGTCATCGCGGTGACCCGGCGGTTGCGCTTCCCCCGCCGGTCGGGCAGCCAGTTGCCCGAGCTCCCGTCCCGGGCCAGCTCGACCACCGAGATGCCGTGCGCCATCATCGCGATGCGCTTCTGCACCTCGGTGGTGGGCGCCTCCTCGTCCGCCACGCCGGCGAACATGAGCTGTTCGTCGGTGTACTCGTGGTTGACCACCATCAGCGCCCGCCGCCCCTTCCGGTCCAGCGGCAGCAGCCCGATGTAGTCGCAGTTGTAGCCGAACTGCATGGCCTGGGCCTCCGGCGTCTGGGCGTCGACGTCGAAGTCCGGGGCGTCCGGCAGCACCGGGTCGCCCCAGCGCATCACCACGCCGTAGGTGTAGCCGGCGGCGGTGACCAGCTCGTCGAGGAGGTTCTGCTCGACCGGCTCGAAGGTGAGCGGCGCGTCGGGCGCCGGCCGCCAGTCCAGCAGGTCCACCTCATCGGCCCGTGCCGGGGCGGCCTGCAGCGGACCGGCCGCCACCACCAGGGCTCCGGCCCCGGCGGCCTTCAGCATGGTCCGCCGGCTGAACGCGCCCTCGACGACCTCACCGATGGTGGGGTTGCCCGTGGTGTTCGGCACGGGGGTGTCGCAGGCGTTGCCGCACTTGTAGTAGCACGTCGTGTGGCTGCGGCTGCCGTGCCGGACGGAGTTCAGCAGCGGGAGCAGCAGACGACGGCGGGCGGGGACGATGTCCGTCATGGGAGGAGTCCTCTGGTCGGGTGGACGGTCCGACCCGGACGCTAGGAAGGCCGCCCACCCAGCCGGTGAACGGCAGCAGAAATGAGGGTGACCGGTGGGGTCCCTGGGGGCGACCGGGCGTGTCGCGCCGAGGCACTCTCGCCGGCGAGCCGAGGTGGCCGCCGATCAGCGCGTCGGACCACAGTGACCGTCCGGCCGGCTCCGGGTCGACGTGGGCCGCAGCGGCCTGGGAGTCCAGCGGCCAGAGCGCAGCAGGAGCCCGGCCGCCGTGTGCGGCCGGGCTCCTGCGTCACCGGGTCAGCTGCCGATCCGACCGCCGTCGGGCCGGAAGACGACCGCCACGCTGGGCCGCGGGTACGGCCGCTCGGCCAGCCGGTCCGGCCAGGTGCTCGACGGCGCCTCCCGGGTCGACCCGGGTGTCTCGCCGGGGTGCTGCACCGCGACGAAGACCGAGCGGACGTCCGGGGTGATCAGCGGCCCGCTGCACTCCGCACCGACGGGCACCGTCAGGAACGCCTTGAGGTGGCCGCGCTCCGGCCCCGCCGTGGGCACGGCGAAGAGCCCGTCGTTCGTCCCGGCGTACGTGCCGACCTCCCGGTTCCTCGTGGAGAGCACCGTCCCGTCGGTGGAGATCCACAGGTTGCCGGCCGGGTCGAACTCCAGGTTGTCCGGGCAGGACAGGGCACTCACCTTGGTCTTGTCGTAGCCGGCGAAGTACGTCCCCGGGGTCTCCGGGTCCCCGGCCACGATGAACACCCGCCAGTAGAAGTCGTCGCCGGCGATCCCGTCGGTCTCCAGCCACTCCAGGACGTGGCCGTTCCGGTTCCCGTCCCGCAACTCGTAGGTGCCGTCCTCGAGGTCGAAGGCGAAGGACCGGGACACCGGGTTGGGCTCGTCGGCCACCTCCCGCTGCGAGTTGTTGGTCAGCGCGGCGTAGACCCGGCCGTTGACCGGGTTGACCTGGATGTCCTCGGGGCGGTCCATCCGGGTGGGCAGCTGCGAGGGGTCGACGACCACGGGCGCGGCCGGGTCGGGGAAGTCGCCGTTGGCGTCCAGCTGCCTGCCCAGCCGGTCGGCGGCCAGCCGGGTGAAGGTCAGCACCCAGGGCACCGACTTGCCCGGGATCATCGACTGCCCGTCCTTGACCAGGGGCAGCCAGTGGCCGGTGCCGTCGAACTCGCCGTCGGCGGGCAGCGTCGCGAGACCGTCGATCTGCTCGGGGGGCGAGTCGCCGGTGAACTGCCCGACGTAGAGGTCCCCCTCCTCCAGCAGCGTCATGTTGTGCGCACGCGACGCGCGGTCGAAGCCTGGCCGGTAGTGCTTCTTCGACACGAACTTGTAGATGTAGTCGAACCGTTCGTCGTCACCCGAGTAGGCGACGACGCGTCCGTCCTCGGCGATCTGGACGTTCGCCCCCTCGTGCTTGAAGCGGCCGAGCGCCGTCCGCTTCTTGGGCGTGGAGGTGGGGTCGTACGGGTCGAGTTCGACGATGTACCCGAAGCGGTTGGGCTCGTTGGGCTCCTGGGTGACGTCGAACCGGGGATCGACCTGGTCCCACCGGCGGCCGCCGGGCTCCTCGGTGGAGATGCCGTAGCGGGACCACCGCGGCTCCCTCGGGTCCTCCACGAACGGCGTCGTCGCCCCGAAGTACTGGTTGAAGTTCTCCTCACCGTGCAGGGTGGTGCCCCACGGCGTCGTGCCCCCGGCACAGTTGTTCAGCGTCCCCAGGACGAGGCGGCCCGCGGGGTCCGCACTGGTCTGCACGTACTCCGAGCCGGCCACCGGTCCGGTGAGCTCGAAGGGCGTCATCGGCGTCAGCCGACGGTTGCGCTTCCCCATCCGGTCCGGTCGCCAGTTGCCCGAGTCCCCCTCCCGGTGCAGCTCCACGACCGAGAGGCCGTGGGCCATCATCGCGATGCGCTTCTGCTGGTCGGTGGTGGGCGCGTCCTCGTCCGCCACGCCGGCGAACATGAGCTGCTCGTTGGTGTACTCGTGGTTGACCACGATCAGTGCCCGGTGCCCGCGGCGGTCCAGGGGCAGCACGCCGATGTAGTCGCAGTTGTAGCCGAACTGCTTCGCCTGGGCCTCCGGCGTCTGGGCGTCGACGTCGAACTCCGGGGCGTCCGGCAGCACCGGGTCGCCCCAGCGCAGGACGACGGCGTACTGGTAGCCGGTGGCGGTGACGAGTTCGTCCAGGAGGTTCTGCTCGACCGGCTCGAAGGTGAGTGGCGCATCCGGGTGCGGCTGCCAGCCTCCGCCCGGCCCGGTGGCCAGCGCGGGCGTGGAGCGCAAGGGGCCCACTGCCACGACCAGCGCACCGGCGCCGGCGGCCTTGAGCAGGGTCCGCCGGCTGAAGGCGCTCTCGACCACCTCGCCGATGGTCGGGTTGTCCGACTTGTTCGGCACGGCGGCATCGCAGGCGTTGCCGCACTTGTAGTGGCACGTCGTGTGCGTGCGACTGCCATGTCGGAAGGAGTCCAGGAGAGGGAGGAGCAGGCGACGGCGGGTGGGCGCGATGTCCGTCATGGGGGGTCCTCTGGTCAGATCGGCGCTGAGGACCGGGACGCTAAGTGACGTACATCACTCTCTCGACGGGCGAGGCGCGAATGCTGGGTGACCTGTGGGATCCCGACGGGGCGTCTGAGCGCATCGTGTCCAGTCGTAGACAGTGAGTAGCCACCGACCGGGACGGGTGCGGCGTCGGGGTCGTGGACACGCCACCGGAGGGGCCAAGACCGCGGTCCTCTGACTGGGAGGTCAGGCCTGGACGGGGAGGACGAGCAGCCGCAGCAGCCGGTCGGCCTCGGCGTCCGGGTCGGCGGTGAGCCCGGTGTGCACGGCGCTGGGCTGCACGACGGTGCTGCGCGGGGCGGTCAGCCAGCGGAACCGCGACCCCAGCGCCTCGCGCCCGGCCGCGCCGGCCGCGACCGCGGCCGAGCAGACGTCGGCGGCCGCCTGCAGCGCGGCGGTGATCGCGGCGGGGTCCGCCGTGGGGTCGAGGGCGCGGAGCCGGTCGACGTCCAGGTGCACGCGCGAGCCCAGGTAGTCCCGCTGCCGGCAGTAGACGAGCACCCCGGCGTTGAGCGACTCCCCGCGCTCGACCCGCGGCACGACGCGCAGCACCGCGTACTCGAACGTGTCCCACCCGGTCACCGCTGCGTCACCCCCTCCGGCGGGGGCGGCCCCAGCCAGGACGGTCGGTTCTGCCCCCGCGGTGCACTGCGCCGCCCGGCGCCGCCGGCCTGTGCGGCCGCGAGGACGCCGGGCAGCCAACCGTCCCGGGCGGCCAGCCGGTCCAGCAGTTGCCCGACGTACCGCGCGCGCACCTCGTCGGCGGGCTCCTCGGGCGAGGCCCCCTCCAGCCAGGCGTCGGGCACCTGGGCCAGCACCTCGGCGAGCAGTGGCCGGGTGACCCGCGGGGCCAGCGCGGCATCGGCGGCCCGCACGTCGGGAGCGCACTCGATCAGCGCGTGCTGCGCGGCGTCGTAGGCCCGGCTCACGGACGCCGCGACTCCGGGCCAGTTGTGGTGGAACGTGAGCGCGGCGCCGTGGTCGATGAGGTGCAGCCGACCGTGCCAGAAGAGCATGTTCGGGTTGCGCCACGACCGGTCCACGTTGCCGATCAGCGCGTCGAACCACAGCACCCGCCCGGCCAGCTCCGGGTCGACCTGAGCGGCACCGGCCTCGAAGTCCAGCGCGCCGGGCAGGTAGTCCATCCCGAGGTTGGTCCCGGCGGACTTGCGCAGCAGTTCCTGGACCTCCTGGTCCGGCTCCCCGACTGCCAGCTCCGGGACGACGTCCACCGTGACGAGCGCGGGCACCGGCAGGGCCAGCCGGCGGGCCAGCTCCCCGCAGACCACCTCCGCGGCGAGCACCTTCACGCCCTGCCCGGCGGCCCGCCACTTGACCACGTAGGTGCCGAGGTCGTCGGCCTCCATGAGCCCCGGCAGCGAGCCACCCTCGCGCAGCGGGGTGACGTACCGGGTGGCGGAGACGGCGGGGAGCACAGTGCTGCGCACCCTACCGGCGGGCCCGGGCCCGGCCGGGGACACTGACGGCGTGGGAGTCCTCCGCCGCACGACGCTGCCGCAGCTGGCGGGCGCGCCGTTCACCTACCCCGAGGTGGGGGCGACGCGGGACGCGACCCTGCCGGCCGGCTACCACCACGTCGAGCGGTCCGCCGTCGTCGGTTCCGGCGGGGGTGACTTCGACCGGGCCGCCGCCGCGGTGTTCCGCTGGGCCGCTCAGCGGGGCGCGGGGCTGCGCGTCCGGGCCGACGGGCCGGCCAGCACCCCGGGCACGGTCGTGCTGATGACGGCGGGGCTGCGGCGGTTGGGGGTGGACATCCCCTGCCGGGTGGTCTGGGTGGCCGACGAACCCCGGCGACGCGGGTTCGGGTACGGCACGCTGCCCGGGCACCCGGAGAGCGGCGAGGAGTCCTTCGTCGTCACGCTGCAGCCCGGCGGCGACGTGGTCTACACGCTGCGGGCGTTCTCCCGGCTGGCGACGCCGCTGTCCCGACTGGGCGGCCCGGTGAGCCGACAGGTGCAGCGGCTGGCCCTGGACCGCTACGTGGTCGCGATCCGCCGCGCCGCACGGGCCGGCTGAGCTCAGGCCCCGGCCTTCGCCCGCTCCTCCTTGATCATGTCCTTGCTGCGGACCAGCCGCAGCAGGGTGACCACGAACAGCCCACCGGCCATGTTCAGCAGAACGGTGTACCAGAGCCAGGCGAGCCAGTGGCCGTAGCCGAACGGCGCCCCGGCGTGCAGCGCCGCGAAGATGATCAGCGAGTCCAGGATCGAGTGGAACAGCTGCAGTCCGGCGAGCACGAAGGCGCCGGCGATCGCGGCGACGACCTTCGCCGGGTCGGACTCCGTGCCGTGCTGCATGCGGGTCATCAGGGTGATGGCGATCCCGGCCAGGAAGGCCAGCGAGGCCGACTGGAGGTCCAGCGGTGAGTCCACGAAGTGGACGGCGCTCTCGATCGCCGTGGCCCGCAGGTCGGGGAAGGCCCGGACCGCCAGCCACATGAACATCCAGCCGCCGAGCAGGTTGGCCACCAGGGTGCCGCCCCACAGCTTGCCCAGCTGCGCGAACCCGGCCCGGCCGGCCGCCACCGCGGTCACCGGGACGAGGAAGCCCTCCGTGAAGAGCTCGCTGCGGGCCAGCAGGAGGGCGATGAAACCCACCGAGAAGGCCAGCCCGGCCAGCAGGTGGCTGCCGGTCTCGGCGTAGACGGCGAACAACAGCAGCACGCCGGTGCCGACCTCGAGCCCCCCGGCGAACCCGGTGGTGAGCACCTCACGCCAGTTGCGGTGCAGCCGCTGCGCCCCGTCGCTGACGATGGCGTCGAAGGCCTGCTGGAGCTCGTCCTCGGTGGGGCCGTCGGTCTCCCCCAGCTCTTCGCGGGCCGGGTCGGAGTCGCCGAACTCCTCGTGCGCGGGATCGGTTCCGCTGAGGTCCTCACGGGTGGTGCCCACGGTCTCTCCTGCCACGACGGCCGGGCAGTCGGGCGCCGCGGTCCGGGCGCGATCTACCCGGAGCCGGGGCGCCCACACCCGTCGCCGACAACGTCACACGACACCGGGCCAGCACGAGATCTCGGGCCGGGCCGACCCGAGGACCTCCTGGGGGACCTGCTCAGCGCTTCGGCAGCTCCAGCGCCGACGGCCCGAACCGCTCCACCCGCACCGACGCCGGCGGCAGGCCCAGCCCGACGAGCAGCTGGCTGGCCGACTCGGCGAAGCCGGCGGAACCGCAGACGTAGGCGGTCTGCCCGGGCTCCCACAGCGGGAGCAGGTCCATCGCGGTCAGCCGGGCCGCCGGGCGGATGCCGTGCGACTCCCGGGTCAGCGCGATCAACGCCCCCGCCTCCGCCAGCTCGTCGGCGTAGGGCAGCTCGGCCAGCGTGCGGGCCGAGACCGCGACCCGGAGCAGGTCGAGCCGCCCGAGCGCCCGGGCGTGCCGGACCATCGCGACCAGCGGGACGACGCCGCTGCCGCCGCCGACCAGCAGGGCCGGGGTGACGCCGTCCCAGACGAACCAGCCGCCGATCGGACCGCGGACCTCCAGCTCGTCGCCGGGTTCCACGACGTCGGCGAGGTAGGTGGAGACCTCCCCGTCGTCCAGCCGCTCGACGAACAGCTCCACCAGCGGGTCGCCCGGCGCCGAGGCCAACGAGTACGAGCGCTGCGCGGTGTAGCCGTCCTCGGCGGTCAGCCGGACGACGTAGTGCTGGCCGGGCAGGTGGTCGACCCGGTCGTGGACGTCCAGCCGCAGCTCCACCGAGCGCACGATCGGGCGGCGGAGCCCGGCGACGGTCGCCGTCCGCCAGCCGCCGGCGGGTGCGGTGCCCCCCGCGGGCGGGCCGCCGGCGGTCATGGAGGTGCTGCCGGAGTCCGGTCCGGGGTCCTGGGTCAGGTCGCTCACCGGCTCAGTCGCCCTGGTACCGCTGCTGCTTCCACGGGTCGCCGCGGTCGTGGTAGCCGTTCTGCTCCCAGAAGCCGGGCTGGTCCCGCTTCAGCACGGTGATCCGGCTGATCCACTTGGCGCTCTTCCAGAAGTACAGGTGCGGCACCAGCATCCGGACCGGCCCGCCGTGCTCGGCGGTCAGCGGCTTGCCGTCGAACTCCCACACCAGCCAGGCCTTGCCACCGGCGACGTCCTCGATCGGCAGGTTGGTGGTGTAGCCGGTCTTCGACGTGGCCATCACGAACCGCCCCTCGGCCGTGGGCCGGGCGACGTCCAGGAGCGAGTCCACGCTGATGCCACCGAACCGGGTGTCGAACTTCGACCAGGTGGTGACGCAGTGGATGTCGCCGCGGTACTCGGCCGCGGGCAGCGCGTGCGCCTCGTCCCAGGTCCAGGTGGTCGGGGTCTCCACCTCGCCGTCGACGGTGATGCTCCACGTCTCCGGGGTGATCCGGGGCGTGGGCTCGGCGGTGAGCACCGGCCAGTCGCTGCCGGCGTCGTACTGACCGGGTGGGAGCCGGGGGTCTCCGGCCGCGCGGCGGCGGCCGAGGAAGCCGCGGGTGGGTCCTGGCACGTCGTCGTCCTCTCGGGGCACCGGACTGGGGCGGAGCCGATCTTCCTCCACCCTCGAGGCGGCTGTCCCCCTGGGTGGCGGACGTCCCGCAGGGCCGGCCAACCGGTGAGGGTGGCCTTACATGAGCTGTGTCACGGTGCGTTCACCTGGGTGTCATGTGGGCACTGGGCTTACCTTTGGCCCTGTGGCGACAGTGACGACGCAGCCGGCCCAGCGCAGGGCCCCCAAGACCGGCCGGTTCGACAGCTCGGTCGTGAAGAAGACCGTGATGGCGGTCAGCGGGATCATCATGATCCTGTACTTGCTCGCCCACATGGTGGGCAACCTGAAGGCCTTCTCCGGCGCTGAGTCGTTCAACAGCTACTCCGGGTGGATCCGCACCATCGGCGAGCCGGCGCTGCCGACCCAGACGGTCCTCTGGATCATCCGGCTCGTGCTGCTCGCGGCGGTGGTGCTGCACTTCTGGGCGGCCATCTCGCTGTGGCGCCAGGCCCGCCGGGCCCGCCCGGTGCCCTACGTGACCAAGAAGCGGGTGCAGCAGAGCTTCGCCTCCCGCACCGTCCGCTGGGGCGGGCTGATCCTGGCGCTCTTCATCATCTGGCACATCCTGGACCTCACCCTGGGTGCGGTGAACCCGGTCGGGCACGACTCCACGCCCTACGACCGACTGGTCGCCAGCTTCTCCAACATCCCGATCACGCTCTTCTACGTGGTCTCGATGGTGCTGCTCGGCCTGCACCTGCGGCACGGCATCTTCGCCGCCACGCAGACGCTCGGGCAGACCAACAAGAAGCGCGAGCGTGCGGTGAACGGCCTCGCCTACGTCGTCGCCGGGGTCATCACCGTCGGCTTCCTGCTCGTGCCGTTGTCCGTCGCCTTCGGCTTGATCGACTGAGAGAGAAGGACACACCGCCATGCCTCTCGAGCTCTTCACCGTGGGCGAGCCGATCGCCGACACCACCGCCCCTCGCGACGTCCCGCTCCCCGACCGCTGGAACGAGCGAAAGTTCCGCGCCCGGCTGGTCAACCCGGCCAACCGCCGCCGGCTGTCGGTCATCGTGGTCGGCACCGGCCTGGCCGGTGGCTCGGCGGCGGCGACGCTGGCCGAGATGGGCTACCGGGTCAAGAACTTCTGGTTCCAGGACAGCCCCCGGCGCGCGCACAGCGTCGCGGCCCAGGGCGGCATCAACGCGGCCAAGAACTACCGGAACGACGGCGACAGCGTGCACCGGCTGTTCTACGACACCGTCAAGGGCGGTGACTTCCGCTCCCGCGAGGACAACTCCTACCGGCTGGCCGAGGTCAGCGCCGCGATCATCGACCAGGCCGTGGCCCAGGGCGTGCCCTTCGCCCGCGAGTACGGCGGCCTGCTGGACAACCGCTCCTTCGGTGGCGCCCAGGTGTCGCGCACCTTCTACGCCCGCGGCCAGACCGGCCAGCAGCTGCTCTACGGCGCCTACCAGGCCCTGGAGCGGCAGATCGGGCTGGGCAACGTCGAGCAGCACCCGCGCACCGAGATGCTCGACCTGATCGTCGTCGACGGGAAGGCCCGGGGCATCGTCGTCCGGAACCTGATCACCGGCGAGATCACCAGCCACTTCGCCGACGCCGTGGTGCTCGCCTCGGGCGGCTACAGCAACGTCTTCTACCTCTCCACGAACGCCAAGGGCTCCAACGTCACGGCGGCCTGGCGGGCGCACAAGCGGGGCGCACTCTTCGCCAACCCCTGTTACACGCAGATCCACCCGACCTGCATCCCGGTCAGCGGCGACTACCAGTCGAAGCTGACGCTGATGAGCGAGTCGCTGCGCAACGACGGCCGGGTCTGGGTGCCCAAGGAGCGCGGCGACGACCGCAACCCCAAGGACATCCCCGAGGACGAGCGCGACTACTACCTCGAGCGCAAGTACCCGGCGTTCGGCAACCTGGTGCCCCGTGACATCGCCTCCCGCCAGGCGAAGAACGTCTGCGACGAGGGCCGCGGCGTCGGGCCGAACGGCCTGGGCGTCTACCTGGACTTCAGCGACGCCATCGCCCGGGTGGGCCAGCCGGCGATCGAGGCGAAGTACGGCAACCTCTTCGACATGTACAACCGGATCACCGGTGAGAACGCCTACGAGACCGGGATGCGGATCTACCCGGCCGTGCACTACACGATGGGCGGGCTGTGGGTCGACTACGACCTGTCGTCCAACATCCCGGGCCTGTTCGTCATCGGTGAGGCCAACTTCTCCGACCAGGGCGCCAACCGGCTCGGCGCCAGCGCGCTGATGCAGGGCCTGGCCGACGGCTACTTCGTGCTCCCCAGCACGATCAGCAACTACCTCGCCGACGGCCCGTTCCCGGCGGTCGACGCCACCCACCCGGCGGCGGTCGAGGCCGAGCAGTCGGTCCGCGCCCAGACCGAGCGGCTGCTGTCGATCAACGGCACCCGGACGGTGGCCTCCTTCCACCGGGAGCTCGGCCGGCTGATGTGGGACCTCTGCGGCATGGAGCGCTCGGAGGAGGGCCTGCGCAAGGCGCTGGACCGGATCCCGGAGATCCGGCACGAGTTCTGGACCAACGTCAAGGTCTCCGGCGAGCAGGGCATCTTCAACCAGAACCTGGAGCACGCCGGCCGGGTCGCCGACTTCATCGAGCTCGCCGAGCTGATGTGCGTCGACGCGCTGCACCGCAACGAGAGCTGCGGTGGGCACTTCCGGGTCGAGAGCCAGACGCCGGAGGGCGAGGCGCTGCGCGACGACGAGAACTACGCCTACGTGGCCGCGTGGGAGTACACCCCGGAGGGCGAGCCGCCGGTGTTGCGCCGCGAGGCCCTCGAGTACGAGTACGTCCACCTCGCACAGCGGAGCTACAAGTGACCAGCACAGAGACACCGATGATGAGCCTGACACTGCGCATCTGGCGTCAGCGCGACCGGACCAAGAAGGGCAAGATGGTGACCTACCACGTCACCGACGTCTCGCCCGACATGTCCTTCCTCGAGATGCTCGACGTGCTGAACGAGAAGCTGATCCTCGACGGCGACGACCCGGTGGCCTTCGACCACGACTGCCGCGAGGGCATCTGCGGTTCCTGCGGTCTGATGATCAACGGCATCGCGCACGGCCCCGAGCAGGCCACCGTCTGCCAGCTGCACATGCGGTCGTTCTCCGACGGCGACGTGCTGGACATCGAGCCGTGGCGCGCGGGCGGTTTCCCGGTGGTCAAGGACCTCGCGGTGGACCGGTCGGCGTTCGACCGGATCATCTCCGCCGGCGGGTTCATCAGCGCCCCCACCGGCACGGCTCCCGAGGCGCACTCCACCCCGGTGCCGAAGAAGAACTCCGACGCCGCCTTCGACGCCGCGACCTGCATCGGCTGCGGCGCCTGCGTGGCCGCCTGCCCCAACGGCTCGGCGATGCTGTTCACCGCGGCCAAGGTCGCCCACCTCGGGCTCATGCCGCAGGGCCAGCCCGAGCGCGACACCCGGGTGCTGAAGATGGTGGCCCAGCAGGACGCCGAGGACTTCGGTGGTTGCAGCAACATCGGCGAGTGCTCCGCCGTGTGCCCCAAGGGCATCTCGATGGAGACCATCTCCCGGCTCAACCACGACCTGCTCGGTGCGCTGCGCGCCGGCGCCGTCCCGATGAGCTGACGAAGGACCCCCTTCCAAGGGGACGAACGGGCCGGCACCCCACCTGGGGGCCGGCCCGTTCGGCGTCCCGGGGTCGCGGGCCGCTCAGCCCGGGCTGATCCCCAGCCGGTCGGTGAGGAACAGGAACGCGGCGGCGAAGTGGTTGTCGTCGACCTCCTTGCGCAACCGGGGCCAGTCCAGCTGCTCGCGCACCGCCCGCACGTGCGGCAGCAGCCCCGCCATGTCGCAGTAGAGCTCGGTCATCGCGCGCAGCTTTGCCGACAGCAGCTCGGTGGCCGGCAGGACCGGCATCCGGATGCCGAGCACGTCCCTCTCCTCCGCCCGGTCGAGCAGTTCCGCGGTCACCGGCTCGCCGACGAGCCGGTGCAGCAGGTCGACCAGGACGCCGTCGTTCCGGGCCTTGAACAGCCAGTCCTCCGATGGCCGGACCACCTCGAAGCCGGCTGCCGCCAGCACCCCGGCCGCCCGTTCGGTGTCCGCCTCGGCCACCACGAAGTCGACGTCGTTCTCCGACTCCGGCGCACCGTGCGCCCACAGCGCGTAGCCGCCCGCCAGCGCGAACGGCAACCCGTCGCGCTTCAGCGCGGACGCCGTGCGCTTGAGCGCGACCCGCCGGGCTTCGCGGTCGGCGGTCACGGGCGCTCCTCGGCTGTGCGGCTGCGTCTCCGGCGGTGCGGATCGGGTGGGCGCCTACCCGAGCGGGTAGGCGCCCACCCGTGCGACTCTCGACCTTCAACATCCTGCACGGACGTTCCCCGGCCGACGACCGGGTCGACGCCGAGCGCTTCGCCGCGGCCGTCCGGACGCTGGACGCCGACGTCCTGGCGCTCCAGGAGGTGGACCGGGCCCAGCCCCGCTCGCACCACGCCGACCTGACGGCGGTCGCCGCCGAGGCGATGGGCGCGGTCGCGCACCGCTTCGTCGCGGCGATCTCCGGCACCCCGGGGGCGACCTGGATGGCCGCCACCGGGGACGAGCAGCCCGGGACGGCGGAGTACGGGATCGCGCTGCTCTCGCGGTACCCGGTGCGCTCCTGGCAGGTGGTCCGGCTGCCGGCGATCCCGTTCCGCTTCCCGATGTGGCTGCCCGGACCGCGCAAGGTGATCGTCGTCGACGAGGAGCCGCGGGCCGCCGTGGTCGCGGTGGTGGAGACACCGCACGGCGAGCTGACCGTGGCCAGCACCCACCTGTCGTTCGTGCCCGGCTGGAACCGCCGCCAGCTGCGGCGGCTGCAGCGGGACCTGACCGCGTTCCCCGGGCCGCTGGTGCTGATGGGCGACCTGAACATGACCCCGCCCACGCCTGCCGCCGTGACCGGGTGGACGTCGCTGGCCGAGGAGCTGACGTTCCCGCTCGAGGAGCCCGACCGGCAGCTGGACCACGTGCTGCTCCGCGGGTCGCTGCCGCCGGTGACGACGACCTCGGCACCGGTGCTGCCGCTGTCGGACCACCGTGCGCTGACCGTCGACGTCGGGTGAGGGAGAGCCGACGATGACACTCGTGACCGGACCCGCGCTCGTCTTCGACGGTGACTGCGCCTTCTGCACCCGCTGCGCCGACGTCGCCCGGCGGCTGCTGCCGGCCGACGTGCAGGTGGTCCCCTGGCAGTTCGTCGACCTCGCGGAGATCGGGGTCAGCGCCGAGCGGGCGCAGACGGAGGTGCTGTGGGTCGGCCGGGACGGTGCGGTGACCGGTGGCGCGCCGGCGGTGGCGCGGGCGCTGCGGGCGGCGGGCCGGCCGTGGTGGCTGCTCGGCGCCGTCCTCGCCGCGCCACCGGTCCGGTGGGTGGCCCCGTTCGGCTACCGGCTGGTCGCCGCCAACCGGCACCGGCTCCCCGGCGGCACGGCGGCCTGCCGGCTGCCCCCGCACGATCCCGGCTGAGTCAGGCCGCAGCGTCGGTGCGCTCGGCAGCCAGCCGGAGCAGCGCCGGTGCCAGTGCCTCGGCCACCAGCGCGTAGCCGGCCGAGGACGGGTGGAACCGGTCGGCGGAGAACAGCGCGGGGTCGGCGGCGAACCGCCGGGACAGCTCCGGGGCGACCGGCGCGACGACGGCCCCGCCCCGGGCGGCGGCGACGCTCTGCCGGGTGCGCAGCTGGTCGCAGAGGCCGGCGACGACCGCGCGGAAGGCCGGGGGCACCCAGGCCACCGACGACAGGTCGGGCGTCGGGACCACCAGCACCGAGGCGCCGGCCCCGCGCAGCTCCTGGACGGCCGCGCCCAGCGCCGCGGCCGCCCGGACCGGTGACACCTGGCGGGTCAGGTCGTTCGCGCCGACGACCAGCAGCGCGACGTCGACCGGCCCGGTCACCCGGCGGACCTGTGCGTCGAGGTCGAGAGAGGTGGCACCGGGCACGGCGACCACCTGCAGGTCGACGTCGTGCCCGGCCTGCACGAGCGCACGGGTCAGCCGCGCGCCGACGGTGTCCTGCACCGTCGCCGCACCGGTGCCGAAGGCGAGGGAGTCACCGAGGACGAGGAAGTGGAGCGTCACACCCTGGTCAACGGTCCGGCGCAGTCGGGTGTGCCGTGATCCAGGCCTCGGAGCGGCGTCTCAGCCGCCCTGGGCGAAGAGCGCAGCAGCTTGGGCGTCGTCCACGAACGGGTACTTGACCTTGAACTGGGCGAGCGCGTCCGGCACCGAGAGCACGTGCGTCTCCCGTTTCCCCGCGGCGTCGATGGTCTGCACGGTCACCATCTCGCCGTTGATCGGGACCCAGTGCGTCTCGGCGTAGTCGGTGAAGACGTTCATGCCCCATGGTCTCCCGAGCGCCGCACCGGACCCCGGACCGGGCGACGTTGCTCCCGCCAACTCATGGTGTCGAGGTGCTCAAGGACCGTCCGGGAACGTCCGACCTCTCTGCCAGGTCACCTGATCGGGTGAACGACGGCAGCGGAGGGACGCGAGGACATGGGCACCAAGGCATCGACCCAGCGACGGACCGGCACCCGTCCGGTGCGCCGCATGGCCGGCGTGGTCGTCGCGGCGACCCTCTGCCTGGTGGCCGCCCCCGGCGTCGCCGCGGCGACCCCGACCAACCCCTCGGACGATCAGATCAGCGCGGCTCGGCAGCAGCAGGACGCCGCCGCGCAGCAGGTCGGCTCCCTCTCCGCCGAGCTGGCCACCGCGCAGGCCGAGGTGGACGCCGCCCGGGCGCAGTCGGCGATCGCCCTGGACACCTTCCAGGCCCAGCAGGCCGAGTACGAGGTGGCCCAGGCCGCCGCAGACGCCGCTGCCGCCTCCGCCGACCAGGCCGCGGCCGAGCTGACCACCGCCCGCGCGGACATCGCCACGTTCGCCCGGCAGAGCTACCAGCAGGGCAGCACCTCCCCGACGCTGGAGGCGCTGACCACCGCCGACGGCCCGGCGCAGATGCTGGAGCGCGCCGCCCTTCTCGAGGCCGCCGGTGCCCACCAGGGCGACGTCGTCACCGCGGTGACGGCCGCCGAGGAGCAAGCCCGCGCCGCCGAGTCCGCCGCGCAGGCCAGCCTGACCGCGGCCGCGACGCTGAAGCAGGAGGCCGAGGACGCGCTGGCCACCGCCGAGGAGCTGGAGACCGGCGCCCGGGCGCAGGCGGCCGGGCTCGCCGCCCGACAGGCCAGCCTGGAGCAGGAGCTCGCCCAGGCCCAGCAGGCCCTCCTCGGCCTGCAGGGCGCCCGCGCCGCCGCCGAGCAGCACGCCGCCCAACAGGCCGCCGCCGAGCGCGCCGCCGCCGAGCGCGCTGCTGCGGAACGGGCTTCCGCCGAACGGGCGGCCACCGAGCGGGCGTCGGCACCCACCCGCTCCATCGTCTCCGAGCCGCGGGCCGGCACCTCCGCCGGGACCGGCGACTCCTCCGCGGTCGAGACCGCGATCTCCGCCGCACGCCGGCACCTGGGCACGATCTACTCCTGGGGCGGCGGATCGCTCACCGGGCCCAGCATGGGCTGGGGGGTGGACGCGGGCATCGTCGGCTTCGACTGCTCCGGGCTCACCCGCTACGCCTACGCCCAGGCCGGCGTCTCGATCCCGCGCAACAGCAGGGCCCAGTACTCGGCCCTGCCCACGGTCTCCCGGTCGGACCTGCAGCGCGGTGACCTGGTCTTCTGGGCCACCGACACCAGCCGCCCCTCGACCATCCACCACGTGGCCATCTACCTCGGCGGCGGCCAGATCCTGGAGGCACCGCAGAGCGGCTCGGTCATCCGGGTCACGTCGATGCGGTGGAGCGGCTTCATCGGCGGCGTCCGCCCCACCGGCTGACGCCTACGCGCTTACGGACTCCATGGCCTCGGCGGTCAGGGTCACCGAGCGCAGCCGGCCCTCGGTGGTGGGGGCCTGGTGGGCGACGATCAGCTCGTCGGCGTCGGCCTGCTTGCGGAACCCCTCGAGGTAGTCGCCGATCTCCCGCGGGGTGCCGATCGCGGCGTAGGTGAACATCGAGCTGACGTGCTGCCCGGCCCCCTGCTCGAGCAGCAGGTCGGCCTCCTCGTCGGTGAAGCTGCGCCCCCGCCCGAACAGGCCCACGGCCATGTTCCGGCGGACCGCCTCGAGGTTCTCCTCCGCCTGGCGCACGGTGTCGGCGGCGATCACGTTGACCCCGGCGATGACGTGCGGCTCCGCCAGCTGGTCGGAGGGCTGGAACTCACGCCGGTAGGTGGCGACGGCGGCCTCCAGGGCCTGCGGCGCGAAGTGGCTGGCGAAGGCGTAGGGCAGGCCCAGCGCGGCGGCCAGGTGGGCGCCGAACAGCGAGGAACCGAGCACGTACAGCGGGACGTCCGAGCCCTTGCCGGGGATGGCGTCGACGCCGGGCACCCGGGTCCGGCCGGCCAGGTAGCCCTGCAGCTCCAGCACGTCCTGCGGGAAGGTGTCGGCGGAGTTCGGGTCGCGGCGCAGGGCGTACATCGTGTTCTGGTCCGAGCCCGGCGCGCGGCCCAGCCCGAGGTCGATCCGGCCGGGGTACATCGCGTCGAGGGTGCCGAACTGCTCGGCGATGGTGAGCGGCGCGTGGTTGGGCAGCATGACCCCACCGGCGCCGAGCCGGATCCGGCTGGTCTGCGCGCCGACGTGGGCGATGAGCACGCTGGTGGCCGACGACGCGATGCTCGGCATGTTGTGGTGCTCGGCGTACCAGACCCGCTGGTAGCCGTGCTCCTCCGCGCGCTGCGCCAGGGCGACGCTGGCCGCGATGCTGCTGCTGACGGTCTCCCCGCGGGCGATCGGGGCGAGGTCGAGGACGGACAGCGGGATGCGCATGAGGGAGGTGCCTTTCGCGTTGGTTGTCCGGGTCAACGCACGACACCCCGGGGCGCTTCCCGACCGGGCCGCCGCACGCGCGCCTGCCGTTCCGTGATCGGGAGCGCACCTACAGTCGCCGCCGTGCAGGAGATGACGACGTTGCTGGGTGGACCCCTGCCGGTGGAGTTCCTGCTGGACGGGGACTGGCAGCCCGCGGTCCTGCTCGGTTGGCGGCACGAGCCCGACGGCACCTGCCGGGTGCACGTCCAGGCCGTCGTCTCCGGGCTCCGGCGGACCAGCTGGATGCAGCTGGACGACCTCCGCCTGCCCCAGACCGCCTCACTGGTCCCCGCCCCGCTCGAGCCGCGCACCCGGCCGGACCTGCTGCTCGCCGGCGCGGAACGCGCCCGGCGGACCCCGACGCCGCTCCCCCCGCTGCCGGTCCCCCGCAGCCTGCAGCCCGACACCAGCCGGACCTGACCGGCCGGTCCGCCACGCGGACCGGTTCCGGACGGCCGCGCTGGGTGTCACCCTGAGGGGACCAGCCGGAGCGCAGCGTCGCGAGCCGGGGAGGAGCAGCCGTGTTGTGTCAGAGCACCTACGCACTGGACTACATCGACGGACGGCGCGCAGCGGTCGAGGCCCGCGTCGCCGCCTACCGGGAGCTGGCCGCCGCCACCGAGCCGGCCGCCCTGCGCGAGTTCGAGCCCGTCTTCTTCAACGACCTGGTCGTGGTGCTGGAGAACTGGTTCGTGCACCGCGGCCGGGGCATCGAGGGCTCGGACGGCAACGCGCTGAACGAGGTGCGGCTGATCGCCGAGTCGCTGGTGCACGGCGGCAGGATGATCGCCGACAAGCACGTCCGGCTGGACCCGGCGCGCACCGTGCTCAAGTACCGGGTGGGCGACGAGATCGCCGTCCGCGAGGCCGACTTCACCGCGTTGGCGAAGGCCTTCTTCGCGGAGCTGGAGAGCCGGTACCTGTAGCGCCGGCCCGGCTCAGCGGCTCTGCAGCGCGTCCAGGGCCACGGCCATCGCGGCGGCGACCCGGAAGTCCAGCCGCGGGTCGGGCACCGTGACGGTGTAGCGGTCCCGGATGGCCTTCTTCCGCTCGCTGATCAGCACCGGGGCCCCGGTCGCGGTGTCGACGAAGTCGAAGTGGAAGACGAAGGGCACCGGGACGTCGCCGACGACGGGGAGCGCGGTCCAGACCCGGCGCACGACCGCGAGGGCCGGTCGGCGCTCGCGGCCGACCGCCTCGATGCCCGGGGCAGAGAGGGTCCAGGTCGAGCGGAGCAGGCTGGCCCCGAACTGCTTGCTGAACATGCCCAGCGGTGCACCGTGCTCGTCGAGGACGTCGTGCTGGGCCGAGACGTCCAGCCGCTGGCGGGCCTTGAAGGAGAAGACCGGGCGGCTCTTGGCCTCGTCGGCGTAGAAGACCACCTCCTCCTTCAGCTTCATCCGCTTCTGCTCGGCCAGCGCGAGCAGGTGGCCCTCGGAGCCGTCGGGCTGCACGGCCCGGATCTCGTAGCGGTTGACCATCATGGTGACCCGCTGCGAGACGAAGAAGGCAGGCACGACCATCGGGGCCGGCGGCTGGCCGAAGGGGGACGAGGTCACAGCGGTGCTCCTGGGTGGGTCGGGTGGTGCGGGCAGCCCATCCTGGGGCACGACGGGTGCCTGTGTCCCGGATCCGTCTCCCGGCCCAGCCACTACGGTGGCCGGGTGCACGGCGGGGCGGGCAGGACGATCGGCAGCAGCCGATCACCCCGGGGCAACCCCGGGGCATCGTGAGCAGGTCGGGCATGGCGTCATGAGCCGCGCTGTGCGCTCCGCGCACCAGGCGGCGCCTCCAGCGAGGAGCGGCTGGCCGCCCCGCCGTGCACCCGGGAGGTCGCGGTGACCGCCGAGCGGCAGGCCGCGACCACCGCCGCAGCGATCGCGACCGCGCTGCTGGCCGGCCCGTGGCGGCGGCGGGACATGGTCCGCCGGGTGGCGGTGGCGCTGGGCCAGGCCCGCGCCCGCACCTGGGTGGGCACACTGGTCGGGGAGGTCCAGACGGTCTGCCCCACCGCCCCGGTCGACCGGCCGCGGGAGCTGGCCCGCGTCGTCCGGACGACCCAGGGGTGGGAACGCGGGCAGTCACAGCGACCACTCCCCCGGGCCGTCCGGTGGGAACCGGTGCCGACCGCGCTGGCCTGGCGCCGGTGGCCGGTCGCCGACCTGCCTGACCAGGCCGCGGTCGCCCGGCTGCTCGACGTCGACGCCGGCGAGCTGGCGTGGTTCGCCGACGCCCGCCGGCTGGAGCGGACGTCCGGTGAGGCGCTGCGGCACTACCGGTGGCGGGTGGTGCCGCGCCCGGCGGGGGTCCGGCTGCTCGCCGCGCCCAAGCCCCGGCTCAAGGAGGCGCAGCGGCGGGTGCTGCGACACGTGCTCGACCGCATCCCGGTGCACGACGCCGCGCACGGCTGCGTGCCCGGACGCTCGGTGCGCACCGCGGTCGCCCCGCACGCCGGGTCCGCCGTCGTGCTGCGGATGGACCTGGAGGCGTTCTTCGCCAGCGTCGCCGCCGGGCGGGTGCACGGGCTGCTGCTGGGCGTCGCCGGTCTGCCCGAGCCGGTGGCGCACGTGCTCACCGGCCTGGTGACGACGGTGCTGCCGACCGAGGTGTGGCGGCACGTCCCTGCCCCGGACGGGATCGAGGCGCGGGACCGGCACCGGCGGCTGGGTCAGCGGCTGGCAGTGCCGCACCTGCCGCAGGGCGCTCCGACGTCCCCGGCGCTGGCCAACCTGGTCTGCCACCGCCTCGACCGCCGGCTGACCGGACTCGCCACGGCCGCCGGTGCCACCTACACCCGCTACGTCGACGACCTGACCTTCAGCGGGGACCGGCGGATCGCCCGCGACCGGTTCGCCGCCCTGGTCACCGCGGTGGTCGAGGAGGAGGGCTTCCGGGTGAACGCGGCGAAGACCTCGGCCACCAGCGCCGCCCGTCGGCAGTCGGTGCTGGGCACGGTGGTCAACGACCACCCCACCCTGCCGCGGCCGGAGCGGGACGCGCTGCGGGCGCTGCTGCACAACTGCGCCGTCCACGGCTGGACGACCCAGACCCGGGGCCACGACCCGGCCACCTTCCGCGACCACGTGCTGGGGCGGGTGGCCTGGGCCGCCTCGGTCGACCCGGGGTTCGGCGCCCGGCTGCACACCCTGGCCGACCGGATCGACTGGTCGGCTGCCCCGCCCTCGTAGGCTCGGCCGATGATCGTGGTCCCGGGATGAGCGCCCGGATCGAGGAGCTGGACTGGAGCCCGACGCCGATCGGCGAGGTGAGCCTGCGACGGCGGCGGGACCCGGTGACCGGACTCGACGTCTTCGAGGTGAAGCTCGGGGACGAGTTCCTCATGTCCACCCAGTTCACCGTGGCCGAGGTGGCGGTGGCCCGGCTCGCCCTGGCGCGGCTCGACGGGCCCGCCCCCGGTGCGCCCGGGCTGGACGTCGCCGTGGGCGGGCTCGGGCTCGGCTACACCGCGGAGGCGGTCCTGGCCGACCCGCGGGTGCGGGAGCTGGTGGTCGTCGACCTGCTCGAGCCGGTGATCGGCTGGCACCAGCGTGGGCTGGTGCCGGTCGGCCCCACGCTCACCGCCGACCCCCGCTGCCGGCTCGTGCACGGGGACTTCTTCGCGATGGCCGAGGGCGCCGGCTTCGACCCCGCGACGCCCGGCCGGGTGTTCGACGCCGTCGTCGTCGACATCGACCACTCACCGCAGCACCTGCTCGCCGACGGCAGCGCCGGCTTCTACGGGATCGCCGGCACCCGGCGGCTGGCCCGGCACCTGCGGCCGGGAGGCGTGTTCTCGCTGTGGTCGAACGACCCGCCCGAGGACGGCTACCTCTCCGTCCTGGCCGAGGTCTTCACCGACGTCGCCGCCGAGGTCGTCAGCTTCCCCAACCCCCTGCAGGACCGGCCGGCCACGAACACGGTCTACCTCGGCACGAAGCCGCGCTGACCCGGCCCGCTACGCCTGCGCGAGCACGCCCCGGCGCATGGCGCGGGCCCGGTTGTCCAGGGCCTGCCGCCAGGCGGCCACCCAGCGTTCGACGGTGTGCTCCATCAGGTGGCCGGCCAGCACCTGCTCGCGCGCAGCCGCGGCCATCTCCCGACGCCGGTCGGCGTCGGTGACCCCGGCGGCGACCCACTTCGCCCAGTCCTTCGGCGCGCGGGCCGGCATCCCGAGCCCGAGGCGCTCGTACTCCTCGGTGCGCGCCCGCACGCAGTAGACCCCGCGGGCGGAGTACTCCAGCGGCTTCAGCCAGCTCTTGCAGGTGTTGAACCGGTCGATGCGGAGCGGGGCGATGCCCACGTCGAACAGCTCACCGATGGCCCGGCTGTACTCGTCGACGTCCGGGATCCACGGGACCTCGGACGGCTCCTCGGGCAGCCGCAACCTCTCCCGGGCGTCCCACTTCTGCCCCAGCACCACGAACTCGCTGCGCCCACGGGTCCGGTCCAGCGCCTGCTGCAGCCCCGACCCCATCTCCTGCAGGTCGTAGGGGTGGCCGGCGACGTTCCCGGTCCAGCCGATCCGCACCACCCCGGGGTCACGCTCGTAGGCCGGGGGCAGCTCGGCGATCCGACGCGGGACGGCGTTGGGGACGACGACGCCCCGCCCGTGCGATGCGTACTCCTGCTGCAGCGCCGGGGTCGACGTGGTGACCAGGTCGGCCTCCTTGGCGCACTCCAGCGCGATCTTCGCCCGCCCGCCCCGGACCAGTCCCTTGTGCCCCATGTGACCGAAGGGGACGGCGGAGAGCAGGTCGTCGAACTCCACGACCACCGCGACCCCCTGGGCCTGGAGGACCCGGATGCACTGCAGCATCTCCTTGGTCTTGGGCGCCTGGAGCACCACCACGTCGGCTCCCTGGGCGTCGACGTCGACGACCTCGGGCTCGCCGCCCTCGACGACCGGGCGCATGGTGGTCGCCAGGCCCCGCTCGACCGTGACGGCGACGCCCAGCCCCGCCTCCTGCACGGCCCGGGCCGGCTCCTTGACGCGGTAGTGGTCGGGGCCGATGTGGCCCTGGTTCATCAGCAGCACGTGCATCGTCGACGTAGGCCTTTCGCGACTGCGGCACCGTGGGTCCGGCGCCGTCCGGGAGCCCCGACCGACGGGACGGAGGGACGTCTCCTCCCTCCATCGGCAGCCCGCAGCGGGATCGTGCCCGCCCGGCAGCCGACCGGGCCGGCGCAGCCGTCGCCGCGTGGCACCTGGGACCGCTGGGGCGCACGCGGCCGCCGGGGGACGCGTCGCGCGTGTCAGCCCAGCCGGCCGCAGCCCGCCCGGCACACTCCCCCACGTCGTGCGGCAGCCGCCCGACCCGGTGCAGGCGCCGGTGGACCCTGGGGAGCTCGTGCGCTACTTCAGCATCGCCTACCGGCCCCTGGACTGGCCGCTGCCGGACTTCATGGAGGCGGTGTCGACCGCTCCCGCCGGTGACGGGGTGACCGACCTCGGCGGCCGCTACCCGGAGCTCGCCGGCCGGGACCCCGTCCTCGGCGAGTACGCCACCCTGTTCGCCGTCCGGCGCCTCCTGGAGGAAGCCCGCGAGCGTGGGGAGGGCACCGACGGCGGCATGGTCGGCATCTCGCACTACCGCCGGTTCGCGGTCACCCGGCCGACGGGCACACGCTCCTACGCCTACGGCGTGGTGCGGCCCGAGGAGTTCACCACGCTCCCCCGCGACCTGTTCGTCCCCCCACCGGACACCGTGCTCTTCCCCGCGCCGATGAAGGTCGTCCCCACACTGCTGGCGCACTTCGGCACCTACCACCCCACCCGCGACCTGCTCTTCTTCATGGCGCTGGCGATCGACCTGGGGGTCGTGACCGACGCGGAGGCGACGTCCTGGCTGAGCCAGGACGTGATGGTCCCCGCGCCGGCGGTCGGCGTGTACCCGGTGGACTGGTACGTCGCCACGATGGTGGCGCTGGAGTCCGTCGTCGACGCCTTCGAGGCCAGCGTGGGCGTGCCCCGGGAGGGCTACCAGCGCCGGATCATCGCCTTCTGCCTCGAACGGCTGCACGGGCTGGTGCTGTCCTCGCTCGTCTCCCGGTGGGACGCGCTCATCACCCACCCGGCCCTCCTCGTGAGCCCGGACGGGATCTACCACCCCAGCGGATCGGAGCCGTCCGCGTGAGGTACTTCGTCGTCACCCACCGTCCCCTGGACCGGCCGCTGCGCCCGTTCATGGAGGCCATCTCCACCGTCCCCGCCGGGGACGACGTGCTCGACCTCTCCGCGGAACACCCGCAGTACGCGGGCCGCGGACCCGAGCTGAGCGAGTACGCGACGCTCTTCGCGCTCCGCCGCCACCTGCAGGCGTCGTGGTCGGAGTCCGGACCGCCGTCGGACGACGAGATGTGCGGCATCGCCCAGTACCGCCGCTACCCGGTGACGCGTCCGGTCGGCGTCCCCTCCGACGTCTACGGCATGGTGACGCCGGCCGAGTTCGGCGAGCTGCCCGACGACGTCTTCCAGCCCGCACCCGGGACCCTGCTCCTGCCCTCGGTCGCCCAGGTCGGCACGGTCCTCGGTCAGTACGGGCGCAACCACGCGGTGCGCGACCTGCTGCACTTCATGGGCATCGCCATCGACCTCGGGGTGATCGACGACCGCGCGGCCGCCAGCTTCCTGTCCCAGTCGGTCATGGTGGTCGCGCCGACCATCGGGGTGTACCCCACCCGGTGGTACGTCCAGCTGCTCGAGGACCTCGAGCGCGTCGCCGACGCGTTCGAGTCACGTGCCGCGGTACCGCGCGAGGGGTACCAGCGCCGGGCGACCGGCTTCTGCCTCGAGCGGCTGCACGGGATGCTGCTCGCCGGTCTGGTGGCCACCTGGCCCGGTGACCGGGTGACGCAGAACCGGGCCATCGTGGTGAGCGAGGACCTGACGTACACCAGCGGGGGCTGACGACTCCTCGTCAGCCGATCGGCGCCCGGCGCAGCACCGCGGTCAGCCCGTCGCGCAGCGCGATCGCCGGCACCCAGCCCGGCAGGTCCGGGTGGTGGGTCCAGGGGGTCATCATCTCCCGCGGCCGGTACTCCCGGGCGCCCCACTCGACGGGCACCTCAGTGGCCAGCACCTCGCCCACCAGCGCCACGAACTCCCGCAGCGGCAACGGTGTGCCGTGCACGGAGTACGACGGGGCCCCGGCCCCGGCGAACGGCACGGCCTGCAGCAACGCCGTGACCACGTCGTCGACGTGGGTGTAGTCGACCAGCTGCTGCCCCGGCGACAACCGCAACGGCTCCCCGGTGTGCGCCGCCCGCACCAGGAGCGGCAGCAGCTTGGGCCGTGGGTCGTCCGGTCCGTAGGTGTCCGACAGCTCCACGGTCACCACCCGCAGCGGGGTGCACTCGGCGAAGAACTGCAGGACGTCGACGAACGCCTGCTTGGTCGCCGCGTACAGCGAGGACGGGCCGTAGGCGCGGGCGTCGTGGTGCTGCCAGACGGTGCCCACGTTGACGAACGCCGCACCCGGCGAGCCGGCCAGCGCGTCCGCCAGCCGGGTGCCCAGCTCGAGGTTCGACGCGACGAGCGGGCCGATGTCCGCCGCGGTGTGCACGCCGGTGAAGTGCGTGGCCAGGTGGAAGCAGGCGTCGGGGGCCAGGCCCCGCAACTGCGCGCCGAACTCTGCGGCGGGCACATCGCTGGGCAGCACCGTGCAGCGGGCGCGCAGGTCCTCGGCGACCCGCGACGTGGACCGCGCCAGCAGGGCGACGTCCCACCCGTCGTCCAGGAGGCGGCGGGCCAGCCGCGGTCCGATGAAGCCGCTGGCGCCCGTCACGAGGGCCCGCCGGCTCACCACGAGAACGGCGTCCGGAAGTCGGCGAGGGCCGGGAGACCGGCGTCCCGGGCGGAGACCACCGGCGCGTCGAACGGCCAGCGGATGCCGGCGGAGTCCCAGTGGACGCCGCCGTCGGTGCCCGCCTGGTACTCCGCGGTCGCCAGGTAGGCCACCGTCGCCTCCGCGGAGAGCGCCGCGAAGCCGTGCGCGAAGCCGACCGGCACGTACACCCCGTTCCACTCCGCCGAGCTCAGCCGGACCGTGACGTGCTCCCCGTAGGTACGGGACCCGGCCCGCAGGTCGACGACGACGTCGAGCACCTCCCCGGCCACGCAGTGGACCACCTTGGCCTGCGGGGCCGGCGGGGTCTGGAAGTGCAGACCCCGGACCACCCCGCGGGTGGACCGGCTGTAGAACTGCTCCGGGAAGTGCGTCGGCAGACCCGCCTCGGCGAACGCGGACGCCAGGAAGGTCTTCACGAAGGCGCCGCGCTCGTCGGGCCGCACGACCGGGTGCAGCGTGAGGCAGTCGGGCAGCCGGGTCTCCCGCAGCTCCACGGTCAGCGGTCCCGTCGCGTCGCGGCCCGGTCGGCGACGACGGCCACCTGGGCCAGGGCGACCTCGCGAGCGTCCTCGCCGGCCTCGACCCGGCGGGCGAAGTCGACGGTCAGGTCCAGCGTCTCCTCCAGGGACAGCACGCTCCGCCAGTCGAGCTCCACCTCGGCCTTGCGCGGGTCGAGGGTGAGCAGCCCGGCCTCCGGCGGGTGGCTGCCGTGGCTGTCGTCGCGCCAGGAGGCACCGGTCCCCCACCGCTGGGCGACCTGGGTGGCGACCTCCCCGACCGTCAGGCAGCTGGACGCCGGCGGGCCGACGTTGAACGCCGCGCCCGCGGCACGCCCGTCGAGCAGCGCGTCGACCAGCTCGAGGTAGCCGTCCAGGCAGTCCAGCACGTGCTGCCACGGCCGGACGGCTCCCGGGCTGCGCACCGCCGCCGGCGTGCCTGCGGAGAAGGCGGCCAGCAGGTCGACCATCAGCCGTTCGGGGCTCACGTCACCTCCACCCACCACGTTGCCGGCTCGGGCGATCGCGGTGGGCACCACCGACGCCGTGCTGGCGATCCAGGACTGGGTGAGCAGGTCGGCCGCGGCCTTGGAGGCCGAGTAGGGGTCGTGGCCACCGAGCGGGTCGGGCTCCCGGTACCCCCACATCTGGCCGACGTTCCGGTAGACCTTGTCCGTCGTCACCACCAGGTGGGCCCGGACCCCACCGGCGCGCTGGACGGCGTCCAGGACGTTGAAGGTGCCCATGACGTTGGTCTCGACGGTGCCCCGCGGATCCCGGTAGGACTCACGGACCAGCGGCTGGGCGGCGAGGTGGAGCACGACCTCCGGGGCGACCGCGGCGACGGCGTCCCGCACCGCCCCGGCGTCCCGGACGTCGACCCGCAGGTCCGCCGCGACCAACTCGCCCACCCGGGCGCGCTCGTAGAGCGACCCGGGTGCCGGGTCCAGGGACAGCCCGCTGACCTCGTGCCCGCGGTGGTGCAGCACCAGCGCCAGCCACGCGCCCTTGAAGCCGGTGTGGCCGGTGACCAGGAACCGCACGTCAGCGCTTCCCGGCGTTCTCGCGCAGGTAGCTGGTCAGCACGTCGGCGACGTAGTCGAGCATCTCGGTGGTCAGGCCCGGGTAGACGCCCAGCCAGAACGACCGGGTCATCACGATGTCGGAGTTCCGCAGGTCGCCGATCACCCGTGCGTCGAGCCCCAGGTAGGCAGGCTGCCGGAGCAGGTTGCCGGCGAAGATCAGCCGGGTGCCGATCTTCTTCTCGTCGAGGTGCCGGAGCAGGGCCTGCCGGTCGATCGGGAAGTCCTCGGCCAAGGTGATCGGGAAGCCGAACCAGGACGGCTCGGAGTGCTCGGTGGCCCGGGGCAGGATCAGCCCCTCCACGCCGTCCAGCAGGCCGTAGAGGTAGTGGAAGTTCTCGTTGCGGCGCTTGACGAACTCGTCGATCTTGCGCAGCTGGCTGACCCCGAGCGCCGCCTGCATGTCGGTCGCCTTGAGGTTGTAGCCGATGTGGCTGTACGTGTACTTGTGGTCGTAGCCCTCGGGGAGGTCGCCGAGCTGCCACTGGAACCTCTTGCCGCAGGTGTCGTCGACGCCGGTCTCGCAGTAGCAGTCACGCCCCCAGTCCCGGAACGACTCGACCTGGCGCCGCACCAGGGGGGACTTGGTGAAGACCGCCCCGCCCTCCCCGGTGGTGATGTGGTGCGCGGGGTAGAAGGAGACCGTGGCGGTGTCACCGAAGCTGCCGGTGCGCTGCCCGCGGTAGGTGGAGCCCAGGGCGTCGCAGGAGTCCTCGACCAGCCAGAGGTCGTGCTCCTGGCAGAGCTCGGTCACGACGTCGAGGTCGAAGGGGTTGCCCAGGGTGTGGGCCATCATGATCGCCCGCGTCTTCGGCCCGACCGCCTCGCGCAGCTGGTCGGCGATCGCGTCGTAGGTGCCGATCTCGACGTCCACGAACACCGGCTTGAGGCCGTTCTGCAGGATCGGGTTCACCGTGGTCGGGAAGCCGGCCGCGACGGTGAGCACCTCGTCCCCCGGCCGCAGCCGGCGCTTCCCCAGCTTCGGGCTGGTGAGCGCGGACAACGCGGCCAGGTTCGCCGACGACCCGCTGTTGACGAAGGTCGCCGAGCGGGCCCCGACGTAGTCGGCGAGGGAGCGCTGGAACTCCGTGGTGAACCGGCCGGAGGTCAGCCAGCCGTCCAGCGAGGCGTCGACCAGGGCGGCGATGTCGTCCCCGTCGAGGACCTTGCCCGACACCGGCACGGTGCTCTCACCGGGCACGAAGGGCGCCGGAGCGAGGGAACCGCGGGCGAAGTCGCGCACCGCGGTCAGGATCCCGTCCCGGCTGGGGTGCGCGTCGATGGTGTCGGGCGCGTCGAAGGGGGCGGGCGCGTCGGTGGTCAAGGTCCTCCTGTCGGTGCTCCGCCGGGTGAGGCCGCGGGGAGCGCTGCGGGACGTCCGCTGAGGCAGGCGGCAAGGGGGCCGCGCCGGGGTCTCCTCACTATGACACCGGCTGCGGGAGCGCCCACCGGACTCGCGGGTCGGGTGGTCCCGGCGGTGCACCCGTGACGGTGGGGGTGGATGAGGACCGACGCGCGGCGTCGACGGCGGAGCAGCGGGGCCGGGACCGGGCCGCCGGATACGTTGCCCCGGCTGGGGGCGGAGCGCCCCCACGGCGGGTGCGTGCGGCGGTCCGCCGGCGCCCTGCTCGGGGCCCTGGTCGGGCCCTGATCGGGGCTGCGGCCCTCCCGACGAGAGGTGAGGCGTGATGAAGGTCGTTCTGCTCGCTGGTGGACTCGGTACCCGACTGCGTGAGGAGACCGAGTTCCGCCCCAAGCCGATGGTCGAGGTCGGCGGCAAGCCGATCCTGTGGCACCTGATGAAGTACTTCTCGACCTTCGGCCACACCGACTTCGTGATCTGCGCCGGCTACAAGGGCGAGCACATCAAGCAGTACTTCCTGAACTACGCAGCACACAACAACGACTTCACCGTCACGCTGGGCCGGCCCGACGAGATCACCTTCCACGACGCCCACCAGGAGAGCGACTGGACGGTGACCGTCGCCGACACCGGCCCCACGACGTTGACCGCCGGACGGGTGGAGCGCATCGAGAAGCACGTGCGCGGGGAGCGGTTTCTGGTCACCTACGGCGACGGCCTGGCCGACATCGACCTGGCGGCGCTCCTCGCCTTCCACGAGGGCCACGGTCGCCAGGCCACGCTGACCACGGTCCGGCCCACCTCGCGCTTCGGCCTCGTCGACGCCGACGAGGACGGCGTGGTCACCCGGTTCCGGGAGAAGCCGCAGTCCGACGGCTGGGTCAACGTGGGCTTCTTCGTCTTCGAGCCCAGCGTCTTCGACCACTTGCGGGACAGCGACCACCTCATGCTGGAGCACGAGCCGCTGGAGGCGATCGCCCGCGACCGCCAGCTGGCCACGTACCGGCACGACGGCTTCTGGCAGCCGATGGACACCTCCCGGGAGCACGTGCTGCTCAACGAGCTGTGGAACGCCGGCAACGCACCGTGGGCGGTCTGGGACCGTCCGGCCGCCGTCGCCCCGGCTCCGGTGACCGACGGGGACCCGGCCGGTCTCGGGTCGATCCCCGCGCCGCGGCCCAGCGACCAGGATCGGGGCCTCGTCGTCGGTCCGAGGTGACCGCCGGGTCAGTCCCGGAGCGGGGCGATGCAGCAGCCGTCGCAGGGATGGACGCCGGAGACGCCGCCGACCGACTGGAGGAACACGACGTCGTCGGGGTCCGGGTGACCGACGCCGTGCGGGCAGGTGCGGCCGTAGTGCCCGCGCTGCGGGTCCCAGACCAGCGGCCACTCCCGCATGTGGTGACCGCTGGGCTCGGGGAACGGGAAGTCCCGCCGCGGCGGGGGCGCACCGTCGTCCATGTCCGGCGCCCTCCCGACTGGTGCGCTCGCATCGGTGCCGGGTGAGGTCCGCAGTGGCATGCCGCCAGCCTCACCGGGCTCGTCGGCACGCCGCTGTGCTGCAGGTGTGCCCTGCCTGTGGGTGCCGGGCGGGTGCGGTCCGCCGTCCGGACGCCGAGCCGCCAGTGTCCCGGATCAGCTCGGCGGTGCCACAGTGGTGGGGGCCGGCGGGGCCGGCGGGGCCGGCGGGGCCGGCTCACCCGGCGGCGTCCCGGTGGGCGTCCCGGGAGGTGCCCCGGTGGGCGTCCCTGACGGTGTGGCCTCCTGCACCTCGCTGACGACCTGACAGCCGGCGATGTCGGCGCTCAGCCGCCCCTGCAGGGGCTGCAGCCGCCGGACCACCTCGTCCAGCCGGGCGGCGTTGAACTCGCTGACCGCCTCACCCAGGTCGTCGATGACGGCGACGACGTCCTGTGCCCCGTTGACGGCCCGCAGGCAGGCGGCGTTGACGACCACCTCGGCGGTCTCCCCCGTCGCCGGGGCATCCGGCAGCGGGACGGCGTCGTCGGTCGCGGGGGCGTCCTGGGCGGCGATCGGGACCGGCGCCGACCCCTCGCTCAGCAGGCCGACGACGAGCCCCCCGACGAAGAGCCCGACCACGAACGTGGCCGCGGCCAGCCACCAGCGCACCGCACGGCCGGCGCCCGTCCCGGAGGCCGGGGGCCTGCTCGCGGGATCGACGTCAGGATCGGTCTCGGGATCGGCCATGGTCGTCCTCTCACCGTCGAGCGCAGGCGCACAACCGCCG
Source organism: Modestobacter sp. VKM Ac-2982 (assembly GCF_026967935.1). Lineage (GTDB taxonomy): Bacteria > Actinomycetota > Actinomycetes > Mycobacteriales > Geodermatophilaceae > Modestobacter. The sequence goes on from NZ_JAPVBL010000004.1 coordinate 566,610, forward strand.
GTAGCCTACGGCTGCTCAGCTCAATCGGTAGGACCGCGAGGCTGGAGGCCCCGGTGCCAGCCACGGCCGTGACGCGAGGCCTCTCCGGGCTGACCCGTGCCGCCCGGTGGGCGACCCGACCGGCCCGGTACGCGACCCGACGGGCCGCCCGCGCCTACCGGGACGCCGTCGTCAAGGCTCGCTGGTTCGTGGTGGCAGGCTGGCTGCTGCTGACCGTGGTGGTGTCGTTGTTCCTCCCCACGGCCGGAGGGGGCGGCGGGGCCGACATCGGCAACCTGCTCCCCGAGGACAGCCCGGCGGCGGCCGTCCAGGACCGGTCCCTCGAGCTGTTCGACGTGCCGGTGCTCTCCCAGGTCTCCGTGGTGGTGCACGACCCCGACGGCCTCAGCGTCCTCACCCAGGCCGACGTGGCGCTCTGGGCAGCCACCCACACCCAGGCGTACCTGGACGGCACCGTGCCACCCGGGCGCGGGCAGATCGTCGCCGCCGTCCCGCTGCCCACGTCGACGCCGGAGACCGCGGTCACCTACCTGTACGTCTCCAACTACACGTCGCTGGAGCGGACCAGGGACCTCGCCCGCGAGTACGCCGCCCACTTCCACAACCAGAGCTCCGTGCAGACCTACGTCACCGGGGTGGTCCCGGCCCAGGTCGCGCAGGCCGACTACCTCGAAGCGCGGTTGCACCTGTTCGAGGTCGCGACCCTGGTGCTGATCGCCACCGTCGTCGGGCTCACCTTCCGCTCGGTCGTGGCGCCCTTCGTCGTGCTGCTGGCCGCCGGGCTGGGCTACCTGGTCGCGATCCGCAGCCTCGGGGTGCTCGCTGCCTCCCTCGGCTTCGCGCTCCCCGACCAGTTGCAGCCGCTGATCGCCGCACTGCTGATCGGGGTGGTCACCGACTACTGCGTGCTGTTCTTCGCCGGCCTGCGACAGCAGCTGGACCGGGGGCTCCCGCGGCTGGAGGCGACCCGGCGGGCGGTGCGCACCAACGCGCCGATCATCGCCGTCGCCGGGATCACGGTCGCAGCCGGCACCGCGGCCCTGCTGGCCGCGGACTTCCAGCTGTTCCAGGCGTTCGGGCCGGCGCTGTCGCTGACCGTCGTCATCGGGGTGTTGGTGTCGCTGACCCTGGTGCCGGCGCTGATGGCGATCCTGGGCGAGCGGCTCTTCGGGCTGGGGACCCTGCACACCTCACGCCGCCCCCCGAGTCGCCGAGGGAACGGCTGGTTGCTCCGGATCGTCGTCGACCGGCGCGGCGCGGCGGTGGCGGCACTGCTGGCCACCGGTGTGCTCGTCCTCGCCGCGGCGCCGCTGCTGCAGATGCGCCTGGACCTGTCCTTCACCTCAGGGCTGCCGGCCGACGACCCGGTGAGCCGGGGCGCGGCGGTGCTCGAGGACTCCGGGATCCGGGGCGTCATCGCCCCCACCGAGGTGATCATCGAGGGTGACGCGGTCATCGAGCAGCGGCCGGCGCTGGAACGGCTGCAGGCGGCCATCGAGGCCCAGCCGGGGGTGGCCGAGGTGCTCGGCCCGGCCCAGAACCCGCTACCCGAGGGCTACGGCGTCGTCTTCTCCCCCGAGGGCGACGCCGCGCGTTTCGTGGTGATCCTGGACAGCGACCCGCTGGCCGCACCGGCGATCAGCGACCTGCGCCAGCTCAGCGACGAGCTGGACACCCTGGCCACGCAGGCCGGGCTGGAGGGCGCCGAGGTGGCGGTGACCGGGCAGACCGCGATCGCCGGTGAGCTCGCCGCGATCACCCGGGAGAACCTCCGGACCACGCTGACCGCGGTGCTGCTGGTGGAGCTGCTGATCCTGATCGTCTACCTGCGCGCGCTCTGCGCCCCGCTCGTGCTGATGGCCTGCAGCGCACTAGGCGTCGCGGCGGCGCTCGGGCTGAGCGTCCTGCTCTTCCAGGTGGTGCTCGGCGACCCCGGGCTGGCCTTCTACGTCCCGTTCGCGACCGCCGTGCTGCTGCTGGCGCTGGGGTCGGACTACAACGTGTTCGCCGTCGGCTCCATCTGGGAGGCGGCCGCACGACATCCGCTGAGCAAGGCGATCATGCTGGCGATGCCGAGCACCTCCCGGGCGATCAGCGCAGCCGGGCTCATCCTCGCCGCCACGTTCGGGATGGTGGCGATCATCCCGCTGCAGACGTTCCGGCAGGTGGCGTTCACCATGGCCGCCGGTCTGCTCATCGACACGTTCCTGATCCGTCCGGTGCTCACCCCGGCCGTGCTCACCCTGCTGGGCCGGGCGGCCAGCTGGCCCAGCCGGCGGGTGCGCACCGAGTCGGTGCCGGTCGACGAACTGCGCCGCACCGGCGTCGTGGGAGCCCGGAGCGGAGGCCCGGAGGTCCTGCAGGACGAGTCACTGGAGGACGAGGTACGGGAGGAGGCGGCGCGGGAGGACGCGACACGCGAGGACGGGGCACGGGAGAGCCAGCCGGCGGGGTCGGAGGTGGGCGGACGGTGACCGGTGGTGGCGAACCTGCCCACGACGGCTGGGTGGGCTCGGACGGCGGCGGGGCGACCGCCCACCAGGCCACCCGCCAGGCCAGCCGGCCACGACCTCGGCCGGCCCGGCGGACCGTGGCCCTGGGCGTCTCCGTGGTGCTGGGCACGCTGCTGTTGCTGTGGGGGGCCGACCGGCTGGCCAGGTGGGCGGCCGAGTCCCTGCTGGCGCGCGACATCCAGCAGGCGACCGGCGTCTCCACGCGCCCGTCGGTGCAGGTGAACGGTGCGTTCTTCCTGCTCCAGGCGGTGCAGGGCCGCTACGACGACGTGGCGGTCGCCGTCCGCGAGGTGACGTCGGGGCCGATGTCGATCGACCGGGTGGAGGCCCGGCTCAGCGGCGTGCACGTCTCCTTCCACGACCTCCTCGTCCAGGACCCGGCGGCGGTGTGGATCGAGCGGTCGGTCGGGGAGGCGTTCCTGGGCTACGACGACCTGAACCGATACCTGGAGGTCACCGGGCGCCCGGTGACGGTCGGCGCGGCGCCCGGCGAGGAGGTCCGGCTGACCGGGACGGTCGACCTCCTCGGCCAGTCCGTCTCCGCCTCCGCCCTGGCACAGCTGTCCCCCGAGGACGGGGCGCTGTCCATCGCCCCCGCCGCCCTGGACACCGAGATCGACCTCGAGGAGGCCAGCCGGCTGCTGCTCGGCCAGCGCTTCTCGCTGCGGGTGCCGCTGGACCCGTTGCCCTTCGGCCAGGAGCTGACCGCGATCGAGGGCGTCGACGACGGTCTGGTGCTGCGCGCCCGGGGCACGAACGTCGTCATCCGGCCCTGACGCAGGGCCCCGGTCAGTCCTGCTCCCCCGACCAGAGGACCCGCTGGGGGAACGGGATGGTCATGCCGGCCTGGTCCAGCGCGGACTTCACGGAGATGGCGACACCGCTGCGCACCCGCCAGCGGCTGGCGATGTCCGCGGGGTGCCAGTACCGCACCGCGAGGTTGATCGAGGAGTCGCCGAACTCCTCCACCCAGACCTCCGGGGCGGGGGCGTCCGCGACGCCGTCGGCGGCCGCGCACGCCTGCAGCAGCACCTCCCGGGCCCGGGTCAGGTCGGTGTCGTAGGCCAGCCCGACCGTGAGCGACGTCCGGCTCAGCGGGGTGCGGGTGTAGTTGATGATCGGGTTCTTCAGCACCTCGGCGTTGGGCAGGTAGACGATCAGGCCGTCGTAGGTCTGCAGCACCGTCGTCCGGAGGTTGACGTCGGTGACGACGCCCTCGAAGTCGCCGCTGGCGACCTGGTCGCCCAGCCGCAGGGGACGGCGGATCTGCAGCATCACCCCGGCGATCAGGTTCTGCAGCATGTCCTGGGCCGCGAACGCGATGGCGATGCCGCCCACGCCGAGTGCACCGAGCAGCGGGCCGATCTGCACACCGAGCAGGCCCAGTGCGTAGACGACACCGAGGGCGACCGCGAGCAACCCGAGGAACCGGCCGGCGACGAGCCCGACGTGCCGGTTCCCGTCGCGGTCGACGGCCCGGACCAGCAGCCGCCGCAGCAGCACCGCGAGCAGGATGGAGGCGAGGAAGACCGCCAGCGCCTGGAAGACCTCGCTGACCGCGATGTCGTCCTCGACGACGACGTCGACGTCCTCGACCGCGGCCAGGACGTCGGTGAGGTGCAGAGCGACCGGCATGCCGGGATGATGCTCCAGGAGGCCGGGGACCAGTCAGGCGCGTCGCCGGAGACCCTCGGGCCGGGCCGCAGGTGGCCGGCAGGTCACGCTGACGTGACACTTTCCCGACACCGGGCGCGGTGTGATGCAGATCACATTACGCTCCCGGTATGGCCACTACTCCGACACGCACCCGCCGCCTGGCGTCCGGCCTCGCCGCCGCCGGCCTGCTGCTCGTCCCGCTCTCCGCATGCTCCGACGAGCCCGTGGACGACGCCACGACTGCGCTGGACACCGCGATCGAGACCCCCGCCGAGGAGGAGACGAGCGAGCCGACGATGACGGAGGACTCCGCCACCGAGACCGATGCCATGGCGACCGAGACCGGCGGCGCCATGGCCACGGAGTCCGGCGTGGAGTGCTCGGGGAGCTCCTGCGTGGTCACGCTCTCCGGCGACGGCACCGAGGTCGAGGTCCTCGGCCAGACGGTCACCCTCGGGCAGGTTGAGAACGGTGAGGCCACCGTCGGCATCGCCGGCCAGGAGGTCTCCTGCAGCGAGGGCGAGACCGTGTCGGCCGGGCCGCTGAGCCTCGAGTGCACGACCGTCACGCCCGAGAACGTCGTGATGACCGCGACCCTGGGCTGACCGGGCACTCTCGCAGCGGCACCCCCGTCGGAGGCGGGCGGGGGCCGACCTCGGGTCGGCCCCCGTCCGGCGCGGAGACGTTCAGGCCACGGTGATGCCGGTCAGGTCGGCGAGCTCGGCGGCCGAGACGGCGACCCCCTCCTCTCCGGCGAACAGCTCCAGCTCGGCGATCAGCCCGGCCACGACGTGCAGCACGACGTGCACATCCGGGTGCACTGGAGTCCTGCTCCAGGCGTCGACCTGGACGTGGTCAGACCGGTCGACCTCTGAGAGCTGGCGCGTGCGAGCCTCCGCCACGGGCGGCCCTTCGCTGAGCAACCGGACCGACGAACACCCGCACCGGCAGCTGGCCGTGACGGCGGCAGTGTTCAGTTGGCGCTGCAGCACCGGGTCACCGACGGCGCCGACCAGCGTCTCGAGCAGCCGACGCTCCGCTGCGGACAGGTCGCGCGGGCTCTGAAGGTCCTGCCACACCGGCTGGCCCACGTCCACCGGCACAGCATGGCGCGTGGAGGTCGGCCAGTCGCCTGTTTTCGTGCGTCCCCGACCTGCGGCGCCGCGTGAGATCAGACGTTGACGCGGAACGTTGACGGGGTGAGTGACCTTGCATGACTGACGCTGAGGATGGCCGCTGACCAGCGGCTATCCCGTTGGTCGCCGTTGGAGCTGAACGACCGAAATCGGGTGTCTTGCGGACTTCTTGCGGACTGGCTGCGGACCGGCCCACACCTTGGTGACCGCGAGCGTGGGGCGATCCGAGGTCGTCGGCGAGCGCGCGGGGGCCGAGGCCACGCGCGTGTACCACCCCGTTGAGCTACGAACTGGTGCAGGCCCTTAGCAACCGCAGGGGCATCGCGAACACTTCGCTCATGGAGACCCGGCTGGCGCCGACGGTGATGACGGCCGGCTCGAACTGTCACCGATGCTCGTCGCCGGTCGCGACTGGCGACCTCGCGTGGCAGGCCACCGCCGGACAGGACAACCGCGGCTGCCTCTGCCTGGCATGTGCACGTCCCCTCGCCACAGGCCGTCCCGGCGCGTCGGCGGAGTTGGAGGCGATGCGCCGAATGCGGACGGAACCGATCGTCAAGCCAGCCCGGCCGGCGCCGCCGCGCATCGCCGTGCGCACCGCGGCGCCCGGACAGGCGCGCACCTCCCCGGTGGCCCTGCGGCCCGGGAGGAGCACGGCGCCCAACGTGCGACGGTGGCGTAAGCGGTTGGCGCTGAGCTTCCTGACGGTCTTCGTTACCGCACCACTAACTGCAGCCGGCCCGGTCGGGCAGGTGCTCGCGGCGCTCATTGGCTTTCCCGCAGTCGCTCTGTTCTGGGTGTCCGTCATCGGGCTACCAGTCGCAGTCATTCGTACCCGCTGGAGCTCACGCCGAGAACCGGCATTGGACCGGCAGCCGGCCCGCTCGTCGACGTTGGCGGCCGCTGCCGCGACCCCGCGCCCCGGCGCCTCCATGGGTGGACAGGCGCGTGTGGCCGGCGCCGAAGACAACTGGGTCAAAGGCGTTCGCGGTGAACAAGCCGTCGGGGCTGCCCTAGACAGCACCGGTCTGTCGGTGTTGCACGACCGGCGCCTCCGCGCCGGCTCTGCCGCCAACATCGACCACCTGATCGTGGCCGCCGACGCCGTCTATGTCGTTGACGCCAAGAACCTCGCCGGCTCCCTGACAACGACCGGCGACCAGTTGCGCGTCGGCGGTCGTGACCGCGGCAAGCTGCTCGATGGGGTGCAACGTCAGGCCGAGGAGGTGGCGGCGGCACTGAGCCGCCTGGGAGTCACCGCTCCGGTGCGGCCGGTGCTGTGCCTGACCGGTGCCGCTCGACCAGCCGGGATTCAACTGGCCTCCGGCGTTCTCCTCACCACGCCCGAGACCGTGGCCCCGATGGTCACGCTGCCCGGCCTGCTCGACATCGATGACCGGGCCCGAATCGCCGACCTGCTCGCCTGGGCATTTCCCCCCGCCGTTGAGAGAGCCATGCCGGTCATTTCGCTAGGCGCCCCGGAGGTCGGCGTTCTCCCATCCGCGTCGTGACGGTCGCCTCGGGAGGGACCGCACACGCCGAGCCGCAAGCCGCCGCCGCGGCACATGGTCGAATGGTCGAATCTCAGTCGAAGCAGCATGCCCGCGAATCAATCTTGACTCGCTTGCTCGCTTTGGTAGAGGGGCAGCCGGTGAGTCCACAGATCGGCGGTCCGGCCATGGCACAGCGTCGGTCGCTCGCGGCAGGCTGACCTCCGAGCAGGGGCTGAGCAGCCGAGGAGAGACATGGCGAGCATCGCGCGGCGACCCGACGGCACGTACCGCCCGCGGTACCGCGACGCCGACGGCGAGGAGCACGCCCGGCACTTCAAGCGGAAGGCCGACGCGCAGCGCTGGCTCGACGACCCCACCGCCGCCGTCGTCACCGGCACCTACGTCGACCCCAAGGCCGGCCGGATCACCCTCTCGGCGTTCTACGCCGTCTGGGCCGCTCGCCAGGTGTGGGCCCCGGCACCGAGCTGGCGATGAGCCTCGCCGTCCGGACGGCCACCTTCGCCAATGTCGAGCTGCGGTTGCTCCGGCGCTCGCGCGTCGAGTCGTGGGTCAAGCAGATGACCGCGGCCGGTCTGGCTTCGGGCACCGTGCACACCCGGGTGCAGAACGTACGGAGCGTCCCGCGCGGCGCCGTCCGGGACCGGGTGATCGCCACCGACCCCAGCGACGGGGTGACACTCCCCCGCCGCCGGCGCCGCGAGCACGCCATGAACATCCCCACGCCGCCCCAGGTCGGCGCCCTGCTCACGGCCGCAGACGAGCGGTTCGCCGCCTTCGTTGCCGTCTGCGCGTTCGGTGGCCTCCGGCTCGGCGAGGCGGCTGCGCTTCAGGTCGGCGACGTCGACTTCCTCCGCCGCCGGGTGGTCGTCAGCCGCCAGGTGCAGCGCGGACCCAACGGCACGGCCGAGCTGCGGGCACCCAAACACCGCTCAGAACGGACGGTCGTCGTCCCCGACAGGCTGCTCACCCTCATCGCCGGGCACGTCGAGCGGCACCTGACCGCCGGCGGACCGGACCGCTGGCTCTTCCCCACCCCGACCGGCACGCCGCCGCACCAGAACACCGTCGGCCACCAGTGGCGCAAGGCGCTCTCAGCGGCCGGGCTGACCGGCTTGCGGTTACACGACCTCCGGCACTTCTTCGCCTCCGGCCTCATCGCCTCCGGCTGCGATGTGGTCACCGTCCAGCGCGCCCTCGGGCACGCCTCGGCGACCACCACGTTGAACACCTACGGACACCTGTGGCCCGACGCGGACGACCGCACACGCGCCGCCACGGACGGCCTGATGTCCGCAGCACTGGACGATCCTGCGAGCTCTCTGCGGACCGGAAGCCCCTAGCAGGCTATTGACCTGCGGGTTCAGTTCAAGTCAGACGTTGAACCGGAACTCCACGACGTCGCCGTCGGCCATGACGTAGTCCTTGCCCTCGATCCGCACCCAGCCCTTGGACTTGGCCTCGGCCATCGAGCCGGCCTCCATCAGCTGGTCGAAGCCGACGACCTCGGCCTTGATGAAGCCGCGCTGGAAGTCGGTGTGGATGACGCCGGCCGCCTCGGGGGCGGTGGCGCCGACCGGGATCGTCCAGGCCCGCGACTCCTTGGGCCCGGCGGTCAGGTAGGTCTGCAGGCCCAGCGTGCGGAACCCGACGGAGGCCAGCTGGTCCAGGCCCGGCTCGTCCTGGCCGATGGAGGCCAGCAGCTCGGCGGCCTCCTCGTCGGGCAGCTCGATCAGCTCGGACTCGGTCTGCGCGTCGAGGAAGATCGCCTCGGCCGGGGCGACCAGCGCCCGCAGCTCGTCGAGCACCTCGGTGTTCGCGAGTTCGTCGGCGTCGACGTTGAAGACGTACAGGAACGGCTTGGTCGTCAGCAGGGTCAGCTCGCGCAGCGGCTCCGGGTCGACACCGGCGGCGAACAGCGTCTTGCCGCTGTTGAGCACCTCCTGCGCGGCGACGGCGGCGTCGTGCAGGACCTTGCGGTCCTTGTCCTTGCGCGACTCCTTCTCCAGCCGCGGGACAGCCTTCTCCAGCGTCTGCATGTCGGCGAGGATCAGCTCGGTGTTGATCGTCTCGATGTCGTCGGACGGGGAGACCTTGCCCTCGACGTGCACCACGTCAGGGTCGGTGAACACCCGGATCACCTGACAGATCGCATCACTCTCGCGGATGTTGGCCAGGAACTTGTTGCCCAGGCCCTGACCCTCGCTGGCGCCGCGCACGATGCCGGCGATGTCCACGAAGGACACCGTGGCCGGGATGATCTTCTGCGAGCCGAAGACCTCGGCCAGCCTCGCCAGCCGCGGGTCGGGCACGCCAACCACGCCGACGTTCGGCTCGATCGTCGCGAACGGGTAGTTCGCGGCGAGCACGTCGTTCTTGGTCAGGGCGTTGAAGAGGGTCGACTTGCCGACGTTGGGCAGGCCGACGATCCCGATGGTGAGACTCACGGAGAGCCAGCTTACGGGCCGTTGACGTACTCCCCCGGTGGGCGAGGATGGCCAGATGCCCGAACCCGTCGATCTCGCCGCCGTCCTCAGCACCGTCGACCAGCCGTGGTCGCCCCGCACCGTGGCCGTGTTGAACGACTACGACCTGCGCGTCGTGCACACCCGCGGCGAGTTCACCCGGCACAGCCACCCGGAGACCGACGAGGTGTTCCTCGTCCTCTCCGGCTCGCTCACCATCCGAATGGACGACGGCGACGTCACCCTCGGCGCGGGCCAGCTGTACGTCGTGCCGAAGGGCACCCCGCACCAGCCGTACAGCCCGGACGGCGCCCAGGTGCTGCTGGTCGAGCCGAGCGCGACGGTCAACACCGGCGACACCCCCAGCGAGCTGACCGCCGAGCGCGGGGTCGTCTGAGCGCAGGGTCGTCTGAGCGCAGGCCGCTACAGCGGTGGTCCGATGAGGATCTCGGTGTCGTCGGGGCGGTAGGTGCGCCATCGTCCGCCGGGATCGCGTTCGACCCGGAAGCCGTGGTGGACCTTGGTGTGGTGCCGTTCGCACAACAGGGCTGAGTTCTGCAGCGCCGTCTCTCCACCGTGCAGCCAGTGGATGAGGTGGTGCACGTCGCACCACCATGACGGGGCGCCGCATCCGGCGAACACGCAGGACTTGTCCCGCCGCTCCACCGCCTTGCGCAGGCCCGGGGTGACCACCCGGTGATCTCTCCCGAGATCCAGCGGCACGCCATCGGGCCCCATCACGATCCGGGAGATGCTGCCGTCACAGGCCAGGTAACGGGCCCGCGCCGCAGAGATCATCGCCCCGAACCCCATCTCCGCAGCACCGGAACCGGTCGCCGGGTCGACCAGGTCCTCCAGGTCGATGCCCACCACCACATGCGGCTTCACCGTCCGCAGGATCGGCAGGTTCCCCGACGCCAGCTGGTTGTCACACAGCTGCACGAAGGCATCGCCGTTCTGCTGGGCGCGGGTGCGGTCATCGCCCTTGGGGCGGTCGGCCTGCACGATCGACTCGATCGCCGCCTGCGCCTTCTCCCCACCGACGGCATCCAGCTCGAAGCGGCCGGTGACGGTCCCGTCGGCGTGCTTGACCATCGTCAACCGCCGGCCCTCCGTCGGGTCCGGCTCCGGGCCATCGGGATCGAGGGCGTCGTCGAAGGCCTGCACCGCGGCGGCCAGCGACTCGTGCGGGGACTCCGTGGCCACCCGCGCCCACACCTGGTCGAAGGCACCCAGGTCGATGCCCTGCTCCTCGGCCTGCGCGACCTCACCGGCGCCGATCTTCTCCGCCACCACGTTCACCTGCGCCGCCGTGATCTCACCGCCGGCGAACCCGGCCGCCAGCGCCGGGAAGTACTCCAGCACCCGCCCCGACCGCACGACCCGCGACGCCTCCGTCTGCGACAACCGGGGATGACCGATCAGCCACGACCGCATGCTCTTTAGCCCGTCGCGCTCGGCGGCCTGCGTGGTCTCCGCCCGGCGCACCGTGCGGGTCAACTCCGCCGCGACCCGATTGCCGAGCTGCACCAGCATCGTCGTCCGGTCCAGCACCTGCGCATCGGACAGCAGGTGCAGATCGTCGGCCGCCAAGGCGTCCAGAGCTGACTGCACCTCGCTCACGAACACCTCCCGACGCATTCGAACGTGTGTACGAATGCTATCGCCCGAGGGGTGCCTCCACAACCCGAATCCGCAGGTCAGACGCTTGTCCACAGATGCCCGCAGCACCTTGACAGGGCAACTGGGAGCCTCGGTCAGCCAGCCGATCCGGGTCCCGGCAGCAGGCCGCGCTCGACGGCCACCAGGACCGCCCGGGTGCGGTCGTCGACCCCGAGCTTGGCGAACACCCGGAGCAGGTGCGTCTTCACCGTCGCCTCACCGATGAACAGCTCCCGGCCGATGTCGGCGTTGGTCAGCCCGCGCGCCACCCCGGACAGCACCTGAAGCTCCCGGGCCGTCGGCGTCTCGACCGCCGGCGCCCGCATCCGTGAGACAAGCCGGGCCGCGACCGGTGGCGCCAGCACCGTCTCCCCGCGGGCGGCAGCACGCACCGCGTCGGCAAGCTGCGGCAGCGGGGTGTCCTTGAGCAGGTAGCCGGTCGCCCCGGCCTCGACCGCGCGCACGATGTCGGCGTCGGTGTCGTAGGTGGTCAGCACCAGCACCCGCACGCCGGGGTGCGCGGCCGCGATCCGGCCGGTGGCCGTCACGCCGTCCATCCGGGGCATCCGCAGGTCCATCAGGACGACGTCCGGCTCGTGCTCGGCGACCGCCGCGAGCGCCGCCAGCCCGTCGCCGGCCTCGGCCACCACCTCCAGGTCCGGCTGGGCGGCCAGCCAGCCGACGAGCCCGCCACGCACGACGGGGTGGTCGTCCACCACCACGATAGTGATCACCGCGCCGGCACCCGCACCGTCACCCGGGTGCCCGCACCCGGCGCCGAGACGACCTCGACGCCACCGCCCACCTGCTCGGCCCGGTCCCGCAGCCCGGCCAGCCCCACCCCGGCCGCCGCCTCCGGCTCGAAGCCCACCCCGTCGTCCTCGACGTGCACCGACACCTGCGCTGCCTCCCCCGTCCCCACCCGGCTGACCCGCAGCACCACCGCGCTGGCCGCGGCGTGCCGGCGCACGTTGGCCAGCGCCTCCTGCGCGCCCCGCAGCAGCACGATCTCCTCCGCCCGGGTCAGACCCGCGTCGTCGGCGAGCGCAGCGGTGTCCAGCCGCGTCGCCAGGCCGGTCTCCCGGCCGAACCGCTCGGCGAGCCGCGCCAACGCCTCGACCAGCGTCGCCGAGTCCAGCGCCACCGGGGCGAAGGCGGCGACCATCGCCCGGGCCTCCGCCAGGTTCTCCCGGGCGACCTCCTCGATCAGCGCCACCCGCTCCCCCGCCGCGCCCGGGTCACCGGGCAGCTGCCCGGCGGCGGTCTGGGCCAGGACGACGATGCTCGTGTAGCCCTGCGCCAGGGTGTCGTGCACCTCGCGGGCCCACCGCTCCCGCTCCGCGGCGACGCCCTGTTCGCGGTGCGCCGCGGCGAGCTCGGCGCGGGTCGCCTCCAGCTCCCGGATCAGCAGCGCCCGCTCGCGGCTCTGCTCCAGCACCCGGGTGACCCACAGGCCCATCGCCACGCTGAAGGCCGCCCCGACCAGGGTCTGTCCCGGCCCGGACATCGGCTCGGTGCCCTCTGACCAGTGCACCAGCGGGCCCAGGGTGGCCGCGATGGTCAGCGCGCCGGTCCAGCACAGCCCCACGACGGCGGACTCCGCCAGGAACCAGACCTGCGGGAACGCCAGGAACATCAGGAAGAGCAGCTCGGGGAACTCCCAGGCGAGCACCCCGACCACCCCGACGAGCACCGCCAGGTAGGCGGTGGCCCGGCGCTGGTCGCGGCTGCTGACGGCGGGCGCGCCGAGCGTCGCGTAGGCCACCAGCAGCACGCCGAGGGCGCTGAGCAGCACCGCCCGGGAGCCGACGTCGCTCAGCAACGTGTCCAGGACCGCCAGCGTGAGGAACAGCCCGAAGGCGACGTGCAGCACCAGCACGGTGACCCGCCACCCCCGTTCGGACAGCGGCGGTCCGCCGTCGTCCCCACCGGGCGTGGGGACGACGGCGGACCGGAGCCGGGAACCGACGGTCATCCGTCCGCCCGGCGCCAGCGGAACGTGCGCACGCACACCATGACGCCGATGATCACCCATGCCACCAGCACCAGGGCCGTCCTCCCGTGCTCCCACCCGCCGGCGACCTCGAACCCGGCCGCCTGCTCGGGCAGGAACGCCGAGCGCATCCCCTGGGTCAGCCACTTCAGCGGGAACACCGCGGCGACCTGCTGCATCCAGCCCGGCAGCTCGGGGAAGGCGAAGAACACCCCGGAGAAGAACTGCAGCACGATCGCGAACGCCGAGACCGACGTGGTCACCGAACTGGCGCTGCCCGGCAGCGCCGAGACCGCGATGCCCAGCACCGTGCCGGACAGCGCCCCCAGCGCCGCCACCCAGCCGAACGTCAGCCAGTGCCCCAGGTCCACCGGCAACGGCACGTCGTAGCCGTAGCGGGCCACCGGGAGCAGCAACGCCAGCTGCGCCGCCGTCGTCACCAGCACCTGCCCGGCCTTGCCGGCGAAGTACGCCGCGGGCGGGGTGCCCAGCAGCTGCAGCCGCTCCAGCTGGCCGGCCTCACGTTCGGCGGCGATCGCCGTCCCGACGGCCTGGAAGCTGGTCAGCATGATGCCGGTGGCCGCGATCCCGGCCAGGAAGTACTGCGGGAACGGCACCCCACCGGGCAGCACGTCACCACCGAGCACCGAGCCGAAGACGACCATCATCACGACCGGGTAGGCGAAGGAGAACACCACCTGCTGGCGCTCCCGGGCGAACAGCCGCAGCTCCACGCCGACCCGGGCCAGCGCGATGCGGGCGGTCGAGGGCGGGGCCGGGCGGGTGGTGGTCAGGACGGTCATCGGGGGTCTCCTCCGGGGGCGCCGACGAGGGCGAGGTAGACGTCCTCCAGGTCGGGGCGGGTCACGGTCAGGCCGGGAACCTCGCCGTGCGGGGAGGCGGCGAGCAGGTCGCGCAGGACGGCGGCGGGGGTCTCGGTGGGCACCGCGCGCCAGCCGCCGTCCTCCCGCCAGCGCACCGTGGCCTGCCGGCGCAGCGGCGCACCGAGCTCGGCCGGCGGGGCGACCTCCACCAGCCGGCCGCCGGCGATGACGCCGACCCGGTCGGCCAACTCGGCGGCCTCGTCCAGGTAGTGGGTGGTCAGCAGCACCGTCGTCCCACCGGCCCGCAGGTCGCGGACGAGCTGCCAGAACTGCCGCCGGGCCACCGGGTCCATCCCGGTGGTCGGTTCGTCGAGGAAGACCAGCTCCGGCCGGCCCTGCACCCCGAGGGCGACGGCGAGCCGGCGTCGCTGGCCGCCGGAGAGGCGAGCCACCCGGGTCTCGGCCTTCTCCTCCAGGCCGACCGCCGCGAGCAGCTCGTCGGTGGGCCGCGGCGTGGACGTGTAGTGCGCGAAGTGGTCGAGGGTCTCCCGCACGCTGAGCGCCTGGCCGGCGCCCTCGCCCTGGCTCACCACCCCGATCCGGGCCCGCCAGGCACGACCCGCGGTGGCCGGGTCCTCCCCCAGCACCGCGACCTCGCCGGCGTCGCGCCGCCGGACGCCCTCGAGCACCTCGATCGTCGTGGTCTTGCCCGCGCCGTTGGGCCCGAGCAGCGCGAAGCACTCCCCGCGCCGCACCTCGAGGTCCAGTCCGTCGAGGACGGCCTTCCCTCCGTAGCTCTTCCGCAGCCCGCGGACCAGGACGGCGGCGGTGTCCCCGCCGGTCGTGGTCGGCAGGGGTGCTGCCTCCGTCGTCGTCATGACCTGAGCCTGTCGCCGCGCCCGGCCCGCCGGGACCACCGGAGCGTGGGTCCGCCGTCCACCGATCGGTGGACCGTAGTGCCTCACCGCCGTGTCCGAAAGTCGCCAGTCGACCCCGCCGGACGGTGCCATGCTCGTGACATGACCGAGGTGCTGGAACGCGGACGGCTCGACGTGGAGCACTGCTACCGCGCCGTCACCAGCCGCGACCCGCGCTTCGACGGGTGGTTCGTCACCGCCGTCCACACCACCGGCATCTACTGCCGCCCGTCCTGCCCGGCGCGCACGCCGCTGGAGCGCAATGTCTCGTTCCACACCACTGCGGCCTCGGCCCAGGCGGCCGGCTTCCGAGCCTGCCGCCGCTGCCGCCCGGACGCCGTCCCCGGGTCGCCGGAGTGGGACGTGCGCGCCGACGTCGTCGCCCGGGCGATGCGGCTGATCGCCGACGGGGAGGTCGAGCGCGGCGGCGTCGGCGGGCTGGCCGCGCGCCTGGGCTACTCCGAGCGCCAGCTGCACCGGCTGCTCACCACCGAGCTCGGCGTCGGCCCGCTGGCACTGGCCCGCGCGCAGCGCGCACAGACCGCGCGGCTGCTGATCGAGACCACGCTGCTGCCGATGGCCGACGTCGCGTTCGCGGCCGGGTTCGCCAGCATCCGGCAGTTCAACGACACGGTGCGGTCGGTGTTCGGGACGACGCCCTCCGCCCTCCGCCCGGCCACCCCGCGCAGCGACGGCGGCGCCCCCGGCTGGCTGACCCTGCGGCTGGCCGCCCGCGCGCCGTTCGCCGCCGACGAGGTGCTGCTCTTCCTCGGCGCGCACGCCACCCCGGGGCTGGAGGAGTGGGACGGGACGACGTTCTCCCGGGTCCTCGACCTGCCGCACGGCCCCGCCGTCGTCCGGCTCTTCCCCGCCCCCGACGGCGGCCCCGCGGTGCTCGCCCGGCTGCGGCTGACCGAGCTGCGGGACCTCGGCGTCGCCGTCTCCCGGTGCCGGCGGCTGCTGGACCTGGACGCCGACCCGGCCGCCGTGGACGCGCTGCTCGGCGCCGACCCGGCGCTCGCCCCGCTGGTGACCGGCGCCCCCGGACGGCGGGTGCCGGCCGCCCCCGACGCGGAGGAGCTGGCGGTGCGCGCGGTGCTGGGGCAGCAGGTGTCGGTGGCCGGCGCCCGGACGCTCACCGCCCGGGTGGTCACCGCGGCGGGCCGGCCGCTCGCCGAACCGGTCGGCACCCTCACCCACGCCTTCCCGCGCGCCGACGCCCTCGTCGACGTCGACCTCTCCGCGGTCGGGCTGACCGGCGCCCGCCGGCGCACCGTGCACACCCTGGCCGCGGCGCTGGCCGAGGGCAGCGTCGCCCTCGATCCCGGCGCCGACCGCGACGAGGCCCGCCGCCGGCTGCTGGCACTGCCCGGCATCGGCCCGTGGACCGCGGCGCTCGTCGGGCTGCGCGGGCTGGCCGACCCCGACGTCTGGCTGCCCGGCGACCTGGCGCTGCGGCGCAGCCTGACCGCCCTGGGCAGCTCCGACGCCGACGCCGCGGCCCGCTGGCGGCCGTGGCGCTCCTACGCCGTCATGCACCTGTGGGCGCTGGCCGTCCCCTCCCTGTTCACCCGCGGCACCACTCCCGATCGGAGCCCGTCATGACCACCGCAGCTGCCCGCTACGCGACCACGGCCACCCCACCCGGCCCGTTCACCGTGCTGGTCACCACGGGCCAGGACGGCACGGACGTCGTGCTCGCCAGCGGCTGGACCGACGACGTCGGCGAGCTGCTGCCGGTCGTGCACCGCGCGCTGCGGCCGACCTGGGTGGAGCGGGCCGACGCACTGCCGGTGCTCGACGTCGTGGCCGCGTTCACCGCCGGGGACGTGACCGCGATCGACCCGGTGCCGGTGCGCCAGCGCTCCGGACCGTTCCTCACCGACGCCTGGGAGGTGCTGCGCACCGTGCCCGCCGGGCAGCCGGACACCTACGCCTCCTTCGCCGAGCGCTGCGGCCGCCCGTCGGCCGTCCGGGCCGCGGCAGGGGCGTGCGCGCGGAACGCCGCCGCGCTGTTCGTCCCCTGTCACCGGGTGCTGTCCACGGGCGGCGGCCTGGGCGGCTTCCGCTGGGGCACGCCGGTGAAGCGCTGGCTGCTGGACCACGAGGCGGCCCACGCCCCCGTCCCCACCCGGGCATAGGAGGCTCTTCACCCGGTTCCGAGCCGCAGACCGGGTGAAGAGCCTCCTGTGCCTGACACCTGGGGCGCCTCACCGGAACTGTCGGACCGGTCCGGCAACCTGGACGGCATGGACGCCGCCTCCCTGCTCGTCGGGCTCCTCATCGGTGCGCTCCTGGCCGCCGCCGTCACCCTCGGGCTGGTGGCCGTCCGCGGGCGGGCCGGTGCCGCGCCGGAGGCCCTCGAGCCGGTGCACGAGTCGCTGGACCACCTGCACCGGCTGCTGGCCGGCATCGAGCGCGACCGGGCCACCGCCCACGGTGAGCTGCGGGAACAGGTGGGCACCATCGGCCAGACCTCGGCCCTGCTCCGCCAGGAGACCGCCGCCCTGGTCACCGCGCTGCGCACCCCGCACGTGCGCGGCCGGTGGGGCGAACTGCAGCTGCGCCGGGTCGTGGAGGTGGCCGGGCTGCTGGAGCACTGCGACTTCGTCGAGCAGCCCTCCGGCACCACCGACCAGGGCTCGGGCGTGCGCCCCGACCTGGTCGTCACCCTGGCCGACGGACGGCAGGTGGTCGTCGACGCGAAGGTGCCGTTCACCGGGTACATCGAGGCGGTCCAGGCCACCGACCCGGCGGTGCGCGCCCAGCGGGTCGCCGACCACGCCCGGCAGCTCCGGGCCCACGTCGACGTCCTCGCCGCGCGCCGTTACCCGAGTGCGTTCGGCACCGCGGCGCCCTTCACCGTGCTCTTCGTCCCCGCCGACGGCTTCCTCACCACGGCCCTGGAGGCGGAGCCGGCACTGCTGGAGCACGGCTTCGGCCGCGACGTCATCATCGCGACCCCGAGCACGCTGCTGGCCCTGCTCCGCACGGTCGCCTACTCCTGGCGGCAGGAGCGGTTGGCGCACGACGCCGCCGCCGTGCTCGAGGCCGGGCGCACGGTGCACGCCCGGTTGAGCACCCTGTCCGGTCACCTGACCCGCCTCGGCTCGGCCCTGGGCTCGGCGCTGACCCGGTACAACGAGACGGTCGGGTCCTACGAGCGCTCGGTGCTGGTGGCCACCCGCCGGTTCGACGACCTCGGCGTCGCCGCGGCGCCGGTACCGACCCCGGCGCCGGTCGAGGGCACGGTGCGCGCCCTGCGGCCGCCGACGCAGGAGCTGCCCGAGATCGGCGAACGCGACGGCACCACGGGCTGATCCGACCGCTCCCCGCCGGACCGCGGTCGGTCAGGTGGTCGCGCCCGCAGTGGTCGATCCACTCGAACGGGAGTCCGCTGCGGGCGCACCGGTCCGGGCCGGCCGCCCCTCGGCCGTCCGGATGGCGGCCAGCTCGAGTTCGGCGGAGACGGCGAAGGCCAGGAAGATCGCCGCGGAGGTCAGCTGCGCCCAGAAGAGCAGGGCGATGACACCGGTCAGTGGCCCGTAGGCCGAGCCCAGCTCGCCGATCAGGTCCAGCGCACCCGCCAGCAGCAGGGTGAGCCCGGTCCAGAGCACCAGGGCGAGGACGCTGCCCAGCACCAGCATCGACCAGCCGGGCTGCCGGCGATGCGGGGCCCGGCGCAGCATCAGGGTGATCGCGGCGAGCAGGAGCCCGACGGCGATCGGGCCGACCACCAGCACGACGCCCTCCTCCTCGACGCCGTACACGTCGTCCATCGCCTCGGCCGCGGCGACGAGCGTGGTCACCAACAACGAACCCACCAGCAGGGGCACCCCGGCCAGGCCGGCCAGCAACAGCGCTCGGCGGTACTTCGCGACGGTGGGCCGGTCCCGCTGGATGCCGTAGATCCGGTTGGCCCCGCGCTCCAGCTGGCCCATCGCGGTGGCCATCGCGAGCGTCGCGGCGGCCAGCCCCAGCACCGTGGCGAGCACGATCCCGTCCGGCTCGCCGCTCCACGGCGACAGCACCCGCCGGACCATCGCGTCGGAGGCGCTGGGCGAGAGCTGCAGGACCGTCCGGTCGACCAGCAACCGCACGGACGGCGTCTCGAGCAGGTTGCTCAACCCGATCGCGGCGATCAACAGCGGCACCGCGGCCAGCGACAACTGCAGCCCGAGCGCCCGGGCGTGGGAGAAGCCGTCGCCGTAGCGGAAGCGGGACCACGAGGCGCGCCACAGCTCGGTCACCCGGCAGCTGCGCAGGACCGCCCACGCGTCGCGGGCGGTCAGCCGCTCGTCGTCCCGCGCGGCGACCTCGGGGACCAAGCTGACCGAGCTCATGCAGGCAAGTCCTCCTGGACTGTGTTCATCGACGGACACGGTGCCCGCACAGCCGGCGACGCCACACCGGCAGGCCAGCCTGACGTCCTTCCCCCGGCCGGCGCGCGCCCATGCCGGCGCGTCGGGATCGTCACCGAACCGCGATCTCCCGCTCCGGACCGGCCGGCCAGGTGGCCTGGGGGCACCCGTGGGACGGCTGGGGCTCCCGTGCCCAGAATGCGCCACCTCGGCGGTGCGACACCGGCGAGTTCTGGTCCGCCACTCCCGGCCGGGTCCGGCGTTCACTCAGGTCGGGCCGATACCGTGGCCCGACCGGTGGGGTGGCCTGGGCCCTCCATCGCCGACGAGGAGGTGCACCATCGCTCCGGTCACTGTCGATGCCCGAGTTCGAGACAGGCGGGAGGACGCCGTGCGTGCAGAACGCAGCGACGCCGGCCGGGCCGCAGAACGCGGCTACCCGTCGCCACGGGCCGCCGGGGGGGCCGTCTCCGGCCGTCCCGCCGAGCGTGCCCCGCGCCCGCCCGAGCGTCGAGCGCCCGACCCCCGTGGCGCCGGCCGCCCGCCGGTCGACGCTCCCGGCGACGGGCGTCGGCGCGGGTCCTCGGCCAGCAGCGCGCGTGCCGCGAGCACCGGGATCCGGGGAGCTCTGGCGATCGCCGGCGTCTTCCTGGTCACCCTGGTCGCCGCGGCGGCGGACTCCTACATCGGTCTCGGCCTCGGCACGATCACCCTGGTGGCGCTCACCGTCGGGACCATCGGCGCCGCCCTGGTCACCCGGCGAGGTGACCTGCTGAGCGTCCTGGTCGCCCCGCCCCTGGTCTTCGTCGCGGTGGCCCTGCTGAACATCGGTCTGGCGCCGTCGGCCAGCCTGAACCTCCCCACGCTGGCGACGCTGCTCGTGCGCGGCTTCCCGGCGATGGGCCTGGCCACCGGCGCCGCGCTGGTGATCACGCTGGGCCGGCTGGCCGCCCGCCGCTGACCGACCTCGGACGCAGGACGGGCCGGCACCCCCGCGGGGGTGCCGGCCCGT
>NZ_JAPVBL010000005.1:0-196893 GCF_026967935.1 Modestobacter sp. VKM Ac-2982
CCGAAGACACCGAAGGGGGATTTGTTACTTGGCACTGACTTTCGGCACGCTGTTGAGTTCTCAAGGAGCGGACGCGCGGCGAACCAGACCCTCTCAGGTCGTCGTCTCCGGCTTGTGTTGTCCTGCTCGGCGCCCGGTCCCGGCCTCGCGGTCGTTCCCGGCGCAAAGAGAAAGTTACGTGGCTCCGCGGGACGTGTCAAACCCGGACCGAGTGACGCCCGCCACCTGGCTGGAACGTCGCCGTCACCCGGCGTTCACACGCGGCCGGCGACGGGGCGCGGTGCCGGGCAGGGCCCAGGTCAGTCGGCCCGACCGGCTCCCGGGCAGTGCACGCCGGCCACCGAGCGCTTGCCCTTGCGGAGCACGAGCCACCCTCCGGGGAGCCAGTCCCCCGGCGCCGGCACCGCGTCCGGGTCGCCGACCCGGACGTTGTTGACGTAGGCCCCGCCCTCCTTGACCGTGCGCCGCGCGTCGGTCAGCGACGACGCCAGGCCCGCCCGCTGGAGCAGGACGGCGACGGACAGCGCCGGGTCGTCGACCTCCACGGCGCCGGCCTCGGTCAGCGCGGCGGCCAGGGTCTGCGGGTCCAGCTCGGAGAGCTCGGCCCGGCCGAACAGCGCCCGGCCGGCGGCCTCGGCCTGCGCCAGCTCCGCAGGGCCGTGCACCAGCCGGGTGAGCTCCTCGGCCAGTGCCCGCTGCGGCGCCCGGGACGCCGGACGTTCCTCGGACTCCGCGATCAGCGCCGCCACCTCCTCGGCCGGGCGCTCGGAGAACAGCGGCAGCCAGGCCCGCGCGTCGACGTCGTCGATGTTGAGCCAGTACTGGAAGAACGCGTACGGGGTGGTGTGCTCCGGGTCCAGCCAGATCGTGGCGCCCTCGGTCTTGCCGATCTTCTTCCCGTCGGCCGTGGTGATCAACGGGGTGGCCAGCGCGTGGGCCGACGCCCCCTCGGTGCGCCGCACCAGGTCGGCGCCGGCGGTGATGTTGCCCCACTGGTCGGAGCCCCCGCTCTGCAGCGTGCAGCCGTGCCGGCGGAACAGCTCCCGGAAGTCGTTGGCCTGCAGGATCTGGTAGCTGAACTCTGTGTAGCTGATCCCCGCGTCGGAGTTCAGCCGGGCGGAGACCGCCTCCTTGGCCAGCATCCGGTTGACCCGGAAGTGCTTGCCGAGGTCGCGGAGGAAGTCGATCGCCGACAGCGGCGACGTCCACTCGAGGTTGTCCACGTAGATCGGCTCGCGCAGCCCCTGCTCGGCCGCCGGCAGGTCGAGGAAGCGCGCCACCCGACGGCGGATCCCGTCCACCCAGGTCGCCACCTGGGCGGGGTCGTTCAGCTGCCGCTCGGACGACGGGCGGGGGTCGCCGATCAGCCCGGTCGCCCCGCCGACCAGCACGATCGGCTGGTGCCCGGCTCGCTGCAGGGCCCGCAGCACCATGAACTGGATGAGGTGGCCGACGTGCAGGCTCGCCGCGGTCGGGTCGAAGCCGCAGTAGAAGGTGACCGGCCCCTCCGCGAGGTGGGCGCGCAGGGCGTCCTCGTCGGTGCTCTGGGCGATCAGCCCGCGGCGGTGCAGCTCGTCGATCACGGAATGCGCAGAGGTCACGGTCGTCCATCCTGCCTGGGGCCCCGGCGCCGCGGCTTCCCGCCTGCCCGGAAGACGCTCACCGAGGGGGCGTCGGTCTCCCAGAACCGCCACGGCAGCTCGGCCGCCACGCTGATCCCCACCCGGGGACCGGCCGAGGTGCCCGCCGGCGGGGCGCCGGCGTGCAGGCGCACGGGTGACGCGGGGTCCAACAGGTCCGTCCCCCGGTCGTCGGGGCCGATCGCCAGCGCCTGGGTGAGCCGGGCCGGACCACGCGCCAGGTCCCGCGGCACCCGCGCAGCCGGGCGCCTGGACGCCGCGAGCGACTCCCCCACCAGCACCTCACCGGCGCGCATCAGGACCGCCGAGCCGCGACCGGCCGGGCCGACGACGACGTTGGCGCACCAGTGCACCCCGTAGCTGAAGTACACGTACAGCCGGCCGGGTGGACCGAACATGATCTCCGCCCGCGGGGTCGGGCCCCGGTGGGCATGGGACGCCGGGTCCTCCCCCTCCCCCGAGTAGGCCTCGACCTCGGTGAGCCGGAGCGCGACCCGGCCGTCGGGGCGGTCGGTCACCACCCAGCAGCCCAGCAGCGCGCGGGCCACCTCGTCGACCGGCCCGAGCAGGGCGTCCTCGGTGAGGAGCGGCCCCGGCCCGGGCCGGTCGGACGACGGGAGGTCGGCGGCCACGGGGCTAGAGGGCCCCGGCCACCGGCGACCACGACGCCCACTCGGTGTGCTGCCGGGCCAGCTCGGTGAGCGTGCCGAGCTGCTCGGCCACCCGCTCCGGCGCCGTCCCGCCACGGGCCCGCCGGGCCGCCAGTGCACCGGGCACGGTGAGCACCGAGCGCACCTCCGGGGTGAGCCGTTCGTCGATGGCTGCGAGCTGGTCGTCGTCCAGCTCGTCGAGCTCGAGGCCGGCGTCCTCGCAGAAGGCGACCATCGCGCCGCTGATCTCGTGCGCGGACCGGAACGGGACGCCGTTGGACACCAGCCACTCGGCGACGTCGGTGGCCAGGGCGAAGCCCTGTGGAGCGGCGGCCTCGATCACCTCCGGGCGCAGCGTCAGGGTGGCGACCATCCCGGTGACCGCGGGCAGCAGCAGGAGCAGCTGCTCGACGGAGTCGAAGACCGGCTCCTTGTCCTCCTGCAGGTCGCGGTCGTAGGCCAGCGGCAGGCCCTTGAGCATGGTGAGCAGGCCGGTCAGGTTGCCGACGAACCGGCCGGCCTTGCCCCGGGCCAGCTCGGCGATGTCCGGGTTCTTCTTCTGCGGCATGATCGACGACCCGGTCGCCCAGGCGTCGTCGAGGCGGGCCCAGCCGAACTCGGTCGACGTCCAGAGCACGACCTCCTCCCCCAGCCGGGACAGGTGCACCCCGAGCAGGGCCGCGACGAAGCAGAACTCCGCGGCGAAGTCGCGGTCGCTGACCGCGTCGATGCTGTTGTCGGCGGCCCGGTCGAAGCCCAGCTCCGCGGCCACGGCGTCGGGGTCCAGTGCCAGGGAGGAGCCGGCCAGCGCGCCCGCGCCGAGCGGGCTGACCGCCGCCCGCCGGTCCCAGTCCAGCAGCCGGTCGACGTCGCGGGACACCGAGTGGGCGTGGGCGAGCAACTGGTGGGCGATGAGCACCGGCTGGGCGTGCTGCAGGTGGGTCATCCCCGGTGCGGCGACGTCGCGGTAGCGCAGCGCGAGCCCGACCAGCGCGTTCTCCAGCGCGGCCAGCTCACCGACCAGCCTGCGCACGTTGTGCCGCAGGTACAGCCGCAGGTCGGTGGCGACCTGGTCGTTGCGGCTGCGGCCGGCGCGCAGCTTGCCGCCGAGCGGGCCCAGCTTCTCCAGCAGGCCGCGCTCGAGTGCCTCGTGCACGTCCTCGTCGGCCTCGATGGGCGCGAACGTGCCGTCGGCGACCTCGGCGGACAGCTCGGTGAGGGCACCGATCATCCTGGCCAGCTCGTCGACGGTCAGCAGCCCGGCCCGCTCCAGCACGCGGGCGTGCGCCCGGGAGCTGGCCAGGTCGTAGGGCGCCAGCCGCCAGTCGACGTCGGTGGACTTCGACAGCGCCGCCATCGCCGGTGACGGGCCGCCGCCGAAGCGGCCGCCCCAGAGTCGGGTCTGGCTGCCGGCGTTGCCCTCGGTCACTCTGCGCTCTCTTCCACGTCGGCCTGCAGGTCGGTGTCGTCCCCGTGCGCCGGCCGGGCGCGCTCGGCGAGCGCGCGCAGCCGGGCGGCGAGCGCGGGCCCCCCGTGGGGGTCCCGGGAGACGACCATCAGAGTGTCGTCCCCGGCGATGGTGCCCAGCACGTCGGGCAGCCCGACCTTGTCCAGCCCGGAGGCGAGGAACTGGGCCGCGCCCGGCGGTGTGCGGACGACGGCCAGGTTCGCGCTGCCCTCGGCGCTGGTGAGCAGGTCGGCCAGCAGCCTGGTCAGCCGGGCCGGTGCCGACTGCGCCGGGCGCAGCGGGGCGTTCTCCGGCGGCAGCACGTAGGAGGCCGGCGCCCCGTCGGACCCACGCAGCTTGACCGCGCCGAGCTCCTCGAGGTCGCGGGAGAGCGTCGCCTGGGTGACGTCGACCCCGGACTCGGCCAGGAGGCGGGCCAGCTGGGTCTGCGAGGTCACCGGGCCGGCGGTGATCAGCTCGGCGATCCGGGCGTGCCGGGCCGAGCGGGTCAGCGCCGTGGTCACTGCGACCGTTCCAGCAACCACAGCAGCAGCGCCTTCTGCGCGTGCAGCCGGTTCTCCGCCTCGTCCCACACGGCGCTCTGCGGCCCGTCGATGACCGCGGCGGCGATCTCCTTGCCGCGGTAGGCCGGCAGGCAGTGCAGCACGACGGCGTCGTCGGCGGCCCGGTCCAGCGCCTGCTCGTCGACGGCGTAGGGCACGAACGGGCCGGTCCGGGCGGCGTGCTCGGACTCCTGGCCCATCGACACCCAGGCGTCCGTGGCGAGCACGTCGGCACCGTCGGCGGCGGCGGCCGGGTCGGCCGTCCACTGCACCGACCCGCCGGTCTCCGCCGCGATCTGCCCGGCCCGGGTGAGCACCCCCGGATCGGGCTGGAATGCCTCCGGCGAGCCGATCCGCACGTGCATGCCGGCCAGGGCGCCGCCCAGCAGGTAGGAGTGCGCCATGTTGTTGGCGCCGTCGCCGAGGTAGCTGAGGGTCAGCCCGGCCAGCTGCGTGCGCCGTTCGAGCACCGTCTGCAGGTCGGCGAGCACCTGGCACGGGTGGAAAGTGTCGGTCAGCGCGTTGACCACCGGGACGCGGCTGACCGCCGCCATGGCGTCCATCCGCTCCTGGCCCGAGGTCCGCCAGACGATCGCGGCGACCTGCCGGTCCAGCACCCGGGTGGTGTCCTCCACCGACTCCCCGCGGCCCAGCTGGCTGGCCGCGCCGTCGATGACCAGCGGCTGCCCGCCGAGCTCGGTGACCCCGACGGCGAAGGAGAGCCGGGTGCGGGTGGAGGGCTTGTCGAACAGCACGGCGACGGTGCGCTGGGTGCCGTTGGCCGCGCGCAGCGGGGTGGGCGCGGCGGCGGTGTGCCGGCCGGCCTTGAGCTGGGCGGCCAGCGCGAGGACCTCCGCCTGCTCCGCTGGGGTGAGGTCGTCGTCCCGGGTGAGGTGCCGGACCGTCACCGGTCCGCGTCCCGGAGGGCGGCGTCCAGTGCGGCGGGGAGGGCGGTGACGAACGCGTCGAGCTGGGCGTCGGTGACGACCAGCGGCGGCGCCAGCCGGACGACGTCGGCGGCCACGCCGTTGGTGAGGAAGCCGGCGGCCCGCAGGTGGGTCTCGACCGCGGCGGCGACCGGCGCGGTGAGGACGACGCCGAGCAGCGCACCCCGACCCCGGACGCCGCTGATGCCCGGGTGGCCGAGCGCGTCGACGCCGGCGGCGACCCGGTGCTCGATCTCCTTGGCGCGCTCCAGCAGCCCCTCGTCGCGGATCGTGTCCAGCACCGCCAGCGCGGCGGCGGCGACGATCGGGTTGCCGCCGAAGGTGGAACCGTGCGATCCGGCGGTCATAAGCTCCGCGGCCGGGCCGAAGGCGAGGGTGGCGCCCAGCGGCAGGCCGCCGCCGAGGGCCTTGGCCAGGGTCACGACGTCGGGCTGCAGGCCGTCGGACTGGTGGGCGAACCACTGTCCGGTGCGTCCGCTGCCGGTCTGCACCTCGTCCACGGCGAACAGCGCACCCGCCGCACGGGCGGTCTCCGCGGCGGCGGCGAGGTAGCCCGGCGGCGCCGGCAGCACGCCGCCCTCCCCCAGCATCGGCTCCAGCAGCACCATCGCGGTCTGTTCGCCCACGGTGGCCGACAGCGCGTCGGCGTCGCCGTAGGGGACGTGCTGGACGCCGCCGGGCAACGGGGCGAACGCTGCCGCCTTGCCCGGCTGCCCGGTGAGCGCGAGCGAGCCCATGGTGCGGCCGTGGAAGGAGCCGATCGCGGTGACCACCTCCGGCCGCCCGGTGAGCCGGCTGAGCTTGAAGGCGGCCTCGTTGGCCTCGGCGCCGGAGTTGCAGAAGAAGACCCGGCCCGGCCGGCCGGCGAGCTCCAGCAGCCGCTCGGCCAGCAGTACACCGGGCTCGTGCATCGCCAGGTTGGAGACGTGGCCCAGCAGCTGCGCCTGGGCGGTGATCGCGTGCACCACCGCCGGGTGGGCGTGGCCGAGGATCGTGGTGGCGATCCCGCCGAGCAGGTCGGTGTACTCCGTGCCGTCGACGTCCCAGACGGTCGCGCCCGCGCCACGGGCCAGCGCCACCGGCGGGGTCTTGTAGTTGCCCATCATCACGGCCGACCAGCGGGTGGCCAGCTCCTCGGTGTGCGTCATGGTGCGGTCACTCCCTCCGGTGTCGGTGATGTGGTGTCGGTGCCGGCCGGGACGACCATCGTCCCGGTGCCCTCGGTGGTGAAGGTCTCCAGCAGCAGGGCGTGCGGCAGCCGCCCGTCGATGACGGTGGCCCGGCGCACCCCGCCCTCGACCGCCCGCAGGCAGGCGGCCATCTTCGGGATCATCCCGGCGTCCAGGGTCGGGAGGATCTCGGCCAGCTCGGTGGCGTCGATCTTCTGCACCAGCGAGTCGCGGTCGGGCCAGTTGGCGTAGAGGCCCTCGACGTCGGTCAGCACGACCAGCTTGACCGCGCCGAGGGCGACGGCCAGCGCCGCGGCCGCGGTGTCGGCGTTGACGTTGTGCACCTGGCCGGAGGCGTCCGGGGCGACGGTGGCGACCACCGGGATGTGCCCGGCCTCGAGCAGCGCGGTGACCGGCGCGGGGTCGACCGCGACGACGTCGCCGACCAGGCCGACGTCCACCGGCTCGCCGTTGACCATGGCGTGCGTCCGCTCGGCGGTGAACAGCCCGCCGTCCTCACCGGAGAGCCCGACGGCCAGCGGCCCGTAGGAGTTGATCAGGCCGACCACCTCGGGGCCGACCTGCCCGGTCAGCACCATCCGGACGACGTCGATCGTCTCCTCGGTGGTGACCCGCAGCCCACCGCGGAACTCGCTCTCGATCCCCAGCCGGCCGAGCATGCCGTTGATCTGCGGGCCACCGCCGTGCACGACGACCGGCAGGATCCCGCAGGTCCGCAGGAACACCATGTCCTCGGCGAAGGCGTGCCGGCACTGCTCGTCGACCATGGCGTGCCCGCCGTACTTCACCACCACGACGCGGCCGTGGAACTCGCGCAGCCAGGGCAGGGCACCGGTGAGGACGGCGACCTTGCGCGCGTCGCCCTCGGGGTCGTGCGTGCGCATGACCCGGGGGCTGCCCACCGAGCGCCGGGCCGGCGGGGTGGCGAGGTCGGGCGCGACGTCGGGCGGCGTGGGGTCCTGCGGGGCGTCGTTGCTGGTCAGGTCACTGGTCATGTCGAGTAGGCCGAGTTCTCGTGGACGTAGGCGAGGGACAGGTCGTTGGTCCAGATCGTGGCCTGCTCGCTGCCGGCCCGCAGGTCGACGTCGATGGTGATGGCCCGGCCGGACAGGTCGACGCCCTCGCGCGGGTCGCCGATCGCGCCGGCCCGGCAGACCGTGACGCCGTTGATCGTCACGTCCACCTGGTCGGGTTCGAACGCCGCGTCGGTCGTGCCGATCGCGGCCAGCACCCGGCCCCAGTTGGGGTCGTTGCCGAACAGCGCGGTCTTGAGCAGGTTGTTCCGGGCGCAGGCCCGGCCGGCGGTGACCGCGTCGGCGACGCTGGCCGCGTTGCGGACGGTGATCGCGATGTCCTTGGTCGAGCCCTCGGCGTCGGCGAGCAGCTGCATCGCCAGGTCGGTGGCGGCCGCGGTGAGGGCGGCGGTGAACTCCTCCGCGCTGGGCGTGACCCCGCTGGCGCCGTTGGCCAGCACGATCACCGTGTCGTTCGTGGACAGGCAGCCGTCGGAGTCCACCCGCTCGACGCTGACACTGGTCGCCGCCCGCAGCGCGGGCTGGAGGACCTCGGCCGGCACCACGGCGTCGGTGGTGAGGACGACGAGCATCGTGGCCAACGAGGGGGCGAGCATGCCCGCGCCCTTCGCCATCCCGCCGATCGTCCAGCCGTTCCCGGTCTGCACCGTCGTCTTCGGCACCGAGTCGGTGGTCATGATCGCCCGGGCGGCGTCGGGCCCTCCGTCGGCGGACAGCCCCGCGACCGCCGCGCCGACCCCGGCGAGGAGGGCGTCCATCGGCAGCCGGACCCCGATCAGGCCGGTGGAGGCGACCGCGACGTCGACCGCACCGATGCCCAGCTCGGCCGCGACGCGCTCGGCGGTGACGTGGGTGTCAGCGAAGCCGTCGGGGCCGGTGCAGGCGTTGGCGCCGCCGGAGTTCAGGACGACCGCGCGCAGCCGGTGGTCGGCGAGCACCTGGCGGCTCCACAGCACGGGGGCGGCCGGGAAGCGGTTGGTAGTGAAGACGGCCGCCGCGGCGTCGTCCGGCCCGTCGTTGACGACCAGCGCGACGTCCGGTGCACCGCTGGACTTCAGCCCGGCGGCGACCCCGGCCGCCCGGAACCCCTGCGGGGCGGTGACGGTCACGGTGCTACTCCGACGGTGGGGAGACCGGTGGTCTCGGGGAGGCCCAGGGCCAGGTTGGCGCACTGGAGTGCCGCGCCGGCGGTGCCCTTGGTGAGGTTGTCGACGGCGGCCACAACGACCAGCCGGCCGGCGTCCGGGTCGACCGCGACCTGCAGCTGCACCGTGTTCGCACCGAGCACCGCGGCGGTGGTGGGCCACTGGCCCTCCGGCAGCAGGTGCACGAACGGCTCGTCGCCGTAGGCCTCCTGGTAGGCGGCCCGCGCCCGGGCGGCGTCCACGCCGTCGGCCAGCGGGGCCGAGCAGGTGGCCAGGATGCCCCGGCTCATCGGCACCAGGGTGGGGGTGAAGCTGATCCGGACCGGCCCACCGGCGGCCTGCGCCAGGTTCTGCACCATCTCCGGGGTGTGCCGGTGGGCGCCGCCGACGCCGTACGCGCTGGCCGAGCCCATCACCTCGCTGCCGAGCAGGTGCGGCTTGGCGCTCTTGCCGGCTCCGGAGGTGCCGCTCGCCGCCACCACCACGACGTCCGGCGTGACCAGCCCGGCGGCCAGCGCCGGGGCCATCGCCAGGGTGACCGAGGTCGGGTAGCAGCCCGGGACGGCGATCCGCCGGGCGCCGGCCAGCTGCTCCCGCTGACCGGGGAGCTCGGGCAGGCCGTAGGGCCAGTGGCCGGCGTGCTCGCCGCCGTACCAGCGGGCCCAGGCGGCCGGGTCGTTGAGCCGGTGGTCGGCGCCGCAGTCGATGACCAGCGTGTCGGCGGGCAGCTGGGCCGCGATCGCCGCGGACTCCCCGTGCGGCAGGGCCAGCACGACGACGTCGTAGCCGGCCAGCGCGGCCGCGTCGCTGCCCTGGACCTCCATGTCCGCGTAGGGCAGCAGGTGCGGCTGCAGCTCACCCAGGCGTCGGCCGGCGCTCGAGTTGGCATGCACCCCGGTCAGCCGGAGGTCAGGGTGCCCGGCCAGCAGCCGGCACACCTCACCCCCCGCGTACCCGGTGGCGCCGGTGACCCCGACCGTCCACGTCCGTTGGCTGTTCACGGTGCATGACCATACCCGACCGTGCATGACCGTGCAGTGCGTGGTGGGCCGGTGCGCGCGGAGCCGGGTTCTCGGGCAGGGTCCCAGCGGGCAAGCCGTGCCCGACCACGCCGAGGAGGCCGTCACCTGTGAGCCCGTTCGACCGGATCGTCGTCATCTTCAACCCGCACAGCACCGGCGAGGCAGCGGGGTCGGCCGAGCAGCTGCACGCCGAGCTGGCCCGGCGGCTCCCCGACGTCCCCGTGGCGCTGTGCCCGACCCAGCGCGCCGGCCACGCCCGCGAGCTGGCTCGGGAGGCCGCGGCCACGGGGCGGCCACTGCTCGTCTCGGTGAGCGGGGACGGCGGCTACAACGAGGTCGTCGACGGGGTCATGCAGGCGGGCAACCCCGACGCGGTCTGCGCGGTGCGGGCGGCCGGCAACGCCAACGACCACCGCCGGACGACGCGCCAGCACCACCTGGCCGACGCGATCGTGGCCGGCGACGTCCGCCGGATCGACCTGCTGCGGCTGACCCTGGGCAGCGGCGCCGACGCCCAGGTGCGGTACGCCCACTCCTACATCGGCGTGGGGGTCACCCCGGTGATCGCCGTCGACCTGGAGAAGGGCGGCAAGGGGTCGTGGCGGGAGGCGCTCTCGGTGATCCGCGGCTTCACCCGCTTCCGGCCCTTCCCCATCCGGATGGAGGACGGGGAGGAGCGCACCGTCGACAGCCTGCTCTTCGCCAACATCGCGCAGATGGCCAAGGTGGCCCGGCTCAGCGATGGCGCCCGCCCCGACGACGGCCGCTTCGAGGTGATCGCCCAGCGGCGGACCGGCAAGCTGCAGGTCCTGGCCACCGCGCTGCGGGCCGCGACCCGGGGGCTGGGCCGGCAGCCGAGCGTGACCCACTACGCCTTCACCACCCTGGCCCCCATGCCCCTGCAGCTGGACGGTGAGCTGGTGGAGCTGGAGGCCGACACCGAGATCTCGGTCGACATCGCGCCACGGGCGCTGGCCACCGTGTTCTGACGCGGGGTGCCCGAGGGGCGAGGAGGTGATGGCGCCCGCGGGCCGGCGGATCTGCGACAGGCTGGTCCTCAGCAGCCGACCGAGACGAGCCCCGAGGAGACCCGGCCATGGACGAGAACGACCTCCCCGTCCCCGCGACCTACGACAGCTGCGGGCACGTCGAGGGCCCCTTCTTCCACGGGACCCGGGCCGCCCTGGCACCCGGCGTCGAGCTGGTCCCCGGCCACGGCTCGAACTTCCAGGAGGGCCGGGTGTCCCACCACGTCTACTTCACCTCGCTCGTGGACACCGCCGCCTGGGGCGCGGAGCTGGCAGCTGCACTCGCCGGCAGCGGGGAGCCGGGACGCATCTACGTCGTGGAGCCCCTCGGCCCGTTCGAGGACGACCCGAACGTGACCGACAAGCGGTTCCCCGGCAACCCCACCCGGTCCTACCGGACCCGCCACCCGGTGCGCGTCGTCAGCGAGCTGGACAGCTGGCAGGGGCACGCCCCGGAGGCGCTGCAGGGGATGCTGGACCACCTTGCGCTGTTGCGGGCGGAGGGCCGGGACCTCATCGAGGACTGATGGTCGTCACGTCCGTTCACCGATGAGTTGGGCCGGCGCCACCGGTCTGACCGGCATGACGCAGACCCAGCACCAGACCACCACCCTGACCCAGCTCGCCGTCACGATGTTCTCCGTCCGCGACCAGGACGCCGCCCGGGCCTTCTACACCGAGGTGCTGGGCTTCGAGGTGCGCGGCGACGACCGCTTCGGCGAGGACGGCACCGACCGCTGGCTGGAGGTCGCCCCGCCCGGCTCCTCCGCGCGGCTGGCGCTGAACCCGCCGATGGGCGGCTCCCCCGGCGGCGGCTCCGTCGGGGTCGAGTCGACCGACGTGCTCGCCGAGCACCGGCGGCTCGCCGCCCGCGGCGACGTCGACGTCGACCCGGCACCGACCCGGGTGCCCGGCGCGCCGCTGCTCTTCGCGGTCCGTGACCCTGACGGCAACACGATCTGGGTCGTCGAGGAAGCGGCCGGCTGACGGTCGCCGCACAGCTGGTCCTCGGACTGCTGAGGGCGTTCTGTCAGCAGGGCCGTGCAGAGTCCCCCCTGCCCCGGCGATCGACGCCGGGCAGGGGGAGGAACACCGCCATGCGCGACGTCCAGCAGCTGTCCGGCGGGATCGACCTGGTCGAGGAGGACGGCGTGACCGTGCTCCGGCTCTGCGGGGAGGTCGACAGCCTGGTGGTCGAGGCCTGGGACGCCGGCGGGCCGCGCATCTCCGGGGCCGGCGCCATCGACCTCTCGGCGGCCACGTTCCTGGACGGCCGGGCGTTGCGGCTGCTGGTGCGGGAGACCGAGCACGCCCGCCGGGCCGGGGGGCTGCCCGAGCTCCGCCGGCCCTCCCCCATGGTCCGCCGGATGCTCGAGGTCACCGGCGCCGCCGTGCTGTTCACCGCGATCTGCTGAGCCGCCTGCGGGCACCGCGGTCTGCTGACCGCCTCGGGCACCGCGGCGGCTCAGCCGATCGGGTCCTCGGTGCCGTAGGGCCGCAGCCGGAGCTGGCGGGCGGCGCCCGCCGGCGTGGTGGCGCGCAGCAGGTCCAGGTCGTCGGCACCAGCCCGGAAGAAGCGCCCCGACCACTGGTCCAGCTCCCCGGCGGCGATCGCCAGGGCGAGCGCCACGACGTCCTCCGGCCGGGTCCACTCGGTGCGCCCGGCGTGCATCGGCATCGCCCGGGTCATCTCCGTGTCGATCACCCCCGGCGCCAGGTCGAAGGCGCGCACGCCGTGCTCGGCACCGGCCAGGTCGATCGCCTCGGTGATCCGCATCTGGGCCGTCTTGCCGGCCGAGTAGGCGCTGTAGACGTCGCTCCCCCGGGTGCCCAGGCCGCTGGCGAGCCCGACCACCCGGCCGCCGCCGGCGGCCAGCATCCCGGGGACGACGGCGCGGGAGACCAGGAACGGCCCGCGCACCTGGCTCTCCACCACCTGCCACCACTGGTCGGGGTCGGCCTCCCAGAGCGGCACCTCTGCGGCGTCGATGAGGCCGGCGTTGTTGACCAGCAGGGTGACCGGCCCGAGCTCCGCGACCACCTGGGTGACCGCGGCCTGCACGGCGTCAGGGTCGGTGACGTCGGCGGCCACGGCCAGCGTGCGGGCACCAGTGGCGTCGGCGACCTCGGCCATCGCCCCGTGCAGCCGGTCGGCCGACCGGGCCAGGCCGGCCACGGTCGCGCCGCGCTCGGCCAGCCCCTGCGCCAGGTACCGGCCGATGCCGGCGGAGGCACCGGTGACCAGCGCGACGGTGCCGGTGAGGTCCGGCCGACTCACGTCAGCCACGGAGGACAGCCCCCGTGCGCTCCAGGGCGACCGCGATCGCGGCGTCGCGGGCCGCGTTCGCCTCCTCGCCGGTCAGCGTCCGGTCCGGGGCCCGCAGCGTCAGCGCGTACGCCAGCGACCGCGAACCGGCCGGCACCGGGGCGCCGGTGTAGACGTCGAAGAGCCGCAGCACCTCCAGCAGCTCACCCGCGCCCTCCCGCAGCGCCGCCTCGACGTCGGCGGCCGGGATGGCGTCGGCGACGACCAGCGCCAGGTCGACCAGCACCGGGGGGAAGGTCGAGACGTGCGGCCCGACGGCCACCGGGGCTGCGGGCAGGGCGTCGACGTCGAGCTCCATGGCGCAGGTGCGCGCCGGGAGGTCCAGCGCCGCGCACACCCGCGGGTGCAGCTCGCCGGCGTGCCCGACGACCGTCGCCTCGGCACCGTCGCCGACGAGCAGCTCGGCGCAGCGGCCCGGGTGCCAGGGCGCCAGCTCACCGGCCCGCACGGTCAGCTCGACACCGGCCGCGGCGGCCACGGTGCGCGCGGCCTGGACGGCGTCGGCCCAGCTGGCCGGCCGGCCCGGCCCCCACCAGCCGCGCGGTTCGACGTTCCCGGCCAGCACCACGCCCACGTGCCAGGGCTGCTCGGGGACCGCGCCGAGCAGCGCAGCCAGCACCTCGTCGTCGGGGCGCCGGTCGACCCCGGGCACCGGCGCCTGGGTGCGCGGGCCGCCGGGGAAGACCGCACCGTGCTCGAAGACGGCGACGTCCCGCTGTCCGCGGGACAGGTTGCGCGCGAGGGTGCCGAGCAGGCCGGGGAGCAGCGTCGTCCGCATCGCCGGGGCCTCCTCCGACAGCGGGTTGCGCAGCGTGATCAGCTGCCGCCGGGCGTCGTCCGCGGGCAGCCCGAGGGCATCGAGCTGCGCCTCCCCCACGAACGGGTAGGACGGCGCCTCGACGTACCCGGCGTCGGCCAGGGCGCGACCGATGCTGCGCCGGCGGCGCTGGCGCTCGGTGAGCCCGCGGCCGGGCGGCGCGGTCGGCAGCACGGAGGGGATCTCGTCGAAGCCGAGGTAGCGCACCACCTCCTCGACCAGGTCGGCCGGGTCGGTGAGGTCACCGCGCCAGGACGGCGGGGTGACCTGCAGCTGCTGGCCGTCGCCCTCGACCGTCGCGCCGATGGCCTGCAGCACTTCCACCACCTGCGAGGGCGGGTACGCCACGCCGGCGATCCGGCCGGGCCGGCCGGCGTCCAGCGCGATCGCCGGGCGCGGGCGGCGCACGTCCAGGTCGACGGGCGCGCCGACGACGTGGGCGCCGCCGTGCTCGGCCAGCAGCGCCGCGGCGCGGGCCAGGGCCACGACGGTGACGTCGGGGTCGGTGCCCCGCT
Organism: Modestobacter sp. VKM Ac-2982; assembly: GCF_026967935.1. Classification (GTDB taxonomy): domain Bacteria; phylum Actinomycetota; class Actinomycetes; order Mycobacteriales; family Geodermatophilaceae; genus Modestobacter. Next base: position 14,325 of record NZ_JAPVBL010000005.1, read on the forward strand.
CGAAGCGCTTGGCCGCCTCGCTGGGCAGCTTGTGCCGGCGCACCCCGCGACCGATGCCGGCCGGCTCCCAGTGCGCGGCCTCCAGCAGCACCGCGGTGGTGCTCGCGCCGATCTCGGTCGAGGCGCCGCCCATCACCCCGGCCAGCCCGATCGGCCCCGACTCGTCGGCGATCAGCAGGTCGTCGGTGCTGAGCGCGCGGTCGACACCGTCCAGGGTGGTCAGCCGCTCGCCGGCGCTCGCCCGGCGCACCGTGATCGGCCCGGTGACGGTGTCGCGGTCGAAGGCGTGCATCGGCTGGCCGAGCTCGAGCATCACGATGTTGGTGACGTCGACGGCCAGCGAGATGCTGCGGATGCCGCACTGGGCCAGCCGCCGGCGCAGCTCCCACGGGCTGGGGGCGGCCGGGTCGAGCCCCTCCATCGCCAGCATCGAGAACCGGTCGCAGCGGGCCGGGTCGTCGACCTCGACGGCCCAGCCCGGCTCACCCGACCACGCCGGGGGCGTGAGGGCGGCCGGGTCGCGCCAGTCGACGCCCAGGGCGCCGGCCAGGTCGCGGGCGATCCCGCGCAGGCTCATCGCGTAGCCGCGGTCGGGGGTGACCTCGAGGTCGAAGACGACGTCGTCCAGGCCCAGGACACCGGCGGCCGGCGTCCCGGGGGCGAAGCCGTCCTGCCCGAGCACCAGGATGCCGGCGTGGTCCTCGCCGATGCCCAGCTCGCGGACCGAGCAGATCATCCCGTCGGAGACGTGGTCGTAGGTGGTCCGTGCGGCGATGGCGAAGCCGCCGGGGAGCACGGCGCCGGGCAGCGCCACGACGACCAGGTCGTCGACGGCGAAGTTGCGGGCGCCGCACACGATGCCCCGGGGGGCGTCCTCCCCCACGTCGACCTGGCAGAACCGGATCGGCTTCTTGAAGCCGGTGAGCTCCTCGATGCCCAGCACCCGGCTGACCACCAGCGGGCCGGTGGTGACCGGCGCGCGGAGGACCTCCTCGACCTCGAAGCCGAGCCGGACGAACGCCTCGTCCAGCTCCTCGACCGTCGTCCCCGCGGGGATGTCGACGTGCTCGCTCAGCCAGCTGATCGGGACCTTCACTGCTCAACTCCGAACGCACTCGTGAAGCGGACGTCGCCCTCGACGATGTCGCGCATGTCGCCGACCCCGGAGCGGAACTGCAGCGCCCGCTCGATGCCCATCCCGAAGGCGAAGCCGGTGTACTCCTCGGGGTCGATGCCGCAGGCGACCAGCACCCGGGGGTTGACCATCCCGCAGCCACCCCACTCCACCCAGCGCGGCCCGTCCCGGTGCTCGGGGAACCAGACGTCGAACTCCGCCGACGGCTCGGTGAAGGGGAAGAAGTGCGGCCGCCACCGGGTGAGCGCGTCGGCACCGAAGAGCTGGCGGGCCAGGTGGTCCAGCGTGCCGCGCAGGTGGGCCATGGTCAGGCCGCGGTCGACGGCCAGGCCCTCGACCTGGTGGAAGACCGGGGTGTGCGTGGCGTCCAGCTCGTCGGTGCGGTAGACCCGCCCGGGCGCGACCACGTAGATCGGGGGGCGGCGCTCCAGCATCGTGCGCGCCTGCACCGGGCTGGTGTGCGTGCGCAGCACCAGTCCGGAGTCCTCCGGCGCGACGAAGAAGGTGTCGGCCAGCGACCGCGCCGGGTGGTCGGGACCGGTGTTCAGCGCGTCGAAGTTCAGCCACTCGGCCTCGAGCTCGGGGCCCTCGGCGATCTCGTACCCCATCCCGACGAAGACGTCGGAGATCCGGTCGGTCAGCGTGGTGAGCGGGTGCCGGGCGCCGTGGAGGGCGCGGTCCCAGGGCAGGGTGACGTCGACCCGTTCCTCGGCCAGCACCCGCGCGTCGCGCTCGGCCTCCAGCACCGCCAGCCGGGCGGCGTGCGCCTCGGTGACCGCGACGCGGGCGGCGTTGACCCGCTTGCCGGCGTCCGACCGGGCGTGCGGGGGCAGCGCGCCGAGCTCCCGCCGGGCCAGCAGCACCGGCGCCCGATCGCCCAGGTGGGCCGGTCGGACGGCGGCCAGGGCCTCCAGGTCACCGGCGGCGGCGAAGGCCTCGGTCGCTGCGTGCACCGCGGCGTCGAGGGCCTCCGCGGACAGCGCGGCGACCTGCTTGGGGTCATAGGGGTCGTTGGCGCCAGACACGGGAGGCCATTCTGCCCGGACGGCGCTGGTCGGCGCGCCCGGGTCGGGGCTGCGAGCGATGCGACGACCCGGACGACGGGCACGACTCACCCCCAGGGGTGGTACCGCCGCCCGCACCAGGGGAGTTCGGGCCCGCCGGCGCCGATCCCCAGCTCGTGACCTCGACCCACGCCCCCGTCGCGACGATCGACGCGGTGCTCGCCGCCGGCAGCGTGCACAGCCTCTACCAGCCCATCGTCGAACTGGACTCCGGCCGCGTCGTCGCCTACGAGGCGCTCGCCCGCGGGCCGCAGGGTCCGCTGTACACCCCTGACGCCCTCTTCGCCGCCGCCCGGTCGGCCGGCCGGCTCGCCGAGCTGGACGCGCTGTGCCGGTCGGCCGCGCTGCGTGGTGCGGTCGCCGCCGAGCTCGGCCCGCCGCTGACGGTGTTCGTCAACGTCGAGCCGCAGGTGCTGGAGTCCGCGCCGCTGGAGGAGCTGCTCGCCATCGCCACCAGCGCCCCGGCGGGGCTGCGGGTGGTCGTGGAGATCACCGAGCGGGCGCTGGCGACCCGCCCGGCGGACCTGCTGCGCGCCGTGGAGCGGGTCCGTGAGGTCGGCTGGGGCATCGCCCTGGACGACGTGGGGGCGGAGTCGATGTCCCTGGCGTTCATGCCCCTGCTGCGCCCGGACGTGGTCAAGCTCGACCTGCGCCTGGTCCAGCAGCGGCCCGGTCCGGCGGTCGCCGAGATCATGAACGCGGTCAACGGCTACGCCGAGCGCACCGGTGCGCTCATCCTCGCCGAGGGGATCGAGGACGAGGCCCACCTGGCCATGGCGCGCGCCCTCGGGGCGAGCCTCGGCCAGGGCTGGTACTTCGGCCGCCCGGCGGCCACCGCTGCGCCGGGCCGGACCGTCGGGCGGCTCGACCTCCCGTCGTGCAGCTCCTCCGCCATCGACACCCAGGCCTCCCCGTTCAGCTGCCTGCTCCCGGGCACCCAGCTGCGGACGGCGCCCAAGGCGCTGCTCATCGAGCTCAGCAAGCACCTGGAGCGCCAGGCCATGCGACTCGGTGAGACCTGCGTGGTCGCCGCCACCTTCCAGGAGGCGCGGCACTTCACCCCGGCCACGTCGCTGCGCTACCGGGACCTGGTCGCCCGTACCGGCTTCGTCGCCGCGCTCGGCGAGGACCTCCCCATCGAGCCGGTGCCCGGCGTGCGCGGGGCGCACCTGGCGGCCGACGACCCGGTGCGAGGCGAGTGGGACGTCGTCGTCCTCAGCCCGCACTTCAGCGCCGCGCTGCTCGCCCGCGACCTCGGCGACACCGGTCCGGACCTGCAGCGCCGGTACGAGTACGCCCTCACCTACGACCGCCACACCGTCGAACGCGCCGGGGTGGCCCTGGTCGCCCGGGTCGCCGCGCAGCCGGCCCCGGAGCTGCCGGTGGCGGACCGGCCCGCTCCGGCCGCCGGCGCCGCGATCACGACCGGCGCGACCGGCGGCACTGTCGAGGAGGCGCTGCTGCGCCGCGCGCTGGCGGCGACGACCAGCGGGGTCACGATCGCGGACATGACGGCGCCGGACCAGCCGCTGGTCTACGTCAACGCCGCCTTCGAGCAGCTCGCCGGCCTCGAGGCCGGGGAGGTGCTGGGCCGCAACTGCCGCTTCCTGCAGGGACAGGACACCGACCCGGGCACGGTGGACCGGATGCGGCTGGCCATCCGGGAGGGCGCGGAGTTCCGGGCGACGCTGCTCAACCACCGGGGGCCGGACCGGGAGCCGTGGTGGAACGAGATCCACCTGGCCCCGGTGCTCGACACCGCCGGCGACGTCATCCAGTACATCGGCGTGCAGACCGACGTCACCGGCCGGGTGACCGCGGAGCGGGAGCTGCTCCGCGAGCGGGACCGCACCCGCCAGCACCTGGCGCAGATCGAGGAGCTGGCCTACAAGGACCCGCTCACCGCGCTGCCCAACCGGCGCCGCTTCGAGGAGCGGATGGAGTCCGCGCTGTGGCAGGCCCGGCTCGACGGTTCAGCGGTCGCGCTGCTCTTCCTGGACCTCGACGGCTTCAAGGCGGTCAACGACGCCCTGGGCCACGCCGCCGGTGACGAGCTGCTGCAGGTGGTCGCCGACCGGCTGCGCGGCCGGCTGCGCCGGGGTGACCTGCTGGCCCGTCTCGGGGGCGACGAGTTCCTCGTCGGGCTGCTCGGGCTGGACCCCTCGACCGCGCTGCGGGAGGCCGGTCAGGTGGCCCAGCAGCTGGTGGCGGCGGTGACCGAGCCGGTGGTGCTCGGCGCGCGGACCGTGCAGGTGCAGGCCAGCGTCGGGATCAGCGTCCACCCGGACGACGGCGCCGAGTTCGGCCCGCTGCTGCACCGGGCGGACGCCCGGATGTACGCCGCCAAGCACCCGGCCGGCGCGTGAGCTACTCGGCGAGCTGGGTGGCGTAGAGACAGATCGAGGCGGCCACCGAGAGGTTGAGGCTCTCCGCCCGGCCGCGCATCGGGATGCGCACCCGCGCGTCGGCGAGCGCGGCCAGACCGGCGTCCAGCCCGCGGGCCTCGTTGCCGAACAGCCACAGCACCGACCCGCTGAGCAACCCCGCGTCCCCGGCGGCGTCCAGGGCCACCTCTCCCCCGCCGTCGGCGGCCAGCACGGTGGTGCCGGCGGCCTGCACCTGCGGCACCAGCTCGGCCAGCGGCGTGCTGCGCACGACGTCGACGTGGAACAGGCTGCCGGCGCTGCTGCGCACCACCTTGCCGCCGTAGGGGTCGGCGGAGCCGGTGCCGAACACCACGGTGCGGGCGCCGCAGGCATCGGCGGTGCGCAGCACCGTCCCGGCGTTCCCGGGGTCGTTGAGCTCGGCCAGCGCGACCGCCAGCCGCGGCGGGTCGGTCACCAGCGTCGCGGCCGGCACGTCGCGCAGCGCGCAGACGGCGACCAGCCCCTGCGGCGTCACGGTCTCCGACAGCGAGGCGACCGCCCGGTCGGTGGCCACGTGCACGGGCACCCGGGCGGCCGCCAGCAGGTCGCGGTGGGTGTCCGCCGCAGCCGCGGTGACGAACAGCTCGAGGACGGCGCCCGGCTGGGCCTGCGCCTGCGCCAGCGCCTCGCTGACCGCCTGCCGCCCCTCGGCGAGGAAGGCCCCGGCGTCGTCCCGGCCGCTGCGCCGGGTGAGCTTGCGGGCACCGGCGACCCGCGCCGAGCGCTCGGTCAGCAGGTCGGGCACGGGGAGCTCCTCTCGCAGGGTGGGCGCAGACGACGACGCCGTCACCAGCGGGTCACGAGGACCCGCCGGCGACGGCGTCGAAGGTGGTTCTGGTTCAGGCGGCCTGGGCGCCGGTCGCCTCGGGGTTCGCGGCGAGCGCGGCCCGGGCGGACTCCACCAGGGTGGCGAAGGTGGCGGGCTCGTTCACGGCGAGCTCGGCCAGGACACGACGGTCCAGCTCGATCCCGGCGAGCTTGAGGCCCTGCATGAACCGGTTGTAGGTCATGTCGTTCTGCCGGGCCGCGGCGTTGATCCGGGTGATCCACAGCTTGCGGAAGTCACCCTTGCGGACCTTGCGGTCGCGGTAGTTGTAGGTGGCCGAGTGGAGGATCTGCTCCTTGGCCTTGCGGTACAGCCGCGAGCGCTGGCCGCGGTAACCGCTGGCCGCCTCGAGGGTCGTGCGGCGCTTCTTCTGGGCGTTGACCGCCCGCTTCACGCGTGCCACGTGAGAGCTCCTGTCTGCTGGTTACGGGAAGGGACGGTCAGAGACCGAGGAGCTTCTTCATCCGGCTGGTGTCCGCCGGAGAGAGCTCTGCGGTGCCGCTGATACGGCGCTTCCGGCTCGAGGACTTGTGCTCGAACTTGTGCTGGTTGTTCGTGTGCTCAGCCACCAGCTTCCCGGTGCCCGTGACGCGGATGCGCTTGGCCGCGCCCTTGTGGGTCTTGTTCTTCGGCATGTCCTCGTCCTTGTTCGTGTCTGTCCGCGCCAGGAGCAGCGGGCTGCTCCTGGCGCGGGCCGTCTCGGTCGTGCGGGGGCCCTCGCCCGGCTCAGGCCGGGGGGGCCTGCTCCTCGGATGCCGCCTGCTTCTCGGCCTTCGCAGAGCGCCGCGCGTCGTCGGTCGCCGCCTGGTTCCGGTGCGGCGCGATAACCATGACCATGTTCCGGCCGTCCTGCTTGGGGTTGGACTCCACCACCCCGAGGTCGGCCACGTCGCCGGCCAGCCGCTGCAGCAGCTTGTAGCCCATCTCCGGGCGGGACTGCTCGCGACCGCGGAACATCACGGTGATCTTGACCTTGTCGCCGCCCTTGAGGAAGCGCTCGACGTGGCCCTTCTTGGTCTCGTAGTCGTGCGGGTCGATCTTGAGGCGCAGCCGCATCTCCTTGATGACGGTGAGCGCCTGGTTCCGCCGGGCCTCACGGGCCTTCTGCGCGGCTTCGTACTTGAACTTCCCGTAGTCCATGAGCTTGACGACGGGAGGCCGGGCCATGGGCGCGACCTCGACCAGGTCGAGCTCGGAGTCCTGGGCCAGGCGCAGCGCTTCGCCGATCGGCACGATGCCGACCTGCTCGCCCTCCGGTCCGACCAGGCGGACCTCGGGAACGCGGATGCGGTCGTTGATGCGGGGCTCGGTGATGGCCTCTCCTCTGCTGCTGCGGGGAGGAGTCGCACCCGTCCCGGGTCGCCGACGCAGCAAGGCCCCGTGAGCTGGTGCTCACGGGGCCCACTCGCCGGGGTGCCGCAGCCGACACCCCGGGGCGGGGGTGCCGTCGCGGCCGCGCGAGCCGGCCGGGGCCGACCTGCGCGATCCGGGGACCTGGACGCCTGTGCGGCGCCAGGTGGGAGCGGGCTCCTCTTTGGTCAGTGACCGCCGGTCTCTGCAGACGGCGGCCGCTGTGGTTCACGCGCCTCGATGTAGCGGGGGGAGGCGTGCTCACAGTACAGCGCGCGGGCCCCCGCCGTCATTCCCGGGGGTACAGCAGGTCCTCGCGCGGCGCGGGGTTGCGCTCCCGGTGGTCGGCCAGCAGCGCCCGCAGCCCCCGGACGGCGACCAGCGCCCGCTGACCGTCGGCGGCCTGGATCGCCCCCATCGCCACCTCGTCGTCGTTGCTCAGCAGCAGGCTGGCCCACGGGGAGTGCTGGTCGAAGCGCACCGCGATCACCGCCGACCAGGGCACCTCGTGGTTGATGACGACGTTGCGGATCCGCACCCCGGAGGCGTCGGCGTCCACCCGGGACCGCCCCAGCAGGAGCACGCCCGCCCCCATGGCGAGACCGAGGCCCACCATCGCGACCTGGTCGGAGGTCCGGAAGGACACCACCCCGGTGGTCGACTCCTTGAGCAGCAGGGCGACCACGCTCATCACGATCACCAGACCGGCCGCCATGACCGCGGTGATCACCCGCAGGCGGCGCGGGACAGCGGAGACCGGGTGGGGCGCGGGGTCGGTGGGCGTGGGCTCGGCGGGCACGTCACCATCCTGCCCGCTCCCGACAGTGCCGCGCAGACGTGCAGGTCGGGACGGCGCCGGCTGAGCACAGCCCGCCCGGACGTCCACTCCTGAGGCGGGACGTCACACGGATGGAACACCGAGGACGCACCATGGACGAGTGACCGACAGCCAGCTCGACCACCCCGTGGCCAGCCCTGCCGGAGAGCCCCCGGTGCCGGACCTGCTGCCACTGGCCGGCTACACCGTCGCGGTGACCGCGGCCCGCCGCAGCGAGGAGCTGGGCGCGCTGCTGGACCGCCGCGGTGCCCGGGTGCTCTACGCCCCGGCGATCCGGATCGTGCCGCTGTCCGACGACGCCGACCTGGTCGCGGCCACCCGGGAGGTGCTCGCCGCACCGGTCGACCTGGTGGTGGCCACCACCGGGGTCGGGTTCCGCGGCTGGCTGGAGGCCGCCGAGGCGTGGGACCTGCCCCTGCGCGAGCACCTGGCCACCGCCCGGGTGCTGGCCCGGGGACCGAAGGCCCGCGGCGCGATCCGCGGGGCCGGCCTGGTCGATGCCTGGTCCCCGGAGTCGGAGAGCTCGGCCGAGGTGCTCTCGCACCTGCTGTCCGGGGCCGAGGGCCCGCTGCCCGGCCGCCGGATCGCCGTCCAGCTGCACGGTGACCCGCTGCCCGAGCTCGTCTCCGGGCTGGTGCGGGCCGGTGCCGAGGTCGTCAAGGTCCCGGTCTACCGCTGGGTGCTGCCCGAGGACACCGCCCCGCTGCGCCGCCTCGTCACGGTGATCGCCGCGCGCGCCGTCGACGCGGTGACCTTCACCAGCGCCCCCGCTGCCGCCAGCCTGCTGCAGGTCGCCGAGGAGGAGGGCGTCTACCCCGGCGTCCTCGGTGCCCTGACCGACGCCGTGCTCCCGGTCGCCGTGGGGCCGGTCACCGCCGGACCGCTCGAGGCGGCCGGCATCCGGACGGCCCAGCCCGAGCGGGCCCGGCTCGGCGCGCTGGCCCGCGAGGTCGTCAGCGCGCTGCCGGCCCGGCACCCGGTGCTGCACTCCGGTGCGCACACGCTGCAGGTGCGTGGGCACGCCGCCGTCCTGGACGGCCGGCTGGTGGAGCTCGCCCCCGGGCCGATGGCGGTGCTGCGTGCGCTGGCCCGCCGGCCCGGCGTGGTCGTCTCCCGCGCCGACCTGCTCGGCGAGCTCTCCGGCGGCGGCGACGCGCACGCCGTGGAGATGGCCGTGACCCGGCTGCGCGCCGCCCTGGGTGCCCCGGTCGTGCAGACCGTGGTCAAGCGCGGCTACCGCCTGGCGGTCTGAGCACCCCACCGTCCGGCGACGGCCGCGTGTCCGCGCCCTCACAGCGAGGGCACCGGGCCGGTGCGGCCGTTGTTCCGTGCGGGTCACGTCACCGCGCCGTCGTCGAAACCCCTCGTCCCTAGCGTTCGCGGTGCCCGGGCTGGACCGCCGGGCGACCTGGCCGACCGCACCCGAGGAGCTCGATGACGCCCGTCCTCCCGAAGTCCGACGCCGCCGACCTGGTGGTCGCCGCCCGACTCAGGCGCGGCCTGACCTGGGCCCAGCTCGCCGAGGAGATCGACGCGCCGGTCGTCTGGACCACCGCCGCCCTGCTCGGACAGCACCCGATGACCGCGGACCAGGCGGAGCGGGTCTGCCGGCTGCTGGAGCTGGACGAGAGCGTCGAGGAGAGCCTGCGCCTGCAGCCCTCCCGCGGCTCCGACCCGGCCCGGATGACCGACCCCACGGTCTACCGCTTCCTGGAGGCGCTGTCGGTCTACGGACCGGCGCTCAAGGAGCTGATCCACGAGGAGTTCGGCGACGGGATCATGAGCGCGATCAACTTCCGCGTGGACGTCGCCCGCCGGCCCGACCCGGACGGCGACCGGGTCGTCGTCACCTTCGACGGGAAGTTCCTGGACTACCGCTGGTGACCCCGCGCCGGTTCCCCCCACGCGCCGCCGCGGTCGCTGCGCGCGCTCCCCTCCCACCCGCACAGCCGAGGAGCCACCCATGTCCTACGTGAGCCCGAAGGACTTCACCACCAAGATGATCGACGCGGGCGAGGCGAAGGTCTTCATGGCAACCCGCGACACGTTGATCCGGGCGTTCATGGCCGGGGCCATCCTGGCGCTGGCCGCTGCCTTCGCCGTCACGGTCACCGTGCAGACCGGCCAGCCCATCGTCGGGGCGCTGCTCTTCCCGGTCGGCTTCTGCCTGCTCTACCTGCTCGGCTTCGACCTGCTGACCGGGGTCTTCACGCTGGTGCCGCTGGCGCTGTTCGACAAGCGGCCGGGCGTGACCGTGCGCGGCATGCTGCGCAACTGGGGGCTGGTCTTCACCGGCAACTTCCTGGGCGCGTTCACCGTCGCGGTGATGATGGCGGTGATCTTCACCTACGGCTTCGCGATGCCCCCGAACGAGGTCGGGCAGGCCATCGGCACCATCGGTGAGGGCCGGACCGTCGGGTACGCCGAGTACGGCGCCGCCGGGATGCTGACGCTGTTCCTGCGCGGCGTGCTGTGCAACTGGATGGTCTCCACCGGCGTGGTCGCGGCGATGATGTCGACCTCGGTCTCCGGCAAGGTCATCGCGATGTGGATGCCGATCCTGCTGTTCTTCTACATGGGCTTCGAGCACTCGATCGTGAACATGTTCCTGTTCCCCTCCGGCCTGCTCCTCGGCGGCAACTTCTCCGTCGGTGACTACCTGATCTGGAACGAGATCCCGACCGTCCTCGGCAACCTGGTCGGTGGGCTCGCCTTCGTCGGGCTCACGCTCTACGCCACCCATGCCAAGACAGGGGCCTCCCGCAAGCCGGCGCTCTCCGCCGACCTCCCCCGGGACGCAGCCGTGCCGGCCGACACCACGCCCGTCGGGGCCCGCTGACCCCCCGGCGCCGGCGGCGCACCTGCGGACGACGAACCGGTCCTCTCCCTCGGGAGGGGGCCGGTTCGTCATGCTGGTGGTCCGGGCTCAGCGCCAGTGGTACAGGTCGCGCAGCAGGGCGATCTCGGCGCCGTGGTGGGCGAGCTCGTCGGTGGCGTGCACCAGCAGGTCGGCCCAGCTGGAGTCGGCGTAGGGCCCCCAGGCCGGCCCGAGCGGTCGCCAGATGCCCTCCTCCCCCAGGTCGGTCATCGCCGTGCGGAACGCGGTCGCGGCGACGTCCAGGTCCCGGAGCGCCGATGCGACGTCGCCGTGCCACTCCCGCCCGGACACGGTCAGCGGCCGCCCGGGCGGGGACTGCGCGAGGTAGTCGGCGAAGCAGCCCGAGGCCAGGTGCCACAGCCGCCAGGCGATCGTGGTGACCGGCGCGGGATCCGGCGCCGGGTCGGCCCAGTCCGCCGTCCAGGTGCCGTCGTCGCCGCGGCGCACCGACCAGGCGCCGTCCACCGGCTCGTCGAGGTACTCGGTGTCGCCCAGGCCGTCCAGCCGCTGGTCCAGCCGGGCGCGTGCGTCGTCCCAGCCTCGGAGCAGCACGGGCAGCACGAGTCCGGCCATGCCCTCGGACCGTAGGGCGACCCGCCCACGTTCGGGGGCCCACCCGGCCTCACATCGTGGTCCGGCGGCCCGTGCGGGGCATGTACCGCACCGGTCACGCCGTCGCGGTGGGGTGGAAACGCCCGGTTCCTAGCGTCGTCCCCGGCGCCGTCCCAGCCGGGTGGGCGCCCGCGGTCCGGCCTCGAACCAGGGATGACCTCATGACAGAGACCCAGCTCCACCGCCCGGGCGCACCGGCTGTGTCGCCCCCTGCCGGCGGCGCCACCGCGACCCGGGGTGGCAGTCGGTGGATCGACCACTACGCCCCGGAGGACCCGGCGTTCTGGGCCTCACCGCAGGGGAAGCCGGTCGCCCGCCGCAACCTGGTGTGGTCGGTGCTCGCGGAGAACATCGGGTTCAGCGTGTGGCAGATGTTCAGCGTCGCCACCGCCGTTCTCGCCTCGATCGGCTACGGCTTCACCAGCGACCAGCTCTTCTGGCTGGTCGCCACCGCCGGCCTGGTGGGCGCGATCATGCGGGTGCCCTACACCTTCATGCCGGCGCTGCTCGGTGGGCGCAACTGGACGGTCGTCAGCGCGGCGCTGTTACTGGTGCCGGTGACCATGCTCGTGGTCGCCGCGACCACCGGGCAGCCCTACTGGTTCTGGGTGCTCACCGCGATCACCTGCGGCTTCGGCGGCGGCAACTTCGCCTCCTCGATGGCCAACATCTCCTTCTTCTACCCGGACAAGGAGAAGGGCTTCGCCCTCGGCCTCAACGCCGCCGGCGGCAACATCGGCGTGGCGATCATCCAGCTGGTGGGCCCGCTCGCCGTCACCGCCGGCACCATCGCGGTGATCGGCGGGAGCACCGGGACGACGGCCGGCGGCGACGCCCGGTACGTGCAGAACGTGGCGCTGATCTGGGTGCCGTTCATCGTCCTGGCGGTCGTCGGCGCCTGGTTCGGGATGAACAACCTGTCCGGGGCGAAGGCCAACATCGCCGACCAGGCAGCGATCGCCCGGCGCAAGCAGACCTGGATCATGTCCTTCCTCTACATCGGCGCGTTCGGCTCGTTCATCGGCTTCTCCGGGGCGTTCCCGCTGGTGCTGGCCAACGAGTTCGCCGCCGACACCTACCGCTACGCCTTCCTCGGGCCCCTGGTTGGCTCGCTGTCCCGGCCCTTCGGCGGGTGGCTCGCCGACCGGGTGGGCGGCGCGAAGGTCACGATCGTCACCTTCATCGGCCAGGCCGTCGCGATCGGCGCCGCCATCGCCGCGCTGGGGGCCGGCAGCTTCGGCGGTTTCCTGGCCAGCTTCCTGGTGCTGTTCGCCGTCGTGGGCATGACCAACGGGTCGACCTACCGGATGATCCCGATCATCTACCGGGCCGAGGCCGCCGCGGCGCGCTCGGCGGACACCCCGGCCCAGGTGCTCTACCGCGCGCGGCGGGACACCGCCGCCGCCGTCGGCATCATCTCCGCGGTCGGTGCGCTGGGGGCGGTGTTCATCCCGCGGATCGTGTCGGAGTCCTACCTCGCCACCGGCAGCGTGGTGACCGCCCTGGGCGCCTTCTGCGGCTTCTACATCGCCTGCGTCGCGGTGACCTGGTTCGTCTACCTGCGCCGCGGCACGCTGATGCAGCAGGCCGGCGTCTGACCAACTGCTCCTGGCCGCTCCGCCCCTGCTCCGGGGGCGGGGCGGCCTCCTGCTGCCCCGCCGTGGTGAGACGCGGTCTCCGCCAGGTGCAGCACGGCCCGCGGCGGGCCATGATCACCGCGTGAGGGAACCCATCGGCGATGAGCGCGTGCCCGGCCGGGACCTGGTCGAGACCGGAGAGCTGGTCGCCGGGTCGATGACCCGGGCCGTCGCCGGGCTGCTGTTCGAGCCCGACTCCAGCCCGCTGCGGCTGGACGAGCGGCTCGCCTCCTGCCTCCGGGACGCCGCCACCTCGGCCGCCGAGCTGCCGCTGACCTGGGAGCGCGCCCGGGCCGGCGCCGTCCTGGCCTTCGCCGCGGAGCTGTCGGTCACCCGCGCCCACCAGGGCCGCCCGGTGCGCAGCGACGGCTTCTTCAGCGTGAGCACCGCGGCCCGGTCGGCCGCCGAGCGGCTGGTCGAGGACGTCGTCCAGGCCGCGCGGCGGACCACCGAGGAGCGCCGGGTGCGGCACCTGGGCTACCTGGTCGCCGAGGTGGTCGTCTCCCCCGACATCGACGTGGCGCTGGCCGCCCGGGCGCTGCAGCTGGCCGAGTCGTGCAGCTGGCGCCAGCTGGTGTACCTGGCCGCCGTGGGCCGGCGCGACCGTGCCCCGCTGCCGCTGGGCGCCCTGGAGGACGACCCGCGCGGCTGGCGGGCGTGGGGGGCGCGGGAGGACGTGTCGGACCTGCAGCGCAGCGGGCTGCTGGACCCGGCGCCGGTCGTCTCCCGCCCCGGCGCCGTCCGGCCCCGGCTGCGCCCGACCGACCTGCGGCTGACCCGCCGTGGCGTGCTGGTGCACCGGCTGTTGGCGCTGGACTTCGTCCGCGAGGACGACGTCGCCGCCGCCCTCGCCGACCTCGAGCTGCCCCCCGCCTGACCTCGCCCCTGTTCCCAGCGGTGATCAGGTGCCCTGATCACCGCCTGTCCCCCTGCACCAACGTTGGTGCGGGGGGCCAGGCGTTGGTGCAGGGGGACGGCGGATCGGCCGCGTGGTGCCGCCGTCGCGACCGGGTCAGCCCGCGGACCGCGCGTAGGCCACCGGCGTCGTCGCGATCATCCGGCGGAAGTGCCGGGTCAGGTGCGACTGGTCGGTGAACCCGCTGGCCGCGGCGACCTCGGCGGCGGGCATCCCGTCGAGCAGCAACCGCCGGGCCAGGTCGATCCGCCGGCCGGTCAGGTAGCGGTGCGGCGGCAGCCCGTGCCGCCTCGTGAACGCCCGGACGACGTGGGTCGCCGAGACCCCGAACAGCGCCGCGGCCTCCTCCAGCGCCAGCCCCTCGGCCACCCGGGTGTCCAGCAGGTCACGCACCCGGTCGGCCAGGGCGTCGTCCCGCACGGCCGGCGGGGCGGCCACGGCGCGGTCCAGGTGCTGGCCGAGTCGCTCCCGCACGAACGCCCACCGGCTCTGCGCCTCCAGGGCGTCACCGCCGGGCCGCACCGCCGCGTGCAGGGCGGAGAGCCGGCTGCGCAGGGCGTCGTCGTCGAACGCCGGCTGGTCGACGGCCACCCCGACCCGGTCGGCGCCGAGGGTGTCGGCGGCCAGGTAGAGCACCCGCTTGTGGAAGCCGCCGGGCGACCAGGACCGGCCGTCGTGCGGCACGCCGGGCGGCAGCAGGGTCACCTCGGCCCGGGAGGCGCCGTGGGCGTGCCGGTCCAGGTCGTAGCGGACCACCCCGTCGTCGACCAGCAGCAGCGTCCAGGACTCGTGGGTGTGCGCGGGGTAGACGTGGTCGGTGAAGTGGGCGTGGAAGACCTCGGTCAGCCCGGGCACGTCCGGCCGCCAGGCGACCACCTCGCTCACGTCAGGAACGTACAAGACCCGACGGACGGCGGGCCGCGACGCTGAGCAGCATGGACACCCCCGCCGAGGCACCCCGCTGGGCCACGAAGATCGCCGTCCTGCTGCGCGCGGACCTCGCCCCCTGGCAGGCGTTGAACGTGACCGCGTTCCTGGTCAGCGGGATCACCGCGACCGGCCCCGAGCTGGTCGGCGAGCCGTACGAGGACGCCGACGGCACCGGCTACCTGCCGATGCTGCGCCAGCCGGTGCTCGTCCTCACCGGGCGGGCCGAGCTGCTGCGCACCGCCCGCACCCGGGCGCTGGAGCGGTCGCTGACCCCCGCCGTCTTCACCGCCGAGCTGTTCAGCACGCCGGGCGACGTGCAGAACCGGGCCGCCGTCCGCGCGGTCGCCGGCACCGACCTGGACCTCGTGGGCCTTGCGGTGCACGGCCCGAGGAACGCCGTCGACAAGGTCGTGAAGGGCGCCGGCATGCACCCGTGAAGGACTCCCTCGCACGCTCGCGGCGGGCCCCCTGCGAGGGGGCCGGACTACACGGTGACGACCAGGGCGCCGTCCTGGTCGGAGACCGGGAAGAGCCGCACCGGCGGCGCGGTGCTGGTGCAGGTGCCGTCGGACCAGCGGAAGGCGTACAGGTGCAGCGGGCAGACCAGCACGGTCGCGTCGGTCTGCCCGTCGGCCAGCGGCCCGCCGGAGTGCGGGCAGGCCGCCTGGGTGGCGTGCAGCGACCCGTCGCGCAGCCGGAACACGGCGACCTGCACGTCACCGGCGACGAATGCCCGGCCCTCCCCCGGCGGCACGTCGTCCACCCGGCCGACCACGTGCGGCACGCCCGCTCCTCCGGCCGCCGCACCGTCGGTGACCTCGGTGGCCGGCGTGCCGGCCTTCGGCGGTGCGCTGGTGGGCGCCCCGGGGGCGTCGGAGTGGGTGGCGATCATCGGACCGGGACCATCGGCAGGTCGACCAGCGGCAACGCGGTGCGGAACTGGCCGGGGGTGGCCGGTTGCGCCCCGTCCTGGCCCCACGGGTCGGTGTAGGCGTCGATGGAGCGCTGCAGGCCGGCGTCGAGGTCGGCGAGGACCTCCTCGCTGCCCTCCAGCAGGACCGCCTTGATGTGGTCCAGACCGACCCGGGGCACGAAGTCGTAGGTGCGCTCGAGCCAGTTGGCGTTCTCCCGGTAGTACTGGATGAACCGGCCGCTGAGCTCCATCACCGCCGCCGGGGAGTCGACGGTGGCCAGCAGGTCGCCCTTGCGGATGGTGGCACCGGCCGCACCGCCGACGTAGACCTCCCACTTCCCGTTGCCGACCGCGACGACGCCGACGTCCTTGACGTAGGCCTCGGCGCAGTTCCGCGGGCAGCCGACCACGGCCATCTTGATCTTGGCCGGGCTCTCGATGCCCTGGAAGCGGGTCTCCAGGTCGATGCCCAGCTGGGTGGAGTCGCCGAGCCCGAACCGGCAGAAGTCGGTGCCCACGCAGGTCTTCACGGTGCGGAAGCTCTTGCCGTAGGCGTAGCCCGAGGGCATGCCCAGGTCGGCCCACATCGCCGGCAGGTCCTCCTTGCGGACCCCGAGCAGGTCGATCCGCTGGCCGCCGGTGACCTTGACCATCGGGACCTCGTACTTCTCGGCCACGTCGGCGATCTTCCGGAGCTGGGCCGGGGTGGTCACCCCGCCCTTCATCTGCGGGACGACGGAGAACGTGCCGTCGCGCTGGATGTTGCCGTGCACCCGGTCGTTGATGAACTTGGCGTCGTTCTCCTGCTCGTACTCCGCACCCCACACCAGCCGCAGCAGCGAGGTCAGGCCCATCTTCGACTTCGCGTCCTCCTCCCCACCGGGGGCCAGCGCGGTGAAGACGGCGGAGACGCTGCGCAGCTGCTGGTCCCGGATCGCGGCGATCAGCTCGGGCTTGGGGAGCGGGATGCCCGGCACGTACCAGGACTCGGCCGGGTCCTCCTGCACGTCCCCGTCGGCGGCCCACTCGACGACCTGCTTCACCAGGAGCTTGCAGGAGCCGCAGCCCTTGCCGGCGCGGGTGGCGTCCATGCAGCCGCCGACGCTCGTCGTCCCCGCCTTGACCGTGTCGACCAGCGCCTGCTTGGTCACCCCGTTGCAGTTGCAGACCTGCGAGTCGCCGGGCATCTCCGCGACGCCCACCTCCGCGGCGCCGTCGGAGAGGTCGACGAGCAGCCTGATCCGCTCGGCGGGCAGCGGGGTGCCGCGGTCGAAGGCCTGGGTCAGGAAGGCGACCTTGCGGGTGTCGCCGAGCAGGGTCGCGCCGACGAGCTTGTCGTCCCGGACGACGACCGACAGGTGCACCCCGCGGCGGGGCTCGGAGATCACCAGGAACTCGTCGGTGTCCCGTTCGGGGCGGTTGACGCCCATCGTGGCGACGTCCACCCCGGCGACCTTGAGCTTCGTCGCCGTCCGGGAGCCGTGGTACTCCGCGTCCGGATCGGCGCCCGTGAGCAGGTCGGCGAGCACCCGGGCCTGCTCCCACACCGGGGCGACCAACCCGTAGAGCTCACCGCGGTGCTGGGCGCACTCGCCGACGGCGTAGACGTCGGGGTCGTCGGTGCGCAGCTGGTCGTCGACGACGATGCCCCGCTCCACCTCCAGACCGCTGAGCAGCGCGACCTCGGTGACCGGCCGGATGCCGGCGGCGATGACCAGCATGTCCGCGTCGACCGCGCGGCCGTCGGCCAGCACGACGCCGCGCACCCGGTCCGGGCCGATCGCCTCGGTGGTGCGGGTGGCCAGGTGGACGACGATGCCCAGCGCCTCGACGCTGTTCTTCAGGATCGCGCCGCCGTCGGGGTCCAGCTGCTGGTTCATCAGGTGGGTGCCGGCGTGCACCACCTCGACCTGCAGCCCGTGCCCCTGCAGGGCACGCGCGGCCTCCAGGCCGAGCAGCCCGCCGCCGACGACCACGACCCGCTCGTGCTCTGCGGCGGCCGCGAGCATCGCCCGGGTGTCGTCGATGGTGCGGAAGCCGAAGACGCCGGGGAGCAGCTGCTCGTCGGCGGTGTAGAGCCCGGTCATCGGCGGGATGAACGAGCGGCTGCCGGTGGCCAGCACCAGCTGGTCGTACGCGGTCGTCGTCCCGTCGGCGGCGTAGACGATCTTGGCGTGGGTGTCGATCCGGTCGACCCGCACGCCGGCCCGCAGCGTCACGCCCTGGTCGGCGTACCAGTCGTGGCTGTTGAGGACGATGTCGTCCTCGTGCTCCTCCCCGGCCAGGACGTGGGACAGCATGATCCGGTTGTAGTTGCCGTGCGGCTCCTCGCCGAACACGGTGATCGCGAACTGCTCGCCGCCGCCGCGTTCGAGCACCTCCTCGACCACCCGCGCCCCGGCCATGCCGTTGCCCACCACGACCAGCCGCTGCCGGGAGTCCGTCCCGTCGGCGTCGTCCATGGCGAAGTGCAGCGTGCTCACGCCTGCGGGGCGCCCACCCAGGACCGCCGTCATCAGACCTCCACCAGGCCCAGGTCGAGCACCAGGTCGCCGGTGACGCCCACCGGTGCGGCGGCGTGCAGCTCGACCACGGTGCCGCCGTCGAGGTCCTCGACCACCCGCAGCGGCACGTGGCAGTCGCCCTTGGCACCGATCGGGAACCAGCGCATCGGCTGGCCGTCGCGCACCAGCAGCACGTAGACGAGCTCGTCGGTGGAGTTGCCGCCGCGGAAGTAGAGCGCCTGCGCGCTCTTGCCCTCGGGGACCTGGTAGCGCAGGGCGGGGTCCAGCGGGCCGGGCTTGCCCAGCCCCTCGCCGGTGATCGGGTAGACGCCGTGCAGGAAGCGCGGGGTGCTCTTCACGCTGGTGGTCCTCCTCCGGGATGGGGCGTGCGGGGTGTGGGCCGTCGGTGCGGCGTGCGGGCCGGGCTGCGGTTGGGTGGCCGGTGCCGGTGGCGGGAGGTGTTCCGCGGGTTCACCGACCCGGGAGACGGCGACCGCGCAGGCCTTGAAGGCCGGCATCCGGCTGGTGGGGTCCAGCGCCGGGTCGGTGAGCGCGTTGGCGCTGGAGCCGCCGCCCCAGTGGAAGGGCGCGAAGACGACGTCCGGGCGGATCGTGTCGGTGATCAGCGCGTGGAAGCGGGCCCGGCCGCGCCGGGTGGCGAGCTCGACGACGTCGTCCTGACCGATGCCGAGGGCGCGGGCCAGGTCGGGGTGCAGCTCCACCCGCGGGGTGGGTGCGACCAGCTGCAGGCTGCGGGAGCGGCGGGTCTGGGTGCCCGACTGGTACTGGGCGAGCACCCGGCCGGTGGTGAGCACGTAGGGGTACTCGGCGTCGGGGCGCTCGTGGGCGTCGACCTGCTCGACCCGCCAGAACCGGGCCCGCCCGTCGGGGGTGGCGAACCGGTCGGTGAACAGCCGCGGCGTGCCCGGGTGGTCGGGGTGCGGGACGGGCCAGAAGAGGCCCTGCTCGTCGTCGATCCGCCGGTAGGTGATGCCGGAGTAGTCGGCCGGCCCGCCGGCGCTGGCCCGGCCGAGCTCGGTGAAGACGGTCGCGGCGTCCCCGCTGAAGCCCGGCACCCCCAGCCGGTCGGCCAGCTCGGCGAGCAGCTGCAGGTCGTCGCGGACGCCGTCAGGCGGGTCCATCGCGCGGCGGCGGCGGATCACCCGGCCCTCCAGGTTGGTCATCGTCCCCTCCTCCTCCGCCCACATGGCGCTGGGCAGGACCACGTCGGCGAGCTCGGCGGTCTCGGAGAGGAAGAAGTCGCTGACCACGAGGAAGTCCAGGTCGCGCAGCCGGCTGATCACCCGCCGGGCGTCGGGGGCGGAGACGGCGACGTTGGAGGCCATCACCAGCAGCGTGCGGACCCCGCCCTCGGTGCCGAGGGCGTCGAGCAGCTCGAAGGCGCTGCGGCCGGGTCCGGGCAGGTCGTCGGGGTCGACGCCCCAGACGGCGGCGACGTGCGCCCGCGCCGCCGGGTCGGTGATCTTCCGGTAGCCGGGCAGCTGGTCGGCCTTCTGCCCGTGCTCCCGCCCGCCCTGCCCGTTGCCCTGGCCGGTGACGGTGCCCCAGCCGCTGCCCTCGCGCCCGGGCAGGCCGAGGGCCAGCGCCAGGTTGATCCAGGCCTGCGTGGTGTCCACCCCGCTGCGGTGCTGCTCCGCACCCCGGGCGGTCAGGATGATCGACCGTCGTCCCCGGGCGAGGGCGAAGACGGTGCGGCGCTGCTGCTCGACCGGCACCCCGGTGAGCCGCTCCACCCGGTCGGGCCAGTAGCCCGCGACCCCGGCCCGGACGGCGTCGAAGCCGGTGGTGCGCGCGGCGACGTAGGTCTCGTCGACCAGCCCCTCGGCGATCGCGATGTGCAGCAGCCCGTTGGCCAGCGCGAGGTCGGTGGCCGGCAGCGGCTGCAGGTGGAGCGAGGCGTGGCGGGCGGTGCTGGTGCGGCGCGGGTCGACCACGATGTGCTCGGCGCCCCGCGCGCGGCCGGCGTCGAACCACTGCATCGCCGGGGGCATCGTGTCGGCCGGGTTGCTGCCGACCAGCACGACCACGTCGGCCTCGGCGATGTCGGCCAGCGGGAACGGCAGGCCGCGGTCCAGCCCGAAGGCCCGGATCGCCGCGCCGGCCGCCGAGGACATGCAGAACCGGCCGTTGTAGTCGATGGCGCTGGTGCGCAGCGCGACCCGGGCGAACTTGCCGAACTGGTAGGCCTGCTCGTTGGTCAGCCCGCCGCCGCCGAAGCAGCCGACGGCGTCGCGGCCGTGGTCCCGCTGGGTGGCCCGGATCGCGGTGACGACCCGGTCGAGGGCGACCTCCCAGCTGCTCTCCACCAGCGGGCTGGTCCGGTTGGTGGGGTCGGCGCGGACCAGCGGCCGGGTGAGGCGTTCGGGGTGGTCGAGCAGTTCCGGGGCCGACCAGCCCTTGGAGCACAGCCCGCCGCGGTTGGTCGGGAAGTCGGCCGGCACCAGGGTGGCCGGGCGGTCGCCGGCGGTCATCGTGACCCCGCACTGCAGCGAGCAGTACGGGCAGTGGGTGGCGGTGGTGCGCGTGCCGACGCCGGGGGTGGGCAACGAGACGGCGGCGGACACATCTGCGAGCGTGCGGTGGCCCGGTTTCCCGGTGGGGGCGCTCAGGTCAAGCTCGCGTTCCGTCGCCCTCACACCGGCGCGCCCAGGACGGTGCACCGTTCCTCGCGGCGCCCCCGCACGGCCGTCGTCCGGCGAGTGACAGCTGAGCGGGCTCCCCCGCTCCGGGAAGCCCGCTGTGCTGTCACTCGGTGCGTCGTCCCGCTGTGACGGGTGGGCTCGCCTCCGTGACGGGGGACGTCCTACCGTCGAACGACGCGGTCCCGATCGACAGGCGGGTGGAGAGACGATGCGACGGTGCCTGGTGCTCGCCAACCAGACCCTCGGTGGGCCACGCCTGCTGGAGGCGATCCAGCAGCGGATGGCCGTACGGGAGCACGTCTTCTACGTCGTCGTCCCCGCCACGCCGGTCGCCCACCAGCAGCGCGCGAGGTCCGAGGGCGACGCGCCGGCCGACCCCGCGCGCGCCCTGGCCGCCCAGCGCCTGACCGACGCACTGGCGCAGATCCGCGGACTCGGGGCAGCCGCGGACGGCGAGGTGGGCGACCCCGATCCGCTGCAGGCCGTGCGCCTGGCGCTGCGCCGGTTCAGCGCCGACGAGATCGTGGTGTCGACCCTGACTCGGGGGGTCTCCCGCTGGCTGCGGGCCGACCTGCCGAGCCGGGTGTCGCGGTCCTTCGACCTGCCGGTCGAGCACGTGGTGGGCGAGGCGGGACCGGACTGACGACCCGGCGAGCCCGTTGCCGGCGCGCGCCGGGAGGCTGGTGCACGGTCGGGCCGCAGGGCAGGCTGTCGGCCGTGGACGAGCAGACCGAGCAGCGGCTGGTGCAGGTGGCGACCGACGAGATGCGGGTGCCGTTCTGGGTGGTGCTGGCCGGGGTCGGCGTGGGCTCGTTCTGGACGCTGATGGGCGTCCTCGTCGGCACCCGGGTCGCCCGACGGCGCTGAGCTCTCCCCGATCCGTGCCAGGCTGGTCCGGTGTTCGAGGACGGCGGCGAGGTCCTGGCCCTGCTGATCCCGGCGATCGGTGCCGGGGTGGGCGGGCTGTTCGGCCGGCGGCTGCGCCACCAGCGGCTGCGGCGCCGGATGCGCGAGGGCCGCACCGAGCTGTCCGCGCGCTCCGCGGACGGCTGGGGTCCCTCCCTGTCGCGGAGCTGGCGGACCTACCTCGCGACGCCGCGGCTGGGCGAACTGGTCCTGCGTCGCAGGTTCCGGCGCGACGGGGCGGGGCCGGCGGTGACGGTGCTCGCCGTCGACCCGCAGACCCGCCGGCCGCAGGTCCGTGAGTGGTGGCGCATGCAGGCGGTGAGGTCCCGGGTGCTGACCGTCCGGACCCCCGAGGGCCGCATCGAGCTCGCCGTCCCCGAGTACCAGGTGGCCTGGCTGCGGGACCGGCTGGTCGGCCCCGCCGGTCAGGCCGCCGCCCCGGGCGCTCAGTAGCGGGAGATCTCCACCAGGTTGGCGTCCGGGTCGCGCACGTACACGCTGCGCATCTCCCCGAGCGCCCCCTGCTTGGTCACCGGGCCCACCTCGACGGGCACGCCGTGCGCCGCGAGGTCCTCGCGCACCTGGTCCAGCGGGTCCTCGGTGACCAGGCAGAAGTCGGCCGTGCCGGTGCCGGCCTGTGC
This sequence comes from Modestobacter sp. VKM Ac-2982, assembly GCF_026967935.1. GTDB lineage: Bacteria > Actinomycetota > Actinomycetes > Mycobacteriales > Geodermatophilaceae > Modestobacter. Next base: position 36,564 of record NZ_JAPVBL010000005.1, read on the forward strand.
GGCCCGGGGATCGAACTCGGCGCCGCGCACGTGCAGGTTGATCTTCTGCCGGCCGAACCGCAGCGCCGTCCGCCCCTCGCCGAAGGTCTCCACGGTCATGCCGAGCACCTGCGTGTAGAAGGCGACGGTCCGGTCGAGGTCGGCCACGGTCAGCACCAGGTGGTCGATCCGGTCGATGCGCATGCGCCGGTCCTACACCCTCGGCAGCACCCCGACGGGAGCGACCCGGCGGTCGCTGACCGACGGTCGACCAACGATTGCTCCCCGGGCACAGCCGGTGCATCACCCGCCCTGTCGCCGGCGGTGCTGGGCAGTCCGGTAATGCTGCAACAGGTCCTCCTGGAGTTGCGGGAGGGCAGCAGCCCGCGGGTCCACTGCGGGGAGTCCGGCCTGCCGCGCCCGCAGTTCAGCGACGACAGCCTCCTCGTCGACGCCGAGGACCGTCCCGTCCCGCAGTACAGGCCGGCCCGCCACCCACAGATGTCGCACCGATGAACTGGTCACCCGGCTGAGGAGCAGGGGCAGGTCGTCCTGACTCGCCGGCAACACGTCTCGGGTGAGTGCCTCGCGGTCCAACACCACGACATCGGCAGCCGCCCCAGGCTCCAGGCCCCATGGGCCACGCCCGCCATGGACGGCGCGGGCACCTCCGTCGACCGCTGCCCGGAAGAGCTGCTCGGTCGTCAGCCGGGGGTCGAGACCGTCACCCGCCTGCAGGAGGTACAACAGGCGCAGCTCTCGGAAGGCATCGCCGTCGTCGTCCAGGGTCGCGCCGTCCAGGCCCATGGCGCAGTCCACGCCTGCGTCGAGGAGCGCACCGACCGGAGCGACCCCCGAACGCAGTCGTAGGTTGGAGCTCGTGTTCACCACGACGGTGACGCCGCGCTCCGCCAGCAGAGCGCACTCCTCCGCGCGGAGCCACACCCCGTGGGCGACCGACAGCCGGGGAGAGAGCAGCCCCAGCCGGTCGAGGTGCGCGAGCAGGCCATCGGGGTGGGCAGCATCGGCCCACTCCCGCTGGCGCCGGGTCTCCAGCAGGTGCATGTGCACCCGTCGCCCGGTTCGGGCCGATCCCTCGGCGATGGCGGAGATCAGTTCGTCCGATGCCCACTGCGGTCCCAGTGGCCCGTACTGGACGGTGACGGTGGGCGACTCATGGGCCGCGGCGATCGAGTCGACGGCGTCCATCAACGCCGGCACCGATGGGACCGCCGTCGGGCGCCAGGGCGGACCCACACCGTCGAGGCCTGTCCCGAAACCCGTGCTGCCTGCACCGCCGCACGTGTAGGCGACGTGGTTGCGGTCCTGCAAGGGGACGGCGAAGGCCATGCGCAGGCCGACGAGTTCGGCGGCGGCGCAGACGTCCGCGGCTTCGTCGACCAGGACGTCCAGGGGGCGAGCGCGGTGCAGGTGCATGGTGCTGGCGACGCCACTGCGAGCCAGTCGTGTCAGGTAGGCGAGCGCCGTCAAGTGCTGGTCCAGATCAGGCTGCAACGCGAGTGCTGCCAACCAGGTCTCCAGCGGCTGGTCCACGGCACCGAAGGTGACCGGCGAGAAGTACCTCCCGTGATCGTGCCCGTTCGCCAGTGCGGGCAGGAGAAGTGATCCGCGGCCGGCGTCGAAGCGTTGGAAGGCCACATCCCCCGCCGCCACGGACACCTCCGCACCGTCCAGGAGCACGGTCGGCGAGGTGCGGACCGCATCGCGCCCCGGTGCCAGGAGCCCCCGCTCCGCCGTGATCGACCAGGTGCGCGGCGCCGGTCCCGATGCGCCGCTCACCACGTGAGCCCCGCTCGGGTGACGATGCGTTCGGAGCGCTGTTGCGCGTCTCGGCACAACGCACGTTCCTCCTGCGCGGTCAGGAACGTGAGCACCCGATCGCGCATGAGCACCCTCCCGTCGACGATCACCGTGTCGACCTCCGCACCGCCGGCCTGGAAGACCAGGCTGGTGACGACGTCGTGAACCGGGGTGGTCCGGACACCGCCGAGATCGAGCAGGACGAGGTCGGCCCGCTTGCCCACCTCCAGCGATCCGATGAGGTCCCCGGCACCGATGGCCCGGGCTCCTGCGCTGGTGGCCATCTCCAGCACCCGACCCGGCGGGATGACCGCCGGGTCCTGGTTCACCGCCTGCTGGAGCAGCGCCAGCATGCGCATCTCGACGAAGAGGTTCACCGAGTCGTTGGCGTTCGCGTCGTCCGTGCCGATCCCCACGGTCAGCCCGTGGCGCAGCATGGCTGGCACCGGGGCGACACCGGCACCGAGATAGGCGTTGCTCGATGGCTGTGTCGCCACGCGCACCCCGCGGGCCGCCATGGTCGACAGGTCCTGGTCGTCCAGGTGCACACAGTGGGCGGCCAGCAGCGCTCCGTCGAGCAGGCCGTGGGAGTCGAGCAGGTCGACCGGGCTGCGCCCGTGCAGCTCCTGCTCGATCGGCGTCTCCGCGAGGTGGATGGTCCAGCTGGTGCCTCGTTCGGCGGCCAATCGCTGTGCGGCGGCGAAGGTCTCCAAGGTCGTGGTGACGGTGGTCGCCGGCGCGGGCCAGACCTCCACCCGCCCGTTGCCCGAGCCGTGGTGGCGCCGCACCAGCTCGTCGAACTCCGCCAGCGCACGAGCCGAGTCGTGCCGGCCGGCCCAGGTGCGCTCACGCATGCGCTCCAGGTCCCGGGAACCGCTGGCGGCGAGGACCCGGTCGTCGACCAGGTCCCTGATCATCCGGGCATAGCGCACCCGAAGACCCGACTGCCGGAGGGAACCGAGCACCCGGTCTGCCACGCCGAGGTAGTCCGCGCCACCGGCGTCCTCGTTGACCACGACGGTGGTCATGCCGCTGCGCACCGCTTCCACGCAGTAGAGGAGCGTGGCCACCTCCAGGTCCTGCGGGGAGAAGGCGGCCAGCCCCGGGGACAGCACGTTGTTGAGCCAGTCCTGCAGGCGTCGCCCCTGCGAGGGCGCGCCGCGCAGGAGGATCTGCGGCACGTGGGTGTGCGCGTTGACCAACCCCGGCAGGGCGAGCATCCCCCGTCCGTCGAGACGGACGACCCCCTCCGCAGCCGGGCAGCCCTCCGCGGGCCCCACGTAGGCGAGGGTGTCGTCCTCGATGAGCACCGCGGCGTGCGGGACGACGCTGCGCTGCTCGTCCATCGTCAGCACCGTGACGTCACTGATCAGCGTGGCGCTCACGCCCGCACCCCCTCCGTCTGCCGAGCGTCCAGCGCAGCCAGCAAGCGCTCGGGGTGCATCGGCAACGACCTCACTCGCACACCGGTCGCATCCGCGACGGCGTTGGCGATCGCCGGGGCCATGCCCATCACCGGTGCCTCACCCAGCCCCTTGGCCCCGGTCGGGCTGTGTGGGTGCGGCACCGTCACGAAGACGACATCCACCTCCGGCGCGTCCGCCACCGTCGGCAGCAGGTGGTCGAGGAAGGTCCCGCGGAACGGGACGCCCTGCTCGTCACGGGCCAGGCGTTCGGTCACCGTCGTCCCCACCCCCTGGACCACGCCACCGACCACCTGACCGGTGGCCAACGTGCGGTGCAGGACACGACCGACGTCGTGCACGGAGACCACCCGGGTGACCCGGACGACCCCCGTGGCCGTGTCGACGACGATCTCGGCGACCTGTGCGCCGGCGCACAGGGCGTTGTCCGGCGCCCGGAACGCCGCGTCGGCGGCCAGGGGCGCCAGGTCGGCCAGCGGGATGCGGTCGGCGCCCGATCCCGCCCACGAGCCGGTGACCTCGACATCGGTGGCCGCGCAGCCGGTCCGCTCGACCACGGCCTGCACGATCCGGTCGAGCAGGCCGCGCGCCGCCAGGACGACGGCGCCGGCGGTGACGTAGGCGCCCCGGGCGCCGTACGCACCGGGATCCTCCGGCGCCGTAGCCGTCGACGGTTGGTCGACGCGCACGTCTTCCACGGCCACCCCGAGAGCCTCAGCCGCCACCACCGCGAACGCGGTGTGGTTGCCCTGTCCGATCTCGGTGGAACCGGTCTCGACGACCAGGGCACCGTCGAGGGTCAGCCGGCAGCGGGCAGATGCACCATCGGGCGGGCCGGTGCGCCGGGTCTTGCTGGAGGTGTCCAGCAGCAGGGCGATGCCACGGCCGGTGCGCCACCGTCCTGGTGGGCCGTTCGGCACCGTCGGGGCCGGCCAGGCCTCCGACCGCCGCACCGCCTCGCGCAGGCATGCCTCGGCGCTGAACGTGAGCACCGGCCAGGCGTGCAGCGGGTCCGACGCACCCTGACGCAGGACGTTGCGGGAACGGATCACCACCCGGTCGTGCCCGAGTGCGTCGGCGATCTCGTCTATCTGGCTCTCCACCGCGAACAGCGTCTCGGTGCCGCCGTACCCGCGGAAGCCGGTCGCCGGGGTGGTCGCGCTGAGGGTGGCCCGGCCCACCGACCGCGAGACCGGGGCGGGGTAGAGGACGAGGGCCCGGGCGGCACCGGCGGCGGCGACGTCCGGACTGTGCCCGGAATAGCCACCGGCGTCGAGCTCCAGGACGACGTCGCGGACGAGCAGAACCCCGTCGTCGTCGACGCCGGTGCGCAGGGTGACCGAGGCGCCGTGCCGCACGCGGAAGCGTCCGTTGGTCATCGACCGGGTGATCTCCAGCAGCACCGGCCTCCCCCCGGCGGCACGTGAGAGCAGCGCTGCCGCCGGTTCGAACTGGATCTCCTCCTTGCCACCGAAGCCACCTCCGACGTAGACCGGCTCCAGCACCACGTCCGCGGCTGTCAGCGAGAGAATCCGGGCGACCCTGGCCGCGACCGGCCCCGGCACCTGCGTGGTCGACCAGATCCGGCACGGCGAGCCGTCCCCGGCCCACTGGGCGGCGGCGCAGGGCCGCTCGAGGTACCCGTGCGGCGCTGCGTCCACGGTGTAGGTGGCGGTGAACACGTGCGGTGCGGCCAGCAATGCCCGCTCGACCGTGTCTGCGTCGTCGCCGTAGCAGACCTCCCCCACCAGGGGGTCCAGCGCCGAGCCGTCGCCCGCCCCGGCCGGTTGCTCCGCAGCGCGGGGCGTGACCACGACGAGCGCCAGGGCCGCCTCGAGCGCTGCCCTGGTCTCCGCCACCACGGCGCCGACGACGTCCCCGACGAACCGCGGCTGGGACGTGAAGACGAGCGTGTCGAGCACCGTGCCGTGCGGGTTCGGGCACCACAGCACCCCAGGGTCGTCCGGGGGTCCCAGGGCCGCGACCACGCCGGTCACCGCCTCGGCGGCGGTCAGGTCGACCGAGACGGGCCCGACGACGGGTGACTCGACGACCCCACCGAACAGGTGCGGCTGCGGCACCGCGTCCGCGGCGTACGGCGCCCGCCCGGCGACCTTGCGCGCGCCCTCGAGACGGCGTGGAGCGGCGGCAGCGACCGTCGCCCTCACGAGTCGTCCCGCCCGGTGGCGACGTCGTCGCGGGCCGCCAGCACCGCGCTGACGATGGCCGCGTAGCCCGTGCACCGGCAGGCGTGACCGACCAGCGCTGCCCGCACCTGCTCGGGCGTGACGCTGCCGCCACGCAGCAGCGCCGTCATCGTCGCGGCGATCCCAGGCGTGCAGAAGCCGCACTGCAGGCCCCCGGCCGCGACCAGCTGCTGGGCGAGTGCGCTGCCGGGCCCTGTCGCCGTGAAGGCCGGTGCGGTGTCCACCCGTCCTCCGTCCACCAGCCCGCAGTGCACCAGGCAGCTCGGTACGGGCTCGTCGTCGAGCAGCACGGTGCAGGCACCGCAGGCACCCTCCTCGCAGCCCACCTTGACGGTGCGCTCGCCGACGTCGTCGCGCAGCCACTGCGAGAGCCGTCGGGACATGGCTGCGGGATCGAGCCGATGCCGGACGCCGTTGACGACGACGCCGTCCCCGGTCACGACAGCGCCTCGACGACCTCGTCGGCGAGCACCGAGAGCAATCGCGACCGGTACAGCGCCGATGCCCGGTCGTCGTCGAGCAACTGGTCGGGGCCGGGCAACTCCCCCGGCGTGAAGAGGAGTGGCATGGGCGCGCAGGCACCGGCGCAGAGCAGCACCCGGCCCTCCCGATCGATGACGCCAGCGACCGTGGCGAGCGCCGGCGCGGGTCCGTGTCGGCCGGCGATCCGCCGGTAGGCGCCGCGAGCGGGCGCGCCCAGGTCGAGGCCGGTGACGAGATGCGGGCCGAGCGTCGCGGCCTGCGCCAGGTACTCGAGGTAGGGCAGCCGGGCCGGGCCGGGCCGGACCCCCGTCTCCAGCAGCACCACGGCTGCGTGGACGGCGAGCGGGGCGGCCAGGTCGGCCGTCGGGATGCGGCCGGCGACGGTGCCGCCGATGGTCGCGATCCGCCGGATGCCCGGGTTGGCGGTGAGTCCAGCGGCCTGTGCCACGGCGGGCCAGCCGGCGAGGAGGGCCGGGTCAGCGGCCAGGGAGGCGATCGTCGCGCCTGCGCCGACCACGGGGGGTGTGCTCCCGGCGTCCACCGCTGCCCGCAGGTCCACCACCGCGCTGCCTGCCGAGTGCGGGAAGGCCCGCGACAGGAGCGCAGCACCGCCGCCGACGGGGGTCGCACCGTGGCGGAGCAGCTCGACGGCCTCCGCCCGGGACCGCGGAGCGTGCCACGCCGGGCTCCAGGATGGGTTCATCGGCGCAACATATGTGCAGTTCCCGGAATGGCGCAAGCCTCGGTCCGTCGCCTGGTCGGTCCCCCTCTGCGAACGATTCGGAATTGCATCGGACGGTCAGGTTTTACGGTCATTCCTCACGACGGAAACGTGACCGACACACATGCTGCACACTGTATGCAGCAGCTGGCTGTCGTCACTCGATGCGACCCATGATGCGGAAGGCAACCCCATGCACACCACGTCCACTGCGCGCCGTCGCGGCCCACGGATCGTCGCGGCAGCCCTCCTCGCGACCACGCTGGCAGCGTGCTCGAGCGACCCGGCCGACACCTCCGAGGAGGCCGCCGGCGGCGAGACGAGCCTCCTGCGGGTCGCCCAGTCAACGCCCGCCGAGTGGGTCCAGCCCGTGCTCGCCGCCGAGGAGGGGACGTTCGGAGAGCACGACCTCGAGGTGGAGATGACGGAGTTCCCCAGCGGCAGGGACGCCCTCCAGGCACTCACCGGAGGAGCCGTGGAGATCGCCATGGTCACCCCGTCCAACGTCGCCCCTGCGGTGATGGGCGGCCAGGACATCGTGGTCTTCGGCGTGGCGTCCCGCTGGGGGTCCTGGCGACTGGTGGCCCGCGACGACCGCGGCATCGCCGAACCGTCTGACCTACGGGGCAAGACCATCGGGGTGCCCACCGGGACCAGCGCCGACCAGAGCCTCGACGTCCTGTTGACGGAGAACGGGCTGTCCCGGGAAGACGTCGAGGTCGTCAACGTCGCCGCCCCCGACGTCATCCCGGCGCTCGAGAGCGGCTCGGTCGATGCCATCAACATCTGGCAGCCGAACCTGTCGGTGCTCGAGGAGGCCGTGCCGGACTCGGTGTCCCTGCCCTTCGACATGCCCAGCAGCTTCCTGTTCGCGACCAGCCGCGAGTTCGCCGAGGAGAACGAGGACCTGCTCCTCGCTTTCATGGAGGCGAACCAGGCAAACGACTCGCTCATCAACGACGACCGGGAACGCGCACTGGACATCATGGTGGCACCGTCCCGAATTGATCGGGAAATCCTCTCGACCATTTGGGAGGACTTCGACTTCGAGACGAGCGAGCCGGATTCAGAAATCATCAGCCAGCTCGACGAGGCTGCCCAGTTCGCGATCGACAATGGCTCCCAGCCGGGGCCTGCCCCGGATTTCGACGCCCAGGTCATGAGCGTGGGTCTCGGTGGCTAGCGCGGTCGCGTCGGCACGCCCGCAGGCGGGTCCGGACGAGCGGCGCCGGCTGACCCCGCCGGTGCGGCTCCCCTCCTGGCTGCTCCCGATCGGCTCGCTCACCGTGACGGTGGCCGTCTGGGAACTGGTGGTGACGACCGGTCTGGTCTCGGCCCGGGACGCACCTCCCCCGAGCGCCGTGCTGGCGGCCGGGCTGGACCTCCTGCAGGCGGGCACGCTGGTGAACGACGTCCTGATCAGTGGGCGTCGGGCGCTGACGGCCTACGTCGTGGGGAGCGCGCTCGCCATCGCAGTGGCGCTGTTCACCGGTCGGTCACGGGTGGTCCGGGGGCTGCTCGAACCGACGCTGCAGATCCTCCGGCCCATCCCCGCACTTGCCTGGGTGCCGTTCAGCATCCTCTGGTTCGGCATCGGCGAGGGCCAGAAGCTCTTCGTCATCGCCCTCGGCGTCTTCTTCCCGGTCTGGCTCAACACCCATCTGGGCGTCGCCGGTACGCCGCTGCGCTACCTCAACGTCGCCCGCACGTTGGGGGCCAACCGACGGGACCTCTTCTTCCGGGTCAGCCTGCCGGCCGCACTGCCGTTCGCGGTGGCCGGGCTGCGCCAGGGGATCGCGCTGGCCTTCCTCCTGCTCGTCGCCGCCGAGCTCACCGGGGCCAGCACGGGCCTGGGGGCGCTGATCGCCCAGTCACACCTGCTGTTCCGGGCCGATCGGATGGTGGTCGGACTGATCCTCCTGGGGCTCATCGGCGCCGCCGTCGACTTCCTCTTCTCGCGTGCCGCCCGCCGCCTCGTCCCCTGGAGCTGAAGCCGATGTCCCGCAACACCACCGCACCACCGCCCCCCCGGTCCGACGCCGCGACGCCGGACCAGTCGGTGTCCACGGAGGCACCGCTGCTCCAGGTCCGTGACCTGCGGCTCAGCTTCCAGACCCGGGAGCGTCAGGTCGACGCCGTCACTGACGTCTCACTGGACGTCCAGCGCGGGCGCACCCTCTGCCTGCTGGGCCCCTCCGGCTGCGGGAAGTCCAGTGTGCTCAACGCGATCGCCGGCTTCCTGACGCCCAGCCAGGGCGAGGTGCTGGTGGCCTCCCGGCTCGTCGACGGTCCAGGCCCCGACCGCGGGATGGTCTTCCAGGACCTGGCTCTCTACCCCTGGCACAACATCCAGCGCAACGTCGAATTCGGCCTGCGCCACCTGCTGCCCACCCGGGCAGAGCGACACGAGCGAGCGCGCTCCTGGATCGATCGGGTGCGGCTGACCGGGCACGAGAGCAAGCGGGTCAACGAGCTGTCCGGCGGCATGGCACAGCGGGTGGCCATCGCCCGGTGCCTGGCAGCCGAGCCGTCCGTGGTGCTGATGGACGAGCCGTTCGCGGCACTGGATGCCCACACCCGGATCAACATGCAGGAACTCCTCGCGCAGCTGGTGGCCGACTACGGGATGACGGTGGTCTTCGTCACCCACGACATCGACGAGGCGCTGATCGTGGGCGACGCGGTCGCCGTCATGGGTGGTGCACCCGGACGCATCGTGGAGTCCTTCGAGAACCCCTTCGCGCGTCCCCGCTCGCACCTGGTGTACCGGCAGCCGGGATACGGAGAGGTCAAGGCCAGGATCTTCGACCTCATCGGCGGGCACCACGACACCGATCGACCGAACCAGGAGTGACCACCATGTTGGACATGCTCGTCAGCGGCGGGACGATCGTCTCGCCCAGAGGTCGCGTCCGCGCCGACCTCGGTGTCAAGAACGGCCGGGTGGTCTCCGTCGGGGAGGACCTGGGCGAGGCCCGGGAGCACGTCGACGCCGCCGGGCTGCACGTCCTGCCCGGCCTGATCGACGTGCACGTGCACTTCCGCGACCCCGGGATGACCGCCAAGGAGGACTTCGGCTCCGGCAGCACCGCTGCCGCGGTCGGCGGCGTCACCACCGTGTTCGACATGCCCAACACCGACCCCCCGGTCTCCACCGCGGAGCGGTGGCGCGCCAAGTACGAGGTCGTCGCCCCCAAGGCCCGGGTCGATTTCGGCTTGTACGGCGTCGTCACCCAGGACAACGGCGCTGAGCTCACCGCCATGGCGGACGAGGGCGCGATGGGCTTCAAGCTGTTCATGGGCCAGACGACCGGGGACAACCCCTGCCCAGACGACGGGGTCATCTTCGCCGCCTTCCGGACGGCGGCCACGCTCGGACTGACCATCGGCGCACACGCCGAGAACAACGCCGTCCTGCAGCTGCTCAAGCGGGAGCTGAGGGCGGCCGGGCGGACCGACCCGCGCGCCCATCTGGAGTCGCGTCCGGCCTTCATCGAGGCCGAGGCGGTGTCCCGCGCGGCGACCCTGGCCGCCGCGGCGGGCAACCACCTGCACATCCACCACCTCTCCACCCGTGAGGGGCTCCAGCGGGTGGTGCAGGCGCGGGCACTGGGCACGCGCATCAGCTGCGAGGCGCTGATCGGTCATCTGCTCTTGGACGACGCCGCGTACGAGTCGCAGGGCAACCTCGTCCAGCTCAACCCACCGATCCGCCCGGCTGAGCACGTGCAGGCGCTGTGGGAGGGGATCGCGGCGCGGACGATCGACTGCATCGCCACCGACCACGCCCCGCACACCGGGGAGGAGCAGGCCTGCACCGACGTGTGGTCCGCGGTCGGCGGCTTCATCGGCGTGGAGACCCTGCTGCCACTGCTGCTGACCCAGGTGGCCGCCGGACGCCTCGAGCTGGAGCAGCTGGTGCAGCTGACCAGCGCCGGGCCGGCCGCCATCTACGGCGCATCACCTCAGAAGGGCTCCCTCGACCTGGGCGCCGACGCGGATTTCGTCCTGGTCGACACCCAGCGCACCGCCGTCATCAGCGGCCAGCAGCTCCACTCCGCGCACCCCGTGACGCCGTACGAGGGCTGGCAGGCCACCGGGATGCCGGTCGCCACCTACCTCCGCGGCCAGTGCGTCGCCAGGGACGGGGTCCCCGTCGGGGACCCGCGCGGTCGCCTGGTGAAGCCGCGCCGCGTGCACCGGGCCACGGCGTGACCGCGGCAACTGGGCGGGCCGGCTTCCGGTCGGTGAGCGAGGCGGCCGTCGCGGCGTTCCTCCGCGACGAGGTGCCGTGGCAACTGACCCGTCCGCACGTACCGTGCATCGGCGGTATCGGCACGGTCGCTCCCGATGCGGTGCGCAGCCCGCTCCTGACTCAGCAGCTGGAGGACCGGGGCGTCGAGGCGTGGCGCACCCTCGTCGCCGACGGTCCCGACGAGCTCGCGGCGCAGCCCACGTGGAACCTGGCCATGGTGCTCAGCCCGTACAAGCAGGAGGTCACCGGCCTGTGCGACGCACTGACGCCGGCAGCTCGCGCAACCGGCGTCGTCGACACACTGCGCCGGGGTGACGGTGGTGTGCTCGGGTGCAACACCAACAGCACAGCGGCGGCAGCCGCAGTGAGCGTGCTGGTCGGCGGCGACCTCCCCGAGCGGGTGCTCATCGCCGGCACGGGCGCGTCCACCCGCTCCCTGGTCGCCGGTCTGCGCGACCGCTACCCCGCTGCCCGGATCGGGGTCTGGGGGCGATCCCTGCTGAAGTCGACTGCCCTGTCAGCGGAGATGCTCTCCGTCGAAGTCGTGCCGGAGCCCGCGGGATGGGACGCCGACCTGGTCGTCAACGCGACGACCGTCGGGCAGACGGCCGAACCGGTGCCACCGCGGTTCCCGCTGCTGGACGCGCTGCGGCCCGGTGTGCGGTTCTTCGACCTCAACAACCGCAGCGGTGCGCTTCAACAGGCTGCTGTCTCTGCGGGGTGTGTCACCGTCGGCGGCGTGATGATGCAGCGGGTGACGAACGCGCTCCGCGTGGGGTTGCTGGTGGGGAGATGACTGAACATCATGACCACGTGGAGAGCCGGACTCTGATGTTCCTCAACGGCACGGCGATGAGCGGTGGAGCCGACCACGAGCGGATCTCCGGGGCGACGTTCGTGGGCCCGGCCCGGACCGCGTCCAGGTATCGCTTCTATTCCGTTCGGGACGAGTTCCCCGGGCTGGTGGCGTCGGACGAGGGAAGCGCGATCATCGGCGAGGTGTACGCCATCGACGACGAGGTGTGGCGCGAGTCGCTGTTGCCGAGCGAGCCGTCGGAACTGGATCCGGGCGAGATCCAGCTCGAGGACGGCCGTCGTGTCCGCGCGATGATCCTGGACCTCACCCGGGTGCCCGACGAGGACCTCGTCGACATCACCGAGCACGGCGGATGGCGCAAGTACCTGGCCAGCCTGCCCGGTCAGGCAGCTGCCTCGAGGACGTCGTGACCGGGTCGGCGGAGCCGGCCAGGAGGGCGACCGGGCTCGCCGGGCTCGCCGGGCTCGCGGAACGGCGACAGCTGTCCAGCGAGCACGTCTACCGGCAACTGCGGCACGCGCTGCTGACGCAGCGGATCAGCGCAGGCACGCGGTTGGTGGAGACGGACATCGCCCAGCGACTACAGGTGAGCCGGACGCCCGTCCGGGAGGCCCTGGGGCGACTGGAGAGCGAGGGTTTCGCTCAGCGCGCGGTTGGTGGTGGTCTCGTCTCCGCGGACTTCGGCCCGGAGGAGATCGCCGACATCTTCCTGGTGCGCGCCCAGTTCGACCAGCTGGCCGCCCGGTTGGCCTGCGAGCGCGCGAAACCGGGCCAGTGGGCTGAACCACGCCAACTGCTCGAGTTGATGCGGACGACCATCGAGCGGCACGGAGTTGCGTCCCCGGAGTTCAGTGAGGTCCACGAGTCCCTGCACGCCTCCATCTACCGGATCGCCTTCAGCTCTCGTATGGCCGGGTGGATCGAGAACCACCTGCGCTTCCCCCTCGAGGTGTCCGCCGAACTCAGCTACGGCAACGAAGCGCCTGCCGAACCACCGTACGAGCAGCACTGCCGTCTGATCGACGCACTCTCCAGCGGGGACGCCGGACTGGCTGTCGCAGCGGCTGCGGAACACTGCAACCGCGGGGCCGCCGACGCTGACCGGAGCAGACGCATCCAAGGAGAGCTACCGGCCTCCTGACCGCGCAGCTGCGCCCTCGACGAACTCCTGTGGTGGAGGACAGGACCGCCATCAGCTCCACCACCCAGGTCGGCCCACGCCGTCCGGTTCGCCTGCCCGAGACTCGTTCGACCGCATGGTCGATGCGTGAACGCGATCGGGCGGCGTGGGGACCGGTCCTGGTCGTGCTCGAGCAAAGGCGGGGCTGAGATGATCAGTCCCACCGGCCGCGCAGCCGCTTGGTCTCCCCGCGCTGCTTCTTCGCGGTGATCCGCCGTTCCTTGGAGCCGCGGGTCGGCTTGGTCTTCCGCCGGGCCGCCGGCGGGGGCGCGATCGCCCCGCGGAGGAGCGCGGCCAGCCTCGCCCGGGCGGCCTCCCGGTTGCGCAGCTGCTGCCGGTGCTCGCTGGCGGCGATGGTCAGCACGCCGTCGACCAGCCGGTCGCCGAGCCGCTCGACCAGCCGCCGCCGCTGGGTCTCGGTGAGCCCGGGCAGCTCCAGCGGCGACACCGCCAGCTCCACCCGGGAGTCGGCGGTGTTCACCCCCTGCCCACCAGGCCCCGAGGACCGGGAGAACCGCCACGACAGCGCCCCGGCCGGGACGACCAAGCGGTCACTCACCGGCAGGTCGCCGAACGCATCGTCTCCAGCCACGTCGCCCAGTCTCCCGGACGGCGGACGCCGCCACGACCGAGTTCCCGCTCCGGTGCCAGACTCGGGCGGTGCCGACCCGCCGCCTCGTGCTCGTCCGCCACGCCGAGGCGGGCTCCGCCGCCGTCGACGCCGACCGCCCCCTCACCGACGCAGGCGCCCACCGGGCCACCGCGATCGGCGTCTGGCTCGCCGACAACGGGGTGGCACCGGCGCGGGCGCTGGTCTCCCCCGCCCGCCGGACGGTCCAGACCTGGGAGCGGGCCGGCGGGGTGACGCCCGTCCTGGACCCGCGGGTCCAGGGCAACACGGTCGAGGCGCTGTTGCAGGTCGTGCGCGAGACCCCCGACGAGGTGGACCAGCTGGCGGTCGTCGGCCACAACCCGTCGATCAGCGTGCTCGCCGCGCTGCTCGACGACGGGCAGGGGGACGACGCGGCCCGGAGCGGCTCCGCGAGCGGGTTCCCGGCCGGCGGGGTGGCCGTCCTCGACCTGAGCACGCCGTTCGCCGCCGTCGGCCCCGGCAGCGCACGGCTGTCCGCGTTCGCGGTCCCGGGCAGCGACTGAGCGTCACAGGGGGCCACCGGTCGGGTGAACGACCCGGTCCGAGGGGCGCCGCCACCGGCACCGGGCGACCCGGTTGTCGCCCGGTCGGCTGAAGCCCACCGACTCACCTGGCCGGGTCGGTCACCGGGTGTGACGCTGAGCGGGTGACTCAGGACGCCTCGCCCCGGCTGCACCTGGTGACCGGCAACGCGGTGGAGCCCCTCGTCGAGGACGCCCCGCCGGCCGGCCGCCGGCACGCGGAGCCCGAGAACGCGGTGTTCGCCGACCTGCTCCGCCGCGCCGAGACCCTCGACGCCCGGGTCGCCGCGGAGACCACCGCGCGCCCGCTGCACCCGGCCGGACTGGCCGCGGTGGGTGCAGCGCTGACCGTCCTCCTCGCCCTGCTGGGCCGGCAGCCGTGGGAGCTGCCCACCCGGGCCGGCGGGTCGGTCACCGACGTCCCGCAGTCGTTGGTCACCTTCCTGGTGCTCGCCACCGCGCTGTGCGTCTGGGCCGCCGGCCGGTTGACGCGGCCGGCGGCGACGCTGCGCTCGGCCACCGCCGTCCAGACGTGGTGGGCGCTGCTGGGCGGCTCGGCCGTGGTCTCGCTGGCCGCCACCGTCTCGCTGGCCTCGTTCGCCGGCGTGGCGGGCCCGGGTGACGTCGTGGCGCGCTGTGCCGTGATCGCGGTGCCCGCCGTCCTCGCGGGGTTCGTCGCCCGGCACGACGGGCGGGCTGCCCGGGTCCGGCTGGCCCTGGGCACCGGGCTGGTCACCGTGCCGCTGTGCGGCCTGGGCTGGGCCCTGTTGTCCTCCTCCGCCCGGTCGACGGCCGGCCTGGCCGACGTCCTGGCGGTGACCGGCATCGCCGCCGCCGCCCCGCTGGCCCTGGCCGTCGCCTTCGTGGCGGCCGACCGGCGGCACCGCTCCCGGTGACCGTCCGGCGCAGCGGGACGGCCCGCTGCGCCGGACGGGCCGGCGGTCGTCACACCGGCGCGACGTCGGTCGTGCGCGCCAGCTCCCGAGAGGCCTCGATGTCGGCGCTCAGCGCCTCGATCCTGGCGCGCGCCAGGCCGTAGGAGTCCGATCCGAGGAGCTGGTGCAGGGGCGCGTCCTCGGACGTGACGACGGTGATGACCGCCCGAGCGGCCTTGGCCGGGTCCCCCAGCTGAGTGCCGGGCATCGCCAGGTGGGCCTCGGTCATCTCCCGGATCGCGCCGTACCCCTCTCTCGGGCTGGTCGGGAGGCCGAGCGAGGAGGGCCGCAGGAAGTCGGTCCGCAGGTAGCCGGGCTCCACGAGGTGCACCTGGACGCCGTCCTCGGCCACCTCCGCAGCGAGGGACTCGGTCAGGCCCTCGAGGGCGTACTTGCCGGCGCAGTAGAGGCCCCAGCCCGGGAAGGCCGTCAGACCGAGGATGGACGAGACGTTGATGACGTGGCCCCCGCGACGGGCGCGGAACAGCGGCAGCACGGCGCGCAGCACGTTCCAGACGCCGAAGACCTGTACGTCGAACATCTCCCGCGCCTCCGCGTCGGTGACCTCCTCGACGGCGGCGAGGAAGCCGTAGCCGGCGTTGTTGACCACGACGTCGAGTGCATCGAAGCGATCGGTCGTGCGGCGGACCGCGTCGGCGACCGCCTGCTCGTCGGTGAGGTCGAGCTCGACGGGGAGCAGGCGCCTGGTGTCCACGGCGCCGAGGGCGGCGGAGAGGCGCTCGATCGACCGGGTGGTCGCGGTGACGTTGTCGCCGCGCTGCAGCAGCTGCCGCACCAGCTCCAGGCCGAGGCCGCGCGAGGTGCCGGTGACGAACCAGGTGGCGGGGGCGGGGAGGGACGAGGACACGGGATCTCCTTCTCGGGGGTGCGGACGACAGCGCCCCGGTCACGACCGCTGCTCGATCCGGGACACCGACGAGCCTGCTGTCCGGGCGGCCGCCGCGGAGGCGGCCAGCAGGCCCAGCGCGGACCGGGAACGGCCTGCCGGGGCACGGCGTGCCCACCCAGGCGGGCGCCGGCCGGCCCCGCGGGCGGCACACTGGCGGCATGGCAGGACGCACCGAGCTCGGCGAGTTCCTCCGCAGCCGCCGCGCCAACGTGACGCCGGAGCGCATCGGGCTGGACGACGCCGTCCCGTCCGGCCGGCGGGTCCGCGGGCTGCGTCGCGAGGAGGTCGCGCACCTGGCCGGGGTGAGCGTGGACTACTACACGCGGCTGGAGCAGGGGCGGCACGCCAGCCCGTCCCCAGCGGTCGTCGACGCGCTCGCCCGGGCGCTGCGGCTCGACGCCGCCGCGCACCTCCACCTGGCCGATCTCGCCCGGCCGGGGCGCGGCCGGCCCGAGCAGCAGCAGGCCCAGCGTGTGCGGCCCGCCGTGCACCAGATGCTCGACTCGCTCGTCGACCACCCGGCCTTCCTGATCGGCCGGCGCACCGACGTGCTCGCCGCCAACCCCCTGGCCCGAGCGCTGATCACCGACTGGGACGCGCTCCCGGCCCGGCACCGCAACTACACCCGGTGGCTGCTGCTGGACCCCGCTGCCCGGGAGACGTACGAGGACTGGGCGGCCGTGGCCGCCGACGCCGTCGGCAGTCTGCGCCTGGACGCGGGCCGCCACCCCGACGACCCGCTGCTCGAGCGCCTCGTCGGCGAGCTGTCGATCAAGAGCCCGGAGTTCCGCGGCTGGTGGCAGGACCGGCGAGTGCACGAGCGCACCCACGGCACCAAGCGGATGCGACACCCGGCGATCGGCTCGGTGGTCATCCACTACGAGGCCCTCGCCCTGCCCGGTGACCCCGACCAGACGATGTTCGTCTACAGCACCGAACCGGGCAGTGCCTCGCACGACGGCATGCGGCTGCTGGCCTCCTGGACGGCGCAGCAGCGGGCGCGCACCGGCCGTGTGCCACCGGGTGGCGACGACCGCGTCGTCCCACCCGGCGCGCCCGGCGCGCGGGGGCCGGCGGCGTGACCCCCCTCGCCGAGGCACTCCGCACCGGGGTCGTCGTGGCCGACGGCGGCCTCTCCACCGAGCTCGAGTTCCGCGGGCACGACGTCACCTCCTCGCTCTGGTCGGCCCGGTTGCTGCGCGACGACCCGGAGGCCGTCGTCGCCGCGCACGCCTCCTTCGCGAGCGCGGGCGCCCAGGTCGCCACCACCGCCAGCTACCAGGCGTCCTTCCCCGGTTTCGCCGCCGCCGGCATCGACGAGGCGGAGGCCCGCACGCTGATGGCCCGCTCGGTGCAGCTGGCCCGCGACGGCCTGGCTCAGGCCGGCCGGGACGGCTGGGTGGCCGCCTCGGTCGGCCCGTACGGCGCGTTCCTGGCCGACGGCTCGGAGTACACCGGTGACTACGTCGAACGCGTCTCCGTCGCCGAGCTGCGGGCGTTCCACCGGCCGCGGCTGGCCGTGCTGGCCGAGGCCGGCGCGGACGTCCTGGCCTGCGAGACGCTGCCCGCGGCCGCGGAGGTCGAGGCGCTGCTGGCGGAGCTGGCCGCGCTCGGCGTCCCCGCCTGGCTGTCCCTGACCTCGGCGACCGGCCCGGACGGCGTCGTGCGCACCCGCCGCGGCGAGGCGCTGGCCGAGGTCTGCGCGATGGCCCGGGACGTCGAGGAGGTCGTCGCCGTCGGGGTCAACTGCACCGACCCGGCCGGTGTCGCCGCCGCGGTGGAGGTGGCTGCGGCCGCCAGTGGGAAGCCGGTGGTGGCCTGCCCGAACAGCGGCGAGGTGTGGGACGCCGCCGCCCGCCGGTGGACCGGCGAGCCGGGGGTCGGCGACGTGTCAGGGTGGCTGGCCGCCGGCGCCCGGCTCGTCGGTGGCTGCTGCCGGGTGCGACCGGACGACGTCCGCGCGATCGCCGACGCCGTCCCACTCCCCCGCGAGTGAGCAGTACCGGTCGCCGACACGCGCGGACACGCCGTCGTCAGCGACCGGAACTGCTCACTGGCCGGAGGCCCGGTCAGCTCTCAGGCACCCAGCCCCAGCCCCGGACGAAGACCACCGGGTCAGAGGATCGGCCGGCCGCCGGTGACGGCGACCCGGGCCCCGGAGACGTAGCTGGACTCGTCGCTGGCCAGCAGCACGTAGACCGGCGCCAGCTCGGCCGGCTGTCCGGCGCGGCCCAGGGGCGTGTCGCCCCCGAAGGCGGCGACCTTCTCCGGCGGCATCGTCGAGGGGATCAGCGGCGTCCACACCGGGCCGGGCGCCACGCTGTTGGCGCGGATGCCCTTCTCCCCCAGCAGCTGGGCCATGCTGGCGGTGAAGTTGGCGATGCCGGCCTTGGTCATCGCGTAGGGCGCCAGGGTGGGGCTCGGGTTGTCCGAGTTCACCGACGAGGAGTTGATGATCGACGCGCCCGGCTGCATGTGCGGCACGGCGTCGCGGATCAGAGTGAACATCGCGGTGAGGTTCAGCGCGACGGTGTGGTCCCACTCGTCGTCGGTGATCTCGTCCAGGGACTCGTGGCTCATCTGGAAGGCCGCGTTGTTGACCAGGACGTCGATCCCGCCCAGCTCCTCGAGGGCCTTGGGGATGATCGTCTTCTGGTGGGCCCGGTCGGCGAGGTCCCCGGGCACCAGCACGCACTTCCGGCCGGCGTCCTCGACGTACTTCGCGGTCTCCTGCGCGTCCTCGTGCTCGTCGAGGTAGGCGATCAGGACGTCGGCGCCCTCCCGTGCGAAGGCGATGGCGACCGCGCGGCCGATGCCGCTGTCGCCGCCGGTGATCACGGCGCGCTTCCCGGTCAGCTTCCCGGAGCCGCGGTAGCTCTCCTCGCCGTGGTCGGGCTTGGGGTCCATCTGACCGAGCGTTCCGGGCGGCGTCTGCTGCTGCTCGGGCTGCGACTCGGGGCGGGGCGAGGTCACGGTGGTTCCTCCTGCAAGGTCCGGGCGGCGGCACCCCAGCGCTCTGCTCACGCAGCCGGTGCATCCTCCGCGCCGGCCCGGTGCCGCGTCGTGCTCGCGCCTACCCCTGCGGCGGAACGACGAACCGGACCTCTTCGACCGTCAGGCAGCCCGGCTGGTCATGCCGGCGCCGGGGAACGCCACGACGGCGCTGCCCGGACGGTCCCACCGCATCTCCAGGTGACGACGGCCGGCACCGTCCACGACGGGCACCCAACGACACTCCGGGCAACGACTCTCACGCATGTCCGCTCCACCTTCCGTTCACCTGTTGTTCACCCGGTGACCAGGATCCACCTGGCCCACTCCCGCACGGAGCAGTCGTGACCGAACTGTGACCTGAACCGCACGGGGACGAGGGCCGGCGGCGTCCGTGCGGGAACGTCCGGGGCGTCGGGCACGCTGTTCCTCACGATGACGCTCTCTCCTGCCGGTACCGACTCGACCCCGGCCGACTCCCCCGCCGCTGCGCTGCCCTCACCGGACGCACCGCCGCTGATCGCCGACCCCGGCGACCTCTCGTCGCTGTTCGCCCTGGGCGACGACCCGGACGCGGTGTTCACCCGGTTCGCCGAGTGGGCGCAGGCGTCGGGCACGACGCTGTACCCGGCGCAGGAGGAGGCGCTGATCGAGCTGGTCAGCGGCGCCAACGTCGTCCTCGCCACCCCGACCGGGTCGGGCAAGTCGCTGGTGGCCACCGGCGCCCAGTACGCCGCACTCGCCACCGACCGGGTGAGCTTCTACACCGCGCCGATCAAGGCGCTGGTGAGCGAGAAGTTCTTCGCCCTGTGCGGCGTCTTCGGCGCGGAGAACGTCGGCATGCTCACCGGCGACGCGAGCGTCAACGCCGATGCCCCGATCATCGCCTGCACCGCCGAGGTGCTGGCCAACATCGCGCTGCGCGAGGGGCCGGACGCCGACATCGGCCTGGTGGTGATGGACGAGTTCCACTTCTACGGCGACCCCGACCGCGGGTGGGCCTGGCAGGTGCCGCTGATCGAGCTGCCGAAGGCGCAGTTCCTGCTGATGAGCGCCACCCTCGGCGACGTCACCTCCCTCCAGGAGGACCTCACCCGGCGCACCGGCCGGCCCACCGCGCTGGTCGCCCACGCCGAGCGGCCGGTGCCGCTGCACCACTACTACGCGACGACGCCGATGCACGAGACGATCCAGGAGCTGCTGGACACCCGGCAGGCGCCGGTCTACGTCGTCCACTTCACCCAGGCCTCGGCGCTGGAGCGCGCCCAGGCGCTGATGAGCGTGAACGTCTCCACCAAGGAGCAGAAGCAGGCGATCGCCGACCTGATCGGCGGCTTCCGGTTCTCCTCCGCCTTCGGGACGACGCTGTCCCGGCTGGTGCGGCACGGCATCGGCGTCCACCACGCCGGGATGCTGCCCAAGTACCGGCGACTGGTGGAGCAACTGGCCCAGGCCGGGCTGCTCAAGGTCATCTGCGGCACCGACACCCTCGGGGTCGGCATCAACGTACCGATCCGCACGGTGGTGTTCTCCGCGCTGAGCAAGTACGACGGCACCCGCACGCGGCTGCTCAACGCCCGGGAGTTCCACCAGATCGCCGGGCGGGCGGGGCGGGCCGGCTACGACACCGCCGGCACCGTCGTCGTCCAGGCGCCCGAGCACGAGGTGGAGAACCTCAAGCAGTTCGCGAAGGTCGCCGACGACCCGAAGAAGCGCCGCAAGCTGGTGCGCCGCAAGGTCCCCGAGGGCATGGTCCCGTGGAGCGAGTCGACCCAGCAGCGGCTGATCAACGCCGCTCCCGAGCCGCTGAGCAGCCACTTCCGGGTGTCGACCGGGATGGTGCTCAACGTGCTGGCCCGGCCGGGCGACCCGGTGGCGGCCATGCGGCACCTGCTCACCGACAACGACGAGCCCCGGTCGCGGCAGCTCAAGCACGTCCGCGAGGTGATCGGCATCGCCCGGTCGCTGATCACCGCCGGGGTGATCGAGCGGCTCGAGGTCCCCGAGCCCGACGGCCGCCGCTACCGGCTGACGCTGGACCTGCCGCCGGACTTCCAGCTCAACCAGCCGTTGTCGACCTTCGCGCTGGCCGCCATCGGGCTGCTCACCCCCGGCCCGGACGCCGAGGGCAACGACACCTACGCCCTGGACGTCGTCTCGGTGATCGAGGCGACGCTGGACGACCCGCGCCAGATCATCTCCGCGCAGCTGAACAAGGCCAAGGGCGAGGCCGTGGCCCAGATGAAGGCCGAGGGGATCGAGTACGAGGAGCGGATGGAGCTGCTCGAGGAGATCACCTACCCCAAGCCGCTGGAGGAGCTGCTCGACCACGCGTTCGAGGTCTACTCCGCCGGCAACCCGTGGGCGCGCGACGCGCAGCTCTCCCCCAAGTCCGTGGTCCGGGACATGTGGGAGCAGGCGATGACGTTCCGGGAGCTGGTGAACCACTACGGGCTCACCCGCTCCGAGGGGGCGGTGCTGCGCTACCTGTCCGACGCGTTCAAGGCGCTGCGGTCCGGCGTGCCCGCCGACGCCCGCACCGAGGAGGTCACCGACATGGTCGAGTGGCTGGGCGAGCTGGTGCGCCAGGTCGACTCCTCGCTGCTGGACGAGTGGGAGCAGCTGACCAGCGCCGACCAGCCGCTGGACGCCCCGGTCGCCGTCCCGGCCCGGCCGCGGCCGCTGACCGGCAACGAGCGGGCGTTCACCGCGATGATCCGCAACGCGCTGTTCCGCCGGGTCGAGCTCATCGCCCGGCGGCGCTGGTACGACCTCGGCGAGCTGGACTCCGCCGCTGGGTGGGACGCCGACCGGTGGGGCGAGGTGGTCCAGGCCTACTTCGCCGAGCACGCCGACCTCAACACCGGCGGCGACGCCCGCGGCCCGGCGCTGCTGATCGTGGACAAGTCCGAGCCGCGGCTGTGGCAGGTGCGGCAGATCCTCGACGACCCGGCCGGGGACCACGACTGGGGCTTCGACGCCGAGATCGACCTGGACGCCTCCGACGAGGAGGGCGTGCTGGTCATGCGCCTGCTCGACGCCGGCCGCAAGGACTGAGCAAGGACCCCGTCCTCCTCATCCCTCGCGAGCTCGGGACGAGCCTCTGGACGGGGCCGGACGGCGGAAGGTCGGGCCGGGTGGCGGTGGGACGGCGGCGGCCGGGTCGCGCCGGCGACGGAGCTCCAGGGCCAGGCTCTCCTCACCGCGGGCCATCGCCCACCGGTGGTTGGCCTCGAACGCCGGCCGCAGCAGCCAGCTGAGCCGGGCCAGCAGCGGCTTGGCCGCACGCACCTGCCAGTCGTAGGTGATCACCACCTCCGGGCCCTCCTGCGCGAAGGTCCACCGGCCGCTGCCCACCAGGTCCCCGACCGCGACGAGGGCGAACCCGGCGTCGGTCATCGTCTCGGTGATCCGCAGCGTCCAGCGCAGCGTGTACGGCGCCCAGCCCGTGGTGAACACCTCGACCGTGCGCCCCACGCCGTCCGGGCCGCCGTCGGCGACCGGGACGACGTCGAGGTAGACGGCCGGCCACCACCGGGGCAGCGCGGCGCTGTCGCTGAGCACTGCCCGGACCTCGGCGATCGTGCCGGGCACCCGCCAGACGGTGACGAAGCGGTACGCGGGCGGGTGGCGGGGCACGGCTCGCACTCTGCTCACCTGCGTGCGGGCTGTCCAGGCCCCGGGCAGGCGGGCAGCGCTCGGCGCGATCGACCCGGACGGGTGATCCAGGTCCTGCCCCCGGACGCCGAAGAACTGGGTGGACGCACCGGCGAGCAGAGCCGGGCTCGAGGACGAGGACCGCCATGCCCCCACCCCCGGCGATGCGACCGGCGATGCACCGGACGGTCTTCCGTCGCCCTGCCGACCTGGTCGAGCGCACCCGCTGGTTGTTCGGCGCCTGCGCCCTGGTCTCCCTGGTCCTCACCTCCTTCGGTGCCGCGGCGGGTGCCGGCGCCTGGCGGCTGAGCGTGATCGCGCTGTGCGTGGCCGCACTGGCCGCCTCCTGGCTGCACCGTTACACGGCACGCCGTGGATCGGTCGCCCTGGACCTCCTCGACGCCCTCGCCGTCTGCGCGTTCGCGCTCGCCTCACCGGTGCCGGCCGTGGCCCTCGGCGTCACCTTCTCCGCGCTGTGGTTCCGCGCCGTCTACGGACGCACCTGGGAGACCTGGGCCTACACGGCCGCCCAGTGCGCCGGCCTGGTCGCCGCGCTCCTGCTGTGGGAGGCCGTCCCCGGGCACGCCACGGCGGCCCCGGCCGCCCCGCTGCTCGGCGCCCTGCCGATCGCCCCGCTGCTCGCCGTGGTCGCCCGACACCTCGCCTCGGTGCTGCAGCAGCACCAGCACGCGCAGGCCTGGGACGCCACGCTCGCCCGGCTGACCATCCAGCTGCTCGGCGTCACCGACGTCGAGCAGATCAGGCAGCGCGGCTGGGAGACCGCCGTGGAGATCTGCCGGATCACCCCCGGCCTGGCCATGGTCGTCGTCGAGGGCGACGGGGCACACCTGGTCGTCCAGCGATCGGTCGGCCTGCTCCCACAGCCCCCCGGCACCATCGACCGCACCCCGGCCGCCGCAGGCCTGGCCGAGGCCACCACGGCGCAGGAGCCCCGGCCCATCACGGCCCCGCCGGAGCTCGTGACCGCGGCCGGCGGGGCGCACTGCTGGGCGGCGATCCCGTTGCCGGACGAGCCGGGCAGGCACCTCCTGCTGGGCGGCAGCGTGCTGCACCCCGAGGGCGTGGCCCTCGTCCAGTCACTGGTGAACCAGACCGCCCTCGCCGTGCGGTCGACCAGCGCCCACCGCGAGCTGGAGGTGCAGGCGCGCACCGATGCCCTCACCGGCCTGGCCAACCGCAGCACCTTCTCCACCGCCCTGGCAGGGGCCTCGGCCAGCACCGACGGCGAACCGTGGGTGCTGTTCCTCGACCTGGACGACTTCAAGCTGGTCAACGACCGGCTCGGCCATGCGGCGGGCGACGAGCTGCTGCGGGCCGTTGGCGCCCGGCTGGCCGGCGCCGTCCGCGCACCGGGGCTGTGCGCCCGGCTGGGTGGTGACGAGTTCGCCGTCCTGGTGCACGCCGCCGACGCCGGGGACGCGGCGGCACTGGCCCGGCGACTGGTCGAGGTGGCCTCCGCGCCGGTGCAGCTGGCCGTCGGCACCGCGCAGGTGGGCGCGAGCGTGGGAGCCGCCTGCGTGCTGCCCGGCGTCTCCTGGACCAGCACCCTGCAGCAGGCCGACCTGGCGATGTACGCGGCCAAGGCGGCGGGCAAGAACCGGGTGCAGGTCGCCGGCTCCGCACCGCCGGTCACCACCGGGGCGCTCACCCGCGCCTGACCGCCGTGCGCGGGCTCACACGAGCCCGCTGTGACACCCTCGCGCCGATGCGGGCATGACGGTGTGGGAGATGGTCGCGGTGGCCGCCGCCGGACTGGCCGCGGGCGGCATCAACGCCGTCGTCGGCTCCGGCACGCTGGTCACCTTCCCCGTGCTGCTGGCCATCGGGCTGCCGCCGGTGACCGCGACCATCACCAACTCCCTGGGCCTGGTGCCCGGGAACCTGACCGGCGCGATCGGCTACCGCCGGGAGCTGCACGGCCAGCGCCGGCTGCTGCTCCAGCTGCTCCCGGCCTCGGTGCTGGGTGCGCTCACCGGCGCCTTCCTGCTGCTGCACCTGCCCGCCTCCGCCTTCGAGGCGATCGTGCCGGTGCTGGTCGGGCTGGCCGTCGTGCTGGTCGCCGTCCAGCCCCTGCTGCAGCGCCGGCTGGCCGCCCGGCGGGCCCGGGCGGGCACCGTCGAGGAGGAGCAGGGGATCGGCCGTGGCCGGCTGGCTGCGCTCTTCGCCGGCGCCTACACGACCGGCACCTACGGCGGCTACTTCGCCGCGAGCCAGGGCGTGCTCCAGATCGGCATCTTCGGGCTGCTGCTCCGCGAGCCGCTGCACCGGCTCAACGCGATCAAGAACGTGCTGACCCTCGCCGTCAACGCCGTGGCGGCGTTGGCCTACGTGGTCGTGGCGACGGAGCGGATCGACTGGGGAGCGGCCGCGCTCGTGGCCGGCGGCGCGCTGGTCGGCGGGTACGTCGGGTCGACGCTGGGCCGGCGGCTGCCCCCGGCGCTGCTGCGCAGCGCGATCGTGGTGCTCGGGGTGACCGCCATCTGGGTGCTGCTGCGCCGATGAGCGTGCTGGAGTTCGGGCTCCTCGTGCTGACCGGCCTGGGGGCCGGGCTGATCGGCAGCATCGCCGGCCTGGCCTCGCTGATCAGCTACCCCGCGCTGCTGGCCACCGGCCTGACGCCGGTGGCGGCCAACGTGACCAACACCGTGGCCCTGGTGCTCAGCGGGGTCGGCGCAGTGAGCGCATCGCGACCGGAGCTGACCGGTCAGCGCGCCCGGCTCCTCCGGCTCGGGCCTGTCGGACTGCTCGGCGGCGTGGTCGGGGCGGTGCTGCTGCTGTCCACCCCGAGCGGGGCGTTCGAGAAGCTGGTGCCCTTCCTCATCGCCGGAGCGGCCGTCGCCATCCTGGTCCAGCGGCCGCCCCGGGAGCTGGCCGCCGAGGGGGCGACGGGGCGGCCGGCTCGCGACCACTGGGGCCTGGTCCTGGGCACCTTCGCCGCCTCCGTCTACGCCGGGTACTTCGGGGCTGCCGCCGGGGTGCTGCTGCTGGCGGTGTACCTCCTGGCCACCGGCGAGGGCGTGCCGCGCAGCAACGCGCTGAAGAACGTCGTCCTGGCCCTGGCCAACGGGGTGGCCGCGCTGGGCTACGCCTTCTTCGCCGACGTCGCGTGGCTGGCCGCTCTCCCCCTGGCCATCGGCTTCCTGCTCGGCGGCCGACTCGGCCCGCGGGTGGTGCGTCGGGTGCCGCAGACGCTGCTGCGCCGGCTCATCGCCGCGGCCGGGCTGGCCCTCGCCGTCCGGCTCGGGTTCGACGCCTTCAGTTGAGCACTCCGGTGGTGCACCGCCGTTCCGGCCGCCAGGCTGGCCAGGCGCGGTCCCGCGCCCTCGGACAGGAGCGACCATGAACGGCCCCACCCCGGCGTCACAGCGGTTCAGCGCTGCACTCGGTCAGCTGCCCCCGCCCGACCTGCGCGGGCCGGAACTGCTCGGCGTCCGGCTCGCCCAGGCCTGCGTGGCCGCCCTGCCCGTCGACGGAGCGGGCCTGAGCATCCACGACGTGCACGGCCGGCGGACGCCGATC
Organism: Modestobacter sp. VKM Ac-2982; assembly: GCF_026967935.1. Lineage (GTDB taxonomy): Bacteria > Actinomycetota > Actinomycetes > Mycobacteriales > Geodermatophilaceae > Modestobacter. The sequence continues at coordinate 62,657 of NZ_JAPVBL010000005.1, forward strand.
GGCGCCAGCGACCCGGCGGCCTCCCGGGCCGAGCGCCTCCAGTTCACGCTCGGCGCGGGCCCCTGCCTGCGGGCGCACGACGACGGCCACGAGATCGCCTTCGACGCGGCGGACATCGCCCGGAACTGGCCGGACCTGCACGGTGCGCTGGTCGGCGAGACGCCCTTCCGCGGCGTCCTGTCGGTGCCGTTGCCGCCGCCGCTGGGGCCCCTGGTCGTCCTCGACCTCTGGGTGCGCGACCTGACCTCGCTGTCGGCCACCGACCGGGACGACGTCGCGCAGGTGACCGAGGCCCTGACCCGCGCCATGGCGGCCACCGTGACCGGCGCACCGGCGACGGAGACCCGACGCGGCTGGTGGGACACGCCGGACGCGTCGAGCCGGGCGAAGGTCTGGCAGGCGACCGGCATGGTGAACGTCGCCCTGGGCCTGGACACCGCCGACGCCCTGGCCGTCCTCCGGGCGCACGCCTTCGCCACCGACCGGGTCGTGGACGACGTCGCCGACGACCTCGTGACCGGCCGGCTGTCGCTGGCCGAGCTGCGGACCGCGGGCACCGGCAGCTGAGCGCGCCCAGCAGCACGACGCCCACGCGGCTTTCTCAACCAGCTGGTTGACAAGGATCCCGACCAGGGCCACTCTCGTTGTCAACCAATCGGTTGACAACGAGAGGAGGTGCCGTGGCGGCAGATGCCCTGTCCCAGGTGTTCTCGGCACTGGCCGACCCCACCCGGCGGGACATGGTGGCCCGGCTCGCCGTCGGCGACGCCACGGTCAACGAACTCGCCGCCCCCTACGACGTGAGCCTGCAGGCGGTGTCCAAGCACCTGAAGGTGCTCGAGGACGCCGGCCTCGTCAGCCGCAGCCGGGAGGCCCAGCGCCGCCCGGTGCACCTGGAAGCGCAGGTCTTCGACCTGATGACGAAGTGGATCGAGCGCTACCGGCGCCAGGCCGAGGAGCGCTACCGCCGGCTCGACGACGTCCTCGCCGCGATGCCGGACGACGTCCCACCCATGCCACCCACACCGGAAGGCCCCCCGACATGACCACCACCGACGCCCCCGAGACCCAGATCGTCGCCGACCCCGACGTCCCGCTGGTCCGGATCACCCGCGAGTTCGACGCACCCCGGGAGAAGGTCTTCCGGGCGCACACCGACCCCGACCTCGTCGTGCAGTGGCAGGGCCCCAGCGACACGCAGGCCCGGATCGAGCACTACGACTGCCGCACCGGCGGCTCCTACCGGTACGTGCACGTGCAGGACGGCGTCGAGTACGGCTTCCACGGCTGCTTCCACGAGGTGCGCCCGGCCGAACTGATCGTGCAGACCTTCACCTTCGAGGGGATGCCCGACGGCGTGGCCCTGGAGAAGCTCGTCCTGGAGGAGCTGCCCGGCGGGCGCACCCGGCTGACCGCGACCTCGCTGGTCGACTCCTTCGCCGACCGGGACGCCTTCCTGGCCAGCGGCATGGAGAGCGGGGTCCGGGAGGGCTACCGACGCCTCGACGCCCTGCTCGCCGGCTGACCGGCGCCGGTCAGGAGCGTGGGGCGGCCCGGTCAGCGGGAGCAGAGCTGACCGGCCGCACCGGGCCAGGGCCGGGGGTCAGACCCCGCCGTTGGTGACGTAGGCGCTGAGCAGCAGCACGAAGGCGCTCGCGGTGATCAGCAGCCGGGCCGGGGTGAGGCCGTTGAGCATGCCGGCGATCACCCCGGCGTTCGACGCCCGCGCCTCGGCGGCCTGGGCACCCCGGCGGAGCAGCCGGACCTCGTCGGCAAGCAGGGTGCCGCCGGCGCCCAGCAGGGTCAGCCCGAGGACGACGAACACCAGGGACAGCCGCTGGTCGAAGGTGTCCACCGCCGGCGCCAGGGACAGCACGACGACCAGGCCCAGCAGCAGGCCGAGCCCCGCGCCGGCCACCGGGGCCCACGGCCCCATCCGCACCATCGGGAGCCCTGGCCGCGGCATCCGCGGCCGCGGCCGGAAGCCGACCGGGGCGGTCGGGTGCGGGGCCGCCTGCGGTTCGGCAGCCGGGTCGTCCCGCGGCTCGGGCGCGCCGTCCGCGGCGGGCGCCGGAGACGCCGGGACCGACGCACCCGCGGGCACACCGTCCGGCCGCTCCCCCGCCGGAGCCGCCGGCGGTGCCGCATCCGGCGCTGTCGGCGGGGCTGCCTCCGGCTCGCCCTGCGTCCGCTGGTCGGGCACCACCGCCGCCGTCGACCCGGTCTCCGTCCGTCGTCCCCGGTCGACCGTCCCGGCCGCCAACACGTCCTGCTCGTCGCTCATCTGTGTGATCACCTCGGGTGCGGACGGTAGGTGTGCCCTCCGACGAACCTGCGCAGGTGCCCCGGTGTGGCGGGTGGGACGCGCGCGACCACGGCGGGGAGTGACCCACCGTGATCCCGCGCGATCAAAGCGTCAGCTACAGGATCCGGCGGCTGTCCTCGGCGACCACCCGCAGCCAGCGGTACCCGTAGCCCTCCAGCGCCAGCTCGACCGAGCCGTCGTCGGCCAGCCGGGCGCCGCCCGCGGTGAGCAGGTCCTCCAGCCGGTGACCGGCCCCGCAGCCGGGCACCGTGAGCGGCACCGACAGCGGATCGGCCCCGAGGTTGTGCACCGCGACCAGGGCTCCGTCGTCCCAGGTGCACAGGTGCGCCAGGACGGCGGCGTGCGGCTGCTCCAGCAGCAGGAACCCGCCCCAGCCGAGCTCCGGGGACTCCCGGTAGCGGCGGATGAGCAGCTTCATGAACGACAGCAGCGAGTCCGGGTCGCGGCGCTGGTCGGCGACGTTGACGAACTCGGGGGCGAAGCCACCGTCGACGACCGGCCGGGTCAGCTCCTCCGCCGGCGCGTCGGAGAACCCTCCGTTGGCGCCGCTGGTCCACTGCATCGGGGTGCGCACCGACAGCCGGCTGCCGGCCGAGAGGTCCTCCCCCATCCCGATCTCCTCGCCGTAGAAGAGCACCGGGGTGCCGGGGAGGGAGAACAGCAGGCTGTAGACCATCCGCACCCGCCGGGGGTCACCGGCCAGCATCGGCGGCAGCCGGCGGATCAGGCCCCGGTCGTAGACCTGCATCTCCTCCTCCGGGCCGAAGGCGGCGAAGACCTCGGCGCGCTCGTCGTCACCGAGCTTGTCCAGGGTCAGCTCGTCGTGGTTGCGCACGAACGTCCCCCACTGGCTGTCCGGGGAGATCTCCGGACGGGCGGCCAGCGAGGCGGCCAGCGGCCCGGCGTCACAGCGGGCCAGCGACAGGTACATCTGCTGCATCGTGTTGAAGTCGAACTGCATGGTCAGCTCGTCGCCGTCCTGGCCGCCGAAGAACTCGGCCTGCTGCTCGAACGGCAGGTTCACCTCACCCAGCAGCACCCCGGACCCGGTCCGCCGACCGAGGAAGGCGCGCAGCGCGCGCAGGTACTCGTGCGGGTCGGGGAAGTGCGCGGCGGAGTCCTGGTCCACCCCGGCCGTCTCCAGCAGGAACGGGACGGCGTCGACCCGGAAGCCGGCCAGCCCGAGCTGCAGCCAGAAGCCCATGATCTTGGCGATCTCGTCCCGGACCCGGGGGTTGGTGACGTCGAGGTCGGGCTGCTCGGCGTAGAACCGGTGCAGGTACCACGTGTCCGTCTCCGGGCTGTGCGTCCAGATGCCCTCCTCGGCGTCGGGGAAGACCACCTGGCCCGAGGTGTCCGGCGGCTCGTCGTCCCGCCAGACGTAGAAGTCCCGGTACGGGGAGTCCTTGCTCGCCTTCGCCGACTGGAACCAGGGGTGCTGGTCGGAGGTGTGGTTGACCACCAGGTCCGCGATCACCCGCATGCCGCGGTCGTTCGCGGTCCGGATCATCTCGACCAGGTCGCCGAGGGTGCCCAGCCGGGGGTCGACCGCGTAGTAGTCGGTGATGTCGTAGCCGTCGTCCCGACCGGCGGTCGGGTAGAAGGGCATCAACCACAGGCAGGTGATGCCGAGGTCGGCCAGGTGGTCCAGCCGCTGGGCCAGCCCCTCGAGGTCGCCGACCCCGTCGCTGTTCCAGTCCATGAACGTCTCGACGTCCAGGCAGTAGACGACGGCGTTCTTCCACCAGAGGTCAGCGGTGTCGGTGATCCGCATCGGTCTTCTCCTCAGTCCAGGACGGCGGGCTCGGGGGCCTGCGCCGGACGGCGGGGCTCGACCGGGCCGGGTGGGTCGATCGCGACCGCGGGGGCCGGTGCGGTGACGTCCAGCTGGGGCAGCACGTGCTCCCCGAAGGCGTCCAGGAACGGCAACTGCTCCTGGGGCACCTGGTGCAGGTACACCTGGTCGAACCCGAGGTCGACGTACTCCTGGATCCAGGCCGCGTGCTGGGCCAGGTCGCTGGAGATGCGCACCGCCTCCCCCACGGCCTCCGGGCTGACGTGCCGGCTGGCCTGGTCGAAGGCCGTGGTGCTGTCCAGGTCCCAGCACAGCGGCGGCGGGAAGACGTTGCTGCGCCACTGGTCGTGGGCCAGCGCGACCGCGCGGTCGGGATCGGGGTCCCAGGAGACGTGCACCTGGATGGTCAGCGTCCCCTGCCCGCCGGCGTCCCGGTAGGCGGCGATCACCTCGCGCAGGGTGTCGTGCGGCTGGTTGATGGTCACCAGGCCGTCGGCCCACTCGGCATGCCGGGCCGCGGTCTTCGCCGTGACGGCCGGGGCGATGAGCGCCGGCTGCTGCTCGGGCAGCGTCCAGATCCGCGCCCGGTCGACGGTGACCAGCCCGTCGTGGCTGACCTCCTCGCCGGCCAGCAGCGCCCGGATGATGTCGACGCACTCACGCAGCCGGGCGTCGCGCAGCTCCTTGCGCGGCCAGACGTGCCCGGTGATGTGCTCGTTCATCGCCTCACCGGAGCCCAGCGCGACCCAGAACCGGCCGGGGAACATCGACCCGAGGGTGGCGATCGCCTGGGCGATGATCACCGGGTGGTACCGCTGCCCGGGGGCGTTGACCGCCCCGAACGGCAGACCGGTGGTCGCCAGTGCCGCGCCCAGCCAGGACCAGGCGAACCCGGACTGACCCTGCCGCGGGTTCCACGGCTCGAGGTGGTCGGAGCACATCGCCGCGGTGAAGCCCACCTGCTCGGCGTGCTGCACCGCGCGGAGCAGGTCGCTGGGGTGCACCTGCTCGTGGGAGTTGTGGAAGCCGATCACCGTCATGGCGCATGCCTACCGGCAGTGGTGATCAACCGCAGGGTGAGTGCAATCGGCAACGACTCCGGCGGCGGTGATCAGCTGCCCGCGGCCCGGCGGTAGAGCCGGCGACCCGGCGCGGAGCTGACCCCGTGCGCGAAGGTGCTGGCCGCGACCACCAGGGTGCCGGCCGCCCACAGCCGGGGATCGGTCACGCCGTGCTCCTCGCTGAGGGTCAGGTAGAACAACGCGCTGACCCCGATCGGCCCGAACCAGCCCAGGAAGACCGCGTCCCGCAGCTCCAACCCCAGCGGGCGGGCCAGGGCCAGCAGCACGGGCGGCCGCCGCAGCAGCAGCACGGCCACCGGGAAGACGAGTGCCGCCCAGCCGAGGTCGGCCCACTCCGACCACGGCAGCAGGATGCCCAGCAGCAGGAACAGCGGGAGCACCACGTACCGGTTCACCCCCTCGTCGATGGTGTTCTGCGGGCCGACGTCGTCCTGGCTCACGGTGAAGTTGTAGGCCAGCCCGGCGACGAACACCGACAGGATGCCGTCGGAGTTGGCGACCCGGGCGATGCCGAGCACCGCGACCGCCAGGACGAGGGTGAAGATCAGCGACGGGCCCTCGTCGACGTCGGAGCGGCTCTGCGCGAAGCTCATCGCACGGCCGGCGACCAGGCCCACCACGATCCCGACGACGACGCCGACGACGACCTGGTAGAGGCCGTCGAGGGCGGCGTGCCCGAGGGAGTCCCCCAGCACGAGGGCTATCCCGAGCAGCACCAGCGGCAGGGCCAGCCCGTCGTTGGTGCCCGACTCCTCCGACAGCAACTGCCGGGTGCGGGCCGGCAGGTGCTCCTCGGCCGGCTTCCCGGTGACCACGCTGGAGGCCAGCACCGGGTCGGTCGGCGTGAGGCAGACACCGATCAGCACGGCCAGCGCCAGCGGGACGCCGAGCACCAGCCAGGCCAGCCCGGCCGAGAGCGCGGCCATCCCGAGCATCCCCACCGTCACCAGCACGGTCGTCGGGGTGACGATCGGGCGCAGCCGGCGCACCGGGAAGCGCAGGGCCACCCCGATCAGCGAGATCGCGAGCAGCACGCGGGCCAGCTCGTGCACCAGCGGCGTCTGGATCCCCTCACTGATCTCCACCAGCCCGAGCACCTGCGGGCCGACGACCACCCCGAGCAGGAGGGCGAGCAGGGGTTCGCTGAAGGGCAGGTCGCGCATCTTGCTGGACAGCGCGGCCAGGGCGACGGCCAGGCTGCCGACCAGCGCGTACCCCAGGTGCAGGTCTTCCACGACGTCCTCCTCCGCCGGCTCGGGTGCGGCAGGACGACGCGCCGGTCACGTGCCCCGGCGACCCCTGCCCACCGGCCGCCCGGCGGGAAACACCCGGCCGGACCCTGGTCCTGCGGCCGAGGGGGGCGGGCTCAGAAGGTGATGCCCAGGGCGACCCCGCCGAGGAAGTAGACCGCGGCGGTGATCAGCACGATGCCGATCACGTTGAGGACGGCGCCGGCGCGGATCATCTGCCCGATCGTGACGTAGCCGGAGCCGAACACGATCGCATTCGGCGGGGTGGCCACCGGCAGCATGAACGCGCAGGTGGCGGCCAGCGCCGCGGGCACCAGGAGCACCAGCGGGAACAGGTCGAGCCCGAGGGCCACCCCGCCGAGGACCGGCAGGAAGGCCGCCGCCGTCGCCGTGTTGCTGGTGACCTCGGTGAGCAGCAGGACCACGCCAGCGGTGACGACCACCAGGACGATGGCCGGCAGCGTCCCGACCGCCCCCACCTGGTTGCCCACGTACTCGTCCAGCCCGCTCGCCTGCACCGCGGCGGCCAGGCTCAGGCCCCCGCCGAAGAGCAGCAGCACGCCCCAGGGCAGCTTCTGCGCCTGCTGCCAGTCCAGCGCGGAGACGCCCTCCCGGGCCTTGACCGGGATGAGGAACAGCGCGACGGCCGCGGCGATGGCGATGGTGGCGTCGTCGAGGTTGGCCACGAACGGCAGCACGTCGGTCAGCGCGCCCCAGCCGGTCAGCGGCTGGCGGAACACCCACAGCAGCGCGGTGGTCACGAAGACCACCAGCACGGTCCACTCGCCCCGGGACATCGAGCCGAGCTTCTCGATCTCGGACTGGATCACCCGCTTCCCGCCCGGTATCTCGCGCAGCCCGGAACGGAACACCACCTTGGTGAGCACCAGCCAGGCCAGCGTCAGGAAGACGACGGCCAACGGCAGGCCCATCAGCATCCACTCGCCGAAGCCCAGCTCGATGTCGTAGTTCTGCTCCACGAAGGCGGCGAGGATGAGGTTGGGCGGCGTGCCGATGAGCGTGGCGAGGGAGCCGATGCTGGCCGCGTAGGCGATGCCCAGCATCATCGCGACGGCGAAGTTGCGGGTGTCGGAGTCCTGGATCAGCTCGGTGACCGCCGGGCCGCCGTCGCCGGGGGTGTCGCTGCCGGTCCCGCCGTCGGTGGCGGTGGCCGCCGCGACGGCCTCGGCGTCGGCGCTGCCGGCGGCCACCCGGTCCAGCACGAGCATCAGCACGCTCAGCCCGATGGGGAGCATCAGCACCGTGGTCGCAGTGTTGCTCACCCACATGCTCAGGAAGGCGGTGGCGAGCATGAAGCCGGCGATCAGCCGGGGTGGCTTGGTGCCCACCGCCCGCACGGTGAGCAGCGCGATCCGCCGGTGCAGCTCCCACTTCTGCATGGCCAGGGCGATCATGAAGCCGCCCATGAACAGGAAGATGTTCGAGTTCGCGTAGGGCGCGGTCGCCTCCTCCACCGACAGCACGCCCAGCAGCGGGAAGGCGACGATCGGCACCAGCGCGGTCGCCGGCAGCGGGAGCGCCTCGGTCATCCACCAGACGGCGAGCAGCACACCGATGGCCGCCGTCGTCCGGCCGGCGGTGCTCAGGGCGTCGTCCTGACGGAGCAGGAAGTAGACGACCAGCGCGGCGACCGGCCCACCGATCCGGCCCGCCCACTGGCGGCCGGGCGGGACCGACGTGTCGGTGACGTTCGCCTGCTCCCCACCTCGGCCGGTCGCCGGCTTGCTGCGGTCGGTCACCTCGGCGCCGGGCGCCTGCTGCCGATCTCCCCGTCGTGGCACGGTGGGTCCTCTCCTCGTCGCTCGGCCGGTGCCCCCGGCCCGGGCTCAGGCCGGTTGCAGGTCGGCGACGACGGCGGCCGGAGCCGGCTCGTGGCCCAGCGGGCGGCGGGTGAACCGGCCGGTGCCGTGCGACACCGACCGCAGTGCGCGTGGGTAGGTGATCAGCTCCCGCTCCGGCACCTCGGCGTGCACCGTCGTCTCCTCCCGCGCGGGGTCGGCGACGCTCCCGGTGACCCGGGCCCGCCGCCCGGCGAGATCGCCGAGGACCGGGCCGACGTGCTCGGCGGGCACCGTCACCTCCACGGCGCACCACGGCTCCAGCACCTGGGTGCCGGCCGCGGCGGCGAGCTCCCGCAGGGCGAGCGCGCCGGCGGCGGAGAACGCAGCGTCGGAGGAGTCGACGGAGTGCGCCTTGCCGTCCACGAGGACCACCTCGACGTCGACCAGCGGCCGGTTCCCGCTCACCCCGCGGGCGGCCTGGGCGCGCACGCCCTTCTCCACGCCGGCGTGGAACTGGGTGGGCACCGCCCCGCCGACCACCCGCTGGCTGAAGGTGACCCCGGACCCGGGCGGCCCCGGCCGGCCCTCGAGGACCACCACGGCGTACTGGCCGTGCCCGCCGGACTGCTTGACGTGCCGCCCGGTCACGGTGGCCGGGCCGGCCAGCGTCTCCACCAGCGGCACCCGGACCGGCGGGGTCTGCACCGCGACGCCGTACCGGCCGCGCAGCCGGTCCAGCAGCACCTCGGCGTGCGCGTCGCCCACGCACCACAGCAGAAGCTGCCCGGTGTCCGGCCGCCGCTCCACCCGCACCGCCGGGTCCTCGGCGACCAGCCGGGCCAGTGCGGCGGCCAACCGGTCCTCGTCGGTGCGCGAGGCCGCCTCGACCGCCACCGGCAGCTGCGGGTCCGGCAGCGGCCAGGGCGGCACCACGAGCGGGTGCTCCGGGTCCGACAGCGTGTCGCCGGTCTCGGCGCTGCTCAGCCGGGCGACGGCGCAGAGGTCACCGGCCGGGCACTCGGCGACCGGCCGCAGCGTGCTGCCCAGCACGGCGGCGATGCCCCCGACCCGCTCGTCGGCGTCGTGGTCGGGGTGCTGCTCCCCCCAGCCGTGCCCCGATCCGGCGCCGCAGACGTGCACCGGGGCGTCGGGGCGCAGGGTGCCGGAGAAGACCCGCACGAGGGAGATCCGGCCGAGGTAGGGGTCGGTCGTCGTCCGCACCACCTCGGCGACGAGCGGCCCGGCCGGGTCGCAGCCCACGTGCCCGGCCGGTCGGCCGTCCGGCCGGACGACGGGTGGGCACGGGCGTTCCAGCGGCGAGGGGAAGGCGCTCACCAGCAGGTCCAGCAGCTCCCCCACCCCGAGCCCGGTGGGCGGCGCGGCGCAGAGCACCGGGTGGAAGTCCCCGCGGGCGACCGCCGTCTCCAGGTCGGCGACCAGGTCGGTGACCTGGATCGGTTCGCCGGCGAGGTAGCGGTCCATCAGCGTCTCGTCCTCGCTCTCGGCGATCACCCCCTCGATCAGCTCGGCGCGCAGCCGGTCGCGCTCCGGGTCACCGGGCAGCGGCTCCAGCAGCGAGGTCAGCGCGCCGTCGTCCCCGAGCACGTGCAGCGGGTGGACCCCGACGCCGAGCAGCTCCCGGCAGCTCCGCACGACGGCCGGGACGTCGGCCCGCGGCCGGTCGACCTGGGTGACCACCACCGCCCGCGGCAGCCCGGCGGCGGCGCACTCGTCCCACACCTGCACGGTGCCGGCGTCCACCCCGGTCACGGCGGAGACGACGACCAGCGCGGCGTCGGCGGCCCGCAGCGCTGCCCGCAGCTCGCCGACGAAGTCCGGGGCGCCCGGGGTGTCCAGGAGGGTGACCCGGTGGCCGGCGTGCTCGACCGTCGCGGCGTGCAGCGAGACCGAGTGCTGGAGGCGGACCTCCACCTCCTCGGTGTCCAGGCAGGTGGTGCCGTCCTCCACCCGGCCACCGCGGGGCAGCGCCCCGGCGGCCACCAGCAGCGCCTCGGCCAGGGTGGTCTTGCCCGCGCCGGCGCGGCCCACCAGCGCCACGTTGCGCACCCGCTCGGGCGGGCGGGGTGCCGGTGCACCCGCGCCGGTTCGGTTGCTGCTGCCGCTGTGCGTCGCCACGCAGACCTCCGGACGTCGTCGTCCCAGGTGCCCACCCTGGCCCCGGATGCCCACCCGGACAAGTCCTGAGCGGGCTCGGGTCTGCACCGCAGGCGAGACTGGCCGGCGTGCTGCCGCCGTCGGGGACGCCCGGGACCGACCTGCCGGTCCGTGGGGTGCTGCCCGCGCTCGACACGGCGCTGACCGCGGCCGGTGCGGCGGTGCTGGTCGCCCCGCCGGGCACGGGCAAGACCACGCTCGTCCCGCTGGCCCTGGCCGGCCGGCTGCCCGGCCGGGTGCTGGTGGCCGAGCCCCGGCGGGTCGCCGCCCGGGCCGCGGCCCGCCGGATGGCGGCACTGCTGGGTGAGCCGGTGGGGCGGTCGGTGGGCTACAGCGTGCGCGGCGACAGCCGGCGCAGCGACGCCACCCGGGTCGAGGTGGTCACCACCGGCCTGCTGGTCCGCCGGCTGCAGGCCGACCCCGAGCTGCCCGGGGTGTCGGCCGTGGTGCTCGACGAGTGCCACGAACGGCAGCTGGACACCGACCTCGCGCTGGCCTTCACCCTCGACGTCCGGGCCGCCCTGCGCCCGGAGCTGGAACTGCTGGCCATGTCCGCCACCGCCGCGGCCGACCGGCTGGCCGAGCTGATGGGCGGTGCACCGGTGCTCGAGGCGACCGGGTCGCTGCACGAGGTGGAGCCGGTCTGGTGCCCACCCAGCCCGCCGGTCGCCCCGCCGCACGGCACCGTCGTGGACCCGCGGCTGCTGGCCGCGGTCGCCGGCACCGTGCGCCGGGCGCTGGCCGAGACCACCGGCGACGTGCTGGTCTTCCTCCCCGGGGCGGCCGAGATCGGCCGGGTCGCCGGCCTGCTGACCGGCGTGGACGCCGACGTCCGGCCGCTGCACGGCCGGCTGCCACCCGACCAGCAGGACGCCGCCCTCACCCCGGGCCCGCGGCGCCGGGTGGTGCTGTCGACCGACGTCGCCGAGACCAGCCTGACCGTGCCCGGGGTGCGCACGGTGGTCGACGCCGGCCTGGCCCGGGTGCCGCGCTTCGACGTGGCCCGCGGGATGGGCGCGCTGGTCACCGTCCGGGTCTCCCGCGCCTCGGCGGTGCAGCGGGCCGGGCGGGCGGGCCGGGAGGCGCCCGGGCGGGTGTACCGGCTGTGGTCGGCCGCCGAGCACGACCGGCTGCCCGCGGCTGCCGAGCCCGAGATCGCCCTCGCCGACCTGACCGGGCTGGCGCTGGAGCTGGCGGTCTGGGGCGCCCCGGACGGCGCGGGGCTCGCGCTGCCGGACGCTCCGCCGGAGGCCGCGTTCGCCGTGGCCCGGGCGACGCTGCGCCGGCTGGGCGCGGTGGACGACGACGGCCGGGTCACCCCGCGCGGCCGGGCGCTGACCGCCGTCGGGGCGCACCCGCGGCTGGCCCGGGCGCTGCTCGACGGCGCCGCGCAGGTGGGCCGGCGGCGGGCGGCGGAGGTCGTCGCCCTGCTGTCGGGTGACGTCGCGCCCCGCTCGGACGACCTGGTCGCCGAGTGGCGGGCGCTGCGCGGCCAGTCCGGCGGCCCGGCCGCGCGGTGGCGGGACGAGGTGGCCCGGCTGACCCGGGCGGCCCCGTCGGCGCCGGACACCGGGCTGCCGGACGACGCCGCCGCGGGGCTGCTCGTCGGGCTGGCGCACCCGGAGTGGCTGGCCCGCCGCCGTCCCGGCACCGAGCGCACCTACCTCCTGGCCGCCGGCACCGGCGCGGAGCTGGCGCCGGGGACCGCGCTGGCCGGGGCAGGCTGGCTGGCCGTGGCCGCGGCCGACCGCGCACCGGGGCGGCGCGACGCCCGGGTCCGCGCCGCGGTCGCGGTGGACGAGGCGACGGCGCTGTCGGCCGGGGCGGCGGCGCACACCGACGGGCCGGAGGTGACCTGGCGGGACGGCGACGTCCGGGCGGCCCGGGTCGAGCGGCTGGGCGCGATCGTGCTCGCCGAGCGGCCGCTGCCCGTCCCGGACCCGGCGGCGGTGACCGGGGCGCTCACCGAAGGGCTGCGCCGGGACGGGCTGACGCTGCTGACCTGGACGCCGGCCGCCCGGGCACTGCGGGAGAGGCTGGCCGCCGCGCACGCCGGGCTGGGCGAGCCGTGGCCGGCGGTGGACGACGAGTCGCTGCTCGCCGCGCTGGCCGGCGGGGCGGCGCTGTCCGGCGCCCGCAGCCGCCGGGACCTCGCCCGGGTGGACCTGACCGCGGCGCTGCGCGGGCTGCTGCCCTGGCAGCTGGCCGGGCGACTGGACGAGCTGGTACCGGAACGGGTCCAGGTGCCCACGGGCTCCAACGTGCGGGTCGACTATGCCGATCCCACGGTTCCGACGCTGTCGGTGCGGGTGCAGGAGGTGTTCGGCTGGGCGACCGCACCGGTGGTGGCCGGCCGGCCGCTGCGCCTGCAGCTGCTCTCCCCCGCCTCCCGGGTGGTCGCGACGACCGCGGACCTGGCCGGCTTCTGGGTCACCGGGTACCCGGCGGTGCGCAGCGAGCTGCGCGGCCGCTACCCCCGCCATCCCTGGCCGGAGGACCCGGCCACCGCCGTCCCGACCCGCCGGGCGAAACCCCGCGGGACCTGACTGTGTACGGCTGTACACAGCATGTGTACGGTCGTACACATGACCAGCGACAGGCGCTCGATGTACGAGCGGATGACGGCCGGTGACCCCTACATCGCCGACGACCCCCAGATCGCCGCTGCGAGCACCCGTGCGCAGGCGCTGTCGCACCGCTACAACACCATGGACCCCACCGACGGCGCGGCCCGCCGCGCGGTGCTGGAGGAGCTGCTGGGCGCGTTCGGCGCGGGCAGCGAGATCCGCCCGCCGTTCCACTGCGACTACGGCCGGCACACCACGGTCGGGTCGCGCACCTTCGCGAACTTCGGCCTGGTCTGCCTGGACGTCGCCCGGGTCACCATCGGCGACGACGTGCAGCTGGGCCCGAACGTCCAGCTGCTCACCGCGACCCACCCCCTCGAGGCCGGCCCCCGGCGGGACAAGTGGGAGTCCGCCGAGCCGATCGTGATCGAGGACAACGTCTGGCTCGGCGGCGGCGTGATCGTCTGCCCCGGTGTCCGGATCGGCGCGAACACCGTCGTCGGTGCCGGGTCCGTGGTGACGCGTGACCTGCCCGCCGACGTCGTCGCGGTCGGCAGCCCGGCTCGGGTCGTCCGGCCGCTCCCGTGACCACCACCATCAGGCCGCTGCCGTGACCACTGACGCCCCCGAGGAGCACGACCGGCCGGTGCGGCGGCACGACCCCGACCGACGGCAGCGGATCGTCGAGGCGACCGTCGACGTGATCGCCGAGCACGGCGTCGCCGGCACCACCCACCGGCTGATCGCCGCGGCCGCCGACGTCCCGCTGGGCTCGCTGACCTACCACTTCACCGGCCTGGACGACCTGCGCGCGCAGGCCTTCGCGCTGCACGCCGAGCGGATGGCGCTGAAGTACGAGGCGCACTTCGCCGAGGTCGCCAGCGTCGCGGACGTCGTCGACGCGGTGACCGACCTGGTCCACGCCGATGCCGACGCCGACGACCGCGACTGGGCGGTCGCCTACGAGCTCTTCCTCGCCGCGCTGCGCGACCCCGGGCTGCGCACGGTCACCGAGTCGTGGATGCGCCGCAGCCGCAGCGTGCTGGAGCGGTTCGTCGACCCGACCACCTCCCGCGGGCTGGACGGGCTGATCGAGGGCCTGGTCATGCACAAGGTCCTCTCCACCCGGCCGGTCTCCCGCGCCGAGACCCACGAGATCATCGCCCGGGCCGTGCGCCCCACCACCCCCCAGGAGCTCCCGCGTTGACCAGCACCGACGTCCGCCGGTCACCCGACCCGGCGCGGGTGACCACCGCCATGCGGGCGGTCTACACCGCCTTCATCGGCGCGGGGTTCGCCTTCGCCAGCTGGGCCAGCCGGATCCCCCAGGTGCGGGACCGGCTCGACCTCGACCCGGCCGCGCTCGGCCTGGTGCTGCTGGCCATCGCGGCCGGCTCGGTGATCGCCCTGCCGCTGGCCGGCACCCTGATCGGGCGGATCGGCTCGCGCGCCACGGTGATCGTCATGGCGCTCGTGCTGGCCGCGGCGATGGTCGTCATCGCGGTCGGCTCGGTCACCTCGGTGGCCGTGCTGACGGCCGGACTGTTCGTGATGGGCCTGTCCAACGGCGCCTGGGACGTCGGGATGAACGTCCAGGGCGCCGTGGTCGAGCGGCACCTGGGCCGGGTCGTCATGTCCCGCTTCCACGCCGGCTTCAGCCTGGGCACGGTCGCCGGGGCGCTCCTGGGGACGGCGATGGTCGCCCTCGACGTGCCGGTGCCGGTCCACCTGGCCGGGGTCGCGGTGCTGGTCGCGGCGGTCGTGCCGCTGACCACCCGGGGCTTCGTCCCCGACGTCGACACCGACGCCGACGGCGTCCCGACCGAGCAGGTGAGCGCACTGGCTGCCTGGCGGGAGCCACGCACGCTGGTCATCGGCGTGGTCGTGCTGGCCTTCTCCTTCGCCGAGGGCGCCGCCAACGACTGGCTGGCGGTGGCGTTGATCGACGACCACGGCACCTCGGCGACCGCCGGCACGCTCGGGTTCGCCCTGTTCCTCACGGCGATGACCCTGGCCCGCTGGTTCGGCGGCTCCCTGCTGGACCGGTACGGCCGGGTGCCGGTGATCCGGCTGCTGGCCGGGCTGGCCGTCGTCGGCCTGCTGCTGTTCGTGTTCGGCTCCCCGCCGGTCGCCTTCCTCGGCGCCCTGCTCTGGGGCGCGGGGGCGTCGCTGGGCTTCCCGACCGGGATGAGCGCCGCGGCCGACGACCCGGCGAAGGCCGCCGCGCGGGTCAGCGTCGTCGCCTCCATCGGCTACTGCGCCTTCCTGGCCGGGCCGCCGCTGATCGGGCTCCTCGGGCAGCAGGTCACCGTGCTGCGCGCGCTCACCGTCGTCGCCGTCCTGCTGGGCGTCGCCGTCCTGGTCGCCGGCTCGCTCCGCCCTCCGGCCGGGGTGGTCCCGGACCCGGACCGGACGCCGGAACAGCGGGTGTGACCGCCTCCGCAGCCACCCCAGTGGGCAGAGCCCGCCGGGACCGGTGAGGATCGGGGGGTGACGAGCACCGCCCCACCGCCGAAGTCCGCGACCGCCCCGCCCACGGACGCCTGGGGCATCGACGCCAGCTGGCTCGACGCCCTCGACGAGGAGCACACCGTCGCGCAGTCGACGATCGACCGGCTGCGGGAGGTGATCGGCACCCCACCCGCGGACCTGCCGGACCGCGCCCCGATCGTCGCCCGGCCCGGGGACGCCCTGGAGGTCGACCTCGCCGACGTCGAGTGCGAGGACGGGCGGACCCGCCAGATCGACGGCGAGCTGCCCGAGGACTTCCCGCTCGGCTACCACCGGCTGCGCACCCCCGACGGCCGGGAGCGCCGGCTGATCGTCTCCCCCGGGCGCTGCTGGCTGCCCGAGGGCTGGCGGGCCTGGGGCTGGGCGGTGCAGCTCTACGCCACCCGCGGCCGGGAGAGCTGGGGCATCGGCGACCTCGGCGACCTGCGCACCGTGCGCGAGCTCGCCCAGGCACAGGGCGCGGGCTTCGTGCTGGTCAACCCGCTGCACGCGGTGGCCCCGACGCCGGGCCAGGAGGACAGCCCCTACCTGCCGGCCACCCGCCGGTTCCGCAACCCGGTCTACCTGCGGATCGCCGAGGTGCCCGGCGCCGACGCGGTCGACGTGGAGGCCGACGCCGGGCGGGCGCTCAACGACGGCGAGCTCATCGACCGCGACGCCATCTGGGCGCTCAAGCGCCGGGTGCTCCAGCGGGTCTTCGACGCCGGGGTCGACGAGGGTCCCTTCCGCGACTGGTGGTGGCACGAGGGCCAGCCGCTGATGGACTGGGCCACCTGGTGCGCGATCGCCGACGAGCACGGCCCCGACTGGCACACCTGGCCCGAGCCGCTCCGCGACCCCCGCGGCGCCGCGGTGGCCGACTTCGTGGCCGGCCACGACCGGGAGATCGCCTTCCACGCCTGGCTGCAGTGGCTGCTCGACGTCCAGCTGCGGGCGGCCACCGAGGGCACCACCGTGATCCAGGACCTGCCGATCGGGGTGGCCGGCGGCGGTGCGGACGCCTGGGCCTGGCAGGACGTGCTGGCGCAGGGCGTGAGCGTCGGCGCCCCGCCGGACGCCTTCAACAGCCAGGGCCAGGACTGGGGTTCACCCCCGCTGGTGCCCTGGCGGCTGCAGGCCGCCGACTACGAGCCGTTCATCCAGTCGATCCGGGCGACCATGGCCGGCGCCGGCGGCCTGCGGGTCGACCACGTGATGGGCCTCTTCCGGCTGTGGTGGGTGCCGTCCGACGGCTCCGCCGCCGAGGGCGCCTACGTCCGCTACCCGCACGAGGACATGCTCGACATCGTCGCGCTGGAGAGCCACCGCGCGCAGGCGATCGTCGTCGGCGAGGACCTGGGCACCGTCGAGGACGGCGTCCGGGAGGCGATGGCCGAGCACGGGATCCTCTCCTACCGGCTGCTGTGGTTCGAGGACGACGAGCCCGCCCAGTGGCCGGCCGAGGCGATGGCCGCGATCACCACCCACGACCTGCCGACGGTGGCCGGGCTGTGGACCGGGTCGGACCTGGCCGAGCAGCGGGAACGCGGGCTGGGCACCGAGGAGGAGCTGCTGCGCGGCCGCGCCTCGCTGCTGGAGCACCTGGACTTCATCGCCGAGGACGCCACCCCGGCGGAGGCGGTGGAGGCGGCCCACCGGCAGCTGGCCACGGCGCCCTCGACCCTGCTCTCGGCGACGCTGGACGACGCGCTCGCCGAGGAGCGCCGGCCGAACATGCCCGGCGCGAACGAACGGCCCAACTGGTGCCTGCCGCTGCCGGTGCCCACCGAGGAGCTGGCCGCACACCCCGGCGTCCAGGCCGTCGCGGGCGTGCTGAACGCGGGGCTGCACCCGGTCACCACCAAGGGCAAGGTCAAGAGCGGGAAGCGCAGCAAGAGCACCGGCCGGAGCACCCGCACCAAGCACAGGTGAGCCGAGACCGGGCTGGTGGCTGCCTCGACCCTCGCGAGACAGCCACCAGCCCGTGGTGATCACCGCCGGGGCACGCGCCCCGGTCGTCATCAGCTCTGGATGAACTCCAGCAGGTCGGCGTTGATGGTGGCGGCCTGGGTGGTCGGCATGCCGTGCGGGAAGCCGGCGTAGGTCTTCAGCGTCCCGTTCGGCAGCAGCTCGGCCGACAGCGGAGCGGAGTCCGCGTAGGGCACGACCTGGTCGTCGTCGCCGTGCATGACCAGCACCGGCACCGTGATCTTCTTCAGGTCGTCGGTGAAGTCGGTCTGGGAGAACGCGACGACGCCGTCGTGGTGGGCCTTGACCCCGCCCGTCATCCCCTGGCGCCACCAGTTCTGGATCAGCCCCTCGACCGGTTCCACGCCCGGCCGGTTGAACCCGTAGAACGGCCCGGCCGGCAGGTCGCGGTAGAACTGCGCCCGATTGGTGGCCACCTGCTCCTGGATGCCGTCGAAGACGCTCTGCGGCAGCCCGCCGGGATTGGCGTCGGTCTGCACCATGATCGGCGGCACCGCGCTGATCAGGACCGCCTTGGCGACCCGGTCCTCGCCGTGCCGGGCGAGGTAGCGGACGACCTCGCCGCCGCCGGTCGAGTGGCCCACGTGCACCGCGTCGTGCAGGTCGAGGTGGGCGGTGAGCGCGGCCAGGTCGTCGGCGTAGTGGTCCATGTCGTGCCCGTCGGCGACCTGGGTCGAGCGGCCGTGCCCCCGGCGGTCGTGCGCGATGACGCGGTAGCCGCGCTGCACGAAGAACATCAGCTGGGCGTCCCAGTCGTCCGACGACAGCGGCCAGCCGTGGCTGAACACGATCGGCTGACCGGTCCCCCAGTCCTTGTAGTACGTCTCGATGCCGTCGTGGTCCAGGACGGGCATGGCGTCTCCTCCATCGGTGCTGCGGTGGGTGGCGGTCAGCACGCTAGGGACGACGACGCCCCGGGACTGTGCCCTCGGTGCCCGGTGCTGGCCCCTGGGTGCCGACCCACCCCGGGGCGGACCCCCTTCCCCCGCAGCCGGTCGGGGCGACAGGATGTCGGCGCCCGCGGCAGCGTCGCCGACCACCCGAACAGGGAGGCGCGATGGTCACGCTCCTGGACAGCCGGCAGCTCACCGGCGCCGACCGCCGCCCGGCCGCGGTGGTCGCGCGACTGCAGGCCGGCATGAGCTCCCGGGTGCGGCTGCGCGAGCCGGCAGCATCCGTGCAGGTGCGGCTGGACGCCTGGCAGCTCGGCGGACTGCCGGTGCTGCGCGCCGACGTCGTCGGCCCGCTGGTGGTCAGCCGCCGCCGACCCCCGGCGGACACCCCGCCGGTGCTGTCGCTCTACGTGCAGGAGCGTGGCACCGGCCAGCACGAGCAGGGCGGACGACGCCGCGCACTGCCGCCCGGCAGCCTCACGGTCACCGACGTCACCTCCCCGTACGACTTCTGCTGGGGCGGCACCGAGGGTGCGGGCAGCGCCCTGCAGGTCCCGGTCGCCCGCCTCGGGCTGTCGGTGGACGTCGTGCGGCGGGCGGCGCCGTACGCGCCGGAGAGCCCGCTGTACGAGCTGGTCCGGGCGCACGTCGCCCAGGTGACCCGGGACGCCGAGCGGCTGGCCGCCGACCCGGGGTGGCCGGCGCTGTCCGTGGCCACCGTCGAGCTGGTGCGGGCGCTCCTCGTCTCCGCCGACGGCGCCGGCGGGACGGTGCCGGGTGAGAGCCTGCTGCCCCGCATCCGCACCTGGGTGGGCCAGCACCTGACCGACCCCGACCTCGACGCCGCCCGCATCGCGGCCGAGCACGCGGTCAGCGTCCGCCAGCTCTACCGACTGTGCTCGGCGGCCGGGTTCAGCCTGGAGCAGTGGGTCATCGACCAGCGCCTGGAGGGCGCCCGCGCGGAGCTGGCGCGACCCGGCGGCCGACCGATCGCCGCCGTCGCCCGGTCGTGGGGCTTCGGCGACCCGTCGCACTTCAGCCGCCGGTTCCGCGCCGCCTTCGGCACCACACCCCGGGAATGGCGCGCCCAGCGCCCGCCCACCCCTTCCGGCGCCCCCGCCCCCGCCCCCGCCCGCACTGAGTGACAGCTGAGCGGGGATCCCGGCGCCGGGAAGCCCGCTCAGCTGCCACTCGGCGCGAGCAGGGCGCTGGTCGAACGTGTGTTCGATCTCGTGCGAGGATGAGCGGGTGGCCGGGGGGATGCAGCGCGGGCGGCACGGCGGGTCGCTGGCCGACCGCGCCGCCCGCTCCGGGGTGCCGGCTCCCCCACCGGAGCCGCCTGCCCCGCCGGAGCCGCCTGCCCCACCGGAGCCGCCTGCCCCACCGGCTGCCGAGGCCCGACGTCCGGCGGGCACCGGGCACGGCCGGCACTGCTGGGTGCAGGACCCGCCCGACGCACCCGGCACCTGGCCGGGGCTGCTGGTGGAGTGGCGGCAGCGGGAGGACGGCTGGCACGGCCGGGTCGCCTACACCGTCGTCGGCGCGCACGGCCCGGTGCTGGTCGAGGCCTGGCTGCCCGCTGGGCAGCTCAGCCAGGGCTGACCCCCTACCGTGCGCGGCATGACGGAAGAGCAGGATCAGCCGGTCGTCCGCGCCCAGGGCCGGCCGGACGGCAGGGACCTGCCGGTCATCGGGGCCCCGCCGCACCCCGGGGATCACCACCCCGGCTTCGGCGTCCGGTGGGTCGAGGGCGGCGCCCTCCTCGCGGTGACCACCTGGGGCAGCAGCAGCCATCCCACCGTGCCCCGGACCGCGCGGGTGCAGGACGGCGAGCTGACGCTGACGATCGGCCGGCGGGAGACCGCCCCGCTCCCCCCGGGCTCCGTCGACGTGATGACCGCGGACCTGGCCTCGCACACGACGCTGATCGAGCCGCCGGCCGGGCTGGACCCGCACACGCGGACCCGGGTGCACGTCGGCGAGCAGACCGTGGAGCTGCCCCCCGTTTGAGGGGACGCCGCCACGGGATACCGGGGAGGGGGAGCCGCCCGGAGCCGCCGGGCCACGAGAGCGGAGGACGCGATGACCAGCCCGCACGACGAGCCGACGCTCGACGACGTGATGACCCCCGAGGAGCCGGCCCCCCGGGACCGCACCGAGCACGCCAAGGACCCGCACCTGTCCGACGAGGTGCTCGAGCACCGCACCGAGCTCGAACGCCAGGCGGTGCAGTCCGACGACGCTGACCCGGCCGGCGCCTACGAGCACGACGCCACCGAGGGCTGAGCAAGCAGGGCCTGAGCCGACCGGCTCCGACGAGGGCGGCGCACCCGGGACCACCCGGGGCGCCGCCCTCGTCGCGTCCGGGTCAGGGCGTCCGGGTCAGGGCTGCAGCGAGCGGGTGCGGCCGAGCGCACCGGTGAGCACCAGGGCTGCGAGCGCACACCCGCCGGCGAGCAGCACGACCCCGGGCCAGCCGGCGTCCTGCCAGGCCCGGCCGGCCAGCGTGCCGCCCACCGAGGAGCCGACGTAGTACCAGAACGAGTACAGCGAGGCCGCCTGACCGACCGGTCGGCCGCCCAGCTGGGCCCGCGCCGCGACCCAGCCGCTGGCCACGCCGTGGGCGGCGAAGAACCCGACGGTCAGCACGCACAGCCCCAGGACGACGCACCACAGCGGCGTCGGCAGGGTCAGCGCGATCCCCGCCGCCATCAGCGCCACGGCGCCGGGCACCACCACCCGCCGTCCCAGCCGGTCGGCCAGCCAGCCGGCGGTCGGTGAGCTCGCCGAACCGAGCAGGTAGGCCAGGAACACCAGCCCGGCCACCGCGGGCGTCAGCGAGTAGGGCTCGGACTCCAGCCGGAACGTGCCGGCGTTGTACACGGCGACGAACCCGCCCATCAGCAGCGCGGCCAGCCCGTACAGCGCCAGCAGCGCCGGGTCGGTGAAGGCCGCGCCCAGCTGGCGGAGCAGCCGCCCCTGCCGGAGCAGCGGGGTGAACCGGCGGGCGGGGGGCAGCAGCAGCCGGACGGCGACCGCGCAGCCGACGGCCACCACGGCCGCACCGCCCAACGCCGTCCGCCAGCCGCCCAGCTCGGTGAGGACACCGGTGAGCAACCGGCCGGACAGGCCGCCGATCGCGGTGCCGCTGACGTAGAGCCCGATCGCCCGCGAGCTCATCGCCGGGTGCAGCTCCTCGCGCAGGTAGGCCACCGCCACGGCGGGCAGTCCGGCCAGGGCGAACCCCTGCAGCCCGCGGAGCACCAGCAGCGCCTCCCACCCGGGGGCCAGCGCGATCAGCACCGCGAGCAGTGCCGCGGCGGCGAGGCTGGCGTGGAGGATGCCGGTGCGGCCGCGGCGGTCCGACAGGGGCCCGAGCACCAGCAGGCCCACGGCCAGCGCGGCGGTGCTGACCGAGATGACCAGGGTCGAGGCCGCCGGGGTCACACCGAAGGAACGGCTGAACTCCGGCAGCAGCGCCTGCGGGGCGTACAGGCTGACGAAGACGGCGATGCCGGCGAGGAAGACGGCGGTCGCGGCCCGGCGGAAGGCGGGCTCACCGGACCGGTGGCCCGGCCACTCCCCCGTCGTCACGCCCGGGAGCCTGCCCGTGTGGAGCTCGGCACCCAGCGCGGGGGGTCAACAGGCCTGCTCGTCCACCAGCTCGGCGGCCCGGGAGTCCAGCGCCTCCTGCGCCACCCCGGCGTCGTCGAACGGCACGGGGGCACCGTCGTCGGTCAGCGTGGTCTCGTGGCCGCGACCGACGACGAGCACCACGTCCCGGCTGCCGGCGGCCGCCACGGCGGCGGTGATCGCCTCCCGGCGGTCCAGCACGGTGTGCACGGTCGCGGTGCTGCCGATCAGCCCGACCCGCAGCTCCTCGACGATCGCCTCCGGGCGCTCCCCGTGACTGCCCTCGTTGGTCAGCCACACCACGTCCGCGGCGCGGGCGGAGACGCCGAGCCCCTGGCGCTTGTACCGGTCGCGGCGTCCGCGTGCCCCGAGCACCAGGTGCACCTGGCCGCCGGGGCCGGTGAGGTCGCGGGCGGTCTGCACGGCGGCGGCCAGCGCCCGAGGGGTGTGGGCGTAGTCGACGACGACGAGCGGCCCACCCGGCTCGCGCAGCAGGGTGTTGCGCCCCGCCGGTGCCGCGGTCGCGGCCAGGCCCGCGGCGATGGTCTCCGGCGCCAGCCCGAGCGAGCGACCGGTCGCCCAGGCGGCGGCGATGTTGCCCACGTGCACCCGGCCGACCAGCGGCGAGCAGACCCAGTGCCGCCCGCCGTCGTCCTCGACGACCAGGCTGGTGCCGTCCGCGCCGGTGCGCCAGGCCAGCACCCGGACGTCGGCCGGCTCCCCCGGCCGGGTGGCCACCCGGGTCACCGGCACCCGCGCCTGGTCGGCCAGCCGGCGTCCCCACGGGTCGTCGACCACGACGACGGCGCTGTCGGTGCGCTCCGGGGTGAACAGCAGCGCCTTGCTCGCCCAGTACTGCTCGATCGTGCCGTGGTGGTCGAGGTGGTCCTCCTCGAAGCCGGTGAAGACCGCCACCTCGACGTGAACGGCGTCGACCCGGCCGACGTCCAACGCGATCGACGACGCCTCCACCACCGCGCTGGTCGCGCCTGCGTCGAGCATCCAGCGCAGCAGCCCGTGCAGCTCCGGCGCCTCCGGGGTGGTCAGCCGGGTGCCGCGGGTCCGACCCGCCACCCGTGCGCCGAGTGTGGTGACCACTCCAGCGCACTCGCCGGCGGCCTCGAGCACGCCGCGCACCAGCGTGCTGGTCGTCGTCTTGCCGTTGCTCCCGGTCACGCCGACCAGCCGCAGGTGCTCGGCGGGGTCGCCGGCCAGCAGGGCGCCCAGCGGCCCCAGCAGCGCGCGGACCGACGGCACCAGCAGCTGCGGTGCGTCCAGCGGCAGCGGCCGGTCGACGAGGAGCGCGGCGGCGCCGCGGGCCAGGGCCGACTCGGCGAACCGGTGTCCGTCGCTGTGCGCCCCGCGCACGCAGGCGAACAGGCAGCCGGGGGTCACCGCCCGGGAGTCGGTGACCAGGTCGTGCAGCAGCAGGTGGTCCTCGCCGCCGGAGCGGACGACGGGGCCGGCGGCCACGGTGCGGGCACGGGACTCGACGGATGCCCAGGGCACCGCGGGGGGCGACACCCGGCCGACGGTAGGCGAGGGACCGACACTCGGCAGCACGAGATCCGGTGGCGCGCCACCGTCCCCCTCGCCGACACGCGGGGCGAGCTGGTTGGCTACGGACGTGCCGCAGCTGACCGCCGAGGACGTCGCCTGCTGGGTGCTGAAGAGCAGCCGGCCGCCGGAGGCGCTGCTCCCCGACTGGCGGCCCGGCGCCGTCGCCGTGCTGGACCGGTGCGTCCGGCCCTCCTACCGGCTGACGCTGATGACCCCGGGCCGGCCGTGCCTGCTGTGGGTGAGCGGCCGCGACCGGCCCGGGGTGCACGCCCTCGGTGAGCTGGCCGGGCCGGTGGACGCCGCGGCCCCGGGCGGGCCGGCGGTCGCCGTCCGGTGGACCCGGCTGGCCCACCCGGTGGACCGGGCGGACCTGCTGGCCGACCCGGCGACCCGCTCGGCGGAGGTGCTGCGGATGCCGGCGGGGAGCAACCCGTCGTGGCTGTCGCCCGGCCAGTACGCCGCCGTGCTCACCCACGCGGGGGTCACCGCCTGACCGAGCTGCTCAGGCGCCCCGGGGCGCGTACATGATCAGTGCGACGCCGAGCAGGCAGACGAGCGCACCGGCGACGTCCCAGCGGTCGGGCCGGAAGCCGTCGGCGGCCATCCCCCAGAGCAGCGACCCGGCGACGAAGACCCCGCCGTAGGCGGCGAGCACCCGGCCGAAGGCGGCCTCCGGCTGCAGCGTGGCGACCATGCCGTAGAGCGCCAGCGACACCATCCCGATGCCCACCCAGAGCCAGCCGCGGTGCTCCCGCAGGCCCTGCCAGACGAGCCAGGCGCCGCCGATCTCCAGCAGGGCGGCGAGCACGAAGAGGGCGATGGAGCGGATGGTCACACCGGCCAGTCTCCCGGTCGCACAGCCTGGGCTGGGACCATGGCTCACCGTGACGGACAGCCGGTACCGCTGGGGCGGGCTCGCGTGGGTGCTGACCCTGCAGTTCTTCGTCGTCGAGGCGATCGCGGCGCTGCAGTACGAGGGCTACTCGTACTCGGCGAACGTGATCAGCGACCTGGGGACGGCGACCTCGCCCGACCGGCTGCTGATGAACGCCTCCTTCGTCCTGCAGGGGGTGCTGATCATCGCCGGCGCGCTGCTGCTGCGACCGGGGCTCTCCGGCACGGGTGGCCGCCTGGCCCGCCCGGTGCTGGTGGTGGCCGGGCTCGGGGTGCTCCTGGTCGGGCTCTTCCCCTCCGACGGCAACACCACGGTCCACGCGATCGCGGCCGGCGCGCACTTCCTCGGCGGCGGGATCGGGCTGATCGCGATGGCCTACGGGGTGCGGCCGCGCTCGGAGGCGCTGGGCACCACGCTGGCGCTGCTCGGGCTGGTCGGCGTCATCGCGACGATCTTCTTCGCCTCCGCCGTCTTCGTCGGGCTGGGCGAGGGCGGCATGGAGCGGGTGGCCGGCTACGTCGTGCCGCTGGGCCTCGCCCTGGCCGGTGCGGTGCTGTGGCGGCAGAAGGACGGCTGGCTGGCGCTGACCAACCCCGACGGGACGCCGAGCCGCCGCCAGCTTCGCGAGGACGCCCGGCTGGAGCGGGCTCGGCGGGCCGCGGAGCGGGACGCCGCCCTGGAGGCTGCGGCCCGCCCGGCCCCGGGCGCGAGCACCGCAGGCACCACGGCGGACGAGTCCGACGACTTCGACCCCGACGACCCCTGGGCTCCCCGGCGGGGACGATCCGCCGACCGCTGACCGGCCGGGCGGGCAGGGGCGGCCACCCCGGCCCGTCCGCAGCCCGGCGCGGGATGGCCGTCCGCGTGCCGGTGCCGGGGGCTCAGCGGGTCAGCAGCACCCGCAGGTCGAGCAGTCGCAGTCGCAGGTCAGTGCGGACATGAGCAGTCACCTCCCTCCTCCGACGGGCACCAGGTGCCGGGGAGCGGCTCGGGACACCCCGGGGCCGGCAGGGCGGCGGCCATGGCCGCCATCTCCGCGCGCAGCTCGGTCAGCCGGGTGATCTCGGCGTCGACGTCGGCCAGCCGGCGACGGAGCAGGTCGGCGGCCGGCTCGCACGGGCAGTCCCCGGTGTCCCGGACGGCGAGCAGGTGCCCGATGTCGACCAGCCGCAGCCCGAGGCGCTGCGCACCCTGGATGAACCGGAGCCGGTCGACCGCGCCGGTGTCGTAGTCGCGGTAGCCAGCGGCCGTGCGGGCGGGAGGAGGCAGCAGCCCGACCCGCTCGTAGTAGCGGATCGTGTCGGTGCGCACCCCCACCGCGCGCGCCAGGTCAGCGACCCGGAGGCCTCGGGGAGCCGTCGTCGTCATGTCCCGGGACGCTAGGGCTTGGACCCGGGTCCAGGGTCAAGCCCGACCGCGGCCGGTCACGAGCAGCAGGCGTCGGCGCCCTCGGGGGTCAGCGCCGCCAGCGTGGCCAGCGCCTTCACCGGCCCGGCCAGGGCCTCGCAGCACAGCGCGTAGACGTTGCTGCGGCCCTTCGGGGTGATCGTGACCAGCCCCTGCTCGCGCAACGGCGCCAGGTGGTGGCTGACCAGGGTCTGACTCATGCCGGCGGCGTCGGTCAGCTCCCGCACCGTGCGCGGGCCCTCGGCCAGCAGCAGCAGCAGGTGCAGCCGGTTCGGGTCGCCGAGCGCCTTGAGCTGCGGGGCGAGCAGGCGGGCACGGTCGGCGGGAGAGGTCAGCTCGTCGACGTCGAGCAGTCGCACGTCCAGGTCCTGGCGCATGCCGACCAGTCTGCCACACGATGGTTGTTGTCAACAGCGTTCGCTGTTAACGTGCCTCGACGTTGGACGGACCACCGACGAGCGAGGACGTGAGCACGGCATGAGCGCGTACACGACGAACGACCTGCCGGTCGTGGTGATCGGCGCCGGCCCGGTGGGCCTGGCCGCCGCCGCACACCTGCTGGAGCGGGGGCTGGAACCACTGGTGCTGGAGGCCGGGGACCACCCCGCGGCCGCGGTGCGGGCCTGGGGGCACGTGCGGCTGTTCTCCCCGTGGGAGTACGACGTCGACGACGCCGCCGTCCGGCTGCTGGAGCCGACCGGCTGGGAGTCCCCCGACCGGACCGCGTTGCCCACCGGCACCGAGCTCGTCGAGCGGTACCTGGCGCCCCTGGCCGCGACGCCGCAGCTGGCCGGCCGGGTCCGCACCGGCACCCGGGTGGTCGCGGTCAGCCGGGCCGGGGTGGACAAGACCCGCACCGTCGGGCGGGAGGGCCGGGCGTACGTGGTGCGCACCGTCGTCGGCGGTCGGGTGCAGGACCTGACCGCCCGCGCGGTCGTCGACGCCTCGGGCACCTGGGGTCAGCGCAATCCGCTCGGCGCGGCCGGCCTCCCCGCGATCGGGGAGGAGCAGGCCGGCGACTGGCTGGTCGGGCCGTTGCCCGACGTGCTCGGCCGGGACCGCGCCCGGTTCGCCGGGAAGCACACCTTGGTGGTCGGCATGGGCCACTCGGCGGCGAACACGCTGCTGGCCCTGGTGGAGCTGCAGCAGAGCGAGCCGGGCACGCGGATCAGCTGGACCATCCGTGGCCGCTCCCCCGCCCGGCTCTACGGCGGTGGTGACTCCGACGGGCTCCCCGCTCGCGGGCTGCTCGGATCGACGCTGAAGGCCGCCGTCCAGGCCGGGCACGTCGAGCTGCACCGCGAGGTCACCTGGACCGAACTCGCACCGACCGGTGACGGCCGGCTGCGCCTGCTCGGCACCGGCCGGGACGGCGCCCCGCTGGAGCTGGCGGTCGACGCGGTGGCCGCCGCGACCGGCTTCCGCCCCGACCTGGACCTCCTGCGTGAGGTGCGGCTCGACCTCGACGCCGCCCTCGAGGCCCCGGCCCGGCTGGCGCCGCTGATCGACCCGAACTCCCACTCCTGCGGCACCGTGCCGCCGCACGGGCACCGCGACCTGGCCCACCCCGACGAGGGCTTCTACCTGGTGGGCATGAAGTCCTACGGGCGCGCGCCCACGTTCCTGCTGGCCACCGGCTACGAGCAGGTGCGCTCGATCGCCGCCGCGCTGGCCGGGGACACCGAGGCCGCGGACTCGGTGCAGCTGCACCTGCCCTCGACCGGCGTCTGCAGCACCGACCTGGGCGACCGGGAGGCCGCCGAGTCCGCCGGCGTCGGCTTCCCGACCGGCAGTGCCCACGGGTGGTCGGCCGAGGAGCCGGACGCGGCGAGCTGCTGCGGCGCGGCCCCGCAGCCGGTCGGTTCCGGGGCCTCCTCCCCAGGCCGGTGACCCCCTCACGCCCGTCAAGAGGTCACCGGGCCGCCAGCCGCAGCCGGGTGGCCCGGTAGGCGATCCCCACGGCGAAGACCGCGGTGCCGGCGACCACGGCCTGCCACGGCAGGGTCGCCACCAGCACCAGGCAGCCCACCAGGCCGAGGACCTGCAGCGCCCGGGGGAACCGGCGGTGCTCGCCGTCCTGGGTGAACGCCGCGGCGTTGGCGACGGCGTAGTAGAGCAACACCCCGAAGGAGGAGAAGCCGATCGCGCCGCGCAGGTCGACGGTCAGCACGAGCAGACAGACGACGACGCCGACGGCCACCTCGGCCCGGTGCGGCACGGAGAAGCGCGGGTGCACCGCGGCCAGGTACCGCGGCAGGTCACCCTGCCGGCCCATCGCCAGGCTGGTCCGGCCGACGCCGGCGATCAGGGCCAGCAGCGCGCCGAGCGCCGCGGCGGCCGCGCCGATCCGCACCACCGGCCCGGCCCAGTCCCAGCTGCCGGCGGCCACGGCGGCGGCCAGCGGTTCGGCGGTGGCCGCGACGCCGTCGGCGCCCAGCGTCGTCAGCAGCGACACCGCGACCACCAGGTAGACCGCGACGGTGAGCCCCAGCGCCAGCTGGATCGCACGCGGGATGGTCCGCGCCGGGTCGCGGACCTCCTCGCCCATGGTCGCGATGCGCGCGTAGCCGGCGAAGGCGAAGAACAACAACCCGGCCGACTGCAGCACCCCGAGGACGCCGCCCTCGATCGCCCAGTCCCCCGACGCCGTCCGGCCCGACGGATCGCCGAGCAGCATCGCGGCGACCGCGACGGCCAGCGCGGCCAGCACGACGGTGACGATCACCCGGGTCAGCCCGGCGGTGCGGGTCACGCCGCGGTAGTTCGTCGCGGTGAGCGCGAGCACCGCGGCCACCGCGACCGGGCGCTGCCAGCCGGCCGGCGCGGCGTACGCGGCGAAGGTGAGCGCCATCGCCGCGCAGCTGGCCGTCTTGCCGATCACGAACCCCCAGCCGGCGAGGAAGCCCCACCAGTCCCCGAGCCGCTCCCGCCCGTAGACGTAGGTGCCACCGGAGGCGGGGTACTGCGCGGCGAGCTGGGCCGAGGCGGTGGCGTTGCACCAGGCGACCACGGCGGCGATCGCCAGCCCGATCAGCAGGCCGGCACCGGCGGCCTGCGCGGCCGGGGCGAAGGCGGCGAACACGCCCGCCCCGATCATCGAACCCAGCCCGATGCCGACGGCGTCGCCGGTGCCGAGCCGGCGGGACAGACCCGGTCCGGCGCTCACCGCAGCACCAGGCCTGGCGCGCGACCATGACGTGGGTCACAGTGGATGCCCGACCCCACGGGAGGACGAGGATGCGCCGCTGCCTGATCGTCGCCAACCAGACCCTCACCACCGACACCCTCAGCGCGGCCGTGGAGGAGCGGGTCGCCGCCGAGACGCACGAGTTCCACGTCGTGGCGCCGGCCACCCCACTGGACGACCAGTGGACGTCCCCAGCGCCTACCGGCACCTGGGCCCCGCTCCGGCCGACCGCGCCTACGCGCTCGCGGCGCAGCGCCTGGACCACGCCCTCGACCAGCTCGGGTCGCTGGGGGCCACGGTCACCGGCGAGGTGGGAGACCCGGACGCCCTGGAGGCGGTCCGCACCACGCTGCGCCACTTCACCGCCGACGAGATCATCGTCTCCACGCTGCCCCAGGGGCTCTCGCGGTGGCTGCACCGCGACCTCCCGTCCCGGCTGCGCAAGGTCACCGGCGTCACGGTCACCCACCTGGTCGCCGCTCAGGGGGCCGAGGCGACGACCTGACCGGGGGCCGCGTCCCCGGTCCCGCACGGACGACCGGCTCATCGCTGGCGCAGGCCGACGCCGAGCTCGGTGGCCAGCGACCGCACCTGCCGGGCGATGTCGTCCCGGACCAGCCGCGTCCGGGCCATCCCCTCGATGCCGCGCGCGGAGGGCTCGTCGACGTCCCAGGTCAGGAAGCGGGTGCCGGGCACCGGCACCACCCGGGCCTCCCGGCCGAGGGTGACCACGACGTCGGCGTCCCGCACCAGCTGATCGGTGAGCGGCTTGGGACGCTCCGCGGTGATGTCGATGCCGACCTCGGCCAGGGAGTGCGCGGACTCCTCGTCGACCGCCTCACCCGGTGCCGTCCCGGCGGAGCGCACCTCGACGGCGTCCCCGGCCAGGTCCCGCATCAGACCGGCGGCGAGCTGGGACTTGCCCGCGTTGTGCACGCAGACGAACAGCACCTGGGGTCGGCCGGTCACGGCGCGACCGGCACCTGGAGCTCGGTGATCAGCCCCCGGATGCGCGTCTCGATCTCGTCCCGGATGGGGCGCACGGACTCCACGCCCTTGCCGGCCGGGTCCTCCAGCGCCCAGTCGAGGTACCGCTTGCCGGGGAAGACCGGGCAGGCGTCCCCGCAGCCCATGGTGATCACCACGTCGGAGGCCTCGACGGCGTCGGTGGTCAGCACCTTGGGCCGCTGGTCGGAGATGTCGATGCCGACCTCGGCCATCGCGGCCACAGCCGAGGGGTTGACCTGGTCGCCGGGCACCGAACCGGCCGAGCGCACCTCGACGCCGTCGCCGGCGAGGTGACGGAGCCAGCCGGCGGCCATCTGGGAACGGCCGGCGTTGTGCACGCAGACGAACAGGACGCTGGGGCGGTCGTTCACGGGTGTCTCCTCGTTCAGGGGGCTGCTCACGCCAACGCCGCAGCTCGTGCGGCGGGCGCAGGGGGTCGGTGTTCGGAGCTCCAGGCCTGGGCGGCCAGTTGCACCGCGTCCCAGGGTGAGCTCAAGGGCGGGGTGTAGGCCAGGTCCAGGTCGGCCATGCCGTCGACGGTCATGCCGTGGAACAGGGCGGTGGCGTAGACGTCGGCGCGCTTGGCCACCTCGCTGCCCAGCCGCCCGACCAGCTGGGCGCCGAGCAACCGGCCGGTGTCGGCGTCGGCGGTGACCCGGATCGTGATCGGCTGGGCCCCCGGGTAGTAGGCCTTGTGGTCGTCCGGGCTCGACTGGGTGGTGACCGGGCGGAAGCCGGCGGCCAGCGCCTCGTGCTCGAGCAGACCGGTGCGGGCGGCGACCAGACCGAAGACCTTCACCACCTGGGTGCCGACGCTGCCGGCGAAGCGGGCGTGCCCGCCGACGGCGTTGGCCCCGGCGACCCGACCCTGCTTGTGGGCCGTGGTGCCCAGCGGCAGGTAGGTGACGCCCATCAACCGGTGGTGGGTGACCACGCAGTCCCCGGCCGCCCAGACGTGCGGCAGCCCGGTGGCCATCGTCTCGTCCACCACCACCGCGCCGCCGGCACCGGTGCTCGCCCCGGCGTCGACCAGCAGCTGCACGTCGGGGCGGACCCCGGCCACGACGAGCACCAGGTCGAAGGTCCGGTGCAACCCGTCCCCGGAGACCGCGACCCGGGCGTCGGCGGTGCGGGCCAGGCCGGTGACTCCGGTGCCGGTGAGCACCTCGACGCCGCGGGCCACCATCTCGCTGCGGACGAGCGCGCCCAGCTCGGGGTCGACGGTGGCGAGCACCTCGGCGGGGCGCTGGGCCACGGTGGTGGCGATGCCCCGGGCGACGAACGCCTCCGCCATCTCCACGCCGATGTACCCGGCACCCACGATCAGCACCGAGCGCACCGTGCGACCGGTCAGGCCGGCCAGCAGGGCATGGGTGTCGTCGATGGTGTGCAGCAGGTGGACGCCGTCATCCGTCCCGAGACCGTCCGGTCCGCCGAGCCCGGTCATCCGAGGCACGGCCGGGACGGCGCCGGTGCCGACGACGAGCTCGTCGTAGTCCAGCTGTTCCGGTGCGCCGTCCGGGGAGGTCACGGTCACCTGCCGACCCGCGACATCGATGGCGGTGGCGCGGGTGTCGACCCGCAGGGTCAGCCCGGCCGCCTCGAGGTCGGCGTGGCTGCGGTGGGCCAGGGACTGCCAGGGCTGCACGTCCCCGGACACCAGGTACGGGATCCCGCAGATGGAGAAGTTCGGGTACGCGTCGGCCACCACCACGGTGACCTCGGCGGTCGGGTCGACCTCGCGCGCCCGCAGCCCGGCGGAGATGCCGGCGTCGCTGCCGCCGATGACGAC
Source organism: Modestobacter sp. VKM Ac-2982 (assembly GCF_026967935.1). Lineage (GTDB taxonomy): Bacteria > Actinomycetota > Actinomycetes > Mycobacteriales > Geodermatophilaceae > Modestobacter. Next base: position 94,508 of record NZ_JAPVBL010000005.1, read on the forward strand.
CAGACGGCGGCTCATGCGCCGAACTCGGCGAGCAGCTCCCGCACCCGCCCCTCGACGTCGGCGGCGATCGCCTCCACCTCGGCCGGTGGCCGGCCGGCCGGGTCAACCACGTTCCAATCCAGGTACCGCTTGCCCGGGTAGACCGGGCAGGCGTCCCCGCAACCCATGGTGATCACCACGTCGGCGGCCTGGACGACGTCGTCGGTGAGCGGCTTGGGGAAGGCGTCGGTCACCGTCATGCCGCGAGCCTCCAGCACCTCCAGCACGACCGGGTCGACCTGGTCGGCGGGCATCGAGCCCGCCGACCGGACGTGCACGCGCCCCTCGGACAGGTGCTCCACCATGGCCGCGGCCATCTGCGACCGACCGGCGTTCTGCACGCAGACGAACAGCACCTCGGGCGCCCCCTTCGCCAGCGCCCCCTTGGCCTGGGCCAGGGCCGTGAGCCGCTCGGTGGCGAAGCGGCAGGTGAGCACCGGCAGGTGCGTCTTGACCCGGGCGGTGCGACCCAGGGCGGCGTAGGACTCGAAGACCATCCGCTCGACGGTCTCCGCGCTGACCATGCCGGCGAACCGGGCCGACAGGTCCTCGACGTGCCGCCGGAGCACCACCTCGGGGTCCAGCAGCCCGACGAACCGGGGTGTCGAGGTCATCGGGACGCTCCTTCGGTACGGGGTGCCGGGACGGTGGGGTCGCCCGGGAACCAGCGGCGGGCGGCCCAGAGGGAGACGTAGACCAGCCCGACCAGCACCGGGACCTCGATCAGCGGGCCGACGACGCCGGCCAGCGCCTGGCCGGAGGTGACGCCGAAGGTGCCGATCGCGACGGCGATGGCGAGCTCGAAGTTGTTGCCGGCCGCGGTGAAGGCCAGCGTCGCGGTCTTGGCGTAGCCCAGCCCGAGCCGCATGCCGAGCAGGAACGAGCCGCCGAACATCAGCGCGAAGTAGGCCAGCAGCGGCAGCGCGATCCGGGCGACGTCCCACGGGTTCGAGGTGATCGCGTCGCCCTGCAGCGCGAAGAGCATGACGATGGTGAACAGCAGGCCGTAGAGGGCGACCGGGCCGATCTTCGGCAGGAACCGGCCCTCGTACCAGTCGCGGCCCTTGGCGCGCTCGCCGATCGTGCGGGTGAGGAAGCCGGCGAGCAGCGGGATGCCGAGGAAGACCAGCACCGAGAGCACGATCGCCCAGAAGCTGAACTCCGCCGACGTGGTCGACAACCCCAGCCAGCCGGGCAGCACCTGGAGGTAGAACCAGCCGAGGACGGCGAAGGCGAGGATCTGGAACACCGAGTTGATCGCCACGAGCACGGCGCCGGCCTCGCGGTCACCGCAGGACAGGTCGTTCCAGATCAGCACCATGGCGATGCAGCGGGCCAGGCCCACGATGATCAGCCCGGTGCGGTACTCGGGCAGGTCCGGCAGCAGCAACCAGGCGAGCGCGAACATCAACGCCGGGCCGACGAGCCAGTTCAGCGCCAGCGAGGCGCCGAGGAGCTTGCGGTCGCCAGTGACCCGGTCCAGCTCGGAGTACCGCACCTTGGCCAGCACCGGGTACATCATCAGCAGCAGCCCGATGGCGATCGGCAGGCTCACCTCACCGACCCGGACGGCGTCCAGCGCGTCGTCCAGCCCGGGGACGAACCGGCCGAGCAGCAGGCCGAGCACCATCGCGGCGACGATCCACACCGGCAGGAAGCGGTCCAGGGTCGACAACCGGGCCAGCACCGGGGTCTCGAGGTCGGTGCCGGAGCGGGGGGTCTCCGCGGCGAGATCGCTCATGGGGTGGGCTGCTCCTCTGCCCCCCGGTGAGGGAGGCTGTGCATCGACGTCGGTCTATCTGTCCCAGAGGATGCCGGGGGTATCGACAGCCGTCAATGCCACACCGATACTGGCCGGGTGAACAGCAGCCGAACGGCGGGGCTGGACCTCGAGCTGGTCGACGTGGGGGCACCCGGGTGCTCCCCTGCCGAGCTCGCCGGCGCGATGAGCGCCGAGCAGGCCGCCGACCTGGCCCGCACGCTGAAGGCCCTGGCCGACCCGGCGCGGCTGCGGGTGCTCGCCCTGGTGGCCGGCAACGAGGGCCGCGAGGTCTGCGTCTGCGACCTGACCGAACCGCTGGGCCTGTCCCAGCCGACCGTGTCCCACCACCTCAAGGTGCTGGTGGACGCCGGCTTCCTCGCCCGCGACAAGCGCGGCGTCTGGGCCTACTTCTCCCTGGTGCCCGGGGCACTGGACGCGGTCGTGACCGCACTGCCCGGTGTCCGGCAGCACAGCGACCTCAGCTGAGGAGAGGCCGCAGGTTCTCCGTCCAGACGTCCCAGCCGACCCGGCCGATCAGCGCGGTCACGACGACCAGGAAGACGATCCGGATGAAGCGGCTGCCCCGGGCGGTCGCCGTCCGGGCACCCAGGTAGGCCCCGAACGTGTTGGCCGCACCGAGGAGGAGCCCCAGACCCCAGAAGACCGCGCCGTAGGGCGCGAAGAAGAGCAGGGCCCCCAGGTTGGTGGCGACGTTGACGATCTTGGCCTTGGCACTGGCGTGGAGGAAGTCGTACCCCAGCAGCGAGACCATGGCGAACACCAGGAACGACCCGGTGCCCGGCCCGAGGATGCCGTCGTAGAAGCCGATCCCGGCGCCCGTCACTGCGGCGACGCCGTGGTGGCGACGGCCGCTGTGGCGCAGCGCGGTCACCTCCCCGAGGGAGGGACGCAGCACGGTGAACGCCGCGATCGCGATGAGCGCGACCACGATGACCGGTTTGAACACGCTGGCCGGCAGCGCTGCGGCCACCGAGGCGCCCGCGAAGCTGCACACCAGGGCGACCCCCGCCATCGGGAGGGCGGTCCGCAGGTCGGGGTGCACGCGCCGGTAGTAGGTGACGGCGCTCGTCGTGGTGCCGAAGACGGAGGCCAGTTTGTTGGTCGCGAGGGCCTGGACCGGGCTCATCCCCGGGACCAGCAACAACGCGGGCAGCTGCAGGAGGCCGCCGCCACCGACGACGGCGTCGATCCACCCGGCCGCCAGTGCCGCGACCAGCACGAGCACGAGCACCTCGGGGGTCAGCCCCGCCGGGAGCAGGTCACCCGGGAACACGTCCGTCATCCCGGCCACGAACCCCTCTCCTCGGCCCGGTCGTCTCCCGTCAGCGGAACGGGACGGCACGGCCTGTCACGGAGAGTCTGCTTACCACCCACCCTCGGCCCGTGAGACGACGCGTGAGAGCTCGGCAACTCCGTCGCCGGCCACCACGCGCCCGCCGGAGGATGCCGCTCACACCGTCGAGGTCCCGGCCTCCTGCGGCACCGGCACGGGCCCGGTCGCCCGGGCGCGTCGGCGGGACAGGGCGACGCCCAGCAGGCAGACGCTGCCACCGACGACGGCCAGCGCTGGCGGCACCTCGTCCAGCAGACCCCAGCCCAGCAGCACGACGATCGGCGGCACCAGGTAGGTGGTCGCCCCGAGCCGGCCGGCGTCCATCCGGCGCAGCGCGTAGGCCCAGGTGCTGAAGGCCAGCGCGGTCGGCACCGCCCCGAGGTAGACGGTGACGACGATCGAGGAGGCGGGCGCGGTGCCCAGCTCGTCGACGAGCACGCCGGCCCAGGGCAGGCAGCAGACCGCCCCCATGGCGCAGGCGGTGAAGGTCACCTGCAGCGCGGGCAGACGGCGCAGCAACGGCTTCTGCGCCACCACGCCCGCGGCGTAGGTGACCGCCGCGACCACGCACAGCGCGACCCCCAGCAGGTCGGCACCGGCGCTGCGGGTGGCGAAGCCGATCAGCAGCACCCCGCAGAAGGCGACGCCCAGGCCGATGACCAGCCAGCGCGGGAAGCCCTCACCCAGCAGCAGGCCGGCGAAGACCGCGATCAGCACCGGGCCGATGTTGACCAGCATCGCCGTGGTGCCGGCGTCCAGGTGCTGCTCGGCGGCGTTGAGCGCCACGTTGTAGATGCCGAACCAGCCGATCCCGCAGACGGCGAGCAGGCGCCACTCCCCCGCGGTCGGTGCCACCCAGCCGCGCCGGGCGAGCAGCGCGCCGAGGACGGCAGTGCCGACGGCCAGCCGGCCGAGCGCCAGCGCCCCGGGTGACAGGTCCTCGCCCACCGCGCGGATGCCGATGAACGCCGACGCCCACGCCAGGACGGTGACGCTGACGGCGAGGAGGGTGAGCGGTTCGCGCGGGACGGGGCTGGACACGCACCGGACGCTAGGGGGCGCCGCCGACGGGATCCGGCGGTTTCCGGTCGTCGCAGCCGCATTGGCCGTCCCGTCCCGGACGATGGCCGGATCGATGCGGTCAGACCGGAGACCCGGGGTCCGGGTGGTCGGCGAGGAACCGCTCCGCCCGCCCGGCCTCCCGGCGCATCAGCACGGCGGCCACCACGAGACCTCCTCCGACCAGCACGGTGATCACCACGTTCAGCCGCGTCGGCGCACCGATCGTGCGCCCCACCTGCTGGAGGACGACGCCGACGATCAGCAGCGCCTGGTACTGCTGCAGCACCAGACGTCGGGCCAGGTCCCGGGCCAGCGGCAGCCGCGCCGGGTCGACCTCCGTACGGCCCCGCACCTGCGCGCGCAGTCCGCGTCGCTGGGCCCGGCTGAGCACGCTGGTCGGCTGCCGCTGCCACCACGCGACCCGGAACAGCCCGACCCGCCACGCGACGACCAGGTAGCCGGTCATCACCACCAGGCCGGCGCCCTGGACGACGAGGCCGACCACCACCCACCCGCCGGACGGGTCCGGGTCGGGCACCAGCGCCGCACCGGCCAGCACCGCCAGGAGCACCCCGCCGGCCAGCGCCAGCAGCATCCCGGCGAGCACCCACGACCAGCGGAGCAGCCGGGAACGGCGCAGCCGCCGCTCTGCGGAGCTGCTCGGCACGCCGTGGAGCACCGACGCGGCCTCGGCCCACCGCCGGTCGTCGTCCGTCTGCGCAGGTCCGGTTCGCGGGGAGGTGCCGTCCACGGCGGCAGCGTGCCGCAGGCGCGAGTGGACCTCCAGTCGGCGGCCTGCGGCACCATGCGGGCATGACCGAGTCCCGCCACCTGACCGTCTCCATCGACCGCCCCGCCGCTGCGGTCTACTCCTGGGTCCGCGACCCGGCCCACCTGCCGCTGTGGGCCGCCGGCCTGGCCAGCGGGATCCGACGGGAGCGGGGCGAGTGGGTGGCCGACTCCCCGATGGGCCGGGTGCTGGTGCGGTTCGTGCCGGTCAACGAGTACGGGGTGCTCGACCACGACGTCGTCCTGCCCGACGGCACGACCACCACCAACCCGGTGCGGGTGCTCGCCGACGGCGCCGGCAGTGAGGTGGTCTTCACCCTCCGCCGGGCGGCCGGCGCACCGGCCGAGGAGTTCGAGGCCGACGCCGCGGCGGTGTCCGCCGACCTCGAGACCCTGAAGCGGGTGCTCGAGGCCGGCTGACCCCCACTGCTGGGGGGCTCAGCGCTCCTGGTCGGTGGGGCGCACCAGGACCTCGTTGACCGCCACGTGGCTCGGCTGGCTGACCACGTAGAGCACGGCCCGGGCGATGTCCTCGGCCTGCAGCCGGGTCATCCCCGCGGCCATCTCCTGCGAGGCCCGCTTGGCCTCGGGCTGGGTGATGTGGTCGGTCAGCTCGGTGGCCACCGCGCCCGGCTCGACCAGGCTGATCCGCACCCCGCGGCCGGTGACCTCCTGGCGCAGTGACTCACTGAAGGCGTTCACCGCCCACTTGCTGGCGTTGTAGACCCCGGCGCCCTTGCGGCGGTCCGGCCGGCGACGCTGGACATGTTCACCACGTCGCCCGACCCCTGCTCGACCATGCCCTCGATCGCCGCGTGGGTCATGTACAGCACGCCCAGCACGTTGGTGTCGATCATGCGGCGCCAGTCGTCGGAGTCCGCGCCGACGATGGTGCCCAGCAGCATCACCCCGGCGTTGTTCACCAGGACGTCGAGCCCGCCCAGCTCCTCGCGGGTGCGGGCGACCGCCGCGGTGCAGGCCTGCTCGTCGGTGACGTCCAGGTCCAGCTGCAGCACCCGGGCACCGTCGTCGCGCAGCTTCGTGGCCAGCGCGTCGAGCCGGTCCTTGCGCCGGGCGCCGATGGCGACCGCCGCCCCCGCTTCGGCCAGCGCGGCCGCGGTGGCCTCGCCGATCCCCGACGAGGCCCCGGTGACCAGGGCGACCTTCCCCTGCAACGGCCGGCTGTTCTCGGTCATGCGTCCCTCTTCCCCGGGCCGACCGGTGCGGCCCCGGAGCCCCAGTGCCCCGGGACGGCGCGCCTCACGCCCTCGCGGCGGCCCGGACCGGGTGCTCAGCCGAGGCGAGGCGGCTGGTGCACCGACCAGCCGTTGCCGTCGGGGTCGGCGAAGAAGCAGAAGCTGCCCCAGGGGTGCTCTTCGACATCGGTGACCGCCACCCCGCCGGCGCGCAGGGCGGCGTGTGCCTCGTGGACGTCGTCGACGTCGAGCTGCACTCCGCGCAACGAGCCGGGTTCGGCGTCGACGTAGCCGGCGGTCAGGGCGATCGAGCAGGCCGACCCCGGTGGCACGAGCTCCACGAACCGGTGGTCATCGTCGACCTCGATGTCCTGTTGGACCCGGAAACCGACCTGGTCGACGTAGAACGCCGTGGATCGGTCCACGTCCGTGACGGGGACCGTGACGAGCTGCAGTCGGAAGTCCACGTGGTCTCCTGGCTGGCCAGTGATGTTCAGGAACCGTCCGGCTGGTGTCGGCGGCCATCATCACCTGCCCGGGCAGGATCCGTACAGGCACGCCGTCGCGGGACCGTCCCGGACGTGCCACCGGCCCGGCTCCTCGCGAGGAGCCGGGCCGGTGCGTCCGAGGGTCAGCGGGTCCGGTTGACCCGGTCGACGTCGGAGGGGTCTGGCCCACCCGGGTCTGTGTTGTGACTGCCGGTGGCCCCCAGCGCCGGACCGGTGCCGGCGGCGAAGCCACCCTCCTGGTACAGCGACGCCTTCATCTCCGCCGGGGCCAGCATCCGGGCGACGTGCCAACCGACGACGGCGACGATCGTGCCCAGCGCGATGCCACCGATGGAGTACTCGCTGCTGAACCGCAACTGGACGTCACCGATGCCGATGATGATCCCGGCCGCCAGGGGCACCAGGTTGATCGGGTTGGCGAAGTCGACCCGGTTCTCCTTCCAGATCTTGGCGCCGAGCAGGCCGATCATCCCGTAGAGGACGACGGTGATCCCGCCGAGCACCGCACCGGGGGTGGCGTTGACGATGGCGCCGAACTTGGGCACCAGCCCGAGCATGATCGCCACCAGCGCGGCGACGTAGTAGGCCGCGGTCGAGTAGACCCGGGTGGCGGCCATGACGCCGATGTTCTCCGCGTAGGTGGTGGTCGGGGAGCCACCGACCGAGGTGGCGACCACGGTGGCGGCGCCGTCGGCGAAGACCGCCCGGCCGAGCACCGGGTCCAGGTCGCGCTTGGTCATCTCGCCGACCGCCTTGACGTGGCCGGCGTTCTCCGCGACCAGCGCGATCACCGCGGGCAGCACCAGCAGCGCGAAGTTGACCGAGAACGAGGGCGCGGTGAGCTCGGGGAGCCCGAACCACGAGGCCTCGCCGACGCCGCTGAGGTCGACCCGGTCGTGCGCGACCCCCACACCCGCGGCGTCGTAGGTCACGGCCTGGGAGAAGGTGTCCAGCAGCAGCGAGAGCAGGTAGCCGAACACCAGGCCGAGCAGGATCGAGATCCGGGCCCAGAACCCGCGCAGCGCCAGCGAGACGACGATGACGAACGCCATGGTGGCCAACGCGACCCACTGGTCCTGCGGCCAGTACAGGCCCGCGGCGACGGGTGCCAGGTTGAAGCCGATGAGCAGGACCACCGCGCCGGTCACCGCCGGGGGCAGCACCCGGTTCACCACGGCCACACCGGCGGCCTGGATGAGCAGCCCGACCAGCGCCAGCACGATGCCGGAGACGAGGATCGCGCCGACCACGTCGGAGCTGTCCCCGCCCTGGGCGCGGACCGCGGCGACACCGCCGACGAACGCGGCGCTGGTGCCCAGGTAGGAGGGCACCTTCCCCTGCACGATCAGCAGGAAGATGATCGTGGCGATCCCGCTCATCATGATCGCCAGGTTGGCGTCCAGCCCCATGATCAGCGGGAAGACGAACGTGGCGCCGAACATGGCGACCACGTGCTGGGCGCCGATGCCGACGGTCAACGGCCAGGACAGCCGCTCGTCGGGCGCCACCGCCTCACCCAGCGGTGGGGTCTTCCCGTCCCCGTAGAGCTTCCAGCCGAACGCCATCGGTCCTCCTCGCAGCCACGCCGAACAGATAGCTCAGCGCTGAGGTACCGGACAGTGGCAGAAGTCCGTGGATCACACCAGGGGGTCCTGGACACGTTCCCATCACGGACCGGCAGATGAACGGCGCCGCAACACGGCGGACTCGCCGCCGCCTCAGACCAGTGACTCGAGCCCGTCGTCCAGGACGGCGGCGACCACGCTCTCCACCGGCGGCCGGTGCGGCTGGTCCAGCCCCCGGATACGGGCGGCGTGCAGCGCGAGCAGCAGGTTGAGCCGCAGCGTGGGATCGGTGGTGAAGGGACCGAGCAACCGCTCCAGCTTGCCGATCCGGTAGCGCATCGTGTTGTAGTGGAAGTGCAGCCGGCGGGCGGACTCCGCGACGTTGAGGTTGGTCTCCAGCAGCACGCGCAGGGTCTCCCGCAGGTCCACCGCGTCCGCGTCGGAGGAGTCGGCGAGGGTGCCGAGCACCTCGTCGACGTAGGAGCGCAGCTCGTTGCTGTCCGGGATCAGCGACAGCAGCCGGAAGACGCCGAGCTGGTCGAAGTGGGTGACCGCGTGGCCGCCGTGGATCTCCTGCCCGACCACGAGCGCGCGCTGGGACTGCTGGTAGGCCTCCCCCAGCGCCGACAGCGACTCGGCCGGCCGGCCGATCCCGGTGCCCAGCAGCCGGCCGACCCGGCGCAGCCGGGCGTTGACCCGGGCGGTCACCGAGGCGACCAGGCTGGAGAGCTCCTCGGGCGTGCGCCCGTCCAGCGGGAGCACGGTGACGATCTCGGTGGCGAGCCCGGCGACCGCGGCGCCGGCGACCTCGCTGTCGACCGCGGCCCGCCAGCCGTCGGCCAGCCGGTCCAGCACGTCCAGCGCCCGGGTCGGGTCCGCGCCGGCGTCGGCCACCGTCTCCGTGGCGGTCACCAGGACGACGACCGGGCCGTCGAGCCGCCAGCCGAACGAGCGCGCGTAGGCCAGCGCCCGTTCGGTGTGCGCGAAGGTGCCGCCGACCAGGCGGCGCACCATGTCGCCCTGGAACCGCAGCTCCACCGAGTGCACCGCCTGCGAACGGATCTCCGACAGCGCGGCGATGACCGCGGCCTGCTCGAGGACCGCACCGGCGCCCAGCAGCATCGGGCCGTGCCGGTTCACCGCGACCAGCCAGCCGTGCCGCTGGTCACCGGCCATGATCGGCGCCACCGCGTACTCCCCGACCCCGCCGGGCAGCTCGTGGTGCCCGGGGACCAGCAGGATGCCGTCGGCCGGCGAGAGGTCGGCATCGGCGAGCACGTCGGCGGGCGTGACCACGCTCTGGTCGGCGCGGTTGCCCGACAGCCGGCGGGACGGGGTGAGGTCGGCGAACGCGTCGTCGGCCGCGGCGTCGAGCAGCCACAGCCAGTCGCGGATCTCGGTGACCTCCTCCGGCGGGCCGGCATGGGTGGCGACCTCCCGGTCGGGGCCCAGACCGAGCACGGCGGCCCCGGCGAGGAAGGTCGACACCTGGGTGGTGACCTCGGACAGCCCCCCGCCGGACAGCGCCACGTCGATGAACTGGTTGTGCATCCGGTTGGCGAGGCTCAGCGCCTGGGTCTGCTTGTCGATGATGGCGCCGAGCACCTCGGCGACCACCTCGTCCAGCCGGGCCCGCGCGGGCAGGGCCAGCACCGGGAAGCCGCGGCGGTCGGCCTCGGCGAGCAGCTCGGCGGGGACGTCGCCGGCCGGGTTCCCGGAGCCGGCCTCCGCGCGGTAGGCGAGAGCGCCGCTGCCGGCCCGGTGGAGCCGATCGATCAGCGCCCGGCTCTGCGCCGGGTCGCCGCTGGGCAGCCGGGCACCGAGGACGACGAGCAGGTCGGGCCCGGCACCGGCGACGGGGTCGGCCGGGTCCTGCACGGCCACGTGCCGGACGATCCGGCGGGTGCCGGTGGCGCCGCCGACGACGAGCGCGCCGGTCAGCCCCGGCAGCTGCAGCAGCTGGTCGACGGTCAGGCCCATGCTGTCCTGGAGGGCGGTCCGGTCGGCCGGCGGGAGCTGGGAGAGCACCGGCTCGGCCGACGCGGGGACGGTACTGAACGTAGCCATCCGGTCGCTGTGCGATGCGTAGGTCACAGACGAATCACGTTCGGTCACTGTACGTTCCCCCAAAACACCGTGCACGAGCAGGCTGCGCGAGATTCTGTCAGACGTCTCTGGACGGCAGAAGGCACGCTTGGCGAGAATCGCCATACAGGCACGGGGGACGCGCCAGTAGGTTCGAGCCCCGGTCCTGTGTCCCGGCTCGGATGGTAGGCGGCTCCGTCGATCGACGGAGGGTCCGGCGTCCCGGCCGGGAGAGCCAGACCGGGACGGGCTCCGCTGCAGGCGTCGCCCGTCGACCGCACGGGTGGAGGGCACATGCGCACCATCGACGAGAGCACCGGCAGCCACGGCCGGGACACGACCCCAGATGACACCCGCACCGGGCAGGCCGCCCGGGCCGGCGTCCCGACGATCCCCCTGCCGCGCGAGTCCGCAGCCGCCGGCGCCCGGACCCCCGGCACGACGGTCCCCGCCCAGGCCAGCACCGGCATCGCCGACCTGCTGCGCGGACCGGTCCGGTCGGCGCGGGTCCTGCTGTCGGTCCCGGCAGCGGTGTACCTGACCGTGCAGACCCCGCACGGCCCCGACGTGGTGGGCGTGCTGACCTCGGACGCCGCCCGGCTGCCGCTGGGCTGCGTGCTCTTCCGGCCCTCGAACGGCCGGCCTCTGGTCTCGGTGCCCAGCGGTGCCCCCGCCCGGTTGGGCGGCGGCCGGTTGACCGTCGGCGACCTGACCATCAGCGCCGCCGCATGGTGGGACCCCCGGCCCAAGCTGCCCACCGCACGCCCGGCGCTGCTCCCCGAAGGGGTCCGCCAGCTCCGCTCCGCCCTCTACGGCGAGGGGGTGCCGCACAGCGCGTTCGTCCTCCCCGGCCTGCCCAGCGGTCCCAGCGGTCCGCTGGCCGCGCTGCGCGGCGCCGTCCGCCGGGCCGACGTCGACGCCGCGCTGCGCACCGCGACCCGGCTGATCGGGCTGGGTCCCGGCCTCACCCCCGCCGGCGACGACGTGCTGGCCGGCGTCACCGCGGGTCTCGTGCTGCTGGGGCACCCCGCCGCCGAGCGCTTCGGGGCCGGTGTGACCGGGCTGGCCGCCGGGCGCACGACCGAGCTGTCCCGGGCGCTGCTCCGGCACGCGGCGGCCGGGCGGGTCAGCGGGGAGTTCGCCGCCGTGCTGCGGGGCCTGGTCGGCCACGGCGCGCTCGCACCGGCGATCACGACCCTGTTGACCACCGGGTCGACCAGCGGGCGGGCGATGGCGTTGGGGCTGTGCACCGCGATCGACCTCGTCGACCGGACCAGCCGGCCCCGCTGAGCCGGCCGGGGCGACCGGTCAGCCGGCCGGTCCGGGGAGCAGCGGCCCGAGCCGCTCCCACTGCGCGATCCGGCAGCCGTCGGTACGGGAGAGCTGCAGGTCGACCGGTTCCCCTCGCCACACGCCGGTGACGTGCGCCGTCTGCGGCCCGCCGTACTGCTGCGTGCAGATCGCGTCGTCCGGGACCGGGGCGAACGGCTCCTCGAGCTCTCGCAGGTGCTCGCAGGCCGCCTCGGGGTCGGGGAGATCACCCTCGACGGTGCCTCCGCAGCTGAGGGTGTAGCGCTCCACCGGCGCGCCCTCGCCCGGGTCGTACTCGACCACCAGGTCGCCGATGACGTCCCCGGGCGTGGTGGTGGCCGGGTCCGACGAGGTCGCCGGTGGCGTCGAGGAGCCGACCGCCTCACCGGTGTCGTCCGCGGTGCCGCAGGCGGCGAGCAGCATCAGCGGGACGACCAGGGACAGCAGGACGGCGCGGCGCATGCCCGCCAGTCTGCCCGGGTCAGATGCGGGACGCTGCGATGCTGGTGACCAGGATCGCCCGCGCGCCGAGCTCCCACAGCTCGTCCATCACCCGGTTGGTGTCCTCCTTGCGGACCATCGCCCGCACGGCCGACCAGCCCGGCGTCTGCAGCGGGCTCACCGTCGGACCCTCCAGCCCCGGGGTGCGGGCCGTGGCCTGGGCGAGCAGGTCGTTGGGGCAGTCGTAGTCGAGCATCACGTACCGCCGGGCGACCAGGACACCCTGCAGCCGGCGGCGCAGCTGCGCGACGGCCGGCACCTCGTCGGCCCCGGCCCGCCCGACGAGCACGGCCTCACTGGCCAGCACCGGGTCGCCGATGATCCGCAGCCCGGCCGCGCGCAGCGTGGTGCCGGTCTCCACCACGTCGCAGACGGCGTCCGCCACGCCGAGCCGGCAGGCGGTCTCCACGGCGCCGTCGAGCTTCACCACGGCGGCCTTCATGCCCGTCTCGTCCAGGAAGCGCTGCAGCAGGCCCGGGTACGCGGTGGCGATCCGCTTGCCCTCCAGCTTCGCCACCTCGTCGACCGGGGACTCCGCCGGGCTGGCGAAGCGGAACGACGACCGGCCGAAGCCCAGCGGCATCACCTCGGCCGCCACGTCGCCACCCTCGGGCGGGGTCGTCTCCAGCAGCATGTCCCGACCGGTGATGCCGACGTCCAGCGTGCCGGCCGCGACGTAGATCGCGATGTCCCGCGGGCGCAGGTAGAAGAACTCGGTGTCGTTCTCCGGGTCGTACACCGCCAGCTCACTGGAGGTGCGGCGCTGCCGGTACCCGCTCTCGGCCAGCATCGCGGCCGCGGGCTCGCTGAGGACACCCTTGTTGGGCACGGCAACGCGCAGCACAGCGAACTCCTCGAACAGTGGTTGACCGACCCCGGCCCCGTCCCGAGGCTCGCCCCGAGCTTGCGAGGGGTGAGGAGGGCGGGGTCCTTCTAGAGGTGAGCGTAGACGTCGTCCAGGTCGAGCCCTCGGGCCAGCATGAGCACCTGCACCCGGTAGAGGAGCTGGCTGATCTCCTCCGCCGTCCGCTCTGGGCCCTCGTGCTCGGCGGCCATCCAGGACTCGGCCGCCTCCTCCACGACCTTCTTGCCGGCGGCGTGCACGCCGTCGCGCACGGCGGTGACCGTGCCCGAGGCGGGGTCACCGGCCGCCACCTTCTCGCTCAGCTCGGCGAACAGCTGGTCGAACGTCTTCACGCCGGGCCGACCCCGAAACCGGTGCTCTGCTTCGGGCTGCGCAGCTCACGCAGCACGAGGGCGGTCTGCAGCGCCGCAGCGGTGGCCTCCCAGCCCTTGTCCTCACCGGAGTCGTCCATGCCGGCGCGGTCGCGCGCCTGCTGCTCGCCCTCGGTGGTGAGGACGCCGTTGCCGACCGGCTTGCCGGAGTCCAGCGCCACCCGGGTGAGGCCGGCGGTGAAGGAGTCGCAGACGTACTCGAAGTGCGGCGTGCCCCCGCGGACCACGACCCCGAGGGCAACGACCGCGTCGTGCGTCGCGGCGAGGGCCTGGGCGACCACGGGCAGCTCGATGGCGCCGGGCACCCGGACGACGGTCGGTTCCGGGATGCCGGCGGCCTTCGCGCAGGCGATCGACCGCTGCAGCAGCGACTCGGTGATGTCGCCGTGCCAGGTGGTCGCCACGATCCCCAGGGTCAGCCCCGCGGCGTCGATGGGCTCCTGCCCCGGCGCTCCGGACCCGCTCATGAGTTCTCCTCGGTGCTGTTCGTCCTCAGCTGGGACGGTCGGTAAGGGACGGTGCAGTGTGCCGTGGGCCGCGGTGCGACCCGGTCACATCGGCTGCTCGTCGGCGCGCCGTCCCGGCGCGGGCGGCTGGCCGCCGGTGTCGGGGGCGTCGGGCTCGATGATCTCCAGCAGATGGCCCATCCGGTCGCGCTTGGTGCGCAGGTACCCGACGTTGTCGACGGTGACGTTGCTGGGCAGGGCGACCCGGCCGGTGATCTTCAGGCCGTACCCCTCGAGCCCGGCGCGCTTGGCCGGGTTGTTGGTCAGCAGCCGCATGGTCTGGATGCCCAGGTCGACCAGGATCTGCGCGCCGGTGCCGTAGTCGCGGGCGTCGGCGGGGAGCCCGAGGTCCAGGTTGGCGTCGACGGTGTCCACGCCGGTGTCCTGGAGCTGGTAGGCCTGCAGCTTGTGCAGCAGTCCGATGCCGCGGCCCTCGTGACCGCGGATGTACAGGACGACGCCGCGGCCCTCCTGTGCGACGGCGGCGAGCGCGGCGTCCAGCTGTGGGCCGCAGTCACAGCGCAGCGAGCCGAACACGTCGCCGGTCAGGCACTCGGAGTGCACGCGCACCAGCACGTCCTCACCGTCGCTCGCGGTGATGTCGCCGTAGACGAAGGCCACGTGCTCGCGCTCGTCGTAGGAGCTGCGGTAGCCGACCGCGGTGAACTCCCCGGCGCGCAACGGCACCCGGGCCTCGGCGACCCGCTCGACCAGTTTGTCGAAGCGCTTGCGGTAGGCGATGAGGTCGGCGATCGAGACCATGACCAGGTCGTGCTCGTCGGCGAAGACCCGCAGCTCCTCCCCGCGCGCCATGCCGGTCGGGTCCTTCTCGCTGACCACCTCGCACAGCGTCCCCGAGGGACGCAGGCCGGCCAGGACGGCGAGGTCGACCGCGGCCTCGGTGTGGCCGGGTCGGCGGAGCACGCCGCCGTCCTTGGCGCGCAGCGGCACCACGTGCCCGGGGCGGGCCAGGTCGGCGGAGCTGGTCTCCGCAGACGCCAGGGTGCGGATCGTGTGCGCCCGGTCGGCGGCCGAGATGCCGGTGGTCACGCCCTCCCGGGCGTCGACGGTGACGGTGTAGGCGGTGCCGCGGCGGTCCTGGTTCACCCGGAACATCGGGGGCAGGTCGAGCCGGTCGGCGTCGGACTCGGTGACCGCCACGCAGATGTAGCCCGAGGTGTAGCGGACCATGAAGGCCACCACCTCGGGGGTGGCGAGCTCGGAGGCGAAGATCAGGTCGCCCTCGTTCTCCCGGTCCTCGTCGTCGATGACGACGACGGGCCGGCCGCGCTTGACCGCCGCGATCGCGCTCTCCACGGAGTCCAACCGGAACCCGTTCATCGGCGTGCTCCCAACAGTCGTTCGACGTACTTGGCGATGACGTCCACCTCCAGGTTGACCCGGTCACCGGGAGCGCGGTCGCCCAGGGTGGTCTCGCGCAGCGTGGTGGGGATGAGGCTGACCTCGAACCACGGCTCGGGAGCGTCGGCGAGGGCGCTCACGGTGAGCGAGACGCCGTCGACGGTGATGGAGCCCTTCTCCACCACGTAGCGGGCGAGCTCGGCCGGGACGGCGATCCGCACGACCTCCCAGGCGTCGCCGGGGGTGCGCGAGACCACGGTGCCGACGCCGTCGACGTGGCCCTGCACGATGTGGCCGCCCAGCCGGGTCTGCGGGGTGACGGCGCGCTCGAGGTTGACCCGGTCGCCGGAGCCGGTGGCACCGAGGCTGCTGCGGCGCAGGGTCTCGGCCATCACGTCGGTGCTCCACACGCCGCTGCCGTCGGGGCCGGGCTCGACCCCGGTCACGGTCAGGCAGACGCCGTTGACCGCGATCGAGTCGCCCAGCGCGACGTCCTGCAGCGCCTTGCGGGCCCGGATTCGCAGCACGGCGCTGTCCGCGCCGTCCTCGCGCACGACCAGGGTGCCGAGCTCTTCCACGATGCCGGTGAACACCTCAGCTCCCTCCGCCGGTCGACGTTGCCCGCCCAGTGTGCCCGGTGGGCCGCAACCGGATCTGCACGTCCCCGCCCATGCGGGTGACGTCGGTGACCTGCAGGTGCAGCGCATCGGTGATCGTGCTGATTCCCAGGCCGCCCACCATGCCGGCGCCGGCGCCGAGCAGGGTCGGCGCGACGTGCACCACGGCCTCGTCGACCAGGCCGGCGGCGAGGAAGGCGGCGGCCAGCGTCGGTCCGCCCTCCAGCAGCACCCGGCGGACGTCGGCGGCGAACAGCTCGGCCAGCAGGGCGGCCGGGGTGGCGGCCCGGCTGACCAGCGTGGGTGCTGCGTCGTCGTGCACCCGGGCGCTGGCCGGCACCCGGCCGCGGCGGTCCAGCACCACGCGCAGCGGCTGGCGGTCGGCGGGGCGGCCGTCGGCGTCGCGGACGGTGAGCTCCGGGTCGTCGGCGAGCGCCGTCCCGGACCCGACCAGCACCGCGTCGCAGGTGGCCCGCAGCTCGTGCACCGCGGCCCGGGCCTGGGGCCCGGTGATCCAGCGGCTGGTGCCGTCGGCGGCCGCGACCCGCCCGTCCAGGGTCGTGGCGACCTTCCAGACCACCTGCGGCCGGTGCTCCCGCACCCCGGTGAGCCAGCCGGCCAGGGCTCCCTCGGCGGCGGCCGCCTGCTCAGCGCCGACCTCCACGTCGATCCCGGCCGCGCGCAGCCGCTCCGCACCCCCGGTGGCCAGCCGGGTCGGCTCGGGGACGGCGACGACGACCCGGGCGACCCCGGCGGCGATCAGCGCGTCGGCGCAGGGCCCGGTGCGGCCGGTGTGCGCGCACGGCTCCAGGGTGACGACCGCGGTGCCCCCGCGGGCGCGCTCCCCCGCCGAGGCCAACGCGTGCACCTCGGCGTGCGGGCCACCCGGCGGGGAGGTCGCCCCCTCCCCCACGACGGTGCCGGCCGCGTCCAGCACGACTGCACCCACCGGGGGGTTCGGGCTGGTGGTGCCCAGCACCCGCAGCCCCAGCTCCCGGGCGCGGGCCATCGCCGCCTGCTCGGCGGTGTTCACCGGGCCTGCTCGGCGGTGTTCACCGGGCGCGCGCGGCCTGGGCCCGCAGGGCGGCGATCGCCCGGCCGGGGTCGTCGGCGCCGTAGACGGCCGAGCCCGCGACGAAGACGTCGGCGCCGGCCTCGGCGGCCTGCTCGATGGTGTCTGCGTTGATCCCGCCGTCGACCTCCAGGAACAGCTGGAGGTGGCCGGCCTCGACCAGCCGCCGGGCCTCCCGCACCTTCGGCAGCACCTCGGGCATGAACGACTGCCCACCGAAGCCGGGCTCCACCGTCATCACCAGCAGGGTGTCGAACTCCGGCAGCACGTCGAGGTAGTCCTCCAGCGGCGTGCCCGGCTTGATCGCCAGTCCGGCGAGCGCTCCGGCGGCCCGGAGGTCGCGGGCCACGGCACGGGGGTCGGTGCATGCCTCGGCGTGCACGGTGACGTTGCGGGCGCCGGCCTCGGCGTAGCCGGGGGCCCAGCGCTCGGGATCGTCGATCATCAGGTGGCAGTCCAGCGGAACCGGGCTGACCGCCTGGATCGCCTTGACCACCGGCAGGCCGAGGGTCAGGTTGGGCACGAAGTGGGCGTCCATGACGTCGACGTGCACCCAGTCGGCATCGGCGATCCGCTGCACCTCGTCGGCGAGCCGGGCGAAGTCCGCGGACAGCAGGCTGGGCGCGATCATGGGTTCCCGGGACACGCGCTGATCGTAGGGGCCGCCCCCGCGCACCCTGGCCGGGTCACCGGCGGCCCGGCGAGCACCGGAGCATCGACGTCTGGTGGAGCCCCGAGGCGTGCACCGCTCAGCACTCGACGCCCACGGGCGGACGTGTCCGTTGCGCACCACCGGGTACGCGGTCCCCCATGGCTTCGGACAACTCAGCACCTGCCCGTTACGACGGCTTCGACCGGATGCCGATCGCCGGCACCTGGCGCGCCGGCCGTGCCGGGAAGACCGCGACCGACACCAACCCCTACACCGGCGAGACCCTGACCGAGATCCCGCTCGCCAACGCCGACGACCTCGACGAGGCCTACGCCCGGGCGAAGGAGGCCCAGCGGGACTGGGCCGCCCGGCTGCCCAGTGAGCGCGCCGACGTGATGCGCCGCGCCGCCCGGGTCATGGAGGCCCGCAAGGACGAGATCATCGACTGGCACGTCCAGGAGAGCGGCGCCGCCGCCCCGGCCGCCGCGTTCGAGTACGCGATCACGCTGCGCGACTTCCACGAGGCGTCGTCCTACCCCTACCGCGTCGAGGGCCGGATCCTGCCGGCCGACATCGAGGGCAAGGAGAGCCGGGTCTACCGGCGCCCGGTCGGGGTGGTCGCGGTGATCAGCCCGTGGAACGTGCCGATGCACCTGTCCAACCGCTCCGTCGCCCCGGCCCTGGCCGTCGGCAACGCCGTCGTCCTCAAGCCCGCCGGTGACACCCCGGTCACCGGCGGCCTGCTGCTGGCCAAGGTCTACGAGGAGGCCGGACTGCCCGAGGGCCTGCTCTCGGTGCTGATCGGCGCCGGCCGGGACATCGGCGACGCGATCGTCTCCCACCCGACGCCGCGGGTCGTCTCCTTCACCGGCTCCACCCCGGTGGGCAAGGGGATCGCGGAGAAGGCCGGGCTGAAGAAGCTCTCGCTGGAGCTGGGCGGCAACGGACCGCTGGTGGTGCTGGACGACGCCGACCTCGGCTACGCGGTGGACGCCGCCGTCTTCGGCAAGTTCTTCCACCAGGGCCAGGTTTGCATGATCACCAACCGGATCATCGTGGACGACGCCGTGCACGACGAGTTCGTGGAGCGCTACGTCGAGCGGGTGCGCGGGCTCAAGGCCGGCGACCCGGCCGAGGAGGACACGGTGATCGGCCCGATCATCAACGCCAAGCAGCTGGAGGGCATCCAGGAGAAGGTCGCCCAGTCGATCTCCGACGGCGCCCAGCAGGTGCTCGGCGGCGACCCGACCGGCCCGATCGGCTCGGTGCTGCCCCCGCACGTGCTGCTCGGCGGCAACGACGTCGCGACCGCCCGTCAGGAGGTGTTCGGTCCGGTGGCCACGATCATCCGGGCCCGCGACGAGGACGACGCGCTGGCGATCGCCAACGACACCGAGTACGGCCTGTCCAGCGCCGTGTTCACCGAGGACACCCTGCGCGGGGTGCAGTTCGCGCTGCGGGTGGACGCCGGGATGACCCACGTCAACGACTCCCCGCTCAACGACGAGAACAACACCGCCTTCGGCGGGGAGAAGGAGTCGGGGCTGGGCCGGTTCGGTGGCGACTGGGCGATCGAGGAGTTCACCACCGACCACTGGGTGAGCGTCCAGCACACCAAGCGCAAGTTCCCCTTCTGAGACCCGAGCCGGTGGCGTTCCCGCGGGAACGCCACCGGCGCTCAGCGGGTGCGGCGGAGCAGGGCCATGAACATCGCGTCGGTGCCGTGCCGGTGCGGCCACAGCTGGGCGTGCTCACCGCGCGCGATGCCGGGCACCTCGGGGAACAGCGGCGCCACGGGGAGCACCTCGACGTCGTCCCGGCCGGCGACCGCGTCGACGATGGCCACCGTCTCGGCGATGTGCGGCGAGCAGGTCACGTAGGCGACCACTCCCCCGGGCCGGACCGAGGCCAGCGCGCTGTCCAGCAGCTGCCGCTGCAGCTCGGCCAGCGGCGGGACGTCGTCCGGCGTCCGGCGCCAGCGCACCTCCGGCCGGCGGCGCAGGGCACCCAGGCCGGTGCACGGCGCGTCCAGCAGCACCCGGTCGAACGACCCGGCCGGCCAGTCCGGTGCCGTGCCGTCGGCGACCAGGACCTCGACGTCCTCGGCGCCGGCCAGCGCGCCGCGGACCAGCTCGGCGCGGTGCTCGCTGCGGTCGACAGCGGTCAGGTGCACCCCGGCCGGCCGGACGGCGGCCAGCAGCCCCGCCTTGCCGCCCGGACCGGCGCACATGTCCAGCCAGCGCACGTCGGGGCCCTCCAGCGGCGCCCGGACGAGGGCGAGCGCGGCCAGCTGGCTCCCCTCGTCCTGGACCGCCGCCGCGCCGGAGCGGACCGCGGCGAGCTTGCCGGGGTCGCCGCCGTGCAGCCGGACGGCGTGCGGGGACCACGGGCCGGGCTCGCCACCGGAGTCGGCGGCCAGCTCGTCGCGGTCGACGTGCCGGGCGACGAGGTGGACCTCGGGTGCGGCGTCGTCGGCCAGCAGCGCGGCCTCGACCTCGGCGTCGTCGGCGAGCGCGTCGCGCCAGGCATCGACGATCCAGCGCGGGTGGTCGGTGGTGAGGGTCAACCGCTCGTCGTCGTCGGCCGGTGCGAGCGCCGCGACCCAGGCAGCCCGGTCACCGCCGGCCGCGACCTTGCGCAGCACGGCGTTGACCAGCCCGGAGGCGCCGGTGCCGACGATCGCCCGGGTGAGCGCCACCGTGGTGTCGACCGCGGCGTGCGCCGGCACCCGCAGGTCGATCAGCTGGTAGGCGCCGAGCCGCAGCAGGTCCAGCACCTTGGGGTCGAGCTCGGACAGCGGCCGGGACACCAGCGTGGTCAGGACGGCGTCCAGGGTGCCGGTGGCGCGCAGCGTGCCGTAGGCCAGCTGGGTGGCGAAGGCGGCGTCCCGGGGCTCCAGCTGCCGCTCGCGCAGCAGCTGGGGCAGCAGCAGGTTGGCGTAGGCCGCCCGGCTGGAGACCCCGTCGAGCACGTCGTAGGCGGTCAGCCGGGCACCGTCCAGTACGGGCCGGTGCCGGCGGGACTGCGGGCGCTGGTTGCCGGTGCCGGGGTCGTTGCGCCGCTTGTGGCCGGCCCGGTCCGCGGGGCCGCTCACGCGGTCACCTGCGCACCGAGTCGCTCGCCCGGCTCCAGGCGCGCGCCGCGCGCCCAGTCGGCCGCCGCGAGCATCTTCTTGCCGGCCGGCTGCACCGACGACAGCCGCACCGCACCGCGCCCGGTGCCCACCAGGACACCGGTCGACCCGATCGACAGCTCACCGGGCGCGAGCGCCAGCGACGAGGACAGCGGCTCGACCGGCGCCAGCCGCAGCCGGTTCCCGCGCCACGTCGTCCAGGCGCCCGGGGCCGGCGTCACCCCGCGCACCCGGCGGTCGACGACGTGGGCCGGCAGGGCCCAGTCGACCTGGGCGTCCGCCGTCTCGATCCGCGGCGCCAGGCTGACGCCCTCGGCCGGCTGGGGCTCCGGCCGCAGCGACCCGTCGGCGATGCCGTCCAGGGTCGCGACCAGCAGCCGGGCGCCGCTGACCGCCAGCCGGCCCAGCAGGTCACCAGCGGTGTCGGTGGCCCCGATCGGCTCGGTGACGACGCCGAAGACCGGGCCGGTGTCCAGCCCCGCCTCCAGCTGGAAGGTGGCCGCGCCGGTGACCTCGTCGCCGGCCATGATCGCGTGCTGCACCGGTGCCGCACCACGCCAGGCGGGCAGCAGCGAGAAGTGCAGGTTCACCCAGCCGTGCCGCGGGACGTCAAGCGCCGCCGGCGGCACCAGGGCGCCGTAGGCGACGACCGGGGCGCAGTCGACGGCGAGGTCGGCCAGCTGGGCGAGGAACTCCGGCTCGCGGGGCGAGCGGGGCTGGAGCACGGGGACGCCCGCCGCGTCAGCGCGCTCGGCGACCGGCGACCGGCTGGTCCGCCGGCCGCGGCCGGACGGCGCATCCGGCCGGGTGAGGACGGCGGCGACCTCGTGGGCGGAGTCCAGCAGCGCGTCGAGGGCGACGACGGCCGGCGCCGGGGTACCGGCGAACAGGAGCCTCAGTGGGGGCTCACCTTCACCACGGGCGCCGGCACCGGTGCGCCGTCGGGCAGCCAGGCCTGGGCCCCCTGCCACTCCGCGTCCTGCAGGACGGCGAGCGCGGCCGCGCGGGCCTCGGTGTCGAGCCGGTCGACGAACAGCACTCCGTCGAGGTGGTCGGTCTCGTGCTGGATGGCGCGGGCCAGCTTGTGCGACCCCTCCACCCGGACCGGGTCGCCGTACATGTTCCAGCCGGTCGCGGCGACGTACAGGTGCCGGCGGCAGTCGAACCGGAAACCGGGGATGGACAGGCATCCCTCGGCGTCCTCCTCGGTCTCCTCGCCCACCGGCGTGACGTCGGGGTTGACCAGGTGGCCGACCTCGCCGTCGACGTACCAGGTGAAGACCCGCAGGCCGACGCCGATCTGCGGAGCGGCGATGCCGGCACCGCCGGCGGCGTGCATCGTGTCGGTCAGGTCGGCGACGAGCTGACGCAGTTCGGCGTCGAAGTCGACGACGGGGGCGGCCGGGGTGCGCAGCACCGGGTCGCCCATGATCCGGATGGGGGTCACGCTCACGCGGACGATCGTAGGTGCCGGTGACTGCGGCGCCTGCAGGGTGATCTGGCTACGGTGCTGCAATGGCCTCACTCGCCGCCCACCGCGTCCACGCCGTGATCAGCACCCTCGTCGACGGACTGCTGGTCGGCGGCGCCGAAGCCGCCCTCGACCTGCCGCCCCGGTCCGCGGCCCGCCTGCGCGTCTACCTGGCCCTGATGGGCGCGACGGCCGCCGACACGGTCGCCCACGACCTGCCGGCGCTGCGGCGCACCTTCCAGGGCATGCCGACCGAGCCGACGCCCCCGGCCGACCAAGCGGTGACCCGCCACCAGGCCCTGGCGACGATGAGCTGGGGGCTGGCGGCGACGGCCGTCCACCGCCCGGCCGTCCGGGCCCTGCGCCGGCGCGGCCACCGCCGTCCGCACCTGGTGGTGGGGGTGGTGGTCGGGGTGGGCGCCGCCGCGTCGACGCTCCCGGTGCGCTGGCGCCGGGCCACCGAGCGGGCCATCGACGACCTGGCCACCGCCCAGCTGGACGCCGAGCTGGCGCAGCTGCTGGACCAGCCGACCAGCTGACTCCCCCCGGGCGGGCGATCAGGCGAGGTCGAGCGGGTCCAGCTGCACGCGGACGTGCTCGGCGACCTTCTTCGCGCTCCGCACCCCCTGGACGTCGTGCAGCGCCCGCGCCAGCGCCGCCCCGTCGCTGCGCCGCACCCGCACCAGGTAGCGCTCCCGCTCGCCCTCCTGCCCGGGCCGTGGCGGCTCGGGCACCGGCCCGAGGACGTCGGCGCCCTCGGGCAGCCGCAGCGCCGCCAGGAAGTCCGCCAGCGCGGCCGGGGACGCCGCCAGGGAGGCCATCCGGGTGACCGGCGGGAACCCGAGCTCCCGGCGGTCGGCCAGCTCCCGGGTGGCCAGCCCGGCCGGGTCCCAGCGGACCAGCGCCTGCACGACCGGGTGGGCCGCGTCGGCGGCGACCACCACCTGACCGCCGGCGCGCACCAGCGCGGCGGCGTTCATCCAGCGCCGCATCGTCTCCTCCCCCGCCCGCAGGTCCGCCCGGCCGAGCAACGCCCAGGAGTCCAGCAGCAGCGCCGCGCCGTAGCCGCCCTCGGCCACCGGCTCGGCGCCCGGGGTGGCGACCACGATCGCCGGGTCACCGGAGACCGTGGCCAGCACACCGGAGGTGCGGCCGGAGACCCGCACCGCCGCGCCCGGGAACGCCCGGCCCAGCTCCTCAGCCGTGCGCGAGGCGCCGATGACGGCGGCCCGCAGCTTCGTGCCGTGGCAGTGCGGGCAGTCGAAGGTCGCCGCCGGCCGGGCGCACCAGCGGCAGGCCGCGATCCGCACGCCCCCGGGCCCGGGCGCCGGGGCGATCCCCAGCGGGCCGGCGCAGTGCGCGCAGCGCGCCGGCGCACGGCACCGGTCGCAGACCAGGGAGGGCACGTAGCCCGAGCGGGGCACCTGGATCAGCACGGGGGCACCGTCGGCCAGCGCGCGCCGGGCCACGGTGAACCCGAGGGTGGGCAGCCGGGCCGACCGGGCGGCCGGGTCCCGGGCCAGCTCGAAGTCGCTGCCCAGCGCCTCCACCCGAGGTGCGGCGGCGCGCAGGGTGGCGCGGTCGGCGATCAGCTCGTGCGCCCACCCGGACTCCACCAGCAGCGCTGCCTCCGCCGTGCGCGCGGTCCCGGCGACCACGGCCGCGCAGGAGGCGAGGTGCGCCCGGTGCACCAGCACGTCCCGGGCGTGCGGGTAGGGCGCCCGCGGCTCGGCGTGCAGGTCGTCGCCGTCGTCCCAGACGACCACCAGGCCCAGCTCCCGCACGGGCGCGAAGACCGAACCGCGGGTGCCGAGCACCACCTGGGCGGTGCCGCGCGAGGCGGTGAGGAAGCGGCCGTAGCGGGTGTCCGGGGAGGAGTCCGCGCGCAGCACGGCGACCGAGCCGGCCGGCAGCAGCCGGTCGGCCGCGGCGGCCAGCCGGTCCAGGTCCTTGCCGTCGGGCACCACGACCAGCGCACCCCGACCGCCGGAGAGGGCGGCCTGCGCCAGCTCGGCCAGCCGGGTCGGCCAGTCCTCCCCGGGCAGCGCCGTCCAGACCGCGCGGGCCGGCCGACCCTCGGCGACGGCGGTCAGCAGCTGGGGCCCGGTCGGGTACCGGGCGAAGCCCGCCGGGTCGGGGGCCGCGGGTGGTGGTGGCGGGTCGAGCCGGGGTCGCTTCTCCGGGGCGCCACGGCGTGGGGGCAGGGCCAGCCGCAGCACGTCGGTCAGCGACCCGGCGTACCGGTCGGCGACCGAGCGGGCCAGGTCGGCGACCTCCGGGGTGAGCACCGGCTCGGCGGAGACCACCTTGGCCAGCGGGGCCAGCTTCCCGGTGTGGTCGGTGTCGGCCGCCAGCTCCAGGACGACGCCGTCCACCAGCTTGCCGGCGAAGCGCACCCGGACCCGGCAGCCGGCCACCACCTGCTCGGCGAGCTCCTCGGGGACGGCGTAGTCGAAGGGCCGGTCCAGGTGCGCCAACGGAACGTCGACGACGACCCGGGCGACACGCACCGGGCCAGTCTCCCCGCTCACTCCGACAGTCCCCGGCGACGTGCTGGCACGGCCCTCCTGCAGTGCCCCGCTGCGCGCGGTCGCGCAGCGGGGTGCCCGGAGGTCCTCAGGCCACCGCCGACTTCAGCGCGTCGACCCGGTCCAGCCGCTCCCAGGGCAGCTCGATGTCGGTGCGGCCGAAGTGGCCGTAGGCCGCGGTCGGGGCGTAGATCGGCCGCAGCAGGTCCAGGTCCCGCACGATCGCGCCGGGCCGCAGGTCGAACACCGCGGTGATCGCCTTCTCCAGCACCTCCTCCGGGATCGTGTTCGTGCCGAAGGTCTCCACGAAGAGCCCCACCGGGTGGGCGGCACCGATCGCGTAGGCGACCTGCACCTCGCACCGGCGGGCCAGCCCGGCGGCGACGACGTTCTTCGCCACCCAGCGCATCGCGTAGGCCCCGGACCGGTCGACCTTCGAGGGGTCCTTGCCGGAGAACGCGCCGCCACCGTGCCGGGCCATGCCGCCGTAGGTGTCGACGATGATCTTGCGACCGGTCAGCCCGGCATCGCCCATCGGGCCACCGATGACGAACTTGCCGGTCGGGTTCACCAGCAGCCGGTAGCCGGTGGTGGGCAGGCCCAGCTCGCGCAGCGCGGGCTCGACCACGAACTCCTGGACGTCCGGGGCGAGCAGCGTGTCGATGGAGATGTCCTCGGCGTGCTGGGAGGAGACCACCACGGTGTCCACGGCGACCGGGCGGTCGTCCTCGTAGACGACGGTGACCTGGGTCTTGCCGTCGGGGCGCAGGTAGGGCACCGAACCGTCCTTGCGGACGGCCGACAGCCGCCGGGACAGCCGGTGCGCCAGCGCGATCGGCAGCGGCATCAGCTCGGGGGTCTCGTCCGTGGCGTAGCCGAACATCAGGCCCTGGTCGCCGGCGCCCTGCCGGGCGATCAGGTCGTCGGCCGCCGCGGCCCGGTGCTCGGCCGCGCTCAGCTCGGCCGTGCGGGCCTCGTAGCCGATGTCCACGCCCTGGGCGATGTCCGGGGACTGGGCGCCGATGGAGACGCTGACGCCGCAGGAGGCGCCGTCGAAGCCCTTGCGGGAGGAGTCGTAGCCGATGCCGAGGATCGTCTTGCGCACGATGTCGGCGATGTCGACGTAGCCGGAGGTGGTGACCTCACCGGCGATGTGCACCTGGCCGGTGGTGATGAGGGTCTCGACGGCGACGCGGCTGCGCGGGTCCTGGGCGAGCATCGCGTCCAGGATCGAGTCGCTGATCTGGTCCGCGATCTTGTCGGGGTGGCCCTCGGTCACCGACTCGGACGTGAAGAGACGGCGTGGCACTCGGTTCTCCCTGCGGTCGGCTGCCGAGCGCGTTGCTCGCGGTCGGCCGGGCTGCACCACGTGGCGGG
The DNA here is from genome assembly GCF_026967935.1 of Modestobacter sp. VKM Ac-2982. Taxonomy (GTDB): domain Bacteria; phylum Actinomycetota; class Actinomycetes; order Mycobacteriales; family Geodermatophilaceae; genus Modestobacter. The sequence continues at coordinate 120,635 of NZ_JAPVBL010000005.1, forward strand.
CGGCCCGACGGCTGAGGCTACCGGCGGGAGCTCCCGCCCGTTCGGTGAGGCGGTGGTGTCACGCCTGCCGGGGCAGCCGGTCGGACACCACGTCCCAGATCGCGGCGGCGACCGCGTCCTTGCGACCGGAGGGCACGGCGGTCGCCGACCCGTCGGTGGCCAGCACCGTCACCTCGTTCTCGGCCCGCCCGAAGACCCGGCCGGCGGAGACGTCGTTGACCACCAGCAGGTCCGCGCCCTTGCGGGCCAGCTTGGCGCGGGCGTGGGTCAGCACGTCGCCCTCGGCGTCGCCGGTCTCCGCGGCGAAGCCGACGACGAGCTGCCCGGGCGGCCGGGAGCCCACCAGCTCGACCAGGACGTCGGGGTTGCGGACCAGCTCCACCGAGCTCGGCTCGGCGGCCCCGCCCTTCTTCAGCTTGCTGCCGGCGACCGTGGCGGGCCGGAAGTCGGCGACCGCGGCGGCCATGACGACGACGTCGGCCGGTCGAGCCGCCCCCTGCCCGGACGACTCGGCGTGCTGCCGTCCGGAGGACTCCGTGTGCATCGCGGTCCGCAGCTCCTCGGCGCTCTCCACCGCCACCACCCGCACCCCGAACGGGGCCGGCAGCTCGACGTTGGCGGCGACCAGCACGACCTCGGCACCCCGGGCCGCGGCGACCCGGGCCAGCGCCCAGCCCTGCAGCCCGGACGAGCGGTTGCCCAGGAACCGCACCGGGTCCAGCGGCTCCCGGGTGCCGCCGGCGCTGATCACCACCCGGCGGCCGATGAGGTCGGGGGCCAGCGCCCCGGCACCGGCGGAGAGCACCAGCTCGGCCAGCGCCGCGACGTCGGCGGGCTCGGGCAACCGCCCGGGGCCGGAGTCCGGGCCGGTGAGCCGCCCCACCGCGGGGGGCAGCACGACCGCACCACGGCGGCGCAGCGTCGCGACGTTGTCCTGGGTGGCCGGGTGCTGCCACATCTCGGTGTGCATGGCCGGGACGAAGACGACCGGGCAGTGCGCGGTGAGCAGCGTGGCGGTGAGCAGGTCGTCGGCCCGCCCGGCCGCCGCCCGGGCCAGCAGGTCCGCGGTGGCCGGGTTGACCAGGACCAGGTCGGCACGTTGCCCGATCCGGACGTGGGCGACCTCGGGGACGTCGTCCCAGACCTCGGTGGACACCGGGTTCCCGCTGAGCGCCTCGAACGTCGCGGCGCCGACGAAGCGCAGCGCCGACGCCGTGGGCACCACGCGGACGTCGTGGCCGGACTCGGTGAGGGCGCGCAGCAGCAGCGCGGACTTGTAGGCGGCGACGCCGCCACCCACGCCCAGGACGATCTGGCTCATGGAGTCCATCCTCCACACACGACGAAGCCCCCGGCACCAGCCGGGGGCTTCGTCATCAGTACGGGTGCTTGCTCAGTTCTCGCCGGCGGTGTGGGCGAGCAGGCCCTCGTTGATCTCGCGGAGCGCGATCGACAGCGGCTTCTCCTGGGGCGCGGTGTCGACCAGCGGGCCGACGTACTCCAGCAGGCCCTCGGAGAGCTGGCTGTAGTAGGCGTTGATCTGGCGCGCGCGCTTGGCGGCGTAGATGACCAACCCGTACTTGCTGGTGGTCCGCTCGAGCAGCTCGTCGATCGGCGGGTTGGTGATGCCCTCAGGGGCAGGTGCGACTCCGGACACGGGCGGGCGTGCTCCTCAACTCGGTGTGCGGGCGGGCGGCGGATGGCTCCGCACGGTCGCCTCGGGTGCGCCCTCGACCGCGGTCAGGGACCAGCGGGGGGAGACGCAGTCAGCAAGCCTACCAACTCGTCGGCGGCCCTGGCCACGTCGTCGTTGACGACCACCACGTCGAACTCCCCGGAGGCGTCCAGCTCGGCCTGCGCGAGCGCCAGCCGGCGGGACTGCACCTCGGGGTGCTCGGTGCCCCGGCCGGCCAGCCGGCTGACCAGCTCCGCCCAGGACGGCGGGGCCAGGAAGACCAGCTGGGCCTCCGGCGCGCGTTCGCGCACCTGCCGGGCGCCCTGCAGCTCGATCTCCAGCAGCGCCGGGGCCCCGGAGGCCAGCTGCTCCTGCACCGGCGCCACCGGGGTGCCGTAGCGGTTGCCCGCGTACTCCGCCCACTCCAGCAGGCCGTCGTGCTCGATCAGCCAGTCGAAGTAGTCGTCGTCGACGAACCAGTAGTGCTCGCCGTCGACCTCACCCGCGCGGGGGGCACGGGTGGTGACCGACACCGACACCCAGACCTCCGGGTGCCGGCGCCGGACCTCGGCGACGACCGTGCCCTTGCCCACCCCCGAGGGGCCGGAGAGGACCGTCAGGCGGGCAGGGGTGCGGGCCACGCTCGGCGTCCTCGGGCTGGGGGTGCGGGTCGGTCGGGACAGGGACGGGCTCAGGGCTCGACGACCTCGCCGGCGAACTCGGCCTCCAGCGCCTTGCGCTGGTTGGCGCCGAGGCCACGGACGCGGCGGGTCGGGGAGATCTCGAGCCGCTCCATGATCTTGGCCGCGCGCGCCTTGCCGACACCGGGGAGGGACTCCAGCACCGCGGAGACCCGCATCTTGCCGATGACCTCGTCGGTCTCGCCCTGCTTGAGGACGTCGCCGACCGTCGCGCCCTTGGTCTTCAGCCGCTCACGCAGCTCGGCGCGGGACTTGCGGGCCGCGGCGGCCTTCTCCAGGGCTGCGGCGCGCTGTTCGGGGGACAACTCGGGAAGGGGCACGGAGCAACCCAATCGTGATCGTGCCGGCGCTGCGACCGGCGGTGTCGTTCGGTGTGGAGTGTGCCTGGACGGCGGCCCTCGGTATGAGCCTGGCCGCCAACCTAGTCACCTCGAACCCGCTGGTCATCCTGGACCCCGTGTCATCTGCGCCGGGCCGGTGTGCTGCGCGGACACGCGATCGGACCGGACGGTGCAGTAACCGGGCCGTCACCGCTGGTCAGCAGGTCGTCGGCCGGCCCGCCGCCGGCCCAGCAACCACCCGGCCAGGCCGGACAGCACCAGCAGCCCGGCCACGACCAGCACGGCACCGACGACGTGGCCGGCGGTCCAGAGCACCGCCCAGCGGTCGTCGTCGAAGGAGAGGGTCAGCCGGCTCTGGTACGCCGTCTCCGCCGGCAGGGGCGTGTAGGCGGCCCAGCCGCCGTCGGCCGGCGACCCCGAGCGGTTGGTCCGCCAGAACAGGGCGGCGCCCAGCGCGCACAGCACCGTCCCGAGGGCCAGCACCAGCCGGGGCGCCGCGCGGCTCACGCGGTGAGCTCCGCCGTCCAGCGGTCGGCGGCGGCCCGCAGCGCGGCGGCGTCCGGCCCGGCCTGCAACACGTCCCGGGAGACGGTGGGGACGACGGCGCGCCCGGTGCCGAACAGCCGGCGCAGGTCCGCGACCGACCCGCCCTGCGCCCCCAGGCCCGGGGCGAGGACCGGCCCCCCGAGCCCGTCGAGGTCGACGTCCAGGTCGGGCAGGGTGGCACCCACGACGACGCCGAAGGAGCCCGTGGTCGGGCCCCACCGGCCCGCCACGTCGCGCACCGCGGCCACGTCCGGCATCGGGTCGCCCACCACCCACCCCGGGGTGTTCCAGCCGCGGACCGTGTCCACCACCACCTGGGCCGCGCTCCGGGAACCGACCAGGGCGTGCTGGAGCGTGCCGGCGTCCGGGTTGGAGGTGCGGGCCAGCACGAACAGCCCCCCGCCGGTCCACCGGGCGGTGTCGACGGCCGGCTGCAGCGACCCCGGGCCGAGGAACGGGCTCACGGTCAGGGCGTCCACGGCCAGCGGGTGCTCGGGGCGCAGGTAGTCGGCGTAGGCGTCCATCGTCGAGCCGATGTCACCGCGCTTGGCGTCCAGCAGCACCAGCGCCCCAGCCGCCCGGGCTCGGGCGACGGCCTCCTCCAGCACGGCCAGCCCGCGGGAGCCGTGCCGCTCGTAGAAGGCCAGCTGCGGCTTGAGCACCGCGACGTGCCCGGCGAGGGCGTCCACGACGGCGTCGGTGAACCGGGCCAGCCCCTCGGGGCTGTCGGGCAGCCCCCAGCGCTCCAGCAGCGGCACGTGCGGGTCGATGCCCACGCAGAGCGGACCGCGGGCGGCGACGGCGTCGGCCAGCCGCTCCCCGAAGGTGCCGCTCACGCCGCTGCCCCGGCGAGCTCGTCGACGCACGCCCGGGCGAGGAAGGGGTCGGCGAAGGCGCCGGTGGCGGTCTGCACGCCGGCCGCGCCGAGCTCCAGCAGCGCCGCACAGCTCGCGGGGTCGGTCACCCCGCCCATCGCCAGGACGTCGAAGTCGAACCCGCCGACCGCCCGCAGGTCCAGCAGCCGGACGGTGAAGTCCAGGGCCAGGTCGCGCACCGCGGCGCCGGAGACCCCGGCCAGCGGCCGCCCCGGGAAGGTGGGCCGGCCGTCGGCGCGCTGCACCGCGCACTGCACCGTGTTGATCGCGGCCACCCCGTCCAAATGCGGTGCGATCCGCGGCAGCAGCCCGGCCAGGGCGGGTCCGTCCAGCCAGGAGAGCTTGGCGACCAGCCCGGTGCTGCTGGACAGCGCGCGCCGGGTGGTCTCGACGATCGCGGTGGTCAGCTCGGCGTCCAGGCAGATCGGCGGCCGCACCCCGCCCTGAGCGGCGTCCAGCGCGTTGGGGCAGGACAGGTTGAGCTCCACCACCGGGGCGCCGGCTGACTCGGCCAGCCGCGCCGTGCGGGCGAAGTCCTCGGCGATCGCCTGCAGCTGCGGCGGGCCCTCGCCGACGTCCTCCCCCAGCACGCTGACCAGCAGCAGCTGGTCGTCGGCCAGGCAGCGGACGGCGGCGGCGACGTCCTCGGTCCAGACCGCCGGGTCCGGCGACGGCACCCCGAAGGAGTTCGCCGACGTCACCGCCGGGTCGCCGGGCGGCACCCAGTCCGACGGCTCGGCGGTGACCACCGGCGGCGGGCCGTCGACCGCGAACGGCTCGCGCACCGCGGGGACGAACGCCCAGTTGGGGAACTGGTTGGCCGGGTGCGCGCGGCTGCGGACGGTCTTGTAGGTGAGCAGGTTGAAGCCGTTGCCGGCCAGGTACTGCACCCAGGCGGCGGTGCCGGTCATCGGGCAGGCCGGGACGCCGATCGGGAAGCCGGTCCGCCGGCCGAGCACCGACCAGCTGCCGGCGGCCCGCGGGCGGACCGGCAATCGGGGCCCGGGCGGCCCGACGCGCGCGGCGGCCACGTCGTCGGTGAGGGCGTAGGCCGGGAAGCGCACCACCGAGCGGGCCAGCAGCCGGTGCTGTCCCGCGGTGGCCAGCAGCCGGACCAGGGCGGGCAGGTCGTCGGCGCCCAGCCCGTCCCGGTCCAGCGCGGTGGTCAGCTCGGTGAGCCAGGCCGGTTCGGGGGCGGGGGCGCCGTCCAGTCGGGCGACGGCTGCGGCGTGCAGGGTCCGGAGCACGGGGCCGGTCAGCCCGGCCGCGCGTGCCTCCCGGCCCAGCTCGGCCGCGGCTGCTGCGCCCCCGCCCCCGGTCACGCCGGGTTCCCGGCCGCCGCCTGGGCGGCGGCCAGGGCCTGGTGCAGGTCCTGCAGGCTGCGCACCCCGATGTCGCCGCGGCGCAGGGCCTCCACGCCCTGCACGGTGGCCGCCATGCCCTGCACGGTGGTGATGCACGGGATGCCGGCGCTGACCGCGGCGGCCCGGATCTCGTACCCGTCCAGCCGCGGCCCGCTGTTGCCCGGCGTGCCGAACGGGGTGTTCACCACCAGGTCGATCTCGCCGGCCAGGATCCGCTCGACCACGTTGCCCGGGCCCTGGGAGAACTTCCCGACCACCTCGCAGGCCACCCCGTTGCGGCGGAGCACCTGCGCGGTGCCGACGGTGGCCAGCACCCGGAAACCGAGGTCGGCCAGCCGCTTGACCGGGAAGACCGCCGAGCGCTTGTCCCGGTTGGCCAGCGACACGAACACCGTTCCGCCGGTCGGCAGGTCGCCGTAGGCGGCGGCCTGGGACTTGGCGAACGCGGTGCCGAACTCCGCGTCGATGCCCATCACCTCACCGGTCGACTTCATCTCCGGCCCGAGCACGGTGTCCACGCCGTGGCCCTCCATGGTGCGGAACCGGTGGAAGGGCAGCACCGCCTCCTTCACCGCGATCGGGCCGTCGACCGGCAGGTCGGTGCCGTCACCGGTGGCCGGCAGCACGCCCTCGGTGCGCAGCTGGGCGATCGTCTGGCCGACCGCGATCCGCGCCGCCGCCTTGGCCAGCTGCACCGCGGTCACCTTCGACACGAACGGCACCGTGCGGCTGGCGCGCGGGTTGGCCTCCAGCACGTACAGGACGTCGTCCTTCAGCGCGTACTGCACGTTCATCAGCCCCCGCACGCCGATCCGGGCGGCGAGCGCCTCGGTGGCCCGCCGGATGGTCTGCAGGTCCTCACCGCCCAGGGTGATCGGCGGCAGCGCGCACGCCGAGTCGCCGGAGTGGATCCCGGCCTCCTCGATGTGCTCCATGACCCCGCCCAGGTACAGGTCGGTGCCGTCGTAGAGCGCGTCGACGTCGATCTCCACGGCGTCCTCGAGGAACCGGTCGACCAGCACCGGGTGGTCGGCGCTCACGTCGGTGGCCTTGGTGATGTAGGCCTCCAGCATGGCGTCCTCGTAGACGATCTCCATCCCGCGCCCGCCGAGCACGTAGGAGGGCCGCACCAGCACCGGGTAGCCGATGGAGGCCGCGATGGCCACGGCCTCGGCCGACGTCGTCGCCATGCCGTGCTTGGGCGCGAGCAGGCCGGTGTCGGACAGCACCCGGGAGAACTCGCCGCGGTCCTCGGCGGCGTCGATCGCCTCCGGGGACGTGCCCAGCACCGGGACGCCGGCGTCCTTGAGCCGCTGCGCCAGGCCCAGCGGGGTCTGCCCGCCGAGGGTGCAGATGACCCCGGCGACCGGGCCGGCGGCGCGCTCGGCCTCCACGACCTCCAGGACGTCCTCGAAGGTGAGCGGCTCGAAGTACAGCCGGTCGGCGGTGTCGTAGTCGGTGGAGACGGTCTCCGGGTTGCAGTTGACCATCACCGCCTCGTAGCCGGCGTCCTGCAGGGCCATCACCGCGTGCACGCAGGAGTAGTCGAACTCCACGCCCTGCCCGATCCGGTTCGGCCCCGACCCGAGGATCAGCACCGCCGGCTTCTCCCGCGGCTCCACCTCGGTCTCGGAGTCGTAGGAGGAGTAGTGGTACGGCGTCCGGGCGGCGAACTCGGCGGCGCAGGTGTCCACGGTCTTGTAGACCGGCCGGATGCCCAGCCGCCAGCGCAGCGTGCGGACGCCGTCCTCCCCCGCCAGCTCCGGCCGCAGCACGGCCACCTGGCGGTCGGACAGGCCGTGCCGCTTGGCCCGGCGCAGCAGCTCGGGGGTCAGCGACGGCGCCTCCCGGACCTCCTCGCCGATCTCGTTGACCATGGCGATCTGGTCGACGAACCAGGTGTCGAAGCCGCTGGCCTCCGACACCTGCTCGACGGTGGCGCCGGCGGCCAGTGCCCGCTGGGCGGTGTACAGCCGGCCGTCGACGGGGGTGCGCAGCTGCTCCACCAGTGCCGCGGCGTCCGCGGGCTGGGCGGCGTCGGTCCAGAACCCGGCGGCCGAGGTCTCCGTCGACCGCATCGCCTTGCCCAGCGCCTCGGTGAAGTTGCGGCCCATCGCCATGACCTCACCGACGCTCTTCATCGTCGTGGTGAGCCGCGGGTCGGCGCCGGGGAACTTCTCGAAGGCGAAGCGCGGGATCTTCACCACGACGTAGTCCAGCGACGGCTCGAACGACGCCGGGGTGACCCCGGTGATGTCGTTGGTGATCTCGTCCAGGGTGTAGCCGATGGCCAGCTTGGCGGCGATCTTGGCGATCGGGAAGCCGGTGGCCTTCGACGCCAGGGCACTGGACCGCGACACCCGCGGGTTCATCTCGATGACGACCAGCCGGCCGGTCTCCGGGTGGACGGCGAACTGGATGTTGCAGCCGCCGGTGTCCACACCGACCTCGCGCAGCACGGCGATGCCGACGTCGCGCATCTGCTGGTACTCGCGGTCGGTGAGCGTCATCGCCGGGGCGACGGTCACCGAGTCACCGGTGTGCACGCCCATCGCGTCGATGTTCTCGATCGAGCAGATGACCACCACGTTGTCGCTGCGGTCGCGCATCAGCTCGAGCTCGAACTCCTTCCAGCCGAGCACCGACTCCTCGATCAGCACGGTGTGCACCGGGGAGTCGGCCAGCCCGTGCCCGGCCATCCGGCGCAGCATCGGCTCGTCGGTGGCGATCCCCGAGCCCAGCCCGCCCATGGTGAAGCTGGGCCGGATGACCACCGGGTAGCCGACCTCGCCGGCGGTGGCCAGCGCCTCCTCGACGGTCCCGCAGACCGTCGAGCGCGGGGCGTCGGCGCCGATGGAGCGCACGATGTCCTTGAACTTCTGCCGGTCCTCGCCGCGGTTGATCGCGTCGACGTCGGCACCGATGAGCTGGACGCCGTACTTCTCCAGCACCCCGTTCTCGTACAGCCCGATGGCGAGGTTCAGCGCGGTCTGGCCGCCCAGGGTGGCCAGCAGCGCGTCGGGGCGCTCCTTGGCGATCACCCGCTCGACGAACTCCGGCGTCAGCGGCTCCACGTAGGTGGCGTCGGCGACCTCGGGGTCGGTCATGATCGTGGCCGGGTTGCTGTTGACCAGGCTGACCCGCAGCCCCTCGGCCTTGAGCACCCGGCAGGCCTGGGTGCCCGAGTAGTCGAACTCGCTGGCCTGACCGATGACGATCGGCCCGGAGCCGATCACGAGCACGTGCTGCAGATCTGTCCGCTTGGGCATCAGGCGTTCTCCCCCGTGCTCGACTCGACGACGGGTGGAGGTGTCACCGCACTGCCTTCCTTGGAAGCCGCCATCAGGTCGACGAACCGGCCGAACAGCGGGTTGGCGTCGTGCGGCCCGGCCGCGGCCTCCGGGTGGAACTGGACGCTGAACGCCGGGGCGTCGATGAGCCGCAGCCCCTCCACCACGTCGTCGTTCAAGCCGACGTGGCTGACCTCCACCGGCCCGAACGGGGTGTCGACCGGCCGGTCCAGCGGGGCGTCGACGGCGAAGCCGTGGTTGTGGCTGGTGACCCGCACCGTGCCGCTGACCCGGTCCAGCACCGGCTGGTTGAGCCCGCGGTGCCCGAAGCGCAGCTTGTAGGTGCCCAGGCCCAGGGCCCGGCCGAGGATCTGGTTGCCGAAGCAGATGCCGAACAGCGGACGCCGGGCCTCCAGCACCCCGCGCACCGCGGCGACCGCGTAGTCGGCGGCGGCCGGGTCGCCGGGCCCGTTCGAGACGAAGACGCCGTCCACCCCGTGCTCGAGCAGCTGCTCGGCGGTCGCCGTGGCCGGCAGCACGTGCGTCTCGACGCCGAGCTCGGCCAGGTACCGCGGGGTGGCGGTCTTGATGCCCAGGTCGAGGGCGGCGATGGTGAACCGCTTCTCCCCCACCGCCGGGACGACGTAGGGCTCGCTCGCGCTGACGCTGGGCGCCAGGTCCGCGCCGGTCATGCTCGGGCTGGCGGTCACCCGGGCCAGCAGCTCGTCGGCGCCCAGCTCGGTGCTGATCCCCGCCCGCATCGCGCCGCGGTCCCGCAGGTGCCGGGTCAGCGCGCGGGTGTCGATGCCGCTGATCCCGACCACGCCCTGGGCGACCAGCTCGTCGTCCAGGCTGCCGGTGGCCCGCCAGTTGGCCGGGCGTCGGGCCGGGTCGCGGACCACGAAGCCGGCCACCCACATCCGGCGGCTCTCGTCGTCCTCGCCGTTGACGCCCGTGTTGCCCACGTGCGGCGCGGTCATCGTGATGATCTGACCCGCGTAGCTGGGGTCGGTGAGCGTCTCCTGGTAGCCGGTCATGCCGGTGGAGAACACCGCCTCGCCGACGGTCGTGCCGGTCGCGCCGTAGGCGTCGCCGTGAAAGGTCCTGCCGTCCTCGAGGACGAGGATCGCGTCGCTCACTTCTGTGCCTTCCCGTCCATCACGGTCGCCGTCCCCCGCAGGAACGTGGCGACCACCCGGCCGGGGAGCTCCCGGCCGGCATAGGGGCTGTTGCGGCTGCGGCTGGCCAGCGCGGCCGGGTCGACGGTGGCCCGGTGCGTGGGGTCCAGCAGCAGCAGGTTGGCCGGCTCGCCGACGGTGAGCGGTCGGCCGTGGGAGTCCGCACCACGATCGGCGAGGCGGCCGATGGCCGCCGGCCGGACCGACATGCGGTCGGCGACCCCGCGCCAGTCGAGCAGCCCTGGCTCCACCATGGTCTGCACGACGATCGAGAGCGCCTGCTCCAGGCCGAGCATCCCCGGCCGGGCCGAGGCCCACTCGCTCTCCTTGTCCTCCACCGCGTGTGGGGCGTGGTCGGTGGCGACGGCGTCGATCGTGCCGTCGGCCAGCCCGGCCCGCAGCGCCTGGACGTCGGCGTCCGTGCGCAGCGGCGGGTTGACCTTGAACACCGGGTCGTAGGTCTCCGCGCACTCGTCGGTGAGCAGCAGGTGGTGCGGGGTCACCTCGGCAGTGACCTGCACCCCACGAGACTTCGCCCAGCGCAGGATCTCCACCGACCCGGCGGTGGAGACGTGGCAGACGTGCAGCCGCGCCCCGACGTGCCCGGCCAGCAGCACGTCGCGGGCGATCACCGCCTCCTCGGCCGCGGCCGGCCAGCCGGCGAGCCCCAGCCGGGCGGAGCGGTCGCCCTCGTTCATCTGCGCGCCCACGGTGAGCCGGGGCTCCTCGGCGTGCTGGGCGACGACGCCGTCCAGGGCCTTGACGTACTCCAGGGCGCGGCGCATCAGCGCGGGGTCGGCGACGCAGTGCCCGTCGTCGGAGAACACCCGCACCCGCGCGGCGGAGTCGGCCATTGCGCCGAGCTCGGCCAGCCGCTCCCCGCGCAGCCCGACGGTGACCGCCCCGACCGGGACGACGTCCACCAGGCCGGCCTCCTGGCCCAGCCGCCAGACCTGCTCGACCACGCCGGCGGTGTCCGCGACCGGGTCGGTGTTGGCCATCGCGTGCACCGCGGTGAACCCGCCCAGCGCCGCCGCCCGGCTGCCGGTCTCGACCGTCTCGGCGTCCTCCCGGCCCGGCTCCCGCAGGTGGGTGTGCAGGTCGACCAGCCCGGGCAGCGCGATCAGTCCGGCGGCGTCGACCACCTGGGCGCCGTCGGCGGACAGGCCGGTGCCGATGGCGGTGATCACGCCGTCGTCCAGCAGCAGGTCGACGGCGTCCTCGCCGTACGGGCGGGCGCCCTTGATCAGGGTGCTCATTCGGGTGCGCCTCCCAGCAGCAGGTACAGGACGGCCATGCGCACGCTCACGCCGTTGCCGACCTGGTCGACGATGGTGGAGCGGGCCGAGTCGGCCACCTCGGCGGCGATCTCCATGCCGCGGTTCATCGGGCCGGGGTGCATGACGATCGCGTCGTCGGGCAGCGTGGCCATCCGTCGCCCGTCCAGGCCGTAGCGGCGGCTGTACTCGCGGGCGCTGGGGAAGAACGAGGCGTTCATCCGCTCGGCCTGCACCCGCAGCATCATCACCACGTCGGCCTTGGGCAGCACGGCGTCCAGGTCGTAGCTGACCGCGACCGGCCAGCTGCCCACGCCCACCGGCAGCAGCGTCGGCGGGGCGACCAGGGTGACCTCGGCGCCCAGCGTGGACAGCAGCCAGACGTTGGAGCGGGCGACCCGGCTGTGCAGCACGTCGCCGACGATCGCCACCCGCACGCCGTCGAGCCGGCCCAGCCGCTGCCGGATCGTGTAGGCGTCCAGCAGCGCCTGGGTGGGGTGCTCGTGGGTGCCGTCGCCGGCGTTCACCACGCTGCCCTTCACCCAACGGGCCAGCCGGTGCGGCGCCCCGGACGCCTGGTGCCGGATGACGATCGCGTCGCTGCCCATCGCCTCCAGGGTCAGCGCGGTGTCCTTCAGGCTCTCGCCCTTGGAGACGCTGCTGCCCTTGGCTGAGAAGTTGATGACGTCGGCGGAGAGTCGCTTGGCCGCCAGCTCGAAGGAGATCCGAGTGCGGGTGGAGTCCTCGTAGAAGAGGTTGACCACGGTGCGCCCGCGCAGGGTGGGGAGCTTCTTGACCTCCCTGCCCGCCAGCGCGGACTCGATCTGGCCGGCGGTGTCCAGGACGAGGGTCGCGTCGGCCCGGTCCAGGTCCGCGGCCTCCAGCAGGTGCCGCTTCACGCGCCCTCCCCCTCGGTCAGCAGGACCTCGTCCAGCCCGTCGACCTCGGCCAGGTGCACCTTCACCGACTGGGTGCGGGAGGTCGGCACGTTCTTGCCCACGTAGTCGGCGCGGATCGGCAGCTCCCGGTGGCCGCGGTCGACCAGCACCGCCAGCTGCACGGCGCGCGGCCGGCCGAGGTCCCGCAGCGCGTCCAGGGCCGCGCGCACCGACCGGCCGGAGAACAGGACGTCGTCCACGAGCACCACGAGCCGGCCGTCGACCCCGGCACCCGGCAGCCGGGTGTCCTCCAGGGCCCGGACGCCGCGCAGGCGCAGGTCGTCGCGGTAGAGGGTGATGTCGACGGTGCCGACGTCGACCGCGGTGCCGCTGAAGGCCTCGATCCGGGCGGCCAGCCGACGGGCCAGCGGGGCGCCGCGGGTGGGGATCCCGACGAGCACGAGGTCACCGAGGCCACCGTCGGCGGTGCCGGCGGACGAGGCGCTCGCCGCGCGCTCGATCAGCTGGTGGGCGATCCGGTCGACCACCCGGGCGACGTCGTCCGCGCTCAGCAACGGCGGGGGGCCACCGGCGGGCGGCTCGGTGGACGGTGGCACGGGCAGCTCTGATGACGTGGTCATCAAGCCTCCTTCCCCGCCTCACGGGACGGGTCGTTAAAGGAGATCAGCGCCGCCGGCCGGACCGGCCGACGACGAGGTGGACCGCCGAAGACGGTACTGCACCGCCGGAGGTGGCCCGCGTCGCACCCGGCAGGAGGCCGCTGCGACGGCTTCTGACCCCTTGGGGGCTCCCGGACTGTCGCCACACCGGCTCTGCCAGTACTCTGCGTGACCAGAACCGTTCCCTACCGACGACAGTCAGTGAGCAGAGGTCATGAGCACCGACTACTCCAGGGCGCTGGGCGCCCGCCTGCGGGCCATCCGCAACCAGCAAGGGCTGTCGTTGCAGGGCGTGGAGGACAAGTCCCACGGCCGGTGGAAGGCCGTCGTCGTCGGCTCCTACGAACGCGGCGACCGCGCGGTCACCGTGCAGCGGCTGTCCGAGCTGGCCGTCTTCTACGGCGTGCCCGTCTCCGAGCTGCTGCCCGACCCGCGGCCGAGCTCCGCGGTCACCAAGAGCACCAAGATCGTGCTCAACCTCGAGTCGCTGGGCTCGCTGCCCGCCGACGAGGCCGGCCCGCTGGCCCGCTACGCCTCGACCATCCAGGCGCAGCGGCACGACTACAACGGCAAGGTGCTCTCGATCCGCGCCGAGGACCTGAAGTCGCTGGCGATCATCTACGACATGAGCCCCGACGAGCTGACCACCCGGCTCATCGAGTGGGGTGTCCTCTCCCCGGGCGTCGACGGCGTCGGCTACGCCACCGAGGAGGACGACGACGCCTCCTGGGGCGAGCGCCGCCGCGCGCCGCGCTGACAGGACCGAACGTGCGAACGGCCCACTCCGGTCTCCGGAGTGGGCCGTTCGCGTTCAGGCAGAGGCTGCCTCAGGTGGGGATCTCGGCGCGGACGATGCCGCCGAGGACGCCGTTGACGTAGGCCGGCGAGTCGTCGGTGGACAGCGCCTTGGCCAGCTCCACCGCCTCGTCGATGACCACCGCGTCGGGGACGTCGTCGACCCACAGCAGCTCGAAGACGGCCATCCGCAGGATCGCCCGGTCGACGTCGGGGAGCCGGTCCAGCGACCAGCCGGAGGCGTGCTCCTCGATCAGCTCGTCGATCCGGGCCTGCTGCGCGACAGCGCCCTCGACCAGCCGGACGGCGTGCTCGGGCACCGGCGGGTTGCCGTCGGCGATGCGGTCCCGCAGGACCGTGAGCGGGTCGCTGGAGCGCAGGTCGGCCTCGTAGAGGACGTCGACCGCACGCTTGCGCGCCTTGGTGCGGGCTGCCACGAGGTCAGCTGACCCGGCCGAGGTAGCGGCCGTCGCGGGTGTCGATCTTCAGCTTCTCGCCGGTGGTGATGAACAGCGGCACCTGGACCTCCGCACCGGTCTCCAGGGTCGCCGGCTTCGTGCCACCGGTGGAGCGGTCGCCCTGCAGGCCCGGGTCGGTGTGCTGCACGACCAGCTCCATGGTCACCGGCAGCTCGACGTACAGCGGGGTCTCGTTGTGCACCGCCACCGTGACCTCGGTGTTCTCCAGCAGGTAGTTCGCGCCGTCCCCGAGGGTCGTGGCGGGGACGTAGATCTGCTCGAAGGTGTCGCCGTCCATGAAGACGTAGTCGGTGCCGTCGGCGTAGAGGAACGTCATCGACCGCTTGTCGACGTTGGCCGTCTCGATCTTCAGGCCGGCGTTGAACGTGCGGTCGACGACCTTGCCGGAGAGCACGTTCTTCAGGGTGGTGCGCACGAAGGCGCCGCCCTTGCCCGGCTTCACGTGCTGGAAGTCGGTGACGGTCCACAGCTGGCCGTCCAGGTTGAGGACGGTGCCGTTCTTGAGGTCGTTGGTGGTAGCCATCTAGAGGACCAGCAGTTCCTTGCTCGTGAGGGTCAACAACTCGGGCTCGTCGTCCGTGACGATCAAGGTGTCCTCGATCCGGACACCGCCGTGGCCGGGCAGGTACACGCCTGGCTCCACGGTGACGGCCATGCCAGCGGCCAGGGTACCTGCGCCCAGCGCCGAGATGCCCGGAGCCTCGTGGATCTCCAGGCCGACACCGTGCCCCAGCCCGTGGGTGAAGTGCTCTCCGTGCCCGGCGGCGACGATGACGTCGCGGGCCGCAGCGTCCACCGCGGTCACCTCCGCGCCGACCGCCAGCGCCGCCCGGCCGGCCGCTTGCGACGCAGCGACCAGCTCGTACACCTCGCGCTGCCAGTCCGCCGCGTGCCCCAGCACCAGGGTGCGGGTCATGTCGGAGTGGTAGCCGTCGACGGTCGCCCCGAAGTCCAGCTTCAGGAAGTCGCCTTCGGTCAGCTCGGTGGAGTCGGGCCGGTGGTGCGGGATCGCCGAGTTCGCCCCGGCCGCCACGATCGTCTCGAAGCTCGGCGCCTCGGCACCCAGTGCGAGCATCCGCGCGTCCAGCTCCCGGCCCACCTGCAGCTCGGTGCGCCCGGGGCGCAGGGCGCCCTCGGCGGCCAGCTCGGCCAGCGCCGCGTCGGCGACCGCGCAGGCCCGCCGCAGCGCCTCGATCTCGCCCTCGTCCTTGACCGCGCGCAACGCCTCCACCGCCCGGCGGATGCTCACCAGCTCCACGGCGGCGCCGCCCTCACCGAGCAGCCGCTCCAGGCCGTGCAGCTCGTCGACGGTCACCACGTGGGACTCGAAGCCCAGCCGGGTCGCCCCGCCGGTGCGGGCGGCCCGGGCCAGGGCGGGCATCGTGGCCCGGTCGACCAGCAGCTCCACGTCGGGCACCTGGGTGCCGGCCTGCGTGGTGTACCGGCCGTCGGTGCCGAAGAGGTCCCCGCCGTCCGTGCGGAGCAGGAGTGCGCCGTTGGAGCCGGTGAAGCCGGTCAGGTAACGGACGTTGAGCAGGTCGGTGACCAGGACGGCGTCCAGCCCGCCGGCCGCTGCGGCGGCGCGCAGCCGGTCCCGGCGGCCGGCCTCGGGGCGGGTCACCGGGCTCCCCGGGCGGCCAGGTGGCGCAGCGCCAGCTCGTACCCCTGCACCCCGAGCCCGACGATCACCCCGTCGGCCACGGCCGAGACGTAGGAGTGGTGCCGGAACGGCTCGCGGGTGTGCACGTTGCTGATGTGCACCTCCACCACCGGGGCGGTGACCGCCGCGAGCGCGTCCCGGAGGACCACCGAGGTGTGCGACCACCCGCCGGGGTTGATCACCACCGGGTCGCCGGCGTCGGTCGCGTCGTGCACCCAGCCGAGCAGCTCGCCCTCGGAGTCGGTCTGCCGGACGACGACGTCCAGCCCCAGCTCGGCGGCGGCGGCCTCGATCAGCTGCACCAGCTCGGCGTGGGTGGTCGTGCCGTAGACCTCGGGCTCGCGGGTGCCGAGCCGGCCGAGGTTGGCGCCGTTGAGCACCTGGATCGTCATGCACGGTCTCCGTTCACGGCTGCCCAGGCGGCGTCCAGCCAGGCCTGGTCGGGGTCGGTCAGGATGGCCGGCGTGCCCAGCCCGTCGAGGACGACGAAGCGCAGCGAGGCACCGCGGGCCTTCTTGTCCACCCGCATCACCGACTGCAGCTGGGCCCAGTCGCCCCGGTAGGTGGTGGGCAGCCCCATGGCGGTGATCAGCTCGCGGTGCCGGTCGGCGTCAGCACGGGACAGCCGTCCGGCCTGACAGGCCAGTTCGGCGGCGAACACCAGTCCGACCGCCACCGCCTCGCCGTGCCGCCAGCCGAAGTCCTCGACCCGCTCGATCGCGTGCCCGAGGGTGTGCCCGTAGTTGAGGAACTCCCGGCGGCCGGTGTCGTAGAGGTCGTCGGCCACGGCGTCGGCCTTGACCTGCACGGCACGGGCGATCAGCTCGGCGGTGTCGGCCCGGCCGGTGGGATCGGCCGCCAGCAGCTCGAGGATGCGCCCGTCGGCGATGAACCCGCACTTGACCACCTCGGCCAGCCCGGAGCGGAACTCCGCCTCGGGCAGCCCGGCCAGCGCATCGGTGTCGGCCAGCACCGCCGCCGGCGGGTGGAAGGCGCCGACCAGGTTCTTGCCGGCCGCGGTGTTGATGCCGGTCTTGCCCCCGACCGCGGCGTCGACCATGGCCAGCAGGCTGGTGGGCACCTGCACCACCCGGATCCCGCGGGTCCAGGTGGCGGCCAGGAAGCCGGCCAGGTCGGTGACCGCTCCCCCACCGATGCCCACCACGGCGTCGGACCGGGTGAGCCCCAGCCGGCCGAACTCCTCCCAGGCGCCGGCGGCGACCTCAGCCGTCTTGGCGGCCTCGCCGTCGGGGACGACGACCGCCTCGGCGGCGACCCCGGCCTGCTGCAGCGTCTCGACCGCGGCACCGGCCGCAGCGGCCAGCGCGCGGCTGTGCACCACGGCGGCGCGGGCGGTGCCGTCGAGCACCAGCCCCAGCTGGGCCTGCACCCCCGGGCCGATGAGCACGTCGTAGGGCCGGTCGCCGCCGACGGTGATCCGCTGGGCGGTCACGGGGTGCCCGCCCCGACGGCGGTGAGCACGTCGGCCACCACGTCCTCGACCGGACGGGCCGAGGTGACGACGGTCGCGGTGGCGACCTCGGCGTAGAGCGGGGCGCGGGTCTCGAGCATGGTCCGCAGCATGGCGCGTGGGTTGACCGCCAGCAGCGGCCGGTCCCGGGACAGCCCGACCCGCTTGGCCGCCGAGGTGACGTCGACGTCCAGCCAGACGACCGCGCCGCCGGCCCGCCCGTGGGCGACCAGCCGCTCCCGGGTGGCCGCGCTGGTGACCGCCCCGCCGCCGAGGGCCAGGACGCCGTCGTGCTCGGCCAGCGCGCGGGCGACCGCCTGCTCCTCCAGCGCCCGGAAGTGCGGTTCGCCCTGCTGCACGAAGAGGTCGGCCACCGTGGTCCCGGTCTGGGCCTCCACGTCGGCGTCGGTGTCCCGGAACGGCAGGTCGAGGGCCCGGGCGACCGCGGCGCCCACCGTCGTCTTGCCCGACGCGGGCGGGCCCACCACGACCAGCGCGGGGCCGGTCACCGGTAGGTCAGGGCGTCGAGGTAGCCCTGCACGTTCCGGCGGGTCTCCAGCACCGAGTCCCCGCCGAACTTCTCCAGCACCGCATCGGCGAGCACCAGGGCGACCATCGCCTCCATGACCACGCTGCCGCGCGGCACGGCACAGGCGTCGCTGCGCTGGTTGATCGCGACCGCGGCGTCGCCGGTGGCGGTGTCGATCGTGGCCAGCGCGCGCGGCACGGTGCTGATCGGCTTCATCGCGGCGCGCACCCGCAGCACCTCGCCGTTGGTCATGCCGCCCTCGATGCCGCCGGCCCGGTCGGTGCGCCGGGACAGCCGGTCGCCGTCCACATCGATCTCGTCGTGGGCGACCGAGCCGCGCCGGCGGGCGGTCTCCAGCCCGTCACCCACCTCGACGGCCTTGACCGACTGCACGCCCATCAGCGCCCCGGCCAGCCGGGAGTCCAGCCGGCGGTCCCAGTGCACGTGACTGCCCAGGCCCGGCGGCAGGCCGTGGACGACGACCTCGATCACTCCACCCAGGGTGTCGCCAGACCGGCGGGCGTCGTCGATCTCGGCGGTCATCCGCGCGCTCGTGGCCGGGTCGGCACAGCGCACCGGGTCCTCGTCCACCCGCGGGTTGTCCTCCGGGCCGGGCAGCACCCCGTCGGGGACGGTGACCGGCCCGATCCCCACCACGTGGCTGACCACCCGCACCCCGAGCACCTGGTGCAGGAACGCCTGCGCCACGGTGCCCAGCGCGACGCGGGCGGCGGTCTCCCGCGCGCTCGCCCGCTCCAGCACGGGGCGGACGTCGTCGAAGCCGTACTTCTGCATGCCGGCGAGGTCGGCGTGACCGGGGCGCGGCCGGGTGAGCGGGGCGTTGCGCGCCTGCCCCTCCAGCACCTCCGGGTCGACCGGGTCCGCGGCCATCACGCTCTGCCACTTCGGCCATTCGGTGTTGCCGACCTGGACGGCGATCGGCCCACCCTGGGTCACCCCGTGCCGGACGCCGCCGGTGAGGGTGACGACGTCCTCCTCGAAGCTCATCCGCGCACTGCGGCCGTGGCCGAGGCGGCGGCGGGAGAGCTGGGCGTCGAGGTCGGTGGTCTGCACCCGCACCCCGGCGGGCAGCCCCTCCAGGATGGCGGTGAGCTGTTGACCGTGCGACTCACCTGCGGTCAACCAGCGCAACATGCCGGCGATTCTGCCAGTCGACGGACGACCTCCTGTCACGGCATGGGCCACGGCATGGGCATGGCGGCAGCCAGCCCCAGGGCGGCGTAGGCGCCCACCAGCAGCGGCGGGCCGAAGGCCACGGCCGTGCGCCAGCCGGCCCGGCCCAGGGCGATGAGCAGCAGCGACCCCAGCGCACCGAGCACGAACCCGGCCAGCACCCCCGCCAGCAGCACGCTCCAGCCCACCCAGCCCAGGAGGAGAGCGAGCAGGCCGAGCAGCTTGACGTCGCCGCCGCCGAGACCGCCGGGCTGGACCAGCCGCGCGAGGGTGCCCAGGCCGGTGACCACCGCGGCGGCGACGACCCCCCGGGCCAGCGCGGGCCAGGTGCCCAGCACGGCGGCGTCCACGAGCAGGGCGAGGGCACAGGCCGCGACCGCCGGGAAGGTGACCCGGTCGGGCAGCCGGTGCCGGGCCAGGTCGACCCCGGCCAGCACCACCGCGGCCGCCCCGAACCAGGCGAACGCGGCGGTGGCCGGTCGCAGACCGGCCAGCGCGGGCGCAGCGGCGAGCGCCGCCGCGGTGCCGGCCGCCGTGACCACCACCCGCCGGGACGACGGACGCGCCGCCCGGTCACGCTCGGCCAGCCGCACCGTGACGGTCGCCAGCCACGGGCCGAGCAGCAGCCCCAGGACGGCGGCGGCCCCGGTGAGCACCCCGGTCACCTGGGTGTGGTCAGGCGTCCAGCGCGGCGCGCATGGCCTCGATCGGCGCCGGCCGGCCGGTCATCAGCTCGACCTGGGCGGTGGCCTGCCAGAACAGCACCTCCAGGCCGCTGATGGTCCGCCCGCCGGCCGCCTGCACGCGCTGGGCCAGCGGGGTGGGCCAGCCGGCGTAGAGCACGTCGAGCACCGTCTGTCCGCGCCCCCAGGCGAGGTCGGCGACGGCGGCCTGGCCGTCGGCGGGGACCGTGCTGACCACCACCGGCGCGGTGACCGCCCCCGTGCGGTCCAGCCGCTGGACGTCGGCGCTCACCCCGAGGGCGGCCAGCACCCGGAGCAGGTCAGCGGCGCGGGCTGGCTCCCGGACGACGACGTCCACCTGCTGGGCACCGAGGGAGGCGAGCGCGGTGGCCGCTGCGGCCGCCGTCCCCCCGGCCCCGAGGACGGCGGCGTGCTCGACCTGCTCGACACCGCCCAGCTGGAGGGCCATCCCCACCCCGGCGACGTCGGTGTTCTCCGCGCGCCAGCCGGCGTCGGTGCGCAGCAGGGTGTTCGCCGCGCCGAGCAGCCGCGGCAGCTGGTCCACGTCGTCGGCGACCGCCACCGCCGCCTGCTTGCACGGCATGGTCACCGAGAACCCGCGCCACTCCGGGCCGAGCCCGGCCAGCAGCACCGGCAGGTCCTCGGCCCCGACGTCCAGGGCGTCGTAGCTCCAGTCGTCCAGGCCGAGTGCGGCGTAGGCGGCGCGGTGCAGCCGGGGTGAGAGGGAGTGCCCGACCGGCCGGCCGAGGACGGCTGCCCTCATGCCGGCCGGACCGGGTCGCGACGGTGCGTCAATTTCCCGGGTTGTCCCGCAGCCACTGCTGGAACACCAGCACGTTCCGCTGGTGCTCCTCGGCCGTCTCCGCGAACGCCGACTCGCCGGTCTCCGGGTTGGTCAGCACGAAGAACCGCCAGGGCCCCTCGGTCGGGGACTGCACCGCGCGCAGCGCCGCCTCCCCGGGGTTGCCGATGGGTCCCGGCGGCAGGCCGGCGTTCGCGTAGGTGTTGTACGGCGAGGGGTTGGCCCGGTCCTCCGGGGTGGTGAGGAGCCCGGTCTCGCCGCTGGCGTAGTTGACGGTGCTGTCCATCTGCAACCGCATGCCGTCCATCAATCGGTTCTCGATCACCCGGGCCACCTTGCCCATGTCCTCCGGGGTGCCGGCCTCGGCCTGGACGATGCTGGCCTCGGTGAGCGTCGCGAGCCGCTGGTCGACCGGGACCTGCAGGTCGGTGAGCACCTGATCGGTGCGCGCCACCATCCTGCTGAGCACGTCAACGGCCGTCTGGCCCGGCTCGATGTCGTAGGTGGCCGGGAAGAGGAAGCCCTCCAGCGAGCCGTTGGCATAGGCCGGGAGCCCCAGCTGCGCCGGGTCGGCGGCGGCGGCCTCGAGGTCGGCGAGCGGCAGCCCGCCCTCGTCGGCCAGCCGCTGCAGCACCTGGCTGACCCGCAGGCCCTCCGGGAGGGTCACCCGGGTGACCTGCCGGGACGCCGGGTCCAGCAGCAGGTCCAGTGCGGCCTGGCCGGACATCTGCTCGCGCAGGCGGTAGACGCCGGGCTGGATGCCGGTCGCGGCCGGGTTGGCCTCCGCGGCCTCGGTGAACGGCGGCACCGAGGCGATGACGCCGGCCTCCACCAGGGTGTCGCCGATGGCCCGCAGCGAGTCACCCGCCTCGACGCGGACGTCGACCTCGCCGGTGCCGGCCCCGGCGTAGTCCTCGGCCACCGGGTTCACCCGCTCCCAGAGGGCCTTGCCGCCGAGGAAGATCCCCGCCATCAGTGCGGCCAGGACCACCAGGGAGAGGCCGACCACCACCGGACCGCGGCGTCGGCGCCCGCCCCGGCCTCCGCCGGTGGCGCCGCCGTGGCCGGCATCGTCGTGGTCGTCAGCGTGGACGTCGTAGTACTCGTCGTGGTGCTCGTCGTGGTCACCGCCACCGATGACGTCGAGGCCGCCGGTCTCGGGGGACGCATGGGCTGCCGATGCGCCGGCGTCGTCGTCGTGGGGGTCGAGATGGGCGGGATCGAGGTCGCCCTCGTCGCCCTCGTCGCTCCCGTGCCGCTCGGAGACCATCCGCCAGCGCTCCTCGTCCGGGTCGAGGTCGTCGGCGGGCAGTGCGGCGTGCACCACGGTCGCCGGCTCCTCGACGGGCATGTCCCGAGATGCGGCGCGCACCCCGGCGCCGCCCTGTCCGGTGACGAGCCCGGCGAGTGCACCGGAGGGCCCGTTCGCCGGGACCGGCGACGATCCGGCCGTCCCGGGGACGGGACGGCTGGATGCCGACAGCCAACCAGGGTCGGTCCCGGCGTCGGCGAACCGGTCCGCGCGGACGTGGTCGGCGGTGGTGGGCTCGGCGGCGGGCCGGGGGGTCGGGACCCGCCGTCCGGCCGTCGTGCCGGTCCCGGGTGCGGTCGCCCCGAGGCTCGGGACGGCGGGCGGGGCGGCCGGCATCTCGGCGGTCTGCGGGACGCTCACCTCCCGGGCTGCTGGGCCGGGGACGGCCCCGCCCGGGCTCCGACTGGGCCCTGGGGCCGCCGGGCTCGTGGTCCGCCGGCCGAGGTCGAAGGCGCTCACGTCGAGGCCTGCGGCGGCGAGGCCGACATCGGCGATGCCGGAGGCGGCCAGGCCGGTGATCTCCACGTCCGCCACGTCGACGCCACCGCCCGCCGAGCGGGCCCCGGCGTCGGTGTCGGCCACGTACCGGCGGCGCCGGCGCGGTCGCAGGGTCGCGTCGTCGTCGGGGAGCTGCAAGGTCGCCGCGCCCGCCCACGCGGCCAGCAGCTCGGCCGCCGGGCGTCCGGCGCCGGTGTCGGCCTGGGAGTGGCGACCGCGGGCATGCGGCTGGGTCGGGTCCGTCACGAGTGGCGCCCCCTGAGGTCGGGGCCAGTGCGTCGTCGCTCGTCGAGATGGCTCTGCAGGATGACCACGGCGGCCGCTTGGTCGATCACCGAGCGCTGGCGGCGGGCATCGATGCCACCGGCGCGCAGATGACTCGCTGCGGTCACCGTGGAGAGCCTCTCGTCGACGAGGTGCACCGGGACGTTCCCGATGCGACTGGCCAGGGCTTCAGCGTATGCACTGGCATCTCTTGCCGACGCGCCCGACGCTCCGGACAGGTGCTTTGGCAACCCCACAACCACCTCGACCACCTCGTGTGTCACAACCAGCTCAGCGAGGTGGTCCAGGTCGCGTTGGTCCTTCGCCCGCCGGACCGTCTCGAGAGGGCTGGCGAGCATGCCGGTGGCGTCGGAGAGAGCCACCCCGACCCGCACGGTCCCGACGTCGACACCCAGTCGCCGACCGGGCATCCAGGCCGGCGGGGCGCTCGCCGACGGGGCGTTGTCCGGCGGGGCGGCCGCGGGCGCCGGCGGGCGGCCGGACCGGCTGGTCCCCCCCGCCACCGGCCCGCCACCGGGTCCGTCGGACGCCCCGCTCACGTCGTGGCCGCTCCGATCGTCTGCTCGACGGCCGCCAGGGCCGCGGGGATGCCGGCCGGATCGGTCCCGCCACCCTGCGCCACGTCGGCCTTGCCACCACCGCGACCGCCCACGGCCGGCGCTGCCGCCCGCAGCAGGTCGTTCGCCGACAGGCCCTGCTGCTGGGCCGCCGGGTTCACGGTGGCCACCAGGGCCACCTTGCCGTCCGCGGCCGAGGCCAGCAACACGGCCGCCGGCCGCTCACCGAGCCGGCCCCGCACGTCCAGGGCGAGGCTGCGCAGGTCCCCACCGGACAGCCCGGCCGGTGCACCGGTCACGACGGCGACGCCGCCGAGCTCGCGGGCGCCGGCCGCCAGGTCGCCGGCGGCGGCCAGGGTCTGCCGGGCGCGCAGGTCGGCCAGCTCCTTGTCGGCCTCACGCAGCCGCTCCAGGATGCTGCTCACCCGGTCGGCGACGCCGTCCTGCGGGGTCTTGAGCAGGTCGGCGAGCTGGCGGACGAGGTCCCGTTCGCGGGCCAGGTACCGGAAGCCCTCCAGGCCCACGGCGGCCTCCACCCGGCGGGAACCCGAGCCGACCGAGCTCTCCCCGGTGAGCGCCAGGGTGCCGATCTGGGCACTGCCGTGCACGTGGGTGCCACCGCAGAGCTCCCGCGACCACTCGCCGCCGATCTCCACGACGCGGACCTGTTCGCCGTAGGTCTCCCCGAACAGCGCGAGCGCGCCGAACTCCCGTGCCTCCGGGAGGGTCATGTAGAGCGCGCGGACCCCGTGGTCGGCCCGGACGGCGGCGTTGGCGACGTCCTCGACGTCGATCCGCTGCTGCGCGGACAGCGCGCCCTGCCAGGCGAAGTCCAGCCGCAGGTAGCCGGGCCGGTTGTAGGAGCCGGACTGCAGCGCCTGCGGACCGAGCACCTGGCGCAGCGCCGCGTGCAGCACGTGCGTGCCGGAGTGCGCCTGGCACGCCGAGAGCCGCCACTCGCGGTCGACCTGGGCGGTGAGCTCGGTGCCGGCCCGCAGCTCACCCTCCAGCACCCGCACCTGGTGGGCGACCAGGCCCTTGACCGGGCGCTGCACGTCGATGACCTCGGCCCGGCCGCCGTCCCAGGTCAGCTCGCCGGCGTCGGCGACCTGGCCACCGGACTCGGCGTAGAACGGTGTGCGGTCCAGCACCACCCGGGTGACCGAGCCCGGGCCGACGACCGGCTCGCCGTCGGAGTCCTCCTCCTCGACCACGCCGAGGACCCGGGAGTCGGTGTGCAGCGTGTCGTAGGCCCGCCAGTCGGTGGGCCCGTGCTCGGCCAGCAGCCGCCGGTAGGCCAGCACGTCGACCGCGCCGGTGCGCTTGGCGCGCGCGTCGGCCCGGGCCCGGTCCCGCTGCTCCTTCATCAGGGCCCGGAAGCCCTCTTCGTCGACGCTGACGCCCTGCTCGGCGGCCATCTCCAGGGTCACGTCGATCGGGAAGCCGTAGGTGTCGTGCAGCGAGAAGGCCTGCTCACCCGACAGGGCCGGGGTGCCGGCCTTCTTCGCCTGGCCGACGGCGGTGTCGAACAACGCCGTCCCGGCGGTGAGGGTGCGCCGGAACGCCTCCTCCTCGGCGTAGGCGATCCCGGAGATGCGGGCGAAGTCGGTGGCCAGCTCGGGGTAGCTGGGGCTCATCGCGTCGCGGGAGACCGGCAGCAGCTCCGGCAGCGTCGCCTCCTCGACCCCGAGCAGCTTCATCGAGCGGACCGCCCGGCGCAGCAGCCGGCGCAGGATGTAGCCGCGCCCCTCGTTGCCCGGGGTCACGCCGTCGCCGATGAGCATCAGGCCGCTGCGCACGTGGTCGGCGACCACCCGCAGCCGGACGTCGGCCTCGTGGTCGGCGCCGTAGCGCACCCCGGCGAGCTCCGCGGCCCGGTGCAGCACCGGCGCGACCTGGTCGACCTCGTACATGTTGTCGACGCCCTGCAGCAGGAAGGCCACCCGCTCCAGGCCCATGCCGGTGTCGATGTTCTTCTTCGGCAGCTCGCCGAGGATCGGGAACTCCTTGCCCTCCCCCGGGCCCCGCTCGTACTGCATGAAGACCAGGTTCCAGATCTCCAGGAACCGGTCGCCGGTGGGATCGACCGCCGGCCCGCCGTCCGGGCCGTACGCGGGCCCGCGGTCGTAGTGGATCTCCGAACAGGGCCCGGCCGGGCCGGCCGCGCCGGTGGACCAGTAGTTGTCGTCCTTGCCGCGGCGCTGGATCCGCTCGGCCGGGACGTAGGCCCGCCAGGCGTCGAACGCCTCGTCGTCGTCGAGGTAGACCGTCGGCCAGATCCGCTCCGGGTCCAGCCCCAGGCCACCGTCGGCCACCGCGCCGGTGACCAGCTCCCAGGCGAAGGCGATCGCCTCGGCCTTGAAGTAGTCACCGAAGGAGAAGTTGCCGTTCATCTGGAAGAACGTGCCGTGCCGGGTGGTCTTGCCCACCTCCTCGATGTCGAGGGTGCGCACGCACTTCTGCACGCTGGTCGCGCGCGGGTACGGCGCCGGCTCACGACCGGTCAGGTACGGGATGAACGGCACCATCCCGGCGACGGTGAACAGCAGTGAGGGGTCCGGCGACACCAGCGAGGCGCTGGGGACGACGGTGTGCCCACGCTTCTCGAAGTGGTCCAGGAAGCGGCGGCGGATCTCGGCGGTCTGCATGCGGGTGGTCTCGGTCCTTCAGCGCGGGGTGGGCGCGCGCGGCGCCCGGAGGGGATGGCTCAGCTGTCCGCGGCGTGGGCGCCGCGGCGGGGCAGCGCCTCCGACAGGGAGGCCTGGCTGCTGTCGGGCAGCGGGGCGTCGAGGCCCGTGCCGGCGCGCAGCTCGTCCTCCCGGAGCGCGGCCGCGGCGCGGACGTCGGCACCGAAGTCGCCGATCGCGTCGGCCAGTTCGCGCAGCCCGTCGGCGAGGTTGCCGGCCAGGCTCTGCGGGGTCAGCTTCTCCGCCGTCTGGGACAGCTTGCGGACGACGAGCACACCGATGGTGATGCCCATGGCGAGCCAGAACAGCCGGCGCATCAGGCGGCCCGCCGGGCGCTGCGGCGAGCGCGCCGCTCGGCCTTGTCGCGGGCGGCGGCGTCGGCGACGGCCTGGCCCTCCCGCTTCTTGCGGGCGGCGCTGCGGACCCCGTAGCTGAACGCGGCGACCTTGATCAGCGGGCTGCCGAGGGTGGCGGCGAACACGCTGGTGAGGGCGGCGACGTTGCTGGAGACGTTCGCGGCGTTGCCGGTGATGTCGTCGACCCGCTCGAGGTTGGCGTTGACGTGGGTGACCGTCGTCGACGCCTGGCTCAGGATCGGCTGGCTCTGCTCCCGGACCTGGCGGATGGTCAGCGTCGTCTCGTCCAGCGTGCGCCCGAGCTTGAGCAGCGGCACCGCCACCAGGACCACCAGCAGCACCAAGGCACCGGCTGCGATCAGCCCGGCCCACTCTCCTGCAGACACTCGAGGGTCCCCTTCGTCGACTCGTGCACGTTGCCGGTGACGGTCCACCGGTCGGGCAACACTAACCGCCGACACCGACACCGACCGCTGCCATCGGGTCGACAGCCGCAGTGGCTCAGCTGCGACGACGGACGATCGCCCGCAGCTTGGCCAGCCGGGCACCGATCTGCGCCTCCACCCCGCGCCCGGTCGGCCGGTAGTAGTCCCGCCCGACCAGCGCATCGGGCGGGTACTGCTGCGGGACGACCCCGTCGGGGTGCGCGTGCGGGTAGACGTAGGTCGCGCCGTGCCCGAGCTTCTTCGCTCCGGCGTAGTGGGCGTCGCGCAGCCCGGCCGGCACCGGCCCGGCCAGGCCGGCCCGGACGTCGGCGACCGACTCCCCCATCGCCGTGGTGATCGCGTTGGACTTCGGCGCCGTGGCCAGGTGGACGACGGCGTGCGCCAGCGGGAAGTGCCCCTCGGGCATGCCGATGAAGGCGACCGCGTCGGCGGCGGCGACCGCGGTGAGCAGTGCGGTCGGGTCGGCCATGCCGATGTCCTCGCTGGCCGAGATCACCAGCCGGCGGGCGATGAAGCGCGGGTCCTCCCCCGCCTCCACCATCCGCGCCAGGTAGTGCAGCGCCGCGTCGACGTCGCTGCCCCGGATGCTCTTGATCAGCGCGCTGGCGATGTCGTAGTGCTGGTCGCCGGAGCGGTCGTAGCGCACCGCCGCCTGGGCGACCGCCGTCTCCAGGGTGGCCAGGTCCAGGACGTCGGAGCCGGCCGCCCGCGCCGCCCCGGCGCCGCTCTCCAGTGCGGTCAGCGCCTTGCGGGCGTCGCCGCCGGCCACCCGCAGCAGGTGCTCCTCGGCCTCGGCGGTCAGCGTCACCGCGCCGTCCAGACCGCGCTCGCTGGTCAGCGCCCGGCGCAGCACCGTGCGCACGTCCTCGTCGTCCAGTGACTGCAGCGCCAGCACCAGGCTGCGGGACAGCAGCGGGCTGACCACGGAGAAGAACGGGTTCTCCGTGGTCGCGGCGATCAGGCTGACGATCCGGTCCTCGACCGCGGACAGCAGCGAGTCCTGCTGGGTCTTGGAGAAGCGGTGCACCTCGTCGATGAACAGCACGGTGCGCCGGCCGGCGTGCGTCAGCTCCCGCTTGGCGTTCGCGATGACCGCGCGGACCTCCTTGACCCCGGAGTCCAGCGCGGACAGCTGCACGAAGGAGCGCTGGGTGGCCAGCGAGATGACGTGCGCCAGCGTCGTCTTCCCGGTGCCCGGCGGGCCGTAGAGCACCAGGGACATCGGCTCGTCGGCCTCGACCAGCCGGCGCAACGGAGCCCGGGGGCCGAGCAGGTGCCGCTGGCCGACCACCTCGTCCAGCGACTGCGGCCGCATCCGGACAGCCAGGGGAGCACCCGGGTCGACCGGTGGTGGCCCCTCGGCCGGGTCGGGGTCGAAGAGCCCACCCCCGAAGAGCCCCGGGTCACCTGCCGTCACGGTTGCGACGCTACCCGTGGGGCACGACGGTCCCATGCAGAAGCGACGCATCGGGAACAGGACGGTCAGCGCAGTGGGGCTGGGGGCGATGCCCCTGTCCACCAAGGACCCCCGCCCCTCGCCGGACGAGGCCGCGGCCGTCGTGCACGCCGCGCTCGACGCCGGCGTCACGCTGATCGACACCGCGGACGCCTACTCGCACACCGACGCTGACTTCGGCCACAACGAGGAGCTGGTCGCCCGTGCGCTGGCCTCCTACGGCTCCGTGGGCGACGTGCTGGTGGCGACCAAGGGCGGTCACACCCGACAGGGCGCCGAGTGGGAGCTGAACGGGTCGCCCGCCTACCTGCGCCGGGCCTGCGAGGCCTCGCTGCGCCGGCTGGGCGTCGAGGCGATCGGGCTGTACCAGTTCCACCGGCCCGACCCAGCGACGCCGTGGGAGGAGTCGATGGGGGCGCTGCGCGGACTGGTGGACGACGGGCTGGTGCAGCTGGCCGGTATCTCCAACGCCGACGTCGGCCAGATCGACGCGGCCCGGGAGATCGTGGGCGATGCAATGGTCAGCGTGCAGAACCAGTTCTCCCCCGGCTGGCGCTCTTCGGCCGACGAGCTGGCGCACTGCGCCGAGCACGGGCTGGCCTTCCTGCCGTGGAGCCCGTTCGGTGGAGTGTCGGCGGCCAAGTCGCTGGGCTCGACGGCCGCGGAGTTCGCCGCCGTCGCCGATGAGCTGGGCGTGTCGGTGTACCGGGTGACGGTGGCCTGGCACCTGGCCCAGGCCGACGTCGTCCTGCCCATCCCCGGCGCCTCACGGGCAGAGTCGATCACCGACTCGGCTGCGGGATCCGAGCTGCACCTCGCCCCCGAGCACCTCGCCCGCCTCAACGCCGCCTGACCCTCGACCTCAGCCTGAGCCTGAGGTCGGCCCCGCCGAGCCCGCGCGAGTGCGCAGTTGTGGTCGTCGACACGGCGGGACACGCCGTCCCTGACGACCACAACTGCTCAGTCGGGGCGGAGGCGGCGCCGTCCACAGGGGTGGGCGGTCTCCACAGATCGGGCGGGGTGGTGGCGCGTCCGCCTCTGTCCGCATCAGCGTCGGCGGGTGGCCACCGCTGAGCTCCCACCGACGTACACCCGCCAGGACGCCCGGTCCGCCGGCCTGACCAGAGCTCAACTCCGGGACGACGGCGTCCGGGTCAGCCGCGGGGCGTACGTCTCCCAGGCTCAGCCGCTGACCGTGCACGCGATGTGCCGGTCACTCCTCGCCGTCCTGCCCGACGGGGCGGCGTTCAGCCACGCCACCGCTGCCGGGCTCCTCGGCGCGCCCGTCCGCGAGACCCGCCCGCTGCACGTCGTGGTGCCGCCGGGCAGCCCGCGCCCCCGACGCCGGGGGCTGCAGGTGCACGTCCGGGACCTGGCTGCGGACGACCGGGTCGCGCATCGCGGACTGCTGATGACCAGCGGCGCCCAGGCCTGGCTCGACCTCGCCGCCGACACAGTCCCGGACGAGCTCGTGGCCATCGGGGACGCTCTCTTCCGGGCCGGGCACCTGAGCGCCGCCGGACTGGAGGCGCGTCTCGCCCGGGCAGAACGGGTGCGGGGGGTCGTGCTCGCCCGCCGCTGTGCTCCGCTGCTGACACCGCTGGCCGCCTCCCGCCCGGAGAGCCTGATCCGGTACTGGCTGCATGACAGCGACCTGCCGGCGCCCGAGGTGCAGGTACCGGTGTTCGACCGCCGGGGTGTCGCGGTGGTTCACGGCGACCTCGGTTACAGCCGCTGGAAGATCGCGGTCGAGTACGAGGGGCGCCAGCACGCGGAGTGGCGGCAGTTCGGCCGGGACGTGGACCGCTACTCGTTCATGGCCAGCCGTGGCTGGCTGGTGTTGCGGTTCGGCGCCGTCCACCTGGCGCGCCGGACGGCGGTGGTCGACCGGGTCGCCGACGCCCTGCTCAGCCGGGGTGCTCTGCTGCGCAGCTCGTGAGTGAGCAGTTGTGGTCGCCGACACGGCGGGACACACCGGAACGGGCGACCACAACTGCTCACTCGGCGAACACCGTCGAGGGGCGTCAGGCCTTCTTCGAGGGGTCGGTCGGGCCGGGGGCGCCGGGCTCGCCGGGGGCCGGCTCGGCGTCGGGGTCGACGTCGATCCCGGCCTCGGTGCGCTGGGCTGCGGTGATCGGCGTGGGGGCGCCGGTCAGCGGGTCGAAGCCGGCCCCGGTCTTGGGGAAGGCGATGACCTCGCGGATGGAGTCGACGCCGGCGAGCAGCGCCACGGTGCGGTCCCAGCCGATGGCCGCACCGGCGTGCGGCGGGGGCCCGTAGTCGAAGGCCTCCAGGAACCAGCCGAACTGAGCCCGGGCCTCCTCCTGGGTCATGCCCAGGGTCTGGAACACCCGCTCCTGCAGCGCGGCGTCGGCGATGCGGACCGAACCGCTCATCAGCTCGTTGCCGTTGCAGACCAGGTCGTAGGCGTCGGACAGCGCCGCGCCCTTCTCCTCGGCGAACCGCTCCCGCCACTCCGGGGTGGGCGAGGTGAACGGGTGGTGCATGAAGGTCCAGTCGCCGTCCTCGGTCTCCTCGAACATCGGGAAGTCGACGACGAACAGGAACGACCACGAACCCGGCTCGATGAGCTCCAGCCGCTTGGCGATCTCGTTGCGCGCGGCCCCGAGCAGCTCCTGGGCCCCACGACGCGGGCCGGCGGCGAAGAAGACGCAGTCCCCCGGCTTCGCACCGACGGCCTCGACCAAGCCGGCCCGCTCGGACTCGGAGATGTTCTTCGACACCGGGCCGCCGAGCGTGCCGTCCTCGGCGATCGTCACGTAGGCCAGGCCCTTGTGGCCGCGCGAGCGGGCCCAGTCCTGCCAGGCGTCGAACGCCCGCCGTGGCTGCGAACCGCCACCGGGCATCACGATCGCCCCGACGTAGGGCGCCTGGAAGACCCGGAACGGGGTCTCGGCGAAGTAGCTGGTCAGCTCGGTCAGCTCGATGCCGAAGCGCAGGTCGGGCTTGTCGGAGCCGAACCGGTCCATCGCCTCGCGGTAGGTCATCCGCGGGATCTCCGGCACGGTGTAGGAGGCCAGCTCCTGCCACAGCGCCCGGATGACGTCCTCGGCGATCGCGAGCACGTCGTCGCGGTCGACGAAGCTCATCTCGAAGTCCAGCTGGGTGAACTCGGGCTGCCGGTCGGCGCGGAAGTCCTCGTCCCGGAAGCACCGGGCGATCTGGTAGTACCGCTCCAGGCCGCCGATCATCAGCAGCTGCTTGAACAGCTGCGGCGACTGCGGCAGGGCGTACCAGTGCCCCGGCTGCAGCCGCACCGGGACGACGAAGTCCCGGGCGCCCTCGGGGGTGGAGCGGGTCAGCGACGGCGTCTCCACCTCGACGAACCCGTGGCCGGCCATCACCCCCCGGGCGATCCGGTTGACCTCGCTGCGCAGCCGCAGCACCGACGCCGGCCCCTGGCGGCGCAGGTCCAGGTAGCGGTGGGCGTAGCGGACGTCGTCGCCGGCGGCCTGCGCCGTCTCGATCGGGAACGGCAGCGGCGCGGACGCCGAGAGCACCTGCAGCGTGCTGGCGACGACCTCGATCTCACCCGTCGGCAGGTCGGGGTTCTCGTTGCCGGCCGGACGCCGCTGGACGTCGCCGGTCACGAGCACGCAGTACTCGTTGCGCAGCGCGTGCGCCTCCTCCTCACGGACGACGACCTGGGCGTAGCCCGAGGCGTCGCGCAGGTCGAGGAAGACGACCCCGCCGTGGTCGCGCCGGCGGGCGACCCAGCCGGCGAGGGTGACCGTGGAACCGGCGTCGGTCGCGCGCAGCGTGCCGGCGTCGTGGGTGCGGAGCAAGGGAGTGCCTTTCTCAGGAGGTGCGCTGTCTCAGGAGGTGCGTGCCAGGAGGTGCGTGTCAGGAGGTGCGGGTCACCAGCGGTCGTGCACGTGGGCGCGGATGCGCTCGTCGTACACCCGCTCGAGGTCGGCGAGCTGGCCGGCGCTGAGCGACGGCATCGAGGCGGCGGCGACGTTGCCCAGTGCCTGCTGCACGTTGCGCGCGCCCGGGATGACGGTGGTGACGCCCGGCTGGTCGATGACCCAGCGCAGCGCGAAGGCCGCGGTGGTGACGTCCGGGCCGGCGATCTCGGCGACCTCGCGGGCGGCGGCGACACCGACCTCGAAGGGCACCCCGGCGAAGGTCTCGCCGACGTCGAAGGCCTCACCGTTGCGGTTGAAGTTCCGGTGGTCGTCGGCGGCGAAGGTGGTGTCGGTGGAGTACTTGCCCGACAGCAGCCCGCTGGCCAGCGGCACCCGGGCCAGGATGCCGACCTCGGCGCGCTGGGCGGCGGGCAGCAGCTGCTCCAGCGGCTTGCGGCGGAAGACGTTGAGGATCACCTGGATCGACTGCACGCCCGGGTGCTGGAGGGCGGTCAGGCCCTCGGCGACGGTCTCGACCGAGACGCCGTAGGCCGCGATCGCCTGCTCCTCGACCAGCGCGTCCAGGGTCTCGTAGACCCGCTCGTCGGAGTAGACGGCCGGCGGCGGGCAGTGCAGCTGCACCAGGTCCAGGGTGTCGACGCCGAGGTTGCGGCGGCTCCGGTCGATCCAGGCGCGCAGGTTCTCCGGGGTGTAGGTCTCCGCGGCGAACGGGTCGGCGCGGCGGCCGGCCTTGGTGGCCACGAAGGGGCGCTCGCCCCGGGCGGCCAGCGCCTTGCGGATGCGCTCCTCGGACCGGCCGTCGCCGTAGACGTCGGCGGTGTCCAGCAGCGTGACGCCGGCGTCCAGCGCGGCGTCGAGGACGGCGGCGGCGTCGTCCTCGGAGACGTTCCCCCAGTCACCGCCCAGCTGCCAGGTGCCCAGGCCGACGACGGAGACGTCGGCGCCGGTGCGGCCCAGGGGCCGGGTCTCGA
The DNA here is from genome assembly GCF_026967935.1 of Modestobacter sp. VKM Ac-2982. GTDB lineage: Bacteria > Actinomycetota > Actinomycetes > Mycobacteriales > Geodermatophilaceae > Modestobacter. The sequence goes on from NZ_JAPVBL010000005.1 coordinate 153,532, forward strand.
GCGGGGTGCTGGCGGTGGGTGTCGCGGTCATGCGCCCACCGTCGCACGCACCCGGTCGAACAGCTCGGTCAGGGGGACGGCGACCTGCTCGTGCGACCGCAGGTCGCGCAGCTGGGCCACCCCCTCGGCCAGGTCGCGGTCACCGAGCACCACCGCGTGCGAGGCACCGGACCGGTCGGCGGCCTTCATCGCGCCCTTGAGCCCGCGGTCGCCGTAGACGGTGTCGGCGGAGACCCCGGCCTCCCGCAGCTGCCCGACGAGCTTCACCGCGAGCCGCTTGGCCTCCGCACCCAGCGGGACGACGAACGCCTGCACGCCGGACGACGTGGCGACGTCCAGCCCCTCGGCCTGCACCGCCAGCAGCGTGCGGTCGACACCGACGGCGTAGCCGATGCCGGAGAGGTCCGGCCCGCCGAGGGACGCGGACAGCCCGTCGTAGCGGCCCCCGCCACCGATCGCCGACTGCGAGCCGAGCCCGGAGTGCACGAACTCGAACGTCGTCTTCGTGTAGTAGTCCAGCCCGCGGACCAGCCGGGGCGCCTCGGTCCAGCTGACCCCGAGGTCGGTGAGGTGCTCACGGACGGCGTCGTAGTGCGCCTTGGTGGAGTCGGAGAGGTGGTCGACCATCAGCGGGGCGTCGTCCAGCTGGGCCTGCACCTCGGGGCGCTTGTCGTCGAGGACCCGCAGCGGGTTGATCTCCGCCCGGCGCCGGGTGTCCTCGTCCAGATCGAGCTTGGCCAGGAAGTCGACCAGCAGCTCGCGGTACTGCGGGCGGCAGGTGGCGTCGCCGAGCGAGGTCAGCAGCAGCTCGAAGTCGCGCAGGCCCAGGTCCCGGAAACCCTGCACGCCCAGCGCCACGATCTCCGCGTCCAGCGCCGGGTCGTCGACGCCGAGGGCCTCGCAGTCGACCTGGGTGAAGTGCCGGTAGCGGCCGGCCTGCGGGCGCTCGTAGCGGAACGCCGACCCGACCGCCCACAGCTTCACCGGCAGGGCTCCGGAGTAGAGCCGGTGCTCGATGAACGACCGCATCAGCCCGGCGGTGAGCTCGGGGCGCAGCGTCAGCGACCGGCCACCCCGGTCGGTGAACGTGTACATCTCCTTGGAGACGACGTCGGTGGACTCCCCCACCCCCCGGGAGAAGACGGCGGTGTCCTCGAACGTCGGCGTCTCGATGTAGCCGTAGCCCGCGCGGCGCAGCGGCGCGGTCAGGGTGTCCCGGACGGCGAGGAACTGCGCCGAGTCGGGGGGCAGCGTGTCGAACGTCCCCTTCGGAGCCCGCATCGGCTCACTCACAGTGTCATCACTCGCTGCGCTCCTGGGTTCGTTCCGCTCCTCGCTCGCTGGCGCTCGCTGCGATGCTCGCTCACAAGGAACGTCCCTTCGGTGCACTCGCGGCTTCGGCGAGGTACGGGTTGGTGGCGCGCTCGCGCCCGATCGTGGTGGCCGGCCCGTGCCCGGGGAGGACGACGGTCTCGTCGTCCAGCGGCAGGACGACGTCGCGCAGCGAGCCGAGCATGTCGTCCCAGGAGCCGCCGGGGAGGTCGACCCGGCCGACGGAACCGGCGAAGAGCACGTCACCGGCGAGCAGGCCGGGGGCCTCCCCCAGGTCCAGCGAGAAGACCACCGAGCCCCGGGTGTGGCCCGGCGCGTGCCGCACGGTCAGGTCCACGCCGGCCAGTGAGATCGTCGCCCCGTCGGCCAACGGCAGGACGTCGGCGGGGTCCGGGAGCTGCACGCCGGTGATCAGCGGGGCGAGCTGAGGACCGTGCCAGCGCGCCGGGTCCGACAGCATGCCGCTGTCCTCGGGGTGCAGGTAGGCGGGGATGTCATAGCCCGAGCAGACCGGCAGCACGGAGAAGGTGTGGTCGAGGTGGCCGTGGGTCAGCACGACCGCGACCGGCTTGAGCCCGTCGTCGGCGAGCATCCGGGCCAGCGGCTCGACCGCGTCCATCCCCGGGTCGACGACGACGCACTCCTGCCCGGGCCCCGGGGCGACGGCGTAGCAGTTGGTGCCGAACGCGCCGGCGGGGAAGGAGCGGATGAGCACCCGTGCAGGCTACGCGGGCGAGATCCGCCCAGCTGGCGCTGCCAGGGTCCGGACAGGCAGCCCACCTACACTCCGCACTCGACACACACCGCGGTGTGGGCACGCGGCCCGGGGCCGCGACCACCGGCGGCAGAGCGCAGAGCCCGAGGAGCCCGAGAAGAGTGCCGACCAACAAGCAGCGTCGTCAGGCCGCGCAGCGACGGCTGCAGCGGCAGCTCGAGCGCCGCGAGGAGCTCGCCCAGAAGCGCCGGCGGAACACGCTGATCGGGGTGGCCGTCCTGGCCGTCCTCGCCGTTGCCGGGGCGGTCTTCGTCGTCATCGGCCTGGGCGACGACGAGCCCGCGGACGCCACGGCCACCCCCGAGGCCACCACTGCGGCCCCGGTCGTCGACGGCAGCGACGGGACCTGCGACTTCGTCCCGGACACCTCGGGCAGCGAGACCCTCACCGACGTCGGCATCCCGCCGGCCGAGGTGCCGACGACCGGCACCACGGACCTGACGCTGGCCACCTCCGCCGGTGACATCGGGCTGACCCTGGACCAGGCGAACGCCCCCTGCGCCTCGGCGAGCATGGTCTACCTGGCGGAGCAGGGCTTCTTCGAGGGCACGCCCTGCCACCGGCTGACCAGCGGCGGCCTGAGCGTGCTGCAGTGCGGTGACCCGAGCGGCACCGGCACCGGCGGCCCCACCTACGACTTCCCGACCCAGGTGACCGGTTCGGAGACCTACCCCCGCGGCACGCTGGCGATGGCCAACGCCGGGCAGGGCACCGACGCCAGCCAGTTCTTCCTGGTCTACGCCGACAGCCAGCTGCAGCCCGACTACACCGTCGTCGGCACCATCGACGAGGCCGGGCTCGCGACGCTGGACGCGATCGCGGCCGCCGGCATCGAGGGTGGCGCCACCGACGGCGCGCCGGCCACGCCGGTGACGATCGAGTCGACGACCGTCGCCGCACCCTGAGCGTGCGGGTGGCGGCGCCGCCACCCGCACACTGAGGTGTGATGGACGCCGACCCGTACGCCGGCTTCCCGCCGGGCTTCTTCGACCGCAGCGACGACGGGCCGGACGCCGGGTTCTACGACCGGCCCCGGCTCGTGACGCACATCGACGAGGGTGCGATCTCCGCCGTCGGTGAGCTGTACGCCGAGCTGGGCATCGACGGCGCCGCACCCCGGCCGACGCGGGTGCTGGACCTGATGTCCTCGTGGGTGTCGCACTTCCGCACGCCCCCCGCCGAGCTCGTGGTGCTCGGCATGAACGACGAGGAGCTGGCCGCCAACCCGGCGGCCACCCAGCGGCTGGTGCACGACCTGAACACCGATCCGCACGTCCCGCTGCCCGACGGGGACGTCGACGCGGCTGTCTGCTGCGTGTCGATCGACTACCTCACCCGGCCCGTCGAGGTGCTCGCCGACGTGGGCCGGGTGCTGCGCCCCGGCGGCCGCCTGGCGGTCACCTTCTCCAACCGCTGCTTCCCCACCAAGGCCGTCCGCGGCTGGCTGGCCACCGACGACCGGCAGCACGGGGCCGTCGTCGCGGAGCTGGTCCGGCGCAGCGGGCGGTTCACCGAGCCGACGGTCACCCTGCGCACCCCGCCGGGCACCGGCGACCCGCTGTACGCCGTCGTCGCCACCCGGCTCCCCTGAGAGGGCCCGCCGCAGCCGCCCCTCCACGGGCTCCCGGGGCCTTCGCTGCCCACGCGCGGTCAGCGCAGCGGCGTCAGCCGCACCAGGCCACGGTCGCCCGGCGTGCGGTCGACGACCACGAAGACCTCGAACCAGTCGGCGCCGCGCTCTGTCGCCTCGTCCGCGGCCCAGGCGAGGACAGCCGCCCCGTCCACGTCCGGGCCCGAGAGCTCCTGCTCGTCAGCGCCCCGGCCGATGCTGCCGGTCACGGGGTCGGCCGACTCGGTCCAGAAGTGCACCCGGTACCGCGGCTCGTCGATCTCCCAGCGCACGTCCCGCGGATCGACCGATCCAACGTCCATCAGGCGGTGACGCGCTCCACGTCGAAGACGCCGTCGACGTTGCGGACGGTCTGCAGCACCGCGCCCAGGTGCGCCGGGTCGGCCAGCTCGAAGGTGAACCGGCTGATCGCCACCCGGTCGCGGCTGGTCTGCACCGAGGCGGACAGGATGTTGACCCGTTCGTCGGCCAGGGCCCGGGTGACGTCGGAGAGCAGCCGGTGCCGGTCCAGTGCCTCCACCTGGATCGCGACCAGGAACACCGCACCGGGCTGGGACGCCCAGTCGACCTCCACCAGCCGCTCCGGCTTGGCCTGCAGGTCCTCGGCGTTGGTGCAGTCGGTGCGGTGCACGCTCACGCCGCCACCGCGGGTCACGAAGCCGAGGATCTCGTCGCCGGGCACCGGGGTGCAGCACTTGGCGAGCTTGGCCCACACGTCGTGCATGCCGTGCACGACCACGCCCGGGTCACCGCTGGCGGTGCGGGCGACGGTGCGCTTGGTCGGGATCGCCGTCTCGGCGATGTCCTCGGCCGCGCCCTCCGACCCGCCCAGGGCGGTGATCAGCTTCTCGACCAGCGAGTGCGCCGAGACCTGGTTCTCCCCCACCGCCGCGTACAGCGCGCTGACGTCGGGGTAGTGCAGGTCGGCGGCGAGGGTGGCCAGTGACTCCCCGCCCAGCAGCCGCTGCAACGGCAGGCCCGCCTTGCGCATCGCCTTGGTCAGCGCGTCCTTGCCCGCCTCGACGGCGTCCTCGCGACGCTCCTTGGTGAACCACTGGCGGATCTTGGTGCGGGCCCGCGAGCTGCCGACGAAGGTCAGCCAGTCCTTCGAGGGGGCGGCGCTCGGCGACCGGGAGGTGAAGACCTCCACGACGTCGCCGTTGGACAGCCGGCTGTCCAGGGACACCAGGTTGCCGTTGACCCGGGCGCCGATGCACCGGTGCCCGACCTCGGTGTGCACCGCGTACGCGAAGTCGACCGGGGTCGACTCCCCCGGCAGGCTGATCACGTCGCCCTTGGGCGTGAAGACGAAGACCTCCTGCGGACCGAGGTCGTAGCGCAGCGTCTCCAGGAACTCGCCGGGCTCCTGCGCCTCGCGCTGCCAGTCCAGCAGCTGGCGCAGCCAGAGCATGTCGTCGCCCGGGGCGCCCGGGGCCGGGGTGAGGTCGGCCTTGCCGCCGGCCGCCCGGGCCTTCTCCTTGTACTTCCAGTGCGCCGCGATCCCGTACTCGGCGGTGCGGTGCATGTCGTGGGTGCGGATCTGCAGCTCCACCGGCTTGCCCTGTGGGCCGATCACCGTGGTGTGCAGCGACTGGTACATGTTGAACTTCGGCATCGCCACGAAGTCCTTGAACCGGCCGGGTACCGGCTGCCAGTGCGCGTGCATGATGCCGAGTGCGGCGTACACGTCGCGGACGGACTCGACCAGGATCCGGATGCCGACCAGGTCCCAGATGTCGGTGAAGTCCCGGCCGCGGACGATCATCTTCTGGTAGATCGAGTAGTAGTGCTTGGGCCGGCCGGTGACGGCGGCCTCGATCTTGGCCGCCTTGAGCTGCTCGGTCACCGCCGAGGTGACCTCGGCCAGGTAGGTGTCCCGGGACGGCGCACGCTCCGCCACCAGCCGCACGATCTCGTCGTACCGCTTGGGGTAGAGGGTGGCGAAGGCCAGGTCCTCGAGCTCCCACTTGATCGTGTTCATGCCCAGCCGGTGGGCCAGCGGGGCGAGGATCTCCAGCGTCTCGCGCGCCTTCTTCTCCTGCTTCTCCGGCGGGAGGAAGCGCAGCGTGCGCATGTTGTGCAGCCGGTCGGCGAGCTTGATGACCAGCACCCGCGGGTCGCGGGACATCGCGACGATCATCTTGCGGATCGTCTCGGCCTGCGCGCCGTCGCCGAACTTGACCTTGTCGATCTTCGTGACGCCGTCGACGAGGTGTGCCACCTCGGGGCCGAAGTCGGCGGTGATCGACTCCAGCGTCGTGCCGGTGTCCTCGACCGTGTCGTGCAGCAGGGCGGCGACCAGCGTCGTGGTGTCCATGCCCAGCCCGGCGAGCACGGTGGCGACGGCGAGCGGATGGGTGATGTAGGGGTCGCCGCTCTTGCGCTTCTGCTCGGCGTGCGCCTCCTCGGCGACGTCGTAGGCGCGCTGCAGAAGGGCGAGGTCGGCCTTCGGGTGGCTCTGCCGGTGCAGCACCGATAGCGGCTCCAGCACCGGACGGATGCCGGTGGAACGCTGCCCGGCCACGATCCGCCGGGCGAGCCGGTCGCGGACCCGTCTCCGGGGTGCGGTCTCGGCCTCCCCGCCCGGCTCGGGGGCCACGTCGTCGGGGCGACGGACGGCGGGCCGCTCGGGCAGCGGCACCCGGGGCGGCGCCTCCTCGACGGCAGGCGCGCCGGACGTCTGCGGTGCGACGACGTCAGAGGCCACGGGTGCTCCTGCACTGTTGAGGAGGTGGACCCTGCCCATGCTAGCCGCGCCCCACCGGGTCGCACCCCCTGCGCTCACCCGGGATGGGGTGAGGTCGGGCTCAGACCCGCCAGAGCGCGTGCACCGGGTGCGGGGCCAGGCGCTCCCGCCCGCCGAGGGCCATGAGCTCCACGACGACGGCGACCGCGGTCACCACCCCGCCGAGCTGTTCGACCAGCGCGATGGCCGCCTCCAGCGTGCCGCCGGTGGCCAGGACGTCGTCGACCAGCAGCACCCGCTGGCCGGGGGTGATCGCATCGGCGTGCAGTTCGAGGGTCGCCGTCCCGTACTCCAGGACGTACTCGGCCGTGACGACCTCGCGGGGCAGCTTGCCCGCCTTGCGCACCGGGAGGACGCCGGTCCCGGCGTCCAGGGCGACGGCGGCCGCGAGCAGGAAGCCGCGGGCCTCGACGCCGGCGACGACGTCGAAGCCCGGCCCGCCGTCGGCCCGGCCCAGCGCAGCCGCCCGCGGGTCGACGTCGGCGGGCTCGGTGAGCGCGTCGACGACCCGCCGGAACGCGCCGGCATCGGCGAAGACCGGGGTCAGGTCGCGGAACAGCACCCCGGGCTCGGGGAAGTCGGGCACGTCCACCGAGAAGCTGGCGATCAGCTCCTCGATCGGCAGCTCACCGTCCTGCAGGGTGCTCACCGTCGCTTCCGGCCCGCCGGACGCTGCCCCGGCCGGCTCGGCCGCTGACCGGGCCGCGGGGTGGTGGTCCCGCCCCGGGCACCGGGGCGCACCGAGGCCGGCGACTCGATCTGCACGTCGGCCATCGGCTGGCTCGGCAGGCTCTCCTCGCGCTCGGCGACCGTGACCGCCGAGCGGCGGGTCGCCCCGCTCCCCCGCCGGGCCGTCGCGACCGGGGCGTCGACCCGCGCGCCGCCCTGGCGGGCCTCGGCCGACCGGCGGGCCAGCACCCGCCGGCGCAGCGCCTGCTGCTCGGGCCGGCGCTCCTCCAGCTCGGCGAGCACCGGGGTGGCCAGGAAGATGGAGCTGTAGGTGCCCGCGGCCAGACCGACGAAGAGGACCAGGGCGAGGTCCTTCAGCGTGCCGGCCCCGAGCAGCCCGGCGCCGACGAACAGCAGCCCGGCGACCGGCAGCAGCGCGATGACCGAGGTGTTGATCGAGCGCATCAGCGTCTGGTTCACCGCCAGGTTCGCGGCCTCGCCGTAGGTGGACCGGGCGCTCTTGTCGAGGTCCTTGGTGTTCTCGTCGACCTTGTCGAACACCACGACGGTGTCGTACAGCGAGAAGCCCAGGATCGTCAGCAGGCCGATGACCGTCGAGGGCGAGACCTCGAAGCCGACCAGCGCGTAGATCCCCGCGGTGACGACGATGTCGTGCAGCAGGGCGGCGATCGCGGCGATCGCCATCGTCGGTCGGAACCGGATGGCCAGGAAGGCCACCACCGCGACCAGGAAGACGGCCAACGCGATCAGCGCCTGGTTGGTGACGTTGCCCCCCCAGTCCGCGCTCACCGACTGCGGGCTGACCTGGGAGGGGTCGACGCCGGCAGCGTCGGCGACCGCGGCGACCACGGCCGTCTCGGTCTCGTTGTCCAGCGCACTGGTGCGCAGCAGGACGGAGTCGCCACCGACCACCTGGGCGCTGGAGACCTGGGCCCCGGCCTCCTCGGCGGCCTCGCGGACCTCGCCGAGCTCGGCGCTGGTGGCCGGCACCCGCACGCTGTTCCCGCCGGCGAACTCGATGCCGAAGTTGAACCCGCGGAACACCATCGCCGCCACGCACAGCAGCATCACGACGGCGGTGACCCGGAACCAGAAGCGCCGACGGCCGACCACGTCCAGGCCGACCTCGCCGTTGTACAGCCGGTGCGCCAGGGACGCCCGGGGGCGTGCCCGGGCGGCACCCGGGACCGTCCCCTCGGCGGGGAGCCCGGCGTCGGCGAGCGCCTGGTCGCCGGTGCTGTCACCGGCCGCCTCGTCGCGGACGTCGGAGTCGTCGACCTCCTCGTCGTCCGGCTCCTCGCCGCGCCCGGCCTCGTCCACCGGCTCGGGGGTGGGTCCGGCGGTGGGGGCATCCGGACGGATCACCGGGTCCTGCTCCTCCGGGGCCTGCTCTCCCCAGCCGTGGCCCTCGGGGACGGCGCCGTCGGCGCCGGTGCGGTCGCGGGGGGTCATCGGTTGCTCCCGTTCGTGCTGCTGCTGCCGGTGGCGGCGCCGACCAGCTCGCGGTCGCTCAGCGACGGCTGGACCGGCCGGCGGCTGTGGTCCACCCGGCCCAGCCCGGAGAAGCGGTTGGTCCCGAACCCCTTGACCCGGCTGAGCACCACCATCAGCGGGTGGGTGAAGAGGAAGACGACGATCAGGTCGAGCACCGTGGACAGGCCCAGGGTGAACGCGAAGCCCTTCACGTCACCGATGGCCAGCCAGTACAGGATGGCCGCGGCGAGGAAGCTCACCGCATCGGCGGAGAGGATCGTCCGGCGGGCCCGCACCCAGGCCCGTGGCGTGGCGCTGCGCAGGCTGCGCCCCTCGCGCACCTCGTCCTTGAGCCGCTCGAAGTAGACGACGAACGAGTCGGCCGTGATGCCGATGGACACGATGAACCCGGCGATCCCGGCGAGGCTCAGTGCGAAGCCGATCTCCCGGCTGAGCAAGACCAGGCAGGCGTAGACGACCACCGCCGAGAGGACCAGGCTGGCGATCATCACCAGGCCGAGCAGCCGGTAGTACAGCAGCGCGTAGACGAACACGAGTGCGACGCCGATCCCGCCGGCGATGAGCCCGGCGCGCAGCTGCTCGCTGCCCAGCTCGGTCGTGATCGTCTGCGCCGTCGCCTGGCTGAAGGTCAGCGGCAGGGCGCCGTACTTGAGCTGGTTGGCCAGCTCGGTGGCAGCGGCCTGGTCGAAGCTCCCGGTGATCTGGGTGGTGCCACCCACGATGGCCGAGTTGATCGTCGGCGCGGAGACGACCCGCCCGTCGAGGGTGATCGCCACGTTGTTGCCGACGTTGGCCGTCGTGTAGTCCGCCCAGGCGGCCGAGCCCGAGGACGTGAAGTCGAGGTTGACGACCCACTCACCGGTGCCGACCTCGGTGCCGGCCGTGGCGTCGGCGACGTCGGTGCCCTCGATGACCGCCGGCCCGAGCAGGAACTTCGCGGTGCCGTCGTCGGAACACGCGGCGATGAAGGACTCGGGCTGGTCGACCTCGGTGGTGGTCGTGTCGCAGGTGAGCGTCGCGTACTCGGCGAGCGCCTCCTCCTGGGTGACGACCGGTGCATCCGGGTCGGCAGCAGCAGGCTCGGTGGCCGCCGGGTCCGTGGCGGCCGGATCCGTGGCCGCCGGATCCGTGGCCGCCGGGTCCGTGGCCGCCGGGTCCGTGGCCGCCGGGTCCGTGGCCGCCGGGTCCGTGGCCGCCGGGTCGGTCGCTGCCGGGTCCGTGGCGGCCGGCTCCGGACCGACGAGGACCGGACGGAACCGCAGCTGCGCGGTGGCCCCCAGTTCGCGGGCCTCGTCGCCGTCCTCGCCCGGCACCGAGATGACGATGTTGCTGTTGCCCTCGGTGACGACCTCGGCCTCGGCGACGCCCAGGCCGTTGACCCGCTGCTCGATGATCTCGCGGGCGAGATCGAGGTCCTCGGGGTCGGGCGCCTGACCATCGGGCGTGCGGGCCTCGAGGGTCACCGTCGTCCCGCCCTGCAGGTCGAGTCCGAGCTGCGGCGTGCGCTGGTCGCCGGTGAGGAAGACCAGGGAGTACAGCCCGGCGACGATCAGGAGGAAAGCCGCGAAGTACCGGCGGGCGGGGAGCTGACGGGCGGCCATGCGTCGACCCGGCTCAGCGGGTGCGGTCGGTGGAGTCGCCGTCGCCGTCGATGGTGCCGGTGGCCCCCTCGGGCGGGACGGCGCCGGACGCCGACTGGCGGATCTCCATGACCGCCGGGCGGGCCACGGTGATGACGACCCCCGGGGCGACCTCCAGGCCGACGGTGCCCTCGCCGAGCGAGGCGACCGTGCCGTGGATCCCGCTGGTCAGCATGACCGGGGTGCCCACGGTCAGCGAGGACTGCAGCGCTTCGGCCTTCGCCTGCAGCTTCTTGCGCTGCCGGGCGGGCAGCACGATCAGCAGGCCGAAGGCCAGGACGAGCAGGATCAACGGGAAGAACTGTTCCACGACGGGTGAGCCTCTCTACCGCAGCGAGTCGCGCGGTGGGTGCGGCCCGGGATCGGGCCGCTCGGGTACATCGGCGCCGGCGCACGCCCGCCTGCGCAGGGTGGCTCCGGGGCGAGGCGCCCCGGCCGCAGCCGGGTTGCGCGCCAGCGCAGAGGAGTCTATGCGTCGAAGAGGGTCTGTGACGACGGCGCGTCCGACGGCGGGTCGGCTGAGAGGCTGCTGAGCGGCAGTCCACCCCGCGGCACGGCCTGCCCGAGATGACGGAAGGCCGCCTCGGTCGCCACCCGCCCGCGCGAGGTGCGGGCCAGCAGCCCGGCCCGCACGAGGAACGGCTCGCAGACCTCCTCGACCGTGTGCGGCTCCTCCCCGACGGCCACCGCGAGGGTCGCCACCCCCACCGGGCCACCGCCGAAGCGGACCACCAGGGCCTCGAGGACCGACCGGTCCAGCCGGTCCAACCCGAGGTCGTCCACGTCGTACAGGGCCAGCGCCGCCTGCGCGACGTCCCGGGTGATCCGGCCGTCGGCCCGCACCTCGGCGTAGTCGCGGACCCGGCGCAGCAGGCGGTTGGCGATCCGCGGGGTGCCGCGGGAGCGCCCGGCGATCTCCGCGGAACCGTCGTCGGTGAGCTGGACCCCGAGCAGGTCGGCGCTGCGCGCCAGCACCCGCTCCAGGTCGGCGACCTCGTAGAACTCCATCTGCCCGACGAAGCCGAACCGGTCGCGCAGCGGCCCGGTCAGCAGCCCGGCGCGGGTGGTGGCGCCGACCAGGGTGAACGGGTGGATCTCCAGCGGGATGGCCGTGGCGCCCGGTCCCTTGCCGACGACGACGTCGACCCGGAAGTCCTCCATCGCCATGTAGAGCAGTTCCTCGGCCGGCCGGGCGATGCGGTGGATCTCGTCGATGAACAGCACGTCGCCGGGGCCGAGGTTGGACAGCATCGCGGCGAGGTCGCCGGAGCGTTCGATCGCCGGCCCGCTGGTGATCTTCACCGCGGTGCCGAGCTCGGTGCCGATGATCAGCGCGAGGCTGGTCTTGCCCAGCCCGGGCGGGCCGGAGAGCAGCACGTGGTCCGGCGGCCGGCCGCGGCGCTTGGCCCCCTCCAGCACGAGGTCCAGCTGGCGGGCGACCTTGGGCTGGCCGATGAAGTCGGCCAGCGAGTTCGGGCGCAGCGCCGACTCGACGACCCGTTCCTCGTCGCCGGCCCGGGGGTCGACCGCGTCGTCGGGGAACCGGCCCGGCCCGGCGTCGGCGGCGGAGAGCCCGCGGTCGAACGGGGTGCTCACGACCGCCCCAGGATCTGGAGGGCCTGCCGCAGGAGGACCGCGACCTGGACGCCGCCGGCCAGCTGCTGCTCCTCGGCCACCGGCTCGAGGGCGGAGACCGCGGTGTCCGCCTCCCGGCTCGACCAGCCCAGCCCGACCAGGGCCGCGGTGAGCTGGTCCCGCCAGGGGGCCACCGGGGTGACCCCGCCGAGGCCGGCCGCCGGCGGGCCGTCCAGCGAGGTGTCCGACGCCGTCGTGCCCAGCCGGTCGCGGAGCTCCAGCACCAGCCGCTCGGCGCCCTTCTTGCCGATCCCGGGCACCTGCATCAGCGCCTTGAGGTCGCCCATCGACACCGCCCGGCGCACCTCGCGGGGCGGGTGGATCGCCAGCACCGCCTGGGCGAGCCGGGGGCCCACGCCGTTGGCGGTCTGCAGCAGCTCGAACAGCTGACGCTCGTCGTCGTCGGCGAAGCCGTAGAGGGTGAGGGAGTCCTCGCGGACGACCAGGCTGGTCGACAGCCGGGCCTGCTCCCCCACCGCCAGCCGGGCGATCGTGCCGGGGGTGCACTGCACGGACAGCCCCACGCCACCGACCTCGAGGACCGCACCGTCGGGCGACACCGCGGCCACCCGGCCGTTCACCGAGGCGATCATCGCGGCGCCACCCCCGTCCAGCGGGGCAGCGTCGCCGGCCGGACGGGGGCGCCGATGCCGCCGGCCAGGGCCGCGACCCGCAGCCGCTGCTGCGCCGGCCCCCGCCACACGTGGCAGACGGCCAGCGCCAGGGCGTCGGCGGCGTCGGCGGGCTTGGGCGCGGTGGCGAGCCCGAGGACCCGGGTGACCATCATCGTGACCTGGTCCTTGTCCGCGCGGCCGTTGCCGGAGATGGCGGCCTTGACCTCGCTGGGCGTGTGCCAGGCAACCGGCACGTCGGCCTGGGCGGCGGCCAGGGCGGCGACGCCGGCGGCCTGCGCGGTGCCGGTCGCCGTCCCCTTGTTGTTCTGGGTGAACACCCGCTCGATGGCGACCGCGGTGGGCCGGTGCTCGCGCAGCAGTGCGGTCACGGCGGTGTGCACCTCCAGCAGACGCAGTTCCAGGTCGAGGTCGGGCGAGGTGCGGACGACGCCGACCCCCAGGGCGGTCGGTCGAGCACCGGGGCGCCCCTCGACCACGCCCCACCCGCACCGGGTGAGCCCCGGGTCGATGCCGAGCACCCGCATGAGGACCTCCACCAGCCGACGCGAACACGTGTTCGAACCACGCTAACCGCCGAGGTCCACTGGCCCCCCACCGACACGCTGGCGACGAGCTGGAACGGCCCTGCTGCAGGGACCCGCCGCGAGCCTGCGAGTGGTGGGGGGCAGCAGGGTCCTTCTAGGCGTCGATGGACTCCATGACCTCGTCGGAGACGTCGTAGTTCGCGTACACGTTCTGCACGTCGTCGAGGTCCTCGAGGGCGTCGATGAGCCGGAAGACCTTGCCTGCGCCATCGGCGTCCAGCTCGACCTGCACGCTGGGCAGGAAGCCCATGTCCGCGGAGTCGTAGTCGATGCCGGCGTCCTGCAGGGCGGTGCGCACGGCGACCAGGTCGGTGGGCTCGCAGACCACCTCGAAGGTGTCGCCCAGGTCGCGGACCTCCTCCGCACCGGCGTCCAGCACGGCCATCAGCACGTCGTCCTCGGTGGTCCCGGTCGCGGGGACCACGACGATGCCCTTGCGGGAGAAGAGGTAGGAGACTGAGCCGGGGTCGGCCATGTTGCCCCCGTTGCGGGTCATCGCGGTGCGCACCTCCATCGCCGACCGGTTCTTGTTGTCGGTGAGGCACTCGATCAGCACGGCGACGCCGCCGGCGGCGTAGCCCTCGTAGGTGATGCCCTGGTAGTCGACCCCACCGGCCTCGAGGCCACCGCCGCGCTTGACCGCGCGGTCGATGTTGTCGTTGGGCACCGAGCTCTTCTTCGCCTTCTGGACGGCGTCGTAGAGCGTCGGGTTGCCCGACAGGTCAGCACCGCCGGTGCGCGCGGCGACCTCGATGTTCTTGATCAGCTTGGCGAAGAGCTTGCCTCGCTTGGCATCGATGCCGGCCTTCTTGTGCTTGGTCGTCGCCCACTTGGAATGCCCGCTCACGACGTTCTCCCCTCACTGCCCGCGTCCGCTCCGGCGCCGGCACTGCTCGCATGGTCTCGTGCCCTCATCGCCGTTGCCTCCGGCACCAGCTCCACGACCTCCCGCACCAGCTCCACGAAGAGAGCGTGCACCCGGGTGTCCCCGGTGAGCTCGGGGTGGAAGCTGGTGGCCACCAGCCGGCCCTGACGGACGGCGACGATCTTACCGTCGGCCGGTCCGCCCTCCACCCGGCCGAGCACCTCGACGTCCGGGCCGACCTCCTCGACCCACGGCGCCCGGATGAACACCGCGTGCAGCGGCGGCCCGGGGACCCCGGCCAGCTGCACCTCGGTCTCGAAGGAGTCGACCTGCCGGCCGAACGCGTTGCGGCGCACCGTCACGTCCAGGCCACCGATCGTCTCCTGGTCGGCCGGGGCGTCGAGCACCGTGTCGGCCAGCAGGATCATCCCGGCGCACGACCCGTAGGCGGGGAGCCCGGCGCGGACGGCGTCCCTCAACGGCTGCAGCATGCCGAACCGCTCGGCGAGCTTGGCCATCGTGGTGGACTCCCCGCCGGGCAGGACCAGCCCGTCGACCTCGGCCAGCTCACCGGGCCGGCGCACCGGCCGCGCCTCGGCGCCGGCCGCCCGCAGTGCGGCGAGGTGCTCGCGGACGTCGCCCTGCAGCGCGAGCACCCCGATCGTCGGCGGGGTCACCAGCCGCGCTTGGCGTACTGCTCGCTCTCCGGCAGCGTGCTGACGTTGATGCCGACCATGGCCTCACCGAGCCCGCGGGAGACCTTGGCGATCACGCCGGGGTCGTCGAAGAAGGTGGTGGCCTGCACGATCGCGGCGGCGCGCTGCGCCGGGTCGCCGGACTTGAAGATGCCCGAACCGACGAAGACGCCCTGGGCGCCCAGCTGCATCATCATCGCGGCGTCCGCCGGGGTGGCGATGCCGCCGGCGGTGAACAGGACGACGGGGAGCGCGCCCGTGCGGGCGACCTCGACCACGAGGTCGTACGGGGCCCGCAGCTCCTTGGCGGCGACGAACAGCTCGGTCTCGTCCAGGGTGCCCAGCCGCTTGATGCCGGCCCGGATCGCCCGCATGTGCCGGGTGGCCTCGACCACGTTGCCGGTGCCGGCCTCGCCCTTGGAGCGGATCATCGCCGCGCCCTCGGAGATCCGGCGCAGCGCCTCCCCGAGGTCGGTGGCGCCGCAGACGAAGGGCACGGTGAACGCGCTCTTGACGATGTGGTGCGCCTCGTCGGCCGGGGTGAGCACCTCGGACTCGTCGACGTAGTCGACCCCGAGCGCCTGCAGCACCTGGGCCTCGACGAAGTGACCGATCCGGGCCTTGGCCATCACCGGGATGGAGACCGCGCCGATGATGCCCTCGATCATGTCGGGGTCGCTCATCCGGGCGATGCCGCCCTCGACGCGGATGTCGGCGGGCACCCGCTCCAGGGCCATCACCGCGACGGCGCCGGCGTCCTCGGCGATCTTGGCCTGCTCGGGGGTGACGACGTCCATGATGACGCCGCCCTTCAGCTGCTCGGCCATCCCGCGCTTGACGCGCTCGGTGCCGGTGCCGGTGGGCTCGCTGTGGTTCAGGGTCACGCTGCTGCCTCGCAGGTCGTCGGGCCGGGGACCGGCGGGAGGGGACGGCCCAGCGTACGGCGGATCAGCCGACGGGCCGCGCGGTGCCGGAGCCGGGGCCGGTGAGCACCGCGTCGAGGCCGTCGTCGATGTCGAAGTACCGGGGCAGCGGACGGCCGGCGTGCAGCCGCAGCACCCGGGCCAGCCGGCCCCGGCGCAGCGTCCGGGTGTCCCGGACGGCGTCGTTGTAGAACCGCCGGGCCAGGCCCACCCGCATGCCGGCGTCCTCGAGCTCCGGGGGGAGCACCCCGGCGGGGACCCGGCGGAGCAGCCGGCCCAGCGCGTTCTCGGCGGCCTCCCGGTCCCCGGCCGACGGCGCCCGGGCCCCGGCCGCAGCCGAGGCCAGCGCGTCGGCGCGCTCGGGACCGAGGTCACCGGCGTGCTCCCGGGCCAGCGCCGCCGCCAGCTCGGCCCGGCGCCGCAGCGCGGCGTCGAGGACCTCCCGTGCGCGGCGGACCCGCCCGGCCAGCCGGCGCAGCCGGGTGAGCGTCCAGGCCGTCCAGAGGAGCGCCAGGGCCACCAGGAGCCCGGCGGCGAGCAGCAGCCAGGTCGCAGTGGTCATCGGGTCCCAGGTTAGCGGCGGACCCGCCGGCGGAAGGGCCCTGACGCCCCGGGTGCACCGGTCGCGTCGGGGAGATCACCCAGCAGCGCGGCGTCGGCGGCGGTGGAGGCGGTCACCCCGGTGCCGCCCGGCGGGGCGACCGTCTCGTAGACGGCGAGGATCCGCTGGGCGACCACGGCCCAGTCGTAGTCGGCGACGGCCCGCCTGCCGGCCGCCTGCAGCTCGGCCCGCCGGACGGGGTCGGCCAGCAGGCCGCCGAGCGCCGTGGCCAGCGCGGCGGCGTCCCCACGCCGGACCAGCACCCCGGCGGCGCCGTCCGCCAGGACCCGGCTGAAGGCGTCCAGGTCGCTGGCGACCACCGGCGCACCGGCGCCCATCGCCTCCAGCAGGATCACCCCGAAGGACTCCCCCAGCAGGTTCGGGGCGCAGTAGACGTCGACCGAGCGGAGGAAGGCCGCCTTCGCCGGTTCGTCCAGCTCCCCGAGGACCGTGACGTGCGGGCGAAGGTCGTCGGCCACCAGCTCGTCCAGCTCGTCGGGGTCGCCGCGGCCGGCGATGAGCAGCCGGGCCCGCGGGTGTTCGGCGACCACGGTCCGCATCGCCGCCAGGAGCACCGGCAGGCCCTTGCGCGGCTCGTCGTAGCGGCCGAGGAAGCCGATCGTCGGGGCGTCGGTGTCACGCCGGTACCCGGCCAGCGTCGGCCCCTCGGCGAACGCCGCGACGTGCACTCCGTTGGGGATGACCACCGCGTCGCCACCCAGGTGCTCGACCTGGACGCGGCGGGCGAAGTCGGAGACGGCGATCCGGCCGGCCACCTTCTCCAGCCACGGGCGCGCCCACGGCCCGAGCGCCGCGAGCACCTTGGACCGGGTGGTCGCCGCGTGGAAGGTCGCCACGATCGGGCCCTCGGCGATGATGCAGACCAGCAAGGACAGCGACACCGACGCCGGCTCGTGCACGTGGACGACGTCGAAGTGCCCGTCCCGCAGCCAGCGGCGCGCCCGGGCGGCGGAGACCAGGCCGAAGGAGACGCTGGCCATCGAGCCGTTGTAGGGAACCGGCACCGCACGACCGGCCCAGGTCACGTGCTCGGCGGGCAGCGACTCCTCGTGCAGCGCCGGGGTCAGGACCTCCACGTGGTGCCCCAGCCCGCGCAGGGTCTCGGCGAGGTCGCGCACGTGGTACTGCACGCCACCGGGGACGTCCCACTGGTAGGGGCAGACCAGCCCGATCCGCATCACCCCACCTCCGCCGGGGGCGCGGCCACGACCGGGAGGGCCGGGGCACGCCCCTCGGGCCCCACCTCGGGCCAGACCCGGCCGAGCACGTGCCAGTCCTCGGGACGTTCGGCGATCGTCGTGGCGAAGGCGTCGGCGACCTGCTGGGTCGCGCTGGTCACCCGGTCCCGCAGCCGACCCGGCCCGTCGTCGAGCGGCACCGGGGGGTGGACGACGAACTGCCACCCCGCCCCGTCGAACTGGCAGACGGCGGGCAGCAGGGTCGCCCCGGTCTGGGCTGCGACGAGGGCCGGGCCGCCGGGCATCGTCGTCCGGCGGCCGAAGAAGGTGACCGGCACACCGCTGCCGGACAGGTCGCGGTCCATCAGCAGGCAGGCGGTCCCGCCGTCGGCCAGCCACTCGCGCAGCACCGCCGAGCTGGGCCGCTCGCCGCCGGTGAGCGGTACGACCCGCATGCCCAGCCGTTCCCGGAAGGCGACGAACCGGCGGTACAGCGACTCCGGCCGCAGCCGCTCGGCAACCGTCAGGAACGGGCCCCCGAGCCAGGCGATCAGCCAGACCCCGGCGGCGTCCCAGTTCCCGCTGTGCGGCAGGGCCAGGACGATGCCGCGGCCCTGGGCTCGTGCAGCCTCCAGGTGCTCCCGGCCACGCATCTCCGAGCCGGCGAGGATGCGTTCGCTGGACAGGGTGGGCAGCCGGAACGCCTCCTGCCAGTAGCGGGCGTAGGACTGCATCGCCCGCCGGGTGAGGGCATCCAGCGCACTGTCGTCCAGGTCGCCGCCGGTGACGACGTCCAGGTTGGCCCGCAGCTGCCGGGCACCCCGTCCGCCGCGGCGGACGGCGAGCGCGCCGCCCGCGGCGGCGCCGGCCCGGGCCACCGGCTCGGGCAGCAGCCGGACGGCCCGCCAGCCGGCTGCGTACCCGGCGTCGGTGAGCCGGGCGAGCAGGTCGGCGCGGCGGCTCACGGGGCGGGGCGCTCGGACGGCTGGTCGGGGGACGACGTCGGCAGTCGACGTCCGTGGGCCTCCCGGCGGACCGCGGCGAACCGCTGCGCGACCGTCACCGCGCTGCCGACGAGCAGCACCCACAGCGCGACGTGGAGTGCGTACGGGATGCCCAGGCCGGTGAACCCGGTGCCGACCAGCACCAGGATCAGCCGTTCGGTGCGCTCGACGATCCCCACGTCGGCCGACAGCCCGACCCCCTCGGCGCGGGCCTTGACGTAGGAGGTGAGCACCCCGAGCACCAGGCACAGCAGCGCGAGCAGGACCAGCAGCCGGTTGTCCCCGGCGCCGGAGAACCACCAGACCAGCCCGCCGAAGATGGCGGCGTCGGCGGCCCGGTCACCGGCGGAGTCCAGCACCGCACCGAAGACCGAACCGCCCCCGCGGGCCCGGGCCAGGGCGCCGTCGAGCATGTCCAGCAGCACGAAGACGGTCACGGCCAGGGCGCCCCAGAACAGCAGGCCGTTCCCGATCAGGAAGACCGCGGAGACGACAGCGCCGAGGGTGCCGGTGAGGGTCACCGCGTCGGCGGTGACCCCGGCCCGGACCAGGCCGCGCACCACGGGCGCCCAGAAACGGCCGACGGCCGGCCGGAGGTTGACGCCGAGCACTCAGGCCACCGTCGGGTGCGGGGCGGGGCCGGCCCCCTGGCCGGCAGCCGGCCAGGCGCCGGCCAGCAGGGCCCGGGTCTCGGCGAGCACCTGCGGCAGCACCCGGGTCAGCCCGACCACCGGCATGAAGTTGGTGTCCCCGCCCCAGCGCGGGACCGCGTGCTGGTGCAGGTGGTCGGCGATGCCGGCGCCGGCGACCGAGCCCTGGTTCATCCCGATGTTGAACCCGTGCGCGCCGCTGACCGACCGCACCACGCGCATCGCCGTCTGGGTGAAGGCCCCGAGCTCGGCGACCTCGGCGATGGTCAGGTCGGTGTAGTCGGGCACGTGCCGGTACGGCACCACCATCAGGTGGCCGGCGTTGTACGGGTAGAGGTTGAGGACGGCGAACACCGTCTCGCCCCGGGCCACGATCAGCCCGTCCTCGTCCGACATCGCCGGGATCAGGCAGAACGGGCAGTCGTGGTCGCCGGTCGGCTTGTTCTCCCCGCGGATGTAGGCCATCCGGTACGGCGTCCACAGGTGCTCGAAGCCCGAGGTCGGCCCGTCGTCGTCGTTGCGCAGCGGCACCCGGTAGGCAGCCGGTTCCTCGCCCGTGCCGGTGCCCATGCCGGTGCCCATGCCCCCGGTCATCCGGCCACCATCGGGGTCTCCGCGGTCGGGTCGCTGTTGTGCCGACCCTCGACCCAGGCGGCCACTTGGGCCACCGCCTCGGCAACCGGGACGCCGTTGCGCTGGGAGCCGTCGCGGTAGCGGAAGGAGACCGCCCCCGCCTCGGCGTCGGTGGCCCCGGCGATCAGCACGAAGGGCACCTTCTGCTTGCTGGCGGTGCGGATCTTCTTCTGCATCCGGTCGTCGGAGTCGTCGATCTCCACCCGGATGCCGCGCTGGCGCAGCTGCAGGGCGACGTCGGTGAGGTAGGGCACCTGCTCGTCGGTGATCGGGATGCCGACCACCTGGACCGGGGCGAGCCAGGCCGGGAAGGCGCCGGCGTAGTGCTCGGTCAGCACGCCGAAGAACCGCTCGATCGAGCCGAACTTCGCCGAGTGGATCATCACCGGCTGCTGCCGGGTGCCGTCGGCGGCGCTGAACTCGAGGCCGAAGCGGGCCGGCTGGTTGAAGTCGTACTGGATGGTCGACATCTGCCAGGTGCGCCCGATGGCGTCGCGGGCCTGGACGGAGATCTTCGGGCCGTAGTAGGCCGCCCCGCCCGGGTCGGGCACGAGCTCCAGGCCGGTCTCCCGCGCTGCCTGCTCCAGCACCGAGGTGGCGTTGGCCCACTCCTCATCGGAGCCGATGAACTTCGGGCCCTCGCCCCGGGTGGACAGCTCCAGGTAGTAGTCGTCCAGGCCGAAGTCGCGCAGCAGCCCGAGGACGAAGGCCAGCAGGTGCCGGACCTCCCCGGGCGCCTGCTCCGGGGTGACGTAGCTGTGCGAGTCGTCCTGGGTCAGCCCGCGGACGCGGGTCAGGCCGTGTACGACGCCGGACTTCTCGTACCGGTACACCGAGCCGAACTCGAAGAACCGCAGCGGCAGCTCGCGGTAGGACCGCCCGCGCGACCGGAAGATCAGGTTGTGCATCGGGCAGTTCATGGCCTTGAGGAAGTACTCGCTGTTCTCCAGCTCCATGGCCGGGAACATCGTCTCCTCGTAGTACGGCAGGTGCCCGGAGGTCTCGAACAGCCCGCGCTTGCTGATGTGCGGGGTGCCGACGTAGTCGAACCCCTCCTCCAGGTGCCGGCGGCGGACGTAGTCCTCCATCTCCCGCTTCACCACCCCGCCCTTGGGGTGGAAGACGGCCAGGCCCGAGCCGATCTCGTCGGGGAAGCTGAAGAGGTCGAGCTCGACGCCGAGCCGCCGGTGGTCGCGGCGCTCGGCCTCGGCGATCTGCTCCAGGTACGCCTTGTGCGCGTCCTTGCTCTCCCAGGCGGTGCCGTAGACCCGCTGCAGCTGCGGGTTCTTCTCGCTGCCCCGCCAGTAGGCGGCGGCGCTGCGGGTGAGGGAGAACGCCGGGATGGTGCTGGTGCGGGGCAGGTGCGGGCCACGGCACAGGTCGGTCCACAGCCGGTCGCCGGTGCGCGGGTCGAGGTTGTCGTACATGGTCAGCTGCGCGCCGCCCACCTCGACGTCGGCGCCCTCGGCCGGCTCCTCACCGGCGCCTCCCTTGAGGCCGATCAGCTCCAGCTTGTACGGCTCGTGCGCCAGCTCGGCCCGCGCCTCGTCGTCGCCGATCTCCCGGCGGCTGAAGTTCTGCCCCTGCTTCACGATCGCCTGCATGCGCTTCTCCAGCGCCTGGAGGTCCTCGGGGGTGAACGGCCGCTCGGGGTCGAAGTCGTAGTAGAAGCCGTTCTCCACCGGCGGGCCGATGCCCAGCCGGGTGCCCGGGAAGAGGTCCTGCACGGCCTGGGCCAGCACGTGGGCGGTGGAGTGCCGGATGACCGCGCGACCGTCGGCGCTGGCGGCGGGCACCGGCTCGACCTCGGCGTCGGCGTCGGCAACCCAGCCGAGGTCCTTGAGGTCGCCGGAGACAACGTCCCGGACGACGACGGCACCGTCCGGGCCCTTCAGCGGCACCCCGGCGTCCTTGAGCGCCTGCAGGGCCGTCGTCCCGGCCGGCACCAGGATCGCGGTGACGGCGGTGGGCGAAGGCGGGGTGGACACGAGAGCTCCCGGGGGTCAGACACGGTGCCGGCCGGTCGGCCGGGCGCAGTCGAGACTAGTGCGCCGGGACGACGGTCCCGGTCAGCCGGGGACGATCGACAGCCCGGCGGCGACCGCGCCCCGCGAGTCGAGCACTGCACCGATCCGCGCTGCGCTCTCCGGGTCGGCGGGCACCAGCCGGACCTCCTCCGCGCCCACGTCGATCCGCACCGGCACCGCCTCGGCCTGCGACACGGTGAACCGGCCGGACTGGCCCCGGGTGAAGGTGAACCGGGCGATCACCGAGTCCTCGGTGTCGTACCCCCGGGTGGCGTGCTCGGCCAGGTGGTTCCCCAGCCCGTAGGCCACCCACTCGCCGCCGATCTGCTCGAACGGCTGGACGACGTGCGCGTGGTGCCCGAGCACCAGGTCGACGTCGGCTGAGGCGAGCAGCGTGCGCACCGCCTCCTCCTGGGCCGCGGTCGGTGCGTGGTCGTACTCGGCGCAGCAGTGCACGCTGGCCACCACCACCTCCGCGCCGGCCGCCCGGGCCGCGGCCGCATCGGCCAGCACCCCGCTGACGTCGGGCGCAGCGAAGGTGTCCACCGCCCAGGGCGCGTCGGCCGGCAGCGGGACCCCGTTGAGCGAGAACGTCGTCGCCACGTGCCCGACCCGCACTCCCCCGACGTCCACCACCGTCGGCGGCTCGTCCGCGGTGCGGTGGGTGCCGGTGTGCGCGATCCCCGCGGCGTCCAGGGCGTCCAGCGTGCGCACCAGCCCGTCGAAGCCGTCGTCCACGGAGTGGTTGGAGGCGGTCGAGCACAGGTCGTACCCGGCGTCGGCCAGGGCGTCCACGATCTCCGGCTGGGCGGCGAAGGACGGGTAGCCCGAGTACGGCCCGCCGACCGGGGCGACCGGCGTCTCCAGGTGGCAGATCGCCAGGTCAGCGGCCTGCAACACCGGCGCCACCCCGGCGAAGACGGCCGAGAAGTCCCAGCTGCCGTCGGGCTGCAGGGCGCCGGCGGTCAGCGCGCGGCCCTGGTGGACGAGCACGTCCCCGGTGGCGACGAGGGTGAACGAGTCCGGCGCCGGTGGGGGCGTGGACGACGACGCGGCCGACGGGGCCGCCGACGACGGAGCCGGCGCCTGCGCGACCGGGGACTCCGCGTCGGCGCCACAGCCGGCCAGCAGCGCCACGCACACGGCCACCGCAGCTCTCCGGGTCACGGTCTGGAGGTTAACGACCGCGGAGCTCGAGGACCGGTGCGCTCACGTCAGTCGAGCAGCTGGACCTCGTCACCCTCGGCGACCAGGCCCGGGGTGCGGACCTCGGCGTACACGCCGAGGCAGTGCTTGGGGGTGCGGACCACGTCGAGCTCCGCGGTGCCGATCCGCAGCCGCCGGCCGACCCAGGACCGCTCGTCCTGCCCGTCGGGAAGATGCAGCAGCAGGTTCGCGCGCGGGTCGTCGGCGGAGCAGCCCTCGGGCACGTCGCCCTCCGCGGCCCGCTCGACGGCCCCGCGGGACACCAGGTGGACGGCGGCGGCGTCGACCTGCGGGCCCCCCGCAGCGGCAGCCAGCCGGACCGGTCGCCCCAGCACCTCGGTGAGGGTGAGGGTGTCGGCCTCGGTGTCGCCGGTGGGTACGACCTCGCGCAACCGGGGGGTGGTCTTCACGGTGACCCGCTCGCCGGTGTCGACCTCCACGACCGACCACGCCCGGTCACCGTGCAGGCCGGCGTCCTCGACCTCCACGGCCGGGACCACCCGCCCGGCCAGGGACTTCACCGGGTACACCGAGATCTGACCGACCTTGCCCACCGCAGCGCTCACCTCCCCGACGCTACGCGGGGCGCGATCGGGCGGCCTGCCCGGCCGACGGGCTCCCCCGGCGTCGCAGTCGCCGCAGCTGCGCCTCCACGTGCGGACGGGCCCGGCGCTGCCCCCCGCGCTCGGCGATGGCCTCGTCCAGGGCGGTGAGCACCCGGGTCAGCCGGAGCTCGTCGGGGTGCCAGCCGCGGCGCTCGCACTCCTCCAGCCACGGGACCGGCGCGGTGTGCCCGCGCTCGGAGTTGCAGCGGCGGCAGGCGGCCACCTCGTTCTCCAGCCAGGACGGCCCGCCCTTGACCCGTGGCACCACGTGCTCGGTGGTCGGGACCACCTGCCCGCCGAACGTCCGGCCGCACCACACGCAGGTGGGCCCGTCGCGCTGCACGGCGACCCGCAGGCGGGCGGCCCGGTCCAGTGCCATCGCGTCCATGGTGCGCCGGTTCCGGACGGGTGCGCCGGTCGACAGGGGCGCCCCGGGACGACGAAGGGCCAGGCTCCCCCGTCTCCGGGTTGACCTGGCCCTTGCATCCGGTGGGCGATACTGGGATCGAACCAGTGACCTCTTCGGTGTGAACGAAGCGCTCTACCGCTGAGCCAATCGCCCGGGTGCGTCGAACATCTTGCCAGATGCTCAACGCCAGAGTGGCACCCACCCCGGCACCCAGTCCGGGACGCCCGTCATGTGCAGCGTCACGATCAGCACGCCGAACACGAACGCCGCGGTCACGGCGGCGATGGACAGCCGGACGAACAGCTGCTGGCGGTTCAGCCAGGCCGACCACCGGGCGACGTGCAGCCGGGTGAACTCCAGCACCCGCTCCGCCCAGGTGAACTCGGTGGCGAGCAGGAAGAGCCCGGCGATCACGGTGAGCCAGCCGGGCCCCGGCAGCGGGATGGTGACGATGCCGAAGGTCACGACCAGGCCACCCACCAGCCCGACCGCGCCCCGGTACGGCGTGTCCATGCTGCGGCGGGCGGCGATCCACCGGCGCCACCCCGCCTCGGCGACCCGCTCACGCAGGCTGTGCACCTCGTCGGCGTCGTAGCGGGCGCGGCGCTGGTCGGCGGTCTCGGGCACGTCCGGGTCCGCCGGGCCCGGCACGTGCTCACCCGGCGCTGCCATCGTGTCCTGTCCGCTCAGCTGGTCACCTGCCCGGTCGCGACGATGTCCGTCGGTTCCGACGGAGCCTGTCGACCGGGCTCGATGCTGACGGCGTAGGAGGGGTACTCGTCGAGTCCGGTCGCCGCTGAGCCTACGGTTCGCAGGTCCATCTCAGAAGTGACCACGTCGAACGTGCCGATGGCCACCGCGGGACCATCGGGCAACCCCCAGACGACGTAAGTGCTCTCGCTGGGGTCGTTGACCGGCAGACCGTCGGCCAGCACCTGCAGCTGACCGTCCCGCGCGACGACGGTGGCGAGGTCCGCCCCGTCCTCGTCCCCGACGAGCGGGGCGATGGTGGCCTGCCCCGGCTCCAGGAGCGCGTCCAGCACCTGGGCCTGCTCGGCCGCTGCGGCCACGGCCTCGTCGCGGGCGCTGGTGAGCGCGACGTTCCAGGCGCCCAGCGCCAGCACCGCGGCCACCCCGGCGGCGACCAGAGCGGTCGGCAGCACCCGCTTCCAGGCCGGGCGGGGGTCGGCGAACCGGGCAGGCAGGGGCAGCTGCAGGTCCCGTGCGGAGGTGCTGCCCGTGCCGGCGCGCGGGGGGGCCGACCGGGCGGCGGGACGGGTCGGCGCAGCCGGGGACTGCTCACGCCGACGCTCGGGGAGGGTGTTCTGCGGCAGCTGCTCGGTCTCCTCGACCGCTGCGCGCAGCCGGTCGCGGAGCGCGTCCGACGGCTCCGCCTGGGGCAGGTCGCTGGACATCGCCGTCATCACCTCGGCGGTCTCGGCGACCGTGTCCGCGCAGCGGTCACAGTCGGCGAGGTGGGCGGCGAAGAGGTCCTCGTCCTCGGGCTCGAGGGCGTGCAGCGCCCAGCCGACGGCGAGCTCCTCCCAGCGGCGGTGCTCGTCGTCCTGGCCGCTCGCCGGTGCGGTCATCGGGGGCCCCCGTCGGCCGGCGTGACCCCGGGCAACCCCGTGCCGAGCGTCTCCTTGAGCCGGCGCATGCCGGCCAGCATCCGGGTCTTGACCGTCCCCAGCGGGGTGCCGGTCAGGGCGGCCACCTCCCGCTGGGTGTACCCGCCGTAGTAGGCCAAGGTCAGCGCCTCCCGTTGCGGATCAGGCAGGGAGCGCAGCGCCGTCCGCACGCGACCGGCCTCCACCCGCTCCCAGGCCTCGTCCTCGACGTCGTGTGTCTCGGTCGGTGCCGCGAGCGCCATGTCCTCCTCCGCCCGTGCCGTGCGGCGGCGGTGCGACTCCTCACGCCGGACGGCGTCCACCGCCTTGTGGTGGACCATGGTCAGCACCCAGGAGGCGACGCTGCCCCGGCTGCCGTCGAAGGCCCCGGGGTTGCGCCAGATGCCCAGGAAGACGTCCTGGAGCACGTCCTCGGCCAGCACCTCGTCGGCCAGCACCCGGCGGGCCAGGGCGAAGGCCGGGCGCCGGAAGCGCAGGTACAGGTCGTCGACCGCCGTGCGGTCACCGGCCGCCATCCGGCGGACCAGTTCGAGGTCGGCTGCGCCGTCCTCGGGACTGCGCACTGGTCGGCTCACGAGGCCCATGGTCACACGCGGCGTTCGGCACGTCGGCGCTGATCGGTTCACCACCTCGTGCCGGGCTCGGCGACGGCGTCAGGCCGTGTCGGGTGTCGACTCCTGGGGCGCATGTGACCGGTGTGACGCGACACGCCGAGACCATGCGTGACCAAGGGCCGTTCTGGGTCGTTAAGGAGGCATGCCCCGCCACTCGATGTCCGGCTGCACCGCTCGGACGACGTTCCACCTCATCGGCCCCCAGTCCTGGACGGCCGTCCCGGCCGCCCTGGTCTACGACTCCACCGACCCGTTCGCGGTGCGCGTCCGCTTCGGCGACGACAGCGCGGCGGAGGTCGACGTCCACGACGACGAGGCGGCCACGCAGGCACCCGACCTCGACGACACGGACCCGGACGACGAGGGCAGCGTCGAGTGGCTGCTCAGCCGCGACCTGCTGCGGGCCGGCCTGATCGGACCGGTCGGCGAGGGGGACGTCCGGCTGTGGCCGGCCCGCAACGGGCTGGACGTGCTCTTCCTGCAGCTGCGTGCCCCCTCGGGCGAGGCGCTGTTCGAGGTGTCCGGCGCCGCGGTCGGCCAGTTCCTGCGCGAGACCGACGCCCTGGTGCCGGTCGGCGCGGAGAGCGAGCTCCTGCAGGTCGACGAGGAGCTCACCGCGCTGCTGCGCGGCGGCACCGACAACCCCACGTCGCACTGACCTCCACGCGCCGCTGACCAGCGAAGACCCCCGTTCCGACACCCCCCGGACCCCCCCGGTTTGGAGGCCCGAATCGGGTCGGTTAGAGTTCTCCCCGTAACGCGGACTTGATCCGTAACGCGGACGTGGCTCAGTGGTAGAGCATCACCTTGCCAAGGTGAGGGTCGCGGGTTCGAATCCCGTCGTCCGCTCGGAACCCCGGGCGTTGGTCTCTGGACCGGCGCCCGGTGTGCGGTGGAGTGGCCGAGAGGCGAGGCAACGGCCTGCAAAGCCGTCTACACGGGTTCAAATCCCGTCTCCACCTCGTCTCCTCCACGGAGCACGGGTGTGGAGGCAGGCCGGTCGGCAGACCGGTACGGGCGATTGGCGCAGCGGTAGCGCGCTTCCCTGACACGGAAGAGGTCACTGGTTCGATCCCAGTATCGCCCACCAGCTCCAGCAGGCCCCAGGTCCACGGACCTGGGGCCTGCTGTCGTCTCGGGCAACAGCTCTGTGGGCGCTCCGGTACGACTGTGACGATCCCCACTCAGCCGACCGGCACACCGTCCGCGGCCGCGCGGAGCGCCGCCACGTCCAGCTTGCGCATGCCGAGCATCGCCTGCACGGCACGCTGCGCCCGCGCCGGGTCCGGGTCGGCGAAGATCTCGGCCATGCCGGCCGGGACCACCTGCCAGGACAGTCCGTACCGGTCCTTCAGCCACCCGCACTGGCTCTCCTCTCCCCCGTCGCCGACGAGCCGGTCCCAGTACCGGTCGACCTCGGCCTGGTCGGCGCAGTCGATCTGGAAGGAGACGGCCTCGGTGAAGGGCAACTGCGGGCCACCGTTGATCCCGACGAACCGCTGGCCGGCGAGCTCGAACTCCACCGTCATCACCGACCCGGTCGGGCCGGGCGCCCCCTCCGGGTACCGGGTGACGTCGATCACCCGCCCCGCCCCGAACACGTCGATGTAGTACTGCGCCGCCTCCTCGGCCTGGGTGTCGAACCACAGGTTCGGGACGATCTTCTGCTGGGCCATCTCAGCTCCGCTCCTCGACCGGCACCCCGCACCGGGGTCTGAAGTGAGGACTGCACCGGCCGGCGGAACTCATCGCCGCGGTCAGCGCGTGGCCGGCTCCACCCGCTCGGTCCAGAACCGCTGCACCTGCTCCGCCAGCGCCGCTCGCCCACCGTCGTTGTGCAGCACGACGTCGGCGACCGCACGGCGCTGCTCGTCGGTGGCCTGGCTGGCGATCCGGGCCCGCGCGTCGGCGGCGGACAGCCCCCGGTCCAGCAGCCGGGCCACCCGCGTCTCCGGATCGGTCTCCACGACGAGCACGAGGTCGAAGGAGCCCGCCTGGCCGGTCTCCACGAGCAGGGGCACGTCCTGCACCACGACCGACCCCGATGGTGCGGCAGCGGCCAGCTCAGCGGCGCGGGCGCGGACCCGGGGGTGGACGATCGCATCCAGCCGGGCCCGGGCGGCGGGATCGGCGAAGACGACCGCGGCGAGGGCCGCGCGGTCCAGCGCACCGTCCTCGGCGAGCACGTCGGACCCGAACTCCTCGGCGATCGCCGCCAGCCCCGGCGTGCCGGGCGCCACGACCTCCCGAGCCAGTCGGTCGGCGTCCACGACGACCGCACCGCGTTCGGCCAGCAGGGCCGCCACGGTGCTCTTCCCCGAACCGATGCCCCCGGTCAACCCGATCTTCAGCACGGGCCGACCTTAGGAGGGCGCACCCCACCCGCAGGTCTCGGGGAGGTCACGGCGACGCCACCCTCGGCGCGTCGCACCAGTCACACCAGTCACAGGACCTACCTTTCGTCCCGGTGGACTTCCCCCGCCACAGGAGAGAGGCAGAACCGACCATGTCCCGTTCCACGCTCGATGGCGCACTGTCGGCCGCTGGCACTCCCCGCCGTGGTCGGCACCGGCTCGACAACCCCGCCGGGGTGCGCTGCTCGGACCTGCCGGGCGTGCGCGAGCGCCTGCCGCAGAGCCGCCGGGGAGCCGCGTTCTTCCGCGCCCTGATCCCCAGCGTCCGCTCCGGCAGGCACACCTGGGACTTCCTGGCCAACGCCGGCGGCCGTCCGCGGACCGCGTTCGCCATCATCCTCAGCCTCTGACGCAGGGCGCCGGGCCGCATCGTCCGCGAACGCGCGGCAGGCCGCTGCGGGCGCGCGCGATCCACGGCTGAGCCGCCCCCGCAGCCCGCCCGCCGACGGCGGGCGCACGAGCCAGGGCCGCGCCACCGTCCGACGGCTCAGGGCTCAGTGCTGAGCCACGAACAGCCACGACCCCGTCGACCTCCACGGTCGACGGGGTCGTCGCGCTGCGGGTGACCGACCGGCAGGTCGGCCCACCCTCCTGCACAGACGACCGTGCGCCGCCCACCCGGAGGTGGACGGCGCACGGTCAGGTGCTGCTCAGCCGAGCTGCGGGGTCACTCGCCGCCGGCGAGCTTGGCCCGCAGGGCCGCCAGTGCCTCGTCGGAGGCGAGGGTGCCACCGGTCGAGGGGGCGTCCGGCGTGTCGACCGGCTCGCTGGAGTAGCTGCCGCCGGCCGCAGCCTCGGCGTCGGCCTCCTTGGCCGCCGCGATCTGCTTGCGGTGCGCCTCGAACCGGGCCTGCGCCTCGGCGTACTGCCGCTCCCACGTCTCGCGGGCCTCGTCGTAGCCCTCGAGCCACTCGCCGGTGGAGGCGTCGAAGCCCTCGGGGTAGACGTAGTTGCCCTGCTCGTCGTACTGCGCGGCCATGCCGTAGGCGGCCGGGTCGAACTGCTCCTCGTCGCCGACGACGCCCTCGTTGGCCTGCTTGAGGGACAGCGAGATGCGACGACGGTCCAGGTCGATGTCGATGACCTTGACCAGGATCTCGTCGCCGACCTGCACGACCTGCTCCGGGATCTCCACGTGGCGCTCGGCCAGCTCGGAGATGTGCACCAGGCCCTCGATGCCCTCGTCGACGCGCACGAACGCACCGAAGGGGACCAGCTTGGTGACCTTGCCCGGCACGACCTGACCGATCTGGTGCGTGCGGGCGAACTGACGCCACGGGTCTTCCTGGGTCGCCTTCAGCGACAGCGAGACCCGCTCACGGTCCAGGTCGACGTCGAGGACCTCGACGGTGACCTCCTGGCCGACCTCGACGACCTCGGACGGGTGGTCGATGTGCTTCCAGGACAGCTCGGAGACGTGCACCAGACCATCGACGCCACCCAGGTCCACGAAGGCACCGAAGTTGACGATCGAGGAGACGACGCCCGTGCGGACCTGGCCCTTGGCGAGCTTGTTGAGGAACTCGCTGCGGACCTCGGACTGGGTCTGCTCCAGCCACTGACGACGGGAGAGCACGACGTTGTTGCGGTTCTTGTCGAGCTCGATGATCTTCGCCTCGAGCTCGCGGCCCACGTAGGGCTGCAGGTCGCGGACGCGACGCATCTCGACCAGCGAGGCGGGGAGGAACCCGCGCAGGCCGATGTCGAGGATGAGGCCGCCCTTGACGACCTCGATGACGGTGCCGGTGACGACCTCGTCAGCTTCCTTCTTGGCCTCGATCGTGCCCCAGGCGCGCTCGTACTGAGCCCGCTTCTTGGACAGGATGAGCCGGCCTTCCTTGTCCTCCTTCTGGAGGACGAGGGCTTCCACCTCGTCGCCGACCTTGACGACCTCGGTCGGGTCGACGTCGTGCTTGATGGACAGCTCACGCGAGGGGATGACGCCCTCGGTCTTGTAGCCGATGTCCAGCAGCACCTCGTCCCGGTCGACCTTGACGATGATGCCTTCGACGATGTCGCCGTCGTTGAAGTACTTGATCGTCTGGTCGATCGCGGCGAGGAAGTCCTCGGCGGTGCCGATGTCGTTCACCGCGATCTGGGGGGTGCTGTCGGGACGGACCTGAGTGGAGGTCATGTGGTCGAGTGCTCCGGACGGGGGATGCGTAGGGACAGGATCACCCGCGGCCGAGGACGACCGCGGGGAGGTTCACGGGAGACGGCGATGCCGACCCCCGCACAGGGAGGTCGACGCCACAGACCTCTGGCGTGATCCCCATCGTACGGACCCGGCGAGGGGCGGTCCACCAGGGGTGTGGCCCGGCCGGGACGGTCGCCCACCCGACGGCGTGTCACCATCGGCGCGTCATGGACAGCACCCCCGCGCGCCCCTCCGTCGCCCCGCTGCCGTTGGCCGAGGACGGCTACCCGGCGGCCGGTGGGGTGACCCGCCGCGCGGCCGGCCCGGCCGAGTCCGCCCGGGCCAACCGGGGCTGGTGGGACGCCGCCGCACCGGCCTACCTCGCCGAGCACGGCAGCGACCTGGGCGACGCCGACTTCCTCTGGTGCCCCGAGGGGCTGCGGGAGGCCGACGCGCACCTGCTGGGCGAGGTCGCCGGGCGCCGGGTGCTGGAGATCGGCTGCGGGTCCGCGCCCTGCGCCCGCTGGCTGCGGACCGCCGGTGCGTCCCCGGTGGCCTTCGACGTGTCCGGGGGCATGCTCGCCCGCGCGGCGGAGCTGAACCGGTCCACCGGCATCGACGTTCCGCTGCTGCAGGCCGACGCGGGGGCGCTGCCCCTGGCGGACGCCAGCGTGGACCTGGCCTGCTCGGCCTTCGGCGGCCTGCCGTTCGTCGCCGACGCGCGGGCCGTGCTCGCCGAGGTCGCCCGGGTGCTGCGGCCGGGTGGCCGGTTGGTCGCCTCGGTGAACCACCCGATGCGGTGGCCGATGCCCGACTCCCCCGACCCGGCGGACCTGCGCGTCGTCTCCTCCTACTTCGACCGCGCGCCGTACGTGGAGACCGACGAGGCCGGGACGACGGTCTACGTCGAGCACCACCGCACGATCGGTGACTGGGTGCGAGCCGTCGTCGGCGCCGGGTTCGTCCTGCGCGACCTCCTCGAACCCGAGTGGACGCCCGGGCGGACCGAGACCTGGGGGCAGTGGTCCCCGGAGCGCGGTGCGCTGATGCCCGGGACGCTGATCCTGGTATGCGACCTGCCCGGCTGAGCCGCCGTCGACCTGCCGATCGGGGCGCGGACCTGCGAGGCTGTCCAGCGACACCGGCTCCGCCCGGTGACGCCGGACCGGAGCGAGGGAGCCGCGCGGTGGACCAGAGTGCACAGTCCGTCCTGGGCGATGCGACCGAGAGCGCCGTGGTGCTGTTGGTCCCGGACGCCGACCCGCTGGTCGACCCACACCGCCAGCAGTTCGACGTCTCCGCGTCCTGGGGGGTCCCGGCCCACCTGGCGGTCATCTACCCCTTCGTCACACCACGCCAGGTGGACGACGCCCTGCTGGCCGGTCTGGCCGAGCTCCTCGCGACAGAGCCCGCCTTCGACTGCACGTTCACCGGGACCGCGTGGTTCGGCGAGGAGATGCTCTACCTGGTCCCCGACCCCGAGGAGCCGTTCCGCCGGATGACCCGGCGGGTGGCCGAGGCCTACCCCGACCACCAGCCGTTCCTGGGCGCGCACGGCGAACCGGTGCCGCACCTGAGCATCGGGCAACGTCGCCAGGGCGACCTGGCCGGCCTCGAGCAGGCCCAGAAGGTGCTGTGCGAGGCGATGCCGCTGCGGACCCGCATCGACACCGCCGCGTTCTACGCCGGCACCCGGGAGCCGGGCTCCTGGCACCAGGTCGCCACGTTCCCCCTGGGCCGCCCCACCAGCTGAGCGCCCCGCCCGTGGCCACGATGCAGTGGCCCGCGCCGAGCCTGCGAGGCGTGGGGGCATCGGGGTCCTTCGTCAGTGGGCCGCGTCGTCCCAGCTGGTGCCGAAGCCGACCGAGACCTCCAGCGGCACCGACAGCTGGGCCGCCCCGCCCATCTCCCGCCGCACCAGCGCCTCCAGGGTCTCCCGCTCACCCGGCGCCACCTCGAGCACCAGCTCGTCGTGGACCTGCAGCAGCATCCGTGAGCTCAGCCCCTCGGCCGCGATCGCCCGCTCCACGTTCAGCATCGCCACCTTGATGACGTCGGCGGCCGACCCCTGGATCGGGGCGTTCAGCGCCATCCGCTCGGCCATCTCCCGGCGCTGCCGGTTGTCACTGGTCAGGTCGGGCAGGTAGCGGCGGCGGCCCAACGTCGTCTCGGTGTAGCCGGTCTGCCGGGCGTCGTCGACCACCCCGTCCAGGTAGTCCCGGATGCCGCCGAACCGCTCGAAGTAGGCGTGCATCTGACCGCGCGCCTC
This sequence comes from Modestobacter sp. VKM Ac-2982, assembly GCF_026967935.1. Lineage (GTDB taxonomy): Bacteria > Actinomycetota > Actinomycetes > Mycobacteriales > Geodermatophilaceae > Modestobacter. The sequence goes on from NZ_JAPVBL010000005.1 coordinate 186,572, forward strand.
CTCCGGGGTGATCCGAAGCTGCTGGGACAGCCCGTAGGCGCTCAACCCGTAGGCCAGGCCGTAGCTCATCGCCTTGATCCGCCGGCGCATCTCCGGGTCGACCTGCTCGATCGGGATGTCGAACGCCCGCGACGCGACGAAGGAGTGCAGGTCCTCCCCCGAGGTGAACGCCTCGATCAGGCCGGCGTCCTCGGACAGGTGGGCCATGATCCGCATCTCGATCTGGCTGTAGTCGGCGGTCATCAGCGACTCGTAGCCGGCGCCGACGACGAAGGCCTGCCGGATCCGGCGCCCCTCGGCACTGCGGATCGGGATGTTCTGCAGGTTCGGGTCGGTCGAGGACAGCCGACCGGTCGCCGCGATCGTCTGTTGGTAGGTCGTGTGCACCCGACCCACCTCGTCGACCATCGGGATCAGCCCGTCGATGACGGTGCGCAGCCGGGTGACGTCCCGGTGCCGCAGCAGGTGCTCCAGGAACGGGTGCCCGGTGGAGGCCAGCAGCGAGGTCAGGGCCTCGGCGTCGGTGGTGTAGCCGGTCTTGTTCTTCTTCGTCTTGGGCAGGCCGAGCTCGTCGAAGAGGACCGCCTGCAGCTGCTTGGGCGAGCCGAGGTTGATCTCCTTGCCGATGACCGCGTAGGCCTCGTCCGCCGCCTCGGTCACTGCGGCGGCGAACTCACGCTGCAGTTCGCGCAGGGAGTCCAGGTCCGCGGCGATGCCCCGGTGCTCCATGGCCGCGAGCACCCGGGTCAGCGGCAACTCGATGTCCCCGAGCAGCTGGTCGCCGCCCTTCTGCCCGAGCACCTGCTCCAGCGCGTCGGACAGGTCGTTGACCGCCACCGCCTTGAGGACGTCGGCGTGCGCGGCGGCCGCGGCGACGTCCTCCACCGAGGGCCCGAGCCCGTCGAGGGTCAGCTGACCCTCCGGCTCCGCGGCGTCCTTGAGCTCGCGACGCAGGTAGCGCACCGCCAGGTCGCCGAGGTCGAACGACCGCTGCCCGGGGTTGACCAGGTAGGCCGCGAGGGCGGTGTCGCTGACCATGCCCTGCAGGTCCCAGCCGCGGCTCCAGATCGCCAGCAGCGGGCCCTTGACCTCGTGCACGACCTTGGGGGTCGCCGGGTCGGCCAGCCAGCCGGCCAGTGCCTGCTCGTCGGCGGTGTCGAGGTCGGGGCCCAGGTCGACGAAGGTGGCGTGGTCGTCGGCGGCGGCCAGCGCGATCCCGGTGAGCTCCCCGACACCGCGGCCCCAGGTGCCCCGGAAGACGACCCCGGTGTGCCCGGTGCGCGCGTGCGCGGTGAGCCACCCGGCCAGCTCACCCGGGGCCAACCGGTCGGCGGTCACCTCGAAGCCGCCGTCGACCTCCGGCTCCGGGGTGGCGAGCGTGGCGAAGAGCCGGTCGCGCAGCACCCGGAACTGCAGGTTGTCGAAGAGGGTGTGCACCTCGTTGCGGTCCCAGGGCTGGACGGCCAGGTCCTGCGGCCCGACCTCCAGCGGGACGGCGCGGTCCAGCTCGGTGAGCCGGCGGTTCTGCAGCACCGAGGAGAGGTGCTCCCGCAGCTTCTCCCCGACCTTGCCCTTCACCGTGTCGACCTGGTCGACCAGCGCGTCCAGCGACCCGTACTCGCGCACCCACTTGGCGGCGGTCTTCTCCCCCACGCTCGGGATGTTGGGGAGGTTGTCGCTCGGGTCGCCGCGCAGTGCGGCGAAGTCGGGGTACTGGGTGGGGGTGAGGCCGTACTTGGCCTCCACCTCCTCCGGGGTGAACCGGGTGAGGTCGGAGACGCCCTTGCGCGGGTACAGCACCGTCACGTGCTCGTTGACCAACTGCAGCGCGTCCCGGTCGCCGGTGCAGATCAGCACGTCCATGCCCTGCTCGACCGCCTGCACGGTGAGGGTGGCGATGACGTCGTCGGCCTCGTAGTTCTCCGCGGTGATCACCGGGACGTGCAGCGCACCCAGCACCTCCTGCACCAGGCTCACCTGGCCGCGGAAGTCGGTCGGGCTCTCGGCGCGGTTGGCCTTGTAGTCGGCGTAGATCTCGCTGCGGAAGGTCTTGCGGCTGACGTCGAAGGCCACCGCGAGGTGGCTGGGCTGCTCGTCGCGCAGCACGTTGATCAGCATCGACGTGAAGCCGTAGACGGCGTTGGTCGGCTGCCCGGTGGTGGTCGAGAAGTTCTCCACCGGCAGGGCGAAGAAGGCCCGGTAGGCCAGCGAGTGGCCGTCGAGCAGCAGCAGCCGCGGACGGACCCCGGAGGCCGGGTCGGAGGCGGACGCTGGGTTGCTGGCTGAGGTGCTCACCGGTGCGGACATCGACCGCGATCCTAGAAGGACCCGGCTGCTCCCCACGCCCCGCGAGCTCGGCGCGGGACCCTGCAGCCGGGCCGCAACTACGGTGCGTGCATGACCACCGCGCGTCCCGACTGGCTGCCGTCCGACACCCAGGGCCCGCTGGACGACAAGCTCGGGATCCAGATCACCGACTACACCCCCGACCGGCTGGTGGCGACGATGCCGGTCGCCGGCAACGAACAGCCCTTCGGCCTGCTGCACGGCGGGGCCACCTGCGCCCTCGCGGAGAGCATCGGGTCGTGGGCGGCGATGCTGCACGCCGGGCCCGGCGGGACGGTGGTCGGCATCGAGCTGAACGCCAGTTACCTGCGGGCGGCCACCTCCGGCCTGGTCACCGCGGTCTGCACACCGGTCCGGCGGGGCCGCACCCTGGCGACCTTCCTGATCGCGGTGAACGACGAGGCCGGCCGGCCGACCGCCAGCGCACGGCTCACCTGCCTGATCCGCCCCGCGCGCTGAACCCGGAGCGGGGACCGCCCCGCCACCGGTCCAGGGGGCGCGGGGCCGTGCGCTCGGGCGACACGTCGTCCCCGGACTACCGGTGAGTAGCACATCGGCGTGTCGCAGAAGGGTCACAGTGTGTCCCAGCAGGTCGATCCCCGTAACAGCGGTGGGTTACTGTCCCGGCTCACATCCAACGGCTGGGAGGTCGAGTGACGCACGCGCCCCACCGTGCCGCGAGGTGCGGGGAACGCAGCACCACCCGGGAGGACCCACCCGGACACCGGCGGAGCCCACGCCGGTGGCGCAGCGCCCACCGTCCACTGGTGCTGGCCCTGCTCATCGCCGCCTTCGGGATGGCCTTCGCCACCCTGGTGCCCGGCGTCGCCTCCGCGGCCGAGGCCGGCGAGCAGGTGCGCGGCACCCTGCAGACCAGCCTGAGCGGCCCCATCGAAGGGGTCACCGTCGAGGTGGCCACCCCCGACGGCGAGACCGTGGACACCGTCCAGACCGGCGAGGACGGCCGGTGGGAGGTCGATCTGCCGGCCCCCGGCCAGTACGTCGTCAGCGTCGACCCCGACGACCTGCCGGAGGGCGTCGAGCTCAACGGCGAGCCCAGCCGGACCGTCACCGTGGACGCCGGACGCGCCCAGCCGGTCAACATCGGCCTGAACGACGGCAGCCGCAACGACGGGGGCGGCACCGTCCGCGCCGTCCAGCTGTTCGTCGACGGCCTGCGCTTCGGGCTCCTGATCGCGATGGCAGCGGTCGGCCTGTCGCTGATCTACGGCACCACCGGGCTGACCAACTTCGCCCACGGCGAGCTGGTCACCATCGGCGCCATCGCGGCCTGGTACATCAACGTGCAGGGCGGGGTGCCGCTGATCCCGGCGGCCCTGCTGGCGATGGTGGTCGGCGGTGTCGTGGGCGCCCTGAACGAGCTGGCCATCTGGCGGCCGCTGCGGCGCCGCGGGACCGGGCTCATCGCGGCGCTGGTCGTCTCGATCGGCCTCTCCCTGGCGCTGCGCTACAGCTACCAGATCTTCTACGGCGGGTTCTCCAACCCCTACGCCGACTACCAGGGGCAGCGGGCGCGGAGCTACGGGCTCTTCACCCTGCAGGACCGGGACATCGCCTCGATCGTCATCGCGGTCGTCGTGCTCGTGCTGGTGGCGCTCATGCTGCAGCGCACCAAGATCGGCAAGGCGATGCGGGCGGTGTCGGACAACCGGGACCTGGCGGCGTCCTCCGGGATCGACGTCAACCGGGTGGTCCTCTTCGTCTGGGTGCTCGGCGGCGCGCTCGCCGCGCTCGGCGGCGTCCTCCTCGGCCTCTCCGACCAGGTCCAGTGGGACATGGGCTTCCGCCTGCTGCTGCTGATGTTCGCCGGGGTCACCCTCGGTGGGCTCGGGACCGCCTACGGCGCCCTGCTCGGCAGCCTCATCGTCGGCGTCTTCGTGCAGATGTCCACCCTCGTCATCCCGAATGACATGAAGTACGTCGGAGGGCTGCTCCTCTTGATCGTCATCCTCGTCGTCCGTCCCCAGGGCATCCTGGGCAGCCGAGCCAGGATCGGCTGACCGATGGCCGACCTCCTCAACGCGTTCGCGATCGCGGGCAAGGCGTTCTTCGGGTTCCAGGCGATCTTCTTCGCCCTGCTCGCCATCGGCATCAACGTGCACTTCGGGTACACGGGCCTGCTCAACTTCGGCCAGATCGCCTTCGCCATGCTCGGCGGCTTCGGCATCGCCATCTCGGTGAGCCTGTGGGGGCTCCCCTTCTGGGTCGGCGTGATCGTCGGGGTGCTCGCCTCCGTCGTCCTCGCCCTGCTGCTCGGCCTCCCCACGCTGCGCCTGCGCGCCGACTACCTCGCCATCGTCACCATCGCCACGGCCGAGGGGCTGAGACTGGTCTTCCGATCCGTCTCCGCCACCCCGGTCACCGGTGGCACCCGGGGCCTGTCGGCGTTCAACCGCGACTTCATCGCGCTGGCCCCCTGGGACACCGGTCGCCGGTACGACCTGATCGGCACCACCTGGAGCGGCAGCGAGCTCTGGGTCGTCACGATCGGGTGGATCCTGGTGGCGCTGTGCTCGCTGCTCGTCTGGGCGCTCATGCGCTCTCCGTGGGGCCGGGTGGTGAAGGCCATCCGGGAGGACGAGGACGCCGTCCGCTCGCTGGGCAAGAACGTCTACGCCTACAAGATGCAGGCCCTCGTCCTGGGCGGGGTCTTCGGTGCCTTCGGCGGCATGGTCTACGCCGTCGGCACCGGTTCGGCGATCCCCGACCAGTACCAGAACGCCAACACCTTCCTGGCGTACGCGGCGCTGATCCTCGGTGGTGCGGCGCGGGTGCTCGGCCCCGTCATCGGGTCCATGCTGCTGCTGTTCATCCTGCAGTTCGCCGACACCGGGCTGCGCTCCCTGATCGCCAACGGGGTCATCCCCGCGGAGCTGCTCTCCTCGACCGACGTCGCGCAGCTGCGCTACGTGCTGGTCGGGATCGGGCTCATGCTGTTGTTGGTGTTCCGGCCCCAGGGCATCTTCGGTGACCGACGAGAGGTGATGCTCGATGCCCGCTGACCCCGCTCCCCACGGCGCGCACGCCGCACGGTCCGACGAGGCCACGATCCCGGCCGGCGCCGCGGCTCCGGCCGGCGCCACGCGCGCCCGACCCACCCGCGTGGCTCAGGCGGCCCTCCGGGACGTCCCCTGGGAGGTCGGCGTCGCCAAGCCCGACCCGGCGATCGTCGTCGACCACGTCACCCGCACGTTCGGTGGCCTCACCGCGGTGTCGGTCGACCACCTGGAGATCCAGCGCGGTGGGATCACCGGGTTGATCGGGCCCAACGGTGCCGGGAAGACGACGCTGTTCAACCTGCTCACCGGGTTCGACCAGCCCAACACCGGCACCTGGTCGTTCAACGGCCGGGACCTGGGCAAGCTGAGCCCGCACCAGGTCGCCCGGCTCGGCGTCGTCCGCACCTTCCAGCTGACGAAGGCGCTGTCCCGGCTCACCGTCCTGCAGAACATGCTGCTCGGCGCTCAGGGACAGAGCGGGGAGAGCTTCCTCCGCGCCCTGGTGCCCGGCACCTGGAAGGCGCAGGAGAAGGCCAACACCGAGCGGGCGATGGACCTCCTCCGGCGGTTCAAGCTCGACGCCAAGAAGGACGACTTCGCCGGCAGCCTGTCCGGCGGCCAGCGCAAGCTGCTCGAGATGGCCCGCGCGCTCATGAGCGAGCCGCAGGTGGTCATGCTGGACGAGCCGATGGCCGGGGTGAACCCGGCGCTGACCCAGAGCCTGCTGGGCCACGTCAAGGACCTCCGCGAGGAGGGCATGACGGTCATCTTCGTCGAGCACGACATGGACGTCGTCCGGGACATCAGCGACTGGGTCGTCGTCATGGCCGCCGGCAAGGTCATCGCCGAGGGCGCACCGGACTCCATCAGCCAGAACAAGGCCGTCGTCGACGCCTACCTCGGCGCGCACCACGACGCCCCGCTGTCCGAGGAGGAGGAGGACCGCTTCCTCGCCGAGGACCAGGCGGCCGAACGTGCCCGGCGCGAGGACGTCATCAGCTCCGACCGGGGCCGCAAGAGGAGGACAGGACGATGAGCACCGCCGACGTACCAGGTCCGCCGGAGGACCGCAGGTTCTCGGTCCCGGAGTCCGAGCAGGACCGGCCGGTCGCCGAGGAGCCCGGACCCGCCACCGCGGCGGCCATGTCGCCCGCGGAGAAGGCGGCCACCCGGGAGGAGCACCTGCGGCTCGCCGAGGGCGCGTTGGTGCGCGCCGACGACCTGGTGGCGGGCTACGTGCCCGGGGTCAACATCCTCAACGGCTGCGACTTCTACCTCGCCGACGGCGAGCTGGTGGGGATCATCGGCCCCAACGGCGCCGGCAAGTCCACGCTGCTCAAGGCGCTGTTCGGGCTGATCCCGGTCCGGTCCGGCGGGGTGACCCTCCGGGGGGAGGACATCACCTCGGCCCCGGCCCACCGGCTGGTGTCCCTGGGTGTCGGCTACGTCCCGCAGAACAACAACGTGTTCCCCTCGCTCACCATCGAGGAGAACATGCAGATGGGCGTCTACCTGCGTCCGAAGTCGTTCAAGGAACGCTTCGACTACGTCGCCGAGCTGTTCCCGCTCCTCGGTGACCGGCGCAAGGGCAAGGCCGGCGCCCTCTCCGGTGGCGAACGGCAGATGGTGGCCATGGGTCGGGCGCTCATGATGGACCCCTCCGTGCTGCTGCTGGACGAGCCCTCCGCGGGCCTGTCCCCGGTGCTGCAGGACGAGGTGTTCATCCGCTGCCGGCGGATCAACGCCACCGGCGTCTCGATCATCATGGTCGAGCAGAACGCCCGGCGGTGCCTGCAGATCTGCCACCGTGGCTACGTGCTCGACCAGGGCCGCAACGCCTACACCGACACCGGCAAGTCGCTGATGAACGACCCGAAGGTGATCGAGCTCTACCTGGGGACCCTCGCCAAGGCCCAGTGACACCACGACGACGGCCGGTCTCCCCTGGGAGGCCGGCCGTCGTCGTCCCCGGAGCTGCCGGGCGAGGCAGACTCACCCGGTGCTCCTCCTCGTCCACCTGATCGCGGTCAGCGCGTACGCCGGCTTCCAGTGGACCGTGCGGGTGCTCGTCTACCCCCAGTTCGACCAGGTGCCCACGGCTACCTTCCCGGCCTACGAGCGTGCGCACCAGCGCCGGGTGGCCCGGGTGGTGGGGCCCCTCTTCGCCGCACAGGCGGTGACCAGCGGCTGGCTGCTCGCCGACCGGCCGGCCGGGACGCCGTGGGGCCTGGCCGTCGGCGCGGCCACGGTGACCGCCCTCGTCCTGCTGGTGACTGCGCTGGGCGCCGTGCCGCTGCACCGCCGGCTGGACGCCGGCTGGGACGCCGCCGTCCACCGCCGGCTGCTCCGCGTGGACGCCGTCCGGGTGGGCCTGGCGAGCGCCGGCGTCGTCTTCGCCGTGCTGCTGGTCGACTGAGGCACTCCCCCGTGCCCCGCACAGCACTGCGGCCCGGCACCTCGAGGGTGCCGGGCCGCAGCCTGGAACGGTGGGACTGCCTCAGCGCTGCTCGATCACAGCGCCTCGTACCTCAGCTCAGCGCTGGGGCCCGATGCCCTGGGCGTTGAGGCCCTGGATGATCCGCGAGGACTCCTCGAAACCGATGACCACGACGGCGTCGGGGTTGAAGTCCACCATCTGCTGGACCTCTGAGTCGAAGTTCGCCGCCTGCGGGTCGTAGGTCACGTACTCGATGCTGTCCTCGGACAGACCGCCGGCGATCAGGTTGTCGCGGGTGTTCTCGGCCAGACCGGTGCCGTACGGGTCGTTGATCGCCAGGATGCCGACGGTGTTGTTGCCGTCCTCGGCGATCAGGTCGGCCAGCGCGCGGGCCTGCAGCGTGTCCGGGGGCGCGGTGCGGAAGTACAGCCCGTTGTCGTTGTACTCGGTGAACTGGTCGGAGGTGTTCGCCGGCGAGATCTGCAGGACACCGGCACCGGTGATGGTGTCGATGACGGTGAGGCTCACGCCGGACGACGCGGCACCGACGATGGCGTCGACGTTGGACTGCAGCAGCCGGTCGACGGTCTGGGTCGCGGTGTCGGTCGAGGCGTCACCGGAGTCACCCTCGACGAGCTGCACCGGCTGGCCGAGCACGCCACCGGCCTCGTTGACCTCGTTGACGGCCAGCTGTGCGGCGGCGACCTCGGGCGGGCCGAGGAAGGCCAGGTTCCCGGTCAGCGGCAGCAGGGTGCCGATCACCAGGGGGTCGCCCGTGGCGCCCGCCGGCGCGTAGGCCGGGCCCTCGTCGGTGGCGGCGTTGGCCTCGTCGCCGGCGATGACGAACTCGGTCGCCTCGTCGTCGAGCGCGTTGTCCTCACCGAACTGGAGGATGCCGAAGCTGGCCTGGGCCGGCTCGCCGGCCTCGGCGAAGCTCAGCGGCCCGCTGACACCGTCGTAGTCGACGTTGCCGCCGGCGTTGATGATCTCCACGCAGGCGCTGTAGCTGTCGCAGGCCTCGCCACCGAAGGTCAGCCCGTTGAGGTACGGCGCGAACACGGTGGCGTCGCTGCTGCCGGCGGCCTGGGCCGCCAGCGCGGTCAGGATGACCGCGTCGTAGGTCTCACCGGCGTAGTTGTAGTCCTGCAGGTCCGGGTCGATCGCGAGCAGCCGCTCGGTGAAGTCGCCGGACAGCTCGGTGAGCGGCGTGGTGCCGCTCATCCCGACGAGCGCACCCTCGTCCGAGAAGTCCTCGCCGAGGGCGTTGCCCATGTTGCCGTCGGTGCCGTAGATGTTGACCTGCTTCTCGCCGCTCGCATCCTCAGCAGCGGTACCGCCGTCCTCGTCGCTGCCGCCACAGGCGGTCAGCGCGAGGAGGGCAGCACCGGAGAGGGCGGTCGCGCGGGCAAACGTGCCTGTGCGCATCAAGGAACTCCCAGTGAGGTGTGTGCTCCACGCTCTCCGGCAGGCCCCATTGCCTGTCGGGGAGCCGATCAGTGCGGAGAACCTAACTGTCGACTGGGCAGGGCGGACCGCCCTCGACCGTACCGTGATGAGGTCGTGACCTGCACGTTGCGCAGTCGCCACACCGTCGACGGGTGCGACACACCGGCGCAACGCGCCGGGGACTCTGCCCCGGCGAGGCGCTCAGGAGTCGGCGGGAGCGGTCGGGCTGGGTTCCCCGGTCGGCTGCGCGTCGGTGGCCAGGATCGCCTGAGCCAGGGCCTTCATCGACGTGCGCTCGTTCATCGCCGTCCGCTGGATCCAGCGGAACGCCTCGGCCTCGGTCATGCCGCGCTCGGACATGAGCCGACCCTTGGCCTGCTCGACGACCTTGCGGGTCTCCAGCCGCTCCTTGAGGTCGCTCACCTCGGCGTCCAGGGCGTGCATCTCCTGGAACCGGCCCACCGCCACCTCGATCGCGGGCACCAGGTCGTTCTTGGAGAACGGCTTGACCAGGTAGGCCATCGCACCGGCGTCCCGAGCGCGCTCGACGAGCTCCCGCTGGCTGAAGGCCGTCAGCACGATCACCGGCGCGATCCGCGCAGCGGCGATCTGCTCGGCCGCGGCGATGCCGTCGAGGACGGGCATCTGGACGTCGAGGACGACGAGATCCGGGCGCAGCAGCTGGGCCTGCTCCACGGCAGCCTGGCCGTCGCCGACTTCGGCGACGACGACGTAGCCCTCCTCCTCCAGCATCTCCTTGAGGTCCAGGCGGATGAGGGCCTCGTCCTCAGCGATGAGGACCCGGGTCGGTGCGTTGGTCACCGGGTGATCCTATCGGCCGCAGGCGGCCGGACCCCGCCAGATACCCTGCTGCTCACCCAGTTGAGCTGGCCCCCGTACCCCAATCGGCAGAGGGAGCGGATTCAAAACCCGCGCAGTGTGCGTTCGAGTCGCACCGGGGGCACCGAAGGACCAGCACGAACTGCAGCGAGTCACAACCCGCGCAGTGTGCGTTCGAGTCGCACCGGGGGCACCGAAGGACCAGCACGAACTGCAGCGAGTCACAACCCGCG
>NZ_JAPVBL010000005.1:196993-494560 GCF_026967935.1 Modestobacter sp. VKM Ac-2982
CAGTGTGCGTTCGAGTCGCACCGGGGGCACCGAAGGACCAGCACGAAACGGATCTCGTAGCGCCGCCTATGTTGGCCCCGTGACCGGCCACATGACCCCCGAGGAGTTCCGCCAGCACGGCCACGAGGTCGTCGACTGGATCGCCGACTACTGGACGGGGATCGCCGCTCACCCGGTCCGGTCGCGGGTCTCCCCCGGCGACGTCCGGGCCATGCTGCCCGCGACGGCCCCCGAGCAGGGCGAGCCGGTCTCCGCCGTCCTGGCCGACCTGGAGCGGATCGTGCTGCCCGGGGTGACGCACTGGCAGCACCCGGGCTTCTTCGGCTACTTCCCGGCCAACACCTCCGGCCCGTCCGTCCTCGGTGACCTGCTCTCCGCGGGCCTCGGCGTCCAGGGCATGTCCTGGGTGACCAGCCCGGCCGCCACCGAGCTCGAGCAGCACGTCATGGACTGGTTCGCCGACCTGCTCGGCCTGCCGGGGTCCTTCCGCTCCACCGGCACCGGCGGCGGCGTGGTGCAGGACTCCAGCTCCGGGGCCAACCTGGTCGCCCTGCTGGCCGCGCTGCACCGGGTGAGCAAGGGCGCGACGCTGCGGCAGGGGGTCCGTCCGGAGGAGTTCACCGTCTACGTCTCCGCCGAGACGCACAGCTCGATGGAGAAGGCAGCCCGGATCGCCGGGCTGGGCACCGACTCGATCCGCGTGGTCGAGGTCGACTCCGCGCTGGCGATGAGCCCCCGGGCGCTCCAGCAGCGGCTGGAGCGGGACGTCGCCCGCGGGTTCGTCCCGGTGCTCGTCTGCGCGACGGTCGGGACGACGTCGACCACCGCGATCGACCCGCTGGCCGAGATCGGCCCGATCTGCCAGCGCTTCGGGGTGTGGCTGCACGTCGACGCCGCCTACGCGGGGGTCGCCGCCGTGGCCCCGGAGCTCCGTCCGCTGCAGGACGGCGTCGAGTGGGCCGACAGCTACACCACCGACGCGCACAAGTGGCTGCTGACCGGCTTCGACGCGACGCTCTTCTGGGTCGCCGACCGGGCTGCGCTCACCGGTGCCCTGTCGATCCTCCCCGAGTACCTGCGCAACGCGGCCACCGACACCGGCACGGTCGTCGACTACCGCGACTGGCAGATCGAGCTGGGCCGCCGCTTCCGGGCCCTCAAGCTGTGGTTCGTGGTCCGCTGGTACGGCGCCGAAGGGCTGCGGGAGCACGTCCGCGGCCACGTCGCGCTCGCCCAGGAGCTGGCCGGCTGGGCGCAGGCCGACGACCGGTTCGACGTCGTCGCCCCCCACCCGCTGTCGCTGGTCTGCCTGCAGCCGCGCTGGGCGCGCGGCGTGGACGCCGACGTCGCCACCATGACCCTGCTGGACCGGCTCAACGACGGCGGCGAGGTCTTCCTGACGCACACCACCGTGGCCGGCCGGGCGGTGCTGCGGGTGGCGATCGGCGCCCCGGCGACCACCCGGGCGCACGTGGAGCGGCTGTGGACGTTGCTGCGCGAGGGCCACGACTGGCTGGCCAACGACTTCGCCGAGCAGCAGGCCGAGCAGCGGGCCCGCGAGCAGGCCGAGCGCCAGGCCGCCGCGGAGCAGGCCGCCGCAGCAGCGGCCGCCGCTGAGCAGGCGGTCGCGGCCGAGCAGGCAGCGGCCGAGCAGGCCGCAGCCGAGCAGGCGGACCCCGCTGCCGGAGCAGACGCGGCGGCCTCGGAGATCGAGCCGGGCACCGAGCCGGCGGCAGCGGGCACGCCCGGCATCCCGGACGCCGACACCCCGACCGCGGAGACCGCCGAGATCGAGACAGCGGGGACCCCGGACGCCGGGACCGCCACCGTGGAGACCCCGGCCGCGGGTGACGAGACGGCCACCCAGGCGGAGGCACAGACCGACCTGCACGCCGCGGACCCGGAGCACCCGACCCGCTGACCCGGCGGCGACGTGCGCTCAGCGGGGTGGCCGGGACGCGGCCACCCCGCTCAGTGCACGCCCGGGCGGCCGGAGCTGCGGCCTCAGCCCAGGGAGCGGATCAGGCCCTCCTGGGCCACGGTGGCCACGTGCGTGCCGTCGGCGGCCCAGATCTGGCCGAAGCACAGTGCGCGCCCACTGGCGGCCGCGGGGCTGTCGGTCTCGTAGAGGAACCACTCGTCGGCCCGCACCGGCCGGTGGAACCAGACGGCGTGGTCGAGGCTGGCGCCCACGATCGACCCGCTCCAGCCGCCACCGTTGCGGGCCAGCCCGGCCGACAGCAGCGTCAGGTCGCTGACGAAGGTCAGCGCGGCCGCGTGCACGTGGTCGTCGTCGGGGAGCCGGCCGGCCACCCGGAACCACACCCGGAAGGCGGTGTCCGGGGGCAGCCGGGGCTGCGGGTCGAACGGGTCGGCGAGGTACCGCTGCTCGACCGCCCGCCCGATCGCCGCGGACGCAGCGCCCTGGTCGGGGTGCGCTGCGGTCACCTCGGCGAGACCGGGCAGGCCGTCGGGCCCGGGCACGTCGGGCATCGGCAGGGAGTGCTCGACCACGGCGCGCTCCCCCGCGGTGAAGTCCGCGGTCAGCGCGAAGATCGCGACGTCCTCCCCCTTGCGGGTCTGCCGGGCCACCACCCGTCGGGTGCTGAACGAGCGACCCTCGCGGATGCGGTCGACCTCGTAGCGGATCTCCTCGTGCGGGTCCCCGGGGCGCAGGAAGTACGAGTGCAGCGAGTGCACCACCCGCCCCGGCCCGACCGTCGCGTTCGCGGCGGTCAGGGCCTGCGCGGCGACCTGTCCGCCGAAGATCCGCTGCAACGGCGTGCTGGGGGTCTGGCCGACGTAGACGTCCGGACCCCGCTCCTCCAGGTCCAGGACGAGCATCAGCTCCGCAGCCGGGGTCTCCCCCGGCTGCGCGACCCCGGCCGTCACGCCTCGGTCCCCACCTCGTGCACCCGCACCAGGTTCGTGGAGCCGGCGGTGTTCGGCGGGCTGCCGGCCACGATGACGACCTTGTCGCCCTCCTTGAGCCGGCCGATGGACAGCAGCGAGAAGTCGACCTGGCCGACCATGTCGTCGGTGTGGGTCACCTCCGGGACGAGGAAGGTCTCCACGCCCCAGGACAGCGCCAGCCGGCTGCGGACCGCCGGGTCGGTGGTGAAGGCGAGGATCGGCAACCGGGTGTGCAGCGCCGCGAGCAGCTGGGCGGTCTTCCCGGTCAGCGTGAAGGCGGCCAGGGCTGCGACGTCGAGGGCCTCACCGATGTCCTTGGCGGCCCGCACGATCGCCCCGGAGCGCTGCCGCGGCGGCACCAGCAGCTCGGGCACCCGCACGGCGTCGGACTCGACCGCGTCGATGATCCGCTCCATCGTCTTGACCGCGACGACGGGGTACTTGCCCACCGAGGTCTCCCCCGACAGCATCACCGCGTCCGCGCCGTCCAGGACGGCGTTGGCGACGTCGGAGGCCTCGGCCCGGGTGGGCCGGGAGGCGCTGATCATCGACTCGAGCATCTGGGTGGCGACGATGACCGGCTTGTTCCGCTCCCGGGCCACCTGCACCGCACGCTTCTGCACCAGCGGGACCTGCTCCAGCGGCAGCTCCACGCCCAGGTCGCCGCGGGCCACCATGACGCCGTCGAACGCCTCGACGATCGCCTCGAGGTTCTCGACCGCCTCCGGCTTCTCCAGCTTGGCGATCACCGGCACCTCGACGTCCTCCTGGCGCATGATCTCGCGCACCAGCTCGACGTCCTTCGCGTGCCGCACGAACGACAGCGCGATGAAGTCGACGCCCAGGGAGAGCGCGAAGCGCAGGTCCTCGGCGTCCTTCTCCGACAGGGCCGGGACGCTGACGGCGACGCCGGGCAGGGACAGGCCCTTGTTGTTGGAGACGGGGCCACCCTCGAGCACCAGGCACCACACGTCGGGGCCGTCGACCTCGACCACGGTGAGGGCGAGCTTGCCGTCGTCGATCAGCAGACGGTCACCGACCCGCACGTCGTTGGCGAGGTCCTTGTAGGTCGTGGAGACCCGCTCGGCGGTGCCCGGGACGTCCTCGACGGTCACGCACACCCGGCTGCCGGAGGCCCAGACGACCGGCCCGTCGGCGAAGGTGCCGAGCCGGATCTTCGGGCCCTGCAGGTCGGCCAGGATGGCGACGGCGCGGCCCACCTTGTCGGAGGCCTCCCGCACGTGCCGGTAGGCCGTCTCGTGGTCGGCGTGCTTCCCGTGGCTGAAGTTGAGGCGGGCGACGTCCATCCCCGCCTCGACGAGGGCGGTGATCTGGTCCAGGGAACCGGTCGCCGGGCCCAGGGTGCAGACGATCTTCGCGCGACGAGACATGAGGCAAAACTAGTCGCCCCTCGGGCGGGCACGGCGGACCGGGTCCGTCGTGTCCCCCCGAGGGGCAGCAGTCGTCAGGGACGTCTCATCCCCGTGGCGACCAGCGGATCAGCGCAGCGGGACGGCGTGCGGGGTGACCGGACGGGGCAGCATCGAGTCGCCGGTCAGCCAGGTGTCGACGGCGGCGGCCGCGGCGCGCCCCTCGGCGATGGCCCAGACGATCAGCGACTGCCCGCGGCCCATGTCCCCGGCCACGAACACCCCGGGGACGCTGGACATGTACTCGGCGTCGCGCGCCACCCGGCCCCGCTCGTCCACGCCGCAGCCCAGCTCCTCGACCAGCCCGGTGGTCTCCGGCCCGGTGTAGCCCAGTGCCAGCAGCACCAGGTCGGCCGGCAGCTCCCGGGTGCTCCCGGGCTTGGGCTGGCGCTTGCCGTCGACGACCTCGACCTCGACGACCTCGATCGCCCGGACCCGGCCCTGCTCGTCGCCGAGGAAGGCCTCGGTGTTGACGGCGAACAACCGCTCACCGCCCTCCTCGTGCGCCGGGGAGACCCGCAGGACCATCTCGTAGGTCGGCCAGGGGTTGTCCTCCGGCCGGGTGCCCGCCGGCGCCGGCTTGTAGTCCAGCTGAGCCACGCTCGCCGCGCCCTGGCGGTGCGCGGTGCCCAGGCAGTCCGCGCCGGTGTCGCCGCCGCCGATGATGACCACGTTCTTGCCCTTGGCCGACAGCGGCGGGTCGTCGAGCTCGCCGAGCGCCTCGCGGTTGCCGTGCGGCAGGTACTCCATGGCGAAGTGCACGCCGTCGAGCTCCCGGCCCGGCAGCGGCAGGTCCCGCGCCACCGGGGTGCCGATCGCCAGCACGACGGCGTCGTGCTCGGCCCGCAGCTGCTCGGTGCTCAGGCTGCCCGCGCTGCCGCCGACGGTGACGTCGGTGACGAACCGGGTGCCCTCGGCGCGCATCTGGTCCAGCCGCCGGTCCAGGTGGCGCTTCTCCATCTTGAACTCAGGGATGCCGTAGCGGATGAGCCCGCCGATCCGGTCGTCCCGCTCGTAGACGGTCACCTGGTGCCCGGCGCGGGTGAGCTGCTGGGCGGCGGCCAGGCCGGCCGGCCCGGACCCGATGACGGCGACCTTCTTGCCGGTCAGCTCCGCCGGCGGCTGCGGGGTGACCCAGCCGTTGACGAAGGCCTGGTCGATGATCTCCCACTCGATCTGCTTGATCGTGACCGGCGCGTTCTCCAGGTTGAGCACGCAGGCCGACTCGCACGGCGCGGGGCAGAGCTTCCCGGTGAACTCGGGGAAGTTGTTCGTCGCGTGCAGCCGCTCGATCGCCTCCTGCCAGTCGTCCCGGCGGGCGAGGTCGTTCCACTCCGGGATCAGGTTGCCCAGCGGGCAGCCGTGGTGGCAGAACGGGATGCCGCAGTCCATGCAGCGCGCCGCCTGCTCCCGGACGGCCTGCACCGGGAAGACGGCGTCCTCACCCGTGTCGCGGGTCAGGTACACCTCCTTCCAGTCCAGCAGGCGGAGGTCCACCGGCCGCCGGGGCGGCAGCTCACGGTCGAACCTCAGGAACCCGGTGCTGTCAACCACGAGCTGCCTCCATCACGGCTCGGTCCACGTCGTAGCCGGCGGCCTCGGCGGCCCGTCGGGCCTCCATGGCACGCCGGTAGTCACGCGGCATGATCACGCTGAATCGGCCCGCCCAGCGGCCCCAGTCGGCCAGCAGGCTGGTCGCGACCGCCGAGTCGGTCGCCACGCAGTAGCGCTCGAGGACGTCGCGCAGCCAGGCCGAGCCCTGCCCGTCCAGCGCCTCGACGTCCACCATCTCGGTGTTGACCCGGTGCCGGGCGAGGTCGAGCACGTACCCGATCCCACCGGACATGCCGGCGGCGATGTTGCGCCCGGTCGGCCCGAGGATCACCGCGGTGCCGCCGGTCATGTACTCCAGCGCGTGGTCACCGACGCCCTCGACGACGGCCAGCGCGCCGGAGTTGCGGACGCAGAACCGCTCCCCCACCCGGCCGCGGAGGAAGACCTCGCCGGAGGTGGCGCCGTAGCCGATCACGTTGCCGGCGATGACGTTGTCCTCGGCGGGGAAGCTCGCCTCCGGCGCCGGGCGGACGATGATCCGGCCGCCGGACAGGCCCTTGCCGACGTAGTCGTTGGCGTCGCCGACCAGGGTCATGGTGATCCCGCGGGGCAGGAACGCGCCGAAGGACTGCCCGGCCGACCCGGTGAAGGTCAGGTCGATGGTGCCGTCGGGCAGACCCTCCCCACCGAAGCGGCGGGTGACCATCGAGCCCAGCATCGTGCCGACGGTGCGGTTGACGTTGCGAACCGGCAGCTCGAGGTGCACCGGGCGGGCGTCGAGCAGGGCGCCCTCGCACAGCTGGATCAGTGTCTGGTCCAGGGCGACGTCCAGCCCGTGGTCCTGGTCGCGGACCTTGTGCCGCGGCGTGCCCTCGGGCAGCTCCGGCACGGCCAGGATCGGCCGCAGGTCCAGCCCGGAGGCCTTCCAGTGGTCGATCGCCGGCGCGACGTCGAGCAGCTCGGCGTGGCCGACGGCCTCGTCGATGGAGCGGAAGCCCAGCTCGGCGAGGTACCCGCGCACCTGCTCCGCCAGGAACTCGAAGTAGGTCACCACGAACTCGGGCTTGCCGGTGAACCGCTTGCGCAGCTCCGGGTTCTGGGTGGCGATGCCGACCGGGCAGGTGTCGAGGTGGCAGACCCGCATCATCACGCAGCCCTCGACCACCAGCGGTGCGGTGGCGAAGCCGAACTCCTCGGCGCCCAGCAGCGCCGCGACGATGACGTCCCGGCCGGTCTTCATCTGGCCGTCGACCTGCACCACGATCCGGTCGCGCAGCCCGTTGGCCAGCAGCGTCTGCTGGGTCTCGGCGAGGCCGATCTCCCACGGGATGCCGGCGTGCTTGAGCGAGGTCAGCGGCGCCGCACCGGTCCCGCCGTCGAAGCCGGAGACCAGGACGACGTCGGCCTTGGCCTTGCTGACCCCCGCCGCCACGGTGCCGATCCCGGACTCCGCGACCAGCTTGACGTGCACCCGCGCCTCGTTGTTCGCGTTCTTGAGGTCGTGGATGAGCTGCTTGAGGTCCTCGATCGAGTAGATGTCGTGGTGCGGCGGCGGGCTGATCAGGCCGACGCCGGGCGTGGAGTGCCGGGTGCGGGCCACCCACGGGTAGACCTTGCTCCCCGGCAGCTGACCGCCCTCACCGGGCTTGGCGCCCTGGGCCATCTTGATCTGGATGTCGTCGGCGTTGACCAGGTACTCGCTGGTGACGCCGAACCGGCCGCTGGCGACCTGCTTGATCGAGCTGCGGCGCAGGTCGCCGTTGGGGTCGGCGGTGAACCGGTCCGGGTCCTCGCCGCCCTCACCGGTGTTGGACTTGCCGCCCAGCCGGTTCATCGCGATCGCCAGCGTCTCGTGCGCCTCGGCGGAGATGGAGCCGTAGCTCATCGCGCCGGTCTGGAACCGCTTGACGATCTCGCTGACCGGTTCGACCTCCTCCAGCGGGACGGCGGGCCGGGCCCCGGTCCTGAGGGAGAACAGGCCGCGCAGCGTCGCCGCCTCGGCCGAGAGACCGTCGACGGTGTCGGTGTAGCGCTGGAAGACGTCGTACTGCCGGGACCGGGTGGCGTGCTGGAGCAGGAACACCGTCTCGGGGTTGAAGAGGTGCACCTCCCCCTCGCGGCGCCACTGGTACTCCCCGCCGGTCTCCAGCCGCCGGTGGGCCGTCTCCGTGGGGTTGCTCGGGTAGGCGCGGCGGTGCCGCATCACGACCTCTTCGGCGAGCACGTCGAGCCCGACACCGTCGAGGGTGGCCGACGTCCCGGTGAAGTACTCGTCGACGACGGCCTTGGACAGGCCGACCGTCTCGAAGATCTGCGCCATCGTGTAGGAGCCGACGGTGCTGATGCCCATCTTGCTCATCACCTTCAGCACGCCCTTGCCCATGGCCTTGACCACGTTGCGGACGGCCTGGGCGGGCTGGACGCCGGTGAGCGTGCCGGTGCGGATGAGGTCCTCGACGCTCTCGAACGCCAGGTAGGGGTTGACCGCGGCCGCGCCGTAGCCCAGCAGCAGCGCGACGTGGTGGACCTCGCGGCAGTCGCCGGACTCCACGACCAGGCCGACCTGCATCCGGGTGCGCTCGCGCACCAGGTGGTGGTGGACGGCGGCGGTCATCAGCAGCGACGGGATGGGTGCCCGCTTCTCGTCGCAGTCCCGGTCGGACAGCACGATGACCCGGGCGCCGGCCGCGATCGCCTTGCTGACCTTGGTGCGCAGGTCCTGGACCGCCTGGGCCAGGGCCGCCCCGCCGCCGGCGACGTCGAAGTGGCCGGTGATCCGCACGGCGGCGAAACCGGGCAGGTCGCCGTCGTCGTCGATGTGCAGGATCTTGGCCAGCTCGTCGTTGTCGATGACCGGGTAGGGCAGGAACAGCTGCCGGCAGGAGGCCGGGGTGGCGTCGAGCAGGTTCTGCTCGGGGCCGAAGGTGCGCCCGAGGCTGGTGACGAGCTCCTCGCGAATGGCGTCCAGCGGCGGGTTGGTGACCTGGGCGAACAGCTGGGTGAAGTAGTCGTACAGCTGCCGCGAGCGATCCGACAGCGACGCGATCGGGGTGTCGGTGCCCATCGAGCCGATCGACTCTGCACCGCTGGCGGCCATCGGCTGCACCAGGATGCGCAGCTCCTCCTCGGTGTAGCCGAAGAGCTGCTGCCGACGGACGACGGACTCGTGGCTGGGCCGGGAACGACGCCGCTCGGGCAGCTGGGGCAGGTGCACCTGACCGGCGTGGAGCCAGTCGTCGTAGGGCTCGGCGCCGGCCAGGGAGCCCTTGACCTCCTCGTCGGAGACGATCCGCCCGGCGGCGGTGTCCACGAGGAACATCCGGCCCGGCTGGAGCCGGCCCTTGGCGACCACGTCGGCGGCCGGGATGTCGAGCACGCCTGCCTCGCTGGCCAGCACGACCAGGTCGTCCTTGGTGCGCCACCAGCGGCCCGGGCGCAGGCCGTTGCGGTCCAGGACGGCGCCGATGAGGCTGCCGTCGGTGAACGCCACGCAGGCCGGCCCGTCCCAGGGCTCCATGATCGAGGAGTGGAACCGGTAGAAGGCTCGGCGGGCCGCGTCCATCTCGTCGTGGTTCTCCCACGCCTCCGGGATCATCATCAGCACCGCGTGCGGCAGTGACCGGCCGGACAGGTGCAGCAGCTCGAGCACCTCGTCGAAGGTCGCCGAGTCGCTGAAGTCGCTGGCGGTGACCGGGAAGATCCGCTCCAGCCCGAGCTCGCTGGCCGGGCCGGCCGGGCCGTCGAACAGCCCGGTCTCCAGCTTCGCCTCGCGGGCCCGCATCCGGTTCCGGTTGCCCTTGATGGTGTTGATCTCGCCGTTGTGGGCGATGAACCGGAACGGGTGGGCCAGCGGCCAGCTGGGGAAGGTGTTGGTGGAGAACCGGCTGTGCACCAGCGCGATCGCCGACTCGTACCGCTCGTCCTGCAGGTCGGGGAAGAACGCCGGCAGCTGGTCGGTGGTCAGCATGCCCTTGTAGGTGATCGTCCGGGAGGACAGCGAGGCGACGTAGCAGCTGGTGCCGGCGTCCCGAGCGGCGCGCTCGACCCGCTTGCGCAGCACGAAAGCGCGACGCTCCAGCCGGGTCACCCCGTGCGGGGCGGCGGTGCCGCCGAAGGCACGGGAGTCGGCGCGGGCACCGATGGTCTCGGCGACGAACAGCTGGGCGAAGTGCGGCATGACCCGCCGGGCGGTGGGCCCGAGGTCGGCGCCGTCCGGGTCGACCGGCAGCTCACGCCAGCCCAGGACGGTCAGCCCCTCCTCGGCGGCGAGCCCGGCGACGGCGTCCACGACGGAGGCCCGCTCGGTCTCATCGGCGGGCAGGAAGGCGATGCCGACCGCGTACTCGCCCAGCGGCGGCAGGTCGAACTCGACGCTCTCCCGCAGCAGCCCGTCCGGGACCTGGGTCAGGATCCCCGCCCCGTCACCGGAGTTGGGCTCGGACCCCGCGGCGCCACGGTGGTCGAGGTTGTGCAGTGCGGTGAGACCGGCGGCGACGATCTTCCGGGAGCGACGCCCCCGGGCATCGGCGACGAAGGCGACGCCGCAGGCGTCGCGCTCGTTGGCCGGGTCGTAGAGCCCGAAGGCGGCCGGCAGTGCGGAGAACGGCACGGCCGGCACGGATGCGGCCGGGGACGGCGATCCCGCGGAGGGGGCGGCGAGGTCAGACATGTCACTCCCGTCGTCGGCTGGCCGCGGCGCCGCCCTCCGGCCGGGGTCCGGTCGGCGGGTGGCGCTGGTGCGGGGGGTCGCAGACCCCGCCGGGTGGTCAGAGCGGGTGGGTGGTGCACGGAGGACCGGGGAGGGTCCGACGAGTGGGGCAGCAGAGGCCGGCGGACTCGGTACGTCGAGCCGGCATCACGGACCCCGCACACCCGCGGGGGCGGGTGGCCGCGGGATGGTCGTGCACGGGGCAGCGCTGGCCCGGTCCGACGTCGCCGACCGGCCCAGGATCACTGGTCGGCCGTGGTCGAGCGTACACAGCGGGGACACCTGAGCGACATGTCGACCAGGTGTCGGGAACATCTCCTCCAGCTGCGCGGATGGCGCCCCGACGCGCCGTGTCGGGGTCAGCCCTTCCCTGGTGGACCGCCCTCGTCGGTGCGCGCACCGGCCCGGTCCTCGTCCACCCGGTCGGTGACCGTCTCCCCCGCGACCGTGCCGCCTGTCGCCGTCCGCCTGGCGGCCGTCGCGCCCGGAGTCGTCACGCCCGGAGTCGTCACGCCCGGAGTCGTCGCGCCGGGGGCCGTGCCGTCCGCCGTGGGTGAGGACGCCTCGGCCGGGGCGTCCTCGCCGGCCTTCTCCGCCCCGCGGGTGATCACCTCGCGCGGCCGGCCGCGGTTGACGATCAGGTACGCGACGGCCAGCAGGCCGACCACGACCGAGGTGAACACGTTCAGCCGGAGCCCGAGGAACTGCTCGGCGGTGTCGATGCGGAGCATCTCGATCCAGACCCGGCCGGCGCAGTAGGCGGCCACGTACAGCGCGAAGGCCCGCCCGTGGGAGAGCTGGAAGCGGCGGTCGGCCCAGATCACCAGCGCGGCAACGCCCAGGTTCCACAGCAGCTCGTACAGGAACGTGGGGTGGAAGGTGCCCAGCACCACGGGCTCACCGTCGGAGCCGGTGAGCGCCTGTCCGGCCGAGGCGTTCCAGCGGTAGATCGTCAACGCCCACGGCAGGTCGGTGGCGCTGCCGTAGAGCTCGTTGTTGAACCAGTTGCCCAGTCGCCCCACGGCCTGGGCGAGCACGATGCCCGGGGCGATGGCGTCGGCCCAGGCCGGCAGCGGGATCCCCCGCCGCCGGCAGCCGATCCACGCGCCGACCCCGCCCAGCGCGATCGCGCCCCAGATGCCGAGGCCGCCCTCCCAGATGGCGAAGGCCCGGAGCGGGTCGCCGTCCGCACCGAAGTAGGGCTGCGGGGTGGTGATCACGTGGTAGATCCGGCCGCCGACGATGCCGAAGGGCACCGCCCAGACGGCGATGTCCAGCACGTCGCCGGGGGCGCCACCGCGGGCCACCCAGCGGCGTTCCCCCAGCCAGCAGGCCAGCACGATCCCGGCGATGATGCACAGCGCGTAGGCGCGAAGCGGGAACGGCCCGATCTCCCAGACCCCCTGGGTGGGGCTGGGGATCGCGGCGAGGACGGTGGCGTCCGCCAGCACGGTCATGCCTGCACCTTCGCACGCCGGACGCCCTCGGCGAGCTCGACGGACAGCGAACGCACGCCGTCGGGGCCGTGTCCGTCGAGCAGCCGCCGCACGTACGCCGACCCGACGATCACGCCGTCGGCGAACCCGGCGACCTCGGCCGCCTGGTCGCCGGTGGAGACCCCCAGGCCGACGCAGACCGGCGGCTCGCCGGCGGCGGCGCGGGTGCGGGCGACCAGGCGCTCCGCGGCGTCCCCGACGGTGGCCCGGCTGCCGGTGACGCCCATCGTGGAGGCCGCGTAGACGAAACCGCGGCAGGCGGCGACGGTGGCGGCCAGCCGCGCGTCGGTGGACGACGGCGCGACCAGGAAGACCCGGTCCAGGCCCACCCGGTCGCTGGCGGCCAGCCAGGCGCCGGCCTCGTCGGGGATGAGGTCGGGGGTGATGGCGCCGGCGCCACCGGCGGCCGCCAGGTCGTCGGCGAACCGGTCGACCCCGTAGCGCTCGATCGGGTTCCAGTAGCTCATCACCACCGGCACCGCACCGGCGTCGGCGACCGCCGTGACGGCGCGCAGCACCTCCGCCATGCCGACCCCGGCCCGGACGGCGACGTCCACGGCCTCCTGGATGACCGGCCCGTCCATCCCCGGGTCGGAGTACGGGACCCCGATCTCGACGACGTCGGCGCCGCCCTCCACCGCCGCGACCATGGCCGCGATCGAGGTGTCGACGTCGGGGTAGCCGACCGGGAGGTAGGCGATGAGCGCTGCTCGTCCCTCGGCGCGGGCGGCGCCGATCACGTCGGCGAGGGCGCTGCTCATGCCTGCTCCCCCGCGTCCTGCCCGGCGACGGCCCGGTCGTTGCTGACCGCGCCCTCGGTGGTGCGCTGGTCGGTGTCCATGCCGGGCCCGGGCTCGGCGCCCCGGCCGGCCTCGACCGCCCGCTCGTCGGAGTCGGTGGGCGCCGTCCGGTCCGCCAGGTCGAACCAGGCACTGGCGGTCTCGACGTCCTTGTCCCCGCGGCCGGAGAGGTTCACCAGCAGCAGCGGAGGCTCATCCCCCCGCCCACCAGTCCCCTGCGCCACCAGCTCACGACCGACGACCATCGCCCCGGCCAGCGCGTGCGCCGACTCGATCGCCGGGATGATCCCCTCGGTGCGGCACAGCAGCGCGAACGCCTCCATCGCCTCGGCGTCGGTGACCGGCCGGTACTCGGCCCGCCCGATGTCGTGCAGGAAGGCGTGCTCGGGGCCGACCCCGGGGTAGTCCAGGCCGGCGGAGATGGAGTGCGACTCGACGGTCTGCCCGTTGTCGTCCTGCAGCAGGTAGGAGCGCGCGCCGTGCAGCACCCCGGGGTCGCCGCCGGTGATGGTGGCCGCGTGCCGGCCGGTGTCCACGCCGTCCCCACCGGCCTCGAGGCCGACCAGCCGGACGGCCTCGTCGGGCACGAAGGCGGTGAAGATCCCGATGGCGTTGGACCCGCCACCGACACAGGCCAGGACGACGTCGG
This sequence comes from Modestobacter sp. VKM Ac-2982, assembly GCF_026967935.1. Taxonomy (GTDB): domain Bacteria; phylum Actinomycetota; class Actinomycetes; order Mycobacteriales; family Geodermatophilaceae; genus Modestobacter. The sequence goes on from NZ_JAPVBL010000005.1 coordinate 210,544, forward strand.
GCAGCCGCTGCTCACGCTCGAGCAGCTGGGCCCGCGCCTCGTCGCCGATGACCCGCTGGAAGTCCCGGACCATCATCGGGAACGGGTGCGGGCCTGCGACGGTGCCGAAGACGTAGTTGGTGGTCTCCACGTTGGTCACCCAGTCGCGGAACGCCTCGTTGATCGCGTCCTTCAGCGTGCGCGACCCGGTGGTCACCGGGATCACCTCGGCACCCAACAGCCGCATCCGGGCGACGTTGAGCGCCTGGCGGCGGGTGTCCTCCTCGCCCATGTAGACGGTGCAGGACAGCCCCATCAGGGCCGCGGCGGTGGCGGTGGCGACCCCGTGCTGGCCGGCGCCGGTCTCGGCGATGACCCGGGTCTTGCCGATCCGCTTGGTGAGCAGCGCCTGACCCAGCACGTTGTTGATCTTGTGCGAGCCGGTGTGGTTGAGGTCCTCGCGCTTGAGCAGCACCCGGGCCCCGCCGCAGTGCTGGGCGAACTTCGGCACCTCGGTGATCGGACTGGGCCGGCCGGTGTAGTCACGCTGCAGGGCGGCGAACTCGTCGAGGAAGGCAGGGTCGACCCGCATCGCCTCGTAGGCCGCGGTCAGCTCGTCGAGCGCGGCGATCAGGGCCTCCGGGACGAACCGGCCCCCGAAGACGCCGAAGTGCCCCGTGGCGTCCGGCCACTGCGCCGACGCCGTGGCGTCGGGGACGTCAGGGGCCGGGGCGGGCGCGGAGAGGGTCATGCCCTCCAGCGTAAGGACCTGCTCGTCCTCGGCCCTCCTGCAGGGGCCCGCCGCGAGCTTGCGAGCGGTGGGGGGCAGAAGAAGGACCCCGTCCTCCTCGTCCCTCGCAGGCTCGGGCGAGCCTCGGGACGGGGGCCTGACTAACGGGCGGTGCGCGGGGTCGCCGGGTGGGAGCCGGCGGTGACCAGGTCGGCGACCGCCTGCCGCGGGTCGCCCGCGGTGACCAGGCCCTCGCCGACCAGCACCGCGTCGGCACCTGCGCCGGCGTAGCTGATCAGGTCGTGCGGGCCACGCACCCCGGACTCGGCGATCTTGACGACCTCGCTGGGCAACCCCGGGGCGATCCGCTCGAAGGTGGAGCGGTCGACCGACAGGGTGGTCAGGTCGCGGGCGTTGACGCCGATCACCGACGCGCCCGCGGCGAGGGCACGGTCGGCCTCGCCCTCGCTGTGCACCTCGACCAGGGCGGTCATGCCCAGGGACTCGATCCGCTCGAGCAGGCCGATCAGCACCGGCTGGTCGAGCGCGGCCACGATGAGCAGCACGAGGTCCGCCCCGTGCGCCCGGGCCTCGTGCACCTGGTAGCTGCTGACCACGAAGTCCTTGTTCAGCACCGGGACCTCGACGGCGGCGCGGACGGCGGCCAGGTCGGCGTGCGACCCGCCGAACCGGCGCCCCTCGGTGAGCACGCTGATCGCCCGGGCGCCGCCGGCGGCGTACTGCGCGGCGAGCGCGGCCGGGTCGGCGATCGCGGCGAGGTCGCCCTTGCTCGGGCTGCGCCGCTTGACCTCGGCGATCACTCCGACGCCCGGCGCGCGCAGCGCGGCCAGGGCGTCCAGGGCGGGCCGGGCGTCGCGGGCCGCGGCCTGCACCTCGGTCAGCGGGGTGGTGGCCTGACGGGCGGCGACGTCCTCGCGGACGCCGGCGACGATCTCGTCGAGGACGCTCATGACCCCTCCTCGGACCTCTCAGGATGTGGCACCGGACCGGCCCCCACCACTCGGACCGCGCGGATCACTCTAGAGACGGGTCGGGTCCGGTTCCGTCCCGGGGGGCCGGTGGACCGCACCGGGCTGGTCCCTGTTCAGACTGTCGGGTCGTCTCCCCGGTCCAGCGCCTTCCAGGCCGCCTGGTGCCGGTCCTCGTCGGTCTCCGGACGGGCGGGACGGGTCGGGCGGGCCGGCGCCGGTGCCGTCTCCGCCGGCTGTCCGGTGCGCTCGTAGCGACGCCCCATGCCCGGCCACTCCCGGCCGCGGAGCACCACCAGGGCCCCGGCCAGCACGCCGAGGACGCCGGCGACGAGGGCCACCGCCGGCCAGGTGGTCACGGGATCGACGGTCACCTCGGCCTGCCCCAGCCCGATCCCCGACGTGACGCCGGCACCGCCGAGGTCCAGCGAGCCGGTGACCGCCCGCAGGCCGGACCAGCCGAGCACCCCCCCGGACGCCGCGACGAGCAGGCCGACCACGACGCGGCCGGCCCCGCGGACGGCGATGACCGCGAGCGCGGCGGCGAGCAGCAGCAACCCGCAGGCGGCGACCAGCGGGGCGGCCTGGCTGCCGGTCAGCACCTCCGCCGTCGGTGGCAGCGGCGGTTCACGCACGATCGTGACGTCGGCCCACGGCTCCCCCGACGCCGACAGCGCCAGCCCCCCGGACAGCGCGCACAGCAGGACCGCGACGGTGAGCTCCCGCCGTCCCCGGCCGGTGGCCGGAGCCGGCGCCGAGGGCGCGGGGTGGCTCACGGCAGCTCCCGCAACCCCTCCGCGGTGGCGATCGCCGACAGCACGGCACGGGCCTTGTGCCGGGTCTCGGCCTCCTCGGTGGCCGGGTCGCTGTCGGCCACGACGCCGGCGCCCGCCTGCACGTACGCCCGCCCGTCGTGCAGCACCGCGGTGCGGATGGCGATCGCCATGTCCATGTCACCGCTGGCGTCGACGTAGCCGACCGTGCCGGCGTAGAGCGCCCGGCGGGTCGGCTCCAGGGACTCGATGACCTCCATCGCCCGCGGCTTGGGCGCGCCGGAGACGGTGCCGGCCGGGAAGGTCGCGTCGAACACGTCCAGCGCGTCCCGGTCGGCGGTCACTTGACCGGCGACGGTCGAGACCAGGTGCATGACGTGGCTGTACCGCTCCACCCGCATGAAGTCGGCCACCTCGACGGTGCCCGGCTCGCACACCCGGCCCAGGTCGTTGCGGGCCAGGTCGACGAGCATGACGTGCTCGGCCCGCTCCTTGGGGTCCGCCAGCAGCTCCTCGGTGAGCCGGACGTCGTCCTCCGGGGTCGAGCCGCGGGGACGGGTGCCGGCCGGCGGGTGCACCACGGCCCTGCTCCCGGTCACGGTGACCAGCGCCTCCGGGGAGGAGCCGACCACGTCGAACGGCGACTGCCGGCCGGCGAAGCGCAGCAGGTACATGTACGGCGAGGGGTTGGTGGCCCGCAGCACCCGGTAGAGGTCGAGGGCGTCGACGGCGGTGGCCAGCTCGAAGCGCTGGGCCAGCACGGTCTGGAAGACGTCGCCGGCGCGGACGTGCTCGCGCACCCGCTCGACGCCGGCCTCGTACTCCCCCGGCCCCATGTTGCTGGTCACCGGCGGTGCGTCGGCGGTCTCGACCATCGCCACGCCCGGGGGTGCCGCCTCGGCCAGGTCCGCGGCCATCGCGTCCAGCCGTCCGACCGCGTCGTCGTAGCCGCCCGGCGCGCCGCCCAGCACGTTCGCGATGAGGAGCACGGTGCCGTCGGTGTGGTCCAGCACCGCCAGGTCGGTGACGAGCATCAGCGCGAGCTCGGGCATGCCCAGGTCGTCGACCGCGGTCTGCGGCAGCCGCTCGAGCCGCCGGACGACGTCGTAGCCCAGGTAGCCGACCAGCCCGCCGGTCAGCGGCGGCAGGCCGGGGGTGCGCGGCGAGCGGAGCCGGCGGGCCAGGGTCCGGACGGCGGCCAGCGGGTCGGCCGGCAGGTCGTCGGTGAGCCCGGGCAGCGGGTCCCCGAGCCAGGCCGTCCTCCCGTCGGCCTCGGTCAGCACCCCGGCGCTGCGGACGCCGACGAAGCTGTACCGGGACCACTGCTTGCCCTGCTCGGCGGACTCCAGGAGCACGGTGCCCGGGCGGTTGCCGGCCAGCTTGCGGTAGATGCCCACCGCGGTCTCGCTGTCGGCCAGCAACCGGCGGGTGACCGGGACGACGGGGGCGTCCAGGTGGGCGAACTCGGCGCGGGTCGGGCTGGTGCGCCCCAGCTGCAGGCTCATGCCGGTGCTCCGGGCGTGGCCGGCAGCGGGCGGTGGAAGCAGCTGCGCTCGCCGGTGTGGCAGGCCGGGCCCTCCTGGTCGACCAGCAGCAGCAGGGCGTCGCCGTCGCAGTCCAGCCGCACGTCGCGCACCCACTGCCGGTGCCCGGAGGTCTCGCCCTTGACCCAGTACTCGCCCCGGCTCCGGGACCAGTAGGTGGCCCGTCCGGTGGTGAGCGTGCGGTGCAGCGCCTCGTCGTCCATCCAGGCGACCATCAGCACCTCACCGGTGTCGTGCTGCTGCACGACGGCGGCGACGAGGCCGGCGGGGTCGCGGCTGAGCAGCGCGGCCACGGCGGGGTCCAGGGCGGTGTCGGGGGCATGGGCGGACATGCAGGGATCGTCCCACCCGGTGCGTCGCAGCCGGTCAGGCCCTGGCTGACCGGCCGGTCAGGCGAGCGCGGACCGGCCGGTCAGGCGTCGGGCCAGTGCACCCCTGCGGGCGTCTGCTCCGGGCCCGGAGCTGGTGCCGGCGGGTCTGCCCGCCGGGCCCACGCCCGGGCGTCGGGCAGGAAGGTGAGGCCGACCGCCGTCCCCGCCAGGGCGAGGTAGAGCAGCGGCACGAAGCCGAGGACGTCGCCGACGGTCCGCGAGGAGAGGTCGTCGAGCACGAACACCCAGTACAGGCAGAGCGCGACCTGGACGGCGCCCGCAGCCAGCAGCCACCGCCGGTCGCCGTTCAGCTGCCGCAGCCCCCCGACGACCAGCAGCGCCACCAGGGCCAGCTGGGCCAGCGCCGTCCAGCTGCCGACGCCGGCCGAGGGCCCCCGGGCCAGGCTGACCAGCGCGCTGAACGCCAAGCCGTAGATCGTGCCGAGGACCACCAGCACCGCGGAGACGAACGCCAGCACCGCAGCAGCGACCACCGCGCCCGGCCGGGCCGGACGCCGCGGCCCGCCCCAGGCTCCCGGCGGACCCCACGGCGGCGGCCCCCATGCCTGCGGACCCCAGCCCGCCGGGCCCCAGCCCGGCGGCGGCGGCCAGCCCTGCGGAGCCGCCCACTCCTGCGGCGGGCCCCACCCCGGCGGCGGTCCCGGCTGGGACGGGTGCCCGTGCCCCGGCTGCGGCGGCGGGGTCCGGTAGGACGGCGGGCCGGTGTAGGGCACGGCGTCCCAGTCGGGTGCGGTCACAGCGCCGCCGCCAGCGCCCGCCCGGCCACCCGGCCGGAGAACAGGCAGCCGCCGAGGAAGGTGCCCTCCAGCGAGCGGTAGCCGTGCATGCCCCCGCCACCGAAGCCGGCGACCTCCCCGGCCGCGTACAGGCCGGGGAACGGCTCGCCGCCGGCCCGCAGCACCCGACCCGACAGGTCGGTCTCCAGCCCGCCGAGGGACTTGCGGGTGAGCACGTTGAGCCGGACGGCGATCAGCGGCCCCGCATCGGGGTCCAGCAGCCGGTGCGGGGCAGCCACCCGGATCAGCTTGTCGCCGAGGAACGTGCGGGCCTGGCGCATCGCGGTCACCTGGAGGTCCTTGGTGAAGTTGTTGGCGATCTCCCGGTCGCGGGCGACGACCTCGCGCTCCACGGTGGCCAGGTCGACGTGCGGGGAGTCGCCGGTGAGCCGGTTCATCCCGGCCACCAGCTCGGGCAGGGTGCGCTCGACGACGAAGTCCTCGCCCTTGTCCAGGAACGCCTGCACCGGTGCCGCCGCACCCGAGCGCACCCGGGTGAGCAGCAGCTTGAGGTCCTTGCCCGTCAGGTCGGGGTTCTGCTCGGAGCCGGAGAGGGTGAACTCCTTCTCCACGATCTTCCGGGTGAGCAGGAACCAGGTGTGCTCGTACCCGGTGGTGCCGATGTGCGCGAGCGTGCCGAGGGTGTCGAACCCGGGGAACAGCGGCACCGGCAGCCGGGAGCCGGTCGCGTCCAGCCAGAGCGAGGAGGGGCCGGGGAGGATCCGGATGCCGTGCCGCGCCCAGATCGGGTCCCAGTTGGCGACGCCCTCGGTGTAGTGCCACATCCGGTCGGGGTTGACCACCCGGCCGCCGGCACCCTGGGCGATCTCCAGCATCCGGCCGTCGACGTGCGCCGGGACGCCGGAGAGCAGCCGCTTGGGCACCGGGCCCAGCCGCGCCGGCCAGTTCTTGCGCACCAGCTCGTGGTTGCCGCCGATGCCGCCGGAGGTGACGACGACGGCCTGCGCCGCGTACTCGAACTCGCCGACCTCGGTGCGGGAGCTGGCCACGCCGCGCGCGACGTCACTGGGCTCCAGGACCGCGCCGCGCACGCCGGTGACCGCGCCGCCGGTGACCACCAGGCCGTCGACCCGGTGCCGGTGCCGGACCTCGACCACCCCGCGGGCAGCGGCGTCGGCGACCCGGCGCAGGAACGGGGCGAGCACACCGGGCCCGGTGCCCCAGGTGATGTGGAACCGGGGGACGGAGTTGCCGTGCCCGGTGGCGGTGTACCCGCCGCGCTCGGCCCAGCCGACGACCGGGAAGAACCGGACGCCCTGCTCGCGCAGCCAGGCGCGCTTCTCCCCCGCGGCGAACTGCAGGTAGGCCTCGGCCCACTGGCGGGGCCAGTGGTCCTCGTCGCGGTCGAAGCCCGCGGTGCCCAGCCAGTCCTGCCGGGCCAGCTCCAGGGAGTCCTTCACCCGCAGCCTTCGCTGCTCGGGGCTGTCGACGAGGAACAGGCCGCCGAAGGACCAGTGCGCCTGCCCGCCGAGGGAGGCGGCCGGTTCCTGGTCCAGCAGCAGCACCCGCTTCCCGGCGTCGGCCAGCTCGGCGGTGGCGACCAGCCCGGCCAGCCCCGCTCCCACCACGATCACGTCAGCGTCGTTGCCCACCCCGGGGACGCTAGCTGGCCCGGGGCACCGGCCGGGCGGTCCGGCGTGTGCGAGTCGTCCAGGCGGGTCGGGCGCACCGCCCGCCCGGGTCGGCCGGCGTGGTCAGCGGGGAGGGACCCCGGCGGGCCGGTCGGCCCAGCGCCGGGCACCGGACGACGACCCGAGCAGCACGGCCGGCAGCGGACCGGCCAGCACGACGGCCAGCGCGGCGACCGTCTCCCCCACCGGCACCAGCTCCCCTGCCGAGCTCACCACCACCAGCAGCGGGCAGCCGACCAGGGTGGCCACCGCGACCCGCACCAGCAGCCGGTGGCCCGCCGCCGGGTCAGCCGCGCGGCACCGACCAGGTGCCCGACCGCGAGCGCGAGCAGCACCGGCCAGGACCACCGCTCGACCGGGTCGAGGTCCGGTGGGCAGCTGTAGGTGATCAGCGCCGTGAACAGGAGGGGGACCGCGCTCACCCCACCCGCCAGGCCGGCGAGGAGCGCGGTCGTCGGGGCGTGGTCGTCCGTCTCGAGCACCCTCAGGACGCCAGGGGCGCCCGCCGGCGCACGGGGCGGTCAGCCGCGATCTGTGGACGACCGGGCGCCCCGCCGGACGGTGACCCAGCGGCGGACGCCGGGGAGCCCGGCGAGCACCGCGGTGCCGGCCGGCAGCACCCAGAGCAGGACGACGAAGCCGTCGGTGTCCGAGCCGAGCCCGGCCGCGACGGTCCCCCAGACGACCAGGGCGAACACCACGGTGGCCGGCACGAGCAGCGCCAGCCAGGAGCGGCCGATCAGCAGCAGCAGCGCGCCGGTCAGCAGCCAGGCCGCGAGCAGCACGGGCGTGGCGATCACCAGCCAGCCGCCGTCGCCGTACTGACCGTTGGAGAAGGCCAGGGCGATGACGCTGAAGAAGGCGCTCAGCAGGGCGGTGAGCACCGCTCCCAGCACAGCGACCAGGGCGGGCAGCGGCGGACGGCGGCGGACCGGAGCGGGGTGCACGGGCGCACGGTAGGGGCTCGGCCGCCGTCCGGGTCCGCCCGCCGGCCGGACGGGCGGGGTCGGCGCCCCACCCGCCCCTCTTGCCCCCGGCGCCGGGTCAGGCGGCGGGTTCGGGCTGCCGGCCGGAGCTGCGCCGCCAGGAGGCGTGCAGCCGCGCATAGGGCCCGTCGGCGTCCACGAGCTGGGCGTGGGTGCCGCGCTGGACCACCCGGCCGGCGTCGACGACCAGGATCTCGTCGGCCCGCTCGGCGGTGGACAGCCGGTGCGCGATGGTCAGCGTGGTGCGCCCGTCGGTGAGCGCGTCCAGCGCACGGGTCAGCCGCATCTCGGTGGCCGGGTCGACCGCGCTGGTCGCCTCGTCGAGCACCAGCAGGTCGGGGTCGGCCACGTAGGCGCGGGCCACCGCGACCAGCTGCCGCTCCCCCGCCGACAGGGACTCCCCGCGCTGGCCCACCGGCGTGCCGACGCCGTCGGGCAGGCCGTCCAGCCAGTCCCGCAGGCCGAGCTCGTCGAAGGCGCCGACGATCTCCGCGTCGGTCAGGTCCGGCCGGCCGTAGCGCACGTTGTCGGCCACCGAGGCGTCGAACAGGAACCCGTCCTGGGGCACCATCACGACCCGTTCGCGCAGCGAGGCGAAGGCCACCTCGTCCAGCGGCACGCCACCGACCAGCACCCGGCCTCCGGTGGGGTCCATCAGCCGAGTGACGAGCTTGGCGAACGTCGTCTTGCCCGACCCGGTCTCCCCGACGATCGCGATGCGGGTCCGGGCGGCGATGGTCAGGTCGACGCCGTCCAGGGCCTTGGCGGCCCCCGCGCCGTAGGCGAAGGAGACGGCGTCGAAGCGCACGTCCAGCGGCCCGTCCGGCAGCGGCCGGCCGTCGGTGGGGTCCTGGACGTCGGGCTCGGTGTCCAGCACGTCGAGGACCCGGCGGAACCCGGCGACGGCGTTCTGTGCCTCGTTGAGCACCTCGCTGGCGGTCTGCACCGGCGCGACGAACAGCGTGACCAGGAAGAGGAAGGCGACCAGGGTGCCGGCGCTGATGTCCCCGGCGATGCCGAGCAGCACGCCGACCACGACGACCGCCGCGTTGGCGACGGCGGCGACGAACTCCCCGCTGACGTAGACGCCGGCGGTCACCTTCTGCGCGTGCACCGAGGCGCGGTAGTGCCGGTCGATGGCACCGTCGAGCCGGGCCGCCGTGCGGGCGCGGACGCCGTAGGCCCGCACCGTCGGCGCACCGACGACGGACTCCCCCACCGCGGCCAGCACGTCACCGACCCGTTCCCGCACCACTCCGTAGACCTCGGCGAGGCGGCGGGCGAAGAACTTGATCGCCACGGCCAGCGGGATGAAACAGATCAGCACTAGCAGCGTCAGCTGCCAGGAGTAGACCGCCATGACGACGGTGGCCACCACGAGCTGGCCGAGGCTGACCAGCCCGAGCACCCCGCCCCACTGCATGAACACCGACAGCTGGTCGACGTCGCTGGTCACCCGCGAGACCAGCGACCCCCGCCGCTGGCCCTGCTGGTGCAGCACCGACAGGTCGTGCACGTGCCGGAACGCCCGGACCCGGAGACCGGCCAGCGCCGTCTCGGTGGTGCGGAACAGCCGGACGTTCATCCGGTAGACGGCGAAGCTGGTGATCAGCACGACGACCGCGCAGATCGCGACCAGGTCGCGGACCAGCTCGATGTCCGGGCCACCGGGCGCGCGCAGCCCCCGGTCGATGGTCTGCTGCACGGCGATCGGGACGACCACCCGGCCGGCGGTGGCGACCAGGGCCAGGGCGAAGGTGGCGGGCAGCCCCTGGCGGAACTCCGGCATCATCCGCAGGCCGCGGCGCAGGGTCGCGGTGGCGGTCTCCGACCGGCGGTCGGTGGCCAGCACCGGCTGGTCGCTCACGCCGGCACCCCCGCGGGCTCGCGCTCGACGGGGCCGGGTTCGGGGGGCTGGTAGGCGTGCACCAGCCGGGCATAGCCGGGCACCCGGGCGAGCAGCTCGGCGTGCGTGCCGCGGGCGACCAGCCGGCCGGCCTCCAGCCAGAGCACCTCGTCGGCCAGCGCGATGGTGGCCTGCCGGTAGGCGACCACGACGACGGTGGCCGGCCGGTCGGTCGCGCGCAGCGCGTCCAGGATGCGGGCCTCCACCGACGGGTCGACCGCACTGGTCGCGTCGTCCATCACCAGCAGCCGGGGACGGCGGACGACGGCGCGGGCCAGCGCCAGCCGCTGCCGCTGCCCGCCGGAGAGGCTGGCGCCGCGCTCCCCGACCCGGGTGTCCAGGCCGTCGGGGAGCCGGGCGACGAAGTCGTCGGCGGCGGCGATCCGCAGGGCCTCGTGGACCTGCTCGTCGGAGTACGGCCCACCCAGGGTCACGTTGTCACGGACGGTGTCGTCGAAGAGGAAGGTCGTCTGGGCGACGAAGGCCACCTGGTCGCTGACCTGGCCCTCGCGGAGGGTGCGCAGGTCGACCCCGTCGAGCAGCACCGCCCCGGAGTCCGGGTCGGTCAGGCGCACCAGCAGCCCGGCGAGGGTGGACTTGCCGGAGCCGGTCGGGCCGACGACGGCGAGCGTGCGTCCGGCGGCGACGTCGAAGGTGACGCCGTCCAGGGTCGGGCGGGCGGTGCCGGCGTACCGGAAGTCGACGTCCTGCAGTTCGAGCACGGCGCCCTGGTCGCCGGCGGGCGCCGCGTCTGGCCCGTGTGGGATCTCCCCGGTGGCCTCGAGCACGGGGGTCACCCGGTCGAACCCGGCCATCGCCCGGGGCAGGTCGGCCAGCACCCAGCCGATGGCCCGGATCGGCAGCGCCAGCTGGATGAACAGGTACGCGATGGAGACCAGGTCGCCGGCATCGGCGGCACCGGCGGCGACCCGCTGGGCACCGATCAGCAGGACCGCCAGAGTGCCCAGGCTCGGCAGCGCCTCCATCATCGGGTCGAACAGGCCACGGACCCGGCCGACCGCGATCAGCCCGTCCCGCAGCTCGTCGGCCTTGACCGCGAAGCGGCTGGTCTCACTGGCCTCGCGGCCCAGCGTCTTGACGACCAGTGCCGCGTCGAAGCTCTCGTGGGCGACCGCGCTCACCTCACCGCGCAGCTGCTGGGCCCGGGCCATCCGGGGTGACATGACCTGGCTGTAGACGGCGTTCATCACGAACACCAACGGGAAGACGACCAGCCCGACCACGGCGAGCAGCGGGTCGGTGAGCACCAGCGCGACGCTGGTGATGGCGACCATGACCAGCGCGCCACAGGCGAAGGGCAGCGGCTGGACGAAGAACCAGGCCGACTCGACGTCGGAGTTGGCGTTGGACAGCAGCTGCCCGGTGGGGTGCCGCTGGTGCCAGGACAGCGGCAACCGGAGGTACTGACCGGTCACCCGGCGGCGGTAGTCGGCCTGCAGCCGGTAGGCCATCATCCCGGCGAACAGCCGCCGGCCGATGATGCCGACGATCTTCAGGACGGCGACGACGAGGATCGCCAGGGCGGCCACCGTCAGCGCGGCGGTGGTGGTGGCCCCCTCGTCGAAGGCCGGCAGCAGCACCCGGGTGGTGATCCCACCGATGACGTAGGCGCTGGCGACCGTCATCCCGCCGTAGAGGCTGCTGCCCAGGAACGCCAGCGCGAAGATGCCCGGTTGCTCGCGCACGGCGCGGCGCACGTGACGGAGCCCGCGCCGGACGACGGCGTCTCTGCGGCGCGGCACAGGGGTCCTCCAGGGATCGAACGGTCGGTGGCGCCAGCCTACGCGCACTCCTTAGTCCCCCTAACGGAATCGGCGGGAGTCCACGACGGGTCGGGCGGTGGCCGGGACGCCGCGGGGGCCAGGTGCGGGTCGCGGGCTGGTCTCGCCGGCGGGCCGCGGGTGGCGGAACGGATATAGCCTCGGCTGGTGCCGACCTCCGCCGTGCCCGTGTCGCAGTCGGAGCGGGCCGCGCTGGCCGACCTGCTGGAGCAGCTGGGGCCCGACCAGCCCACCTGCTGCGAGGGCTGGGCCACCCAGGACATGGCCGCCCACCTCGTCGTGCGCGACCGCCGCCCCGACGCCATGCCCGGGTTCGTGCTGGGTGGGCCGTTCACGCGGTGGACCGACCGGGTGCACGGCCGGGCCCGGGAGCGGCAGGACTTCGCCCGGCTGGTCGCCGACGTCCGGTCGGGGCCGCCGGCCTGGGTGCCCACCTCCTGGCCGGTGCTGGACCGGCTGCTCAACACCGCGGAGATGGTCATCCACCACGAGGACGTCCGGCGGGCCCAGCCCGGCTGGGCGCCGCGCGACCTGCCGCGTCAGGTGCAGGACCAGCTCTGGAAGAGCGTGCCGTTGCTGGCCCGCGGCGGGGCCGCACCGCGGCCGACGGCCGGCCTGCTGGTGCAGCGCAGCGACGTGCCCGACGGCTCGGCGGGCAGCGAGCGTCGGCTGCGCGACGGAGAACCGACGACCACGGTGACCGGTGCCCCGCTGGAGGTGCTGCTCTGGGTGAGCGGCCGCCGCGAGGTCGCCTGCGTGGACCTCACCGTCGACTGACCCTGGGGCCGCCGGTCAGCGCAGTGGGTGGTCGGTCTCCTGCCGGACCTGCACACCGGCGGCCGCCAGCCCCTGCTTGACGTCGCCGACCCGCAGCTGCCCGAAGTGGAAGACGCTGGCCGCCAGGACCGCGTCGGCGCCGGCCGCCACCGCCGGTGGGAAGTGGTCGACCGCGCCCGCTCCCCCGCTGGCGATCAGCGGCACGGTGACCTCGCGCCGCACCGCGGCGATCAGGTCGGTGTCGAAGCCGGTGCGCGTGCCGTCGGCGTCCATCGAGTTCAGCAAAACCTCACCGACCCCCAGCCGGGCGGCCTGCACCACCCACTCGACGGCGTCCCGGCCGGTGCCGCGCCGGCCACCGTGGGTGGTGACCTCGAAGCCGGAGTCGGTCTGCACGCCGTCCCGCACCCGGCGCGCGTCCAGCGACAGCACGAGCACCTGGTTGCCGAACCGGTCCGCGATCTCGGCGATCAGCTCCGGCCGGGTCACCGCCGCGGTGTTCACCGCGATCTTGTCCGCGCCGTTGCGCAGCAGCCGGTCGACGTCGGCGACGCTGCGCACCCCGCCGCCGACGGTGAGCGGGATGAAGACGCTCTCCGCCGTGCGCCGGACGACGTCGTAGGTCGTCTCCCGGTCACCGGAGCTGGCAGTGATGTCCAGGAACGTCAGCTCGTCGGCGCCCTCTGCGTCGTAGACCCGGGCCATCTCCACCGGGTCGCCGGCGTCGACCAGGTCGACGAAGTTGACGCCCTTGACCACCCGGCCGGCGTCGACGTCCAGGCACGGGATCACCCGCACGGCCAGGCTCACGCCGCACCCCGGACTGCGTCTGCCTCGATCTCCACCAGCATCGCCGGGTCGATCAGGGCGGCCACCTGCACCATCGCGGTGGCCGGCCGGACGTCGCGGAAGAACTCCCCGTGCACCCGCCCGACCTCCTCCCAGCGGCTGATGTCGGTGACGTACACCCGGGTGCGGACGACGTCGCCCAGGCCGAAACCGGCCTGCTCCAGGGCGCGCTGCACGCCGGTGAGCGCCACCCGGGTCTGGGCGCCTGCGTCACCGGGGTGCGCGACGACGCCGTCGACCGTCGCCGTCGTCCCGCTCACCCAGGCGCTGTCGCCGTGGGCGACGACCCGGCTGTAACCGACCGCGTCCTCCCAGGGGGCGCCGGAGCCCAGCCGTCGAGCGCTCACCCCAGCTCCTGCGTCAGCGCCAGGGCCTCGGGCAGGGTGAACTGGCCGGCGTAGAGGGCCTTGCCGACGATCGCGCCCTCGACGCCGACCTCGGTCAGGGCCGCCAGCGCGCGGATGTCCGCCAGCGAGCTGACCCCACCGGAGGCGACGACCGGGCGCGAGGTGGCCGCGCAGACCTCGCGGAGCAGCTCGAGGTTCGGGCCGCGCAGCGTGCCGTCCTTGGTGATGTCGGTGACGACGTAGCGGGCACACCCCTCGGCGTCCAGCCGGGCGAGGGTCTCGTACAGCTCCCCGCCCTCCTTGGTCCAGCCGCGGGCGGCCAGCCGGGTGCCGCGGACGTCCAGGCCGACGGCGACCCGGTCGCCGTGCTCGGCGATCGCCCGCGCGCACCACTCCGGGGACTCCAGCGCGGCGGTGCCCAGGTTCACCCGGCGGCAGCCGGTGGCCAGCGCGGACGCCAGGGACTCGTCGTCCCGGATGCCACCGGAGAGCTCGACGTCGACGTCGAGCTCGCCGACCACGCGGGCCAGCAGCTCCCGGTTGGAGCCACGCCCGAAGGCGGCGTCCAGGTCGACCAGGTGGACCCACTCGGCACCGTCGCGCTGCCAGGCCATCGCCGCCTCGAGCGGGTCGCCGTAGGAGGTCTCGCTGCCGGCCTCCCCCTGGACCAGGCGGACGGCGAGGCCGTCGGCGACGTCGACGGCGGGGAGCAGCTGGAGCTTCGACACGGGCACAGCCTAGGGAAGCCCGCCGACAGCCGGATCCGGCCCACCCAGCGGCCGGGGGCGGGCGGATCAGCCGGCCGGCGGCGCGGTGCCCCCGGACGCCCCGGGCCGTGCTGCCCGCACGTCGTCCTCGAGGCTCTGCACCGTCTCCTGCGACACGAACGGCTTGGCCCGGCGCAGCTCGGCGACGCCCAGCGCGGCGAGCGCCCCGGCGCCGGCTCCGCAGACGCCGCTCAGCAGCGCGGCCGAGGCCGGGCGGGGCAGCACGGTGTCCAGGGACCGCAGCACCAGGGCGACCGAGGTCCCCACGGTGACCATGCCGAGCAGCCCGGCCCCGCCCAGCAGCGCCGAGGCACGGCCGGCCCGGCGCGCGCTGTCGGTGAGCTCCTGTCGCACCCGATCGAGCTCCAGGCGCACCAGCGAGGCCGCGTTCCCCTGGAGGCTCTGCACGAGGCCGCCGGTCGGCGCCCCCCGTCCGCTCGTCGTCATCGCTGCCCCTCGGTCGTCGGTGGCGACGGCCGGGAGGTCCCCGGCGGCCGCGGTGCGCTCCTACCCGACCGCGGCACCGACAACCTGTCGGGGGTGTGCGGCAGGGTGCTCGGCATGGAGTCGTGCCGTGGAGTTCGCTGACGTCGTCCGCCGCCGCCGGATGGTGCGGGACTACGACCCCGACCGGCCGGTGCCGCCGGAGGTGCGGGACCGGCTGCTCGAGCACGCGATCCGGGCGCCCTCGGCCGGGTTCAGCCAGGGCTGGGCGTTCCTGGTGCTGGAGACGCCGGCGGAGCGCGACCGATTCTGGACGGCGACCACCGGCCCGGGTGCGCCCGACGGCTGGCTGACCCGGATGCGCCGGGCACCGCTGCTGGTGGTGCCGCTGTCGCACAAGGCCGCCTACCTGGAGCGCTACGCGGAGTCCGACAAGGGCTGGACCGACCGTGACGAGGCCCGCTGGCCGGTGCCCTACTGGGACGTCGACACCGGCATGGCCTCGCTGCTGATGCTGCTCACCGCGGTCGACGAGGGGCTGGGCGCCTGCTTCTTCGGGGTCCCGGCCGAGCGCGTCGACGCGTTCCGTGCGGCCTTCGGGGTACCGGCCGCCTACACCCCGATCGGCTGCGTCTCGGTGGGCTGGCCCGGCACCGAGGACAAGCGGTCCCCGTCGCTCAAGCGCGGCCGGCGGGGCCTGGACGAGGTCGTGCACCGGGGCAGCTGGTGACTGGTTGACTCCCTGCGTGGCCACGCAGACCCCGAGTTCCCGCGCCGTCCTGGTGACCGGCGCCTCCCGCGGCATCGGCCGTGCGATCGCCCTGGCGTTCGCCGGCCAGGGCGACCGGGTCGCGGTGCACTGGGGCGGCTCCCGTGAGCGCGCCGAGCAGGTGCTGGCCGAGCTGCCCGGCACCGGCCACGTGCTGGTGCAGGCCGACCTCACCGACCCCGACGCCGTCGGGCGGATGGTCGACGAGGCCGCCGCGGCGCTGGGCGGGCTGCACGTGCTGGTCAACAACGCCGGCGTCTTCACCGCCCACCCGCCGCTGGAGACCGGGTACGACGAGTGGCAGGCGGCCTGGCAGCACACCCTGGCGGTCAACCTGGTCGGCCCGGCCAACGCGACGTTCCGCGCGCTGCCGCACCTGATCGCCGCGGGTGGCGGCGCGGTGGTCAACGTCTCCAGCCGGGGCGCCTTCCGCGGTGAGCCGGCCAACCCCGCGTACGGCGCGTCCAAGGCCGGGCTGAACGCCTTCGGCCAGTCGATGGCCCTGGCGCTGGCCCCGCACGGCATCTCGGTGGGCACCGTGGCGCCGGGGTTCGTGCAGACCGAGATGGCCCGCGAGGTGCTCGACGGTCCCGGCGGGGACGCCGTCCGGGCGCAGTCCCCCTACGGCCGGGTCGCCCACCCGGAGGAGGTCGCCTCGGCGGTGCTGTGGCTGGCCTCGCCGGGAGCCCGCTTCTCCACCGGCACGATCATCGACGTCAACGGCGCGAGCTACCTGCGCAGCTGACCGGCAGCGAGGCCGCTCCCCGCAGGACCGGGGTCAGATGCTGTCGAGCCAGTTGGTGAGCAGCTGGGCGCCGGCGTCGCCGCTCTTCTCCGGGTGAAACTGGGTCGCCGACAGCGGCCCGTTCTCCACCCCGGCGACGAACCGGTCGCCGTGCTCGGCCCAGGTGACCGCCGGCGGGGTCAGCCGGCCGGTGACGCCGGGCTCGGCCAGCGGGAACTCCCGCACCCCGTAGGAGTGCACGAAGTAGAAGCGCTGCCCCTCGAGGCCGGCGAACAGCGTCGAGCCCTCCGGGGAGGAGACGGTGTTCCAGCCCATGTGCGGCAGCACCGGCGCGTGCAGCTCCTCGACGACGCCGGGCCACTCCCCACAGCCCTCGGTGTCCTGGCCGTGCTCGACGCCGCGCTCGAACAGGATCTGCATGCCGACACAGATGCCGAGCACCGGACGTCCGCCGGCCAGCCGGCGGCCGATGACCTTGGGCCCGTCCACGGCGCGCAGCCCGTCCATGCAGGCGGCGTAGGCGCCCACCCCGGGGACGACGAGGCCGTCGGCCTCCAGCGCGGTCTCCGGGTCGGCGGACACGGTGACGTCGGCGCCGACCCGGGTCAGGGCCCGCTCGGCCGAACGCAGGTTGCCCGACCCGTAGTCGAGGACGACGACCTTCTTCACAGCTGCCACGCTACCCACCAGCCGTTCGCGGCCCACCGGCATTCCCGTGGTGGACGGTGACGTGCTGGAACGGCCCCTCTGCAGGGGCCCGCGGCGAGCCGTGGGGGCAGCGGGGTCCTCGCTCAGACGAGGCGGAGGACGCCCGCCGCCGTCGCCAGCAGGGCGGCCACCAGCAGGATGACGGCGAACGCCACCTGCACCCCGGTGCGCCCGTCGGTGTCGGAGTCGGCCCTGAAGATGCTGTACGCGCCGCCGAGCAGGAACCCGCCGACGACCATCAGGGCGACGCCGAAGTTCACGAGCTCACAGAGCGCCCTTGGTCGAGGGTACGTCGGTCACCCGCGGGTCGAGGGCGACGGCGGTGCGCAGCGCGCGGGCCAGGGCCTTGAACTGACCCTCGACGATGTGGTGGGCGTCCCGGCCGGCGTAGAGCACCCGCACGTGCAGGCTGATCCGCGCGTTGAACGCGAAGGACTCCAGCACGTGCTTGGTGAGGCTGGTCGGGTAGTCGGGCCCGATCATCGGCGTCATGTCCGCGGGCTCGGCGTGCACGAAGTACGGCCGGCCGGAGAGGTCGACGGCGGCCTGCACCAGCACCTCGTCCATCGGGATGGTGGCATCGCCGTAGCGGGTGATGCCGCGCTTGTCGCCCAGCGCCTCGGCGAACGCCTGGCCCAGTGCGATGGCGACGTCCTCGACCGTGTGGTGGGCGTCGATGTGCAGGTCGCCGTCGGCGTGCACGGTCAGGTCGATCCCGCTGTGCTTGGACAGCGCGGTGAGCATGTGGTCGTAGAAGCCGACCCCGGTGGCGACGTCGGCCACACCCGTCCCGTCGAGGTCGAGCTCGACCACGAGCTTGGTCTCGTTGGTCGTGCGCTCGACGCGTGCAGTGCGGTTCATGCCGTCGATCCTCCCAGAGAGCTGCGGTGCGCCGGTGCGACCTCACCCAGCGCGGTGAGGAACGCGTCGGTCTCCTCGGTGGTGCCGGCGGTGACCCGCAGCCAGCCGGGCAGGCCGACGTCGCGCACGAGCACCCCCCGGTCCAGCAGCGCCTGCCAGGCCGCGGCGGAGTCGGTGAAGTGCCCGAACAGCACGAAGTTGGCGTCGCTGGGCACGCTGGTCAGCCCCATGCCCGGCAGCGCGGCGACGATCCGGTCCCGCTCGGCCTTGACCAGGTCGACCGTGGCCAGCAGCTGCTCGGTGTGCGCCAGCGCGGCCCGCGCCGCGGCCTGGGTCAGCGAGCTGAGGTGGTAGGGCAGCCGGACGAGCTGCAGGGCGTCGACCACGGTCGGGTCGGCGGCCAGGTAGCCCAGCCGCAGCCCCGCCATGCCGAACGCCTTGCTCATCGTGCGGCTGACGATCAGCCGTGGGCGCCCGGGCAGCCGCGAGAGCGCCGAGACCGTGCCGGTGCGGGCGAACTCCGTGTAGGCCTCGTCCACGACCAGGACGCCGTCGGTGACCTCGTAGAGCGCGGCGATGGTGTCCAGCTCCACCGCGGTGCCGGTCGGGTTGTTCGGGCTGGTCACGAAGACGACGTCCGGCCGCACCTCGCGCACCTGGGCGGCGGCGGCCGCCGGGTCGATGGTGAAGTCGGCGCGGCGGTGACCGTCGACCCAGGCGGTGCCGGTGCCCGCGCTGAGGATCGGGTGCATCGAGTAGGACGGGGTGAAGCCCAGCGCCGTCCGGCCGGCGCCGCCGAAGGTCTGCAGCACCTGCTGCAGCACCTCGTTGGAGCCGTTGGCCGCCCACACCTGCGCCGGGTCGACCTGCTCGCCGCTGGTCCCGGTCAGGTAGGCGGCCAGGTCGGCCCGCAACGCCGTGGCGTCCCGGTCGGGGTAGCGGTTGAGGCCGGTGGCCGCCTCGGCCAGGGCCACCTGGAGGTCGGCCAGCAGCGCCGGGGGCAGCGGGTGCGGGTTCTCGTTGGTGTTGAGCCGGTGCTCGGCCGGTGGCTGCGGCGCGCCGTACGGCGACCGGCCACGCAGCTCCGGCCGCAGCGGGAGCGCCTCCATCGCGGTCACGACCGGGACGGCGACTGCTGCCGGGCCCGCACCGCGGCAGCGTGCGCCGGCAGGTCCTCGGCTCCTGCCAGGGCGTCGATGTGCCCGGCGACCTCGGCGAGGGCCTGCTCGTCGTACTCGACCACGTGGATGCCGCGGAGGAACGTCTGGACGCTGAGCCCGCTGGAGTGCCGGGCGCAGCCGCCGGTGGGCAGCACGTGGTTGGAGCCGGCCGCGTAGTCACCGAGGGAGACCGGGGCCCACGGGCCGACGAAGACGGCGCCGGCGTTGCGCACCCGCATCGCCACCTCGCGGGCATCGCGGGTCTGGATCTCCAGGTGCTCGGCGGCGTAGGCGTCGACCACGGCCAGCCCGGCGTCCAGGTCGTCGACCAGCACGATGCCCGACTGGGTGCCCCCGAGCGCGGTGGTGATCCGGTCGCTGTGCTTGGTGGCCGCCACCTGTCCGGGCAGCAGCTCACCGACGGCGTCGGCGAGCTCCTCGCTGGTGGTGACCAGCACCGCACCGGCCAGCGGGTCGTGCTCGGCCTGGCTGATCAGGTCGGCGGCGACGTGCACCGGGTCGGCGGTGTCGTCGGCCAGGACGGCGACCTCGGTCGGGCCGGCCTCGGAGTCGATGCCGATGAGGCCGCGCAGCAGTCGCTTGGCCGCGGTGGTGTAGACGTTGCCCGGCCCGGTGACCAGGTCGACCGGTGCGCAGGAGCCGGCGCCGTAGCCGAAGACGGCGATCGCCTGGGCCCCGCCCACCGCGTACACCTCGGTGACGCCCAGCAGCGCGCAGGCCGCCAGCACCCCGGGGTCGGGCAGGCCTCCGTTGTCCCGCTGCGGCGGGCTGGCCACCGCGATCGAGGTCACCCCGGCCAGCTGCGCCGGGACGACGTTCATGACCACCGAGCTCAGCAGCGGGGCCAGCCCACCGGGCACGTAGAGACCGACCCGGCGCACCGGCACCCAGCGCTCGGTGACGGTCCCGCCGCGCACCACGTCGGTGGTGACGTCGGTGCGGCGCTGGTCGGAGTGCACGATCCGCACCCGGCGGATCGACTCCTCCAGCGCGGCGCGCACCGCCGGGTCGACGATGGCCAGCGCCTCGTCCAGCGCGGCCTGCGGCACGGCCATGTCCGGGACGTCCACGCCGTCCAGCCGCGCGGTGACCTCCCGGACCGCTGCGGCGCCGCGCAGTCGCACGTCCTCGCAGATCGGCCGGACGACGTCGAGCACCGAGTCGATGTCGACGCCGGCACGCGGCAGCAGCTGGGCGAGCTCACGCGGCCCGGGCAGAGCAGGACCACGCAGGTCGATGCGGGACAGCACGGAGCACCTCCGGGTAGAACGGGAGAACACCCCACGGTAGACGGCGGGTGCACCGGCCCCGCTGCCCGTAGGCTCCCGGCGTGCGCGAGGAGGAGGGAACCGGAGACCGCGAGGTCATCCCGCTGTTCCCCTTGGAGACCCCACTGTTCCCCGGTGTCGTCCTGCCGCTGAACATCTTCGAGCCCCGGTACCGCCAGCTCGTCGCCGACCTCTCCGCCCTCCCCGAGGGCGCCCCGCGCCGGTTCGGCGTGGTGGCGATCCGCCAGGGCTGGGAGGTGGAGCGCGTCGCGCCCGCCGAGGCGCTCTTCGACGTCGGCTGCACCGCGGTGCTCCGGGTGGTCGCCCCACAGTCCGACGGCGGGTACCAGGTGGTGACCGTCGGTGGTGAGCGGTTCCGGCTGCTCGACGTCCTCGCGCCGGCCGAGGTGGCCGAGCACGGCGGCGAGGCCGGCGCGGCGCCGACGTACCTGCGGGCGGTCGTCGAGTGGCTGCACGAGGAGGAGGCGGCCGAGGAGGCCGCCGGGGACGCCGAGGGGCTGGTCGGCGTGGACGTCACGCCCGGACACGGGGCCGACGAGGTCGTGACCGAGGTGGCCCGCGGGTCGCTGGAGCTGCTGGCCGGGAACGTCCGCGACCTCTTCGCCCGCTACGTGGCCGACGTCGCCGTCCGCCAGGGCGGCGGCGACGGGTTGCCGGACGAGGTGCTGGAGGCACTGACGTCGGAGGACCTGGTGCCCGAGGACGATGCCGCCCCGGCCGGGATCGCCGACACCGCGGCCCTGCTGCGCGAGGTCAGCGACGACGCCCGCGGCCTGTCCTACCTGGTGGCCTCGGTGGCCCTGCTGACCAACGAGGACCGGCAGGCGCTGCTGGCCGAGTCCGCGACCCGCCGCCGGCTGGCCATGGAGTCCCGGATGCTGCGCCGGGAGCTGACCCTGCTGCGGACCCTCGGCGCGGTGCCGGTGCCGCTGCGCCAGTTCGCCACCCCGATGACCCCGAACTGATCGAAGGACCCCTGCTCGTCGGCCCCGTCCAGAGGCTCACCCCGAGCTCGCGAGGGGTGAGGAGGACGGGGTCCTTCCGCTACGGTCGGCGGGTGGTTGCCGGGGGCACCGGCGGGAGCGGGAGGCGGGGCGGCCGTTGCTGCTCGGCTCGCGGGGTGTCGTCGGGGCGGCCGAGGTCGTCGTCGGGGGTGAGCGCCGTGGCCACCAGGTAGGTGAGCACGGCGGCGAAGGGCCCGATGGCCAGCGCCGCGGTCGCGGCCAGGTCCACGCCGGTGGTGATCGTCCGCCCCACCTCGGCGAGCTCGCCCTCGGTGGGCCCCGCCCCCAGCAGCTCTCCCACCTGCCAGGCGACGACCCCGGCACCGACCATCCCGCCGGCCAGGCCGATCAGCGCAGGCACACCGCGGCGGCGACGCATCAGCCACACCAGGACACCGGCCACCACCCCCAGCCCGGCCAGCACCAGGACGTACACCCCGTCGTCGGCGAAGAGGACCTCGGCGCTCGGCACCCCGACCACCGGCACGACCTGGGTCTCGGTGACCCGGTAGTCGGCCCGCGGGGCCAGCCAGGCCCACAGCGCACCGGCCCCCAGGCCGGCGACCGTGAGGGCCAGCACGGTGATCAGCCCGGCCCGCACGTCCTCGGGGCTGCCATGCAGGCCGGTCACCCACCCGGCCCGGGTCGCCGGCTGCTGGGGCACCCAGCCCGGTGGCGGCGTCGCGGGCCGGGACGCCGGCGGAGCGCCGGGACCGGCCGGTGCACCCGGCGCCGGCCCGGCGGTACGGGGATCGGTCACCGGTCCAGTGTCGCTGGCCCGGCTGTGTGCCTCGACTCAGGCTGACCCCCGGCCCCCTCCGAGGCTCCGCCGCTGGGTGCGGGCGGGCGGGAGGCAGCGGGGGCCGCCGTCACAGGAGGGCGACGCTGGTGGGGCCCAGGAGCGCCTTGATGTCGCCCATCAGCGCGGTGCTGGGCTGGACCCGCAGCCCCTGGTCGAGGCGCAGCACCGTCTCGCGGCCGCCGTTGAGCAGCTTGAGCTGGACCTCGGTGGTGCCCGGGTGGCTGCCGAGCACCTCACGGAGCCGCTCCACCACCGGCGGCGTGCAGCGGGCCGCCGGCATGGAGACCAGCACCGGCCCGCGGGGCCCGTCGGTGACCTCGGGGACGTACACCTCGGAGGCGAACAGCGAGGGCGTGTCGTCCCGACGGCTGATCCGCCCCTTGACCACCACGATCTGGTCGCGGACCACCTTGTCCTGGACCTGCGCCCAGGTCTTGGGGAAGAACAGCACCTCCAGCCCGGCCTCGAGGTCCTCGATCGTGGCGATCGCCCACGGCGCGCCCTGCTTGTTGGTGCGTGGCCCGACGGCGGTCAGGATGCCGGCGATCGTGACGTTGGCGCCGTCCTCCACGCCGCCGGCGATGATCTCGGCCAGCGCGGTGTCGGCGTGCGAGGTGAGCACGTGCTCCACCCCGTGCAGCGGGTGGTCGGAGACGTAGAGGCCGAGCATGTCCCGCTCGAACACCAGCTTCTCCGACTTCGACCAGTCGGCGGTGGGGATGGCGATGTCCAGCGACGAGCCGAACGGGTCCTCGGCGGTCTCCCCGAAGCTGCCGAACAGGTCGAACTGCCCCTCGGCCTCCTTGCGCTTGACCCCCATCGCCTGGTCCACGGCGTTGGCGTGGATCGCGGCGATGCCCTGCCGGGAGTGGCCCATCGAGTCGAAGGCGCCGGCCTTGGCCAGGGACTCGATGACCTTCTTGTTGCAGGCCACCGTGTCGATCTTCCGCATGAAGTCGGCGAAGTCCTTGAACGCGCCCTTCTCCTCGCGCGCCCGCACGATCGAGTCGACGACGTTGTGCCCGACGTTGCGCACCGACGCCATGCCGAAGCGGATGTCGGTGCCGACGGCGGTGAAGTCCCAGGAGGACTCGTTGACGTCCGGCGGGAGCACCTTGATGCCCATCCGGCGGCACTCGGCCAGGTACACCGGCCGGCGGTCCTTGTCGTCGCCGACGCTGGTGAGCAGCCCCGCCATGTACTCGGCCGGGTAGTTGGCCTTGAGGTAGGCGGTCCAGTAGGAGACCAGGCCGTAGGCGGCCGAGTGCGCCTTGTTGAACGCGTAGTCGGCGAACGGGACCAGGATGTCCCAGAGGGTCTTGACCGCCGCGGCGGAGTAGCCGTTGGCCTTCATCCCGGCCTCGAAGCCGACGTACTCGGCGTCCAGGACCGACTTCTTCTTCTTGCCCATCGCGCGGCGCAGCAGGTCGGCCTTGCCGAGGGAGTACCCGGCGACCTTCTGCGCGATCGCCATGACCTGCTCCTGGTACACGATGAGGCCGTAGGTCTGGCCGAGGATCTCCTCCAGCGGCTCGGCCAGCTCCGGGTGGATCGGGGTGATCTCCTGCTGACCGTTCTTGCGCAGCGCGTAGTTGGTGTGCGAGTTCGCACCCATCGGGCCGGGCCGGTAGAGCGCGCCGACGGCGGAGATGTCCTCGAAGTTGTCCGGGCGCATCAGCCGCAGCAGCGACCGCATCGGGCCACCGTCGAACTGGAAGACCCCGAGGGTGTCACCGCGACCGAGCAGCTCGTAGGTCTTCTTGTCGGTGAGGTCCTTGCTGATCTCGTCGAGGTCGACCGGGTCCTTGCCGTTGATGACGATGTTGCGCAGCGCGTCGTCGATCACGGTCAGGTTGCGCAGGCCCAGGAAGTCCATCTTCAGCAGGCCGAGGGTCTCGCAGGTCGGGTAGTCGAACTGCGTGATCACCGCGCCGTCGGCCTCGCGGCGCATGATCGGCACGCTGTCGATCAGCGGGTAGCGGCCGATGATGACCCCGGCGGCGTGCACGCCCCACTGCCGCTTCAGCCCCTCGAGCTTGCGGGCCTGGTCGACGACCTCGGCCGCGCCCGGGTCGGACTCGTAGCGGGCCCGGAACTCCCCGGCCTCCTTGTAGCGCTCGTGCTTGGGGTCGAAGATGCCCGACAGCGGGATGTCCTTGCCCATGACGCCGGGGGGCATCAGCTTGGTCAGCTCGTCGCCCACCGAGTACGGCCGGTCGAGCACCCGGGCGGCGTCCTTGATCGCGGCCTTGGCCTTGATCGTGCCGTAGGTGACGATCTGGCTGACCCGCTCCTCGCCGTACTTCTCCGAGACGTAGCGGATCACCTCGCCCCGGCGGCGGTCGTCGAAGTCGATGTCGACGTCGGGCATGGAGACGCGCTCGGGGTTGAGGAACCGCTCGAAGATCAGCCCGTGCTGCAGCGGGTCGAGGTCGGTGATGCCCATCGCGAAGGCGGCCATCGAGCCGGCGGCCGAGCCGCGGCCCGGGCCGACCCGGATGCCGTTGTCCTTGGCCCAGTTGATGAAGTCGGCGACCACGAGGAAGTACCCCGGAAAGCCCATCTGGGTGATGATCCCGACCTCGTAGTCGGCCTGCTTGCGGACGTGGTCGGGGATGCCGGCCGGGTAGCGCTTGTGCAGCCCGGCCTCGACCTCCTTGATGAACCAGGAGGTCTCGTCCTCACCGTCGGGCAGCGGGAACCGGGGCATCAGGTCGGCGCCCTCGGTGAACTGCACCTCGCACTGCTCGGCGATCAGCAGGGTGTTGTCGCAGGCCTCGGGGTGCTCGCGGAACAGCGCGCGCATCTCTGCGGCGGACTTCAGGTAGTAGCCGTCGCCGTTGAACTTGAAGCGGTTGGGCTCGTTCAGCCGGGAGCCGGTCTGGATGCACAGCAGGGCGTCGTGCGCCTGGGCGTCCTCACGGTGGGTGTAGTGCAGGTCGTTGGTGCCCAGCAGCGGGATGCCGAGCTCCTTGGCGATCTCCAGCAGGGCCGGCTTGGTCTTCTTCTCGATGGACAGCCCGTGGTCCATGATCTCGGCGTAGAAGTTGTCCTTGCCGAAGATGTCCTGGAAGTCCGCCGCCGCCTGCCGGGCCTTGTCCACCTTGCCGGCCCGCAGCCACATGTTGACCTCGCCGGACGGGCACCCGGTGGTGGCGATCAGGCCCTTGCCGTACCGCTCCAGCAGGTCGCGGTCGAAGCGCGGCTTGCGGTACTGCCCCTCCAGGCTGGCCAGCGAGGAGATCCGGAAGAGGTTGTGCATGCCCTCCGTCGTGCGGGCCAGCAGGGTCATGTGCGTGTAGGCGGCCTTGCCGCGGTTGTTCCCGCCGTCACCCTCCTCGTCGATCAGCTTGTCGCCGAAGTCGAACGGGGCGCGGTCGAACCGGGAGCCGGGCGTGTAGTAGCCCTCCATGCCGATGATCGGCTTCACGCCGGCGGCCTTGGCGGTCTTGTAGAAGTCGTAGGCGCCGAAGACGTTGCCGTGGTCGGTCATCGCCAGCGCCGGCATGCCCTCGTCGGCCGCGGCCTTGGTGACCTCACCGAGCTTGGCCGCCCCGTCGAGCATCGAGTACTCGGTGTGCACGTGCAGGTGCACGAAGTTCTCTGCGGACGGGGTGCTCACGGTGCGTGGTGCTCCTCACGGGTCGTGCTCACCGCCTGGCCACCAGCGGTGGACAGGGGCGGCGGGTCGTTCTGGGGTGACCGGCGGGGAAGGCCGTTCAGGGGTGCTGCCGTGCGGGGGTGTCGGTCCACCGATCCTCGCACCTCCGGAGTCCTACGCCGAGGGTCCGACAGAACGTGTCTCGGCGATCCGGACCACTCCGTCACGCCCGTCTCGGCGCCTCACCGGACGGCGGCCGGCAGCGCGGAGGCCGGCACGAACAGGAACCGCAGGTCGATCGCGGCGTGCAGCAGCACCGGCAGCAGGAGCGAGCCGGTGTCCAGGTAGACCCCGGCCAGCACACCCCCGAGGACGCCGGTGGTCAGCACCCCGGCCGGACCCTGGTAGGCGTGCGCCAGCCCGAACGCCAGCGCGGCGACCAGGACCAGCACCAGCGCAGGCAGTCCGGGGGCCAGCGCCGCCACCACGGCGAGGAAGAAGCCGCGGTACAGCCACTCCTCGCACACCCCCGCCGTCACCCCGACCAGGGCGAACAGCCGGCGCTCGGACCGGCTGCGCGGCAGCAGCGCGAGTGTCGAGTGGCCGGGGGGCTCGGCGTGCCGGGCCTCGCCGGGACGGGTGCGGCGCAGCGACTCCGGCGGCGGCCCGGCGACCGCACCGCTGCGCAGCGCCCGGGTGGTCAGCAGGACCAGCGCCAGGAGGACCACGATGGCCAGCCAGGTCGCCGGCCCGGGCCAGCCGGTCGGCCAACGCAGCCCCACCTCGGCCGCGCTCACCCCGGTGGCGGCGAGCCAGACCACGACGGTGACCGCCGCCAGACCCCACTCGAGCACCAGCAGCCGGCGGTAGAAGGACCGACGCGCCGCCGGGTCGGTGCGCAGCCGCCCCTCGAATCGCCGGTGCAGCACGTACCCGACGAACGGCTCCCCCACGACCAGGTAGACGGCGATGATCACCGCCGCCAGCTGCGCAGCGCCGAAGTCGGCGAGGGCAGCGGGGAGGTCGGGGGCTCCGGACACGAGGCGAGCGCCTCAGTTCTCGGCGCGCAGGACAGCCAGGGCACCGGCCAGGTCGGCCGGGTGGTCGCTGGTGAACTCGACCCAGCGCCCGTCGGCGGGATGCGCGAACCCGAGCCGCACCGCGTGCAGCCACTGCCGCTCCACCCCGAGCCGGGCGGCCAGCGTCGGGTCGGCCCCGTAGGTCATGTCCCCGACGCACGGGTGGCGCAGGGCGGAGAAGTGCACCCGGATCTGGTGGGTGCGCCCGGTCTCCAGGTGGACGTCGACGAGGCTGGCCGCCGGGAAGGCCTCGACCACCTCGTAGTGGGTGACCGACGGGCGGCCGCCGGTCACCACCGCGAACCGCCAGTCGTGCTTGGGGTGCCGGTCGATCGGTGCGTCGATGGTGCCCTTGGACGGGTCGGGGTGCCCTTGGACCAGGGCCTGGTAGCCCTTGTCGACGGTGCGCTCCTTGAACGCCGCCTTGAGCAGGGTGTACGCCCGCTCGCTCTTCGCGACGACCATGAGCCCGGTGGTCGCGGCGTCCAGGCGGTGCACGATGCCCTGCCGCTCGGCCGCGCCGCTGGTGGAGATCCGGTAGCCGGCCGCGGCCAGTCCCCCGGTGACCGTGGGCCCGGTCCAGCCGGGGCTGCCGTGCGCGGCCACCCCGACCGGCTTGTCGATGACCACGACGTCGTCGTCGTCGTGCACCACCGTCAGTCCGGAGACCGGCACCGGCGCAGCCGGCTCACCCGGCGGCGGCGGCAGTTCGACCTCCAGCCAGCTGCCGGCGGTCAGCCGGTCGCCCTTGCCCCGGGCACGGCCGTCGACGACGACGGCACCGCCGTCGGCCAGCTCGGCGGCCACGGCACGGGAGACGCCGAACAGCCGCACCAGCGCCTGGTCGACCCGCTGGCCCTCGAGCCCGTCGGGCACGGGCAGCGACCGGTGTTCACCGGGTCGCCCGCCGGAGGACGCCGGGCCGGGACTGCTGATCACCGCACCATTGTGACGGGTGGGGCTCCGCGCCCGGCCGTCGCCGGGCCGTCCCGCGGTCAGTCGGTGGCGGCGTCCGGCCGGTCACTGCTGCGGCTGCCGTCGAACTCGATGCCGCGGAAGGCCAGGATCGCGCCGAGCACGCCGCCGCAGACGATCGCCGAGTCGGCGACGTTGAAGATCGGGAACACCCGGCCGTAGGGGTCGAACACCGAGATGAAGTCGACGACGCCGCCCTCCAGGAACCCCGGGGCGCGGAACACCCGGTCGATCAGGTTGCCCAGGGCGCCACCGAGGACGAGGCCGAGCGTCACCGCCCACCCGGTCGAGTACATCCGCCGCGCGCTGCGGATGATCACCACGACCACGGCCAGCGCGATCAGGCTGAACACCACCGTGGCGCCCTCGGCGAAGGAGAAGGCCGCACCGGTGTTGCGGGCCTCGGTGAGGTACAGCGCCCCGCCGAGCAGTCGCAGCGGTTCCCGGTCGGACAGCGTGGCGACGACGACCAGCTTCGTGGCCAGGTCCAGGGCCAGGACGGCGGCGGCCAGGCCCAGCAGCAGCCGGGCCCGGGAACGGCCGCGCGGACCGGCCGCAGCGGCCGAGGAACCGGTCGAGGGATCGGGCTGCTCGGACATCGCCGTCCTCCCCGTTGGCGGCCCCGGTGACCACGTCGGCCACGACGATAGCGGCCGGCTGCCGCTCGTTCGGCAGACTCCCGGAGCCCCCGTCCCGGGGCGGGCGGGCCCCGGTGCACGATCAGGGACCGTCAGCTGCGGAGGCGGCCGGACCCGTCGTCCGCCACCCGCGCTGCGGGCGGAGATGACGCGGAGGACCCTCGCAGGAGGCGACCTTGTGATGCATCTCTCCCCCTCAGATCGGGGGGACTCCCGGGTTCGGGACGTGTCGTCCGCCGACGCGGACGACGATGGGCCGGTACGCACTCAGTCACGGAGGCAGATCTTGACCACGGATGGTTCCTCGAACCCCGACGTAGTCCTCGTCGGCGGCGGCATCATGAGCGCGACGCTCTCCGCGCTGCTGGGCGTCGTGGCGCCGGACTGGACCGTCGCGGTCTTCGAGTCCGCCGACCAGGTCGCCGGCGAGAGCTCCGACGCGTGGAACAACGCGGGCACCGGCCACTCGGCCCTGTGCGAGCTGAACTACACCCCCGCGGCACCCGACGGTCACGTCGACACCACCAAGGCCGTCGGCATCAACGAGCAGTTCCAGGTGTCCCGGCAGTTCTGGTCGCACCTGGTGCGGTCCGGGCTGACCGACTCCCCCAAGCAGTTCATCACCTCCGTGCCGCACGTGAGCTTCGTGACCGGCGAGGCCGGGCGTCGGTACATGCGCACCCGGTTCGAAGCCCTGGTCGCCGAGCCGCTGTTCGCGGAGATGGAGTACGCCGAGGACCGGGACGTGCTCACCTCGTGGGTGCCGCTGATGATGGCCGGCCGCCCCGCCGGGGAGGTCGCCGCCGCGACCCGGTCGCTGGCCGGCACCGACGTCAACTTCGGGGCGCTGACCCGGCTGCTGCTGGACGCCGCGGTCAGCCGCGGCGTCGAGCTCCACACCTCCACCCGGGTCCGCAAGGTGCGACAGGAGTCCGACGGGCGCTGGGCGGTCACCGTCCGCTCCGGTTCTGGCCGCAGCCGCACCGTGCGCACCCGCTTCCTCTTCGTCGGGGCCGGTGGCGGCGCGCTCCCGCTGCTGCAGAGCTCCGACATCCCGGAGATCCGCGGCTTCGGCGGGTTCCCGGTCAGCGGCCAGTTCCTGCGCACCCGCTCCCCGGAGCTGGTCGGCCGGCACCAGGCCAAGGTCTACGGCCAGGCGAAGGTCGGCGCGCCGCCGATGTCCGTGCCGCACCTGGACCTGCGGCTGATCGACGGCGAGCAGGCCCTGCTGTTCGGGCCCTACGCCGGCTTCTCCCCGAAGTTCCTCAAGGCCGGGTCGATGTGGGACCTGCCGAAGTCGGTGCGCAGCGGCAACCTGGGCTCCATGCTCGGCGCCGGAATCGCCAACATCCCGCTGACGAAGTACCTGATCGGCCAGGTCCTGCAGTCGACCAGCGCCCGGTTCCGCGCGCTCGAGGAGTTCGTGCCGAGCGCCGAGCAGGACGACTGGGAGCTGATCACCGCCGGCCAGCGCGTCCAGGTCATCAAGCAGGACCCGACGACCGGCCGCGGGGTGCTGCAGTTCGGCACCGAGCTGATCGTGGGGGCCGAGGGCTCGATCGCCGGCCTGCTGGGCGCCTCCCCCGGGGCCTCCACGGCCACCTCGGCGATGCTGACGCTGCTGGAGCGCTGCTTCCCGGAGCGGATGGACACCTGGCGCCCGCTGCTGCAGGAGGCCATCCCCTCCTACGGCCACAAGCTGTCCCAGGAGCCGGCCCTGATGGCCCAGGTCCGCGCCGACACCACCAAGACCCTCGAACTCCAGGGCTGAGCGCCCCGGTCGCGGAGCCCGGAGGGCTCCCGACCGGGGCGCTCGACCGCAAGCCGAAGCGGGTCCGTGCGGCCCGGAGGGCCGCTGAGGCCTGACGTCGCGGGGGCCGGAGGCTCCCCGACGCCAGGGCTCCCAGCGGCTCACCGTGACCGGGGTACGGCTCCTGGCCGCGGTGCGGCCCGGAGGGTCGCCGTCTAATCGGTCTCGCTGGGCTGGCCGCTCTCGCCGCGCCAGGTGGCGAGCCGGCCGGCCCGGCTGACCGCGCGCAGCCGCCGCTCGGCCTCCTGGCGGGAGCCGCGCGCCGACACCAGCAGCGCCTGGTCGCCGTGCATCAGCCGGGTCGACCGGTCGGGGACGAACGGCTTGCCGTCCCGGACGACGAGGACCACCGCGGCGTCCTCGGGCAGCCGGAGCTCGGGCAGGTAGACGCCGTGCAGCCGCGACGTCTCCGGCACACGAAGCTGCATCAGCTCCGCGCCGAGCTCGTCCAGCGGGGCGGACTCGACGTCGATGTCCTGCGGGGTGACGGGGGTGGCCAGCCGCAGCAGCCGGGCGACGGCCGGCAGCGACCAACCCTGCACCACGGTGAAGACGACGACGAGCACGAACACCGTGTCGAACACCCGGGTCGCACCGGGGACCTGGGCGGCGATCGGGAACGTCGCGAGCACGATGGGCACGGCGCCGCGCAGCCCGGCCCAGGAGATGAACAGCTGCTGGGCGATCGGGATCCGGAACCAGACGACGCTCAGCAGCACCGACAACGGGCGGGCGACCAGCAGCAGCGCACCGCCCACGAGCAGCGCCGGCAGCAGGGCGTCGGGCAGCCGGGACGGGGAGACCAGCAGCCCGAGCAGCACGAACAGGCCGATCTGGGCGAGGCTGGCCAGCCCCTCCGCGAAGCCGATGGTGCCGGCCCGGTGCGGGAGCGCGGCGTTGCCGAGCACCAGGCCGCACAGGTAGACGGCGACGAAGCCGGAGGTGTGCACCAGGTCGGCGGAGGCGAAGGCGAGCACGCACAGGGCCACGGTGGCCAGCGGGTAGAAGCCGACCAGCGGCAGCGCGGCGCGCCGGAGCAGCCAGGCGCCGCCGAAGCCGATGCCGACGCCGATCGCCGTCCCGCCGGCCAGCTCACCGAGCACCTCGGCCAGGACCAGGTACCAGACCGAGGCGGCCCCGCCGGTGAGCTGCTCGCTGAGCACCAGGACGAGCAGGATGACCGGGGCGTCGTTCAGCCCGGACTCCAGCTCCAGCGCGGCGACCATCCGCCGGGGCAGCGGGATCCGGCGCAGGGTGGAGAAGACGGCGGCCGCATCGGTCGAGGTGACCACCGCGCCCAGCAGCAGCGCGAACAGCCAGTCGAAGTCGAGCAGCCAGACGGCGATCGAGGAGACGACGGCGATGCTCACCACCACGCCGACCGTGGCCAGCGCGATGCCCGGGCCCACCGCCCGGCGGACGTCGGACCAGCGGGTGGTCAGGCCACCCTCGGCCAGGATCACCACGAGCGCGGCGACGCCGAGGGTCTGGGTGAGGCCGACGTCGGAGAACTCGATGCCGAGGCCGCTCTCCCCCAGTGCCACCCCGAACGCCAGGTAGAGCAGCAGGGACGGGAGCCCGATCCGGTCGGCCAGCCGCAGCGCGACCGCGGCGAGCAGGACGACGAGGGCGCCGACGGCCAGCGCGATGGTGACCGTCGTGTTCATCGGCGAGCCCCCATGGGGGCAGTCTCCCGTACCGGTGTCCCCGGCCGATGGAGGCAGTGGACCGGCGGCTGCGCGGAGGTGCTGGCGGGGTCGGGGATGATGGGCTGCGTGAGTGCTCCCTCCGGGCCGTTCCAGGCCCTTCCCCCGCAGGTCGACCTGCCGGCCCTCGAACACGAGGTCCTTGAGCAGTGGGAGGCCGACAAGGTCTTCGCCCGATCGCTGGAAGGCTCTGCCGACCGGCCGCAGTGGGTCTTCTACGAGGGCCCGCCGACGGCCAACGGCCGCCCCGGCACCCACCACATCGAGGCGCGGGCGTTCAAGGACGTCTTCCCCCGGTTCAAGACGATGCAGGGCTACCACGTCCCCCGTCGCGCCGGCTGGGACTGCCACGGGCTGCCGGTGGAGATCGCCGTGGAGCAGGAGCTCGGCTTCGCCGGCAAGCCCGACATCGAGCGGTACGGGATCGCCGAGTTCAACGCCCGCTGCCGGGAGTCGGTGGAGCGGCACGTCGGCGCGTTCGCCGAGCTGACCAGCCGGATGGGCTACTGGGTCGACATGTCGACGGCCTACCGGACCATGGACGCCAGCTACATCGAGAGCGTCTGGTGGTCGCTGCAGCAGGTGTTCGACAAGGGCCTGCTCGTGGAGGACCACCGAGTCGCCCCGTACTGCCCCCGCTGCGGGACCGGCCTGAGCGACCACGAGGTCGCCCAGGGCTACGAGACGCTCACCGACCCCTCGGTCTACGTCCGGCTGCCGGTGACCAGCGGCGACTGGGCCGGCGAGGCGGACCTGCTGATCTGGACGACGACGCCGTGGACGCTGCCGTCGAACACCGCGGTCGCCGTGCACCCCGACGTCACCTACGTGGTGGCCCGCACCGACGACGGGACGTTCGTCGTCGCCGAGCCGCTGCTGACCGCCGTGCTCGGCGAGAACGCGAAGGTGCTGGCCCGCACCACCGGCCGGGACTGGGAGCGGGTGCACTACCAGCGGCCGTTCGAGCTGGTCGACTTCCCCGACGGTGACGCGCACTTCGTCGTCCTGGCCGAGTACGTCACCACCGAGGACGGCACCGGACTGGTGCACCAGTCCCCCGCCTTCGGCGCCGACGACTTCACCGTCTGCCGGTCCTACGGCCTGCCGGTGGTCAACCCGATCGACTCGACCGGCCACTTCCTCGCCGACGTGCCGCTGGTCGGCGGGCACTTCTTCAAGGCCGCCGACCCGGCCCTGGTGCAGGACCTGCAGGACCGGGGCGTGCTGTACCGCGAGCTGCGGTACGAGCACAGCTACCCGCACTGCTGGCGCTGCCACACGCCGCTGATGTACTACGCGCAGCCCTCCTGGTACATCCGCACCAGCCAGGTCAAGGACCAGCTGCTGGCGCAGAACGAGCGGACGAACTGGCACCCGGAGAACATCCAGTGGGGCCGCTACGGCGACTGGCTGAACAACAACGTCGACTGGGCGCTGTCCCGCGACCGGTACTGGGGCACGCCGCTGCCGATCTGGCGCAACGACGCCGACCCGAGCCGGATGGTGGTCATCGGCTCGCTCGCCGAGCTGTCCGAGCGCACCGGCCGTGACCTGTCCGACCTGGACCCGCACCGGCCGTTCATCGACGAGGTGACCTTCACCGTGCCGGGTGAGGAGGGCACCTACCGCCGGGTCCGGCAGGTCATCGACGCCTGGTACGACTCCGGGTCGATGCCGTTCGCCCAGTGGGGTGCGCCGCACCGCAACAAGGCGGAGTTCGAGGCTGCCTACCCGGCACAGTTCATCGCCGAGGCGATCGACCAGACGCGCGGGTGGTTCTACACGCTCATGGCGGTCGGCACGCTGGTGTTCGAGCAGAGCTCCTACGAGAACGTGCTCTGCCTGGGGCACATCCTGGCCGAGGACGGCCGGAAGATGAGCAAGCACCTGGGCAACATCCTCGAGCCGATGCCGCTGATGGACCGGCACGGCGCCGACGCCGTCCGCTGGTTCATGCTGGCCGGCGGATCGCCCTGGTCGGCCCGCCGGGTCGGCCACGAGACGCTGTCCGAGGTGGTCCGCAAGGTCCTGCTGACCTACTGGAACACCGCCAGCTTCTTCACCCTCTACGCCGAGACCAACGGCTGGGACCCGGCCGTCACCCCGGCTCCCCCGCGCGTCGAGCGGCCGCTGCTGGACCGCTGGGCGCTCGCGGAGCTGGCGTCGGTGACCGCCGGCGTCACCGACGCGCTGGAGGAGTTCGACACCCAGACCGCCGGGCGGCTGATCGCCGAGTTCGTCGACGACCTGTCCAACTGGTACGTGCGGCGCAGCCGGCGGCGCTTCTGGGACGGCGACCCGGCGGCGCTGGGCACCCTGCACGAGGTGCTCGACACGCTGACCCGCCTGATGGCGCCGTTCACCCCGTTCGTGACCGAGCGGGTGTGGCGCGGTGTCGTCGTGCCCGGGCAGGTGGAGGCGGTCGACTCGGTGCACCTGGCCACCTGGCCGGCCGTCGACACCGACGCCCGGGACGACGCGCTGGTCGACCAGGTCGCCCTGGTCCGGCGCCTGGTCGAGCTCGGCCGGTCCGCCCGCACCGCGGGCAAGGCCCGCACCCGCCAGCCACTGGCCCGGGCGCTCGTGGCCGCGCCGGGGTGGGCGCAGCTGCCGCGGGAGCTGGTCGCCGAGGTGGCCGAGGAGCTGAACGTCGCGGAGCTGACCGAGCTCGCCGCGGTCGACGGCTCGCTGGTCGACGTCTCGGTGAAGGTGGACTTCCGTGCGGTGGGGCGCCGGATGGGCAAGCAGGTGCAGGCGGTCGCCGCCGCGGTCGCCGCCGCCGACGCGGTCGAGCTCGTCGCCGCCTACCGGGCCGGGACGGCGACCGTGCCGGTCGACGGTGCGCCGGTGCCGCTGGTCGAGGGCGACCTGGTGATCACCGAGACGCCGCGCGAGGGCTGGACGGTCGCCTCGGCCGGTGGGCTCACCGTCGCGCTCGACCTGACCCTCACCCCGGAGCTGGAGCGGGCCGGGCTGGTGCGCGAGGTCGTGCGGCTGGTGCAGGACGCCCGCAAGTCCAGCGGGCTGGCGGTCAGCGACCGGATCGAGGTCTGGTGGACCGGCGAGGGGGCCGTGGCCCAGGCGCTCACCGAGCACGCCGCCCCGCTGGCCGCGGAGGTGCTGGCCACCGCCGTGCACGCCCAGGAGGCCGGCTCCGGCGACGGGCTCGAGGGCCCCGCAGGCGCCCGGGTCTGGATCACCCCGGCGCGCTGACGTCGGACGGGCCCCCGGTGAGCACCGGGGGCCCGGGCCCGTCCGGCCGGGTCAGCCCCGAGGGCTCAGCAGCCGGCCCAGACCCCCAACAGCACAGACCCCAGCAGCACAGAGCCCCGCCGGACCTGGTCCGGCGGGGCTCTGTGCTGCGGTGCGTGCTGTGTCAGGCGCTGACGTGCTGGCTCTGCCGGCTGTTGGACGCCGGCTCGGCCGAACCACGGCTGTCCAGGTCGCGCAGGTGCGACTCCAGGTAGGAGCGCAGCCGAGTGCGGTACTCCCGCTCGAAGGTGCGCAGCTCGTCGACCTTGCGCTCGAGGCTCGCCCGCTTCTCCTCCAGGGAGCCCATCGCCTCCACGTGCTTGCGCTCGGCGTCCTGGGCGAGGGCGGTGGCCTTGGCGCGGGCCTCGCGCTCCATCGTGTCCGCGCGGGTGCGGGCGTCACCGAGCATGCTGTCGGCGCGGCTCTTGGCCTCACCGACCATCTGCTCGCTCTTGGCCCGCGCCTCGGACATCATCCGGTCGCTGCTGCTCTTGGCGGTGCCCACCATCTGGTCGGCCTGGGCCTTGGCCTCGTTGACGTGCCGCTCGGCCGTCTCGGTGGCCAGCGCCAGCATCCGGGAGGCGCGGATCGCGTCGTCCTCGCGCACCTGTGCCGCCGCCGTCTGGGCCGGCGGGGGCGGCGGGGCCGTGACGGTCATCGGCGCGGACTCGGGCCGCTCCTCCCGCACCCCGGACCCGGTGCCACCGGAGCCGCGCAGGTCGTTGTTCTCCTCGATGAGCCGGGCCAGCTCGGCCTCGACCACGTCGAGGAAGGCGTCCACCTCGTCCTCGTCGTAGCCGCGCTTGCCGATCGGCGGCTTCTTGAAGACGACGTTGTGCACGTCGGCGGGAGTCAGTGGCATGCGGCTCACCTCAGGTCGGGCGGGAGGAACGGGGACGGATCCAGATCGGCGGCGAACCGGTTCGGGTCCGCACCCCGCTCGGGCACGGTACGACG
Source organism: Modestobacter sp. VKM Ac-2982 (assembly GCF_026967935.1). GTDB lineage: Bacteria > Actinomycetota > Actinomycetes > Mycobacteriales > Geodermatophilaceae > Modestobacter. The sequence goes on from NZ_JAPVBL010000005.1 coordinate 246,634, forward strand.
GATCATGCGATCGAGTAGGCCAGGCTGCTCAGGATGCTGCGCAGGAGGATCACGCCGATCAGCAGCACCATAAACCCCAGATCGAGGCGGATGGACCCGAGGTTGAGCGGCGGGATGACCTTGCGCACCGCCTTGAGCGGCGGGTCGGTCGCTGCGTAGACGACCTCGAGCCCCGCCGCGACCAGACCCTGGGGGCGCCAGCTGCGGGCGAGCACCATCACCCAGTCCACGACGAACCGGGCGAACAGGAGGATCAGGAAGACGAGCAGGATCGACGAGACGATCTGCAGAAGGAGAGCCACGGTCCTCGCTCGTTCGGGAGCACCTCACGCCGGGGCGCAGGGTGCACGGGGTCAGGACTGGCTGAAGAACCCGCCCTCACGGATGCGGGCCTTGTCCTCAGCCGTCACGTCGACGTCCTGCGGACTGAGCAGGAAGACCTTGGCCGTGACTCGCTCGATACTACCGTGCAGGCCGAACGTCAGACCGATGGCGAAGTCGACGAGCCGCTTCGCGTCGGCGTGCTCCATGTCGGTCAGGTTCATGATCACCGGCATGCCGTCCCGGAAGCGCTCGCCGATGGTGCGGGCCTCGTTGTAGGAGGCCGGGTGCACCGTGGTGATCCGGTAGCCCTGCGGAGTCGGCGACGGCACCGGCGCGGGGGCCGGGACGGGCTCGGGCGCGGGGGCCACGGGCTCGCTCATGGCCAGGCCGGCCGCGGCCCCGGAACCGCCGGAGCTGATCCGGCTGCGGCCCGACGAACCGGCTCCGGCGCTCCCGGCGGCGGACAGCCCGCTGCCGGCCAGTCGTGCGGCGGTGCTGCCGCTCGACGGCGCGCCCGCCAGGCCGATCGTCCGCGGCGTGGCCGGCCGCCGGCCCAGGGAGACCTCGGGCTCGGGGGCGCGTTCCTCGACCGGCTCGTCGACCGGGCGCACGCCGGCGTACTCGGTGTCGTAGCCACCGCCGTAGCCGCTGCCGTAGCCGTACCGGGACTCCTCCGCCACGGGGTCGGCGTCATCGGCGGCGTACCGGTCGTAGCCGCGGTCGTAGCCCCGGTCGTCGGGGTCGTAGTCGCTCTGCCGTGCGGCGTAGCGGTCGTACCCGCCACGGGTGTCGTCGTCCTCGACGAGGCCGAGGTAGACCCCCATCCTCCGCATCGCTCCCGCCATCGGACGTCTCCCTCTGGTCTCGTCGGCGCTGGGCGCCCCGCGCTGCACTCAGGTGCCTGGGTGGTTCAGGTGGTTCGGGTGGGACTCGGGAGGGCGCAGGCGTGCCACGTCACTCCCCCGCGCCCCAGCCCAGTGTCACTGCTCTGCACCGGAGGCTAGGGGGCGCGTCCCGAACAACGCGGTACCGACACGCACCACAGTGGCCCCAGCTGTCACAGCAGCCTCCAGGTCGCCGCTCATGCCTGCCGATGTCTCCGTGGCACCAGGATGATCGGCGCGCAGCCGAGCGGCCAGTTCGGCCAGCCGCTCGAACGCCGGGGCGGGCTCCTCGCCCCGGGGGGCCACCGCCATCAGTCCGCGCAGCCGCAGCTCCGGCGCGCCGGCGACCGCGTCCGCGAGGCCGGGGACGTCGGTCGGCGCGACCCCACCCCGGCTGCCGAGCTCGCCCTCCGGGCCGCCCAGGTGGACCTGGACGTAGACGTCCAGGACCCGCTGCTCGCGCTCGGCGGCGCGGGCCAGCGCCGTCACCAGCGAGGCACGGTCCACCGAGTGCACCGTGGCACCGAGCCGGGCCACCGGGGCCACCTTGTTCCGCTGCAGCTGCCCGACCAGGTGCCAGTGCAGCTCGGGCACGGCGGGGTCCTCGGCCAGGGCCGTCGCCTTGCCGACCAGCTCCTGCACCCGGTTCTCGGCGAAGTGCCGCTGCCCGAGCGCCGCGAGGGCCCGGACGTCGTCGGCCGACCAGGTCTTGCTCACCGCCAGCAGCCGCACCTCGGCCGGGTCCCGTCCGGCTGCCCGGGCGGCGTCGTCGATCCGAGCGCGGACGGCTCGCAGGTTCTCGGCGAGGGGCGACCTGTTCTCGGCGAGGGGCGACATGCCCTCATCCTCCCCGCAGCGACCGCGTCGGTCCCCCGGCGGGTGAGCCGCCCGGACCCGCCCCGGGGCTCACTGCGAGCGAGCCCCGGGGCGGGGTCGGTCAGGAGCCGAGCCAGACGACGCCGGCCTGGCGACCGGTCACGCCGTCGCGGCGGTGGCTGAACAGCCGGGGGTCCTCGACGGTGCAGCGCGGGTCGTGCACGACCTGCCCGACCCCGGCGCGGCGGAGGACCTCGGCGATCCCCGCCCGCAGGTCGAGCCCCGGCGTGCCGCGCCGGGTGCGGACCGCGCTGGCCGGGGCGACCCGGGCGACGTCGGCCTGCATCTGCGAGGGCACCTCGTAGTCCAGCCCGCAGACGGCCGGGCCGAGCAGCGCCTCCACGTCGCCCGGCCGCGAGCCCAGCCGGGTCATCGCCGCCAGGGTGGCCGGGACGACGCCGGCCCGCACTCCCTCGCGGCCGGCGTGCACGGCGGCGACCACCCCGGCGACGGGGTCGGCCAGCAGCACCGGCACGCAGTCGGCGACCAGCACGCAGAGCACCAGGCCGGGGGTGGCGGTGACGAGTGCGTCGACGTCGGCGACCGGGTTCTCGTCGGCGTCCTCGACGATCGCGACGCCGGTGCCGTGCACCTGGGTCATCCAGAGCAGCCGGTCGGAGGGCACGCCGAGCTCGCCGGCCAGCCGCCCCCGGTTGGCCCCGACGGCGTCCGGGTCGTCGCCGACGTGCACCCCCAGGTTGAAGGAGTCGTACGGCGCGACAGAACGGCCGCCCCGCCGGTCGGTGACGACCCGGCGGGGTCGCACCGCCGACGGAGCGGCCGGTCCTGCACTCACAGCTGAACGGGCGTCACTGGCTGCGGAGGAACTCGGGGATGTCGAGCTCCTCCTCGAAGTCGTCCGAGGCCAGCGGACGACGGGTGGTGCCACCCTGGCCGCCACCCTGGCCGGCGATCGGCGGCAGCGGCGGCACGGTGATCCCACCGCCCTGCGGCGCGCTGCCGGGCTGACCCGGTCGCGGCGCCGACGGGGAGGAGGCCGCCGGGGCGGCCGGCGCCTGCGGCGGAGCGGCCGGAGCCGCAGCGGCCGGCCGCTCCCCGGTCTGCACCGGCGCCGACGGACGGGCCGCCGGCGGTGCGGCCGGCGCGGCCGGTGCTGCCGGCGCGGTGGGTGCCGACGTCGCCAGCGGCGTGCTGCCGGCGTCCTTGCGGGTGCCGGGCTTGCCACCGTCGAACCCGGCCGCGATCACGGTGACCCGCACCTCGTCACCGAGGGCGTCGTCGATGACGGCGCCGAAGATGATGTTGGCGTCCGGGTGTGCGGCGTCGGAGACCAGCGAGGCAGCCTCGTTGATCTCGAACAGGCCCAGGTCCGACCCACCGGAGATCGACAGCAGGACGCCGTGGGCGCCCTCCATCGAGGCCTCCAGCAGCGGCGAGGCGATCGCCTGTTCAGCTGCCAGCAGGGCGCGGTTGTCCCCGCGGGCGCTGCCGATGCCCATCAGCGCCGAGCCTGCCCCGGACATGACCGACTTGACGTCGGCGAAGTCCAGGTTGATCAGGCCGGGCGTGGTGATCAGGTCGGTGATGCCCTGCACACCGGAGAGCAGCACCTGGTCGGCGGTGCGGAAGGCGTCCATCACGCTGACGTTCCGGTCGCCCAGCTGCAGCAGCCGGTCGTTCGGGATCACGATGAGCGTGTCGCACTCGTTGCGCAGCTCCTCGATGCCCGTCTCGGCCTGGACCGCTCGCCGCTTCCCCTCGAAGGAGAACGGGCGGGTGACCACGCCGATCGTCAGGGCGCCGAGCTTGCGCGAGATGGAGGCGACGACGGGCGCACCGCCGGTGCCCGTGCCGCCACCCTCGCCGGCCGTCACGAAGACCATGTCGGCGCCCTTGAGCACCTCTTCGATCTCCTCGCGGTGGTCCTCGGCGGCCTGCCGGCCGACGTCGGGCTGCGCACCGGCGCCCAGGCCGCGAGTGAGCTCACGGCCGACGTCGAGCTTGACGTCGGCGTCGCTCATCAGCAGCGCCTGCGCATCGGTGTTGATCGCGATGAACTCGACCCCCTTGAGGCCGACCTCGATCATGCGGTTGACCGCGTTCACCCCGCCGCCGCCGATGCCGACGACCTTGATGACCGCTAGGTAGTTGTGCGGAGGTGTCATGCCGCGCTCCCCAACTGGACCCTCATCCTTAGGTTAAGCCTTATAGTTATGTCAACTGAGTCGTTGTGAGGACGAAGTTAGGTGTGCCCATCCGAGGCAGCAAGCACCCTCCTCGGTTCGGCGTGTCCATCCGGTGGATTCCCACGAGGATCTGCCGACCCATCCGTCACTTGCCGCTCACGAGAGGTGACGACCCGCCTGGTCAGCGTCTTCAGTTCGACTGCAGACATCTCCGGCCCGGTTCGGCACGCGGAGACGGACGACTCGCGGACCTTTTTCTGGCCGGGCGTGTCGGGAGCCCGACCCGCTCCGGGGTTCAGCGCAGGACGACCGCGTCAGGGGTGCTGACGTCGAGGGTGCCGGCCGGGTCGAGGGTGCCCTGCTCGATCTGGTCCAGCAGCGCGTCCAGCACCTCGGCCTTGCGGTCGGTCCGTTCCGCGCTCCCCCAGCGCACGGACCGACCGTCGGTCAGGGTCAGCGTCACGTCGTCGGCGGTGCGCGCGGACACCTGGGTCACCTGGCTGCGCACGGCGTCCGGCAGCGCGGTCAGCGCGCCCAGCGCGGCGGTGGTCGCCGCGTCGTCCGGGCCGGGGTCGCGCACGTCGAGCGGGACCACCCCGCTCGGGGCGTCGCCGGTGATGGTGTCGAACACCACGCCTCCGGCGTCGAGCAGCTGCCGGGTGCCCGCCTGGTCCACGACGGCGACCGGGATGCGCTCGGCCAGCGTGACCACGACCGTCCCCGGCCAGCCGCGGGTCACCTCCACCGAGGCGACCTGCGGGAGCTGGGCCACCCGCCCGGCCGCCGCCCCGGTGTCCACCCGCACCAGCGGGGTGCCCTCCTCGATCCCGGCGACGGAGACGACCTGGGCGTCGGACAGCGCGACGGCACCGTCGACCCGCACGGTGCGCACCGCGAGCAACGGGCTGGCCAGCAAAACCCACGCCCCGAGCGCCACCACGAGGGCCAGCCCGACCGCCACCACGACCAGCCGGCGGCGCGGACTGCGCGTGCGGCGGGACCGGCCGCGCCGGGAGCCCAGCGAGGTGACCGGTGCGGCAGCTCCCGCCGGGGCGGCGCCGCGCCGCGGTCTGCGGGACCGGTCGCGGGTCGTCGACCCCGTGCGGCTCACCGTGGTGGCTCCGGCCCGTCCTCCACCGTGTCCGTCGGCTCCGGCGGTGGCGCCAGCGCCACCAGCACCTCGGGCCCGACCATCGACACGTCGCCGGCGCCCATGGTCACCACGAGGTCGCCCGGGCGCGCCCGGTCGGCCATCGCGCCGGCGGCCGCCGACCACGAGGGCTCGAAGGCGACCCGCCCCGCGGGCAGGGGCACCGCGTCGGCCACCAGCGCACCGGTGACCCCGGGGACCGGGTCCTCCCGGGCGCCGTAGACCTCCATCACCACGACCTCGTCGGCCAGGCCCAGCGCCGCACCGAAGCCGGCGGCGAACTGCGCCGTCCGGCTGTAGAGGTGCGGCTGGAAGAGCACCAGCAGGCGCCCCTCCCCCACCACTGCGCGGGCGGCGCGCAGCTGGGCGGCCACCTCGGTGGGGTGGTGGGCGTAGTCGTCGTACACCCGGACCCCGGCGACGGTGCCCTTGAGCTCGAAGCGACGGTGCACGCCGCCGAACCGTGCCAGCCCGGTGACCAACCCGGCGGCGGGCAGGCCCAGCTCCAGGCCGGCCAGCAGCGCCGCGGCGCTGTTGAGCGCCATGTGCACGCCGGGCAGCCGGATGTGCACCGCGCCGAGCTCCTGACCGTCGAGGACGGCGGTGTACCGGGTGCCGTCCGGGCCGACCTGCAGGTCGACCAGGCGGAGGTCCGCCCCGGCCGACTGGCCGTAGGTGCGCACCCGGGCGGTGGCCCCCACGCCGGCCAGCCGGGCGGCACCCGGGTCGTCGGCGCAGAGCACCAGGAAGCCCTCGGCGGGCACGGTGCGGACGAACGTGTCGAACGCCGCCTCCACCGCGGCCAGGTCGCCGTAGTTGTCCAGGTGGTCGGCCTCGACGTTGGTGACGATGCCCCCGCGCGGGGCCAGCAGCAGGAAGGACCGGTCGCTCTCGTCGGCCTCGGCGAGGAAGACGTCGCCCTGGCCGGCGTGGGCGTTGGAGCCGGACTCGTTGAGCGTGCCGCCGATCGCGAAGGAGGGGTCGACCCCACAGGCCTGGACGGCGACCGTGAGCATCGAGGTCGTCGAGGTCTTCCCGTGGGTGCCCGCCACCGCGACGCTGCGCCGTCCGGCCATCACCGCGGCCAGCGCCACCGCCCGCGGCAGCACCCGCAGCCCGCGCTCCCGGGCGGCCACCAGCTCGGCGTTCTCGTCGCGGATCGCGGTGGAGACCACCACGGTCGCCGCCTCGCCCAGGTGCTCGGCAGCGTGACCGACCTCGATCCGGGCACCGAGCGCGTCCAGCGCGCGCAGCGCCGGGGAGTCCCGCCGGTCGCTGCCGGACACCGGCACCCCGCGGGCCAGCATGATCCGGGCGATGCCGCTCATCCCGGCCCCGCCGATGCCGATGAAGTGCACCGGCCCCAGCTCGGCCAGCGACGGGATCGGCCCCCGCCAGGCGGCGACGTCGGCGGCGCTCATCGGTTCCGCACCCCCTCGGCAGCGACCTGCAGCACGAGGTCGGCCAGCCGCTCGTCGGCGTCCGGGGTGCCGGCGGCGGCCGCGGCGGCGGCCAGCGCCGACAGCGCGGCCGGGTCGGTGAGCAGCGGCACGAGCTCGCTCCGGATCCAGGCCGGCGACAGGTCCGCGTCGGCGAGCAGCAGCCCACCACCGGCCTCGACCACGGGCAGCGCGTTGAGCCGCTGCTCCCCGTTGCCGATCGGCAGCGGGACGAACACGGCCGGCAGGCCGACCGCGGAGAGCTCGGCGACGGTCACCGCACCGGAGCGGCACAGCGCCAGGTCCGCCGCGGCGTAGGCGAGGTCCATCCGCTCCAGGTAGTCCACGACGACGTAGGGCGCACCCCCGGCCGGCCGGGCGGGCACCGAGACGTCGGTGTTCTTCGGCCCCCGGGCGTGCAGCACCTGCACCCCGGCGGCCGTCAGCGCGTCGGCCGCGCCGACCGCGGCCCGGTTCAGTGACGCGGCGCCCTGCGATCCGCCGAAGACGAGCAGGGTCGGGCGGTCGGGGTCCAGCCCGAACTCGGCCCGCGCCTCGGCCCGCCGGGCGGCCCGGTCCAGCCCGCTGATCGCCGTCCGCAGCGGCATCCCGACGTGCTCGGCGCGGTGCAGCGGCGTGCCCGGGACGGTGACCGCGACGCGGGCGGCGAGCCGGGCGCCGATCCGGTTGGCCAGCCCGGGTAGCGCGTTCTGCTCGTGCACCACGATCGGCACGCCGGCCCGCCCCCGCCCGGCCCGGCGGGCGGCCAGGTAGGCCGGCAGGGCCACGTACCCGCCGAAGCCGACGACGACGTCGGCGTCGAGCTCGGTGAGCAGCGCCCGGGTCTCGGCGACGGCCCGGCGGACCCGGCCCGGGACGCGCAGCAGGTCCGGCGTGGGCTTGCGCGGCAGCGGGACCGGCGGGATGAGCCGCAGGTCGTACCCCCGGGCCGGCACGAGCCGGGTCTCCATCCCCCGGGCGGTGCCCAGGCAGGTGACCCGAGGGGCACCGCCGGCGGCGCCGGTGCGGCGGGTGAGGGCGTCGGCGAGGGCGAGCATCGGCTCGATGTGGCCGCCGGTGCCCCCACCGGCGAGCACGACGTGCACCGGGGTGGGGCCGGAGGAGGGCACGGCCGGGCCGTTCTCGCCGGGGTCGAGCTGGGGGGAGGTCACTGCGGGCGTCCTGGCCGTTCTGTTCTCGGGGGGCGGGACCGCGGGACGGGCCGGCCCTGGGCAGCGGGCGGCTCCCCGGACCGGGGACGGTCGCGGAGCCCCTCACGCAGGGCAGGCCCCGCCGCGGACGAGGGCCGGCTGCGGACGGTCGGGCGGTCACCGGGGTTCTGCCGGCGGTCGACAGTCTGCCGTTCCGGGTCCCCGCGGCGCGCGTCCGGGGCGGGCGCCGGCCCCCCGGCCCCACGCCCCCGGCCCACCGGGGACGACGTCGGGTGCCCGGTCACCCGGGCGACCGTCCGGCCGTTGCCACGCCGAGGGGCCGGGGGCGGCGGACCGGGGCGGGCGGTGGACCGGCCCTCGCGGCGTCGGCGCGAGGGCACCGGGTCGACGGCCGCCGAGGGGACCGGGGCCAGCAGCCGGGCCAGCCGGCCGCGCCGCTGGCTCCGCTGGAAGGCGATCGCGGCCGGCTCGGCCCGGGCGAAGCGGACCAGCAGCCCGATGACGAAGAGGGTGAGGACCAGCGAGGTGCCGCCGGCGGAGATCAGCGGCAGCGTCACGCCGGTGACCGGCAGCAGGCCCACGACGTAGCCCATGTTGATCACGGCCTGCCCGACCAGCCACACCGTGATGGCGACGCTGGACAGCTGGACGAAGCGGTCGGCGGACCGGTGGGCGATCCGGAACCCGGCCCAGGCCAGGATCCCGTAGAGGGTCACCACCACCAGGCAGCCCAGGAAGCCCAGCTCCTCGCCGATGATCGCGAAGATGTAGTCGGACTCCGCGTGCGGCAGGATGTTCCACTTCATCGCGCTGTTGCCCAGCCCGACGCCCCAGACCCCGCCGGTGGCCAGCGCGTACAGCCCGCGGATCGCCTGGTAGCCGCCGTTCTCCGGATCGGCGAAGGGGTCCAGGAACGAGGTGATCCGAGCCATCCGGTAGCTCGCGAACGTCACCATCAGGACGACGGCCACGACGGCGAGCGCCACGGCACCGGCGATGTAGCGGCGGGACAGCCCACCGGCCCACATCAGCCCGGCCAGCACCAGCCCCAGGCTGACCACGGCCCCCATGTCGGGCTCGAGCAGCAGCAGCAGCGACAGCACGCCGAACACCGGCAGCACCGGGACGAGCAGCGACTGGACGGTCAGGTACTTCTCCCGCAGGGCGATGACGTGGGCGCCCCAGAGCGCGAAGACCAGCTTGCCCAGCTCGGAGGGCTGGAAGTTGGTGAAGCCCAGGTCGAACCAGGCCCGGGAGCCGTTCAGCTTCAGCCCGATGCCCGGCACCAGGACCAGCAGCAGCAGCCCGGCGACGCCGAGCAGTGCCCAGCCGGAGAACTGGCGGATGCGGCCGACCGGCAGGTGCATCGCGGCGAGCATGGCGAGCAGCCCGATGGCGGCGAAGGCGATCTGCCGGACGCCGGGGAGCCAGGCCGGCTGGCCGGCCTTGGCGGCCTCGATCGAGGAGGCGGAGAAGACCATCACCAGGCCGATCGCCAGCAGCATGCCGGCCGCCCCCAGCACCAGGTGCGAGCTGGTCATCGGGCCGTCGACCCAGGCCGGGGCGCGGAAGCGCGGCCCCCCGGCCCGGGCTGCCGTGGGCTGCTGCTCCTCGCGGCGGGGACGGCGGGACGAGCGCTGCCCGGTGGTCGCCGTCACCGGCCGGTCACCCCAGCGCGCGGACCGCGTCGGCGAAGGCCCGGCCGCGGTGCGCGTAGTCGGTGAACACGTCCATCGAGGCGGCCGCCGGGGCGAGCAGCACGGTGTCCCCGGGGCGGGCCAGCCGGACGGCGGCCGCGACCACCTCGCGCATCACGCTGTCCCCATCCGTCACAGCGCCATCGTCGCCGCTGGGGACCACCGTGCGTGGGACCGACGGGGCGTGTCGCGCCAGCGACCGGGCCAGCACCTCCCGATCTCGGCCCAGCAGCACCACCCCGGCCAGCCGCGGGGCGACCGCGGCGACCAGCGGCTCGACGTCGGCGCCCTTGAGCAGGCCCCCGGCGATCCACACCACCCGCGGGTAGGCGGCCAGCGAGGCCCCGGCCGCGTGCGGGTTCGTGGCCTTGCTGTCGTCGACGAAGTCGATGCCGTCGACGCTGCCGACCAGCACGTTGCGGTGAGCGCCGCCGCGGAAGCCGGCCAGGCCGCGGCCGACCGCGGCCGCGTCGACGCCGGCGACCCGGGCCAGCGCCGCGGCGGCCAGCGCGTTCACCGTGTTGTGCGGCCCCCGCACCTGCAGGGCCTCGAGCTCGGCGAGCACCTCACCGGCCGGGTCCGGGCTGAACGCGCGGTCGACGAGGGCACCGGACCGGACGCCGAGCTGGCCGCGGACGGGCTCGCCGAGGGTCACGGTGACCGGGTGCCGGTGGGCCGCGACGAGCGCGGACGCGACCGGGTCACCGGCGTCGGCGACCGCGACCGGCGCCAACCGGAGCAGGCGGGCCTTGGCGTCCCGGTAGGCGTCGAAGGAGCCGTGCCAGTCGACGTGGTCGTCGGCGACGTTGAGCACGCAGGCGGCGGCGGGGGCGATCGAGGAGGACCAGTGCAGCTGGAAGCTGGAGAGCTCCACGGCGATCGCGTCGTGGGCGGGTGCGCCGTCGGCGTCGCGGGCGGTGACCACCTCGACGAGCGGCCGGCCGACGTTGCCCGCGGCGACCGCCCGCCGCCCGCCGGCCAGCAGGATCGCCTCGAGCATCGTGACCGTCGTCGTCTTCCCGTTGGTGCCGGTGACCGCGAACCAGGGGGCGGGCTCCGCACCCGGCGCCGCTGTCCGCAGCCGCCAGGCCAGCTCCGGTTCGCCGATGACCTCCACGCCGCGGGCGGCAGCGGTCCGCAGCAGCGGGGAGTCCGGCCGCCAGCCCGGGGAGGTGACGACCAGGTCGATGCCCTCCGGCGGCTCGCTGAGCGCCCCGAGCCAGCGGGCCCCCGCCTCGACCAGCTCGGGCAGCACGGCGGGCTCGGTGGCGTCGGTGAGCCAGACGTCGTCCCCGCGCGCCAGCAGCACCCGGGCCGCCGCCGCGCCGGAGACGCCCAGCCCGGCGACCAGCACGGTGCCCAGCGGTCGGTCCGCCGTCCCGTTCGCGTGGGTCACCTCTACAGCCCCGTGACGGAGAGCCAGTCGGCGTAGAACAGCCCGAGCCCGAAGGCGACCGCCATCCCGGTGACCAGCCAGAACCGGACGATCACCGTGTTCTCGGCCCAGCCGGCGAGCTCGAAGTGGTGGTGCAGCGGGGCCATCCGGAAGACCCGGCGGCGGGTGGCCCGGAAGAAGCCGACCTGGATCACCACCGACAGGGTGACCGCCACGAACAGCCCGCCGAGGACGACGAGCAGCAGCTCGGTGCGGGTGACGATGGCCAGCCCGGCCATCAGCCCGCCGAGGGCCAGCGAACCGGTGTCGCCCATGAAGATCCGGGCCGGTGAGGTGTTCCACCACAGGAAGCCCAGGCAGCTGCCCATCGCCGCGGCGGCCACCAGGGTGACGTCGAGCGGGTCGCGGACGGTGTAGCAGCCGTCGACGAGGCCGCCGGCGCAGTCGTTCCCGAACTGCCAGAACGAGATGACCACGTAGGAGCCGAACACCATCGCCGAGGCGCCGGCGGCCAGCCCGTCGAGGCCGTCGGTGAGGTTGACCGCGTTGGAGAAGCCGGCGATGAAGAGGTAGGCCAGCGCGACGAACGCGACCGTCGGCAGGGCGAGCGGGGGGATGTCCCGGACGAAGGAGACCGTCGTGGTGGCCACCGCGGTCCCGTCCTCGCCGTCGGCCATCAGCGCGAGCACGGCGAAGGTGACCCCGATGACCAGCTGGCCGACCAGCTTGGCGGTCTTGTTCAGGCCGAGGCTGCGCCGGTACCGGATCTTGAGGTAGTCGTCGAGGAACCCGACGGTGCCCAGGCCGATCAACAGGAACAGCAGCAGCAGCCCGGTGGCGGTGACGCCACGACCCTCCTGGTTGATCACGAACAGGTGCGCCACCAGGTAGCCGACCACCGTGGCCAGCACCATCACGGTGCCGCCCATCGTGGGCGTGCCCTTCTTCGACAGGTGGCTCTCCGGGCCGTCGTCCCGGATCTCCTGGCCGAAGCCGTGCTTCCGGAAGGCCTTGATCGCCAACGGGGTCAGCAGGATCGAGACGATCAGCCCGACGGCGGCGGCGACGAGGACCGACCTCACGCGGTCACCTCCGGGCCGCCGTCGGCGATCAGGTCGGCGGCGAGCTCCTCGAGGCCGTAGCTGCGCGAGGCCTTGACCAGGACGACGTCCCCGGGCCCGACCACCTCACTCAGCAACCGCCGGGCTGCTGCCCGGTCCGGCAGGTGCACGGACTCCTCCTGCTCTCCCCCGCGGTCGCCTGCGCGACCACGGGCGTCCAGTTCCGCACGGGCACCCGCGTGCACACCGGCCGCGTCGGGCCCGACGGAGACGACGAGGTCGACCCCGGCGCGCACGGCGTCCCGGCCCAGCTCCTCGTGCGCGGCCCCGGCGGTGGGGCCGAGCTCCCCCATCGCACCGAGCACGGCGATCCGGCGGCGGCCCCGCAGCCGGCGGAGCGCGGCCAGCGCGGCCCGCATCGACTCGGGGTTGGCGTTGTAGGCGTCGTTGACGACGGTCACGCCGTCGGCGCGGGTGGTGACCTCCATCCGCCAGCGGCTGCGCGGCGCGGCGGCCGACAGAGCCTGCGCGACCGCGGCGGGCGCCATCCCGGCGGCCAGCGCCGCGCCGGCGGCGGACAGTGCGTTGGCGACCTGGTGCACGCCGACGACCTGCAGGGCGACCGGGTGCTGCTCCCCGCGGGCGCGGAGGGTGAACCGGGCGCGGGCGGCGTCGTCGAGCTCGACGTCGGTGGCCCGCACGTCGGCGTGCTCGGCCAGCCCGGTGGTCAGCACCGCGGCCTGCGTGCGCGGGGCCATGCCGGCCACCCGGGCGTCGTCGGCGTTGAGCACCGCCGTGCCGCTGGCCGGCAGGGCCGCCACCAGCTCGCCCTTGCTGGTGGCGATCACCTCGGCGCTGCCGAACTCGCCGAGGTGGGCGGAGCCGACGTTGAGCACGACGCCGATGGCCGGCCGGGCGATCCCGCACAGCCGGGCGATGTGGCCGGGGCCGCGGGAGCCCATCTCCAGCACCAGGAAGCGGGTGTCCGCGTCGGCGGAGAGCACGGTCAGCGGCAGGCCGATGTCGTTGTTGAACGAGCCCTGCGGGCTGACGGTCGGGCCCGCAGCGGCCAGCACCTGGCCGAGCAGGTCCTTGGTCGAGGTCTTGCCGGAGGACCCGGTGACGCCGACGGTCACCAGCCCCGCCGCCACCAGCCGGCCGTGCACCGCCGCGGCCAGCCGGCCCAGGGCCGCCACCGGGTCAGCGACCACGACACAGGGCAGGGCGGGGTCGGCGCGGGCGGTCAGTGCCCCGGCCGCGCCCGCCGCGGCGGCGGCGGGGAGGAAGTCGGCGCCGTCCACCCGTTCCCCGGGGAGGGCGACGAAGAGGTCGCCGGGGGCCACCGCACGGGAGTCGACCAGCACGGCGCCGGTCACCGTGGCGGAGCCATCACCGACGAGATCGCCGTCGACGGCCGCGGCCACCTCGGCCAGCGTCAGGGCGATCACGCGTCCTCCTCGCTGGCGCTCGTCGGCCGCGTGCTCGACGATGCTGCGCTCATGCGTGACCTCGCAAGCTCGGTCACGAGTCCACCTCGCTGGCGCTCGTCGGCCGCGTGCTCGACGATGCTGCGCTCATGCGTGACCTCGCGAGCTCGATCACGTACCCACCTCGATGGCGGCCAGCAGCTCGTGCAGCACCACGCGGTCGTCGAAGGGCAGCACCTGACCGCCCACCTCCTGACCCGTCTCGTGGCCCTTGCCGGCCACGAGCAGCGTGTCACCCGGTCGCGCGAGCCCGACGGCGGCCGCCAGGGCGGCCCGCCGGTCGCCGATCTCCAGCAGCTCGGCGCGCTGGTCGGCCGGGACGTCGCCGGCACCGGCGCGCATCGCCGCGCGGATGGCCGCCGGGTCCTCCGACCGCGGGTTGTCGTCGGTGACCACCAGCACGTCGCTGCCGGCCGCCGCGGCGGCGCCCATCCCCGGCCGCTTCCCCGGGTCGCGGTCACCGCCGCAGCCCAGCACGGTGATCAGCCGCCCCGGGGTCGCCGGGCGCAGTGCGGCCAGCGCGGTCTGCACCGCGTCGGGGGTGTGCGCGTAGTCGACGACGGCCACGAAGGGCTGACCGGCGTCCACCGGCTCCATCCGCCCGGGGACGACGGTCAGCGCGATCCCGGGCAGCGCCGTCTCCGGCGGCACGCCGACGGCGTCCAGCAGCGCCACGGCGAGCACCGCGTTCGCCACGTTGAAGCTGCCGGGCAACCGCAGCTGCGCGGGCCAGCTGCGCCCACCGGGGCCGTGCAGCGTGAAGGTCGACCCACCGGTGGGGACGGCGGCCACGTCGGTGGCCGACCAGTCCGCACCCGGGGCACCGCAGCCGGAGACGGTGACCGTGCCCGGGCGGACCAGCCGCCGCCCGGCGGGGTCGTCGACGTCGACCACCTCGACGGCGGCCCGCCCGTCGAACAGCAGCGCCTTGGCCTGGAAGTAGCTCTCCGGGTCGCCGTGGAAGTCCAGGTGGTCGCGGGAGAGGTTGGTGAACCCGGCCGCGGCGAAGCGCACCCCACCGACCCGGCCCTGCACCAGCGCGTGGCTGGAGACCTCCATGACCACCGCGCGGACGCCGGAGTCGACCATCGTGCCGAGCAGGGCGTGCACGTCGGCCGCCTCCGGCGTGGTGCGGACGCTGGGCAGCTCGGTGGTCACCGGCGTCCCGTCGGCGTCCCGGCCGCGGATGCGGGTCTGCACCGTGCCGATCAGGCCGCTGGCCCATCCGGCGGCGGCCAGGCCGGCCTCGACCAGGTAGCTCGTCGTCGTCTTGCCGTTGGTGCCGGTGATGCCCAGCACGCTGAGCTGCTCGCTGGGGAGCCCGTAGACCCGGGAGGCGACCGCGCCGAGCACGGAGCGCGGGTCCTCCACCACGCAGACCGGCAGCCCGGTGGCCCGGGCCGGCTCCTCCCCCGCCGGGTCGGTCAGCACCGCGCGGGCACCGCGCGCGGCCGCGTCGGCGGTGTAGCGGGCGCCGTGGGTGCGGGCGCCGGGCAGCGCGGCGTACAGGTCACCGGGGCGGACGTCGCCGGAGGCGTGGGTGACACCGGTGACGGCCACGGTGGTCGGACCGGTCACCGGGGCGCCGACGAGGTCGGCGAGATCACCGAGGGAGAGCGGGCGGTTCCCGGCCGGCCGGGACGCCGCCCCGGGCGCAGTCGGGGTCACGACGGTCCAATCTACCGGCGCGGAGGAGCGCGACCCGATCACCTGGCGGCTCCGTGTCGCACCGGCGGGTGGCCGGCTCCCTGCGCCGACGGGGTTCAGGGGACGGTGAGGGTGAAGTCCGGGCGGGGCGCGCCGGAGGGGACGACGCCCCCGGAGATCAGTGCGTACCGCATGACGTCCGCGAAGACCGGGGCTGCCACCTGGCCGCCCTCGGCGTCGCTGGTGGGCCGCTCGAGGTCGACGGCCACCACGTACTGCGGGTCGTCGGCCGGGGCGTAGCCGACGAAGGTGGTGAAGTAGCCGCCGCCGGCGTAGCCGCCCGTCTCGGGGTTGGCCCGCTGGGCGGTGCCGGTCTTGCCGGCGACCCGGAAGCCGTCGATCTCGCCCAGCGGTGCGGTGCCCCCGGGGCCGACCACCGCCTCGAGCATGTAGGTCAGCTGGTCCGCGGTGGACTCGCTGACCACCCGCACGCCCTCCGGCCGTGGCACCTCGGTGGCCGTGCCGTCCTCGGCGGTGAGCGAGGACACCACCCGCGGGGCGATTCGCACGCCGTCGTTGGCGAGGGCCTGGTACGCCGACGCCATCTGCAGGGTGGTCACCGAGACGCCCTGGCCGATCGGCACGTTGGCCGCGCGGCTGGCGGTCCAGTCCGCCGCGTCCTCCAGGATGCCGGCGCTCTCGCCGGGGAGCTCGATGCCGGTGGTCGAGCCGAAGCCGAAGTCCTGCAGGTACTGCTCGAGCGTGCTGTCCCCGATCTCCCGGGCCAGCATGATCGACCCGACGTTGCTGGACTTGGCGAGGATCCCGGTGACGGTGAAGTCGATCGGCTCGTGGTCGTGGGCGTCGGTGACCACGACGTCGCCGGCCTGGATGTGCCCGTCCACGTTGAGCACCGTGTCCTTGGTGGCCTTGCCCTCCTCGATGGCGGCGGCCAGGGTGACCGCCTTCATCACCGAGCCCGGCTCGTACACCTCGGAGAGGACCGGGTTGCCCAGCAGCGCCGGGTCGGTGGTGTTGTAGCTGCCCGGGTCGTAGCCGGGGCAGGAGGCCATCGCCACCACCTCGCCGGTCTGCACGTCCTGGACCACGGCTGACGCCGTGGCCGTCGCCTCGTCGGCGCAGGCCGCGTCCAGCGTCTGCTGCACGACGAACTGCAGGTCCTGGTCCAGCGTCAGCTGCACGGTGCTGCCGTCGGTCGCCGGCTGGGTGTCGTCGATGCCCGAGGGGATCGGGTTGCCGACGCCGTCCACCTCGATCCGCTCCTCGCCGTCGACCCCGGCCAGGTGCTCCTCGAAGGTCTGCTCGATCCCGGCAAGGCCGTCGCCCTCCTTGCCGACGAAGCCGACCAGCTGGCCGCCGACCGCGCCCGCCGGGTAGAGCCGCACGGGGTCGTCCTGGAAGACCAGGCCGGCCTGGGTGGAGGCCGGCAGCTCCCGGATCTGGTCGGTGACGTCGGTGCTCACCTCGTCCGCCAGGACGACGTAGCGCCCCTCCCGGGAGAGCTTCTCGACCAGCTCGTCGACCGGGATGCCGAGCAGCGTGGTCAACGCCAGCGCCGTCCGGGTGGGGTCGGAGACCAGCGTCGGGTCGGCCGTGACCCGCTTGGCGTCCACGGAGTAGGCGAGCACCTTGCCGTTGCGGTCGACGATCTCCCCCCGCACGGCCTCGATCGGGTATGTGCGCATCCGGTCGTTCTCGGCCGCCTGCGCGTAGGCGGCCCCGTCGACCCCCTGGAGCACCACGAGCTTGCCGACCACCACCACCAGCAGGGTGATCAGGAACGCCAGCCCCCAGCGGTTGCGCTGGTCGCGCTGCGTCAGGCCGAGTGGCTGGAGGCGCCGCGCCCCGGGCTCGCGACGCCCGCGCGGCGCACCGCGCCCGGCCGGCCCGGTGGGCCGCGGCGGGGTGCGGCGGCCCCCGGCCGGACGATGCGGCGGGAGAGGACCTGCAGGGGGCACGGATCAGTTCCCGGGGGTCGGCGACACGGGGTCGGTGGGCGCGTTCTCGGTGGGCGCGTTGTCGGTGGCCCCGGGTTCGGGGGCCGCGGCGTCGGCGGGGGCGGGCTCGGCGGGGGCGTCGGCGGGGGCGGGCTGTGGCGCGGTGGCCCCGTCGGCCGCCGGGTCGGCGGCCCCCGGCTCGACCGGTGCCGTCGCCGGGGTCGCGCTGCCCAGCAGCACGGAGCTGCCGTCGGGCTGCAGCACCAGGTGGGCTGCGTCCCCCGGCCGGACCAGCCCGACCGCGGCTGCGGCGCGGGCCAGTTCGGCTGCAGTGTCGGCAGCGATCACCTGCTGCTCCAGTCGAGTGACCTCCTTGGCCTGCTCGGCCATCGCGACCCGCTGCTCGGTGGCGCGCAGGGAGTCCACGGCGATCGCGGTGTTGAGCAGCAGGAGGCCCAGCGTCGTCCCGACCAGCAGGGCGACGAGCACGGCGACGAAGGGCGCCCGGCGACCGCGCAGCACCGCCCGCCGGCTGCCGCGGGGGGCCCGCGCCGGGGTCGGCACCAGCCGCAGCTGCGGGCCGCTCGGGACCGGTCCGCTGCGCCGGGGCGGGGCGACCCGGGGCACGTGCACCGGGCCGGTGGTCGCCCGGCCGGTGGTCCGGGCCGTCGTGGTGCGGGCAGTCGTGGTGCGGGCCGTCGTGGTGCGTGCCGTCGTCGTCCGTGCGGCCGGCGTCCGGGCCGTCGTGGTCCGTGCGGTCGTCGTCCGGGCCGTGCCCGTGCGGCCGGTGCCCGCCCGGGTCGCACCGGTGCGGGCGGTGGCGCCCTGGGACTGACTGCGGGACTGGCCGGTGCGGGGGGTCGGTGCACTGGTCCGGGGGACGGACCGCGCCGGCTGGCTCATGCCGCCCGCCGGACGCGCTCGGCGGCCCGCACCCGGGCCGAGGCCGACCGCGGGTTGACGGCGAGCTCGGCCTCGCCGGGTGCCTCGCCGCCCCGGGTGACCAGCTTCAGCACCGGTGCGTGCTCGGGCATCGGGACCGGCATGCCGGGCGGGGTGCGGTCGACGGCTTCTGCGGCGAGCGTCTGCTTCACGATGCGGTCCTCGAGGGAGTGGAAGCTGATCACGACCAGTCGGCCACCGATCGCAAGGGCGTCGATGGCGGCGGGCAGGGCCCGGGAGAGCACCCCGAGTTCGTCGTTGACCTCGATCCGGAGGGCCTGGAAGGTCCGCTTGGCCGGGTGTCCCCCGGTGCGGCGGGTGGCCGCGGGGATCGCCGAGCGCACGAGCTCGGCCAGCCGGGCGGTACCGGTGAACGGCTCCCGGGCGCGCTCCCGCTCGATGGCGGAGGCGATCCGGCCGGCGAAGCGCTCCTCGCCGTAGACCTTCAGCACCCGGGTGAGCTCGCCCCGGGAGTAGGTGTTGACCACGTCGGCGGCGGTGCGGGGCCCGGTGGGGTCCATCCGCATGTCCAGCGGTGCGTCGGTGGAGTAGCTGAAGCCGCGGGTGGGGCGGTCCAGCTGCAGGGAGGAGACGCCGAGGTCGAACAGGATGCCCTGCACCTCCTCGACCCCCAGGTCGGCCAGCACGTCGGGCAGCTCGTCGAAGACGGCGGGCACCAGCGTGGTGCGCTCCGTGTGACCGGCCGCGGCGATCCGGGCGGCGGCCTCGGCGCGGGCGTCGGGGTCGCGGTCCAGGCCGATCAGCCGGAGCCCGGGGTGGGCCGCGAGCAGGGCCAGGGAGTGGCCGGCCAGCCCCAGCGTGCAGTCGACCAGGACGGCGCCCGGCGCCTGCAGCGCGGGGTCGAGCAGCTCGGTCACCCGGTCGAGGAGGACGGGGACGTGCAGCGCGGGCCCGGAGGCCTCGGGGCTGCTCATCGACGGCTCCTCTCGCTGCGCAGGGGCGGACAGGACGGGGGGCGTGCAGGTGGGGCGCAGTGGGGTGGGTGGTGCGCAGTGGAGCGCGGGTGGGGCGGGGAGCGGGCCCTGCCCCGGCCCGCTGCCCCGCCTGGCTCGCCTGGCGCCGGGGAAGCGGTACCAGGTGGAGCCGGGCTGGGGCAGCTGGGCGGTCGGTGCGGTGGACGTCGAGCCGGGGGGAAGTCGGCTCGCTGTCCGGACCCGGTCGAGCCGGGGGGAAGTCGGCTCGTGCGGGGTGGCGCGGTCCTGCGGTGGGGTCGTTCCGTGGGGTCGGGTGGGGGGTCGACTCAGGACAGGGTCGGCATCCCCTCGCTCTCCATGGCGGCGAAGACGGCCTCCTGCTCTGCCACGTAGGCGTCCCAGGTGCCGGAGTCCCAGATCTCGAAGCGGGTGTCCACGCCGACGACGACGACGTCGCGGTCCAGGCCGGCGTACTCCCGCAGGCTCGCCGGGATGGTGATCCGGCCGGTCTTGTCCGCCTCGACCTCGACCATCGAGCCGAAGCTCATCCGGGCGTGCATGCGGGCGGCGTTGGTGTCGGCCGGCGCCATGGACTTCAGCGCGGCGCTCTGCTCGGCGACCCGGGTCATGGTCAGGCCGTAGACGCAGCGCTCCTGGCCCTTCTTGATCACCATGCCGTCGGCCACCAGCTCGCGGTAGCGGACCGGGAGGGCGAGCCGGCCCTTCTCGTCGAGCCGCAGGGGGTAGCTGCCGACGAACACCGGATCACCCCCTGCATCAGTCCTCCTGTGGTCGTGCCGGGCACCATCCGTGGCCCCTGCCTCCCCATTGCGCGACACAGTAACCCACTGGCCCCCACTGGACACCACTCCACGCCGTGTCGTCCCCTTCCCTCCACCGGCCCCCACCGACCACCTCCGGGCCGCGGAACGGGATCGACCGTGCGCGCCGCTGAGCAGCACGTACCGTGAGCGGGGTGACCGAGGGCACGGCAGAGCTGCGGTCGGACCGGGGGGTGACGGAGCTGCGCTCCGCTCCCCGGCACGGCACCGGCCAGGACGCCGCAGCGACGCAGCCGGAGACCGACGCCGACGCCGACGTGGCGGCCGAGGGGGCGCAGCTCGCCGAGGCGATCGGCCGGGTGGTGCAGGGCAAGCCCGACGTCGTCCGGCTGGCGCTGGTCGTGCTGCTGGCCGAGGGGCACCTGCTGATCGAGGACGTCCCCGGGGTCGGGAAGACCACGCTGGCCAAGGCGCTGGCCCGCACCATCGACGGCACGGTGCGCCGGATCCAGTTCACCCCCGACCTGCTGCCCAGCGACGTCACCGGGGTGGCCGTCTACGACCAGGAGTCCCGGGCCTTCGAGTTCAAGCCCGGCGCCGTCTTCGCCAACGTGGTCGTGGCCGACGAGATCAACCGGGCCTCGCCCAAGACGCAGTCGGCCCTGCTGGAGTGCATGGAGGAGCGGCAGGTCACCGTCGACGGGGTCACCTACGAGCTGGCCCGGCCGTTCATGGTGGTGGCCACGCAGAACCCGCTGGAGATGGAGGGCACCTACCCCCTCCCCGAGGCGCAGCGGGACCGGTTCACCGCCCGGGTCTCGATGGGCTACCCGGACCGCGAGGCCGAGCTGGCGATGCTCGGCGGGCGTGCCACCGTCGACCCGCTCACCGCGTTCGCCCCGGTGGTCGACGCCGCGCGCGTGCGGGCCCTGGTGGCCGCGGTGGGCCGGCTGCACGTCGCCGAGCCGCTGCGCCAGTACGTCGTCTCGCTGGTCGAGGCCACCCGCCGCTCCCCCGACCTGCGGCTGGGCGCCTCCCCCCGCGCGGGGCTGCAGCTGCTCCGCGCCGCCCGCGCCACCGCGGCGCTGGCCGGCCGGGACCACGTGCTCCCCGACGACGTGCAGGCCATGGCGGTCCCGGTGCTGGCCCACCGGCTGCTGCTGACCCCGGACGCGGCGCTGGCGCGACGGGACGCCCAGCGGGTGGTCACCGACCTGCTCGCCACCGTGCCCGTCCACGGCGGCCGCTGACCCCGGCCCACCCCAGAGACGGACGGTCCCCCATGGCGCGCACCCGGATCGCCGACGCGGCGTCCTCCCTCACGCTGCGCGGCCGCTGCCTGGTCGCCGCCGGGCTGACCCTGGTGGCACTCGGTGCCCTGCTCGGCGAGCGGGCCCTGGTCCAGCTGGCCCTGTTCGTGCTCGCCCTGCCGGTGGTGTCGGCCGTCGGGATCGCCCGCCAGCGCTTCCGGGTCGCCACCCGGCGCACCGTCACCCCGGCCCGCTTGCCGCGCGGCGGGTCCGCCGAGGTGCTGGTGGAGGTCTCCAACGCCGACCGGCGGGCCGGCGGGCTGTGGTTGCTCACCGAGCACCTGCCCGCCGACCTGGGTCCGCAGCCGCGCTTCGTCGTGGAGCGGCTCGCCAGCGGCGGCACCGCCCCGCTCCGCTACCGGCTGCACGGTTCCCGGCGCGGCCGGTACACCCTGGGGCCGCTGAGCCTGCGGCTCGTCGACCCCTTCGGCCTGGTGCTGCGCACGGCGACCGGCAGCGACACCGCCGGGCTGCTGGTCCTGCCCCGGGTCGTGCCGCTCCTCGGTGGCGGCGCGTTGACCGGCGCCGGAGGGGACGGCGGTGAGGGCGCCCGCCGCGCGATCGCCGTGCACGGCGAGGACGACGTCAGCACCCGGGAGTACCGCCACGGCGACGACCTGCGGCTGGTCCACTGGCGGGCCACCGCGCGCACCGGGGAGCTGATGGTCCGGCTGGAGGAACGGCCGTGGCGGGCCGCGGCGACCGTGTTCGTCGACACCCGGTCGACCGCCCACCTGCTCGGGGGTCGGGTCGAGGGCCCAGCGGGTGACCCTGCCCCGCCGCAGGACACCCTGGAGTGGGTGGTGGAGGCCGCGGCCAGCATCGGCACCCACCTGCTGCGCCGGGGGGCCGCGCTGCGGGTCGTGACCGACGGCGGGGAGCTCACCCCGGCGCTCGGCCGGGGACAGCTGGGCCCGGACGAGCTGCTCGAGCGGCTCGCCGTCCTGGGCGGGGCACCGCAGCCCGGCCTGCAGCTGGGCATGGAGGCGCTGCGCCGGTCGGGGGCCGACGGACCGGCGATCTGCCTGTTCGGCCTCGTCGGGCCCGAGGACGTCGCGGCGCTGGTCCGCGCCCGGTCCGGCCCGGGCCGGGACGTCGCGGTGCTGGTGGACACCGCCGGCTGGCTGGACGCCGGGGCCACCCGGGGCCGGCGCACGCTCGGCCCCGCCGCGCGGGTCGAGGTGGACACCCGGCAGCAGCAGGCCGGCGACCTGCTCCGCGCGGCCGGCTGGCAGGTGGTCACCGTCGGCCCGGACCGGACGGTGGCGCAGCTGTGGAGCCAGGTGGGCAGCCGGGCCGGCGCCGCGGGACCGGTGCCGGCGTGAGCGGCCAGGCCGACGAGCTGCCCCGGGCCACCCGCGGCGGGCCGGGCACCGGGATCGCCGTCGCGGTCGCCGTCCTGCTGGGTGCACTGGCGCTGGACCCCGTCTTCGCCGCCCGCACGTGGCTGCTGCCGGTGACGATGGTGGTGGCCGCCGTCGGCCTGGGCGGGGTGGCGCTGCGGGCGCTGCTGGACCGGCTGGTCGACCCCGCCGAGGACGACGGCCCGTGGTGGTCCGGCCCGGCCCGGCTGGCGGTGCCGCTGGGCCAGGTGGCCCTGGTGCTCGTCGTGCTCACCGTCGTCTTCACGCCCGACCGCGCCTGGGCGGGCATGCTGCCGACCCTGGGCAGCCTGACCGACCTGGCCGGCCTGCTCGGTGACGGCACCGCGGAGATCCGGGAACAGGCGACGCCGGCGTTGCCGCTCACCGGGCTGGTGGCGCTGACCACCGTCTTCGTCGCCCTGATCGCGCTGGCCGTCGACCTGCTCGCCGTCCCCGCCCGCCAGCCGGCCCTGGGCGGGCTCGGGCTGCTGGTCCTCTACTGCGTCCCGGTGAGCACCGTGACCGGGGAGGTGGCGCTGGTCTCCTTCGCCGCACCGGCCGCCGGGTTCGCCGTGCTGCTGTGGGCCGACCAGCGGGCACGGCTGGTCGGGAACGGCCGGGGTGGCAGCGGGTCGCCGATGGGCACCGGCACCCTGCCGGCCCTGCGCACCGCCCTGGTCGCCCTGGTCGCCGGGCTGCTGCTGCCGGCGTTCGTGCCGACCCTGGCCGAGGGCTCGCTCGCGGCGGGGTGGGGCGGGGCGGGCACCGGCAACGGCGTGGGGACGTCCCTGGACCCGGTGGCGGAGATGGCCGGCCAGCTGAGCCTCCCCGAACCGATCGACCTGCTGGCCGTCGACGCCTCGGTGGCCGACCCGGGGTACCTGCGCTCGGTGTCGCTGGACGAGTACAGCGGCGACGGCGGCTGGCGGATGAGCAACCTCGACGGGCAGTCGTCGATCGCGGCCGACGGTCCCCTGGCACCGCTCCTCGACGGGCAGTCCCGCCGCGAGGTGACCGCCCGGGTCACGGTGCTCGCACACGACGACCGCTTCCTCCCGCTGTTCGACTCCCCGCTGTCGGTGCAGGTGCTCGGCTCGGAGGACGAGGACTGGCGCTTCGACCCGGCCGCCCGGACGGTCTTCGGCCGGGACGAGACCACCGGCGGCCTCTCCTACCGGTCCACCTCCCAGCAGCCGCAACCGAGCGCAGCGGAGCTGGCTGCCGCACCCCAGGACCCGGGCGACCCGATGGTGGAGCGCTACACGGCGCTGCCGGAGCTCGACCCGAGCGTCGTCGCCCTGTCCGACCAGCTGACCGACCCGGCGCAGTCGCCCTACGAGCGGGTCCGGGCCGTGCTCGGCCTCTTCACCGACCCGGCCAACGGCTTCACCTACAGCCTGTCCACCGGCCCGGGCACCACCGGCGACGACCTGGCCGACTTCCTCCGGCTGAAGCGGGGCTACTGCGAGCAGTACGCCGGCGCCATGGCGGTTCTCGTCCGGGCGGCCGGGGTCCCGGCCCGGGTGGTGCTGGGCTACACACCCGGCCAGGTCGGCGAGGACGGCGACCGGGTGGTCACCACCGACGACGCACACGCCTGGGTCGAGGTCTGGTTCGCCGGCCTGGGCTGGATCCCCTTCGACCCGACACCGATCGCCGCCGACCGGGCCGTGGCGCTCCCCTGGGCACCGCGCACGGACGAGGCCGACACCAGCACCCCGGACCCGTTCACGCCGGGCGGCGCGGCCCCGCTGCCGGCGCCGCCGGCTGCCGAGCTGGACCGCGACGACCAGTACGTGCCGCCGCTGGCGCCCCAGGCCGCACCACAGGAGCAGCTCAGGCCGTGGCTGCTGGGGGCAGCGGGCACCCTGGTCGTCCTCGCCCTGGGCGCGCTGCCGTTCCTCCTCCGCCGCCGGCAGCGCGCCGTCCGGCTGGCCGACGGGCAGCCGGGTGCCCTGTGGGAGGAGCTGCTGGCGACCACCGTCGACCTGGCCGTCGAACTGCCCAGGAGCTCGACGGCACGCCAGCTGGCCGAGCAGCTGGCCCCACGGCTCGTCGCCACCGACTCGGCCGCGGTCGCCGCGGTGCAGACGCTGGCACGTGCCCAGGAGCGTTCGGTGTACGGCCCGCCGGCGGCCCGGCCGGGCCCGGACCCGGCGCTGACCGAGGCACTGGCGACGGTGCGCCGGGCGCTGCTCCGGTCCTCCTCCCGCGGGGAGCGGGTCCGGGCGGCGCTGTGGCCGGCCTCCACGCTGGCGACGGCCGCCCGGTGGGCCGCCGCCCGGGCACCCCGCCGACCCCGCCCGGCCTGACCACCGGGCCGGGCTGGCTACGGTTGTCGGTGTCGGTGGCGTCGCCACCGGCTGCCCCCCAGCTGCGGAGTGCCCCTTGCGCGAGATCGCCGTCTTCGCCGGCAGTGCCCACCCCGAGCTCGCCGCGGAGATGTGCGCCCAGCTGGGCGTGCCGCTGCAGCCCGTCCGGGTGACCCGCTTCGCCAACGACTGCCTCGAGGTGCAGCTGCAGGCCAACTGCCGGGAGCGCGACGTCTTCCTGGTGCAGCCGCTGGTCACCCCGGTGCAGGAGAACCTGGTCGAGCTGCTGCTGATGATCGATGCGGCCCGCGGCGCGTCTGCCGCCCGGATCACCGTGGTGATGCCGCACTACGCCTACGCGCGGTCGGACAAGAAGGACGCCCCCCGGATCTCCATCGGCGGTCGGCTGATCGCCGACCTCATGGTGGCGGCCGGAGCCAGCCGGGTGCTGGCCATGACGCTGCACTCCCCGCAGGTGCACGGCTTCTTCAGCGTGCCGGTCGACCACCTGCACGCCCTGCGCGAGCTGGCCGACCACTTCCGCGCGCTGGACCTCTCCCGCACCACCGTCGTCTCCCCCGACCTGGGCAACGCCAAGGAGGCCGCGGCCTTCGCCCGGCGGCTCGGGGTGCCGGTCGCCGCGGGTGCCAAGCAGCGGTACGCCGACGACCGGGTCAGCATCAGCGCCGTGATCGGGGACGTCGCCGGGCGTGACGTGATCGTGCTGGACGACGAGATCGCCAAGGGCAGCACGGTGCTGGAGCTCATCGACCGGCTGCGGGACGACGGCGCCCGGTCGATCCGGGTGGCCTGCACGCACGGCCTGTTCGCCGCGGGTGCGCTGGAGCGGATCGGCGCCCAGGCCGACGTCGTGGAGATCGTGTGCACGAACACCGTGCCGGTGCCGGCCGGGGTCTCGGAGAAGCTGACCGTGCTGTCGGTGGCCCCCGCGCTCGCCCAGGCCGTGCAGCGGATCCACGACGGGGAGTCGGTCAGCGCGCTGTTCGACACGACGGCGACGCCCGAGGTCTGAGCCGGCCGGAGAGGCCAGCAGCCGCCGTCCCCGGCGGGGACGGCGGCTGCTGGCTCAGCGGGTGGGCCGACAGGCGCTACTGGTCGTAGCGGCGGCGGAAACGCTCCTCGAGCCGGTTCTTCAGCGGCTGGCGGCGTGACTTCGCGCTGCTGCTGCCACCGCGGCCGCCGGCTGCCGGTCGCCCGGCGGGCCCCGGCGCGGAGCCGGCCGGCACCTCACCGGTCGCGGCCTTGTAGTTCAGGACCCCGAGGACGGCACCACCGAAGGCCACCAGGAAGCCCAGCACGCCGACGACGACGTTGGGCAGGGCCACCCCGCCGACCACGACGGCCAGGCCGACGACCACCAGGACGGCGCCCAGCTGCAGCTTGCGGCGGGCCTTCTGCCGCCGGTCACCGGTGCGGACCGTCGAGGCGAACTTCGGATCGTCATCGACGAGGGCGCGCTCGATCTGCTCCAGCAGACGCTGCTCGTGCTCGGAGAGCGGCACGTCGACCTCCAGGTACAAGTGCAAGAAACCACCGGCGGCAGTCCGCCCGCGGTGACACCGAGGATACGAGCCGATTGCGGCGTGCGAAAGGCGAGTCGCCGCCGACACACCCTGTGCGGACCGTGTTGCCACCCCGCGGCGGCTCCGCCGCGCAGAAGGCCAGGTCAGCGGGGCGTTCCCGATGATGGGCCGCGCGCAACCGGACCGGTGCCCGGGACCTGCCGGCGGCCGAGCAGGGTGGCCGGCCGGACGGCGCCGGCCCCGAAGCGCCGGGCGGCCCGGTCGGCGGCGAGCTCGGCGTCCCGGCGGCCGTGCTCGCGAGCCCCCAGCTCGAGCTGTCGTGCGGTCGCCTCCGCCTCCACCAGCCCCTCGGCCCGCACCCCGACCAGCCGGATGCGGGCCCGGTCCAGCCCCAGGGCGTCGAAGAGCGTGCGGGCCGTGTCGTACAGCTCCTGACCCACGTCGGTGGGGACCTTCAGCGTGCGGGAGCGGGTGATCGTGGTGAAGTCGGCGAAGCGGACCTTCAGGGTCACCGTGCGCGCCAGGTGACCGGTCGAGCGCAGCCGCCCCGCCGTCCGCTCGGCCAGGTGCAACAGCTCCCGGTGGACCACCTGCGGGTCGTCGACGTCGGTGCCGAAGGTCTCCTCGGCACCGGTGGACCGGTCGGGCTCGTCGGGCACCACCCGCCGGGGGTCGCGCCCCCAGGCGAGCTCGTGCAGGTGGCTGCCGGCCGCCTGGCCCACCGCGCGCTGCAGGGTGCGCGCCGGCACGTGGGCCAGGTCCCCGACCGTGCGCAGGCCCAGCCGGAGCAGGACCTCCTCGGTCTTCGGGCCGACGCCCCACAGGGCGCTCACCGGCAGCGGGTGGAGGAACTCCATGACCTCGGCCGGCGGCACCACCAGCAGCCCGTCGGGCTTGGCCCGGGTGGAGGCCAGCTTGGCCACGAACTTGCTGCCGGCCACCCCGACCGAGCAGGTGATCCCCTGCTCGTCGTGCACCCGGGCCCGGATGTACTCCCCGATCGCCACCGGGTCGCCCAGCCGGCGGCCGCTGCCGGAGACGTCGAGGAACGCCTCGTCCAGGCTCAGCGGCTCGACCAGCGGCGTGATGGAGCGGAACAGCGCCATCACCGACCGGGACACCTCGGCGTAGAGGTCGAGGTCGCCGGGGAGCACGGTGGCCGTCGGGCACAGGCGCAGTGCCCGGGAGGTCGGCATGGCGCTGTGCACCCCGTACCGGCGGGCCTCGTAGGTGGCCGAGGTGACGACCCCGCGGTTGCCGACCCCGCCGACGATGACCGGCGTGCCGGCCAGCTCGGGGTGCCGGCGCACCTCGACACTGGCGAAGAAGGCGTCCATGTCGACGTGCAGCAGCGTGCAGCCGGCAGCCCGGTCCCTGGTCACCGCACCCCCCATCGTCCCCGTGGGTCGAACACGTGTTCGACCCACGGGGACGATAGCGGGTCAGGCCCGGGGACCGTGGTCGGTCCCCGGGCCTGTCGCGACAGGTCAGCGGGTGGTGGTCACCCGGTCGTGCTCGGTGTCCTTCTTGGACGGCCACATCTTGGCCCCGAGGACACCGCCGAGCGCGGACAGGATGATCGCCACGCCCATCACCAGGACGGCCCAGCTGGCCACCGACTGGGCGTTCTCCACGACCGGGCCGAGCTGCGCCGCGGGCGCGTTGGCGTTCTGCTGCAGCAGACCGAGCTGGCCGATGGCGTCACCGACGGCACCGAGGGCCGCACCGCCGCCGAGCAGGCTGAGCACGAGGAACGTCGCCATGCCCAGCGCCCACACGAGTATGCCGTGCAGGATGCCGTCGCTCACCCCGCGCCAGACCGCCGAGGCCGCCGCGGTCAGCCCACCGAGGAAGAAGGCGCCCCACAGGATCGCCGTGCTGATCCAGTCGGCGTTGGAGCCGGCGGCACCCTCGAGGTCCCACCAGCCGAGGGCGAAGGTGATCAGGTTGAACAGGACGAACGAGGAGATGGCCACGAGCAGGCCCGCCCACACCGGTCCCCAGCGGACCCGGTCACGCCGCGGCGGGGCCACCGACACCTGGGTCGGCTCCTCACGCCGTTCCACCTCGTGGACCACCGGCTCGGCCCGCACCTCGCGGGTCGCACCGACGGTCGACTCCGGCGTCACCTCCCGTGCCACGTTGCTGCCCTGGGCGGTGACGTCGGTGCGTGTACGACTCTCCGTCATGACCTGTCCTCTCTCGTGCGTCGTCGTGTCTGGCAGGTCCTGGGGTTCCCGGCCGGGCTCGGCTGTCCACGACACGGCCGGGACCGTGACCGAATCGTCATGAAACGGCGCCGGGTTCGGCCCGACTCCCGGGGACCCACGTGGTCGGGCAGTCGATCCGACGGGGTGGCCGACGTCGAACCGCTCGTCGCACCGGCCTGTGCCGCATCCGGTCGTGCGCGACCGGACTGTGGACGGGCGGGAGGTGTGGGGAGTCGATCATCGCGGTAGAACTGGGCCAGGTGGTCGCCGACCGGTGGCCACGACCTCGACGATCGGAGGAGCCATGGCGCTCGACGACGACGACATGACCAGCACGGAAGGACCGGCCGACGGTGGTGCCGAGGGCACGCCGGGTCAGCACGACGGTGGCGCGGACGGCGGTGCCGACGGCGGTGCGGACGGTGGCGCGGACGGCGGTGCCGACGGTGGCGCGGACGGCGGTGCCGACGGTGGCGCCGATGGCGGTGCCGACGGCGGCGCCGAGGGTCCGGCCGACTCCGGTGCCGGCGGCGGCACGCCCGGGCAGCACGACGGCGGCGCGGACGGCTCGGCCTGACCGTGCTCGACCCAGAACTGCAGGACCGGGCGTCGTCCTCCGCTGAGGAGGGCGGCGCCCGCCCGTGGGCCCAGGGCACCGCCCGCCCCGCGTTGCGCCGGTGCATCCGGGTCCAGCCGGAGGTGTTCGCCACCGAGCACTGGTCCCGCCGGCCCCTGCTCTCCACCGCCGCCGAGCTCGGGGGCACCTTCACCGACCTGCTCGACCTGGCCGCCGTCGACGAGCTGCTGAGCACCCGCGGCCTGCGCACGCCGTTCCTGCGCATCGCCAAGGACGGCGCCGTCGTCGACCCCAAGCGCTTCACCAGCCCCCAGGGCGCGGGCGCCGAGGTGGCCGACCAGGTCTCCTCCGACGCGGTGCTGCGGCTGTTCGCCGACGGCAGCACCGTCGTGCTGCAGGGCCTGCACCGGCTGTGGCCGCCGCTGATCGAGTTCGCCGGCCAGCTCGCCGCCGACCTCGGGCACCCGACGCAGGTCAACGCGTACATCACCCCGCCGTCCTCGCGCGGGTTCTCCCCGCACTACGACGTGCACGACGTCTTCGTGCTGCAGGTCGCCGGCGAGAAGCACTGGACGATCCACGAGCCGGTGATCCCCGACCCGCTGCGCACCCACCCCTGGACCGACCGCGCCGACGAGGTCGCCGCCGCTGCGCAGCGCCCGCCGGTGATCGACGCGGTGCTGCGTCCCGGCGATGCCCTGTACCTGCCCCGCGGCTACCTCCACTCGGCGGTCGCGCTCGGCGAGATCAGCGCCCACCTGACCGTCGGCGTGCACTCGGTGACCCGCTGGGGCGCCGTGGAGTCCGCCCTGGACCAGGTGCGCACCCTGGCCGCGGAGGACCCGGCGCTGCGCGGCTCCCTCCCCCTCGGCGTCGACCTGGCCGACCCCTCGGCCACCGCCGAGGACGTCGCCGCGGTGCTGTCGGGCCTGCAGCGCTGGCTCGGTGAGGTCGACCCGGCGGCCGTGGCCGACGCGCTGCGGGCCCGCACCTGGTCGCAGGTGCGGCCGGCCCCGGTGTCACCGCTGGCCCAGTCCAGCGCGATCGCGGCGCTGGCGGCCGGCACCGTGCTGCGGGTGCGGCCGTTGCTGCGCCTGCAGCTGCGCGACCCGGACGGCGACCGGGTGGCCCTGGTCGCCGGTCGCCGCACCCACGACCTGCCGGCCAGCACGCACCCGGCCCTGGCCGCACTGCTCGCCACGGGCGAGCTGAAGGTCGGTGACCTGCCCGGACTGGACGCGGCAGACCAGCTCACGCTGGCCCGCCGGCTGGTCACCGAGGCGATCGCGGTCGTTCCGGACGCCACCCCCGGGGCACCGGCCGCCACGGCCGGGCACGATGGGGGTCGTGGCGACACCGGTGGGGCCTGAGCCGATCGGCCCCCTCCAGCCCGCCCCGGCGCGCCGCTCCACCCCGGCCGGGCGGCTGGACCCGGCCCGCTGCTCGGTGCAGGCGCTCCTCCGCGGCGACTCCCCGGTCGCCACCGCGCCCCCGGCCCGGCGCTGGCTGCTGGTCGAGCAGCCCGGCCCGTGGGGGCGGGACGCCCTGCTGGAGTCCCGGTTCGACCGGCGGGTCGCCTCCCGGCTGGCGGCCCGGGCCCGCGAGCTGGGCATGCGGATCCAGCTGGTGCGCCGGCCCGGCGAGCGGCTGTCGGACGCCGGTCGCCGCTGGGCCGTCGCCGACACCACCCCGGGCCGGGAGAACATCCGGTGGTCGACCCGGACCGATGACGCCGAGCTGCTCCAGCTGCCCTGGGACGGCTCGATCGGCGAGCCGACGCAGGTGCCGACCTACCTGGTCTGCACGCACGGCGCGCACGACGTCTGCTGCGCCGTCCGCGGCCGGCCGCTGGCCCGGGCGCTGCCCGCCGCCGGGGCGGCCGCCGACGTCTGGGAGACCAGCCACCTGGGCGGTGACCGGTTCGCCGCGAACGTCGTCGTCCTGCCCTGGGGGCTCGTCTACGGGCAGGTGCCCGAGGGCGGTCAGGCGCTGCTCGCCGCCCACGCCGCCGGCCAGGTCGCGCTCCCGTTCCTGCGCGGGCGGGCCGGCCTGACCCCAGCCGCCCAGGCGGCGCAGCACCACGCCCGTGGGGAGCTCGGCCTGCTCGGGGTGGGCGACCTGCCGCCGCGTCGGGTGACCGGGCTGCCGTCGCCGGCGCCCGGCATCGAGCGGTTCGAGGTGACCCTGGCCGGCCCGGACGGCGACGTCGTGGTCACCGTGGAGAGCAGGCTGTCGGCGGAGTCGCACCGGCTGACCTGCGCCGCCCCGCAGCCAGGCCACTGGCGCACCTGGCACCCGCTGTCCCTGCGACTGGCGGCGGCACCGACCCAGGGCTGAGCGCCCGGCCGGGCGCTCAGCGCCGGACGCTCAGCGCAGCGCGCGACCGCGGGCGGCCAGCAGCGGGATCGCCAGCTCCGCCGGGGTGAGGGAGCCGTGGTAGGCGGCCAGCATCGACCCAAACGGGTCCCGCTGGACGTCGGTGATCGCCCAGCTGCCCCGGGCCAGCGCGACGACGTCACCGATCCGGTCGGCCAGCGCCGGGTCGACCGGCCCGAACACCCCGCTGTCGACCGCCTCGGCCCGGCTGACCACCCAGGCCCGGGAGCCGAGCACCGCGCGCCAGGCGGCGAGCACGTCGTCGGCGGCCCCGGGTTCGGCGTGCACGTACCGGGCGCGGGGTTCGCCGGCGAGCAGCCGCACGCCCTCGGTGAGCCCGGGTTCGGCGCCGACGTCGAGCCGGGTGGTCTCGGGGACGTCGACCATGCCGTGGTCGGCGGTCACCAGCAGCACCGCGTCCTCGGGCAGCCCCTCGGCCAGCTGCTCCACCAGCCGGTCGACGATGCCCAACTGGGCGCGCCAGGCGGCCGAGTCGACGCCGCGGACGTGCCCGGTCAGGTCGAGGTCGGCGGTGTAGCCGTAGACCAGGCTGCGCTCGCCGGTGCGCAGTGCGGCGTGCATCCCGGCGACCAGGTCGCCGGGGCTGAACGCGCTGGCGTAGTCGGCCCCGCGGTAGGCGGCGCGGGTGAGGCCGGAGGCGGCGAAGGCATGCGGGGCGACGACGGTGCACGAGACGCCGTCGGCCGCGGCCTGCTCGAAGACGGTCGGCTGGGCCTGCCACCGCAGCGGGTCGGGGTCGTCGTCCCAGTGGACGTGGTTGAGGGTGCGCTCCTCGCCGGGCACCGCGGTGACGAAGCCGAGCACCCCGTGGCTGCCCGGCGGCAGGCCGGTGCCCAGGGTGACGAGGCTGACCGGGGTGGTGCTCGGACACGGTGCGGACAGCGTGCCGACCGGGGTGCCGAGCGCGTTGAGCACCGGCGCCTGGCCGCGGTGGGCGGCGACCAGCTCGGCACCCAGACCGTCGACCAGCAGGACGGCGACCCGGCGGGCGCCGGCCACGGCGGCGGTCAGGTCGAGCGGGTCGACGGGCAGGTCGCCGCGGTGCACCGGGACGCCGAGGGCGCTGGCCGCGCTGGGCAGCACGTCGGCGAGGGTGGCGCTCCCGTAGGGCGGGACGCCGAACCCGTCGGGCAGGCTCATCGGCTCGGCCGGCGGCCGGGTCAGCCGGCGGCCGGGCGGGTGGCGAGGACGTGCAGGCCGGTGGCGACGTCCCGGTAGGGCGAGGTGCCGGACAGCGCCAGCTCCAGCGCACGCAGCGCATTCGGGTCGGCCCCGGAGGAGGCGCCCAGCAGGTCGGCGACGACGGCGACGCCGTGCCACTCCCCCGGCTCCAACCCGGCGCCGGCGAGCAGCGCGAGCAGCTCGGCCGGGTCGAACCGCCGGTGGACGTGGCCGCCGCGGCCGGGGGCCGGGTCGCGGTCGGCCAGGAGGGCGACGGCCTCGACCGGGTGCCCGCTGATCGCCCGCGCGAGGACGGCGCCGGCCCGGTTCGCCACGGCGAGGGAGAGCTGCCCACCGGGGCGGAGTGCACTGGCGAGTTGGTGGAGGGTGCTGGCCGGCTCGTCGACGACCTCGAGGACGAAGTGGCACAGCACCAGGTCGAAGAGGTCACCGGACGGGAGGGCGGTGAGCATCCGGTCGCCGTCGCCCTGGACGCCACGGACCCGGTCGCCCGCGCCGACGGTGGCGGCCCGGCGGTGGAGCGTGGCCAGCGCGTCGGCGCTGGGGTCGACGACGGTGACCTGGTGGCCGAGGGCGGCCAGCGGGACGGCGAACATCCCGCTGCCGCCGCCGAGGTCGAGGACCTGCAACGGGGAGCCGGCCGCGACCAGCGGGTCGAGCGCGGCCCAGATCGCCGCGGTGCGGGCCGGGGCCTGCGCGGCGGTGGCCGGAGGGGTCGTCACCCAGCGGAGCCTAATCGCGGACCGCCGAGCCCACCCGGCCCGGACCGGCGCCGCCACGAACCTCGCGGCGGTGCCCCCTCCCGGGCCGTGCGCCTGAGCAGAACGGTTCCGGGGGCTCCCACCGGCTGGACTGCGGGTGGAGCCCTCTCGGAGGTCAGCTGCCGGTCTCGGTGACCCCGAAGAGGAGCACGCGCCGTTCGACGTCGTAGTGGACCGTCTCGGTGTTGGTCAGCAGGTCCTGGAGGTTGTCCGCGTCGTCCGGGTCGAGGGTGAGGACCTCTTCCCAGGCGCCCTGGTCGAGCACGAGCTGCAACGTGTACGTGCCGGGCTTCCCCGGCTCCCCGGCCGTCCAGCTGAACTGGTAGTGGCTCAACTGGCGGACCTTGATGGTGTTGTCGGTGACTGGCTGCGGGACCTCGGGCATGGGACTGCCTCTCGACGGTGGAGCCTGCCGGGCACTGCACCCGACGTGGGACTGTGCTACCCGGCCGGGCAGCCGCCACGCGCCGCCCCGAGGTCCATCGGGCGAACAGCCGGGGACCACGGCGTTGCACGCCGGCGAGTCCGACCATGGCCCCGCTCAGTGGCCCGAGCTGCCGGGGCTGGAGTGCCAGAGCTTGCGCGGCGGTGCTGCGGCCGCGCGGCGGGCGGCGGTCGCGGCGTCCTCGCCGGCCGGCTTGATGTCGGCGTAGGGCGACATCCGGAACCCGGTCGGGTGCACCAGCACCGGCCGCACCACCACCGGCCGGGACGCCCGGGACGCTGCGGCCCCGGCGATCGCCTGCTCGGTGTACTCCCCCGGCGCGGCCATCAGCTCGGCGACCGCCGCGAGCCCGCCGGTCTCCCAGGCCTCGTGCAGCGCGGGCAGCTCCCAGGCCCCGGTGGCCCGCATCGAGACACCACGCGGCCCGGTGCGCCGCATCACCCCGCGGACCACCAGCAGCCAGGAGTGGAAGACCGTGGCGGCGTAGGGCCCCTGCACGTCCTCGAAGAACGTCGCATCCGCGCAGCCGGTGCCGTCGTCCAGGGTCACGAACACCACCCGGCGGCCGGACCGGATCGGCGGGGTCTGGGTGGCCACCTTCACCCCGGCCACCAGCACCTCCGCCCCACTGCGGCACTGCAGCAGCTCCTCGGCCGGCACCGCACCGAGGGCAGCCAGGAACGGCCGGTAGAACTCGACGACGTGCCGGCTGGCGTCCAGCCCCAGCACCTCCAGCTCGGCACGGACCCGCTCGGCGTCGGTGAACTCCGGCAGCCCGGAGGCGACGAACTCCGGTCGCCCGGGCTCCTCCTCGTCGTCCTCCGGGTCGAACAGCCCGGGTTCGGCCTCGCCGGCCTCGGCGCCGAACAGGTCCAGGCCCAGCTGGCCGGTGCTGCTCGCCCGGGCCCCGCTGCGGCTCCAGCGGTCCAGCTCCCCGATCTGCAGCAACAGGTCACGGCGGGTCAGCTGCTCCCGCCGCCGCGCCGGCCGGCCGCCCTCGCTGTCGCGCATCCCGAACCCGTAGACGGAGTCGAACCCACCGGCCAGCACCAGCCGCTCCACCACCGGCCGGGACACCTTCGCCCGGTTCCAGAAGTCGGTCAGCGACCGGTAGGGCTGCCCGGCCTGGATCCGGGCGACCTCCTCGTCGTTGATCCCCTTGACGTCGGCCAGCGACAGCCGGATG
The DNA here is from genome assembly GCF_026967935.1 of Modestobacter sp. VKM Ac-2982. Lineage (GTDB taxonomy): Bacteria > Actinomycetota > Actinomycetes > Mycobacteriales > Geodermatophilaceae > Modestobacter. Next base: position 281,819 of record NZ_JAPVBL010000005.1, read on the forward strand.
CCGTAGCGCCCCGGGTCGGGCATCGACGCCGGCATCCAGGCCGGGCGGGGGCGCGGCTGGTCGGCCGGTCCGTCGTCCGTGCTGCCGCCGACCCGTTCGACCCGGTAGGTGCCGGCCGAGGCGTTGACGTCCAGGCCGAGCACCTGCACCCCGAAGTTGCGGGCGTCGTCGAGGATCAGCCGCTTGGGGTACATCCCCGGGTCGTGGGTGAGCACCCCGGACAGGAAGGCCGCGGTGTGGTGGGTCTTCAGCCAGGCCGACTGGTAGGTCGGCAGCGCGAACGCCGCGGCGTGGGCCTTGCAGAAGCCGAACGAGCCGAAGGCCACCAGCACCTCCCAGACCTGCTCGACCACCGCGACGTCGAAGCCCTCCGCCAGCGCGCGCGGCGCGAACCAGGCCTTCACCTCCGGATGGGCGTCCTTCTCCCCCAGCGCGCGGCGCACCTCGTCGGCCTCGGCCAGGTCGCAGCCGGTCATCACCGACACGATCTGCAGCACCTGCTCGTGGAAGACCACCACCCCGGCGGTCTCCTCCAGCGCCGGGACCAGCGCCGGGTGCGGGTAGATCGGGTCGCGCCAGCCGTTCCGGGCCATCAGGAACGGGGTGACCATGTCGCTCTTCACCGGCCCCGGGCGGAACAGCGAGATGTCGACGATGAGGTCCTCGAAGGTCTGCGGACCGAACTTGCCGACCAGCTCCCGCTGACCCGGTGACTCGATCTGGAACATGCCCAGGGTGCGGGTGCTGCGGATCAGCTCGAAGGTGGTCGGGTCGTCGCGCGGGACAGCGTCGATCTCGACCTGCTCCCCGTCCACCCGGGCCACCTCGTCCATCGCGTGCGCGATCGCCGACTGCATCCGGATGCCCAGCAGGTCCAGCTTGAGCAGCCCCAGCTCCTCGACGTCGTCCTTGTCGAACTGGCTCATCGGGTAGCCCAGGTAACTGCTCTCCACCGGCGTGCGGTCGAGCAGGGTGGCGTCGGAGAGCAGCACCCCGCACGGGTGCAGCGCGATGTGCCGGGGCAGCCCGTCGAGCCGGGAGACCAGGTCGAAGAGCAGGTCGAGATCGCCGCTGCCCCCGGTTCGCCGCGACCCCAGCCGGCTGGCCCGCAGCTCCGGGAGGTCGCGCAGCGCCGCGTGCACCTGGTTGGCCCGGATGTGCGGGAACGCCTTGGCCACCGCGTCGACCTCCGCCGGGGGGAGCCCGAGGGCGGCGCCGACGTCGCGGACCGCGTGCCGCACCCGGTAGGTGTCCATCATCGAGATGCAGCTGACCCGGGAGGCGCCGAAGCGCTCGATCACCGCGTCGTAGACCTCCATCCGGCGGGCCGACTCCACGTCGATGTCGATGTCGGGCAGCTGGTGCCGCAGCGGGGAGAGGAATCGCTCCATCAGCAGGCCGTACCGGATCGGGTCGACGTCGGAGATGCCCAGCAGGTAGGTGACCAGGCTGCCGGCGCCCGAGCCGCGGGCCGCTGCGCGGACCCGGAGCTCCTTGATCAGGGCCACCACGTCGGCGACGGTCAGGAAGTAGGAGGGGTAGCCGAGGGAGTCGATGACCGCCAGCTCCTCCTCCAGCCGCTCGCGCACCACGGCCGACGGCGTCATGCCGCGCCGGCCGAACCCGGCCTCGCAGCGGGCCCGCAGCACCGCCGACGGGCCCATCCCCCGCTCGGCAGCGGTGGTGACCACGTCGAGCTCGGGGTAGCGCACCGTGCCGATGCCGAGGTCGGCCCGGACGTCGACCGCGCACTGCTCGGCGACCCGGGCGGTGGTCTCCAGCAGCTGCAGCGCCGCGTCCCGGTCCGGCCCGGCCAGCTCCTCGGCGAGCAGCGCCATCTCCTTGCCCGACTTCAGGTGCCCCTCGGCGGTGCGCCGGTCGACGTGCCGCTGGCCCAGCGGCACCAGCCGGCGGGCGGCGTCCAGCACGTCGGCGGTCGGGGCGTCGAGGGCGTCGACGTAGCGGACCGCGTTGGTCAGCACCGCCGGCACCCGGGCCTCGGCGGCCAGCCGCAGCATCGCCTGGGCACGAGACCGGTCGCCCTGGCCGCGGTGGTGCACGACCTCGAGCACCAGCTGGCCCGGCCCGAAGACCGCACGCCAGGTGTCCAGCCGGGCCCGGGCCAGGTCGGCCCGGCCGGCGGCCAGCGCACGGCCGACCGAGGACGCCGGCCCCAGCACCGCCAGCAGCCCGGTCGAGTGCGCACCGGCCAGCGTCAGCGAGCTGACCGGTTCACCGCGGGTGCCGCCGAGGTGGGTGGCGCTGGTCAGCCGGCACAGCGACCGCCAGCCGGCGCCGTCGCGGGCGAGGAAGGTGGCCCGGGGCAGCCGGGAGTCCACGCTGGCCCCACCGCGCGCCGGGACGCGGCGGCCGACGGGGTGGGCGGCCCGGTGCCGGGCCGCAGCGGTGATCCGCCCGGGGGTCTGGTCAGCCGGCTCGCCGCCGGCGACGGGGTCGACCGCGAGGTCGACGCCGAACAGCGGCCGGATGCCCGCCGACCGGCAGGCCAGCGCGAACTTGACCGCGCCGTACAGCCCGTCGCGGTCGGTCAGGGCCAGGGCGCCCATGCCGTGCTCGGCCGCCCGGGCGACCAGGTCGGCCGGGTGGTTGGCGCCGTGCCGCATCGAGTACCCCGACGCGACGTGCAGGTGGACGAAGGGGTCGCTCACGAGGTGGAGCCGGAGCCGGGGCGACCCGGGCCGCGCCGGCGCGAGCCGGGGTCGACCGCGCGCAGACGTGCGGGCGCCGGTGGCACCGGGCGGCTGATCGTGGCCTCCACGACGCCGAGGAACGTGCCGACGTCCCGGACCAGGTCGTCGGCCTCCCGTGCGGTGACCGCGTGCGAGAGCCCCGCCTCGGCGGCGGCGCGCTTGGCCGCCCCGGCGGCGAAGAACGCCGCCCACTCCGACAGCTCGGGGGCGACCTGACCGATCAGCACCCAGGCGCTGCGCGGCCGGCGCCGCCCGGCCTCGGGCTGGGTGCGGGCGGCCAGCACGGCCGCCGCGGCGCGCAGGGCGGCCAGGTGTGCGGTCGCGTACCGCCAGGCCGCGTCGGGGCTGGCGGCGGCCTCGGCCAGCCCGCGATGGGCCTGACCGAGCAGCTGGGCGGCGGCCGCGGGCAGCGGCGGTAGCAACGGGAGCTGCCCGTCGTCGGCGGCCGGGAGGGCCCGGGCGGCGCCCATCAGTCGTGCACCCGGACGAGCAGCCACTGGTTGCCCGTCGGCTCCCAGGACAGGTCGAAGACCCCGGCGAAGCTCATCCGGGACCGGCCTGCGCGGACCGCCTCGACCCGCCAGACCTGCCGGGTGGCGACCAGCTCGGCCGACGCCCCACCCCGCCCGGCGGCGTCGGCCTGCCACCACGGGTCGGTCTCCACCCACGAGTCGAGCAGCTCCCCCACCACGTACCGGGTCTGCCCTCGCCAGAACTCGGCCGGCCCCGACGGCCCCTGCTCGACCTGCACCTCTTCACCGGCTCGGCCACCGGCCCCGGCGAGCACTCGGCTCATGACAGACTCCGCAACTCTTCGCCCCCCACCGGCCGCCCGCCCCCCGGCCCGGCGGGGAAGCGCACATCGGAGGACGTGACGGCCCGGGCCGGCGAACGGGTCGCCGGTGTTCGAACAGGTGTTCGAACACCGATGAGTAGACCGGAGCGGGCCGGAGCGGTCAAGCCGGACGGGCGTGTCGACGTCCGTGTCGTTACAGCGACTGCACCCAGCGGCCCGGGCAACCCTCGACCCCAGCTGGAGGTCGGCCGGCATTCCCCAGACGACGCCCCGCCGACCGTCGGCGTCGGCCCAGGTGCCGGGTGGCGCGCGGTCCCGGGACCGGTGGGAGGATCGCGGGCATGACCGCTGCGGAGACCCCGCACCCACGGGTCGCCGAGGTCGAGCAGTTGCTGCGCGCCTCCGGCGTCGCCGGTGGGGTGCGCGTACTGCCCGCCAGCGCCCGCACGGCCGCCGCCGCAGCCGCCCAGCTCGGCGTCGAGGTCGGTGCGATCGCCAACAGCCTGGTGTTCGACGCCGGCGACGTCCCGCTGCTCGTGCTCACCAGCGGCGCGCACCGGGTCGACGAGGCGCTCGTCGCCGACCTGCTCGGCGTCCCGCGGATCACCCGGGCCACCCCCGAGTTCGTCCGCCGGCACACCGGCCAGGCGATCGGCGGGGTGGCGCCGGTCGGGCACCCGGAGCCGATCGGCACGCTGGTCGACGTGGAGCTCGCCCGGCACCCTCGGGTGTGGGCGGCCGCCGGGCACCCGCACACCGTCTTCCCCACCAGCTACGACGAGCTGCTGCAGCTCACCGGCGGCACCCCCGCGGAGGTCGGCCCGGGGCCGTCTCCGGCCGCCGCCGACGAGGAGACCACCCGATGACCGGCACCACACCCGCGGCCCGGGTCACCGAGCTGCCCGCCGGCTGGATGCGCGAACACCTGCACGAGGCACTGGCGATCTACGGGGCGGCGATGGGCTACGGCGACTCCGTCGTCGCCGGGCGCTACGGCTACGCCGTCCAGCACACCGAGCGGGAGGGCTTCCGCGCCGTCGGCGCCTTCGCCGAGGTCCGGCAGGACGACGGCACGGTCGGCGAACGGCTGGTCGGCTTCGGCTACGGCTACGTCGTCGCCCCCGGGCAGTGGTGGCACGACCAGGTCCGCAACGCCCTGGACCGGCGGACGGCGAAGCAGTGGCTGCCCGGCGCGTTCGAGGTGTGCGAGCTGCACGTGCACCCCGACCGGCAGAGCCAGGGCCTGGGCCGCCAGCTGCTGCACGCGCTGCTGGCCGACCTCCCCCACCCGGCCGCCCTGCTGAGCACCCCGGACACCGACACCAAGGCCTTCCGGCTCTACCACGCCGACGGGTTCGTCGACCTGGCCCGCGGCTACCACTTCCCCGGCGACGCCCGCCCCTTCGCGATCCTGGGCGCGCGGCTGCCCCTGCCCGTCCCCACCGGAAAGGGCTGATCACCGTCGACAGCACCGCCGACGTCGTCGTCATCGGCTCCGGGCACAACGGCCTGGTCGCCGCCTGCCACCTCGCCCGGGCCGGGCTGCGCGTGGAGGTGGTGGAGTCCGACGAGGTCCTCGGCGGCGCCGTCTCCACCGTGGAGCGCTGGCCCGGCGTCCGGGTCGACCGCGGGTCCAGCGCGCACGTGATCATCCGGCACAGCGGGGTGGTCGAGGAGCTGGAGCTCGACCGCTTCGGCCTGCGCTACGTCGACTGCGACCCCTGGGGCTTCGCACCGGCACCGGCGCCCGGCGACCCCGGCCCCGACGGGCGGCCGCTGGTCTTCTCCGTCGACCTCGACGCCACCTGCGCCTCCATCGCCGCCGCCTGCGGGGACGCCGACGCCGCGGCCTACCGCCGGTTCGTCGAGGTCTGGGGCCCGCGCAGCGCCGCCGTCGTCAAGGCCTTCGGCGACCGGCCGGCGATGACCCGGCTGGTCCGGCACCTGTGGCCGGTCGGCGCCCCCCGGCGCGGCCAGCCCCGCACCCCGGGCGGGGAGATCGCGACCGACTTCCTCGGCTCCGGGGACGCCCTGCTCGACCGCTGGTTCACCAGCGAGCGGCTCAAGGCGGCCCTGGCCTGGTTCGGCGCCCAGTCCGGCCCGCCCATGTCCGAGCCCGGCACGGCCGCGATGGTCGGCTGGGTCGCACTGCTGCACGACGTCCCGCCCGGCCACCCGGTAGGCGGGTCGGGCGGGCTCACCCAGGCGCTGGCGGCGCGGCTGGCCAGTGACGGCGGCCGGGTCACCCTCGGGGACGGCGCGGCCCGCCTGCTCGTCGACGGGCCGCCCGACGACCGGCGGGTCACCGGGGTGCAGACGGTCTCCGGACGGCGGATCTCCGCACCGGTGGTCATCGCCGCCTGCCACGTGCTGGCCACCAAGGCGCTGGCCGGCGACGACGCCCCGCCCGCGCTGGCCGAGGCTGACCCGCCGCTGGGCAACGGCTTCGGCCTGGTGCTGCGCGCGCAGACCGACGCCCTGCCGAGCTACCCCGGCGCGGGCGAGGAGGCGCTGCAGGGGCTGCAGCTGCTCTGCACCGACCGGGCCCAGCTGGCCCGGGCGCACGGCGACTGGCTGGCCGGCGAGCTCCCCCGCGAGCCGGTGCCGCTGGCCATGTCCTTCTCCGCGAGCGACCCGACCCTCGCCCCGGCCGGCCAGCACGTGGTCACCGTCTGGGGCCAGTGGTACCCCTACGAGCTCGCCGACGGGTCGGACTGGGAGGAGATCGCCGACCGGGCCGCCCAGCAGCTGATCGCCGCGGTCGACCGGTACGCACCCGGCTTCGCCGACTCGGTACAGCGGCTGTACGTACAGACCCCGCTGAAGCTGGAGCAGGAACTGTCCCTGCTGCGTGGCAACGTCATGCACGTGGAGATGAGCCTGGCCAGCATGTTCGGCTTCCGGCCGACCCCGGCGCTGTCCGGGCACCGGGTGCCGGGGCTCGGCGGGCTCTACCTGACCGGCGCCTCCACGCACCCCGGGGGCGGGGTCTCCGGCAACTCCGGCCGCACCGCCGCCCGGGTGGTGCTCGCCGACCGCCGGCCCGCGGCCCGGTGGCGAGCCGGGGTGACGGGCTGGGCCGGACGCCGGCTGCGGCGGGGGGCGGCGGGGTGACCGGCACGCTCCTCACCCGCCGGCCGGGCACCGGACCGGCCCCACTGCCCTGGCTGCCCCTCACGATCACCGTCGCGCTGCTGGGCACCGCGATCGCCTACCCGCTCAGCAGCGGCGCGGCCCGCGACGCGGTCAGCTGGGCGATCGTGCTGCTGGGTTCGGCGGTGTCGGTCAGCCACGCCACGGTCAGCCGCGGCGCCCGCACCGGCGCCGCGGTGTTCGTCGTGGTGGGCGTCGTCGCGGTGCTGTTCGAGGCCCTGGGGCTGAGCACCGGGTTCCCGTACGGCGAGTACGTCTACAGCGACACGCTGGGCCCGACGCTGCTCGGGGTGCCCTTCCTGGTGCCGCTGGCCTGGCTGATGATGGCGTGGCCGAGCTGGGTGCTCGCCGCCCGGCTGACCTCGCGGGTGCGCGCCCCCCGACGCCGGGCCGCCCGGGTGGCGGTGGCGGCCTACGTCTTCGCCGCCTGGGACGTGGTGCTCGACCCGCAGCTGGTGCAGGCCGGCTACTGGCGCTGGGCTCACCCCGAGCCGGGCCTGCCGGGCATCTCCACCGTCCCGCTCAGCAACCTCGCCGGGTGGCTGCTGGCCGGCCTGGTGCTGATGACTCTGCTCGACCTCCTTGTCGAGCGCACCAGCCGGCCGCCCCGGATCGGGGACACCGCTCCGCTGCTGACCCTGGGCTGGATGGTGCTGGGCGGGGCGCTGGCGCACGCCGGCTGGCTCGGGCTGCCGGGGTCCGCGGCCTGGGGCGTCGTCCTGGCGCTGCCGGTGCTCGCCGCCCTGGCCGTCCAGGAGCGGCGGCGACGGCGATGACCGCTGCCTGGCGCAGGCTGCTGCGGGTGTGCGCCGGGCTCTCGGTGGCGGCCGCGGTCCACGCCGCGTGGAACAGCCGACTCCTCCGCCGGCCGCCGGCCGTGCCACGGCCGGTCCCCCGCCGGGTGACCGTGGTCGTCCCGGCGCGCGACGAGGCCCACCAGATCGCCGGCTGCCTGGCCGCCGTGCTCGACCAGCGCGGAGTGCCGCACCTGCACGTCGTGGTCGTCGACGACGGCTCCACCGACGGCACCGCCGAACGGGTCACGGCGGTCGGCGACGACCGGGTCACCCTGCTGCCCGCGACGCCACCCGGGCCCGGCTGGCTGGGCAAGCCGAACGCCTGCGCCCAGGGTGCGGCCGCTGGCCGCCAGCAGGCCGACGACGTGCTGGTCTTCCTGGACGCCGACGTCCGGCTGATGCCCGACGCGCTCGCCTCGGCGGTCGCCCTGCTCGACGACGCAGCGCTCGACCTGGTCTCCCCCTGGCCACGCCAGCTCACCGGCAGCGCCGCCGAGCGGCTGGTCCAGCCGCTGCAGCAGTGGCTGTGGGCCACGCTGTTGCCGCTGCGCCTGGCCGAGCGGTCACCACGACCGTCGCTGGCGGCGGCCAACGGCCAGTTCCTGGTGGTCCGCCGCGCGGCCTACGACCGGGCCGGCGGGCACGCCGCCGTCCGCGGTGAGGTGATCGAGGACGTCGCGTTGCTGCGCGCGGTCAAGGCCGCCGGGGGCCGCGGCGTCGTCGTCGACGGTTCGACGCTGGCCACCTGCCGGATGTACGACGGCTGGCCGGGGGTCCGCGACGGCTACACCAAGTCGCTGTGGTCGGCGGTCGGCGGGCGGCCGGCGGCCGCCGTCGGGGTGGCCGCCGGGCTCAGCGCCGTCTGGCTGCTGCCGCCGCTGGCCGCCCTGACCGGCTCCCGCGCCGGGCTGGTCGGCTACGCCGCCGGAGTGGTGAACCGGGCCGTGGTCGCGTCCCGCACGGGTGGCCGGGCCTGGCCGGACTCGCTGGCCCACCCCGTGTCGATCGCGCTGCTCGACGTGCTGGTCGCCCGCTCGGTGGCCGGACACCGGCGGGGCTCGCTCCGGTGGCGCGGGCGCACCCTGCCGGTCGCCGCCGTCGACCAGCGGGCCGAGCCCCGGGGACCCATCCTGGGCAGATGACGAACAGCGACCTCCTCGACCTGCGCACCGACGCGCGCGCCGCCCTCCTCTTCGTCGGCCTGCGCGGCGACTGGTAGCCCTACTGCTGCGCCCAGGCGGTCCGTCTGGCCCAGTCCCTGCCCCGCATCACCGCCGCCGGCGCCGAGGTGGTGCTCGCCTCGGTCGACCCGCCCGAGGTCCAGCTCGCCATGGACCACACCTGGCACCTGCCCTTCCGGTGGGCCAGCGACCCCGACGGCACCCGGCTCGCCCAGCCGCTGGACGCCTGGGACACCGAGGCGTCGATCTTCCGGCCGGTCGTCGTCGCCGTGGCCCCGGACGGCCGCGAGGTCTTCCGGGAACTGTCCCGGGACTTCACCGACCGCACCGACGACGAGCCGGTGCTCACCGCGCTCGAGGGCCTCGGGCTCCCCGCGCTCCCCGAGCCCGCCCCCTGGACGCCCGAGGGGGTGCAGCCCCACCCCTCGAAGCGTGCGTTCAAGCCCAGCTCCTTCATCCCCTACTTCCGCGCCATCCGGTTCAACACCATGGCGCTGAGCGACCGGATGGTCGACGACCGGGACCGCGACCTGCTGGTCACCGAGCAGCGGATGGCCGAGTCCTTCCTCGGCGCCTTCGACACCTGGCGCGCCGAGCACCCGCCGGACGGGCAGGCCCGGAGCTGAGCCCGGCGACCCGGTCGGCGACGATGGGCCGGTGACCGAGCAGAGCAGCCCGCCGCGCGTCTCCTTCGACCCGGCGGAGATGGAGACCGGGGCCTTCTACCGGGTGCTGAACTCCGTGGTGGTGCCCCGGCCGATCGCCTGGGTGTGCAGCCGCTCGGCGGGGGGCGTGCACAACCTGGCGCCGCACTCCTTCTACACGGTGGCCTGCGTCGACCCGCCGGTCGTCCAGTTCACCTCGGTGGGCCGCAAGGACTCGCTGCGCAACGTCGAGGACAGCGGCGAGTTCACCATCAGCCTCACCCCGGAGGCGCTGTTCGAGCAGGTCAACGCCACCGCGACCGACTTCCCGCCGGACCAGAGCGAGGCCGAGCACACCGGGGTCACCCTGGAGGCCAGCGACCGGGTCGCCACGATGCGGGTCGCCCAGTCGCCGGTGACCCTGGAGTGCGTCCTGCACGCGACGCTGCGGCTGGGCGACAGCACGGTGGTGTTCGGCCGGGTGGTGCACGTCTCGGCGTGGGACAGCGTCGTCCGGGACGGCCGGCCGCGGATCGAGCAGCTGCAGCCGTTGGCCCGGCTCGGCGGCAACGAGTGGTCGACGATCGGCGAGGTCAAGGAGATCCGCCGGATCCCCTACCGCAGCTGGACCGAGGACCCGGCCATCGGCGACCGCCTCCGCGGCGGCTGAGGCACAGGAAGCTGTCCACCCACTTGCCGACCGAGAACCGGGGGAAGAGCTTCCTGTGCCTGAGGCAGCGGGGCCTTCCCTCAGGCCGGCAGGTGCGGGGCGACCTCGTCGGCGGCGTCGGCGCCGAATGCCTCGGCGAACCGCTCCAGGAACGGCGCGCGCGGCAGCGTGTACTCCTGCGTGCCGATCACCTCGACCGCGGCGGTGGCGACCGCGGACCCGACCTGGGTGGCGCGCTCGATGCCGAGCCCCCACTGGCGGGCGGCCACGAACCCGGCACGCAGCGCGTCCCCACCGCCGGTCGGCTCCACCGGCTTGGTCTCCGGGACGGCGATCACCTCGATCGTCGCCTCCCCGGCCTGCTCGACCCGCACGCCCTTGGCGGCCTGGGTGGTGACCCAGGTGCCCACCCGGGCGAGGACCTCGGCGTCGTCCCAGCCGGTCTTCTGCAGCAGCAGGGCGTGCTCGTACTCGTTGGTGAACAGGAGGTCGGCGCCGTCGACGAGCTCACGGATCATCTCCCCGTCGGCCCAGGCCAGCTGCTGCGAGGGGTCGGCGAGGAACGGGTAGCCCCGCTGCCGGCACTCCTGCGTGTGCTGCACCATCGCCGTCGGGTCGTTCGGCCCGATGATCACCAGGTCGAGGTCACCGACGCGTGTGGCCACCGGGGCCAGCTCGATCAGCGCCGCCTCGGACATCGCGCCGGAGTAGAAGGACGCGATCTGGTTGTTCGCCGCGTCGGTGGTGCAGACGAAGCGGGCGGTGTGCTTGAGCTCCGACCAGCGCACGCTGCCGGTGTCCACGCCGTGCCGGCTCAGCCAGGCGTCGTAGTCGGCGAAGTCGTTGCCCACCGCGCCGACCAGCACCGGCCCCTGCCCCAGCAGCCCGAGCCCGTAGGCCATGTTCGCCCCGGCACCGCCGCGGTGCTGCACCAGGTCATCGACCAGGAAGGAGAGCGAGACGTTCTCCATCTTGCCCTCGACGAACTGGTCGGTGAACCTGCCGGGGAAGGTCATCAGGTGGTCGGTGGCGATGGAACCGGTCACGACGACGGGCATGAGGGCGACTCTCTCCGGGGACGGCGGCCACCATCGGGCCAGCGGAACCCGGCCGGGAACACCGACGCCGGGGCGGGGACAGCGTAGGAGCCGCAGCCCCGCCCCGCCCGCGGTGGCCCCCGCTGGGGTCAGTCCGCGAGCGCCCGGCGCAGCTGGACGCCGAGCTGCGCCGTCCCGATGACGCCCAGCAGGCAGCCGACCGCCGCCGCGCAGCCGACGGCGAGCACGACCGCGTCGGCACCCCCCAGCTCGAGCTGCACGTCCAGCAGCGAGACGACCCCCGCGCCGCCCAGTCCGAGCGCCGACATCGCCACTCGGCTGGGCCGCTCCCACACCGAGACGGCGCCGGTCTCGTGCACCCCGGCCTGCCCGGCGCGGGCGCGCAGGTAGTCCGGCAACCAGCAGAGCGCACCGAAGGCGGCGGCCAGCCAGCCCGGGGCGCCGGCGACCCAGAAGGCCACGGCGTAGCCGGCCTCGGTCAGCCGGTCGACGGCGGAGTCCAGCACGAACCCACGCCGGGAGGCGCGCCCGCCCGCGATGGCCAGGGCGCCGTCCAGGGAGTCCAGCAGCCCGGACAGCCCGATGAGCACGCCGGCCGCGATCAGCCAGGCCCCGCCCGCGGCGGCCGGGGCGATCGCGGCCACCGCGACCAGCAGCCCCAGCGCGGTGGCGGCCAGCGGGGAGAGCCGGGCCAGCGGGACCGCGAGGGTGTAGGCCAGGGACAACCAGCCGCGCACCAGCCGGCTCTCGGCCGGGTCGGTGCCCCCGTGCCAGCGTGACCAGGCCACCAGGTACTCGTCGCGGCTCAGCACGGTGTGCAGTCCACCACGAACCGGGCGGCCCGGTGCCGTGGACAGGGACAGTGGGCTGGTGCTCGCCGGCCTCTCCCCCGCCCGTCGTCGTCTCGCGTCCGCGCTGCTCGCGCTGGTCGCGGTGGTGGCCGTCGCAGCCCTGACCGTCCCCCGGCTGATCGGCCCGGACGGCGGAGCCGGGCCGGCCGCGGTCGAGGAGACCACCCCGGGCCCGGTGCTGCTGGTGCCCGGGTACGGCGGGTCGGTCGGCTCGCTGCAGCCGCTCGCCGATCGGCTCACCGCCGGCGGACGGGACGCCACCGTCGTCCCGGTGCCGGGCGACGGCACCGGTGACCTGGCCGCCTCCGCGGCGGTGCTGGGCACCGCAGCCGACGCGGCGCTCGAGCGCACCGGTGCCGACAGCGTGGACGTCATCGGCTACTCCGCCGGTGGGGTCATCGCCCGGCTGTGGGCGGCCGACCGCGGAGCGGAGCAGGCCCGGCGGGTGCTCACCCTGGGCTCCCCGCACCATGGCACCGCCATCGCCGACCTGGCCGCCCGGTTCCTGGCCGCGGAGTGCCCGGACGCCTGCCAGCAGCTGACCACCGACAGTCCGCTGCTCGCCGAGTTGAACGCCGGCGACGAGACGCCGGCCGGGCCCAGCTGGGTCTCGGTGTGGACGACGCAGGACGAGACCGTCACGCCGCCGGCGTCGGCCGAGCTGGACGGCGCGCTGAACCTGCCGGTGCAGTCGGTGTGTGCCGACGCCGAGGTGTCGCACGGCCAGCTGCCCGCCGACGCGCTGGTCCAGGCGATCGTGCTCGCCCAGCTGGCCGCCGGGCCCCCGGTGGAGCTGGCCGCGGCTGACTGCAGCCGGCTCCGCCAGAGCTGACCGGTCCCGGCGAGGCGCCCCGCGGTGTGTTAGTTGCGCCGTGCACCCACATTGGGTGAAGAACGACGAGAATGGGCAATACCGACAGTGCTGCGGTCATTACCGAGTGCAAGGCGCCAGGACGGCGCCGCTCTCGACCCCGCAGCCTCGGAGGCTCTCGTGCCCACCACCCCCGTCCCGTCCCGCCGCTGGGGCATCACCGCCAAGATCGTCACCGCAGTGGGCACAGCGGTGCTCGTCGCGGTGCTCGTCGGCCTCCTCGGCCTGCGCAGCCTGGGGGTCACCGCCGACGCGACGACGTCCATGTACGGCAAGGAGCTCGTGGGCACCGCCCAGGTCGAGGAGGTGCGCTCGGACTTCTTCGCGATCCGCCTGGCCGGCACGAACTACGCGGTGGCGACCACCGCAGCCGACCGGGCGGGCTACCTGCAGGCCCGGCAGGACGCCTACGCCGAGCTCGCCGCCGCCGCCGACCGGTACCTGGACACCAACCCGTCGACGGAGGGCCGCGCCCTGATCGAGAGCGTGCTGGACGGGATCACCGACTACCAGCAGGCGATGGTCGGACTCGACGCACTGGCCGACCGTGGCGACCTCGCCGGCTGGTCGGCAGCCCGGGAGGCGACGATCACCCCGATCGCCACGGAGATCATCGGCCACATCGACGAGCTGGCCGAGCAGCGTGCCGTCAACGCCGCCGCCACCGCGGCGTCCGCGACCGAGGAGTACGAGCACACCCGGACCCTCCTGGCGGTCGTCGTCGTCCTCGGGTCGCTCGCCGCGCTCACCGGCGGGGTCCTCGTCGCCCGGGCGATCACCCGCGGCCTGCGCCGGGTGCAGGCGACCGCGCAGGCCCTCGCCGCCGGCGACCTCACCCGCACGGCGGACGTCTCCTCCCGCGACGAGGTGGGCCAGACGGCGGCCGCCCTGGACGGCGCTCTCGCCCAGCTGCGGACCGTGATGGGGTCCGTGGCCGGGTCGGCCGACGCGGTCGCCGCCTCCTCGGAGGAGCTCAGCGCCTCCGCGGCGCAGATCTCGGCCGCCGCCGAGGAGACCGCCGCCCAGTCCGGCGCCGTCTCCACTGCGGCGGAGGAGGTGTCACGCAACGTCGCCACCGTCGCGGCCGGCGCCGAGCAGATGGGCGCCTCCATCCGGGAGATCAGCCACAACGCCAGTGCGGCAGCCCGGATGGCTGCGGCCGCCGTGGCCGAGGCGCAGACCACCACCGGGACGATCGAGGCGCTGGGTGCCTCCAGCCAGGAGATCGGCGCGGTGGTCACGACCATCACCTCGATCGCCGAGCAGACCAACCTGCTCGCCCTCAACGCCACCATCGAGGCCGCCCGGGCCGGTGCAGCGGGCGCCGGCTTCGCCGTGGTGGCCACCGAGGTCAAGGAGCTCGCCCAGGAGACCGCCCGCGCCACCGAGGACATCGCCCGGCGGGTGGCGACGATCCAGGGCGACACCGCGGGGGCGGTGGCCGCGATCGGCCGGATCAGCCAGGTGATCACGTCGATCAACGACTTCCAGCTCACCATCGCCAGCGCGGTGGAGGAGCAGACCGCGACGACGAACGAGATGTCGCGGTCGGTCCAGGAGGCCGCCGGCGGGACCACCGAGATCGCCGGGAACACCACCGGCGTCTCCGCCGCCGCCCGGTCGACGACCGAGGCGCTCGGCCAGACCCGGCTCGCCGTGGACGACCTCGCCCGGATGGCCGCCCACCTGCGTACCGGCATCAGCCGCTTCACCTGGTGAGGACGCCGGGCCGGGCCGACGATGCCCCGGCCCGCTCGGCCGGGGCAGGTCGCCCCCCGCGGTGCGTGCCCGTGAGTGCCCGACCCGCCGTCCGGCCGGTGGCCACCTAGGGTCGCGATCATGGCCGCCCCGATCAGTGACGCCGTCGTCGTCGACGTCCTCCGCCGTGTCGACCGTGGGCTGAACCCGCTCGCCCAGCGGCTGGGGCGCCCTCCGCGGCTGTCCCCGGCCGAGCGGGCCGCCTGGTGGGCCGACCAGGTCAGCCGGGTGGCCGCCGGCGTCTCGGCCGCGCCGCGCTTCGCCGGCAAGCTGGCCGACCTGCTGCCGTTGCAGAACACGGTCGGCTCGGCGGTGCAGGCCCTCGTCGTCCTCGGGGTGGCCGGGGAACACGGCCTCGACCGCCCCGCGGACCGGGTGTCGCTGCTGGCCCGGGTGCTGCTGGACCGCGACCTGCCCGCCGACCGGGTCCAGCCGCTGCTGGACCGCAGCCGCGGGGTCTACGTCGACGAGGCGCTGGGCGAGGACCGCTCCGGGGCGCGGGGCGTCGCGCGCAGCCTGTGGCGGGCCGCCCGGCTGCTCAGCCGGATCGACGACGCCCTGGACGCCCGGCCGAAGGGGAAGCTCCGGCACCGGGCGCTGGCCCAGTTCCCGGTCGTCGGGGTCGCCGGTGGCTACGCGGCCGAACGGCAGGGGCTGCGGCGGGCCGCGCTGGAGGCCGAGGAGCTGCTCAGCTGACCAGGTCCGCGCCGGCCAGGTTGGTGTAGACCTCCCGCGTCGCCGTCGACCGGTTCATGGTGATGAAGTGGATGCCGGGGACGCCCTCGTCCAGCAGCTGCCGGCACATCTGGGTGGCCACCTCGACACCGAGCGCCCGCACCGCGCGCTTGTCCTCGGGGCGGTCGCCGTCCAGCGCGGCGAACCGCTCGGCCAGGTCCGCCGGGAACGCCTGCCCGGACAGCTGCACGATCCTGGTGATCTGCCGGGCGTTGGTCACCGGCATCACCCCGGCGAGGACCGGCACGTCGCAGCCACGGGCCGCGACCCGGTCCCGCAGCCGGAGGTAGTCCTCGACCCGGAAGAACATCTGGGTGATGGCGAAGTCGGCTCCGGCCCGGCACTTCGCGACGAACATGTCGGTGTCGGTGTCGAAGTCCGCCGAGCGGGGGTGCCGCTCGGGGAAGGCGGCCACGCCGACGGAGAAGTCGCCGATGCCCTTGATCAGCTCGACCAGCTCGGCGGCGTACCGCAGGCCCTGCGGGTGGGCCACCCACTCCCCCTGCGGGTCCGCGCCCGGCGGGTCACCGCGCAACGCGAGCAGGTTCCGCACCCCCGCAGCCGCGAGCCGGCTCACCACGTGCCGGAGCTCGGCGACGCTGTGGTCGACCGCGGTCAGGTGGGCCATCGGGAGCATCGTGGTGTCGGTGGCGATGCGCTCGGTCACCGACACGGTGCCCTCGCGGGTCGACCCGCCCGCGCCGTAGGTCACCGACACGAACGAGGGCCGCAGCTGCTCCAGCTGGCGCAGCGCCGTCCACAGCTGCGTCTCCGCCGCCGCGTCGCGCGGGGGGAAGAACTCGAAGGACCAGGTGGGCCGCTCGGTCTGGAGCAGCTCGCGCACGGTGCCGGTCATGGCAGGCGAGCCTACGGGCGCGCGGGCCGCCGGCCACGCACCGACCGCTGCAGGTGGCGACCCGGCCGGGTGCATCCACCGGCGGGGTCGCGGCAGAAGCAACCCCGGACGGCCCACGGACGGCCCGCGACACGGCGGACCGGCGGGGCCGGGCGGAGGAGGAGACCCAGTGGAGATGACGGCCGCACCAGCAAGGGTGAACGGGCAGCGTCCGATCACGGCGGGCGATACTGGCCCGGTGACCGCCGGGACCCAACGCCGCCAGCCGCCCGTCCGGGTCCCGGTCCAGCCGGGGGCCGCCGACGAGGAGCGGGTCCGCGCGGCGGTCGCCGCCGCGCTGGCCGGGTTCCTGGCCGAGCAGCGGCAGACCCTGGCTGCGATGGACGACTCCCTCGTCCCGGTCGTCGACGAGGTCTGTGCCCTGGCCGAGGGCGGGAAGCGGCTGCGGCCGCTGTTCGCCTACTGGGGCTGGCGCGGGGCCGCGGCCGGTGCGGCCGGCGTCGCCGAAGCCGACGCCGACGTGCTGCGCGCCGTCGCCGCGGTGGAGTTCGTACACGCCAGTGCGCTGGTCCACGACGACGTGATGGACGGCGCCCTGACCCGCCGCGCCCGCCCGGCCACCCACATCGGCTTCGCGACCCGGCACGTCGACGCCGGTCTGCACGGCGACGCCACCGGTTTCGGGGTCGGGGCCGCGATCCTCGTCGGTGACCTGGCCCTGGTCTGGTCCGACGAGCTGCTGCGCCGGTCGGGCATCTCCGCGGCCGCGCTGTCCCGGGCCCGGGGGGTCTGGGACACCATGCGCACCGAGGTCACCGCCGGGCAGTACCTGGACCTGCTGCGCGCCGCCGGTGGGCTGCCCGGGCCCGGGGGCGCCCTGACCGTGGCCCGGTACAAGAGCGCCGGTTACACGGTGCAGCGGCCGCTGCAGCTCGGCGCCGCGATCGCCGGGGCCGGCCCCGACGTCAGCGAGGCCTACACCGCCATCGGCCTGCCGCTGGGCGAGGCATTCCAGCTCCGCGACGACGTGCTGGGCGTCTTCGGCGACCCCGCCGTCACCGGCAAGTCCGTGGACGACGACCTGCGCGAGGGCAAGCAGACGCTGCTGATCGCGCTGGCCGAGGAGCGGGCCGGCGAGGCCGGCCGGCGGCTGTTGACCCGGGCGCTCGGCGACCCGGACGCCGGCCCGGAGCAGCTGGCCGCGCTGCGCACCCTGCTCGAGGAGACCGGCGCCCGCAGCCGGGTGGAGGAGCGGATCGCCGACCGGACCGCCGTGGCCCGCGCGGCGATCGCCGCGGCACCCATCAGGGACGAGGCGCGCGCCGCGCTGGACGCCCTCGCCGTGGCCGCCACCATCCGCACCGCGTGAGCAGGACCCTGCGCACCGTCCCCGGGCGCACCGACCGGATCGTCGTGATCGGGGCCGGCCTGGCCGGCCTCTCCGCGGCGCTGCGGCTGCGCGGCGCCGGACGGGAGGTCACCGTCGTCGACCGCTGCCCCGGCCCCGGGGGGCGGGCCGGCCGGGTCGAGCGCTCCGGGTACGCCCTGGACACCGGTCCCTCGGTGTTCACCGCCCCCGAGCTGGTCGCCGACGCCTTCGCCGCGGTCGGCGAGACGATGTCCGACCGGCTGACCCTCACCGCGCTGGACACCACCTACCGGGCCCAGTTCGCCGACGGGTCGCACCTGGACGTGCACGCCGACCGGACCGCCTTCGCCGCCGAGGTCGAGCGGCTGTGCGGCGCCGGTGAGGCCGCGGCCCTGCTCCACTACCTCGACGACCTCGCCGAGCTCTACGAGCTGCAGCTGCGCACGTTCATCGACCGCAACCTGGACTCCCCGCTGGACCTGCTGGGCCCCGAGCTGCTGTCCCTGGTCCGCCGCGGTGGGTTCCGCCGGCTGTCCAAGCACGTCGAGGCGGCGTTCACCGACGACCGGCTGCGCCGGCTGTTCAGCTTCCAGGCGCTCTACGCCGGGGTCTCCCCGTTCCGGGCGATCGCCGCCTACGCGGTCATCGCCCAGCTGGACATCGGGGCCGGGGTCTGGCACCCGCAGGGCGGGATCGGCGCCGTCCCCCGGGCGATGGCCGCCGCCGCCGCGGACGCCGGGGTGCAGTTCCGCTACGGCACGGAGGTGGCCGAGCTGGAGCTGGCCGGCGGCCGGGTCACCGGGGTGGCGCTCGAGGGCGGGGACCTGCTGCCCGCCGACGCCGTCGTGGTCACCGCCGACGCCCCGCACCGGCTGGTGCCCGGGCTGCGCGGGCCGCGACGCCCGGTCTACTCGCCGTCCTGCGTGGCGCTGCACCTGGGCGTGCGCGCCGAGCTGCCCGGCCAGGCGCACCACACGATCAGCTTCGGCGCGGCCTGGGAGCAGGTCTTCGCCGAGCTGACCCGCGACGGCCGCCCGATGAGCGACCCGAGCCTGCTGATCAGCATGCCGTCGGTGACCGACCGCTCGCTCGCCCCCGAGGGTGGCCAGGTGCTCAGCGTCGTCGCCCCGACCCCGAACCTGGACCGGCGCAGCGGCGGCAACCCGGACCTGGACTGGCCGGCACTGGCCCCCCGCTACCGCGAGGAGCTGCTGGCCACCCTCGAGGCACGTGGCTGGACCGGGATCGGCGGGTCGATCGAGGTCGAGGAGCTGCTCACCCCGGTCGACTGGGCCGCCCAGGGCATGGCCGCGGGCACCCCGTTCGCGCTGGCGCACACCTTCGGGCAGACCGGGCCGTTCCGCCCGTCCACGCTGCCCCGCAGCGGGCCGGAGAACGTCGTCCTGGCCGGTTCGTCGGTCCAGCCCGGCGTCGGGGTGCCGATGGTGGTGATCAGCGGCCGGCTGGCCGCCGAGCGGATCACGGGGGCGCAGGGATGACCACCGCACCGCCTCCCACCCGGGTACAGCAACAGGCCCAGCTGGACGCCGCCTATGCCGTGTGCCGCGGGATCGCCGCCGAGCACGGCAAGTCCTACTTCCTGGCCACCCGTCTGCTCACCCCGGACCGCCGGGCCGCGATTCACGCGCTGTACGCCGCCGCCCGGGTGGCCGACGACATCGTCGACGTCGGCGCCGACCTGCCCGGCCGGGACCCCGAGAGCGAGTTGCTGGCCTGGTCGAAGGCGGCGCTGGAGGAGGTCGAAGCCGGCTGGTCCGACGACCCGGTGCGGCTGGCGCTGGTGCACACCTACCGCCGCTACGACATCCCGATCGAGCACCTGGTCGACTTCCTGGCCGCGATGACCAGCGACCTCGACGTCAGCGGCTACGCCGACCTGGCCGCCCTGGACCGGTACATGTGGGGCTCGGCGTCGGTCATCGGCCTGCAGGTGCTCCCGGTGCTGGGCACCGCCCCCGGGGTCGCCCGGGAGGAGGCCGCACCGCACGCGATCGCGCTGGGCGAGGCGTTCCAGCTGACCAACTTCCTGCGCGACGTCGCCGAGGACGTCGACCGCGGCCGGGTGTACCTGCCGGCGGACCTGATGGCCGAGCACGGGGTCACCCGGGAGCAGCTGGCCGCCAAGCGGCACTCCCCCGGCTTCGCCGAGCTGATGCGGGAGATGGTCGCGGTCACCCGGCGCCGCTACGACGACGCGGCACCGGGCACGCCGATGCTGGCCCGCGAGTCCCGGGACTGCGTGCGCGCGGCCACCGCCCTCTACGGCGGGATCCTCACCGAGATCGAGCGCGCCGACCACCGGGTGCTGGACCGCCGGGTGCGGGTGTCCAAGCCGCGCCGTCTGGCCGTGTTCGCCCGCCGGTTGACCGCCGCCCAGCTGGCGAGGGTGAGCAGCACCAGGGCGAGGCCGAACAACGCGAGGTAGGTCAGGTGCCCCGTCAGCGGGTGGCTACAGCGCCAGGGCCTGGGCCCGGCGGGTGACCTCGGTGTGCCGGTCGTCCCGCAGGGCCTGCACCGGGGTGCCCGGCAGCGAGTCGTCCTCGCGGAACAGCCACTCGAAGGCCTCCTCGTCGGTGAAGCGGCCGTCGTAGAGCACCGTGAGCAGGCCGGGCAGGTGCTTGAGGATGACCCCGTCCTGCACGAAGTCCACCGGGATCTTGCTGTTGCCGCTGCCGGGCACGGCCATGAGCTTCCGCTCGGCGATCAGCTGACGGACCTTGTTCGTCGAGACGCCGAGCTGCTCGGCGACCTCCGCGGGGGTGTACGTGTCCATAGGCTGCCAGCCTATGGCGCACAGTGCAGCCCCGGCGAACGGTCCCCGGCTCAGCCAGCCCCAGCGGGGCAGCGATGCCCCGGCCACCCCGGACGATCCCGGCCGCGAGCCGCCGTACCTCGACCTCGACGCGCTCGCCGAGCGGGCCAGGGAGCTGTTGCCGGCCGACGTCGCCGACTACTACGCCGGCGGCGCCGGCGCCGAGACCACCCTGGCCGAGGCGCCGGCCGCCTGGCGGGCGTGGCGGCTGCGCCCCCGGGTGCTGCGCGGGGTCGCGAGCGCGCAGCTGGGCACCACGCTGCTGGGCGCGGAGGTGGCCACCCCGATCGGGGTCGCCCCGTGGGCCTACCAGGCGATGGCGCACCCGGACGGCGAGCTGGCCACCGCCCGCGGCGCGGCCACGACCGGTGCGCTGATGACCGTGTCGACCAGCGCGACGACCTCGCTGGAGGAGGTCGCCGCGGCCCGCCCGGCCGGGCCGCGCTGGTTCCAGCTGTACCGGCTGCACTCCCCCGCCCACACCGACGACCTGGCCCGCCGCGCCGGGCAGGCGGGCTACGGCGCGCTCGTCCTCACCGTCGACCTGCCGGTGCTCGGCCGCCGGCACCGCGACCTGCGGCACGACTTCGCGCTGCCCGCCGGCCTCCGGCTGGCCAACCACCCGCCCGTGACCGGGACCCAGCCGCCACTGGCGGCCGCCGAGACGCCGACCTGGACCTTCGCCGACATCGGCCGGTTCGCCGACGTCTCCGGGCTCCCGGTGGTGGTCAAGGGGGTGCTGCGCGGAGACGACGCGGCCCGCTGCGTGGCCGCCGGGGCCGCGGCGGTGTGGGTCTCCACGCACGGCGGGCGGCAGGCCGACCCGGCGGTCGCCAGCGCCGAGGCGCTGCCGGAGGTGGTCGAGGCGGTCGCGGACGAGGCCGAGGTCTACGTCGACGGGGGGATCCGCACCGGGTCCGACGTCCTCACCGCCCTGGCGCTGGGCGCCCGGGCGGTCTTCCTCGGCCGGCCCACGGTGTGGGGGCTGGCCACCGGGGGCGCCGACGGCGTGGCCCGGGTGCTCAGCGGGCTGAGCGAGGAGCTGGCCCACACCATGGCCCTGTGTGGAGTCGACGACGTGCGCGCGGTGCCGCGCGACACCGTCACCCGGCCGTGGCCCGGCCGCTGAACAGCGGGTCGGCGCGCCGTCCGGGCACAGCCGCCCCACTGGCCACCGGCGCCCCGGAGCGACCACCTCGGGCGACCCCACGCGTCCACCTGGTCACTCCAGGTCCCTGGAGTCCAGACCGTGACCTGGCAGCTCGCGTCGTTCGGGCCACGCACCCCGATCCGCTCTTAGACTCGCCGGCGTGGAGACCGTCGTGACCGACCCCGTGGTCGGCCTCGTCCTCGAGGGGCGTTACCGCCTCGAGGAGCGTCTGGCGCGTGGCGGCATGTCCACCGTCTACGCCGCGACCGACCTCCGCCTGCACCGCACCGTGGCGGTCAAGGTGATGGCCGAGCACCTGGCGCACGACCCCGCCTTCGTCGACCGGTTCACCCGGGAGGCCCGGGCCACCGCGATGCTCAGCCACGTCAACGTGGTCTCCGTCAGCGACCAGGGCAGTGACCAGGGGCTGGTGTACCTGGTCATGGAGCTGGTCCGCGGCCGCACGCTGCGCGACCTGCTGCAGGCGCGCGGCCGGCTCACCGTGGGCGAGGCGTTCGCCGTCCTGGAGCCGGTGCTGTCCGGGCTGACTGCGGCCCACCGGGCCGGGATCGCGCACCGCGACGTCAAGCCGGAGAACGTGCTCATCTCCACCGACGGCCAGGTCAAGGTCGCCGACTTCGGCCTCGCCCGCGCGGTGGCCGGCACCGGGCAGACCAGCCACACCGGCGGCGTGCTCATCGGCACGGTCGCCTACCTCTCCCCCGAGCAGCTCGAACGCGGCCGCAGCGACGCCCGCAGCGACGTCTACGCCGCCGGGGTGATGCTCTACGAGCTGCTCACCGGCCATCCGCCCTACGCCGGCGACACCCCGCTGGCGGTCGCCTACCAGCACGTGCACCACGACGTGCCGGTGCCCTCGGGCGAGGTGCCGACGGTGCCGTGGCAGGTCGACGAGCTGGTCACCCGGACCACCCGGCGCGACCCGGCCGCCCGGCCGCTGGACGCCGGCGCCTTCCTGGCCGAGCTGACCGACCTGCGCGCCGACCTGGGCCTGGCCCGCGTCCCGGTGCCCACCGGCCTGCCGGCCGACAACCCGGCCACGCTCCGCCCGACCAACCGCCCGACCGCACCCCGCCCCCGGCAGCCCAGCGCACCGGGCGGGCGGGCCGGCGACCCGCACACCGAGGTCATCGGCGGCCCGGTGGACCGCGGCCGGGGCACCACGGTGCTGCCGGGCATGGGCCCCGGCCCGACCACCGCCGTGGGCAGCGCGCGCCCCGGCATCGGCCCGCGCCCGCCCGTCGTCCGCCCCGGGGTGCCCCCGCACATCCGCCGTCGCCGTGCCCAGCTGGGCATCGCGGTGGTGCTGCTGCTCGCGGTGACCATCGGCGCGATCGGCTGGTGGCTGGGCGTGGGGCGCTGGACGGAGGTCCCCGACCTGCTCAACAAGGACCAGGACACCGCGGTCGGCCTGCTGCAGGAGGCCGGCCTGGACCCGGTGCTGACCGAGGAGCAGTTCAGCGAGACCGTCCCGCCCGGTGCGGTGATCACCGCCGAGCCCGCCGCGGGCGAGGCGATCCGCGGCTCGGACGTGGAGCTCGTCGTCTCCAAGGGACCGGAGCGGTTCG
Organism: Modestobacter sp. VKM Ac-2982; assembly: GCF_026967935.1. Classification (GTDB taxonomy): domain Bacteria; phylum Actinomycetota; class Actinomycetes; order Mycobacteriales; family Geodermatophilaceae; genus Modestobacter. Next base: position 304,841 of record NZ_JAPVBL010000005.1, read on the forward strand.
CGGTCGACCCGGCGCTGGCCGGCCAGCCCGCCGACGCCGTCCTCGCCCAGCTGCAGACCCAGTTCCCCGACCTGGCCTTCAGCACCGAGGAGGACTACAGCGACGAGGTGGGCGAGGGCGACGTGATCCGCTTCGACCCCGTGCCGGGGACGGAGCTCAAGCGCGGGGACACCGTCACCGTCGTGGTCTCCTCCGGCCGTGCGCCGGTCGCGGTGCCCAACGTCGTCGGCCAGAGCCCGGACGCCGCCGAGAGCAACCTGGAGCAGCTCGGCTTCACCGTCGAGCGGGCCACCGGTCGCAGCGCCGACGTCGCCACCGGCGCGGTCATGGCGGTCAGCCCCGGGCCCGGTGCGGGCGCGCAGCCCTACGGCAGCCCGGTCACGATCACGGTGTCCGAGGGCCTGCCCCAGGTGGCCGTCCCCGACGTCACCGGCAAGAGCCGCGAGGAGGCGATCGCCACCCTCGAGGAGGCCGGCCTGGAGGCCGAGGTCACCCAGTTCTTCGGCAACCAGGTGCTGCGGCAGACCCCCGGGGCCGGCGAGGTCGTCGATCTGGGCTCGTCGGTCACCATCCTGGTGACGTTCGGGTGACCTGTACCCCGTGACCTCAGCTCCCGCCGTGCTGCCCGCCATCGGGGCACACATCCAGATCAAGGGCGGCCTGGCCAAGGGCGGGCTGGCCTACACCGACGCCGTGGGCGCCCGCGCCGTCCAGGTGTTCGTCGGCAACCCTCGTGGGTGGCGACCCAGTGCCGGCGACCCGGCCCAGGACGCCGCCTTCACCGCCGGGTGCACCGAGCGCGGGGTCCCGTCGTTCATCCACACGCCGTTCCTGGTGAACGTCGGGTCGCCGAACGAGGCCACCGTCGAGCAGTCGGTCGCCACCATCCGGCACAACCTGGCCCGGGGTGCCCAGCTCGGGTGCGCCGGGGTCGTGGTGCACGCCGGTTCGGCGGTCGACGCCGACCGCTACGAGGCGGCGCTGGCCCAGCTGCACGAGCGGCTGCTGCCGGTGCTCGACGAGCTCGGAGAGGGCGCACCCCGCCTGCTGATCGAGCCGACCGCTGGCGGGGGCAGGTCTCTGGCGGCCACCGTCGGGGACCTGGGCCCCTACCTGGCCGCTCTGGACCACCACCCGTCCGTCGGCGTCTGCTTCGACACCTGTCACGCCTGGGCCGCCGGGCACGACCTGGCCACCCCGGGCGGGATGGCGGCCACCCTGGACGCGCTGGAGGCCAGCGTCGGGCCGGGCCGGCTGGGGCTCGTGCACGCCAACGACTCCCTCGACGGCTGCGGCTCCACCCGCGACCGGCACACCACCATCGGGGCCGGCTCGATCGGTGCCGCACCGTTCGCCGAGCTGCTCACCCACCCGGCGATGGCCGGGGTGCCCGTGGTCGTGGAGACGCCCAGCGCAGACGACGGCCACGCCAAGGACATCGCGCTGCTCTGCGCCCTGCGCGACGGCGCCCTCGTCCCCGGCTGACCCGCCTCTGCCGCGACTCGCCGAGTGGCAGGAAACGCCGGACGGAACCGATTCCACGGCCGGGCACCTTCCGCTGGTACGACCCAGCGGTTTCACTCTCCGTGTCGGAGTCGCAGCTGATTGCGATGACCTGGACCGAGGAGAACCGCCGTGCACATCCGCAGGACCCTGGCCACCACCGCCGTGGCCGCCCTCAGCCTCACCGGCGTCGGCCTCACCACCGGGACCGCCGCTGCCACCCCGGGCGATGCGGCCACCTACATCGTCAGCCTCACCCCGGGTTCGGTGCCGACCTCCGTCGCCGCCCTGGCCACCTCCCGGCTGGGCGGCCACGTCGAGCACGTCTACACCGCGGCGCTGGAGGGCTTCGCGGTCACGCTGCGCCCCGAGGTCGCCGCCCGGCTCGCCACGCTCCCCGGGGTCGCCGCCGTCGAGCGGGACGCCCCGGTGCAGCTCCAGGCCACCCAGTCCAACGCCACCTGGGGCCTGGACCGCACCGACCAGCGGGACCTGCCGCTCAGCGGGTCCTACAGCTGGGACGCCACCGGCGCGGGCGTCACCGCCTACGTCATCGACACCGGCATCCGGCTCGGCCACCGCGATCTCGGTGGCCGTGCGGTCTCCGGCTACGACGCGGTGGACGGCGGGCGGGCCGACGACTGCAACGGGCACGGCACGCACGTCGCAGGCACCGTCGGCGGCTCGCAGTACGGGGTGGCCAAGGGAGTTCGGCTGGTCGCCGTCCGGGTCCTGGACTGCGCCGGCAGCGGCACCACCGCCGGCGTCATCGCCGGGATCGACTGGGTCACCGCCCACCACCGGGCGGGCGCCCCGGCAGTGGCCAACATGAGCCTGGGCGGCGGCGCCAGCAGCGCGCTGGACCAGGCCGTGGAGCGGTCCATCGCCGACGGGGTCAGCTACGCCGTCGCGGCCGGGAACGGTGATGCCGCCGGGGTCCCGCAGGACGCCTGCGCCGGCTCGCCGTCCCGGGTGGACGCCGCTCTCACCGTCGGCGCCACCGACCGTTCCGACGCACCGGCCTCGTTCAGCAACTACGGCGCCTGTGTCGACCTCTTCGCACCGGGCGTGGGCATCACCAGCGCGTGGCACACCTCGAACACGGCCACCACCACGATCAGCGGGACGTCGATGGCCACCCCGCACGTGGCCGGCGTCGCGGCGCTCTACCTGCAGGGCGACCCCGCCGCCTCCCCGGCCACGGTGGCCGGCGCGATCGCCGCGGCGACCACCAAGGACCGGGTGGCGACGACGCGCACCGAGGACAACGACCTGTTGTCCAGCACCTGGTGACCTGCGGTCGGCCGGGTCGCCCGCTCGCACGGGCGACCCGGCCGGCCACGATCGGGCGCTAGACGACCAGGCTCAGCGCCCAGGCGATGGCGAAGCCGACCACCCCGATCAGCGTCTCCATCACCGTCCAGGTGCGCAGGGTCGTCTTCACGTCCATCTCCAGGAACCGGCCGACCAGCCAGAACCCGGAGTCGTTGACGTGCGAGAGCACGGTGGCGCCACAGGCGATCGCGATGACCACCAGCGCGGTGTCCAGCCGGGACAGGTCGTTCTCCGCGACCGCCGGGGCGATCAGCGCGGCGGTGGTCAGCAGCGCCACCGTCGCCGAGCCCTGGGCGACCCGCAGGCAGGTCGCGATGACGAAGGCCGCGACGATCACCGGCAGGCCGATCGTCTCCAGGCTGTCGGCCAGCGCGGTGCCGATGCCGCTGGCGCGGAGCACTCCACCGAACATGCCGCCGGCACCGGTGATCAGGATGATCGCCGCGACCGGACCGATCGAGGAGTTGAGCAGGTCCTCGGTCTCCGCGCGGGAGAACCGTTCGCGGCTGAGCACCGTGGCGGCGACCAGCAGCGTGATCAGCAGCGCCACCGGCGTCTGGCCGAGCAGGGTCACCCAGTCCAGCCAGCCGGCCTCGCCGTCGACCGCCCCGGCCGTGGCCAGGGTGTTGAAGCCGGTGTTGAGCAGGATCAGCACCAGCGGGAGGAGCAGCAGGGCCAGCACGGTGCTGAACTTCGGCGGCGCGGTCCGGGTGGCCGTCTCCGTCGCCGTCCCGGCGGCCACGGTGGCGCCGCCGCCCGTGCCGCCGGTGGCGCCGCCGCCCGTGCCGCCCGTGGCGCCACCGTCCGGGCCGGCCGCGTCGTCGACGTCGGTGTCGACCCGGGGGTCGTCGGCCTCGGACTTGCGACCGGCCAGGGTGGACGGGATCGGGACCATGACCCGCCCGCCGATCCACCGGCTGAACAGGTAGCAGGAGATGAACCAGGTGGGCAGGCCGATGACCAGGCCGACGACGACCAGGAGCCCGATGTCGGCGCCGAGGATGTCGCCGGCGCCGACCGGGCCCGGGTGCGGCGGGACGAAGGCGTGCATGACCGCGAAGGCACCCGCCGAGGGCAGCGCGTAGAGCAGCACCGACCCACCGAACCTGCGGGCGACGCTGAAGATGATCGGCAGGAAGACGACGAAGCCGGCGTCGAAGAAGATCGGGAAACCGAAGAGCAGCGAGGCGACGCCCAGCGCCAGCGGCGCGCGCTTCTCACCGAACCGGTTGATCAGCGAGTCCGCCAGCACGGTGGCACCACCGGTGACCTCGAGCAGCTTGCCGATCATCGCGCCCAGCCCGACCAGCAGCGCGACCGCCGCCAGGGTCGAGCCGAACCCGGCCAGCAGCGTGTCGATGACGTCCCCGATGGGGATGCCGGTCGCCAGCGCGGTCAGCAGGCTGACCAGGACCAACGCCACGAAGGCGTGCACCTTGAACTTCATGATCAGGACGAGCAGCACGGCAACGGCACCCACGGCGATCAGCAACAGCGGTGCGGTGCCCAGGGCGGGTTCGACTTCTGGCACGGGGGACCTCTTCGAGTCGACGGCGACGCGGACTCGACCGCGGGCGCGGACGAGGGGACCACTGTGACAGCGGTGATCACCTTTGCGCGAGTGCTCCCCGGGTGTCGGGCGGGTCCGGCCGCGGCATCATCGGCCCGGCGGCCGGTGGGGCCGCGACCCGGAGAGGTGTGCGATGTCCCGAGCCGGGCGACGGCTGCGCCGGGCGGTGAACCCGGCCTCGACCGGCCTCTCCGGGTGGTGGTGCACCAGCGCGCTGCGCCGCGAGCTCCTCCGCCGCCAGGAGCGCCGACGGAGGCGCGGCTGACCTCGTCGCCGACTCAGCCGGCGAGGTCGCCGATCACCTGGGTGAGCACCTTGGCCGCCCGCTCCACGCCGTCCCGGTCGACGTCCAGGTGGGTCACCAGCCGGACCCGCCGGGCGCTGACCTGACCGACCAGCACCCCCTGGGCCTTGGCCGCCTCGGCCACGGCCGGGGCCGGGACGTCGTCGACGACCACCATGTTCGTCTCCACCGTCGCCGGGTCGACGCCGAGGCGCTCGGCGAGCAGGCGGGCGTGCTCGTGGTCGGTGGCCAACCGGTCGAGGTGGTGGTCCAGCGCGTAGGAGGCAGCCGCGGCGAGCACCCCGACCTGGCGCATGCCGCCACCGAGCCGCTTGCGCCACAGCCGGGCCGCGGCGATGCGCTCGGCGCTGGCGACCAGCACCGACCCGACCGGGGCACCCAGGCCCTTGGACAGGCACACCGACGCGGTGTCGGCCAGCCGCCCGTAGGTGGCCAGCGGGACGCCGGAGGCCACGGCCGCGTTGAAGACCCGGGCGCCGTCCAGGTGCACGTTGACCCCGGCGGTGCGGGACCAGGCGAACAGCCGCTCCAGCTCGGCGAGGGGCTGCACCAGCCCGCCGCCGCGGTTGTGGGTGTTCTCCACGGCGATCGCGGCCGTCGCGGTGAGGTGCCAGTCGCCGTGTGGGCGCACCTGGGCGATCAGCTGGTCGGCCGACAGCCGGCCCCCCTCGGAGACGACGGTGCGGGACGAGAGCCCGAACAGCGCCGCCGCGGCACCCATCTCGTAGGTGAGGACGTGTGCGTCGGCGTCCCCGAGCACCTCCTGGCCGGGCTCGCAGACCAGCCGCAGGCCGATCTGGTTGCCCATCGTCCCGGACGGCACGAACAGCGCGGCCTCGTGACCGAACAGCTCGGCGACCCGCGCCTCCAGCGCGTTGACCGTCGGGTCCTCGCGGTAGACGTCGTCGCCCACCTCCGCCTCGGCCATCGCCCGGCGCATCGCCGGGGTCGGCCGGGTGAGCGTGTCCGAGCGCAGGTCCACGACGTCCCCGCGGGTGGCCGGGCCGTCGGTGTCGATGCCGTACATCAGCTGCGCAGCATCTCGGTGACCAGGAACGCCAGTTCCAGCGACTGCCCGGTGTTCAGTCGCGGGTCGCAGGCCGTCTCGTACCGGCTGTTCAGGTCCGCGTCGCTGATCTCCATGGCGCCGCCCAGGCACTCGGTGACGTCCTCACCGGTGAGCTCGACGTGGATGCCGCCGGGCCAGGTGCCCAGCCCGCGGTGCACGTCGAAGAAGCCCAGCACCTCGTCGACCACCCGGTCGAAGTGCCGGGTCTTGTACCCGCTGGGCGACTCGTGCGTGTTCCCGTGCATCGGGTCGCACTGCCACACCACCTGGTGGCCGCTGGCGGTGACCTTCTCCACGATCCCGGGCAGGACGTCGCGGATCTTGCCGTTGCCCATCCGGCTGATCAGCGTGAGCCGGCCGGGGACGCCGTCGGGGTCCAGCCGCTCGACCAGCTCGGTGGCCTGCTCCGGCGTGGTGCCCGGGCCGATCTTCACCCCGATCGGGTTGGCCAGCTTGGAGACGAACTCGATGTGCGCGCCGTCCATCTGCCGGGTGCGCTCCCCCACCCAGACGAAGTGCGCGCTCAGCGCGTACGGGCGGCCCTCGTACATCCGGGTCAGCGCGCGCTCGTAGTCCAGGATCAGCGCCTCGTGGCTGCTGTACAGCTCCACCCCGCGCAACGCCGCATCGTCGATGCCGCAGGCCTTCATGAAGGCCAGCGCCCGGTCGATCTCCTGGGCGATGACCTCGTAGCGGACACCGGCCGGCGAGCTGGCGACGAAGTCCTTGTTCCAGTCGTGCACGGCGTGCAGGTCGGCCAGCCCGCCCCGGGCGTAGGCGCGGATCATGTTCATCGCCGCGGCCGAGTTGGCGTACGCGCGCACCAGCCGGTTCGGGTCGGGGATCCGCTCCGCCAGCACCGGGTTCAGCGAGTTCACCATGTCGCCGCGGTAGGACGGCAGCCCGAGCGCGTCGGTGTTGGACGAGCGCGGCTTGGCGTACTGCCCGGCAACCCGGCCCACCTTGACCACCGGCACGCTCGCCCCGTAGGTGAGGACGACGGCCATCTGCAGCAGCGTGCGGGTGGTCGCCTGCAGGTGCGGCTCGGTGTTCAGGTCGAAGGTCTCGGCGCAGTCGCCGCCCTGCAGCAGGAACGCCTTGCCCTGGGCGACGTCGGCCAGCTGCTGGCGCAGGGTGTCGACCTCGGCCGGCGCCACGATGGGCGGCACGCTCGACAGGGTCGACAGCACGGCGTCGACGGCGGCCCGGTCGGGCCACTCCGGCTGCTGGGCGGCGGGCAGTCCCCGCCACCGGTCCAGGTCCGGCAGGAGCTCGGCGGGTTCAGGGAGACTCACCCCCTGAGCGTACGGCGCGCCGCGCCCCCTTCGAGAACTCCTGTCCGGTAGGTGGGACGCACCCGGACGCCGGCCGGTACCGAAGATCCACTCGGCTGCCGATGACCCCGTTCGAGGCGGGGATCTCTCCCGCCCGGGGAAGCGGGCCAGGGAGCACACGTGCGCAGGGGCATCAGGACGAAGGTGGTGGCACTGGCTGTGGCCAGCGTCACCGTGACCGCGGCGGCCATGCTGGGGGTGAGTGCCTGGCAGAGCGGCGAGTTCGCCGACGACGCCAAGGCCGACGTCCGCGAGATGGTCCAGCACAGCATCGAACAGACCGCCGACGGCGTGTACGACGTCGTCTCCAGCCAGGGCGACTCGATCGCCGCGGCCGTCGACAACGACCTGGAGGTCGCCGGCTACGTGCTCGAGCAGGCCGGCGGGTTCGGGCTCGGTCCGGCCACCCGCAACACCGTCGCCTGGGACGCCAAGAACCAGGTGACCGGAGAGGTCGTCCCCGTCGCGCTTCCCCGCGTCGAGGTCGGCGGGACGTGGCTGGGCAAGAACGCCGACGTCGCGGCGCCCACCCCGGTCGTGGACCAGGTGCAGGAGCTGGTCGGCGGCACCGCGACGGTCTTCCAGCGGATGAACCCCGCCGGGGACATGCTCCGCGTCGCGACGAACGTGGTCAGCGCCACCGGCGCCCGGGCGATCGGCACCTACATCCCCGCGACCGGCGCGGGCGGCGCACCCAGCCCCGTCGTGTCCGCCGTGCTGAGCGGGCAGACCTACCGCGGGACGGCGTTGGTCGTCGACTCCTGGTACGTCACCGCCTACGAGCCGCTGTTCGACGCCGGCGGTCAGGTCATCGGCATGCTCTACGTGGGTGTGAAGCAGGAGAACCTGCCCGCGCTGCGGGAGAGCCTGCAGACCACCGCTGCCGGTGCGAACGGCACGGTCTGGGCCCTCGGTGGCACCGGCGACCGGGCCGGCACCGTGCTGATCAGCAAGGACGGGCAGGCCGAGGGCACCTCCCTGCTCGAGGCGCAGGACGCCGACGGCGAGCCCTGGATCCAGGAGGTGGTGGCGGCCGCCGTCGGGCTGGAGCCGGGTGAGCAGGCCACGGTCCGGTACCGCGACCCCGAGACCGGCTCGCACACGGTGCAGGTCAGCTACTACGCGCCCTGGGACTGGGTGCTGGTGGTCGACGCGCAGGACAGCGACTTCGCCGCCGCCGTCGACCGGCTCGACGAGGGCCGTTCCGCGATGTTCAACGCGCTGGTGGTCTCCGCCGTGCTGGTCGGGCTGGCCGGGCTGGCGCTCGCCTGGTGGCTGGGCCGGCGGCTGACCGCGCCGCTGGACGCACTGCGGCAGCGGATGGCCGAGATCGCCGACGGCGAGGGCGACCTGACCCAACGGGTCGACGAATCGGCACAGGACGAGGTCGGCGAGCTCGCCGGCGCCTTCAACCGGTTCGTCGACAAGGTGGCCGGCACGATCCGGGACATCGGCTCCGCCGCCGAGTCGCTCGCGGTCTCCGCCTCCGGCGTGGCCCGGGTGGCCGACGGGCTGAGCGAGCGGGCCAGCCGCAGCCGGGACCAGGCCCGGCACGCCCACCAGGCGGCCGCGGACATCAGCTCCGGGGTCACCTCGGCGGCCGCCGGTGCCGAGCAGATGGGGTCGGCGATCCGGGAGATCGCCCGCAGCGCCAGCGACGCCAGCCACGTCGGGCAGGGCGCGGTCGAGCTGGCCGCCAGCACCGAGACGGCGATCGCGGCGCTGGGCGCCAGTTCGCGGGAGATCAGCGAGGTGGTCAAGGTCATCTCGGCGGTCGCCGAGCAGACCAACCTGCTGGCGCTCAACGCCACGATCGAAGCGGCTCGCGCGGGTGAGGCCGGCAAGGGCTTCGCCGTCGTCGCCACCGAGGTCAAGGAGCTGGCCCAGGAGTCCTCGCGGGCCAGCGAGGAGATCCACCAGCGGGTGCAGTCGATCCAGGCCGACACCAGCGCCGCGGTCGGCTCCATCAGTCAGATCGTCGCGGTCATCCGGGAGATGAACGACCACCAGACCACCATCGCCAGCGCGGTGGAGGAGCAGACGGCGGTCACCAACGAGCTGTCCCGCAGCGTCAACTCGGTGGCCGACGGGGCCAGCTCGGTGACCGACACGATGAACGACGTCACCACCGACGCCGACCGCACCGCCGCCGACGTCGACTCCGCCCGCGCCGCTGCCCGGGAGCTGGACCAGCTCTCCGGGGAGCTGAACCGGCTGATCAACGTCTTCACGGTCTGAAGGACCCCGCTGCCCCCCACCACACTCGCGAGCTCACGGTGGGACCGGGGCAGCGGGGCCTGAGGGCCGCCGGCGGTGATCTGCCGCCGGCGGCCCTCAGCCCGCCGGGCCCCGCTCCTGGCGCAGGTGCGGCCCCGGGTCGGCCGGTCCGCCGTCCTCCAGCCACTGCGCCATGGCGGCCGGGTCCCGGCGGAGGAGCTCGTCCAGGACGAGACCGCGGACCCGCACGAGGGCGGCCCGCTCCTGCGGGTCCGTCGTCGTCTGCAGGGGTGGGCCCGTGGCCCGCCACTCCCGGACGAGCGCCTCCGTGGGCAGCACGCCGACGAAGTCGCGCAACGCCGCCACCCGCCGCGGGTCCGACACCGAGAGCGGCGCGGAGTCCCAGTCGGCGATCCACATCCCGGCCACGGTGGCGGCCAGCAGGATCATCGCGATCACCAGCCATGCGCCCGACGGCCCCAGCAGCGCGACACCGCTGGAGAAGGGCACGGTCAGGGCCGCAGCGGCGAAGGCTCCCAGCACGGCCCGCCGCGCGCGCGGCTGCACCGGGAAGCCCGGGTTGACCAGACCGGCGACGACGGCGGCGAAGGCACCGATCAGCGGTGCCAGCAGCAGCATCCGCGGGACGGGGGTCACCACGGCCCCGGGCAGGGCGATCCCCACGAACAGGACGGCCAGCAGCAGTCGCAGCGCCCGGGCGACCCGGGTCCAGGTGGCGTCGCTGTCTCCGGGGTGCGTGGACACGGCAGCCTCCTCGGGCCACGGGCGAGGCCGGCCTCGGCCCCCGCCATCTGCTGACGATGGCCCGTCGGCCCGGGGGCCGCACCGGCTGGACCGGGCACCGTCCCGCCACCCCTGGTTGCCGGTTCCCGGCAACCGAGACCGTTGGGACCCTCAGTCGGCGACCAGTCGGCGCCGGGGCCAGCCGAGCATCCGGGCCCCGGTCACGGCCACCAGCAGCGGCAGGTGGTCGGCCGGGTCGCCGGCGTCGTGTCCGGTGAGCGTGTGCACCCGCTCGATCCGGTAGCTCACCGCCCGCACGCTCAGGTGCAGGTCCCGGGCGGTGGCCGCGGTGTTCCCGCCGGTGGCGAAGTAGGCAGCCAGCGTGCGCACCAGGGGCTCCGCCCCGCCGCGGGCGCCGACCAGCGGGCCGAGCACGGTCTGCACCAGGTCGGCCATGGCCGCCTCGTCGCGCAGCAGCACCCGGTAGACCAGCAGGTCGCGCGCGTGGACGACGGGCTGCGGCAGGTCCAGCCGGGCCGCGAGGTCCAGCGCGTCGAGTGCCTCCCGGTAGGAGTGCAACACCCCGCGTGGCCCCGCGTGCCGACGCCCGACCCCCACCCGCCACGAGGACCGGTGGGTCAGCCGCGCGACGGCCCGGCCGACCACCTCGGTCAGCTCCGGTGGGTCGATCGCGTCGGCCGCGCCGCCGTCGTCGGACGGCGAGGACAGCATGCACACCAGCCGCCCGTCCTTCGCGGCGACGAGCAGGCCCCGCCCGGCGGCACGGGCCCGGACCGCCGCCTCGACCGCACCGGCCACGTGCATGCCCGAGTCGATCGGTCGGTCGGTCGCGGCCACGAGGACCACGTGGGTCGCGGTCAGCGAGAGGCCGAACGGCTCGGCCCGTTCGACCAGCGACCCGACGTCGGACCCGCCGCTGAACAGGTCGTCGACGAACTCGCGCCGGTAGGCCTCCTCCCGGCGCACCACCTCGTGCTGGGCGTCGAGGTAGCCACTGGCCAGGGCGGCCAGCGCGGTGTCCGCAGCGCGCCAGACGGCCTCGCCGATGCCGACCAGCTCCGTCGGCCGCACCGGCCGCGACCGCACCTGCCCCAGCAGCGCGGGCAGCTCGGGCCACAGCCGCCGGGACGCCGTCATGTAGAGGTCGACCAGCGCCGGCAACGGCACCCCGGCCCGGGCCGCCTCCCCGCCCAGCCGGCAGCAGGACTCCTCCTCGGCGACGCTGAGCCGGCGACCGGTCCGCGCCACGGCCAGGACCGCCGGCAGGTAGCCGTCCAGCAGCCCCGCCGGCGCACCGTGCTCGCCGGCGGCCGCGCGGGCGATCCGGGCCAGCGCCTCGTCCGGCGTCGCTGCTGCCTCCACCCGGACCAGTGTCGCGCCCCGAGCAGGTCAGCGGGCCACCGCGCGACCTCCGGCCGCCTCGATCACCTGCCAACGGGTCAGGTTGTACCGGGCGTCCACCAGCGCGTCGTGCGTCCCCGCCGGCTTGGGCGGGAGAGCAGGCCGGCCGGCGTCGTCCCAGCGCTGGCGCAGTTCGCGGGTGAACCGCGGGATCGGTCGCGGCAACGCCGGCATCGCTCCCCAGAGCTGGGCCAGCGCGACGTGGTCGTAGGCGGCGAACCAGGCCCACAGCTCGATCTCCTCACCGGGGGCGGTGAGGAAGGACAGCAGGTCCTCCCGGATCCGCTCCCGGCTGCGCCACGCCTTGTCCGCCGGGGACGGCAGCTGGTCCAGGACGTTGCGGCGCACCCACGGGATCGCCCGGTCCGGGTCGAACTCGGTGCTGACGGCGTAGAACTCCCGGCCGGTCTCGTCGACCACGCCGATCGACACCAGGTCGATCGTGGTGCCGTCCTCGATGAACTCGGTGTCGTAGAAGTACCGCCGCACGCTCACCGGCACACCGTAGGCGTCGGCCCACCGACGTCGGCTCAGACCGGGGTGACCGGGGCCGCGGCCTCTTCCCCGCGCACCGCCGCGGCAGCGCGCTGCCGGCGGCGGTCCAGCCAGGTCATGACCGGCGTCGCGGCCATCCCGTGCACGATCACCGACACCAGGACGACGAGGACCGTCACCCGCCACAGCTGCTCGGCACCGGCGAACTCGGCCTGGCTCAGGCCGTAGGCGAGGTAGTAGAGCGACCCGATGCCGCGGACCCCGAAGAAGGAGATGGCGCTGCGCTCACGTGGGCCCGTCCGTCCGCGGAGCAGCCCCAGCCAGCCCGCCAGTGGCCGGACCACGAGCACCAGGACCACGGCCAGCCCGACCTCGGCTCCGCTCAGACCGGCCAGCGCCCCCCGGGCCACTGCGCCGCCCAGCAGGACGAGGACGACGACGGTCAGCAGGCGTTCCAGCTGCTCGACGTAGGTGTGCAGCACCTGGTGGTGGCCGTGCGCCCGTTCCGCGGCCCGGATCGTGCAGGCGCAGACGAAGACGGCGACGAAGCCGTAGCCCTCGATGAGCTCGGCGACGCCGTAGGCGAGGAAGACGATGGCGAGCGCGACGAACCCCTCGGCCCGTTCGACGAGCCCGGCTCGCCTCTGCCCGGCCGAGAAGAACATCGCACGCAAGGCCCAGCCCACCCCGACGCCCACGGCGACACCGGCGGCGATCCGCCAGACGACGTCGAACAGGAGCCACTCCCCCAGCCAGTTCGACGGCGCCGCACCCAGGGTGGCCATGGCGACCGCGGCGTAGGTGAACGGGAAGGCCAGCCCGTCGTTGAGGCCGGCTTCCGACGTCAGCGCGAAGCGCGCTTCGTCCTCGCTCTCCGCCTCACCGGTCGGCTCGTCCACCTGGACCTCGGTGGCGAGCACCGGGTCGGTGGGGGCCAGCGCAGCGGCCAGCAACACCGCAGCGGCCGCCCCCAGTCCCAGCAGCCAGCCGCCGAGCAGCGCCGTGGCCGCGACGGTCAGCGGCATGGTGATGCCGAGCAGTCGCCAGGTGGTCGACCAGCGCCGCCATCCCAGGCGCCGGTCCAGAGCGAGCCCGGCGCCCAGCAACGAGACGATCACGCAGGCCTCGGTGAGGTGGACGGCGATGAGCTCGTGCTCCAGCGGGTCCGGGGTGGGCAGCCGGTCGACGGCGGCGAAGACGGCGACCCCGATGGCCACGACCACCATCGGCAGCGAGATCGGCAGCCGGCGGAGCAACCGGGGCAGCAGGGCGGTGAGCAGGGCCGCCGCCCCGGCGACGGCGTAGGCCAGGCCGGTGGGGTCCATCCCCGGTCAGCGGGCGGTCGGGCGCCGCAGCGCCGAGGCATCGGAGCAGGAGCACATCGGGTTGCTCTTCCCGGGTCGGCGTCCGGCGACACCACCGGACGGGTCGAGCCGGACGCGCTGGCCCGGTCGACCTCCCGCGGCTGATGGCCTCGGTGCGGTGCTCAGCCGGCGAGTGAGCTCGGCAGCCGGTCGGCGGCCTCGTGCGGCGGGGGCTGCAGCCGGGACACGGCCTCGGTGGCGGTGATGCCGGTGGTGTCCATCGACTTCTTCACCTTGGCGCCGTAGAGGTCGACGTACTCCTGGCCGGAGAGCTCCATGATCTCGTACATGATCTCGTCGGTGATCGACCGCTCGACGAAGCGGTCGCCGGAGAGACCGTCGTAGCGGGAGAAGTCCAGCGGCTCACCGAACCGCACGACGACCCGCAGCAGGTGCTTGCTGAGCCGGCGGCCCAGCCTGCCCGGCAGGGGCACCGAGCGCGGCTCGTAGACCATCGCGACCGGGACCACGGGCGCGCCGGTCTCCAGGCTCATCCGGGCGATGCCGGTCTTCCCCCGGAAGAGCCGGCCGTCGGGCGACCGGGTGCCCTCCGGGTAGATCCCGAGCAGCCGGCCCCGGCTGAGGATGCGGATGCCGGTGCGGATCGCGTCCTCGGCCGCGGATGCGTTGGTCCGGTCGATCGGCACCTGGCCGCTGCCGCCGAAGAACAGCCGCTGCGCGGCCCCCTTGGGCCCGGTGCCGGTGAAGTACTCGGCCTTGGCCAGGAAGGTGACCCGCCGGCGCAGGGACAGCGGCATGAAGATCCAGTCCGCCGCGGACAGGTGGTTGCTGGCGATGATCGCCGCACCGGTCGCCGGCACGCGCTCGACACCTTCGACGCGCGGCCGGAACACGAGCTTGACGATCGGCCCGACGGCCACGAACTTGAGGAACCAGTAGAACAACGCGCCTCCCTCAGCGACTGTCAGACTAAGGAGGCGCACAACACCCCCACAATCCCAGCCGCCGCCGCACGGCCACTCACCGCCCCGGAGGACCGATGCCGCAGGTCGCACCGCAGGCCGGGCCGCTGATGCCCGGCGCCGACCCGTTCGACCTGCCGGGCGGAGCGGTCGGGGTGCTGCTGTGCCACGGGTTCACCAGCACCCCGCAGAGCCTGCGCCTCTGGGGCGAGCACCTGGCGGCCGCCGGCTTCACCGTGCGCTGCCCGCTGCTGCCCGGCCACGGCACCCGCTGGCAGGACGCCAACGCCAGCACCGAGGAGGACTGGTACCAGGAGCTGTCCGCGGCGCTGGACGACCTGCGCGCCCGGTGCGGCTGGGTGGTGGTGGCCGGCCTGTCGATGGGCGGCGCCCTGGCGCTGCGGCTGGCCCAGCGGCGTCCGGACGACGTCGCCGCCCTGGTGCTGGTCAACCCCTCGCTGCTCACCGAACGGCGCGACGCCCGGCTGCTCCCGCTGCTGGCCCGGCTCACCCCGGCCTGGGCGCCGGTCGCCGGCGACATCAAGAAGCCGGGCTCGGTCGAGCTGGCCTACCCGCGGCTGCCCACCCGGGCCGCGCTGGGACTCCGTCGGCTGTGGACCGCCGTCCGCGCCGACCTGGGCGCCGTGCGGGCTCCGCTGCTGGTGTTCCGCAGCGTCACCGACCACGTCGTGGAACCCGCCTCCACCCGGGTGCTGCTGGCCGGCGTCGGCAGCACCGACACCACCGAGGTGCTGCTGCACGAGAGCTGGCACGTGGCCACCCTGGACAACGACGCGACGATGCTCTTCGCCCGGTCCGTCGAGTGGATCCGGGAGCGCGTGCCCGCCGCCCGGGAGCGCAGCTCGTGACGCTCCCCCGCGGTCCGGGCCGCGGCCGGGGCCGTCGGGACAACGGGCTGGACGCGACGCTGTGGCACCCGCTGCGCGACGTCGACCCGCGGGTGGGTGAGCACCTGCTCGACCTGCTGGCCGCGGCGGGGATCGCCGCCTACCTCGAGCCGGCCACCGACGTGCAGCCCTACACCCGCAGCGTCTCCTTCCCCAGCCCGCCCTCGGACCGGTTGTTCGTCGACCGGGCGCGGCGCACCGAGGCCGCCGGCGTCGTCGACCCGCACACCGACGAGCCGGCCGCACCCCGCCCGATGCCGCCCCGGTCGGAGCGGGCCACCGACGAGGACGCCGAGTTCGCCCGGATCGTCGCCGCGTTCGAGGCCGAACACGGCCGCAACGTCGTGGCCGCCGAACCACGCGACGACCCGCCCCCGCCGCCGGCCGAGCGGTCGGTGCTGGAGGCCTTCGACGACCACTACGAGCCGCCCCCGCCCCCGCCACTGCCGGTGCTCGCGCCGGCCTCGCTGTACGCGCTCCTGCTGATCGCCGTCGGTGCCGTGCTCCTCGTCGCCCCGACCCGGGTCGGCCTGTCGCTGGACCTGGGCCTGGTGCTCGGGGTGGCCGCGGTGGTCGGCGGCGTCGGGGTGCTGGTGTCCCGGATGCGCGACCGCGACGACCGCGACGGGGACGACGGCGCGGTCGTCTGAGGGGGCACCCCGCGCGCCCGTTCCTCGCGAGCTCCCGGCGGACACCGCTCGAGCCGATAGCGTCACGGGGATGAGCTCCCCCTCCTCGACGCACTCCGCCGTCGTCACCCTGACCGGTCACCTGATGGACACCGGGATCCTCGCCCGGGTGCTCGACGACGTCCTCGAGTACGGCGGTGACTACCGGATCGACCGCCTGGACCTGGGCCGGCAGCACCAGGACGAGTCCCGGGCGCTGGTCGAGGTCAGCGCGAGCGAGCCCGAGCTGCTGGACCGGATCCTGATGCGGGTGCAGGTCCACGGGGCCAACGCCGTCGACCCCGGGACGGCGACGACCCGGCCCGCCCCCTCCGACGGCGTCTTCCCAGAGGACTTCTACTCGACCACCAACCTGGAGACCCTGGTCCGGCTGGACCGGGACTGGCTGCGGGTGCAGCAGCCGGAGATGGACTGCGGTCTGGTCGTCACCGACGGACCGGTCGTGCGCACCGTTCCGGTCAGCGACGTCCGGGCCGGGGACGCCGTGGTCTGCGGCGCCCACGGCGTGCGGGTGGAGCTGCCGCCACAGGCCCCCCGCGGCGACGAGGACGACTTCGGGTTCATGTCCTCCTCGGTCTCCAGCGAGAAGCCCCAGGCGCTCCTGGTGCGCCAGATCGCCGAGCGGATGCGGGAGGTCAAGGCCGCCGGGAAGCGGGTGCTGTGGGTCGGCGGCCCGGCCGTGGTCCACACCGGTGCCGCGCCCGCGATGGTCCGGCTGGTGCAGGCCGGCTACGTCGACGTGCTCTTCGCCGGGAACGCGCTCGCGACCCACGACATCGAGTCCTCGCTCTTCGGGACCTCGCTCGGGGTCGACCTGGCCAAGGGCTCCGGCGTGCCGCACGGCCACGAGCACCACATCCGGGCGATCAACACCATCCGGGCAGCCGGGTCGATCGCCGCGGCGGTGGAGACCGGCGTCCTCACCGGCGGGGTCATGCACGCGATGGTGCAGGCCGGCAAGCCGTTCGTGCTGGTCGGGTCGGTGCGCGACGACGGCCCGCTGCCCGACGTCATCACCGACGTCATCGACGGTCAGCGGGCGATGCGCGCCGAGCTGCCCGACGTCGGCTTCGCGATCATGGTCGCCACGATGCTGCACTCGATCGCCACCGGGAACATCCTCCCGGCGTCGGTGCCGCTGGTGTGCGTGGACATCAACCCGGCGACGGTGACCAAGCTGGCCGACCGGGGCAGCGCCCAGGCGATGGGCATCGTCACCGACATCGGCCTGTTCCTGGAGCAGCTGGCCCGCGAGCTCGCCCCCGAGTGAGCACCCGGCAGCGGGGCCGCCGGCCCCGCTGCCGTCCTCGCCGTCGGCCCTGCTGCTGCTCCTCGCCGTCAGACCTGCTGCTGGTCCTCGCCGTCGGCCACGGAGCGGCGGACCAGGTCGGCGGCGCCGACCATCCCGGCCTGCGCACCCAGCTCGGCGGCCACCACCCGCGGCCCCGGCCGGAACCCACGACCGGGCAAGGCCCGCTCCAGGCGCTCCCGGGCCGGCGCCAGCACCGTCTCGCCCAGCACGCTCACCCCGCCGCCGATCACCACCACGTCCGGGTCGAGGATCGCCGAGAGGTCGGCGATCCCCTGCCCCAGCCAGGTGCCGACCTCGCACAGCAGCTCGATCGCCAGCGGGTCACCGTCGGCCGCGGCCTGCGCCACCACCTCACCGGTGATCCGCGCGGCGTTGCCGTCCACCCGGTCGAGCAGGTCGGCCGCGGCCGCCGGGGAGTTGTCGGCCACCTCCCGCGCGGTGTGGCCCAGCGCGTTCCCGCTGGCGTACTGCTCCCAGCACCCGCGGTTGCCGCAGGCGCACAGCCGGCCGTCGGGAACCACGCGCATGTGGCCCCACTCGCCGGCAACGCCGTGCGAGCCCCGCTGCAGCCGGCCGTCGACGACGATGCCGCCGCCGATCCCGGTGCCCAGGGTGATCATCAGCATCAGGCTGCTACCGCGGGCCGCGCCGTAGCGGTACTCGGCCCAGGCCGCCGCGTCGGCGTCGTTGCCGACCCAGAGCGGGCGCTGCAGCCGGTCGGCGAGGTCCTTGCGCAGCGCCTGGTTGCGCCAGGCCAGGTGCGGGCTGAACAGCACGGTGTCCCCGGTGCGGTCGAACCAGCCGGCGGCGCCGACGCCCACGCCGACCAGCGGGTCGCCGTGTCGCTGCGCCAGCTCGTCGACCACCGCGCAGATCGCGTCCTCGGTGGCGGTCACCGACTTGCCCGGGGTGGCCCGGCGGGCGGTGTCCAGGATCGTGCCGTCGGGTGCGACGACGCCGCCGGCCACCTTGGTGCCGCCGATGTCGATGCCCAGCGCGGGCAGCTGCGCGGCCCGGCCGGTCGCGGTCGGGCCGTGGCTCTGCAGGTCGGGGACGGTCATGCGACGTCGATCCGCTGGACAGGGGCGGGGGCCGGGTGGGTCACGGTCTCCTCGGAAGGGGCTCGTGCGTCCGCGGCGCGGACGTCAGGGGCAGGGTCCTCGGACGCGGCAGCGCTGCCGTCCGGGTTCTGGTCGGCCGCGTGGGCGCAGTTCTGCTGGGCCGCTTGGGCGCGGAGGGCGGTCGCTGCGCTGGCGAGCACGTCGGCCAGCGCCTCGACCAGGTCGGGACGGCGTCCGCGCAGCGCTGCCAGACCGGCGCAGACCGGGCACCAGCGGCAGTCCTCCGCCGTCGGGGGCGGCGTGGCCGCACCGTCGTCCTCGGGTCGGTGGGCCGGGTCGGGCCGCGGGGCAGGGGTGCCGAGCAGACCGCCCAGCACGTCGGTCAACCGCGCGCCGGGCGCGTGTTCGGCCGCCAGCCCGGCAGCCAGCCGGCGGGCCTGCTCGACCCAGTCGGGGCCGGGCGCGGTCACGTCCCGCTCCCCTCGGCCGGCGCACCCGCCGCGGCACCGGCGGCCAGCAGCCCGGCCGGCCACTGCTCCGGGTCGGGGACGAAGCGGACCTCCAGCACCGCGCGGGCCGTGCCCGGCTCGGTCAGCGACCCGCCGGAGATCGTGCACCGGCGCACCAGGGCGTCCAGCGCGAGCGACCGGCGTGCCCCGGCGGCGGTGACCACCAGGTCGTCGGCCCAGCGGGTGAGCTCGACCTCGCCACGGCGGGCGAAGGGCAGCGGCACGTCCAGCAGCCACTCGCCGTCCACCCGGCGGGGCGCGGCCTGCGCCAGCGGCTGCAGTGCGGTCTCGGGCACCGCGGCGTCCAGCGCGAGCAGGTCGGCGACGGTGGTCGGCGCGACGGCGGCCTCGGCGACCTCCTGCACCGGGTCCAGCAGCGCGCGCACCGAGCGCACCGACTGCTCCTGCACCGCGGCCCGCTGCTGCCACCACTCCCCCGGCCCGGCCGGCAGCAGCCGGGCGACGGTGACCGAGGCGATCCGCTGCCCGAGGACGCCCAGCGCGGTCGCCGTGTGCTGGAGGTGGTCGGCGGCCGCTGCGTCGGGGCGCAGCACCAGGTGGACGGCGGTGCGGGCCGGGTCGGCCAACGGCACGGCGTCCAGCAGCTCCTCCGTCGCGGCGGCACCGGCGAGCAATCCGGCGGTGACGCCGGCGCGGCCTGCGGTGGCGGCCGCCCGCAGCGTGGCGAGCACCCGGAGCCGGGTGGGCGCGGCCTGCGCCAGCCACCACCGCAGCGCCCCCGGGAGGCCGACCAGCGCCGTCGCCGCCACCGTCGGACCGGGGTCCAGCACGACGACGTCGACGTCCTCGGCGCGGAGGTGCCCGGCCAGGGCGGTGAGCAACGCGAACTCCGCGACGCCGGGCAGTGGGACGACCGAGGTCGCCGGTGGCACGGTGAGCAGGGGCAGCGCCCCGGACAGCTGCCCGGCGTGCCGGGCCCACAGCTCCTCCAGCGCAGGCTGCGGCGCGGCGACGTCGACGGTCACCCGGTCGGGGAGGTCGGCGATCCCGGCCGGCTGACCGGTGAGCAGCACGCACCGGGAGCCGGCCGCGGCGAGCCGAGCGGCGGTGGCCGCGGCGACGGTGGAGCTGCCGGCGCCACCGGGGCCGGTGACGAGGAGGACCTGCACGGCGCCCATCAGCCCTCGACGCGCTTCTTGAGCTCCTTGAGCGCGGTGTCGAGGATGACCTTCTCGGCCTTGCGCTTGATCATCCCGAGCATCGGGATCGACAGGTCGATGGTGATCGAGTACGTGACGGTGGTGCGGCCACCGGACTCGGCCAGGGAGTAGGAGCCGTCCTGCTGCTTCTGCATCTGACCCTGCACCAGGGTCCAGTCGACGCGGCGGTCGTCGTCCCAGGTGTAGTCCAGGACGTAGTCGTCCTGGACCGCACCGGCGTCGAGCACGAAGTGCACCCGGCGGGCCCGGCCGTCCGCCCCGGTCTCCAGCACCTCCACCTGCTTGGCTGCCGACACCCACGACGGGTAGGCCGGGAAGTCGGCGATCACGGCCATGACCTCGGCCGCAGGCGCGTCGACGACGATCGACTGGGTGGACTGGTCAGCCATGGGGCGGAGGGTAGTCGCTGCCCACCTCCGACCCGGCCTCCTCCCGGGCCACCTGCCCCGTCCGGGGCCGCTCGGCTACTGCGCGGTGGCCGAGCGGACTAGATTGGGTGCCGGACCCTGGTCCGGAGCGGCGGGGCGACGGAGCCCCCGACCGGCCAGGACAGAGAGGACGGCGTGCGCGAACTGAGCGTTCCCCCCACCGCCAGCGTGGGACCCGAAGACGCCCTGACGGACATGGTCGCCACCAACGCGGCCGAGCACCCCGACGAGGTCGGGCTGCGCCGCCAACAGGCCGGTCAGTGGGTCGACGTCACCTACGCGGAGTTCGCCGCCGAGGTCTCCGGTGTCGCCAAGGGGCTGATCGCCGGTGGCGTGCAGGCCGGCGACCGGGTCGGGCTGATGGCCCGGACCCGCTACGAGTGGACCGTCCTGGACTACGCGATCTGGACCGCCGGCGCCGTCGTCGTCCCGATGTACGAGACCTCCAGCGCCGACCAGGTGGCCTGGATCCTCTCCGACTCCAGCGCTCGCGCGGTCGTGGTGGAGAGCGCCGAGCACGCCGCGACCGTCGAGTCCGTGCGCTCCGAGTCCCCCGAGCTGGGCCCGGTCTGGGTGATCGACGACGGCGGGCTGGACACCCTGACCGCCGCCGGCGCCGACGTGCCCGACAGCGAGCTGACCGCCCGCCGGGCCACCCTCTCCGCCGACAGCCTGGCCACGCTGATCTACACCAGCGGCACCACCGGCCGGCCCAAGGGCTGCGAGCTCACCCACGCCAACTTCCTGTTCGAGATCCGCAACGGCATGACCCTGCTCAGCCGGTTCATGAACGCCGACGGGTCGCTGCTGCTGTTCATCCCGCTGGCGCACGTGCTGGCCCGCGTCCTGCAGGTGGGCGCGCTCAACACCCGCACGGTCATCGGACACACCCCCGACCTCAAGGACCTGGTCGGGGACCTCGGCCGGTTCCAGCCCACGTTCGTGCTGGCCGTGCCCCGGGTCTTCGAGAAGGTGTTCAACGGCGCCAAGGCCAAGGCCGAGGGCGACGGCAAGGGCAAGGTCTTCGACCGGGCCGCCCAGGTGGCCGTCGACTGGTCGCGGGCACAGGACACCGGCGGCCCGGGACTGGCCCTGCGGGTGCAGCACGCGCTGTTCGACCGGCTGGTCTACGGCAAGCTGCGGGCGGCCCTCGGCGGACGCTGCGCCGGCGCCATCTCCGGCGGCGCCCCGCTGGGCGAGAGACTCGGCCACTTCTTCCGGGGCATCGGCGTGACGATCTTCGAGGGCTACGGCCTGACCGAGACCACCGCCGCCGCCGCGGTCAACCACGACGCGGCGCTGCGCATCGGCACCGTCGGGCGCCCGCTGCCCGGGGTCGACGCGGCGATCGCCGACGACGGCGAGGTGCTGCTGCGCGGCGGGATCGTCATGCGCGGCTACTGGAAGAACGAGAAGGCCACCGCGGAGGCCATCGACGCCGACGGCTGGTTCCACACCGGCGACCTCGGTGAGCTCGACGCCCAGGGCTTCCTCAAGATCACCGGGCGGAAGAAGGAGATCCTGGTGACCGCGGGCGGCAAGAACGTCGCCCCCGCCGTGCTCGAGGACAGGCTGCGGGCGCACAAGCTGGTCAGCCAGTGCGTCGTCGTGGGCGACCAGCGGCCCTTCATCGCCGCCCTGGTCACGCTGGACGCCGAGGCCCTGCCCGCGTGGCTGAAGGCCCAGGGCAAGGACGCCTCGCTCACGCCCGAGCAGCTGCGCGACGACCCCGAGCTGCTGGCCGAGCTGGACACTGCGGTCGCCGAGGCGAACAAGGCCGTCTCGCAGGCCGAGGCGATCAAGAAGTTCCGGGTGCTCGGCGACGACTTCACCGAGGACAACGGCACCCTCACCCCGAGCCTGAAGCTCAAGCGGGCCGTGGTGATGAAGGAGTTCGGCGCCGAGGTCGAGGCCCTCTACGCCCGGTAGCACCTGGCAGCCGGCCTGTTCGGCCCCGCGCTCAGGGCGCGGGGTCGAGCACGTCGGCGAAGGTGGACGCGATCGTCGTCCAGGACCACCGTTGCTCCACCCACGCCCGGCCGGCTGCGCCCATCGCCCGGGCGCGTGCCGGGTCAGCCAGCAGGTCGGCCAGCACACCCGCGACCGCGGCGGGTGACCGCGGGTCCACGACGTGCCCGGTCACCCCGTCCTGCACGGTCTCCGGCGCCCCGCCCGAGGTGCCGGCGACGACCGGCCGGCCACCGGCGGCCGCCTCCAGGAACACCATGCCCAGCCCCTCGACGTCCAGCCCACCGCGGCGTGTGCGGCACGGCATGGCGAACACGTCCCCGGCCGCGTAGTGCGCCGGCAGGTCCGCCGGTGCCACTCCCCCGGTCAGGACGACCGATCCGGCCAGCCCCCGGGCCGCGACCCTGCGTCGCAGCGCCGGCTCCAGCGGGCCGCCGCCGACCAGCAGCAGCTTCGCCCGGGGGTGCCGGGCCAGCACCTGCAGCCAGCCCTCGACCAGCACGTCCTGCCCCTTGCGCGGCACCAGCCGGGAGACGCAGACCACGACCGGGTCGGACCCGAGGCCGTACCGGGCGCGGACGGCGGCCCCGTCGGCGTCCGGGGTGAACCGGTCGACGTCAACCCCGGGCGAGAGCTGGACCAGCTGCGTGCGGTCCCCCAGCGCCGGGGCCAGCCGACCGTGGGTGTACTCGCTGATGTAGGTGAGCACGTCCAGGCCGGCGGCGATGCGCTGCAGGAGCTGCCGGGCCGCGGGCAGCGCCACCCAGCCGGTCTCGTGGCCGTGCGTGGCCCCGACCAGCCGCTCGACCCCGGCCCGGCGCAGCGCCGGCGCCAGCAGCCCCAGCGGTGCGGCGGCACCGAAGAACGCCGTCCGGCAGCCGTGCTCGCGGGCCAGCCGGGCGGCCGTCCGGGCGGTTCCCGGCGTCGGCAGCAGCATGCCGGTGGGCGCCCGCACCACCGGGTAGGGCAGCGCGGCGTCGTAAACGGCCGAGCCGGGATGGTCCGAGGCCAGCACGACCAGCGACTCCGGCGGCCGGGTGGCCAGCAGGGCGGCGACGAAGGTCTGGATGCCGCCCTGCCGGGGCGGGAAGTCGTTGGTGACGACCAGCGTGCGACCTCCGCTCACCGGTCGCGCACCGCCACCCAGTCGGCGGCGAAGGCGATCCGCTGCGGCGCCGTGGGGTGCGACCCGAAGACCCAGTGCCAGATCGCGGGCGGATCGGGGTCGTTGAGGTTGGCGCCCCCCAGGGCCTGCTGCACCGCCACGAACGAGTCCGCGTCCTCGGTCAGGTCGAGCGCGTGCAGGTCCGCCCGTGCCTCGATGTGCCGGGAGACCAGGTTCTGCACCGGCGTCGAGGCCAGGGTGCCGAGGGAGAGCAACAGCAGCAGCAGGCCCACCACCGCCCCCTCCCCGGGGCCCTCCGCGCCGGCCCGGCGGAGCAGCGGGGTCGAGCCGAGCAGCCAGCCCAGCAGCGCGACGCCCGCCCCGGCGCCCAGCGCCCCGATCAACGTGCCGGTGAGGACGTCGTCGTTGGCCACGTGCCCGAGCTCGTGGGCGGTGATCGAGACGATCTCCTCGTCGGGCCGCTGGTCCAGCAACGTGTCGTAGACGACGATCCGCCGGGTGGAGCCGAAGCCGGAGACGTAGGCGTTCAGCGCGGTGGTGCGCCGGCTGGCGTCGGCGACCAGCACGTCGTCGACCGGCGAGCCGCTGCGCTCGGCGAGCTCGATCAGCTCCGTGCGCAGCGGGCCGGCCGGCATGGACTCGAAGCGGTTGAAGGCCGGCTCGAACACCAGGGGGTACAGGAACGACCCGACGACGACCAACGATGCGGCTGCCGCACCCGCCCACGCCCACCACGTGCGTGGGGTCCGCCGGGCGAGAGCCACGAGCGCCAGCAGACCCAGTGCGGTCAGCCCGGCGGAGATGGCGAAGGACGTGGCGACGTCACGCGCCCACAGGTCCCACCCCCGCGTGGACAGGCCGTAGCGGCGCCGCACCACCTCGCCGTAGGCGGTCAGCGGCAGGGTCACCAGCCGGCCGACGAGCAGGATCACGATCGAGCCGAGCAGCACCTGCCACACCCAGCCACCGCCCAGCGGACGGGCGACGGTCCGGGCGGTCGCCGCGCCGGCCCGGGTGAGCCCGAAGACCGCCGAGACGAGCAGGCTCAGCACCAGGGCCGTCAGCGAGGCCGGGCGCAGCGCCGCGGCGAAGGCCTCGGCCCGGGTCACCTGCTCCGGGTCGAAGGCGGCGCCCGGGTCGACGGGGGTGCGGCCCCCCGGCGGCACCGGCAGCACGTCCCACGGGGTGGCCACCACGATCACGACGACCAGGGCGGCGCCGAGGACCGCGGCCACGAACAGAGCGGCGCGCCGCGACCCGGCGGCTCCTCCCCGGCTCATCCGCGGGCTGTCGAACGAGGCGGGAGGTGCACGACGCCGAGCTTAGGCAGGCTCCCTGTGACCCGGCTGGACGGCCGGATCGCCGGCTCAGCCGAGGATGCGGCGTGCCCCGGCGTACCCGGCCATGTCGACGCTGGTGACCTGCACCGGGACGCCGAAGGTGGCCGCGTGCACCATCTGGCCGTTGCCGATGTACATGCCCACGTGGCTGACCGGGCTGCGGAAGAAGACCAGGTCACCGGGCTGCAGGGCGCTCCGGGAGACCGCGGTCCCCATCGTGGACTGGAGGCGGCTGGAGTGCGGCAGGGCCACCCCGGCCGCCGCGTAGGCGTACTGGGTCAGGCCCGAGCAGTCGAAGGCGTCCGGCCCGCCGGCGGCCCACACGTAGGGGTCACCGAGCTGCGCCATGGCGGTGTCCACGGCGACCTGGGCCGAGGCGCTGGTGGCCACCACCTCGGCCGGCGCCTCGAGCACCGGGCCGGCGTGCTCCACGACCACCTCCTCCTGCTGGACCACGCTCAGCGCGTCGTACTGCGCCTGGTACTCGTCGACCCGCGAGGTGAGGTCGCGCTGGCGGGCGGTGACGTCCTGCAGCGTCTCGGCCGCGGCCGCGGCGGCGGCCTCCGCCTGCGACTGGGCCTGTGCGGCAGCGGTCGCCGCCGCGGTGACCTGGGAGAGGACGTCGTCCGTGTGCCCGGCGATGGCGTCCAGGGTGGTGACCTGGGAGAGGAACTCGTCTGCCGACCCACTGCTCATGAGGGCGTTGAAGCGGGACAGGTGCTCCCCGGTGAATGCGCTGCGGGCGACTCGGCGCACCTGCTCGTCCAGGGCGACCAGCTGCGCCTGGGCATCGGCGACCGCCCGGCCTGCGGCAGCTGCGGCTGCCTGCTGCTCGGCCAGCGTCTCCTGTGCCTCGTTGAACTGCTCGGTGACGACCTCGAGCTCGTGGGTCGCATCGGCGACCAGCTGGGTGGCCTGCTCCGGGCTCGTCGCCTCGGCGACCTGGCCACCCGGTGTGGCAGCGGCGTCGCCCGGCAGGACCGCCAGGGTCAGGCTCGCGGCGACGACGGCCACGATCCCGATGCCCAGCCGGCCGGCGAGACGACCGCAGCGCGCGTGCACCGGGGTGGCGGCGGCGACGAGGGTCGCCGAGGCGGGCAGGGCGCGGGGCTGAGGGCTCGCCACGGGCGGCGGGACTCCGTTTCTCCGATTCGGACCGCCTGCCGGGTCACCCGACGCAGCCGGGCTCTGCACGAGCCCCGGCCGCTGGCACGGTGTCCCGATGCCCGAGACCCACCTCGGTGTCGAGGCGCTCCCCGGTCCACCACCCGGGCGCGGGTCGGCGGTTCGGCGGTGTCCAACCGAGGTCACCCTCTGTGGTGACTTCGTCTCGCTCGGACACGACGAACGTAGGTCCGTGACCGGACCGAGACCTAGCCCCGTCAAACCGCGAATGGACCCCAGGACCTGCCAAATCACAGCAGTGCGATTTGTCAGCTCACGTGGCGGTCGCCGTGAGAGGACGCATCCTGATGACGTAACGGCGGAACCAGCCCGAACTCTGCCAAGGCGCGGACGGCTCGTCGCTCCACGTCGTCCCACTCGACGACCGGGCGCGCGGCCTCGGCGACACGCTCGCCGGGCCGGCTCTCGCCGTCTGCGGTCGCCTCCCCCGGCGCGGCACCGGCCGCCAGCAGGCCCTCGCCGGCCGGGACCCCGGCAGAGACGCCGGGCCGGCGTCGCGTCAGCGGGACGACCGTGGGCGCGCTCCCCCGCCAGTCCGGTGGGGCGCCCAGCAGGACGGTCACGACGCAG
Organism: Modestobacter sp. VKM Ac-2982; assembly: GCF_026967935.1. GTDB lineage: Bacteria > Actinomycetota > Actinomycetes > Mycobacteriales > Geodermatophilaceae > Modestobacter. The sequence continues at coordinate 331,398 of NZ_JAPVBL010000005.1, forward strand.
TCGTCGCAGCCCTGACCGCGGACGGTGCAGGTGTCGCAGTCGATGAGCACGGCGGCTCTCCTTGTCTCCTGAGGTCCAGACACCGCGGACCGTAGGAGCGACCACCGACAGTTCTGCTCAGCTCCCGGGCGGGGAGCCCGGACGGCTCCGGCCAGCGGCCCCCACCGCTCCGGCCAGCGGCCCCCACGGCTCCGGCCAGCGGCCCCCACGGCTCCGGCCAGCGGCCCCCACGGCTCCGGCCAGCGGCCCCTACGGCGTGGCCTCCCGGGGACTGTCGGACCCCCGACCTAGCGTCCGCGCCGTGCCATCCGTACCTGCCCCGCCCCCAGCAGCACCACCGGGACCACCTCCGGTCCCCCCGACCACCGCGGCGCCCGCCCCCTCACCGTGGCGACAGGTGGCACTGCCCGGCCGGCCCGGGGCCCGGGACGAGCCGCGCTTCCAGCAGGCGACGATCGACGACCTGGGCACCCCGCTGGCCGGGGTCACCTTCGTGGTCGTCGACCTGGAGACCACCGGGGGCTCGCCGAAGAACAGCGCGATCACCGAGATCGGGGCGGTCAAGGTCCGCGGCGGTCAGGTGCTCGGCGAGTTCCAGACCCTGGTCGACCCCGGTCACGAGATCCCGCCCTACATCAGCGTGCTGACCGGGATCACCTCGATGATGGTGGCCGCGGCGCCCCGGATCGACGCGGTGCTGCCGGCCTTCCTGGAGTTCGCCCGCGGCGCCGTCCTCGTGGCCCACAACGCCCCGTTCGACCTCGGGTTCCTACGGGCGGCCTGTGAGGCGAGCGCGGTGCCCTGGCCGGTGTTCGCCTCGGTCGACACCGCCGTCCTGGCCCGCCGGCTGCTCAGCCGTGACGAGGTGCCCAACTGCAAGCTGGCCACGCTGGCGCCCTACTTCTCCACCTCCACGCAGCCCTGCCACCGGGCACTGGACGACGCCCGGGCGACCGTCGACGTCCTGCACGGGCTCTTCGAGCGCCTCGGGCCGCTGGGCATCACCTCGCTCGAGGAGCTGACCGGGCTGACCCGCCAGGTCGACCCGCGCCGTCGCCGCAAGCGTCATCTCGCTGAGCACGTGCCCTCGGGTCCCGGGGTGTACGTCTTCCGCGGCCCGCGCGACGAACCGCTGTACGTCGGCACCTCGGGCGACCTCCGCAGCCGGGTGCGCACCTACTTCTCCGCCGGCGAGCAGCGCAGCCGGATGACCGAGATGATCACCCTCGCCGAGCGGGTCGAGGCGCTGCCGTGCGCGCACGACCTCGAGGCCGCCGTCCGGGAGCTGCGGCTGATCGCCGAGCACAAGCCCCGGTACAACCGGCGGTCCCGGTTCCCCGAGCGCGCCCTGTGGGTCCGGTTGACCGACGAGCCGTTCCCCCGGCTGTCGGTGGTGCGCCGGGTGCGGCCGGGCGCGGGAGCGTTCCTCGGCCCCTTCCCCGACCGGCGGGCAGCCGACACCGCCGTCGCCGCCGTGCACGAGTCCCTGCCGCTGCGCCAGTGCACCTCCCGCCTGTCGCTGACGGTGCTGGGCAGCGCCTGCGCCCTGGCCGGGATGGGCCGGTGCGGGGCGCCCTGCACCGGCGACCAGTCCCGCGAGGAGTACTCCGAGATAGCGGCGGTGTTCCGTGCGGCCGTCGAGTCCGATCCCCGCGACCTGGTGGCCCCGTTGCTGCACCGGGTCGAGCGGCTGGCCGGCGAGGGCCGGTACGAGGAGGCGGCCGTGCTGCGCGACCGGGTGGCCGTGCTGGTCCGGGCGGTCCGGCGGCGACAGCGCCTGCAGTCGCTGGCCACCGTGGCCGAGCTCGTCCTCGCCCGGCCCGACGGCGCCGGGGGCTGGCAGCTGGCGGTGGTCCGTCGGGGCCGACTGGTGGCGGCCGGCGTCGCCGAACGCGGGCGCTCCGTCCGCGGTCACCTGGCCGACCTGCGCGCCACCGCCGAGACCCCGACCGGGCCGGACGACGAGCTGGCCGCCTCCGTCGACGAGACGGAACTGGTGCTGCGCTGGATGGAGAAGCCCGGCACCCGCCTGGTCGACCTGACCGGCACCCTGGCCAGCCGCACCCCGGGCACGGGTGGCTACAGCGGCTTCCTCGCCCAGGTGGACGCCGGCCTCGCCGAGCGCGACCCGTTCGCCGACACCCGGTCGCTCAGCACCCGCAGCCAGCCCGACCGGGTCACCGCGGGTGCGCCGGTGGCAGGCCGGCACGCCGCCGGGCGGCGCGGCCGGGTCGCGACCGGGCTAGCATCCCGGACGTGATCACCGCCATCGTGATGATCGATGCCGCCACCGACTCGATCGGCGAGGTGGCCGAGGCGGTCGCCGCGCTGCCCGGGGTCAGCGAGGTCTACTCCGTCGCCGGCGACGTCGACCTGGTCGCACTCGTCCGCGTGCACGAGTTCGAGGAGATCGCCCAGGTCATCGCCGGGCGGATCAACAAGGTGCCCGGTGTCGTCGACACCGCCACCCACATCGCCTTCCGCGCCTACTCGCGGCACGACCTCGAGGCCGCGTTCTCGATCGGCTTCGAGTCGACCGACCAGTAGCTCACCCCGCGGTTCGGGCGCCCTCGTTCCGGGCCCCCCGGCGGGCAGGGCCGGAGAGCCACCTGGTGCTCACCCGCGCGCGGCGCGGCTGACCCGCACCCAGTCCGCCAGCTTCGCCGCTGCCCTGCCGTCGTCGACGGCGGCCGCAGCCCGTTCCAGCCCCGCCCCCAGCGCGTCGTGCAGCCGCGACCCACGGGCGTCGAACGCGGCGAGCGCCCCGGCCGCGTTGAGCAGCACCGCGTCGCGGACCGGTCCCGGTTCACCCGCCACCAGCCGACGCACGACCTCGGCGTTGACCTCCGGACCGCCTCCGCGCAGCGCCCCCGGCCCGGACACCGGGATGCCCAGCGCCGTCGGGTCCAGCCGCTCGGAGACCACCTCCCCGTCGCGCACCACCCACACCGCCGAGGTCGTGCTGGTGGTGAGCTCGTCCAGCCCGTCGTCCCCGCGGAACACCAGTGCCCGGGTGCCCCGGTCGGCGAGCACCTGGGCCAGCACCGGGGCCATCCGGGTGTCGGCACAGCCGATCGCGGCCGCCACCGGACGGGCCGGGTTCGTCAGCGGGCCCAGGAAGTTGAAGACCGTGCCGATCCCCAGCTCCCGACGCGGCGCGGCGGCATGCCGCATCCCGGGATGGAAGACGGGCGCGAAGAAGAAGCCGATCCCCGCCTCGAGCACGCACCGGGCCACGGACGGGGCCGGCAGGTCGATGACGACCCCGAGCGCCTCGAGGACGTCGGCGGTCCCCGAGGCCGAGGACGCAGCCCGGTTGCCGTGCTTGGCCACGGGGACGCCGGCCGCTGCGGTGACGATCGCGGCCATCGTGGAGATGTTCACCGTCTGCGCGCCGTCGCCCCCGGTGCCGACGATGTCGACACAGTCCATCGGCAGCTGCACCGGGGTGGCCTGTTCCAACATCGTGGCGGCGAGCCCGGAGACCTCCTCCGGTGACTCCCCCTTGGCCCGCAGGGCGACGACGAACCCGGCCACCTGCGCCGGCGTCGCCTCCCCCGTCATGACCTGCCGCATCGCCCAGCGGGTGTCCTCGACCCCGAGGTGCTCACCGCGGGTGAGCCGGGTGAGCAGGCCGGGCCAGGTCGGGCTGGCTGACGTCATCGGGTCAGCGACGGACGGACGGGCGCTGTGCTGCCCGGTCCCGCAGCAGCCCGGCGACGACCTGGGGCGCGGTCAGCGGGTCCACCGGGTAGGCCAACGTGGCGTCGGCCATCGACCAGTGGGCCAGCCAGCGGTCCGCCTGCCGGGCGATGAGCACCACCAGTTGGGGGCAGTCGGCGATCTCGTGCTTCAGCTGGCGACTGATCCCCATGCCACCGGTGGGCTGGGCCTCACCGTCCAGCACGCACAGGTCGACGCCGCCGCGGTCGACGGCCGCCACCACCTCGTCGGCGGTCGCGCACTCCAGGTACGTGAGCGGTCCCACGTCGGCGGCCGGCGCGTTGCCCAGGGCCGTCCGGACGGCGGTGCGGACCTCGGCCCGCTGGCTGAAGACCAGCACGGTGGCCGGTGCGGAGTCGGGGCTCACCCTCGCGAGCCTAGTGCCCGGAGGAAGAGGGGCGGGAAGGCGGCGTGCCGAGCCGCTCCCGGGTGGCCGGACCGGGCGCGCCACGCCCACCCACCCCGCGTCGTGGGACGGCTGTCCCGATGCCATGATGAGCCGGTGACAACGGCCCCCGTGGCGAGCAGCACCTTCGACACCTCGCGGGTGCACTCCCTGACCCGACCGAACATGGTCAGCGTCGGCACGATCGTCTGGCTCGCCAGTGAGCTGATGTTCTTCGCCGGCCTGTTCGCCATGTACTTCACCGCCCGTGCCCGAGCCGAGGACGGCTGGCCGCCGGAGCCGACCGAGCTGAACGTGCCGTACGCGCTGGCCTTCACGCTGATCCTGGTCGCCTCGTCGGTGACCTGCCAGTACGGCGTCTTCGCCGCTGAGATCGGCAACGTCTACGGACTGCGGCGCTGGTTCACCATCACGTTCGTGATGGGGCTGACCTTCGTGCTCGGCCAGATGTGGGAGTACCGCACCCTGGTCGTCGACCACGGCACGACGATCTCCTCGTCGTCGTACGGGTCGGTGTTCTACCTGACGACGGGCTTCCACGCCCTGCACGTGATCGGCGGCCTCATCGCCTTCGTCTTCGTGCTCATCCGGTCCACGATGGGCCGTTTCACACCCGCCCAGGCGACCTCGGCGATCGTCGTGTCCTATTACTGGCACTTCGTCGACGTCGTGTGGGTGGGCCTCTTCATCACGATCTACCTGATCAAGTAGGGAACCGGGTGTCCACCACGAACGCCTCGTCCGAAGCCCCTCTCGAGGGCGGCCGCCGCGGGTTGCTGCGTCGCCGGCCAGCCGCTGGAACGCCGGCCGCCGCCGCCCGTGACCGGCGCCGCTCCAAGCAGCGCCGCCGCCTGGCCAACGTGGCCGGGTTGATGGCCGCCCTGGTCCTGACCGGGGTCGGCTACTCCGCCTTCGCCCCGGGGGCGATCGCCGCTGACGAACAGTCGGACACGGAGTCCATCGCCGTCGAAGCCGGCCGCGAGCTCTACGTCCTCAGCTGCATCACCTGCCACGGTTCCAACCTGCAGGGCGTGGAGGACCGCGGCCCGTCGCTCATCGGCGTCGGCTCGGCCTCCGTCTACTTCCAGGTCTCCACCGGCCGCATGCCGCTGGTCCGCCAGGAGGCCCAGGCGCCCGAGCACCCGGTCATCTTCACCGAGGCGGAGATCGCCCAGCTGATGGCCTACGTCCAGGCAAACGGTGGCGGCCCCTCCGTCCCCTCGGGCGACCTGCGCGACGGCGAGCTGGCCGAGGGCGGTGAGCTGTTCCGCCTCAACTGCGCCTCCTGCCACAACTTCGTCGGGGAGGGCGGTGCCCTCTCCTCCGGCAAGCGGGCACCCTCGCTGGACGGCCTGACCGACGAGCAGATCTACGCGGCCATGCTGACCGGTCCGGAGAACATGCCGGTCTTCGGTGACAACCAGCTGACGCCGGAGGAGAAGCGCTCGGTCATCGACTACGTGCAGACGATCCAGGACCAGGCCGACCCCGGTGGCGCCCCGATCGGCCGCGCCGGTCCGGTCGCCGAGGGCCTGGTGATCTGGGTCGCCGGTGTCGGCGCCCTGCTGTTCGGGATCTTCTGGATGGGGACGAAGGCGTGAGCACGACCGACAAGAACCCCGGTTCGGCCGGCGGGGACCGCGCCAGCGGACCCAGCCACGGCGGCCCGGACGACGAGTACACGCCGGCCCAGCTCGCCGCGATGGACCGCACGGAGCTGGACCGGCTGGGTGCCCGCTACGACGGCGTCGAGGTGCTCCACGTCGAACCCGGCCCCGTTCCGGGTTCGGCACTGGAGAAGCAGGCCACCCGCCAGGTGACGATGTGGTTCGCCCTCGCCGGGGTGTTCGCCGTGGCCTTCCTGGTCGTCTACGCCGGTTCCGGGTGGTTCCTCCCCGACTGGGAGTGGGAGGTGGGGGCCGCTCCCTGGAGCGCGCTGTTCACCCCGCTGCTCGGTCTGGCGATGGGCCTGTCGCTGCTGTGCATCGGCATCGGCCTGGTCCAGTACGTCAAGAAGCTGCTTCCCCACGAGACCGCGGTCCAGGACAAGCACGACGGTTCCCACTTCGACCGCGTCACCACCGGCGCCACCCTCATGAGCGGCCTGGACAAGTCGGGGCTCCCCCGCCGCAAGCTGCTCCTGGGCACGATCGGTGGGATGGGTGTCGCGTTCGGCGCCATGCTCATCGCCCCGCTCGGTGGCCTCATCAAGAACCCGAACACCGGCAACCCGCTCGGCACCACGTCGTGGGCCGAGGGCGTCCGCCTGCTGCGCGACGACGGCACTCCGATCCGCCCCGGCGACCAGCAGCCCGGTTCCCTGGAGACGGTCTTCCCGGCCGTCGCCGGCGGCAACTTCCAGGCAGACGCGGCGACCATGCTGATCCGGCTCCGGCCGGAGCAGCAGCTCAGCGAGGAGCCGAGGGAAGGTCAGGCCGACTTCTCCTACGGCGACTACGTCGCCTACTCGAAGATCTGCACCCACGCCGGGTGCCCGGTCGGGCTCTACGAGCAGGAGACGGGCCGCATCCTCTGCCCCTGTCATCAGTCGCAGTTCCTGGTGACCCAGGGCGCGAAGCCGGTCTTCGGTCCGGCGACCCGCCCACTCCCCCAGCTGCCCATCACGGTCGACGACGAGGGCTACTTCGTGGCACGGAGCGACTACATTGAGGCAGTCGGCCCCACCTACTGGAACCGGGAACGGATCTGATGGCCACCACCACGGCGGCGCCTGGTGCGCCGACGACCAAGATCGGGCAAGCAGCCCTCGAGGTCGACGATCGCCTGATCGTCGCCGGTCCGCTCCGCCGGACGCTGAACAAGGTCTTCCCCGACCACTGGTCCTTCCTGCTCGGGGAGATCGCGCTCTACGCGTTCATGATCCTGCTGGTGTCGGGCACCTACCTGACGTTCTTCTACGACGCCAGCATGGAAGAGGTCGTCTACGAGGGCGTCTACGCACCCCTGCGGGGCGTGGAGATGTCGGCGGCCTACGAGTCGACCCTCGGGCTCTCCTTCGACGTCCGCGGCGGGCTGCTGATCCGGCAGATCCACCACTGGGCAGCCCTGCTGTTCGTGGCCGCGATCGTCATCCACCTCATCCGCATCTTCTTCACCGGTGCGTTCCGGCGGCCGCGTGAGACCAACTGGCTGATCGGCGTCGTCCTGCTCGTCCTGGCGCTGCTCATGGGCGTCACCGGCTACTCCCTCCCCGACGACCTCCTGTCGGGAACGGGCCTGCGGATCATCAGCGCGATCATCCTGTCGCTCCCGGTCATCGGCACCTGGGCGCACTGGGCCGTCTTCAACGGCGACTACGTCGGCACGGAGATCATCGGGCGCTTCTACATCGCCCACGTGCTGATCATCCCGGCGATCCTGCTCGCACTGATCGCCGCGCACCTGCTGATCCTGGTCAAGCAGAAGCACACCCAGTTCCCGGGTGCCGGTCGCACGGAGCACAACGTCGTCGGGAACCGGCTCTTCCCCACCTTCGCCGGCAAGGCGACGGCCCTCTTGTTCATCGTGTTCGGGTTGTGCGCCGCCCTGGGTGGTCTCGTCCAGATCAACCCGATCTGGCTGTGGGGTCCGTACAACCCGGCGCAGGTGTCGGCCGGTTCGCAGCCGGACTGGTACATCGGCTTCCTCGATGGTTCGACCCGGCTCTTCCCGGCCTGGGACATCAACCTGCCCGGCGACTACACGATCCCGGCGCTGTTCTGGCCGACCGTCGTCGGTGCCGGCCTGATGTTCACCGTGCTCGCGCTCTACCCGATGATCGAGCGCAAGCTGACCGGGGACACGGCGTCCCACCACCTGCTGCAGCGCCCCCGTGACGTCCCGGTCCGGACGGCGGTGGGGGCCATGGCGCTGACGTTCTACGTCGTGCTGTGGATCTCCGGTGGCAACGACGTCATCGCGGACAAGTTCGACATCAGCCTCAACGCGATGACGTGGTTCGGTCGGATCGGTTGCCTGGTGCTCCCGCCCTTCGCCTACTGGATGACCTACCGCCTGTGCCTGGGGCTCCAGCGGCACGACCGCGAGGTCCTCGAGCACGGCATCGAGACCGGGGTCATCCGGCGGCTGCCCAGTGGTGAGTTCATCGAGGTGCACCAGCCCCTCGGCCCGGTGGACGAGCACGGTCACGGTCAGCTGGCCTACGGCGGGGCCTCGGTGCCCAAGAAGATGAACCAGGTCGGCGGCGCACGCCGGGCGATCAAGGGCTTCTTCAAGCCGATCGAGGAGCCGGCCGAGGTGCAGCGGCAGGCCGAGCTCGAAGCCCGCGGGCTGGAGGCGGAGCAGTCCGACCGCCAGACCATCAGCTCTGGTCGACCGTCCGAGGGCGGGCGTCCCTCCGAGGGCGGGCGGCCGCAGGCTCCGCGCGACTGACCCACCGCAGCGAACAGCAGGCCCCGACGGACTCCTCCGTCGGGGCCTGCTGTCTTCACGGCTGGGTGCCGTGGCCCAACCGGGCAGGGGGCTGCCGGCCAGGGGGCTGCCGGCCAGGGGGCTGCCCGTGCCGCCGGCCGGCACCCCCACACTCCGCCGTCGCACCGGCGCTCGGGCTCGGGCTCGGGCTGACGGGGCGGCATGCCGATCTGTAGCGGCGTGTCCACCCGCTCAGTCCGTGATCGTCGGGAAGGCGGCCGTCTGCTGGTCACCAGTGAAGGCCCTCCGGCGCCGCCGGTCCTCACCACACCGCAGGATGGGCGTGACCCGCCCGCTGTGGTGGCCCTCAGTGCCCTCTGACTCCCTGCCGCCGGCTCGTAGCCGGCAGGGGCCTGGCTCTGCTCAGCCCACCCCCACGGCACGCGGCAGCGCGGCACGCGGCACGCGGCACGCGGCACGCGGCTCGCGGCACGCGGCACGCGGCAGCTCCCTTCCGCCGCCCGAGGTCCCGAGGCCTGCTGTGGGGCGCCCTGCTCGGATGCCGCGTCACCCTCGCCGCGGGCACCTGCGCCACGGAGGCATCCGCACGCGCTGGGCATCTCACGGCTGGACCTCTCCACGCCCGGGCCCTCCGGTGGCAGCGGCGTCCCCCAGGGCCCTGGACCGCGTCCCGGCCGGGTTCGCCTCCCTCCGGCGATGGGCGGCCCTGGCGGAGGATGCACGTCCCTGGCGGGAGGATGGGCGGCCCTGCTGAGAACTGGTCCGCTCACCCACGACGCTCGGCTGACGTTCTGAGGTCCTCCTGGCTCAGCGGAGGCCGGCCGGCGACCAGTTCCCGGCCACCTCAGCCTGCGCCTGGTCGGTGTGCGGGTACGGACGCCGAGCGGGGCCCCTTCCCGACTGGGAAGGGGCCCCGCTGAGTCGTGCGGTCCTGCTGGCGATCAGCTGTGCGCGTTCTGCCCGACGTAGTACTCGAACAGCAGCCCACCGATGGTCACGATGAGCGCCACGGCACCGATGAGCACCAGCCACGGGTACCAGAAGGCCAGCGCGAGGCCCATGATGCCGGCGGAGAAGGCCAGCCCGAAGGGCCAGTAGCTCGCCGGGCTGAAGAAGCCCAGTTCGCCCGCCCCGTCGGCGATCTCGGCGTCCTTGCGGTCCTCGGGGCGCTCGTCGATGCGACGGCTCACGAACCAGAAGAAGCCACCGATGAGGGCGGTGAGGCCACCCGACAGAGCCAGCGCCGTCGTCCCGATCGGCTCACGCGCCCAGAAGCCGTAGACCACCGCGGTCACCAGGCAGAACACCGTGATCAAGTTGAAGATGAGTGCTTCGACCTTCACGGCCGCTCCTCCTGGTAGTGCGGGGTGATCGCGTCAGTCATCCGAGGCCACCGCCTGCTCGCGCTGAGGCGCGAACGGCTGCGTGGAGACCGCATTGCCGGGCTCGTCGATGAGCACCAGGGCGTCGTAGGTCGACAGTCCGTCCTCGCGCGCTTCGAGGTAGGTCTCGTATGCGTCGGGCGTGACCGACCGCAGCTCGAAGTTCATGAACGCGTGGTAGGTGCCGCACAGCTCGGCGCAGCGGCCGACGTAGGCGCCTTCCTCGCGGACCGTGACCTCGAAGACGTTGTCCCGGCCGTTGTCCTGGCCCGGGATGATGTCCAGCTTGAAGAGGAACTCCGGCACCCAGAAGGAGTGGATGACGTCCGCCGAGGCCAGCTCGAACCGGATCGTCCGGTCGGTGGGGACCACGAGGATCGGGATCTCCGTGCTGGTGCCGACGGTCGAGACCGCTTCACCCGCCTCGGTCTCCGTCTCCGGGTAGACGAACTGCCAGTTCCACTTGAAGGCGTTGACCGCCACCGTGACGTCGGGGTCCTCGCTGACGTCACGGACCTCGTTCTGGGTGTTCACGGTGAAGAAGAAGAGCACCGCGATGATCAGGAACGGGATGATCGTGTAGACGACCTCGAGCGGGAGGTTGTAGGCGGTCTGCCGGGGCAGCTCGTTCCCGCGCTTCCGGTACCGGATCGTCGCGTAGGCGATGAGCGCCCACACCCCGATGCCGACCACCAGGGCAGCGATCGTCGAACCGATCCACAGGTCGTGCATCGCCTCGGCCTGGTCGGTGATGCCCTCAGGCCATCCCCAACTGACCCAACTGCCCGTCAGTTCGCACCCGCTGAGCGTCAGCGCTCCCAGGAGACCGAGCCCGGCGACCTTCGCCAGCTTGCTGCGTCGAGCCACTGCCCGCTGCCTCCTCATCCCCCGCGTGGCGACGCCACGCGGTCTCACCGGCGGGTGCTCCTCGGTTGCCCGACGGGCTCTGCCCACCCCGACCACAGTCTCGCCGAGACTAGCCGACCCCGCCTGTCGTTCCGGGGGCGGGAGGACCGCCCCGGCGGGTCGCCCGGGGCCGCTGGTCGGACGCGGTCGATGGCGTCCACTCCGGCGGGCGGCGAGCCCGGCGCCGACCGCCGGCGTGGGGTCGACGTGCTCCGGACCACGCCCTGGGCGACGGCCTGCCGCCGGTCCCGGCGGTTACAGTCGCGGGCGTGTACCGACGCCTGCTCAGCCCCGGGTGGCTCTTCATGCACCTGGTGGTCGTGGCGCTCTTCGTGATGACGTTCTTCCTCGGCTACTGGCAGTTGACGAAGGCCGAGGCCGGTGGCGGTGCCGTCAACTGGAGCTACGCGCTCCAGTGGCCGCTGTACGGGTTCATGGGCCTGGGCTTCTACCTCAAGATGTGCAAGGACGAGCTGGCCCGGGACCCCGCGGACGACGAGCCCGGTTCCTCGCTGGTGCTCTACCAGCGGCCGCGGATCGACACCACGGGCGATCCGGAGCTGGCTGCCTACAACGCCTACCTCGCCGAGCTCAACGAGAAGGCGCTCCGGCCCGGGAGCAGCAGTGACCGCTGACCGCACGGCGACCGCCTCGCGTCTGCCGCGCGCGCTCGCCCGCCGGGTCGGACAGGACGTCCCGGCTGCGCTGCGCCGCTACCGGGTGATGGCGTGGGTCGTCGGCGTCCTGCTGATCGCCCTCGTCCTGGTCGCCGTCCCGCTGAAGTACCTCGCCGAGGTCGAGGGCCCCGTGGAGGTCATCGGCACCGCGCACGGCTGGCTCTACGCGATCTTCTTCGTGACCGCTTGCGACCTGGCGCTCCGCGCCCGGTGGACGATCAAGGGCTCGGTGCTGGTGCTGCTGGCCGGCACGGTGCCCATCCTGTCGTTCCTCGCCGAGCGGATCGCGACCCGCAAGACCCGCGCCGGCGAGCGCGTCTGACCCCGGGGCCGTCGGCCCCGTTCCCTCCCCCCACCACCTGGAGACCTCCCGCATGTGCGGCCTGCTGGCCTACCTGTCCACCGACGCCGAAAGGGTCGACGAGCAGACGGTCTCCGGTGTGCAACACGCCCTGCGGTGCCTGCGGCACCGTGGCCCCGATGACCGGGAGGTCTGGTCGGACCGGCACGCGGTGCTGGGCTTCAACCGGCTGGCGTTCATCGACATCGAGGGCAGCCCCCAGCCGATGCCCTACGCCGAGGGCCGGTACCGGATCGTCTTCAACGGCGAGATCTACAACTACCTCGAGCTGCGTGAGGAGCTGAAGGCCGCCGGCGCCACGTTCGCCACCGAGGGCGACACCGAGGCGATCGTCGCGGGCTACCACCTGTGGGGCGAGGCGATCGTCCCGCGGCTGCGCGGCATGTTCGCGTTCGTCATCTGGGACACCCGGACCGGGACGGCCTTCGGCGCCCGGGACGCCTTCGGCATCAAGCCCCTGTTCACCGCCCGTCTGGCCGACGGTGGCCTGGTCTTCAGCTCGGAGAAGAAGGCCCTGCTGGAGCTGCTGGGCGGCACCCCGGGCGCCGGCGGCGTCGACCCGGCGTCGCTGCAGCACTACCTGACCCTGCAGTACGTCCCCGAGCCCGCCACCCTCCACCGGGGGATCCGGCGGATCGAGAGCGGGACGAGCTTCACCGTCGTGGACGGCGAGCTGCACACGAAGCGCTGGTTCCACCCGTCGTTCCGGTCGCAGCCGGTCGCCCCGGGAGGCGAGCAGGCGCTGTTCGACCGGATCGCCGAGGTGCTCGACGACTCGGTGGCCAAGCACATGCGCGCCGACGTCACGGTCGGCTCGTTCCTCTCCAGCGGCATCGACTCCACGGCGATCGCCGCACTGGCCCACAAGTACAACGACGACCTGGTCACCTTCACCGTCGGCTTCCAGCGGGAGGCCACCTCGGAGGTGGACATCGCCGCCGAGTCCGCGGCGATCCTCGGCGTGAGGCACGTTCCGGTCGAGATCACCGCGCAGGAGTTCGCCGATGCGATCCCCGCGGTCGTCTGGTACCTGGACGACCCGGTCGCCGACCCGGCGCTCGTGCCGCTCTACTTCGTGGCCCGCGAGGCCCGCAAGCACGTCAAGGTGGTGCTCTCCGGCGAGGGCGCCGACGAGCTGTTCGGCGGCTACACGATCTACCGGGAGCCCCTGAGCCTGGCCTGGGCGTCGAAGCTCCCGGCCGCCGGCCGCCGCGCACTGGGCGGGTTGTCGCGACTGGTGCCCGAGGGCGTCCGGGGGCAGGACCTGCTGCGCCGGGCGTCGATCCCGCTCGAGGAGCGGTACTACGGCAACGCCCGCAACCTCAACGCCGACGAGCTCGCCCAGCTGCTGCCCGGCCGCGACCCCGACCTCTCGCACGTCACGGTCACCGAGGCCCTCTACCGGCAGACCCGCGAGGCCGGCTACGACGACGTGACGGCGATGCAGTACGTCGACCTCTTCACCTGGCTCCGCGGCGACATCCTGGTCAAGGCCGACAAGATGACCATGGCCAACTCCCTCGAGCTGCGGGTGCCGTTCCTGGACCCGGAGGTCTTCGCCCTGGCCAGCAGCCTGCCGCTGGAGATGCGGGTGCCGAGCCGGGGTGACGCCACCAAGTACGCACTGCGGCAGGCGATGCGGCAGATCGTCCCGCCGAAGATCATGAACCGGCGCAAGCTGGGCTTCCCGGTGCCGACGGCGGAGTTCCTGGCCGGTCCGTTGCACGACTGGGCCCGGGGCATCGTGAGCGACAGCCAGACCGACGAGTGGCTCGACCGCGACCACGTGCTCGGCCTGCTGGACCGGCTGCGTGCGGCCGAGGTGCCCAGCAAGCGGATCGCCCGGCAGGTCTGGGGGGTGCTGGTCTTCATGATCTGGCACGGGATCTTCGTCGAGGAGCGGATCACCCCGGAGATCCCGGAGCCGGTCTACCCGGTCCGGCTGTGATCCGCGTCCGGGGGCTGAGGGAACACTCCCCCAGCCCCCGGACGCGACGAGGCCCGGCACCCCTCGCGGGGTGCCGGGCCTCGTGCGTTCGGGCTAACCGGCGATCAGTGGAACGAGTCGCCGCAGGCGCAGGAACCGCCCGCGTTCGGGTTGTCGATGGTGAAGCCCTGCTTCTCGATGGTGTCGACGAAGTCGATCGTCGCGCCGCTGAGGTACGGGATGCTCATCCGGTCGACGATGACCTCGACGCCACCGAACTCGAAGGTCTGGTCGCCGTCGAGGAAGCGCTCGTCGAAGAACAGCTGGTACCGGAGGCCCGAGCAACCACCCGGCTGCACTGCGATCCGCAGCCGCAGGTCGTCGCGACCCTCCTGCTCCAGCAGCGTCTTCACCTTCAGGGCGGCGGGGTCGCTGAGGATGACGCCGGTGGCGCCGGGGGCCTGCGTGTCCTGCACGGTCATGTCGTGGTCCTCCCACACTCGAGGGTGTCCTGCTCGGCCCGCCACGGAGGACGGGCTCTCAGAACGGCCAACACCGCCGGGGCGGAGCTGCTTCCCACTGTACGGCGCGATCGGAGCACGGGCGGCCTGCACACTGCCCACCGGAGGGACACCGCCCGCCGGGACCCCCGTCGAGGCTTCACGGCCACGTAGACTCCGCAGCCGTGAAGCTCCGCCTGCCCGGCCGCCGTCCCGCCTCCGACACGACGCCGGACGCCGCCGCCGTCACCCCCCACGGGTCCACGGCGGTCGGCACGACGGGCAAGGGTCGGCCGACCCCTCGGCGCAACCAGGCCCAGGGGCGTCGCACCGGCCCGGTGCCGCCGCCGCCGACCACGCGCAAGGAGGCGTACAAGCGGATGCGCGAGCAGCAGGCCGCCGGGCGTGGCACCACGCGTGCCGCTGCCGCCCGTGGCGACGACAGCGCGCTGCCCGCCCGGGATCGCGGCCCGGTCCGCCGGTTGGTCCGCGACGTCGTCGACGCCCGCCGCAACGCAGGCAGCTTCTTCCTGGCCGTGGCTGCACTCGTGCTGGTCGGCTACTTCATCCCCGTCCCGGCGGTGCAGAGCTACACCGTGTTCGTCTGGTTCGCCTTCTTCCTCGTGATCATCGGGGACTCCTTCCTCCTCGGCCGCAAGATCAAGGCGAAGGTCCAGGAGCGCTTCCCGAACACCGACCAGAAGATGCGCAGCCTGGTCTGGTACGGCATCAGCCGCGCGACGATGATCCGCCGCTGGCGCTTCCCCAAGCCGCAGGTCCCGCTGGGCGCCGAGGTCTGAGGGACGGCCGCTGCTCCCGGTTGTTGAGCCGCGCTAAGTAGTGTCCCGACCGTGCACACACGACGCCTCGGCCGCTCCGGCCTGACCATCTCCGAGATCGCCTACGGCAACTGGCTGACCCACGGCAGCCAGGTCGAGGAGGACGCCGCCCACGCCTGTGTCCGGGCCGCCCTCGATGCGGGGATCACCACCTTCGACACCGCCGACGTCTACGCCGGCACGAAGGCCGAGTCGGTCCTGGGCCGGGCGCTGGCCGGCCAGCGCCGGGAGGGCCTGGAGATCTTCACGAAGGTCTACTGGCCCACCGGCCCGGGGGCCAACGACCGCGGGCTGTCCCGCAAGCACATCGTCGAGAGCTGCAATGCGTCGCTGAAGCGGCTGCAGACCGACTACGTCGACCTGTACCAGGCGCACCGGTACGACTCCTCGGTGCCGCTGGAGGAGACGATGACCGCCTTCGCCGACCTGGTGCGGCAGGGCAAGGTCCTCTACCTGGGCGTCTCGGAGTGGCGCGCCGAGGAGATCGCCGCCGCTGCCGAGCTCGCTCGCGAGCTGAAGGTGCAGCTGATCAGCAACCAGCCCCAGTACTCGATGCTGTGGCGGGTCATCGAGGCGGAGGTGGTGCCCACCAGCGAGCAGGAGGGTCTCTCCCAGATCGTCTGGTCGCCGCTGGCCCAGGGCGTGCTCACCGGCAAGTACCTGCCCGGCCAGCAGCCACCGGCCGACAGCCGCGGCGGGCACGCCACCGTGGGCGGGTCGATGAAGGACTACCTGACCGACGACGTGCTCACCCGCGTCCAGCAGTTGCGGCCCATCGCCGACGAGCTGGGCCTGTCGATGGCCCAGCTGGCGGTGGCCTGGGTCCTGCAGAACGGCAACGTGGCCGCGGCGATCATCGGCGCCAGCCGGCCCGAGCAGGTGCACGACAACGTCAAGGCCGCCGGCGTCCAGCTGCCGCCGGAGGTCATGACCCGCATCGACGAGGCCCTGGGCGACGTGGTGGTCCGCGACCCCGCCAAGACCTCGCGGGGCTGACGGAGCCCCCTCCCGAGCTCAGCACGGGGAGTGGGACGAGGACACGGGGCGGACGTCGTTGCGGCGTCCGCCCCGGTTCAGCTGGCCGCCAGGCCCATCGGGCCGTACACCCGCTCCCCGTCCTCCTGCAGCGTCACCGTGGCGACCCCGCGCTCCAGCAGGTCACGCCAGGCCTCCCCCAGCCAGGACTCGGCGTCGCCCTGGTTGTCGCACTCGGGCACCTCCACCCCGAGCGCGGCAGGGTCGATCGGTGCACCCGAGGGGTCTTCCAGCTGCCAGGTCCAGCTCATGGCGGCAGGCTAGCGATCCCGCGGCCTCGGGGCAGCCCCGAACAGAGCGACTCCGGGCCAACTGCTCCGGTGCACGCATTGGCGATCTTGGTTTACGCGGTAAGCACCCGGGCATGGTGCAGGACACCACCCACGCCCGACACCGCGGAGGACGAATGAGCCAGCTCACCATGAGCGCCGGCGCCAGCCGGGTGGAGACACCTCCGCCCGCGCCCGAGAACGCATCCACCGGTCAGCTGATCGGTCAGCTGTCCGACCAGCTGACCACCCTGGTCCGGGACGAGATGCGCCTCGCCCAGGTCGAGGTCAGCGCCAAGGCGAAGAAGTTCGGCCTGGGCGCCGGCCTCTTCGGTGGTGCCGGCCTGTTCGGCTTCCTCGGGCTCCAGGTGCTCGTCGCCGCCGCAGTGCTGGCCCTCGCGCTCGCCCTCCCGGGCTGGCTGGCCGCCGTCGTCGTCGCCGTGGTGCTGTTCGTGGTCGCCGGCGTGCTGGCCCTCATCGGCAAGAAGGACGTCCAACAGGCAGCGCCGCCGGTGCCGACCGAGGCCATCTCGAGCATCAAGACCGACGTCGCCACCGTGAAGGAGAGTGCGTCCCGATGACCGGACCCGACGAGACCCCCTCGGGGGGCAAGCCCGACCCCGATGCCATCCGCGCCGACATCGAGCAGACCCGGGAGCAGCTCGGCCGCACGGTCGACGAGCTGAGCCACCGGCTCGACGTCCCGGCCCGGGCCCAGGAGCGCGTCGACCAGGCCAAGAGCTCGGCGCTGGAGAGCGCCAACCGGACCAAGGACACGGCGGTCGAGACCTACCGGGAGAACCCGCCCGCCGTCATCGGTGGCGGTGTGGCGGCCCTGACCGCGCTCGTCGGGCTGCTCGCCTGGCGACGGAAGCGCCGGCAGACCGCGGCCGAGCGCGCGGCGGCCAAGGAGGCCGCCCGGCGTCGCGCAGCCGCCCAGAAGGCGGCCGAGCGCGCCGGCAAGGAGCGGGCAGTCGCCCGGAAGAAGGCCGCGAAGCGGGCCGAGGCGCGCCGGAAGGCTGCGATCGCGAGCCTCAGCGCACGCAAGCGCAGCGCCACCAAGCAGCTCTCCACGGCGGAGCGGGCGGCCTCGAAGCAGCTGTCCGCCACACAGCAGGCCGCCGCTGCCCGGCTGCGGGCCGGCGAGCGCGTCGCGGTGAAGCGGGTCTCGGCGACCCAGCGGGCTGCCGGCCGGCGGCTGCCGCGCCGTCGCTCCGGGTGGCGGCGGACCTTGGCCGAGCTGAGCCGCTGAGCCGCCGGTGGGGTCCGGGCGACCGGGCCCCACCGTTCCACCTGCAGACCCGAGACAAGGGGATGAGACCGATGGCCGACGACGGGCGGCAGGGCAGCGCCGTGGAGAACATCCGCGCGCGGGTCCAGGAGAAGGCCGAACGGCGGGCCGCACAGCGGGCCGCGGAGGCGCGTGTCGCCGGCAACGGCGAGGGCAGCGGCGCCTCGTCGTCGGCCGTCGTCCGCGGCGAGCGGCGCGAAGCCGCCCGGCCGGCCCCGGAGGTACCCGACTCCCAGGAGATGCCGGGCATCGACGCCGACCGCCCGACGGACATCCCGAAGCGCGGTTGGCTGCAGATCGTCAAGCGGTCCTGGGCGGAGAACAACGCCGACAACATGCCGATCATCGCCGGTGGGGTGGCCTTCTTCGCCTTCCTCTCGATCTTCCCGGCGCTGATCGCAACCATCTCCATCTACGGCCTGGTCGCCTCCCCCGAGCAGGTCACCCAGCAGATCGAGTCGCTGTCCGACCAGCTCCCGGAGAGCGCCCAGGACATCCTCACCGAGCAGCTGACCGACATCACCAGCAACGCCGGCGGCGCGCTCACCTTCGGGTTGATCGCCTCGGTGCTCGGCGCGCTGTGGACGGCGTCCGGCGGTGTCAACAACATGGTGAAGGCGGTGAACATCGCCTACGACGAGGTCGAGACCCGCAACTTCCTCAAGCTGCGCGCGCTCTCCCTGGTGCTCACCCTGGGCGCGATCGTCTTCATCCTCATCACCTTCGCCCTCATCGCCGTGGTCCCGGTGGTGCTGGACGTGCTCCCGCTGGGCGGTGTCGGCACGGTCCTGGCCCAGGTCCTGCGCTGGGTGCTCCTGCTGGCCGTGGTGGTCGGTTCCCTGGCGGTCCTCTACCGGGTCGCCCCGGACCGGGACGCGCCGAAGATCCGCTGGGTCAGCCTCGGCTCCCTGGTGGTCACCGTCATCTGGGCGGTCGTCAGCGTCGCCTTCAGCTTCTACGTGAACAACTTCGGTTCCTACAACGAGACGTACGGCGCGATCGCCGGCGTCATCGTGTTGATGCTGTGGCTGTACCTGACCTGCTACCTGGTGCTGCTGGGCGCGGAGATCAACGCCGAGACCGAGCACCAGACCGCGCGGGACACCACCCAGGGCGACCCGGAGCCGATGGGCAAGCGGGACGCCGTGGTCGCCGACGAGATGCCCGACCCGCCCGTGCCGGCCAAGTGACGGGCCGGGCAGCGCCTCAGCGGACGTGCGAGGGGACGAAGGGCGGACGGCGGACGACGACCGCCTGAGGCCGCCCCCGCACGTCGACGGCGACCTCGACCCCCTCGGCGACGCCGGCGGACCTGTCCAGCAGCGCGAGCGCGATCCCGGTCCGCAGGGTCGGGGAGAACGTGCCGCTGGTGACCTCCCCGATCCGCGAGCCGTCGGCGCCGAGGACGAGCATCCCCGGCCGCGGGATGCCCCGTCCGGGCGCCTGCAGGCCCCACAGCTGACGGACCGGCCCGGCCGCCTTCTCCGCCAGCAGCGCCTCGCGCCCCCAGAAGGCGCTCTTGCCCCAGCCCACGGCCCAACCCGACCGCGCCTGGTTGGGCGTGATGTCCCGCGACAGCTCGTGGCCGTGCAGCGGGTAGCCCATCTCGGTGCGCAGGGTGTCCCGGGCGCCGAGACCGCACGGCCGGATCTGCTCGGGCGCGCCGGCGGCCAGCAGCGCATCCCAGAGCTGGGCGGCACGGTCAGCGGCGACGAGCAGCTCGTAGCCGTGCTCGCCGGTGTAGCCGGTGCGACAGACGGTGACCTCGTCCCCGCCGGAGCCGGGCGTCTCCGCGAAGGACATGTAGGACAGCCCGCCGGGCAGGCCGACCGCCGCCAGCACCTCGGGTGAACGCGGACCTTGCAGCGCGAGGACGGCGACCTCGGTGTGCCGGTCGGTGACGGTGACACCCGCCGGCGCCTCGGCCGAGAGCCGGGCCAGCACGTCGGCGGCGTTGGCGGCGTTCGGCACGAGCAGGACGTCGTCCGGGCCGTGCAGGTAGGCGATCAGGTCGTCGACCACTCCCCCGGCCTGCGGCTCACCGTCGGGCAGACAGCACAGCGTGTACTGGGCCTGACCGGGCCCGATCTTCCCCAGGTCGTTGGTCAGGCAGGCGTTCACGAACTCGGCGGCCCCCGGGCCACGCACCGTGCCGGTGCCCAGGTGCGAGACGTCGAAGAGCCCGACCCCCTCCCGGACGGCGGTGTGCTCGGCCAGCACGCCACCACCGGAGTACTCGATCGGCATGGACCAGCCACCGAAGTCGGCGAACTTCGCGCCGGCGGCGACGTGGCGATCGTGCAGCGGGGAGGTCAGGGGGCTCACCGTCAGCACGCTAGTGGTCGGCGACCTGCCGGTCGTACGCCGTCCTCACCACCTCCTTACGATCGTCGGGTGCCGCCTACCATCTCCGCCACCGACCGCCCGCTCGAGAAGCTGACCGCCGACGCCGTCGTCGTCGGGGTCGGCAAGGGACCCGCCGGCCTGGTGTCCACGCCCGGTGCCGACGCGGTCGACCGGCTCCTCGGCGGCCGGCTCCTCGCCGCGCTGGCCGATCTCGGCGCCCGGGGGGCCGAGGACGAGGTCACCAAGCTGCCCACCTTCGGCCAGGGTCCCTTCCCGGTCGTGGCCGTGGCCGGGCTGGGCGCCCCGCAGGCCGACGGCTCGTACTCTGCCGAGGCGGTCCGCCGGGCCGCCGGTGCCGCGAGCCGCGCGCTGACCGGCCGCAGCTCACTGGTCAGCCTGCTGGCCGCCGTGGGCGGCGCACCGGACGCCGACCGGCTTCACGCCGTCGGCGAGGGGTCGCTGCTCGGGGCGTACGAGTACACCGCCTACAAGTCCGACCTCCCCGCGGACCGCCCCTCCCCGCCGTCCTCGGTGGAGCTCGTCGTCCCCGACGCCGGCGCCGCCAAGGCGCCGCTGGCCCGGGTGCGGGCGGTCGCCGACGCCGTCGCCCTGGTCCGCGACCTGGTCAACGCCCCGCCGAACGACCTGTACCCGGCCGAGTTGGCCGCCCGCGGTGCCGCGGCCGGCAAGAAGGCGGGGCTGTCGGTCGAGGTGCTCGACGAGAAGGCCCTGGCCGCGGGCGGGTACGGCGGCATCCTCGCCGTCGGCGGCGGCTCGAGCCGCGGGCCGCGGCTGCTGCGCCTGGAGTACAAGGGCAAGAAGGCCAGGACGAGCGTCGCGCTGGTCGGCAAGGGCATCACCTTCGACTCCGGCGGCATCTCGATCAAGCCCGCCGCGAAGATGGAGGACATGAAGAGCGACATGGCCGGTGCCGCGGCCGTGATCGCCACCATCTGCCTGGTCGCCGAGCTCGGCCTCCCCGTCGACGTGACCGCGACCGTGCCGATCGCCGAGAACATGCCCAGCGGCACCGCCTACCGCCCGGCCGACGTGGTGACGTTCCGCAACGGCAAGAAGGCGGAGATCACGAACACCGACGCCGAGGGCCGGGTCGTGCTCGCCGACGCCATCTGCCGGGCCGTCGAGGACTCCCCCGCCCACCTGCTGGAGACCTCGACCCTGACCGGCGCGCAGCTGGTCGCGCTGGGCACCCGCACCGCCGGCGTGATGGGCAGCGACGACCTGCGGGACGCCGTGGTCGCGGCCAGCCGGCGCAGCGGGGAGCCGATGTGGGCGATGCCGCTGCCGCCGGAGCTGCGCCGGGGGCTGGACTCCCCGATCGCCGACATGGTCAACGCGAACGCCGACCGGATGGGCGGGATGCTCGTGGGCGGGCACTTCCTGTCCGAGTTCGTGCCCGCCGGCCTGCCCTGGGCGCACATCGACGTGGCCGGCCCGGCCTACAACACCGGGGCGCCCTGGGGCTACACGCCCAAGGGCGGCACCGGTGTCCCGGTCCGCACCCTGCTCGCGACGATCGAGGGCCTGATCGCGGCCCAGTGAGCTGACGGCCCCCTGCCCCTGACGAGGCGGGGGGCCCAGCCGCTACAGCTTGTCGTCCGCCTTCTGGCGGGCGCTCCAGTCGCGCATCCGCTGCGGGTAGCCGGTGATCTGTGCGTCGTAGACCGGGACGGTGAGGTCCCGGGACAGCTTCCGGGCGGTCTCCGGGCCGTCGATCCGCCGCCGCGTCCACTCCCCGTCGGCAGCGACCAGCAGGATCGTCGTCTCGGTCACCGCGGTGCGGGGCTCGACGTACCCCTCGACGCCCCGCCGGGTGGCGACGAACTGCTCCAGGTGGCTCAGGTCCGCCGACCCCGACGCGCGGTCGAGCGTGCCGCGCCGGCCACGGCCCTTCCCTGCGGCCCCGCTGCTCCCGCGGCGGCCACGCAGCCGGTCGATCAGCCCCATCGCACTGCTCCAGTCCTCGCCGGTCGCGGGCTGCTCCGCGACGCACTCGGGGAGTGCAACGGAGCATCCGAACGCGTCGTTCCCGGGAGTGGCAGGATGAGCACGCGCAGGATCGCCGTGCCCGGAGGACTCCGGGCCACCCAGCACTGAGGAGCAGCCGTGAGCGCACCGACCACCCCCGCTGACCTGGTCATCCTCGGTGGTGGCTCGGGTGGCTACGCCGCCGCACTGCGTGCGGCCGAGCTGGGCATGTCCGTCGTCCTGATCGAGCGCGACAAGGTCGGCGGCACCTGCCTGCACCGCGGCTGCATCCCCACCAAGGCCCTGCTGCACACCGCCGAGGTCGCCGACAACGCCCGCGAGGGCGAGCAGTTCGGCGTCAAGTCGACGCTCTCGGGCATCGACATGGACGGGGTGAACGCCTACAAGGACGGCGTCATCTCCAAGAACCACAAGGGCCTGCAGGGCCTGATCAAGAGCCGCGGGATCAACTACGTCACCGGCGAGGGCAAGCTCGTCTCCCCCACCGCCGTCCAGGTCGGCGACCAGACGTTCGAGGGCAAGCACGTCCTGCTCGCGACCGGCTCCTACGCCCGCTCGCTGCCGGGCATCGAGATCGACGGCACCAAGGTCATCACCAGCGACCACGCGCTGAAGCTGGACCGCGTGCCGGCGTCGGCGATCGTCCTCGGTGGCGGGGTCATCGGCTGTGAGTTCGCCAGCGCGTGGAAGTCCTTCGGCGTCGACGTGACCATCGTCGAGGGCCTGCCCCACCTGGTCCCGCTGGAGGACGAGTCGTCCTCCAAGCTGCTGGAGCGTGCGTTCCGCCGCCGCAAGATCGACTTCTCCCTGGGCAGCCGGGTCGCCAGCGTGCAGACCACCGCCGACGGCGTGAAGGTCGCCCTGGAGAACGGCAAGGAGTACGAGGCCGAGCTGGTGCTCGTCGCCGTCGGCCGCGGCCCGGTCAGCCAGGGCCTGGGCTACGAGGAGGCCGGGGTCGCCATGGACCGCGGCTACGTCCTCGTCGACGAGTACTGCCAGACGAACGTGCCCACCATCTCCGCCGTCGGTGACCTGATCCCGACCCTGCAGCTGGCGCACGTCGGCTTCGGCGAGGGGATCCTCGTCGCCGAGCGGCTCGCCGGACTGCCGGTCGTGCCGATCGACTACGCGGGCGTCCCGCGGGTCACCTACTCCGAGCCCGAGGTCGCCTCCGTCGGCCTGACCGAGGCCCAGGCCAAGGAGAAGCACGGCGAGATCGAGGTCGCCACCTACGACCTGGCCGGCAACGGCCGGGCCGCGATCCTGAAGACGGCCGGTGCGGTCAAGCTGATCCGCGTCGCCGGCAACGGGCCGGTGGTCGGCGTGCACATGGTCGGCAGCCGGGTCGGCGACATGATCGCCGAGGCCCAGCTGGTCTACAACTGGGAGGCGCTCCCGGAGGAGGTGGCCCAGCTGATCCACCCGCACCCGACGCTGAGCGAGGCCCTCGGCGAGGCGGCGCTGGTCCTGGCCGGCAAGCCACTGCACGCGCACGACTGACACCACCTGCTCAGCACCACCGGTTGAACCGCACCACCCGAACAGCACCCGCTCAGCACCACCCCACGACCTGAGGAGACCTGCCTTCGATGCCGACGTCCGTCACCATGCCCGCCCTGGGCGAGAGCGTCACCGAGGGCACGGTCACCCGCTGGCTGAAGCAGGAGGGTGACCAGGTCGAGGTCGACGAGCCCCTCCTCGAGGTCTCCACCGACAAGGTCGACACCGAGATCCCCTCCCCCGTGGCGGGTGTGCTCACCAAGATCGTCGTGGCCGAGGACGAGACGGTCGAGGTCGGCGCGGAGCTGGCCGTGATCGGCGGCGAGGACGGCGGCGACGCCGACGCCCCGGCAGAGGACGCCCCCGCCCAGGAGGCACCGGCCGAGGAGCCGGCCGCTGCCGAGGAGCCGGCCCAGGACGAGCCGGCCGAGGAGGCCCCGGCCGAGCAGCCGGCCCCCGCGGCCGCAGAGCAGGACGGCGACTCGGGTGGTTCCGACGGCGAGGGCACCTCGGTGACCATGCCGGCGCTGGGCGAGAGCGTCACCGAGGGCACGGTCACCCGCTGGCTGAAGCAGGAGGGTGACCAGGTCGAGGTCGACGAGCCCCTCCTCGAGGTCTCCACCGACAAGGTCGACACCGAGATCCCCTCCCCCGTGGCGGGTGTGCTCACCAAGATCGTCGTGGCCGAGGACGAGACCGTGGAGGTCGGCGCGGAGCTGGCCGTCATCGGTGGCTCCGGCGGCGGCTCCGGGAAGGCCGAGTCCGCACCGGAGTCCGAGCCGAAGGCGGAGCCCGCCGCCGAGGAGAAGCCGGCTCCGAAGGAGGAGCCGAAGGAGAAGGCGGCTCCGAAGGCGAGCCAGCCGACGCCCGTCGAGGCCAACACCGACACCGGCCAGCCCGGTGCCGACTACGGCTCCAGCGGGAGCATGCCGACCGAGTCGCCCACCGACCAGCCGTCCCCGGCCGAGGCCGTCGCGCCCGCATCGCGGCCCGCTGCGGCACCGGCACCCGACGGCGGCGGCGCCTACGTCACCCCCCTCGTGCGTCGCCTGGCGGCGGAGCACGGCGTCGACCTCGGGTCGGTGACCGGCACCGGTGTCGGTGGCCGGATCCGCAAGCAGGACGTGCTCGCCGCTGCCGAGGAGTCCAAGAAGGAGCCGGCCGCCGCGCCGGCCGCTGCCGCCTCCGGTGGTGCGCGCACCCCCTCGCCGGCCGCCACCCCGGACTCCTCGCTGCGGGGGAACACGGAGAAGCTGTCCCGGCTGCGCACCGTCATCGCCAAGCGGATGGTCGAGTCGCTGCAGATCAGCGCGCAGCTCACCACCGTCGTCGAGGCGGACGTCACCCGGATCGCGAACCTGCGCAACCAGGTGAAGAACGACTTCGCCGCCCGCGAGGGCGTGAAGCTGTCGTTCCTGCCCTTCTTCGCCAAGGCAGCGGTCGAGGCCCTCAAGTCGCACCCCGTGGTCAACTCCTCGGTCGACCTCGAGGCCGGGACGGTCACCTACCACGACGCCGAGAACCTGGGCGTCGCCGTGGACACCGAGCGTGGCCTGCTGGTGCCGGTCATCCGCGGTGCGGGCGACCTCAACGTGCCCGGCATCGCCCGGAAGATCGCCGACCTGGCGGAGCGGACGCGCACCAACAAGATCACGCCGGACGAGCTCGGTGGTGGCACCTTCACGCTGACCAACACCGGCAGCCGCGGTGCG
Source organism: Modestobacter sp. VKM Ac-2982 (assembly GCF_026967935.1). GTDB lineage: Bacteria > Actinomycetota > Actinomycetes > Mycobacteriales > Geodermatophilaceae > Modestobacter. The sequence goes on from NZ_JAPVBL010000005.1 coordinate 356,674, forward strand.
CTGTTCGACACCCCGATCATCAACCAGCCCCAGGTGGCCATCCTGGGTGTCGGTTCGGTGGTGAAGCGCCCCGTGGTGGTCCAGGACCCGGAGCTCGGCGAGGTGATCGCGGTCCGCTCGATGGTGTACCTGGCGCTGAGCTACGACCACCGGATCGTCGACGGCGCCGACGCCGCCCGTTTCCTCACCACCGTGAAGGAACGGCTCGAAGGGGGGCAGTTCCAGGGCGACCTGGGCATCTCCTGATCCACCGATGAAGGGCCCCGGCTTCGGCCGGGGCCCTTCGTCGTCCGCCTGACGCAGGCCCGCGCACAGATCCGAAGGAGCACTCGATGAAGGTGGCGGTCACCGGGTCCTCCGGGCTGATCGGATCCGCGCTCGTGCCGGCGCTGGTGGCCGACGGGCACGAGGTGCTGCGCCTGGTGCGCCGCACCCCGCGCACCGCCGACGAGCACCGTTGGGAACCGGCGCACCACGGCATCCCTGAGGGGTTGCTGACCGACGTGGACGCCGTGGTCAACCTCGCCGGCGTCGGGGTCGGTGACCGGCGCTGGACGGACGCGCACAAGAAGCAGGTGCTGGCCAGCCGGGTCCACAGCACGGCCACGGTCACCCAGGCCCTCGTCGAGGCGGCTGCTGCCGACCCCGACCGGGAGCGGGTGCTGCTGTCGGCGTCCGCGGTCGGCTGGTACGGCGACACCGGCGAGCGGGTGGTCGACGAGACCGCGCCGGCCGGCGACGACTTCCTGGCCCAGGTCTGTGTGACGTGGGAGGCGGCGACAGCACCGGCCGCCGCCGCCGGGGTCCGGGTCGCGACACTGCGGACCGGCCTCGTCCTCGGCCCCGGCGGTCTGCTCGGCCGGCTGCTCCCGCTGTTCCGCCTCGGCCTGGGCGGCAAGCTCGCCTCGGGCCGGCAGTACATGCCCTGGATCAGCCTGCAGGACGAGGTCGACGCCATCCGCTTCCTGCTCACCGCCCCGGTGTCCGGTCCGGTCAACCTCACCGCGCCCAGCCCGGCCACCAACGCGGAGTTCACCGCCGCGCTCGCCGACGTCGTGCACCGGCCCGCGGTGTTCACCGTCCCGGGCTTCGCCCTGCGGTTGGCCCTGGGGGAGTTCGCCGACGTGGGCGTCCTGGCCGGCCAGCGCGCCGTGCCGGAGGTGCTGCGGTCCGCCGGGTTCCAGTTCACCCACGAGGACCTCCGAGAGGCACTGCGCGCCGCCGTCGCCGCGCACTGAGCTCACCCGCCCAGCACGGCGTCGGCGATCCGCCAGCCGTCAGCCGCGCGCTCCAGGACCAGCCGGACCGGCGCCTCACCCCGGGCAGGGACCTCGGCGACCACCGAGGGCTCGGCCGCACCGGCTCGCACGACCCGGTAGGCCGGCAGCGCGTCGACCAGCTGCACCTCCACCCGGGTGGGCCCCTGGGCCGTCACCTCGACCAGGCGGACCAGCCGGGGCGCGAAGCCGTCCAGCCGCTGGCCGGCGCCGACCAGCTGCTGGACCTGCTCGGTGTCGCGAGCCAACAGTGCGCTGCCGGACGCGTGCACCTCCGCCAGCACCGTCGGGTCGGCCTCGACGAAGGCAGTGCTGCGCCGGACGTAGAGGTCGCTGAGCACCGCAGCCCACTCGGCGTCCCCGACCGGGGCTGCCGACCGGTCGGCCGGCGACGCCGAGCCGTCATCCGCATGCTCGTCCGGGGAGGTCGGTGCCGTGGGCGGAGGGGGCGCGGTGCCCGCCGCGGCTCGGCCTGCGGCCGGCACCGGATCGGCGCTGGACCCACCCCAGCTCGCTCCGAGCCAGGTCACCCCGGCCAGCGCGGCCGCGACGGCGACGAGCACCAGGCCGGCCGTCGCCGCGCGCCGCACCGCACCCGTGACCAGCGGACCCACTCCCACGTCGCTGCCCCCTCGTGCGGCGGCGACCCGGTCACCGAGCCGCCCTCGCAGCTGCGCCCACCGGCCGTCGGGAACCGGCACTGCGTGCGCGGCGCGGGGTCGGCGGCCGGGCACCTGGTGGGTGAGCTCGGTCCGTGGGCCCTGCCCCGTGGCCCCGAGTTCGCCATCGGGCACACCGGCCACCGGGAGGCGAACCGGCTCCGGCCGGCAGGAGTGGCGGAGGTCGAGGGCGAACGCAGCGGCGGACCCCCGCAGATGGGGCTCGGCCGACAACCCGCGGAGGACCACGCGCACCAGCTCCTCGGGAGCCTCGGGGGCGAGGAGGGCCAGGTCGGGGATCTCACCGCCGGCCGCGACGGCCAGCGTGCCCGCTGGGTCCGCGGCGTTCCAGGGGGCGACCCCGGTGAGCGCGTGGAAGGCCGCCGCGGCGACGCCGAAGACGTCCGACGCCGGCCCGGGCGCACCGCCGCGGGCCACCACCGGGTCGACGTACGCCGGGGTGACCTCTGCCCGTGCGGTGTCCCCGACCAGCCGGGCGGTGCCCAGGTCGGTGAGCACCGGGCGTCCCTCGGCCGTGAACACGACGTTGCCCGGCGACAGGTCGCCGTGCACGACCCCCCGCTCGTGGGCGTGGGCCAGCGCGGCCGCCACCGGGGCCACCGTCGTGACCACCTCGCCCGGCCGCAACCGTCCCCGCCGGGCGAGCAGCGCTGCGAGGCTGCCGCCGGCGAGCAGGTCGAGCACCAACGCCACCTGGGCCGGGCCGTCACGCACCTCCCGGCGGACGACGTGGTGCAGCCGCACCAGGTGCGGGTGGTCGAGCTCGCCGAGCAGCCCGGCCTCGCGCTCCTGCCGTTCTGGGTCCCCCCGCACCAGCACCTTGACCGCGACCGGCGGGCCACCCGACCGCGGCCGGACCCGCCACACCTGCCCGGAGCCACCCCGGCCCAGGAGCTCCTCGAGCACGTAGCCGGGCACGACGGGAGCCGCGGACGGGGAGGGGTGCGCAGGCATGCCGGGACCGTAGGGCCGACGGGCAGTCCCCCGCTGGGCCCGTCCACAGGCTCCGGGCCGGTCCACAGATCCGCCACGGGGCAGGGCCTCCCGGCCCGGGACCGCCTAGGTTCGGGCCATGTCGCTGCCACCCCGTGCCGAGGTCGTCGTGGTCGGTGCGGGCCTGGCCGGGCTGAGTGCGGCGACCCGGCTGGCCGCCGCCGGGTGCGACGTCCACCTGGTCGACGCCGCCCAGCACCCGGGCGGCCGGCTGTCGACCTCCCGGGTCGACGGCTTCCTGGTCGACCGCGGATTCCAGGTGTTCAACACCGGCTACCCGCGGGCCGCCGACCTCGACCTGCCGGCGCTCGACCTGGGCTGGTTCTGGACGGGCGCGGTGGTCCGGGTCGACGGACGCGCCCACCGGGTGGTCGACCCCCGCCAGCACCCGGGCACCGTCGTGGACACCCTGCGGGCACCCCTGGGCGGGCCGCACCGAGCGGCCGCGCTCGCCGCCTTCTCCGCCCGGGCCGGCTACGCACCGGTGTCCCGGTTGCTCGCGGCCCGGGAACGCCCGGCCGACGAGGCCCTCCGTGCCGCCGGCGTGGGCGAGCAGGCTCTCGAGGTGTTCCTCCGCCCCTTCCTCGCCGGCGTCCTGCTGGAGGACCGCCTCGAGACCTCCAGCCGCTACCTGGACCTGGTCTGGCGCAGCTTCGTCCGGGGCCGGGTCGGCCTCCCCGCCGGTGGGATGCAGTCGATCGGCGAACAGCTCGCCGGCCGGCTCCCCGCCGACCGGGTGCACCTGGGTGTCCGCGTGACGCGCGTGGAGGAACGTGCGGTCCACACCGACGCCGGCACCACGACCGCCGACGTCGTCGTGGTGGCGACCGACCCCGACACCGCCGCCGCCCTGCTCCCCGGGGTCGAGGCGTCGGCGCCCCGGCAGGTGACCACGCACCTGCACGTGCTGCCGGAGTCGCCCTGGTCGGCGCCGCTGATCGTGCTCGGGCAACCCCGTGATCAGCTGGTGAACAGCGCGGTGGTCTCGGACGCGCAGCCCACGTACAGCCCCGACCGCCGGGCGCTCGTCGCCAGCTCGACCTTGGCGCCGACCCGGGAGCCCGACGTCCGTGCAGAGGTGGCGCGCCTGCACGGTGTCGCCACCACCGACCTCGAGCACCTCACCACCGTCACGGTGAGCGGCGCGCAGCCGGCGGCCACTCCCCCGCTGCAGCACCGACGCCCGGTCGACCTGGGCGGTGGGCTGTTCGTCTGCGGAGACCACCGCGACACCCCGTCCATCCAGGGCGCGATGGCGAGCGGGGCACGCACCGCGCGGGCCGTGCTCCGGCGCCTCGGCACCCCGCTCCCGACCCCCACCGACCCGACCACCACCGACCCGGGGGCCGGCTGAGCACGGATCGGCGGTCGGGCGCACGCGCGGCGGTGCACGGCATACGCTCGGCGGCATGAGCGAGCTGGTGGTCGTCCGAGCAGGTCTGGTCCCCTACGAGCGGGCCTGGGCGCAGCAGCGTGAGCTGCACGAGCAGCGCGTCGCCGGCACCGGCCCGGACACGCTGCTACTGCTGGAGCACCCGCCCGTCTACACCGCGGGCAAGCGGACCGAGCCGCACGAGCGGCCGTTCGACGGCACCCCGGTGATCGACGTCGACCGAGGCGGCAAGATCACCTGGCATGGTCCCGGCCAGCTGGTCGGCTACCCGATCGTCGCCCTGCCCGACCCGGTCGACGTGGTCGCACACGTACGCCGGCTGGAGCGGGCCCTGATGGAGGTCTGCGGCAGCTTCGGTCTGGCCACCGAGCAGGTCGAGGGGCGCAGCGGCGTGTGGGTCCGGGCCGACGAGCGCGGCCCCGACCGGAAGATCGCCGCCATCGGCGTCCGGGTCGCCCGGGGCGTCACGATGCACGGTTTCGCGCTGAACTGCGACCCGGACATGGCCGCCTTCACCAACATGGTGCCGTGCGGGATCCCCGACGCCGGGGCGACCTCGCTGAGCGTCGAGCTCGGCCGCGACGTCACCGTCGCCCAGGTCATCGACACGGTCGAGACCGCGATGCGCCGTGCGCTCACCCGCACCCCCGTCGCGTGACCCGGCTCCCCACCAGCCGGTACGTCAGCCTCACCACCTTCCGGCGCACCGGCGAGGCGGTGCCCACCCCGGTCTGGGCGGCGCCCGACGACGCCGCGCTGGTGGTCTGGACGCGGGCGGACTCCGGCAAGGTGAAGCGGCTGCGGCACACCAGCCGGGTCACCGTCGCGCCGTGCGACATGCGTGGCCGACTCGAGGGCCCTGCCGTCGACGCTGTCGCCGAGTTCCTCGACCCCGCCGAGTGGTCCCGCGCGCGAGCTGCCCTCGCCCGGCGCTACGGCTGGCAGTGGCGGATCACCTACGGCACCTCCCGCATCGCGGCGCGGGTCACGCACCGCGGACGGGAACGTCAGACGATGATCCGGATCACCCCCGCAGGCTGACCCGGGGGCCTTGCTCAGCCCAGGACGAAGTTGACCAGCCGGCCCGGCACCGCGACGACCCGGCGCACGGTCGCACCGTCCAGGTAGCCGGCGATCCGCTCGTCCGCCCGGGCCGCCGCCTCCAGCGCCGCGGCGTCCGCGTCGGCCGGCACGGCCACCTGGGCCCGCACCTTGCCGTTCACCTGGACGGCGACCTGCACCGTCTCGTCGACCAGCCACTGCGGATCGGCCACCGGGAACGACGCCCAGGCGACGGAGCTGGAGTGCCCCAGCCGGGCCCACAGCTCCTCGGCCAGGTGCGGGGCCAGCGGCGCGACCAGCAGCACGAGGGCCTCGGCGACCGCGCGGGGCACCGGCGTGCCGGGCGGGCAGGCCGACGTCAGGTGGTTGGTCAGCTCGGTGATCCGGGCGATGGCGATGTTGAACCGCAGCGTCGTCATGCCGTCGCGCACGGCCTCGATCGCCCGGTGCAGCGCACGGGAGGTCTCGTCGCCCGGCTCGACGTCCCCGACGCGCAGCGCGCCGGACTCCTCGTCCACCACGACCCGCCAGACCCGCTGCAGCAGCCGCTGCGAACCGACCGCGGCCTTGGTCTCCCACGGCCGGGACTGGTCCAGCGGCCCGGTCGACATCTCGTAGACCCGGAAGGTGTCCGCGCCGAACATGGCGATCATCTCGTCCGGCGTGACCACGTTCTTCAGGCTCTTGCCCATCTTCCCGTACTCCCGGGTGACAGGCTCGCCCTGGTACCGGAACTGACCGTCCTCCTCGACGACCTCGGCGGCGGGCACGTGGAAGCCACGGGCGTCGGTGTAGGCGAAGGCGGAGATGTAGCCCTGGTTGACCAGCCGGCGGAACGGCTCCTCGCTGGAGACGTGCCCCAGGTCGAACAGCACCTTGTGCCAGAACCGGGCGTACAGCAGGTGCAGCACCGCGTGCTCGACACCTCCGACGTACAGGTCGACGCCGCCGACGTCACCGGGCTCCCGGGGGCCCATCCAGTAGGCCTCCAGCTCCGGGTCGACGAACCGCTCGTCGTCGCCCGGGTCCAGGTAGCGCAGGTGGTACCAGCACGAGCCGGCCCAGTTCGGCATGGTGTTGGTCTCGCGGCGGTACTGGCGCGGGCCGTCGCCCAGGTCCAGGGTGACCGTCGTCCACTCGGTGGCCCGGGACAGCGGCGGCTCGGGCTGGGAGTCGGCGTCGTCGTCGGCGAACGTGGTGGGCGAGTAGTCGTCGACGTCGGGCAGCAGCACCGGCAGCATCGACTCCGGGACGGCGATCGGCAGGTCGGCGTCCTCGCCGTCGATCGCGTAGACGACCGGGAACGGCTCGCCCCAGTAGCGCTGCCGGCTGAACAGCCAGTCCCGCAGCTTGTAGGTGGTCGTCGCCTCGCCGGCGCCGGTGGCGACCAGCCACTCGGTGACCTTGGCGATCGCGGCGGCCTTGTCCAGCCCGTCCAGGGACAGCTGCTCGTTCGAGCTGTTGATCATCGGGCCGGTGCCGGTGTACGCGCCGCCGTCGAAGTCGGCCGGCGGCTGCACGGTGCGGACGACGGGCAGCCCGAACTCCTGCGCGAAGTCCCAGTCGCGGGCGTCCTCGCCGGGCACCGCCATGATCGCGCCGGTGCCGTAGCCGGTCAGCACGTAGTCGGCGATGAAGACCGGCAGGTGGCCCTGAGTCAGCGGGTTGCGCGCGGTGACGCCCAGCCAGACACCGGTCTTCTCCCGGCCCTCGGCCTGCCGGTCCAGCTCCGAGCGGCGGGACGCCTGGCGCTGGTAGGCGGCGACCGCCTCGGCCGGGGTGGCCGCGCCGGCGGTCCAGCGCGGGTCGGTGCCCTCGGGCCACCGGTCGGCGGTCAGCGTGCCGACCAGCGGGTGCTCGGGGGCCAGCACCAGGTAGGTGGCGCCGAACAGGGTGTCCGGCCGGGTGGTGAACACCTCGACGGTCTCCCCCGACACCGGGAACCGCACCCGGGCACCGGTCGAGCGGCCGATCCAGTTGCGCTGCATCTGCTTCAGCGAGTCCGACCAGTCCAGCCGGTCCAGGTCGGTCAGCAGGCGCTCGGCGTAGGAGGTGATCCGCATCATCCACTGGGTCAGCGGACGGCGGAACACCGGGAAGTTGCCCCGCTCGGAGCGGCCGTCCGGGGTGACCTCCTCGTTGGACAGCACCGTGCCCAGCCCGGGACACCAGTTCACCGGCGCCTGGTGCCGGTAGGCCAGCCGGTGCGCGTCGACGACCCGGCGGCGTTCCACGTCGGACAGCTCCGCCCAGCTGCGACCCTCGGGCAGCGTGCCCTCGACCGGCTGCCGGGTGCCGGCGTCCAGCTCGGCGACCAGCTCGGGGATCGGCCGCGCCCTGCCGCGGCCGCCGTCGGCGGACTCGTCGAACCAGGCCTCGAAGATCTGCCGGAAGATCCACTGGGTCCACTTGTAGTAGCCCGGGTCGATCGTGGCAAAGGTGCGGCGGGTGTCGTGGTCGACGCCCAGCCGGCGCAGCTGGGCGCTGATCGCGGCGATGTTCGCCTCGGTGGTGACCCGCGGGTGCTGCCCGGTCTGCACGGCGAACTGCTCGGCGGGCAGGCCGAAGGCGTCGTAGCCCATCGGGTGCAACACGTTGTGGCCGTCCATCCGCAGGAAGCGGCTGGTGACGTCGGTGCCCAGGTAGCCCAGCGGGTGCCCGACGTGCAGCCCGGCACCGGAGGGGTACGGGAACATGTCCATCAGGAAGGCCTTGGGCCGGTCGGCCACCCGGTCGAAGCCCTCGCTCAGCCGGCCGACCGGGTTGGGCGTGTGGAACGTGCCCTCGGCCTCCCACCGGTCCTGCCAGGCGAGCTCGATCTGCTGCGCCAGTGCCGGGGTGTACCGGTGCGGCGGCACTCCGTCAGCGGTGGGATCGGTGTTCTGGCTGGCCGTCTGGCTCATCGTCGGTGCTCCCACGGGAAGGATCTGGCGGCGGACAGAAAAAGACCCCTCACACAGGAGGGGTCGCCGTGCTGGTCTCGATCAGGTCAGATCAGCACGGCTGGGGAAGGAGGAGTCCGCCGGTCACGCAGCCGATCCTAGCGCGCCGCCACAGCCCCCCGGCTCGACGGCGGGGCCTTCCAGGCCGTAGCCTGCACTGGCTCGACTGCGGACGGGCGAGGAACTCCAGCGGGGACGGCCCCGGCGGGACGACCGCAGCCCGCACGCACCGGGACGTCGAGGTCCACCGGAACTCAGCAGCGCCGCTCGGCACGCGGCAGCGCGACCGGAGGACCAGCCCCGGTGCCGGCCGGGTGCACCGCCGCCCCGACCCGGTGCAGTGGCGCACCTGGATGCAAGGCACCTGGACGCAACCGCACCTGGACGTACCGCACTGCCCCGCTGGCGGACAGCAGAGGTCGCACCCGTGGCCGCCGGTCGCCGCGCACACGCACCGGTCGAGCCGGACCGACGGAAGAGGAGTGAGTGCATGACAGAACGCCCAGGCCCGCAGCGGGCCACGAGGCGCACCCGATGCCGGGTGATCGCCCCCTCCTCCGTCCGGGGCCGACGACGGTGAAGGTCGTCTTCAACAGCTTCGGCGGCCGCTACAACGACAACCCGCGGGCCGTCTACGAGGCCCTCGTCGCGCGCGGCACCGAGATGGACGCCGTCTGGCTGGCCCGCCCCGAGCTGCGCGGCGACTTCCCGGCCGGGGTGCACACCGAGGAGCACTGGGGCCCCGGCGCCCGGGCGGCCGTGGAGTCCGCCGACGTCATCGTCTCCAACGACGGTCTCTCCCGGGAGTGGGACAAGCAGCCGACGACGACGTACCTGCAGACCTGGCACGGCACGCCGCTCAAGCGGCTGCACCGGGACGCGGTCTGGGCCCCGGAAGGCCGCCTGGAGATGGTGATGCGGGACATCGCCCGCTGGGACCACCTGCTCTCCCCCAACGCGGCGAGCACGCCGCACCTGCGCAGCGCGTTCGGCTTCGACGGGCCGGTGCACGAGACCGGCTACCCGCGCAACGACGTGCTCAGCGCACCGGACCGGGACCGCCGCCGCGCCCGGGTGCGGGAGGCCCTCGGGATCGCCGAGCACGTGACGGCGGTGCTCTACGCGCCGACCTGGCGGGACGACCTGGTGCTCAGCGACGACGGCCCGGCGCACTCCTTCCCGGTCGACCTGGGCGACCTGGCGCGTGGCCTCGGACCTGACCACGTGCTGTTGGTCCGGCTGCACGCGATGGTCTCCGACCAGCTGGTGGTCCAGGGCCGGGCGCCGCTGGTGGACGTGTCCCGACACCCCGACATCAGCGAGCTGTACCTGGCCGCCGACGTCCTGGTCACCGACTACTCCTCGACGATGTTCGACTTCGCCGTCACCGGGAAGCCGATCGTCCACTTCACCTACGACCTGGAGCACTACCGCGACGACCTGCGGGGCTTCTACTTCGACCTCGCCGAGATCGCCCCGGGCCCGCTGCTCACCACCAGCGACCAGGTACTGGCGGCCGTCGCCGGGCTCGGCGAGCGCCCATGGGAGCCCCCGGCGCGGTACAACCGGTTCCGGGAGCGCTTCTGCTCCCTGGAGGACGGTTCGGCCACCGAACGGGTGCTCCAGCTGTTCTTCCCCCCGGACGGCCACCCCGGCCGGCCGGGCTCCACCCCCGTGCCCACGAACGACGAACCGAGGAGATGAGCATGCGCACTGCTGACCCGATCCTGACCGGGGGCCGCGATCAGCGGTCGCGTTCCCTGGTCTCCGTCCCCGCCGCCGAGCCGGTCACCCCCGCCCCCCAGGTGGTGGTGCTGGCCGCCGGCATGGGCACCCGGCTGGGCCGCAAGCTGCCCAAGCCGCTGACGCCGTTGATGGACGGCCGCAGCATCATGCAGCAGCAGCTGGACGGCATCCGCGCCGTCTTCGGCGACGCCGCCCCGATCACCGCGGTGGTGGGCTACCGGGCCAAGGCCGTCATGCGGGCACAGCCGGACCTGCTGTTCGCGTTCAACCCCGACTTCGCCGTCACGAACACGTCGCAGAGCCTGCTGCGCGCCCTGCGCAGCTCGCAGGCCGGCGGCGTGCTCTGGATGAACGGCGACGTGGTGTTCGACCCGGCGGTGCTCGACCACGCCGCCCCCCTGGTCCAGGCGGACCAGAGCTTCGTCTGCGTGGACACCTCCACGGTCGCCGACGAGGAGGTCAAGTACACCCTCGACGCCGACGGGTTCATCCGCGAGCTGTCCAAGACCGTGGTCGGTGGCCTCGGCGAGGCGGTCGGGATCAACTACGTGTCCGGCGCGGACAAGCGGGCCCTGATCGAGCAGCTGGCGGCCTGCGAGGCCTCCGACTACTTCGAGCGCGGCATGGAGCTGTCGATCCGGCGGTCGGGCGTGCGCTTCCAGCCGCTGGACATCTCCCGGTTCTCCGCCGTGGAGATCGACTTCGACGACGACCTGCAGCGGGCGAACACCTGGCTGGGCTCCCGGGCGGCCCTGGCGCCGTTCGCCTCCGAGCTGGGCTGAGGCCCCGACGCCCCGCCCGTCCGCGCGGACGGGCGGGGTGCCGCAGCGCTCACCCCAGTTGAGGGGCGACCTCGGCCGCCACCAGGTCCAGGTGGTCGAGGTCAGTGAGGTCGAGCACCTGCAGGTACACCCGGCTCGCCCCCGCTTCGGCGTACCGGCCGAGGGTGTCCACGGCCTCGGCCGGCGTGCCGGCGACCCCGTGGGCCCGGAGCTCCTCGACGTCCCGGCCGATGGCGGCGGCGCGGCGGGCCAGCTCCGACTCGTCCCGGCCGACGCACAGCACCAGGGCGGAGCTGTGGACCAGCTCGCCCGGGTCACGGCCGACCTCCGCGCAGGCGTCCCGGACGCCGGCGAACAGCCGGGCGTTGTCCTCGGCGGAGGCGAAGGGCACGTTGAACTCGGCCGCGTACCTCGCCGCCAGCCGCGGGGTGCGCTTCTTGCCGCTGCCGCCGACCAGGATCGGGATGCCGCCGGGCTGCACCGGCTTCGGCAGCGCCGGGGAGCCGGAGAGCTGGTGGTGCTCCCCGGTGAAGTCGAAGGTCTCCCCCACCGGGGTGTTCCACAGCCCGCTGATGACGGCGAGCTGCTCCTCGTAGCGGTCGAACCGCTCCCCCACCTCGGGGAACGGGATGCCGTAGGCGCGGTGCTCGGCGGCGAACCAGCCCGAGCCGATGCCCAGCTCCACCCGGCCGCCGCTCATCTGGTCGACCTGGGCCACCGAGATGGCCAGCGGCCCGGGCAGCCGGAACGTCGCCGCCGTCATCAGGGTGCCGAGCCGGATCCGGGAGGTCTCCCGGGCGAGACCGGCCAGGGTCACCCAGGCGTCGGTCGGGCCCGGCAGCCCGTCCCCGCCCATGGTCAGGTAGTGGTCGGACCGGAAGAAGGCGTCGAAGCCGGTCTCCTCGGTGCGCCGGGCCACCGCGAGCAGGTCGTCGTAGGTGGCGCCCATCTGGGGTTCGGTGAAGATCCGTAGCTGCACGGGGTGGAAGGTAGTCAGCGCAGCTGTCCGCTGCTGGCCACCCAGCACCCCGCCTGCCGGGCGGATTGTGGTCTCCCACCGGACCGCGTCGGGGTTCAGGGTGTGCCCGGCGGCGTCAACGGGCAGGATGATCGCCGAAGCGATCAACTCGGAGGTGCTGGAGTGTTCCGCAAGAAGAGCTCGACAGAGGTCATCGGGACCGAGTTGCAAGAGGGGTTCGCCCACATCGGCGCGGCGGTCACCGAGGCCCGTCGGGCGACGGCGGAGCAGCTCGCCCCGCAGGTGGCAGCCGCGACCAAGGCCGCCCAGAGCGCCTACGCCGCGGACGTGGCCCCTCGGGTCGGGGCAGCCGTGGCCGCCCTCGCCCCCCAGTTGGACGCGGCCCGCGAGGTGCTCGTCCCGCGGCTGGACGCGGCGACCCGGGCCGCCCGGGCCAACCTCGAGCTGGCGGTGGCCGCTGCGCTCCCACGGCTCGAGGCCGCCCGGGAGGCCAGCGGCCCGGCGTTCGAGGCCGCTGCCAAGTCGGCCCGGGCCAACCTGGAGACGGCGATCGCCGCCGCGACCCCCCGGATCGAGGCGGCTCGCGGGGCAGCCGGCCCTGCGCTGGACAACGCCCGTGCCGGCCTGGCCAGCAGCGTCGAGGCGGCACGGGCCCAACTGGACGCCCGCGGCGCCGAGCTCGCCGCGTCCGCGGCGACCCTCGGCTCGGCCACCGCCAAGCAGGGCGACAAGGTCCGCCAGGACGCAGCAGCTGCCACGGAGGCCGCCCGGGCTCAGGCGGCCCTGCGGGTCGCGGCGGTGCGCGCCGCCGCCGAGACCAACCGCAAGGCCGCCGGCAAGAAGGCCGACAAGCTGGGCAAGAAGGCCGACAAGCTCTCCAAGAAGGCGGCCAAGCGCCGCGCAGAGCTGGAGAAGGCAGCCGGCCGGGCCCGCAAGGAAGCCGGCAAGCGCACCACGAAGACCGTCACGTCGGTCAAGCGGCGCGTCGGAGTCGAGCCCGAGCCCCGGCGCTGGCCCTGGGTGCTCGGCGTCCTGGCCGTCCTCGCTGCGGTCGCCGTCGTGCTGCGCAAGAAGAGCGAGACCGACTCATGGACCCCGGCGCCGACCGGCGACGGCCCCGTGCCCAGCTACCGAGAGGACCCCGTGCCCACCTCCCCGAGCACCCCTGCAGGCGGGACCGAGAGCCCCGAGGCCCAGGGCAAGACGGTCTCCACCGCCGAGACCGCCCCCTCGGACTCGAGCCCCACCGACACCGACGTCGGCGCGCTGACCGCGCAGCCGGCCTCCGGATCGGACGAGCCGAGCAACCAGTCGACGCCCGAGCCGGGGAGCAGCACCCTGAACGACCCGGACACCCCGGTGGCCACCGCCGGACCGGATGGCGCCGACACCGGCGGCCCGGACGGCACGCCCGGCAACACCCGCGGCTGATCCCGGTCGCACCGCACGCCCCGGAGGGGGTCCAGCCGCTGGCTGGGCCCCCTCCGGCGTCCCCGGAGCAGTCGGGCAGGCGGGAGTACCGTGCTGGACATGAGCCTGGGCATGGAGGAGGCAGCCACGACTGCAGGGCCGGAGGCCCCGGCGACGACCTCGCCGATCGAACCGGCCGGCCGCAAGCTGCTGCGCCTGGAGGTCCGCAACAGCCAGACGCCGATCGAGCGCAAGCCCGAGTGGATCAAGACCAAGCTCAAGACCGGCCCGGAGTACACCGAGCTGAAGTCGCTGGTCAAGCGCGAGGGCCTGCACACGGTGTGCGAGGAGGCCGGCTGTCCCAACATCTACGAGTGCTGGGAGGACCGCGAGGCCACCTTCCTCATCGGCGGTGACCAGTGCACCCGGCGCTGCGACTTCTGCCAGATCGACACCGGGAAGCCGGCCGACTTCGACGCCGACGAGCCCCGCCGGGTCGCCGAGAGCGTGGCCACGATGGGCCTGCGCTACGCCACCATCACCGGCGTCGCCCGTGACGACCTGCCCGACGGCGGAGCATGGCTGTACGCCGAGACGGTGCGTCAGATCCACCAGCAGATCCCCGGCTGCGGTGTCGAGCTGCTCATCCCCGACTTCAACGCCGAGCCCGACCAGCTGGCCGAGGTTTTCTCCTCCCGGCCGGAGGTGCTGGCGCACAACGTGGAGACGGTGCCCCGCATCTTCAAGCGGATCCGCCCGGGCTTCCGCTTCGAGCGCTCGCTGTCGGTGATCACCGCAGCCCGCGAGGCCGGCCTGGTCACCAAGTCCAACCTGATCCTGGGCATGGGCGAGGAGCCGCACGAGGTCGTGGAGACCATGCAGGCGCTGCACGACGCCGGCTGTGACCTGCTCACGATCACCCAGTACCTGCGGCCCAGCGTCCGGCACCACCCGGTGGTCCGGTGGGTCAAGCCCGACGAGTTCGTCGGCTTCGCCGCCGAGGCCGAGCGGATCGGCTTCCCCGGCGTCCTGGCCGGCCCGCTGGTGCGCAGCTCCTACCGTGCCGGCCGGCTGTACCAGCAGGCCGCTGCGGCCCGCGGGCTCACCCCGACGCGCTGAGCCCCAGCCGCCGGCCCGCGACAGGGGTCCCGCCGCGAGCTCGCGCGTGGCGGGAGGTGGCCGGTCCTCCGACTATCCTGGGGGACATGGCACGCAGCAGGTCCACCGACACCTCCGCCCCCGCCGGCGCCGCGGGCCGCGGCCCGGCCGGCGCACCGCCCGGGCGCGGCACCAAGGGCTCGACCGCGGTCGGCGCACCGGCCGCGACGGGCAAGGGCCGGCGGGGCAAGAAGCAGAAGCTGGGCAAGGACGGCCAGCCGAAGGTCTCGCGGCTGGCCAAGCTCAAGCGCCAGGCCGGGATGATCCGGCAGGCCTACTCGATGACCTACAAGAACGACCCGAAGCTCCCCTGGATCATGCTCATCGTCTTCGTGGCGGTGGCCGGTGTGGTCGAGCTGGTCGGCATCCTGCTCGGCTCGCCGTTCTTGTTCCTCCCCTTCGCCGTCCTGCTCGGTCTGCTGGGGGCGATGATCGTCTTCGGCCGCCGGGCGCAGGGTTCGGCCTACCGGCAGGTCGAGGGCCGGCCGGGTGCCGCGTCCTGGGTCCTGGAGGGCATGCGCGGCGACTGGCGGGTCAGCTCCGGCGTCGCCGGCAACCGGGAGCTGGACTCCGTCCACCGGGTGCTCGGCCGGCCGGGCATCGTCCTGGTGGGTGAGGGCAACCCGCAGCGCGTCCGCAGCCTGATCGCAGCCGAGAAGCGCCGGATCGCCAAGGTCGTCGGCGACACCCCGATCTACGACGTGACCGTCGGCGACGGGGAGGGCCAGGTGCCGTTGAAGAAGCTCAGCGCCCACGTGATGAAGCTGCCGCGCAACCTGGACGGCGGCGAGGTCAACGCCCTGGGCAAGCGGATGTCGGCGCTGGGTGGCCCGCGCCCGCCGGTGCCGGGTGGGCCGCTCCCCGGCGGCCGGCAGATGTCGGTCAGCCAGCGGCAGGTCCGCCGCCGCTGAGCCCGGTCCCCCGGCTCCCCCACCCCCGGTCGTGATCTGCGACCGGGGGTGGTGTGCGTCCGGGGGGTGCCCGGACGGGTCTCGGCGCAGGCAGTACCTGTGAGGTCATGGACGGGCTGCCGCGGACGGGCGACGGTGGTCCCGGCCGGACGACCGGCCGCGTCAGCTCCACCGAGAGGACACCACCATGACCACAGACACCGTCCCCCCGACCAGCAGGGGGACGTCCGCACCGGCCCGGCTGCTCCGGCTCGACGGCGTGCTCTGCGCCGCGACGGGGCTGGTCACCGGGATCGCCGCCGGTCCGGTCGCCGGGCTCCTCGGCACCGGTTCGACGGGCGTCGTCCGCGCCGTCGGACTCGCCCTGGTCGGCTACGCCGTCGTGCTCCTCGTCAGCTCCCGCACCCGCCGGACCCGGCAGGCGCTGCGGGCTGCCGCGCTCGGCAACCTCGGCTGGGAGGTGGCGAGCCTGGCGGTCGCCACCCTCGCCGACCTCAGCACCGCAGGTCGGCTCCTCGTCGCCGCCCAGGGCCTGGCCATCGGGGCACTCGCGCTGGTCCAGCTGCGGGCAGTCCGACAGTGACCAGGAGCCGGCAGCAGGCCCCCGCCGCGTTGCCCCCCTCCTGGGAGACCCCACCGGGGGTCCTGCCGTGACGGGGAGCCTCGCACCCTCGGTGGCCGGCGCGCTGCTCAGGGAGTGGCGTGCGCGCCGGCGACTGAGCCAGCTCGACCTGGCCAACGCGGCCGAGACCTCCACCCGGCACCTGTCCTTCGTCGAGACGGGCAGGTCGCGGCCGAGCCGTCAGCTGGTGCTCCGGCTCGGCCAGGCACTGCAGATGCCGCTGGCGGAGCAGAACCAGGTCCTGCTCGCGGCCGGTCACGCGCCGGAGTTCCAGGACGCTCGGCGCGACGCCACGGCCACCCGGTACCTCCTGGAGGTGCTGGACCTGGCCCTGGCAGCGCACGACCCGTGGCCGGCGTTGGTGATCGACGCGCACTTCGACGTCGTCGCGATGAACGCCGCCGTCGAACGGCTGATGGCCCTGGTCGACCCGGAGCTGCTCGACCCGCCGGTCAACGTCGTCCGGGTCATGCTGCACCCGCGCGGGCTCGCGGACCGGGTGCTGAACCACGGCGCCTGGCGGGCACACCTGCTCCGGCAGGTCCGACGGCACGCCGCGGCTGCGCCGTCGGCGGACCTCCAGGCCCTGCTCACCGAGGTGGCCGGCTACCCGGACCGCCGCTCGGCCGCGCCGGCGCACGCGGGCCCGACCTTCGCCCTGCCGCTCGAGCTGCGGGTCGACGACGCCGTCCTGCGGACCTACAGCACCGTCGCGACCTTCGGCACCCCGCTGGACGTCGCCGCCAGCGAGCTCGCCATCGAGACCTTCCTGCCGGCGGACGAGACCACCCGGCGGTGGTTCGCCGAGGCAGCCGCCCGGGCGTGAGCGTTCAGCGATCGCGGATGACCGCGGTGCCGGTCAGCCGGTCGTGCAGGCCGCGGCCGTCGACGTCGACGACCAGCGCCGGGACCAGCAGCACGAGCAGCCCGGTGCGCACCACCGCCCGCCAGAGGGCGAGCCGCCGTTCCGGCTCGCGGTGGGCCAGCCGCAGCCCGAGCAGCCGCATGCCCGGGGTCTGGCCGGCCAACACCAGGAAGACCACGGTGATCAGCGCGAAGGCCAGCAGGCTCCAGTTGCGCGGCAGCTGCGGTGCGGTGAACAGGCCGGCGACCAGCGCCGCGGCCAGCGCGTCGACGACGAAGGCGACCACCCGCTGCCCGAAGGACGCCAGCGAGCCGGGGCCGGTGCCGGGCAGCCCCAGTGCGGCGCCCCGGGGGCGCTCCTGAGAGGGTTGAGCGTCGTTGCCGGCCACTCCACCAGCGTAGTGAAGGGACCTCCTGCCTCTCGCCACTCGCACGATCGCAGCGGGTGACGGCAGGAGACCGACGCGACACGCCAGGAGCGGTGTTACCGCGACGAAACACAAGAGACACCCCGGAGCAACCCCGCGCTCGTAACTTGCGGGTGGCTTTCCGTCCACTCCCGGAGGATCGATGTTCAACAGTCCCGAAGAGGTCACCGCTTACATCCGCGACAACGACGTGAAGTTCGTCGACGTCCGGTTCTGCGACCTGCCTGGCGTCATGCAGCACTTCACCATCCCCGCGGAGACCTTCGGGCCTGACACCTTCGCCGACGGTCTGGGCTTCGACGGCTCGTCCATCCGCGGGTTCCAGGCGATCAACGAGTCCGACATGCTGCTGCTGCCCGACGCGAGCAGTGCCTACCTCGACCCGTTCCGCATCCACAAGACGCTGAACATCAACTTCTTCATCCACGACCCGATCACGCGCGAGGCCTACAGCCGCGACCCGCGCAACGTGGCGAAGAAGGCCGAGGCCTATCTGGCGGCCAGCGGCATCGCCGACACCGCGTACTTCGGCCCCGAGGCCGAGTTCTACGTCTTCGACTCGGTGCGGCACAACACCTCGATCAACGAGGGCTACTACCACATCGACGCGGTCGAGGGCTCCTGGAACACCGGCTCGCTCACCGGCGAGAACGGCGGCCCCAACCTGGGGTACAAGACCCGGCCCAAGGGCGGCTACTTCCCCGTCGAGCCCTACGACCACCAGAGCGACCTGCGCTCGACGATGATGGTGAACCTGGCCAACGCCGGGCTCGAGCTCGAGCGTGGTCACCACGAGGTGGGCACCGGCGGCCAGGCCGAGATCAACTACAAGTTCGACACCCTGCTGCGTTCGGCCGACAGCCTGATGCTGTTCAAGTACATCGTGAAGAACACCGCCTGGGCAGCCGGCAAGTCGGCCACCTTCATGCCGAAGCCGCTGTTCGGCGACAACGGCTCGGGCATGCACTGCCACCAGAGCCTCTGGAAGGACGGCGAGCCGCTCTTCCACGCCGAGACCGGTTACGCGGGGCTGTCCGACATGGCCCGGCACTACATCGGTGGCCTGCTGGCCCACGCCCCGTCACTGCTGGCCTTCACCAACCCGACGGTCAACAGCTACCACCGGCTGGTGCCCGGCTACGAGGCGCCGATCAACCTGGTCTACTCCGCGCGCAACCGCTCGGCGTGCACGCGCATCCCGATCTCCGGGGACAGCCCGAAGGCCAAGCGCATCGAGTTCCGGGTGCCCGACCCGTCGGCCAACCCCTACCTCGCCTTCTCGGCGATGCTGATGGCCGGCCTCGACGGCGTCAAGAACAAGATCGAGCCCCCGGCACCGATCGACAAGGACCTCTACGAGCTGCCGCCCGAGGAGGCCCTCGGCATCGAGAAGGTGCCGGCGTCGCTGGACGCGGTGCTCGACCGGCTCGAGGTCGACCACGACTACCTGCTCGACGGTGGCGTGTTCACCTCCGACCTGATCGAGACCTGGATCGAGTACAAGCGGGAGAACGAGATCGACCCGATCCGGCTCCGCCCGCACCCGCACGAGTTCGCGATGTACTACGACATCTGATCGACGGGGCCGTCACCGGCCCTGAGCTGCACGGCAGTGCCGCCCCCGCCGGGTCTCCCGGCGGGGGCGGCCCTGTTCGTGGGGCCATCTCGAACCGCTCATCCGGCGGGGACGTGCACCGCCGGGGTCCGGGCGCGCGGGACCTGCACCGTCGGTGCGGCGACCGCGGCCCCGGGGTGCTCGGGACGCCCGAAGTGCCAGCCCTGCCCGAGGTCCACCCCCAGGCCGCGGAGCGCCGCCGCCTCGGGAGCGGTCTCGACGCCCTCGGCCACCACACCCGCCCCGCAGCCGTGCCCGAACTCGACGAGAGAGGCGACCAGCCGGGTGAGCACCGGGTCGGCGTCGACCCCGGAGACGATGCTGCGGTCCAGCTTGATCACGTCCGGTGCGGTGATGACGATGTGCCGCAGCGAGGAGAACCCGGCACCGACGTCGTCGATGGCCAGGCGCATCCCACGAGCCCGGAACGGGCTCAGCACGGCGGCCAGGGCGGCGTAGTCGGCCACCTGGTCGTGCTCGGAGAGCTCGAGCAGCACCCGGTCCAGCGGCAGGGTCTCCATCAGGGCCGCGAACCCCGGCTCCAGGAGCGTCGCCGGGGAGATGTTCATCGCGACGTACCCCTCGACGACGCCCAGGTGGTCCGCCGCCCGGTGCAGCGCCAGCAGTTCCAGCTCGTGCCCCAGCCCGACGCTGTGCGCCTCCTCGAAGCACACGTCCGGCGCCTTCCCCCACGATGCGGGGAACCGGCTGAGCGCCTCGGACCCGACCCGCAGCCCGGTGGCCAGGTCGACGATGGGCTGCAGCAGGACGACCGGCCCCCCGTCGGAGACCACCGGCTCCAGTCGGCCCAGCAGCTCACTGCGCCGCTCCCGCTCGCGCACCGAGGGCTCGATGAGCACGGCGGCCGCCGAGGCGAGCACGGTCATCAACGACTGGTCCCGCTTGGTCAGCCCCTTGTCCGTGGTGAGACCGGCGGCGCAGAAGGTGCCGTAGAGCTCGCCGTCGCTGAGCACGACGGGCACGGAGACGAAGCTGCGGATCCTCGGCAGCCGGGCGGCCGGCAACGCCATCGCCACCGGGTGCTGCCGGACGTCGGGGATCACCGCCGGCAGCTCGCCGTCCAGGATGGCCTGGCAGAAGGTGGTCTCCTGGCGCTGCTGATTGCCCTCCTGGAACAGGAAGGGCACCGATGACTCGACGACCTCCAGGTGCTGCGTCGTCCCGTCCAGCCGGCTGAGGAAGGCCACGGAGAGCTGCAGCGACTCCTTCGCGGTCCGGAGCAGCTCGGCGACCTTCTGGTCGGCTTCCGACCGTCTCTTCTTCACGTTCACTCCTCGTGGCCTGTGCCCGTCTCATCGGTCGCCCTCGACCCGAGCTCAAGCTCCTCACCCGAAGGGGTCAGACCGGGGATCGACGGGCACTGGAGACCGCATGGACCTTCCGATCGGAGAGACCCAGCTCATCCCCGTCGGCGACAGCCCGATGAACGTCTGGACGGCCGGTGACGACGGCCCCACCGTCCTGTTCGTCCACGGCATCCCGACCAACCACCGGCTCTGGTGGGACGTCGTCCCGGCCGTGGCCCAGCGGGCCCGGGTGCTGGCCGTGGACATGGCCGGCTACGGCGACTCCCCCGCTCCCGACGGCCAGCCGGTGGACCTCGCCGCCCAGGCCGCCCGGTTGCTCGGCCTGCTCGACGCCCTGGACCTGGACCGGGTCATCGTGGTGGGGCACGACCTCGGTGGCGGCGTCGCGCAGATCCTCGCCACGACGGCGAGCACACGCATCGCCGGCCTGGGCGTCGTCGACGGGGTCTGCTACGACGCGTGGCCGGTGCCGCTGGTGCGGGCGATGAAGGCCGGCTGGCCACTGGTCCGCCAGCTGCCCCCCGCAGCCCTGGGGACGGCGTTGCGGCCGGCGCTGCGCACGCTGTTCGCCCACCAGGAGCGCGCGACGCCCTTCCTGGACCGGTTCGTCGAGCCGTGGGAGCGGCCGGACGGGCCCCGGCTGCTGAGCCGGCACCTCCGCTCCCTGGACTCCGTCTACACCCAGACGGTGGCCCCGTTCCTGTCGCGCCTGACCGTCCCGGCCGAGGTGGTGTGGGGCCGGCAGGACCACCAGATGAAGCCCGAGCACGGCCAGCGGCTGGCCGACGACCTGCCCGGTGCCCGGCTCACCTGGGTCGACGACGCCAGCCACTTCGTGCCGGCCGACCGCCCCGACGTGGTCGCCGAGGCGGTCCTGCGGTTGGTCGACCGCGCCTGAGCCCGCACGGAGAACGGCCCGCCTCCTCGCGGAGGCGGGCCGTCACCCGACTGCTGGCCAGCCCGTTCTGTGGATCAACCCTGGTTGCCGACCGTGATGTCCAGGGTGTGCACCATGTGGTCGAGGACGCGGACGTTCCGCTCGTAGTCGAACTCCGGCAGCCCGACGGTGTTCGCCACCAGCGTGGCCGGGCCGTCCGCCCCACCGGCACCCAGGTCGATCAGGTACGTGGTGATCGGGGTGCCCTCCGGCCACAGGCCCTCACCGGTCGAGGTCCGCTGGACCCGGACGCCCTGCCGCCCGTCGACGATGGTGCCGCTGCGGCTCTCCTCGGCGCCCTCCTGCGGTGCGCTGGCCCGGGCGTACGGGACCGGCTCCACCGAGGTGGAGATCGGCGCCGTCCGGACGTCGGTCCCCTCGGTCAGGGTGAACGGCTCGGGAGCGAACCGGGAGCAGGGCGGCAGCACGTCACCGGCGTTGGTCGACCAGGACCCGGGGTAGCTGATCGCGAAGCCGTCCGGGTGCTCGCACCGGTTGCCGAGGTCGACCGGCGACAGCCCGTCCTGGGCCAGCACGTCGACGACGATCCGCTGCGGCGAGGAGAGCCGGGACACCGCGAACGGCCGCTCCGCGTCGAGCCCGGCGAAGAACGTGTACTGGCCCTCGAAGAGGGTGTCCTCCACCAGGGCCTGCAGGGCCGAGGCCCCGGGCACCTGCTGCCGATCGGGGCCGTCCCAGGGCTGCACGCCCTCCGGGGCGTCGGCGGGGAGTGCGATGTTGGTCAGGGTGATGCCCAGGACAGCGTCCCCCGGCACGTCGACGGGCGCACCGGAGCCCTGTGCGCGCGGGTCGTCGGTGTACCCGATCCGCCAGCCGGCCTCCCCCTCACCGGCGACCTCGAACACCATCCGGTCGAAGCCGGGGTGGGCCCCCAACCGGACGTCGGTGACCACCACCGGCTCCCCGGTCCCGGCGACCACGGAGTCCGCAACGTCCCCGGCCCCGACGGGCTCGATCGACTCCGCCGGCTCGTGGTGCAGGTCCACGACCAGCCGGGTCGGGTCCTCCAGCATCGCCACGCCGAAGGGCACGCGCTGGTCCAGCCCGATCGTCCAGGCCAACTGGCCCTCGAAGTCGCCGGTCTCGACCACCTCGGTGACGACGCCGCCGTCGGATGGGGCGACCCGGTCGGGACCGGTGTAGGTCTCCCGCGGCTCGGAGCCGGACAGGTCCACGCCGCTGGCGGGCGCGACCCGCACCTCGAGGAACGCCTGACCGGGCACCGCGATCTCGGCGCCGGAGCCGTCCTCGGTGATCGGGGGCTCGACGTAGGACACCCGGTAACCGGGCACCGCGTCCCCGGCGAACTCCAGGACCACGCGGTCGAAGCCGTCGTGCCCAGCGGTCCGCACGTCGGTCAGGTGGGCCGTCGGCCCGGTCACGGCAGGGAAGTCACCTGCCTGCACCGGGTCGGTGCCCGGCGTGCCCACGGGTCGGAGGCCCGTCGGCGGCGCCGGCTCCCCGGCGGACGGCGCCGGGGTGGGTGGTGCGGCCGGCGGTGCGGTGGTGGCACCGCCCACCAGCCCGCTGGTCGCGAGCAGCGCGGCGGAGGAGAGCGCGAGGAAGGTTCTCATGAGACAGACCCCGATCCGATCGTGGTTGTTTCGTCCATGTCCTGTGGCCCTTGCCACTCGACATGGCCGCAAACGTGGATCGGGGACGGTCTCGGGGGCGGCCGGACGGGCGGCACACGACCGAGTTGCCCCCCGGCTCAACTGCCGCCGAGACCTGCCGACGTCCATGACGAGCTGGGCCGACCGCTGTCGGGGTCCGGGCAGCTCAGCACGCCGCCGCGAGCCCGACTCGCCAGCGCCCAGCCTGCGATGGAGGACATGGATGAGGCGGCGCACCAGCACCCCGGTCACGAACGGCGTCGACGTGGGGCACATGCCCCGCGACGTCGAGGCCGTAGAGGCCGTGATCGCCCGCCTCGACCAGGGCGTCACCGACGAGCCCCAGGCCCACCGGGTGGTCATCGAGACGCTCGTCCACGAGCTCGGCATCGCCTACGGTGCGGCGTGGCTGGCCGGTGACGGCGGTGTCTTCCACCTGACCCACGAGTCCGGCCCCCTGGCACCGACCATCGCCGCGGGCTTCGGCGGCCAGGCGCTGCAGATGACCGCCTCCGACGGCTACGGCGGCGAGGCGATCCGCACCAAGAGGGCGCTGGTGACCGATGGGAACAGTGACCCGCGGACGTGCCTGCGCTGGGCTGCGGCGCTCACCGCCGGCGCCACGGCCGGGGTCAAGTCCGGCGTGTGCTTCCCGCTGGTGGTCGGTGGCCGGGTCGTCGGCACGATGGACTTCTTCGTCACCTCGACGATCGAGCTGTCCGAGTCCCGCCGCTCGGCGCTGCGGAACGTGCAGCAACTGGTGTCGCAGCGACTCGACGTGCTGCGCCGCACGGAGGAGTCGGCGGAGAACGCCCGCGAGCTGCTGGACACCGTCTCCCGGCTCCGGGAGGCCGCGCACGACGCCGGCCGGGTGGCCGAGAGCGCGGTCAGCCAGGCGTCCACGATGACCACCGAGGTCGAGGCGCTGGACGAGGCCTCGGCCGCCGTCGGCGAGGTGATCCGGATCATCTCCGGCATCGCCGACCAGACCAACCTGCTGGCGCTGAACGCCACCATCGAGGCGGCCCGCGCCGGCGAGCTGGGCAAGGGCTTCGCGGTCGTGGCCAGCGAGGTCAAGGACCTCGCCCGGGAGACCGCCAACGCGACGCAGAAGGTGTCCGACCAGATCGCCGGGATCCAGGCGAGCAGCAAGGCGGTCGCCGACGGCATCCACACCACCGGGGAGATCATCGGTCAGCTGGACGCCGTCCAGCCCCGGATCGGCGAGGTGCTGGAGGAGCAGGCCCGGATGGCCTCCGCCTTCGACCAGCACGTCTGACCTCGCAGCACGCCGGGCTCCGCACCTCCCGCGAGGTACGGGGACCGTCAGCAGATGGCGCACCACCGATCCGTCCCGGGAGGTTCCGGACGGCGGCCGGCTGGGCATGACCGGACCCATGCGCCTTCCCAAGCCACGGGGCCCCGTCAGTGCCGCGCTGTGCGCGGACCTCGCCGCCGGGGCGACCCTCAGCACCCGCACGCTGGCCGCGGCCGAGGGGCTGGCCGCCTCGGCGGTCGACCCGCTGACCGACGACGACCTCCAGCTGACCCTGGCCATCTGCTACGAGCTGCACTACCGCGGCTTCGACGAGGTGGACGACGCCTGGGAGTGGGACCCGGAGCTGCTGCGACTGCGCGCCGTGCTCGAGCAGCGGCACCTGGCCGCGCTGCGGGCCCTGGTCACGCCCCTCGAGGTCACCGACGCACCGGTGGACCAGCAGCTCAGCGCCGTGATCGCGGCCGACGACGGCCCGTCGCTGTCCAGGTACCTGGCCAAGCACGGCACCCGCGAGCAGTGGCAGGAGTACCTCACGCTGCGGTCGGTCTACCACCTCAAGGAGGGCGACCCGCACACCTGGGCCATCCCGCGGATCAGCGGGCGGGCCAAGGCGGCGATGGTGGAGATCCAGGCCGACGAGTACGGCGGCGGGTCGGCCGAGCGGATGCACAGCCAGCTGTTCGCCGGGATGATGGCCGACCTCGGCCTGGACACCGGCTACGGCGCCCTCTGGGACGACGCCCCCGCGGTGGCGTTCACCTCGGT
Organism: Modestobacter sp. VKM Ac-2982; assembly: GCF_026967935.1. Classification (GTDB taxonomy): domain Bacteria; phylum Actinomycetota; class Actinomycetes; order Mycobacteriales; family Geodermatophilaceae; genus Modestobacter. The sequence goes on from NZ_JAPVBL010000005.1 coordinate 381,479, forward strand.
CAACACCATGTCGCTGTTCGGGCTGCACCGCCGGTTCCGGGGCGCGTGCCTCGGCCACCTGGCCGCGGTGGAGATGACCTCCTCGGAGCCCAGCCGCCGCTACTCCTCCGGGCTGCGGCGCCTCGGGTTCGGCGAGCAGACCAGCGTCTTCTACGACGAGCACGTGGAGGCCGACGCCGTCCACGAGCAGATCGCCTCGGTCGACATGTGCGGGTCGCTGGTGGCCGAGGACCCGTCGCTGGCCGCCGACGTCCTGTTCGGTGCGCAGTGCTCGCTGGCGCTGGACGGTCTCACCGCCGAGCACCTGCTGGGCGCCTGGGAGGCCGGCCGCTCCGGCCTGCGCGAGGGTGACCCGGTCGCCGCCTGAAGAAGGACCCCCTCGCCCCCCACCACTCGCGAGCTCGCGGCGGGCCCCTGCGAGGGGGCCGAGGGGGTCCTCCGTCAGCGGAGGCCGAAGACCGACAGCGAGCCGTCGTCCTCGTTGCTGGTGACGAACAGCCCGCGGGACGGGATGGCCAGCAGCCCCTCGGGGGCGTCGCCGACGGGCAGCACCTGGAGCAGCTCCGGCGCGGCATCGCGGTCGGTGTCGTAGACCAGCACGGCATCCCCGCGCTCGGCACCGATGAACGTGTAGTCGACGCCGCGCATGCGGGCGACCTCGGCGCCCTCGAACTCCGCGCCCTTGTCGTCGCTGCGACCGTCCGGGTAGGCGCCGACGGCCGCGAGCGCCCGCTCGGCGGAGCCACCGCTGCTGTGCAGCACCGTGCCGTCCTGCGCGAACACCGTCCAGCCGCGGCCACCGGCGGGCTCCTCGGCCAGGTCGCCCTCGTCGGCGGTGACCAGGTTGCCGCGCAGCGTCCACTGCACGGTGTCCGGCTCACGCGGGGCGACCAGCGGGTCGTCGAAGGCGATGACGTCGTCGTCGACGGTGTCGGCGTCGGAGCGGGTGACCGTGCCGGCCGAGAACGAGCTGACCACCTGGCGGCGGGCCAGGTCGACCAGCGCGACGGCGTTGTTCTCCTGGAGGGTGACGGCGGCGATGTCCCGGCCGTCGACGTCGACGAACTCCGGCTCCGGGTCGTCGGCGAAGACCGCACCCGGCAGCCCGGTCAGCTCCACCCGGCCCACCGTCCACGCGCTCACCGGACCGCGCAGGTCCACCACCGAGAGGAAGCCGGCCGGCAGCTGCGGGAGGCCGCCCTCCACGTCCCCGACCTCGATGTCCTCGTCGCGCTGGTTCTCGATCGCGATCGCCGCGAAGACGCCGCTGGGGCCGACGTCGATCGAGTCGGGCTGACCGCCCAGGTCGATGGTGCGCACGATCGCCCGCCGCGGCAGGTCGACGACCGCCAGGTGGCCCGAGGGCCGGGTCAGGTCGGTGGTGGTGTCGACCGCGACCAGGGCGTACCGGGCGCTGGAGGTGACGGTGACCGAGGTCGGCGAGCCCCCCACGTCGATGGCCCCCCGGTCCCGCGGCGCGCTGGGGTCGCTCAGGTCGACCAACCCGATCCGGCCGAGCTCGGAGTCGGTGTAGACGACCGTCCGCCCGTCCGGGGTGGCCGAGATGATCTCGGCGACCTCCCCTGCCACGGGGAACGTGGCCAGCGGCGTGAAGGTGCGTGCCGGTGCGGCTGCGGCCGGGCCGGCGGCGGCCAGCAGGGCGAGCGCGCTGAGCGAGAGCACGGCGGTGACGGGACGGAGCACGGGCCACCTCAGGAGTTCGGGTCAGGGTCGCCCCGACCCTGGTACGCCCGCACGGCCAGCAGGTGACCCACCGGCGAACAGGCGGTGGACCGGGGCCGACGTCCGCTCAGGTCGGCGGCCGGTGCCCGTCGTCGGACTCGCGACCGGCCTCCTGGAACAGCCGGGCCGCCGGCCGGGGCCGGGACGGGGCGCTGCCGGAGTGGAACCCGGCGCGCTTGTGGGTGCCGTCGCAGAAGGGCTTGATCCCGGACTTCCCGCAGCGGCACAGCGCCACCGTCTTGCGGCCCGGGTCGATCTCCTGGCCGTCGGTGTCGACCAGCTGGAAGTTCCCGCGCACGATCAGCGGCCCGTCCCGGTACGGCGTGATCGTCGCCGTCGGCTCGTCGGCCGGGGGCTCGTCACGCACCCGGGCGTCGGTCACGTCGGCAGGGTCGTCGGGCACGGCGGCCGGGGTCTGGTCGGTGGGCACCGCTCCAGGGTGCCCGGGACCGGCCGTGCCCAACCGACCGCCCACCCGCCACCTCGCCGAGGCCGGCTCAGCCCTCGTCGGTGTGGCCGTAGAAGACGCGCTCCACGACCGTGCGCGCGTGCCGGGTGACCCGCCGGTACTCGTCGAGGAACTGCCCGGCGTCGGTCTCCGGCCCGTACCCGCACGCCCGCGCCACGCCGCTCAGCTCGAGCCCCTGCCGGGGCAGCTGGTCACCCGGCCGACCGCGGACCAGGAAGACGGCGTTGCGCGCCCGGCTGGCCAGCTCCCACGCCGACCGCAGCGCGTCTCGCTGCTCGGCGTCCAGCAGACCGGCCTCCGCCAGGGCCTCCAGGGCCGACACCGTGCCGGTGACCCGGAGCCCCGGGTGCGTCGCGGCGTGCTGCAGCTGGAGCAGTTGCGCGGTCCACTCCACGTCGGCCAGCCCGCCCCGGCCGAGCTTGGTGTGCGTGGCCGGGTCGGCACCGCGGGGCAGCCGCTCGCTGTCCACCCGGGCCTTGATCCGGCGGATCTCGGCCACCTGCTCGGCCGACAGCCCCTCGGCCGGGTACCGCAGCGGGTCGATCAGGGCGACGAACTCCCGGCCCAGCGCCTCGTCGCCGGCCACCGGCTCGGCGCGCAGCAGCGCCTGCACCTCCCAGGTGGAGACCCAGCGCTCGTAGTACTCGGCGAACGCGCTCAGGCTCCGCGACATCGCCCCCTGGCGGCCCTCGGGACGGAGGTTGGCGTCGACCTCGAAGGCCGGGTCGGGTGCGGGTTCGCTGAGCAGCCGGCGCAGGGCGTGCGCGATGGCGGTGGCCGCCGACGTGGCCCGGCTCTCGTCCGCACCCGGACGCAGGCGGTGCACGAACAGGACGTCGGCGTCCGAGCCGTAGCCCAGCTCGGCGCCGCCCAGCCGGCCCATGCCGATCACCGCGACGTCGACCGGGACGTCCTCGACCGCCAGCCCGGTCTCGACGGCCCAGCTGCGCACCGCGGCGTCCAGCCCGGCGCGCAGGGTGGCCACCGCGACGTCGTACAGCGCCTGGCCGACCCGGAGCACCTCCAGCCGGCCGAGCAGGTCGGCGCAGGCGATCCGCAGCAGCTCCTGGCGGCGCAGGGACCGGAGCACCTGCACCCCGGCGCTCGGGCTGTCGGCCCGGGCCACCGCCTGCCGCCACGCCGAGGTCAGCGTCTCGGCGCTGCGGGGCTCCAGCTGGGCGTCGTCGGCCAGGATGCGCATCGCCTCCGGCGTGCGGGTCAGCAGGCCGGCGACGTACTGGCTGGAGCCCAGCAGCACGGCCAGCCGCTCGGCGGCCTGCCCCTCGTCCCGCAGCAGCCGCAGGAACCACTGGTCGTTGCCCAGCGCCTCGCTGACCTTGCGGTAGGCCAGCAGCCCGGCGTCGGGGTCGGCGCAGGAGGCGAACGTCTGCAGCAGCACGGGGAGCAGGTAGCGCTGCATGGACGCCGACCGGCTCAGCCCACCGGTGAGCACGGTCAGGTGCCGCAGCGCACCGTCGGGGTCGGCGAAGCCCAGCGCCCGCAGCCACTCCCCCGCCGCCTTCGGGCCCAGCTGCAGGTGCTCGCCCGGCACGCGGGCGACCGAGGACAGCAGCGGCCGGTAGAAGAGCTTCTCGTGCAGCCGGCGGACCACCCGGTTGTGCAGGGCCAGCTCCGCCTGCAGGACGGCGACCGAGTCGCCACGCTGGTCGGGCTTGTAGCCCAGCGAGCGGGCCAGCCAGCGCAGCTGGTCGTCGGCCACCGGCAGCAGGTGGGTGCGCCGCAGCCGCAGCAGCTGCAGCCGGTGCTCGACGGTGCGCAGGAAGCGGTAGGAGGCGATGAGCGTGGCGGCGTCCTCGCGCCCGATGTACCCGCCGGCGCCCAGGACGGTCAGCGCCGGGATCGTGCCGCCGGCGCGCAGCGACACGTCGGCCCGGCCGTGCACCAGCTGCAGCAGCTGGACGCTGAACTCGACGTCCCGGAGGCCACCGCGGCCGAGCTTGAGCTGCCGCTCGGCCTGGGCGGCCGGGATGTTCTGCTCCACCCGGCGGCGCATCGCCTGGATGTCCGCCACGAAACCGGGCCGGTCACCGGCCTTCCAGACCAGCGGCCAGAGCTGGTCCACGTACTCCCGGCCCAGCGACGGGTCACCGGCCACCGGCCGCATCTTGAGCAGCGCCTGGAACTCCCAGGTGCTGGCCCACTGGTCGTAGTACGCGCGGTGCCCGGCCACGGTGCGCACCAGCGGACCGGCCTTGCCCTCCGGGCGCAGCGCCGCGTCCACCTCCCAGGCGGCCTGCCCGCAGACCCGCATGAGGGCACCGGCGACCCGCGCGGCGCTGGCGACGGCCGCGGCGTCGTCCTCCCCCTCGACGGGTTCGGCGACGAAGACGACGTCGACGTCGCTGACGTAGTTCAGCTCCCGGCCACCGCACTTGCCCAGCCCGATGACGGCCAGCCGGCACGGGGTCGCGTCGGCCGGCTGCTCGGCGAGGGCCAGGGCGAGGCCGGCGGTGAGCACGGCACCGGCGATGTCGGAGAGCTCGGCGGCCACCTCGTCGGCGGGCAGCCCGTCGCCCAGGTCACGGCCGGCCAGCGAGAGGACGGCGCGCAGGTAGGCGTGCCGGAGGTCGCGGACCCGGGCGGGGTCGGCGTCGGGTGCCGCCGTGCCCAGCCGCACGCCCCACGGCGGGTCGTGCGGATCGGCCCCGACGGCGAAGAGGAGCTGCTGCTCGAGCTCGTGCGGGCTGGGGCGGGCGGTGCGGTCCGCGGTGTCCAGCACCACCCAGTCGGTCGGGTGTGCGGCCAGGTGGTCGGCGAGGCCGGCGGAGGCCCCGAGCACGGCCAGCAGCCGGGCACGCACGGTCGCCGAGCCGCGCAGCCGGGCCAGCAGGGCGGCCGCGAGCTCGCCGTCGGAGTCGGCGGCGTCCAGCGCCTCGACCAGCCGCGCGAGCGAGCGGACGGCGAGGTCCGGGTCGCCGGCGCGGGCCAGCGCGGAGACCACCGGGGCGGCCTCGGGGTCGGCCGGTTCGTTGCGCTCCAGGTCCCACAGCCCCAGCGCCGGGGAGGCCAGCAGCCGGGCCACCCGGGCGCCGTCGTCGAACCCGAAGCGCACCAGCCGGACGACGGCCCGGCGGGGAACCTCGTCGTCGAGCTGCGGAGCGGCCGCCACCGTCAGCCCCGGCTGGTGGCGCGGGCGCGCACCAGGTCGGCGAACCGGGCCGCGAAGGGCGCCCACACCTCGGCGAGGTCCGGGTGCACGGCGCTCGCCCGGGCGCAGATCGTCTCGACGTCCAGGCCGCTGCCGGCCACGCCCACCGCATCGCCCTCGGCCCACTGCCGCACCAGGTCCGGGTCGGTCTCGATGTGGAACTGCAGGCCGTACACGTGGTCGCCGACCCGGTAGGCCTGGTTCGCGTACCGCGGGTTGCTCGCCAGCAGGGTCGCGCCGGCCGGCAGCCGGTCGACCTCGTCGTGGTGCCACTGGAGCACGTCCGGCGACAGCGGCAGCGGACCGAACAGCGGGTCGGCGTCGGCGAGGTCCCGCTTGGCCACCAGCGTCGCCCCCACCTCGGGGCCGTCGGCCCCCACTCGGGTGCTGCCGCCGCCGACCTGGGCCAGCAGCTGGGCGCCCAGGCAGATCGCCAGGGTCGGGACGTCGGCCGCGACCGCCTGGCCGAGCAGGTGCCGGACGCCGACCAGCTCCGGCGAGGTCTGCTCGTCGTCCAGCGAGGACTGCGGCCCGCCCATCACCAGCAGGCCGTCGAACCCGGTCAGGTCCGCCGGCAGCGGCTCCCCGCGGGACAGCCGCCGCCCGTCCAGCTCCAGCCCCGCATCGCGCAACCACTCCCCCAGCCGGGTCGGCGGGTCGGTGTCGGAGGGGACGACGACGAGCAGACGGGCCATGACGAGAGGCTAGTTCCCCGCCCGCCCGCGACAGAAATGGCCATTTCTGTCGCGGGCGGGGACGGCTACAGGCCGGGGAGGTAGCGCTTCAGCTCGAAGGGGGTGACGTTCTGCCGGTAGGAGTTGAACTCCTCCCACTTGTTGCGCAGGAAGAAGTCGAAGACGTGCTCCCCGAGGGTCTCGGCGACCAGCTCGCTGCCCTGCATCGCGGTGAGCGCCTCGCCGAGGGAGACCGGCAGGTCCTCGTAGCCGGCCGCCCGCCGCTCGGTGTCGGTCAGCGACCAGACGTCGTCCTCGGCCTCGGGCGGGAGCTCGTAGCCCTTCTCGATGCCGCGCAGCCCGGCGGCCAGCAGCACCGCGAAGGTGAGGTAGGGGTTGCACGCCGAGTCCGGTGATCGCACCTCGACCCGGGCGGAGTTGCCCTTGTTCGGCTTGTAGGAGGGCAGCCGCACCAGCGCCGACCGGTTGGCCCGGCCCCAGGTCGCCGCCGTGGGCGCCTCGGTGCCGGCCAGCAGCCGACGGTAGGAGTTGACCGTCTGGTTGGTGACCGCGGTCATCTCCCGGGCGTGGGTGAGCAGCCCGGCGATGAACTGCTTGCCGGTGGTCGACAACCGCATCGGGTCCGCCGGGTCATGGAAGGCGTTGCGGTCGCCCTCGAACAGCGACAGGTGGGTGTGCATCGCCGAGCCGGCCAGCTCGGTGAAGGGCTTGGGCATGAACGTCGCGTGCACGCCCTGGGCCAGCGCCACCTCCCGGACGACGTGCCGCAACGTCATGATGTTGTCGGCCATCGACAGCGCGTCGGCGTACCGCAGGTCGATCTCCTGCTGGCCGGGGGCGACCTCGTGGTGGCTGAACTCCACCGAGATGCCCATCGCCTCCAGCGCGAAGACCGCCTCGCGGCGGAAGTCGTGCGCCACGTTGTGCGTGGAGAGGTCGAAGTAGCCGCCGACGTCGGCCGGCTCCGGTGCACTGCCGTCGCTGGGCAGGTCCTTGAGCAGGAAGAACTCGATCTCGGGGTGGGTGTAGAAGGTGAAGCCCATGTCGGCGGCCTTGCTCAGCGCCCGCCGCAGCACGTGCCGCGGGTCGGCCCAGGCCGGTGACCCGTCGGGCAGCGTGATGTCGCAGAACATCCGGGCGGTCTCGCTGGCCTGCCCACGCGAGCCCGGCATGACCTGGAACGTGGCCGGGTCGGGCTTGGCCAGCATGTCGGACTCGTAGACCCGGGCGAAGCCCTCGATCGCCGAGCCGTCGAAGCCGATGCCCTCCGCGAACGCGGCCTCGATCTCGGCCGGCGCCACCGCGACGGCCTTCAGGTAGCCCGAGACGTCGGTGAACCACAGCCGCACGAAGCGGATGTCGCGCTCCTCCAGGGTGCGCAGGACGAACTCCTGCTGGCGGTCCATGCTCGGCATGCTCCACTCCAGTCGTGACAGCGGTGTTACGTGGCCCCCAGCCTGCCCCCTCAGGGGGGCCGAGCGGAACAGGCGCCCCGGGACCGGTCACGCACCCCACCGCCCCGGCCGACGTGTGGCGTGAACCACACTCCTCCGGAGCGTCCCCACCTGGGCGACCGGGCAGGGCGGCGACCACACTCACGGGTGTGAGTGATCAGCAGCGGACGGCGGAGTCGGTGCGACAGCTGCGGGTGGCCCTCGCCCAGGTCGACACCCGGGTCGGGGACCTCGCGGGCAACGCCGAGCTGGTCGTCGACTGGACCCGGCGGGCCGCCGGCCGGGACGCCCACCTGGTCGTGTTCCCGGAGATGACGCTGACCGGCTACCCGGCCGAGGACCTGGTGCTCCGGGAGTCCTTCGCCCGGGCCAGCGAGCAGACGCTGGTCGAGCTGGCGGGGACGCTGGCCGAGCAGGGCCTGGGGGGCACCGCCGTCGTCGTCGGCTACCTGGCACACACCGAGGGGGCCGGTCCGGCGCCGGTCGACGAGCCGCCCACCGACGCCGACGACGCCCCCGGCGACGCCAACCCCCGCCGCGGGGCCCCGCGCAACGCCGCGGCGCTGCTGCACGGCGGTGCCGTGGTCGCCCGCTACCACAAGCGCCACCTGCCCAACTACGGCGTCTTCGACGAGGCCCGCTACTTCGTGCCCGGCACCGAGCTGCCGGTCGTCCGGCTGCACGGGGTCGACGTCGCGCTCACGATCTGCGAGGACCTCTGGGTCGAGGGCGGCCCGTGCGGGGTGGCCGGCCAGGCCGGGGTCGACCTGGTCGTCTCCCCCAACGCCTCCCCCTACGAGCGCGCCAAGGACGACCTGCGGCTGCCGCTGGTGCAGCGCCGCGCCGCGGAGGCGCGCGCCCCGATCGTCTACTGCAACCAGGTGGGCGGGCAGGACGAGCTGGTCTTCGACGGCGACTCGCTCGCCGTCTCCGCCGCAGGTGAGCTGCTCGCCCGCGCCCCGCAGTTCGTCGAGCACCTGCTCACCGTCGACCTGACGGTGGACCCGGCGGCCGTGCCGGAGCGGCGGGAGGGCCGGATCGGGCCGATGACCGTCACCCGGCACCTGGTGTCCGACCACCCGGTGGCCGCCTACCCGGCACAGCCGGGCACGGTGGCCGAGCCGCTGAGCGACTGCGAGGAGGTCTGGCGGGCCCTGGTCCTGGGCCTGCGTGACTTCATCGACAAGAACGGCATGCCCTCGGTGGTGCTCGGCATGTCCGGCGGCATCGACTCGGCCCTGGTCGCCGCGCTGGCCGTCGACGCGCTCGGTGCCGACCGGGTGGTCGGCGTCGGGCTGCCGTCGAGGTGGTCCAGCGAGCACTCCCTGGCCGACGCCGCGGACTCGGCGCAGCGGCTGGGGATGCACTACTCCGTCGTCCCGATCGCCCCGGTGGTGACGGCGTTCGAGGCGGCGGTGGAGCTGTCCGGCGTGGCCGCGGAGAACCTGCAGGCCCGGGTGCGCGGCACGCTGCTGATGGGGTTGTCCAACCAGCACGGCCACCTGCTGCTGGCCACCAGCAACAAGAGCGAGGTCGCCGTCGGCTACTCGACGCTCTACGGCGACGCCGCCGGCGGGTTCGCCCCGATCAAGGACGTGCCCAAGACCCTCGTCTGGGACCTCGCCCGCTGGCGGAACGCACACGCCCGGGATCGCGGCGAGGTGGAGCCGATCCCGCAGAACTCGATCGACAAGCCGCCGTCGGCCGAGCTGGCCCCCGGGCAGCAGGACAGCGACTCGCTCCCCTCCTACGAGGAGCTGGACGCCGTCATCGCCGACTACGTCGACCGTGACCTGGGGTTGGCCCAGCTGCTCGAGCGCGGTCACGACCCGGAGGTGGTGGCCCGGGTGCTGCGGCTGGTCGACCTGGCGGAGTTCAAGCGCCGCCAGTCCGCGCCGGGCACCAAGATCTCGTTGAAGGCCTTCGGCCGCGACCGCCGGCTGCCGATCACCAACCGCTGGCGGGAGAGCCTGCCCAGCGTCCGCGAAGGAGCGGCCCGATGACCGAGTCCCCCCTCTACGGCGGCACCTCCACCGCCCGGGTGCGCGTCCACCACCTGCAGCAGGCCAAGGACCGCGGGGAGAAGTGGGCGATGCTCACCGCCTACGACACCTACGCAGCAGCGGTGTTCGAGGAGGCCGGCATCCCGGTGCTGCTGGTCGGCGACTCCGCGGGCAACGTCGTCCTCGGGCACACCTCGACCGTGCCGGTGACGGTGGAGGACCTGCTGCTGATGACCCGGGCGGTCACCCGCTCGACGAAGCGTGCACTCATCGTCGCCGACCTGCCGTTCGGCAGCTACGAGTCCGGTCCGCAGCAGGCCTTCGACACCGCGGTGCGGATGATGAAGGAGGGCGGGGCCCAGGCGGTCAAGCTGGAGGGCGGCGTCCGGGTGGCGCCGCAGATCAAGCTGCTCACCGAGGCCGGCATCCCGGTGATGGCGCACATCGGCTTCACCCCGCAGAGCGAGCACGCCCTGGGCGGCTACCGGGTGCAGGGCCGCGGCGCCGGGGCCGAGCAGCTGCTGGCCGACGCGCACGCCGTGCAGGACGCCGGCGCGTTCGCCGTGGTGATGGAGATGGTGCCCGCCGAGATCGCCGGGCAGGTCACCAAGGAGCTGGCCATCCCGACGATCGGGATCGGCGCCGGGCCCGACTGCGACGCCCAGGTGCTCGTCTGGCCGGACATGGCCGGGATGACCTCCGGGCGGGTGCCGAAGTTCGTGAAGAAGTACGCCGACCTGCGCGGCGAGCTCCTCCGGGCGGCCCAGGAGTACGCAGCAGAGGTCCGCGACGGCACGTTCCCGACGCCCGAGCACTCCTTCGACTGAGGCACAGGAGGCTCTTCACCCGGTCTCACGCCGAAGAGTGGGTGAAAAGCCTCCTGTGCCTGTCGACTCGGCTCAGACGTCGGTGATGCGGACGCCGGCGTGGGCCTTGTAGCGGCGGTTGACCGACACCAGGTTGATCGTCAGCGCCTCGACCTGGCGGGCGTTGCGCAGCCGGCCGGCGTAGACCCCGCGCATGCCGGGCAGCCGCCCGGCGAGGGCCTGCACCAGGTCGGTGGCCTCCCGCACGTCACCGACCACCATCACGTCGCCCTCGAGCGTCGGCTGGGAGAGGTCCTCCAGCGTGACGGCGGAGAGGTGGTGGAAGGCGCCCACGACGGAGCTGTCCGGCAGCAGGGCGGCGGCCTGCTGGCACACACTGCCCTCGGCGACGTCCAGCACGTAGGCGCCGAGCTCGTCCCAGCCCATCGGGACGACGCAGTCGATGACGACCTTGCCGGCCAGCGGGGTCGCCAGCTCGGCGAGGGTGTCGGCGTGCCCGGCGTACGGGACCGCGACGATCACCAGGTCCGCCGCCCCCGCGACGTCGGCGTTGGAGCCGCCGCGGACCGACACCCCGACGCCACCGGCGGCCGCATCGGCCCGGGTGGCCACCTCGCCGGCGACCTCCTCCGCGCGCTCGGCGTCCCGGGAACCCAGCAGCACACGCTGCCCGGCCGCGGCCAACCGCACCGCCAGACCCCGGCCCTGCGGCCCGGTGCCTCCGATCACGCCGACGACGAGGTCCTCCATCGCGCGTCCGTCCGTCACGGCTCCTCCTGTCCTGTGGGCGCCCTTCCGGACGCACCTGCCGATGATCATGCCCCGAGCGGCCGCGGACGGCCGAGCGGGTGGGCTACTCCCGGCCCTCTTCCCAGGCGCGGTCGGCGGCATCGGCCGCCTCGTTGCGTTCGGCGACCTTCTCCAGCGCGTCCTCGGCCTCCGCGCGGGTCTCGTACGGACCCAGGCGGTGCCGCTCGGCACAGCCGTCCCGCGTCTCGACGGCGTGGTGCTTCAGGCAGTAGAACCACGGTCCCTGCGCCATCGCCAGCTCCTCTCGTGGTCGTCCAGCGGTGGTCCTCCAGCCGCTGGTGTCCAGCTCAGGTGCCCAGCCTCGCACCCGACGGTCGACCCCGCCGCCGACCGACGGTTGCCCCCGACAACAGAACGGGTTCCGGAAATGGCGCGCTCCACCCGGTTCTGCTGAGCGCGCTGCTGCGGCATGCTGCTGGCCATGGCGGGGGCCCACACGCCCGGTACGCGCCGCGGCGGGGAGCCCACCCGCCCGGTGCGCGATCCACTGCGCACGGGGTGGGGTCCGGAGAACGCCCTGGTGGCCTGGGCCCTGGCGGCGCTGCTCGGGGTGCTCACGGTCCTGGGCTCGATCAACCTCTTCGTCGACGGCGCGGTGCGGGACGGCGCCAGCCGCCCCGTCTACGCCGTCACGCTGGGCGCCTGCCTGTTGATCGCCGCCTGGCTGGGCGTGCGTCGACGGGTCGGCGAGGCGGTGACCGTCGCCCTCGTGCTGTTCGGGGACCTGGTCTACGTGGTGCTCGCCTGGGCGACCGGCGACCCGCTGCGCTACGCCCCTCCCCTGATGCTGCTGTTCACCTGTCTGGTCGCCGCCTGGTTCCTGGGTGTCCGGGCGCTGGCGGTGCACATGGTGGCCGTGGTCGTGGCCTGCTGGACGGCCCTGGCCGACAGCTATCCGGGCACCGCTGCGCTCCTCGTGGCCGTGGCCGCCAGCGCCGGCCTGCTCAACGCCGCCACGGTCGGGGTCTTCGTGCTGCGCCGCCGGGTGGAGCGGCTGCTGGCGGCCACCCAGGCGCTCTCCTCCACCGACCCGCTGACCGGCCTGGCGAACCGGCGGTCGCTGGTCGAGCAGGCGCCGCGGATCTGGCGGCAGGCCCGGCGCGACGGCCAGCGGGTGGCGGCGCTGGTGCTGGACCTGGACCACTTCAAGCGGCTCAACGACACCTACGGCCACGCGGTGGGGGACGCCGTGCTCCGTGCGGTGTCCCGCGCGCTGGCCGCCAGCGTGCGCCCCGCGGACGTGCTGGCGCGCACCGGCGGGGAGGAGCTCGTCGTCCTGGGGCTGGTGTCCGACCCCGACGAGGCCTGGCGGCTGGCGCAGCGGCTCCGGCTGGCCGTCGTGGACAGCGGACGCGCGCAGCAGCGGGCGGTGACCGCCTCGATCGGGGTCGCGCTGGCGGGGCCGGTCGACGGCGAGGACCCCAGCGATGCGCTGTGGCGGCTGGTCGACCGGGCCGACGCGGCCATGTACGAGGCCAAGCAGGGCGGGCGGGACCGGGTGGTCGTGGCCGGCAGCACCCTCGGCCGGCACCCCCAGGTGACCGGAGGCTCGCGGCGGAGCCCGGCCGGCGGCGCGACGGCCTGACCCGGACGGGCACCGCCGCCGTCCCCGGGCGGTCCGGACGGCGGTCTGCTTTCCTCCCTGCATGACCGCGACCGCCGACCGGGTGGCCCCTGACCCCACCCGCACCGTGCCGCTGCCCCTGCGCGAGCAGGCCGACGTCCGGGACCGCTGGCTGACCCAGCGCCTGCTCGACGTGCTGCCCGGGCTGATGGACCGCGCGGAGATCGACCTGTGGGTGGTCGTCGGCCGCGAGTACAACGAGGACCCGGTGCTGCCGACGCTGCTGCCGGCGACCTGGCTGTCGGCCCGGCGGCGGACCATCCTGCTGTTCCACCGCAGCGACGACGGCGTCACGGCCGCGGCGGTCTCCCGGTACCCGGTCGGTCAGTTCCTCGGCTCCTGGGACGCCGACGAGCAGCCCGGGCTGACGGCGGAGGAGTCGCAGTGGTCCGCCGTCCGCCGCTTCGTCGACCAGGCCGCGCCGCGCAGGATCGGGGTCGACGTCTCGGCCACCTTCGCCCACGCCGACGGCCTGGCGCACACCGAGCACGACCTGCTGGTGCGGGCACTCGGCCCGCACGCGGAGAAGCTGGTGTCGGCCGAGCAGCTCGCGGTCGGCTGGCTGGAGACCCGGCTGCCGGAGGAGATCGCCGCACTGCACGCCCTGAACCGGCTGGCCCACGAGGTCATCGCCGAGGCGTTCTCCCCGGCCGTGGTCACCGTGGGTGAGACGACGGCGCTCGACGTCGCCTGGTGGATCCGGCAGCGCTTCGCCGACCTCGGGGTGGACGCCTGGTTCCAGCCGACGGTGGGGCTGCAGCGGGCCGGCACGCCGCTCACCGACGAGCGCGGCACCGTGCTGCCCGGCGTCCCCTACGACGCGGTCATCGAGCCCGGTGACCTGGTGCACTGCGACGTCGGGCTCTCCAGCCTGGGCCTGATGACCGACACCCAGCGCAACGCCTACGTGCTCCGCCCCGGGGAGCACGCCGCCCCCGCCGGGCTGGTCGCGGCGCTGGGCGTCGGCAACCGGATGCAGGACCTGACGACCGCCGCACTCCAGCCGGGCCGGACCGGCGACGAGGTGCTCGCCGCCGCCCGCGCCGCCGCGGCTGCGGCGGGCATCGACGGCGACGTCTACTCCCACCCGGTCGGGGTGCACGGCCACGGGGCCGGCCCGGCGATCGGGATGTGGGACCAGCAGCACGGCGTCCCCGGCGCCGGCTCGGCGCCGGTGCACCCGGACACCGTCTACGCCCTCGAGCTGTGCGTGCGGGTGCCGGTCGCGGAGTGGGGCGGTCAGCTGGTCCGGATGGCGCTGGAGCAGGGGATCGCGCTCACCGCTGCCGGGGTGGAGTACCTGGACGAGCGGCAGACGGAGCTGATCCTGATCCCGCCGGCCTGAGCTCCCCGGCCGGCTGCCCGGCCAGGTCCGCGCGCAGCCGGCGGACCTCCTCGGTCAGGTCGGCCAGCTGCGCACGCAGGACGGCGTCGTCCGCCTCGTCCTGGGCCTGGGCCGCGTCGGCGACCCGGCCGACGAACCAGGAGGCCACCGCCGCGGTCACCACCCCGAGCAGGGCGATGCCGCCGATCATCAGCAGGGCCGCCACCAGCCGCCCCTCTCCGGTGACCGGGTACTCGTCGCCGTAGCCGACGGTGGTGATCGTGGTGAGCCCCCACCAGACGGCGTCCCCGTAGTCGGTGATGACGGCGTCGGGGGCGTCCCGCTCGGCGTCGTACACGGCCAGTGAGGCCATGAAGACGACGAGGGCCGAGATCGAGGTGACGTAGTAGGCGACCCGGCCGTGCAGCGAGACGGTGAGCCGGCGGTCGAGCACCCGGGCGACCCGGACCAGGCTGATGATCCGCAGTGGGCGCAGCAGGGGCAGCAGCACGGCCAGACCGTCGATCCAGTTCCGCCGGACGAAGTGCCACCGGCGCTCGGCCAGCACCAGCCGGACGACGTAGTCGGCCAGGAACACCGGCCAGACCGCGACGGTCACCACCAGCAGCGCCGTCCGCACCCACCCGGGGACGTCCGGTTGCAGCACCCGCCAGGCGTAGGCGATGACGAACAGCACCGCGATGACGATCAGCGGCCACTGACTGGCCCGCTCGTAGCGGGCCCTGATGTCCTCCCTCTGCACCCGGTCAGTCTCGCCGGGTCACTTCTCGCGCGCCTCGGCGGTCTTCTGGTCGTTGGCCTCCTGGATGGCGTCGACGAGTTCGTCCTTGTCCATCTTCGACCGGCCCTCCACGTCCAGCTCCTTGGCGACGTCGTAGAGGTGGGACTTCGAGGCGTTCGCGTCCACGCCGCCCTTGGTCTCCCGGTCAGTGTCCCGGCCGCCCTCCGCCTGGGGGTCACTCGGCCCCTTGTGGTCCTTGGGCTCCCAGTGGTCGCCCACCTTCTCGTGCGTGTGCTTCACCGCGCTCCAGGCCACCTGGTTGGCGCGCTGCGCGTCGTCGTACTCCTCGGCGGCGGAGTCGTGCGCCTTGGCGAAGGTCCGCTGCGCCTTCTCGTCCGAGCGCTGCAGGGTGCTGGGGATCTCGCTCTGCTTCGCGTCGCCGCTCTTCGTGGTCTTCGGCACGGCCGTTCTCCTCGGTCGTCGGGACGGTTGACCTCGGACGGCTACCCGGTGGGGAGCCCGGCCAGTCACCGGGCTCCCCACTGGGTTCAGGCGGTCCCGGCCGTCACCGGATGCCCAGCCAGCGGGCCTTGGCGAGGGTCACGGCGAGCGCCCAGTAGGCGGGCTTGCGGGTGTAGTCCTCGAACATCACGTTGGCCGCGCCGGTGCCCTCGAAGAAGACCGGCACCCACGAGTACTTGTCGTTGAAGCCCCAGATGGTGAAGGAGTTGCAGTCCTCGACGCCGAGGCAGGCCTCCAGCGCCCAGCGGTACCAGTCGGCCTGCTGGCTCAACTGCTGCCGGGTGGGCCGGCCGTCCTCCGCGAGCGGCATGCGGACGTCGAGCTCGGTGATCGCCGTCTCCAGGCCGAGGTCGTCGAAGCGCTGGAGGTTCTGCTCCAGCGTCGCCGGGAACGGGTACTCGAAGCTCAGGTGCGCCTGGGTGGCGAAGCCGTGCAGCGGCACGCCCTGGGCGAGGAGCTCCTGGGACAGGGCGTAGTAGGCGTCGCTCTTCGGCCCGATGTCGTCGACCGCGTAGTCGTTGAGGAACAGCTCCGCCGTCGGGTCGGCCTCGTGCGCCCAGCGGAAGGCGTCGGCGATGATGCCCGGACCGAGCTCGCTGATCCAGATGTTCTCCGGCCGGAGGGTCGGGTTCGCCCCGTCGGTGAAGATCTCGTTGGCGACGTCCCACTGCTGGATCTTGCCCGCGTAGCGGCCGACCACGGTCTGGATGTGGTCCTTGAGGATCGCGCGCAGCTCCTCGGGGGTGAAGTCACCCTCCTGCAGCCACGCCGGGTTCTGGCTGTGCCACAGCAGGGTGTGGCCGCGCACCTCCTGCCCGTGCTCCTCGGCGAACTCGACGATCGCGTCCATGGGCTCGAAGTTGTACCGACCCTGCTCCGGGTGGATGAACTCCCACTTCATCTGGTTCTCCGGCGACAGCGAGCTGAACTCGCGCGCCAGCGCCTCGCGGTACTCCTCGTCGTAGGTGAAGGGGTCGGGGTAGTCCTGCTCGAGGTGGTGCCCGCCCCCGGCGACGGCGGTGCCGATCTCCAGGTCGCGCGGCGCCACGTCGCGCAGGCCGTGCCGGTCGAGGACCTTGTGGACGCGCTGCTCCACGGCCTGGTCAGGGACTCGGCCGCGTTCCCCGGCCGCTGCCGGGGCGAGGGTGGCGCCGAGGAGGACGGGCAGCACGCCCACCCCCACCGCGCACCGGACGAACGTTCGGGACAGGGACAGCTGGGAGCCCATGGTGCAACCTCTCGTCGGCGTCGTCGCCATATCGGGAGTTTCCGGAAGTGCTGCGCGGCACGTTACGAACGAAGGGGTGCCGTGACAACAGGTCCTCGGCGTGTCTCGGTGATCTCCGATGGGCGCGCCGCAGCGCCGTAGGGTGAGTCCTCCGACGACGAGGAGGGACACGTGTCCGAGACCCGCACGGTCACCATCGCGGCCATCGCGGCCGAGGCGGGGGTGTCGGTGCCGACGGTGTCACGCGTCCTCAACGGCCGGTCCGACGTCGCACCGCACACCCGGGAACGGGTCGAGCGGCTGCTGCGCGACCACGGCTACCGGCGTCGCGGGGGCCGGCCCACCGCCGCTGCCCGGCTGATCGACCTGGTCTTCAACGACCTCGACAGCCCGTGGGCCGTGGAGATCATCCGCGGCGTCGAGGACGCCGCCCACGCCGAGGGCGTGGGCACCGTCGTCACCGCGATCCACCGGCGGGCCAGCGACACCCGCTCGTGGCTGGACAACCTCGCCGGGCGCAACAGCGACGGCGCGATCCTGGTGACCAGCGACGTCGACCCGGCGCTGCACGCCGAGCTGCGCCGGCTGCACGTCCCGGCCGTGGTGATCGACCCTGCCGGGGTCCCCGAACTGGACGTGCCGACGATCGGTGCCACCAACTGGGCCGGCGGGCTGACCGCCACGGAGCACCTGATCGGGCTGGGTCACCGCCGGATCGGGGTCGTGACCGGCACGCCCACCCTGCTGTGCAGCCGGGCTCGCCAGGACGGGCACCGGGCCGCACTGGAGGCCGCCGGGCTCACCGTCGACCCCGACCTGCAGATCGCCGGGGACTTCAGCCACGAGGCCGGCTTCCGGGCGGCCACGGAGCTGCTGCAGTTGCCCGAGCCGCCGACCGCCGTCGTGGCCGCCAACGACCAGATGGCCTTCGGGGTGTTCGAGGCCGTCCGCCGGGCCGGTCTGCGGGTGCCCGAGGACGTCAGCGTGATCGGCTTCGACGACCTGCCGGGCGCCCAGTGGTCCTCACCGCCGCTGACCACCGTGCACCAGCCGCTGTCGGAGATGGGGTCGCTCGCGGCCCGCACCGTGCTGCGTCTGGTGCGGGGCGAGCGCCTGGAGACCCCGCGGCTGGAGCTGTCCACCCGGCTCGTCGTCCGGGAGAGCACGGCGCCGCCCCGCCCCCGGGGCTGAGCGGCGCAGAGCTCAGGGGAGGTCGGCGGTCTCCGCGGACTGCCGGTGCCCACCCTGGGCGTCGTCGGGATCGGCGTTGATCGTGCGCTCCTCGGACTCGGCGAGGATGACCGCGGCCTGCACCTCGGGGTCCAGGCCCTCGTTCGTGGGGTCGGTGTCGCCCTCGACGGACTGCTCCTCGGGCAGCAGCCGCGCCCGCGACTCGACGTTCTGCTCGGTGACGTTGGCGATCGCCTCGGGGGACGGGTCCTTCATGGAGGGCATGGAACTCCCCTACCCACGTCCCCCGAGGCAATGCCTCGAGATCGAGAGCAGCGGTGCCTCGTGATCAGAAGCGCTGCTGCTCGGTGTGGATCCCCAGGGCCTCGGCGACCTCTTGCACGTTGGTGAACTCCGTGCCGCTCGGCAACCGGTTCAGCGAGGCGAGCACACGGTCGGGAGCGTGGGACTCCTGCGCCTTGGCCACCAGGGTGTCCTTGTCGGCCGGCCAGACCTCCTTGCCGAGCGCCTCGGCGAGCGCGGCTCGCTGCTCGACGTCGGCCGGCTCCGTGCCGGGTGCGGTGGCGGGCTGGTGGGGATCGGTCATGCGGGTCCTCCTCGTGTCGATCGGCCGTGGACCGGCCGGTGTGTGGGTGGTCCGGGGGTCAGCTGGAGGTGGAGGCGTCGGTGTAGCGCAGGACGGCGGCCACCGGGATGTCACCGGGCATCGCCGTCCGCGGGACCACGACGACCGCCGCATCACTGCCGACGGCGGCGCGCAGCAGCGCCTGGTCGACCGGGACGCGCTCGGCGTCGGAGACCCCGAGGGCGGTCATGTCCGACTCGTCCACGCCGATCTGCAACGGGTCGGGGCCGATGAGCAGCTGCTCGTCGTCGACCTGGTCGGCGAGGACCAGGGTCTCGACCTGGGCCTTGCGCAGCGCCTCGACGACCAGCGCGGTGCCCGTCACGGCCAGGCCGTGGGCGGAGGCGGCCTGGACCTGTTCGACGGCCCGCGCCTGCCCGTGCGCCTCGTGCTCGGCGACGAGCTCGAGCGCCCGGAGCTCGACCGGCGCCCGGTCGGCCCCGGCGGCCCGGCCGCCCTCCTCCATCGAGACCAGGACGTCGCCGACCTCCTTGCTGGCCTTGTCGGCGAGCAGCTGGCGGGCCCGGACGTCCCCGGCGACCAGCACGAACTGCGCTCCGCTCTGGACGACCAGCTGGTGGAGGTGGTCGGCCACCTGGCCGGCGTTCTCCTCCCACTGGTTCTCCGCGGTGTGCATGTAGGTGTTGTGCGCCCAGCCGCCGACCTTCACCTTGCGCATGTGGAAGGTGTCGCCCTCGATGGTCTCCTCGTCGGTGGGGCGGCCGGGGACGGTGGCCACGGAGACGTCGGCGCCGACGCGGTCGGCGACGACCACCACGTGCGGCACCCGACCGGCGAGCTGGCGCAGCACCGGCAGCAGGTCCGGGTAGGGCGACCAGCGGGCGACCGGGTCGCGCGGCACGTCGGCCAGCGCCTCGTCGAGGACGACCGACCCGTCGGCGGCGACGACCAGGGCGCGGCCCCGCAGGGTGGCGATCTCACCACCCTCGTTGGCCTGCAGCAGCTGGCTGCGCACCGACTCGACCACCCCCTCGGGTGCGCCCGCAGCGGCCAGCTCCTCGCAGACCGCGCGGACCCGCAGTTCGACCTCGGCGTCGGCGTTCTCGGTGGTGTGGGTGACGTCAGCGCAGACCGTGGCGTACGGGCCGGGCGCGCTGAACACCTGCTCCAGGAAGGTCACGTCCATGGGACGGGGGGCTCCTTCGATGTGGTCGACGTGTGCGGACGGGGCCGGGTCTGGGCCCCGATCAGTGCGTCGTCGCGGCCTACCCACCGGTCCGGCCGTCTCACACCCGGTGTGTCAGGCCGTCCCGCCCGGGTAGGCGTCGGCAGAACTGATCCCACGACCGGAAGGAGCCGGGATGTCCGAGCGCGACAGCCTCCCGCTGCCCGACTACGACCACCTGCCCGTGGGGAGCCTCACCTCACGCATCCGCACCCTGGACGCCGACGGCCTGCAGACCGTGCTGGCCTACGAGAAGTCGCACGCCAACCGGGTGCAGGTCGTCTCGGCGATGGACCACCGGCTCAGCGAGCTGCGGTCCGGCGACCAGCCCTCCGGGGGTGACCCGGGCGCCGTCCAGCCCGAGCAGGCCCCGGCGCCGTCCGGCGGATCACCGGTCTCCGAGGCGACCACCGGACCGAAGATCAACCCGCCGTCCCAGGGCGACCCGACGAACCCGGCCCAGCCCCGCTCCACCGGCTGATCCGGCGCCGTTCCGGCGATCGGGGACGAGCCGGCCACCGCACGCCGAGGCGGCGGCCGGCTCAGCCGCTGAAAGCGGCGACGATGTCCATCACCGCAGGCCCGAGCAGCACGATGAACAGCGTCGGCAGGATGCAGAGGATCAGCGGGAAGATGACCTTCACCGGGATCTGCATCGCCTTCTCCTCGGCCCGCTGGCGGCGCTTGAGGCGCATCTCCTGGGCCTGGGTCCGCAGCACGTCGGCGATCGAGACCCCGTACTGGTCGGCCTGGACAACCGCGCGGATGAACCGACGCAGGTCCGGGACGGCGGTGCGCTCGGCGAGAGCGAGGTAGGCCTCCCGGCGGGGCTGGCCGACCGCGATGTCCTGGAGGGTGCGCACCAGCTCCTCGGCGAGCGGGCCGGTGCCGTTCTTCCCGGCCCGGGCCATCGCCGACTCGAAGCCCAGCCCCGCCTCCACGGCGATGGTCATCTGGTCCAGCGTGTCGGCCAGCTCCAGGCTGATGGCCTGCTGCCGCTCCTGCCCGCGGCTGTACAGCAGCAGCTCCGGCACGAAGTAGGCCACGCCGGTCACCGCCACGGCGAGGAGGCCGGGCAGGAGACCAGGGCGACCGGAGACGACCACGAGCCCCAGGCCCGCAGCAACGACCGCGAGCACCAGCTTCGCCGCGATGAGCCGGGGCAGCGGCCAGGCCGCCGGGCGGCCGGCGGTGCCGGCCAGCCGGTTGAGCCGGGCGACGGTGCCGCGCGGCGTCAGCGCCCGGACCAGGCCGGCGCCCGCCCGGGACCCGGACCGGGCCGCGGAGGCAGAGCCCAGGTCCAGACCGCGGGTGAGGTTCTCCCGTGCCTGGACAGCGGCCGGCGCGGGTCGACTGAGGGTGGCCCAGCCGAGCACCGGCAGCGCGAGGGCCAGTGCGACGGCGGCCGTCAGCACGACGAGGGGCAGGTCCATCATCAGAACCGGATCGCCACGGTCTTCTTGAGCCAGAAGCCGCCGACGGCCATCATCACCGCGGCCACCGCGAGCATGGCGTAGCCGGCGAGGCTCTGGGTGAACTTGGCCAGGTAGGCCGGGTTGGTCACCGAGAGGAACGCGACGATGCCGAACGGCAGCGCCATCAGCACGGTCGCCGACAGCTTCCCCTCCGCGGACAGCGCCTTCACCTGACGGCGGATCGCGTTGCGCTCCCGGATGGTGTGGCCGACCGCGTCCAGCACCTCCGCGAGGTTCCCGCCCACTTCCCGGTGGATGGCGATGGCCTGCGCGACCCAGACGAAGTCGTCGCTGCCCATCCGCGCGGCCACCTCGTCCAGGGCGTCGCTGAGGTCGCGTCCCACCCGGGTCTCGTTGAGGATCCGGGCGAACTCCTCCGACGTCGGCGACTCGGCCTCGTGGGACACCGAGTCGACCGACCGGAGCAGGCTGTGCCCGGCCCGCAGGCTGCTGGCCATCAGCTGCAGGGAGTCGTCGAGCTGGTCGGCGAACGCGGCCCGCCGCCGTGCGGCCCGCACCTTCAGCAGCAGCCTGGCACCCAGCGGCCCGGCCAGGGCGGCGAGGACGCCGAGCACCGGCCCCCCCAGCAGCGCCCCGGTGACACCCAGGCCGAGCGTGGCCACGCCGACCAGCAGGACGAAGTCCGGCAGCGCCGTCGCGATCCCAGCCCGCTCCAGGGCGGCGGTGCCCGCGGCGGCCCGGCCCCGCCTCTCCAGCACCCTGCCCACCGCCGCACCGGCGGCCGCCCCGGCACCGGCGAGTGCGGAGGACGGCGGCGCGTTGGCCGGGTCCAGCCGGCTGAGCGGGACCTGGGCGGGGCCCGCGGGCAGGACGACGAGAGCCGTCAGGAGCAGCGCGGCCAGCACAGCCGACACCCCCAGGACGAGGAACGCCGAGGTCATCAGGACCAGCTCCGCTGGCGGGGGACGTCAGGAGCGCCGAAGACCCGCGGGGAGAGCGTGATCCCGAGGTCGTCGAACTTGTCGGTGAACCGCGGGCGGACCCCGGTGGGCACCGGCTTGCCGAGGAACTTCCCGTGTGCGTCGACGCCCGCGGAGTAGTCGAAGAGGAAGGCGTCCTGCAGGGTGACCGTCTCCCCCTCCATGCCCTGCACCTCGGTGACGTGGGTGACCCGCCGGCTGCCGTCGCGCAACCGGGTGATCTGCACGACGACGTCGACGGCGGAGGCGATCTGCTCGCGGATCGCCCGCAGCGGCAGGTCCATCCCGGCCATCAGCACGAGCGTCTCCAACCGGGCGATCGCGTCGCGCGGGGTGTTGGCGTGGACGGTGGACAGCGAGCCGTCGTGGCCGGTGTTCATCGCCTGCAGCATGTCCAGCGACTCACCACCGCGGCACTCCCCCACCACGATGCGATCGGGTCGCATGCGGAGTGAGTTGCGCACCAGGTCGCGGATGGTGATCGCGCCCTTGCCCTCGATGTTGGGCGGTCGGGACTCCAGGCGGACCACGTGGTCCTGTTGCAGCTGCAGCTCGACGGCGTCCTCGATGGTGACGATCCGTTCGCCCTCGGGGATGAACGAGGACAGCACGTTGAGCAGCGTCGTCTTCCCGGTGCCGGTGCCACCGGAGACGATCACGTTGAGCCGCGCCGCCAC
Source organism: Modestobacter sp. VKM Ac-2982 (assembly GCF_026967935.1). Taxonomy (GTDB): domain Bacteria; phylum Actinomycetota; class Actinomycetes; order Mycobacteriales; family Geodermatophilaceae; genus Modestobacter. The sequence goes on from NZ_JAPVBL010000005.1 coordinate 404,184, forward strand.
GCAGGCGTCGAGCAGCTCGGCCATCTCCGGTGACAGGGTGCCGAAGGCGATCAGGTCGTCGACGGTGAACGGGTCCTTGGAGAACTTGCGGATCGTGAGCGTGGAGCCGCTGAAGGCCAGCGGCGGGATGACGGCGTTGACCCGGGAGCCGTCGGCCAGGCGTGCGTCGACCAGCGGCGAGGACTCGTCGATCCGCCGTCCCACCCGGGAGACGATCCGGTCGATGACCCGGCGCAGGTGCTCCTCGGAGTTGAAGCGCGATGCGGTCCGGCTGAGCCGGCCGTGCTGCTCGACGTAGATGGAGTCCGGGCCGTTCACCATGATCTCGGTGACCGCGGGGTCGTCGAGCAGCCGCTGCAGCGGGCCGTAACCCAGGACGTCGTCGGCCAGCTCGGCGGTGAGCCGCTGCCGCTCGTCGCTGCTGAGCGGGACGCTCTCCTCCTCCACCACCTCGTCGAGCTCGCCGAGCACGATGGCGCGGAGCTGGTCCTCGCTCAGACTCGGGTCGTTCATCCGGCTGCCCATGCGCTCGAACAGCGCCTTGCCGACCCGGTCCTTGAGCCGGCTCAGGGCGTCGGGGACGGGTGGACCCGTGAAGCCGGCGGCGGGCGCGGTCGTCACCGGCGCGGCCGGCGCGGCCGGTACCGGTGCGACGGCGACGCCACGGGCGGCGTCCAGGCGGGAGGCGAGGTTCATCAGGACGCCGCCCGGTGCCGGGCGCGGACACGGCCGGGGCTGACCAGGGGCGTGGCGGCGAACCGGGCCACCAGTCGGCGCAGCTCCTTGGTCATCGGGTCCCGGCCACCGCTCTGCAGCAGGGGGACGCCCTGGTTGGTCGACGCCGGCACGGCCGACGACCGCGGGAGGACGACGTCCACGCCGGTGCCGATCGTCGTCTCCACGTCACGCACCGACAGCCCACCCTTCGGGTCGGCGAAGTTCATCACCACGTGCCGGCCGGCCGGGATCATGCAGAGCTCGCGGAGGACGTCGAGCTCCTTGCGCAGGCCGCGCACCCCGGGCACGTCCATGCTGCTGAGCATCACGACGTCGGTGGCCCGGTCCAGGGCGGCGAGCGTCTGTTCGGACAGACCCGGGGCGGTGTCGACCACGACGTAGCGGAACTCGCGGGCCAGCGCGGTGAGCAGCGCGGTGACGTCCGCTGCGGAGACGGTGTCACCGGCCGCCGGGGAGTCCGACCCGCACACGGCGTACAGCCCGCTGGGGTGCCCGGTCAGGAAGGTCTTGAGGACCATGGTGTCCTGGCTCGCCGGGCCGTGCACGGCGTCGGGCAGCGTGTGCTCGGGCACCAGCCCCAGCGCCGAGGCGACGTCGCCGAACTGCACGTCCAGGTCGACCAGCACCGTGGACTGCGGCGCGGAGGCGGTCAGCCCGATGGCCAGGTTGGTCGCAACCGTCGTCTTGCCCACCCCGCCCTTCGGGGAGGCGACGGTGATCACCCGGCCCGTGTAGCGGCTGGTGTCGTCGGCCGGGCGCAGCGCACGCCGCCGGCCGGCCGCGGCCTGCGCGGCCCGCTCGATCGCCGCCCGGATCTCCCCGACGTCGGCGCCGGGGTCCAGCAGGTCGCGGATGCCGGCCCGCATGGCGGCCTGCCACAGCTCGGGCTCCGGCCGGGTGACGAGCACCACGCTGATCCCGGGGCACTGCGCGTCCATCCGGGCAGCCAGCGCGAGCACGTCGGGAGCCGGCGCCCCCGGGCCGATCATCAGCACCTCCGGCAGCTCGCCGTCGGTGAGCTGCTCGAACAGGCGTGCCGGGTCGCCGGGCAGCCGGCCGGCCGGCAGCACGTGGACGTCGCCGTCGGCGGCGGCGGAGACCCGCCGGGCCAGCTCGTCGTCGGACGCGGCGAGCACGACGCGGCTCATGACCAGTCCTTTCCGTACACGTTGCCCGGGGTGATGACCTCGGTGCCGTCGATGTCGGCGCCGTCGGGTTCCAGGGAGAGCCACAGCGTGCCGTGCTCGGCGCCGAAGACGACGCCCTCGGCCTGCTCGGCGGTGACCGCCAGGGTGACCATCAGGCTGGCCGCCGGCGCCGCGGACCCGGCGGACGCGGTCTCGACGTCGGCTGCCTCACCGACCGGCGCCGGGGCGCCCTGCACCTGGGTGACCAGCACGCGGTGCAGGATCACGTGCGTGCTGGGCGGGTCACCCACGGACACGAAGACCCCGACCGTGTCACCGGCGGCGAGCCGGCCGCCCACGGCGCGCTGGGGCTCGAGCAGCACGCTGACCTCCTGCGCGCCGGCCGGGACGGCGACCGTGCCCGGGACCTGCAGCTGGTCCGGGCGGGCGAAGCGGGCGGCGAGCACCTGCTCCCCCGGCTGCAGGTCCACGGTGGCCACCTGGCCGACCAGGTCGGCGAGGTCGGTGACCCGGCCCGCCACCGCGGCCTTGGCCGGCACCTGCTCCTGCCGGACCAGGGCGGCCAGCTCGGGAGCCGCCGTCCCCGCGGGGACGAGTTGGTCCACGACCAGCACCTCCACGGTCTGCACACCGGCCAGGGCACGGGTGTCGGCGCCGCGCACGTAGGCCACCAGGACCACCGTGCCGACGAGCGCGAGGACCAGGGCCGCGAAGGCGGCCAGCAGTCGGCGTCTCACAGAGGGCCCCTATCGGATGAGTCGGAGGATGTTGGTGCCGAGCGCGGGCGCGTCGGAGCTGTAGCTGAAGGCCTCGGAGAGGTCGACGAAGCGGGTGAAGTAGCCGCTCACGCACCGGTCGTTCCCGGAGCACGGCTTCGGGCTGGTGGAGAACTGGCCGCCGAAGTGGAAGCCGGTGAGCCGGAAGGCCGCGTAGCCGTAGACCCGGTACCACGCGTTGTTCCCCGTGCCGTCGTACTCGTCGAAGATCGGCAGGAGCACGGTCCGGTCGATCCACTGCGACACGTCCGCCGCGGAGCACGACGAGGGCGGGGTGTTGCCCGTCGAGGAGTACGAGCGCTGCTCGATGGCGCTCGCGACGCTGCACGTGCCCGTTTCGGTGTCCAGGTACCCGAACCCGCCCGGGACGAAGTTGCCCGAGGGGCCGGTGCAGGACATCGCGTCCGCGGTCCCCTTGGTCAAGGTGATCGTGTGCACGGTGGTCGCCGACGGCAGACCGCCGTGGGTCTGCCGCTCGAACTCGCACCACGAGAAGGTCAGCGGCAGCACCGCCGTGCCGGCGTCCGGGCTGCCCCAGCCGACGGTGGCCGAGGCGGTCACCCCCGTGGCGTCGTGCCCGATCACCGGCGCGAACCAGTGCTGCACCGGGGTGCTGCCGGTGACGCTGACGCTCAGCGGGTCGCTCGACAGCACCGGCGGGGCGGCGCTGGCGTCGCCGTCGTTGGCTGCCACGACGGCCGAAGCTGTCGCGACCATGTCACCGCAGGCTCCGCGGGCGCAGTCCTGGGCGACGGCGAACGCGGCCGCGTCGGCCGCGACCTGGAGCCGGGCCCGCTCGGCGTAGAGCGCACCGACGTCGACCGCGATCGCGGCGAAGCCGAGCATCGGGACCATCAGCAGCGACAGCACGACGGCGGCGGCCCCGTGCTCGTCGCCGAGCCGGCGCGCCGTCCGGGAGGTGACCCGGGAGATCAGCCGTTGCACCGCATGACCCCCTTGGCGCTCAGGCTCAGACCCGAGCCGAAGAACCCGGTCAGGTAGGGCTTGGGGTAGCTGATGGTCACGCTCACGTACGTGCTGCTGCCGATGCCGCCGAGAAGCGGGCACGACGCGGGCGTGATCGTGATCTGCGCGTCGGTGATGTCCGGGTCCAGCGTGGCGGCTGCACCGCGGACGGCGGTGCGGGCGGCGGCCTGGTCGTTCTGCAGGGCCATCGCCCGGGCGCCTTCACGGGCAGCCGCGGACAGCGTCCCCTGCACCGAGAAGGCGTGACCGAACTCGGCGATGCCGAGGACGAGCGTGATGAGCAGCGGGACGATCATCGCGAACTCCACCGCGCTCGCCCCGCGCTCGTCGCGCAGCCGGCGTCCGACCATGTCCACCTCCTCATCCGTACGTCGTGGGTCTGCATGTGTGCAGCGGCGCGGCGGCCCCCCGGAGGAGGCCGCCGCGCCGGGCAGCCGCTACTGGACTCAGGCGTGCAGGGTCAGGGCGTGACGGTCCCGCCGAGCTCCGTGGTGATGCTGGTGAAGAGGGTGTTCAGCTGACCACCGAGGGCGGTGACGGCGACGATGATCACGACGGCGATCAGGCCGACCATCAGGCCGTACTCGACGGCGGTGGCGCCCTTCTCCTCCTTCTTGAGCCGGTCGGAGGCGACGGAGACGAGCGTGAACAGGGTCGTGTAGAGCTGGGTCACGAGGTGCTCCTCTGTGGGTCGTGCCGACTGGAGCGGGTCGGCTGACCCGTCCTCGCGGCTGCACCGAGACCATCGAGTTCCGCCGGAGCGAACTTGAGCAACACCCCCCGTCCGGGGTACCGACGCCAGCCATCCGGGGAAGATCGCCGGAGACCGTCACGCAGCGTTGCGGTCCCCGCGCTCCGCGGGCGTTGTGTCAGGAGAACGGGAGTGCGACTCCCACAGGGGCCCCGAGCAGCAACAAGGCGCCGGCGGCGAGTGCGGGGAACACGATGCGGTCGGGCAGCAGCCGGTGCGGCAGGTCCACGACGGCCAGCAGCACGGCGACGACGGCGAGCAGCAGGAAGGCGGGCAGCTCCGCCGTCGGACCGATGCGCAGCGCGATCAGGCCGGCGAGCAGGCCGGTGGCCACCGCGAGGACCGGCGGGCGGACCGCGGCGCTCCCCGGGCCATGAGGTCGGCCGGTCGCGCGCCGGCCGACCAATGGAACCGCCCGGCGACCCGGTTCACCAGTGCTCCGGCGAGCAGACCGAACGGCGAGGCGCCGACGGTGACCGCGGTCAGCGCGGGGTCACCGGACAGGCTCACGGCGGCCACCCTGCACGCCGCCACTCCTGGACCCGGCAGGCCGGGAGCCCGCGCGTCCGGCCAGCTCACCGACCCCGGCTCAGTGCCCGGTCGGGCGGGGCGTCCCCGGCGCACCTGGACCGAGCAGCCGCTCGATGATGCGCCGGTCACCCGGCCAGGCGTCCAGCAGCACGTCCCGGGGCACCCGGCGGGCGGCGTAGCGCAGCGCCAGGGCGACCACCACGACGTCGTCCAGTGGCCCGATGACCGGCAGGAACTCCGGGATCAGGTCGATCGGCGAGAGCACCCACAGCCCGGCCAGCAACAGCGCCACCTTCGCCCGGCGCGGCACCGCAGGATGCCGGCGCAGCCGGCGGAGAGCGGTGGCGCAGGCGGGAAGGAACCGGGCCAGCTCCCGAGCCGTGCCCGGCGGCAGCGTGCGGGCCAGCAGCACGAGCACCGCCCAGCTGAGCAGGACGACGGCCACGGCGACGCCCACCCAGGTCAGCCAGCGCGTCACCCGCGCAGTCTCCCAGCCCACCGCCCGACCGGGAGACCCGACCGCAGGGGTGGCCCAGGGGGACGGAGGCGGCTCGTGTGCCCTGTGGGGCGGCCGTGAGACGACACGGTGCAGCAACCTGCGGGGAACTGCTGGACGGTCTGCCTACCGTCCGGCCATGCGCCCGAAGCGACTCCCCCCGGTCCCCCAGCCGACCGCCCGCCTGCAGCAGCTGACGCTGATCGCCGCAGCCCGGGTGAGCGCCTGCCGGACGGCGTCCAGCCAGCAGATCACCGACATCGTGCGGGTCACGGTGGACGACGAGGTGGACACCACCACGTTCCGGGCGATCGTCGCCGAGGTCGGCGGCGACGCCGCGCGCTGACCGCCGGGCGTGTGGGCGCGACGCCCAGGTGGTGCGCGTCGGCGACGGTGCGCGCCCTCGGTCTCCTGGCCGGACTCTCGTGTCGACGGCGCCTGAGAACTGACCCCCTCGCGACGGGCGCCTCAGGCCCGCGGCACGAAGGGGTCACGACCCGACGTCGGGAGGCGGCCGCCTCACTCGCCGGCGGCCGCCGTCGCGTCGCCGACCGTCGGGGCCATGGTGAAGGCGTACGTGGTGAACGACGCCTCCACGTCGCCGGTCGCCGTGGCGGGACGACCGCCACCGGCGATCGCCGCGTCCTGACTCGTGGCGGTGAGGCCCGAGATCAGCAGGAGGCGGTCAGTGCCGGTCTGCAGCTCGGAGACGAAGCTCTCCACGGCATCGGACGAGCCGATGACCGAGACGCTCACCTGCATGCTGAGGACGGCGACAGCCGGGGTGCTGCCGTCCGACACCGCGCCGGTGGTGCTGCCCTCCGCGCCCACGGCGGGTGCCGGCGCCTCCACCGGTACCGGTGTCGCCGTGGTGAGCTGGACGATCGTCAGACCGGTGTTCTGAGCCGTCTCCTGCAGCCGGCGCGTGAGACCGGGGAGGTCCGCCTGGGCCGGGATGCTGGCTTGGAGACCGGCCAGCTCGGCGCGGTGCTCGTCGAGGTGCTCGAACTGGTCCGCCAGGCCGATGAGCGCGAGTTCCCGCGCATCGTTCTGGACCGTCAGGAGCTCGGCCGACTCGCGGATCGAGGCGGTCTCGGCGCGGATGGGGTCCACGACCAGGAGCCAGCCTCCTGCCAGCACAGCCAGCCCGACGACAGCAGCGCCGGCGGCCCGCGATCTGTTGCTCAGCGTCGTCACCTCACTCCTCCCCGTCGTCGGTGAATCGGTCGGCGAGCGCCATCGAGTCGAACTCGACCATCGCGGACACCATGTAGTAGACGTCGCCCTGCGATTCGGTGATCGACGCCGTGCCGAACCATGGACTCGACAGACCCGGTACGGCCGCGAGCTGCTCGATCCAGGTGGCGCTGTCGGGCAGGCTCGCGGACCTGGCAGTGAACGTGATCGTGCCGGTCGGGCTAACCACGGTCGGATCCGAAGGGGCCTCGCTTCCCACGGTCGAGTTCACGGCGGCCGTCAGCGACTCGATGGTCACGTTGTCGGGTGCGGTGGCAGCAATGGCGCGGAGGTAGGGCTGCCAGAGCACCTCCGTCTCGGTCACCTGCAGCCGCGCTGCCTCGATGGCGCGGATCTGCGTCAGCACCTCTGGCACCTCCGCGAACCTCTGCTGCTGAGCCGCGAGGTCCGCAGCTCTGGCCTCGACGACGGCGAGATCTGCTGTCGCCCGGTCCTGCTGGACCTCGGCGAGCACCCAGCCGGCCGCGCAGACGCTGATCGTGACGAGCAGCCCGAGCGCCAGCCACGCCCGCAGCTTGACGAACCGACGCCTGGCCAGGACCTCGGGCGGGAGCAGGTTGACCTGAGGCAGCGCCTCCGGCCGGATCAGGGTGTCCGTGCCGCGGCTCATGACGCCACTCCCTGGGCGAGGCCGATCGACACTGCGAGTCGGTCGAGCTGGCCGGCGAGCGAACTCGCCAGCTCCGCGTCGACGTCCACCCACTCGAGCGGGTCGGCTATGGCGACGGGCATCCGACTCTCGCTGGCCAGGCGCCGGCGGAACCCGCCCAGGTCCGCGCCACCACCGGTGAGGAGGGCGAGATCGATGCCGGCACCCGGATGCTGGCTCGCGTAGTACACGAAGGTGTTGCGGATCGACTCGACGAGGGAACGGGTCACCTCGCTGACCGCAGCGGTCGCCGGCTCACGGAGGCCGACTCCCGTCGGCACGGCGCCGATCCCGTGCCGTTCACCCGCCTCCACGGTCAGCCGCCCGGTGGCGACCGCATCGGCCGCCTCCATTCCCTCCGCGGCGATGATGCGGACCAGTTTCGGGACACCTCGGGCCGCGACGAGCACCGTGGTGGCGCGCTCACCGATGTCGACCACCGCGACCGTCTGGTCCCGGCGGGCGCCGCGGATCAGCGCCCGCTGCAGCGCGAACGCGCTCAGATCGACCATCAGCGGACGGAGTCCGGCAGCCTCCACCGCCCGCAGGTTCGTGCCGACGGTGTCTCGGCGGGCGGCCACGAGCATGCCGCGGACCTGCCGGGCACCGCTGTGGGAGACCTCTTCGGTCGGGACGAAGTCGAGCAGCGCCTCGTCGACGGGCATGGGCAGCAGGTCCGCGACCTGGAACGGCAGTGACCGCTTCAGATCTGCCATCGGCATCCACGGCAGCTCGATCTCACGTACGACGATCCGCTGGTTGCCGACGCCGATGACGACGTTCTTGGTGGTGAAGCCGGCTTGGGTCCAGAGCCGGCGCAGCGCGTCGGCCACGGCCTGGGTGTCGACCACCTCGCTGTCGTGGACCGAGCCGGGCGGCAGGTCGACGGCGCCGTAGCGGACCAGGGTGGCCCGGGCGTCGGCCTGCGGGCCCTCCTTGCCGAACTCCAGTTCGGCGCCGCGGACCTGGGTGGCCCCTAGGTCGAGTCCGACGACGTGGGTCCTTGCCACTCGCACTCCCCTCTGACCACGTGCGGTGACGTGGTTCCCGCGAAGGACGAAGAACCGGTCACGTCGCACTCTCTCTATCGGATGTGCCGGCCCCGAACTTGACCTGCGCGCGCCTGCAGATCGGGTGGGGCACCACGTCACATCAGCACCCCGAGGTAGGCCTGCCACAGCTGCTCGCCCGCGAGCGATCCGACGGCGCTGCCGGCGAGCATCCAGGGACCGAAGGGAATGCCCGACGTCCGTACCGCACGGCCGGTGAGCAGGAGTCCGACGGCGAAGGCGCCGCCGAGCAGGAAGGCCGCGAAGGAACCGACCACGAGCGGGCCCCAGCCCAGCCACGCCAGGTACATCCCGAGCAGGCCCGCGAGCTTGACGTCGCCGAACCCCATGCCGCCCGGCTTGGCGACCGCGAGCAGGAAGTACGCCGAGAACAGCAGCCCCCCTCCGGCGGCGGCCCGGACGAGGCTCCCGAGGTCGCCCTCGACGAGGGAGGCGCCGACGAGCAGGACGCCGCCGACACCGTAGGACGGCAGGACGAGGACGTCGGGCAGCCGGTGCGTGTCCAGGTCGATCAGGGCGAGCGCCAGGCCGACCGCGGCCAGGTAGAGGAAGGCCGGCAGCTCCGGCACGAGTCCGAACCGCCATCCCACCAGGAGGAAGAGGCCGACCGTCGCCGCCTCGACCAGCGGGTAGCGGACGGCGATCGGCGTGGCGCAGTCCCGGCACCGTCCCCGCAGCAGCATCCACGAGAGGACCGGGACGTTGTCGCGGACCCGGATCGGGCTGTCGCAGCGTGGACATGCGCTCGGTGGCGCAACCACCGATCGGCTCACCGGCACCCGCCAGATCACGACGTTGAGGAACGACCCGACCGCGGCGCCCAGGAGGGCCAGGAACACGAGCAGGAGTGCGGTCACGTCGTCTTCACGTAGCTGGGTGTCTTGATCTCACCGCTGTACTTCAGCGCCCACTGGGAGTTCGCCCAGCGCGGGAAGAACGGCGGCGCGGCGTCCTTCAGGCGGGCGTCGTAGAGGTAGTCCTTGTCGTAGCCGCTGCCGTTGGTCGTCGAGGCCGGTCCTCGCCAGCGTTGGGCGATGGACCCGTTCACCCGCAGCACACCCTTGCCCGGACCATCCGCCCAGCTCTGCACGAGAAAGCTGTGCTGGAGGGTCTGGATGGACGCGGCGATCTGGAGGCCCGTGGACGGGTTGTTGGCTCCGGTCGCCGGGTCGGCCACCCGCGTGGGCCACGTGCCCTCCGCGTCATACCTGCCGGCGCCGGCCTCGCCTTCGTCCCGCGGGTCACCCCACTGCCAGCTGCTGCAGCTCCACCACGAGCACTGCTGCTGGGAGTTGACGGTGACGAGGCGGGGGTGCATCACCTCCACCGTGTTGGTCGCCACCAGGCCGACCATGTCGTTCCCATTGGGCCCGCCGGCGAGGACCAGGTCACCGGCGACGACGACGGACTGTGCCGCCGCGATCGTGACGCGCCCCTTGACGACGCCCTGGACGTAGACGTTGCCCTCGCCGCAGTACTTCTCTGGGCGGGCCATCTGGATGTCGTAGGTGTAGGACTGGTTCCCGGCGGTAGGCGTGGTGCGGGTGCTGGCGGCGAAGGTCCCCAACGGCAGTTGCTCGTTGCTGGGCCCACCGATGCTGTCGGCGTAGCACTGGCGCCGGGGCACGCTGGCCGGCGCGCCGTCGACGTAGATCACCATGTCCGACGCCACGGGAACGGTGGCGCCGCCGCTGCTCGCCAGCGCCGTGCCGGTTCCGCAGTTCGGCGTTCCCCCCGTGGGCGAGGCGACCGCGAGGACGAGGCCGGCGACCGCGGAGTCCTTGCTCCAGACCGTCATGGTGGCGTTCGAGTTGAAGATCACCCGGGTCGCCCCGTGGTAGTGGCACCCCGGCAGTTCCCTGAACATCGCCGAGTTGTCCGGCAGGTACACGGGGTTGGCGTACGACGGCGCCTGCCCGAAGGTCGCGGTCGATCCGCTGGCGGCGAACGTGCTCCCGCTGCGCAGGCACCGGTTCCAGGTGCTCGGGGTGCCCGCGACGACACCCTGGCAGCCGGGGTCGGCCGACTCGATGCCCGACGAGAAGCGCCCCCCGACACTGAGCACCGAGTCGTTGGTGAACAGGCGGCCGTCCAGGACGTCACCGGCGGCGAACTGGATCTCCGTGCAACCCGAGCGGCCCTGCCAGTGGTACTTCGCCGAGCTGCTCCCGTTCGCGCCGCACTCGGTCCGCGTCGTCCCACTGAGCGCGGGGTCCATGGACTCGAAGTCGGTGTAGTAGAGGTAGTCGGTCGAGCCACCCTTGCCGACGGCCACCTCGATCGTGCGGTACACGCCGTTCACCCGCCCCGTGGAGGTGACCCGGACGGTGCCCTCGGCGTCCTGCTTGCTGCCGTCGACGCTGTAGTGGAAGTACCCCGCAGCGTTGGTGGTGTCGCGCACGTCGACCGGCAGCCAGTCGGCGGCGGTCGCCGTCGTCCACCCGCAGGTGTTGGCGGTGGTGGTCCGTCCCTTCAGGGCCCGGTTCGAGCAGTCGACCGTCCGCGCGTAGGCGTCATCGCGGTTCAACCGCGAGAGGTAGTCGTCCACCCCTGCCTGGGCCGCTGTGATCGCACCGGAATGGTCCTGGGTCCGGCGCGAGAAGTCCTGGCTCGGGATCGCATAGGCCAACACGGCGGTCAGCATGAGAGCAAGAACGAGCATGCCCGACACCACGAAGATCATCGCGACGCCGGCGTCGGACTCCCGGATCGTTCCCCGCCCGGCGCCAGCACCGCCGGTGTCGGGCCCGTTGACGCTCATGACCCTTCCTGCTGCTGCACGAACAGTGCTTGTGCGTTCGGCAGCAGGACGCGCTGGATGAAGGTGGTGTCACCCCGGGCGCTGGGGCTCGTCCCGACGACCCGCAGGGAGAGCTCGACCGCGACGATCGCCTCACGTTGGGTCGAGGACAAGGTGCTGCCCGCCAGGGCGGCCCCGGCAGCGTCGAGGTAGCTGAACAGCGGAACCGTGCCGTCGGTGCGCACGCCGCTCGCGAGGAGCCGCGTGCTCCTGCGCGCAGCACAGGCGCTGTCGGCGGTGGTGCAGAACTGGTAGCCACCTGCCCCGGGCGTCGCCGAGTCCGGCCGCTGGACGACCTCCGTCAGCTGGCCGGCCGTCGTCCCACTCGTCGCGACGGCATAGCTGACCTTGCGGGGGCCGGCGTTGTTCCCGGTGTTGTCCAGGTTCGAGTAGAGGACGACCGAGTATCCGGAGGCGCTCACCACAGCCGGCTCGGCCGTGCACCCGGCGCAGCTCGACAGCAGCTGGCTCTGCCGAACGGCCGAACGCAGGCTGCGGGCCATCACCTCGACCGAGTTGCGCGCGGTGTTCACCTGGTCCAGACGGGCCTCGTTGCGGGCGCTCGTGCGTCCCACGCCGGCGATCAGCGTGACGGTCGCCGCCATGACGAGGCTGGCCACGAAGATGCTGACCATGAGCTCGACCAGCGTCACGCCCTCCTCGCCCCGCAGCGCGGCGCTCCGGCGCGGGCCCCGGCTCACGGCCCCACCGAGTTGTTGGACCCGGCCCCGTTGAGGGTGAGCGGACCGTTCACGCCGACGACGACCGTCCCGCGGAACGAGCAGGAGCCCATCCAGCCGGACTTCGACCACTCGTAGATCTTCCAGGTCCCCTGCGGGAGGTTTCCGGTCACCGTGGTGCTGCTCCTGGTCGTCGGGGACGGGCTGCCCCACGAGTCGGTCCGGTTCTGTGTGGCACCGTCGACCCGGTACGAGTAGTAGTAGGTGCTGCCGAGCCGCTGGCAGCTGATGGTGCTCGGCGCCGCGACCAGGTAGCGCGCCAGCGCCACCCCGGTCACCCGCACCTCGACCTGGGGCGTCTCCCACGTCTGCACGGTCGGGTAGCCGTACCGCACCGTCACGACTCCCGCGCTGGGACAGGCGGCGCCCACCGCAGGTCCGCCACCCGACGCCGGTGCGGCGAACACGTACCAGTCACCCGCGGGCAGCGGGACGGGGCCGACGGCCGCTGCGGTCCCGTCGCCGAGCTCGACCGCCAGGCTGGCCGGCGACGGCACCTGGCAGGAACCGGTGGCGGCGGTGGCGGACACTGCCCAGATCGCCCCGGCGCCGGTCGGCACGTTCGTCAGCTGCAGCGTCGACGCAGCCCAGGCCAGTGCGGGGTTCGGGCCGGGCTCGAGCGGGATGTCCCCCGGACCCTGCGCGCAGCCGAAGGCGGCGCCCTGAGCGAAGAAGGACCAGTTACCGGGTGGCAGTGAGCCCGCCGTCGGGTCGACGGTCCGGGCGCGAGGGCTGCTGCACCCGGACGTGTCGTCGGCCGGCACGGCGAGGACGGTCCCGCCGGGAGGCGCGTCGGTGACCGTGAACTGGGCGAACGCGTACGCCACGGTGAGGGTGGCGGCACCGCCGGCCGGCACCTCGGCGAGCGGCAGGTCGGCCGGCTGCGTCGACCCGAGGTATGCCCCGTACTTCGCCGGCCAGAGGTCGGTCAGCTGCATCGTCAGGCCGGTCAACGGCTGTTGGACGACGGAGGTGGACCCGGTGTTCTGCGAGCTGTAGATGCTCAGCTCCATGCCTGCGACGTCCTCCGCCGTCACACCTGCGCCGGTCACCTGGACAGTGAGGGAGCCCGACCGGTCGTAGGTCATCGGGGTCACGGCGATCAGCTGGCCCTGCTGCACCGTGCCGACACTCTTGCTGGGCTCGGCCACCCCGGCGACGTCCACGTGGCCGGCGGCATGGAGGCTCACCGTGTACTCGGCCCCGCCGGCCGGTGGGGTGACCGGAACGGTGGCACATCCGGAGGTGTCCGTGAGCCCAGTGCGTGTCTCGCTGCCCGAGGTCACCGTGACCGGGATTCCCGCGTTGCCCGCGCCGGTGGCGTCGACGACGGAGACAGCCACGTAGGAGGCCACCGTCGACAGGCTGGACGCCTTCGTCGGCGCGAGGACCGTGCTGTTGGTGACCGGGCGAACCGATCCCATGTTCGGCCACGTCACCCTGGTCGTGACGATCAGCGTCGGGTACCTGACGAGCGACCCGCCCTCGCAGGCGGACGAGCCGGTCCCCGTCAGACTCCACCGGCTGCTCCGCGTGACCGTGTAGCCCACGGAGTCGACGACGAGCGGGCTTCCGGCCGTGCCGCCGGCCAGGGGGTGGGGATTGGTGACCGACCCCTCGTCGGCCAGCCGGCGGGGGCCGTCGACCGAGGCGTTGAACTGCTGGCGGACGATGTCGAGTTCGCGGGCGGCCAGGTTCGTGGCCGCCACGCGGTTGCGGTCGTTGACCGATGATCTCTGGGCAGCGAAGAGGATCCCGAGGGCCGCCGTGGAGAGGACGGCGAGGAGGACCGCAGCGACGATGACCTCGACGAGGGTGAAGCCGCGCTCGTCGCCCAAGGGCAGGCGGCGCCGCCGGCTCGTCGCCGTGTCACTCATCCGAGGCTCCTCCCCTGGCCGGTTCCGTTGCTCCTGACGTGCTGAAGGTGGGGCGAGGGGGTCGTCCCCGTCGCCCCACCCGTCCCGGCTGCGAACTCCGGTCAGCTGCAGTCGGCGCTCGTCTTCTGCTGGATGCCTGCTGCGGCGCTGGCCTTGAACGAGCCCGTGCCCTTGGTGCTCTTGATGCAGAACGACCACGTCTCGGCCGTGGCTGTCGTCCCGATCCCGGACACCAGGCTCACGTTGGGGCTCACGTTGTTCGTCACCACGCCGCCGACGGTCCACTGGCCACCGGTCTGCGCAAGGGCCGGAACGGTGGTGTTGTCGACGTACCAGGTGGCGACCTCGGTGGCGAGCACCTTGGTGTCCGATTCGGCGGCCGCGTTCTGGGCCTTCTTCTGCTGGTTGAGATAGACGGGAATTGCGATGGCCGCGAGGATCCCGATGATGACGACGACCACGAGAAGCTCGATCAGGGTGAACCCCTTCTCCTTCTCGTTGCTGGACACGCGGATCTGAGTGACCACTGAAAGGCTCCCATGCGGGTTGGTGTATGCGTCGGTGTGACCCGCCGGGAACCTTCTTGTGTCCCGACTGACATCGCTATCGACTCGGGAGATGTCGGGCTTGAGCACTTTCGGGTGAACATTCTCCGGGTCCCTCGATGTGGTGACGGCAGTCAGGACATGACGTTGAAGATCTCGAAGATCGGCAGATAGAGCGCCACGATGATCGAACCGATCAGCGCGCCGAGAATGGCGATCATGAGCGGCTCGATGAGCGAAGTGAGCTGCTCGGTGGTCGCCTCCACCTCGGCGTCGTAGAACTCGGCGATCTTCTCCATCATCTGGTCCAGTGCCCCCGTGTCCTCGCCGACGGACATGAGCTGGACCACCATGGGCGGGAACACCGGGTGATTCGACAATGGGCCGGTCAGCGGCAGCCCCGTCCGCACGGACTCGCCCACGTCGTCGACGGCCCGCTCGATCACGACATTGCCGCTGGTCTGGCCGACGATCTCCAGCGCCTGGAGAATCGGGACGCCGGCGCCGAGCATCGTCCCGAAGTTCCTGCTGAACCGGGCGACGGCGACCTTGCGGAAGAGTTGGCCGAACACCGGCAGCTTCAGTTTCAACGGGTCGAGGGCGTTGCGGACCGCGCTGTCGTTCTTGTGCCTGCGCCACCAGAGCCCGCCGGCGACGGCCACCAGCAGGAGCACGGGGGCGGCCCACGTCATGACCTCGGACAGGACGACCAGGAACTGTGTGGGCCAGGGGAGCGCGCTGTCGAAGCCGGCGAACATGTCCTCGAAGATCGGCACGATGAAGAGCAGCATGCCGATCACGGCGAGGATCGCGAAGGTGAAGACCACGATGGGATAGGTCATCGCCGACTTGATCTTCCCGCGCAACTTCGTCTCGGCCTCGAAGTTCTTGGCCAGCGACTCGAGTGCCTGGTCGAGGAAGCCGCCGATCTCGCCGGCCCTGATCATGTTCAGCATGAGGGGCGGGAAGATCTCCGGGTGTGCGCCGAATGCTGCCGACAGGGCGGTGCCCTTCTCCACGTCGTCGCGCACCTGCTGCAACACCCGGGCGAGCTTCTTGTTCTCCGTCTGCTCGGCGAGCACGCCCAAGGAGCGCAGCAGCGTCAGGCCCGCGCCGATCATCGTCGACAACTGGCGCGCCATGACCGCCAGGGCCTTGAGTTCCACGCGCTCGCCGAGGCCCGGGATGGAGATCTCGCGCTGCAGCCCGCTGACCTTGACCTCCCGCACATCGATCGGCGTGAGGCCTCGCGCGCGCAGCCGGTTCCCGACGGCGGACTGGCTGACCGCGTCGATCCGTCCCTTGACCAACCGGCCGGACGAGTTGCGGACCGTGTACTCGTAGGTCTTCGGGGTGGGGGCCGTGGTGTCCGCCCCGGGCACGCCGGTCGTCGTCGCCACGATCAGGTCCCCGGAACGAAAGCGGAATGGCGGGTGTCGCCGCGGGAGAGAGGGATGCGCGACAGGGGGGACCGCCCGGTCAGGCGCGTGAAGTCGTCGGCATTGCGGCAGGTGTCCAGCCCGGTCTCGAACGTGATGTGCCCTGCCGACACGAGCTTGGCCAGCTGCTGGTCCATGGTGGTCATGCCCCAGTCAGCCCCCGCCTGCATCGCCGAGTAGATCTGATGGGACTTGCCTTCGCGGATGAGGTTGCGGATCGCGGGCGTGGCGACCAGCACCTCGGCTGCCACGACTCGGCCAGTACCGTCGGCGCGCCGGCACAGGGACTGGCACACGACCCCCTGCAGCGAGCCGGCGAGCTGGGCCCGCACCTGCTGCTGCTGATGGGCCGGGAAGACGTCGATGACGCGGTTGATGGTCTGTGCGGCGTCCTGGGTGTGCAGGCTCGCCAGGACCAGGTGGCCGGTCTCCGCCGCGGTCAGCGCCACGGAGATGGTCTCCAGGTCGCGCATCTCGCCCAGCAGGATGATGTCGGGATCCTGGCGGAGCACGTGCCGGAGCGCGGCACCGAAGGAGTGGGTGTCCGACCCGACCTCACGCTGGTTCACCAGGGATCTCGCGTGCCGGTGCATGAACTCGATCGGGTCCTCGATCGTCATGATGTGGTCCGCGCGGGTCCGGTTGGCGAGATCGATGAGGGACGCGAGCGTCGTGGACTTGCCGGATCCGGTCGGTCCCGTGACGAGGACGAGCCCGCGCGGAAGGCCGGCGAAGGTGTGCACCACCGACGGGAGGCCCAACTCCTCGAGCGGCTTGATCTCGTTCGGCACGGCGCGGATCGCGGCGCCCACCGAGTCGCGCTGCCGGTACACGTTGACCCGGAACCGGCCCACGCCGCGCAGCGCGTGGGCGAAGTCCAGCTCGAGCTCAGCCTCGAACTTCGCACGCTGCTGCTGGTCGAGCACGCTGTAGAGGGTTCGCTGGATCACCGCCGAGGTCAGGACCGGCAGGCTCGTCAGCGGGTGGAGGGTGCCGTGGATCCGGACAACGGGTGGCGAGCCGGCGGTCAGGTGCAGGTCGGATGCGCCGGACGCGACCAGGTGCCGCAGCGCCGCGTCGAGGTCGATGTCACCGGCCTCGGGGTGGGTGTCGCCGGGTGTCTCGCTCACGTGCACGTCTCCTGTCCCTCGCCGCGCGCGGTCGGGCCACGCCGTCCACCGGTCGATGATCGATCCCTCACCTGTTTCAGCTGACCACGCGGAGGACTTCCTCGATCGACGTCTCGCCCGACCGGACCTTGGCCCAGCCGTCCTCGCGGAGGGATGACATGCCCTGGTCCCGGGCCGTCCGGGCGATCTCTGCGCTGGAGGAGCGGTTGACCGCATGCCGCTCGATCTCCTCCGTCACGGTCATCACCTCGTGGACGGCGAGGCGGCCGTGATAGCCGGTTCCGGAGCAGGCCGAGCAGCCAACCGGCCGACACAGCTTGGGCAGCTCCTGGCCGGGCTCCCACGGAAAGCCCACCGAGGCGAGTTCTTCGGGGTCGGCGGCGTAGCCCTCCTTGCACTTGGCGCACAGCCGCCGAGCCAGTCGCTGGGCCACCACGCAGCCGAGTGCGGACCCGATGAGGAAGGGCGCGATCCCCATCTCCACCAGTCGGGTCACGGCGCTGGGAGCGTCGTTCGTGTGCAGCGTCGACAGGACGAGGTGGCCCGTGAGCGCGGCCTCGACGGCGATCTGGGCGGTCTCCCGGTCGCGGATCTCGCCCACCAGGATGACGTCAGGATCCAGCCGCAGGATGGAGCGCAGTGCGCTGGCGAACGTCAGGCCTGCCTTGGGGTTCACCTGCGCCTGGTTGATCCCGTCGAGTCGGTACTCCACCGGATCCTCGACCGTGATCACGTTGATCTCCGGGCGGGACACCGCGTTGACGGTGGCGTACAGGGTCGTGGACTTGCCCGAGCCGGTCGGCCCGGTGACCAGGATCATCCCGTAGGGCTTGGAGTACGCGCGTCGGTAGGCGGCCAGGTTCTGGTCGCGGAACGAGAGCTCGCTCAGCTCCAGGTTGGCGGTGGAGTTGTCCAGGATTCGCAGGGCGACCTTCTCTCCCCACACGGTCGGCAGCGTCGCCACCCGGAGATCGATCTTGCGCCCTTGGTGGACGACGGACATCCGACCGTCCTGGGGTTTGCGCCGCTCGGAGATGTCGAGCTCACTCATGATCTTGATGCGCGACACCACCCGCGCCTGCATGTGCTGGGGTGCGTTCTGCATCTCGTGCAGAACCCCATCGATGCGGTAACGGACCCGCAGACCGTGCTCGGCCGGCTCGATGTGGATGTCGGATGCGCGGTCCCGGATGGCCTGAGTCACGAGCAGGTCCACGTACCGGACGATGGGTGCGTCGTCGTCGACGAACTTGCCCATGGTGCTGAGGACATCCACCTCCATGACCTGTGTCGCCGCCTGGAACGACGAGGACAAGCCGTCGATCTCGTCGTCGGCGCGGCAGAACCGCTCGATGGCGCTCACCAGGTCCTCGCGGCTGGCGATGATCGGGATGACCCGCATGCCGGTCGCCGTCGACACGTCGTCGACCGCGACCACGTTCCCCGGGTCGGACATCGCGAGGACCAGAGACGACGCTTCGGTTGCGACCGGCAGCACGCCGTACCGTCGGCACAGGGCCGGGGGCACCAGGGAGACCGCTCTGGGATCGACCGGGTAGTCCGACAGGTCGATGAAGTCCATGTCGACCTGGCTGGCCAACGCCGCCACCAGCTGGGCCCCCGTGATCATCCCGAGGTCGACGAGAATGCCACCGAGCGTCTTGCCGCGAACCGACTGCTCGCCCAGCGCCGACGCGACCTCGAGCTCCGTCACGAGGCCCTGCTCGACCAGGATCTCTCCGAGCTGCTTCATCAGTCCCCCGTGGATCCTGAGCCGGCCGCGCACGTGCGCACCGCTCGCTCCACTGCCTCATCGGCGGGTGTGCGGACTTTCCTTACCCCCGACCTGCAGTGGGGTTGGAAACGTGACACGACGTGAGGAAGCCCTCAGGCCGGGTGGCCCCGCGGCGGACGAGCCGGACTCGGCGAGGTGACCCTCCACGCCGCAGGGACACCTCGACCGCAGCCTGCTCCTCCGGGACGGCTGCTCATCCGGGACGGCGGGTCCGCCGGCCCGGCCCGGCCCGGGCAGCTCAGCGGGGGGCGACGGACGAGTCGGCCTGTACGCCGGGTTCTGTCCCCGGGCGCCTCGCGGCGTCCCGATGAGCGGCCATCCATCTAGGCCTGCCGTTGCCGACAGGCTCGAGCGGTCCACCCGCAGGCTCGGGCGGGCAGCCCTCGAACGCCTGCGCAGGACGGCGGCGGACCGCCGTCCCTTTTCGACCTTGCTCCGGGTGGGGTTTACCGAGCCACACCGGTCACCCGGTGTGCGGTGGTCTCTTACACCGCCGTTTCACCCTTACCAGTGCACGCACTGGCGGTCTGTTCTCTGTGGCACTTTCCCGCGGGTCACCCCGGGTCGCTGTTGGCGACCACCCTGCCCTGTGGAGCCCGGACGTTCCTCGGCGGCAGGGTCTCCCCCACCGACGCGACCGCCCAGCCGACTCGTCCGTCGTGCCGGCAGCCTACCCCCGCCGCTCAGGCCGGCTGCGGCTCAGCCCCAGTAGAGCCGGAAGCCGACCTGGCGCCCGCCGTCCTCGGTCAGGGTCGCCATGTCGACCTGCCGGCGTGCCTGCTCCTCCACCGGGTCGTCGGACAGCGCCTCAAGGTAGCGGCGGTGCTCGACGAGGGAGGCGACGGCGGTCTCGACGCCGGCGCTGACGTCGACCACGTGCGGCGGCGGGTACCCGACCGCGTGCACGGCGACGTACTGCACCCCCGACCACGGCGTCTCGGTCAGGTCGGGGAAGATCCACTCGTTGCCCGCGTCGGCCACCGCGTCCAGCAGCGACCGGGTCAGCGCCCGGTGGTCGGCGGAGTTGAGCGCGCCGGGGGTGACCTCCGGCGGGGTCCAGGTGTCCCCGCCGTGCATGACCACGACCAGGTCGGGCCGGTGCCGGCGCAGTGCCCCGGCGAGGTCCCGGCGCAGCTGCAGGTCGGCGACGAGCACGCCGTCGGAGTGGTCGAGGAACTCCACCTCCGAGACGCCGACGACGGCGGCCGACCGGCGCTCCTCCTCCTCGCGCAGCGGACCGGCCTCGGCCGGGGACAGCCCGGCGATGCCCGCCTCGCCGCGGGTGGCCAGCAGGTAGTGCACCTCCTTGCCCGCCGCCGTCCACGCCGCGACCGCGGCCGCGGGGCCGTACTCGATGTCGTCGGGGTGCGCGGCGACGACGAGGGCGCGCTGCCAGTCGTCGGGGAACGGGGCGGGAGCGGTGGCCATGTCCGGAGTCTGCCCGCTCAGCGGGCCGGGGCGGTCTCCGGCTCCGCCGCCCGCGGCCCGCCCTCGCTCGGGGCCGGGGCGCGCACCAGCCACAGCACCAGGAGCCCGCCCACGATGCCGGCGCCGCCACTGACCAGGAAGACCTCCCGCAGCCCGCTGGCGTAGGCGCTGCCCAGCAGGTCGGCGAGGCCGGCCCGGTCCGCGGGGGGCGCCGAGCCGACGAGCTGACCGGCCTGGCCGGCGGTCAGCGCGGAGGCGGTGTCCGCGGGGTCGGCTGCGCCGGCGTCCCGGAGCACGCCGGCCGCCTGCGCGGTGAAGACGCTGCCGAGCACCGCCACGCCCAGGGCGAAACCGAGCTGCCGGGCGGTGTTCACCGCACCCGAGGCCATCCCGCTGCGCTCGCGCGGCACTGCGGCCAGCGCAGAGGACGCCAGCGACGGGTTGGCCACCCCGACCCCGATGCCCAGCACGGCCAGCCCCGGGACCAGGACCCGCCACGAGGAGTCGGCCTGCACGAAGGCCATCAGCAGCGCGGCCACACCGATGACGACCAGCCCGCCGCCGACCACGAACCGCGGGGGCAGCGTCTGGAGCCAGCGCCCGGCGAAGGCGGCCACGACGAAGCTGAACGCCGAGAGCGGGATGAACACCAGCCCGGCCTGCAGCGGTGAGAGCCCGAGCACCGACTGCAGCCACAGCGAGATGTAGAGGCTGCCGCTGAACGCCGCGGCGTTCAGCAGGAGCGCGCCGAGCATGATCCCGGTGAAGGAGCGGTTGCCGAACAGCCGGACGTCGAGCATCGGCGCCGGGCGACCGCGCTCGACGCGCACCCAGGCGGCCAGCACGAGGACGCCGGCGGCCAGCGGGCCCCAGGCGACCGGGGCGCTCCACCCGTCGGCGGCGGCGCGCACGAGACCGAAGACGATCCCCGAGGCGCCGAGGGTGAACAGCACGATGCCGGGGACGTCGGGCCGCGGGGCGTTCGGCTGGCGCGACTCCTGCACCGCGACGAGGGTCAGCACGACGCCGAACACGCTGATCGGCAGGTTGACGAAGAAGATCCACCGCCAGTCCAGCTCGGTGAGCGCGCCGCCCAGGATCGGGCCCAGGGCCGCGGCCGCCCCGACCACGGCCCCCCAGATCCCGAAGGCGGTCCCGCGGTCGCGCCCCTCGTAGCTGGTGTTGATCAGCGCGATCGTGGTGGCCAGCATGGCCGCCGCCCCGACGCCCTGCACCGCCCGCGCCCCGATCAGCAGCTCAGCGCTGGGGGCGAGCCCGCAGGCCAGCGACGCCACGGCGAAGAGCACCAGGCCCATCAAGTAGACCCGCCGCCGCCCGTACAGGTCCGCGAGCGACCCGGCGCCGAGCACCAGGGCAGCCAGCGCGAGCGCGTACACGTCGACGACCCACTGGAGCTGGCCGAAGCTGGTGTCCAGGTCGGTGGACATGTCGGGCAGGGCGACGTTCACGATCGTGACGTCGATGAGGAGCATGAACGTGCCGGTGCAGATCGCGACCAGCGGCAACCACGAGCGCATGGTGCCACTGTGCAACGGTCCTGGGACGGAACCCGGCTCACCCGGCCCACGGTGACGGGATCCTCCATCTCAGGACCCGTAGTGCAGGATGGCGACCGTGCTCGACGCAGTGGACCGCCAGATCGTGCACGCCATGCAGGTCGACGGCCGGGCGCCGTTCAGCCGGATCGGCGCCGTCCTGGGCGTCTCGGAGCAGACCGTGGCCCGCCGGTGGCGGCGGCTGCGGGCCGACGGCGTGGTCCGGGTGCTCGGGCTCACCACCCCGGAGGCCACCGAGCCCAGCTGGCACATCCGGATGCGGGTGCAGCCGGCCGCCGCGGGCGCCGTGGCGGACGCCCTGGCCCGCCGTCCCGACGTGTCGTGGGTGAGCCTGACCGCCGGCGGCGCGGAGATCACCTGCTCGACGCGGCCCCGTACGACCCGCCAGCGCGACGCCCTGCTGCTGGACCGGCTGCCGCGCACCGTCCAGGTCATCGACCTGGCCGCGTTCTCGGTGCTGCACTCCTACGTCGGCGGCGCCTACGAGTGGACCGACTTCGACGACCCGCTCAGCGCGGAGCAGATCGCCGCCCTGGGCCCGGACTCGTCCCGGGCGGCCCCCACCCCCGTGGTCCTCGACCCGGAGGACGAGCTGCTGCTGGCCGCGCTCGCCACCGACGGCCGGCTCAGCTGGGCCGAGCTCGCCGGGGTCACCGGCTGGTCGGAGAGCCGGGTGGCCCGGCGGGTGGAGGCGCTGCGCTCCGCCGGCGCCCTCTACTTCGACCTGGAGATCGCCACCGAGCTGCTCGGGCACCCGGTGAGCGCACTGCTCTGGCTGGGCGTCGCCCCGCAGGACATCGCCCACGTCGGTGAGTCCCTGGCCCGCGCACCGGAGACCGGGTTCACCGCAGTCGTCACCGGCCCGGCCAACCTGATGGTGGCGGTGACCTGCCGGGACACCGCCCACCTGTACCGCTTCCTCACCGACCGGGTCGGCGCCCTGCCGGTGCGCACGCTGGAGACCTCGACGGTGCTGCGCCGGGTCAAGCAGGCCGGCAGCCTGATGGACGGTCCGCGGCTCACCGACCCCGAGCCGCCCCCGGTCCGCGGCCGCTGATCCGCAGCTTCGATCAGGTCACCTGATCCAGCGCTGTCCCACCGCACCAACGTTGATGCGGTGGGACAGTCTCCGATCAGGTGACCTGATCAACGCTGCGCCCCTCCGCGCGGGCGGGCGACCCGCAGCGCGGCGCTGAGCATCGGCACCTGGAGAGGGATCCGCGCCACCGCGACCGTGAGCCTGGCCGGGTCGCGCCGGAACCTGCGGAGCGTCTGGGCGTGCGCGGGCAGCACGCCGACCAGCACGGCGACCGCGGCCCAGCCTCCGAGCCGGCGGGTCCGCGGGACGGCGAGCAGGGCAGCCGTGGCCAGCTCCGCCACCCCGCTGCCGGTCACCCACGGCCGGGCAGGCCCCAGCTCCGGGGGGATCATCCAGTCGTAGGTCTGCGGCCGCACCAGGTGCACCGCGCCCGACCCGGCCATCCCGACGGCCATCACCAGTGCGCGCACGTCGTCCCTCATGAACCGGACAGTAGGCTCCGCGGCCGTGTCCCCTGTCGACCTGCTCATCGCCGCAGGGGTCGCTCTCCTGGCCGGCGGCATCAACTCGATCGCCGGCGGCGGGTCGCTGATCCTGTTCCCCGTTCTGGTCGGCCTGGGGCTGGGGACGGTCGCGGCCAACGTCACCAACTCGGTCGCCCAGTGGCCCGGGTACATCGGCGGGGTGCTCGGCTTCCGCAAGGAGTACAGCGGTCAGCGGGGCCGGATGATCCGGTTCTCGGTGGTCGCGGTGCTCGGCGGCACGGTGGGATCGGTGCTGCTGCTGACCACGCCGACCGAGGCCTTCGACACCGTCGTCCCGCTGCTGGTCTTCCTCGCCAGCATCCTGCTGGCCTTCCAGACGATGATCACCAAGCGGCTCAAGAAGCAGCCGGAAGGCGTCGTCCACGCCGACCCCGTGTGGCTGTACGTGGCGCTGTTCCTGGCCACCGTCTACGGCGGCTACTTCGGCGGCGCGCTGGGCGTCATCCTGGTCGGCGTCCTGGGGCTGGGGCTCGGCCGGCTCAAGCTGGCCAACGCGATGAAGAGCGCGATCTCCCTGGTCACCGCCTCGGTGACCGTCGTCGTCTTCGGCATCTGGGGCCCGGTGGAGTGGGCCTACGTCGCCGTCTGTGCCCCGGCTGCCCTGCTCGGCGGGTTCCTCGGCGCGAAGGTGGCGACCCGCATCCCGACCACGCCGCTGCGCGTGCTCATCGTCGCGTTCGGCATCGGGGTGTCGATCTACCTCTTCCTCCGCACCTGACCTCAGCTCCCGCTGATCATCGGCGAGTGGCTGCACGGCACGCCGGCCGGGACAGCCGATCGCCGATGATCACCTGCGGGTGGGCCTCACTCGCCGCCGCGGCCGGGCTCGCCGATCGCGATCATCGCCTCGACCGCCCGCCGGGCGCGGGCTGCCGTCTGCGGGTCGACGTCGATCGCGCCCTCGCCGGTGCGCAGCGTGTGCAGCAGCTTCGCCGGGGTGATCATCTTCATGTAGCGGCAGGCTGCCCGGGCGTTCATCGGGATGAACTCGGTCGTCGAGTTCAGCGACCGCAGCTGGTGCAGGATGCCGATCTCGGTGGCCACCAGCACCTGGCCGGCGGTGCTGGCCGCGGCGGCGGTGACCATGCCCCCGGTCGAGAGCACCCGGGTGCGGTCGGCCGGCAGGTCACCGTGGCTGACCAGGTCCAGCACCGAGGTGGTGCACCCGCACTCGGGGTGCACCAGGATCTCCGCGTCGGGGTGGGCGGCGATCTGCGACCGGACGTCGGCCGGGCTGATCCCGGCGTGCACGTGGCACTCCCCCGCCCAGATCGAGATGTTCGACCGGCCGGTCACCCGCTTCACGTGTGCGCCGAGGAACTGGTCGGGCAGGAAGAGGATCCCCTGGTCGGCCGGGATCGACCGCACCACGTCGGCGGCGTTGGACGACGTGCAGCAGATGTCGGTCTCGGCCTTCACCGCCGCGGTGGTGTTGACGTAGCTGACCACGACGGCACCGGGGTGCTCGGCCTTCCACTCCCGCAGCTGCTCGGCGGTGATGCTGTCGGCCAGCGAGCAGCCGGCGGCGTGGTCGGGCAGCAGCACGGTCTTGTCCGGCGACAGGATCTTCGCCGTCTCGGCCATGAAGTGGACGCCGCAGAAGACGATCTCGCGGGCGTCGGTCTCGGCGGCGACCCGGGAGAGGTACAGCGAGTCGCCGGTGAAGTGGGCGACGTCCTGGATCTCGGGGACCTGGTAGTTGTGCGCCAGGACGACGGCGCCGCGCTCGTCGGCCAGCCGGCGGACCTCCGCCGCCCACGTCTCGTACTCGGCGGCGGACATGGTGCGCTCATCGGCTGGCACGGTGCGGTCAGCGGCGGCGACGGTCGCGGTCACAGAGCTCCTCAGGAGGCCGGGTCGGGTACCGGTAGGTCCAACAGTGCGGGCCGGGAACGGCTTCCCGGGCGGTCAGCCGAGGTGGGAGGTGTCGTTCACCAGCCGCACCGAGGTGCGGCCGTCGGAGGACCAGGTGACCGTCGACAGCGACGCGGCCTCCAGGAACACCCGGTGCACGATCTCGTCCCCCACGCCCAGGCCGGCGGCGAGCAGGAGCTTGATCGGGGTCACGTGGCTGACCAGCAGCACCGTCTTCCCGGCGTGCCGCTCCAGGACCCGCGCCCGCGCCCGGGCGACCCGGGCGGAGACGTCGGCGACCGACTCCCCGCCGGGCGGGCGGACGTCGGTCGCACCCGACCAGCGCCGGAACGCCAGCGGGCTCTTCGCCTGGGCCTCGGCCGCGGTGAGGCCCTCCCACGCGCCGAAGTCCAGCTCGCGCAGGTCGGTGTCGACCTCGACCGGGACGCCGAGCACCTGCGCGGCCGCCTCGGCGGTCTGCCGGGTGCGCTGCAGCGGGGAGCTGACGATCACGTCGATCCCCCGCCCGGCCAGGTGCCGGGCCGCGGCCTCGGCGTCCGCGCGCCCGAGCTCGGACAGCGGCAGGTCGCTGCTGCCACTGAACCGACGCTCCGGGGTGTGCTCGGTGCGCCCGTGCCGCAGCAGGTGGGTCACGGTGACGACGACCGGCGCCGGCTCGGCGGTCGGCTGGGTGTCGTCCTCGACCACCACCGGTTCGGTGGCCAGGTCGCGACGCACCGGCTTGCCGTCCATCGCGCTGTTCGCCAGCGCGTCCGCGGCGCCGTTCTGCGCCCGCGGGATCCAGGTGTAGCGCACCGAGCCGAGCTGCCGGGCGATGTCCCGGGCCTGCACGGCGAGCTTCTTCATGTCCGGGTGCTTGATCTGCCAGCGGCCGGACATCTGCTCGACGACCAGCTTGGAGTCCATCCGGACCTCGACGCTCGAGCTCGGGTCGAGGTCGAGAACCGCCTGCAGCCCGGCGACCAGACCGCCGTACTCGGCGACGTTGTTGGTGGCCCGGCCGACGGACTCGGCCCGCTCGGCGAGCAGCCGGCCGGTCTCGGCGTCCTTCACCAGCGCGCCGTACCCGGCCGGCCCCGGGTTGCCCCGCGACCCGCCGTCCGCTTCGACGATGAGTCGGCGGCTCACAGCCCGGACTCGGCGGTGCGGACCAGGACCCGGTTGCAGTTCTCGCAACGCAGCACGGTGTGCGGGTCGGCGTTGCGGTAGGAGGCCAGCTCGGTGCCGTAGAACTCGATCCGGCAGCCCTGGCACTGACGGGCCTTCAGCTCGGCGGCGCCGGTGCTGCCGGTCTGCGCGGCGACCCGGTCGTAGACCTTCAGCAGGTCGGCCGGGACGGTGGCGGCGATCTCGTCGCGCTTGGCCTGGTGCTGCTGGGTGGCCTCGGCGATCTGCGCCAGCGCCTCGTCCCGCCGCTGCTCGGCCTGCTCCTGGTCGGCCTGCGCCCCGGCCAGCCCGCCCTGCGCCGTGGCGAGGGCGGAGTCGGCGGTCTCGCGGCGCTCCATCAGCTCGAGCACCTGGTCCTCCAGGTCGCCCTGCCGGCGGTTCAGCGACTCCAGCTCGTGCTGCAGGCTGGTGATCTCCTTGGGGGTGGCCCCGCCGGAGTCGATCCGCGACTGGTCGCGGGCGGCCCGCTGCCGGACGGTGTCGACGTCGCCCTCCAGCCGCTTCTGCTCGCGGTCGAGGTCTCGCACCTCGGTCTCGGCCCGGACGACGTCGTCGAGGAGGGCCCGTTGCGCCTCCTGGGCGGCATCGACGGCGGCGAGCTCGGGAAGGGTGCGCTTGCGGTGGGCGAGTTGCGCGAGGGCGACGTCCTCCGCAGCGAGGGCCAGCAGCTTCTGCTGGTCGAAGTGGTCAGCCTGCACGGGCTCAACCTACCCGCGCCGCGGGGGCCGCCGGACCACCCGGCCCGGCCCGCCCGCAGCGACTCGGACCCGGTGCGGTCAGCGGCGGGGAGGGCCGTCGACCCGGAACGTCCACGGGTCGGTGCGCCGGCCGGACACGGTGACCTGGACCTGCCCGCCCAGGTCCAGGTGCAGCAGGTCGGCGGCGACCGGCAGCCACGGCCACTCCGACGCGTAGTGCGCCACGTCGCAGAGAGCCGGTCCCGGGACCTCGGCCGCGTCGACCGCCGGGTGGTGCTTGACGTCGCTGGTCAGGAAGACGTCGGCGCCGGCGTCGGCGGCCGCGGCCAGCAGGGACCCGCCGCTGCCGCCGCAGACGGCGACGGTGCGCACGGGCCGGCCGGGGTCACCGACGACCCGCACGCCCCCGGGTGTGGCGGGCAGCGCGGCGGCCACCCGCTCGGCGAACCGCTGCAGGCTGGTCGCCTCTCGGAGCACCCCGACCCGGCCGAGCCCGGCCCCGGGGGCGGCCGCCGGTTCCAGCGGCACCGGGTCCACCAGCCCCACGGCTGCGGCCAGCGCGTCGTTGACGCCGTGGCCGGCGGCCCGGTCGGCGTTGGTGTGCGCGACGAACAGCCCGATGCCGGCACGGACCAGCCGGTGCACCAGGCGGCCCTTGGGATCGTCGGCGGGCACACCGTGCACCGGGGTGAGCAGCAGCGGATGGTGGGTGACCAGCAGGTCGGCGCCCAGGTCGATCGCCTCGTCCACCACGGCGGACGTCGGGTCGACGGCGAAGAGCACCGAGCGGACCACCTCGGCGGGGTCCCCGCACACCAGCCCGACGGCGTCCCACGGCTCGGCGAGCGCCGGGTCGTACCGGGCCTCCAGCGCGGCGGTCACCGCACCCAGGGGGCGGCCGGAGCCGCTCGGCTCCCCCATCGCCGGACCGCTCATCGCCCACCTCAACACCGCGGCTGCCACGGGAGGGGACTGTAGGGCAGCGCCCTCCCCGGCCACCGCCGTCACCGGAGGCGGACCGGCCCGGCCCCGATCGGGGTGCGCAGCAGCAGGTAGGGGTACCGGCGCTGGTCGACGCCGCCGGCATAGCGGGCCTGCCGGTGCAGCTGGTTGGCGGTGACGTAGAGGTGCCCGTCGGCGGCCACCGACATGGTGTCCGGCCACAGCAGCCGGGGGTCGTGCACGACGGTCTCGATCGTGCCGTCGGGGCGGCGGCGCAGGATCGCGTTCTGCTCCCCCGCGGTCGCGTAGAGGTTGCCGGCGTCGTCGGTCTCCAGCCCGTCCCCGGCGCTGCCCTTGTCGCCCTCGTCGACGACGGTCGCCGCCACCGCGTCGTCGTCCAGGCTGCGGTCGACCAGCGCATCGGTGGCCACGCTGTACCAGTGCCGGGCGGCCAGCGGGCAGTACCAGAGCCGCGCGCCGTCGGCGGAGATCGCGATCCCGTCCGAGCCCATCGCCACCGGCTGCGGCTCGGCGTCGGGCTCGGGCTGCTCCAGGAACGGCCGGCCCTCCACCATGAGCAGCAGCTCCGGCGGCACCTGCGCCTTGGTGGAGGGGTGGTCGCGCAGTCGGCGCCAGGAGTCACCGGTGGCCAGGTCGACCACGATGATCGCGTTCTCGCCGGAGTCGGCGGAGTCGGTGATGTAGGCGACCCCCGCCTCGCCCCGGCGCAGGTCGAACCGGACGTCGTTGAGGTACGTCGTCTCCAGGGCGGTCTCCCGCGGGAGGACGATCGTCTGCACGACGGTGTCGGTGCCCAGGTCGATGCAGACCAGCTTCGGGCCACCGATCTGGGTGGGCTGGAAGAGCGGGGAGCCGGTGTCGAGCACCCAGAGCCGGTCGGCCGGGTCGACGACGATGCTCTGCACGCTGACGAAGGCACCTCGGTCGTCGTCGCCGGAGGGCGAGTTCCACGCCTCGTCGGGGAAGGCGACGACCTCGCCGTCCCGGATCTCGGCGACGGTGGCGCGCACGTCGTCGCCCCACTTCGGGAAGTTCACGAAGACCCGGCCGGTGTGCGACACCGAGACCCCGGTCGGCATCGGCCCCTCGGTGAAGGCGTGCACCACCTCCAGCTCACCGGAGGTGCGGTCGGTCTGCAGGTCGGCGGCGCTCGGTGTCATGGACCCGTTGTGCCCCGCCCACCGTCGGCTGCAACCTCAGGTGGTCGGCCGGACCATCGCGACCCGGGGCCCGTGCCGGTCGAGCCCCAGCCCGGTCTCCCGGCGGCGCAACGCCTGCAGGCCGGGGGTCAGCTCGGTGGTGACCGCCCAGCCGTGCCGGGCGTAGAACGGGGCGTTCCACGGGACGTCGGCGTAGGTGAGCAGCGTGACCCGGTCGGCTCCGTGGCGCCGGGCCGTGTCCAGGGTGGCGGCCAGCAGCGCGGTGCCGATCCCGCGCCGGCCGTGCGCCGGGTGCACCGACAGCTGCTCGAGGTGGACGGCGCCGTCCACCAGCTCCAGGACGGCGAACCCGGCCACCGGGCGGCCGGCGACCAGCACCCGCCAGGCGCGGGCGCGTTCCTCGGCGGGCGCCGGCGGTGGGAGGTCGGTGATGCCCAACGGCCAGAACAGCTCGTCGGCCGCGGCCTCCACCGCCGCCAGCTCGGCCAGGTCCGCATCGTCGGCGTCGCGCACCTGCCCACCGGCCGACATGTCGACACCCTGACACGTCGACGTGTCGATTCCCGCGCTCTTTCTGGTCCGACGCCGAGTGCGCAGTACTGGTCGACGACACGCGCCGACACGCCGGAGCGGGCGGCAACGACTGCGCACTCGGCGTCGGATGGGCCGAGCCCTCAGTCCATCAGCGGGTCGGCGTCCTCGTCGGCGGTGTAGGACGCCCACAGCGCCGCGTAGGCACCGCCCGCGGCCAGCAGCTCGGCGTGCGGCCCGACCTCGACGACCCGGCCGCCGTCCAGCACCGCCACCCGGTCGGCCCGGGCCGCGGTGGTGAGCCGGTGCGCGACGACGAGCGTCGTCCGCCGCCGGGCGACGACGTCGGCCGCCCGGGTGACCGCCGCCTCGGTGGCCAGGTCCAGCGACGCGGTCGCCTCGTCCAGCAGCAGGACGTCGGGGTCGACCAGCTGCGCGCGGGCCAGCGCGAGCAGCTGCCGCTGCCCGGCCGACAGCGACCGCCCGCGCTCCCCCACCCGCGTCCGGTAGCCCTGCGGCAGCCCCTCGACCATCGCGTGCGCCCCCACCGCGCGGGCGGCGGCCTCCACCTCGGCGTCCGCGGCGTCGGGGCGGCCGTAGGCGATCGCGTCGCGCACCGTGCCGGCGAACAGGAACGCCTCCTGCGGGACGACGCCCAGCCGCGCCCGGTACTGCAGCAGGTCCAGCGAGCGCAGGTCGGCGCCGTCGACGCAGACCGCCCCGGACGTCGGGTCGTAGAAGCGGGCGACCAGCTTCACCACCGTCGACTTGCCCGCCCCGGTCTCGCCCACCAGCGCCAGGGTCTCCCCCGGTGCCACGGTCAGCGAGACGTCGCGCAGCGCCGGGGCCGGGGCGCCGCGGTAGCTGAACGTGACGTCGGCCAGCCGCACCTCCCCGCGCAGCCGGCCCACCGGCGCCGGGTCGGCCGCGGCCGGGGTGGAGGTCGGCGTCCGCAGCAGGCCGCGCAGCCGCCGCAGCCCCACGGAGGCCTGCTGGTAGCTGTCGAACACCTGCGAGAGCTGCTGCACCGGGGAGAAGAAGGTGTTCACATACAGGACGAAGGCCAGCAGCACACCCGCGGTGATGTCCCCGGCCGCCAGCCGCGCGGCCCCCACCGCCAGCACCGCGGCGGCGGCCACCTCGGAGAGGAACTCCACGAACGGGAAGTAGGTGGCGATGTACCGCTGGGCCCGCAGCCGCACGTCGCGGTAGGCCTGCGCGTACCCGTGGAAGACGGCGGTCGAGTGGTCGGCCCGGTCGAAGGCCTGGGTCACCCGGATGCCGGCGACGTCCTCCTGCAGCCGGGCGTTGACCGCGCTGACCCGCTCCCGGGCCTCGGTGTAGGCCGGCACCGACCGGGACCGGAACCACACGGTGGTGACCGCCAGCACCGGCAGCGACGCGACCAGCACCAGCGCCAGGACGACGTCGTAGAGGAAGACGATGACCAGCACCCCGACCAGGGTGAGCACGCTGATCACCGCCGTGGTCAGCCCGGTCTGCAGGAACGCCGACAGCGCGTCGACGTCGGTCGTCATCCGGGTCATGATCCGGCCGCCGAGCTCGCGCTCGTAGTAGTCCAGCCCCAGCCGCTGGAGCTGGGCGAAGGTCTTCACCCGCAGCGTGTAGAGCAGCCGTTCGCCCGTGCGACCGGTGAGCCAGGCGGCGCCCCGTGCGACCAGCAGGCCGGCAGCGACGACGGCCAGCGCGATGCCGGCGACCCCCAGCAGCAGGGACGTCGACCCCTCGGTGATCCCCCGGTCGACGCCGGTCCGCACCAGCGCGGGGATCGCCAGCTGGGCCGCCGTGTCCAGGGCGACCAGCACCAGCGCACCGGCCAGCGGCCACCGGAACGGCCGGATCAGCCGCCACAGCGAGAACTCCCGGTCCCCGGCGCGGGCGCGGTCGGCCGGCACGTCCGGGTCGTCGACCGTCGGGGGCAGCCCGGCGACCAGCTGCCGCAGCGCGGGGGTGGGCGCAGCGGCTGCCATCGCCGAGCCCCGGCCGCCGATGGACGGGGCCGCCGGCTGCGCCGGGCCGTCGTCCTCGGCGACCGGCTCGAGCTCCGGCCAGGCGGCCGGGGTGACCGTGCCGGCCGGTGGCGCGTCGTCGACCTCCGGCTCGCCGCCGGTGCCGGACAGCAGCAGCCGGTACAGCGGTGAGCGCGCCTCCAGCTCCGCCGCGGTGCCGACGTCGACCACCCGGCCGGCGTCCAGCACGGCCACCCGGTCGGCCAGCGCGAGGGTGGAGCGGCGGTGCGCGACCAGCAGCGTCGTCCGGCCCCGGACGGCGCTGCGCAACGCGGCGTGGATCCGGGCCTCGACCGCGGCGTCGACCGCGGAGGTGGCGTCGTCGAGCAGCAGCACCCGCGGGTCGGTGAGCAGCGCGCGGGCCAGGGCGACCCGCTGCCGCTGCCCGCCGGAGAGGGTCAGCCCCTGCTCGCCGACGACGGTGTCGTAGCCGTCGGGCAGCTCGCTGATGAACCCGTCCGCCTGGGCGGCGCGCGCGGCGGCCCGGACCTCGGCGTCGCCGGCGTCCGGGCGGCCGAAGGCGATGTTGGCGCGCACCGAGTCGGAGAACAGGAAGCTCTCCTCGAAGACGATGCCCAGCGCGCCGCGCAGCTCACCGAGGTCCAGGTCCCGGACGTCGCGGCCGCCGATCCGCACGGCACCGGCGGAGACGTCGTAGAAGCGCGGCAGCAGGCTCACCACGCTCGACTTGCCCGAGCCCGACGTGCCGATCAGCGCGAGCGTCTCCCCCGGCTCCACCCGCAGCGACACCCCCGACAGCACCGGCCGGCCCGGCCCGTGACCGAAGGTCACCTCGTCCAGCTCCAGCGGCAGCGGACCCGCGGGCAGTGGGTCGGCGCCGGACACCACCGTCGGGCGGGCGTCGACGATCTCCAGCACCCGCTCCACCCCGGCCCGGGCCTGCTGCCCGATGGTGAGGACGGCGGCGAGCTGGCGCACCGGCGAGACGAGCACGGCCAGGTAGGTGGCGAAGGCCAGGAAGGTGCCCAGCGTGATCGACCCGCGCAGCGCCAGCCACCCGCCCAGCGCGAGCACGCCGACCTGGCCCAGCGCGGGGACCGCCTGCAGCAGCGGGTTGTAGTGGGCGGTGAAGCGCACCACCCGCATCCGGGCGCCGAACAGCCGGCGGGCGCCCTCGTCGAGCCGGTCCAGCTCCCGGTCCTCCTGCCCGAAGCCCTTGACCACCCGCACCCCGGTGACGGCGGCCTCGACGTCCCCGGCCACCGCCCCGGCCTGCTGCTGGGCGGCCCAGTTCGCCGGGAAGAGGTCCCGGCGGGAGCGCAGCGCCAGCCACCACAGCGCCGGCCCGACGGCCAGCGCGACGAGGGTGAGCAGCGGGGACAGCCACGCCATCACGCCCAGGGACACCACGAACAGCAGCGCGTTGCCGGTCAGGTTGGGCAGGAAGGCCAGCAGCCCCTGCACGAGGGTGATGTCGCTGATCGAGCGGCTCACCGCCTGGCCGGTCTGCAACCGGTCCTGCCCCGGCCCGTCCAACCGGGACAACGCCGCGGCGACGTCGTTGCGCAGGTCCTGCTGGACGTCCAGCGACAGCCGGCCGGCCAGGTAGCGGCGGACGAACCCGGCCGCGAAGCGCAGCACCCCGGCCAGCACGAGCGCGACGATGAACGGGGTGACGTCCACGGCGCGCCCCGACTCGGCGCCGGCCACGACCCGGTCGACCACCTCGCGGGTCAGCAGCGGCACCCCGGCGGCGATGACCGAGCCGATCAGCGCCGCCCCGAACGCGCCGATCAGGTCACGCCGGTGCCGCAGGCAGTAGCCGACCAGCCGGCGGAACCAGCCACCCGCGGGCACCGGTGCGGTGGGCTCGGCGGGCCGGGCGGCGGCGGTCTGCTGGACGGTGGCCGTCACCGCCGGACCAGGCCGGTGCGGCGGTGGTCTCCCGGGCACGGCACGTCGTCCAGTGTGCGTCGTCCTGGGCCGGTGCGCCGCGCCCGGGTGGGAGGCTGCTCCCGTGGCGGAGCGGGGGTTGCGGGCGCCGGCCTGGCTCGAGGAGCTGGTGCACACCAGCCCCACGAGCGTGCCGTGGCGCGACGTCACCCGCTTCACCCTGGTCATTCCCGGCCCGCTGGCCCTCGCCCTGGCGATCGGAGGCGTGCAGGGAGCGGCGGTGGGGGCCGGGGTCTTCGCCACCATGGGCGCGCTGGCCGCGACGTTGGCGCCGCAGTCGGGCCCGCTCCGGGTCCGACTGCGCCGGGTCGCCGCAGCGTCGCTGCTGGGCGGGGTCGGCCTGCTCGTCGGGCACGGCCTGAGTGGCGGCGGCTGGCAGCCGGTGCTGCTGATGGTCGTCGTCTCGGCGATCGCCGCCCTGCTGAGCTCGATCAGCGGGGCCTTCTCCCTGGGCGCCCTGCAGCTGCTCATCTACACCGCGATCTCCTCCGGGCTGGAGACCCCGCTGTCGGCCGGCGTGGAGCTCGGGTTCTTCCTGGCCGGGGCGGCGTGGGGCGCCCTCGCCGTCCTGGTGCAGGCCCGCACCGAACCGCTGGACCCCGACCGGTCCGCGGTGGGGGCGGTCTTCACCCGGGTCGCCGAGCTGCTCGCGGCGATCGGCACCGACCGCACCGAGGAGGCCCGCCGGGAGCTCACGCTCGCGCTGAACGCCGGCTACGACCGGGTCCTCTACGCGCGCAGCCGCTCGGCCGGCCGCAGCCGGGAACTCGCCGAGCTGGCCGGGGTGCTCAACGCCGCGGCACCGCTGGTGGAGGGCGCGGTGGCCAGCGCCCGGGGCGGGGTGCCGGCCGACTCCCGGGACATCGGGGCCGCGCACGCCCTGGCCACCGCCGTCACCAGCCGCCGTCCGGTGCTGGGCGAACGGCCGCCGCCGGTCGAGGACGCACCCGCGCCGCGCCGGGCGGTCCGGCACGGCCTGCGGCTGGTGTGGAACGTCGTCGGTGACCCGGAGGAGCGGGCCTCGGCGGCGGTGGTGCGCCCCGAGCTGGAGTGGCGGGTGCGGCTGCACGACCTGTTCGACCGCACCGTGGGCAACGCCGACTCCCGGGCGTTCGTCGTCCGGCTCACGCTGTGCATGACGGTCGCCGAGATCGCCCGCCAGCTGCTGCCGATCGAGCGGCCCTACTGGGTGCTGCTGACCGTGGCCATCGTGCTCAAGCCCGACTACGGCTCGGTGTTCACCCGGGCGGTGCAGCGCGGCGCGGGCACGCTGCTCGGCGTCCTGATCGGCTCGCTGCTGCTGACCTTCCTGGAGCGCGATGCCTGGGTGCTGCTCCCGCTGGCACTGTCCGCCGGGGCGCTGCCGTGGGCCCGCAGCGGCAACTTCGGCCTGTTCTCCGTCTTCCAGACGCCGCTGATCATCCTGCTGCTGGACCTGGCCACGCCCAGTGGCGCCGGGCTGGTCGGTGCCCGGCTGGTCGACACCCTGATCGGCTGCGGGATCGTGCTGGTGTTCGGCTACCTGCTGTGGCCGCAGACCTGGCGGGCCCCGCTGGACGACGCGCTGCGCAGCGCCACCCTGGCGCTGGACCGCTTCGTCGACGCCGCGTTCACCCAGGGCCCCGAGGCCACCCGGCGGGCCCGCCGGGGCAGCTACCGGGCGCTGACCGAGCTGCAGACGCAGCTGCAGCGCCGGCTGGCCGAGCCGCCGCCGATCAGCAGCCGGGCGGCGGCCTGGTGGCCGGTGATCGTGCAGCTGGAGCGGACGTCGGACGCCGTCACCGAGGCGGTCATCGCGCTGCGCGCCGGCGAACCGGCCCCCGACCCGGCGCAGGTCGGCGTGCTGCGCAAGGCGATCCGGGAGCTGGAGCGGGACCTGCGCGAGCACCGCGCCCCCGACGACGCCGAGATCGACGCCGACGGCGTGCTGGCCCCGGTCGCCCGGGAGGTGGACGCAGCCCGGCGGCTGATCCGGGAGACCACCCCGGGCCGGCGGTCCGGCGTCCGCGGCACCGAGGACTGAGCAGCCCGCTCCTCAGGACGGCGCGCGGACACCCTGCTGCAGGAGCGCCCCGGCCTCGGCGGCGGGCAGCGCCCGGTGGAACAGCCATCCCTGGGCCTGGTCGCACCCGTCGGCCCGGAGCCGCGCCAGCTGCTCGGGCTCCTCGACGCCCTCGGCGACCACGGTCAGCCCGAAGGTGTGCGCCGCCCGGATCATCAGCGCCACCAGGTCGCCGTGGCCGGCGTCGCCGGAGCCGATGAAGCTGCGGTCGATCTTGAGCGTGTCGACCGGCATGTGCCCCAGCTGCCCGATGGAGGTGTAGCCGGTGCCGAAGTCGTCGATGGCGACGGCGACGCCCAGGGCCCGCAGGGTGGCCAGGTGGTCCATCGCCGACGGGTCGGCCACCAGGACGGTCTCGGTCACCTCGAGCACGAGCAGCTGGGCGGGCAACCCCGAGGCGACCAGCGCGTCGGCGACGTCCTGCACGACCCGACGGTCCGTGAGGTGCCGACCGGAGATGTTCACCGCGACAGTCGGCTCCGGCTCGTCCTGGGCCACCCCGGCGGCGCTGCGCCACTCGGCGAGCTGCCGGGTGGCCTCGTGCAGCACCCAGCGGTCCAGCTCGCAGATCAGCTGGGACTCCTCGGCCGCCGGGACGAAGAGGTCCGGCGGGACCAGCCCGTGCCCGGGCCGCTGCCAGCGCACCAGGGCCTCGTACCCGATCACCCGGTCCGAGGCCACGTCGACCACGGGTTGGTAGTGCAGCTCCATCTCACCGTCCGCCAGGCCCACCCTGATCGCCGCCTCCAGCGCAGCCCGCTCGGCGAGCTGCCCGCGCAGCACCTCGTCGAAGACCTCGGCGCGACCGCGACCGTGCCGCTTGGCCCGGTAGGCAGCGGTGTCCGCCTCGACGAACAGGACGTCGGCGTCGGTGTCGCCGTCCCGGCTGACCGCCACGCCGACGCTGGCGCCGACCCGCACCGTGTGGCGGGACAGCCGGATCGGCTCGCTGGTCGCCGCGATCAGCCGCTCGGCGAGCTCGACCAGCGTGCGCTCGTCCTCCACCGCCTCGACCAGCACGACGAACTCGTCGCCGCCCAGCCGGCACACCACGTCCCCCGCCCGGACCGCCGCCGACAGCCGGCCGGCGACCTCCCGCAGCACGTCGTCCCCGGCAGCGTGCCCATGCGTGTCGTTGACCGACTTGAAGCCGTCCAGGTCGACGAACAGCAGGCCGGTCATGGCCCCCGAACGCTGGCCGCGGGACAGCGCCGCCGCGGTCAGCTGCAGCGCCTGCGCCCGGTTGGGCAGCTCGGTCAGCGGGTCGTGCGCGGCCTGGTGGGCGAGCGCGGACTGCAGCTCGTCGCGTTGGCGCACCGAGCTGACGATCTGCCGCACCGAGGCGTGCACGACCGCACCGAGCGGACCGGGCAACGGCTCGGCCAGGACGGTGTCGGCGAGGTCCCCACGGGCCACGGCCTGGGCCTGGTCCTGGATGCGGCGGAGGCTGGCCACCGCCGCGCCCAACGCCGTGGAGACGGTGCGCACCTCGCGCGGGCCACCGCCCTCGACCTCCACGAGCTCCCCGCGACTCACCTGGTCGGCCTGCCCGGCCAGCACGCCGAGCGAGCGGGACACGCTGCGGCCGAGGACGACGGCACCGACCGTTGCGGTCAGCAGGAGGCCGAGGCCGGCCAGCAGCGTGGCCGTCCGGCGACCGTCGGCCGCGTCGCGGTCGGCGGCCGCGCTCGCCCGGGCGCCGGCGACCGCGGTGTCCAACAGCTCCGTGAAGGTCGCGTCCCGCGCGGTGCTCCCGTTGACCAGGGCCGCGACCTGCTCGATGGGGAGAGGCTCAGCGGTGCCCTGCTCGACCTGCGCGGCGAGGACGTCGTCCACCGCGGTCACCGCCGCGGACGCGCGGACGCCGTCCCATGCCCCGGCCAGGGCCGGCTGGGACAGGTCGTCCAGCTGCCGCTGTGCGTCGGTGTAGGCGACCCAGGCGCCGCGCCAGTCCAGCTCGCTGGCCCCGATGCCGGAGAGACGGAGCTGGGAGCCGAGGAACAGCGGGACCACGCGGCTGGCGGCCTGGGTCAGCTCGGCGACCAGCTCGACGTCGCGGGTGGCCCGATAGGTCCCGATCGTCACCTCCTGGGCACTGGCCTCCGTTGCCGCCTCCTGCTGAGCTGCCATGAGCTGAGCCGAGACGTCCAGGTACTCCCGGTAGGTGTCCTGCAGCGAGCTCATCCGGTAGTGCGCGCCGGCCCGGACGTCGACGAGCCGGGCGGTGGCCCGTACGGCGGCCCAGGCGCCCACGGAGGCGGCGGGCACCGAGGCCAGCGCCCGGTCGGTGACCTGCTGCGCCTGGGCGATGGCCTGCTCTGCCTGCGCCAGCTGGGCCTGCACCATCTCCGGGGAGAGCCCGGTCATCGCGCTCAGGGCCGGGTCGAGCAGCACCGTCGCGGACAGCACCGGGACGACCTCGTGCTCCACCCCGCTGCGGGCGGCGTCCAGCTGCGCCACCGCCTGCACGGCGGCCTCGGCCCGCTCGGCGGTGGTCGCCTCGGACATCGCGGAGCGCACGATCGCCGTGGTCAGTGCGACCACGCCCAGCAACGGGACCAGCACCAGCGCCACGAGGTAGGCCCAGAGGGGCACGCCTCTGCGCGGCGACCTGCGTGCGGAGGACGGGCTGGGCGGCATGACATGGCATCGGCCCGACCGCGACCTCGGTCGAGCCGCGGGCACCCGTCCGGGTGAGACGGCACCGCGGGCTGGAGGGGGGTGGGCGCGGCAGGGATCGAACCTGCGACCGCTCGCTTGTAAGGCGAGAGCTCTCCCGCTGAGCTACGCGCCCGTGCGGCCAGGGTAGCGGGAGGACCCCGCCACCCCCGCCGCTCGACGGGCTCCCGGCCGACCGCAGCTCAGGCGGCGGAGAGCTCCGCGACCGCGTCCTTCCAACCGGACTGCGCACGCGCGTCGCCGGGCTGGTTGACCTCGGCGAAGACCAGCGTGCCCTCGGCGTCGACGAGGAACGTGCCGCGCAGCGGCATCCCGGCCCGCTCGTTGAACACCCCGTAGGCCTGGGCGGTCGCGCCGTGCGGCCAGAAGTCCGACAGCAGCGGGAAGCCGAAGCCCTGCTCGGCCCGGAACGCCTTGAGGCTGAAGGTGGGGTCGGTGGAGATGGCCACCACCTGGACCCCGGCGTCGGCGTACGTGGCCAGCTCGTCGCGCAGCTGGCACAGCTCGCCGGTGCAGATCCCGGAGAAGGCGAACGGGTAGAACACGACGAGGACCGGAGCACCGCGCAGCCCGGAGAGGGAGACGACCTGCTTGTCCTGGTCGGGGAGGCTGAACTCGGGGGCGGCGTCGCCCACGGTGAGGGTCATCACCCGATCGTGCCTCAGCGGCGCGAGCGGGCCGCCTTCGGGGTGACCAGCCGGATGCCCGACCAGTCCTTCGCCGCGGAGATGCTGGAGGTCTGTGCGAGCCCGGCGGTGGGGGCGGCCTCGGTGACGTCACCGGGCTCGACGTGGCCGGGGCGCCCGGACTTCGGCACGAGCAGCCAGACGACGCCGTCCTCGGCGAGGGAGGCGATCGAGTCGACGAGCGCGTCGATCAGGTCGCCGTCCTCGTCGCGCCACCACAGCAGGACGACGTCGGCCACCTCGTCGGAGTCCTCGTCGACCATCTCGCCGCCCGAGAGCTCGACGACGGAGTCGCGCAGGTCCTCGTCGGCGTCCTCGTCCCAGCCGAGCTCCTGCACGACCATGCCCGGCTTGATCCCCAGCCGGGCAGCCATGCTGGTGCTGCCCGAGTCGACGCTCATCCCCGCTGTTCCTCCGTGTGCTCGCTGCCCGGTCTGTCCGGGCGGTGTCGTGTGCTGCTGTGCGGTCTCTGTCCCGCCCCGTCGCGTGGTGCGCCGGTGCGATCGTCCTGGGGGGATGGTGCCCTGTCCTGACCCGGCCTGCCTGGTCGGGACCTCTCGTGGACTCGACCCGACCCCCTCTGCCCGGGTGGAGGGCGGCCCCTGGCGTGCCCGTCCCCCGCGTCTCGCGGGGGTGCGGGCCCACGTGTCCGGGCCACCGTTGCAGCGGAGCGTAGGGCATCGACGGGCAGGCGCAAGGCCCTGACCGGGCGGCACGGTCGCGCCGCGCGTCCCGTCTGACGGGACACGGCACGGGGCGGACGTGACGTGCGCCGCCCCGGCAGGAGACGATGTGGCCATGAGCGCAACGCAGCAGTCGGACGGAGACCCCGCCCGCACCATCGGCAGCCCCCGTGCGGTCATCACCGACGGGCGGGCCAGCCAACTCCCCGACACCGACCCGGACGAGACCCAGGAGTGGCTGGAGTCCCTGGACGCGGTCGTCGACCATGCCGGTCGCGGCCGAGCCCGCTACCTGATGCTCCGGATGCTCGAGCGCAGCCGCGAGCAGCAGGTCGGCGTACCCGCGTTGCGCAGCACCGACTACATCAACACGATCGCGCCGGAGCAGGAGCCGTGGTTCCCCGGTGACGAGGACGTCGAGCGTCGGATCCGGGCCTACATCCGGTGGAACGCCGCGATCATGGTCCACCGCGCGCAGCGCCCGGGCATCGCCGTCGGCGGTCACATCTCCTCCTACGCGTCGTCCGCATCGCTGTACGAGGTCGGCTTCAACCACTTCTTCCGCGGCAAGGACCACCCCGGCGGCGGCGACCAGATCTACTTCCAGGGGCACGCCTCCCCCGGCATCTACGCCCGGGCCTACCTCGAGGGCCGGCTCGACGAGCACCAGCTCGACGGCTTCCGGCAGGAGGTCAGCCACCCCGGCGGTGGCCTGTCGTCCTACCCGCACCCGCGGTTGATGCCCGACTTCTGGGAGTTCCCCACCGTCTCGATGGGCCTCGGCCCGCTGAACGCGATCTACCAGGCGCGGTTCAACCGCTACCTGCACGACCGCGGCATCGCCGACACCGCCGACCAGCACGTGTGGGCGTTCCTCGGCGACGGCGAGATGGACGAGCCCGAGTCGCTGGGGCCGATCGGCCTGGCCGCGCGTGAGGAGCTGGACAACCTCACGTTCGTCGTCAACTGCAACCTGCAGCGGCTCGACGGTCCGGTCCGCGGCAACGGCAAGGTCATCCAGGAGCTGGAGTCCTTCTTCCGCGGCGCCGGCTGGAACGTCATCAAGGTGATCTGGGGCCGCGGCTGGGACAGGCTGCTGGCCGCCGACCGCGACGGCGCGCTGGTCAACCTGATGAACTCGACGCCGGACGGCGACTACCAGACCTACAAGGCCGAGGACGGCGCCTACGTCCGCGAGCACTTCTTCGGCCGCGACCCGCGCACCCGCAAGCTGGTCGAGGGGATGAGCGACAAGGAGGTCTGGGAGCTCCAGCGCGGCGGCCACGACTACCGCAAGGTCTACGCCGCCTACAAGGCCGCGATGGACCACAAGGGCCAGCCCACCGTCATCCTCGCCAAGACCATCAAGGGCTGGACGCTCGGCAACCACTTCGAGGGCCGCAACTCCACGCACCAGATGAAGAAGCTGACCGCGGAGGACCTGGCGAACTTCCGGGACCGGCTGTACCTGCCGATCCCCGACGAGCAGCTGGACAAGACCCTGCCGCCCTACTACAAGCCGGCACCGGACTCCGACGAGATGCAGTACATGGAGGAGCGGAAGCGCCAGCTGGGCGGGTCGATCCCCCGGCGCAGCTACGCGGCCAAGCCCCTCAAGGCACCCGACGACAAGGCCTTCGAGGTCGTGCGGCGGGGCTCGGGCAAGCAGGAGGTCGCCACCACCATGGCGTTCGTCCGGCTGCTCAAGGAGCTCATCAAGGACCCGGAGCTCGGCCCCCGCTTCGTCCCGGTGATCCCCGACGAGGCCCGCACCTTCGGGCTGGACTCGCTCTTCCCGACGAAGAAGATCTACAACCCGCACGGCCAGAACTACACCTCGGTCGACCGCGAGCTGATGCTGGCCTACAAGGAGTCCACGACCGGGCAGATCCTGCACGAGGGGATCAACGAGGCCGGTTCCACGGCGTCGTTCATCGCCGCCGGGACGTCGTACGCGACGCACGGCGAGCCGATGATCCCGATCTACATCTTCTACTCGATGTTCGGCTTCCAGCGGACCGGCGACTCGTTCTGGGCGGCCGGTGACCAGATGACCCGCGGGTTCCTGCTGGGCGCCACCGCCGGGCGCACCACGCTGAACGGCGAGGGCCTGCAGCACGAGGACGGGCACTCGCTGCTGCTCGCGGAGACCAACCCGGCGGTCGTCTCCTACGACCCGGCGTTCTCCTTCGAGCTCGGGCACATCATCAAGGACGCCCTGCGCCGGATGTACGGCGAGGACCCGGGCGCCCCGCTGGGCGGACACCGCAGCCCCGACGTCATGTACTACCTGACGATCTACAACGAGCCGTACGTCCAGCCGGCCGAGCCCGAGGGGCTGGACGTCACCGGGCTGCTGGCCGGCATGTACCGCTACGCCGAGGGCCCGCAGCTGGAGGACGGCAAGAAGGCCCAGGTGCTGGCGTCCGGGGTGGCCGTGCCGTGGGCGCTGCGGGCGCAGGAGCTGCTGGCCCAGGACTGGGGCGTCTCGGCCGACGTCTGGTCGGTGACCTCGTGGAACGAGCTGCGTCGCGAGGCGGTCCAGACCGAGGAGTGGAACCTGCTGAACCCGGCGGAGGAGCCCAAGGTCCCCTACGTCACCCAGCAGCTGACCGACGTCCCCGGCCCGGTCATCGCCGTCTCGGACTGGATGAAGGCGGTGCCGGACCTGCTCGCCCCGTTCGTCCCGGGCGGCCTGACGTCGCTGGGCACCGACGGGTTCGGGCTGTCCGACACACGTCCGGCGCTGCGCCGGCACTTCCGGGTCGACGCCGAGTCGATCGTGGTGCGCACGCTGGCCTCGCTGGCGCAGTACGGCGAGATCGAGCGGGACGTCGTCCGGCAGGCGGTGGAGAAGTACCAGATCGGTGAGGTGCAGGCCGCTCCCGCCGACACCAGCACCGCCCCGGAGCAGCAGCCCGAGGCGTAGTCGCCGCCGAGCTCCCGTTCACCGGTGATCAGGTGACCTGATCACCGACTGTCCCCCCGCACCAGCGCTGGTGCGGGGGGACAGTCGTTGGTGCGGGCGGACGTCGCCCAGGCAGCGTCCTGGCACGCGGGCAGGCGAGCACGCGGTCCGGCCTCCACACCCCTGTCCCACGTCCACAGATGCCGGTGGCGCGGTACACCGCGTCTCCGGCGTTGAGACGGTGCCGCCGTGGATCCTCTCCTCGCCGACGCGATGGCCCGCCAGGCCGACGTCTTCAGCACCGCCGATGCGCTGGCCACCGGCCTCGACCCCAACGCCATCGGCCCCCTCGTGCGGTCGGGCGTCTGGCGGCGGGTGCGCTACGGCGTCTACACGACCGGCGAGGCCTGGCGCCGCCACGAGGCCGAGGGGCGGACGCACCGGCTCCAGTGCGCCGCCGCACTCCGCCGTCTCGATCGCACGACCGTGGCGGTCAGCCACACCTCAGCCGCCCGGCTGCACCGCCTCGTCGTGCCCCGAGCCGCCGGCACCGAGGTCCGGCTGACCGATCCCGCGCAGTTCCGCGTCGGCCGCGGCTACCGAATCAGCCAGGGGACTCTTTCTCCTGAGGACGTCGTCGTCCACGAAGGGCTGCCGGTCACCACGGTCACGCGCACGCTCGCCGACGTCGGCCGGGAATGGCCGCTGCTCGATGCCGTGGTCGCCGCCGACGATGCACTGGCCGACGGCCGGACCTCCCCGGCGGCGCTGCGAGCCGCCGCTCTCGCCCAGACCCACTGGGTCGGCTGCGCCAACGCCGCTCGGGCGTTCTCGCTGGCGCGCGTGGGTGCGCACTCACCGCACGAGACCCGGACCCGACTGGCCCTGCTCGGCGCCGGCCTGCCCGAGCCGTTGCTGCAGTGCGCCGTCCTCGTCGGTTCGCGCTTGGTCGCCGTCCTGGACATGTACTGGCCCGACCACGGCGTCTTCGTCGAGTGCGACGGCATGATCAAGTACACCGACCCGTGGCGGGATCGCACGCCTGCCGAGGTCATGTGGCAGGAGAAGCGCCGCCAGGACGCACTGCTCGACCTCGACGTGCACGGTGTCCGGGTCGCCCCGGAGGACCTGCGGGAGCGCTGGGACGAGAAGGTCGCAAGGCTGTGGTCGCTGCTGGATCGCGGGCGCGCAGCACCACCGCGATACCGGACGGCGCACTGGCATGACGGACTGCGGACGGCACCCCGGCCCCTCGCAGGCTGACCCCGCCGCCGCTCCCCCCGCACCAGGAACCGTCCCCCCGCAGCAACGCTGGTGCGGGGGGACAGTCAGTGATCAGGTGACCTGATCACTGCTGCACCAGGCGGGTCAGCCCGCGAGGGCCTGGGCCGCCATGGACGCGTACATCGCCACCCCGGCCGGCAGGGCGTCCTCGTCGAAGACCACCAGGTCGGAGTGGTTGCCCGGGGCCGTCGCCGGGTCGAGGTCGGGCGGGCAGGCGCCCAGGAACGCCATCGCGCCGGGCACCTGCTCCAGCACGTAGGAGAAGTCCTCCGCGCCCATCAGCGGCGCCGCCATCACCGCGCTGGCCTGCTGCCCCAGCAGCTGCGCGGCCGCCGCGGTCACCTGGGCGGCGACCCCGGCGTCGTTGACGGTCACCGGGTAGCCCTCGACCCGGACGAACTCCGCCCGCAGGTCGTGGGCGGCGGCGACGTGCTCGGCGACCCGCTGCACCGAGGCCAGGACGTCGGCCCGGCGCTCCGGCGAGAGGGTGCGGATCGTGCCGTCCATGACCGCGAACGGCGGGATGATGTTGTCCTTGGTGCCCGCCTCCAGGTGCCCGACGGTGACCACGGCCGGGTCGAAGACGTCGACCCGGCGGGTGACCATCGCCTGCAGCGCCAGCACGATCTCCGCCGCGACCGGCACCGGGTCGGCGGCCAGGTGCGGGGTGGATGCGTGCCCGCCGCGCCCGTGCACGGTGATCCGGAACTGGTCGGCCGAGGCCATCATGGCGCCGCCCCGGACGTTGATCGTGCCGGTCGGGAACACCGTGGAGATGTGGAGCGCGAACGCGCCGCTGACCGGGGCGTCCGGGACGACGTCGAGCAGCCCCTCCTCCAGCATGAAGCGGGCGCCGTGGTGGCCCTCCTCCCCCGGCTGGAACATGAACACCACCTGCCCGGCCAGGGTGTCCCGGCGCGCGGCCAGCAGCCGGGCCGCGCCGGCCAGCATGGCCACGTGGGTGTCGTGCCCGCATGCGTGCATCGCGCCGGGCACCTCGGAGGCGAACGGCAGCCCGGTGGCCTCGGTCAGCG
The DNA here is from genome assembly GCF_026967935.1 of Modestobacter sp. VKM Ac-2982. Lineage (GTDB taxonomy): Bacteria > Actinomycetota > Actinomycetes > Mycobacteriales > Geodermatophilaceae > Modestobacter. Next base: position 449,176 of record NZ_JAPVBL010000005.1, read on the forward strand.
GCAGGGCGTCCATGTCCCCGCGCAGCAGGTACGTGGGGCCGGGGCGGGTGCCGCGCAGCACCCCGACCACCGAGGTCGTGCTGGTGCCGGTGGTCAGCTCGATCGGCAGGTCGGCCAGCGCCGCCAGCACCATCGCCTGGGTGGCCGGCAGCTGCAGGCCGACCTCGGGCTGGCGGTGCAGCCGGCGGCGCAGGTCCACGGTGCGGTCGGCGTCGGCCCGGGCGGCAGCGAGCAGTTCAGCGGCGAGAGATGCGTCGGCAGGCATGCGGCCAGTCTGTAGCAGGGCTCAGCACCTGCGGTAGGTCAGTCCGCCCAGGCCGGCCGGGCGGCGTCCAGTTGCCAGACCAGCACGGCCGCCGGGCCCTCGACCGGCCCGTCCCCCGGTTCCACGGTCACCTCGCCGTCCCGGACCAGCACCCGCAGCCCGGGTGGCACCTCGGCGCCGGCCTCGCCCACCCAGAGCCGGGCGTCGGGCCGGCCGAGGTCGACCCACCCGGTCGGCCGCAGCAGGACGTCGTGCGCCGGCGGCGCCCCGGGGTCGGCGGCCCGCAGGTACGTCTGGACGACGTGCGCTCCCCCGGTGCCGGCCACCTCGTCGTGCTCCAGCCCCCGGCCGGCGCGCAGGACGGCGACGTCCCCGGCACCCAGCACGGCCTCGCGCCCCCAGGCGTGCCGCAGCGAGCCGGCGAGCACGACCGCCACCACGTCGACGTCGGCGTGCGCGTGCCGCCCGTAACCGGTCGCCGGGCCGAGCCGGTCGTCGGCCAGCCGCAGCAACGGGCCCAGCGACCCGTCCTGCGGGGCCAGCAGCACACGGGAGTCCAGCCCGCTCATCGGCCGGTCTCCCGGCGGACGGCGGGGGCGGACTGACCCGGAGGAGCGGTGTGCACGGCTCCACGATCCCGTACGTCGGCTGCACCGTGACAGGCTGGTGGGATGGGAGCCGGTCCGGTGAGCACACAGCCCTCGGAGGCGACGTTGCGCCGGCTCGAACGCTCCTCGGGTGCCCTGGCCACCCAGGCAGTGGCCCGGATGGACGAGGAGCTGTCCTGGTTCCGGGCGATGCCCGCCAGCCAGCGCTCCTGGGTGACCCTGGTCGCCCAGGCCGGCATCGCCTCGCTGGTCGAGTGGTGCCGCAACCCCGGCCGGCCGCCTCGGCTGACCGGTGAGGTGTTCGGCGCCGCCCCCCGCGAGCTGATGCAGGCCGTGCCGCTCAAGCGCTCGGTCGACCTGATCAAGGTCACCGTCGAGGTCGTCGAGGACCGGGTCGAGCAGGTCGCCGAACCGGGGGACGCCGATCGGCTGCGGCTGACCGTGCTGCAGTTCAGCCGGGAGATCGCCTTCGCCGCCGCCCACGTCTACGCCAGCTTCGCCGAGAACCGCGGCGCCTGGGACGCCCGGTTGGAGGCGCTGGTCGTCGACGCCCTGGTCCGCGGCGACCGCTCCGACGAGCTCCCCGGTCGGGCCGCGGCCCTGGGTTGGACGGAGACCGAGCCGGTCGTCGTCCTGGTCGGCTCGGCTCCGCCGGGTGAGGACGACGCCCGCGCCGCCGTCCGCCGGGCGGCCCGGTCGCTGGGCTGCGAGGTGCTCGTCGGCGTGCACGCCGACGAGCTGGTCGTCGTCCTCGGTGGCGCCTCCGACCTCGCTCAGGTGACCTCCCGGGTGTGCCGGGAGTTCGGCCCCGGCCCGGTGGTGCTCGGCCCGCGGGTCGACTCACTGGCCCACGCCGGGGAGTCCGCCACCGTGGCCCTGGCCGGGCTGCGCGCTGCGCCGGCCTGGCCCGCCGCGCCCCGGCCGGTCGAGGCGGAGGACCTGCTGCCCGAACGGGCGCTGGACGGCGACCCGCTGGCCCGCGCGGCCCTGGCCGAACGGGTGACGGCGCCGCTGCAGGCGGCCGGTGCAGAGGTGCTGGAGACCGTGCGCACCGTGCTGGGCAACGGGGGCAACCTGGAGGCCACCGCCCGGGCGCTCTTCGTGCACACGAACACCGTGCGGTACCGGCTCAAGCGGGCCGCCGAGCTCACCGGCTACTCGGCCACCGACCCCCGCGGGGCCTGGACGCTGCAGCTGGCGCTGGCCCTCGCGCAGCTGGAGGGCAGCCACTCCCTCTGGCACTGAGGGTCGCCTTCTTGTGGTCTATCGGGCCGACACGCGGCCACCATGTCGGGTTGCCGGGCATCCATTTGGAGGGATCCTCCAAGAGGAGGTCGTAGATCTTCGTGGGCGATGCCGCCCCGCGCGGGCGCTCGGGCTGGCACGGTGAACACGTGTTGGCCGTTCTCGCCCCCGGACAGGGTGCACAGAAGCCCGGGATGCTCACCGACTGGCTGGAGCTCCCCGGCGCCGAGTCCTTCTTCCGTTGGGCCGGTGCCATCGCCGGCGCCGACCTCCTGGAGCTGGGCACCACCGGTGACGCCGAGGCCATCAAGGACACCGCGGTCACCCAGCCGCTGGTCGTCGCGATGAGCCTCTTCATCGCCCGCGAGCTCGGCGGGATGCCCGGGCCGGTGGTGCACTCCCCGCACGCCGGGCGGGACGTCGTGATCACCGGACACAGCGTCGGTGAGCTGACCGCCGCCGCGCTGGCCGGCGTGCTCTCCGTCGAAGCGGCGATCGCGCTGACCGCCGTCCGCGGCCGGGCCATGGCCCGCTCCTGCGCCCAGACGCCGACCGGGATGTCCGCCGTCCTCGGTGGTGACCCCGACGAGGTGCTCGCCGCGATCGAGCAGCACGGCTTGGTCCCGGCCAACCGCAACGGCGGCGGGCAGGTCGTCGCCGCCGGCACCCTCGACGGGCTGGCGGCGCTCAAGGCCGACCCGCCGGCCAAGGCGCGGATCGTGCCGCTGTCGGTGGCGGGGGCGTTCCACACCCACCACATGGCCTCCGCCCGCGCCGAGCTGGAGGGCCTGATCGGCGGGCTGCGACCGGCTGCCCCCAGCCGGCTGCTGCTGTCCAACGCCGACGGCGCCGCGGTCGACGACGGCGCCGCGGTGCTGTCCCGGCTGGTCAGCCAGGTCACCAGCCCGGTGCGCTTCGACGCCTGCCTGGCCACCCTGCGCGACCTCGGCGTCACCGCCGTGCTGGAGCTCCCGCCCGCCGGCGCGCTGGCCGGCCTGGCCAAGCGCGAGTGGAAGGGGAGCGACATCGAGGTGCTGGCCCTGACCAGCCCGGCCGACCTCGACCGGGCTCGCGAGCTGATCTCCGCCGAGCGCGGCCGCGCCGAGGCCGAGCACTCCCCCGACTGGCGCGTCGTGGTCTCCCCGGTCCGGGGCACCGTCCACCCGGCCGAGGTCGCCGAGGGCACCCACCTCCCCGCCGGCAGCCCGCTGGGCTCCGTGCACAGCCGGCGCGAGGAGGTCAACGTCTCCACCGGCTACGACGGCGTCCTCGCCGAGTGGCTGGTGCAGGACGGCGACCTCGTCGGCGCCGGTGACCCGATCGCCCGTCTCTACCCGGAGGTGTCCGCGTGACCACCATCAAGCTGCGGGAAGGGGCGGCCGGGGCGAGCATCCTCGGGCTCGGCTCCTACCGCCCCCGCCGCCGGGTGACCAACGACGAGCTCGCCCAGGTGATGGACACCAACGACGAGTGGATCCAGTCCCGGGTCGGCATCGCCGAGCGCCGCTGGGCGTCGGAGGACGAGACGCTGGTCGACATGTCCATCGCCGCCGGCGGCAAGGCGCTGGCAGCGAGCGGGCTGGCCCCCGACCAGATCGACCTGGTGATCGTGGCCAGCGCGAGCCTGACCGCCCCGATCCCGGGCATCGGCCCGCAGGTCGCGCACCGGCTGGGCATCCCGCGCCCCGGCGCCTTCGACCTCAACGCCGGCTGCGCCGGGTTCTGCTATGCGCTCAGCGTGGCCAACGACGCCATCCGCACCGGTGAGGCCACCAACGTGCTGGTGGTCGGGGTCGAGCGGCTCTCCGACGTCACCGACCAGACCGACCGCAGCACCGCGGTGATCTTCGCCGACGGCGCCGGGGCCGCCGTCCTGGGGCCCACCGACGAGCCGGGCATCGGCCCGGTCGCCTGGGGCAGCGACGGCGACCAGTACACCGCCATCGAGATCGCCGCCGGCCGCTCCACCATGACGATGGCCGGCCAGACCGTCTACCGCTGGGCCACCACGAAGCTGACCCAGACGCTCCTCGAGGCGATGGAGAAGGCCGGCGTCACCGCCGCCGACATCGACGTCTTCGCCCCGCACCAGGCCAACCTGCGGATCATCGAGTCGATGGCCAAGAAGCTCGGCTTCGGCGAGGACACCGTGATCGCCCGGGACGTCGTCCAGTCGGGCAACACCTCGGCCGCCTCCGTCCCGCTGGCGCTCACCGCGCTGATGGAGTCCGGTGAGGCCAAGTCCGGTGACCTGGCCCTGGTGCTCGGCTACGGCGCCGGGCTCACCTTCGCCGGTCAGGTGCTACGCCTCCCCTGAGGCGCGGCACCGACCGACCACAGACCCCCGGGACACCCGTCCCGGACGAGGCGGAGACCCTCCCGGGCCCCCGCCACCCACGCCAGAGAGAGGACCCCGCGTGCCCAGCACCGCAGACATCCAGGCCGGTCTCGCCGAGATCCTGGAGGAGGTGGCCGGGGTCGCCCCCGCCGACGCCACCCCCGAGAAGTCCTTCACCGACGACCTCGACGTGGACTCGCTGTCGATGGTCGAGATCGCCACCGCCGTCGAGGACAAGTTCGGCGTGGCGATCCCGGACGACGAGCTCGCCAACATCAAGACCGTCGGCGACGCGATCTCCTTCATCGAGAAGAACCAGGGCTGACCCAGCTCTCCCCGCACTCCCCCCGGCCGTCCGGCCAGGCCCAGCCAGTCCCAGGAGGAACGTCCATGACCACGCCCACCGCTGACGTCGTCGTCACCGGGCTCGGCGCCACCACGCCCCTCGGTGGCGACGTGGCCTCCACCTGGGACGCGCTGCTGGCCGGCCGGTCCGGGGTGAGCCGCATCACCGACGACTGGGCCAAGGACTTCCCGGCCCAGCTCGTCGCTCGGCTGACCACCGAGCCGGCCGAGGTGCTCGACCGGGTGCGCATCCGGCGGCTGGACCGCAGCCAGCAGGTCGCCGTGATCGCCGCCGAGGAGGCCTGGCGCGACGCCGGCGGCGCCGACTCCGGGGTCGACCCGCTGCGGGTCGCCGTCGTGTTCGGCACGGGCATCGGCGGTGCGGTCACCCTGCTCGACCAGGACGACATCCTCGAGGCCAAGGGGCCCAAGCGGGTCTCCCCCTTCACCATCCCCATGCTCATGCCCAACGGCCCGGCCGCGGCCGTCGGCCTCGCCGTCGGTGCCCGGGCCGGGGTGCACGCCCCGGTGAGCGCCTGTGCGTCCGGGGCAGAGGCCATCCGCTGGGGCCTGGACCTGCTGCGGCTGGACCGGGCCGACATGGTCGTCGTCGGCGGGACCGAGGCCTGTGTGCACCCGCTGCCGATGGCCGGCTTCTCCGCGATGCGGGCGATGAGCACCCGCAACGACGAGCCGCACCGCGCCTCGCGCCCGTTCGACAAGGGCCGTGACGGGTTCGTGCTCGGTGAGGGCGCCGCCGCCCTGGTGCTGGAGCGCGCCGACGCGGCCAAGGCGCGCGGTGCGAAGATCCACGCCCGGCTGGCCGGCGCCGGTGGCACCGCCGACGGCTACGACCTGGTCGCCCCGCATCCCGAGGGCGAGGGGGCCGGGCGGGCGATCACCGCCGCCATCCGGGACGCCGGGCTGACCGCGGCCGACATCGGCCACGTCAACGCCCACGCCACCTCGACCCCCATCGGCGACACCGCGGAGGCCTCGGCGATCCGGGACGCGATCGGCGACCACCCGCTCGTCACCGCCACCAAGAGCCAGACCGGGCACCTGCTCGGTGCGGCCGGTGCGCTGGAGTCGGTCTTCACCATCCTGGCGCTGCGCGAGCAGCTGGTGCCGGCCACCGCCAACCTCGACGACCCCGACGACGACGCCGCCGTTCAGGCCCTCGACATCGTCCGCCGCGACGCGCGGAAGGCGACCTTCTCCGCCGCACTGAACGACTCGTTCGGCTTCGGCGGCCACAACATGGCCCTGGTGTTCACGACGGCGTGATGACGGGCCCCGTCCACCCCCGGGCTCGCGGCGGGGCCCTGCTGCGCGGCCACACCCTCCGGACCTGCGCTTCGAGGAGCTGCTCATGACCACCATCTCCGCCGCCCCGCCGACCACACCGACCGTCGACCCGCGGGACCCCGAGGACCGGCTCGCCCGGTTCTTCGACCCCGGTTCGATGCAGTTGCTGGCCGCCCGGGACACCTCCGGGGTGCTCGCCGCCCGCGGCACCGTGGCCGGCTCCCCCGCCGTCGCCTACTGCACCGACGCCACGATCATGGGCGGCGCCATGGGCCTCGACGGCTGCCGGCACATCGTCGACGCGATCGACACCGCGCTGCGGGAGCGGGTGCCGGTCGTCGGCATCTGGCACTCCGGCGGGGCCCGGCTGGCCGAGGGCGTCACCGCCCTGCACGCGGTCGGTGAGGTGTTCGCCGCGATGGTCCGCGCCTCCGGGCGGGTGCCGCAGGTCTCCGTCGTCCTGGGTGCGGCCGCCGGCGGGGCGGCCTACGGCCCGGCGCTGACCGACCTGGTGATCATGGGGCCGGCCGGGCGGGTCTTCGTGACCGGCCCGGACGTCGTCCGCTCGGTGACCGGTGAGGTCGTCGACCAGGAGCAGCTCGGTGGGCCGGACACCCACGGCCGGCGCTCCGGTGTCGTGCACGTGGTGACCGAGACCGAGGCCGAGGCGCTGGAGACCGCCCGCCAGGCCGTCGACCTGCTGGCCGCCCAGGGCACCTTCGCCCCCGCCGCCGAGGAGCCCGCGGTCGACCTGGGTGCCCTGCTCCCCGAGCAGCGCAACCGTGCCTATGACGTCAAGCCGCTGGTCGCCTCGCTGCTGGACGGCCCCGGGCTGGAGCTGCACCCGCGGTTCGCACCCAACGTGGTCACCACGCTGGGCCGGCTGGCCGGTCGGACCGTGGGCGTGATCGCCAACAACCCGCTGCGGCTGGGTGGCTGCCTGGACTCCGCGTCGGCGGAGAAGGCAGCCCGGTTCGTGCGGATGTGCGACGCCTTCGGGGTGCCGCTGGTCGTGCTGGTCGACGTCCCCGGCTACCTGCCCGGCGTCGGCCAGGAGTGGGACGGCGTGGTCCGCCGCGGCGCCAAGCTGCTGCACGCCTTCGCCGAGGCCGTCGTGCCTCGGGTGACGCTGGTGACCCGCAAGTCCTACGGCGGCGCCTACATCGCGATGAACGCCCGGTCGCTGGGCGCCACCGCCGTGTTCGCCTGGCCGGGTGCCGAGGTCGCCGTGATGGGCGCGAAGGCCGCCGTCGGCATCTTGCACCGCAAGAAGCTCGCCGCCGCCCCGCCCGGGGAGCGCGAGGCGCTGCACGCCCAGCTGGCCGCCGAGCACGAGCGGATCGCCGGCGGGGTCAACCGGGCCCGGGAGATCGGTGTCGTCGACGAGGTGGTGGAGCCGGCGCAGACCAAGCGCAGGCTGGTCGCCGCGCTGGCGGAGGCGCCGTCCGGGCGGGGAGCCCACGGCAACATCCCGCTCTGAGGCTCAGCACGAACAGCGGCCCGGCACCCTCCACGGAGGGTGCCGGGCCGCTGTTCGTGTGTCGGGCAGACCCGCCGACCTCACCGCACGGGTGCCACCCCTCCTCTGCAGCGTGAGGACGGCGGCGGTCCCGCGAGGTCGGCGATCATGCGCCGCCGCGGGCGTGCGACGGGTGGGGCAGGGTCCTTCTTCAGACGACCTGGTGCAGCCAGGTGGCCGGGGTGGCGTCACCGGCGTAGCGGTAGGCCTCGAGGTCGGCGTCCCAGGCAGCGCCGAGCAGGGCGTCGACGCCGTGCCGGAAGGCCTCCACCGAGGTGGCGGAGGCCGCGAGGTGCCGCAGCTGCTGCTCGCTGATGATCAGGTCGCCGTTGGCGCTGACCGGTGACCGGTGCACGCCGTGCCCGGGCACGTAGGACATGCGCTCGCCGTCGTTGCCGTGGCTGGCCTCTTCGGTGACCTCGAAGCGCAGCATCGGCCACTGCTTGAGGGCAGCGACCAGCTTGGCCCCGGTGCCGGGTGCGCCCGTCCAGGCGATCTCGGCACGGTAGGACCCGTGCGCCACGGGCTGGTCAGCCCATGACAAGGACACCGGCGCGCCGAGGACGCGCTCGAGCGCCCATCCGACGTGCTGGCAGAGCGCCTTCGGGCACGCGTGCACGAAGACGACACCCTGGGTTGACCGTCGCTGCACGGCACACCTCCATCGACTCGACTGGTTCGTCTTCCCCAACGGACCTGTCGCGTGATGACTGCGTTCGTACTTCGGCGGTTCCCGGAGCAACCGCTCGACAGTTTGCCTGATCGTGACCTTGCTGCGCCAGTGCGGAGCGGTGCAGATGAGACGTCTGGGACTCGAGTGGTCCAACGAGTCGCATGATCCAGCAGGTCAGGACATCGATGGGCGCGACACGTGGACATTCTGGGCGAGAAATGTCCATGGTGTCGGCGGCGAGTGCGCGGATCTCTGGCCCCTGCGCGGATCCCTGACCCCTGCGAGGATCCCCCCATGCCGCGGACCCGGTCCCTGCCCCTCGCGCTGTGCGCCAGCCTCTCATCTCTGGCGCTCGTCGCCGGCTGCGGCGCGGACGGCGGCGCGGCGGAGGAGGAGGCCGAGGTGTCGGTCGGGCCCGCGGTGCCGGCGTACGTCAGCCGCCCCGACCTGACCGCCCCCGACATCGAGGTCACCACGGCGGCCGCCGCACCGGAGGCGGACGGGTCGGTCGTCCTGCTCGGACCGAAGAGCGAGGGCGCACCGCTCAACGGGGTGCTCATCGTCGACGAGACGGGGGAGCCGATCTGGATCCACCCGACCGAGAGCCGCAGCTACGACGTCCGCGTGCAGGAGCTGGACGGCGAGCCGGTGCTGACCTGGTGGCAGGGCACCAGCCCGGTGGTCGGGATGGGGCTCGGGGAGTTCGTCGTCGTCGACGACTCCTACCGGGAGATCGCCACGATCACCACCGGCGGAGAGGTCGAGCCGGGGCAGGCCGACATCCACGAGGGGCGGCTCACCTCCGACGGCACCGCGCTGATCGCCGCCTACGTCAAGGAGCAGATCGACCTCACGCCGGTCGGCGGCCCCGAGGACGGCTGGGTGTGGGACAACGTCGTCCAGGAGGTCGACGTCGACACCGGTGAGGTGCTGCTCTCCTGGCGGTCGCTGGACCACGTGCCGCTGGAGGCGACCAAGAGCGAGCTCTCGGACGACGGCGGCACCGAGGACGAGCCGTTCGACTACTTCCACGTCAACTCGGTCGCCGAGGACGCGGACGGGTCGCTGCTGGTCTCGGCGCGGAACACCTGGGGGGTCTACGACGTCGACCGGGAGTCCGGCGAGGTGCTGTGGACCCTGGGCGGCGAGGAGAGCGACTTCGAGCTCGGCGACGGGGTGGAGTTCGCCTGGCAGCACGATGCCGAGCGGCAGGCCGACGGCACGCTGACGCTGTTCGACAACCAGTCCGAGCCGGACATCGGCCCGACCTCACGTGGTCTGCGACTCGCGCTCGACGAGCAGGCCGGGACGGCGACCCTGGTGACCGAGTACCTGCCGCCCGACCCCGACCGGCTGGCCGGCAGCCAGGGCAGCCTGGAGCAGCTGCCCAACGGCAACGTGTTCATCGGCTGGGGGTCGCGGCCGTACTACTCGGAGTTCGCCGCCGACGGCACGCTGCTCTGGGACGCCGCACTGGGCAGCGGCGACAACTACCGCGCGTACCGAGCCGAGTGGAGCGCGACGCCGGCGGACCCGCCGGACGCGGTGCTCGCCGACGGAGCCGTGTACGTCAGTTGGAACGGTGCGACCGAGGTCGCCTCCTGGCGACTGGTCGCCGGGGAGGACGAGGTGGCAGCCGAGGCCGGGGAGCCGGTCGCCCGGTCCGGGTTCGAGACTCGACTGCCGGTGGACGGCGACCCGGCGTACCTGGCCGTCGAGGCCCTGGACGCCAACGGGCGCGTGCTGGGCAGCACCGTGCCGACCGACTGAGGGCGCCCGCTAGCGTGAACGTCCTGGGGCGGTAGCTCAGCCGGTCAGAGCATGGGACTCATAATCCCTGGGTCGTGGGTTCGAGCCCCACCCGCCCCACCACCAGGCAATACGCGGGTACGGGATCCCCTCTCCCGAGAGCTGAACACCCCGCGGCGCTCTTCCCGCCGACCGTGCGGTCCGAGGTGTCCGTTCTTCAGGGGATCGCTCACCAGGCACCCGATCCCGTGACCGGGCGCGCCGAGCAGCTGCCGATCGCCGCCGAAGATCTTCGATGCCGATTGCGGCAGATCAGTTCTGCCCTTCGCGGACGTCCTTCCCCTGTTCGGCGAACTCCTTGAAGTCCTGCATGTGCTGTTGCGACTGCTTGTGGAAAGCACTGGGCATGAGAAGCCCGACCAGTCGCATCAGCAGGCCGCTGAACCGGTACTCGCTCTCGCTCGTCCAGAGCGTCGTCTCTGGATCGGCTTCGATCAGCCGATCGCGCACGGCGCTCCACATGCCCGCGCCGACGATCTCGCGGTCGAAGCGAACGACGATCCCTGTGGGGATCTCCTGCAGGTCTGCCGGATCCCGGCGTGTGATCGTCTCGGTGAGTTCGATCTTCCGCTTCCCCGACTGCATCACGACCCGCGACGTGGTGCCGAGCTGCCCGTGTGTCCCACTCAGCGGCTCGTGCACCTCCAGGCCCCGCAGCCACTTCCTGAAATGTGCCGGGTCGGCGAGCAGCTGGGCCACGCCTTCCCGCGGCAGGGCGATCTCGATCGAGTTGGTGAACTTCATGGCGCGCGATCCTCAGGTGTGGGAGTACATGCTGTTGTGCTGCTCGTCCTGCTCCTCGACGGAGAGTTCTGAGATCCGGCTCGCGATTGCCGATCTCGTGGGCGGTACGGGCGCCAGGAATGCTGGTCAACCCATTGCAGCGACGATGTCAGGTCGGACGGTGCGAGCCAGCCACGCAGCCCAGCGAGGGGGTTCCCTCGGGCGGCCCAGGCTGCCGTAGCTGGACCGCACGACGCAACGCCGTGAGCCGCGGGCGTTGACCAGGCCATGGGTCCGCTGTCGTGCCAAGGCGCTGGAGTGCGGTCGGGACCGGGTGTGAGCCCAGTCGAGGCCCGAGGGCAGGTCCGCCCACGCCGTGCGTCCTGGATTCGAACCCCACCCGCCCGACGAGGCCGGGATGAGATCGGCGGCGTCCCAGGCCAGGCGGGCACCTCGCCCTGGCCGCAGGCCGAACGTGAGGCCGGCACCTACGTGCGCCCGGCCCTCGTCACCGCGTGGATCAGCACCGAGTGAGCTCCCGCGTCCATCGCCGTCTCCCCCTGACGAGCACTCCGGTTCCTGCCCGACCCCGCCGATGTACCTAGCGCCACCCGTTCCGGGCGTGGCCACCCCCATGCCCTGAACAGGATCCCCATGCCACTTCCCCGCACCCGCCGGGCTGCCGCCGTCGGCGCGCTCGCGCTGGCCACCCTCCTCACCGGCGCCACCGTCGCGAACGCGGCCCGCGAGGACCGCCCGACCGCCGTCACCAGCGCTGAGTCCGACGTCCAGGTCACCCCCGCGGCCTCGCGCGGCCAAGCCAACAAGAAGCCCAAGGCCACCGAGCCGCCCGCGCCCACCACCAGCGCACCCGTGGATGAGCAGCCTCCGACCACCACGACCCCGGCGCCCACCGCCACACCCACCGCGGCACCGGAGCCGGAGCCGGCACCGGCACCGGCACCGGCACCCACGCCAGCACCCGAGCCGACTGCGGAACCGACTGCGGAGCCGGAGCCGGAGCCGGTCGCCGCCGGGCGTGGCCCGGCAGGAAACACCGTGCTGTGGTCCGACGACTTCGAGAGCGGCCTGGACTGCGGCGTCTGGGTGCACGTCCAGAACCACGAGACCGCGGCGTCGTCCAGCCTGTGCCCCGGGTGGGCAGCCGAGGGCTCGCCCACCCGCACGACGTTCCCCACGATCGACGGCAACCGGGTCGCCCGGTTCGAGCTGCGCCAGGGCGACCGGTCCGCCGGCGGCGAGCGCTCCGAGCTGTCCCCCTCCTCTGCCGACAAGTCAGCCACCGCCCTCACCGAGGGCTTCGAGGGCTGGTTCCAGCAGCGGCTCATGGTCGACCCGTCCATGCAGCAGGAGCAGAACGGCCGGTTCTACATCCTGACCCAGTGGCACACCGGGATCTCCTCCCCCGCCATCACCCTCGGCCTGTCCGACGCCAACGACCTGCTGCTCCGCGTCGGCATGGAGGGCAAGAGCCAGGTCCTGGTGCCCGCCGGCGAGTTCCAGCTCGGCGAGTGGTTCGACGTGAACGTGCACTTCGTGATGTCCAACGACCCGGCCACGGGCGGGGCGGAGGCCTGGGTCGACGGCGTGCAGCGGGCCGGCTGGCAGTACGGCCGCACGATGATGGACTCCGGGTCCTACCTGAAGATCGGCCAGTACCGCGACTCGCAGGCCGCCACCGGCATCACCTACGTCGACGACGTCGTGCTCTCCACCAACCGCTGACGACCGCCGCCCCTGCCCACCGACGAGCCCGGCGGGTCAGCTGCCGGACGTGCCCTGCAGGACGTCGGCCCGCGGGGCGGTGTGGTGGCGGCCCATCGGCAGCATCAGCGGCTTGCCCGAGGTCGGGTCGACGATCACCTGGCTGTCCAGGCCGAACACCGCACGCACGCACTCCTCCGTCAGCACATCCGCCGGCTCACCGGCAGCGTGGATGCGGCCGCCGGACAGCGCGACCAGGTGGTCGGCGTAGCGGGCGGCCAGGTTCAGGTCGTGCAGCACCATCACGATCGTCGTCCCGCGGGTCCGGTTGAGGTCGGTCAGCAGGTCGAGCACCTCGATCTGGTGCGCCACGTCGAGGAACGTGGTCGGCTCGTCCAGCAGCAGCACGTCGGTCTGCTGGGCCAGCGCCATCGCGATCCACACCCGCTGGCGCTGGCCGCCGGAGAGCTCGTCCACCGCCCGGTCGGCCAGCGGCGTCGTCTCCGTGGCGTCCAGGGCGGCCGCCACCGCGGCGTCGTCCTCCTTGCTCCACCGGGAGAACACCCGCTGGTGCGGGTGCCGTCCCCGGCCGACGAGGTCGGCGACCGTGATCCCCTCCGGCGCGATCGGCGACTGCGGCAGCAGGCCCAGCGTGCGCGCCAGCTCCTTGGCCGGCAGCCGGTGCACCGCCTTGCCGTCGAGCAGCACCCGCCCGCTGCGCGGCGACAGCAGCCGCGACATCGACCGCAGCAGCGTCGACTTCCCGCAGGCGTTGGCGCCGACGACCGCGGTGATCCGCCCCGGGGGCACGAGCAGGTCCAGGCCCTCGATGACGGTCCGGTCGCCGTAGGCGAGCGTGAGGTCCTCGGCTGCCAGCGAGTGGGTGGCGGTCACAGGGAGCCTCCGGTGCGGTTGCTGCGGATGATCAGGTAGATGAGGTACGGCGCTCCGAGCACCCCGGTGATCACGCCGACCGGATAGCGGGTGCCGAACGCGTACTGGCCGCACAGGTCGGCCACGAGCACGAGCAGCGCCCCCACCAGCGCGGCCGGCACCAGCAGGGAGCCGTTCGGCCCCACGAGCCGGGCCGCGATCGGGCCCGCCAGGAACGACACGAACGCGATCGGACCACAGGCGGCGGTGGCGAAGGCGATCAGGCCCACCGCGGCGACGATCGCGATGACCCGGGTGCGCTCCACGCGGACCCCAAGCGCGGAGGCGGTGTCGTCACCGAGCTGCAGCGCGGAGAGGTTCCGGGTCTGCCCGAGCAGCACCGGCCCGAACACCAGCAGCGCGACCAGGGTCGGCACGGTGGCCTCCCAGGTGCTGCCGTTGAGGCTGCCGGTCAGCCAGCGCAGCGCCTCCGCGAAGTCCCAGGCACCGGCCTTCGACAGCACGTAGGAGGTGATGCTCTTGCACATGGCGGCGACGCCGATGCCGATCAGGATCAGCCGCGTCCCAGCGACGCCGTCCTTGAACGCCAGCGTGTAGATCAGCAGCGCCACCCCGAGCGCCGCCACGATCGCGGTGACCGACACCGCCGTGCCGGACCAGCCCAGGATCACGATCGCGAAGGCCGCCGCTGCGCTCGCGCCGGAGGTGATGCCGATGACGTCGGGGCTGGCCAGCGGGTTGCGCAGCATCGTCTGGAACGTGACGCCGGCCAGGCCGAAGCTGAGCCCGGCCACCACCGCCAGGACGGCGCGCGGCAGCCGCAGCCGCCCGACCGTGAAGGAGGCGCCGGGCACGTCGGAGCCCAGGACGACGCGGAGCACGTCCCCCGGCGGGTAGAAGGTCCGCCCCACCATCAGCGTCACCGCGAAGGCGACGACGACGGCGAGCGCGAGCACGGTGATCACCAGGCGCCGGCGAGAGGCACGGCGGACCCGCCCGCGGGCGACGGTGTCGACGGTCGAGGGCGGTGGCGAGACGACGGCGGTCACAGTTCGCGCACCTTCTGCCGGCGGACGATCGCGATGAAGAACGGAGCCCCGATGAGGGCGGTGAGGATGCCGACGTCCAGCTCGGTCGGGCGGGCCACGATGCGGCCGAGCACGTCGGCGCCGGTCAGCAGGCAGGCGCCGACGATCGCGGAGAAGGGCAGCAGCCACCGGTGGTCCACGCCCACCAGCAGCCGGCACAGGTGCGGGACGACGAGCCCGACGAACCCGATCGGCCCGGCGACCGCGGTGGCGGCGCCGCAGAGCAGGACGGAGCCCAGCGCGGCCACGCCCCGGGCCAGCGCCACCCGCTCCCCCAGGCCGGCGGCGAGCTCGTCACCCAGCGCGAGGGAGTTCAGGCTGCGGGCGGACACCAGGCTCACGGCGAACCCCACGACGAGGAACGGCGCCACGGTGCCGATGCCGGTGAAGGTGGCGCCACCGACACCGCCGATCTCCCAGGACACGACGTTCTCCACGATGTCGCCGCGGGGCAGGGCGATGGCGGTGATGAAGGAGGTGAGCGCGGCCGACGTGGCCGCCCCGGCCAGGGCCAGCTTGAGCGGGGTCGCCCCGCCCCGGCCCAGCGAGCCGACGGCGTAGACGAACACGGCGGCGACGGCGGCGCCGGTGATCGCCGCCCAGACGATGCTGGTCGCGGAGAACAGGCCGAACCAGGCGATGCCGGCGACCACCGCGAGGGAGGCGCCCATGTTGATCCCGAGCACCCCGGGGTCGGCCAGCGGGTTGCGGGTGACGCCCTGCATGACCGCACCGGACAGCCCCAGTGCGGCGCCGACGACGACCGCCAGCACCGTGCGCGGGATCCGCTTGGTCACCGCGGCCTCGCCCATGGTCTCCGCGGAGCCACCGAGGGCCGCCAGGATCTCCGACCAGCCGACGTCCCGGGAGCCGATCGCGACGGAGGCGCCCATGAGGGCGACCAGCAGCCCGAGCACGACCAGCAGCCAGAGGAACCGGACCGGCCCCGGGCGCCGCACGGGGGCGGCGTCCAGGGCCGGGGCAGGCCGGACCGAGGTCATGCTGCCTTGTCAGCAGCCTCGGCGAGCATGGCGACGTAGTCCTCGAGCACCCAGGAGATGGCCAGCGGCGTCGGGTTCGCCGCCGTGCCCAGCGGGGTGTCGGGGAGCAGCACGATCGCCCCGTTCGCGACCGCCGGGATCTGCGACAGCAGCGGGTCGGCGTTCAGCGCGTCGACCAGCTCCTGGCCGCCGTAGGTCACGATGATGTCGACGTCGTCGAAGACGTCGACCTGCTCGGCGCTGACCGTCCCGGAGAACTGCTCGCTGTCGGTGGAGGCCGCTGCCACGCTGGACGGGGTGGACAGCCCGAGGTCCTCGAAGAAGGCGCTGCGGGTGTCGTAGGGCGTGTAGTAGCTGACCTCGCTCAGGTCCGCGGTGTCCACGTGGGTGAGGAACATCGTCGACTTGCCCTCGAGCTCGGGGTGCTCGGCGACGGTGTCGGCGATGTCCTGCTCGATGTCGCCGATGAGCTCCTCGCCCTCCTCGGCCATGCCCATGCCCGCGGCGTTGACCTCGATCATCTCCCGCCACGGGGTCGCCCACGGGGCCTCCGGGTAGGCCACGACCGGAGCGATCTCGCTCAGCGTGTCGTAGTCCTCCTGGGTCAGCCCCGAGTAGGCGGCGAGGATGACGTCGGGGTCGGTGTCGGCGACCGCCTCGAAGTCGATCCCGTCGGTCTCGTCGAACAGCACCGGGGTCTCGCCACCCAGCTCCTCGAGCCGCTCGGAGACCCACGGCAGCATGCCGTCGCCGTCGTCGTCACCGAAGTTTGCGGCGGCCATGCCGACCGGGACGACGCCGAGGGCCAGCGGCACCTCGTGGTTCGCCCAGTTGACCGTGGCCACCCGCTCGGGCTCGGAGTCGATCGTCGTCGTCCCGAAGGCGTGCTCGACGGTGATCGGGGTGAAGTCGGCGGCGGCGGCCTCGGCCTCGTCGCCGGACGAGGACGACGAGCAGGCGGCGAGGCCGCCGGCGAGCAGGGTTGCTGTGGAGACTGCGACCAGTCTCGAGGCGCGGCGCATGGGGTCCTTCCGGTGGTGGTGCAGTGCTCGCCCGACGACGTCCGGGCGGGCCGAGCAACTGAGGCTTGGCTAACACAACTTAGGGTGTGCTTGGTCGGATGTCGATCACCGGGGGGTCACAGGGCGCGGACGGCGCGCACCGTCGACGATGGGAGGCGTGCCCATCGACTCCACCAGCACCCATCCCGCTACCCCGGACGCCGTCCTCGCGCTCCTCACCGACGAGCAGTTCCTGCGCGACCGTGCCGCCGCCCTGGGGGCCCAGGTCCAGGAGCTGACCGTGACCGGCACGAGCACCACCACGCGGCTCGCCGCCCCCACCGAGGGCATCCCACCGGTGTTCGCCCGCTTCGTCGGCTCGTCGGTCTCGGTCGTCGAGCAGAGCGACTGGGCCCCGGACGGCGCCGGCGGCCACCGCACCGACTTGGACGTGCGGGCCGAGGTCTTCGGCCGGACGGTCCAGGTCACCGGTGAGCGACGGCTGCTCCCCGAGGGCACGGGCACCCGCTCGACGGTCACCGGCGATGCCACGGTCGACGCGCCGCTGATCGGCCGACAGGCGGAAGGGGCGGTCCGGGAGCTGGTCGCCGTGGTGCTGCGCCGGGAGGACGAGCTGCTCCGGCAGCGACTGGGGTAGCCCGGCGAACGAGGGTGCGGGGCCGGTGGCTCCTCCCTGGCATCCCCGCCAGGTGCCGGCTCAGCGCACGCCGCACCCCGACCACACGGGAGCGAGCCATGACACCCGATGACGACCTCGGTCCGGCCGACCGGCCCCCGCCACCGACGTTCGGCCTGATCCCGGCCGTCGTCGCGCTCGTCCGCCTCCCGTTCGACCTGCTCGTGCTGATCGGCTACACGGTGCGCCAGCTGCCGTTCCTCGTCCAGGACGTGCGCACCACGGTCAACGGCGTCGCGCGCCTGCTCGACCACGGTGAGCGCAGCGGCTCGCTGCGCGAGCTCATCGACTCCCTCGCCCGCGCGGCCCGGGCGGACAGCGCCGGTGCGCTCATCCAGCTGCTGCGGTCCTCCGCCGAGCTGTCCTCGGTGCAGGCCGAGCTCGAGCGCCTCCGCCTCGAGGCGGCTCGGGCCGGCGACCTCGACGTGCTCCGGAGCAGCGGAGGAGGCTGACCGGGGCCACGGCGGGAGACTGTCGGGGCCCGCCGCGAAGATGGCGGCCATGGTGGCCTTCTTCCTCCCGCGAGCCAGCGACGACGAGCAGGCCGAGCGGCTCTACGACGCGCTGGCCGAGTTCGCCGGCTGCGAACCGGCGCCGCCCGGGCAGCGCGTGCGGTGGATCGCGTTCACCCAGGACGGCACCGAGTGGGTCGCCGCCGTCGGTGAGGAGCTGCGCGGCCGCCGCACCACCCAGCAGCTGCGCCGCGGCGAGCTCATCGAGCGCACCGAGGAGCTCTCCTCCCCCACCCGGGTGCTCGCCGTCTACCCGGGGACGCCGTTCATCGTGGTCACCGACGCACAGCCGATCACCGGCACCCCCTCGGAGTGGGCGAACCCGTTCACCGCGGTGCCCGAGCAGGTCGCCTGGTTCGACGCCCCGGGGGCTCAGCGGCCCTGACGCTCCCGGTACCGGGCGGCCCGCTTCTCCGCGGCCGCCCGCCGCCGCGCGGCCTGCTGGGCGTCCCGGCCGACCTGCGCCCGGTCGCGGACCGTCTGGGCGGTGCCGACCGGGTACCCGGCCTGCTTCACCCGGTTCTCGGTCGTCTCGGTCATGTAGGCGAGGGAGAAGATCAGCCCGAGCAGCAGCCCGCCGAGGGCGGTCATGCCACGGATCCAGAACGGGCCGGGGACGAACAGGAGGACCAGCGCGATCGGCACGGCCATCTGCACCCCCGCCCGGAGCACGTGCCGCCAGCCCCAGCTCGCGGTCGTGGTGTCGTGCAGCACCCAGCCGGCGTGCCGCGCGGGCAGCGCGCCGCCCATCGCGTACCAGAGCCAGCGCAGGAGACCGGGCCGGATCGGCTCATCGGCGGTCTCAGGCCCACCGGACCTGCTCGTGGCCATGGCCTGCACGGTACCGACACCACAGCTCCCCCGGATGTCGCTTGGCGTGATCGAGGGAACACGGAGAGGTGGGATCGCCCGGTACCGGATCGACACCGTCTGTGCACGTTGGACGCCTGCTGGACGTGGCGGATCATCGGGGCATGGTCCAGTTCGTCGTGGACGACGTCGTCCCCTTCGAGGACTGGACGGCGGCCGCCCGCGCCTCCCTCGCCTTCCTGCACCGCACCGTCGGCCTGGACGTCTGGATGATCACCCACCTCCAGGAACCGGCGCAGGTGGTGCTGTACTCGCACCCCCAGGAAGTCATCCCCCAGGGCACGGTGGTGCCCTGGGAGCAGAGCTTCTGCCACTCGATGGTCAGCGGCGTCGGCCCCCGGGTCGCCACGGTCGCCGCCGCCACCCCGGCCTACCGCGACCTGATGACCGGGCACGCCGAGCGGGTCGCCGCCTACATCGGCGTCCCGCTGGTCACCCGGGACGGCGCGGTGTTCGGCACCCTCTGCGGCGTGGCCTCCCGCGCGCAGCCCCGCACCCTGACCCGGCACCTGCCGCTGGTCGAGATGAGCGCGCGGATGCTCAGCAGCCTGCTGCCCGACCCGGCGCCGGAGGCCCCGACCGACTGACTGCCGGATCGATGGTCACCGGTGGCCGGCCGCCCGGAGCGCCTGGACGCAGCCGCGTTCCAGCGCCCGCTGCCGCTGCACCCGCGCACGCAGGCCCGGCACCGGCTCCAGCGCCCGGCGCTCGGCCGGCCGCACCCCGGTGAGCCGGCCGTCGGCACAGGAGCCGCTGGTCACGTGCACGGTCCACCGCTCGGCGTCGGGCACGGAGATCTCCTGACCGACCAGCACGGCGGGCCCGCGGACGCCGGGCGGTGCGCCGCGCACCTCCAGCGGGTCGGCGTCCCAGTCAGCGACCCGGACGGTGCGCACGTGCAGCCCGTCGTCGTCGACCGCCAGCACCGCGTCGGCCGGTCCGTCGCGCCGCCCACCGGGGACGACGTCGACGGGGTCGAGCAGCAGGACCAGCCGCGGCAGGTACCACCAGTGCTCCCGGCGCAGCATCGGTGAGTCCGCAAGGGCCCGCGACGGCGGGTGCTTGCGCAGCTCCTGGTCCAGCAGCTGCTCGGTGAACAGGCTGCCGTCGCCGTCCTCCACCAGGGTCAGCCGGCCGGTGACCACCAGCGGCTGCCAGCCCGGCCCGGCCAGCCGCGGGTCCGACAGCACCAGCGCGGCCTCGCCACCCGCGGCGGCCGCGCGCGCCGCCTCGACCTGCGCCCAGGGCAGCGCGACCGCCGGCAGCTCCCCCAGCAGCAGCGGCACCACCCCGAGGGCGCCGGGTGGCTGGTCGCCGCGCCGCCAGAGGAGCTCGGCCACGCCGGCGGCCCGGACCTCGGCGCTCGGTGTTGTGGTGCCGGTCACGGCAACTGTCTACTCTTCGCCTGCGGCGGCTGTCCGGCCGCCCAGGACGTGGGGGGTTGCCCGTGCCCGCATTCGCCGTGGCCGCCGTCGTCGGGGTGCTGTTCTTCCTCGGCTACCGGTACTACTCGAGCTATCTGGCCCGCAAGGTCTACGTCCTCGACCCGGCCTTCGTCACCCCGGCGCACGAGTTCAACGACGGCGTCGACTACGTGCCGACCAACAAGCACGTGCTGTTCGGCCACCACTTCACCTCCGTCGCCGGCGCCGCACCGATCGTCGGCCCGGCGATCGCGGTGTTCTGGGGCTGGGGCCCGGCGCTGGCCTGGATCGTGCTCGGCACGATCTTCGCCGCCGGCGTGCACGACTTCGGGTCGCTCGTGGTGTCGGTGCGGCACAAGGCCAAGAGCATCGGGACGCTGGCCGGCGAGGTGGTCAACGGCCGGGCCCGGATGCTCTTCCTGGCGATCATCTTCTTCCTGCTGACCCTGGTGAACGCCGTCTTCGCGGTGGTCATCGGCAACCTGTTCGTGGCCAACCCCGGCGCGGTCATCCCGATCGTGGTCGAGATCCCGCTGGCCATGGCGATCGGCCAGTACATCTACCGGACCCGCTCGTCGGCGTTGATCCCCTCGATCGCCGGCGTGATCGTGCTGTACGCACTGATCCTGGTCGGCAACGCCTTCCCGATCGAGCTCGACGGCCTGGCCGAGGCCCTCGGCGTCGAGCAGACCCGCAACGTCTGGGTCGTGCTGCTGTTCGCCTACACCTGGATCGCGTCGCGCATCCCGGTGTGGGTGCTGCTGCAGCCCCGCGACTACATCAACAGCCACCAGCTCTTCATCGCCCTGGCCGTCATCGCGGTCGGCGTGATCGTCGGGATGAACACCATCCAGGCGCCACTGGTGAACGACGTCCCGGAGGGTGCGCCCAGCTTCTTCCCGTTCCTCTTCATCACCATCGCGTGCGGCGCGATCTCCGGGTTCCACTCCCTGGTCTCCTCGGGGACGACGTCCAAGCAGCTCGACACCGAACCTGACGCCCGCTACGTGGGCTACATGGGCGCGGTCGGCGAGGGCTCCCTGGCCACCGGCGCCGTGCTCGCCGCCACCGCGGGCGTGGCCGCCTCCCAGGCCGAGTGGCAGGCGCTCTACCCCGACTTCGCCACCGCCTCCGGGGGCGCCACCAGCAACTTCGTCAACGGCGTCGCGGTGTTCGCCAACAACATCGGCGTCCCGCTGGACCTGGCCACCATCTTCGCCGCGGTCGTGGTGATCAGCTTCGCCGCGACCACGATGGACACCGGCGTGCGGCTGCAGCGCTACGTCGTGCAGGAGATCGGCGAGATCATCAAGGTCCGGGCGCTGGCCCGGAACCTCACCCTCGCCACCACCGTCGCGGTGCTGATCCCGCTGGCGATGGCGCTGCTGCCCGGCGGCGGGGAGGCCGGTTACACCTTCGGCGTCCTGTGGCAGCTGTTCGGGACGACGAACCAGCTCACCGCGGGGCTGGCGTTGTCGGTCCTCGCGGTGTGGGTGACCCGCCGGGGCCGCAACCCGCTGGCCATCCTGATCCCGCTCGTGTTCCTGCTGGCGATGACCTCCTGGGCCCTGATCGTCAACCTGCAGCGCTTCATCGAGGCCGACAACTGGGTGCTCGCCCCGCTGGACGCGCTCATCTTCCTGCTGGCGATCTGGCTGATGGTCGAGGCCGCCATGGCGCTGCGCACCGCGTTCCGGGAGCGTCCGCAGCCCGGCGCCGAGGCGCGGCCCACCTCCGATCCGGCCGTCGCCCGGGCCAACCCGACGTCCCCCACCGACGAGACGGAGCTGGGCCAGACCTCGCGCGACGAACCGCAGTGAGGCACCGGGTCGTCCTCGTCCGGGGACCGCGCGCCGCCGCGGGTGGAGGCGGTTGCTGCAGCGGCGCCACCCGTCCCTTCGACGAGGGCGGCGGGCACCGGCACGTGCCCCCGGTCGACGACGTCGGCGCGGTCTACCGGGCGCTGCGCGCGGCCCTCCCCCGCGACGTCGCCGTCGAGGTCGTGTCGCCGACGAACTGGGTGTGGCTGGTCCCGGCCCTGGTGGCCGACGGGCGCCGCCGCGGGCTGCGGGGTGCGGCGCTGTCGCGCTCGGTGCGGGCCGGGATCGTGGTCGAGTCGCTGATCTGCGACGGGGCGGTGCTGGCCTCGGGCTGGCTGCCCGCCCCGGCCGCCGCGGTCGCCGCCGTGGAGGCCGAGCTGGCCGTGGCCGAGCTGGAGCACGTCACGACCGCTGCAGCAGCTCGCGGTAGAACGCCACCCCGCGCGCCAGCGCCGCCACCGTGAGGTGCTCGTCGGCGGCGTGCAGGGACGCGAGCTGCGCCGAGCTGAGGTCGAAGGGCATGAACCGGTAGACGCTGTCGCTGATCTTCGCGAAGTGCCGGGCGTCGCTGGCCTGCACCATCAGGTACGGGGTCACCGTGGCCCCCGGGTGGGCCGCCCGGATCGCCGCGGTCAGGGTCGCCCAGGCCTCGTTGTCGGTCCGGGACACCGGCGACGGGTCGTCGGCCCGGGTCGCCTCCAGCCGCACGCTCGGGTCGTCGACGACCCGGCGGATGCGGTCGATCGCCGACTCGGCCGTCTCCCCGAGCACCACCCGGACGTTGGCCACCGCCCGGGCCCGGGTCGCGAGCACGTTGGGTGCCCGGCTGCCCTCCAGCTGGGTGATCGCCACCGTCGTCCGGACCAGGGCGCTGGCCTCCCGACCGGCCCGGGACAGCAGGCCGGCCAGCACCGGCCGCAGCAACGCCGCGTGCGCGTACACCGCGCGGTGCCCGGCCGGGGCGTGCCGGCCGATGGTGTCGACCAGGGCGAGCACCACGTCGCTGACCCGCGCCGGGAACGGGTCCTCGTCGAGGCGGACCAGTGCCCGGGCCAGCCGTGCGGTCGCGCCGCCGCGGACCGGCGACGACGCGTGCCCACCGGCGTCCTCGGTGGTCAGCTCGAGGTCGACGACCCCCTTCTCGGCGATGCCGACGACGGCGATCGGCCCCGGGACACCGGGGAACACCCCGGTGACCACGGCGCCGCCCTCGTCGACGACCGCCCAGGGGGTGATGCCCCGTGCGGCGAGGGTCTCGGCCGCCGTCCGAGCCCCGGTGCCGGCCACCTCCTCGTCGTTGCCGAAGGAGAGGTACACGTCCCGGGCCGGCCGGAACCCCTCGGCCAGCAGGGACTCCACCGCCTCCAGGACGGCGACCAGGGCGCCCTTGTCGTCGATGGCGCCCCGGCCGTGCACGACGCCGTCGATGACCTCCCCCGCGAACGGGTCGTGCGTCCACGCCTGGCCGTCGGCCGGGACGACGTCGTAGTGCGCCATCAGCACCAGGGGCGGTGCGTCGCTGCCGCTGCGCCAGTGGAACAGCATCGCCCCGGTGCCCAGCAGCTCCAGCTCCAGCTCCCGGTGGGTGTGCGGGTAGAGCTCGCCGAGGCGGTCCCGGAAGGCGCTGAAGACCGACTGGTCGACCTGCTCGGGGTCGCGCCGGGAGACCGTCGGGATCCGGATCAGCTGCGCGAGGTGGTCGGCAGCCCGGCAGGCGTCGACCGCCCCGACGTCCGCGTGCGGCACGTCGGGGCTGGCCGGCGGCCGGAAGCGGCGCACCCGGGTGAGGGCCGCGCCGGCTCCCACGGCGGCTCCGGTGGTCAGCAGGGTCCGCTTCATCCAGTTGTCTCCTCCCGGGCCGCGACGGTGCGGTCCTCGGTCTGTGCGGGGTCGGCGAAGGCCAGCCGCGGGACGAACACGAGCGCGACAGCGGCGACCAGCGCCGTGGTGCCGCAGGTGGTCCACACGGTCACGTAGCCGGTGAGCGATCCGGCGGTGCCCTCGACCCCGCCGGCCAGCACCGGCGCACCGGCGGCGAGGGCGAGGGCGAACACCGACGACGCGAACATGCCGCCGATGACCTTGGTCGTGTTGGTCAGCCCGGTGGCGACGGCGGTGCGGCCGGCCGGTGCGGCCGCGGCTGCTGCGGCGGGCAGGGCCGCGACGAGTGCCCCCGACCCCACCCCGGCCACCGTCATGCCGGCCAGCACCTGACCGAGCTGGTCGTGGAAGGGCACCAGCAGCAGGTAGCCGGTGGCGACCAGGGCCGCGGCACCGATCAGGGTCAGCCGTGGCGTGGTGAGCCGCGAGGCCCGGGCGAACTGGCTGGCGCCGACCAGCATCGAGATCACGTAGGCACCGATGACCAGGGACACCGAGCTGGTCGACAGCCCGAGGCCGTAGCCGTAGACGTCCGGGTCGGTGCGGGCGAACGTCGACAGCGGCCCCTGCGCGCCCAGCACGCTGACCCCGAACAGCCCCGCGGTCAGCTGGACCGGCCACATCGCCGAGCTGCGCAGCACGCGGAAGTCGACCAGCGGGTCGGGCTGCCGCAGCTCGTAGCGCACGAACGGCCACACCAGGAGGAGTCCGGCTGCGACCACCAGCCACGGCCAGGCCTGCTCCGCTCCGTTGAGCCGGACGAACGTCAGCCCCCCGGTGACCACCAGCAGGATCGCGGTCAGCAGCGCGGCGCCGCCGGAGTCGACGACCCCCTGCATCCGGTCGGTCCCCTCGGGCACCAGCCTCCAGACGACCACGACCACCCCCACGACCAGCACGCCGGGAGCCAGCAGCACCAACCAGAGCGCGTCTCCGAGGAGGTCGCCGATCACCCCGCCGCTGAGCGCGCCCACGATGGCGCCCAGCTGCAGCGCGGCGACGATGAGGCCGGTGGCCCGCCGGGTACGAGCCGCGGTGTCCGGCAGCCCGCGGGACCGGCTGTAGATCAGCGCCACCTGCAGCGGGAGCCAGGCCGCGTAGACGCCCTGCACGGCCCAGGCCAGCAGGAACACCGGGAAGGTCTGGGCGAACGCCAGCACGATGGTGGCCACCGCGACGACGACCGCCGACCAGAGCAGCATCCGGCGGTGCCCGTGCAGGTCACCGAGCTTGGCCAGCACCGGGACGGCGATCGCGGACAGCATCAGCTGGCCGGCCTCGAGCCAGTTGACGTCGGCGTCGTTAATCCCCAGGTGCCGGGCGATGTCGGTGAGCAGCGGGATGTAGTAGCCCTGCAGGACGCCGCTGGTGAACTCGACGAACACCAGGTATCCGACGACGCCGGCCGTCATCCGGGCCTGCCACCGCCCCGCCCGGCTGCCGCTGGGCTGCGTCGCCGACTGCTGCATCGAGCCCGCTCCTCGCTGTGGTGGGTCCGGGGCGGCCAGCATCGACGAGGTGCTCGGCCGACGCAAACAGCCGGTTCAGCGGGCGGCGAACAGTTCTCCGGCGTCGATCCGGCGGCGGCCGACGTAGTAGAGCGTCGTCCCATCGGCCACCGGGGTCTCCCAGGCCGGGCTGACCGTCAGGCCGTCGGGCCCGCGCAGCGCCAGCACCGTCGCGCCGAAGGCCTGCCCGAAGCGCATCTGGCAGTCACCGAAGGTGCCCAGCCGGTGCCCGGCGGGCAGCCGGACGGAGTAGGTGTTGCCGTGGCCGTGGCTGCTCATCAGGTCGCCGTACACCTCGGTGAGCCCGGGGTCCAGCGCCTCCTCGGTGATCAGGAAGGGCATGTGCCACTGCACGCAGGCGATCCGGGAGTCGACGTAGCGGAGGTTGTCCCGGCGGTCCAGGTCGCGCAGCGCGGCGACCTTGTGCACGTCGGGGGCGGCGTGGTGGACCGCCACCGCGATCGCCAGCGTCTCGTTGTCGTCCCGCCCGTCGATCACCACCACGCGGGCGGCGGCCACGTTGGCCCGGGTCATGACGTCGCTGTGGCTGAGGTCGCCGCGGACGAAGGACACCTCCGTGCGCTCCGGCACCGGGTCCTCCGGCACGTCCTCCCAGGCACACAGCGCGACCCGGGTGCGGCCCTCGACCGCCAGCTCGGCCAGCAGCCGCTCGGTGCGGCCGGGGAAGTACCCCAGCACGACGACGTGATCGGTCAGGTCCAGCTCTTCCACACCCTTCAGGCGCCTGCTGCGGACCGACTGCAGGTAGTCGGCCAGCCGCGTGAACAGCAACGTCAGCGTGACGATGCCACCGATGATCACGTAGGCCCCGACGACGTGCCCACCGGCCGAGGCCGGGAAGAAGTCGCCGTAGCCCACGGTGGCGGCGGTGACGACGAAGTACCACCAGTAGTTGGCCGGCGCGACGATGTCGCTGTCGACGCCCTCCACCAGGGCCATCGCCGGCCAACTGGTCAGGAACACGAAGACCATCACGGCCAGCGGCAGCCGCCAGCCGCGCAGCCGCGACTGGACCACCCGCGAGAAGCGCGAGAACAAGCCGAACACGGGTCTCCTGCCGGGTCGAGGTCCCGAGCAACCTAGCGTGCGCGTCGGAGTGGGGTCAGGGTGTCGTCATGACGACGCCGACCGACGACGACCTCCCCGAGCCCCGGGACATCGCCCTGGAGCAGGCCACCCCCGAGCAGGTCGAGGACCTGGAGGAGGCCAGCGAGCCGCCCGGCGAGTGATCCGGCGGGGGCACGGGTAGCCCGGCGATCATGGAGAGCCGGGACCTGTTGCTGACCGCGTTCGACAACGTCGAGGAGGCCGTCCGCGGGGCGGTCGAGGGGATCGACCCGGAGCTGCTGACCGCACGGATCGACCCGGAGGCGAACACGATCGCCTGGCTGGTCTGGCACCTGACCCGGGTGCAGGACGACCACGTCGCCGAGGTGGCCGGCAGCGCCCAGGCCTACACCGACGCCGGGTGGCACGACCGGTTCGGGCTGCCGTTCGACCCGGGTGCCATCGGCTACGGGTTCAGCAGCACCGACGTCGGACGCACCCAGGTCACCGACCCGCAGCTGCTCCTCGGCTACCACGCCGACGTGCACCGCCGGACCGCCGAGTTCGTGGGCACGCTGACCGCCGCGGACCTCGACCGGGTCGTCGACGAGCGCTGGGACCCGCCGGTGACCCTCGGCGTCCGGCTGCTCAGCGTCGTCGGTGACGACCTCCAGCACGCTGGGCAGGCAGCCCTCCTGCGCGGCTCCCTGGAGCGGCGCTGAGCACACGGCACCTAGTGCCACTCGCGAGTAGCTTCGCAACGGTGAGCAACGACGCTTCCCCTGACTTCTACGCCCTCGACGACCTCCTGGAGCCGGAGGAGATCGAGCTGCGGGACCGGGTCCGCGACTTCTGCACGCGCGAGGTCACGCCGATCATCAACGACTACTGGGAGCGGGCGGAGTTCCCGTTCGAGCTCATCCCGAAGATGGCCGAGCTGGGCGTGGCCGGCGGCACGGTCGCCGGGTACGGCTCGGCCGGCATGAGCGCGGTGTCCGCCGGGCTGGTCGCCGCCGAGTGGGCCCGCGCCGACGGCAGCCTGGGCACCTTCTACGGGGTGCACAGCTTCCTGGCCATGCAGTCGATCGCGCTCCTGGGCGATGAGGAGCAGCGCGAGCGGTGGCTGCCCGCGATGGCCCGGATGGAGCTGATCGGCGCGTTCGGGCTGACCGAGCCGCAGCACGGCTCGGACGCCGTCGCCCTGGAGACCAGCGCCCGCCGGGACGGCGACGAGTGGGTGCTGAACGGCGCCAAGAAGTGGATCGGCAACGGCACGATCGCGGACCTGGTGCTCATCTGGGCCCGGGACTCCGAGGGCGCGGTCGGCGGGTACGTCGTCCCCAAGGGGTCGATCGGCTGGACCGCCACCCGGATGACCGGCAAGACCGCGCTGCGGGCGGTGTGGCAGGCCGAGATCACCCTGGAGGACGTGCGGGTGCCGGCGGAGAACAAGCTGGCCAACTGCCGCTCGTTCAAGGACGTCTCGGTGGTCCTGGACCGCACCCGGTACACGGTGGCCTGGCGGGCGCTGGGCATCGCCGAGGCCGCCTACGAGCTGGCGCTGAAGCACACGATGCAGCGCGAGCAGTTCGGCCAGCCGATCGCCGGCTACCAGCTGGTGCAGGAGAAGCTGGCCCGGATGCTGGCCGAGATCACCAGCATGCAGCTGCTGAGCTGGCGGCTGAGCAAGCTCGCCGACGAGGGTCGGATGACCGCGGCGATGGCCTCGATGGCGAAGATGAACAACTGCAAGAAGGCCCGGCAGATCGTGGCCGACGCCCGCGACCTGTTCGGCGGCGACGGCATCCTGCTCGAGCACCACATCGCCCGCCACCACGCCGACATCGAGGCGATCTACACGTTCGAGGGCACCGACCACGTGCAGGCGCTCATCGTGGGCCGGGACATCACCGGCATCTCGGCGATCACCGGCCGGCGGACTCCCCGCGCCCAGGAGAAGCCGGCGGAGCCGCCGCAGTCGATCTAGTCCGCAGGTGGCCGGGGGCGTGCGGCATCGCCCTGGCCGCGGCGGCCGAGATGCTGTGCACGCCCAGCCTCTCCCGGACGTGCTCCATGTGCTTGCGCACCGTGCCGACGGAGATGAACAGCTGGTCGGCGATGACGGCGTAGGGCATCCCGGACGCGGCGAGCGCGAGCACCTCCCACTCCCGCGCGGTCAGCTGCGGCACCCCGGCACGGCGCCGCTCGGCGTCCAGCCAGATCTCCTGGACGTGTGGCCGGAGGAGCGTTGCCAGCTGCCTGTCCCGCTCGGTGAACGACGGCCCGTCGTGCCGCATGAAGCAGATGCGTCGCACCTCTCCGGGCGCGGCGGGCAGCGAGAGGACCATCGTCTCCCGGAGCTCCGGCAGGACCTCTGTCACCGGGTCGGCCAGCCGGTCGCGCTCGGTGAGCAGGAAGTCCCGGGTCTGGATGACGCGCCGCAGGTCGCCAGTGCGCTGCGGCCAGGCGCACAGGCTCTGCCACCAGTACCGCCAGAACGGGTCGTCGGGCTCCTCCGGGGTCGGCCCCATCACGTCGGCTCGCTCTCCGCCGACCTCCACGCCCTGGATGAGCAGCGACCTGCTCGCCCGGGGCTCGTGGTGCTGGAAGCTCACGCCGAGGTCGCACGGGATCAACCGCTGGAGGTCCTCGAGCAACGCCCAGGGCATCGCCGGGCCTGGGGCGTCGGTGCGGGCGTCGTCCAGGACGCCCACCAGCGCCTCGACGTCCGCGACGTACAGCTCGCTCGTCGACATGGCCCCTCCTCGCGGCCGCACGAGGCCCGCCAGGACGACGGTAGGCCCGAGTGACCGCCGCCGGAATACGCCCGAGGGCGAATACCGCGACCGCCGCCCCGGCGACAGCCTGGTGGTGCGCCGGTCCTCCGGACCGCAACGCACACCCCACTCACCGTGGCCGCGTCCGGCGGCCGGAAGGACCCCCGATGTCCGCCATCGCACATGTCCCGGGCAGTGCCTGGGCAGCCACCCACCGCTTCCTGGTGTTCGCCCTGACGATGGCCTTCGTCGCCGCCCTCGTCCTGGTCGTCGCCCTGATCGCACGCGACTCCCCCGCCGCGACCCCGAGCGCGCCGTACTTCTACGACACCTGCGCCGGCGCCATGCCGCGCAGCGCCTGCTGAACTCCGGGAGCGTCTCCCGCGTCGCCCCGACCGGGAGGCGCTCCCCGTTCCGCCGTCACCGCACCGGTGTCATGCTCGGAACTCCTCGACGGGAGAGCGTCATGCCGACGATCGCGCACCGGCGCCGACCCAGCTGGGCGTGCGCCCTCAGCTGTCTCTGCGCGGCGGCCGCCACGTGCGGCGGGTGCGACCGGACGCTGTGCCCCTCCACGACCTTCCCGGCGGTGATCCACGTGAGCCTCCAGCCGGTCCCGCCGTCCGCCGGAGACCTGCTGGTCACCATCAGCTGCCCGGCCGACAGCGAGTGTGGCTTCCTGGACGGTCCGGCGACCGGGTCGGCCGACTCATCGGTGACGATCACCACGGTGCTCCGCCCACCCGCGGTCGACATCGTGGTGACCGAGCGGGTCGGCGGCGCCGTGGCCCTTCGGCACCGCACGCCCGTCGAGTACCGACCGGTCGGTACTCGGCAGACCGAGTGCGGCGGTGACGCGGAGGCCCTGGTCCTGGTGCCGGCGGACTGACCGGCCGGCTCAGCCCACCCGGCGGAGAGCGGGCGCGGTCCGCTGCTGGCACTCGGCACAGGTGTCGCGGCCCCTGCTCATCCGCTGCCACTGCTGCGACCCCCAGATCTGCACGATCGCCCCGCACACGGCGAGCTCCACCTCCCCGTCGAGCTCGTCGGCGGGCCGGTGCGCCTCGACGGCGTGCCAGGACTTGGGCTGGTCGACCGGCTGGGCCCAGGATCGACGATCCGGCCGGGCGAATCCGACGGCGTAGCTGTCCACCCTCGTCCTGTGCCCCACGCCACACTCGGCCAATCATGGGGTGTCCCGTCGCCCCGGCTCCCGCGCTACCGTCGACGGCGACTGGAGGGGGTGTCCAGGTGGACCCGGTGAGCCTGGGTGTGGGTGCACTGCTGATCGCCGTCGGTTTCGCGGCCGGCCGGCTGGGGCGTCGCCGTCCGACTGGCCCGTCGGTTCCCCAGGCCGTGTGCGCCTGCGGTCACCCGCTGAGCCAGCACGACCCGGAGCAGGGCACCTGCCACTCCGAGATCGCCCGGGACGCCTACACCAAGCGCGGCAAGTGGGCCGGGCACACCTGGGTCGCCTGCAGCTGCCGCCAGTACATCGGCCCGCGGCCGATCGACGAGGTCTTCGCCCCTCGCCTGCTCCCCCCGTCGGACTGAGCCCTCCCGACCGGCCCCGGCGCGCCGACTTGGCGAGATCCGCCAGAAACCGTGGTGGCCGTTCGTGACGCGCGCCACACAGTTCGCCGGCTGAGCTGCCGATGTTGAGGACATGTCACGTCGGCTCGCAACGATGCGGACCTCGACCGAGCAGCAGGTCGCGGCCCAGCGGTCCCCGTCGCCCTGGTGGCGGTCGGCCGTGGTCTACCAGGTCTACCTGCGGTCCTTCGCCGACGGCAACGGTGACGGGATCGGTGACCTGGCCGGCCTGCGCTCCCGGTTGCCCTACCTGTCCTGGCTGGGCGTCGACGCCCTCTGGATCAACCCGCACTACCCCTCCGGTGGGGCCGACGGCGGCTACGACATCTGCGACTACCGGGCGGTCGACCCCGAATACGGCGACGTCACCGACCTGGAGGCCCTGGTCGCCGACGCCCGGCAGCTCGGGCTGCGCGTCGTCCTCGACGTCGTCCCGAACCACACCTCCGACCAGCACCCGTGGTTCCAGGCCGCGCTCGCCGACCCCGACTCCCCCGAGGCCGCCCGCTACCACTTCGCCCCGCCGTCGGAGGAGCCGCCGAACAACTGGCGCTCGCTCTTCGGCGGCCCCGCCTGGTCGCGGACCCCGGACGGCCGCTGGTACCTGCACCTGTTCGCCCCCGAGCAGCCCGACCTCAACTGGCGGGACCCGGCGGTGGCCGCCGACTTCGAGAAGACGCTGCGGTTCTGGCTCGACCGCGGGGTCAGCGGGTTCCGCGTGGACGTCGCCTACGGCCTGTTCAAGGACGCCGACCTGCGAGACAACCCGGGCGCCTACTCCCCCACCCTGTTCGGCCACGGACCCGAGCAGGCGATGACCTGGAACCAGCCCGAGGTGCACGACGTGTGGCGCCAGTGGCGGTCGGTCTGCGACGAGTACCCCGACACCATGCTGGTCGGCGAGGTCTGCCTGGCCGACCTGGAGGAGGTCGCGCTGTACTCCCGGCCCGACGAGATGCACCAGTCCTTCTCCTTCCGGCTGCTCAAGTCGCCGTGGGACACCGCCGCGTTCGCCGACGGCGTGCAGACCGCACTCGACGCCTTCGGCCAGGTGGGGGCCCCGGTCTCCTGGGTGCTGGGCAACCACGACAAGGACCGGCAGGTCACCCGGTTCGGTGGCGGCGCCCTGGGCACCGCCCGGGCCCGGGCCGCGGCGCTGCTCATGCTGGCGCTGCCCGGGTCGGCCTACCTGTACGCCGGCGACGAGCTGGGCCTGCCCCAGGCCGTGGTGCCCGACGAGGCGAAGACCGACCCGATCTTCTTCCGCAGCGGCGGCGAGCGCGCCGGCCGCGACGGCTGCCGGGTGCCGATGCCGTGGAACGACTCCACCGGCGTCGGCTTCTCCCCCGACGGCGCGGCCCAGCCCTGGCTGCCGATCCCGGCCGAGTGGAGCGACTACGCCGTCTCCGGCCAGACCCGGGACGGCGGCTCGATGCTGACCCTCTACCGCCGGGCGCTCGCCCTCCGTGCCGCCCACCCGGCGCTGGGCTCGGGTGAGGCGACGGTGAGCACCCGCGGCGACGTCCTCACCGTCCGCTGTGTCGGGGACGAGGAGACGGTGCGCTGCGTGGTGAACATGGGCTCGACCACGGTGCTGGTCCGCTCCCGCGGTCAGGTGCTGCTCGCCTCCACCACCCGGGTGCACGCCTCGGCCGGCAGCATCGCCCTGCCGCCGAACACCGCCGTCTGGCTGACCGAGGACTGATGCCGCCGGCCGGGGTCAGCGCAGCACGGAGGACAGCAGCAGGCTGGTCTCGCTGTTGAGGACGCCGTCGATCGACCGGATGCGGCCGAGGAGCCGGTCGAACTCCATCAGGTCACGGGTGCGGAGCTCCGCGACGAGGTCCCAGCCCCCGTTCGTGGAGTGCAGCGCGTCGATCTCGGTGAAGCCCCGCAGCCGCCGGATCACCGCGTCCGTCGAGCGGCCCTCCACCTCGATCAGCGTGACGGCCCGCACCTCACCGGCGACCGCGTCCTCCCGCACCCGCACGGTGAAGCCGACGATGACGCCCTCGCCCACCAATCGGTCCATCCGGCTGGTCACCGTGGCCCGGGTGACCCCGAGCCGGCGGGCGATCTCCGCGACGGGCGCCCGACCGTCCTCGCGCAGGACGGCGAGCAGCCGGCGATCGAGGTCGGTGAGCGTAGCCATGCAGAAAGGCTAATCGCAGCGTCAATTGTGCTCATCTGAGCAGACAGGATCGCGCTGTTCGTTCGTTGCGGGTGCACATCGTCCGTTCCTAGCCTTGAGGTACCGCTGACAGGAAGGCTCGGATGACTGCGCTCGTCGACGTCCACACCACGATCCGCCGGCTCTTCGCCGCACCGATCGCCGTCGTCGTCCCGGTCGGAGCCTGATGGCAGCGCCCGCACAGGCACCGGGTGCCGTCGTGCTCATCCGCCCGCACCACTTCCGTCCCAACGAGCTGACCCGGGTCGACAACGCCTTCCAGTCGCTGCCCGCCGGGCCGGACGCCGCCGGTGTCGCCGCCCGGGCGCGGGACGAGGTGACCCGGCTGGCCGAGGCGCTGGAGGCGGCGGGGGTGGTCGTGCACCTCTTCGACGACCACGCGCACGACCGCCCGGACAGCGTCTTCCCGAACAACTGGCTGTCGACCCACCCCGACGGGCGGGTGGCCCTCTACCCGATGTTCGCCGTCAACCGGCGCAGCGAACGACGCGCCGACGTCGTCCAGCTGCTCAAGGACCGCTACCGCGTGACGCAGGTCGTGGACTTCTCCGACATGGAGCGGGACGGGCTGTTCCTCGAGTCGACCGGCGCCATGGTGCTCGACCACCAGGATCGGGTCGCCTACGTATCCCGTTCCCACCGCGCACACCCCCGGGCGCTGGCGCAGTTCTGCGCGACCTTCGGCTACGAGGCACTCCTGTTCGACACGGCCGACGCCGAGGGCAGGGCGGTCTACCACACCAACGTGCTCATGTCGGTCGGCAGCGCGGTGGCGCTCGTCGGACTCGGGATGATCAGCACGCCCGCCGACCGCGCCCGGGTGGTCGACCGGCTCGCGGCGACGGGGCGGGACGTCATCGAGCTCTCCGAGCACCAGGTCCGCGAGTTCGCCGGCAACGCCATCGAGCTGACCGGCCGCGACGGACCCGTGCTCGCGCTCTCCGCGCGGGCCGCCGCCAGCCTCACCCCGGCCCAGCGCCGGCGGATCGAGGCGACCACCCGGCTGCTGCCGGTGGCCGTGCCGACCGTCGAGCTGGCGGGCGGGTCGGTGCGCTGCATGATCGCCGGGGTGCACCTCGCGCCGCGGGCGGCGGACCTCACCCGCGTGCCGCTGTTCGGCTCGCTCCCGGACCTGGTGCGGGTGCCCGTCGCCCCCTGACCCCGCCTGCCCCGGTCGTCCGCAGGCTCGTTGCTCCTGCGGACGACCGGGGCACGCGCCGGGTTCAGCCCTCCTGGCGGCCGAGGACGGCGCGCAGCGCACCCGCCAGCCAGTCGGAGGCCTGCTGCTCCGACGGCGGCGTGGACGGGTAGCGGGCGGCGACGTACCCGTCCGGCCGGACGAGCAGGACGCCGCCGTCCTCGATCTCCCGCAGGTCGGCCCAGGTGCCGTACGGGTCCTCGACGGGCTGACCCGGCCCGATCGAGACGGTGGTGATCGACAGGCCGAGCTCCTCGCCGAGGCTCCGGGCGGCCGCCAGCCAGGCCTCCCCGCCGATGCCGGTCACCACGCTGAACCGTCCCCGGCCGACCAGGTCGAGGGTGGAGGTCCGGTGCCCGCCCTGCGTGACCCAGGTGTGCGGGAGCTTGGCGCCGGGCCAGGTGGTCGGCTGGGCGTAGAGCACCGGGTCGCGGCGGTACTCCGGCATCGGCGTCCCGTCGCCGACGACCGCCGAGCTGGCGTAGCGCTGGTTGTGCTCGACCCCGTGGGCGTCGAACTCGTGCGCCTTGTAGGCGATCGCCTCCCGGAGCGCCGTGCGGATCTTCTCCCCCTCCGGGCCCGGCGCCTTCCACAGCGCGAGCTGACGGTCCAGCGCCTCCGCCTCGGTGTGTTCCAGGTCGAGCGCGCTGAGGATCCGGCCGGTGTCCGCGATGCTCTGGTTGGCCCGCTCGACGACCTGCCGGGCGATCGGTGCCCGCTCGGCGTCGTAGCTGTCCAGCAGCGACGGGTCGGCCGTCCCGGCCACCACGTGGGCCAGCTTCCAGGCCAGGTTGTAGGAGTCCTGGATGGAGGTGTTCGAGCCCAGGCCGTTGGTCGGCGGGTGCCGGTGGATCGCGTCGCCGGCGCAGAAGACCCGGCCGCGGGCGATCGTGGTGGCGAAGTGGTGGTTCACCGTCCACGGGGACCGCGACTTCACCCGCATCTCGAAGTCGTCACTGCCGACCAGGGCGACGGCGAGCTCCCGGACCACCTCGTCGCTGAGGTCGGGCGGACCGCCGGCGACCTCGTAGCCCCACATGAGCATCCACTCGTTCCAGGGCTTGATCATGCGGAGCACGCCCAGCCCGACGCCCTCGCGCTCTGCCCCCGGCTGCAGCATCCAGTAGAGGACCGAGGGCCGGTGCGCCACGAACCGGGAGAGGTCGGCCTCGAAGACGATGCTCAGCGCGCCACCGACCGCGCCCGGGCCCTCATAGGGAAGGTCGAGGTCCGCGGCCACCTGGCTGCGCGCGCCGTCGGCACCGATCAGGTACTTGGACCGGACCGTGTACTGGGCGCCGGTCAGCCGGTCCTGCAGCGTGGTCGTGACGCCGTCGTCGTCCTGGACGTGGCTGACGTAGCTGGTGTCGAACCGGACTCGCGCCCCGCGCTCCTGCGCAGCCTGGACCAGGATCGGCTCGGTGATCGTCTGCGGCGCGTCCAGCATCGAGGTCGGGCTCTGCAGCTCGTAGTCGGCGTGCCGCACGGTGTCGGTGCCCCAGGAGGGGATCCGGCCGAGCTCCTCCCCCGCGAGACTGGTGCAGAAGGTCGTGTTCCCCATGAACTCCCAGGGCGTCGCCTCCTGCATGAGCCGCTCTTCCAGGCCCATGTCCCGCATCACCTCCATCGTGCGCTGGTTGGTGATGTGCGCTCGCGGGGTGTCGGACAGCCGGCCGTACTTGGTGACCAGCAGCGTCGACGTCCCGTAGCTGGCGAGGAGCAGCGCTGCCGACGCCCCGGCCGGGCCGGAGCCCACCACCAGGACGTCGGTGGTCACGGCGGGCTGAGCGGGGATCGAACCATCCGGCGTGGACTGGGTCATCGAGTACCTCTTTCGGATGCGAGCGGACGACGGTCCGCACGTGGTCGGGTCATCTCAGGGGTCCAACGGTGCGCCGACCGGCCAGCTGTCAGCCCTCGACGGCCGGCGGGGCCAGGTGGCCCATCCGGTCACGCTTGGTCCGTAGGTACCGGACGTTGTGCGGGGTCACCACCGCAGGGAGCGCCACCCGCCCCACGATCGTCAGACCGTAACCGTCGAGGCCCCCGTACTTGGCCGGGTTGTTCGTGATCAACCTCAGCCGACTGATCCCTAGATCACCCAGGATCTGCGCACCGACGCCATAGCTCCGGGCGTCTGCGGGGAGGCCCTGGGCGGTGTTGGCGTCCACCGTGTCCAGCCCCTCCTCCTGGAGGGCGTACGCACGGATCTTGTGGCCCAGGCCGATCCCCCGCCCCTCGTGACCGCGCAGGTAGACCACGGCGCCGACGCCCTCCTCGGCGACCGCGCGCAGCGCCTGCTCCAGCTGCCCTCCGCAGTCGCAGCGCAGCGAACCGAGGATGTCGCCGGTCAGGCACTCCGAGTGCACCCGGACGAGTGCGCCGGCCTCCGCAGCCCCGGCGGCGGCCACGTCGCCCATCACCAGGGCCAGGTGCTCGGTGCCGTCGACCGTGCTGCGGTAGGCCATCGCCCGGAAGTCGCCGAACTCGGTCGGCATCGTGGAGCTGGCGACCAGTTCGACGAGCTGCTCGGTGGCCCGCCGGTACCGGACGAGGTCGGCGATGGCCAGGACGGGCAGCCCGTGCTCTGCCGCGAACCGGGTCAGCGACTCGCCCCGGCGCATCGAGCCGTCGTCGTCGACGATCTCCCCGATCACCCCGACCCCGGACAACCCGCACATCGTGGTGAGGTCCACGGCCGCCTCGGTGTGCCCGGCGCGCACCAGGACGCCCCCGGCGCGTGCGCGCAGCGGGAAGACGTGCCCGGGCCGCCGGAGCTCCGACGGCCCGGTGGCCCCGTCGGCGAGGGCTCGGACGGTGCGGGCGCGATCGGCGGCCGACACCCCCGTCCCGGTGCTGACGTGGTCGACGCTCACCGTGAACGCCGTCCCGTGGGAGTCGCCGTTCTCGGCCACCATCTGCGGCAGCCGCAGCTCCTCCGTGCGGGCGGCCGGCATCGGGGCGCAGATGATCCCGGTCGTGTGCCGCACCAGGAAGGCCATCTGCTCCTCGGTGACGAGCTCGGCGGCGACGACGAGGTCGCCCTCGTCCTCCCGGTCCTCGTCGTCCACGACGACGACCAGCTGGCCCGCGGCGAGGGCCGCCAGCACCCGCTGGACCGACTCCGCGGGCGTGCGGCGGGGGCTCACTCGGTCTCCAGCGCGGCGTGGGTCCCGAAGACGCGGCCGTGGTAGGTCAACGGCCGCCCCTCGGTCGTGTCGGCCGCGGTCACCAGGCCCAGGGCGACGACGTGGTCCCCGCCGTCGACCAGCGCCTCGACCTCGCAGGCCAGCCAGCCGGGAGCCCCCGGGAGCCGCGGCAGGTCGTTGTCGACCTCCCAGCGGACCCCGTTGAACTTCCCGGTGCCGCCCTTGCGCGCGAACGCCAGGGCCGTCGCGGCCTGGTGGGAGCCGAGCACGTTGACGCCGAAGCGCCGGGTCTCGCGCACCATGACCAGCAGG
The DNA here is from genome assembly GCF_026967935.1 of Modestobacter sp. VKM Ac-2982. GTDB lineage: Bacteria > Actinomycetota > Actinomycetes > Mycobacteriales > Geodermatophilaceae > Modestobacter. The sequence goes on from NZ_JAPVBL010000005.1 coordinate 486,718, forward strand.
TCCGAGCCGCGGTCGAGGGAGACCAGCACCATCGGCGGGGTCATCGACAGAGAGGCGAAGGCGCTCACGGTCGTGCCGTGCGGCAGCCCGTCGCCCAGGCAGGTGATCACCGAGACCGGCGTGGGCACGCCTGCCATCACCTCGCGGAACCGGGTCTGCAGGTCGGGGTCGACGGAAGCGGTCATCGGGGTGTCTCCTCCTGGAGGGCCGGCCCGGAGCCGGGGACGCTGGTGGGTGGAGGTGGAGCCGCGAACGGCCGGATCGGGTCGGTGCCGTCCCAGTCGAGGGAGGCGCGCCAGAAGGCGGTGAACGCGGCGTCCATGCCCGGTCCGTACTCGATCAGCTCCACCATGCCCGGGCGGTCGTGACCACCGTCCAGGTAGGCGACCTCGCCGCCCGTGGGCACACCGGCCCGGTACGCGAGCACGTGTCCACGGGCCTCGAGTTCGGCGATCCCGGCGGCGATGTCGTCGGTGACGACGCCGAAGTGGTGGAAGCCGTGGCCCCGCTGCTCGATCACCTCGCGGTAGACCGACGGGTGCTCGTCCTTCGGCTGGATGAGCTCGATCTGCATGTGCCCGGCGAAGGCCATGGCGATCGCGACGTCGGCGCGGCTGGGCTGCCCCCGGTAGACCGGGTCGACCCCGGTGAAGGAGTCCAGCAGGAACCACGGGCCGACCCGGAGCTCACTGGTCCACTGCTCGATGGCCGCCTGGACGTCCGCCACGACGTAGGCCATCTGGATGATGCCGTCACGCGGCTGGCCGAAGCCGAGCTCTCTCACGTTCTCTCCTTCCACAGCACGGGGAGCGGTGGCACCCGCGGTCAGTTCCGCCGCAGGTAGCGGGAGATGGCGACGGCCAGCACGAGCGCCCCGCCGTAGAAGAGCTGCTGGGCGTAGTCCTGGGCGCCGAGCAGCTGCAGCCCGGCGGTGCCGGTGGCCAGGAACAGCACGGCCACCCCGGTGCCCAGGGCGTTGAACCGGCCGGGCTGGATCGTCGTGGCGCCGAGGAAGACGGCCGCGTAGGCCGGGAGCAGGAAGGTCTCCACCGAGGTGGGGCCGGCCGAACCCGTGGTGCCGACGTAGAGGACGCCGGCCAGCGCGGCGATGACCCCGGCGAGCGTGAAGGCGCCGAAGCGGATCCGGTCGGCGTTGATGCCGCTGAGCACGGCCACCTCGCGCGACTGCCCGACGAAGAGGTTCCGTACACCGAGGGGCGTGTGGTTCATGACGTACCAGATCACGAGCATGACCAGCAGGCAGTAGAAGAACTGCACCGGCACGCCGCCGATCTGGCGCAGGTAGGTCCACATCGACAGGCTGCGGTCGACCCCCACGATGGTGGTGGAGTTGGCGATCCAGAAGACCAGACCACCGAACAGCGTGCCCGTCCCCAGGGTCATGATGAAGGGCTCGGTCTTGAACTTGACGACGAACAACCCGTTGAAGGCACCGCAGAGCCCGCCGACGCCGACGGCGACCAGGCAGGCCACCGGGACGGACACCCCGTGGTTGACGTTGAGGACCGCGACGATGATCGCCGACAGGCCCCCGATGCTGCCCAGCGACAGGTCCAGGTCCCCCGAGCGCGTCGGCAGCAGCGCAGCCAGCGCGAGCATGAACAGGATCGACTGGGAACCGAGGATGTTGGACAGGTTCCCCATGGAGAGGAACGTCTCCGGCGCCAGGGCGGCGAAGACGATGAACAGCACCAGCCAGGCGACCGGGAGGGCGGCCTTCTCCCCCCACCGGCCGCGGACCGATCCGCTCCCCTGGGCCACGCTCGGGGCGGGCTGCGGGTCCGTGGTCTCGACGGTCTCCGTCGCGCTCATGGTGCCACCTGTTCGACGATGCGGGTGTTCGGAGTCGCGCCCGGGTCGGCCCCGTAGACGCTTGCGGTGATCGCGGCGGGCGAGATGCCCTGCCCGACGATCTCGGTGACGGCGACCCCGCCGCTCACCACGACGACGCGGTCGCAGACGGTGGCCAGCTCGTCGAAGTCGCTGGAGACCCAGACGACGGCCATGCCGGTCTCCGTGGCCCGCTTGATGGCCCGGTAGATCTCGGCGCGGGCCGCGATGTCCACACCCTGGGTGGGCTCGTGCAGCAGGAGGACCTCCGGGCCGATCTCCAGCCACTTGCCGACGACGACCTTCTGCGCGTTCCCGCCGCTGAGGGTGCCCAGCGGCAGGTCGGTGCGCCGCGGGCGGACGTCGAGTGCACCAGCCCGCTCGTCGGCAGTGCTGCGCAGCAGCGCGTTGCGCAGCCGCCCACCCCGGGAGAACCGGCGCACCACCAGCAGCATCATGTTCTCGGCGACCGAGACCGCCGGGGCGATGGCGTCCCGACGGCGGTCGGCCGGGATCAGCGCGAGGCCCATGCCGACCGCCTGGCCGGGGTGCTGCTTGGTCAACGGCACGCTCCGGCCGCGCAGGGTGAGCTCACCGCCGGAGGCCTGCTTCGCACCGAAGAGGAGGTAGGGGACCTCCTCGGCACCGGATCCCAGCAGTCCGGCGAGGCCGACGATCTCCCCCGGGGCCACGTGCAGCTCGAGCCCGCTGGTCTGGCCACCGCGGAGGCCGGTGACGTGCAGCCCCGCCTCGGGTGCGCGGTCGAAGGACCGCGGCTCCTCCGCGTCCGGCCGGTGGGCACCGTGGGCCTGGCCGTGCTTCGGGCTGCTGAGGCCGGCGGCCGCAGGGCCGACGATCATCTCCACGACCTCGGCGTCCGTGACGTCGCTCATCCGGGCGTTCGCGGCGAGCTTCCCGTCCCGCAGCACGGTGACCCGGTCGGCGATGGCGCGGACGGCCGGCAGGTCGTGGGAGATGAACACCACGCTGGCGCCCGAGGCCACGATGGTCCGGATCAGGTCGAAGAGGAACCGCACCTCCTCCTCGGGCAGGAAGACCGTCGGTTCGTCCAGGACGAGCACCGAGGAGGAGGCACCGGTGCGTTCCCGGTGCTGCTTGAGCTCCTCCGCCGCCCGGGCGATGGCCACCAGCGCCTGCTCCACCGGCGGCAGCTGGTTGACGACCGCCAGGGGGTCGACGTCGACCCCGTAGGAGCGCAGCATCTCGCCGGCCTTGCGGGCCTCCGCCCGCCAGTGGATGCGGGTGCGTGACCCGGACCGCTCGGCGACACCGCCGAGCAGGTTCTCCAGGACGGTGAGCGGGCGGGCCAGCCCCAGGTCCTGGTGGACGAAGCTGAGCCCCAGGTGCCGGGCGGCGTCCCCGTGCAGCGGCAGCGGGACGTCCTTGCCGTCGACGACCATCCGGCCGCCGGGCTCGGGGTCGTAGACGCCGGCCATGACCTTGACCAGGGTCGACTTCCCGCAGCCGTTCTCGCCGAGGAGCGCGAGCACCTCCCCGCGCTGGACGGTCAGGGAGACGTCCTGCAGGGCCTTGGTGGCGCCGAAGGTCTTCGAGATGTGGTGGAGCTCCAGAGCGGTGGTCGCCATCCGACGGTTCCCCTAGCTGGGCCGGAGCGGGGTGGCCGGACGCCGTACCCCTGCTGGTCTGGGTGGAACGGGGCTGCGGGGGCCTCCGGAGATCCGGAGGCCCCCCGGCCCATCAGGCGGCGGGCGCGTCCTGCCAGAGACCGCGGTAGCCCTCCACGTAGGCGTCACCGAAGCCGTAGTCCGGCGGCTGCAGCTCCTCGGCGTTCTCCGGGGCCCACAACCGGTAGGGCGAGAAGGCCTCTTCGGACGGGATCGGCTCCTGGTCGCTGAGCACCCGGAACAGCTGGTCGGCGCCGGTGTAGGCCATCCAGTCGAAGTTCGGGCCCATGTCGGTCCCCATCGGGTTCGCCGGGTCCTTCATCAGCTCGATGAAGGTGCGGTCGGCGCCGAAGGCGTAGGTCTTCGCGTCGACACCGGAGGACTGGATGGCCGGCAGGACGAACGGCGTCTGCGCGTCGAAGACGGTGAAGACGGCGCGGATGTCGGGGTTGGCCACCAGCGCCGAGGAGACTGCGCTGGTCAGCTCGGTGGCGTAGTCGGTGATCGGGATGTTGATCGCCTGCACCTCGCACTCGTCCCCGCAGAGTTCCTCGAACTCGTCCCGGACGGCCTGTTCCATCCCGATCGACGGCGGGTTCTCGTTCGACGTGATCACCAGGGCGTCGATGGGCCGGCCCTCGGACTCGAGGAGCGCGGCGTCCACGCCCAGCTCCATCGACCGGTTGAACTGGCCGTTCGTCTGGGCGGCGATGAGGTCGCTCGCCGGGTCCTCCACGTCGGCCAGGTGCATGTCCACCACCTCGATGCCCGCCTCGCGGGCGGCCTCCATCTGCGGGGCCAGCGCTGCCGGGTCGATGCCGCAGACGAGCGCGACGCCGTCGTACCCCTGGTTGATCGCCAGGTTCATGCCCTGGACCCAGGCCTGCGGGCCACCGTCGTTCTGGAAGTACGTGCTGTCGGTCATGCCGACGCTCTTGGCGATGTCGACGACGGTGCGCGCCATCCGGTCGCAGCCCTCGAGCTGGCTGCTCACCGGCATCGACAGGATCTTCTTGCCCGCCAGCCCCGCGACGGAGAAGGCCGGTCCGGGCGACTCCCACTCGGGGACGGCCATGGCCTCCTGGACCTCGGTCTCCAGATCGGCGAGCACGTCCTCCGACACGACTGCTTCGGCTTCTGCACCAGCCGGCGATCCCGTGTCGGTCTCGCTGGGTGCGCACCCGGCGATCGCCAGTCCGGCGACCGCGAGCGCTGCCAGGGGTGCGAAGCGCGGGGCTCGTCCGGCGCGGGGAAGTCGATGAGACATCTGTCGTCCTCTTCGTCATTGGATGGGACGGCACGTGTCGGCAGAGCGGCCTTGTGTGACCTGCGCAACGTGACGCAGGGAACACTGGCAGCGCCGCGCAACCGTTGTCAACCGTCAGGCGTACGGATGTCCGCTGCCGGGAGTCCGACGCCCCACGCCTCCTCAGGACCCGCCCGCGGATGGCGCCAGAGGGACGTAGGCGACCCTGCCGGCCAGGAGTCCGTTGACAGCCACCGTGGCATGGGTCACGGTGAGCCGAGATGGCGGACAAGTGTCCGAAGGCCTCGAGTCAGGAGTTCAGCGTGAGTGATCCAGGTGCCGGCCCGACCCCGACCCGAGTGCCCATGGGGTCCGGTGAGGTCAACTTCTTCCGACAGGGGTCCGGGCGCCCGGTCCTGGTCCTGCACGCCGCCGGCGGGGCGGGGGCCTGGAACCCCTACCTGGAGCAGCTGTCCCAGCACTTCGACGTGATCGCGCCGGACCACCCCGGCTTCGGGCTCAGCGACGAGCTCCCCGAGGTCGCCACCGTCCAGGACATCGCCGCCCACTACGTGCGACTGCTGGACGAGCTCGGCATCGACCGGCTCGACGTCGTCGGCGCCTCGTTCGGCGGCTGGATCGCCGCGGAGCTCGCGACGACCATCCCCGACCGGGTCGAGCACCTCGTCCTGATGGCCCCCGCCGGGCTGCACGTCCCCGACGCCCCGCCGGCGAACCTGTTCGAGATGGGCCCGGAACAGCTGGTCCGGGCACTGTTCTACGACGACGCCGTCGTGACGGCCGCGCTCTCGGCACCGCCGACGCCGGAGGCCATCGCGCAGAACGAGCGGGACATGACCGCGTTCGGCCGGTTCGCCCGCGACCCCTTCCTGCACGACCCGGAGCTGCCCGACCGGCTGCCGAAGATCACGGCATCGACGCTGGTGCTGACCGCCGAGGTGGACGAGATCATCCCCCGACCGCACAGCGAGGCCTACGCGGAGGCGATCAGCGGTTCCACGCTGCGCGAGGTGCCCCGCACGGCGCACGGGCTGTACCACGAGCGTCCCGATGCAGTCGCCGACGAGGTCATCGGCTTCCTGACCGCCTCGGGGCCCAGCGCCCGATGAGGGCAGCGGTCACGGAGGGTCCCGGCACCATCCGGTTGCACGACCGGCCGGAACCGGGCCCTCCGGGGCCGGGCCGCACGTTGCTGCGGGTGGAGACGGTCGGGATCTGCGGCTCCGACCTCCACCTCTTCCGGGCCGACCTGGGGCCCTCGCACGACGGGCTCCTCCCCCGCGTGCAGGGCCACGAGTTCTCCGCGGTCGTGGCCGCCGCCGACCCCACCGGCAACGGCCCGGCCGCCGGCACCCGGGTCGCCGTCTGGCCGGTCCGTCCCTGCGGCGCCTGCCGACCCTGCCGGGCCGGCCGGGAGAACGTGTGCCGCCACCTCCAGCTGCTCGGGGTCCACCGGGACGGAGCACTCCAGGAGCACCTGGAGACCGAGACCTCCGCGCTGGTGCCGACGCCCGGCCTCACTGCGACCCAGACCGCCCTGGTCGAGCCGGTGTCCATCGCCGTCCACTCGGTGCACCGCGGGCGGGTGGCGCCCGGGGAGTCGGTCGTCGTCCTCGGTGGCGGCCCCATCGGCGTGTCCACCGCCCTGGCCGCCCGGGACCGGGGAGCCACGGTGCTGGCGCTGGACCCCGTCCCCTCCCGCCGGGACCTGCTGACCGCACTCGGCTTCAGCACCGCCGCGCCGGACGCGGCCGACCTCCCCGCGCTGCTGGCCGCGCACACCGGGCCGGACGGCGCCGACGTGGTCGTCGACACGACCGGCCGGGCCGCCGTCCTCGCGACCGCACTGGAGATGGCCGGTCACGGCGGCCGTGTGGTCGTGGTCGGGATGACCTCGCAGTCGGCACCGACCAGCCCGGGGCTGCTGCCCGTCAAGGAGCTCGACGTCCTGGGGGTCAGCTGCTGCACCTTGGCGGAGTTCGCCGCGGCCGCCGACCTCGTGGCCCGCAACACCGCCGCCGCCGACGCCATGGTCAGCCACCTGCTCCCGCTGGCCGAGGCCGCTGCCGCGGTCCAGCTGCTCGAGGAACGTCCCGACGAGGCCTTCAAGGTGCTCATCGACCTCCGCCCCTCCCCCGCACCCGACGATCCAGGAGATCCCGCATGACCGGCTCCACCGGCGACACCCGGTCCCTGCCCGAACGACTGCGGATGGACGACCGGCACGTCCTCGTCACCGGCGCCGCGAGCGGGCTGGGCCTCGGGATCGTGGAGGGCCTCCTGCAGTGCGGGGCCTCGGTCACCATGCTGGACATCGACGCCGACGAGCTGGCGCGGAGCGCAGCCACCCTGGACTCCGCGGGCGGATCGGTGACGACGCGGGTGTGCGACGTCTCCCGGGCCGACGAGGTGCACGCCGTCGTCACGGCCGCCGCCGCGGAGCGCCCGCTGGACGCGGTGTTCGCCAACGCCGGCATCGCCGGTGGCCCGGGTGTCAACACCCCCGAGGGCCGGGTCTACGACCTGGACTGGGCAGCGTTCGACGCGGCCCTTGCGGTCAACCTGGTGGGCACCCTGGCCACCGTCCGCGCGGCCGCGTCGGCCATGCGCCCGGTCGGCCGGGGCAGCATCGTGGTCACGGTGTCGACCGCGGGGCTGCGTGCGGACTCGATGGTCGGCTACGGCTACAGCGCCTCCAAGGGCGCGCTGGCCAACCTGGTCCGCCAGGCCGCCGTCGACCTCGCTCCGGACGGGATCCGCGTCAACGGCATCGCCCCGGGTCCCTTCCACACCAACATCGGCGGCCGTGGCCCGATCGACCCGGCCATCGAGCAGGCCTGGGCCGACACGGTGCTGCTCGGGCGGATGGCCGTCCGGCAGGAGCTGCAGGGCATGGCCCTCCTGCTGGCATCGGACGCGTCGTCCTTCATGACCGGCACCGTCTACCCGGTCGACGGGGGTGCGCTCGCCGGGGCGTTCTGACCCGTCGGTCACGCCGAAGAACGACGACGGCGATGCCTTCCGAGAGCTGCGCCTGTTGTACCTCCTGCAGGCGGGTGACGGTCTCGACCCCCGGCTG
>NZ_JAPVBL010000006.1:0-109950 GCF_026967935.1 Modestobacter sp. VKM Ac-2982
ACCACCTGCTGGAGGCCAACCTCCGCCTGGTGGTCTCCCTCGCCAAGCGCTACACCGGTCGCGGCATGGCGTTCCTGGACCTGATCCAGGAGGGCAACCTCGGGCTGATCCGCGCGGTGGAGAAGTTCGACTACACCAAGGGCTTCAAGTTCTCCACCTACGCCACGTGGTGGATCCGGCAGGCGATCACCCGGGCGATGGCCGACCAGGCCCGCACGATCCGCATCCCGGTGCACATGGTCGAGGTCATCAACAAGCTCGGCCGCATGCAGCGGGAGATGCTCCAGGAGCTGGGCCGTGAGCCCACCCCGGAGGAGCTGGCCAAGGAGATGGACATCACCCCGGAGAAGGTGGTGGAGATCCAGCAGTACGCCCGGGAGCCGATCAGCCTGGACCAGACGATCGGTGACGAGGGCGACAGCCAGCTCGGTGACTTCATCGAGGACTCCGAGGCGGTCGTGGCCGTCGACGCGGTCAGCTTCACCCTGATGCAGGACCAGCTGACCAGCGTGCTGCAGACGCTGTCGGAGCGCGAGGCCGGTGTGGTGCGGCTGCGGTTCGGGCTCACCGACGGCCAGCCCCGCACGCTGGACGAGATCGGCCAGGTCTACGGGGTCACCCGCGAGCGGATCCGGCAGATCGAGTCCAAGACGATGTCCAAGCTGCGCCACCCCAGCCGCTCCCAGGTGCTGCGCGACTACCTGGACTGAGCCGCAGGCTCCCGGACGGTGCTGTCGCGGCCGGTGACCCGAGGGGTCACCGGCCGCTGCCGTGTCCGGCGCAGGGAGTGTCCGCACCGCTCCCAACGGGTGACGGGACGGTGTACGGCGGCACGCAACGGGTAGACGGCGTAGCGTGGGCGACGTCAGAACAGCAGCGGACCCACACACCGACAGCCGGTGACAGCACCACCAAGCACGTGTTCCATCCGGACCCAGTTCCGAACCAGTGACGTCCCCTGCTGACCCGCTCCATCCGCACCTCGAGTGTCACGGCCGCATCTCATTCGGCGAGTCCGTGCACAACAGGCGCCGGAACGGGAACACGAGGGGCCATCCTGGCGCTGTGCAGGAGGCCGATCCGCAGCCGCGGGTCCGTGCGGTAGAGAGCGAGTGATGAGCCAGATGACCCAGACGCTGACGACGACCCCGCCCACCGAAGAACTCGTCGTTCCCTTCCACTGCGACCGTTGCGGTGCTCTGGCCAAGGTGCGCGTGGTCCTCCCCAGTGGGAGCGACCTCGTCTTCTGTGGACACCACGCACGTGAGTACGAGGACAAGCTCCGCGACATCGCAGCCGACATCATCGAGACCGACGGCGAGGCGCGCCTCTCCAACTGAGTGGGGCAACTATCGTCGCGCCAGCGATGAAGCCCTCACCCGACGAAGCCGCCGACAGTCCGCACCCGCAGCGCGGGGACGGGGAGTCGGCGGCTTCGTCGTCCTCAGGACCGGATGCCGGTCCCGATCAAGCCGGAGATCGACCGATGCCGCAGGAACCCCGCGGGGTCTCGGACACCGTGCGCCTGCAACCCGACGGCACCGTCGGCAGCAGCCGCCCGGCGCCCCCCGCACCACCGGCCCCGCCCACCGCGGGGCCCGTCGGTGCCGACGCATCGGCCGAGTCCGAGCCGCCGGCACCCGCCGAGGACACGGACGCCCCGCAGCCGGCGGACACCGCGGAGCCGGCGGACGACCCACAGCCCACAGACGCCGCACAGCCCGCAGCCGCCGCACAGCCCGCGGACACCGCGGAGCCGGCGGACGACGCACAGCCCCCGAGCACCCCACCGCCCGGGGACACCCAGGTGATCGGTCCGCCCGTCGAGGGCGACGCCGCCCCGCCGCTCGCTGCACCGGGGCAGCCCCCGGTCACCTCGGCATCCGCACCGTCGGCCGGGACCACCTCACCGGCCGACGCCCCGACGATCTCGGACACCCCGGTGGCCGGGTCCGCGGTCGAGGACACCGCCGTCGTCACCCGGGTCGACTCCCCGCCCCCGGCGCCCGAGACCGGCCAGGACGACGGGGCGCACCCGACGCCGCCGGCCGGGTCCTCGGCCGTCGCCGACCAGGGTGGGCCGGGCGGACCGCCACCGGCGGACCCCTCCTCCGGCGGGGACGGCGACGGCGGCCCCACGTGGCGACGACGTCGGGTGCTGGTCCCGGTGGCCGCGCTCCTCGCGCTGGCCGTGCTCTACGGCGCCGACCTGGCCCTCGCGGGGGGCGACGTGCCCCGCGGGACGGTCGTCGGTGGTGTGGACGTGGGCGGTCTCTCCCCCGCTGCCGCCGCACAGCGGCTGGAGGGCGACCTGGCCCCCAAGGTCGCCGCCGACCACCCGGTGGTGGCCGACGACGTGACCGGCGTGCTGCACCCGGCGACGGCCGGGATCGCCCTGGACGTGCCGGCCACCGTCGACGCCGTCGACGACCAGCCGCTCAACCCGTGGACGCGGCTCACCTCTCTGTTCGGCGACCGCGAGGTCGACGCCGTCCTCACCGGGGACGAGACGGCGCTGGCGGCACAGGTCGACCAGCTGGCCGCCACCGTCGACCGCGCGCCGGTCGACGCCACGATCACCCTCGAGGGCACCGAACCGTCGGTCGTGGAACCGCTCGAGGGCCGCACCCTCGACCGGGCCGGCGCCGCCGAGGCGATCACCGAGACGCTGGCCGCAGGTGGTGCCGTTGACGAGCCCATCGAACTGCCGGTCGAGATGACCGAGGTCCAGGTCCAGGCCGAGGAGGCCGCGCGGGTGCTGGCGGAGACGGTGACCCCGGCGCTCTCGGCGCCGGTCACCGTGGTCGGCCCCGAGGGCCCGGAGTCCGTGGAGATCCCGGTCACCGCGATCGCCGCGTCGCTCACGTTCACCCCGCAGGAGGACGGCACCCTCGCCGTCGGCATCGACCCGGCGGCGCTGCAGGCGGAGGTGGGCGAGGACTTCGGCGTCTTCGGCTCCCCCGCCCAGGACGCCCGGTTCGAGGTCTCCGGGGACACGATCGGCATCGTCCCGTCGGTCGACGGCCAGGGCATCAACCCCGTCGAGCTGGCCGGCCAGTTGCTCCCGGTGCTCTCCGAGCCGGCTCCGCGCACCGTCACCGGCGTCCTCGGCCCGGTGCCGGCGTCCCTCACCACCGAGCAGGCGCAGGCGCTGGGGATCACCGAGAAGGTGAGCTCCTTCACCACCGAGTTCACCAACCAGGCCAGTGGCACGAACATCCGGGTCGTGGCAGCGGAGGTCGACGGTGCCCTCGTCCGACCGGGCGAGACCTTCAGCCTCAACGGCTACACCGGCCCCCGTGGCACGGCGCAGGGCTACGTCCCGGCGGCGGTGATCAGCGGCGGAGAGCTGTCGCAGGCGGTGGGCGGTGGGATCAGCCAGTTCGCGACCACCATGTTCAACTCGGTGTTCTTCGCCGGGTTGGAGGACGTCTACCACAAGCCGCACAGCTTCTACATCAGCCGCTACCCGGCCGGGCGCGAGGCCACGGTCTACGAGGGCCAGATCGACCTCAAGTGGCGCAACGACACCGACACCGGCATCTACGTCCAGACCGAGTGGACCCCCAGCTCGCTGACGGTCACCTTGTGGGGCACGAAGTACTACGACATCGAGTCGATCAGCAGCGCGCGCCGCAACATCCGGGAACCCGCCGTCCAGGAGAAGGTCGACGACGGCAACTGCATCCCGCAGTCGGGGGCGCGCGGCTTCGACATCACCGTCACCCGGGTCTTCCGGGACCTCGCCAGCAAGGCCGAGCTCCGTCGCGAGGACTTCGAGACCCGCTACGCGGCCGAGGCGATCATCACCTGCGTGGCCCCGCCCGAACCGCCCGCCGACCCGGCCGCTGACGCGGCAGCCGTGCCGACCACCCCGCCGAGCACCCCGCCGCCCGCCCCGGCCGGCTGACGGCGGGGCGGACGCCGAGGGATCCGGGTCATCTCGGCCGTGCACACTGGACCCGTGGCCTCCGTCGTCCGTCGCAGCTCACCGGAGCGCGCCGGTGACCTGGCGGGCGATGCCGTCGACCCGGCACCGGCCACCGACCAGCCCACCGAGGAAGAGTCCCGGCCCGCTGCAGAACCACCCCGCCGCGGGCCGGTCAGCCGGCTGCCGACGCCCCTGCGGGTGCCGCTGCAGGTGCTCGGCCGCACGCTGGCCAAGGCCTGGAACGACCGGATCCTGGGGCTGTCGGCGGAGGCGGCCTTCTGGCAGATCCTCTCGGTCCCCCCGCTGCTCATCGGGCTGCTGGGCTCCCTCGGCTACCTCAGCTCGTGGATCGGCACCGCCCCGGTGGCGCAGATCGAGGCCGAACTGCTCAGTGCCTCCACCGAGGCGCTGACCCCTCGGGTGGTGGCCGAGCTGGTCGAGCCGACGCTCAACGACATCCTCGGGTCAGGCCGGCTGGAGGTGGTCAGCCTGGGCTTCGTGATCTCGCTGTGGGCCGGCTCCTCGGCCACGGCGACGTTCCTCAACACCGTCGTCATCGCCTACGACCAGCGGGACGTGCGGGGCCCGATCCGGACCCGGCTGATGGCGCTGTGGCTCTTCGTCATCGGTCTGGTGCTCGCCGTGCTGACCCTGCCGCTGCTGGTGCTGGGGCGGGGCACCCTGGTACAGCTCATGCCCGCCGACTGGCAGGACACCGCCACGCTGCTGGTCAACGCCGTCTACTGGCCGTTGGTGGTCATCGCCCTGGTCCTGGGTCTGACCAGCTTCTACCACGTGATCCTGCCGCGGCGGCTGCCGTGGACCCGGCACCTGCTCGGCGGGTGCTTCGCGGTCGCCTTCTTCATGGGCGCGGCGGTGCTGCTGCGCAGCTACGTGGCCGACATCCTCACCGTGGCCCTGCCCTACGGTGCGCTGGCTGCGCCGATCGCCGCGCTGCTGTTCTGCTTCCTGCTCGGGATGTCCCTGCTCCTGGGCGCCGAGCTGAACGCCACCATCGAGGCGTGGTGGCCGGCTCCGCGCCCCCGGCACGACCAGCGTCGGCAGCGCCGGCGGGCGGCGAAGATCGAGCTCGAGGCGCAGAAGCTCGGCTTGCGGTAGCGGATCGCTCCGCGCCGCACGGGCCCTCTTGCTACTTCTTGAGCTGGTTGTAGACCTCCTTGCAGGCCGGGCAGACCGGGCTGCCGGGCTTGGGGGTCTTGGTCACCGGGAAGACCTCGCCGCACAGCGCCTCGACCATCGTCCCCATGACCGCGCTCTCGGCGATCCTGTTCTTCTTGACGTAGTGGAAGACCTCGTTGGCGTTGCCGGTGTCGGACTCGCGGACGTCCGGGCGCTCGAGGATGTCGGCGCTGCTCATGAGCTGCTCCCTCAGTTCTCGGATTCGGGCCGGGATCCGGCCCGTGACGGGCTGCCCACCATGATGGCAGGGTGCCGACCGCCTCCCCCACCAGTCCGTCCGTCCTCTCCCCCGAGGTGGCCGACGCGCTCGCCGCCGGCCGGCCGGTGGTCGCGCTGGAGAGCACGCTGCTCGCGCACGGCCTGCCCCGCCCGGAGAACCGGGCGGCGGCCGACCAGGTCGAGGACGCCGTTCGCGCCGGTGGCGCCGTCCCGGCCACCATCGCCGTGCTGGACGGCGTGCCCCACGTCGGGCTGACCGCGGCCGAGGTGGACCGGGTGTGCGCCGACCCGGAGCTCGCCAAGCTCGGCGTCCGCGACCTGCCGGTCGCGCTGGCGCTGGGGCACAGCGGCGCCACCACGGTCTCCAGCACCGCCCTGCTCGCCGCCCGGGCCGGGATCGGCGTCTTCGCCACCGGCGGGCTCGGCGGGGTGCACCGGCACGCCACGGACACCTTCGACGAGTCCGCGGACCTGGTGGCACTGGCCCGCACCTCGCTGGTCGTGGTCTGCGCCGGGGTCAAGTCGATCCTCGACGTCCCGGCGACGCTGGAGCGGCTGGAGTCCCTGTCGGTGACCGTCGTCGGGTGGCGCACGAACCGGTTCCCCGGCTTCTACGTCGCCGACTCCGGCTCCCCGGTCGACTGGTCGGTGGCCTCCGCCGCCGAGGCGGCCCGGGTGTTCGCCGCCCGCCGCGGGCTCGTGCCCGGCGCGGTGGTGGTGGCCAACCCGCTCCCGGTCGACGAGCAGCTGGACACCGAGCTGCACGACCGGGTGATCGCCGAGGCGCTGGCCGCGGCGGACGCCGCCGGGGCGCGCGGCAAGGACGTCACCCCCTTCGTCCTGGGGCACCTCCACGCGGCCAGCGGCGGTGCGAGCCTGGCGGTCAACGTGCGGCTGGTGCTGCGCAACGCCGAACTGGCCGGGCAGATCGCGGCCGAGCTCGCCGCGCTCCCCCGCTGACCCCGCCGTGACGGCTCCCCCGGTCGTCGTCGTGGGCGACGTCTGCACCGACGTCGTCGTCCTGCTGGCCGGTGCACCGGCGCCCGGATCGGACCGGCCGGCGTCGATCGTCACGCGGGGCGGCGGTGCCGGGGCCAACGTGGCCGCACACCTGGCAGCGCTCGGCACGCCGGTGCTGTTCGCCGGCTGCGTGGGCACCGACGTCGCCGGGGAGTCGCTGTGCCGGGAGCTGGCGGCCGCGGGCGTGGACCTCGCGGTACGTGCGGTGGACGCGGCGTCGACCGGGACGATCATCAGCCTGGTCGAGCCGGGCGGAGAGCGGAGCATGCTGGCCGATCGCGGCGCCAACCTGGCGCTGCGGCCCGCCGACGTGCCCGCCCCTGCACCGGGCGGGCACCTGCACCTGTCGGGGTACACGCTGCTGGACGCCGCTCCGCGCGCCGCCGGGCTGGCGGCGCTGGCGGCGGCGCAGCTCGCCGGCTGCACGACCTCGGTCGACCCGGCCTCGACCGGTCCGCTGACCGGCTACGGGGTCGATCGGTGGCTCAGCGACACCGCGACGGTGACGCTGTTGCTGCCCAACGCCGCGGAGGCCCGCCTGCTGACCGGGTGCGCGGATCCAGAGGCGGCCGCGCGGGAGCTGGCGGCCCGGTACCCGGTGGTGGTCGTCAGCCTGGGGGCCGACGGTGCGCTGTGGGCGGCCGGCGAGCTGCTGGTGCACCGGCCGGCGCACGCGGTGACGGTCGTGGACACCACGGGCGCCGGTGACGCCCTCACCGCCGGGGTGCTCGCGGCGTGGACCGCCGCGAGCGGAGCTCCCGACCCGGCAGCCGCCCTGGAGGCCGGCCTGGCCTGGGCCGCCACCGTGGTGGGACGACCCGGCGCCCGCTGACTCACATGTCGATGACGCGGGCCTTGCTGCTGCCGGACTCCAGGATCCGATCGGGTGCCGGCGGCCGGTAGCGGTTCATGTCGATCTTCTTGCGCGGCGGCCGGTCGTTGGCCATGACCACGGCCACCCACGGCAGCACCGTGCCGAGGACGGCGAAGACCGCCATCAGCCAGATGGAGTAGGTGTACGTCATCGCGGCGAGGACGAGGCTGATGCCACGGATGGCCATCGTGATCGCGTAGCGCTTCTTGCGAGCGGCGTGCTGGTCGACCTGGCTGGGCTCGGCCTCGGTGATGAGGACCGGCTCGTTGCGGCTGCTGGACTGGCTGGAGGCCACGGACGCCCTTCCCTGGACCGGCCGGGGGAAGGGCGGCGGTGGTCGGCTGGATCGCGCGTCTGGGTGTTTCGACCGGCCCCCGGAGCCCCCGGCTCCTGCGACCCATGGTGCCACTCGATCGTGCGCGATGCAGCGGTCCGGCGAGCCGTCCGTGCGGCGCCTCAGTCGCTGCTGGCCTTCGCGCCGCGGGCCTCCTTCGCGGCTTGCTTGGCGGCCTGTTTGACGCTGCGCACCTCGGCCAGCGACGCCGGGTCGGTGATGTCGGCGACCGACCGGCGCGACCCCTCCTGGCCGTAGTCGCCGGCGGCCTCCCGCCAGCCCGGCGGGGTGACGCCGCACTGCTTGCCCAGCAGTGCCAGGAAGATCGCTGCCTTCTGGGCGCCGAACCCGGGCAGCTCCCGCAGCCGGCGGAGCAGGGTGGCGCCGTCCGGGACGTCGGCCCACAGGGCGTCGGCCCGGCCGTCGTACCGCTCGACCAGCGCCCGGGCGAGCTCCTGGGTGCGGCCGGCCATCGACCCGGGATAGCGGTGCACCGCCGGCGGGCCGGCAAAGTGCCGCTGCAGCACCTCGGGATCGCACTCGGCGAGCTGCACCGCCGACAGGGTCTGCACGCCCATCCGGTCGGCCAGCAGCCGCGGCCCGGCGAAGGCCCGCTCCATCGGGAACTGCTGGTCCAGCAGCATCCCGATCAGCAGGGCGAGCGGGTCGCGGCTGAGCAGCTCGTCGGCGGCGTCGTCCTGGGCGATGCGAAGCGTCGGCACACCGGAGATGGTGCCGTAGGACGGTCCCGTCGCGACCACCCGCGGCCTCAGCTGCACGGCGCTCCTCGCTGCCGTCGACGACTCGGGGCGCGAGCAGCGCGGCCGGCGCGCCTCGTCAGGTCCGCCGCAGGCGGTACCAGTGCGGCGCGGTGCGCTTGAGCGGGCCGGGCATCCCGGTCACGTCGGCGGGCTCCTCGTCCGTGAGGGTCCAGCCGGGAAAGGCCGTCTCGACGTCGCCCCGGCCGGCACCGCGTGGCAGGAGCGGGCGCCGTCCGGGCCGGAAGGCCAGCAGCAGCAGCGTCGCGTCGCGGGTGGCGACTGCGGTGACCCCCTCCCCCATCGCCGTCCGCTGGCCGTCCGTCAAGCCGTGGAAGCACCCGACGTCGAGGAAGAAGGCGACCTCGCCCACCTCGTCCAGGCGGAGGTCGGTGACGTCGCCCTCGAGGAACCTGACGTCCAGCCCGTCCTCCGCAGCCCTGGCCCGAGCCTGCCGCACCGCGGCGCCCACCGCATCGATGCCGGTCACCCGCCATCCCCGCTGGGCGAGCTGGAGGGAGTGGGCCCCGGTCCCGCAGCCGAGGTCCAGCGCCGGCCCGTACGGCGGGGTCCGCTCCGCCTCCTCGCGGTGCACCAGCGCGGTGAACTGAGCTGCGGCGCCCCGTCCCGCGCGTTCCCAGGGGGTGATGCCGAGGCGGTAGGCGAGGGCGTATCCGGTGCTCATGCGGCACCTCTCATCATTTCGGTCCTAGGTGCACTAGGACGAATACAGGTAGCGTGCTCGCCATGCCGCAGCCTGTCAACCGGCGCTCCTACAGCTCTCCGCTGCGGGCCGAGCGGGCGAGGGGGACACGTCGCCGGGTGATCGGGGCGGCCGTCGAGCTCCTCCTCGCCCGGGGCTACGCCGGCACGACCCTGGCCGCGGTGGCCACCGCGGCCGAGGTGTCCGTCGACACGGTCTTCCACCTGTTCGGCAGCAAGCGCGGGCTGCTGCAGGCGGCGATGGACACCGTGATCGGTGGTGACGACACCGACGTCCCCCTGCTGGAGCGGCCTGATCCACAGACGATGCGGGCCGAGACCGATCCACGTCGGCAGATCGCGCTGTTCGCCCACGGCATCCTGGGCCAGCTCGAACGGATCGCCCCGGTCGACGCCATGCTGCGCAGCGCTGCTGCCGTCGACGACGACGTCGCCGCGCTGCGGGCGGACCTGCACCAGCGCCAGCGGCGACAGGCCATGACGACCGTCGCAGGCTGGATCGCGTCGAACAGCCCCTTGCGGGACGCGATGCCGGTCGAGGAGGCAGCCGCCGTCCTGTGGACGCTCACCAGCCCCGAGCTGCACCACATGTTCCGGGTCGACTGCGGCTGGCCACCGGACCGGTACGAACGCTGGCTGCGCACCACCCTGGAGGACGGCCTCCTGCCCTGAGGACCCGGCCGCGGGAACCATCGGTCCCCCGCCCGCGCCGACGCCGCGGCTTCGGGTTGATCGGGCTGGCCAAGCTGGAGCTGACCAACCGGACGCAGGCCGGGATCCTCGCCCACGAGGCCGGCCTGCTCCAGACGTGACCCCCTGACCGCGACACCCCGGTACGGCGTTTCTTGACTAGTTCAAGGAAGGCAGGCCAGGATCACCTCGTGCCCGACGCCGCCTCGCTCGAACGAGAACTGCGCGCCGTCGGTCTCCGGGTCACCCGCCCGCGTCTGGCGGTCCTGGACGCCGTGCACGCCCACCCGCACCTGGACACCGATGCCCTCATCGACGCCGCGCGCACCCGCCTGGACGCGGTCTCCCACCAGGCGGTCTACGACGTCCTGCGGGTGCTCACCGACCGCGGCCTCGTCCGGCGCATCCAGCCGCAGGGATCGGTCGCCCGCTACGAGGCGCGCGTCGACGACAACCACCACCACCTGGTCTGCCGGTCCTGCGGCGCCATCAGCGACGTCGACTGCGCCACCGGCGCGGCGCCGTGCCTGACGCCGTCCGGTGACGCCCCGACCGGCTTCGTCGTCGACGAGGCCGAGGTCATCTACTGGGGCCGGTGCCTCTCCTGCGCCACCGCACCGGCCATTCCGTCCACCACCGAACGTCCCGCAGAGAGAGGCACTCCATGACCGAGTACGACAAGTCCCAGGTCAGCACGGCCGACCACGACAAGACCGAGGTCGCCAAGGCGCAGTCGGAGAGCACCAGCGAGAGCGAGAACCCGGCGATTAAGGCGCCGGAGCCGGCCACCAACGGTCGCCCCCGCACCACCCGCGACTGGTGGCCCAACCAGGTCGACGTCCAGGTGCTGAACAAGACCTCCAAGGACTCCGACCCGCTCGGCGCGGACTTCGACTACAAGGCCGCCGTGGCCACGCTCGACGTCGAGGCGGTCAAGCGCGACGTCGTCGAGGTCATGCGCACCTCGCAGGACTGGTGGCCGGCGGACTGGGGCCACTACGGCCCGCTGTTCATCCGGATGTCCTGGCACGCCGCGGGCACCTACCGCATCGCCGACGGCCGCGGTGGCGGTGGCGAGGGCGGGCAGCGCTTCGCGCCGCTGAACAGCTGGCCGGACAACGCCAACCTGGACAAGGCCCGCCGGCTGCTGCTGCCGGTCAAGCAGAAGTACGGCCGCACGCTCTCCTGGGCCGACCTGCTCGTGCTCGCCGGCAACGTCGCGCACGACGACATGGGGCTGAAGACCTTCGGCTTCGCCTTCGGCCGCGCCGACAACTGGCAGCCCGGCGAGGTCTTCTGGGGCCCGGAGGACACCTGGCTCGGCGACGAGCGCTACGCCGACGACGCCCCGCTGGACCTGGACGACGGCCACCTCGCCGCCGTCACCATGGGCCTGATCTACGTCAACCCGGAGGGCCCGCAGGGCAAGCCCGACCCGCTGGCCTCGGCCCACGACATCCGCGTCACCTTCAGCCGGATGGGCATGAACGACGAGGAGACCGTCGCGCTGATCGCCGGCGGCCACACCTTCGGCAAGACGCACGGCGCGGGCAACCCCGAGCTGGTCGGCCCCGAGCCCGAGGGCTGCCCGGTGCACGGCAACGGCATCGGCTGGGTCAGCCAGTACGGCACCGGCAAGGGCGCCGACACGATCACCAGCGGCCTCGAGGGCGCGTGGACGCCGACGCCGACGACGTGGGACAACACCTACTTCGAGATGCTGTTCAGCTACGACTGGGAGCTCACCGAGAGCCCGGCCGGCGCGAAGCAGTGGAAGCCGAAGAACCCCGAGGCGCAGGAGCTCGTCCCCGACGCGCACATCGAGGGCAAGAAGAACGCCCCGATGATGGCGACCACCGACCTCGCCCTCATGGCCGACCCCGGCTTCCGGGAGATCTCCGAGCGGTTCTACAACGACCCGGAGTACTTCGCCGACGCCTACGCCCGGGCGTGGTTCAAGCTGCTGCACCGCGACATGGGCCCGAAGAGCCGCTACGTCGGCCCGGACGTGCCGGCCGAGGAGCTCATCTGGCAGGACCCGGTCCCGGCCGTCGACCACGAGCTCGTGGGCGAGACCGAGATCGCCGACCTCAAGGCCCGCCTGCTCGACTCGGGGCTGACCGTGTCGCAGCTGGTGCACACCTCCTGGTCGGCGGCGGCGTCCTACCGCGGCACCGACAAGCGCGGTGGGGCCAACGGTGCGCGGCTCCGCCTGGAGCCGCAGGTCAACTGGGCGGCCAACCAGGGCGTCACCGACGTGCTGCCGGTGCTGGAGCAGGTGAAGAGCGACTTCGAGTCGCAGACCGGCAAGAAGGTCTCGCTGGCCGACCTGATCGTCCTCGGTGGCACCGCGGCGGTGGAGAAGGCCGCGGCCGACGCCGGCGTGCAGCTCACCGTGCCGTTCTCCCCCGGCCGCACCGACGCCAGCCAGGAGCAGACCGACGTCGAGAACTTCCGCTGGCTCGAGCCGCGCGCCGACGGCTTCCGCAACTACCTCCAGCCGGGCAGCAAGCTGGAGCCGGAGACGCTGCTGATCGACCGCGCCTACATGCTCGAGCTGACGGCGCGGGAGATGGTAGTGCTCCTCGGTGGCCTGCGGGTGCTCGGGGCCAACACCGGCGGCGTGCAGCACGGCGTGTTCACCGACCGACCGGGCGTCCTGTCCCAGGACTTCTTCCGCAACCTGCTGGACCTGGGCGTCCAGTGGCGCACCTCGGTGGCCGACGAGGACGTCTACGAGGGCCTGGACGCCGACGGGAACGTCGTCCGCACGGCGACCGCGGTCGACCTGGTGCTCAACTCCAACTCCATCCTGCGCGGCATCGTCGAGGTCTACTCGGGCGACGACATGCAGGAGGCGTTCGCCCAGGACTTCGCCGCTGCCTGGGTGAAGGTCATGGAGCTCGACCGCTACGACCTGCGGTAGCCGTCCCCACCCGGACGCCCCGGTCCGCCTCGTGCGGGCCGGGGCGTCCGCGCAGGTGCGGGGGCCGATCTCGGTCGGCTCGGCCCCGCGAGCCACGGACGTCAGTCGTCGTCGTTCTGGACGGCGGTGACGGTGAGGTCCCGGTCGAGGGCCACCTCGACGACCGTGCCGTCGTCGAGCTGCACCTCGGCCTCGTAGCCGGTGTCGCCGTCGTCGGCGATCTCGACCTCGGTGACCGTGCCGCCGCCGGCCGCCTCCAGGGCAGCAGCAGCGGCCTCGTCACGATCGCGGCCGGTGACCTGCTCATCGGGCTCGTCGCCGTCGGACTCGTCGCCGTCACGCTCGTCGCCGAGCACGGTGAAGTCCTCGTCGAGGTGGACGTCGACCTCTCCGCCGTCCCCGAGGGTGACCTCGACCTCGTAGTGGCCCTCCTCGTCGCCGACCTCGCTGTCGGTGACCGCACCTCCGCCGACGTGGGCGAGCGCGGCCTCACTGGCCTGCTCGAGGGCGTTGCCGGTGAGGGCGACGTCCGGGCGGTCGTCCCCCTCGCCGGCGTCGACGGCCAGGGCGACGCCGCCGCCGCCGACCAGCAGCGCCAGGCCTGCGCCGCCACCGATGATCCACCGGGTGCTGTTCTTCATGTCTCCTCCTGGGGTCTGTGGCAGCCCCTCCACCGGGGCATGGCCCGAGTGTCGACCGGACCAGCTGAGGCGACCCTGAGAGCAGACCAGCCCTCTCAGCTGGTTCTCAGCACCGACGTGGCAGAACAGGGACCAGCCGGCGAGAGGGTGGACGTGCGGGTACTGGTGGTGGAGGACGAGGCGAACCTGGCGGCCGCCGTGGCCCGGGGGCTGCGCGCCGAGGGGTTCGGCGTCGACGTCGCCGGCGACGGGGTGACGGGTCTGGAGCGCGCGCTGAGCGGCGGCCACGCGGCGATCGTGCTGGACATCATGCTGCCGGGTCGTTCCGGGTACGACGTGCTGCGTGAGCTGCGGGCACGCCAGGTGTGGACACCGGTGCTGATGCTCACCGCGAAGGACGGCGAGTACGACATCGCCGATGCGCTCGACCTGGGCGCCGACGACTACCTGACCAAGCCCTTCTCCTTCGTCGTGCTGGTGGCCCGGTTGCGTGCGCTGGCTCGTCGTGGTGCCTCGGAGCGACCGGCGCAGCTGGCCGTGGCGGACCTGGTCCTCGACCCTGCCGCGCACAAGGCGTGGCGCGGGGACACCGAGGTGGCGCTGACCGCCCGGGAGTTCGCGTTGCTGGCGCACCTCATGAGGCGGGCAGGCGACGCGGTGTCCAAGTCGGAGTTGCTGACCGAAGTGTGGGACGAGGCCTTCGCCGGCGACCCGAACATCGTCGAGGTCTACATCGGCTACCTGCGGCGCAAGATCGACGTCCCGTTCGGACGCAAGGCCATCGAGACCGTCCGCGGCGTCGGCTACCGCATCGACACCGCCGGCGGATGAGCGTCGGCCGGCCGGCCGGCCTGGCCGGGTGGGCACGGCGACGCTCGCTGCGTGCACGGCTGACCGCAGCGGCGGTGGCGGTCGTCGCCGCTGCCCTCTCGCTGTCCGCGGCGCTGCTGGTCATCCGAGTGGAGTCGGCGCTGGTGGCCGGCGTCGACGCCGCCGCCCGCGACCGGGCCGAGCGCGTCGCCACAGCGATCGGCTCCGGCCGGTCGGCTGCGTCGGTGCTCACCGCGGACGTCGTCGTCGACGACGAGGTCGTCCAGGTGCTCGACGGGGACCGAGCCGTGCTGGCCTCCTCCGTCGGACGCCCGGGTGGGCGCCCCCTGCTGACGGCTCCGGCGGGCACCGGCCCGGAGGCGGTCACCCAGGACGGACTGGCCCTGTCCGGCGAGCAGGACGAGCCGTACCGCGTGCTCAGCCTCCCGGTCCGCGCACCGGACGGGCAGCGGGTCCTCGTCCAGGTCGGGTTGCCGCTGGACGATGCCGAGGACAGCGTCGAGGAGCTGACCTCGGCACTCACCGTGGGCGTACCGGCGGTGGTCGCCGTCCTCGCCGTCCTGACGTGGCTGCTGGCCGGGCGGGCGCTGCGCCCGGTGGAGGCGCTGCGTCGGGAGGCCGCCGACATCCCCGGCGACGCACTCGATCGACGGCTCGCCGTCCCCGCCGGCGGCGACGAGCTCGCCCGGCTGGCCACCACCTTCAACGCGCTGCTCGGTCGGGCGGAGGACGCGACCCGACGGCAGCGGGAGTTCGTCGCCGACGCCGCCCACGAGATCCGGAGTCCGCTGGCCTCCCTGCGCACCCAGCTGGAGGTCGCCGCACTGCACGACGACCCGTCGTGGCGGGAGCAGCTCCCCGCGCTGACCGAGGACGCGCAGCGCCTGTCCCGGCTGGTCGACGACCTCCTCCGGCTCGCCCGGATCGACGCCCGCGTCCCGCTCGCCCGCGACGAGGTCGACCTCGACGACCTCGTGCTGGAGACGGCGGAGCGCATCCGTCGGCACACCACGCGGCACGTGGACACGTCCGCGGTCTCCGCTGCCCGGGTCACCGGAGACCGGGACGCGCTCGCGCGCGTCGTGCAGAACCTGCTCGACAACGCGCTGAGGCATGCCCGCACCACCGTGTCCGTCTCCCTGATCGCGACCCACCAGGCGCTGCTCACCGTCCGCGACGACGGTCCGGGCATCCCCGTCGACCAGCGCGAACGGGTGTTCGACCGGTTCACCCGCCTCGACGACGCCCGCAGTCGCGACGTCGGCGGGACCGGACTCGGGCTGGCGATCGTCCGCGACGTCGTCCGGCAGCACGGCGGCGACGTCGTCGTCGAGGACGCCGCCCCGGGCGCCCGGCTGGTCGTCCGACTCCCGCTCACCGGCTGACCGGACCGGACCGCGCGGCATCGTCGGGGTCTGCTCGGCCGATGACGCCCCAGGGCTGTCGGTGCGGGACCTCGTCACCGCCGGGGTCGAGGTGAGGGGAGCCGGCTCCGACCTGCGGTGCCGCCCACCCGGACGCCCCGGCCCGCGTCGTGCGGGCCGGGGCGTCCGGGCGTTCACGGGCAGGTGCCCCGGCCCCTCACCACTCCAGGACCACGTCGAACGTCTGCCCGCCGTCGACGGACTCGACGAGGGCCTCGGCGGTGGCCACGACGACCCGCGGGACGCCGTCCCCGGTGACCCCGAGCGTCACCGCCTGCGGGGCGGAGCCCAGCGCAGCTCCCTGGTTCCAGGTGTCGCCGCCGTCGGTGCTGGTCCAGACGACCCCGGAGGGGTCCACCCCGGCGACCTCGGCGGCCGTCTCGGCCCAGTCGACCACCTGGAGGAGCGGGGCGTCGTCCACCAGGGCCCATGTCCGGCCACCGTCGGTGGAACGGAGCAGCCCCTGGGCCGTCGTGGCGAGCACCCGTTCCCCGGTCGGGGACGCCGTGAGCGTGTGGGGCTCGGCCGGGATGGCCACCTCCTCCCAGGTCGTGCCGTCGCTGCTGCGCACGAGCGTGCCGTCGTAGCCCAGGACGCCGGCGGCGCTGGTGGTGAGGGCGTGGAAGTCCGACCGGCCCTGCCGGGACACCGGGCTCCAGGTCCGCCCGCCGTCGGTCGACTCGATCAGCCCCATGGGCTGGGGCAGGTCGACGCGCAGGCCGGGATGGCCGGAGGCGAGGAAGTGCCCGGGCCCGGACACCGTGAACCCCATCAGGTCCATGACCGGGCTGACGAGCGCAGCCGCTCCCCCGTCGGCCACCTCGAACAGGCCCTCGTGCGTCGCGACGAACAGGGTGTCGTCGGCCGGGTCGATCCCCACTCCGTGCACGTGGCTGATCCCCGGGGCCGACGTCGCCGGACTCGGCGGAGCCGCGCCCGACTCCGGCGTCCCCGACGTACAGGCGGCCAGCAGCACCGCGACGGGCAGCAGGACGGCGGACGCGCCCCGTCGGCGGGGGCCGAGGACGGCGTGCGGCTGGGCAGGTGGTGTCACAGCTGTGCTCCTTCTTCGTGGTCCACGAGGTGACTCAGGTCAGCCGTCCAGCTCGGTGAGCAGCTGCTCCATCTCCTCGATCTCCTGCCTCTGCGTGTCGCTGACGGTGCGAGCGAGGTCGATGACCTCGGGGGCGCGACCGTGCTGGACCTCCGTCTGCGCCATCTCGACGGCGCCCTCGTGGTGCTCGACCATGGCCTTGAGCCACCTGCGGTCGAAGTCCGGACCGGCGGCGGGCATCTGCTCCATCCCCATGCCGCTGCCCATGGCCTCGGACCCGTGGTCCATGCCGCCCATGCCGCCCATGTGGCCGGACTCCGGGAGGGCTTCGCCCCAGCCCTCGAGCCAGCCGGTCATGAGGTCGATCTCCGGGCCCTGCGCTGCCTCGATGCGCTCCGCCAGGGCGACGACCCGGGAGTCCGAGGCGCGGTCGACGGCGGCCTCGGCCATCATCAGCGCGCCCTCGTGGTGCGGGATCATCCCCTGGGCGAACGCGACATCGGCGTCGTTGTGCGCAGCGACCCCGGCGACGGGGTCCTCGACGGTCGACGTGTCGCCGGCGGCCGACGGGCCGACCGTGTCCGAGCAGCCGGCGAGGACGACGGCGGCGGCCGCCAGCCCACCGGCGAGGCGGGTGAGTCGAGCGTTGGTGCGGGTCATGCGGGTCTCCTGTCTGGGGATCTCGGGCATGCGTGCAAGACCCCGGAGCAACGTGGGCTGTCGGGGTGGGCGCAGCAGTTCGGCCTAGATCCGCAGGAGACAGAGCACGGAGAGATCCGGTGGTCGCGGCTGCCGCGACCACCCGGTGGTCCAGCGCGGAGAGCTGAGCGACCCGCGGACGAGCCGGACCACCGTGCCGCGGAGCCGGACCAGTGCCCCCGCGACCGTCAGCCCCGCCAGCAGGACGGCGAGGCAGACAGCCAGGGCGTGCCCGTCGTGCCACGAGTCGAGCGAGCCGGTGGCACCGGCCTCACCAGCCCCCTGCGGGGCCGCGGAGTGGTGGCCGGGCAGCGCAGCGACGACGGCGACCTGGCCCGCAGGCGCCGGGACGTCGACCGAGGCGGTCAGCGCGTGCGCGACGGACGCGTGCTCCAGAGCCGGGTCCACCGCCGTGCACTGCACCCCGTGCACGCCGAAGACGGCTGCCAACAGCAGCAGCGCCGTCCAGACCCGTGGCACTCCGACCACCTCCCCCACCTGACGGTACGACGCCACGCCGCACGTGCCGATCAGGCCTGCCGACGGCCGTACGGAGGCCCGTCACCCTCTCCCGGGAGGGTTGCCGGCGGCTCGTTTGCCCGGACGTCCGTACGGGCACGCGGGCATGCGTACAGATCCCCTCCCTACGACGACAGGACGGAGACCCGGACATGGCGACGCAGAAGGACGTCGAGGGCACCGAGCAGCAGAACGAGAACGGCGGCGGGATGTCGCACCAGACGAAGATGTACCTGCGCTTCGCCGCCATGATCACCACGGCCATGGTCGTCATGTACTGGACCATGTTCGCCTCCACGTGGGAGTGGAGCCACGTCCAGTTCAGCGAGAGCCGCGTGTTCATGGCGGTCACCATGGGCGGCACCATGGGGCTGGTCATGCTGGCCTGGATGCTCAACATGTACAAGGACATGAAGGGCAACATCGCGATCGTGGCGGTGAGCCTGCTGCTGCTGGGCGGCGGCATCGCCCTCGACCGCAGCCAGGTCACCGTGGACGACGTGGACTGGATGCAGGCGATGATCCCGCACCACTCCATGGCCATCACCCGCTCCGAGCGCGCCGACATCGACGACATCCGGGTGTGCCAGCTCGCCGTCGACATCATCGTCGCGCAGGAGAAGGAGATCGCCGAGATGGAGTGGCTGATCGAGGACATCGAGGAGAACGGCGAGGCCGAGACGCAGGAGGAGGCGCTGGCCAGGCCCGTGCCCGAGTTCGACGGTTCCGCCCTGCGCGACTGCCCCGATCTCCCCACGTCGGGGTCCGACCAGCCCTGATCGGGTCCTGCAGTGCGACCCGGGATCGGGCTAAAGGGCCAGCAGCAAGGCCGTGAAGGCGATGCAGGCGCCCCCGAGCAGGGGGAAGTGGGCCCGCCCGGACCCGGGCAGCTGCTGCTT
Organism: Modestobacter sp. VKM Ac-2982; assembly: GCF_026967935.1. GTDB lineage: Bacteria > Actinomycetota > Actinomycetes > Mycobacteriales > Geodermatophilaceae > Modestobacter. The sequence goes on from NZ_JAPVBL010000006.1 coordinate 18,743, forward strand.
GAGGCTGGTCAGGACGATCGAACCGGCCAGCAGCGCGGAGAAGACGCGCACCGCCGCATCGCCCAGGTCGACCGTGGCACCGATCCCCCACCCCACCAGGACGGTCGCGGCCAGGATCCACCGGCCCAGCCGGTCGTAGGCGCGCGGGTCCTGATCGCGCAGCGCGATCTCCCCGGTGAGGTACCGGGCGGACAGGGCGACCGTGTAGAGGGCCAGCTCGGCCGGCCCGGGGCGCACCTGGTGCACCAGCAGGTAGCCGACGAAGAGGTTGAACACCAGGTACAGCGCGCCGCTCGCCCAGAACGGCCATGGGGTCGGCACACCGCCCCGCTGCCGCTGCTCCCGGGCGTCTTGGTCCTGAGCCCAGTCGAGCACCGCGTAGTACAGCAGCAGGCCGGCCAGCGCGACGAGGAACGCGCGGTCGGCCAGCAGCCCGAGCAGCCCTTGCGACGCACCAGCCGCAGTCCCCGTGGCGGGCTGCGCCAGGTCGGGGAGCAGCCGGGCGAACACGTAGGCGATCGCCAGCCCGCCGGCGATCGACTGGAACCGGGCCGACCCGGGCGACACCCGCCGACGCACCTGGGGCACCAGGACCTGCACCAGCACCAGCGCGCCGGCGGCCGCGAGGGCGGCGAGCGGGAGGTCGCTCCCGGTCGCCTGGGCAGCGGTCAGCATGGGGCGGGGGTCGCTCCCACGTGAGGACGGGCCCCGCCCGGTGGTGACGCCGGGACGGATGCCGCCGGGACGGCACGGGGCTCTGGCATCCCGGCAGTCTTCCGCACGAGGACGCGTGCGGATCGCCCTGCCCGGCGGCGGCGGGCCGCCGCCAGGTCCGGGCGCTGGCTCAGCCGGCGGGGATGGTCAGCTGCTGACCGACCTGGATGAGGTTCGGGTCCGGGCCGATGGTGGCGCGGTTGGCCTCGTAGATCTCCCGCCAGGTCGCGCTGTAGCCCGACGCGATCGAGCCCAGGGTGTCCCCCGGCTGCACGACGTAGGTCGTCGTCCCGCTGGCGGGCGGCGCCGGCGTGCCGCCGGAGCCGGAGCCGGAGCCGGGGATGGTGAGCCGCTGGCCGACCTGGATGACGTTCGGGTTCGGCCCGATGGTGGCGCGGTTGGCCTGGTAGATCTCCCGCCAGGTCGCGCTGTACCCCGCTGCGATCGAGCCCAGCGTGTCGCCGGGCTGCACCACGTAGGTGCCGCCCTGACCCGACCCGGAGGGGAACGCGCGGCCCGCCGGGTCGGTGAAGGTGTAGCCGCGGGAGGCGTAGTAGGAGATGACGTCGTCGAGCGCGGCCACGGTGTTCTGCCGGTAGCCGCCGCCATCGTGCAGGATCACGATCGGGTGCGCGGTTCGTGGCGACGTGGCGCGGTCGATGATCTGCTGCTGGAACGCCGGGCTCCAGCTCGCCGGGGTCGACCAGTCGCGGGGGTCCAGCGACCAGTCGACGACGGTCATCCCCCGTTCCCAGGCCAGGCCGGCGATCGCCGGGTCGCGGTGGACGCCGAACGGTCCGCGGAAGAAGCACGGTTCTGTCCCGGTGGCGTCCACGATCGTCTGGGTGGTCCGCTCGATCTCGGCCACCCGGGCCGCCGGGGTGAGCCGGTCGAGGTAGGGGTGCGACCAGGTGTGGTTCCCGATGGCGTGCCCCTCGGCGACGATCCGCTGCACCAGGTCCGGGTGCGCCGCTGCCTGGTCCCCGCGCACGAAGAACGTGGCCTTGACGCCGCTGGACCGCAGCACGTCCAGCACGTCCGGGGTGTTCTGCGGCAGCGGACCGTCGTCGAACGTCAGCGCGACGGTCCGGTCGGCGGTGGCCGGTGTGGTGTCCAGGACGGTGCGGATCGGAGCCGGGCACTCGGCCGCCTGCGCGGCGTTCCCGCTGATCACCTGACCGGTGCAGAGCAGGGCCGCCGCGGCGACCACCCCTGCCAGCCGGGCTCCCCATCGCCGTCCGTCGGTCGTCGTCGCCCCCATGGCGTCCACGTCGTCGTCCCCCTCATGCTCGACGTCGTCCCAGGCTTGCACGGACGTTCCCGAGGTCAAGGGCAGCGGATCGACACCGGACGCATCGTCACGAGACCGTCATCGCCGACAGGTCGCCGGATGTCACCGTCCCGCGCTAGTGGCCCCCGCCCTCGCTGGCGGGCTCCTTGCGGCGGTGCAGCGTGAGGGCCAGGACGGCCACCACCAGGGCGCCGACCGCGAGCCCGAGGAGGGCGCTGCCGAGGGTGTTGACCAGCCACCCCACGACCGACCCGAGGGCCCCGGTCGCCTCCGCAGCCGCCTCCTCCAGGTGGTGCACGGCCTCGTAGAGGAACGTCAGGCCCAGCTCGTCGGTGCCGACCAGCAGGATGTGCCCGCCGACCCACAGCATCGCGGCGGTCCCGACCACGGTGAGCGCGCTGAGCAGCTTCGGCATCCCCTTGACCAGCGCGCGGCCGAACCGGGCCACGCCACTGCTGGAACGCTGAGCCAGGTGCAGCCCCACGTCGTCCATCTTCACGATGAGGCCGACGACGCCGTACACCAGCACGGTGATCCCCAGCGCGACCACAGCCAGGATGACCGCCCGGGACCAGAAGCCCTGGTCGACCACCTCGTTCAGTGAGATCACCATGATCTCGGCGGACAGGATGAAGTCGGTGCGGACGGCCCCGGACACGATGGTCTTCTCGTCCGGCAGCGCGTCCTCCACCGTGGCGTGGCTCTCCTCGTGCGGCCTCAGCCGGTGCCAGATCTTCTCCGCCCCCTCGTAGCAGAGGTAGGCGCCACCGACCATCAGGATCGGGGTCAGGAGGAAGGGCAGGAACTCGCTGAGCAGCAGGACCGCGGGCAGGATGATCAGCAGCTTGTTGCGCAGCGACCCGAAGGCGATCTTCCGGATGATCGGCAGCTCGCGGTCGGCGTTCAGCCCGTGCACGTACTGCGGCGTGACCGCGGTGTCGTCGACGACGACCCCGGCGGCCTTCATGCTGGCGCGCCCGGCTGCCGCCCCGATGTCGTCGATCGAGGCGGCCGCGGCGCGCGCCAGCACGGCCACGTCGTCGAGGAGAGCTACGAGTCCACCCGCCACGGGAGGTCCTTCCGGTCGGTCGGCACACGTGTGCCGTCTGGGTCGTCATGGTGGCTGGTCCGGCCGCGCCGTGCACGGGCGCCGGCGGTCCGGGCCGCAAAGAGTGTGGGGCACGCGCCCGCAGCAGCCCAGCCGACGCCCGGCACACCCCCGCCCCGGCCGGGGCGGACCATCGGTCAGGATCGTGCGGTGCGTGCGGTGGTGACCCGGGTCAGCCAGGCGTCGGTGACGGTGGACGGCGAGGTCGTCGGCGCCATCGGCGCAGGCCTGCTGGCCCTGGTCGGGGTCGGCCGGGACGACGACGGCGATCGGGCGCGTGCGCTGGCCAGGAAGCTGTACGAGCTCCGGGTGTTCCCCACCGACGACGGCGCCCGCTCGGTCGGCGACCTGGGCCTGCCGGTGCTCGTGGTCAGCCAGTTCACCCTCTACGCCGACACCCGCAAGGGCCGCCGTCCGTCCTGGGCGGACGCCGCCCCGGGCGAGCTGGCCGAGCCGCTGGTGGCGGAGGTGGTGGCCGACCTGCGCCGGCGGGGCACGGAGGTCGCCACCGGGCGGTTCGGGGCGCGGATGGCGGTCGCCTCGGTGAACGAGGGCCCGATGACCTTGCAGTTGGACGTCTAGCCCCCGGCCTCGGCGGGTACGACTCCGTCGTCACCCGCTCGCGGAGCGCCACACCTGGACGTTGCCTGTGAGTTGGTCCGCCTCGGAACACCGACCCACCCGGGTCCGTTGCACACGATGTACCACACGGACAGAACGGCTGGAGAGCCACCCGGTGACCCCGGGCCGACGCTCCGACCTCGACCGGGGTGCACCGCACATCGACGACGCGGCGCATCCGGACCCCGAAGCAAGGACGAAGACTCATCGTGACCGTGCTGCAGTCCTCCCCCACCGACACCCTCGAGGTGCGCTCCCCGCGCCGTGCCCCGGACACCAGCGGCCTGGTGTCGACGGACCTGGTGCGCGTCTACCTCAACACCATCGGCAAGACCCCGCTGCTGACCGCCGAGCAGGAGGTCGAGCTGGCCAAGCGGATCGAGGCCGGTCTCTACGCCGACCGCCTGCTGACCGAGCGGCAGCTGACGCCTGCGCTCAAGCGGGACTACAAGCTGCTGGCCGCGGACGGCAAGGCGGCCAAGGCCCACCTGCTCGAGGCGAACCTGCGCCTGGTCGTCTCGGTGGCCAAGCGCTACACCGGCCACGGCATGACGTTCCTGGACCTGATCCAGGAGGGCAACGTCGGGCTGATCCGGGCCGTCGAGAAGTTCGACTACACCAAGGGCTTCAAGTTCTCGACCTACGCCACGTGGTGGATCCGTCAGGCCATCACCCGGGCCATGGCGGACTCCGGCCGGACGATCCGCCTGCCCGTCCACCTGGCCGAGCAGGTCAACAAGGTCGTGCGCACCCGCCGCCGGATCCACCAGGAGCTGGAGCGGGAGCCCACCGCCGAGGAGCTCGGCCTCGAGCTCGACCTGACGCCCGAGCGGATCACCGAGCTGCTGGAGTACTCCCGCGACCTGGTGTCCCTCGACCAGACCGTCGGCGCCGACGAGGAGTCCCGGCTCGGTGACTTCATCGAGGACGCCGACGCCGCGGTCGCCGAGGACGCGGTCGCCTTCCAGATGATGAAGGGCGACGTGCGCAACGTCCTGCAGACCCTGGAGGACCGCGAGCGGGACGTCGTGATCATGCGCTTTGGTCTGGACGGCGAGCAGCCCCGGACCCTCGAGCAGATCGGCAAGCGCTTCGGTCTCTCCCGCGAGCGGGTGCGTCAGATCGAGCGCGAGACGATGACCAAGCTGCGTGCTCCCCAGCGCGCCGACGCCCTCCGGGACTACCTGGGCTGACGCTCATCGCTCGCCGATGAGCCACGACGGAGAGCCGGGCCACCCCGCGGTGGCCCGGCTCTCCGTGTCTGGGCGGTCGTCCGTGCGGAGGACGTCAAGGGCGGCCGGGCACGGCTCTTGGCCGCGGGGTGATCCCGGAGATCACGGTGTCGCCGGCCGGAACATGCGGCGGGGGCCGGCGTCGATGCGTGCCGTCGGCTGGCCGATCCGGACCGTGGCACCGGCGACCACCAGCGACCGGCCGCCGTGCCAGGCATCCGCGGGGCCGACGATCACCGGCTCGAGGGTCAACGACAGCACCTCGGGCAGGTCGTCGCCGAGCCGGGCGACCCGCAGCAGCAGCTCCTCCAGCGCGGCGGTGTCGACCGGGGTGCTCCCCCGGTAGCCGTTCAGCAGCGGCCAGGCCCGGGGTTCGCGGACCAGCTCGGCGGCGTCCAGGTCGGTCAGCGGCAGGGTGCGGTAGGCCCGATCGCCGAGCAGGTCGGTGGCGACGCCACCCACCCCGAAGCTCACCAGCGCGCCGAAGGACGGGTCGTCGACGATGTCCACCACGGTGGCCACGCCCGGCGCCGCCTGCTCCTGGACGATGACCGGGTCGCCGGCCGGGATGGCGGCGAACGCGCTGCGCACGTCCTCGGCGTCGGCCAGGTCGAACCGCATGCCGCCGAGGTCCCGGCGGTCCCGCAGCCACGGCGCCGTCGACTTCAGCACGACGGGGTAGCCGATCTCCTCGGCGGCGGCGACGGCCGCCTCGGCGTCCTCGACCCGGCGGGTGCCGAGCATCGGCACCCCGTAGGCACCCAGCAGCGCCATCGTCTCCTCGTCGGAGAGGGCGCGACCCTCCGGCGCCGAGGCGAGCGTGGACCCCACCACCTCCCGGGCAGCGGCCTCGTCGATGCCGCCGAGCTCCGGGACGACGCCGAGGGGGCGCCGCCGCCAGCGGGCGTACTCGCTGATCTTCGCCAGCGCCATGACGGCGCGTTCCGGGGTGGAGAACGACGGCACCGAACCGCGGCCCGGCATGCCGTGCTCGTCCCGGACGACCAGCTCGGCAGGGATCCCCTCGGTGGACAGGAAGTTCGCCACCAGCGGCTTCTCCGCCGTGCGGGAGACCTCGCGGAGCACCCGGCCGAAGGGCTGCTCCCCCTGCAGCAGCGGCGGCAGGAAGACCGCGACCACCGAGTCCACGCCCTCGTCGTCCAGCGCGGCCTGCAGCGCGGCGCGGAAGTCCTCCGGCTCGGCCTGGGTGCCGATGTCGACCGGCCGCTCGTGGGCCAGCTCCAGCCCCTGCTCCAGGACGGCGTCGGCGACGAGCACCCCCATGGCGGTGGAGTTGCCGACGATGGCGACCCGGTCACCGGCCGGCAGCGGCTGGTGCGCCAGCAGGGTGCCGACGTCGAAGAGCTGGGCGAGCGTCTCGACCCGGATGACGCCGGCGGAGGCGAACAACGCGGCCACCGACTGCTCGGGGACGGCGACGCTGGTGCCGGCCAGCCCGGCGGTCATGCCCACGTGCCGGCCGCTCTTGACCGCCACCACCGGCTTGGTCCGGCCGACCCCGCGCGCGAGCCGGGCGAACTTGCGGGGGTTGCCGAAGCTCTCCAGGTGCAGCAGCACGACCTCGGTGCCGGGGTCGCTGGCCCAGTACTGGAGCATGTCGTTGCCGCTGACGTCGGCCCGGTTGCCCGCGGAGACGAAGCTGGACAGCCCGATCCCCCGGGCCCGGGCCCGCTCCAGCAGCGCGACGCCGAGCGCACCGGACTGGGCGAAGAAGCCCACCCGCCCCCGGCCGGGCACGTCGGGGGCCAGGCTGGCGTTGAGCCGCACGGCCGGGTCGGTGTTCACGATGCCCAGGCAGTTGGGGCCGACCACCCGCATCCCGGACGCCCGGGCCGAGGCCACCAGGGCCCGTTCGGCGGCCCGCCCCTCGGGCCCGGTCTCGCCGAAGCCACCGGAGATGACCACCAGCCCGCGCACGTTCTTGCGCCGGCAGGCCTCGACCACCGCGGCCACCTCGTCGGCGGGCACGGCCAGGACGGCCAGGTCGACGTCGTCGGGGATGGCCTCGATGGAGGCGTGCGCCGGCACGCCGCGGACGTGCCGCACCGCCGGGTTGACCGGGTAGATCGGCCCGTCGAACCCGTACTCGAGCAGGTTGTGCAGCACCGCGTGGCCGACCTTGGCCGGGTCGTTGCTGGCGCCCACGACGGCCACCGAGCCGGGGTTGAGCAGCCGGCCGATGGAGCGGGACTCGCTGCGCTGCTCGCGCTCGTGCACCACGGCCAGGGACTGCTCGGTGGGCGCGATCGGGAAGGTCAGGTGCACCACGCCGTCCTCGTAGGACCGCTTGGCGGAGTACCCGGCGTCGAGGAAGACCCGCACCATCTGGCTGTTCTGGCTGAGCACCTCGGCGACGAACCGCTTGATCCCCCGCTCCCGGGCGGCCGCGGCCAGGTGCTCCAGCAGCACCGACCCAAGCCCGCGCCGCTGGTGGGCGTCCTCGATCAGGAAGGCCACCTCGGCGTCGTCGGTGCCCGGGTAGCGGTCGTACCGGCCGACGCCGATCAGCCGGTCGCCCAGCAGCACCACGAACGCCACCCGGGCGTCGTGGTCGACGTGGGTGAAGCGGTGCAGGTCCTTGTCCGACAGCCGCCGCATCGGCCCGAAGAACCGGTAGTAGCGGGTCTGGTCGGAGCTGCGGTCCATCAGCCCGACGATCCCGTCGGCGTCCTCGGGGGTGATCGGGCGCAGGTGCACGGTGCCGCCGTCGGCGGCCACCACGTCCGCCTCCCAGTGCGGAGGCGGCGGGGGTGGCGGCGGCACGGTCAGTTCCTCAGTCACGGGGGTCGTCCGGGTCCAGTCCGAAGTAGGGGAAGGAGGCGGTGCGGGTCCGCAGGACGGCGCGATCGACCCGGTTCTCGGTGAACGGGTCCCAGCGGTGGAACCCGACGTAGCCGCCCTCGGTCATCGAGCCCGGGGGCGGCGTGCGCAGGCCCCGTCGCCGGACGTCGTCCTGCCAGCTCTGCGGGATCTCGGTGTCCGGCGCCAGCCGGTCGCCGCCGGCCTCGGCGAGGAGGTGGGTCCAGGCCCGCGGCACGCAGCGCACCAGGCCGTAGCCCCCGCCGCCCAGGGCGATCCACCGGCCGTCGCACACCTCGTGCGCCAGGTCGTGCACGGCGCGGTAGGAGGCCCGCTGCCCGTCGACGGTGAGCCCGAGGTCGGCCAGCGGGTCCTCGTGGTGGGCGTCGCAGCCGCACTGGGTGATCAGGATCTGCGGCTGGAAGGCCCGCACCACGCTGGGCACCACGGCGGTGAACGCCCGCAGCCAGCCGGAGTCGTCGGTGCCGTTGGGCAGCGCCAGGTTCACCGCACTGCCCAGCGCCTTCTTCGGATCGCCGGTCTCCTCGGGGAAGCCGGTGCCCGGGAAGATCGTGAGTGGGGTCTGGTGGATGCTGACGGTGAGCACCCGTGGGTCGTCGTAGAAGGCGGCCTGGACGCCGTCGCCGTGGTGCACGTCCAGGTCGACGTAGGCGATCCGCTCCCAGCCCTGGCCCAGCAGCCAGGCGATCGCCACCGCGGCGTCGTTGAAGACGCAGAAGCCCGAGGCCTGGCCGCGCATGGCGTGGTGGAGCCCCCCGGCGATGTTCACCGCGTGCTGGGCCCGGCCGCTGGAGACCAGCTCGGCGGCGAGCACGCTGCCGCCGGTGATCAGGGCCGCCGCCTCGTACATGCCGGGGAACACCGGGTTGTCCGGGGTGCCCAGGCCGTGACCGGCGCCGTACGGGTCCTCCGGGGCGCGGCGGACGGCCTCCAGGTAGGCCGGGTCGTGCACGAGCGTGAGCAGCTCCGGGCCGGCCGGCTCCGGCTGCACCACCTCGATCCGCGGAGAGGCGAGGACGCCGAGGGAGTCGGCCAGCCGCATGGTCAGGTCCAGTCGCACCGGGTGCATGGGGTGGTCGCCGCCCATGGTGTAGCCGAGCAGGGCGTCGTCCCAGACCACGGTCACGGCGTCGCTCACGGACGCGCCTCCGGGTGCCCCCGGCCGGGGCGCTGCGCTGCGGTGCTCCTCGTCGAGCGGGCCAGCTCCGTCATCGGCCCGACGCTACCGCTGGGGCCCGGGCAGCGCGCCCGCCGGACCCGTCCCGGTGGAGATCACCCGTCGAGTGGCTCCCGCCTCGTAAGATCGGTCGAACCTGACGGAGGAGTGGACGTGAACGACCTCATCGACACCACGGAGATGTACCTCCGGACCATCTTCGAGCTGGAGGAAGAGGGGATCGTCCCGCTGCGGGCCCGGATCGCCGAGCGCCTGCACCAGAGCGGACCGACCGTGAGCCAGACGGTGGCCCGGATGGAGCGGGACGGGCTCCTCTCGGTCCAGGGCGACCGGCACCTCCAGCTCTCCGACGAAGGCCGTGAGCTCGCCACGGCCGTGATGCGCAAGCACCGGCTGGCCGAGTGTCTGCTCGTGGACGTCATCGGTCTGGACTACGCCGACGTCCACGAGGAGGCCTGCCGCTGGGAGCACGTGATGAGCGAGGCGGTGGAGCGCAAGCTCCTCAGCCTGCTCGGCAACCCCACGGTCTCGCCGTTCGGCAACCCGATCCCCGGCCTGGACGCCCTGGGTGGGGACACCTCGGCGGTCCTGGACGCGCTGACCCTGCTCTCGACGAGCGCGACCCCCGAGGGCCGGCAGGTCGTCGTCCGGCGGATCAGCGAGCAGCTGCAGGAGGACGCCCCCCTGCTGCGCTCGCTGGCCGACCTGGGCGTGCGGCCGGGCTCGACGGTCACCGCCACGCTGGCCAACGGCACGGTGCTGGTCGACGGGGTCGCCCTGCAGCCCGGGGTCGCCCAGCACGTGTTCGTCAGCGCGGTGGAGGAGGAGCTGTCCCCGGCCGAGGCAGCCGAGGTCACCGAGGCCACCGCCGGCGTCTGACCCCACTGCCCCACCGCGCGCACCTGAGCCGCGGCCCCTACCCGGGGTCGCGGCTCTCGTCGTCCCGGGCTCGGCACGGGGTCCTTCGCCGGGCTCATGACCTGGCGCAGGCAGCTCACTAGGCTTCGGTGCGCCCCTTCCGGACGCGCAGAGAGAAGGCCCCCGGTGAGCGACACCGCAGCTCTCGTCGAGCAGAGCGACGACACCCCGCCCAGCCCGTTCCACCGGATCGCGGACTTCATCGCCCTCCCCCGGCTCAGCGGCCTGGCCCTCTCCCCCGACGGCCGCCGGCTGGTCACCTCGGTGGCCACGCTGGACGCCGAGGGCAAGAAGTGGCAGTCCGCGCTCTGGGAGGTCGACCCGGCCGGACAGCGGGACGCCCGCCGGCTGACCCGCGGCGCGACCGGCGAGTCCGCCCCGGTCTTCACCCCCGCCGGCGACCTGCTGTTCACCTCCACCCGACCCGACCCGGCCACGACCGAGAGCGGCGGCGACCCGAAGCCGGCACTGTGGGCGCTGCCGGCCGACGGCGGCGAGGCCCGGCTGGTCCTGCAGCGCAGCTCCGGCGTCTCCGGCGTCGCCGTTGCCGCGGACACCGGCGACGTGGTCGTCGTCGCCAGCACGATGCCCGGCGCCGCGGATGCCGAGGCCGACGAGGAGCTCCGCACCCGGCGCAAGGACGCCGGGGTCAGCGCACTGCTGCACGAGAGCTACCCGGTGCGCTACTGGGACCACGACCTGGGGCCTGCGGTGCCGCACCTGTTCTGGATCGGCGCACTGCCGGCGGAGGACGTCCCCGGCACGTCGGCGACCACGCCGCAGTGGCGGGACCTGACCCCGGACGCCGTCCCGCCACTGGGGTCGGGCTCCGACCTGGCCGTCTCCCCCGACGGCCGGTTCGTGGCGCGCAGCGAGGAGGTGCCCGACGGCCCGGCCGGACGGCGATCGCGGCTGCTGCTCATCGAGGTGGCGTCCGGGGAGACCCGGGTCCTCGTCGACGATCCGCAGGCCGACGTCTCCGCCGCCCGGTTCTCCCCCGACTCCGAGCGGGTCGTCTGCGCGCGGGAGTCCGCCTCGACCTACGCCGAACCGCCGGACCACACGCTGCTGCTGGTCGACGTCGCCACCGCCGAGACGCGCGAGCTCACCCCCGATTTCGACCGCTGGCCGAGCGCGCCGCAGTTCTCCGCCGACGGCACGGCCGTGTACTTCCTGGCCGACGACGACGGCCGGCACGCGGTCTTCCGGGTGGCGCTGGACGGCAGCGCGCCGGAGGGGAACGCCCCGGTGCGGCTGACCGACCAGGGCGCCTACAGCGACCTGCAGGTCGCCCCGGACGGCAGCGCGCTGTACGCGCTGCGCTCCGGGTACGACACCCCGCCGGTGCCGGTGCGGCTGGACCCGCAGGCGCCCGGGCAGGACCCAGCTGCGTTGCCCAACCCCGGCACGATCAGCAGCTTCCCCGGGACGCTGCGCGAACTGGACGCCACCGCCTCCGACGGCACCCGGGTCCAGTCCTGGTTGGTGCTCCCCGAGGGCGCCGACGCGGCGAGCCCGGCGCCGCTGGTGCTGTGGGTGCACGGCGGACCGCTGATGAGCTGGAACTCCTGGTCCTGGCGCTGGACGCCGTGGGTGCTGGCCGCCCGGGGGTACGCCGTGCTGCTGCCCAACCCGGCGCTGTCGCAGGGGTTCGGCCAGGACTTCGTCCGCCGCGGCTGGGGCGAGTGGGGCGACGCCCCCTACACCGACCTGATGGCGGCGGTGGACGCCGCGGAAGCGCTCCCGGAGGTCGACGAGACCCGGACGGCGGCGATGGGCGGCTCGTTCGGCGGCTACATGGCCAACTGGATCGCCACCCAGACCGACCGCTTCCGGGCGATCGTCACCCACGCCAGCCTGTGGCACCTCGACGCGTTCATGGGGGCGACCGACGCCTCGTACTACTGGGAAAAGGAGTTCGGCGACCCGCTGACCGAGCCGAAGCGGTACGAACAGAACTCCCCGCACCGCTACGCCGACGCGATCCGGACCCCGATGCTGGTCATCCACGGCGACAAGGACTACCGGGTGCCGATCGGCGAGGGGCTGCGGCTCTGGTACGACCTGCAGAAGCGCGGGGTCCCGTCGAAGTTCCTGTACTTCCCGGACGAGAACCACTGGGTGCTCACGCCGGGGAACGCGGCGGTCTGGTACGAGACCGTGCTGGCCTTCCTGGCCGAGCACGTGCTGGGCGAGGAGTGGCGGCGCCCCGAGCTGGTCTGAGGCCGTCGCCCGGTCCGCCGCGTTCATTACCGGGCGTCGAGCGGGCCGGTCGCCTGCCGGATCAGCCGGCGCATCTCCGTCGGGCTCAGGCAGGCGTCCAGGGCCGAGCGCAGCAGCCCGGCGAAGGTGTAGCTGGGCTCGCTGTGCAGCGCGCGCTCCAACGCGACGTTGGCCAGCGCCCCGTTCCCGCGCACCCACGCGCTGACCGCCAGCAGGGTCGCCGGCGCCGCGTCCAGCGGCGCCGGTGACCGACGGGTCAGCTCGGTCCACACCACCTCGGCGGCGGCCGCCGACTCCCCCAGCGCGAGGGTGAGGGCGCGGTCCCGCAGGTCGTGGTCACGCAGTCCCCACGCCAGCCGGGCCACCTCCCGGTCGGACAGCCGCCCACCCCCTGCCTCGGGGCCGGCGGCCTCGACCGCCGCCCGCACCGCCGCCCAGCCCTCCTCGACCAGGACGTCCCAGCCCAGCTCCGCCGTGCGCCGGGCCAGCGCGTCGCCCACCTCGTCGCAGGCCCGGGCCATCGCCTCGGCAGCCAGGAAGCCGACCGGTGCGATCCGCCGGGCCAGCGCGGCGCGTTCGTCCTCCACCACCTGCCCGTCGACCACGCTCGCCGCGGCCAGCTCACTCGTCCCGGCCGGCAGCGGGGTGCCCGCCTCCGGTGCGCAGCACGCGGCCGTGCAGTCGTAGGACCACCAGCGGTCCCGGCGGACCAGGAGCGCCTCCCGGAGCGGCACGCCCACGGCGTCCAGCGCGAGCACCACCTCGTGCGCGAGGTCCCGGTGGGCCAGGTCCAGCTGCGCGGCGTCCCGGGGTGGGGTGTCGGGTGCGCCGATCGGCACGGCGGGCTCGTCCGCGGCCTCGGAGACGACCACCAGCAACGCCGCCTCCGGCCCGTCGGTGAGCAGCGAGCGCACCAGACCGGAGACGACCTGCCTGCGGTGCTCGGGCGGCGGCAGGTCGACCCGGGCGGTGAGCCCCAGTCGCCTGCCCTGCGGCCCGCGCAGGCTCACCAGGACCAGCGACTCACGCGGCCGGAAGCCGAGCAGGTGCGGCAGCGCCGCGACCACCTCCCCGGGCTCGGAGAGGCGGACGGTCAGGGGCTGCTGGGGGTCGGCCATGTGCTCGACCCTGGAGCGCCCGGCCCCGGTCGAGAGCCGCGGGACCGAGGTTGTGGCGACGGTGGTCGCTGTGGACGGCGACCGGCAGGGCGTGCGCCCTCCGCGGCACCCTCCGGGCATGCAGCGCACCCGGACGGCTCCCCCGCAGGCCTCAGACCTCGTACTGGACCGCCGACCGGCTGGCCAGGTTCGGCTTCACGTGCTCGGCGATGACCGCGAGGTGCCGGGGGTCGGCGGCGTACGCGCGGAACGCCTCCAGGTCGGGGAAGTCGGCCACCAGGGCGGCGTGGGCGTTGCCCTCGACCAGACCGGCGTCCGGGCCCACGGCGAACGACGTCATGCCGCCGACCTCCTGCGGCAGGCGACGCAGGGCGGCCAGGGTCGCCTCCCGGGTCTGCGGAGAGGTGTCCTCGGTCCAGGTGAACAGCACGACGTGGCGCAGCATGAGCGCACCCTGCCAGGCCGGTCCGGGCAGCGGCCAGCCCAGGGGCCCTCGTTAGAGTCCGGTCATGGGACGGTCGTTGCGGGTTGCACTGCTGTCCTACCGCAGCAAGCCGCACAGCGGCGGCCAGGGCGTGTACGTCCGGGCCCTGTCCCGGGAGCTGCGCGAGCTCGGGCACCGGGTCGAGGTGCTCAGCGGGCAGCCCTATCCCGAGCTGGCCGACGGCGTGCCGCTGACCCGGGTGCCCAGCCTGGACCTCTACCGGGAACCCGACCCCTTCCGGACCCCCCGGCCCAGCGAGTTCACCAGCCCGATCGACGTGGCCGAGTGGCTGGCCATGTGCACGGCGGGCTTCCCCGAGCCGCTGACCTTCAGCCTGCGTGCCGCGCGGCTCCTGGGACGCCGCGCCACGGAGTTCGACCTGGTGCACGACAACCAGTCGCTGGGCTACGGGCTGCTCCAGCTGCGCCGCCGGGGGCTGCCCACCGTCGCCACGGTGCACCACCCGGTCGCCATCGACCGCGACCTCGAGCTCGCCGCGGCGACCGGGGTGCGCCGCCGGCTGACGCTGCGCCGCTGGTACGGCTTCACCGCCATGCAGGCCCGGGTCGCACAGCGGCTCGACGGCCTGACCACCGTCTCCGACAGCTCCCGCCGGGACATCACCCGGCACATGGGCGTCCCGGCTGCCGGCGTCGAGGTCATCCCGGTCGGCATCGACCCGGAGGTGTTCCGGCCGCCGGCGGAGCCGACCGCCCGGGAGGCGGCCCGGATCGTGGTGACGACCAGCGCGGACGTCCCGCTCAAGGGCCTGGTCCACCTGCTGGAGGCGCTGGCCAAGCTGCGCACGGAACAGGACGTGCGCCTCACCGTGGTGGGCACGGCCCGGCCCGGTGGTCCGGCGGCCGAGGCGCTGGACCGGCTCAGCCTGGCCGACGCCGTCCACTTCACCGGCTCGATCCCGACCGAGGAGCTGGTCCGGCTGCTGCAGACCGCCACCGTGGTCGCCGTCCCGTCGCTGTACGAGGGCTTCTCGCTGCCTGCGGTGGAGGCGATGGCCTGCGGCACGCCGCTGGTCACGACCGACGCGGGTGCCCTGCCGGAGGTCGTCGGCTCGCACGCCGGGGTGCAGGTGCCCGCGGGCGACGTCGGCCGCCTGGCCGAGGCGCTGCGGCTGGTGCTGGACCACCCGTCGCTGCGGGACCAGCTGGGCCGGGCGGGGCGGGCCCGGGTGCTCGGCTCCTACACCTGGCGGCGCACCGCCGAGCGCACGGCCGAGTGGTACGGCGAGGTGCTGGACCGACGGGCGGCCACCGACGTGGGGAGCGGCCGGTGCTGACGGTCGACTACGACCTGCTCGACGTGCGGCCGGGCATGCGGGTCCTGGACCTGGGGTGCGGCGAGGGCCGGCACGCGTTCGAGGCCTACCGGCGAGGGGCCTCGGTGCTCGCGGTCGACTGGGGGCAGCAGGAAGTGGCCACCACCGCCGAGTGGCTGGGTGCGATCGCCGCCGCCGGCGAGGCACCGGCGGGTGCGTCGGCCGGGGTGGCCCGCGGCGACCTCCGTGGCCTGCCGGTGCCCGATGCGAGCGTCGACCGGGTGATCGCCTCGGAGGTGCTCGAGCACATCGTCGACGACCGCACGGCCCTGGCCGAGATCGCCCGGGTGCTCAAGCCCGGCGGTCGAGTGGCGGTCAGCGTGCCCCGGTACGGCCCCGAGCGGATCTGCTGGGCGCTGTCGGACAGCTATCACGCCAACGAGGGCGGCCACATCCGCATCTACCGGGGTGACCAGCTGTGGGCACGGCTCGCCGCGGCCGGGCTGCGACCGACCGACACCCACCACGCCCACGCCCTGCACGCCCCGTTCTGGTGGCTCAAGTGCGCGGTCGGCGTCGACCGGGACACCGCGCTCGTCCGCGCCTACCACCGGCTGCTGGTCTGGGACCTGGTGCACCGCCCCTGGCTGACCCGCACCGCCGAGCGACTGCTGGACCCGCTGCTCGGCAAGAGCCTGGTCCTCTACGCCGACAAGCCGGCGCCCACCGCCGGCGAGACGGCCGCCGGTGGGACGGCCGCCGCGGGCGGGGCGCTCGCGAGTGCCTGAGTCCGCACTGGCGCTGCCCGAGGTCCCCGGCGTGCTCACCGCCGACCAGCTGCGCCAGACCGTCGCGGCGATCGCCGCCGAGCAGTCCGCCGACGGTGCCCTGCCCTGGTTCCGCGGTGGCCAGCTGGACGCCTGGGACTCGGTCGAGGCGGCGATGGCGCTGGACGTCGGCGGGGAGCACGACCGAGCGGTCGCCGCCTACGCCTGGCTGGCCGGGCGGCAGCGCACCGACGGCTCCTGGGCCGTGGAGTACCGGGACGGCACCGCCTCGGCCCCGGGAGCGGAGAGCAACCACGCCGGCTACCTCGCCGTGGGCGTCTGGCACAGCTGGCTGAGCACCGGCGACGTCGGACTGGTCGACCGGCTGTGGCCCACCGTGCGCCGGGCGCTGGACCTCGTGACGACGATGCAGCTGGCCGGTGGGGCGATCGGCTGGGCGCTGCGCCCGGACGGCGCGCCCGACGACACGGCGCTGCTCACCGGGAACGCGAGCCTGTTCCAGGCGCTGCGTGCCGGGATCGCCCTGGCCGACCTGGTCGGCTCGGCCCAGCCGGACTGGGAGCTGGCCGCCGCCGATCTCGGCCGGGCGCTGCGCGACCGGCCCGAGGCGTTCGCGGACCGGTCGCGGTACTCGATGGACTGGTACTACCCGGTGCTGGCCGGTGCGCTCACCGGTGCGGCGGCCGAGGCGCGGCTGGCCGCGGGCTGGGACACCTTCGTCGTCCCCGGGCTGGGGGTGCGGTGCGTCGCCGACCGGCCGTGGGTGACCGGCGCGGAGACCTGCGAGCTGGCGCTGGCGCTCGCCGCGGCCGGCCGGCCGGATGACGCGATCGAGCAGCTGGCCGCCATGCAGCACCTGCGCGCCGACGACGGCTCGTACTGGACCGGCCTGGTGTACGCCGACGACGCCCGCTGGCCGGTCGAGCGCACCACCTGGACGGCGGCGGCCGTGGTGCTGGCTGCGGACGCCATCGCCGGCACCGGCCCGGCCGCCGCGCTGTTCGCCGACCCGACCGCGCTCGACCGGTCCGTGACGGAGGCGCTGGGTTGACGCCCCGCCCGGTCGGGCACGATCACCAGGTGCCCACAGACCTCGGCAGCGATGCCTCCGCGGTGACCTGCGTGGTGGCCAGCCGCAACCGCCGCGACGACCTGCTGGCCAGCCTCCCCCGACACGAGGCCCCGGTGGTGCTGGTCGACAACGCCTCCACCGACGACACGGTGGCCGCGGTCCGGGCTGCACACCCGGAGGTCACCGTCGTCCCCCTGGACCGCAACACCGGCGCCGTCGCCCGCACCGTCGGCGTCGCCCGGGCGGGCACGCCGTTCGTGGCCTTCACCGACGACGACTCCTGGTGGGCGCCGGGCGACCTGGCGCGCGGGGTCGAGATCATGCGCGCGCACCCGCGGCTGGGGCTGCTGGCCGCCCGGATCCTGGTGGGCTCCGCCGAGGAGCTCGACCCGGTCTGCACCGAGATGGCCGACAGCCCGCTGGGCACCGAGCCCGACCTGCCGGGCCCGTCGCTGCTCGGGTTCGTCGCCTGCGCCGCACTGGTGCGCACCGATGCGTTCACCGCCGTCGGCGGCTTCGACCGGGTCGTGCGCTTCCCCGGCGAGGAGGAGCGGCTGGCGCTGGACCTGGCGGCGGCCGGCTGGGGCCTGGCCTACGTCGACCAGGTCACCGTGCACCACCACCCCTCCACCCACCGGGAGGCCAGCAGCGCCCGGCAGGCGGGCATCTGGCGCAGCCGGGTCCTCACCGCGCTCATGCGCTACCCGCTGCGCGACGTCGCCGGCCAGCTGGTCCGGGTGGTGCGCGCCGGGCGCCCGGGCTGGCGGGGGCTCGCCGGGGCGGTCCCCCGGGTCCCCGCCGCCCTGCGGAACCGGCGGGTGCTCCCCCGGCACGTGATGGCCGGGGTCCGGGAGCTGGCGGCATGACGAGCGGAGCCACGACCGGAGCCGGTGCGCCCGACCCACGCGTCGCCGTCGTCGTCATCACCCACGACCGCCGGGAGGAGCTGCTGCTGGCGCTGTCCCGGCTGCGGGAGCTGCCCGAGCAGCCACAGGTGGTCGTCGTGGACAACGGCTCGACCGACGGCACCGCCGAGGCGATCCGCACCCGGCACCCGTGGGTCGAGCTGATCGCCAGCCCGGAGAACCTGGGCGCGGTCGGCCGCAACCTCGGTGTGGCCCGGTTGGACACCCCGTACGTCGCCTTCTGCGACGACGACACCTGGTGGGACCCGGGTTCGCTGCGCACCGCCGCCGACGCGCTCGACGCCCACTCCCGGCTGGCCGTCGTCACCGCCCGGATCCTGGTCGAGCCCGGCGGCATCGAGGACCCGATCGTCGCCGAGCTGCGCGACTCCCCGGTCGTCGGCGCCGACTGGCTGCCCGGGCCGGCGCTGGGCAGCTTCCTGGCCGGTGCCAGCGTGCTGCGGCGGGAGGCGTTCACCGAGGTCGGCGGCTTCTCCGAGCGGCTGTGGCTGGGCGGGGAGGAGGAGCTGATGGCCGGTGACCTGGCCGCGGCCGGCTGGGAGCTCTGCTACCTGCCCACGATCGCGATCCACCACCAGGCCAGCACCGCCCGCGACCCGCACAAGCGCAGGCAGGACGGCATTCGCAACACGCTCTGGACGACGTGGCTCCGCCGCCCGTTCCGGCCCGCGCTGCGACGCACCGTGCACCTGCTGCGCACCGTCCCCCGCGACCGGGTCACCGCCCGGGGGCTGCTCGCCGCCGTCCGCGGGCTGCCCTGGGTGCTGCGTGAGCGACGGGTGCTCCCGCCACACGCGGAGGCGCGGTTCGCCGCTCTGGAGAACGCCCAGCGCAGCTCCACCGCGCGCCGCTACGTGAGCTGAGCGGTGAGCGGCGCCCCGGCGGATCAGCTCTGCCGGGCCGGCTCGGTCTCGGGCTCGTGGTCCTCCGGGGAGCCCCGCCGGGAGACGAGGTAGAAGGCGGTCAGCACGCCGGCGAGGACCACCACGACCACGGCGGTCCTCGTCGCCGACCACGACGGCATGGCCGGGTCGACGACGTCGGTGGACTGCAGTCCGTCGGCCAGCGCCACCACCGCGCCGGACCAGTCGCCCTCGACGATCGCGGGCTCGACGTCCTCGCTCATCAGGGTCTCGACGGCCTCCGGCTGCAGCGTCGACTCGTCCCCGACCCACCACTCGTACTCGGCCTCGTCGGTCGCGACGGCCAGCAGCACCTCCTCGTCGCCGAGCTCGGACTCCATCGCGGTCAGCTCGGCCCAGTCGGCGTCGTCCTCCTCGCCGTCGAAGGAGGGGACGAAGACGGCGGACAGGTCGATCCCGGTCTGGGCGCGCAGTTCGGCCACGGCCTCCTCGGCTGCCGCGGCGTCCGCCCCGAGCACGCCGGCCTCGTCGGTGATCGGTGTATCGAGCGCGACCGGCTGCGCTGCCATCGCCGTCCCTGCGGGCAGCAGCCCGGTGATCAGGAGGACCAACAACGCGATTCGCGTGCGCACACACACTTCCTCTGGATAGACGGCCGGACGTCGTCGGTGGGGCGACGGCTCCGGCGCGGCTCAGGCACCGGGTGGCCGAACAGATCGCACACCTCCTAGCGATCATGTTCGCTCATGAAGTGCGCCGCACCGGGAGGCGGACCATTCTGTCGACACGCGGACTGGCCGCGCAATTGCGTCAGGGACCACTCACAGCTGGTGAGCAGAATGGTCGGAGAATTGTGTTCCTGTTCACTCAGCGCCCGACTGCGGCTCCAGCGGCGGCCACGTCGGCCAGCGCGCGGACGACAGGCGCACCCGCACCGGCGACCGCGACCAGCGCCTCCCGCGCCGGGTCGCACCAGTCGGTGAGGTACAGCCCGCGGTACCGGCTCACCGCCCGCCCGGCCCGGTCACGGCGCTCGGCCAGCCGGGACAGGTCGACCCGCCCCATCCCGGCCAGCGTCGTCGTCCCGGCCTTCACCAGGCACTCCTTGCGCGCCCAGTGCCGGAGGGCGAGCAGTGACGGGTCCACCGCCGACCGGACCTGCTGCTGCTCGGCCGGCGCCAGCCCGGGGAACCCGCCGGCTGCGGCGGCAGCCACCGGGAACCCCTCGACATCCACGCCCACCGGGCGCCAGGCGGCGGCGGCCACCACCGCACCCCGACTGTGGGACCAGCTGACGTGCACGCCGGGGACGTCCGCGAGGGACGGGCGCCCGTGCCCGGCCGTCCTGCAGTCGGCGCACCACTGGTGCACCGCCAGGCCCGCCAGGGGCCGCCCGGTCAGCGCCGCAGCGCACCGGCGCACGAGCAGGTGCGCGGCGACGTAGGCGGCCCGATCGGCGGGGTCCTGGAGCGCGGCGCTGCGGGCCCGTTCAGCAACGCCGAGCAGGCCGACGTCGGCATCGGCGAGGACCTCGTCCGGGCTGGCCACCACGACCAACGGCGCTCGACGCAGGCTCGTGCGCACCATCCCAGCCCTCCGACCCCTCGACCGGGCAGCCAGCCCAACTCCTCACTCAACGGAGTCGGTTGACCGCAACGGGAATTTGTTCGTCATTTTTGGTTTGCGCATTTCTCAACGGAGAGCATTCACTCGAACACAGTCCGTGAAAGTTGAACAAAGATCTGTGAGTTGACCCAGAACGGGTGGCATGACCCCGTGTTTCTCCTTAGCGTCGGCCGTGGTTCCTGATTGTCAACTGTGAGAGCGAGTTCATGTCGACGGAGAGCGAGAGCCAGGACTTCATCCCGGGCTTCACCACCCCCAGGGACGCGGGAGTCGACTCCGTCACCCGACGCTTCTCGTTCTCCGAGAACGTCGCGGGTGCTCCACCTCGACCGCAGCAGGACACCACCCGGCTGTCCCAGTTCTTCGAGCGGACGTGTGACGAGCACCCCTCGTCCACGGCGCTGGAGTGCGACGGCGAGCGGCTGAGCTACGCCGACCTCGACCAGCGGGCCAACCGGCTGGCGCACCACCTGCTCGGGCTCGGCATCCGGTCCGGCGTCCGGGTGGGGATCCTGCTGGACCGCTCGGTCAACACCTACGTCGCCCTGCTCGCCGTGACGAAGACGGAGGCGACCTTCGTCCCGATCGACCCGGCTGCCCCGGCCGACCGGGTGCAGTTCCAGGCCGAGGACTCCGATCTCGCGCTGGTGGTCACCACCACCTCGTTCGCCGCCACCTGCAGCGGGCTCCCCTGCCCGCCGCTGTTCCTGGACGAACTGGGCGGCGACCTCGCGGCCGCCCCGAGCTGGCGACCCGACCTGGAGACCAGTGGCGACCCGGTCTGCTACGTCATCTACACCTCGGGCTCCAGCGGCCGTCCCAAGGGCGTGGAGATCGCCCAGTCGAGCATCTGCAACTTCATCGGCATCGTCCCGGTGCTGTACGGCGTCGAGCCGACCGACCGGGTCTACCAGGGCATGACGATCGCCTTCGACTTCTCCATCGAGGAGATCTGGCCGACCTGGGCCGTGGGCGCGACCCTCGTCGCCGGTCCCACGGACGGGCGCCGGGTGGGCTCCGGGCTGGCCGACTTCCTGGCCGAGCAGGAGATCACGATGATCTACTGCGTCCCCACCGTGCTCGCCACGCTCGACCGCACCCTCCCGCTGATCCGCACGGTGAACGTCGGCGGCGAGGCCTGCCCGCGGGAGCTCGTCGACCGCTGGGGTCCCGGTCGTCGCATCCTCAACACCTACGGCCCGACGGAGACCACCGTCACCTGCACGATGGCCGAGCTCTACCCCGGCAAGCCGGTGACGATCGGGCGGCCGCTGCCGACCTACCGCGTCACCCTGCTGGACGACGAGCGCCGGCCGGTCGGCAACGGTGAGATCGGCGAGATCTGCGTCGGCGGGCCCGGCGTTGCGCTCGGTTACGTCAACCGGCCCGACCTGACGGCCGACCGCTTCCTGCCCGACCCGCACGGCTACCCCGGTGAGCGGCTGTACCGCACCGGTGACCTGGGTCGCTTCCTCCCCGACGGCGAGCTGGAGTACCTCGGCCGCGCCGACAGCGAGGTGAAGGTCCGCGGCCACCGCGTCGACCTCCAGGAGATCGAGGGGATGCTCCTGCAGCACGACCGGGTCACCGCCGCGGTCGTCACGCTGCTGCCAGCGCCGGAGAGCGGCGGCGAGCTCGCCGCCTACGTGATCCCCCGCCCCGGGGACGACGCCGCAGACCTGGTCGCCGAGCTGCACGACCTGCTCCTCGAGCAGCTGCCGCCCTACATGGTCCCGGCCTTCCTCGACGTCGTCTCCACCATCCCGATGCTGCCGAGCGGCAAGGCCGACCGGAAGGCGCTGCCCGAACCGCAGGGCCCGCGCCTGATGCGCGACACCGGGGCCTACGTGCCGCCGGACACCCCCGTCGAGGCCTGGGTGGCCGGGATCTGGGAGGAGGCGTTCGGCCTGCCGGGCGGTTCGGTGTCGGTCGAGGCAAACTTCTTCGACGCGCTCGGTGGTCACTCGCTGCTCGCCGCACGGATCATCTCCACGATGCGCTCCAGCGACCTGGGTGCCGGGTTGTCCATCCTCGAGCTCTACCGGCACCCGACGGTCCGGTCCCTCGCCGCGCACCTGGAGGACGACGCCCGGTCCGGCGACGCGGTCGCCGAGCCGCACCTGCGCCGCCCGGTGCAGTCCTCCCGCCGCCGGGTCGCGACCTTCGGGTCGGCCCAGTTCGCCACCTTCTACGGCATCGTCCTGCTGTTCCTGTTCCCGGCCGCGCTGGTCTACGCGCTGAACGACGGGGAGCCCTCGGCCGCACTTGTCGTCCAGCTGGCCCTCGCCCTGCCCGCGTTCTTCCTCGTCGTCCGCTGGGCGCTCCCGGTGGTCGGCTCACGGCTGTTGTCGCGAGGACTGCAGCCCGGTGACCACCCGCTGTGGAGCTGGACCCACCTCCGGGTCTGGACCGTGCAGAAGCTGATGGTGATCTCCCCGCTGACGGTCCTGAGCGGATCCCCGTGGGCGGCCACCTACCTGCGCCTGGCCGGGGCACGGATCGACGACGACTGCCACATCGGGACGTCGGAGATCAGCCTCCCGGCGATGCTGGACATCGGCCCGGGCGCGACCCTCGGCTACGGCACCCAGTTGCACGGCCACCGGGTCGCCGACGGCGTCCTCTCCCTCGGCGTCGTCTCCGTGGGCGCCCACGCGACCCTCGGCTCGCAGTCGCTGCTGGAGGCCGGCTCGGCGGTCGAGGACGGCGGCGTCCTCCGGGAGCAGTCGCTGCTGCCCGCCGGCGAGATCGTCCCCGCCGGTGCGACCTGGGCCGGTTCGCCGGCTCGTGCCTCGACCGAGCCGGCCGACCCGGTCCTCGGGTTGATGACCAGCTGCACGGCTGCACCCACCACCTGGACGCGTCAGCTGCGGACCGGTTTCGCCGCCGGCATCGCGCTCCTGGAGCTGCTGCCCTTCTTCGTGCTGCTCCCCGTGGTCGCGCTGGTGTGGTGGGTGCTGCTGACCTTCGGGCTGGGCGCTGCCCTCCTCGCCACCGCGCTCTCCGGCCCGGTCTTCGTGGCAGCCTCGTGCGCGCTCATCCTGGGCTGCCGCCGGCTGGCCCTGACGGAGACGCCGCCCGGCGTGCACCACGTGCGCTCCAAGCTCGGGCTGGAGAAGTGGCTGGGCGACAAGCTGCTGGAGATGAGCCTGATGCTCAACAACAGCATGTACGCGACGCTCTACACCTCCATCTGGCTGCGGGCGATGGGGACCAAGGTCGGCCGTGGCGCCGAGGTCTCCACCATCGCGAACATCGACCCCGACCTGCTCACCCTGGGCGAGGGCAGCTTCGTGGCGGACATGGCCAGCGTCGGCAGCGCCACCTACGCCAACGGGCACGTGGCCTTCCAGGTCACCGAGGTCGGTGCCCGCGCCTTCGTCGGGAACGCCGCCTACATCCCGTCGGGTTCACACCTGGGCGACGGCTCGCTGATCGGCGTCCGGAGCGTGCCGCCGACCGGAGGCGTGCCGGCGGACAGCTCGTGGCTCGGCTCCCCGCCGATCAACCTGCCGCGCCGGGAGATGTACGAGGAGTACACCGAGGCGGAGACCTTCACGCCCAGCCGCCGTCGGGTGCGCGCCCGGTACGCGATCGAGTTCCTGCGGATCGTGCTGCCGAGCTCGATCCTGGCCCTGGCGATGTTCGGCACGCTGTACGGCGCCTCGGTCCTCGCGGCCAACCAGGGCGTGCTCGTCACCGTGCTGGTCGCGCCGCTGATCGCGCTGCTCTCCAGCCTCGCCGTCGTGGTGGGGGTCGCGGTGCTCAAGTGGGTCCTCGTCGGCCGGTACCAGCCGCGGGTGGAGCCGCTGTGGAGCGGCTTCGTGCGCCGGACCGAGTTCGTCACCGGCATCTACGAGGCGGCTGCCGTCCCGGCGCTGCTGACCTGGCTGACCGGGACACCGCTGCTCGGCCCGCTGCTGCGGCTCTACGGGGCGAAGATCGGCCGGCGGACCCTGATCGACACCACCTACCTCACCGAGTTCGACCTGGTGACCCTGGGCGACGACGTCTCCGTGGGCACCAACGCCTCCCTGCAGACCCACCTGTTCGAGGACCGGGTCATGAAGATGGACCACGTCATCGTCCGGGACCGGGCGAGCGTCGGGGACAAGTCCGTCGTCCTCTACGGCTCCACCGTGGAGGAGGACGCCACCATCGCCGACCTCTCCTTGGTCATGAAGGGCGAGGTGCTGCCCGCCGGCACCGCGTGGAGCGGCATCCCCGCCCAGAAGGTGGGCCGCGCACCGGCCAGCACGCTGCCGCTCCGGGACGACCCGGCGCTCGACAGCCCGGCGGTCGACAACCCGACCACCGAGAGCCGGCAGCTCAGCACCGCGTCGAACAGCCGGGAGGTGTGACCGTGTCCCAGACCAGCGAGCACCAGAACATCGTGGCTCCGCTGCCCCCGGAGCCCGGTGCCACCGTGGCGGCACTGCCGCACAGCTGCGCACCGGCCGGCGACGTCGCCGGCACCCCAGCCGAGGACACTCCGGCGAAGGCGGCACCCCGGCGCCCGCGCACACGACTGATCGGGATCGACGCCGCCCGCGGCGTCGCCCTGGTGGGCATGATGTCGGTGCACCTGATCCCCGCGGCCACCGACGACGGCGGCGTGTCGTGGGCGTGGCTGCTCTCCAACGGCAAGGCCTCCGCGCTGTTCGCCCTGCTCGCCGGCGTCGGCATCGCCTTCTCCACCGGTCGGCGCCGTCCGCCCCGCGGCCTCGCCTGGCGGGCCGGTGCGCTGTCCCTGCTGACCAGGGCCGTGATCATCGCGGCGATCGGCCTCGCGCTCGGGTACGTCGTCGGCACCGGCGACGCCGCGGTGATCCTGGCGTACTACGGCGTGCTCTTCGCCCTGGCCATCCCGTTCCTGCGGCTGTCGACCCGCGGGCTGGTGGTGGCGGCGACGATCGCCGCGCTGGTCATGCCGCTGGTCAGCTATGCGCTGCGACTGGAGCTGACGCCGGTCCCAGAGGCCAACCCGACGCTGACCGACCTGGTCACCGACCCGCTGGGGCTGCTGCTCCAGCTGACCCTCACCGGGGTGTTCCCCGCCCTGGTCTGGATCGCCTACCTGCTGGCCGGCATGGCCGTGGGCCGGGCGGTGCTCGCCTCGCGGCGGGTCGTCGGCCAGATCACGCTGCTCGGCCTGGCGCTCGCCCTGGCGTCCAGCCTGCTGTCGATGCTGCTGCTGACCGTCGGCGGCCGGGGTGACCTCCTCCGCGCGGACGCGGTGCAGACCATGGACTTCGAGCTCTACCAGGAGACCCTGACCTGGGGCCCGTCGGGGACGACGCCGACCAACAGCCCGTGGTGGCTGGTCGCCACGGCGCCGCACAGCGGCAGCCCGCTGGACCTCGCCTTCACCATCGGGGTGGCGCTGGCCGTGCTGGGCGCGTGCCTGCTGCTCGGCCGGGGCCTGCAGCCGCTGCTGCGCCCGCTGGCCGCCGGCGGCAGCATGACGCTGACCCTCTACAGCGTCCACCTGCTGCTGGTGGCCGCACCGTTCCCCCGCGGCGTGCTGAACCTGGTCGTGCAGGTCGTCCTGCTGCTGACCTTCGCCCTGGTCTGGAACCGCAGCCACCTGCGCGGGCCGCTGGAGGAGCTGGTCTGGCGGGCGACCGACGCCGTGCGCCGGAAGGTGATGGGCTCACCGGGAGCGCACCGGGCGCCGGCCACCACGGCCGGCAGCTGAGCATGTTCGGGCGGGGCGGCTTCGGGCGGGGCGGTGACCGGCGGCTGGCGCTGGTCTACCGGGGCCCGGCCTCCACGGACGGCTGCCCGGAGGCGGTGGCGGGTGCGCTGGCGCGGAGCCGGTGGGACCTCGACGTCCGCTTCGTCGGGCCCAAGGAGCAGCTCGCTCTGGAGCCGGCGGTGCTCGCCTCCGCCGTGCTCTACGCCCAGCCCGGCGGCGGTGAGCTGAAGAAGGCCTGGCGCAAGCTCCGCAAGCAGGCGCCGGCGATCCAGGAGTACGTCGCCGGCGGCGGCCGCTACCTGGGCTTCTGCCTCGGCGGGTACCTCGCCGGGGAGACCCCCGGCTTCGGGCTCCTGCCCGGGGACGCCGACCAGTTCGTCTCCTCCCCCGGGGCGTGGCCGACCCACACCGACGACGCGGTGGCCACGGTGATCTGGGACGGCCACCGCCGGGAGGTGTTCTTCCAGGACGGCGCCTGGTTCGACCTCGATCCGGCCCGCGGGCCGGCCGAGGTGCTGGCCACCTACGAGAACGGGCTGCCCGCGGCCGTGGTCGCGCCCTTCGGCGCCGGCGCGGTCGGCGTCGTCGGGCCGCATCCCGAGGCGACGCCGGACTGGTTCACCGACGTCGGACTGCCCGTGCCCGCGGACCTGCGGGCCGACCTCACCCAGGACCTCGTCGACCGGGTGATGCGGATCGGTCAGGTCACCCCGACCCGCTGAACACCGCAGGCCGCCGTGCGGAGCTCGCGCTCCGCACGGCGGCCTGCGGTGCGGGATGGTCCCGCGGTCGACGTCAGCCCTCGTCGAGGAAGCCGGCGACGATCGTGCCGAACTGACCGCCCCGATCGTGGCCCACCCCGGCCGGGGCGACGAGCCGGGTGTTGAGGCCCTGAGCCGAGTACCACTGCTGCCCGGCCTGCGCGCCGTAGGGCCCGGAGAGCGCGTTGAACCCGCCGCCGGCGCCGGTGTCCTGGGCGCCGGTGTCCCAGCGCAGGGCGACCTTGCCCTTGACGTCGGCGGGGATGCTGGCCCGAGCCGCCGGTGCGCCACCGCCACCGATCGCGATGACCCCGCCGCCGCCGGACCAGAGCGCCGGGTGGGCAGGGAAGACGAAGCGAGTCGCCGCCTGCGCACCCGAGGAGTAGCCGGCGAACCAGAGCTCACCGGCGCCGTACTGGGCCTTCGCGTCGGCGATCAGCGCCGCCAGGTACTTCGCGTACCCGGCGGCGTCCCCCCGCTCCCAGCACTGGCAGGAGCGGTTGGGGCTGAACGGCGCCACGAGCACCATGTTGCGCTCCCGGGCCACCGCGGCCAGCCCCTTCGACCCGCCGATGGCATAGGACTGGGTCGGGTTCTCGATGCCGTACTCGCCGGTGCCGTCGGCGTACACCAGCAGGCCGATCGGCTTCGCCGGGTCGATGCCCTCGGCGAAGACCCGGTAGTCCGCGGTGTAGCCCGCGGCGCTGAAGGACGTCGTCCGGTTGGTCAGGGTCGCCGTGGGCGCCGTGCGGACCGGGGTGCTGGCGACCGGAGCCGGGGCCGGTGCCGGAGCCGGTGTCGGTGCCGGCGCGGGAGCTGGCGCGGGAGCCGGGGTGCTGGCGACGGGGGCGGGCGCCGGGGCCGGAGCCGGGGAGGGGGCCGGAGCCGGGGAGGGGGCCGGAGCCGGGGCGGCCGTCGTGGGAGCCGGCGCCTGGGTGCGCTGACGGGCCCGGTCGGCGCGCCGAGGGGCCTTGTCGGCCCGGACCGCGTTCAGCTCGACCGCGGTCTCTGCCTGCGGCTGCTCACTGCTCGCCGGCGAAGCGGCGGGCGCGGTGTCCGCGACGTTGGTGGCGCCGAAGACGGCGCTCACGCACAGGAAGGCGGCGGCCACGCCGGCGCGGGCGCGCCGACCCTGGCGGGAGGAGAGGGCGGACAGGAAGCGGCGGCCATGGCCACTCCGGGTGTGACGTCTGGACAAGAAGAGACCCCTCCGAGCGTCCGCCACACGAGTGCGGACGGTTGCGGTGATTACGGAACTGATCGTTACACGCACTTTGTGCATCCGTAAGGTCACGCTCGGTTCACAGTTGGCTCATTCGTCACACCCGTCACGCCCACCCCGGCCGTCGGTGTGCCCGACCCCACCGACTGCCGAGGACCGCAGGTTGGCACCCGTTGCGCACAACCGGGACGATGGACGGCGGCGGGAGTACCCCGTCGTCCATCTCGGAAGGGCAGTGATGCGCGCGGGTCGTCGACGGGCCGCGGCCGCTGCGCTCGTCGGGGCCGTGCTCCTCGCCGGCTGCACGACGGGCGGCTCGCCCGATCCGGAGCCCTCGCCCACCGCCGCCCCGGAGGCCGAGGGCTGGGCCGAGCCGTGGGCCGACCGGCCGGTGGTCGACCTGCGCTTCGACGTCGCCGAGGACCTGGAGACGGTCGCCGGCGAGGAGCGGGTGGTCTTCACCCCCGACCTCAACACCTGCGTGCTGGTCTTCCGCTCCTGGCCCAACAAGCCGGCCACCGCGCGGGCGGGCAGCGGGCTGACGGTGTCCGAGGTGCGGGTCGACGGCGAACCGGCCGAGGCGCGCGACGTGCCGGCCGGGGCACCCGAGAGCGCGCCCGCCGGCACGCTGCTGGAGGTGCCGCTGGCCGAGTGCGCCGAACCCGGCGACGAGATCACCGTCGACCTCGAGTTCGAGGTGGAGCTCGGTCCGGACGTCAACGAGCGGGTCGGCACCTCCACCGCCGTCGACGCCGCCTGGTTCGCCACCGCCTTCCCGCTGCTGGCCTGGGAGCGCGGGCGTGGCTGGGACCGCAGCCCGGGCGTGGCCGTCGCCGGGGAGATGGCGGTGAGCGAGGACTTCGAGCTGGCCTCGCTGGAGGTGGTCGCGGACTCCCGGTACGAGGTGCTCGGCACCGGCGAGCCGGTCGGCACCTCCGACGGCCCCGGCGACACCACGGTGCACGAGCTCACCGCCCCCTCGGTGCGGGACGTCGCGGTCACCGTCGGGGAGCTGGACGTGCAGTCGGCCGAGATCGGCGGCGTCCGGGTCCACGTGGGCCTGGACGAGGGCGTGGAGGAGGCGACCGCAGCAGAGTGGCTGGCCCAGCTCGAGACGTCGATGGCGTCCCTCGTCGAGCTGCTGGGCCCCTTCCCCTACGACGACCTGTGGGTCTCGGTGCTGTCCAGCCAGACCAGCGGCATCGAGTTCCCCGGCGCGATCCAGTTCGGCGACGTCGACCCGGACTTCCGTCGGGCGCTGGTGACCCACGAGCTGGCGCACATGTGGCTCTACGGCCTGGTGGGCAACAACCAGGGCGTGCACCCCTGGCTGGACGAGTCGTTCGCGACCTTCGCGCAGATGGTCGTGCACGGCGAGGGCTCGGCCAGCATGGCCGACCTGCCCGGGTCCCGCCGACACGGGGTGGGCGAGCCGATCCAGTACTGGGAGCAGTTCCGGCGGCCCAGCTCCGCCTACTACGACACCGTCTACATCGTCGGCGGGACGACCCTGGTGGACGCCCGGGCCCAGGTGGGCGCCGAGGCGTTCGACGCAGCGCTGCAGGAGTACCTGCGCGCCAACGCCTGGTCGATCGCCACGCCGGACGACGTCCAGGAGGCCTTCGCCGAGCTGCCCGAGGTGCTCGACGAGCTCGAGGAGGTCGGTGCGCTGCCCTGATCGCCGTCCGGGCGCTGGTTCAGCGGGCGCAGGCGATGCAGGTGCGCGCGTGCGGGCGGGCGGCCAGCCGCTCCGGGGCGATCGGCTGCCCGCAGTCGGTGCACCGGCCGTGCTCCCCCGCCGCGGCGCGGAGCAGCGCCGCGTCGACGTCGGCCAGCCGGCGGCGCGCCTGGTCCAGCAGCGCCACCACCTGCTGGCGCTCGAACGCGATGGTCGCGCCCTCCGGGTCGTGCTCGTCGTCGGCGTTGGACGACCGGGACGCGGCCACGACCTCGTCGAACTCCCGGGTCAGCGCGTCGATCTGCGCCAGCGTCTCGGCCCGGGTGCGGGTCAGGTCGTCGATCACCGTCATCCCGACATCGTCCACCCTCTCCGTCAGGACGACGTGCGCCGCAGCAGCCGCAGCGAGCCGGTACCGGGCAGCTCGGTGAACTCCCCCGACCCCAGCACCCGCTGGTAGACCCCGAACGGGGCCTGCCCGCCGTCGGCGGGATCGGGGAAGACGTCGTGCACGGCGAGCGTGCCGCCCACGGCGAGCTTGGACACCCAGGCGTCCTGGTCCCGGCGCGCGGACTCCTCGGTGTGGCTGCCGTCGAGGAACAGCAGCGCCAGCGGGGTCGACCACAGCGGCGCCAGCACCTCCGACCGGGTGACGACGGCGACCACGACGTCCTCGGCGCCGGCGGCGGCGATGGTGCGCCGGAAGCCGGGCAGGGTGTCGATCCGGCCGACGAGCGGGTCGACCAGCGACGGGTCGTGGTACTCCCAGCCGGGCTGGTGCTCCTCCGAGCCGCGGTGGTGGTCGACGGTGACGACCTGCCGGCCGGTCTCGCGGGCGGCGGCGGCCAGGTACAGCGCCGACTTGCCCTGCCAGCTGCCGATCTCCAGCAGCGGCCCGGGCACCTGCACCGCCCGCGCCGCGGCGTAGAGCGCCCGGCCCTCGTCCGATGGCATGAACCCGGGTGCGGCGGCCGCGGCGGCCAGCAGGTCGGCAGTCACCGCACGAGCATCCCGCCCCCGGGTCCTGCGGGGGTCAGCGGGTGGCACCTCCGGTGCGGTCGGCCGGCAGCTCCGCCGCCGCGGGTGTCGCCGACGTCGCCGCCGCCGCCACCAGGGCCCCGATCAGCGTGGTCACCGGGACGGCGAGCACGAGGGCGATCCCGCCGACCAGCGTGCGGACGACCTCCTCACCGACCACCGAGCCGGTCAGCGTCGTCCAGAACGGACGCTCGTAGATGTCGAAGAGCAGCAGCAGCGGCAGTGCGGCACCGGCGTAGGCGAAGACGATCGTGTAGATCGTCGAGGCGATGTGGTCGCGCCCGATCGCCATGCCGCGCTGGAACAGCTGCACCCAGCCCATCTCCGGCGAGACCTCGTGCAGCTGCCAGACCGCGGACGCCTGGGTGATGGTGACGTCGTTGAGGATGCCCAGCCCGGCGACGACGAGGGCAGCCAGCACCAGGCCGGAGAAGTCCAGGGTCGGGTCGAACGTGAGCAGCTGCACGGCCTCCTCGTTGGCCAGGCCGGTGAGGTGCGCGGCGGCGACGGCGATCGTCCCCAGGACCGCGCTCAGCGCGAGCCCGAACAGGGTGCCCAGCAGCGCCGTCGTCGTCCGGGCGTTGAAGCCGTGGGCCAGGTACAGGACGACGTACATGATCGCCGAGGAGCCGATCAGGCTGACCCAGATCGGCGAGGAGCCGGCCAGCAGGCCGGGCAGCATGAACTGCAGCAGGATGAAGAACGCGAACCCCAGACCGAGCAGGGCGAGCAGCCCGCGCAACCGAGCCACGGCCCCCACCACCAGCGTGAACGCCAGCGCCAGGGTGATGATCGGGGTGCTGCGCGGGAAGTCCTGGAACTGGTAGGTGACCTCTCCGGTCTCGATGCCGGGGTCCCGGTTGAGCAGGAGCTCGTCCCCGACCTCGATCCCCTCGGCCACCACCTCGGAGGAGAGCTCGACCTGCACGTACTCGCCGGAGCTCTCGCCCTCGGCGACGACCAGGACCGCCTGGGCACACACCTGCGCAGGGGCGTTGCCGGTCGCCGCGGCGCACTCGTAGGTCTCCAGCGAGGCGACGGTCGCCTCCGGGAACGTGGTCCCCGACGGCAGGAACGACTCCGCCGCCCGCTGCGCCGCGGTCTGTTCGGAGCTGGGCCACAGCGCCACCAGACCGACCAGCGTGGCGATGCCGACCGGCACCAGCACCAGGAGCATCAGCCGGACGGCGGTGCGGCGACGGGCGACCGCGGCCGGGTCGGGGGGGCGGACCTCGCCCTCGGGTCCGTGGACGTGGGAGTGGGCCGACACCCGGACAGGCTAGGTGGCCGGTCGGCCGATCCCCGGCCGGACGCCGCGGACGGCGTCGTCGCGTCCGCACGGCCGGGGACCGGCGTCCGCCCGCCCGCGCCGGTGCCCTGCCGCCCGGGGAGGCGCTGCCTACAGTCGGGACATGGCCTCCTGGAGCACCGCCGACATCCCCGCGCAGACCGGTCGCACCGTCGTCGTGACCGGGGCGAACAGCGGCCTGGGGCTGGAGACCGCACGCGCGCTGGCCCTGGCCGGGGCCCGGGTGGTGCTGGCCGTGCGGGACACCACCCGCGGCACCGAGGCGGCGGCCGACCTGCCGGGCGACGTGGAGGTGCGCCGGCTCGACCTGGCCGACCTGGCGTCGGTGCACGAGTTCGCCGAGGGGTGGACCGGCGACCTCGACGTCCTGGTCAACAACGCCGGGATCATGCACGTGCCGGCCGGGCGCACCGCCGACGGCTTCGAGCTGCAGTTCGGCACCAACCACCTCGGTCACGCTGCGCTGACCACGCTGCTGCTGCCGCACGTGACCGACCGGGTGGTCACCGTCTCCTCGATGCTGCACCGGTCCGGGGAGATCGTGCTCGACGACCTCAACTGGGAGCGCCGGACCTACTCGGCCACCGGCGCCTACGCGCAGTCCAAGCTGGCCAACCTGCTGTTCACCCTGGAGCTGCAGCGTCGGCTCACCGCGGCCGGCTCGACGGTGCGTGCGCTGGCGGCCCACCCGGGCTGGGCGGCCACCAACCTGCAGGGCCGCACGGGCAACCGGGTGAAGGACGCCGCGATGGCGGTGGCCAACCGGGCCCTGGCGACCAGTGCCCAGCAGGGCGCACTGCCCACGCTGTTCGCCGCCGTCGCCGACCTGCCCGGTGGGGGTTTCGCCGGACCGGACGGCACCACCATGCGCGGCGCGCCGACGCTCGCCGGTCGCAGTCCTGCGGCCTCGGACCCCGTGATGGCCGGCCGCCTGTGGGCCGCCTCCGCCGAGCTCACGGGCGTGGACCTCCCGACGCAGCTGCCGGCCTGAGCGCCGCCGGTTCCGCGGCCGGAACCGCCGCGAGGACCAGGGCCGCGGCCACCACGAACGCCGTCCGGCTGCTCGCCGCGTCCGCGACCGCGCCGAGCAGCAGGGCGCCGGCGGCCTGGCCCAGGGTGAGGCCGATGAACAGCACCGCCGCGGCCCGCGGTGCCGCAGCGGGGAGCCGGTGCCCACCCCAGACGATGAGGACCCCGCTCAGCGCGACGTAGGCGGTGCCGAAGCCGGCCAGTGCGACCGCCACGGCGGCCGGCGAACCGGGCAGGGCGGCGAGCAGCAGGGTGGCCGCCGCCGCGATCCCGGTCGAACACAGCCAGGCACCGCGCAGACCGATCCGCAGCACCAGGTCGCCGCTGAGCCCACCGATCAGGCCGGCACCGCCCAGCACGCACCAGAGCCAACCGGTCGTGTCGTCGGGCAGTGCGCCGGCGCCGGTCATCAGGTCCCGCCCGAACGTCCAGACGGCGGAACAACCCGCACCGGCCAGGACGGCGGCGACCAGTGGCCGGACGAGGTCACGCAGCGGCGCGTCGGGGCGGGTCTCCGGGGCGGTGGGCCAGCGGCTGGCCCGGTCGGCCCACGCGGTGAGCAGCAGGGCCGCCACCCCGAACGCCGCCCAGGCCGGGCGCCAGGCGTCGGGCACGGTGAGCACGAGCAGCCCGCCGACGACGACGCCGGCGCCGGTGCCGCTGTTGACCAGGGCCTGCGCTCGCGGTTCGGCGTCCGGCCGCACGGTCGCCGCGACGGCAGCGACCAGTGCCGGGCTGGCCGCCCCCGCGCCGCTGCCCGCGACGAGCGCCCCGACCGCCAGCACCGGGACCGACCAGGCGGCGGCCACCAGCAGCGACCCGAGCGCGGCCGTGCTCCCGGCCAGCCACAGCGCCCACCGCGCGCGCCCCTGCCCGGCCAGCCGCTGGGCGACGAAGGCAGTGAGGCAATAGGCGACGTAGCTCGCCGCGGCGATGGCGCCGGCGGTGCCCGGCGAGAGCCCGAACGCCGCCCGGAACTGCGGCAGGTAGAGGCCGAAGCCGAACCGGGCCAGCCCGTAGGTGACCGCGATGACCGCCAGCCCGGGCACGACCAGCGCGGTCGGGCGAGTGGGCGCTGCTGACTGTAACGATCGTTTCGCCATAACGAGCGTTACAGTAGGCACATGACCCCGCGCTCCGCGACCCGACCCGCGCGCGAACGGCTGCTCGCCGCCGCCGGGGAGCTCTTCTACGAGTCCGGCATCGCCGCGACCGGGGTCGATGCGGTCCTGGCTCGCGCCCAGGTGGCCCCGGCGACGATGTACGCCCACTTCGCCGGCAAGGACGGGCTGGTGGCGGCCTACCTGGAGCAGCGGTTCGAGGTGTGGCGGCAGACCTGGGACGAGGTGCTCGCCGAGCGCACCGATCCGGTCGACCGACTGCTGTCGCTCTTCGACGCCCTGGTCCGGTACCGGGAGCGGGAGGGCAGCCGCCGTGGCTGCGGGTTCCTCGCCGCGGCCACCGAACTGCCGCCGGACCACCCGGGCCAGCCGTGGCTGCGGGCCGATTCCCGGTTGCTGACCGACCGGCTGCGAGAGCTCGCCGTCGCCGCCGGCCTGGCCGACCCGGACGAGGCCACCAGCACCCTGCTGCTCTGCTACGACGGTGCACTGGCCCGCTCGGCCCGGGAGTGGACCACCCCCGAGCTGCACGCCGGCGACCCGGTGCAGCGGGCACGCGACCTGGCCACCGCCTGGCTCGCCCAGCGAGGCCACGCCGCCGCTCGCTGAGCCCCGCGCGGCACCACGGCCGACGGCGACGACCGGGAGCGCCGTCCTCAGCCCCACGTGGTGCGGCGGCCCGGGTGCCGTGATGCACTGCCGCCGTGTCCGTCGTCGAGAAGCTCGACCGGCTGCAGCGCCGGCGCCGCGCGGCCGGGTTCCCCATCGCCGTCGTCTACAAGTACGTGGACGACTCCGGGCCGTACCTCTCCGCACTGATCACCTACTACGCCTTCGTCTCACTGTTCCCGCTGCTGCTGCTGTTCTCGACGATCCTGAGCAACGTCCTGGTGGACAACCCTGAACTGCAGCAGCGACTGCTCGACTCGGCGGTGAGCCAGCTCCCCGTGGTCGGCGAGCAGCTCGGTGAGCCCCGGGGCCTCAGCGGCGGCGTCCTCGGGGTGATCGTCGGCATCCTGGGCTCGCTCTACGGCGCCCTCGGGGTCGCCCAGGCGATCCAGTACGCGATGAACACCGCCTGGGCGGTGCCGCGCAACAGCCGGCCCAACCCGTTCCTCGCCCGCGGGCTGAGCCTGCTGCTGGTCGCCACCGCCGGGCTCGCCGTGATCGGGACGACTGCCCTGGCCACCTTCACCGCCGGCCACGCCGGCTCGATGGGCGGGGCGTCCCGAGTCCTGACCGTGCTCGGGTCGGTGCTGATCAACGCCGCCGTCTTCGTGTTCGCCTTCCGACTGGCCACCGCCCGCCCCCTGACGATCCGCCAGGTGCTCCCGGGAGCGTTCCTCGCTGCGGTCGTGTGGCAGCTGCTGCAGACCTTCGGGGTCACCTACGTCAGCCGGGTCATGACGACCGCGAGCGCCACCAACGGCGTCTTCGCCCTCGTGCTCGGCCTGCTCGCGTTCCTGTACCTGGCCGCGGTGGTCGGCGTGCTGTGCGTGGAGATCAACGTGGTGCGGGTCAACCGACTCTGGCCCCGGGCGTTGCTCACCCCGTTCACCGACGACGTCGACCTCACCCCCGGCGATCGGCGGAGCTACACCGGCATGGCGAAGGCCCAGCGGACCAAGGGGTTCGAGACGGTGCACGTCACCTTCGACCCGCCCGACCGCACCGCCGACTGAGCGACCCGCCCGGCGCGGAGAGAACCTGCAGCCGCGGCTGGAACAATTGTCCGCCGAGGACGTTTACTCTGGTGCACGCCCGAGGTATTCTCCAGTTGCCGCTGGAGGTTCACCAGAGGCGGCGACATCAGAACATCGGACCTGTACGACATCCGGAGGTACGCAGCCATGATGCTGACTTCCTACGACCCCTTCGCCGCGACGTCCGCCGCCTTCCGCGCGCTGGACCAGCTGACCGGCCGATCCGGCACCACCACCGCCCGTCCGCTCGCCGGCATGCCGATGGACGCCTACCGGGTGGGCGACAACTTCGTGGCCCACTTCGACCTGCCCGGCGTCGACCCAGGCTCGATCGACCTGTCCGTCGAGGGCACCACGCTGACCATCAGCGCCGAGCGGTCGGTGCCGCAGATCGAGAACGCGCAGTGGCAGGTCGCCGAGCGCCCGTTCGGCAGCTACACCCGGCAGCTGGTGCTGGGCCGCAGCCTGGACACCGACCGTCTCGAGGCGAGCTACCACGACGGCGTGCTCACCGTGAGCATCCCGGTCGCCGAGAAGGCCAAGGCCCGCAAGATCGCCGTGACCCGGGCGGACACCCCGGCCGCGGTGGAGGCGCACACCATCGAGGGCGAGAAGCCGGCCGTCGACAGCTGATCGACAGCCATCCCGGGAGGGGCGGGACCCACGGTCCCGCCCCTCCCGTCGTCTGCCGGAGGACCGATGAGCACCGACCCGCTGCAGCCCTTGGACGACCCCGACCACCCGGTGCTCACCATGAGCCAGGCGGCCGACCTGCTCGGCGTCCAGGCCGCCTTCCTGCGCAGCCTGGACTCCTCCGGGGTGCTGCACCCGCACCGCTCCCCCGGGGGGCACCGCCGCTACTCCCGGCACCAGCTCCAGCTGGCCGCCCGGGTGCGGGTGCTGCTGGACGACGGCCACCTGCTCGGCTCGGCGCAGGTCATCGTCCAGCTCCAGGACGACCTGGCCGAGGCCGTCGCGGACGCCGAGCACGCCCGCGACGAGCGGGACGCCGCCCGCCAAGAGCTGCGCGACCAGGCCGGCTGAGCCGGCCGGGTCAGGGCTCCAGCACCAGCTTGCGGTGGGCGAAGGAGGTCTGCCGCGCCCAGACCGCGGCCACGTCGGCCAGCGGCGCCCGCTCCACCTCCACCGCGATCCGCCCGTCCGCGGCGTGCCCGGTCAGCTCGGCCCAGCCGCGGGCGACGACGTCCGGCGGCACGTGCCGGGTGGTGTAACCGAGCAGGTCGACCATCGCCTCCCGGAAGCCGCCCGCGGCCACCTCCACCGCCGGTGCCGCCGAGTGGCCGATCTGCACGTGCCGCATCCCCCGCCGGGCGGCCGCCATGGCCGCCAGCGCCGGCTCACCCCAGACCGGGTCGATGGTCACGTCGACCCCGCCGTCGGCCGCCACCCGGATCCGCTCCGCCATCGCGGCGACCGACTCGTCACCGGCGAGCTCGACGGTGGCGTCGGCGCCCAGGCCGGCCAACCGCCGCAGCGACTCGCCGTCCCGGGCCACGGCGACCACCCGGCCGGCGCCGAGCACCTTCGCCGCCTGGACGGCGATCGTGCCCAGCACCCCACTGGCCCCCAGCACCAGCACCGTTTCCCCCGGCTGCAGCCGGGCCCGCCACTGCAACGGCAGCCACGCCGCCAGCCCGGCGATGCCGAGCGCGACCGCGAGCCCGTCGTCGAGCCCCTCGGGCACGTCGAACAGCGCGTCGGCCGGCACCAGCGCGCGCTGCGCCATCGAACCGAACGGCGCCACACAGCCGTTGAAGTAGACCCGCCGACCCTCGACCGTGCCCACCCCTTCCCGCCCGGCGACCGAGGGGAACGGTGGCTTGGTCACGAAGGCGCCGGCGGCGATGGCGACGTCGACCGGGTTGACCCCGGCCACCCGGACGTCCACGACCACCTGCCCCGGGCCGGCGACCGGCTCGTCGAACGAGGCGAAGGTGGGAGTGCCGGGCTCGGTGAGCACTGCTGCGTCCATCCCTCGACGCTAGGCGAGCGGAGGCCGTGCCGCTCCGCGCCTACACCACGGCAGGGAGCAGCAACAGCAGCGTGGGCACGAAGAGCAGCGCGACGGCGCTGCTCAGCGCCGCCCAGCGGGCCCGGGCGGGCAGCGGGTCCGCCGGGGCGAGCAGCCGCCGCACGCGGACCGCGACCGGTCCCCCGGTGACCGCGAGCGCCCCGTCGGGCACCTGGCCCCCCGCCCCGCCGGCGGCGGCCACGATCGCGACGGCGAGGGTGCGCCGCGGGTCCGGCCCGGACAGCGACCGCAGGGCGACGTCGTCGGCGCGCATCTCCACCAGGTCGCGGACCCCGTCGTGCGCCCGGTCGGCCGCCGGCAGCACCGGCAGCGCCGCCCGCCAGGCGACGAAGGGCAACAGCAGCAGGTGGTGGTGCTCGCGCAGGTGCGCCCGCTCGTGCGCGACGACGGCGTCCAGCTGCGCGCCGTCCAGCTCGGCCACCATCCCGGAGGAGAGCACCAGCAGCGGCCGGGCCCCGGGGATGCAGAAGGCCACCGGGGCGGGATGGTCGAGCAGCAGCGTCTCCTCCGCCGCGGACTCCCCCGGCCGGACCAGCAGCTCCAGCAGCGCACGGTGCCGCCGCCGGGTGCGCGCGGTGCGGACGCCGGAGAGCGCGAGCACCCCCAGCAGCTCCACCGCCAGCACCGCGGCGAGGGTCTGGGCGACCCAGTGGTCACCGCGGACCGGCTCGGTGCTGGGCTGCCAGGTCACCCAGTGCCACCACGCCTCGGGCAGCGAGTGCCCCCAGGGGGCCAGCCCGTGCACCAGCAGCGCCCCGATGATCGACAGGCCGCCGGCCAGCCCGATCGCCTGCCAGCAGACCAGGGCCGCGAGCGGGTCGCGCCGGGGCCAGCGCGCCCGGGCCAGCGCCGCCGGCACCGGCCAGGCCAGGAGTGCGGCGAGGACGCCGAGGGCCAGAGCGGTGGCCGGGAGCACGCTCAGCGAGCGCCGGCGGCGTCCGAGCCGGCCCCGTCCCCACCGGCCAGCAGTGCCCGCAGCATCGCGGCGTCCTCGGCGTCGACGCTGCCGACGAACCGGGCGAGCGCCGCCTGCCGGTCCCCCGCCTGGCCGAGCACCTCGTGCATCAGCTCCGCCGCGTGCGCCTCGCGCGTGGCCCGGGGGGTGAAGCGCCGGGGGCGCCGCTCGTCGTGGACGAGGAACCCCTTCTGCTCCAGCCGGCTGAGCACGGTGTGCACGGTGGTCAGCGCGAGCCCGCGGTCGGCGAGCTGCTGCTGGAGCTCGGTGGCGCTGACCGGACCGGGCGCCGCCCAGAGCCGGTCCATGAGTGTGCGCTCCAACTCACCGAGTGAGGCCATTGGTCCCTCCCCTGTCCGGCGTCTCACACCCGATGGTCACTGCGGGTCGTGGACGAGAAGTTCTACGAGGCGTAGAAATGAGTTCTACAACAGGTAGAAGACTACGCGCCGATCGTACGAGGCAGGGAGGCAACAGCCGTGGACGTCCTGGACGTAGCGCGCTGGCAGTTCGGGATCACCACCGTCTACCACTTCATGATGGTCCCGCTGACCATCGGGCTGGGCATCCTGCTCGTGGTCATGCACACGATGTGGGTGCGCACCGGCAAGCCCGAGTGGCTGCGGATGACCCGCTTCTGGGGCCGGATCTACCTGATCAACTTCGTCCTCGGCGTGGCCACCGGCCTGGTCCAGGAGTTCCAGTTCGGGCTCGCGTGGAGCGAGTACAGCCGCTTCGTGGGCGACGTCTTCGGGTCACTGCTGGCGCTGGAGGCGCTGCTGGCCTTCTTCCTCGAGTCGACCTTCCTCGGCCTGTGGATCTTCGGCTGGGGCCGGATCCCGAAGAAGGTGCACCTCGCCGCGCTCTGGGCGGCGGTGATCGGCTCGATCGTCAGCGCGTACTTCATCATCGCGGCCAACTCCTGGATGCAGCACCCGGTCGGGGTCGTGACCGACGACGCCACCGGCCGGCCGGAGCAGGTCGACTTCCTCGCGGTGCTGACCAACAACACCGCGCTCGCCGCGTTCAGCCACGCCATCGTGGGCGCGTTGATGGTCGCCGCCGCCCTGCTCGTGGGCATCGGGCTGTGGCACCTGCGCAAGCGCCGGCTGGCCGGTCTCTCCCCCGAGGACGTCGACCACGAGGTGTGGCGGCGCTCGGTGCGGATCGGCGGCTGGGCCTCCCTCATCGCCTTCGTGCTGGTGGCGGTCACCGGCGACTACCAGGCCAAGCTGATGTACCAGCAGCAGCCGCTGAAGATGTCCTCGGCCGAGGCGCTCTGCGAGAGCGAGGCGCCGGCGCCGTTCTCGGTCTTCGCCTTCGGCAAGCTGGG
This sequence comes from Modestobacter sp. VKM Ac-2982, assembly GCF_026967935.1. GTDB lineage: Bacteria > Actinomycetota > Actinomycetes > Mycobacteriales > Geodermatophilaceae > Modestobacter. The sequence continues at coordinate 58,921 of NZ_JAPVBL010000006.1, forward strand.
CAGCAACGAGTGCGACGACGTCCACTCCTGGACCGTGCCGGCGCTGCTCTCCTTCCTGGCCCACGGCGACTTCTCCAGCGAGGTGCCCGGGGTCAACGAGCTCCAGGAGGAGTACGCGGCGGCCTACGGGGCGACGTACCCCGACGACCCCTCCTTCGGCGACAAGGCCGGCGAGCCGATCGACTACGCCCCGCTGCTCGCGGTCACCTACTGGAACTTCCGGCTGATGATCGGCATGGGCATGGTCTCCGCCGGCGTCGGGGCCTACGCCCTGTGGGCGACCCGCCGGGGCCGGGTGCCGACGTCCCGGATCGGCGTCTACGGCTCCCTGCTCGCGGTCGGTGCGCCGTTCGTCGCCAACGCGTCGGGCTGGATCTTCACCGAGATGGGCCGGCAGCCCTTCGTGGTGTACCCGAACCCCGACGTGCCGCGCGAGGACCAGGTCTACTTCTTCACCGCCCAGGCGGTCTCGCCCGGCATCAGCGCGGCCGAGGTCTGGACGTCGCTGATCGCCCTGACCGTGGTCTACGGCGCCCTGGCCGTGGTGGAGCTGTGGCTGATCGTCAACTTCGTCCGCCGCGGGGTGACCACCAGCGACGGCTCCCCGACCCCCGGGCACACCCCCGACGGCGACCCGGACGCCGACGTCACGCCGGGCAGCGCGAGCACCCGGCGGCCGGACGACGACGACGTCCTGTCCTTCGCGTACTGACCCGGCCCCGAGACCGAGAGAGACCCTGACATGGACCTGCAGACCGTCTGGTTCGTCGCCGTCGCCGTGCTCTGGACCGGCTTCCTGCTGCTGGAGGGCTTCGACTTCGGCGTCGCCGCCCTGCTGCCGGTGATCGGCCGCAAGCCCGCCGACCGGCACCTGATGCTCCGCAGCATCGGCCCGCTCTGGGACGGCAACGAGGTGTGGCTGATCACCGCGGTCGGCGCGGTCTTCGCCGCCTTCCCCGGCTGGTACGCCACCTGGCTGCCGGCGCTGTACCTGCCGTTCGTGCTGGTGCTCTTCGGCCTGATCATCCGGGCCGTCGCCTTCGAGTGGCGGCACTCGCACCACACCGCGCAGTGGGACAGCACCTGGACCAACGTCATCGTCACCGGATCGCTGATCGCAGCGCTCGGGGTGGGCGCGGCCCTGGGCGGCACCACGCTGGGCCTCCCGATCGACGGGGACGGCGTCCGGGTCGGCGGCGCCTTCGCCGGCGTGACCTGGTCGGCGCTGCTGGGCGGCGTCGCCGTGCTGGCCTACTCGATCGTGCACGGCGCCGTCTTCCTGGCGCTGAAGACCGAGGGCCCGGTGCGGCTGGCCGCGCGCGCCTTCGCCCGCCGCTGGTCGCTGGTCGCGGCGGTGCCGCTGCTGGCCTGGGCCGGGCTGGTGCAGCTGCGCGAGGGCACGGCCGTCACCGCGGTGCTGTGGCTGGTCGCCGCGCTGGCGGTGCTGGTCGCCTGGGCGAGCATCCGGCTGGACCGCGAGGGGCCGGCGTTCACCGCCTGGGCGGTGGTCATGCTCGCCTCGGCGGCGACGATCTTCGGCGCCGTCTACCCGGTGGTCGTCGTCTCCTCGATCGACCCGGCCTTCGACGTCACCATCGCCGAGGCCTCGGTCAGCGACTACACGCTGACCGTGATGACCTGGGCTGCCGGCTTCGGGCTGCCCGTGGTGCTCGGCTACCAGGCCTGGACCTACTGGGTCTTCCGCAAGCGGCTGACCGCCGACCCGGAGACCCCGCAGACCGCCACCGAGGAGCAGGTGCACGCATGACCTCGCGTCCCAGGAGGGGCCAAAGTCGCGATTTTGGCCCCTCGGATCGGCGGGGGCCGCTGGGGGCGCTCGCCGGGGTGCCGGGGCTGACCGGGGCGCTGGTGCGGGCCGCGGTCGCCGCGCTCGGGCAGACCGTCGGCGTCGTCCTGCTCGCCGCCGGGCTCGCCCGGGCGGTGGCGGACGTCGCCGACGGCGTCACCCCGGGGACGTCGTTGCTCGTGGCGCTCGTCGGCGTCGGGATCCGGGCCGCCGCCGGCGGGCTGGGCAGCGTGCTGGCCACCCGGGACGCCCGGCGGGCCGAGGACACGCTGCGCCGCCGGCTGCTGGCGCGGCTGCTGGCCGGTGAGGGCGAGGCGGTCACCGCCGCCGGCGGCAGCGGGCCGGCCGCGGTGCTGGCCACCACCCGGCTGCACGACCTGGGCCCGGCGCTGGCCACCTACCTGCCGGCGCTCGCCCAGACGATCGTGGTCCCGCCGGTCCTGCTGGTCGTGCTGGGGCTGACCGACTGGCTCTCCGCGCTGCTGGTGGCGCTCACCCTGCCGCTGGTGCCGCTGTTCATGGCGCTGGTCGGGCTGCACACCCGGGACCGGACCGTCGAGGCCGCCCGGGCGCTCGACCGGATCGCCGGCCACGTCGCCGAGCTGGTCCGCGGCCTGCCGGTGCTGGTCGGGCTGGGCCGCGCCGCCGACCAGCTGTCCGCGCTGGCCGACCTCGGCGAGACCCACCGCCGGCGCACGCTGGCCACCCTGCGGATCGCCTTCCTCTCCTCCCTGGTCCTCGAGGTGCTCGCCACCCTGTCGGTCGCGCTGGTCGCGGTGACCGTCGGCGTGCGGCTGGTGCACGGCGACATCGGCCTGGACGTCGGCCTGCTCGCCCTGCTGCTCGCCCCCGAGGCGTTCGCCCCGCTGCGCGCACTGGGCTCGGCCCACCACGCCTCCGAGGACGCCGCCGAGGCCGCCGCCGCCGCGCGCGCGGTGCTCGCCGCCCCCGCCCCGCGGCCGGTGCTGAGCGCGACCCCGGCCGGACAGCTGCGCGGGGTCACCGTCGACGGGCTCACCGTCGCCTTCCCCGGCCGCGACCTGCCCGCCGTCGACGGCGCCTCGTTCGAGGTGGCGCCGGGCGAGCTGGTGGCCCTGCGCGGGCCGAGCGGATCGGGCAAGTCGACCGTGCTCGCCGTCCTGGCCGGGCAGGTCCTCGACGGGGCGACCGCACGGGTGGAGGGGGTGGTGCTGCGGCCGGAGGACGTCGCCGTCGTCCCGCAGTTCCCGCACACCGTCGCCGACACGGTGCTCGACGAGCTGCGCCGGCACGCCGGCGAGCTGCCGGAGACGTGGGCCACCGACCTGGCCGACACCGCACTGGCCTGGCTGGACGCCGGGCACCTGCGCGAGCGCGCCTGCCGCACCCTCTCCCCCGGCGAGCTGCAGCGGGTCGCACTGGCCCGGGCGCTGGTCCGGGTGCAGCGAGGCGCCCGGGTGCTGCTGCTCGACGAGCCGACGGCCTCGCTGGATGCGGTGAGCACCGCGCACGTCGCCGAGCTGCTGGTCCGGCTGCGCGGGTCGCTGTGCACCGTGCTGGTCACCCACTCCCCTGAGCTGGCCGCGCTCGCCGACCGCACCGTCGACCTCGCCGGCCCCGCCGCCGTGCCGCCACTCACCAGCGTCCCGGCGCCCGAGCGCACCGGGGTCGGCCACGCCGCCGGCGCGCCGCTCGCGGCCGCCGCCGAGCCCGCCGCTGCGCCCGAGGCGGACCGTGGCTCGGCAGGTCTGAGCTGGCCGCGGCGGGCGGTGCTGAAGGCGGTCGCTGCCGGCGCCGCCTCCAGCGCATCGGCCGTCGCGCTCACCGCGGTCTCGGGCTGGCTGATCGTCCGGGCCGCCGAGCAGCCCCCGATCCTCACCCTGCTGGTGGCCACGGCCGGGGTGCGGGGATTCGGGCTGGCCCGGGCTGCGTTCCGCTGGCTGGAGCGGCTGGCCGGCCACGACGCCGCCTTCCGGCTGGCGTCGCGCACCCGGCTGCAGGTGTGGCGCGCGCTGGTCGCGCAGGGCCCGGCCGCCGACCGCACCCCCGGCCGGGCCCTGGCCCGGGTCGTCGGGGACGTCGGCCTCCTCCAGGACCTCTCCGTCCGGGTGGTCACCCCGCCGGTGGTCTCCGGGCTCGTGCTCGCCGGCACGACGGCGGTGCTGGCGCTGCTCGACCCACGGGCCGGTGCGCTGGTGGCCGCACTCGTGGCCGTCGCGGTGCTGGGCGTGCTCGGCGTGCACCGCTGGGCCGACCGGGGCGGCGCCCGGCACGCCGCCGAGCTGCGCACGGTCACCCTGCGGGAGACCAGCGCGACGCTCGAGGCCGCCGGTGACCTGCGCGCACACGGACTCACCGGCCCGGCCGTCGACCGGCTCGACGCGCTGGGCCGCCGGCAGGGTCGCGCGGCCCAGTCCGGTGCCACGGCCACCGCGCTGGGCGACGCGCTGGCGGTGCTGGCCACCGGAGCCGCCGCCGTCGGCGCGCTGGCCGTCGCGGCGATCAGCGTCCGTGCGGGTGAGCTGTCCGCACCCACCGCGGCGATCCTCGCGCTGGCGCCCCTGGCGCTGCTCGAGCCGCTGACCGCGCTTGGGGCCGCTCGGCGCCACCGGCTGGCCTGGCGGGATGCGCGGGCCCGGATCGACGCCGTGCTCGCCGAGCCGGTGGCCGCCGACCCGGCCCCGGCCGACCGGGTGAGCCCGCCGCGGCCGGTTCGCGAGCTGGCGCTGGAGCACCTCACCGCCGGGTGGCCCGGACGCCCTCCGGTGCTGCGTGACCTGGACGCCGTCGCGACCGCCGGGTCCGGCTGGCTCGTCGTCACCGGCCCGTCGGGCTCGGGCAAGTCGACGCTGCTGTCGGTGCTGATGGCCTCGCTGCGCCCCGCGGCCGGCGCCTACGTCCTCGGCGACGGGCGCCGCCCGGTGCCGGCCGACCGGCTGACCCGGGCCGACGTGCAGAGCGCGATCGCCTGGTGCCCGCAGGAGGCGCACGTCTTCGACGCGACGCTGCGGGCCAACCTCGCGCTGGCCCGCCCCCGCGGTGAGCTCACCGGTGACGACGGCGAGGCGGCGATGCGCCGGGCCCTGACCGACGCCGGGCTCGGCGCGCTGGTGGCCGGCCTCCCGGCCGGGCTGGACACCCCGGTGGGCGCAGGCGGCACCTCGCTGTCCGGTGGCGAGCGGCGGCGGCTGGCGGTGGCCCGGGCGCTGCTGGCCGACCGCGACGTCGTGCTGCTGGACGAACCGACCGCCCACCTGGACCCGCCGACGGCCGCCGCCCTGGTGGCCGACCTGCGCCGGGCCCTGGCCGGCCGGCTCGTCGTCTGCGTGACGCACGACCCGGCGCTGGCCGAGGAGCGCGACAGCGTGCTGCGGCTGGACGGAGCGCCCGCCGAGCACACCCCCGCCACGGCGCGCCGCTGACCGGTTTGCTGCGGCCACCGCCGCGGCACGTCCAGGGCATGACCCTGGCCGAGCGCTTCGCCACCGCGGTCGCCGAGGAGGCGACCGCGGTGGCGGACGACGACGGGCACCTGCTCCCCGACCGGCTGGCCCGGGCCGTCGTCCGGGTGCTGACCGTGGACGGCGCCGGCCTGAGCGTGCTGACCGGCACGCGCGGCCGCTGCCCGCTGGGTGCGAGCTCTCCGGAGGCCGGCCGGGCCGAGCGGCTGCAGTTCACCGTGGGCACCGGCCCCTGTCTGCTGGCCCACGCCTCGGGTGAACCGGTGCTCGCCGGCCAGGACGAGCTCCGCCGGCGGTGGCCCGCGTTCGCCGACGCACTGGTGGCCACCACCCCCTACCGCGGCGTCGTCTCCCTGCCCGTCCCGGGGGCGCTGACCGGTGCCGGGGCACTGGACCTCTTCCTCACCGACCCCGACGACGTCCGGCGGCTGGACGTGGCCGTCGCCCTCGCCGCGGGGCAGCTCGTGTCGGACGCGCTCAGCGATGCCCTGGTCTGGTCGCCCCGGTCGGACGGCCAGGGACCCGGCTGGCTGCGCAGCCCGGCTGCGGTGCGCCGGTCCGTCGTCTGGCGGGCGGTCGGGTCGCTCAGCCTGTCGCTGGACGCCGCCGCCGACGCCGCGTTGGACGTGCTGCGGGCGCACGCCTGGGCCACGGGGCGCTCGGTCGACTCCGTGGCAGCGGACCTGGTGAGCGGCCGGCTGGTGACCGCCGACGTCCTCGGGCGGCCCGGCGGACCCTGACCGGGCCCGGGGATGAGGCACGCTGGGCACATGGCGCAGAACCCGACGGTCGAGGAGTTCCTCGCCACCCTGGACCACCCACGCGCCGACGACGTCCGCCGGCTGCGCGCGGCGATCATGGCCTCGGACGCCGAGCTCACCGAGCGCGTGAAGTGGCGGGCGCCGAGCTTCTGCGCCCGGGGGGTCGACCGGGTGACCTTCCGGCTCTTCCCGGAGGACCACCTGCAGCTGGTCTTCCACCGCGGCGCGAAGCCGCAGGAGACCGCGGGCTTCGCGTTCGGTGACGACACCGGGCTGCTGCGCTGGGCCGACACCGACCGCGCCGTGCTGACGCTGGGCGACTCCGCCGACGTGGCCGCCAGGCAGGGCGCGATCGTGGCGCTCGTGGAGCGCTGGGTCCGGGTCTGAGCCGCCCTCAGTCGCAGGGCGGCCCCTCCGGGACGTCGACCTGGATCTCCGGGCCCAGCTCGGCGTCGACCAGCGGCAGGTCGTCGCCGGACCAGAAGCTGCCCGGGTCGTAGGCGTTGAGCGGCCGGTTCTTCGGCAGCAGGCCCATCGCCGTGTAGGTGGTGGCGACCAGCTCGGCGCAGAACACCGTGTCGTTCGTCTGGTGCCGGCGCAGCTTGCCGTTGACCCAGCCGTGGGCCAGGTGCCGGGTGGTGGGGAACGGCTTGCCGTCGAGCCGCGCGATGGTGCGCAGCACGGCGTCCTCCATCTCCCGTGGCACCCCGCCGTCGTCGGCCGGGCCGACCAGCTGGCGCAGCCAGGCCTGCTGGCCGTACCGCTTCTTCCAGACGCAGACCGCGTCGGACAGGTCGTGCAGCTGGACCCCGCGCTGGTGGCGGCCGGACCACACGTCGGCCAGGGAGTGCCCCAGCTCGGCGTGCCAGAGCAACGGCGGCAGGTCGTCGAGGACGACGGCCATGCCCACGTGGTTGACCGGGGCGTTGGTGACCGTCCGGATGGCCCGGTCGGCCAGCGAACTGCCCCGGAAGACCCAGACGTCGCCGGTCCGGGTGAGCTCGACGGCGTCGTGCAGCGGCAGGACGCGGGCGGACGAGGCGCGGGACACAGCGCGGGAGTGAGCCACACCACTACCGTATCGGCTCATGCGCCTCTCGAAGCTGCTCGGAGTCGCCGGGATCGTCGGCGTTGCCGCGACCGGCACCGTCCTGCTCCGCCACGAACGCCACCGCCGGTCCTACACACCGGAGGAGGTGCGCGCCCGGCTGCAAGGCCGGGTGGCGGAGGTCGCGACCGCCGATGCCGACCCGGACCTCGTCCCGGACTGGCCGGCCGAGGTGGAGCGGCCGCAGCGGCACCCGATGGAGGCGCTGCTGTCCACCGTGATGAAGATCGGCCCCCTGCGACGCATCTGACGAAGGACCCTCTCTCCCCCCACCCCTCGCACGCTCGGGGCGGGGGCCTGAGAGAGGGCCGCCGGAGGCTCGTGCTCTGGTGCACTGGTGCAGCCAGAGCACGAGCGGCCGCAGGGCTACCCCGCGCCCGGGAGGAGCGCCGCCCCCTCGTCCTTGAGGACGACGCCGGAGGCCCCGAGCTGGCGGGACGCCTGGAGCAACGCGACCAGGGTGTCAGCGGCCTGGGCGTAGCCGAGGCCGTGCGGTGGGCGGACGTTGGAGATGCAGTTCCGCTCGGAGTCCGCTCGCCCCGGCCGCGGCCCGTGGGTCAGGTACAGGCCGAGACTGTCGGCGGAGCTCAGCCCCGGCCGCTCCCCCACCAGGACGACGACGATCCCGGCACCCAGCGCCTCGCCCACCGGATCGCCGAGGGCCACCCGCGCCTGCTGCGCGAGGACGAGCGGGGCGACCGACCACCCGGGCAGCCGGTCCAGCACCGCTGCCACCGTGCCGGCCGCGTGCTCGTGCACGGCCCGCGGGGACAGCCCGTCGGCGAGCACCAGCGCCAGGTCGTACGTGCCGGCGGGCAGCTGGGTGTCCGGGGCGAGCCGCCGCCCCAGGTCCGGCCGCTGCAGGTAGGTGGTCCGATCGGGGGCCTGGCTGTGCACCTCCAGCACGTCGAGCCCGACCCCGGCCCCGGTCAGCGCCGTCCGCACCAGGTCGGCGTCCAGGGCGGTGTGCACCGCGTCGCGGGCGGCCGCGTGCGCGGCGCGGAACTCCAGCTCCCGGGACGTCGGCAGCCCGTCCCCGGCCCGGCCCAGCGCCACCCGCGCCCGGGTCGCGTCCCGCAGCACCGCCCACGGGTCGTCCGAGGGGCCAAGATCGCGACTTTGGCCCTGGAGGTCGGTCATGGGCGGGCGGCGGCGAGGAGGGCGCGGGCCGCGGGCGCCTCGGGGGTCAGCTCGCGGACGTGGCCGTCGTCGTCGAGCAGGTCCATCATCGCCAGCCACGCCTCGAACTCCGGCGCGGGCCGCAGGTCGAGCACCGACCGGGCGGTGAGCACGTCGGTGAACGACAGCGACTGGTAGTGCAGCATCACGTCGTCCGAGCCCGGGACGGCGATGACGAACGAGCAGCCCGCCGCCCCCAGCAGCAGGGTGAGGGTGTCGGTGTCGTCGCCGTCGACGTCGGTGTGGTTCGTGTAGCAGACGTCCACGCCCATCGGCAGGCCCAGCAGCTTGCCGCAGAAGTGGTCCTCCAGCCCCGCCCGGATCACCTGCTTGCCGTCGTAGAGGTACTCCGGGCCGATGAACCCGACGACGGTGTTGACCAGCAGCGGGTCGAAGTGCCGGGCCACCCCGTAGGCGCGGCACTCCAGCGTCTGCTGATCGACCGGGCCGTCGACGCCGTGGTGCGCGTCGGCCGACAGCGCCGAGCCCTGCCCGGTCTCGAAGTAGGTGACGTTGGCCCCCACCGTCCCCCGGCCCAGCTCCAGCGCCCCCGCCCGGGCCTCGGCGAGCAGGTCGAGGGTGACGCCGAAGCCGCGGTTGCCGGCCTGGGTGCCGGCGACCGACTGGAAGACCAGGTCGACCGGCGCGCCGGCCTCCAGCGCCCGCAGCGTGGTGGTCACGTGCGCGAGGACGCAGGACTGGGTGGGGATCTCGTAGCGGCTGATCACCGCGCCGACCAGCTCCAGCAGCGCGATCGTCTGCGCCGGTGAGTCGGTGGCCGGGTTGATCCCGATGACGGCGTCCCCGCAGCCGTGCAGCAGTCCGTCCAGGATCGAGGCGGTCACCCCGACGGCGTCGTCGGTGGGGTGGTTGGGCTGCAGCCGGGACGCCAGCCGGCCGGGCAGCCCGAGCGTGCTGCGCAGGCCGGTGACCACCCTGGTCCGGCGGGCGACCGCGATCAGGTCGGCGTTGCGCATCACCTTGGACACCGCCGCCACCATCTCCGGGGTGAGCCCGCGGGCCAGGGAGGAGATCGCCGCCTCGTCCCGCTCGGCCGCCCGGGCCAGCAGCCAGTCGCGGAACCCACCGACCGTGAGCGCGGCGACGGGGGCGAAGGCGGCCGGGTCGTGGGTGTCCAGGATCAGCCGGGTCACGTCGTCCTCCTCGTAGCCGACCACCGGCTCGGTGAGGAAGGTGGCCAGCGGGACGTCGGCGAGCACGTGCTGCGCGGCCACCCGCTGGGCCTGCGACTCCGCGGCGACCCCGGCCAGGACGTCCCCGGAACGCGCCGGGGTGGCCTTGGCCAGGACGTCGGTGAGCGAGCGGAACTCGTGGGTGTGCCCGCCCAGCGTCGTCCGGCGGACGGTCATCGCACGTCCTCCTCCGCGGCGGCCAGCAGCGCGAACTCCTCCTCGGGTGCGGAGGCGACCAGGTGGTGTCGGCTGTAGAGCGCGAAGTACCCGAGGAACACCGCGTACGCCGCCAGCGTCCAGCCCGCGGCGACCGGGTCGACCAGGAAGGTCGCCAGCACCGCCGCGGCGGCGAGCACCAGGGCCACGCCAGTGGTGACCGTGCCGCCGGGCGTGCGGTAGGGCCGGGGCAGGTCGGGCTCACGACGGCGCAGCACGATGTGGCTGACCATCATCAGCACGTAGGAGACCGTGGCCCCGAAGACGGCCATGTTCAGCAGCATCGCGCCCTGGCCGGTCAGGGAGAGCACGAAGCCGATCGCGCCGGGGACCAGCAGGGCCAGCACCGGCGCCTTGCGGGAGTTGGTCACCGACAGGGCGCGGGGCAGGTAGCCGGCGCGGGAGAGCGCGAACGTCTGCCGGGAGTAGGCGTAGATGATCGAGAAGAAGCTGGCGACCAGGCCGACCAGGCCGGCGTAGTTGATCACCGTGGTGAGCCCGCTGGAGGCCCCGGCGACCTCGAGCGCCTCCACCGGCGGGTTCCCGCTGGCCGACATCGCCTCCGAGCCGCCGGCGCCGGCGGTGAACACCAGCATCAGCAACGCCAGGACCAGCAGCAGGCCCATCGCGGCGACGATCCCCCGGGGCATGCTCCGCGCCGGGTCCTTGGCCTCCTCGGACGCCAGCGGCACGCACTCCACCGCCAGGAAGAACCAGATGGCGAACGGGAAGGCCGCCCAGATGCCCATCACGCCGAACGGCAGGAACTCCGAGGCGCCGGCGGCGTCGGTGGGCGCGATGTCGGTCAGGTTGGCCGCGTCGAAGGCGGGGACCGCCCCGACCAGGTAGAGCACCAGGCCGGCGACGGCCACCGCGGCGATCACCAGCATCACCTTCAGGGCCTCGCCGACACCCAGCAGGTGGATGCCGATGAACAGGCCGTAGGCGGCGAGGTACACCCACCAGCCGTCGGTGATGCCGAACAGGCCCAGCGACTCGACGTAGGCGCCGATGAAGGTGGCGATCGCCGCGGGTGCGATCGCGTACTCGATCAGCACGGCCACGCCGGTCGCGTAACCGCCCCACGGCCCCAGGGCCCGGCGGGCGAAGGTGTAGCCGCCCCCGGCGGTCGGCAGCGCTGAACCCAGCTCGGCCAGGCCGAAGACCATCGCCGAGTACATGACCGCCATCAGGACGACGGCGATCAGCAGCCCGCCGAAGCCGCCCTCGGCCAGCCCGAAGTTCCAGCCGGCGTAGTCGCCGGAGATGACCGCGGCGACGCCGAGGCCGGCCAGCAGCACCCAGCCGGCGGTGCCGCCGCGGAGCTGCCGCTTCTCCAGGTAGCCGGCGTCGACCGCCTCCGCCTCGACCCCCCGGCCCGGTCCGTGCGCTGGTCGGGCGGCTGCGGGCTCGACGGTCATCTGCGGTCCTCCGGCTCGGCACCCCGTGATCAGGTGCGGGCCAGCGTGTCCCCCTCGCCCCCGCCGGTCAACGGGGTGCGACGTGCTGGAACACGTTGTTCACACCCGGCCCCGCTGGGTCCCGGTCAGCCGACCTCGAGCAGCTGCAGGTCCCGCACGTAGCTGCAGGCGCCGACGTTCACCCGGGCCGCGGCCGGGCGCAGCACCACGCCGACCGGGCGCAACACGACCGCCACCGGACGCCGGCCGAAGAGCACCGGGTAGGTCCGGCCCCGCCAGGGCAGCACCGGGCGCCGGACCTGCTCGCCCTCGATGCCGAGCACCAGCACCGCGGCCAGCACCGCCATCAGCGCCACCGTGCCCAGCGCGGCGGGCAGCCCGGCGTGCTCGGCGAGGAAGCCGATCACCGGCGGACCACCGAGCAGGCCGGTGTACCCGACCGTGGTGGACAGCGCGACGCCCGAGGGCCCGCCGAGGGCACCGGCCCGGGCGATGGCCAGCGGGAAGACGTTGGCCAGCCCGAGACCGACGACCACGAAGCCCGCCAGCGCGACCGGCAGCGACGTCGTCGTCACCGCGGTCAGCGCGCCGGCCGCGGCCAGCAGTGACCCGCCGACCAGCAGCTGCCGCTCACCCAGGGCGAGGACGAGCCGCCCACCGGCCAGCCGGCCGGCGGCCATCGCCGAGGAGAAGCCGGCGTACCCGGCCGCCGCCAGGGCGGGGGCCGCGGCGAGCTGCTCGCGCAGGTGCAGTGCGCCCCAGTCGCTCAGCGCGCCCTCGCCGTAGGCGGTCGCCCCGGCCACCGCACCCAGCAGCACCAGGACGCCGGTGGGACGGGGGCCGGGTGCGCCGCCGGTGTCCGGGGCCAGCGGGTCGGCCGTCGGCAGGGGCCGGGGCGCGTCGCCGCGGACGAGCACCGGTCCGGCCCAGGCCATCGCGACCAGGCCGACGACCGCCACGGCGGCCAGGTGCGGCGCGACCCCCATCACGGCGGAGGCCAGCCCGCCGACGAGGGCACCCACCAGGCCGCCGCCGCTGAAGGCGGCGTGCAGCCCGGACAGCAGCGGTCGCCCGGCGCGCGCCTCGACCTCCACGCCGACGCTGTTGGCGGCGACGTTCACCGCACCGGTGACGGCGCCGAACAGGAACAGCCCGGCGCACAGGGCCGGGACCGTGCCGGCCAGCCCGGGCAGGACGGCGCTCACGCTCGCCGCCACGCCGGCCAGCGCCGCCAGCCGTCCGGTGCCGAGCCGGGCACACAGCGCTCCGGTGACCTGCATGCAGGCGAGCGCGCCGAGCGACAGGCACAACAGCGCGACGCCCAGGGCGGTGTGGCCGGCGCCGGTGGCGGCGCTGACGTCCGGGACCCGGGCGGCCCAGCTGCCGAAGACGAAGCCGTCGAGGCCGAAGAGGAGGGCGACGGCGACCCGCAGCCGGCGCAGGGAGGGTGGTGCGGACGGTGGGAGGGCTCGGGCGAACGCCGAACGGAGCCGGCCCGGAGACGGGGCAGGGGGACGGGTGGGCACAGAGATGTCCATGGAAGACCTTCGGGGAGTGGGCGCGCAGCACCGCGGAACGGCTGGCGGGGGTCGGGGAGCACACGACCTCGGGCGCTGGGTTCCACGGTGCCACTCGGACGTGCGCAATGTGTGTCCATCCGGTGTCCAGACGGCGTGAGAGCGCGCACGGTGTCGCAACGCACGTCCCGCCCGCCTCTGCGGTTGCCGGACCGGCGCCGGGGATCGAGGGTCAGGACATGACCGGGACCTTCGCTCGTGGGCTGCTCGCCGGCGCCGCCGGCACGACCGCCCTCAACGCCCTCACCTACGTCGACATGCTGCGCCGCGGCCGCCCCGCCAGCACCGTGCCGGACCGGACCGCCGCCGCGCTCGCCGATGCTGCCGGCGTGAGGCTGCCGGGCAGGGGCGCGGCGCGGGAGGCCCGGACCACCGGCCTCGGTGCGCTGCTGGGGATCGGCAACGGCCTGGGCGTCGGCGTGCTGGCCAGCCTGGTCCGCGCCGGCGGGGTGCGGATGCCCGGACCGGTCGGCGCGGTCGTCACCGGCGCCGCCGCCATGGCGGCCACCGACGGCCCGACGGCCGCGCTGGGCGTGACCGATCCGCGCACCTGGACGGCCTCGGCCTGGGCGGCCGACGCGGTGCCCCACCTCGCCTACGGCGCCGCGGTGCAGGCCGTCGTCTCCGCGCTGCCGACGCGGAAGGAGCGGGTCCTGGTCAAGCAGCGCGCGTCGGCCGGGCTGGTCGCCAGGTCACTGCTGCTCGGTACGGCGGCCGGGTGCCGCAGTTCCCTCGGGCTGGCCGCGCCGACGCTCACCGCCGCCGACACCGGCGTCGTCAAGAAGCTGGGCTCCCTGCTCTCCGTGGGCGGCGAGGTCTACGCCGACAAGCAGCCGGGCATCCCGCCGCGGACCAGTCCTGCGGTCCTCCCCGCACGTCTGGCCAGCGGGGCCGGCGGCGCCGCGCTCCTGGCCCGGCGTCAGGGGCAGAACGCGGCGCTGCCAGTGGTGGCCGGGGCCGCCGGTGCCGCCGCCGGTTCCTTCGGCGGCCTGGCCTGGCGGCGCTGGGCAGGGGACCTGATGCCGGACTGGCAGGCCGCGGTGATCGAGGACGGCGTCGCCGTGGTCCTGTCCCTCGCTGCCTGCCTGCCCGGACGCCGGCGCTCCACCCGGCTGCGCGTGGTCAAGGTCCTCGACTGATCGGTCAGGCTCGCCAGCCGGGGTCCCGGCCGGCGAGCCCGAGCGCCCGCTCGAAGGCGGGGGCGTCGGCCGGCACGGTCACTGCGGGCCCGTACCAGCCGCCGTCCCGGCCCATCGGCGTCAACGGCTCGACCGCCGCCAGCACGGCCTCTCCCAGCTCGGCCGGGACGTCGTAGGGCGCGCCGACCGCACGGGCCAAGTCCCAGCCGTGCAGCGCGAACTCGGCGAGCATGAGCGGGCCGACGACGCCGGCGGGCATCGGGGTGGTGCCCAGCAGCGTCTCCCCCTCCCAGGCGGCCGGGTCGGCCCAGGCGTCGGCCGCGGTGTCCAGCTCGACGGGGACGGCGCCGGCCCACTGCTCGACCGGGACGCCGTCCAGGAACGGGGCCGGCCGCAGGCTGGTCCCGTCGTGCTCCAGCGGCATGCCGGTCGCGGCCCGCTGGGACAGCAGGGCGGCCCAGGCCAGGTGGTCGACCAGGGCGCGGACGTCGTAGTCGCCGCACGGCGTGGGTGCGGTGAGCTGCTGGGGGCGGACGGAGCCGAGCGCGGTCGCGGCCAGGTCCGAGGCGGCGCGCACCGCGGCCGGCGGCCTGAGGGGGGAGGTCATGCAGGCAGCCTGCACCGTGACCGCTCAGCGGCTCACCCGGGGACGAAGCCCGAGCGGTAGGCGAGCACCACGGCCTGCGTCCGGTCCCGGGTCCCGGTCTTGGCGAGCACCCCGGCGACGTGGGTGCGGACCGTCTCCACCCCCAGGAACAGCTGCCCGGCGATCTCGGCGTTGCTCAGCCCCTGGGCCATCAGCCCGAGCACCTGGCGCTCCCGTTCGGTCAGCCGTGCCAGCCCCGGCGCAGCGACCCGGTCCGCGACGCCCACGTGTCGGCGGGCCAGTTCCCGGATGGCGTCGGGGAAGAGCAGCGACTCCCCCCGGGCCACCGTCCGGATGCCGTGCAGCACCTCCTCGGGCGTCGACCGCTTCAGCAGGAACCCGTCGGCGCCGGCGGCCAGCGCAGCGAAGACGTGGTCGTCGTTGGAGAAGGTCGTGAGCACCAGCACCCGGGTGGGCGAGCCGGCCCGCACCAGCGCCCGGGTGGCGGCGATCCCGTCCAGCCGGGGCATCCGCACGTCCATCAGGACGACGTCCGGCGAGGTGCGCCCGACGAGATCCAGCACGTCGGCGCCGTCCCCGGCCTCCCCGACCACCGACAGGTCCGGCTCAGCTCCGATCACGGCGGCCAGGCCGCGGCGGATCATCGGCTCGTCGTCGACCAGCGCCACCCGGACGGTCACCGGACCGCGCTCCGGGCGTGTACCGGCAGCCGGACGGCGAGCTGCCACCGGCCGTCGGCGGCGACGCCGGCCCGCACCTCGCCCCGGAGGTCGCGCACCCGTTCCCGCACGCCGCGCAACCCGCGCCCACCGCCGGACCCGGCGGCCGCGGCGCCCGGCCCGGTGTTGGCCAGCACCAGCTCGAGGTCGTCGCCGGCGGCGTCGACCACCAGCCCGCAGGCGGTGTCCGGGGCGTACCGCAGCACGTTGGTCAGCCCCTCCTGCACGATCCGGTAGGCCTCCCGGGAGACCAGCGCCGGCAGGCCCTCGACCACACCCCGGACCTCCACCGAGACCGCCGCACCGGCGGCCCGGGCGGTCCCGACCAGCTCGGCCAGGTCGCGCAGGTCGGGGGCCGGGGCGACGTCGGCGGCGGCCTGTTCCTCCTCGCGCAGCAGGCCGAGCACGTGGTCCAGGTCGACCAGTGCCCGCCGCGTGGCGTCCTCCGTCGCCCGGATGGCCTCCTCTGCGGCCACCGGGTCGCGGGTGAGCAACCGGCGGGCGGCGCCGGCCTGCACGCTGGCCAGGCTCAGCGCGTGTCCGACGCTGTCGTGCAGCTCGCGGGCCAGCCGGTCCCGGCCGGTCAGCACCGACACCGAGGCCTCGGCCGCAGCCAGCCGCTCGGCCGTGGAGCCGGTCAGCAGCCGGGGGGCGACCGCGGCCAGGCCCCGGCCGAGGAGCTCCCCGCCGGCCACGACGAGCAGCAGCAGGCCGGCGGCCAGCCCGACCCGGGCCGGCCATCCAGCGGGCACGGCCATCCCCAGCAGGTCTTCCGCCCCCGCGCCGCCCGGCACGGCCACCAGCACCACCGCGGACGGCACACCGATGACCAGCAGGGCACCGGCGACCGTGCCGGCCAGCACGTGCAGGGCCAGCAGCAGGGCGGTGCGGG
This sequence comes from Modestobacter sp. VKM Ac-2982, assembly GCF_026967935.1. Taxonomy (GTDB): domain Bacteria; phylum Actinomycetota; class Actinomycetes; order Mycobacteriales; family Geodermatophilaceae; genus Modestobacter. The sequence continues at coordinate 74,980 of NZ_JAPVBL010000006.1, forward strand.
CCCGCTGCGGCGCGGTGCCCGACGGCCCGGGGCGGTCGGTGAACCCACGGGCCAGCAGCCCACCGACCGCGACCGCCTCCACCGGCCGGACCTCGGCGAGCGCGCCGACGGCGACGACCGGGGCGGCCACCAGCAACGCCACGAGCACCCCGATCAGCACCGCCGGCAGGCCGGACGTGGCGATCACCTGCACCGGCCAGGCCAGCACGATCCCGACCGCCACCCCGATGGCCCCGCCCAGCAGCAGGTAGAGCCAGCGGTGCAGCGACTGGGCCACCGTCCGCCGAACCACCTCTCGAGCCACCTCTCGAGCCATGTGGCCATCCTCTCCAGCCGGACAAGACCCGGACGACGCCCGCGCCACCCGATCGGCGCGGGCGTCGAGGGCCCCGGTCAGTCGCGCACCGACAGCGCCGCCTCGCCCTGCCCGCAGGTGGCGCACGTGCCCCGGCGCCGGAACGCGTACCCGGTCACCGCCGCGGCCAGCGCCAGCCCCCAGGGGAGCGTCGGGAAGACCAGGACCAGAGCGGCGTCGCCCAGGTCGCCGGCCAGCAGCCGCTCCACCGCCATCGCCAGGAACGCCGGGCTGGCTGCCAGCAGGGCCACGGCGACCAGTCCGCCGGCCAGCACGGGGATCCGCACCGGCACCGGCCGGCCGTGCAGCCCGGGCACCCACCGCGGCCAGACCTCACCCCACGGCCGGATCAGCCCGAGGGTGAGCAGCGCTCCACCGAGGGCGGCGAAGCCCAGGCCCAGCCCGAACAACCGCATCTGTGGCTCCAGCACCCCATCGGTGGGCATGCCCAGCGGCCACGGGGTCAGCCAGGTCATCCGCAGCAGGGCGTACGGCAGCGGACCGGCCACGGCGATCCAGGTGGCCACGGTCCCCCAGCGCCGGGCCGCGTCCGGCCGGGTCCACGCGGCACCGGGGCGCCCGCAGACCGCGCACCGGCCGGTCGCCGACCGCCGCAGCAGCATCGCGGTGGTGCCCCAGATCGTGGCGCCGGCCAGCAGCAGCGCCAGGTGCAGGTGCGGCATCGCGTGCTCGGCGAAACCGGAGCCCAGCTCGCCGGCGAGGTCGGTGACCGTGGCCGGCCGCAGCAGCCCGGCGGCCATCCCGGCGGCGACCACCGCAGCCACCCCGATCAGCCACGGCCGGGTGCGCCGGTCCCGCGCCGCCCCGACGGTGAAGACCACCAGGAAGGTGGCCGGGCCGACGATCGCGGCCAGGTAGCCCAGCAGCACCAGCGAGCCGAGGTCCGTGGCGAGCACGCCGAGGACCGCAGCCTGCACCGCCATGGCGGCCACCAGCAGGGGCGATCCGTCCCGCCGGCGGGTCAGCAGGCCGAGGAGCAGGCCGGCGCCGGAGAGCGCCAGCACGGTCCACGCCGTGGACGTGCGATCGAGCAGGGAGAGCACGCCGTACCGCTCGTCGGCGTCCAGTCCGGGCCAGGTGCCCGGGTCCAGCAGCCAGCGCAGGGCCAGCAGTGCGTGCAGCACGCTCCAACCGACGCCGGCGGCCAGCAGCCGGCGGACCGTGGGCGTGCTGGAGCCGACCGCATGGGCTGGGGCGGCGGGTGCGGGGGCGAGGGTCACGGTGGACCTCCGGATCAGCGGCCCGGGTGGGTCCCGGGGTCACCGTCCAGCGTCGTGAGCGCGCTCGACCACCGGCTCCCCCGCTCGGGGGACGTGCCTCCGCCGTGCGGGTGGCCCAGCCGTGCGGGTGGCTCAGCCCCCGCCGGGGTCGGCCGCTCGGTCGGCCGCGGCCAGCAGCCAGCCGGGCCCGGCGATCCGGGCGACGGCGGGGAGCCGGTCGCGCAGCCCGCGATCGGCGGTGACCACCAGCAGGTCGTCGTCGCCGTCGGCGAGGTCGGCGGCGGTCTCGGCCAGCGCGTCGTCGCCACTCCCGGGCGCCCGGACCACCCGTAGGCCGGCTGGGCCCGCGACGTCCCGGGCCTGTCCCTCGACCACCGCGACCAGTGCGGTCACCGGTACCGGCTCGCCGTCGGGCCCGGCCAGCTCCCGGCCGGGCAGCACGGCCAGCTGCTCCAGCAGCCGGGCGGTGGCGCCGGCCCGGTCACGCCACCAGCCGTCGGGCCGGGACCCGACGGTGTTGGCGACGTCGACCAGCAGGACCGTCATCGTCGTCGGGACGCGCCGAGCACCGCGGTGGCGACGAAGAAGAGCAGGCCGACGATGGCGAGCCAGAACAGGCCCTCCACGATCACGCCGACCACGGTCACGGCGACCCAGACGAGGAGCAGCAGGAGCAGGAGACGGAGCACGGGTCTGACGGTAGCGAGGGTCAGCTGCCCTCGGCTGCGCCCAGCCGCCAGTAGCCCATGAAGGCCACCGAGGTGCGCGGCACACCGAGGTCGCGGACCAGGCGGCGGCGCAGCTTCTTGACCATGCCCGCCTCCCCGGCCAGCCAGGCGTAACAGCCGTCGGCGCCGCCCTCGTCGGGGACCTCCCAGAGGACGCCGCCCGCCAGGTCGACGTCCTCGAGCTCCTGCCCGGCGGTGCGGGCGGCCACGCCGAGCTCGCAGAGGGCGGTGTGCACCGCCGTGCCGAGCGCCTCGCCAGGCGCGCGGCCCCCGCGGACGAGCCAGCGGACCTCCACCCCCGGCGGCACGGCGAGCGACAGCACGTCCCGGGCCTCGGGGACCTCGAGCACGGCGATGGCGCGCCGGCCGGCGGGGAGCGCCTCCACGATCGCGCTGATCGCCGGGACGGCGGTCTCGTCCCCGGCCAGGAACAGGGGGCCGTCGGCCGGTGGGGCCCACTCGACTCCCCAGGGTCGGCCGGACTCGGCCCGGCTGGGTCGGGGCCGGTCGGGGCCCAGCACGACGATCGGGTCGCCGGGGACGGCGGCGGCGGCCCAGCTGGCGGCCGGGCCGGAGTGGCCCTCCTCGACCCCGTGCAGGACGACGTCGACGTCCAGCTCGCCGAGCTCCGGGCGGGCGGCGCGCACGGTGTAGGTGCGGAGGTACGGACGGCGTTCGTCGGGGAGCGCGCAGTAGTCCTGGTACCAGGTCGGGCCGTCGGTGAGCAGATCGGTGACCGGGGCGCCGTCCCGGGAGAGCACCAGCTTGATCCGCTGATCGTCACCGGCCGCGCCGAAGCCGGTGAGCTCCGGGCCGCGGAGGGTGAGGCGCAGGAAGCTGGGGCTCAGCCGCTGGACGCGCCCCACGGTGGCGCTGAAGAAGCGGTAGCTCGGTGCGGCGACCGCCGGTTGCGGCTCGGTGAGGTTCTCGAGAACCGCCGTTCCGGCACGTCCGGTCACCGCCGTGGACATCGCTTCTCCCGCGCTCGTCGTGACCGGCTCGTGCGCAACCGGACGATGGTGAGGCTAGCCTAACCAGGCCATCGAGGGAATGGCTTGGCGGCAACGGCTGCCCGCAGCGGCTCATCGAACGGGCGCCGCTCGCCCCAGCGCCGCACATATCGCGTCGGCCACCGACTCCGGGTCCTCGTGCTCCCAGAAGCGCAGGACCCGCCACCCCAGCTCGGTCAGCACCGCGTCGGTGCGCCGGTCACGGGCGACGTTGGCGGTCAACTTCGCCGCCCATCGGCCTCTCTGCAGGGGCCCGCCGCGAGCTTGCGAGCGGTGGGGGGCAGAGAGGTCCTTCGACCGTCGATGAAGACGACGAGGCGCCGGCCCTTCCACACCAGGTCACCGCGGGCACGGGTCGCCCGGCAGGGCCGGACGTCGACCCGGTATCGGACGCCGCGGGCGTGCAGCCGCCGGCGGACGGCGAGCTCCGGAGCGGTGTCCCGCCTCCCCTGCCGGCGGAACCGGGCCCGCACCGGAGCCGACGAGGCGGCCGGGGCGCGCCGGAGGTCGAGCGCCGCCGTGCTCACACCTGGGCGACGGCCGGGGCCGGTGGCGCGGGCCGGGCCGCCGCGGTGGCGATCTCGACCAGCCGGCACAGGCCGTTGACCAGCCGCAGCTGCTCCGGCGTCTGCACCGGCGAGGTGAGCAGCGCCGGGCTGCCGACCAGGTAGGCGACGGTCTTCGCCCGGGACAGCGCGACGTTCAGCCGGTGCCGGTCGAGCAGGAAGTCCAGCCGCCGGGGCACGTGAGCACCACTGGAGGCGGCCAGGGTGAAGACCGCCACCGCCGCCTCCCGGCCCTGGAACTTGTCGACCGTGCCGACCTCCACCTCGCCCAGCCCGACTGCGGCGAGTGCGCTGCGCACCTGGTTGACCTGCGCGTTGTACGGCGTGACGACCAGGACGTCGGCCGGCCCCATCACCCGCTCGACCCCGCCGGTCCGCCAGCTGCGGCCCATCAGCCCGGCGACGAGCTCGGCGACGACGGCCGCCTCCTCCGGGGAGGCGGAGCCGTTGCCCTCGTGCACCACCGGCACCCAGCAGATCCCGGCCGGCGCCGCCCACCGGGCCGGGGCGTCGAGCTCGTTGTCGGCCGTGACCGGCGCCGGCTGCAGCTCCCCGCCGTAGGACAGCCCGGAGACCACCCGGCACAGCGCCGGCGCCATCCGCCAGCTGCGGTCCAGGAATACCCCCCGGTCGGGGGTGAGCACCTCGTGCTCGCCGAGCACGTGCTGCAGTGCGGAGACGTCCGCCCCGTCGGGATGGATCCCCCGGCCTGGCTGGCGGAGCTGCTGCGGGTCACCGAGCAGCACCAGGTTGGTCGCGGCCCGGCTCACCGCCAGGGTGTTGGCCAGGGACAGCTGCCCGGCCTCGTCGACGACGAGCACGTCCAGCCGGCCGGCCAGCTCCGGGCGGGCGAACAGCCACGAGGTGCCGGCCACCAGGTCGACGTCACCGCCGTCGAGTGCGTCGACGACCTGCCCGTTGGAGCCGACGCACTGCACGTCGACGTCGCCGCACCGCTGCAGCTCGTCGGCCTTCTGCAGCGCCCGGACCGGCACCCCGGCCTCGCGGGCGGCCGCCATCACCGCATCGAGCAGGTTGCCGATCACCTTGTGGCTGGAGGCGGTCACCCCCACCCGCTTGCCGGCGCGGACCAGGTCGACGACCGCGCGTGCCCCGGTGTAGGTCTTGCCGGCTCCCGGCGGGCCCTGGACCGCGAGCACCCCGCCGTCGAGCAGTCCGGCCAGCCGGCGCACCGCGGCCGCCGACTCCTCTCCCGGCTCGCGCTGCGGCGCCGCGGCGAGCAGCCGCGGCGGTCGGCGCAGCAACAGGTCGCGGGCCGACCGCGCAGGGCCCGCAGCGTCGATGCCGCTGACCGCGACCTGCTCACCGAGGTCGGTGAGCGCGGCCCGGAACAGCTTGTCGCTCGGTGGCGAGGTGGGCAGCAGCCCGGTCGGGTGCTCGAGTGCGGCGGCCGCGCCGCGCGCCAGCACCACCCAGCCGGCGGTCGGGTCGATGTCGACGACCGAACTGGTCAGCCGCTTCCCGTCCGGGTCGGGCAACAGGTGCTCGTACCGGTTGCCGGCCGACACCTTGGTCTCCTGCGGCGGGAAGCGGTAGCGCCAGTGCTGCGACCGCTGGGCCGCACCGACCAGCTCGGGGGCCTCCAGCGGGCCCAGGGCCGGGGTCTCCCGCTCCAGGTCGTCGGCCGCGAGGTCGCGCAGCCGGAAGTACTCCCACCAGGCCGAGCGGGCCTCCCGGGCGTGCCACCCCAGTTGCTGGGCCAGCAGCCAGGTGGCCTCCTGCTCCGGGGTCCGGTCGGTGTCGGGCAGCCCGGCGGTCAGCCGGAGCTCCAGCTCCTCGCGCAGCTCCTGGGCCGCGGCGTTCTCGGCGGAGCCGTCCGGGTCGCCGTCCTCCGGCCGGCCCAGCCGCGCGCCCGAGGCGAGCAGCTCGGTGCGCCGGGCCTCCAGCCAGTCGCGCAGCTCCCGGGTGGAGACGCAGTCGTCGCGGTTGTAGGCCTCGATCTGGTCGAGCAGCGCCTGGTCGCGGGTGGCGAGCCAGCGCTCGAAGGCGACGATGCTCTCCCCGGCGTCGGACACGTCGGCGCCGTGCACGCGGGTGTGCCCGCGGTAGTAGTCCTCGACCTGCTTGATCGAGTACGACTCCTTGCTCAGCCGCAGGCCCTGGCGCACCACGGCGTAGAGGTCGACGAGCACGTCGGCCCGCAGCAGCCGGTCGACCTCGGCCTCCCGGGTCTGCAACCGGGCCGACAGCGTCTTGAGCCGGGTCGGCTCGTAGGGCGCGTAGTGGAAGACGTGCATCGCCGGGTCGGCGGCATGGGCCGCGGTCAGGTGGTCGACCAGCGCCTCGAACGCGAGACGTTCGGCAGCGGACTGGTCGTCAGCGGCCGGGTCGCAGCCCCAGAAGGCGGTGAACTCCCCGGCGGTGTCCAGGACCCCCCACAGGTACTCCAGCCCGGCATCGCCGGCGAACGGATCGCCCTCGATGTCGAAGAACAGGTCGCCGGCGCTCGGCGGCGGCAGCAGTTCGAAGCCGTGCCCCGGCTCGCGCGGCAGGAACTCGTAGCTCGGCAGCCCGGTCTCGCGCTCGGCCACCTGCAGTCGCGCCTGCTGGGCGAGCCGCTCCCGCGAGCTGCGGCCGATGGCGTCGGGCAGCTCGTCGGGGGCGCGGGTGGCCAGCGCGGTGACGGTCGGGACACCGGCCTCGACCAGCGCGGTCGCGTGGTCGCGGCGCATGAAGGCCACGAGGGACAGCGAGTCCTCCTCGCGCCAGCGCGCCGTGCAGGTCTCCCGCCAGGGGCAGACGCCGCAGTGCGCGTTCGGGTACGGCGGCGCCAGCTCCACGTCAGCGAGCCGGGAGAGGAACCGGGTGCGGGCGGCCCGGGTGTAGGCCTCCGCGTCGGAGTACCGGAAGACCAGTTCCTGCTGGTCGCCGGTGACCACGGTGAGCAGCTCGGGCGGCACGCCCTGCAGCCCGGCCAGGAGGTCGCCGTACAGCGCCATCTGCAGCAGGGCCGGCACCTTGATCCGGCGGGCGAGCTTCGTGTCGGCGACGTCGTAGGCCCAGGCCCCCAGGTCGCTGACCCGGTCGGTGCGCTTGAGCAGGAAGTCGGCGTGCCCGCGCCAGGTGCCGTCGAAGAAGGTGGCCTGGTAGACGACGTCCGCGCCGGCGCGCATGGCGGCGAGCGTCTCGTCCTGAGCGCGACGCAGCCCGGCGGCGTCCTTGCCCGACGGCCCGATGACCTCCACGACGGACAGGCCCCGGTCGCGCAGCCGCTGCACGTGCCGCTCCTCGTGCGCCATGCCGTGGGCAGCGACCAGCTCGGTCATCGGATCGACCGCCGGCGGGCGGCTGCGGGCGCCGCGGGCGACCTCGAGGGAGAGCCGGGTGAGGTGCTCGCACTCGATGAAGCCGGTCAGGTCACTGGCACTGACCACCAGCGCGCCGTCGGACTCGTACACCGTTGCCCCCGTCCCCTCCCCCTGGTGGAGGAGCTGCCGCGACCGTACGGCGGGGGTACGACACGTCGGCGAAGGCGCCGACCAGACCTCGTCCCAGCCTCGGGGTCAGCTGAGGAAGCGGTCCACGACCGGCGCCAGCTCCGGTGCCTCGGTGACCAGGGCGAGGTGTCCGCCGCGGTAGAGGTGCAGCTGGGCGCCGGGGATCATCCGGGCCATCAGGCGGGGGTTCACCTCGGGGATGATCGGGTCGTCGTCGCCGGCGATCACCAGGGTGGGCTGCTTGATCATGCGGAGCAGCGGGAGGCTCGACCAGCCGGCACCGGCGGCCAACTGGTAGTAGTACCCGCGCCGCGGGCCCAGCCGCGACTCGGCGTGCAGCACCTCGGCCGCGCGCTCGGGGTGCTGGCGCATCGTGCCGCCGTAGATCTCCCCCGCGATCGTCCGGGCGTAGCCGGGGTCACGGTGCCGCCGCGGGGTGAGCATCTTGGACAGCACCCGCGGGTGCGCCGGCACCATGAGCGTTCCCGTCCCGGTGGCGGCGAGCACCAGCCGCCGGCACCGCCGCCGGTGCTGTACGGCGAACTGCTGTGCCAGACCGCCGCCCCAGGAGAAGCCGAGGACGTCGACGGCCTCCCGGTGACCCAGCTTGGTGAGCAGCCCCGCGACGACCGGCGCGAACGTCATCATCGTGTAGGGCAGGACCGGCCTCGGGGAGCCACCCACGCCCGGGACGTCGAAGCGGATCACCTCACGCCGCGGGTCGAGCGCGTCGACGAAGGGCTGCAGCACCTCCAGGCTGGCGCCGATGCCGTTCAGCAGCAGCAGCGGAGTCAGCGTGCCGTCGCCGGGCCGGACCGAGACGCGCAGCGTCCGGCCCCCGACGGTGAAGGTGCTCAGCTCCGGGCCCACACCGCTCTCCTCGCTCATTTGTCGAACACGTACGTGCCGGGAGCCGCGCCCAGGGTGGGCTCGCCGCCGGCGAGCTCTGCCGGCGCATCGACCCCGTCGCCGGCCCGCTCACCCACCCACCGGGCGTAGTCGGTCCACCACGACCCCTTCTCGGTGTGTGCGGAGGCGAGCCACTCGTCGGCATCCGGGAGGTTGGGCGAGCCCGTCCGCCAGGTCGACTTCGGGTTGGTCGGCGGGTTCACCAGCGACGCGATGTGCCCGCTGGTGGAGAGCACGAAGCGGGTGTCCCCACCGAGCAGCTGGGTGGTCGCGTAACAGGACTGCCACGGGCAGATGTGGTCGGCGATGCCGGCGACCACATAGGCATCGAGCGTGACCGCGGACAGGTCCACCGGCGTCCCGAGCATGGTCGCCGCACCCGGCTTGGTCAGGGAGTTGTGCACCGCCATGTCCAGAAAGCCCCGGTGCAGCGCCGCGGTCATCCGGGTGGTGTCGGAGTTCCAGTAGAGGATGTCGAACGCCGGCGGGGGTTTGCCCTGCAGGTAGTTGTTGACCCAGTAGTTCCAGATCAGGTCGTTGGGCCGCAGCCAGGCGAACACCTCCGCCAGCGTCGCGCCGTCCAGGTACCCCTTCTTCGTCGACGCCCGGATGGCCGACTGGGCGGACTTCTCGTCCAGGAACGCCCCCACCGTCCCGCCGCGGGCCTGGTCGAGCACCGTCACGGCGAAGCACACGGAGGCGACCCGCTCCTGCTCGCCGATCGCGGCGAGGTGCCCGAGCACCATCGCGGTGATCATCCCGCCGGAGCAGAAGGACATCAGGTTGGTCCGCCGCGCGCCGGTGATCCGCTCCGCCGCGGCCATCGCGTCGAGCACCGCCTGCCCGTAGGTGTCCAGGCCCCATTCGGCGTGCCGCGCATCGGGGTTCCGCCAGGACATCATGAAGACCTGCTGCCCGTCGGCGACCATGTGCTCGGCGATGCTGCGGCCCTCGGCGAGGTCGGCGATGTAGAACTTGTTGATCGTCGGCGGCACCATCACCAGCGGGACGGTGTGCACCGTCGGCGTGGTGGGCTGGTACTGGATCAGCTCGAAGACCGGCGTCCGCAACACGACGACGCCGGGGGTGCGCGCCAGGTCCTTGCCCACCTCGAAGGCGTCCGGCTCGACCATCGAGGGCACCCGGGGCGCTGAGGACAGGTCACGGACCAGCCGCCTGGTGCCGGACACCGCGCTGCGCCCGCCCGTGTCGATCGCCGTCTTCCACGCCGAGGGGTTCAGCGCCGGGTTGTTGCTGGGCGCCAGGGCCTCGACGATGTTGGTCACGGAGAACCGGATCCGCTCGTCGTGGGCCCACGGCAGGGCTGCGTCGTCGACCAGTCGGGCCGCCGTCTGCGCCGTCACCAGGTGCGCCTGCATGGCCCGCTTCAGCACCGGGTTGCCCGACCAGGCCGGATCGACGTAACGCTTGTCCTTGGCGTTCGGCGCCACCTCGGAACGGCCGAGCCCGATGCGACCCCACTCCCCGACGAGCCGGCCGGTGTGGCCGAGCACGGTGCGCGGACGGCGCGCCAGCGCCGCGGTGAAGCGGAGACTGCTGCTGACCGGCGGTACCAACCGGCGCAGCGGCCCGAGCGCAGCGTCGGTCAGGATCATGTCCAGCCCGGTGGCCGACTCGGCGATCCGCTCCGGCTCGGCATCGGGATCGCCGCCGGTGGTCGACGCCGCCACCGGTACGGACCGTGCGATGCCCTGCCCGGACGAGCGCGCGGGGCCGCTCACGTCGCACTCCTCGGGCCGAGCTGGACTGAGCGTGGTGGGGTGGTGCGGAGCTGGCACACGAGGGCTCCTCGTCTCGACACGCTGGCGGTCACGCGATGGTCCATCCGGGCGTACTGGACGTGATGCCCATCACACAGCCCGCAGGCCTGCGGGGCAACCGGGCAGCCAGGCGACGAGCCGCGTGCTGCTCTCCTCGTGCGGCACGCCGGGGGTGTCGACGTCCTGGCGCCCCACCAGGGGGCCAGACCAGGACACCCAGCGGGGACACATCGATCGCTACATCGAAAGACACATCGATGGGTGTGCCCTTCGCGGACAGCACACCTACACCCGCTGCCTGCTCACGGGGGAGGCGGTTTCACCCTTTCTCCACTTCGGTAGAAAGCGCGCTGTGCCCGCGACGCTGAACTCCGTGGCCGCGGCCGCGGGGGTCAGCACCAGCACCGCGAGCCGGGCCCTCTCCGGCCACCCCGCGGTGCTGCCCAGCACCCGCGCCCGGGTGGAGGCGGCCGCCGCCGCCCTCCAGTACCAACCCAACCGCACCGCCAGCGCCCTGCGCACCCGGCGCACGGGGCTGGTCGGACTGGTCGTCAACAGCCTGCGGACGGCGACCTTTCACACGATCGCCGAGACGCTGCAGGGCTGGGCCGCCGAGCACGACTACCAGGTGCTGATCTGCACCACCGGCGGCGACCCGGCGCGTGAGGCGGCGTTCCTGCAGATGGCCCGCCAGCACCACTTCGACGGCGTGGTGATCGCCGGTTCCGGCGCGAACACCGACCTGGTGAACGTCCTGGTGCAGGAGGGCCGTGCGGTCGTGACGATGAACCGCGAGGTGCCCGGCTCGCTGGCCCCCTCGGTGATGTCGGCCTACGAGAGCGCCGCCCGGATGGCCACCGAGCACCTGCTCCAACTGGGGCACACCCGGATCGCCGCGATCGAGGGCACGCCGGAGGTGACCTCCGGCCGGCTGCACCACGCCGGCTTCCTGGTGGCGATGACCACCGCCGGCGTCCCGGTCCACGACGAGCTGGTGTGCCGGGGGCCCTTCACCCCCGACTTCGGCCGGTGGGCCGCCAGTCAGCTGCTCGACCTGGCCGAACCGCCGACGGCCCTGCTGGTGACCAACCACGAGGCGTCGTTCGGCGCACTGCCGGTGGTCGGGGACAGTCATCTGCGGGTGCCCGAGCAGCTGTCGGTGATCTGCACGGAGGACGAGCCGTTCTACCAGTGGTGGTCACCGCCGGTCACCACCGTGGACAACCGCGCCGAGCTGCTGGCCACCAGCGCCGCCGAGCTGCTGCTGGCCGAGCTGACCGCTGGGGGGTCAGCTCAGCCGGCACCCCGCGCCGAGGTCGTGCCGCCGGTGCTCGTCGAGCGGGGGACGACGGCACCGCCGGCCTGACCCCCACCGGGCCGCCGCGTCAGGTGACCACGCCGGCCCGGTGCTGCGCTCGGTTCAGCCGACCACCTCGGACAGCTCCGGGGCGAAGCCGTCCAGCAGGTAGGGCAGGCTCAGGGCGCTGGCGAACTGCAGGGCCGCGTAGTCCTCGCCCTCGATGAAGACCGACCGGCCCTCGGCGACGGTGGGGAGCCCGGACAGCACCGGGTCGCCCTCGATCCCCGCCCGCTCGGTGTCGGAGCCGGACTGGAAGACCAGCACGTCGGCGTCGAGCATCCGGGCCTCCTCCCGGCTGACCGTCCCGTAGAAGTCGCTCTGCGCCGCGGCGTCCAGGGCCGGGTCGACGACCATCCCCAGGTCCAGGAAGAACCGGGTGCGGGTGTCGTCGGAGGTGTGGAAGGGGTACTCGCCCTCGTAGGCCGGGCCGGAGAGGGTCACCGTCTTGCCCTCCAGCTCCGGGTGCTCGGCCCGCGCCGCCGCGATCTGCTCCTCGACGTCGGCGATGAGCTCCTCGGCGCGGTCGGGCCGGCCGAGCGCCTCGCCGGTGATCCTGGTCTGCTCCTGCCACGGGGTGCCGAAGGCGATGAACTCCTCCGGCTGCACGACCGTCGGGGCGATCGCGCTGAGCGTCTCGTACTCGTCCTCGGTCAGGCCGGCGGTGACGGCCATGATCAGGTCCGGGTCGAGCGCGGCGATCTGCTCCGGGTCGACCTCGGCGCGCGGCAGGATCTCCGGGTCGGCGTCCCCGGCAGCCTCGTCGGCCCACGGGAAGAAGACGTCGTCCTCGGGGCCGAAGGCGTACCGGACGGCGACCGGGACGACGCCGAGGGCGAGGATCGCGTCCTGCTCGGTGTAGCCGAGGGAGACCACGCGCTCGGGCTCCGCGGGGATCTCCGTCGTCCCGTAGGCGTGCTCGATGGTGACCGGGAAGGCCGAGTCGCCGGCCGAACCGGTGGCGGCCGCAGCCGGCTGCTCGTCGGACTGTGACGAGCAGCCGGCCAGGACGGCGACCGCGAGGACGGGGAGGGCCACGGAGCTGGTGAACGTGCGTCGCGCGAGCGACCGGGAGAGCAACATGGTGTTGTTCTACCTGAGGGCAGCCTTACCTAACTAACCGGTCGTCTCCCTCGTTGCCCGATCGAGACCTGCCGGTGGGGTCAGACCACCCGCTCGAACACCGCGGCGAGCCCCTGCCCACCGCCGATGCACATCGTCTCCAGGCCGTAGCGGGCCTCCCGGCGGCGCATCTCGTGGGCGAGCGTGGCCAGGATCCGGGCACCGGTCGCGCCCACCGGGTGCCCGAGGGAGATCCCGGACCCGTTGACGTTCACCCGCTCGCGGTCGTCCGCGCCCAGGCCCCACTCCCCCAGGCAGGCCAGCACCTGGCTGGCGAAGGCCTCGTTGAGCTCGATGAGGTCCATGTCGGCCAGCGTCAGCCCGGTCTGCTTCAGCACCGCTGCCGTGGCCGGGACCGGGCCGATGCCCATGGTCTCCGGCGGCACGCCCGCCACGGCCCAGCCGGTCAGCCGGACGAAGGGCTGCCAGCCGCGCCGGTCGGCCTCGGCGCGGGTGGTCACCACGCACACGGCGGCGCCGTCGTTCTGGCCGGAGGCGTTCCCGGCGGTCACCGTCGCCTCCGGGTCTACCCGGCCCATGACCGGGCGCAGACCGGCCAGGTCCTCCATGGTCGTGTCGGGGCGGGGGTGCTCGTCCTCGGTGACCGTGCGGGCCGGCGTCTTGCGGGTGCCGGGCACCTCCACGCCGATGATCTCGTCGGTGAACCGGCCCTCGCGGATGGCGGCGCCGGCGGCCTGCTGGGAGCGCAGCGCCCAGGCGTCCTGCTCGAGCCGGTCGACCGAGTACTCCCGCCGCACGTTCTCGGCGGTCTCCAGCATGCCACCGGGCACCGGGTGGTGCAGGCCGCCGGCGGTCTCGCGGGCCCGGGCCAGCCGGTCGTGCAGCATGACGCCGTCGCCCTTGGCCCCGCTGCGCAGCCCCAGCGCGTAGTGCTCGACGTTGCTCATCGACTCCACGCCACCGGCCACGACGACCTTGCCGGCGCCGGCCGCCACCTGCATCGCGGCGTAGATGACCGCCTGCAGGCCCGAGCCGCACCGCCGGTCGATCTGCAGGCCGGGCACCTGCACGCCCAGGCCGGCGTCCAGCGCGGCGATCCGGCCGATCGCCGGGTTCTCACCGCTCGGGCTGCAGTTGCCGAGGATGACGTCGTCGACCTCGCCCTCCCCCAGCCCGGTTCGTTCGACCAGCCCACGCAGCGCGGTGGCGGCGAGCTCGTTGGCGGACAGACCGGCGAAGACCCCGCCGAATCGACCGACGGGCGTGCGGACCGGGGAGCAGATGACGACGTCGTCCATGCCCCAACTCTGCCAGCCCTCGGCCACTCCCGGGCAGCGGAACCGACCGCTGGCCGGAAGCCGACGCCCGGCGGAGACGTCAGTCGCGCGGCTTGGCGATCACCTCGTGGGCGGAGGACTTGACCGAATCGGGCAGGACCTTGCTCATCGCCTCCTGCGCCCTGGTCATCAGCGAGCCGGCGAGCACCTCCTTCTTCCCGGCCATGAGCCCCTCAAAGCCCTGCGCGGCGACCTTGGCCGGGTCGTCCTTGGGCCCCTTGCCCATGGCCGTGCCCTCCAGGTCCGCCCGGTCGAAGAAGTCGGTGTCCGTGGGGCCGGGCATCAGCGAGGTGATCGTGACGGCGGAGTCCTTGAGCTCCTGCTGCACGGCCTCGGTCAGCGACTGGACGAAGGACTTCGAGGCGTTGTAGACCGGCTGGTAGGCCCCCGGCATGGTCGCCGCGACCGAGGAGGTCACCAGCACCCGCCCGACGTTGCGGCCGGTCATCTGCACGAGCACGAGCTTCAGCAGCGCGGCGGTGGAGACCACGTTGAGCTGCATGACCGCCAGGTCCTCGGCCCAGTCGGTGTCGACGAAGGCACCCCCACGGCCCACGCCGGCGTTGAGCGCGGCGGCGTCCAGCGGCCGGCCGAGGCCCAGCACCCGGTCCCACAGCTGCTCGATCCCCTCGGGGGTGCGCAGGTCGGCCTGGACGGCGATCACCTCGGTGCCCTCGGCGCGCAGCTTCGCCGCTGCGGTGTCGATGCCGGCGTCCTCGGCGTCGACCACCAGGTCGAAACCGTGCTGGGCGAACTGCTTGGCGAGCTCGAAGCCGATCCCGCTGGACGCCCCGGTCACGAGGGCGAGCGGCGTGGTCGGCGTGGTGTTGGTCATGGCCGCGCGGTACCCGGCTCCCGCCCGGACCTCACCCGCGGACGACCACCTTTTCGGTCGCCGGCGTCCGAGCCCGGTGCTGGCGGCCGCACCCGGGGTCAGGGGGCACGGCCAGGGAGCACCCTGGCACCCCCTGCTGACGGTTTCCTGTGCGTCGGCTCAGACTCGGCCCATGACCGAGGACACCGGGCCGGCCGGGAACGCCGGCGTGATCTGTTCGGCGAAGGGCTGCCGGGAGCCGGCGTCCGTCGTCCTGGTGTGGAACAACCCGAAGGTGCACACGCCCGACCGGGAGAAGACCTGGACCGCGTGCGAGGCACACCGCGAGCAGCTCTCGCACCACCTGGCGATCCGGTCGTTCCTGCGCCGCGTCGAGCCGGTCACCCCCCTGCGGTAGCTTCAGCGGCGCACACGGGAGCCCGGGCGCGGGCTGAGAAGGCGGACGACCACCGCCGACCGTCCACACCTGATCCGGTTCATGCCGGCGGAGGGAGCTGCTCGATGCTCGCTGCTCGATTCCACGCACCCGGTCGACCCCTGGCCCTGGACGACGTCCCGGTGCCCGAGCCCGCCCCCGACGAGGTGCGGGTGCGGGTCGGCGCGGCCGGGGTCTGCGGCACCGAGCTGCACTTCACCGACGGCCTGTACGCCCCGTCCCGGACGCCGATGACCCTGGGCCACGAGGCCGCCGGCACGGTCGACGCGGTGGGGTCGGCGGTCACCGGCTGGGCCGAGGGCGACCGGGTCGCCGTCTACTACTACCTGTTCTGCGGCAGCTGCCGCTGGTGCCTGCGCGGCCGGCAGAACCTGTGCCTGGCCCCGCGCGGCGTGCTCGCCTTCGCCGCGGACGGTGCCTTCGCCGAGCAGCTGGTCGTCCCGGCGCACTGCCTGGTCCGGCTGCCCGACGAGCTCTCCTTCGAGGCCGCCGCACCGCTGTGCTGCGCCGGCACCACCGCGGTGCACGCACTGACCGAGGCCGGCGTCGAGCCCGGTGACGTGGTGGTCGTGCTCGGCGCCGGCGGCGTGGGCCTGGCGGCGGTGCAGGAGGCCCGGCGACGCGGCGGCGTGGTCGTGGCCGTCAGCCGGGACGACGCCCGCCGGTCGGCCGCCCGGACTGCCGGGGCCGTGGCCGCGGTCTCCCCCGCCGAGCTCGCCGAGACGGTGGCCCGGCTCTCCGGCGGGCAGGGCGCCGACGTCGTCGTCGAGCTCGCCGGTGTGACGGCGACCCTGGAGCTGGCGACGGCGGTGCTCGGCCGCCGCGGCCGGCTGGTGCTGGTCGGGTACAGCGCCGACGCACTGACGGTGAGCCCGCTGGGGATGGTGGTCGCCGAGCAACGGGTCATCGCCAGCGTGGGCAACACGCTGGCCGAGCTGGAGCAGGCGGTGTCCCTGGCCGCAGCGGGGCAGCTCGTGCCGCCGGTGGCCGGCCGGATGCCGCTGACCGAGGTCAACGAGGCGCTGGACCGGCTGCGCGCCGGGGACGTCGCAGGGCGGCTCGTGCTCACCCCCTGACGCCCCGCAGTCGCGCGCCGGGCGGCGTGTGAGGATCAGCGCTCGTGCGACCACGCGGCAAGGACACCCCCCTCCCCCGGGAGGTCGGCGTCCTGGCGATCGTCGCCTTCGTCGTCGCGCTCGGCTTCGGCATCGTCGCCCCGGCGATCCCGCTGTTCGTCCGCGACTACGGGGTCGGCACCACGGCCGTCGGGTTCGCCATCAGCGCCTTCGCCTTCTTCCGGTTCATCTCCGCCTTCGCCGGGGGCTCGCTGGTCGAGCGGATCGGCGAGCGCGCCGTGCTCGCCGCCGGGCTGGCGATCGTCGCGGTCGCCACCGCCGCGGCGGCCCTGGCCGGCAACTTCCCGCTCTTCGTCGCCCTGCGCGCCGCCGGCGGGGTCGGTAGCGCGATGTTCACCGTGGCCGCCCTCTCGCTGCTGCTGCGCACGGCGCCGGCGGCGCAGCGCGGCCGGGCCGCGGCCACCTACCAGGGCGGCTTCATCCTCGGCGGCATCGCCGGCCCGGCAGCCGGCGGGTTCCTGGCCGAGATCTCCCCGCGGCTGCCGTTCTTCGTCTACGGCGGCTTCCTGCTGATCGCCGGGGTCGTCGCGCTGGTCCTGCTCCGCCCGGCCGCGCTGCCCCCGGTGACCGGGGTGGCGACCGGTGTGCCGCCGGCTCTCGACCAGGTGAACGCCGGTGGGCCCTCGACCGCGGCCGTGCCCCCGGCGGGTGCCGACGGCGGCGGGCTGCGCGCAGCGCTGCGGTCCCGCGCCTACGTCGCGGCACTGGTGGCCAACCTCGGCGTGGGCTGGGTGCTGTTCGGCGTCCGCAACTCGCTGGTGCCGCTCTACGTGACCGAGGAGCTGGGCAAGACGGTGGCCTGGGCCGGCGCCGGGCTGCTGGCCGGATCGGTGGCGCAGGCCGTCGGGCTGCTGCGGGCCGGGCGGCTGGCGGACACCTGGGGCCGCCGCCCCTCGCTCCTGCTGGGGTCGGGGCTGGCGACCGCGGCGATCGCCGTCCTGGCGCTGCCGCCGAGCACCGCGGCGTTCCTGCTCTCGATGGCCACCTTCGGCCTGGGCGCCTCGCTGCTGGCCAGCGTGCCGGCCGCGGTGGTCGGTGACGTCAGCCCCGCCCGGGGCGGACGGGTGGTGGCGGTCTTCCAGATGGTCGCCGACCTGGGCGCGGTGGTCGGGCCGCTGGCCGCCGGCTGGCTGACCGACACCTTCTCCTACCAGGTCGCCTTCGCGGTCAGCGCGGCCGTGCTGGGTGCGGCGCTGCTCGCGGCGCTGGCGATGCCGCGGGACCGCCCGACCGCCTGAGCCGCGCGGCCCCGGCGCCGGGAGGTCCCGCGGCGGGTCAGAGCCAGGGGGCGAGGGTCGGCACCGGCCCGTCGGCCTCCAGCTCCTCCCCCGCGCTGCGTCCGGTGACCCACGCCGCGACCGCCGGCAGCGGACCGGCGACGGCCAGGGCACCGGTGCCCCACTCGCGGTCACCGGCGAACAGTGCCACGTCGGGCACGGTGTCGCGGCGGTCCCACATCCGGAACACGTCGTCGACCAGCGCGGCCAGCACGTCGTCCGGGATGTCGGTGAAGGCGACCCCCTCGTCCAGGTCGACGGCGTGCACCCACACCTCCCGGCAGCGCATCCAGGGCACCTCCGCAGCCGGCACCTGGCGCCCCTGGGCGGTGCGCACCTGCGCGGCCCAGGCCTCCTCGGGCAGGCCCCGGACGGCGGCCGCCAACCGGCCGGTCGCCGCGACCACCGCCGCGCGCAGCTCCGGCGCCGGCAGCTGCGCCGCCTCGTCGATCTGGGCGTCCCGCGCCTCCGTCGAGGCGTACATCGGCGTCTCCACCCCGGTGCGCGCCCAGGTGAGCAGGTTGACCAGCGCGTCGGCGTTGGCGGCCAGGTGCGCCAGGAGGTGCCGCCGCGTCCAGCCGGCCAGCAGCGAGGGCGCGTCCAGGTCCTCGTCGGTCAGCCGGCCCAGCGCCGTCCCGAGGAGTCGTTCGCCGTCCTCCCACCAGCCGAGCGTCTCGACCGGGGCGGTCATGGGCGGGTTCCGGAGGTGGTGTTCGGCGCGTCCATGACGCCACCCTGCCGCGCCGCACGCCGGTGTGCCAGAGCTGGTCGCGGTGAACGCAGGACTACCGCCGTTCACCTGCGCCCGGTTGGATGGAGGTGCCATCGGGGGCCTGCCCACCGGGGCGGTCCACCTCGACGGCCCCGACCGGAGGTGCCGTGCCCGCGCGACCCGTCCTGCTCACCGTCGACGACGACCGCGCGGTCAGCCGCGCCGTCGCCCGCGACCTGCGCCGCCACTACGGCGACCGCTACCGGGTCGTCCGCGCCGAGAGCGGCCGCGACGCGCTCGCCGTGCTGCGTGAGCTGACCGCGCGCGGCGAGGCCACCGCCCTGCTCCTCGCCGACCACCGGATGCCCGGGATGACCGGCGTGGAGTTCCTGGAGCAGGCGATGGACCTGGCGCCGACGGCCAAGCGGGTGCTGCTGACCGCCTACGCCGACACCGACGCGGCGATCCGGGCCATCAACGACGTCGACCTGGACCACTACCTGCTCAAGCCCTGGGACCCGCCGGAGGAGCTGCTCTACCCGGTGCTCGACGAGCTGCTCGAGGACTGGGCCCGCACCGCCCGGGCGCCGTTCGAGGGCATCACGCTGCTGGGCCACCAGTGGTCGGCGGAGACCCAGCAGCTCAAGGAGTTCCTGGCCCGCAACCAGGTGCCCTACCGGCACCTCCAGGGCGAGGACGCCGCCGGCATCCGCACGGCCGCCGACCTGGCGGACGACGCGACGCTGCCGGCCCTGCTCTTCCCCGAGGGCACCGTGCTCCGCCGGCCCACCCTCCAGCAGGTCGCCCAGCAGGTCGGGCTGGCCACGACCGCCGGCAGCCCGTTCTACGACGTCGTGGTGGTGGGCGGCGGGCCGGCCGGGCTGGGTGCGGCGGTGTACGCGGCCAGCGAAGGGCTGCGCACCCTGCTCGTCGAGCGCACCGCCACCGGCGGGCAGGCCGGCCAGAGCAGCCGGATCGAGAACTACCTCGGCTTCCCGCTCGGGGTGTCGGGCAGCGAGCTCGCCCAGCGGGCCCGCGACCAGGCCGTGCGGTTCGGCGTCGAACTGCTCACCGCCGCCGAGGTCGTGCAGATCGCACCAAAGGGCGATGGCCGGGCGCTGCTCTTCGCCGACGGCAGCCAGGTCGCCGCGCACGCCGTCGTGCTGGCCACCGGCGTCTCCTGGCGGCTGCTGCCGGCCGAGGGCGCCGCCGACCTCACCGGCCGCGGCGTCTACTACGGCGCCGTCGCGCACGAGGCCGCCGACTGCGCCGGCGATGAGGTCTTCGTCGTCGGCGCGGCCAACTCCGCCGGCCAGGCCGCGCTGCACTTCGCCCGCTTCGCCCGCAAGGTGGTGGTGCTCTGCCGGGGCACCGACATCCGGCAGAGCATGTCCGAGTACCTGGTCGCCCGGATCGAGGCCGACCCGCTGATCGAGGTGCGCACCTGCACCCAGGTGCGGGCCGTGGAGGGCGCCGACCACCTCGAGCGACTGGTGCTCGCCGACTCCCGCACCGGTGCCACTGAGGTGGTCCCGGCGTCCCGGCTGTTCGTGTTCATCGGCGCCTCGCCGCCCACCGAGTGGCTGGGCGAGGCGTTCCTGCGCGACGACCGCGGCTTCCTGCGCACCGGGCCCGCGCTGCTCGACGCCGAGGGCCGCCCGCCGCGGGACTGGCCGCTGTCCCGGGCGCCGTACCACCTGGAGTGCTCCGTGCCCGGCGTGTTCGTGGCCGGCGACGTCCGGGCCGAGTCGGTGAAGCGCGTCGCCTCCGCCGTCGGCGAGGGCGCCATGGCCGTCACCCTCGTGCACCGCTACCTGGAGGCGAACTGAGATGACCGCGAGCCACGGGCCCTCCTCGGGGGTCGACCTCGCCGAGGTGCGCAGCCTGTTCCTGTTCGCCGAGCTGGAGGACGCCGACCAGCGCTGGGTGGCCGAGCACAGCGACGTGCGGGTGTACGACGCCGACGTCGTCGTCTTCGCCGAGGGACAGCCCTCCGACGCGCTGTACGTGCTGCTGGAGGGCGGGCTGCTGCTGTCCAAGCACACCGACGGCGAGGACGTCGTCCTCAACGACACGACGCACCGGGGCGCCTACGCCGGCGCCGTCCGGGCCTTCACCCAGAGCCGCGACCCGAACTTCCAGACCACGCTCAGGACCACCCGGCCCAGCCGGTTCCTGCGGTTGCCGGCCGAGGACTTCGCCGCGCTGGTGCACCGGCTGTGCCCGATGGCGGTGCACCTGCTCGACGGCCTCTACGAGGGCATCCGGATGACCGAGTCGACGATGCGCCAGCGCGAGCACCTGGTGCAGCTGGGGACGCTGTCGGCCAACCTCGCCCACGAGCTGAACAACCCGGCAGCGGCCGCGGTGCGGGCCACCGAGCAGCTGCGCTCCCGGGTCGCCGGCATGCGCCGGAAGCTCGGCCTGCTGTCGGAGGCCGGGCTCTCCCCCGAGCTGGTCGGCCGGCTGATCAGGACCCAGGAGATGTCCGTCGAGCGGGCGCTCAAGCCGCACGCCGATCTGACCGCGCTCCAGGAGAGCGACCTCGAGGACGCGATCGCCGACCGGCTGGAGGAGATCGGCGTCGAGCAGGCGCTGGAGCTCGCGCCGGTGTTCGCCGGCTCCGGCATGGACGCGCAGTGGGTGGACGACGTCGTGGAGGAGGTCGACTGCGGGCTGGAGTGGGACGCCGCGTTCGGCTGGCTGCGCTACACCCTGGAGACCGAGGCGCTGATGGACGAGATCGAGGAGGCCACCACCCGGATCTCCTCCCTCGTCGGCGCGGTGAAGCAGTACTCGCACCTGGACCAGGCCCGGCACTCCGACGTCGACGTCAAGCCCGGGCTGGAGAGCACGCTGGTG
The DNA here is from genome assembly GCF_026967935.1 of Modestobacter sp. VKM Ac-2982. GTDB lineage: Bacteria > Actinomycetota > Actinomycetes > Mycobacteriales > Geodermatophilaceae > Modestobacter. The sequence goes on from NZ_JAPVBL010000006.1 coordinate 96,063, forward strand.
ATGCTGGCCCGCAAGCTCACCGGGATCGAGGTACGCCGGGACCACGCCACCGACCTGCCCCCGGTGCCCGGCTACCCGGCCGAGCTGAACCAGGTCTGGACCAACCTGATCGACAACGCCGCCGACGCGATGGACGGGTCCGGGGTGCTGACCCTGCGGACCCGGGCCGACCAGCACGCGGTGTTCGTCGAGGTCACCGACGACGGCCCGGGGGTGCCGGAGGCGGTGCGCCAGGACCTGTTCGAGCCCTTCGTGACCACCAAGCGGGCCGGCGACGGGAGCGGGCTCGGCCTGGACAACGCGAGGCGGATCGTCGAGCGGCGGCACGGCGGGTCGCTGACGTACACGACCGGTCCGGAGGGGACGACGTTCTGCGTCCGGCTGCCGCTGAGCCGGACGCACTGACCGGCCATGTCCTGGCGGGTGGACGGGGACGCCGTCTGTCGGCATGCCGCGGGGCTGCCGGCCGCGCCCGGCCCGGCCGAGGCGTGCGCGGACTGCCTCCGGGACGGCGGGCAGTGGGTGCACCTGCGGCGCTGCCTGAGCTGTGACCACGTGTCGTGCTGTGACTCCTCGCCGCAGCGGCACGCCACCGCGCACGCGACCGCGACCGGGCACCCGGTGGTCGCCTCCGCCGAGCCGCGCGAGCACTGGGCCTGGTGCTACCCCGACCAGGTCCTCCTCCTCCCCCAGCGGTGACACCGGCCGGGGGGCGGACCGTCAGCCCTTCACGTAGGGGATCGTCTGCGGGCCCTCCGGGAGCACGCAGACCCGCGCGCCGCGGCCCGCGGCCGCGACCGCCTCGGCGACGGTGGCCGCGATGTCGGTCGTCTGCGCCAGGTGCGCCTCGGCCAGCTGGGCGTCGGTGAGGTGGTCGGTGTGCATCACGACCCGGTGCGCGGACTGGATGCGCGCCTGGATCTGCACCTGCCACTGGTCGGGCACGGTCTGCTCGCGGGCGGAGATCAACGCCAGCAGCGCCTCCGGTGACGGCGCCGAGGTGAGCACCTCGCGGTAGGAGCCGTGGTCGGGGAAGCCGTCCTCGCAGGCGGCGGCACAGACGATCAGCCCGTCGGGCCGGGTGACCTGCGCGGCCGCCGACATGCCCTTCACCGACTGGTAGAGGTTCTGGTCCAGCGGGAAGCCCGAGCCGGTGGTGACGACGACGTCGAACGGCGCGTCCACCGGTGCCATCGCCACCTCGCGGGCCCGCTCGATCGCCACCGCGTGCATCTCCAGGGTGTCCCCGCCGAACGCGGCGATGACCTCCTGCCGGGTGTTGAGCACGACGTCGAAGGAGTACGTCACGTCGGTGCCGGCGGTGATCGCCCGGACGTCGTCGTGCACCGGGTTGCCCTGGGTGACGCCCCAGGTCGCCCGCGGGTCGCCGATCCGCTTCGCGTCGTGCAGCACCAGCACCGTGTCCAGCGCGGCCAGGCCGGGGGCGACCATCTTCGGTCCACCGGAGAAGCCGGCGAAGAAGTGCGGCTCGACGAAGCCGGTGGTGATCCGGACGTCGGCGTCCACCCACTGCTCGTTCAGCCAGACCGGCACCCCGTCGCCGAAGGTGCCCATCCAGCGGTGCGTGTCGCTCGCCCGCGAGTCGTGGTTGACGATCCGGACGGTGTCCACGACCTCGTCGCCGAACATCGCCCGCAGCTCGGCGTCGGTGTTGGCCCGGTGGGTGCCGGTGGCGACCAGGACGACGACGTCCTCCAGGCGCACGACGCCGTCGAGCTCCTCGAGCACCGCCGGGATCATCAGGTGCCGGGGCTGGGCGCGGGTGCCGTCACAGGCCGAGATCGCCACCGTCTGCCCCGGCCGCACCCGCTCGCGCAGCGGCAACCCGCTCACCGGCTCGCGCAACGCCCGGCGCAGCTCGGCGGCGACGTCCGGGGCGGCCGGGTGCTGCACGGGGGTGATCACCGCCGCGTCGTCCGGGAGCTCGACGGGGAGCCCTCCGCGCCCGTAGGCGAGCGTCACCTGCTGCACGTCGTCCTCCTGGAGCCGGGGGCCCCATCAGACCACCAGACCGCGCATCCCACCGGGCGACCGTGTGCCGTCGACCGCCCCGGGTAGCTGCGGTGGATGAGCGACACGAGCTTCGTGGAGACCCTGGGCGTGTACGGCCGGACGGCGGACGACGGGACGGCGCAGCTGCAGCTGGACGTCACCGACCAGCACCTGAACGAGGCGGGCACGCTGCACGGTGGGGTGCTGGCCACCCTCGTCGACACCGCCATGGGCCACGCCGTGCGCAGCCGCACCGGGGAGGACGACGTCCCGGCCACCAGCCAGCTGACCGTCACCTACCTGCGCCCGGGCGGGCCCGGCACGCTCCTGGTCACCGGCCGGGTCAGCAAGCAGGGCGAGCACCTGACGGTGTGCGAGGCCGACGTCGAGCAGGATGGCCGCAGCCTGGTGCACGCCGTCGCCACGTTCGCGGTGCTGCACCGGTGACCTGACCCCGAGCAAGGGAGCTCGCATGCCCACCGTGCACACCGTCCGCGGCCCGATCGACACCGCCGACCTCGGCCGCACCCTCATGCACGAGCACGTGTTCGTGCTCTCCACCGAGCACCAGCAGAACTACGGCACCGGCGACTGGTGGGACGAGGAGGAGCGGGTCGCCGACGCCGTCACCAAGCTGAACGAGCTCAAGGCGCTGGGGATCGACACGATCGTCGACCCGACGGTGTGGGGGCTGGGCCGCTACCTGCCGCGGGTGCAGCGGGTGGCGGCACAGACCGAGCTGAACATCATCGTGGCCACCGGGCTGTACACCTACGACGAGATCCCGTTCCAGTACGCCCACCGCGGGCCGGGCACCCTGATCGAGACACCCACCGACCCGATGGTCGACGACTTCACCCGCGACGTCCGCGACGGCATCGCCGACACGGGCGTGCACGCCGCCTTCCTCAAGTGCGCCGTCGAGGCCAAGGGGCTCACCCCGGGCGTCGAGCGCACCCTGCGGGCCGTCGCGGCCACCCATCGGGAGACCGGGGCGCCGATCACCGTGCACACCTCGGCCGCCGCACAGACCGGCCGGCTGGCGGTCCAGGTGCTCCGCGAGGAGGGCGCCGACCTGACCAAGGTGGTCATCGGCCACGCCGGCGACAGCAACGACCTCGACCACCTCAAGGAGCTGGCCGACGCCGGCTGCATCCTGGGCATGGACCGGTTCGGCCTGGACCTCTACAACCCGACCAGCGCGCGGGTGGACACCATCGTGGCGCTGGCCGAGCAGGGGTACGCCGACCGGATGGTGCTCAGTCAGGACGCCAGCTGCTACATCGACTGGTTCCCCGGGGAGGCACGCACCGCGATGACCCAGGCGATGCCGAACTGGAACTTCACCCACGTGCCGCAGGACGTGCTGCCGATGCTGCGGGAGCGCGGAGCGAGCGAAGGGCACCTGGACCAGATGCTGGTCCAGGTGCCCCGGCGGTACTTCGAGTAGCGGGTCAGGCGGGACGGCGGCCGGCGAGCCGGCGAGCCGCAGCGAGGGCCTCGGCGTCGAGGGCGTCGGCGTCCCCCGCTCGGCGCGCCCTCTCCTGGCCGTCCAGCCAGCTGACGTGCCGCTCCCAGGCGGCCCGCGGCGAGGTGCCGAGTGCCCGGCCGATCTGCTCCCAGTCCGCCCCGCCACGCAGCGCAGCGCGGATGCCGAGCTGGCGGTGGGCGTGGGCCTTGCGGGCGACGACCTCGCCGAGGGCGAGCAGCTCCAGGGCCTCGTCGACGTCGAGCGAGGTGCCGAGGGCCTTGAAGCTGGCCCAGTCGTCGTCGTCGTCCGTCCGGTCGTTGGGGCCGTCGACGGCGACGTTGTCGCGCCGGCTCAGGAAGTCCAGCCGGGTCACGGCGGTCGTGAGCGAGAACTCGCTCTCCAGCACCTCAGGGGTGGTGGCGACCTCAGGCACAGTGGTCATGAGGCACAGCATTTCCCGAACCCGCGCGGCTGTAACGCGATCGTGACAAGCGTCTCGTGCACAGCCGAGTGGCCTCGCACACGGTGGTCGGCCACACGCGGGACGTGCCCGCCCGGGTCCGCCGGACGGCGGGCCCGGGCGGGGCGGCCGTCACTCCGGTACGCCGACGGCCTCCTTCGCCAGGGCGGCCAGCCGGGTCTGCACCACGCTCACCACACTGGAACGCGCCTTGTGCGCCTCCTCGTAGCGGATGATCGCGTTGACCTGCTGCGGGTCGTCGAGCTCCTTGACCGCACCGGCGATCTGCGCGGTCGACATGGAGTCGTAGCCCGTGATCGGCAACTCGTCGGCGGTCAGGTCACCGAGCTCGCGGCGGGTGGCGGCGACCGCCTCGGCCGCGGCGGTGTCCCCCTCTCGCTCCGCGATGCGCTCGGCTCGACGCAGCGACGCCAGTCGGCCGACGGCGAGGGTCTCCCGGACGGCACCGGTGAAGGCGCCGGCCTTGTGCACCGCCCCACCGACGACGCCGTTCACGGTGCCGCCGGCCTGCTCCCCGGCGTGCTGCGCGGTGCCCACGGCGTGCTGCGCGGTGCCCACGGCCCGGTTGACCGTGTCGGCCGCGAACCGGACCGGCAGGTTCGCCAGCTTGGTGGCGCCTCCGGCCACTCGCTGCAACGGCGTGGCCACCAGGGCGGCCGGGCCGCCCAGGGCCTGCTCGGCGAGGACGACGGTCAGCCACTCGACGGTGGCCGAGTGTGCCGTGACCAGCCGCTCGGCCAGTGCCTTCACCTCCGGCTTGCCGGCGGTGTCGGCCAGCACCTTCAGGTAGGTGGCGCGGTCCAGCAGCTGGTGCTCCAGCTGGAGGTCCTGCAGCAGCGCCTCGTCGATCGGCTCGGCCTGCTCCAGCGCGCCCTTCACCAGCGCACCGAGCCGGCCCAGCGCCGGGGTGACGACGTCGGCCACCCCGCCGAGCTCGCGCAGCTGATCGGCGATGGCGGTGCTGCGCTCGGCCGCGTGCTGGGCGTTCTGCTCCAGCTCCCGGCGGACGGCCGCGGTGCGCGCCTGGCCGACCCGGATCCGGGCGATCTGCTCCTCGGTCTGGGTGAGCGCCAGCAGGGCGCGCAGCTGGACGAGGAGGGCGGTGGTGTCGGTCATGGGGACTCCAACGGGTCGGGTGTGACCTGACCCCTGCTCCATGCCCCGTGCGACTCGGGTGCGAACGACACGGGGCGAGGAGCCGGCAGTGTCGGCCGTCACACCCATGCGCGCAGTGACCCACCCGCCCGGGCCAGGCGCACGGGAGCCGGGTGCCGGCGAGGACAGTGGACGGCGACACGAGGAGGTGGACGGTGCCCACGATCAGCGACCAGACGAGCGAGGACGTGCGTGACCCGGACCTGGTGGCCGTGCAGGAGGGCCCCGAGGCAGCCGGCGAACTGACCCGCCCGGCCGGCCTGGACCGGGAGAAGATCCTGCAGGCCGCCATCGACTTCATCGACGAGCAGGGCCTGGCCGCCCTCACCATGCGCCGGCTGGGCTCCTCCCTGGGCGTCGAGGCGATGGCGCTCTACCGCTACGTGCCCGGCCGGGAGGACCTGCTCGACGGGGTCGTCGACCGGGTCGTCGAGACGCTGTGGGACGACCGGGACGGCGACGACATCCAGGTCGTCGACCACTCCGGCTGGCAGGACTACCTGGTCCGGCTGGCCCATGGCATGCGCCGCATCGCCCTCGCCCACCCGGCGGTGTTCCCGCTGGTGGCCAGCCGTCCCCCGGCCGCACCCTGGGTGCGTCCGCCGCTGCGCAGCCTCCGGCTGGTCGAGTCCTTCCTCGGCACCCTGCGCGAGGGGGGCTTCTCCGACCAGGCCGCCGTGGCCGCGTACCGCGCCTACTCCAGCTTCCTGCTCGGCCACCTGCTGCTCGAGGTCACCCAGATCGGCGCCCAGGTGAGCCTGCTGGACCAGCCCGAGGGCGACGAACAGGCCCAGCGGGAGACCGACATGAGGGAGTACCCGAACCTGGCGCGGACCGAGTCGCTGCTCGGCCAGGACAAGTCGGCGGCCGAGTTCGAGGAGTCCCTCGAGAACCTCCTGGACCGGTTGGAACGGGTGCTGCACGAGGCGAGGAACTCCGGCGGCGACGTCGGCGACCTCTGATCGCACGGGAGCGCTCCGGCCGGGTCACAGAATCTGGCCCGCTGTCGTTTACGCCGTAAACGGAAGGGCACACACGCTCCGGCGGCAACCTCACCGTGGTCGCCCCAGTCCACTCAGACCCGGAGGCACGTGTGATCACCCAGCAGGACATCACCACCATCATCGGCACCAACGCCGTGGACACCGACGGCGACAAGCTGGGCAAGGTCGGTCAGGTCTACCTCGACGACCAGACCGGCAGCCCGGAGTGGGCCACGGTCAGCACCGGCATGTTCGGCACCTCGGAGACCTTCGTCCCGCTGGCCGACGCCTCGGTCGCCGACGGCGTCCTGCGCGTCCCCTACCAGAAGTCCAAGGTCAAGGACGCTCCCCGGATCGACGCCGACCAGGGTCACCTCAGCCCCGAGGAGGAGACCGAGCTCTACCGCTACTACGGCGTGGGCGTCGGCACTGAGACCGCCCGGGTCGACGTCACCGAGACCGACCGCCTCGACACCGGGCGCGTGGACACTGCCCGCGTCGACACCGACCGCCGCGACACCGTGGGCCACGACACCTCCGGCCCCACGACCGACGACGCGATGACCCGCTCCGAGGAGCAGATCCGGGTCGGCACCCAGCGGGTCGAGACCGGCAAGGCCCGGCTGCGCAAGTTCGTCGTCACCGAGGACGTGACGCAGACCGTCCCGGTCTCCCACGAGGAGGTCCGGATCGAGCGCGAGCCGATCACCGACGCCAACCGGGACGAGGCGCTGGCCGGCCCGACGATCTCGGAGGAGGAGCACGAGGTCGTGCTGCACGCCGAGCGCCCGGTGGTCGCCAAGGAGACCGTGCCCGTCGAGCGCGTCCGCCTGGACACCGAGACGGTCACCGAGCAGGAGACCGTGACCGACACGGTCCGCAAGGAGCAGATCGAGACCGAGGGCGTCGAGGGCGTCCGGGACACCGACCGCCGCTGACCCCCGGGGGTGGTCCGGCCCACCCGGCGGACCACCCCGTCGCTCCCGCACGACCCGCAGCACCCCCGCGACCGCGCCGGCCCGCCCGCCGGTCGCCCTGCACTCGTCACGATCGGCGAGCGGCTGCTCGCCCGCCGATCGTGACGACCTCCTCCCTGGAGTCCCCATGACCGGCAGCACCACCCCCTCCGACCCGGCCGACCGCGGCACCTCGCTCGGCGACCGGACGACCAGCTTCCGCAACAACGAGGTGACCCCCGCCACCGGTGCCGGTGCCACCCGGGGCGCAGCCCGCGACGCCGTCGACCGTCAGCACGACCGCTTCGGCGGCATCAAGTGGGGTGCCGCCTTCTTCGGCTGGCTGTCCGCCAACGGCCTCGCCGTCCTGCTCATCGCCATCGTCTCCGCCGCCGGGGTCGCGGTCGGCCTCACCGAGACCGTCGCCTCCGTCGAGGATGCCACCGACAACGCCGGCGGCATCGGGATCGGCGGCGGCATCGCGCTGCTCGTCATCCTCTTCCTGGCCTACCTGGCCGGTGGCTACGTCGCCGGGCGGATGGCGCGCTTCGACGGTGCCCGGCAGGGCATCGCGGTGTGGGTCATCGGTCTGCTCGTGGTGCTGGCCCTGGCCATCGCCGGTGCGGTCCTCGGCTCCCAGTACAACGTGCTGTCCGAGCTCGACCTGCCGCGCATCCCGATCGACGAGGGCACCCTCACGACCGCCGGCATCATCGCCCTTGTCGCCGTCCTCCTGGTCACGCTCCTCGGCGCCGTGCTCGGCGGCAAGCTGGGCGAGCGCTTCCACCGCAAGGTGGACCGGGCGGGCTTCACCGCCTGACCACCCCGGACCAGGCGACTGGTCCGTGCACACAGTGCGTCCGGTACCGCCACCGTCGGCCTGGGAGAGGCCGACGGTGGCGGTACTGCTGCGTCCGGGGCCGCTGGGGCTGATGAGGTGACGCCCCGGACACGGTGTGCGTGTTGCGCGCGTCGCGGCCGCCGCCGTCTCACATCGTGGCGCCATGGCCTTCCCGTACCGCACGGCTCGCGCCGTGATGATGGTCGGGTCGCTGAACGACCCGGCCGGCCAGACGGCGCGGCTGATCGGACCGGCGCACGCCACCCTGGGGCTCAGCGGTGCCCGCGGTCGCACGGCCCTCTGCGGCGCCTACGTCGCCCGGGACGAGCAGGTGCCGTGGCCGCCGGAGCCCGATCTCTGCGACGACCTCTGCTCGGACTGCAGCACCCTCGCCCGGCTCTGACCCCGCTCGGCGGCGCGCGGCTCGGAGCCGGCCCCGTCGGTCTGGTGGACCCCGGCTGACAGGTGTTCCGTCACGGACCGGCCACTGCTGTCACACCCGTCCCACGGGTGCGGCCCGCCTGAGCGGAACGGTCCGTCCGACCAGGTACACAGACTCCATGCGCAACGCTGCCGACCGCCAGGTGAGCACCGAGGGCCCGGCGGTGGCGTCCTCACCGTCGGTCTCCGTCGAGCTCACGGTCAGCCCGGTGGTCAGCCACGCCCTCGCCGCCCACGCCGTGCCGGTCGTCTCCCGGCTCACCCTCGCCGGCAGCGCGGCCACCGTCCGCGGTGCGGTCCTCCGGCTCTCCGTGCGGGACGCCCAGGGCGACCTCGCCCCCGCCGTCGAGCGGCTGGTCGACCTCGAGGCCGGCCGCAGCACCGTGCTCGACGACGTCGCTCTCACCCTCGACCCGGCCGACCTGCGCCAGGGTGAGGAGAGCCGGCCGGGCTGGGTGCACGTGCAGCTGGCAGCCGCGGGCCAGGTGCTGGCCGAGCACCGGGTGCCGGTGACGGTCCTGGGCGCCGCCGAGTGGGTCGCTGCTCCCCTGCCGTCGGCCCTGGAGGTGCTCGCCGCCCACGTGCAGCCGCAGCACCCCGCCGTCCTCGCGCTGGTGGCCGAGGCCGCCGCCCTCCTGGAGGAGGGCACCGGCAGCGGCAGCCTGACCGGCTACGCCGACGGGGCCGAACGGGTTGACGAGGTGGTCGAGGCGATCACCTGGGCGGTGCGCCGCCACGAGGTCCGGCACCGCCAGCCGTCGGCCGGCTGGACGGCGTCCGGCCAGCACGTCCGCGACCCCGGCGAGGTCCTCGACGGCCGGGTCGGCACCTGCCTGGACACCGTCGTCACCCTCGCCGCCGCCCTCGAGCACGCCCACCTCCACCCGCTGCTCTGGGTGGTGGAGGGGCACGCCTTCCTGGGCTACTGGCGGGAGGAGCGCAGCGCGGAGACGGCTGCGACGACCGAGGTCAGGGCACTGGTCGACCAGGTCGACCGGGGCCTGATCGGCCTGGTCGAGACGACCCTGCTGACCGACCGCGGCAACACCACCCCCGACCTGCACGGCCCGGCCTACACCGCCTGGCTGTCCGGCGACCTCTCCCGGGTCCTCGGCGTCACCGACGTCCACCGCGCCCGCCTCGATGGGATCCGGCCGCTGCCCGGCCGCACCGGCGAGGACGGCGGCGCGCAGCCGGAGCCCGGGCACAACCCGGCCGAGGTCCCGGCGCCGTCGCTGCCCGACGAGCCCGCGGCGTCCGCCACCGACCACTCCCCGGGGGCGCCGCCGCGGGTGCAGCAGTGGACGGACGCACTGCTCGACCCGAACACCCGCACCCGGCTGGTCGACCTCCCCGAGGGCTCCGGGCTGCCGCTCGCGGTGCCGCACGATGCGCTGACCGCGCTGGCGGACCTGGTCGCCAGCGGGGCGACGCTGACCCTGCTGCCCAGCGGCGGGGCGGCCGGGGTGCACGCCGAGCGCGGGGTGCACGCGACCCGGGACTCCTCGCCGCAGCAACTGCTCACCGAGCACCGGTCGGTGCACGTCGACGTCCCCCGCGCCGACCACCCGTCCCGGCTGCGCGCCCTCGCCCACCGGGCGCGGACGGTGGTCGAGGAGACCGGCGCCAACGCGCTGTACCTGGCCCTGGGCAGCCTGGTCTGGGAGGCCGACGGCCGCCCGCTGCGGTCACCGGTGGTGCTCGTCCCGGTCCTGCTCACCCCGGGCGGCCCGGACGGCGGCTACCGGCTGACGGTCGACGAGACCGGGAGCAGCGTGCCGAACGCCCGTCTGCTGGAGGAGCTCCGCCGGGTGCACGGGCTCACCGTGCCGGGGCTGGACGCAGCGGCCGTGGACGGCGCGGACGTCGACCTGGCCACCACGCTGCAGGCGCTCGGCGAGGCGCTGGCCGCCGCCGCGCTCCCCCACCGGGTCGAGGCGACGGCGGACCTGGCCGTCCTGCCGGTCGCGGCGCACCGGCTGTGGCGCGACCTCGACGAGCACTGGGCCGAGTTCACCTCCAGCCCGCTCCTCGCCCACCTGGTGCACTCCCCGACCGAGGCCTTCGCCGACCCGGCGCCTGCCCCCGCCGACCCGATCGACCTGGACGAGCTCGCCGCGCAGTGCCCGCTGCCGGCCGATGCCGCCCAGCTGCGTGCCGTCGCCGAGGCGACCGCCGGACGGACGTTCGTGCTCGAGGGCCCGCCCGGCACCGGCAAGTCCCAGACCATCACCAACCTGGTGACCCGGGCCGTCGCCGAGGGCAAGCGCGTGCTGGTCGTCGCCGGGAAGCGCACCGCGCTCGACGTCATCGCCCGCCGGCTCGACGCGGTCGGGATGGGCCCGTTCGCGCTCGACCTGCACGACAAGGGCAGCCGGCCCGCCGTCGTCCGGGCACAGATCCGAGCCGCGCTCGAGCACGCGGTCGACGTCGACGCCGAGGGTCTGGCGGCCGACGCCGAGGAGCTGCGGTCGGCGCGGCGCAGCCTGCGGCGCTACGCGGAGCAGCTGCACGCCGACAACCCGGCAGGGCTGTCCTGCTGGTCCGCCCGCACCGCGGTGCTGGCCGCCGCCTCCGGCGTCGACCCGCTGCCGGTGACCGTCCGCTTCGCGGCCCGGGCCACCGCCGAGGTGGTCACCGAGGTGCGCCGGGCGCTGGCGCTGCTGCCCGACATCGCCGGGCTGGCCCGCCCGTCGGCCGGGCACGCCTGGGCGTTCATCGACACCATCGAGCTGGACATCACCGAGGTGCAGCAGGCCGCGGTCGCCGTCGACTCGGCGATCCGGGAGCTGCCGGGCGAGGGTGCGCTGGCCGCGGTGCTGCGCGCCGTCGGCACCCCGGAGGACCTGGACGCCCTGGTGCACCTGCTCGGCGGCCCCCGGATCAGCCTGGCCGTGCTCGACGAGGTGCGCACGCCGCGCTGGTCCGCGGCCACCGACGAGCTGCTCGGCGAGATCGCCGCCCTGGTCGCCGCTCCGCACCCCGGCCTGGACGCCGTCACCCCGGCCGCCCTCGACCTGCCGCTGGCCGACCTGTTCGTGCAGGCCCAGGAGGCCGCGGCGGCGAACTGGGTGGGCCGGCGCGGCAAGCTCACCGCCGTCCGGGACCAGCTGACCCCGGTGGTGCGCCCGGGGAGCTCGATCAAGCCCGGCGAGTTGCCCGAGCTGACCGCCGCGCTGCGCCGGCTGCAGACCGCCGTCCAGGCCCTGGCCGCCCGGGCCGCCGGCATCCCGGGGCTGCAGGTGCCGCCCGGCTGGAACCCCTTCACCGAGCCCGGCCGGTCGGTGTTCGACGCCGAGGTGCGCTGGCTGCGCCGCGCCGCCGCCACCGTCGACGGGGACACCGGCTTCCCTGCGGCGGTGCGCCGGTTCCTCACCGCCGGCCCGGTGGCCGACGCGGCCGGCGCCCGCACCGTGGCCACGCTGCGCGACGCCCTCCGTCGGCTGCTGACCGTCTGCTCCAGCGACTCCGCCCGACTGGCCGCCTGGAGCGGCGAGGACGGCCTGGTGCTGCGCTGGACGATGACCCGACCCGAGCGGGGCGTCGAGTACGTGCACCCGATGTCGCTGCGCCGGTGGGTCAGCCTGCTGGACACCCTGGAGCCGCTCCGGTTGGCCGGGCTGACCGAGGCCCGGCTGCAGCTGCTGCACGGCGCCGTGCCCGCCGACGACGCGGTCCACGCCTTCGACCGTGGACTCGCCGAGGCCTCGGCCGTCGAGCGGCACCAGGCCACCGGGCTGGACGCGTTCGACGCCGGGCTGCACGAGCGCACCGTCGCCCGGTTCGCCGCGGCCTCCCGGGCCGTGCGGTCCCACCTGGTCGATGCCGTGCCCGCCGGCGTGCTGGCGGCCCGGTCGTTCGACGCGACCTCGGCCGAGGGCCAGGTCGGTGCCCTGCGGCGCGAGCTCGCCGAGCAGGGCCGCGGCCTGGGGGTGCGCGGGCTGCTGTCGACCTACGGCGACCTGATCACCGCCGTCCTGCCGTGCGTGCTGGCCAGCCCGGAGTCGGTGGCGCGCTTCTTCCCCGCGGTCGCCGGTCAGTTCGACCTGGTCGTCTTCGACGAGGCGTCCCAGCTCCGGGTCGCCGACGCCGTCGGTGCGCTCGGGCGGGCCCGGGCGGCGGTGGTGGTCGGGGACAGCGAGCAGCTGCCGCCGGCGTCCCCCGGCGAACCGGCCGGCATCGACGACGAGGGTCAGCTCGCCGGCGCGGTCCGCGCCGAGCAGAGCATCCTCTCCGCGTGCGTGCAGGCCGGGGCCCCGCGGCAGTGGCTGTCCTGGCACTACCGCAGCCAGGACGAGTCGCTGATCGCCTTCAGCAACGCACACCACTACGGCAACCGGCTCTCCTCCTTCCCGGCGCCGGTGCACGGCCCGGCCTCCGCCGCTCCGGGTGGCCACGGCATCTCCCTGGTGCAGGTCGCCGGCACGTTCCTGCGCTTCGGCCCCGGCGTGCACACGAACCCGGTGGAGGCCCGCGCGGTCGTCGCCGAGGTGCTGCGCCGCTTCTCCCCGGCCGCGCCGGCAGCCCCGTCGATCGGGGTGGTCACCCTGAACGCACCGCAGCGGACGCTCATCGAGGAGCTGCTGCGCGACTCCGGGGACGAGCGGGTGGTCGAGGCGCTGGACTCCGGCGACGCCCTCGTCGTCAAGGACGTCGAGCACGTGCAGGGCGACGAGCGGGACGTCGTCCTGCTCTCCCTCGGGTTCAGCGCGGACGTGCACGGCCGGCTCCCGCTGGACCTCGGGCCGCTGAGCCGCAGCGGCGGGGAACGCCGGCTGAACGTGGCCGTCACCCGCGCCCGCCGACAGGTCGTCGTCTTCAGCTCCTTCGCCCCCGAGCAGCTGCCCGCCGGGCAGACCGCGTCGGTGGGGGTCCGGCACCTGCGGGCCTACCTCGACCTGGCCGCCCGGGGCACCGACGCCCTCCCCCGTCCCGACCGGGCCGCGGAGCTGCCCGACACCCATCGCGACGAGGTGGCCGCCGAGCTGCGCGCCCGCGGCCTGGTGGTGCGCACCGACGTCGGGCTGTCGGACTTCCGCATCGACCTGACCGTCGCCCACGGGACGGCGCCGGACGCCCCGGTGCTGGCGGTCCTGCTCGACGGCCCGGAGTGGGCCCGGCGCCGCACGGTCGGGGACCGCGACGGCCTCCCGGTCGAGGTGCTGGGTGAGCTGCTGACGTGGCCGGCGGTGGAGCGGGTGTGGCTGCCGACCTGGCTGGCCGACCGCGAGGCCGTGCTCACCGCACTGGAGGCGGCGGTGGAGGCCGCCTCCCCGGCGCCGGCCGTGGCCCAGCCGGAGCCGGCGACGCCGGTGGAGGTGGAGGAGCCCTACGACGGCCCGCTGGCCGACGTCATCCCGCTCCGCCCGCTCACGCCCCGTCCGGCGCCGGTCGCCGAGCAGGTCGAGCCCGAGCCCGAGCCCGAGCCCGAGCCCGAGCCCGTCGTCGTCGAGCCCGAGCCCGTCGTGGTCGAGCCCGTCGTGGTCGAGCCCGTCGTGGTCGAGCCCGTCGTGGTCGAGCCCGTCGTGGTCGAGCCCGTCGTGGTCG
>NZ_JAPVBL010000006.1:110050-409440 GCF_026967935.1 Modestobacter sp. VKM Ac-2982
AGCCCGTCGCGGTCGAGCCCGAGCCGGAGCCGGCACCCGTCGTGGAGCCGGCAGCCGTCGCGGAGCCGGCACCCGTCGTCGAGCCGGCAGCACCGACCATGTCCACCGGCAGGACGACGCCGAAGGCGCCGGCCAGGGTCACCCGGGCCGCCCCGACGCCGCTGGACGAGGAGCAGCCGTTCATCCCGTGGGCGCCGAAGCAGGCCGGGGACAAGCGGCAGCTGGACCGGTTGGCCGACCCCGCCGTCGCCCGACTGGTGCGCCGGGTGCTCACCGCGGGCATCAAGGCGGAAGGGCCGGTGCACCGGGACCGGCTGGCCCGGCTGACCGCGTCGGCGTTCGGGCTCTCCCGGGTGACCGAGGCCCGGCGGGACGCACTGCTGGCGCTGCTGCCGGCCAGCGCCGTCGACGGCGACTTCCTGTGGCCGGCCTCGATCGACCGGGAGACGTGGAGCTGGTTCCGCCGCCAGGCCAACAGCGCCGACCGCCCGCTGGACCAGGTGGCGCCGCAGGAGATCGCCAACGCCATGGTGGCGCTGTGCCGGGCCGGCAGCGGCCTGTCCCGCGACGTGCTGCAGCTCCGGACCCTCGAGGTCTTCGGTCACCGCCGGCGCACCGCTGCCCTGGTGCCGCTGCTCGACGCCGTGCTGGCCGGCGCCCTGGCCGCCGGGCGGCTCACCGAGCAGCCCTCCGGCCGGCTCAACGCCTGATCCCGGGGCGGCGGGGACCCGTCCCCGCCGCCCCGGTCACCGCCCCGCGTCGCCCGACCGGTCCAGCGGGTTGGCGCGGACCCGGTCGGCGAACCCGCCGGCGACGAACTGCCCCGCCAGGGACGACGGCTTGCGCCGCGCCTGCTCGGTGAAGCAGCCGAGGAACTCCTCGGCCAGACCGAGCCGCGGGAACGCCTCCAGCACCTCGGCGCGGACGTCCGCCGGCCAGTCGTCGGGACGGCGACCGGAGACGTCCAGCCCGGTGGCCAGCTCCAGCAGGTGGCCCTCCGGATCCGCGGCGACGTCGACCTCCGGCGCCATGTGCGCGACGATGACCCCCGCGGTGCGTCGCCGCCGGTCGGCGTCCCACCCGGCACCGGCACCGAAGACCCAGGCGACCGCGCCGCCGGCCTCCTCGAACGGCACGGTGGCGCTGTCGAACACGGGCGCCAGCCCGATGTCGTGCAGCATGGCCGCGACGTAGAGCAGCTCGGCGTCGAAGGCGATCCCCCGCGCCCCGCCGTACGCGGCGGCCCAGAGGTGGGCGCGTCGGCAGTGGTTCAGCAGCGCCGGCGAGTGGAACTGTTGGGCCACCTGGAGGGCGGAGGCGGCGGCGGGGGTGTCGGGGACGAGGTCGTCGAGAGCCACGGACGGCAGTCTGGCCGCCGACCGCACCCCTCGTCCCGTCCCCGACGCGAGGTGGCAGGAACCCGGCGATCACCGGCGGGATCCGCCGCATCCGGTCAGCCGGCCGGGGTCCAGCCGGTGCGCTGGAGCCAGCCGGGCAGGTCGTGCAGGTCCGGCACGAGTGCCCGGCTGGCGGCGAGGTCGCCCTGGTAGGCAGGGGTCTCGGCGAACCACCGGAACATCCGGGTCATGTCCTCGTCGCCGCCGAGCACGGCCAGCGGCAGCGCCTCGTAGCGAGCGGGCAACCCGGCTGCGGCGCCGAACGCGGCGGCGATCTGCTCGCCGGTCCGCTCGTCGCCGGCGAGCTCGATGGCGCCGCCGGGCACCCGGCCGGGCTGCTGCAGTGCGGCCGCGGCGGCGGTGCCGATGTCCTGCACGGCGACCATCTGCAACGGCACCCCGGCCGGCAGCGGCAGCCGGACGACGAGGACCCCGTCCTCGACCGTCGGCCCCTGGGCGGTCAGGTTCTCCAGGAAGAAGACCGGCCGCAGGACGGTGGCCGGCAGCCCCAGCGACGCGATGTGCTCCTCCACCCGCCGCTTGCTCTCGAAGTGCGGCACACCGGTCTCC
This sequence comes from Modestobacter sp. VKM Ac-2982, assembly GCF_026967935.1. GTDB lineage: Bacteria > Actinomycetota > Actinomycetes > Mycobacteriales > Geodermatophilaceae > Modestobacter. The sequence continues at coordinate 112,018 of NZ_JAPVBL010000006.1, forward strand.
CGCTCCGCGCCGCCGACCGAGCTGTAGACCAGGTGCCCCACCCCGGCCTCGGCCGCGGCGTCGGCGAGGGTCCGGCCGTCCTGCACCTCGCCCTCGACGCCCCGCTCATCGGCGAAGGTGGTCATCGCGAACACCCGGTCGGCGCCACGGAGCGCGGCGCGCGGCGATCCGGGGTCCCGCAGGTCGGCTTGGACGAGCTCGGCGCCGCGCGCGGCCAGTGCCCGGGCGCTGGCCTTGCCCGGGTCGCGGACCAGTGCGCGCACCCGCACGCCGGCGTCGAGCAGCGCATGTGCGGTCGCCCCGCCCTGCTGACCGGTCGAGCCGACGACGGCGACGACGGGGCTGTCGCTGCTGGAGGTGGTGGTCGTGTCCATGCTGTACTCCCTCGGACCGGGAACCGCTTCAGGCGGGTTCCTGTAGTCGGCTGACCAGTAGCCGACTGTGTTTCATTCCGGGGGTGGGCACACTGGCTCAGGAGCAGGCGCACGACGGGTCGTCGGTCGCGGCGGCCGGGCCGGTCAGCGCGCTGATCCCGACGGTCGCCCGAGCGCACCGCACGCTGGCGGGGTCGCTGCTGCGGGAGGTCGGCCTCTACCCGGGCCAGGAGCTCCTGCTGATGCAGCTGTGGGAGCGCGAGCCCCGCTCCCCCGGAGAACTCGCCCGGGCGCTGCAGGTGGAGCCGCCGACCGCGGTCAAGGCGGTGTCCAGGCTGGAGGAGGCCGGCTTCGTCCGGCGCGAGCGGTCAGCGGAGGACCGGCGGGTGGTGCTGGTGTCGCTGACCGCGAGCGGCCGCGCACTGCGGCCGCGGGTCGAGCAGATCTGGGCCGAACTCGAGCGGCGCACGGTCGGGGACCTGAGCCGGGCCGACCGCGCGCGGCTGATCGAGCTGCTGAGCTCGATCAGCCGCAACGTCGGTGACGTCGGTCCGGACCCGTACGGCCCCTGACCGCGCCCCGACGGAAGCGGTGCGCCGGTCAGCCGCGCCGGGTGGTGCCGGTGCCGCCGCTCTTCTTCCCGCGCATCGAGGAGATCGCGCTCTTGATCTTGCGCTGGTTCTCCGGCTTCTGCGCAGCCGACATGGCCTTCTTCGCCGCGGCGCCCTTGGTGAGCTTGCTGAGCATGCCCATGGTGGTCCTCCTTCGTCTCGATCAACAGCTGGTCACCTGACGGTGCCCGCACAGCTCGCGCTCAACCGGTCCCGGGCGGTCTCGTTCAGCCGGATGCAGGCCGTTCCTCGCCGGCGTCCTCCTCGGCGTCCTCCTCGTCCTCGGCCGGGGCGTCCCCCAGGCCGCTGTCGCGGGCCAACAGGTAGGTCGCCCCGCCCAGCAGCGCGCCGGCGATCACCGAGAGGACCACGACGACCGGTGGGCTCACCGGCCCGAGCGCCCAGGTGAGCAACGAGCGGGAGCGCGAGGTCGGGTCGGCCAGGACCACCCCGACGAACACCCCGGCCAGCAGACCTGCGCCGGCAGCGAAGACGCCGGCGGCCCGACCGGTCCACCCCAGGCGGTCGGCGAGCTCGCGGGCGGCCCGCACGATCCGGCCGGCCCGCAGCACCCGGAGCGCGCCGACGGCCCGGACCAGCCGCAAGAGCTGGACCGGTCCGACGGCGAGCACGATCGCCACCAGCACCGCGAAGCTGAGCGCCAGCAACCCCACGTGCCCGCGGATCCAGGCGCGTTTGTCCTCCGCCACCACCAGCAGGATGACCGCCTCGCCGACGAGCACGACGCCGCTGGCGATGTCCACCCAGCGGCCGGCGGTGCCCAGCGGTCCGCCGGCGAAGGTCAGGAACATCGCCGGCACCGAGGCCAGGGCCGCGACCAGGACGGGGAGCGCCAGACGGCGTTCCCACCGCTCCTCCCGGCTCACGGCGCACCTCGCACGGGGATCAGGACGACGGGGTCAGCGAACGCACCCGCTCGATGAGCTCGCCCTTGCAGACCTCCAGGAAACCGTCGGGGTCCGGGCCGGCGTTCTGGAAGACGATGTGGTCGAAGCCGGCGTCGACGTAGGGCTGCGCCTGCTGCACGTGCCGGTCGAGGTCCGGGCCGCAGGAGAACTGGCCCTTGACGTCGTCCAGGGTGACCGTGCTGCTGGCGGCGTCGAAGTTGACCGGGTTGGGCAGCTCGCTCATCACCTTCCAGCCGGACAGCGCCCAGCGGCTGGTCTTCAGCGCCTCCTGCGCGGCGGCGTCCTCGTCCGGCGCCCAGGCCATCGGCACCTCGGCGTACTTCGGGCCGCTGCCCCCGTGCTCGGCGTAGGCCTGGACCAGCTCGGCCTTCGGCTCGGTGGCGAACAGCCCGCTCCCGTACTGGGCCGCGAGCTTGGAGGCCCCCGGGCCGCCGCTGGCGACGGCGATCACCGGCAGCTGGTCGGGCAGGTCGAACACCCGGGCGTCCTCCAGGGTGAGGTACTTCCCCTCGTAGGACTGGTAGCCGCCCTGCCACAGCAGGTCGATGATCTCCAGCGCCTCGCGGAGCATGTGGTGCCGGATCCGGACGGCGGGCCAGCCGCCCCCGACCACGTGCTCGTTGAGCCGTTCACCGGCGCCGATGCCCAGGGTGAACCGGTTGTCCGACAGCAGCTGGACGGTGGCGGCGGCCTGGGCGATGACAGCCGGGTGGTACCGGATCATCGGGCAGGTCACGCCGGTGGCCAGGCCGATCCGCTCGGTCTTCGCCGCCATGCTGCCGAGCATCGACCAGGTGAACCCGCTGTGGCCCTGCTCCTCCAGCCACGGGTGGTAGTGGTCGCTGAGCTCGACGAAGTCGAAGCCGGCCTCCTCGGCCGCCACGGTCTGCTCGACGATCTCCGTGGGGCTGAACGCCTCGGTGGCGAGCTTGTAGCCGACCTGCATGGGGAGTCCCTCCGTCGTCACGTGCTGTCTCCGACGGCGGTGCCCGGGAGGTCGGCAGCGGAAACCGGCCGGTCAGCCGGCGACCAGGCCCCAGGGGTCGGCGGCCACCTCGTCGGCCTGGGCGCGGGTCAGCTCCCCGACGTCCACCAGCCGGTCCAGCACGTGCCCCTGCCGGGCGGCCGCCCGGTCGGGGTGCTGCACCGGGTCGTAGGCGCTCGGGGCCTGCAGCAGGCCGGCCAGCAGCGTGGCCTGGGCCCAGCTGAGCTCCTCGGGTGGCACGCCGAAGTACCCCTGCGCCGCCGCGGTGGCACCGGTGAAGCCGTGCCCGAAGTATGCGTCGTCCAGGTACATCCGGAGCACGGCGTCCTCGCTCCAGGTGCGGTCCAGCTTCAGCGCCAGCACCACCGCGGAGACCCGGTCGGTGAACCCGTTCTCCCCGCCCTCGTAGACGTTCTTCGCCAGCTGCTGGTGCAGCGTCGACCCGCCCAGGTCGACGCCGGTCAGCGCTCCACGGGCCGCCCGCACCACACCGCGCGGGTCGACGCCCGGGTGGCTGCGGAAGTGGCTGTCCTCGGTGGCCAGCACCGCCGCCGACAGCCGCGCCGGCAGTGGCCCGGACAGTGGCGGCGCTGCGGCGGCCACCAGCCGGGCATCCACCCGGTCCCGGGCGTCACCGACGTCGGGGGTCAGCTGCCAGGCCACGGCGAGGAGGAGCAGCCCGACGAGGACGAGGGCGACCACGGCCCGGACCGCACCGCGCAGCACCCGGCGCCCCCGGGACACCCGCCGTGGCCGCGGGGCCGGTGCGGGCGACCAAGTGGGCCGGGACGCCGTCGTCACCACGCCGGCCCACCGGCGGACGTCGGGGCGTGCGGTGCGGACATCGGGTGCTCCTCGGCTGGGGTGCGGTGCTCCCCCAGTCGACCGCAGTCCACCCGCGGCGCGCATCGGCCCGCGCACTGACCTCCGTCGTCCCCCCTGCACCCCCGGGCGGACCCCCTCCTCCGCTCCTGGGTGGACCCCGGTCAGCCGGGGGTGGCCAGCCGGTCCAGCAGCCGGTCCAGGAACGGCAGCTGGCCCTTGACGAGCTTGGCCCGCGCCTCCGCGACCGGGAACCACCCGGCCCGGTCGATCTCGGGGAACTGCTGGACCCGGCCCGACCGGGGCGGCCACTCCAGGTCGAAGGTGTTGCTGGTGCAGGCTGCGGCGTCCAGGTCGCCCGCCGCGGCGAAGACGGTGAGCAGCTTGCCGCTGGTCACCCGCAGCTCACCGAGATCGAGGAACTCCTGCGCCGGCACCGGCGAGCCGAGCTCCTCGGCGAACTCCCGGCGGGCCACGTCCAGTGGCTCCTCCCCCGGCCCGTGCTCGCCCTTGGGGATCGACCATCCGCCGTCGTCCTTGCGTGCCCAGAACGGGCCACCCATGTGCCCGAGCAGCACCTCGACGTCGCCGCCGCTGGAGACCCGGTGGAGCAGCACCCCGGCGCTGCGCGTGACTGGCACGCCCGGCAGCTTCGCACGGGTTCGGCCGGGTAAACCGGGTGCGGGTCCAGCCGGAGTCACGTTGACTGCCCCGGCCGCGCGGCACCACCGACTCCCCTCTGGGGCCACAGTCGCGACTTCGGCCCCAACGGAGTTCGACGAGACGGGAAGGGACCATGGAGACCATCAACGGACGGCTGCTGAGCTGGGCGTCCATCCTCGACCCCGGCGCCCGCGAGCAGGCCGAGCGGACCGCGGCGATGCCGTTCGTCCACCCGTACCTGGCGCTGATGCCCGACGCCCACCTGGGCAAGGGCGCGACCGTGGGCTCGGTCATCCCGACCGACGGCGCGATCATCCCGGCCGCGGTCGGGGTCGACATCGGTTGCGGGATGATGGCGGTGCGCACCCAGTTCGACGCCGCCGACCTGACCGGCCGCGACCTGTCCGTGCTGCACGGGCAGATCTCCCGTTCGGTGCCGCTGTCGGCCGGGCGGAACAACAAGGCGGTGCGGCCCACCGCCGAGCCCCGGGTCGCCGAGCTCCGGGCGCTCCCCGGCGTCGCCCAGGCCGACGGCGCCGCCGGCACCTGGCCGCTGCAGCTGGGGTCGCTCGGCTCGGGCAACCACTTCATCGAGGTGTCGCTGGACGAGCAGGACCGGGTCTGGCTGTTCCTGCACTCCGGCTCCCGCGGGGTCGGCAACAAGCTCGCCTCGGTGCACATCCGCCGGGCCCAGGAGCGGTGCCGCGCGCTCGGCATCGAGCTGGCCGACCGCGACCTGGCGTACCTGGAGGAGGGGACGCCGGAGTTCGACGCCTACCTCGAGGCGCTGCGCTGGGCCCAGCGGTTCGCCTGGCTGAACCGCGAGGAGATGATGGACCGGGTCGTCGACCAGCTGGGCCGGTTCCTCGACGACGACGTCCAGCGGCTGGAGACGGTGCAGTGCCACCACAACTACACCGAGCGTGAGCAGCACGACGGGCGGGACGTGTGGCTGTCCCGCAAGGGCGCGATCAGCGCCCGGAAGGGGCAGGCCGGGCTGATCCCCGGCTCGATGGGGACGGCGTCCTACGTCGTCTCCGGCCTGGGCAACCCGGCCGCGCTGATGTCGGCTCCGCACGGTGCGGGTCGCAACCACTCGCGCAACGCCGCCCGCCGGCTGTTCAGCCGGGCGGACCTGGAGCAGCGGATGACCGGGATCGCCTGGGGGCACTCCGACGCGTTCCTGGACGAGCACCCGGACGCCTACAAGCCGATCGACCAGGTGATGGCCGACGCGGCCGACCTGGTGGGGGTCCGGCACACGCTGCGGCAGGTCGTCAACGTTAAGGGCGACTGACCGGTGGTCGGCGTCTCCGTAGAACGCCGACCACCGGTCAGCTACTCGCTACTTTCGCGGCCGCCAAGGCCGTTCCAAGCATCAGCTCACTTAGCCTAGGCTTCCCCTACAAGCCGCTCGACCAGCCAGTCCCGCCTCACGCCATCGCAGCTGGCGGTTGCACTTGTTTCAGCGCCTCGATCAGATCGAGACGAAACTGTTGTCCCTCTACTGTTTGATGCAGCCAAGCGTCCCAGACCGCGTGCCGGAAGCTGGCAAGGTTCCAACCGAGTCGCGTAGCAACTTGGACGACCACGTCATGGGGGTTCCCGCCCTCAAAGATCCGATACGCCTCGGTTACGTCTGCGATATTCAGGCCGGGGACATCGACCTCGTCCTTTAGCAGAGCGGACGCGATAATCTCCTCCGGCGACTGATCTCCAGGCAGAAATAACAGGTTGCCTTGTCGCCCTTTTCGCTTCACTTGCCGCTCGTCACCATCAAGCACCCCCCACACGGCCATGGTGGCACTGGGTGACCTCGAGGGGAATAGGGCCGCGTCACGAACAGCGTCCCGATCGCCACCAACCCAGACGTCAGCCACGTCAAGATGAGTGAAGGATAGGCGGTGAAGCAAGAATAGCAACCACTGTCGAGCCGCAGCGTCCTCGACAACGAACACGATAGTCTTCGGCGCAGTCAACCTAAGCGTTGCCCAAAGTGAAGGTCGGTCCGCTACAGCCAGGGAGACGTTGACCAACCCACTCGGCCGCATGAGCAACAGATGCTCCGGGGGGGCCATCGCCAATCCGAGATAGGAATGGGAGCTTACCAGTGCAGGACACTGCTTCAGTCCAACAAAGTGTGCAATTACGTCGAGCGCCTTCTGTGCCGAATGAGGGGATAGAAAGGTCTCCGGCTCGTCGATAATCACCAGCGATGAAGCGTCCAGCTGCCGCAGGGCCCACAGCAGGGTTAGCCCCGCAAGCTCACCTTGACTGAGCTGAGGTGAGGAGAACTGGAGACCTCCTCGCTCAACGACGAAGTAGGGAACCACCTCGGGAAGAAATCCCAAAGCCCGACTGACTAGCGGGTCGCTGGGCGCCATGTCAATCAGCTGTTGATCTTCGTCGGTGGCCTCCATCTCCGCGAGCTGAATAGAGTCATAATTCCTACCAAGAAGATAGGAGGCGAGTCGCACTTCCTCCGCTCTCATAGGCGTGAGGCCAGCTTGATCGATGCGTTCACCGAGCGCCGCATCATTAGCGAAAGAAAGTCTCGTTTTCTGGATCAGCCAGAACGTGTCAACGAATTGCACTTGTCGCGACGGCCCGGGAAGCCGCAAAGATACCCCCGACACCTTTCCTTCAAGCGCGTCAGCAACTTGCGAGAGCAAGCGAGTCTTTCCTGCAGCGTTTACGCCACAGAGCACGGTCAGGCCATTTTGAAGGTCAACAACCGTGGGCTCGATGCCCGGCACGGCGAAGACTTCAAGTTGCATCGGCTGCAATGCGTCTGGCCAATCGGCTCCAACGCGGCGCCACGCATCATCCCGGGCGGCAACCTTCATGACAGCCCTCCCCATACACGGGGATCGTCGAGAAGCTGAAGGAGTTTCCACTCCAGGTCGGCAACTTCGGCTTCAGCGGATTTCAGTTGATCAAGAAGGTCGGCCACAGCCTGCCGCTCTCGCACTTCTGGCACCACCTCCGCACACAGGCGCCAAACAACCGCATCTCGGGCGACAACCGAAAGTACGTCCGTAACACGCGAGCTGGCACGATCGTTGTAGACGTCGAGATATGCGGCTGCAACATCTCGAGGCCCCAACTCCGGCGGGATGACCTCAGCACCTGGCCTTCTAACGGCCGCCCTGCCTCTCTCGATCATGCTGAGTGCAGGTCCAAGCTCAAACGAGGCTCCGTAATCTCGCACGGCCCGACAGTGAGCTAAGAGCCACGTAAGGAGAGTCGCCTTATTCAAGCGCGGCCCGAATGGGTCGAACGTTAGCGCGTCCGCCATGAGACGGATGGCGCGGTCGAGCGTGTCAATCGTCGACTCGGAGAATCCACCCTTTTTGCGATACTGATTCTCAAGCTCGCGTGGCGTAAGCGAGACCCGAAGCGTGTTCGCCTCAACGTAGGCACATGCCCGTGCGATCGTATCGTCGTAGGCCATGCGGGAATTCACAAACCCAACGGACTCAGAATGCCAACCGACGGCCTCGGCGAGCTCCACCAAGTTCTTTACCTGCCGCCGACTGTCTCCAACGAGTGCATTACGCTTCTCCGCCTGCGTCAGACCTGTCGGCAAGTTGAGCCGAAAGAACAGCTCATAGGGCTCATCTGGCTCATAGTCATACAGGCGGTAACACGACAACTTGTAGTTTTGCACGCGACGTTTCACAACGTCTGGTAGGTCCCCATAGGTTGCTCCCTCAAGATCCCACACACTGTCGTCTTCCGGGGCCCACTTACCAACGCGCAGCTGTCCCGAAACAAACGCGACGACCGCTCTTAGTCGTTGCTGTCCATCCAATACGGCAAGCTGTTCCTCAGGAAGGACAAGCAGATGCAGCGGGGGCACTGACCAGCCACGGAGGATCGTATCTATCAGGCGTTGCTGTTTGGACGCATTCCAAGCGAGTCCTCGCTGGAAGTCAGGCTGTAGATCGAGTTCCCCCTCATCGACTCGAGCGAGCAACGTCCGCAGATCTGGCTCCCAAGGCTCCAACTTCACCGATTCAGGCTATCTGGTCTCGCTCGCCGATGGCCAAGCTTGGCATAGTTCCGGTGTGGCGCCTATGAACTCGGACGCCGTTGGTAAGAAGTTGACAGTAGATGCTTGCCCGTCGGCGCGTACCGCTCGTGCCGTCAGGCCATTAGATTCACGCATCAGCTGTCAGGTGCCTAGCCAGGGAGTGACGATCGGGCTGCCCGAGGCCGGCTCGCACCCGCACCCGCACCCGCACCCGCACCCGCACGCGCGGGCGGCCTGGTCACCAGGAACCAGACCAGCTCACCAGCGAGATGCTCCAAAGTGACCCGAGCGGGGACGGGCAAGGAAAGCTCCCCGACCACCCGGCGCAACGGTCCGTCGACCACCAGAGATGAAGCGCAACCTGGCCTCCCGCAACCTCGAGCGCCCGACCATGGTCGACCTGGCCGGCCTGGCAGCGGCCGGCCAACCTGTTCTGTCTTGAGCCGCCCGCCCGGGAGCCGGTGCTCGCCGGCGACGGCCGAGTCGTTACCGGGCTCACCTCCGGGCAGGATGAGTAGCTGCTCACGCGCACACAGCTGTGGGTCTGCGTGCTGCGCGAGACCAAGCGCAACGGCGGCCGGATGACCGGGGTGGCGGCCGGATCGTGGCCGAGGTCTTGCCCGGGTCATGAAGGGCAGCCGGGGCTCGACCGTGCGGGACGCCGGCTGGCGACCCGCGCTGGGCCGGACGGCGACACGTTCCGGGTGGTCGACCTACTGATGCACGCGGTCCAGGGCGAGGTAGCGGTGATCAACCCGCTAGGCGACATGCGCCTAGCTCTGCTTACCCCCACACCACGGGCGCCCGGCGACGAGCCCGTCGTCCCCTCGGCGATGACCTGAGCCGCCCGGGTCTAGCCGTCCCGTCCCGTCCCGCGGAGCAAGGAGGCAAAGCGGCCGCTCAGCCGGCGACGATGCCCCAGTCCTCGGCGGCGATCGTGTCGGCCGCGGCGCGGGTGAGCACGCCCTCGTCGACCAGCCGGTCCAGCACGTGGGCCTGCCGCTGTGCGGCGAGGTCGGGGTGCACCAGTGGGTCGTAGGCGGTGGGCGCCTGGAACAGACCGGCCAGCAGCGTCGACTGCGCCCAGCTCAGCTGGTCGGGCGGCACCCCGAAGTAGCCCTCGGTGGCTGCGGGCAGCCCGACGAAGCCGTGCCCGTAGTACCCGTTGTCGAGGTACATCCGCAGCAGGTCGTCCTTGCTGTACGTGGCGTCCAGCTTGACGGCGAGGAGGACGGCCTCGGCCTTCTGCACCGGGCCGTTCTCCCCGTCCAGGTAGACGTTCTTGGCCAGTTGCTGCACCAGCGTCGACCCACCCTGGTCGGTGCCCGACAGCAGCCCCCAGAACGCCCGGACGGCACCGGTCGGGCTCACCCCGGGGTGGCTGGCGAAGCCGGCGTCCTCGGTGGCGAGCAGTGCCTGCACGAAGGCCGGCGCAGGCTCCACCTGCAACGCGGGCGCGTCGTTCTCGGCCAGGTGCGCCGCGACGCGGGCCGCGGCGTCGTCGACCGCCGGCGTGCTCGCCCAGCCGACGCCGAGCACGACCACGCCGAGGGCCACCAGCACCGCGCCGAGCGCACCGAGGCGGCGCGCCACCCGCCGGGGCCAGGACCGCCGGGCGGGCACGGCCTCGCCGGGCACCTGGACACGCTGCAGGGTGCCTGCGGACACCGACCGACCACCTTCCGTCCCGGCCACACCGGGCCCGGTACGGCACCGATCATGATCAGTGCCGTGGCCGGTCCCGGGGAGCCCGGACGGTGGCCCGGACGGCTCAGGGCACCGGAGTCCACCCTTCCGGGGGACCGCCGGGGCGGGGGTCCCTCAGCGGACGGTCACTCCGGCAGCGGCCAGGGACGCTCGTCGCTGATCCCGAGCTCAGTGCCGCAGCTGCGGTCGGGCTCGACGTCCTGAGGACGGAAGTAGACCGTCGAGGAGGTGACGTCGTCGCCGAAGTCCTGCGGCGAGTCCGCCGCGGGCGGGGCGACCAGCGCAGGCTGCGTCGACTCGATCGAGAAGCGGATGACCCGGGTGAACTGGCAGTCGGTGCCGACCGACACGATGCTGAACTGGATCGGCGGGCGGCCATCCCCGCGCACGATGTTGTCCAGGCCACCGGCACCGGTCGACCCCTCGACGAGGTCGATCACCCCGTCCTCGTCCTGGAGCTCGGAGCTGTCGTTCTGCCGGTGTACGTGGCCGGAGACCGTCTGCCGGACTCGGCCGGGGAGCACCTCGTGCAGCTCCTCGGCGGCGACCGGCTCGTGGACGGTGAAGACGTCGACGGTCCCCAGGTCGTCCGCTCCCCCCTGCGCTGCCTCCCCTGCCGCAGCGACGACGCCGTCCGGCACGGCCGCCCCATCGCCGACGGGGGCGCCCTGCTCCGCTGCCGCCGCACCGTCGGCCGGGACACCGTCGTCACCGGCAGCCGCGTCGCCGTCGGCGGTGATCTCCTCGTCCGCAGGTATCTCCTCGTCCTCCCGCACGCCGAGGGCCTCCCGGACCGCCTCGCGCTGCAACGGCTCCACCACGTCGGCGGCATCGGCGCCGTACCGGCCGGGGCCGCCGTAGACCCGCGGGTCCGACAGGCCGGCCACGGTGAGCCCGTAGGCCTCCACGACCCCGGCCGTCACCTCGTAGCCGTCCGCGGTGGCGACCTTGTCGCCCAGCACCGTCACCCCCGGGATGGTGCGCATGACCTCCACGGTGGCCGGGGAGTCGTGGTTGCCGGCCACCCAGAGCATCGGGGCGACGGAGGTGAGGGCGGTGATCCCCTCGAGGTAGGCCGGCGTCAGCTCCTGGCGGGTGCCGAACGCGCTCTCGTCGCCGGCGTTGATGATCAGGTCGACGTCGTAGTTGTCCGCGTACCGCGCCGCGAGCGGGTAGTTCGCCGACAGGTGCATGTCCGAGATGGTCATGATCTGCAGTGCCGTCTCCGGCGTCTGGGCGTCGTCGATCTGCGCCTGCAGAGCCGCCTGGATGCCGACCACCGAACCGAGCACGTCCAGCGCCTTGTTCGACTGGCTGTAGTAGGCGCTCAGCTCGCTGGGGAACAGTTGCGCCGCGGCGAGCGTGCCGGTCAGCTGGGAGTCGCGGACCCAGTTCGGGTTGTAGCTCAGCACTCCGTACCCGGCGACGGCCACCGTGACGGCGGCGGCACCCGCGGCCTGCAGTGCCCGGTACCGCAGCTCGTCCGGGCGGCGCGGCCGGCCCCGCAGGTAGCGGACCGACATGTTGATCGCCGCGGCGATCAGCAGACCGGCGAGGAGGCCCAGCATGAGCTCGGCGATCAGCCAGGTGGCGATCCGCGGCACCTGCGCGGCGAAGTCGGCCTGCATCCGCTCCACGAAGCCGGGCAGGTCCCCACCGGCCAGCCGGGTGAGCTGCAGGACGTCGACGTCGACCGGGCTGATGTGCACGCCGAAGGGCACGCCACTGACCTCGGGGAACTCCCAGCTGCCCAGCGTGGTGTCGGCGCTGAGCCCCGGCCGGCTGAGCAGCGTGCCCCGCACCTCGAAGGGCACGCCCTGCACGGTGGCCTCGTACGGGAACGCACGCAGCGCCGCAGCCGCACAGGCCAGCGGCAGGACCAGCCGGAGCGCCCAGCGCAGCACCACGGCGAGGACGCGGGAGGCGACCGATCCGGTGCGCCGGGCGATGTGCTCCGCCTGCTGGCGGCGGGTGAACGGAAGGGGAAGGGGGAGCTGGTCCCCACCCCGGGTGCTTGACATCGGGGTCGATTGTCCAGCCTCCCAGGACACGCCGCCCCTGCGGCTCGCCCGTCCGGCGCGTTCGGCTGGGGCCCCGGTCCAGGGAAACAGGGCCGGAGGTGACGCGCTCCCAGCCCGGCGTGGGACCCTGGACCCTGACCGACGACGACGCGCTCGCTGACTCGCCGCCGACGAACGGGGCTCCCTTGGCACTGATCACCTGCCCCACCTGCAATTCCGAGGAGATCTCGGGCAAGCCGCAGCCGGACGGCCGGCTGCTGATCCACTGCGACGACTGCGGCGCCGAGTGGTTGCGCGGGGAGACCCGCCGCGACCCGGCCCGGCCCGCCGTCCAGTCCTTCGAGTCGCTGCAGGCGGCCTTCCCGACCCCTGCCGACGTCCGTCCCGACGTGCGGGAGCGGGTGATGCTGCTGCAGTCGGAGTTCGCCATGGACCGGCCCGAGCCGGACCCGGACGTCGAGCCCTACCGCGAGCGGTACGCCACCCTGTTCAGCCGCGAGAACCTGCCGTCGGCGACGCCGGAGCAGCTGCTGCACTTCGCCAACTCCACGACCGTGGCCGACCCGGGCAACGTGTCCGGCTTCAACCGGGCGTGGAAGACCGCCGGTCCGGACAAAGCGGCCACCCAGGTGCGCGCGACCATCGAGCACCTGCTGTACGGGCCGGAGAGCCTGCGGCTCGAGGACCGGATGACCCAGCTGATCGACGGCAGCAAGAAGGGCCTGGGCTTCCCGTCGTTCAAGGAGGCGCTGCTGACGAAGGTCCTCTGCGTCGTCGAGCCCGAGCGATTCCTGCCCGTGGTGCGGTACACCGCCGCCAACGGTGGCAAGAAGGAGCTGGCCAAGACGGTGTTCGAGCTCGACCTCCCGCCGGTGGAGAAGACGGCGTGGACGAGTGGCCGGCTGGCGGTCTGGAGCAACGACCTGCTGCGCTCGCTGGTCGGCAACGACCTCCCCGACCTGCAGCAGGCAGCCCGCTTCCTGCAGTGGGCCAAGGCCCGCCCGGTGCTGTCCCGCAGCGACAGCTGACGCCCCGCAGCGACAGCTGACGCCCCGCCCCGGTCCCCGGGTGCGGGGCGTTCGGCGTTCAGCTGACGGCGACCGCGCCGCCGGAGTCGGGCACCAGCTCCACCCAGGTGTTCCCCGGGGCCAGCCGGACCGGGTTGCCGTCGGCTCCGCGCAGCACCACGCGCTCCCCGACGTCGCTCTTGACCCACGTGGCGGCGACCGTCTTCCCCCCGGTGGCGACCAGGGCCTCGCCGCCGGCGACCAGCACGGTCTCCGGCACCGCGTTGCCGGCCGGGTCGCGGGCCGCGGTCGCCCGGACGGCGACCCGGAGGACGACGACGTTGGTGGCGCCCAGCCGGGCCCCGTCGGCCTCGAGCGCCGGGGTGCTCCCCTCGGACCGCAGCCACCGGGCGTCGGTCGGGCTCCAGGTCCACTGCGGGTGGCTGATCCCGGAGAGGGTCAGCGCCAGGTTCGCCGCCGGCGTGCCGGCGGTCACCGCGGTCGCCTGGTCGACCGTGGCGGCCAGGTCGAACTGGGGAGGCGGCGCCGCCTGGTGGGCGGGGTCGGCCTGGGCGAGGAAGAGCAGCGGATCGGCGTGCACGTTGTGCGGGGCCGGGCGATCGGCCGTGCGGGAGAAGCCGCCGGCACCGGCGTCGTTGCTGAGCACCTGCAACCCGGCGTCGGCCACCGCGCCGACGTAGCCGGCCAGGCCACCGGAGAAGGCGAACAGGCCGTGCAGCGGGGCGGCGATCGCCGGGTCCATCGGGCGCACGGACCGGATCGGCCCGATCTGTGCCGGCAGGCTGGAGTGGTAGACCGCGACGTAGCGGGTGATCCCGCCCTCGACGACCTGCTCCCACACCAGGTCGGCGGCGCCCAGGCCGGTCTGCGGCCGGGCCGCGACGGAGTTCTCCACCTTCACGGCGAGCGCGGGGCGGGGGTCGACCGGGCCGCTCTCCAGCCCGGTGAGGGGCCAGAGCACCGGCGGAGGCGGCGGAGGAGGCGGTGGCGTGGTGGTCTCCGCGACGGCCGTCGTCCCGGTCGAGCCGCCACAGGCGGCAGCGCCGGCCAGGGCCACCCCCACCAGCAGTGCTGCCGCGAGAGAGCGGTGGGCGCGGCGCCGGGTCGCCCGGCCGGCGTCGGCGGAGGAACGGCGAGGGGCCACGTCGGGTGCTCCAGCGTCGGGGGGTGGTGCGGCCGCCCGGCGGGCGGTCGGGCCACCGTAGGTCGGTGCGGGGCCCGGATCGGGCTCCGCAGCGCCGACGCACCAGGCGGTGCGTCCCCCTCGTCCCACGGGCCTCAGCCGGGGGCGGGACCGGGTGCCGGCGCGCCTCAGTCGCCGCTGTAGGCGGCGACGCCGAAGTGCTGCTCGCCGCCCTCGTCCTCCTGCACCAGGACGGTGTAGGCCTGGCCACCGATGACGGCCGCACAGGTGTCGCCGTCGCACTCCACGGTCTCGACGGTGGCGCCCTGGCCGCCGACGACCGCGACGAACGCGGCCTCGGTGTCGGCGTTCGCGTCGTCGGCCTGCTGGTGGTACCAGGACAGCCCACCGATGGCGAGGGCCGCGACGATGACCGCGACCAGCACGGTGATCAGCGAGGCGGTGTGCCGGCTGACGAAGCCCGGCTCCTGCTCCTGCTGGACGGTGCCGTCGTCCGCGGGCACGACCGGGGCGGCGCCGGGCTGGGCCGGGACCTCCTGCGTGGGGTCGGCGGAGGTGGTGCTGTCGGTGCTCATCTGGTGCGTGCCTCGTCTGTTCCGGGGTGGGACGCCGTGCGGCCGTCCGTGGTGGGCCGGCAACGGCGCCGGCCAGGTCAGCGCCGAACAGTGCCACACCCTCCGGCCGATACGGGCTCCTCCCAGGGAGCTGGGACCGGGTTCACAGCGGACGGGCAGTCAGGTGGCACGACAGCACGCGCTGCGGTGTGTCGCCACGCCGTGTGTTCGTCCGCGCCGGATGCGCCGATCGGTTCGGACCCGCCGTCGTCACCTGCACGTTCGTCGTCAGGACCGCACCGACATGCGGAACCGGACCGGCTCGGGACCGCCGGCGGGCTCTCGACGCGGACGCGGGACCGTGCCTAGGTTGCCGTCACCGGCCGCCCGACGGACCTGCGGCCGCTTCCCGGAAGGACGTCCATGTCGCGCCGCACCCGCCGATCCGCCCTCACCCTGGGCACCGCCGCCGCCACCTTCGCCGGCTCGGTGCTCCTGGCCGCACCGGCCAGCGCCGGGGGCAACCCGCACCCCCACGGCTTCGCCCAGCGGGTCTCCACCGAGGAGGTCGCTGCGCACCTCGCCGCCTTCCAGGAGATCGCCGACACCCACGGCGGCAACCGGGCCAGCGGCACGCCCGGGTACGACGCCTCGGCCGACTACGTGCAGCAGCTGTTGGAGGAGGCCGGCTACCAGGTGGAGCGGCAGTACTTCGACTTCGTGGCCTCCTCCACGACGGCCCAGGCGCTGACCGTGGCCGGCGCCGCGGTCGACGTCATCGCGATGGAGTACTCACCGTCGGGCACGGTCACCGGGGCGCTCTCGGCGCTGGCCGCCGACGACGCGACGCCGGGCTGCGAGGCCGCCGACTACCCGGAGACGGTAGCCGGCACGGTCGTCCTGGTCTCCCGCGGCACCTGCTCCTTCACGGTCAAGCAGCAGCTGGCCACCGCGGCCGGCGCGGTGGGCGTCCTGGTCTACAACAACGTCGCCGACGAGCCGCTGAACGGCACCCTGGGCGAGGCCGTCCCCGGCGCCCCGGCCGGCGGGCTCACCCAGGCGGCCGGGCAGGCGCTGCTCGGCCAGGTGGGGCAGCAGGCCACCCTCGACATCCAGGTCGAGGTCACCGAGACCGCCACCTCCAACGTCATCGCCCAGACCCCCTACGGCGACACCGAGAACGTGATCATGCTCGGCGCCCACCTGGACTCGGTCCCCGACGGCCCCGGCATCAACGACAACGCCACCGGCTCGGCCGGCATCCTGCAGACCGCGCTCGAGCTCGCCGAGGTGAAGCCGACGCAGAACGCGGTGCGGTTCGCCTGGTGGGGCGCGGAGGAGTCCGGGCTGATCGGCTCCTGGGAGTACGTCGAGTCGCTGACCGAGGCCGAGCGCGGGCAGATCGCCGGGTACCTCAACTTCGACATGATCGGGTCGCCGAACCACATCATCGGGGTGTACGACGCCGACGAGTCGACGTACACCGCACCGGTCGCGGTGCCGGAGGGGTCGGCCTCGCTGGAGCAGGTCTTCACGGGCTACTTCGACCGCACCCAGCAGCCCTGGGTCGACACCGAGTTCTCCGGCCGGTCGGACTACCAGGGCTTCATCGAGTACGGCATCCCGGCCACCGGGCTGTTCACCGGCGCCGACGACATCAAGACCCCCGAGGAGGTCGCGCTCTTCGGCGGCACCGCCGGGATCCCGCACGACCCGAACTACCACTCCCCCGCCGACGACCTCAGCAACGTCGACCTGACCGCACTGGGCATCAACAGCCAGGCGATCGCCTTCGCCACGCTGTCGCTGGCCCAGGACCCCACCCCGCTGGACCTGACCGACAACCACCCGGGCAAGGGCAAGGGCAAGGACAAGGGCAAGGGCACGGGCCACGACCGCGGGCAGGGCAACGGCGGCGACCGGAGCACCGACGTGGCGGCCTGACCTCCGCTGCTCCACCTGCGGGGCCGGACACCAGCTGGTGTCCGGCCCCGCTGCCGTCCCCGCCCGGTCGTGTCCCGCCCGGTCGTGGCAGCCGGTCGCGGGGGGATAGCGTGCGGGAGCCGCCGCTCCCGGACGGCCGGAGGAGGATGCCGCATGACGATCACCCGGTCCGACGTCCGGCAGGCGGCCGCCCGGATCGCGCCGTTCGTCCGGCGGACTCCGGTCGTCGTCCTGGCCGGCTCCGGCCTGGGGCTGCCGCACGACGTCGTCGTCAAGCTCGAGCAGCTCCAGCACTCCGGGTCGTTCAAGGCGCGCGGGGCGTTCAACACGCTGCTGTCCGCCGACGTCCCGGCCACCGGGGTGATCGCCGCCTCCGGCGGCAACCACGGCGCAGCCGTCGCGTACGCCGCCCAGCGGCTCGGGCACCGGGCGACGATCTTCGTCCCCGCCGCCGCACCGGAGGCGAAGCTGGCGCGGATCCGGCGCTACGGCGCCGACGTGGTGGCGGTCGGCCGCGACTACGCCGAGGCGTACCGGGCCAGCGCCGAGGAGGAGTCCCGCACCGGGGCACTGCGGGTGCACGCCTACGACCAGCCCGAGGTGGTCGCCGGGCAGGGGACGGTCGCCGCCGAGCTCAGCGAGCAGGCACCCGACCTGGACACGGTGCTCATCGCCGTCGGCGGCGGCGGGCTGATCGCCGGCTGCGCCAGTTGGTACACCGACAGCCTGCGCGTGGTCGGGGTCGAGCCGGAGCGGGCGCCGACGCTGCACGCCGCACGGGCGGCCGGGCACCCGGTGGACGTCGAGGTGGGCGGGCTGGCCGCCGACGCCCTCGGCGCCCGCCGGCTGGGCGCCATCGCCGCCGAGGTCGCCGCCCGGCACGTCGACGAGGCCGTGCTGGTGCCCGACGAGGCGATCCGGGAGGCCCAGCGGCTGCTCTGGGAGGAGCTGCGGGTGCTCGCCGAACCCGGCGGGGCGACGGCGCTGGCCGCCCTGCTGTCCGGCGCGCACGTCGCTGCCGCCGGGGACCGGGTGGGCGTCGTGGTGTGCGGGGCGAACCTGGACCCGGCGTCCTGGTCGGTGCTGCCCGAGACGGGGGTCTGACGTGCCGGTGCTGCTGCGCGGCCTCGTCCTGCCCGTCCTCGCCGACCCGGTCCCACGCGGCGCGGTGGTCGTCGAGGACGGCGTCATCACCTACGTCGGCCCGGCGTCCCGGGCCCCGCACCTGACCGGGGAGGTGACCGAGGTCGACGCCGGCGACGGCGCGGTGGTCCCGGGGATGATCGACGCCCACGTGCACCTGGTCGCCGACGGTGCCGCCGACTTCGCCGGTTCGGTGGTGCGGTCGAGCACCGAGCAGCTGGCGGCGCGGGCCGCGGCCAACGCCCGGCGCACCCTGGCCGCCGGCACCGTCGCGGTGCGTGACCTGGGTGCCCCCGACGGGATCGCGATCTCCCTCGGTCATCAGGTCGCCGCCGGCCGGGTCCCCGGCCCGGAGATCACCGCGGCCGGCCGGGCGCTCACCGCCCCCGGCGGCCACATCCCCTACCTCGGCGTCGAGGTCCAGGGGCCCGCGGAGCTGGCCGCCGCCGCCCGGGCGGAGCTCACCGCCGGCGCCGGCGGCATCAAGCTGGTCGCCACCGGTGGCGTGCTCACCCCGGGGTCCGCCCTCGGCAACGCCCCCTTCGCCGAGGACGAGCTGGCCGCGGCGGCCGCCGTCGCCCGGGCGCAGGGCCGGTGGGTCGCCGCGCACGCCATCGGCCACGAGGGCACCAAGCTGGCACTGCGCGCCGGGGCGACCAGTGTCGAGCACGGCTACCTCCTCGACGACGAGACGGTCACGCTGATGGCCACGACGGGCGCGGTGCTGGTGACCACCCAGGTCGCGGTGGCCCGGATGCTGCGCAACCGCGACCTGGTCGACCCGGCCGTGGTGGCCCGGGCCGAGGAGATCCGGGACGTGGCCGTCGCCTCGCTGCGGCGCGCGGCCCGGGCCGGCATCCCGATCGCCGGGGCCAGCGACGCCGGCACCCCGTTCAACCCGCACGGCGGGGTCGCCGAGGAGGCGGCGCTGCTGGTCGCCGACATCGGGCTGACGACGGCGCAGGCGCTGCGGGCGGTCACCGCCACCGCGGCGTCCTGCCTGCTGCGGCCGGACCTCGGGCACCTGTCGGTCGGCGCCCCCGGGCACGTCGTGGTCACCGGCGCCGACCCGCTGGACGACGTGACCGCCCTGACCGACGTCCGCACCGTCGTCCTCGGCGGCCGGCTGGTCGACATCCCGGAGAGGACGACATGACCGACACCCCCACGATCTCCCTGCCCACCCCACCCCCGCCGGGGGCGAACTACGTCCCGGCCCGCCGGCACGGCGACCTGCTCTTCATCGCCGGCCAGCTGCCCTTCGTCGACGGGCGGCTGCCGCGCACCGGCAAGGTCGGCGACACCGTCGACGTGCCCGCGGCCGCGGAGCTGGCCCGGCTGGCGGCGCTCAACGGGCTGGCCGTGGCCGCCGCGCACCTCGGCTCGCTGGCCGGCGTCTCGGTCGTGCAGGTCACCGTCTTCGTCGCCAGCACGCCCGACTTCACCGAGCAGCACCTGGTGGCCAACGGCGCCAGCGACCTGCTGATCGAGGCGCTCGGCGAGCGGGGCCGGCACGCCCGCACCGCCGTCGCCGCCCCGGTGCTGCCGCTGGACACCCCGGTCGAGGTGCAGCTGGTGCTGGGGGTCGAGGCCCCGTGACCGCCGTGCACGTCGACGAGCAGCTGCTGAACACCTACGTCACCGAGCTGGGCGCCCTCGGCGAGACCCCCGACGGCATGTACCGGTTCGTGTACGCCGAGGCCTGGCAGCGGGCACGCGACGCCCTGCTGCGATGGATCGACGAGGCCGGCCTGGAGGGCCGGGTCGACGCGGTGGGCAACGTCTTCGGGCGGTTGCCGGGCTCCGGCGACGGCGTCGTCCTCACCGGGTCCCACGTGGACACGGTGCCCTCCGGCGGCAAGTACGACGGCGCGCTCGGTGTCGTCGGCGGGCTGGCGGCGCTGGCCGCGCTGCGCGCCCAGCACGGCACCCCGACCACGACCCTCGAGGTGGTCGCGCTGTGCGAGGAGGAGAGCAGCCGCTTCCCGGCCAACTTCTTCGGCACCCGCGGGATGCTCGGCCTGATCGCCCCGGCCGAGCCCGACCGCCTCCGCGACCGGGACGGCGTGCTGCTCGCCGACGCCATGCGGCAGGCCGGCCTGGACCCGGCGGCGATCGCGAGCGCGGAGCGACACGACCTCCGCGCCTTCCTGGAGCTGCACATCGAGCAGGGCCGGGTGCTGGCCGACGAGGGCGTCGACGTGGGGCTGGTGGAGGTCATCCCGGGCATCGCCTGGGAGACGGTCACCGTGCACGGCCGGCAGGACCACGCCGGCGCCACGCCGATGGACCTGCGCCGCGACGCCCTCCAAGCGGCGGCGCAGATGGCGCGGGAGATCACCACCGCGGTCGAGCAGGAGGGCCGGCCCGCCGTGGTCACCACCGGGCGCTGGACCGTCGAGCCCGGGCAGCCGAGCATCGTGCCGGGGCTGGCCCGGTTCTCCGTCGACCTCCGGCACCCCGACCTCGGGGTCCGGGACCGGCTGTTGGACACCGTGCACCGGATCTGCACGGCCGTGGCCGAGCGGCACGGGGTCGAGGTGGACGTCGTCCGGGACAAGGACGAGGAGCCGGCGACGATGGACGCCGACCTGCTGGAGGTGCTCCGCGGCTCGGCCGAGGAGTGCGGGGCCAGCTGGCGGCGGATGCCCAGCGGCGCCGGTCACGACAGCCAGCTGATGGCCTCCCGGGTGCCCACCGCGATGGTCTTCGTGCCCAGCGTCGAGGGCCGCTCGCACACTCCCGCGGAATACACGTCACCCGCCGACTGCGCCCGCGGCGCCTCCGTCCTCGCCACCGCCCTGCACCGACTCGCCTGGTGACGCCCCCACTCCCCACCAAAATGGCCATTCTGGTGGGGAGTGGGGAGGGGCCAAAGTCGCGACTTTGGCCCCTCCCCGGGTTCAGGCCGTGGGGACGGCGGGGCCGGTGTCCGGGAGCTCGTCGCGGTGGACGACGCCGTCCTTGACCACCAGGACCACCCGGCCGGTCGCGGTGATGTCGGTGACCGGGTCACCGTCGACCACGATCAGGTCGGCCAGCTTGCCGACCTCCAGGGTGCCGAGCTCGTGCGCCAGCCCCAGGTTCTCGGCGGCCCCGCGGGTGGCGGCGATGATCGTCTGCATCGGGGTCAGGCCGTGCTGCACCATCAGCGCGAGCTCGCGGGCGAGGTCGCCGTGCGGGTTGAACGGCGTGCCGGCGTCGGTGCCGGCGGCGATCTTCATCCCCGAGGCGACCGCGGCGGCGAAGCTCTCCCGCTGCTTGGCCGCCTCCCGCTCGGCCTTGTCGACCACCCACTCCGGGATGCCGGCGGCCATGCCGTTCCGGATGATCCCGTCGACGGCGAGGATCGTCGGCACCAGGAACGTGCCCTGCGCGACGGCGATGTCCAACAGCTCGTCGTCGAGGTAGAAGCCGTGCTCGATGGAGTCGATGCCGGAGATCAGCGCGTTGTGGATGCCGGACCGGCCGATGGCGTGGGTGGTGACCCGGCGGCCGGAGTTGTGCGCCTCCTGGGCGACGACCGCCAGCTCCTCCGGCAGCAGCGCGGTCTGGGTCGGGGAGACGCCCGGGGTGAGCACCCCGCCGGTGGCCATCACCTTGATCACCGCTGCGCCGGCCTTGATCTCGGCGCGGGTGGCCTTGCGGACCTCGTCGGGGCCGTCGGCCTCCCGGCCGATGAAGTGTCCGTGCCCGCCGGTCATGGTGATCACCCGGCCGGCCGCCTGCACCCGCGGCCCCGGCACCAGGCCGCGGTCGATCGCCTTGGCCAGCTCGACCACCACGTCGTCGGCGGCGCCGCAGTCGCGCACGGTGGTCACGCCGGACATCAGCGTCTCCACCGCCCCGGCGGCCGCGCGCAGGGTGGCCAGCGGCACCGTGTCGCCGGCGGTCTGGGCCATCAGGTCCGGGGCGCCGTCGGCGGTCAGGTGCACGTGGCAGTTGATCAGCCCGGGCAGCACCGTGCGGCCGCCGCCGTCGATGACGTGCTCCGGGGCGGTGCTCGGCGCGTCGGCGACCGGGCCGATCCAGACGATCCGGCGGCCCTCGACCACCAGCGCCTGCCCGGGGACGGGGGCGGAGCCGGTGCCGTCGACGACGGTGACGTTGCGGAGCAGGAAGCTGGCGGGGGTCATGCGATGCCTTCCGGTCAGGTGGTCGTGCGCCGAACAGGGCTCAGCTGGTCAGGCGGCCGAACAGGCCGAGGTCGACGTTGCCGCCACTGGCGATGGCGACCACCCGGGTGCCGGCGGGCAGGTCCAGCACCCCGGTCATCAGCGCCGCCAGCGGGGCGGCGGCCGAGGGCTCCAGCAGCAGCTTGGTGCGGGACACCGCCAGCGGCAGCGCCCGCAGGATGTCCTCGTCGCTGACCGTCACCACCCGCTCGACGAAGGCCTGCACGTGGTCGACGGTGACCTGCCCGCTCATCGGCGCGGCCAGGCCGTCGGCGATGCTCCGGGCGGCGGGGTGCCGCACCGGCCCGCCGGCGGCCAGGCTGCGGGTCATCACGTCGGCGGTCTCCGGCTCCACCCCGATCACCCGGACGCCCGGCGCCAGCCGGGCCAGCGCCGCGGCGACCCCGGAGATCAGCCCGCCCCCGCCGACCGGCACCAGCACCACCTCGGCGTCCGGCACGTCCTCGGCGATCTCCAGCCCGACGGTGCCGGTTCCGGCGACGACCGCGGGGTCGTCGAACGGGTGCACCGGCACCCGGCCGGTCTCGGCGACGGTGGCGGTGTAGACGTCCAGCAGGTCGCCGTCGGTGAGGACGACGTCGGCCCCGTAGGCCCGGCAGGCGGCGATCTTCGCCGGCACCGCGGTCGTCGGCATGACCACCGTGCCCGGCACCCCGACGCTGGCGGCCGCGTAGGCGACGGCGGCCCCGGCGTTGCCGGCGGACAGCGTGATCACCCCGCGGGCGCGCTGGTCGGGCGGCAGGGACAGCACCTTGTTCAGCGCCCCGCGGGCCTTGAAGCTGCCGGTCCGCTGGAAGAGCTCGGCCTTGAGGTCCAGCCGCACCCCCCACAGCTCGCCGAGGCTGGTGGAGCGGAGCACCGGGGTGCGGTGCACCCGGTCGGTGAGCCGCGCCGCCGCCGCCCGGATGTCGTCCAGGGTGACCAAGGCCGGGTCGGTCGTCTGCATGCCCGCGATCATCCGGCCGGCCCGTCGACGGTGCGCATCCGCGGGTCCAGGGCGTCGCGCAGGCCGTCGCCGAGCAGGTTGAAGGCGAGGATGGCCAGGAAGATCGCGATCCCGGGGAACGTGGTGAGGTGCGGGGCGCTGAAGATGAACTGCCGCCCCTCCCCCAGCATCGTGCCCCACTCGGCGGTGGGTGACTGCACGCCCAGCCCGAGGAAGCCGAGGCCGGCGGCGAGCAGGATGCTCACCCCGATGCTGAGCGTGCCGTGCACCAGCACCGGGGTCAGCGAGTTGCGGAACACGTGCCGGGTGATGATCCGCAGGTTGCTGGCGCCCAGCGCCCGCGCCGCCTCGACGTAGGGCTCCTCGCGCAGGCTCAGCACCGAGGAGCGCACCAGTCGGATGATCACCGGGATCACGCTGATCCCGACCGCGATGATCACGTTCTGCAGGCTGACGCCCAGGACGGCGACCAGCGTGAGCGCCAGCAGGATGGAGGTGAAGGCGAACATCATGTCGGCGAACCGGGAGATCGCCAGGTCGGCCCAGCCACCGTAGTAACCGGCGATCATGCCCAGCGGCACCCCGATGACCAGGCCGATCGAGACGGCCAGGACGCCGATGAGCAGCGAGATCCGGGCGCCGTACATCAGCCGGGTGGCGATGTCCCGGCCGAGCTGGTCGGTGCCCAGCCAGTGCTCGGCCGACGGCCCCTGGATGGCGACCGACAGGTTCTGCGCGTTCGGGTCGTACGGCGAGATCAGCGGGGCGAAGATCGCCAGCACGACGAACGTGACGATGATCCCCAGCCCGATCATCGCCGGGGTGTGGTGCCGGAACCGGCTCCATGCCCTCATGACTCTGCCCTCATCGGACCCTCTCCATCATCAGTACCGGATCCGCGGGTCGACGACGACGTAGAGCACGTCGACGATCACGTTGAGCAGGATGAACGCCGCCGCGTAGACCAGGACGATCCCCTGGACGACGGCGAAGTCGCGGGCACCGATCGAGTCGACCAGCAGCCGCCCGATGCCCGGCCAGCCGAAGACCGTCTCGGTCAGCACGGCACCCCCGAGCAGGGCACCGAACTGCAGGCTGATCACCGTCAGGATCGGGATGAACGCGTTGCGCAGCCCGTGCCGCATGATCACCGTGAGCGGCGGCGCGCCCTTGGCCTCGGCGGTGCGGACGTAGTCCTGACCGAGCACCTCGAGCATGCTGGCCCGGGTCATCCGGGAGATCAGCGCCGTGGAGAAGGCGGCCAGCGTCACCGCCGGCAGCACGATGCTCAACGGCTCCCCGCTGCCCGCGGCCGGCAGCCAGCCCAGGGTGACGGCGAACAGCAGGATCAGCAGCAGGCCCAGCCAGTAGACCGGCATGGACACGCCCATCATCGCCACGCTGGAGATCACGTGGTCGACCATCGAGTTGCGGCGGACGGCGGCGACCACGCCGGCGGTGACCCCGGCGATGGTCCCGATGATCGTCGCCACGATCGCCAGGATCAGCGTCGCCGGGAGCCGGACGGCGATCTCGCTCGCCACCGGCGCCGAGGTGCGCGCCGAGGTGCCCAGGTCACCGGTGAGCACACCGGTGATGAACGACCAGTACTGCGTCAGCAGGGACTGGTCGAGCCCGAGCTCGGCCCGGAGCCGGGCGACCTGGTCCTCGCTGGCGTTCAGCCCGGCGAGCACCCGTGCAGGGTCACCGGGCAGCACGCGCAGCATCAGGAAGATCAGGATCGACACCCCGAAGAGGGTGATCAGCGACAGCAACAGGGTGCGCACGATGTGTGCGGCGGTGCCCGTCATCTCCGTCCTCTCCCATACCCGGTCCGGCGGCCCGCGTGCGCCGCCGGGCGGTGGCCGCCCCTGCCCGCAGGCAGGGGCGGCCGCTCGATGGTGGTCAGTTCGCCGGCCGGGCGTACATGGCGTCGAACTTCTCGACCGGGGTGGCGCTCACACCGGTGATGTCCGCGTCGTAGACGATCGGGAACGACTGGGTCCAGAGGAAGATCCACGGGGCGTCGTCCCAGATGATCTGCGAGGCGTCGCAGTACAGCTGCTCACGGGTGTCCGGGTCGGTCTCCACGTCCGCCTGGGCGAGCAGCTCCTCGACCTCGGGGTTGGTGTAGAACGACGTCCCCAGACCGGCCGGCGGGTGGGTCGCCTGGCGGAACATCTGCATCTGGAAGTCGGCGTCCAGGTAGGCCGGGGCCCAGCCGAGCAGGTGCGCCTCCGGCGTGTTCTCCGTGACCGGTGCGTTCACCCGGGCGAGGAACGACGGGAAGTCACTGGTGGAGACGGTGACGTCCAGCCCGGCCTCGCGCAGGTAGCCGGCGATCGCCTCGGCCGCCTGGGCGTCCTGCACGTACCGGCCGCTGGGGGTCAGCAGCTCGATGCTCGCCCCGACCGCCCCGGCCTCCTCCAGCAGCTGCCGGGCCCGCTCCGGGTCGTACTCGTAGGAGCCGGTCTC
The DNA here is from genome assembly GCF_026967935.1 of Modestobacter sp. VKM Ac-2982. Taxonomy (GTDB): domain Bacteria; phylum Actinomycetota; class Actinomycetes; order Mycobacteriales; family Geodermatophilaceae; genus Modestobacter. The sequence continues at coordinate 137,596 of NZ_JAPVBL010000006.1, forward strand.
GCAGTAGCCGAACAGGCTGGGAGCCATCGGCGCATCGAGCACCTCGGCCGCGCCGAACAGGACGTTGTCGATGATCGCCTGCTTGTCGACCGCGTAGTTCAGCGCCTGACGCACCCGCGGGTCCTGCATCACCGGGTCGGTGTTGTCCAGCGCGATGAAGATCGTGCGGTCGCTCTCGGCGAGCAGCACCTCGACGTCGGGATTGGCCTCCAGCGACTCGATGTCGGAGACCGGCGGCAGGATGATCATGTCGACCTGGCCGGCGAGCAGCAGGCTCTCCCGGGTCGCCGCCTCGGGGACCACCCGGAAGACGACCGTCTCGTAGTACGGCTCCTCGCCCCAGTAGTCGTCGTACTTGGTGACGGTGACGCTCTCCCCGGCGGTGTACTCGTCGAAGACGTACGGACCGGTGCCGACCGGCCGGGTGTACTCCTGGTAGCTGTTGCCCTCCGCGTCGACCGAGGTCGGCGAGATGATCCCGGCCACCGTCGCCGACAGCGCGCTGACGAAGCCGGGTGAGGGCTGGCTGAGCTGGATCTCGACGGTGTTCTCGTCGACCGCGGTGGCCGACTCGAAGGCCGCGAACGCCGCGCCCTGCGGCACGGTCAGCTCCGGGTCGGTGATCCGCTCGAGGTTGTAGACGACGGCCTCGGCGTCGAACGGCGTCCCGTCGTGGAACGTCACGCCCTCACGCAGCTCGAAGGTGATCGTCTGGCCGTCCTCGGAGACCTCGTAGGACTCGGCGAGCAGCCCTTCGATCTCGTTCTCGTCGTTGATCTCCACGAGCGTCTCGACCACGTAGTCGACCATGTTCGACACGGTCGTCGTGGTCTGCCCGGCCGGGTCGAACGTGTCCGGGTCGATGCCCACGGCGATGGAGAAGGTGGCGTCACCGCCCTCCCCGTCGGCTGCGGGCGCTTCCGGGTCGCTGACGCTGCAGGCGCTGATCAGCAGGCCCAGGGCCGCGACGGCGGCCATGGACCTGATCCGGGAGGGGCTGCGTCGTGCTCGGGTCGTGTTCATCGGCTTCCGCTCTGACGAGGTGGCACACAACGGGACGGACGGTGGGACGGTGTCGTCGGCGACGACGGGGCTTGGGGCGACGGGGCTGGGAGCGAGGCCGGACCGGTCATGCGATCACCGGCTTGACCTCGGCGAAGTGGCAGGCGCTGGGGTGACCGGAGCCGGCGCGGTCGATCAGCGCCGGCTCCTCCTCGGCGCAGATCTGCTGGGCCTTGGGGCAGCGGGTCCGGAAGTTGCAGCCCGACGGCGGGTTCGCCGGGCTGGGCACGTCGCCGGTGAGGATCATCCGTTCCCGGCTGCCGCGCTTGGTCGGGTCCGGGATCGGCACCGCCGACAGCAGCGCCTGCGTGTAGGGGTGCGTCGGCCGGGCGTAGATGTCGGCCCGGTCGCCGATCTCCACGATCTTGCCCAGGTACATCACCGCGACCCGGGTGGAGATGTGCCGCACCACCGACAGGTCGTGGGCGATGAAGACGTAGGCCAGGCCGAGCCGGTCCTGCAGCTCCTGGAGCAGGTTGACCACCTGGGCCTGGATGGAGACGTCCAGGGCCGAGACCGGCTCGTCGAGCACCAGCACCTGCGGGTCCAGCGCCAGCGCCCGGGCGATGCCGATCCGCTGCCGCTGCCCGCCGGAGAACTCGTGCGGGTACCGGCTGGCCTGCTCGGCGCTGAGCCCGACGGACTCCAGCAGGTCGTCGACCTTGGCGCGCAGCTCGCTGCCGGAGGCCAGGCCGTGGATCTGCAGCGGCTCGGCGACGATGCCGCGCACCGTCATCCGCGGGTTCAGCGAGGTGTAGGGGTCCTGAAAGACGAACTGCATCTCCCGGCGGACCGCCTTCATCTGCGCCCGGCCGAAGCCGGTGATGTCCACGCCCTTGAAGTGCACCGAGCCCGACGTCGACTCCAGCAGCTTGACCAGGGTGCGGCCGGTGGTGGTCTTCCCGCAGCCGGACTCCCCGACCAGGCCGAGGGTCTCCCCCGCGGTGAGCGTGAAGCTCACGCCGTCGACGGCGTAGACCGTGCCGACCTGCCGCCGGGTGACCCCGCCGCGGATCGGGAAGTGGGTCTTGAGGTCGGTGACCCGGAGGATCTCGGTGCCGTGCGCGGCGCGGGTGTGCAGGTCCTGGGGCGCGCCGGTCGGCGTGGCGACGGAGCTCATGCGCCGCTGCTCCCCAGCCGGGCGCCCATCTCGCGGTACACGACGGCCATCTCGGCGGGGACCTCCTCGGTGAAGTGGCAGGCGGCACGCGCGCCGTCGCCGGTGTCGTAGAGCGGGGGCACCTCGGTGCGGCAACGCTCACGGCCCTTGGAGACCCGGCAGCGCGGGTGGAAGGAGCACCCGGGCGGCAGGTCGATGAGGTTCGGCGGCGCGCCGGGGATCGGGTCCAGCCGGGCCAGGTCGACGTCCAGCCGGGGCAGGCTGCTCATCAGGCCGAGCGTGTACGGGTGCCGGGGTGCGGCGAAGATCGAGAAGACGTCGGCGACCTCGACCACCTTGCCGCCGTACATGACCACGACCCGGTCGGCGTGCTCGGCGATCAGGCCCAGGTCGTGGGTGATGAGGATGGTGGCGGCGTTGGTGCGCTCCTTCGCCGTCTTCAGCACGTCGAGCACCTGCGCCTGGATCGTCACGTCCAGGGCGGTGGTGGGCTCGTCGGCGATGAGCACCTTCGGGTCGTTGGCGATCGCCATGGCGATCATCGCGCGCTGGCGCATGCCGCCGGAGTGCTCGTGCGGGTACTGGTCCACGCGGCCCTCGGGGTTGGGCACGCCGACCATCGTCAGCAGCTCCACCGCCCGGGTGCGGGCGGCGTCCTTGCTCAGCTTCTTGTCGTGCAGCCGGAGCGCCTCGGAGATCTGGGCACCGACGGTCAGGACCGGGTTCAGGCTGGTCATCGGGTCCTGGAAGATCATCCCGATCTCGCTGCCGCGGAGCCGACGCAGCTCCTTCTCCGGCATGGTCAGCAGGTCGCGGCCCTCGAAGAGGATCTCGCCCGCGGTGATCCGCCCCGGCGGGCTCTGGATCAGGCCGAGGATCGACATCGCCGTGACGCTCTTGCCGGACCCGGACTCACCGACCACGCCGAGGGTCTCGCCGGGGAACAGGTCCCAGCTGACGTCGTTGACGGCCCGCACGACGCCGGCGGGGGTGACGAATTCCGTCGTCAGGCCCCGGATGGAGAGAACAGGACTGCTCACAAACAGCGCCTCCTCGACCGATCAGTGGATGAAAGCTAGGTCACTGTGACGTGATTTGGGTGACAGACGTGTCACGACGGTGAGTCCATGCGCTGCGTGTGATCGACCTCACACTCGGTGTGGTCGGAGGGGAGACTACTGCCCGCCGGGCACCGGATCGGACCAGACGTCCATCCGCACCGTGCCGGTCGCGCAGCCCTCGACGTCGAGCAGGTGGCCCATCCGCTTGACCGCCCGCAGCACCACCAGCCGGTCGACCACGACGACGTCGGGCACCACGTGGGCGAGCTCCTGCTCGAAGCGGTGCACCTCCTCCAGGGAGGCGAGCCAGGCGACGACGAGCAGGCTGGGCGTGCCCGCGAGCGTCGTGGACAGCCGCACCTGGCGCAGCCGGCCCAGCCGGGCGGCGGCGTCGTCCAGCCGCCCGGCTGGGGCGTCGGCCGACAGCACGACCATCACCGGCAGCCCGGCCAGCGGTGCGGCCACCTCGGTCCGCATCAGCACCGCGCCGGAGCTGATCAGCCGGTCGACCCGGCGGCGCGCGGTCGGCTGGCTGATCCCGGTCGCCGCGGCGAGCGCGGCGTAGGACGCCCGGCCGTCCTCCCCCAGCGCCGACATCAGCTCCCGGTCGACGTCGTCGAGCACGGTCGGGCGGGTCAGGTGCGGCGGCCCGCCGCTGCCGCCGGTCGACGGCAGCACGCCGAGGCGCCAGGTGCTGCCCTCGGCGTAGAGCCGGGTGGCGATCCGCGCCCGGGTGCCGGTGACCCCGGGCACCCGGTCCAGCCGCTCCAGCAGGTAGCGCCCGAGGGTGGGCAGGTCGACCGCGGCCACGGTCAGCATCAGGTCCCGGCCGCCGGCGGTGATGTCCACCGAGAGGGCGTGCGCGTCACCGGCGAGCTCGCTGGCGACCCGGGTCTTCTCACTCGGCAGGCAGGTCACGTCGACGTAGGCGAGCACCTGCGCGTGGTGCGACCCCGGGCCGGGGGTGCCGGTGACCCAGGCGGCGCCGGTGGCGCGCAGCCGCTCCCACCGCCGGGACGCGGTGACCGCGTTGGTGCCGACCATCGCCGCGACCTCGGTCCACGGGGCCCGCGGGTCGCGCTGCAACGCCTCGACGAGAGCCAGGTCGTCCTCGTCCAGCACAACCGATCGGGTCACTTCAGGCACCTCTCGTGACGGATGACTGCAAATCCTGTCGGAGAACGTGCGGAACTCCTAACGTCCCGCCCACCGATCCGAAGGAGGGCACGTGATCCGGTCAGGCGCGCTGCGCGAGGACGCCCGTGCGATGCAGGACGAGCTGGTGCAGCTGCGGCACGCGCTGCACCGGCGGCCCGAGGTGGGGCTGCAGCTGCCCTGGACGCAGGAGACGGTGCTCACCGCCCTGGACGGCCTGGGCCTGGAGGTCAGCACGGGCACCGGGCTGACCTCGGTGACGGCGGTGCTGCGCGGTGGCCGGCCCGGTCCCGCGGTGCTGCTGCGCGGTGACATGGACGCCCTCCCGGTGCAGGAGCAGACCGGGGTGGAGTTCACCAGCGAGGTCGACGGCACGATGCACGCCTGCGGGCACGACCTGCACACCGCGATGCTGGTCGGCGCCGCGCGGCTGCTGAGCGCGCACCGGGAGTCCCTCGCCGGGGACGTCGTCCTGATGTTCCAGCCGGGCGAGGAGGGCTGGGACGGCGCCGGCCACATGCTGCGCGAGGGCGTGCTGGACGCCGCCGGGTCGCGGGTCACCTCGGCGTACGGGATGCACGTGATGTCGGCGATGAGCCCTCGCGGGGAGTTCACCACCCGCCCGGGCACGCTGATGGCGGCCAGCGACGAGCTGCGGGTGACCGTGCGCGGGAGCGGCGGGCACGGCTCGGCCCCGCACCTGGCCCGCGACCCGATCTCGGTGGCCGCGCAGCTGATCGGCGACCTGCAGACGATGGTCACCCGGCAGTTCGACGTCTTCGACCCGGTAGTGCTCACCGTCGGCCTGTTCGCCGGCGGCACGAAGCGCAACATCATCCCCGACGAGGCGACCTTCCAGGCCACCGTGCGCACCTTCTCCGCCGAGGCCCGGGAGCGGATGCGGATGGCCTCGGTGCGGCTGTGCGAGTCGGTGGCGGCCGGCTACGGCCTGGAGGCCGAGGCGCTCTACCTGGAGGAGTACCCGGTGACGGTCAACGACCCGACGCACACGGCGTTCGCCGCCGGGGTCGCCCAGGAGGTCTTCGGCGACGAGCGGTACGCGCCGAAGGTGTTCCCGCAGTCAGGGTCCGAGGACTTCTCCCGGGTGCTGGCGGAGGTGCCCGGCTGCTACCTGTTCCTCGGCGCCGCGGTGGGTGAGGATCACGCCGCCGCCCCCAACAACCACAGCCCGCGGGCGCAGTTCAGCGACGAGGTGCTCGCCGACGGTGCGCTGCTGCACGCCGAGCTGGCGGTGCGGGCGCTGGAGCGCGACGCGGCGGCCTGACCACCGCCAGGGGGCGACCCTTCCGTCTCAGTTGTCACACCTCCGCCGGGGCTCCCCGATCCGGGGGCCCGACGGAGGTAGAACGACTCCATGGGCGTCTCCCCGTGCCCGCAGCACACCGCGGAAGCCGAACCGCTGGTCTCCGTGGAGCTCGACTGCGTGCCCGTGGTCGGCGAGGCGCTGGCCCGCGCCGGCGTGCCGGTCGTCGCCGTCCTCACCCTGACCGGCGCCGCCGAGCCGGTGCACGGCGTGCAGGTGACCGTCACGATCTCCACCCCCGCCGGTCCGCTGGGCGCGCCGGCCGAGGTGACCGTCGACGTCGACCCCGGCCGGACGACGGTGCTCACCGACGTCGACCTGCTGCTGGACCCGGCGGTGCTCGCCGCCGTCGCCGAGCCGGGCACCGCGACCGTCGAGGCCCGGGTCGAGCGGGACGGGCGGCTGCTCGGCTGCACCAGGACCGCGGTGCGCGTCCTGGCCGCGGGCCAGTGGCTGGCCGCGCCGGCGCCCCTGGCCCTGGAGCTGCTGGCCGCCCACGTGCAGCCGGGCTCCCCCGCGGTCGCCGGCCTGGTCGGCGCGGCCGCCGACCTGCTGCGCCAGCGCACCGGCGACCCCACGGTCGGCGGGCACCCCAAGGGCGCCGACCGCATCGACGAGACCGCCGCGGCGATCGTGGAGGCGATGCGCCGCCGGGCGATCCGCCCGCGCCCACCGGTCGCCGGCTGGGCCGACGTGCCGCAGCGGGTGCGCACCCCCGACCAGGTCCTCGACGACCGGGCCGGCACCAGCCTGGACACCGTGCTCACCCTGGCCGCCGCGCTGGAGCACGCCGGGATCCGACCGCTGCTGTGGGTCGCCGCCGACGGCGCGACCTGCCCCGGACACGCCTTCCTCGGCTACTGGCGCACCGAGCGCTGCGCCGAGAGCGCGGCCACCACCGAGGTCTCCGGGCTCGCCGAGCTGGTCGAGCTGGGCCAGATCGCGCTGGTCGAGACCACGATGCTGGGGATCACCGCCGAGCCGGCGACCTTCGGGGACCTGCACCGCACCGCGGCCGCCGCCTGGCTCGCCGGCGACCTGCACCGGGTGCTCGGGGTCACCGACGTGCACCGCGCCCGGCTGGACGGCGTCGCCCCGCTCCCGCTGCCCCAACTGCCCGACCACCGCCCGGCCTGGAGCGCCCCGCGCCCGAGCGCACGACCGGCCGGGACGACGGCCGCGCTGCTCGACCTGGACCGGGCCGACGGCGGCACCGTGCCGATCACCGTGCCGCCCGGCCGGCTGACCGTCCTGGCCGAACGGCTCGCCGCCGACGCCGCGCTGACGCTGGTGCCCACCGACCAGCTGGGCGCCGCCGCCCGGCGCCGCGGCATCCGCTCGGCCCGGGACCTGCCGCCGCACCAGCTCGGTGAGCTGCTGGTCGAGCACGGCGGGCTGTACACCGGGCTGGGCTCGGCCGACTACGCCCGCCGGCTGGCTGCGCTCGCCGACCAGGCGGCCGCGCTCCTCGAGGAGACCGGCGCCGGCGACCTGCACCTGGCGCTGGGCTCGGTGACGTGGGAGCTCGACGGGCGTTCGGTGCGCTCGCCGCTGGCGCTGGTCCCGGTGCTCCTCAGCCGGGTGGCGAGCACCGGCGCCTACCGGCTCACCGCCGACCCGGCCGGGACGATCGGCCCGAACGGGCAGCTGCTGGCCGAGCTGCGCCGCCGCACCGGGGTGTCCGTGCCGGCGCTCGAGACCGACGGGGACCTCGACCTGGCCGTCGCGCTCCCGGCGCTGCGGCAGGGGCTGGCCCAGCGCGGGCTGCCGCACCGGGTCGAGCCGACCGCCGACCTCGCACTGTTGCCCGCGGCGGCCGCCCGGATCCGGCAGGACGCCGACCACCTCGGCGCCGCGGCGCTGCGCAACCCGCTGGTGCCGGTGCTGCTGCGCCCCGGCCAGCCGTTCGTCGACCCCGCGCCGGCGCCCGGCACCGCCCTGGCCACCGACCTCACCGAGCTCGCCGCGACCCTGCCGCTGCCCGCCGACACCGACCAGCTGCGGGCGATCATCGACGCCACCGCCGGGCGGACCTTCGTGCTCGAGGGCGCACCGGGCACCGGGAAGTCGCAGACGGTCGCCAACCTGGTCGCCGCGGCGGCCGCCGGTGGTCAGCGGGTGCTGGTCCTCGCCGCGCAGCAGTCCGTGCTGGACGCGGTGTCCCGGCGGCTGGCGGGCGTGGGGCTCGGCGGGCTGGTCACGACGCTGCGCCGTCCCGCCGACGCCCCGGCCGAGGCCGGCAGCCCGCCGGACGTCCCTCCCCTCCCCGAGGAGCTGCGGACGGCGCGGCGCGAGCTGGCCGGCTACGCCGAACGGCTGCACGCGCCCAACTCCGCCGGACTGTCGCTGTACGCCGCGCGCGCCGGGGTGCTCTCCGCGGTGCCCGGCACCCCGGCGCTGCCGCTGGCGACCACGTACGTCGCCACCGCGTCGGCCCGCACCACCGCGAAGGTGCACGAGCTGCTGACGACGCTGCCCGAGGTCGCCGCCCGCACCCGGCCGCGGCCGCGGCACCCGTGGGGCTTCCTCGACTCGGCCGACGCCGACCCCGTCGCCGTGCACACCGCGGTGCTCGCCGTCGACACGGCGCTGCGCGCGCTGCCGCCCGCCGGGCCGCTGGCACGGGTGATCGCCGCGGCCCGGACCCCGGCGGACCTGGACGCGGTCGCCACCGTGCTGTCCGGCCCGGACGTGCCGCTCGCCGCGGTCGACGCCGTCCGCACCCAGCAGTGGGCGCAGGACGTCGACGCGCTGCTCGCCGAGGTCTCCGCCTTCGTCACCGCGGCCCACCCCGGGCTCGACGTCGCCCTGCCGGAGGCGCTGGACCTGCCGCTGGCCGGGATCGCCGAGGACGCCGAGCAGGCGGCCGTCTCGGGGCGGTTCGGCCGGGCCAAGCGGCTGGCCGCGGTGCTCACCGAACTGTCCCCGTCGCTGCGACCGGACGCCCACGTCGAGCCGACCGACGTCCCACTGCTGACCGCGGAGCTGCTCCAGGTGCAGGGGGCGGCCCGCGAGCTGACCCTGCGCTGCGCGTCGGTGGCCGGGCTGGCGGTGCCGTGGAACTGGAACCCGCTGACCGACCCGCTGCTGGTCGAGCGGCAGGTGGCCGCGTTGAACCGGATCGGCGCCGCGCTGGACGGCGACCCGGCCTTCACTCCCCCGCTGCGCCGCTTCCTGGACACTGCACCGGCGCCGGATCCGACCCGGTCGGTGGCCGTCCGGAAGCTGCGGGCGGCACTGACCGCCCTGCCCGCGGCCTGCCTGAGCTCGCTCGACCAGCTCCTCGCCTGGGCGGGGGACACCGGGATCGTGCGGCTGTGGGAGGCGACCCAGGACGAGCGGGCCGTCGAGGAGTTCGGCGTTCCCTCGCTCGGTCACTGGCTGGACCTGCTGCGACACCTGCACCTGCTGGAGGCCGCCGGGCTGGCCGAGGCGCGCGCCGCGCTGCTGGCCGGGGCGGTGCCGGCCGACGGCGCCGTCGCCGCCTTCGACCGTGGCGTGGCCGAGGCGTCGTTCGCCGAGCGGTCGGCGGCCGGCGGGCTCGGTGCGTCCGACGCGCGGGCGGCGGAGCAGGCGGTCCGACGGGCGCTCACGGCCGCGGCGGAGACCCGGGCCCAGGCGGCTGCGGCCCTCGCGGCGGGCGACCGGGCCACTGCCGTGCTGGCCACCCCGGACGCCGTGGCCCGCTTCCTGCCCGCGACCGCCGGCTCGTTCGACCTGGTGGTGGTCGAGGACGCCTCGTCGCTGCGGGTCGCCGACGCCCTCGGTGCGCTGGGCCGCGCGAGCGCGGCGGTCGTGGTCGGCGACCGCCAGCAGCTGCCGCCGCGCGCCGCGGTCGACGAGGCCGCCGACGAGGGGCTGCTGGCCGCCTGCCTGCGGGCCGGGGTGCCCCGGCGCGAGCTGACCTGGCACCACCGCAGCGCCGACGAGTCGCTGGTCGCCTTCACGAACGCCGTCGGCTACGGCTCCCGGCTCATGACGGTGCCCGGCCCACCGGCCGGACCGGCGATCTCGCTGGTGCGGGTGGACGGCGTCTTCCTGCGCGCCGGCGAGCAGCGTGGGACCAACCCGGCCGAGGCGGAGGCGGTGGTCGCGGAGCTGCGGCAGCGGTTCGCGGCGTCGCCGGAGGCGGTGCCGTCGGTGGCCGTGCTGACCCTGCACGGACCGCAGCGCCGGCTGATCGAGGGCCTGTTGCGGGTGGGCCGGGACCGGGCGGCCGAGGCGCTGGACCGGGGCGAGCTGCGGGTCCGGGAGGTGGAGGCGGCGCAGGGCGAGGAGGCCGACGTCGTCCTGCTGTCGCTCGGGTGCGCGGCCGACGAGCGCGGCTGCCTGCCGCTGGACCTGGGGCCGCTGAACCGGGCCGGCGGTGAGCGGCGGCTGACCGTGGCGGTGACCCGCGCGCGCCGGCAGGTGGTGGTCTTCGCGTCGTTCGCGCCGTCGCTGCTGCGGCCGACGACGACGGCGCAGCCGGGCGTGCGCCGGCTGCGGGGCTGGCTGGAGCAGGCCCTGCACGGCGTGGGCGCGGTCCCGCGGAGCGCCGTGCCGACGCGCGACCCGCACCGCGAGGAGGTCGCAGCGGCGCTGCGGGGCCGCGGGCTGGTGGTGCGCACCGACGTCGGGCTCTCCCGGTTCCGGGTCGACCTGACCGTGGCCCGGCCGGAGGCGCCGGAGCGGCCGGTGCTGGCCGTGCTGCTGGACGGTCCCGCGTGGGCGCAGCGGGCGACGGTGGACCGCGAGCTTGCGTACCAGGAGCTGCAAGGCTGGCCGGCGGTGGAGCGGGTGTGGCTGCCGGAGTGGCTGGCCGAGTGGGAGACGGTGCTCGACCGGCTGGTCACCGCGGTGGCGGAGGTGGCTCCGGTGGAGCCGCTGCTGCCGCCGCTGCCGGCCCCGGTGGCCGCGGTCGACGAGCCGGTGGAGGAGATCGACCCCTTCGACCCGGACGCTCCCGACGACCTGGACGAGGTGTCGACGGCGGAGCCGGTGCGCTGCGCGGCGCACCCGGTGGTGACGCCGGCGCTGCTCGCCGGCGAGGTGCCGTTCCGGCCGTGGACGCCGAAGCCGATGGGCGAGCCGCGGATGCTGCGGCAGCTGGAGAACCCGGAGGCGGCCCGGCTGGTGCGGCGGGTGCTGGCGGCGGGGATCCGGGCGGAGGGGCCGGTCCACCGGGAACGGCTGGCCCGGCTGACCGCGTCGGCGTTCGGGGTGCCTCGGGTGAACGCGGCCCGGATGGAGTCGATCCTGGCGCTGCTGCCCGAGCCCGGTGCGGAGTTCCTGTGGCCGGCCACGTCGGACCGGACCCCGCCGGACCTGGCGGCGTGGACGACGTTCCGGCGGCAGGCATCGAGCACCGACCGGGCGCTGGAGCACGTGCCGCCGGAGGAGATCGGCAACGCGATGGTGGCGCTGTGCCGGTCGGTGGCCGGGATGACGCGCGACGACCTGTTCCAGCAGACACTGGCGGTGTTCGGGCACCGCCGCCGGCACCCGGTCCTGATGCCGCTGCTGGAGGTGGCGCTCGCGCAGGCGGTGCGCGCCGGCCGGATCACCCGGCAGGGCGCCGGTCAGTGGCTGACCGCGGTGGCCGACGGCGATGCGGACCTGCAGGCCGTCCCCACCCCACCTGTCCCGGTCAGCGCCGCGGTGCCGGAAGGGCTCGCGGCGCCGGAAGGGATCGCGGCGCCGGAAGGCCTCGACCAGCCCGTCGCCGGGTGACCTGATCCGGCAGCCGGGCAACTCCGGTCGCCGGGCAACTCCGGTCGCCGGACAACTCGGGTAGCCGGGCGACGTGACGGCCGCACGCGCGCACCGGTAGCCGGCCACGGTGGGACCGTGGCCGGCTACCGGGACCGGGCCGATCAGTGCGCCAGTGCTCCGATGAGGATCTCGGTGCCGTCGGGCCGGTAGGTGCGCCATCGACCGCCGGGATCTCGCTCCACCCGGAACCCGTGGTGGACCTTCGTGTGGTGCCGTTCGCACAACAGGGCTGAGTTCTGCAGCGACGTCTCCCCGCCGTGCAGCCAGTGGATGAGGTGGTGGACGTCGCACCACCATGACGGGGCACCGCAGCCGGCGAACACGCAGGACTTGTCCCGCCGTTCCACCGCCTTGCGCAGGCCCGGGGTGACCACCCGGTGATCTCTCCCGAGATCCAGCGGCACGCCATCGGGGCCCATCACGATCCGGGAGATGCTGCCGTCACACGCCAGGTAACGGGCCCGGGCCGCAGAGATCGTCGCCCCGAACCCCATCTCCGCAGCAGCGGCACCGGTCGCCGGATCGACCAGGTCGTCCAGGTCGATGCCCACCACCACGTGCGGCTTCACCGTTCGCAGGATCGGCAGGTTCCCCGACGCCAGCTGGTTGTCACACAGCTGCACGAAGGCATCGCCGCTCTGCTGGGCCCGGGTGCGCTCATCGCCCTTGGGCCGGTCGGCCTTCACGATCGACTCGATCGCCGCCTGCACCTTCTCCCCACCCACCGCATCCAGCTCCAACCGGCCGGTCACACTCCCATCGGCGTGCTTGACCATCGTGAACCGACGACCCTCCGTCGGATCCGGCTCCGGACCGTCGGGGTCCAGGGCGGTCGAAGGCCTGCACCGCGGCGGCCAGCGACTCGTGCGGGGACTCCGTGGCCACCCGCGCCCACACCTGGTCGAAGGCACCCAGGTCGATGCCCTGCTCCTCGGCCCGGGCCACCTCACCCGCCCCGACCTTCTCCGCCACCACGTTCACCTGCGCCGCCGTGATCTCACCGCCGGCGAACCCGGCCGCCAGCGCCGGGAAGTGCTCCAACACCCGCCCCGACCGCACGATCCGCGACGCCTCCGTCTGCGACAACCGGGCGTGCCCGATCAACCACGACCGCATCGACTTCAACCCGTCGTGCTCCCAGGCCTGCGTCAGCTCTGCGTGCCGCACCGTGCGGGTCAACTCCGCCGCGACCCGATTGCCGAGCTGCACCAGCATTGCCGTCCGGTCCAACACCTGCCCGTCGGTGAGCCCGTGCAGGTCATCGGCCGCCAAGGCATCCAGAGCCGACTGGAACTCGCTCATGACACCTTCCGACCGGTTCGAACGTGTGTACGAATACTACCGCCGAAGAAGGACTCCCACAATGCGAATCCACAGGTCAGGCGCTTGTCCACAGATCACCCTGACCCCTTGACGCGAGCCGGTCCGACACACCAGCACGCCGCTCGAACTCCACCACGGTCGACGAGCCAGCAGCCCACGCCGGTCTCCCCGGTCGCGACCGGACTCCAACGGCGGGCGTCGCGACAACCCCCGACGTCGGCGTGATGCGCCGAGCACGGACGGTGCACACCCGCCGGTCCAGCCGAAATCGGCTTGCGACCGGGAACAGCCGATCCGAGCCGTCGTCGCACGCACCACCCTCCGGCGTTGCCCGACGTCACGTCGGCGAGTCGCCCGAGTCGCCCGGGCGTGTTGCGGCCCCACGGGGTGTCGGAACCGCGACAGGCGGCACTTTGTGACGAATCCATGACGGACCTACCGTCATCCGCGCCCGCCGGTCCCTGAGTCACCACACGGTGACACCGGCGAGCACCGCCGAACCGGGCACCCGCTGCGACGTCGCAGCGAACGCCCGGACCGGGGACCCACCGCAGTTCTGGGGTGAAGCGCGACGGCATGCGAGTGCCGGAGCGCCGGGCGAGTTCCCCGCCCGAACCCGTCAGCTAACTCGGTAGGCGGTCGAGGAGAACAAGGAGAACCCGTCGTCCATGACGACCACTCGCACGTCCCCTGCCCGTCGTCCCTCTCGCTCCGGTCGCCGGGCACTGATCGCGCTGTTCGCCAGCGCCGGCGTCGCCCTCACCCCGATGGCCGCCCAGGCCTCCGTCGGTGGCGGTGGCGCACCCGCCGCAGCCCCCGTCGCAGCTGCGGCCGCCCCGGTCGCGGCGCCGAACGCAGCTGCTCAGATCATCGTCGACACGGCGCTCGCCCAGCAGGGCAAGCCCTACGTCTGGGCCGGCGCCGGTCCGAACGTCTACGACTGCTCGGGGCTGACCCAGTACTCCTACGCGGCCGCCGGCATCACGCTGCCGCACTCCTCCCGCATGCAGTCGACGATGGGCGTCCCGGTGGCCCGCGCCGACCTGCAGCCCGGTGACCTGGTCTTCTTCTACGACCCGGTGGGTCACGTCGGCATCTACATCGGCAACGGGCTGATGGTGCACGCGCCGACCGCAGGGGACGTCGTCCGCACCATCAACGTCGACACCATGTGGGGCTACAACTCCGCGCGTCGTCTGGTCTGACGTCGCCGGGGGTGTTGCGACCCCGTGACGATCGGCGGTGCCCCTTGCCTCGTGTCTCCCCGACCGCGACGTTGGGACGTGCGAGGTAGCGAGTCCCGGCCCCGTACGGCCCGGTCGCCCGCAGGGGCGGCCGACGAACTGCCGGAGGGTGTGGCGCAGTGCCGCGCCACACCCTTCCGCAGCTGGTCAGGGCACCAGACACGAGAGGAAACCTCACCGATGCTCACGTTGACCCCCCAGGCAGCAACCGCGATCCGCGGGATCCTCGACCAGTCCGAGACCCCCGAGCAGGGCGGCCTGCGGATCGCCAACGACCCGACCGCCCAGTCGCTCGCGCTGAGCCTGGCCGCCGTGCCGGCCGAGGACGACCAGGTGCTGGACCAGTCCGGCGCCCGGGTGTTCCTGGACGAGAAGGCTGCGACGGTCCTCGACGACAAGGTCCTGGACGCGCAGCCCGACCCGACCGGCAAGGTCCAGTTCGGGATCGCTGAGTCCAGCGCCTGAGCTCCCCCGGCACGACCACGTCCGCCCCGTTCCGGTCCGCCGGAGCGGGGCGGACGTCGTCTGCGGCCCCGACGTACGCGAACGCCCCGCTCTCCCGAGGGAGGACGGGGCGTTCGTCGGTCCGGAGAGGCCGGGGGCGTGATCCCGGCACCTCCGTGGGGATCAGCCGAGCAGCGGCTCGCCGTCGCGGACGAGCTGCCAGTTCTCCACGTAGAAGTCGGCCGGGTCGATCACGCCGCGCTCCTGGGCCCACTCGATGAGCAGCTGGCGGATCTCCAGCTGCTCGTTGTAGACCACCGGGGCCGTGGAGATGTGCGGGAAACCGCCACCGCCGGAGCGCCGGTAGTTGTTCACCGCGACGACGAAGCGGGCGTCGTCGGCCACCGGCTCACCGTCGATCTCCAGCCGGGTGACCCGCTCGCCGACCGGCCGGGAGACGTCCAGGTCGTACTCGACGCCGGAGAGCACGTCGTAGTTGTAGTCCGGCGTCCCGTCGGCGTTGGTGATCGTCTCCGGGTCGACGGGCCCGGTGGCCGGCACCTGGGTGAAGTAGCTCGCCGACTCCTCCAGGTAGTCGCGCACCTGGGCGCCGGTCATCTCCACCGCCTCCAGGGTGTTGTCGAAGACGTAGAGCCCGGCGATGTCCCGGATGGTGACCTCGCCCTCCGGGAAGACCGCCTCCCGGCTGAACGGCGCGGCGATCGACAGCACCGGCAGGTCGGCCCACTCGGTGCCCCCGAGCGCAGCGTCGACGGTCTCGGTCTGCACCTGCTGGATGAAGTCGAGGATCGGGGTGTCCTCGTACCGGCTGGTGAGCGTGGTCAGCTCCTCGGTGGAGGTGGCCACGACCTGGTTGACGTAGTCGACGGTCGCCTGGTGCGCCTCGTCGGTGACGGCGAGGACGTCGGGGTCCTCCGGGTAGTCCCTGGTGCGCAGTGCGGTGGCCGTGGCCTCGGTGACGTCCCACTGACCACGGGTCTTGGTCAGCTCGAAGTCGACCTGGCTGACCGTGGCGCCCCAGCGGTAGGGCTGGGTGAGCAGCACCTCCTCGCCGGTGACCTCGTTGACCACGACCTGGGACGGGGCGTCGCGGTGCGTGTGGCCGACGACCATCGCGTCGATGCCGGGCACCGTGCGGGCGATGACGTCGGAGGGGTTCTCCGTGCCGACGGCCGGGTCGTCGTAGGACGACGTCCCGCCGACCCCGGCGTGCGCCAGGACGACGACGACGTCGGCCTGCTCGGCGACGACCGGCACCCACTCCTCCGCCGTCTCCACCATGTCGCGGAACTCGAGCTCGCCCTCGACGTTGTTGCGGTCCCAGATCGCCGAGCCCGGTGTGGTGAGGCCGATGATGCCGACGGTGACCGGCTTGGCGCCGCGCACCTTCATCCGCTCCAGCGTGTACGGCGGCAGGTACGGCTCGCCGATCTCCACGTCGATGACGTTGGCGCCGAGCACCGGGTGGTCGACGTCGTCGACGTAGCCGGCGAGGGTGTCCAGGCCGTAGTTGAACTCGTGGTTGCCGACGACCTGGGCGTCGTAGCCGATGACGTCGTAGGCCGCCGCGATCGGGTGCTCGGCCTCCGGCGGCTGCTGGGCGGCGAGGTAGGTGAGCGGCGTGCCCTGCAGGAAGTCGCCGTTGTCGACGACGAAGACGCTGTCCGCGCCCTTCTCGGCGCGTACCGAGTCGACCACCGAGGAGATCCGGGCCAGGCCCGTCGCGTCACCGGCCCTGTCGGTGTACGGCGCGTCGCGGAAGTAGTCCCAGTCCTGCGCGCGGCCGTGGACGTCGGTCGTGGCCAGCATGGTGAGCTCGAGGCTCTGCCCCTTGCCGTGGCCGCCGCCCTGCCCGCCACCGTGCCCCTTGCCATGGCCGTGGCCGTTCCCCTGGCCATGGCCGTTCCCGTGGCCGTTGTCGTGACCACCCGGGCTCGCCGCCGCGGGGGTCACCGCCCCGAAGCTCATCGCCAGCACCACTGCCGCGACCGTCACCGTCGTCCGTCTGCGCACGCGATCTCCCCCAAGCTCGTCAGCCGCCCCTCGTGGACCGGCTGTGCGGTTGCTGAGCCAAGGTAACGAGGAATGCCGACAAGTCGACACCAGTCAGCGCCTGTTCACGTCACGGTCCTCGCCGGGTCGTCCGGCGCCCCAGGGAGACCTCAGCGGGAGGCGCCGCGCGCGGCCAGCTGCTCCGGGGAGAACGCCAGGTCCAGCGCCTCACGGGCGGCGCCGAGCACGGCGGCCTGCTGGCCCACGCGGCTGACCGCGATCTCCAGGCCGTCGGTGATCATCGGCGGGCACTGCGCGTAGATCGCCGACCGCACCCCGGCGACGAAGGCCTCGGCGCTGCTCAGGTGCCCGCCGATCACCAGCCGCTCGGGGTTGAAGAAGTTCAGGATGGTCGAGAGCACGGTGCCGGTGCTCCCCCCCGCCTCGCGCAGCAGCTGGGTGGTCAGCGGGTGCGCGTCCCGGGCCAGGTCGAGCATCCCCTCGGTGTCCGGGGCGGGCACCCCGCGCTCGGCGAGTTGCTCGACCAGCGCGGCTCCACTCGCCACCGCGTCCAGGCAGCCGACCCGCCCGCACGAGCAGGGCACCGGTGGGGCGCCGGGCACGGTGGTGTGGCTGATGTCCCCCGCGAACCCGCCGCTCCCCCGGTGCAGCACCCCGCCGGCGACGACGCCGCAGCCGATGCCCGAGCCGACCTTCACGAAGACCATCTGCTCCGCCGGCGAACCCCCGGCGGCGTGCTCGCCCAGCGCCATCAGGTTCGCGTCGTTCTGCACGATCACCGGCACGGAGAGCCACTGCTGCACGATCGCGGCGACGTCGGCGCCGTTCCAGCCGGGCATCCGGGCCGGGGAGACGACCAGTCCGGTACGCGCGCTGACCGGCCCGGGCACGCCCACGCACATGGCCAGCAGCGGCGGGGCGTCCTCCAGCCCGGCGACCGCGTCGGTGACCGTGCTGACCACGGTGCGCAGCACGGCCTCCGGGCCGTCGGAGACGGCGATGGGCAGGTGCCGCTCGGCGACCTGACGGCCGGCGGCGTCCAGGACGGCGATCGCCGCGTGCCGCTCCCCCAGGCTGACGGCGACCACCAGGCCGGCCGCGCCGCGCATCTCCAGCCGGCGCGGCGGCCGCCCGCCGGCCGAGGGCCCGGTGCCGGTCTCCACGAGCCAGCCGCGCCGGATCAGCATCTCCACCCGGGCGGCGGCGGTGGTCGCCGAGAGCCCCGTCTCGCGGGCGACGTCGGCGCGAGAGGTGGCGCGGCCGAGCCGGACCAGCGAGAGCACCTCGCTCGGGGAGGTGGCCGACCGGTCACCGGCGGAGGTGGGCATGCCGGTCAGTGAAGCAACGCCCGCCGTCCGAAGCAACGGACACTTACTCCGGAAGTGGAAATACTTCATGGACTTCTCGTTGTAACGATCGCCACTTAGCCTTCCCCCAACGTTCAACGCCGATCGTGAGGAGGACGACGATGAGCACGCCGATGGTGAGCATGCGCGGCGTCGACAAGCGCTTCGGCGAGCTGCACGTGCTCCGCTCGATCGACCTGGACGTCGCCCCGCAGGAGGTCGTCGTGGTCATCGGGCCGTCCGGGTCGGGCAAGTCGACGCTGTGCCGCACGATCAACCGGCTCGAGCCGATCGACGCCGGTGAGATCCGGGTCGACGGCCGGCCGCTGCCCGAGGAGGGCGCCCAGCTCGCCCAGCTGCGCGCCGACGTCGGGATGGTCTTCCAGTCCTTCAACCTGTTCGGCCACCTGAGCGTGCTGGACAACGTGATGCTGGCGCCGCTCAAGGTCCGCAAGGTGGCCAAGGCCACCGCCCGCGCCGAGGGGATGGCGCTGCTGGAGCGGGTGGGCATCGCCGACAAGGCCGACCGCTTCCCCGCTCAGCTCTCCGGCGGTCAGCAGCAGCGCGCCGCGATCGCCCGGTCGCTGGCGATGGACCCGAAGCTGATGCTCTTCGACGAGCCGACCTCGGCGCTGGACCCGGAGATGGTCAGCGAGGTCCTCGAGGTGATGGTGGGCCTCGCCCGGGACGGCATGACCATGGTCGTGGTGACCCACGAGATGGGCTTCGCCCGCCGCGCCGCCGACCGCGTCGTCTTCATGGACGCCGGTCAGATCGTCGAAGAGGCCCCACCGGCGGAGTTCTTCGACGCCACCCGGAGCGAGCGCGCGCGCTCGTTCCTCTCCAACGTGCTGGCCCACTGACGGCCGAGCGCAACCCCGGGCGGACCCGCCCACCCCACGCCCGGCGCCGCTCCCCCGGCCGGGCTGATCAGAAAGGCAAGGCATGAGTGACATCCGCCTTCCCAGGCGCCGCTTCCCGCTGATCACCGCCGTGCTGGCCACCGCCTCGGTGGCGGTCGCCGGGTGCGGGTCGTCCGACTCCTCGTCCGACGCCGTCCCCGGAGGCGGCGACGACACCGCCGCCTCCGGCCTGGACGCCGTCTACGAGGACGCGCCGGTCGCCGACGAGGAGCTGATCCTCCCCGAGTCCACGATGGCCGAGATCAAGGAGCGGGGCGTGCTGCGCGTCGCCGCCGCCCTGGACGCGCCGCTGCTCTCCCAGCAGGACCCGAGCAACCCCGAGGACGTCGAGGGCTTCGACATCGACCTCGCGAAGATGCTGGCCATCTACATCCTGGGCGAGCCGAACATCGAGATCGTGCCGCCGGCGTCGGAGACCCGGGAGGCGCTGCTGCAGAACGGCACCGTCGACGTCGTCTTCAACACCTACACGATCACCGAGGAACGGGCCGAGCAGATCAGCTTCGCCGGCCCGTACTTCACCTCGGGCCTCGCGGTGGCCGTCGCCGCCGACAACGAGGACATCTCCAGCATCGAGGACCTCGACGGCAAGAACGTGATCGTCGGCGCGAACACCCCGGCGGTCACCGCGGTGCCCGAGGTCGCCCCCGGCGCCGAGGTGACCAGCTTCGCCACCGACCCGCAGGCGGTGCAGGCGCTGGTGCAGGGCCGCGGCGACGCCTATGTGCAGGACTACACCCTCCTGCTGGCCGCGGCGGACGCCAACGACGACATCAAGATCGCCGTCCAGCCGTTCACCGAGGAGCCCTACGGCATCGGCCTCCCCCCGGAGGACCCGGAGTTCAAGGAGTTCGTGAACACCTGGCTGGAGGAGATCGAGGACGACGGCTCGTGGGCCGAGATCTGGGAGGCCACCCTCGGCACGGTCGTCGAGGGCGACGCCCCGACGCCGCCGGAGATCGGCTCGGTGCCGGGCTCCTGACCCGGCACCCCTGAGGCAGCAGCGCCAGCAGAGGACGACGACGTGACTGCAGTGATCGAGAACCTGGACCCCTTGCTGAGGGCACTGGGGACGACCGTGCTGATCCTGGTGATCTCCGCGGCCGGCTCCCTGGTGCTCGGGGTGCTGATCACCGTGGCCCGGGTGAGCCCCATCCCGGTGCTGCGCGGGGCCGCGTTCGCCTACGTGCAGGTGTTCGTCAACGTCCCCCTGCTGGCGCTGCTGCTGCTGGCGGTCTTCGCCCTGCCCGACGCCGGGCTGCTGATGCCACTGACCACCACGGTCATCGTCGTGCTCACCGTCTACGAGGCGGCGTACGTCGCCGAGGCGGTGCGCAGCGGCATCAACACCGTGGCTGTCGGGCAGGTCGAGGCCGCCCGGGCGCTGGGGCTGCGGCTGTCGCAGACGCTGCGGCACGTCGTCGTCCCGCAGGCGGTGCGCGCGGTGGTCCAGCCGCTGGGCAACGTGATGATCGCGCTGCTGATGAACACCGCCCTGGCCGCGACCGTCGGCGTGGTCGAGCTGACCTCGGCGGTGAACAAGGTGAACCTGGTCGCGGCCCAGCCGATCCCGATCTTCACCGCCGCCGGCCTCACCTACATGGCGCTCGCGCTGGCCATCGGGCTGGCCGCCGGGCGGATCGAGAAGAAGGTGGCGATCCACCGATGAGCCACACCGGTGCCTTTCTCTACGACGCCCCCGGGCCCCGCGCCCGGCGGCGGATCATGCTCGGCTCGGTGGTCAGCGCCCTGGTGCTGGCCGGCCTGCTGACCCTGGCGCTGGTGCAGTTCGGCCGGACCGGGCAGCTGGACGCCGACCGGTGGACGCCGTTCCTCGACTGGCCGATCTGGTCCTACCTGCTGGTCGGGCTGCGCGGCACCGCGCTGGCGGCCGCGCTGGTCGCCGTCCTGGCCGGGGCGTTCGGCGTGCTGCTGGCCATCGGCCGGCTGTCGCAGAACCGGCCGCTGCGCTGGCTGTCGACCGGCTACATCGAGGTGGCCCGGACCATCCCGGTGCTGCTGCTGATCTACCTGATGCTGTTCGGGCTGCCGGCCTACGGGATCAACCTGCCGGTGCTCTGGAAGCTCGTCGTGCCGCTGACCATCGCCAACGCCGCGGTGGTCGCCGAGATCGTCCGGGCCGGGGTGCTCGCCCTGCCGCGCGGGCAGATGGAGGCGGCGCTGAGCCTGGGCATCCGGCGCGGCCAGGCGATGCGCTTCGTCGTCCTGCCCCAGGCGCTGCGGCACGTGACGCCGTCCCTGGTCACCCAGCTGGTGAGCCTGATCAAGGACACCTCGCTGGGCTACGTCGTCGCCTTCACCGAGCTGCTCTACCGAGCGCAGGTGCTCAGCGCCTACAACCGGCTGCTCATCCAGACCTTCCTCGTGGTGGCGCTGATCTACCTGGTGTTCAACGGCGCCCTGTCCTACCTGGCCGCACGGCTGCGCACCCGGGTCCGTCGCCAGGTGGCGCCGCCGTCCGGGCCCGCCGAGCAGGCCGCCGACCGTGAACTGGAGACCCCCGTTGTCCGCTGAACTCGCCGTGGTCCGCCGCTCGGGCCTGGTGGAGAGCCGGCACCTCGGCTCGCTGCTCGCCCTGGACGCCGACGGCTCCGTGGCGCTGTCCCTCGGCGACCCCGACGCCACGATCCTGCCGCGCTCCACCACCAAGCCGCTGCAGGCACTGGCCTGCCTGACCGCCGGCGCGCCGCTGACCGGTCCGGAGCTGGCGATCGCCGCCGGCAGCCACACCGGCGAGGACGCGCACGCCGACGTCGTGCGCCGGCTGCTGGACCGGGCCGGGCTGGACGAGTCGGCGCTGCAGTGCCCGGTCGACTGGCCCGAGGACGAGGCGACCCGCGTCGCGCTCATCCGGGCCGGCGCCGAACGCAGTGCGGTGCGGATGAACTGCTCGGGCAAGCACGCCGCGATGCTGCTGGCCTGCGCGGTCAACGGCTGGCCGACGGACTCCTACCTGGACCCGGGACACCCGTTGCAGCAGCACGTGCGCGCGGTGACGGCGGAGTGGACCGGTGCGCCGGTGCGGCACGACGCGATCGACGGCTGCGGCGCTCCGCTGTTCGGGACCACGGTGCGCGGCCTGGCGACTGCCTTCCGTGCGCTGTCGCTGGCTGTCGACGGACCGGCCGCTCAGGTGGCCTCCGCGATGCGGACGCACCCCTTCTTCGTCGGCGGCACCGGACACCAGAACTCCGCGGTGATGGAGCTCGTGCCGGGCGCGGTCGCCAAGGGCGGCGCGGAGGGCGTGATCGGCGTGGCCGGGCCGGACGGCCAGGCGGTGGCGATGAAGATCGTCGACGGCAACCCGCGGGCGACGACGATGCTGGCGCTGACCGTGCTGGGTGGGCTGGGCGTGGACGTCTCCGCCGCGGCCTCCCTGACCGCGCTCCCGGTGCTCGGCGGTGGGGTGCCGGTCGGTGCGATCGAGCCGGGCGCCGACGTCCTCGCCTGGCTGGCCGCCCGGTGACCGCGGTCGAGATCTGCATCGACGACGTCGCCGGCGCGACGCTCGCCGAGGAGTGCGGCGCGGACCGGGTCGAGGTGTGCGCGGCGCTGTCGGAGGGCGGGACGACGCCGTCGATCGGGCTGGTGTCCACGGTCCTCGCCGAGGTGTCGCGGATCGGCGTGCAGGTGCTGATCCGGCCGCGCGCCGGGGACTTCGTGTACTCCCCCGCCGAGGTCGACGTGATGCTCGCCGACATCGCCGCCGTCCGGGCGCTGCCCGCGTCGGCGCAGGTCGGGTTCGTGGTCGGGGCGCTGACCGCCGAGGGCGCGATCGACACCGCTGTGCTGTCCCGGCTGATGAAGGCCGCCGGGCGGTGCCCGGTGACGTTCCACCGGGCGTTCGACACCCTCCCCGACCTCCCCGCCGCGCTGCCGGTGCTGATCTCCGCCGGGGTGTCCCGGGTGCTGACCTCGGGTGGTGCGCCGACGGCTGCGGCGGGGGCTGACGTGCTGCGCTCGTTGGTCGAGCTGGCGGGCGACCGGATCACCGTGCTCGCGGGTGGGTCGGTGCGTGGGTCGAACGTGGCGTCCCTCGTCGCGGAGACCGGCGTGCCGGAGGTGCACCTGCGGGCGGCTTCGCCGGTCGCGTCGCCGTCCGTTTCGGCAACGGAGGTCAGCTACGACGCCGTCCCGCGGCTGGCCACCTCCGCCGGCCCGATCCGGGCTGTCGTCGAGGCGCTCGCCTCGTGACGACCACTCCTGCGGTGCTGGCGATCGACGTCGGCGGCACCTCGATGAAGGGCGCGGTCGTGACGCGCGACGGCCGCCCGGTGGTGGTCGAGCGCTGGCCCACCGACCCGGCGACGGACACCGTCGGCGCCATCGCCGGCCACCTCCGCTCCCTGGCTGCCCTCGCGCGTGACCACGGTCTGGACGTGGTCGGCGCCGGCGTGGTGACCCCGGGGATGCTCGACGAGGCGGCCGGGACGGTCGTCTACGCGTCGAACCTGGACTGGCGGGACGTGCCGCTGCGGGCGCTGCTCGCCGAGGCGACCGGGCTGCCGGTGGTGACCGGCCACGACGTGCGGACGGCGGGGCTGGCCGAGCAGCTGCTCGGGGCGGCGCGCGGCGTCGAGGACTTCGTGCTCGTGACCATCGGCACCGGCGTGGCCGCGGCGCTGGTGGCCGGTGGCCGGTCGGTGACCGGGGACGGCGGGGCGGCCGGCGAACTCGGCCACATCCCGATGGTCCCCGGCGGCGAGGCGTGCACGTGCGGGCAGAGCGGCTGCCTGGAGGTGTACGCGTCGGGAGCCGGGCTGGCCCGCCGGTACGCGGCTCTCTCTGGCGTCTCGCTGCCGGCCGAAGACGTCGTCGCCCGGCTGGGCCACGACGCGGACGCCGACCGGGTGTGGGCCGAGGCGATGGCCGTGCTGGCCCAGGGCCTGGTCACCGCGACGCTGTTGCTAGACCCGACCACGATCGTGTTGGGCGGCGGCTTCACCGCGGCGGGCGACGCCCTGCTGGAACCGGTCCGAGCCGGACTGGCGGCGGGGTTGGCGTGGCGCTCCGCCCCGCCGGTGCGGGTCGCCGAGCTCGGCAGCGAGGCCGGCTGGATCGGCGCCGCCGCCCTGGCCCTCCGCTCCGCCGGCCACGCCGATGCCCTCCAGACCTGGACCCCCCACGCCCTCCTCGGCGCCCCCATCCCCTGAAGGGCCGAAGTCGCGACTTCGGCCCCTCTCCGGCTTCGGCGATGACTTCTGGGGACGAGCCGGGTCTCCATCTCTGCCTGGCGGTGCGCGCCGGGCGGAGTGGGAGCGTCATGAACGAGGCCACGACAGGCATCACCCGGGTTGCCACGACAACCGTGGTGGTGTCGGACCTGCAGCGGGCCCTGGACTTCTACGTGGACGACCTGGGCTTGCAGGTCGTCCGCGACACGGATCTGGGTCCAGGCATGCGCTGGGTCGAAGTGGCGCCGGCCGGCGGGGGGACGTCGATCGCCCTCATCGCGGCGGGCAGCGGCTTCCCACCGGGCATCCGGCTGGGCACGGCCGACGCGGACGCCGCCCACGCGCAGCTGCGCGGGCGGGGCGTGGACGTCGACGACGAGGTGCTGCGGATGGGCGAGATGGCCCCGCCGATGTTCAGTGTCCGCGACCCAGACGGCAACGTCCTGGTGCTGGTGGAAGGTGCGTGATGACCGCCCTCGACGAGCGGTTCACGGCCCGGTTGCTGAAGAGCCCGGCGGACGGCGGATGGACGTACCTGGTGTGGCCGGACTCGGTCACCTTCTTCGGCACCCGCGGGCTCGTGAAGGTCATCGGGACGATCGACGGACACCCGTTCCGGAGTTCGTTCATGGCGCTCGGCGACGGGACGCACAAGCTGCCGGTGCGTGCCGCGCTCCGCGCTGCGATCGGCAAGCAGGCTGGCGACACCGTTGAGGTGCACCTGACGGAGCGCATCACCACCGCCCACCCCGTCGGCTCACGAGCTCGGGCGACGAGCGGCTGATCAGCCAGACGTACTGTCGGCGCGGCCACCGAGCATGAAGTCACGTGTCCCACATACGGTCTGCGCATGAGGTTCTCGCTGGACCCGGACCGAGAAGTCCCACCGAGGGAACTTGGCGGCATTCTGGGGCTGTACGACAAGCCGCCATATCGCGACTGGCTGGCTTGGTGGACTGCTTGCTGGACCATCTTTGCCGGTCTTGCGATCGCCTTCCCAACGACCGAGAGCGCCCGCACCAGCTCGCTTCCGCGCTGGCTGGACGCGTTACTTGCGGCCCTCGTCTTCGGCCTGCTTTTCGGTGTTATTCCGGCCTACGTGCGACTGCTGGTCCGCCGACGGGTGATCCGGCAGCGGCGGCGCAAAGACGCTGCTGCGCAAGTGCCTGGGCAGCCCGCGTCAAGCGTGGAACCTTTGTCACAAGGGCCTTCCCATCCGGCGCCGGCCAGGCCTCCGTTGCCCGTACGGCCCCCGTCAGCCCCGAGCCGGCCGGTGTCCCTGGCGACCCTCGACCTCTCGAGCATTCAGCGCAATTCAGTGCTGACGGAAGCCCGCAGTTCGCTCCCCTACCCGGTGGCGCGCTCCGTTCGCAAACTTCAGCTCGCCGGTGATGCGCGTGAGATGTACGACGTCGCTCTCCGGACGGCAGAGACGCTGGCGACCGTCCTTGGGATTACTGGCGCAGCATGGGCCAGGCATCGCGGGGTGACCACCGAGGCCCTCGACAAACTGGAAGTCGCATACGTGACCAGGGGTGTGTCGCAAGGCCACTGGATCGATGTCGCACGGTCGATGGAATCGCCGCTGGCGCGCGAAGAGGGACCCGTGCCCGGGATGGCGGATGCGCTACGCCGCGGAAAGGGTGGGTCAGGCCTACTGTATGACTTGGACCAGCTGGTGGCTGAATGGAATCGATGGGCACATGGTGCTGGCCCGCGTAACAAGCCGGAAGCAGCCGAGCGCCTGGCCGAGACGATGCCCCACTTGGAGCGGGCGTTGGAGCGAGCGTCGTTCCTGACTGAGTGGCCATGGGTCCTCATCGAGAAGTCACAGTGGCGCCGGCGTGAACGGGATTTTCTCGTCAGTGCGTCGCGAGCAATGGGTGACCACCCGGACTTCGACCACATGTCCATCACGACCACCGAAACGCTCGCCGACGACATCTTCTACATTCTTTCGCCGACGGGCGCTATCGACCTGACACCGCTTGTTGTCATCCGGCCCTGTCCGACCTGCCATCAGCGCGAGGTGGCATATGCGGACAAGTTGGACAAGAACAAGGGTGTCTCGCTAAAGACGTTCGATCGTGGTCACGTGCTGTATGAACCGTCACTCGTCGATGAGATCAGGACGATCGCACACCCTCACGGCAACGCTAGCGACGCCATCTAAGGCCACCACCGTCCCGCGGCGAAGCATGTCGACGAGCGACAACTCTCCGATCAGGCCCAGCGGGGGTCGGCGGGGAGGCGGGGGTTGAGCAGGTGAGCGACCAGCGCCGTCCAGCCGGTCTGGTGGGTGGCGCCCAGGCCCTCGCCGGTGTCGCCGTCGAAGAACTCGCTGAACGTCGGGTGCTCACGCCACAGCGGTGAGTCGCTGGACTCGATCCGGTCGCCGTCGGCCGGGCGCTTGCCGTCCACCGGGCGGAACAGCCGGGTGAGGCTGTTGTCGATCAGGTCCGCGGCCTCCACCAGCGTGCACTGCGTGCCCGACCCGGTGGGGATCTCGATGGTGAACGAGTCGCCGTAGTGCCGGCCGAGGGTGCGCAGCTTGTCGGCCAGCAGCACGTTGACCGGGAACCACACCGGCCCGCGCCAGTTCGAGTTCCCGCCGAACAGCCCGGTGCGCGACTCCCCCGGCTCGTACTCGATCGACACGTCGCGACCACCGACGTTGGCGAACACCTGCCCCGTCGACTTCGACAGCGACCGGATGCCGAACGGGGAGAGGAACTCCTCGGTGTCGAACATCCGCTGCAGGATCCGCTGCAGCCGCTCCTTGCCCACGAGCGAGAGCAGCAGCCTGCGGCCCTCCGGCGCCCGCCGGCTGCGCAGCGGGCCCATCAGCTCCGGCCGGCGCTTCTGCAGCCAGCGCACCCGCTCGGCGACGTCCGGCAACCGCTCGGCGACCCAGGCCGGGATCTCGGTGGCGCCCAGGATCGGCAGCAGGCCGACCATCGAGCGCACCCGCAGCGACTCCGTCGTCCCGTCCGGTGCGACCAGTACGTCGTAGAAGAAGCCGTCGTCCTCGTGCCACAGCGACACCTCGTGCGAGCCGAAGGCGTTCATCGCCTCAGAGATGGCGAGGAAGTGCTCGAAGAACTTGGTGACGACGCCGTCCCACGCCCGGTCGAACTGCGACAGCTCGAGGGCGATCTTGAGCATCTGCTGGCAGTAGAACGCCATCCAGCTGGTCGCGTCCGACTGCTCCAGCCGGTAACCGGGAGGCAGCGGTGCGGACCGGTCGAACAGCGCGATGTTGTCCATCCCGAGGAACCCGCCCTCGAAGACGTTCGACCCGTCGGCGTCCTTGCGGTTGACCCACCAAGAGAAGTTCATCAGCAGCTTGGTGAACACCCGGATGAGGAACTGCTGGTCGCGGTAGCCGTCGAGCCGGTAGACGTGCCAGGCCGCCCAGGCGTGCACCGGCGGGTTGACGTCACCGAACGCCCACTCGTAGGCCGGGAGCTGACCGTTGGGGTGCATCGCCCACTCGCGGCACATGAGCACGAGCTGTTCCTTGGCGAAGTCGGGGTCGACGTGCGCCAGCGGCAGGGTGTGGAAGGCGGTGTCCCACGCGGCGAACCACGGGTACTCCCACTCGTCGGGCATGGAGATCACGTCGGCGAGCGCGACGTGCCGCCAGCTGGTGTTGCGCTGTCCCTTGGCCCGGCGTTCCGCCGGTGCGGGGACGTCGGGGTCGCCGTCCAGCCAGCGGGCGACGTCGAAGCGGTACAGCTGCTTGGTCCAGAGCAGGCCGGCGTAGGCGCGACGGGCCACGTGCCGGTCGTTATCGGAGAGCCCGGGGTGGATGACGCCGGCGTAGAACTCGTCGGCCTCTGCCCTCCGGAGGCTGAGCACCTCGTCGAACTGCGCACCGAACATCTGCTGCTCGGGCTCGGCCTGGGTCAGCCGGAGCTTCACGGTGACGGTCTCGCCGGGCTCGACGGCGTCCCACTGGTACCAGAACGCGGCCTTCGTGCCCGTCCGGTCGGGGTTCACCGCGGACTTGTCCTCGTGGACGACGCGGCGGTCGATGCCGTCCTTCGTGTACTCGCTGGCGTTGCTCTCGGCACCGAACAGGGCGACGGCGTTGGTCTCGTTGTCGCAGGTGAGGACGTCGGGGCTGCCGTCGGCGGCGAGCACCCAGCGACCGAGGTAGCCGTGCTCGGCGACGACCGCCGCGACCTCCTCGTCCTGCGCGGTGAGCGTGGGCTTGCGGTCGTCGAGTCCCCAGGACCAGGTGTTGCGGAACCAGACCTGCGGGAGCAGGTGCAGCGGTGCCGCCTCGGGGCCGTGGTTGGTGGCGGTGACGGTGATGCAGACGTCGTCCGGGCCGGCCTTGGCGTAGGTCGTCTGGACGTCGAAGAACCGGTCCCCGTCCAGGACCCCGGTGTCGGCGAGCTCGTACTCCCGCTCCAGCCGGGTGCGCTTGGCGTTCTCCTCACGCAGCTGCGCGTACGGGAACTCGGCCTGCGGGTAGCGGTAGAGCCACTGCATCCAGGAGTGCGTGGGCGTGCCGTCGGTGGGCCACCAGTGCTCCTTGGCGTCCTCACCGTGGTTGCCCTCGCCGTTGGTCAGGCCGAAGAGGCGCTCCTTGAGGACCGGGTCCTTGCCGTACCACATCGCCACGGAGAAGTTGAGGAAGCCGTAGCGGTCGCAGATGCCACCCAGGCCGTCCTCGCCCCAGCGGTAGGTGCGGGCGACGGCGTGGTCGAAGGTGAAGGACGCCCAGGCGTCGCCGTCGGCGGAGTAGTCCTCGCGGACGGTCCCCCACTGCCGGCCGGCCAGGTACGGCCCCCACATCCGCCAGGGAGCAGCCATGTCGGCCGACTCGGCCAGGCGCGCGTGCTCGGCGCTGCAGGGTCGGTCAGTGTCTCGGGGAGCGGGCGCCGGGTCCGGGTCTCGGAGCGGGGCGCCGGGATCAGCGGCAGACACGACCTCCACAGTGCCACGACGAGGTTGCACGATTGTGTCGCGCACGGCCGTGCGAGACCAGGCTCACCGCCGGACGCCCCGCCCGTCGCTCCTGTCCCTGCCTGCGGACGACGCGGGCACGGCAGCGGCGTCCGACCGGACGCCGCTGCCGGGAGCCGGCTCAGTGGCGGCCGGTGCCGCCCTTGCCGCCGCTGCGCTTGGCCTGGAAGTCGGCGAACGCCTTCTTGAGCTTCGCCTGGTTCTGCGGCTTGCGGGCCTCCTGGATGACCTTGGACGCGACGCCCGAGATCAGGAGCTTGCGGATCATGCCTGCCATGGTGGATCTCCCTCTGTCGATGTGGCCGGTGCCACGTGCCGGCGCCGGCCGCGCCTGTCGAGGGTGCCCCAGGACGTCGGGTTCCACGCCCGGCAGGTCTCCCGAGACCCAGCGCCGTCCCGTCAGGTCCCGCCCAGGCCTGCCGCGCGGGCGCGGGCGACCGCGGCTGACCGGTCGGGCACCTGCAGCTTGGTGAGGACGGCGGAGACGTGATTGCGCACCGTCTTGTCCGACAGCGCCAGCCGCCCCGCGATCCGCCCGGTCGACAGCCCGGCGGCCAGCAGGTCCAGCACCTCCCGCTCCCGGTCGGTGAGCTCCGGGAGCACCGGTGCCCGAGCGCCGGACCCGGTCAGCGCGTCGACGACCCGGCGGGCGACGGCTCCTCCGTAGACGGCGTCGCCGCCGGCCACCGCCAGCACCGCCCGCACGATCTCCTCCCGGTCGGCGCCCTTGAGCAGGTAGCCGCGGGCCCCGGCCCGGAGGGCACCGAACAGCGATGCGTCGTCCTCGTGCATGGTCAGCACCAGCACGCCCAGTCCGGGGTGCCGGCGGGACAGCTCGTCGACCGCGGCGGCGCCGGACACCCGGGGCATGGACAGGTCGGTGAGGACGACGTCCGGTGCGCACCGCTCCACCTGGGCCAGCAGCTCCGCACCGTCGGCGGCCTCCCCCACGACCTCCACCTCCGGCGAGGCGTCGAGCACGGCACGCAGGCCGAAGCGGTACATCGGGTGGTCGTCGGCGAGGACGACGCGGACGGTCACCGGGACACCTCCAGCGGCAGGCCGGCGACCACCCGGGTGCCGGTCGGGCCGCTGGTGACGGTCAGGTCCCCGCCGACCGCCTGCGCCCGCGTGCGCATCGACTCCAGCCCCACCCCGTCGGGCCGCACCGGATCGGCGGGGGTGAAGCCGGCACCGTCGTCGGCGACCGCGACCTCCAGCCGGCCGTCCCGGGCCCGCAGGCCCAACTCCGCGGACCGGGCCCGGGAGTGTCGGGCGACGTTGGTCAGCGCCTCCTGAGCGATCCGGTAGGCCGCCGTCTCGACGTCGGGCCGCAGGGACGGGAGCTCCTCGGCGGTGACCCGCACCGGCACGGTCGGTGCGAGGGCGGCGGCGTGCCGCTGCAGGGCGGCGACCAGGCCGACGTCGTCCAGCGGTGCCGGGCGCAGCCCGTCCAGGATCCGCCTGACCTCGCCGACGGCGGCGTCGACCTCGTCCTTGAGCCGGGCCAGCAGCGCCGCCGACTCGGGGCCGGCCCGCTCGCCCAGCTGTGCCTGCACGGCCTGCACGGCGAGGCCGATGCCGGCCAGCGTGGGGCCCAGCCCGTCGTGCAGGTCGCGGCGGATCCGGTCGCGCTCGGTGTGCGTCGCCGACAGCACCCGGACGCGCTCGTGCTCGAGCTCGCCGGCGAGCTCGAGCGCCCGGACGACGACGGCCACCTGCGGCGCGAGCACGGCAAGCAGCCGCCGGTCGGCGGGGGTGAACGGCTCACCGGGAGCCCGCTGCGCGACGAGCAGCGTGCCGACGTCCTGCCCGCTGACCCGCAGCGGCACGGCCACCGCCCCGTCGTCTGCGGGCACGACCCCGGGTGAGGCGACGTGGGCGCCCGGCGAACGCAGCGCTGCGGTGACGGTGTCCAGGACCGCCGGCAGCAGGTCCCCCTCCGGCGCGCTGGCCACCCGGTCGCCGAGCTCGGTCACCGCCCCCACCGGATCACGACGCCGGCCGTAGACGAACCGGTCGGCGGCTGCCTGCAGACGCACGCGGCCCGGGCTGAGCGCCACGGCGAGCAGCGCGGCGGCGACGGCGCCGGCGACCGGCGAGAGGGTGCGGCCGAACGCGGCGGCCGCCGCGGCGGCCAGGGAGAGGTAGAGCAGGACGACAGCGCCGGTGAGGGCGAGGTAGACCAGCGCCCGGCTGACGACGATGCCGAGCAGCCGGTAGAAGACCACGCCCACCAGCACCGAGCCGGGCACCATCCACGCCAGCCCCGCGAACAGCCAGTTGGGCACGGGGACCACGAACACGACGACCATCAGCGGCAGGACGACGACGGTCAGCCAGGCGAGCTGCTGCCGCTCCACCCCGCGGGCGTGGACCAGCCGCACCGCCGTCCCGGCCCAGATGACCAGCGCCCCACCGATCACGGCAACGGCGGCGGCGACCAGCGCGGCCGTCGTCCACGCCGACGGCGGCAGCGAGACGGGGGCCGGCCGGGAGCGGACGACGTCGTCGTAGGCCGACGGGTCAAGGGTGCTGAGCGCGGTCAGGACGCCGAGGCCGGCCGCGACGGCGCCGACCGGCCACCGCCACCACCGGGCCGGCAGCCGCCCCGACGGGTAGATCGCCACCAGCACCGTCGCCGGCAGCACGAGGGACGGCAACCAGACCATCACGCCGACCTGGGCGACCACCGGGGCCAGCGGCCAGTCGGGTTCGGCGACGTCGACGCCGTACCCGCCGTAGGCGTTGCTCCAGGCGCTGAGCGCCTGGAGCAGGCCGACGAGCACCAGCAACCAGCCGATCGGGTTGCGCGGACGGAGGTGCACCAGCAGCGCGCCGATCGCGGCGCAGCCCACCGCGTACACCGCGCCGGAGACCGAGACGTCCAGCCCGGGTGCCTGCCCGTCGACCCAGGCGGCCAGCACCGCTGCCGCTGCGCACAGGACCACCGCCGCGACTGCGGCACCGGTGGTTCCCGCGCGGGACCTCATCGCGTCAGTGTGGCCCCGGCGGCGTCCCGGTCGGGGGCCTTCGTGTCCCGGTCGGACCGGGACGTCCTCCCGGACCGACCGGGTCGTCGCGCTCATCCGGCGGGTCGGCGCGGGCGGCCACGGTGGTCGGCGTCCGCTCCCCCACCCGACACCCGGGAGGACCACCATGACCACCCTCGACCCGACCGCCCACCGTCGCGCGCTGCCGGCACCGGACGGCTGGACCGTCGCCGGCGCGGGGCTCGCCCTCGTATGCGTCCTGGTGGGCACGTACGTGCAGACCCCGTGGAAGTCCGGCTCCACCGAGTGGGGCGTCGAGTTCAGCGGCAACGGCGGCTGGGGCGGCCTGGCCCTGCTGATCGCGTTCGTCGCCGTCGCGGTCGTCCTCGTCGGCCTGGCGACCGCCCGGGCCCGCGCGGTCGCACCGGAGCGGACGGCCCGGCGCGCGCTGCTGCTGGCCGGGCTCGGCGTCGTCACGATCGTCGTCTTCTGGACCGGGCTGCCGCCGGTGCTCGCCGCCGGGGCAGCCGGGCTCGCGGTCTCCACCCACCGCCGGCTCGGCCGGCTGCCCGCCTCGGCCGCGGGCGCCCTCGTCCTCGCGGCCCTGATCGCGCTCGGCGCGGTCTACCTCGCGTTCACCGGTTGATCCCCCACTCCCGAAGGAGAACCGCCATGTCCCGAACCGTGTCCCGCCCCGCCGTCATCGGTGCCGCCGGAGCGGTGCTGGTCGCCGGCTCGCTGCTCATCGTCGTACCGGCCGCAGCCGGCGACCAGCCGCTGCGGCTGTCCACGGAGGTCATCCGGAACACCGACCTCGACCTCGGCGACCCCGGGCCCAGCGCGGGCGACACCCAGGTCTTCCTCGACGACGTCCGGCGTGACGGGCGGTCGATCGGCAGCTCGGCCGGCAGCTGCACGCTGGCCGAGCTCACCGAGACCCGGCTGGTCGGCCACTGCACGGCCACCCTGACGCTGCCCCAGGGGACGATCGCGATGCAGGGTGCCTTCGGCGAGGACCCGAGCGAGGGACCGGCCGGGTTCGTCTGGGCGGTGACCGGAGGCACCGGCCGGTACACCGACGCCGGCGGCGAGGCACGGGGCACCTTCCGCCCGGACACCGACATCGTCGACTGGGAGATCCGCTTCCGCTGATCCGCTCGCGGGGGTGCCGGCGCCGTCGCGCCGGCACCCCGCTCTGTCCGCCCCGTCAGGCGGGGCGGGCGACCTGCAGGAGAACGTGGTGTGCGCCGCCGGTGCGGAGGCCGGCGAGCAGGTCGGGCAGCGGGACCGGCCGGCCGTAGCGCCAGCCCTGCGCGAACGTGCACCCCATCGCGCGCACCGCGGCCTCCTGCTCGGCGGTCTCCACCCCCTCGGCGACGACGTCGAGGCCCAGGCCGCGGCACATCGCCACCAGGCTCTGCAGCATCTGCGCCCGGCGCGGGGAGGAGGCGACGGTCGCGATGAACGAACGGTCGAGCTTGAGGACGTCGGCCGGCAGCGTGTCCAGCCGGCTCAGCGACGAGTAGCCGGTGCCGAAGTCGTCGATGGACACCACCACCCCGGCGGCGCGCAGGGCGTGCAGCGTGGCGACGGCGGCCGGCGACTCGCCCTCCAACATGCTCTCGGTGACCTCGACGACGAGGTGGCCGGCGGGGAACCCGGTCTCGGCCAGCACGTCCTGCACCCGCTGCGCGCAGTCCGGGTCGTTGAGCTCGCGGCCGGAGACGTTCACCCCCAGGGTGACCTGCACGCCGGCCCGCGCGCGGACACCGGCCAGTGCGGCGCAGGCGGTGCGCAGCACGTGCGCCCCGAGGGCGAGGATCAGCCCGTTCTGCTCGGCGACCGCGACGAACTCCTCCGGCGGGATCGGGCCGTGCTCGGGATGGGTCCAGCGGGCCAGCGCCTCGACCCCAACGACGGCGCCGTCCGGCAGCGCGACGATCGGCTGGTAGTGCACCGCCACCTCCCCGGCGGCGAGCGCGGCCGACAGGTCGTGGGCGAGCGCCGAGCCGCTGCCGCCCTCGAGCTCGCACCGGCCGCGGCCGGCCGCCTTGGCGTCGTACAGCGCGCGGTCGGCCCGGCGCATCAGCTCGGCGGCGCCTTCACCAGGGCGGTGCTCGGCGACGCCGCAGGAGATGCCGATGTCCGGGTGCCGGTCGGCGGTCCGGCGCACCAGGGTCAGCGCCTCGGCACCGCCGACGCCGGGCAGCAGCAGGGCGAACTCGTCGCCGCCGTGCCGGGCGAAGACGGCCGTCGGCGGCAGCTCCCGGCGCCACACGTCGGCGATCCGGCAGAGCACCCGGTCCCCGGCCTCGTGGCCGGCGGTGTCGTTGATCTGCTTGAAGTGGTCGAGGTCGACCAGGGCGGCCGAGAGCGGCTCACCGATGCGGGCGGACGCGCTGCGCAGCTCGTGCAGCGCGTCGTCGAAGCCGCGGCGGTTGGCCAGCCCGGTGAGCGGGTCGCGGCTGGCGCTCGACGCCCGGATGACCAGGCCGCGGACGACGCTGCCCAGCGCCACGATGACCGCATCCAGGCCCAACGCGATGGACGCCGGGACGTCGCCCTGGGCGAGCAACGCGGCGGTCACCGCGCTGATCCCGAACGCCATGTGCAGCCAGGCGAGCGGGAGGCTGAAGAAGAAGCAGGCGTCGACGGCGACGAAGGCCATGATCGTGGCCGCGGCCATCGCGGTGGCGGCGTCGGGGCTCACCGTCACCGCGACGGCGACCAGCCCGGCGGCCGACGCGACCGGCCAGTGGAACACCCGGCGCGGCCAGTGCGGGCCCCAACGGAACGCCACGGCGCCGCACGCCAGGACGACGATGGCCAGACCGAAGATCGCCCAGCGCCCCTCGGTGGCGGCGTCCGGACCGAAGACGGCGAGCAACCCGGCGATGCCGGCCGCGACGTAGAAGGTCGCGAGGACGCGCGCCATCATCCGGGGTGTCGCCACCGCAGGCGCCGTCGACCAGCTCACCTGTACGACGTCGGGTCCGCGGCGGACGTGGTTGACCGCTTCAGCGAGACTGCCCCGTTCCACTCCCCCGCCCGGGTGACCGCCCTCCGGAGAGCAGCCGTTCGTCTCTACTGGCTCAGCCGACCCAGGATCCGGCCTATTCGGGCGCGGCGGCACCACCCAGTGCCTGCGCACTGTTGTCATCGCCCGGTGAAGCTGAGCACCTGGAACTGCTGCGGGAAGTTCGACGAGAACCTGCAGCACCTCCTCACCCTGGACGTCGACGTGGCCGTCGTCTGCGAGGCCCGCACACTCGCGACCTGGCCGACCGCCCCCGACGGCCGGGCGCTGACCGGCCTGGGGCAGCGCGTCTGGTCGGAGAGCCCGAGGGAACTGGTCATCGTGGCCCGGGAGCCGTGGTCGATCGAGCTCCACGAAGACGCCGGGTCGGCGCCCGGGTGGGTGCTGCCGGTGCGGGTCAGCGGTCCGACGTCGTTCACGCTGGTGGCCGTCTGGACGGTGAGGTTCGCAGGCACGCCCGGCTACGTCGCGCAGCTCGACCGGACGGTCGACTGGATCGCACAGTTCTCCGCCGATGCGCCGACCGTCCTGGCCGGCGACCTCAACGCCCCGATCGCGGACAGCCAGAAGCACTACGACCGGGTCGAGCAGCGCCTGAACGACCTGGGCCTGGTCGACGCCTACCGGGCGTCACGCGGACTGGAGGCCGGTGAGCGACCGGCGGAGCCGACCTACTTCCACCACCGCCGGCAGGACGACCCGTTCGACATCGACCACGTCTTCCTGCCCACGGCGTGGGCCGACGCGGCTGCGGTCGAGGTGGGCGACTTCGACACCTGGGTGGGCACCGGGCGGAGCGACCACGTGCCGGTGACGGTCGCCGTCCAGCGGTGAGCTGACCGGTCAGGCGGTCAGCTGATCCGGGCCCGTCGCGCAGGACAGGCAGAGCCATTCGGGATCGTCCGGCCCCACCATGCAGCCGCCGAGGATGACCTTGCTCTCGTCGGCGAGGTCCACAGCTGTGATGTCCGGGAGTCCGTAGACCACCGGGAGTGCACCGAGCTCGCCGCACTGGGGGCACCGACGTCGGCGCGTGCGTCGTCCCGGCTGTGCGTCCGCCATGTGCCCAGCTCCCCGTCGTTCGACGACCCGATCCGACGACTCAGCGTGACTGATCAACCCGCCATCAAGCCAGTCCCCCGAACGGGTCGACGGCGGCCGGCACCGTCCTCCGGCGGTGCAGGGCGGAGCTCATGGTGCCGGCACAGGTCGGGGCTCTACCGTGGGCCGCAGTCGATCCGGCGACGGGAGGGGCGCGGCACGGTGTCAGACGCCTCTTCCCCCACCGAGGGACTCACCGACGAGCTCGGTCAGCGCCGCCTGCACCCGCTGGAAGCCGGCGACCCGCCGCAGATCGGGCCCTACCGGCTGCTGTGCCGGCTGCCACGCGGCGGTCAGGGCGCCGACGTCTTCGTCGGCCGGGACGATGCCGCCGATCCGCTGGTGGTCGTCAAGTGCCTGCCGGACGGCGCCGGGGAACTGGTCCGGCGGCGGTTCGCCCGCGAGGTGGAGAACGCCGCCCGCATCCGCAGTCCCCGGGTGGCCCAGATCGTCGACCAGGACCTCGCGGCGGCCAACCCGTACTACGCGCAGGAGTACGTAGCGGGGACCCCGCTGGACGAGTTCCTCGCCTCCCGGGAGGGCGGGCTCAACGCCGAGGAGCTGCGCCGGATCGCCATCGGGCTGCTGCGGGCGCTGCGGGACGCGCACGCGGCCGCGGTGGTCCACCGCGACGTGAAGCCCGCCAACATCATCATCACCGACCGGGACGTCTTCCTCGTCGACTTCGGCATCAGCCGCTACCTCGGCTCCGAGGGCCCCTCCGGCACGGTCACCACCGCGCTGGCCGGCTTCGGTTCGAAGTTGTTCGCCAGCCCCGAGCAGCTGCAGGGGCTGCCGCTGACCGAGGCCAGCGACGTCTACAGCTGGGGCATGGTGATCGCCTACGCGGCCGGGGCCCGGCACCCGGTGGACCCGGACGACGAGCTGCCCCCCGCCGACTACTGGCTGGAGCTGCGGGCCGGTCGGGTGGACCTCTCCGCCGTGCCGCCGAACCTGCTCGACCCGGTGTCGCACGCGCTGCGGGTCGCACCGGAGCGGCGGCCGTCGGTCGCGGAGCTGGCCCGCGAGGTCGAGCAGCAGACCCGCTGGCTGGGGCAGCCGTCGGAGATCCCCTCCCCCCGGACGGTGCTGCAGGACCTGCGGTCGGCCGTCGCCGTCCGGGAGGCGGTGCGCTACCAGCTCTCCCGGCTGGAGCGGGCGATCGCCGACACCCCCACCGGCTACGCGGCGGCGATCGTCGCCGCCGTCCTGCTCGGTCTGGTGGCCGCCGTGGTGCTCGGCTTCCTCACCTACATCATCTTCTGATCCCCCGAGGAGGCGTCGTGTCCGGTCTGTACCAGCGGGCGATGGCCCAGCAGGCGCTGGAGGCACGCCGGCACCGGTACCTGCGGCGGCAGCGGGTGCTGCTGCTGGTGTTCGCGATCACGACGGTGCTCGGCTACCTCCTGCTGGTGGGCTGAGATGGCGAAGAAGGACCTCGTCTGCCCCCGCTGCCTGGAGACCTTCCCGGTGCCGCTGCTGCGCAGCCCCTTCGGCGGGGCGCAGCCGGTGCCGGTCCAGCGGCGCAGCGCGTGGCAGCGCTTCAGCGAGGGGCGGTGGGGTGGCCAGCCGGCACCCGGCCCGTCGTCCCAGGCGAGGGCGGCCGCCTCCGACGCGGTCGACGCCGTGCCGGTCTGCCCGAACGGCCACCGGCTGCCGCCGGACTACGCCACCCGGCCGACCGTCGTCGTCGGCGTCGTCGGCCTCACCGGCGCCTCGAAGAGCACGTACCTCACGGTGCTGATCGACGCGCTGCACGCTGGGGCGCTCGCCCCGCTGGACGTCTCCGTCGAGCTGGAGGAGAACAGCGCCGACCGGTTCGAGCGGCAGTACCACCAGCCGCTGCTGGTCGACCACCGGCAGCTGCCGCTGACCCCGCCGCTGCTGGAGCAGGGCCAGTCACCGGAGCCGCTGATGCTGGTGCTGCGGCGGACGACGCAGGACGGGCAGGAACGGTCGATGAACGTCGTCCTGTTCGACGCGTCCGGGGAGCAGCTGTACCGGAAGGAGGACCTGGGCCAGTTCAGCAAGTTCCTGTACGTGGCCAGCGCGGTGCTCGTCGTCCTGTCCCCGGGGATGTTCCCGGGGCTGCAGGCGGTGGCCGACCCCGGCGAGGGGGCCCTGGGCATGGCCCGGCCGACGCAGATGCTGGTCAACCTGGCCGACCTGCTGCGCTCGGCCCGCGGACTGCGCCGGGACGGCTTCCTGCAGGGGGTGTCCACCGGGGTGATCCTGAGCAAGGCGGACAAGCTGCTCACCCGGCCGGAGTTCCCGACCGACACGCTGCGCAACCCGGAGATCAGCCTCGCCGCGCTGCCCAGCCTCTTCGAGGACGTGCGCGACAACAGCGCGCGGCTGGTCGACTTCCTGGAGGTCAACGGCGGCAGCAACCTGCTGACCACGTTGCTGACCCGGCTGCCGGACCCGACCGTGCACGCCGTGTCGGCGACCGGGTCGGAGGCGAGCGACGGCGCCTACCCCTCGATCGCCCCGGTGGGTTGCCTGGAACCGCTGCTGGTGCTGCTGGCGCGGCACCGCTTCCTGCCCAGCGACGGGCTGGACCTGGACGGCTCCTACGCCGGCGCCGATCGGCTGCGCCGATGACCACCTGCGCGCAACTGGTCTACACGTCGGCGAGCCGGACGCTGGAGGGACCGGGCTTCGGCGTCGTCCAGCTCTCGCCGGACTGGCCCGCAGCGGTCGGTGACAGCCGCGCCACGCTCGGCCCGCTGATCTCCCTCGGCACCGGGGAGTCCTTCGGCCTGCGGCACGCCGCCGACGGGCGGATCGCCTACCGCACGGTGCCGGCCGGGACCGACGCGTTCGGCCGGCCGGGCAACCACCTGGTGCACCTGCTCTGGGACGGCGACGGCCGGCTCACGCCCCGGGACGTGTTGGCGTTCCGGAGCGCCGGCGGGTTCCTCGACGGGCTCCCGGTCGAGGCCGAACCGTCGCGGGAGATGCCGGCGGTGGAGGTGCCGTCGGCTCGCCGGTCGTTGCCGCCGCTGACCGCAGAGGACGTCGACGCCCTCGTGCCCGCGATGGCGGCGGTGCTCGCCGCGGTGGCGGCCGGTGCGGGTGTGGTCGGGCTGCCGGCCCGGACGGCGTCGGGGCGCGACGTCGCCGAGCTGGTCTTCGGTGTGCTGCCGCGGGCGATGGCCTCGGCCGTCGCGCTGCACGTGGGGACGGCGTCCGTGATGGGCGACGCGGGCGCGGTGCGGGTCCACGTGGACGCGGGCCCGGACGTCACCTCCGACGTGGTGCCGGACGGTCAGGACACCGCGCGGGCACGGGCGCTGCTGGAGGCGGCGGCGAAGAAGGAACTGTGCTCCGACCAGCTGCGCAAGCTGGAGACGCTGGACCGGTGGCTGTTCACCGACACCTGGACGGGGCTGGACCCGGCGGCGCTGACCCCGACCCAGCTGGTCGGCGTACTGGAGTCGGAGAAGGCCGGGTGGTGGCTGTCCTCCCCGGACGCCGTGGACGTCGCCTGCGCGGTGGCCGCGTCGGCCCCCGAGGTGGAGGCGGCGCTGCGGGCCGCGCTGGAACGGCACCCGGACGTCTGGGACCGGCTGCGCGACCGGGAGCTCGACGCCGCACTGACCGCCGTCTTCAGCGGCGCCGGGAGGGCGGACGTGCCGATCGGCTTCACCGGCCTGACCCGGGCCGAGCTGTGCGAGGCGTTCACCGCGGAGCTGGCGCGGGGCCGCCGACTGCCCGAGGTCGGCGGGGCTGCGGCCGCGCTCGTCGAGGAGTCGGTGGCCCTCCCCCATCCCGTGGTGCTGCTGGAGCTGACCGACGACCTCGCCGGGCTGGCCCGGTTGGCCACCAGCCGGCCGGTGGTGCGGGAAGCGCTGGTGCGGGAGTGGGCGGGAGTTCTCGAGTGGCCCGCGAGCTCTGCCTCGCTGCTCGGGCACCTGCTGCTGGAGGACCCCGACTGGTTCCTCACCCTCGGTGGCTCCACCCCGCCGTCCGTGGTGCGGGCAGCGCTGCCCTGGGCGGCGGAGCGGCTGGCGGCGCCGATGGTGGAGCGACTGGCGGTCACCGTGGCCGCCAGTGAGCTGGCCGGGCAGGGCTGGGCGCTGCGGGACGTGCTGTTCCGGTCCGGGTTGGCCGAGGAGGAAGTTGCCGCGATCGTGGCCCGGAACTTCCTGGTGCTGGCCGGGGACGACGGCTGGCCGGGTGAGGTCGCCCGGCTCACGGCTGGGGCGCTCGGCGCTGGTGACGGCGGGGAGGCGCCCGAGGGTCGCCGGAAGACCGGCATGTGGCCGCGGCGGCGCCGGTAGAACTCGCGCACCCGGCACCCGACCCCCGCAGCTCGCCGGCGCCGGTCAGCGATACGTGGTCGGCGCACGCTTGTGCTCTGGCTGTACTGGCGCACCAGAGCACGAGCATCGAGGGACAGGGTGTCGGTGGGCACTCGTGGGCCCCTGCACTGGGGATCGCTCCCCTTGTGCCTCCGTTCCGTTCCCGGGCGCCGGGCTGTCAGCCGTCAGAGCGTGGGAACGCAGGCTCCCGCGCCCAGCCGGCTCAGCCCAGTGAGGTCACCGGCGGCGAAGTCGAGGACGGCGGACGTCGTCGGGTACATGAGCTGGGTCGGGTCGTCGACGTGGTCCAGGCCCACCAGGTGCGCGAACTCGTGCAGCACGATCGCGCGGGCGACCGCCTGACCGCCCGGTCGGCTGAGGATCTCGGTGAACTGGGCGGCGTCGAGCTCGACCAGGCCGGTGACGTAGACGCCCGGCGCCTCGCCGGATGAAACGGCGAGGCTGCCGGCCAGGCCGGCGACGTCGGCGGCGAGGTCGGGCTGTTCGGCGACCGTGTCCCAGGTGACGAGCACGGGCGCCCACCGGTCGCCGTAGCGGTCGGGTTGGTAGGGGTCGCGCTGGTCAGTCGGGGCCTCGTCGGTGGCGCCGTCGTCGACGAACTGCAGCCCGGTGACCGCCGAGACCTGGGCGACGGCGTCGGCGATGAGCAGGTCACCGCCGACCGGAGCGTTGTCCGGCCGGACGACGTAGTGCACCGGCCGGCACGGGTCGTAGGCGATCGGCGTGACCCCGTCGTCCTGCAGCTGCGCGAACTGGTGGGTCCCATCACCCGCAGGCGGGGTGAGAGGCGTGCCCAGCGGGTCGTCGGCCGCCTCGATGCCGACCGTCGGCGCGGTGCGACCGGCGTCCATCACACCGAGGCCGGGCAAGAGCTCGACGGTGCCGGCGAGAGACGCCACGACAGCGACCACCAGCAGTGCTCCCCCGACACCAGTCCACGTGCGCCGCTTCCGTGTGCGGCGAGCGGGTGGCTGCGCGGGCGTCCAGGCACGCCACGGCTCGGCCGGGCTGGTCCGACCGACGGACTCGTCGAGGACCCACTGCGGGACCCGACCCGTCGGTGAGCTGCGCAACCCGGTGGGTGCGTGCGCCCGGTCGTCGTGCTGGCGCACTGGTCCCCCATCGTCGGCCGATCGTGTTCCGCTGCTGTTCGTAGCCGACCGCCGGCGCTGCGTGGAGCCCTCGTCGCTCGCACGGGTGAGCGCGAACTGGTGCCACAGCTCCGTGCGTGGCGCCACGCACGAAGCCCTCGCGACCATCAGTGCTGCCGCGAGACCTCGGTGATGTCGCGGAGGTGGTGCACGCCTTCGTGCGCTGCCTGCCGGACCAGCCACCGCGCGCTGCGGTGCTCGTCCGGGAGGCGGTGCACTGGTCGGCCCCAGTCCTCGGGTCGGACTCGCTCGATCTCAGCGAGGAAGCCGATGACGTGGGCCTGCAGTTGGTCCAGCGCAGGCCCGACCGCGGCGTCGCGGTAGCCGAAGCGGCGGGCCCGCAGGTCGTTGAGCATCGGCTCGAGAGCAGGGTCGTCCTCGGTGCGCGCCCGGTGCAGCCGGATGGTGGAGGTGGCGTAGACGTCGCGCAGGTGGCACAGGTACTCCACTGCTGACCACGCGCCGTCCGGGCCGGGCTGCCGGCACGTCGCATCGTCGAGCGGGCCGAACAGGGCCCGTGCTCGGGCCGGGACGTCCACGATGACTGCTGACGCGCGGTCGACGTCGTGATCGGCGTAGGAGAACGGGCACGACAGGCAGACGTGCTCCTCGCCGGCCAGCCGCGGCAGCGCCGGACGGTGGTCGGCTGGCACACCGCCATCCTCCCCGGTCATCCGCCGACGGGCTGCTGATCCGTCCCGCTCATCGGCGGTGGTGAGCGCTGGGTCCGTCGTTCACTCGGCGAGGTCACCAGCTGTCATCGGGGCGATCCCGAGGTCAACCGCCGCGTGACGGCTTCCCCGCCGACGCGG
The DNA here is from genome assembly GCF_026967935.1 of Modestobacter sp. VKM Ac-2982. GTDB lineage: Bacteria > Actinomycetota > Actinomycetes > Mycobacteriales > Geodermatophilaceae > Modestobacter. Next base: position 179,980 of record NZ_JAPVBL010000006.1, read on the forward strand.
CGGATCAGCTCAAGATCGCCGCAGACGACGAGCCGGTCCCGTGCTCGGGAGAGCCCGACGTACAGCATCTCCCGCGCCCGCTCCTCGCTCCGGAAGCCGTTCACCGCCAGGACGACGGCCGGTCGCTCCAGCCCCTTGAAGCCGAGCACGTGCCCGTAGAACAGGTCGTCGTCGTCCCAGTAGGTCGCCCAGTACGCGTCCTGCCCGGCAGCCTGCCGCTCGACCTGGACCGGGTGCCGGCTGTACGTCGTCAGCAGCGCCAGCGACTCCGGCGGCCAGCCCTCGTCGAGCAGCGCGTCGGCCGCGTCGTCGGCGACGTCCACCGCGTCCTCCGCCGCGCACGGGAGGAACCGCACCGGGACGCCGCTGCCGCCGCGGATCCGCATCTGCGCCGGCGCGAGGCTGCTGAAGGTGCCGGCGATCTGCTTGGTGTTGCGCAGGTTCTCCGGCAGCTCGATCGGCACCAGCGGCACCGTCGGCCGGCCCTGCCGGGCGAACACCCGCTGCCCCTCGTCGGAGAACACGTACAGGCAGCCGTCGTCCGGACGCCGCAGCGCCGCGAGGACGGCGGGCCACCACGACTCGGCGAAGTCCTGCGCCTCGTCGATCACGATGGCGTCGAACCGCTCCTCCGCCGGCAGCCCCTCCGCCAGGGACGCCATCGTCTCGGGCAGCTGTTGCTCCCAGTACGAGCTGTCGTCGTCGGAGCCGGGTGCCACGCCCCAGCTGATCCCGAGGTTGTGGAAGGTGCCCACGTACGCCGGTCGCTGCCGCGCCGGGAGGGTCAACACGCGCCGCCGCAGGTACTCGGCGAGGCCGCGGGAGTAGCACATCAGCGCGACCCGCTGGCCGTCCGCGGTGAGTCGCCGGGCCTTCTCGATCGCCAGCCAGGTCTTGCCCGAGCCGGCGCCGCCGCGGATCTCGACCCTGGGGTTGCCGCTCAGGTAGTCGAGCACCTTCGCCTGCGCGTGGGTGAGCAGGTCGCAGGCGGCCTCCCGCTCGGCCAGGTCGGCGACCAGGTCGGCCTGCGGGATCGCCGTCCCGGCCAGGCAGTCGACCAGCAGCTCGACGTCGTCCGGCGTCGGCGCGTCGTGCTCCTCCTCGGTGCGGCGCAGCGCCGAGGAGATCCGGTCGGCCGCGTGGGCGGTCTCCGTGCTGTCGATGACCAGCCAGCGTGGCGCGTCCGGAGCCGCGAAGTCGGCGGGCAGCACGGTCGTCGGCAGCGCGACGAAGTGGTTCGACCGCGGGTTGCCCCGGGACCACCGCGGGTGCCGGTACAGGAAGTCGCGCAACGCGTACTTGCACTTCAACGCCTGCTCGACCGGGTGGATCGCCTTGCTCTTCCCGCCGGTCTGCCACCACTGGCCCTCGCGCAGCGAGACGCTGCCGCCCTTGACCTCGATCACCGCGACGCCGACGCCCGGCCACGCGACGATGACATCGGCCTCCCGGTCCCCGGTCCGGTCGGTGAAGCGCAGGTTGCAGAACAGGACGGCGTCGTCGGGCAACTGGTCGCGAAGCGCCTGGACGAACGACTGCTCGGCGGGTGACTCGAAGGCCGGCTCCACCGGGTACACGCGCGCCGTCACGCAGGCCTGCTCACCGGGCGCCCGCCAGGGACAGCGACTCCCAGAAGACCGCCTCCCCGATCACCCGCACCCCGAGGCTGCGGGCCTTCCGGGCCTTGCCCGACTGGGAGTCCGGGTCGGCGCACACCAGCAGGCTGGTCTTGCCCGACACCGAGGACATCGGCTGCAGGCCGGCGTCCCGGGCGGCCTGCTCGAGGTCGTCGCGGCTGCGGGACATCTCGCCGGTGAACACGATCTTGTCGCCCGCGGAGAACAGCCCGGGACGCCGAGGCAGCGAAACCTTCGCGCCGGAGCGGACCATGGTCAGCGCGACGTCGACGTCCCGGCTCTCCATGCCCAGCAGCTCGGCGACCCGCCGCAGGTCGGTCAGCTCGGCGTCGGTGACCACATCGTCAGCGAGCGCCGTGGTGGCCAGCGCATCGAGGTAGAGACGGTGTGCGGCCCGCACGTGGTCCGCCCCGCAGCCGAGCTCGGCGGCGAGAGAGAACAGCTGGTCGGCTTCGGTGATGCTGACCAGCCGGTCCTCGAGCGCCTCGTCCAGCACGGTCAGGTAGGGCGCCATGCTCGGCGGTGCGCCGTCCAGCGCGGGCAGGGCCGCGACGAGCCCGCCGAGGTAGCCGTCCCGCCGGCGGGACAGCGCGGTGGCCGCGTCCCGGGGCACCGAGGGGCAGGGGTCGCACGGCGCGCACGGGCCGGGCTCGACCGCCCGGGCGACGAGGTCGGCCCAGACGGCGTCCAGCGGTTCGAAGCCCTCGTAACCGCCGTCGGCGGCGAACCGGACGGCCAGGCCGGCGCCGACCAGCGGTTCGGTGCCGAGGTCGGAGGCGAGCATCCGGATCAGCAGCTCCGCGGTCGCGCGGGCGTCGTTCAGTGCGGCGTGCGCTTCCAGCGGGATGGACATGTAGTCGCAGAGCGCCTGCAGGGAGCGGGTGCCCGCGCCGAAGAACAATGGGGCCAAGCGCATGGTGCACAGCGACGGCGACAGCCCGATCGGCAGGCCGGCGCGACCGAACTCGCGGCCCAGGAACCGCAGGTCGAACAGGGCGTTGTGCGCCACGATGAGCCGGCCGGCCAGCAGGTGGCTGAGGTAGCCGGCGATGTCGGCGAAGCCCGGGGCATCGGCGACGTCGCGGGCGGAGATGCCGTGCACCGAGGTGGGCCCGACGTCGCGGCCGGGGTTGACCAGGGTGCAGAACTCGCCCTCCACCTCACCGCGGTCGTCGAGCAGGACGACGCCCACCTCGACCACCCGGTCGACGCCGGGGCGCAGGCCGGTGGTCTCCAGGTCCAGCACGGCGACGCTCACGCTGCCTCCTCCTGCGTCGTCCCCGGCGCGGCCGGCCAACCGGGCGGGTGCTCGCGGGAGGTCTCACCGCCGGAGGACAGCAGGAACGGCCGGGTGAGCCGCTGGCTCTCCACCTCGTCCCACGCGGTCAGCAGGTCGGACATCCAGCGAGCCAGGGTCAGCGCCCGCGAGGCCAGCGGGTCGCCGGCGGTCTCGGGAGTCGCTGCGTCGGGGACGGAGGGCCACCGCGGCCGGACGAGGCTCCGGCGGGTCGACGGGAGCGACGCCAGGTGCCCGGCGAAGGCCCGGTCCAGGTCGACGATCTCCTGGCGGATCGCCGACGCGAGAGCCGCAGGATCGGCTCCTGCGCCGAACCGCCCGGAGGCTGACTCGGTGGTCACCAGGAGGCGTCCGCGCACCAGCCCGTCGATCCGCGCGTCGTCCGCCGGGAGGAGCCAGGCGCCCGCCATCGTCGACTCGAGGCCGTCACCGACGCTCACCTGCCAGATGGCCACCTGCTCGTCGGTCGGCTGATCGACCACGATGATCCCGCTCATGCGTCCCCCGCTCTCGGTGCAACGAGGCGGACCATGGCACGGCGCGACGACAGGAGACGGTGTCTACGGAACGACGTCGTCCCATCGGGCTCACCAGTCCCAGCGGTCGCTGGCCGACCGGCGTCGGGGTCCACATCCCACCCCCCGCCGGCCGCTAGCTCCGTGGCACCGGGACCACCGCGCCGATGTCGTGCGCCCGTGCCCCGGCTGCCTGCTGGTCGTCCAGCGTGTGCAGCACGGCGCCGTGCCGGTCAGCCACGGCGAGGTGCAGGGCATCCGCGGCGCGCAGCGGGGGTGTGGGCTGAGCCGACAGCCGGGCGGCGGTTCGGTAGTCGACCCGGTGGACCCCGACGACCTCGACGTTCTCCGCCAGGAACCGGGCCAGCGCCCGCTCGACGACCGCCCGCTCCCGCTCGGTCAGCGCACCGGTGCGTTGCTTGATCGACAGGCCCGATGCCACCTCGGTCAGCGACCAGTCGGACGTCACGAAGACGTCGTCCACGGCCTCTGCCCAGTCGCGCAGCGCCGCGCTGCGCGGCTCCGCCGTGACGAGAGCGATGAGCACGCTGGTGTCCAGGTAGAGCATCAGTAGCGCTCGTCGCGCATCCCGCGGACCAGTTCGCCGGAGTCGACGGGGTTGTAGGAGATCTTCGCGGCCTCCTCGGCCAGCCAGCTGAGGTCACGCGCACCCGTCCGAGGTGATCGGGCGCGCCCCCGGAGCTCGGCCACCGGCTCGCCGCGCCGGGTGATCACCACCGTCTCCCCCGCCTCGGCGGCGTCGAGCAGTTCGCTGAAGCGCGCGCGAGCCTCGGCGACGCTCACGGAGCGCAGGTCCGGGTCACCCGGCTCGGTCACGACGACCTCGGATGTACAGCTGACATGTACAGAAGGTAGGTCGGGAGCGTTCGCGGGGCAAGCGGGGGGCCCTGCCTCTGCAGATGCGGGCCGCCTGGGATGCCGCCCCCCAGTTCCTCTTCGCCTTCCTGCTGATCGCCCCGTTCCAACCGCGGGCAACCCAGATGTCGGAGTTCCAGCAGGAGGTCTACTTCACGACCCTCGTGGCGGCTGCGGTCGCCACCGGGCTGCTCATCGCCCCGGCCGCGCAACACCGGCTGCTGTTCCGCCAGCAGGACGAGGAGTCCTTGCTGCGGCGCAGCAACTGGTCGGCGTTGGCCGGGCTGGCCGTCCTCGCAGTCGCGATCGCCTCCGCGATCCTCCTGGTGATCGACGTGCTCTTCGGCCGGACGCGCGCCTGGTGGATCACTGGAGCCGTCGCTGCGCTGCTGCTCTGGTGGTGGATCGTGGTTCCCGTCTGGACGCGGATGCGCAACCCGCAGAACTCGCTGGACAAAGCCACCGGGAACGAGGGCAGCGCCACTTGGCCTGTCTGCCGGGATCGCTGCAGCAACCGGGTCCGCACCCGGGCGGGGGCGTTCGACATCCCGCTCCTCGGTGCCGTCGGACCTCGCCGTCGGAGCGTGACACCGACGAACGGCTGATCCGGACGACGGCCGACCGTGAGTCACCCCATGGGTCACTCCGCGCCCCGGGTTCCGACCTGCCTCGCCGTCGGGTAGCGGACCCCACTGACGCGACTGCCGGGATCGGCCGACCGAACCACACCGACACGAAGGGCCGGCCGACGACGTACCGTTTGGTGACTGTCGTCACACGGGGGGTTCCCATGGCGCTGCTCCGCCCGATCGCGTGGGCCGGCAGCGCCGCGCGCGAGGCCACGCGCCTCGCCACCGGCGCCGCGGCGCTGGCCGCCGTGCCGGTGGTCGTCGGTGCCGGCCTGCTGGGCGAGACGGCCTCGGTCACCTCCCGGGTCGCCAGAGCAGGGGCCACCGTGGCCACCGGCTCCATCCACCTCGCGAGGGACGCCGCCGTCTCCGGCACCCGGGCGGTCGGCACCCTGGTCACCGGGGCCGACCCCTTCCCCGGCGGCCACCTGCACGACCTGGTCGACGCGGCGAAGGGCATGGTCGAGCCGCCGCTCGCCCGCCGCACGCGACGGGTCTGGGGTGACCGCGACCGTCTCCAGATCGAGGTCGAGGCGCCCGCCGACGACGAGACTCCCGAGGCCCGCACCGCCCTGCGCCGCCAGCTGGAGCGGCTCGAGGGCGTCGAGTGGGCCACGGTCAACGACGTCGTCGGCCGGGTGCTGGTCGCCGTCGACGCCCGCCGGGTCACCGTCGACGACGTGGTCGGCGTGGTCACCGAGATCGAGCAGGCCCGCGGCGCCACGGGGGTCTTCCCGCAGCGCCCGGACCACCCGGCCGACCTCGAGCCGCTCCTGGCCGCCGTCCTCGCCGCGGCCGTCGACACCGCCGCCGTCGGCGTGGCCGCCGCCGCCAAGGTGCTGCCGATCCCCGCGGTGCACCGGCACGCCACCCTGCTGATGGCGCTGCTGGACACCCAGCAGTGGCTCAAGCGGGCGGTCTCCGACCGCGTCGGACCGGTCGGCACCGACCTGGTCTTCGAAGGCACCGGCGCGCTGCTGCACGCCCTCACCCAGAGCCCCACCGTGCCGGCGCTCAATGCCGCCGCCGCGATCCAGCGGGCCCTGGAGATGCGCGCGCGCCGCCAGGTCTGGCGGCGCCGCGAGCGGGAGCTCTGCCGACCCGAGCCCGACGACGCCGCGCCGGAGCAGCCGCCCGGCCCGCGACCGGGATCCTTGCCGGCCGGCCCGATCGAGACCTACCGCGAACGACTGGCGCCCACCGAACTCGCTGCGGCGCTCGGTCTGGTCGCGCTCACCCGCCGCCCCGGCCGCTCCGCCGACCTGCTCAAGGCCCTCACGCCGAAGGCCGCCGTCCAGGGCCGGGAGTCCTTCGCCGCCGTCCTGGACCTCCTGCTGTCCCGCCGCGGCATCCTTCCGATGGACGGCTCGGCCTACCGCCGGCTCGACCGCATCGACACCGTCGTCGTCGATGGCCGGACGCTGTGCACCGGACCGCCGACGGTCGTGGAGGCCACTGCCGAGGCCGATGGATGGGACGACGCCGACGTCTGGTCGGCCGCCGCCCGCCTGCTCGCCGACGACGACGCCGATGCCGGCGCTGCTGCTGGGAACGGCACCGGCCGGCTCCGGCTCGGCCCACCGCGTACGCCGGCCGACGCACCGGGCGGCGAGGTCCGCTCGCTCCTGAAGGGCCGCCGCCGGGTCGGCACCGCCATGGTCGCCCCCGAGCTCGACCCGCACGCCGAGTCGCTGCTCACCACCGCCGCCGACGCCGGCCTCCGGCTCGTCCTCTCCCGGCACGTCGGCACGCGGGAGATCGCCGGCCTGGCCGACGACGTGACCTCCGCCGAGGAGGGCCTGGTCGACACGGTCCGGCGGCTGCAGTCCGACGGGCGCGGCGTCCTGCTGGTGTCCGCGGCGGACGGCCCGGCACTGCTGGCCTCCGACATCGCGGTGGCCCCGGTTCTCGCGGGCCGGGGCCCTGCCTGGGGTGCCGACCTGGTCACCGCTCCCGGGCTGGCCGACGCCTGCCGCATCGTCGCCGCCGTTCCCGATGCGAAGGCGGTCAGCCGGCGCGCGGCCGGCACCGCGCTGACCGGCAACGTCCTCGGCGGCCTGCTCGCCGCTGTCGGCAGCGCCCGCTACGGCCAGCGCCGGGCCACGACGCCGGGCAAGTGGGCGACCGTCACGACGATGACCACCGGGAGCTGGGTCGCCGTGCGTGCCGCCGGCCGCCCTGTCCCGGCACCGACCGCGCACACCCCCTGGCACGCGCTGGAGCCCGATGAGGTCCTGCGCCGCCTGGCCGACCTGCCCAGGGAGCCCGAGCACCGGCCCGGCCGCGTGCCCGCCGCAGCCCGCCTGGTGGCCGGGGTGCCCGCGGTCCGGACACCGGCCCGGTTCGCCCGCACGGTCTCCGCCGAGCTCGCCGATCCGCTGACTCCGGTCCTGGCCACCGGCGCGGCGGCGACCGCGGTCCTCGGTGAGGCCACCGACGCGTTCCTGGTCGGCAGCGTCACCGGGATCAACGCCGTCGTCAGCGGCCTGCAGCGGCTGCGCGCCGAGACCGCCCTGGAAGCGCTGCTGCTCGACCAGGGCCACTGCGCACGCCGGGAGACCGACGGCGGGAGTGAGGAGGTGCCCGCGACCGCGTTGCGCGTCGGCGACGTCGTCCTCGTCGAACCCGGCGACGTCGTCGCCGCCGACGCCCGGCTGCTCGAGGTCGAGGACCTGGAGGTCGACGAATCCGGGCTCACCGGCGAGTCGCTGTCGGTCGCCAAGTCGGTGGCCCCGACTCCGGGGGCCGAGGTCGCCGACCGCAGCTGCCTGCTCTTCGACGGGACCACGGTGGTGGCCGGCCGCGGCAGGGCCGTCGTCGTCGCCGTCGGTCAGGCCACGCAGGCCGGCCGGGCCGCGCGCGCCGCCGGGGGCGCGGCCCCGCCGGCCGGCGTGCAGGCCAGGCTGGCCGAGCTCACCCGCGCCGTCCTGCCGCTCACCCTCGCCGGTGGCGCGGCCGTCACCGCGCTGGGCCTGCTGTGGCGCCGCCCGCTCCGCGAGTCGGTGGCCGCAGGGGTGGCGATCGCGGTGGCCGCGGTCCCCGAGGGGCTGCCGCTGGTCGCCACGGTCGCCCAGCAGGCCGCGGCCAGGCGGCTGTCCCGTCGTGGTGCGGTGGTGCGCAGCGCCCGGGTGCTGGAAGCGCTCGGCCGCGTCGACACCGTCTGCTTCGACAAGACCGGCACGCTGACGGAGAACCGCCTGCGCGTCGCGCGGCTCGTCCCCGTCGGTCCGGACGGCAGTACCGACGGTTCCGACGACGAGGCCGCCGAACCGGAGCTGCTCCGGCTGGCCGCCGCGGGCATGGGCAACGGCGACGACCGGGCGCACGAGACCGACCGCGCGGTCGTGGCGGCCGCCACCGAGCGCGGCCTGGGCCACGACGGCGCGCCGGACGAGGCGCTGGCCTTCACCGCGGGCCGTGGCTTCTCCGCCGCCGTCCGGGACGGCCGGCTCGTGGTCAAGGGCGCCCCCGAGGTGGTGCTCCGCCGCTGCGCCGACGACCCGCAGGTGCGCGACCGCGTCCGGCAGCTGGCCGGCGACGGGCTGCGGGTGCTCGCCGTCGCCGACCGCGCGGTCGACGGCCTGCCCGATGACCTCGACGAGGCGGCCGACCGGCTGACCTTGCGCGGGTTCATCGGGCTGGCCGACACACTGCGCGAGTCCTCGGTGCGCGCCGTGGAGCAGCTACGGGCCGCCGGCGTCCGGGTGGTGGTCGCCACCGGTGACCACCCGGGGACCGCCAGCGCCATCGCCGCCGAGGCCGGCGTCCCCGACGCCGACCGAGTGGTCACCGGCGCTCAGCTGGCCCGGGCGTCGGACACCGAGCGGGCCCGGATCGTCCGCGAGACGGCCGTGTTCGCCCGGCTCTCGCCCGAGCAGAAGGTCACCCTGGTGGCCGCGCTGCGCCGGGCCGGGGCGACGCTCGCGATGACCGGCGACGGGGTGAACGACGCCGCGGCGATCCGGCTGGCCGACGTCGGCGTCGGGGTCGAGGGCGCGGAGTCGCCGGCCGCCCGCGCCGCTGCCGATCTGGTGCTCACCGACCTGGACCTCACTCGGCTGGTCGACGCGATCGCCGAGGGCCGGGCGATGTGGTCCCGCGTCCGCGACGCGGTGTCGATCCTCGTCGGCGGCAACGCCGGGGAGGTGGCGTTCACCGTGCTCGGCACCGCCGTCGGAGGGCGGGCGCCGCTGGGCACTCGCCAGCTGCTGCTCGTCAACCTGCTCACCGACATGTTCCCGGCGCTGGCCGTCGCGGTCGCCGCGCCGCGGCACGTCCCGGCCGGGGACGACGACGGCCCGCTCGCCGAGCACCCGCTCGCCGCCGTGCTGCGGGCCGGTCCCCACCGCGGGTTCACCGACGCGGTCCGGCACATGGTGCTGGTCCGGGGAGCGGCGACGACGGTCGGCGCCACCGGCGCCTGGGTCGTCGGCCGGTTGACCGGGCCGCTGCCCGGCCGGGCCAGCACGATGGGTCTGGCCGCACTGATCACCACCCAGCTGGCGCAGACCGCGTGGTCGGGCCGGCGCAGCCCGCTGGTCCTGGTCACCGTGGCCGGCTCGCTCGCCGTCCTCGTGGGGATCGTGCAGACCCCTGGGGTGAGCCGGTTCTTCGGCTGCACGCCGCTGGACCCGGTGTCGTGGTCGGTGGTGCTCGGGTCGGCCGCCGTCGGGGCCGCGGGCGCCGAACTGGTCCCGGGCGTCATCGCCCGGTGGCGCAGTCACCCGGCGTGAGTCGCCCGGCGGGTTCCCGAGGCTCAGTGCGCGCCGGTGACGCGCGCCAGTGCCTGCTCCAGCGCCGCGCGGGCCGCCTCCCGGTGCGCCGGCTCGTGCAGGGCAGCAGCGGGCACGTGCACATGATGCGTCGCCGCTGACGTGCGTTCGAGCCGGAAGTCCGGGTGGTCGTCGGTGACCGTCACGGCGTCGTCCGGGTCGAGTCCGACGGAGAGCGTCTGCGGCCTGGCGTAGGCAGCGACCCGCTCCTCCCCTGCCGGCCGCACGGCCACGTAGTGCGGCATCACCGTGAGCGTCAGCGGCACCTGGGCGCCGACCTCGTCCACGAGTCGCTGGATCGCCGACGCCACGTTGTGCGCGCCCAGCTCACTGAAGGTCCGGGCTGGACCCACGTCGTCCACCGGCCGGTCCGCCCGGTTCCGTTCCTTGCGCACCGGGCGGATGCCGAGGACGTCGGTCACGTCCCGGCTCTCCCCGGCGCGGCGGTAGAGCTCGGCCGGCTTGCCCATGGCGCCCGGCCGCTCCTTGCGGGCGAACTCCCCGGTGGGCTGGATGAGCCCCTTGCCGACCATGTACCGCCGGAACGTGTCGATGGACGGCCGGCTCTCCCCCGGCCCGGGCCGTGGTGCGACCGCGTCGTGCAGCGTCTGCAGGCTCTTGAGCGGGAACGCCTCGCCGAGCAGGCCGGCGGGGTCGGGCTGCAGCGCGTAGTCCTGCCGTACCCGGTCGACGGCCAGGCGCACGATCACGTCGTGGTCGAACGGCTGCCCGACGGCGTCGTCCACGGGCACCACCCGGACGTCGTCGCGGCTGGTCACCACCGGGTCGACGTCCTCGGCGAGCAGCAGGACGACGTGCGCGACGGAGAGGACCCAGCCCCGGTCGTCGCGCTCGGGGTCCTCGAAGACGTGCAGCTGCTGCGGGCGCGACCCGCGGAGGGCCACCTCCGCCGCCAGCGAGCGGAGGACGGCGTCGGCCAGCGTCTCCCCCTCGTGCAGGAAGGTGCCAGGCAGCGCCCACTCGCCGCGCCGCTGGTGCTGGACGACGCCGAGGGCGCCGTTGCGCACGTCCACCGTCAGGACGGCGGTGTCCACCGCGACGGACGGGCGTCGGTGGCCCGCCGACGAACGGTCCTGCTCTCCCTGGTCACTCACCCGTTGACCGTAGGGCGTGTGTGCGGCTGACTCGTACGCGGTTGCAGGCGTGCGACCTGGATGGAGGCCTGATGACCCAGCCCATGCCCCGCGACCACCGTGTCGCCGGTGCGCTGATCGGTTCCGCCGTCGGCGATGCCCTCGGCGCGCCGTTCGAGTTCGGCCCGGCCGGCCAGTTCTCCGCCCGCTTCCTCACCGACGCCCGCGGGGTGGCCACCGAGATGTGCGGCGGCGGATCGCTGGACCGGGAGCCGGGCGAGTTCACCGACGACACCCAGATGGCGCTGCTGGTGGCGGCGTCCCTGGTCGAGCGGGGCGGTCTGGACGAGGCCGACCTCTTCGACCGGTTCCGCACCTGGCTGCGCGCCGACCCGCCGGACGCCGGGAAGCAGACCCGCGCCGTCCTCGGTTCCGGCCGGCAGTGGGACGTCGCCGCGGCTGAGCACTTCGCCCGCTCCGGGCACGCGGCCGGCAACGGCTCGCTGATGCGGACGACGCCGGCCGCGATCTGGTTCGCCCGGTCCGGCACCGAGGCCACCATGGACGCCGCTCGGCGGATCTCCGCCCTCACCCACGGCGACCCGTCGGCCGGCGAGGGCTGCGCGGTCTTCCACGAGCTGGTGCGGGTGGCACTGGACGGCGGCGACCCGCTGGCCGCGATACCCGCAACGCTGGAGCTCGTGACGCCGGAGCATGGCGGCCGTTGGGCGACCGTGCTGGCACCGGACTGGACGCCGGACCAGGCGACCGAGAGCAACGGCGCGGTGTGGCCGACGCTCGGCTCGGCGGTGTGGGCGCTGCGGCACGCGGACGACTTCGCCCGGGTGATGCGGCTGGTCATCGACCTCGGTGGTGACACCGACACGGTGGCCGCCGTCGCCGGCGGGCTGGCCGGTGCGGTGCTCGGCATCGCCGGCATCCCGATGCGGTGGACCTCCGTCGTCCACGGCCGGGTGCCCGGCTACGCCGACAAGCGCTGGGACCTGGCCGACCTGCACGCCCTCGCCATGACCCTGGACGGCAGCCCGACCAACCGACACGTAGCGGCCCGCAGCGCTCGGATCGAGCCGCGCGAGGTGCTGCCCGGTGTGTGGGCCGCTGACCTGGACGGCGCGCGGAACAGCTCCCCTGACTTCGCCGTGGTCTCGCTGTGCCGCACCGGGGAGCCGTTCGGGCACGAGGTCCAGCGGTTCGCGTATCTGACCGACGACGACGCGAACAGCGAGGTAGACGCGGTACTGGCAGACGTTCTCGACGACATCGCGGCGCTGCGCGCCGAGGGCCGACCGGTGCTCGTGCACTGCCACGGCGGGGCGTCCCGGACCGGACTGGTGCTGCGGGCGTGGCTGCGCCGGACGGAGGGCCTGTCGGCCGCGGAGGCGACGGCCAGGGTGCAGGACGCGTGGCCGCACCTCGGGCTGTGGAACGACAGCTTCACCGCCGCGCTGGACCGCCTGCCCCGGTCGACCGGCGCAGCGAGTGGCTGAGTCAGCCGACCAGCCTGGCTACGAGCGGCGAAGGTCGAGGTGGGCGACTTCGACACACGCGGACAGCAGTGCGGGAGCCCATCGAGCTGATGACCCACACTCGGGCGCCGCTGGCCACGCCCGTTGACGCCCCGTGACCGCAGACCCTGGAGAAGAGACGTACCGATGATCTGGTTCCTGCTCGGAGTACTGCTCGTCTCCGCCATCGCGGGCGGACTGGTCGCCTGGCGCGCCCCCGACAACTACATCGCCCTGTCGGTCGCCGGAAGCCTGTTCATGGTGGCCTTGTCAGCGCTCCTCATCCCGTTCGTGCTCACCGTCCTGCAGTAGCGCGGCGCCGGCCGTGGCGTGAGCACGCCGTGGCCGTCACCGCCGCAGTGAGACGTATCGACTTCGTCCGCTGACGCCCCAGCTGCCACAACCGTCACGGCGTGACCCGGACTCGTCGCTGCCGGCCGGTAGACAGGGCACATGACTGACCCCGCGGACCTGCACCCGGCGACGACCGACGCGGCGGCGCAGGGCGCTCGGGTCACCGTCGAGGTCACCGCGGTGCCCGTGCTCAGCTACGCACTGGCGCACAACGGCATCGCCGTCGTCTCCCAGCTGGTGCTCACCGGCCACGACGAATCGGTGCGGCACGCCAGCGTGCACGTGGCCGTCCGGGACGCCGAGGGTCCGATCGGCGAGGCCGTCGAGCTGTTCGCCGACGTCGACCCCGGCCACACCACGGTGCTCACCGACGTGGGACTGCGGCTCGACCCGGCGGCGATGCTGCAGGTCGAGGAGCGCCGTCCCGGCTGGTTGTCGGTCCTGGTGGAGAAGGACGGCGAGGTGCTCGGCCGGGCGCGCGTCCCGGTGCAGCTCCTGGCCGCCGCGCAGTGGCTGGCCACTCCGCTGGAGCTGGCGATGGAGATGCTCGCCGCCCACGTCCTGCCCAACCACCCGTCGATCCCGGCGCTGGTCGCGGAGGCGGCCGAGGTGCTGAACACGGAGACCGGCAGCCCGTCGATCCAGGGCTATCAGTCCGGCCCCGAGCGGGTGGACGCGATCGCCGCCGCGATCTGCGCCGCCGTCCAGGCCCGCGCCGTCCGGTACAGCGAACCCCCGGCCAGCTGGGCCGACGTCGGGCAGAAGGTGCGCACGCCCGGCGAGGTGCTCGACGAGCGGGTCGGCACCTGCCTGGACCTGGTCGTCGTCCTGGCTGCCGCGCTGGAGCAGGCCGGCATCCGGCCGCTGCTGTGGCTGGTCGAGGGGCACGCCTTCATCGGCTACTGGCGGGAGGAGCTGTCGGCGCAGAGCTCGGCGACCACCGACGTCGCCAGCCTGGTGAACCTGGTCGACCTGGGGCTGATCCGGCTGGTCGAGACGACCATGCTTACCACCCGCACCGAGCCGGTCGGCTTCGAGGAGCTGCACCGCCCGCCGTACGCAGCGTGGCTCACCGGCGACCTCGACCGGGTGATCGGCGTCGTCGACGTCTACCGCGCCCGGCGCGACGGCGTCCTCCCGCTGCCGGCCCGCACCCGGGACGCCGACGGCACCGTGCAGGTGGTCGAGTACCGGCCGGCCGTGCACAGCACCCCGGCCCGCCCGACCGACAGCGGGACGGCGGCTCCGCTGGATGCTCGTGAGGCAGCCCCGCCGCGGATTGCGCAGTGGAAGAACGCGCTGCTGGACCTCAGCCTGCGCAACCGGCTGATCAACTACACCCCGCGTGCCGGGATCGCGCTGACCGTGCCCGACGCGCAGCTGGGCGCGCTGGAGGACCTGGTCAACGGCGGGACGGCGCTGACCCTGCTGCCCAGCGACCAGCTGGCCGCCGTCCAGCGCGAGCGCGGACTGCGCTCGGCCCGGGAGCTGCCGCAGGAGCAGCTGGCCGAACTGCTGCTGGACCGCCGCGGGCTGTACGTCGACGTCCCGGAGGCCTCGTACCTCACCCGGATGCGGGCGCTGGCCTACAAGGCGAAGACGGTGCTGGAGGAGACCGGCGCCAACAACCTGTACCTGGCGCTGGGCAGCCTGGCCTGGGAGCTGGACGGCCGGCCGCTGCGCTCACCGTTGATCCTGGTGCCCGTCGTGCTGAAGGCCCACTCCCGGTCCGGCGCCTACCGGCTGACCGTGGACGAGTCCGGCACCAGCACGCCCAACTACTGCCTGCTGGAGAAGCTGCGCCAGCTGCACGGGCTGAGCGTGCCCGGCCTGGCCGAACCGACCGAGGACGGCGCCGGGATCGACCTGAACGCCGCGCTGCAGGCGATGCGGGTCGCGCTGGTCGAGCAGGGGCTGCCGTACCGGGTGGAGCCGACCGCGGATCTCGCGATCCTGGCGTTCGCGAAGTTCCGGCTGTGGAAGGACCTGGACGAGCACTGGGCCACGCTGAGCCAGAACCCGCTGGTCGCCCACCTGGTGCACTCCCCCACCGACCCGTTCGACGACCCGGTCGCCGAGGACGGCTCGGTCGACCTCGACGAGCTCGCGGCCGCCGTGCCGGTGCCGGCGGACGCCTCGCAGCTGACCGCGGTCGCCGAGGCCGCCGCCGGCCGGACGTTCGTGCTCGAGGGCCCGCCGGGGACGGGCAAGTCGCAGACCATCACCAACCTGCTGGCCCGGGCGGTCGCCGACGGCAAGCGGGTGCTGTTCGTCGCCGAGAAGCGGGCCGCGCTGGACGTCGTCGCCCGGCGCCTGGACGCGGTCGGGATGGGCCCGTTCGCCCTCGACCTGCACGACAAGGGCAGCCGGCCGGCAGTGGTGCGGGCCCAGATCCGCGCGGCGCTGGAGCACGCGGTGCAGGTCGACGAGCAGGGGCTGGCCGCCGACGGTGAGGACCTCCGCTCGGCCCGGCGCTCGCTGGCCCGGTACGCCACCCGGCTGCACGAGCCGAACGCCGCCGGCCTGTCGCTGTACAGCGCGCACACCGGCGCGCTCAGCGTCGGCGACTCCGTGCCGCCGCTGCCCGTCTCGCCCGCTGCGGTCGGTGGGTTGACCGCCGAGGACGTGGCGGCGGTGCGGCGGGCACTGGCCGGGCTCCCGGACGTCGCCGACCTGGCCCGGCCGCGGCCGGGCCACCCGTGGAGCTTCGTGGACGTCGCCGACGTCGACGTGCCGGCCGCCGCGACCGCCGCTGCTGCGGTCGATGCGGCCGTCGCCGAGCTCCTAGGCTCGGCGCGGCTGGCGCCGGTGCTGGCCGCGGTGACCACGCCAGGCGACCTCGCCGGGCTGGCCCGGGTGCTGGACGGCCCGCCGGTCGACCTGACGGTGCTGGACGAGACCCGGTCCGCACGCTGGCGCACCGAGACGGCCGCACTGTCCGCCGACGTCGCCGCGTTCTGCGCGGCACCGGGCTTGGACGGAGCGACGCCGGCGGCGCTGGACCTGCCGCTGGCGGAGATCGCCGCCGCCGGGGAGGCCGCTGCGCAGTCGGGCTTCTTCGGCCGCAAGAAGCGGCTGATCGCCGTCCGCGACTCGCTGGCTCCGGTGCTGACCGGCGAGGTGGTGCCGAAGGCGGTGCCGGCGCTGGCGTCGGCGCTGCTCGCGGCGCAGACGGCGGCGCGGGCGTTGGCCGCCCGCGCCGCGGCGATCCCCGGGCTGCAGGTGCCCGGCGACTGGAACCCGCTGACGGATCCGGGCCTGGTCGACCGGGAGGTCGACTGGTTGCGGCTGGCCGGTGCGGTGGTGGAGGGCGGCGACGGCTTTCCCGGGGCGCTGCGGGCGCTGCTGGCCCAGGGGCCGGCGACCAACCCGGCCGCCGCGGCGGCGGTCGGCCGCGCGCAGGAGGCGGTGCAGCGGCTGCTGACCGTTTGCCGGTCGACGCCCGAGCTGCTCGCGGCGTGGGCGGGCAGCGATGGGTTGTTCGCCCGGTGGCAGGCGACCCGCGCCGAGCGGGCAGTCACAGCCCCCGGGGTGCCGTCGCTACGCCGTTGGCTGGACCTGGTCGCCGCAGTCGAGCCGCTGCGCTCCGCCGGGCTGGGTGAGGCTCGGTCAGCGCTGCTGTCCGGTGCGGTGCCGGCCGACGACGCCGTCCGCTCCTTCGAGCTCGGGCTGGCCGGGGCCGCGATGACCGAGCGGGAGGAGGCCACCGGGCTGGCCCTCTTCGACGCGCCGGTGCACGAGCGGGCGATCTCCCGGTTCGCGGCGGCGTCCCGGGCGGTGCGCCGGCACCTGACCGCGGCGCTGCCCGCATCGGTGGTCGCGGCGCGGTCGTTCGACGTCACCGCGCGTGGGGGTCAGGTCGGTGCGCTGCAGCGGGAGCTGAACCGGCAGCGCGGCGGGTTGGGTGTGCGCGGGCTGATCGCCGAGTACGGCGAACTGGTCACCGCCGTCATGCCGTGTGTGCTGGTCAGCCCCGACTCGGTGGCCCGCTTCTTCCCGGCCCGGGCCGGCCTGTTCGATCTCGTGGTGTTCGACGAGGCGTCGCAGATCCGGGTCGCCGACGCGGTCGGTGCGCTGGGCCGGGCGCACGCTGCGGTCGTCGTCGGGGACAGCAAGCAGATGCCGCCGACGTCCTTCGCCGAGCCGACGACGGACGACGATGCGCTGCCCGAGGACCTGGCCACCGCGGTGGAGGACGAGGAGTCGATCCTCTCGGAGTGCGTGCAGGCTCGGGTGCCGCGGCAGTGGCTGTCCTGGCACTACCGCAGCCAGGACGAGTCGCTGATCGCCTTCAGCAACGGCCAGTACTACGAGAACCGGCTGTCCTCGTTCCCGGCACCGGTGCACGGACCGGCCTCCTCGGCCCCGGACGGCCGCGGGGTCTCGCTGGTGCGGGTGGACGGCACGTTCCACCGCTCGGGGGCGGGCAAGCTGCTGCGCACCAACCCGGTCGAGGCGGAGGCGATCGTGGCGGAGATCCGCCGACGCTTCGCCCTCTCCCCCGACGAGCCGCCCTCGATCGGCGTGGTCACCTTCAACGCCCAGCAGCGGGCGCTGATCGATGCGCTGCTGCGGGACGCCGGTGACGAGCGGCTGGTGGAGGCGCTCGATCGCACCGACGGCGAGGGTCTGTTCGTCAAGAACCTGGAGAACGTGCAGGGCGACGAGCGGGACGCCGTGTTCTTCTCGACCGCTTTCAGCGCCAACGACCGAGGTCAGCTGCCGCTGAACTTCGGGCCGCTGAACAAGGTGGGCGGTGAGCGACGGCTGAACGTGGCGATCACCCGCGCCCGGCGGCAGGTGGTGGTGTTCTCCTCCTTCGACCCGGCCGACCTGCGGTCGGAGCAGACGTCGTCGGTGGGGATCAAGCACCTGCGCGCCTACCTGGACCTGGCCGCACACGGCACCGACGCGCTGCCGCGGGACGCGCGGTTCGCCTCGCTGCCCGATCGGCACCGGGACTCCGTCGCCGACGCGCTGCGTGCTCGTGGACTGGTCGTGCGGACCGACGTGGGGCTGTCGGAGTTCAAGGTGGATTTGGCCGTGTCGCTGGCCTCGGCGCCCGACGTGCCGGTGCTGGCGGTACTGCTCGACGGCCCGGCGTGGGCGCGGCGGCGGACGGTCGGTGACCGCGACGGGCTGCCGGTGGAGGTGCTGGGCGAGATGCTGCGTTGGCCGGCAGTGGAGCGTGTGTGGCTGCCGGCCTGGCTCGCCAACCGGAACGCGGTGGTGGAGCGGCTGGTCGCCGCCGCCCAGACCCCGGTCGCTCTCCCGCCTCGGGTCAAGCCGCTCCCCGTCCCGGCGGCTCCAACGGCTGCTCCGGTTCCTCCGGCTTCGGTGGCTCCGGCTTCAGATGCTGCGGAGGTCGCTCCCCCCGCGGCGGTGCTGGACGGCGAGGAGCCGTTCGTGCCGTGGTCTCCGGAGCCTGCGGGCGCCCGGAGCCTGCTCGACCAGCTCGGCAACCGGCGGGTGGCCGAGAAAGTGCGTGCGGTTCTGCAGGCCGGGGTCGAGGCAGAGGGGCCAATCCACCTCGACCGGCTGACCCGGCTGGCCGCCGGGGCGTTCGGGCTGGGGCGGGTGGCGCAGGCCCGTCGGGACGCCCTGGCCGCGCTGGTGCCCGAGGCGGCCCGGATCGGTGACGTCGTCTGGCCGGCGCAGCTGGACCGGGCGACGTGGACGGGGTTCCGACGTGACCCGGAGGCGACCCGGCCGATGGAGCAGGTGGCGCCGGAGGAGAGCGGCAACGCGATGGTCGCTTTGTGCCGGGCGAGCGCCGGGATGACGAGGGACGAGCTGCTCGCTCGTACGCTGGAGGTGTTCGGCTACCGCCGCCGCACGCCGGCCCAGGTCGCCCTTCTGGACTCCGCGCTGTCGGCCGCGGTGAACGCCGGCCGGCTTACCGAGACCAGCGCCGGTCTGTTCACCGCCTGACCACTGGCTCGGTACGCCGGCGCTTGGCGTCAACAAGACCCGGTAGAGGCTGGCCGGCCCTCAGCAGTGCGGGGCCACCTGGGAGACGGACCGGCTGCGATTGGGGTCTCACCGCTCAGATACCGACGTCGTAAACGTGTCGAAGCTGGACAGTTTCATTCCGATCTCTCGGTCGGTACCTCGATCAGGCGGGCAGCGCCTCGCTCAGCAAATCAGCACCGACAGCAACGGAAGCGAGGGCGACCTGCTCGCGGGACAGTTGTCTCGGTCGGCTGTGCAACCAATCAGTCAGCTGATCGCCCGCCACGTACGTGACGTCGCCGCTGACCGCCACGCGCTGCGGGAAGGGCGCCCACACCGCCACAACGGAGTGAGGAGCGGGTACAGCAGCCCCGCTACGAGCCGCGAGCGCTCGGGCGACGGCTCTCGCCGCACGGATCTGGTGGTTCCGTTGCCCGCGTTCGGTCCAGGCCCGGTCCGCGTCGTCCCGGGGCGTAATGGTGGCGCCTGCGTCGTCCACGCTCACGACGCCGTTCCATGCCTTGCTGTCGATGACGAAGATCCCGCCCGTGCCGATGACCAGGTGGTCGATGTTCCCTGCGCCCGGCCAATCGAGATCGTGGGTCATGTGCCAGCCCCGACGTTCGAGGGCTTTCAGCTCCCGTGCGGTGCGACGCTCGCCCTCGGCCCCGGCACCCCAGCGCTGGATCGATTCCGGCGGCGTGGTCCACACGGCGACGGCCATCATCACGAAGGCGCCGAGCATAAAGCCGCCGTACCACCGAACCCAGCCATCACCGAGCCAGGAGACCAGCAGCCAGGTGGTCCAGGTGATCGCAACGAGCAGCAGGAGTCGGCGGGAGATCCGGCGCCGCCAGTGGCTGCGTAGCTCGCGATAGCGGCCTTCCGCGAACCGCCCCGCACTGGGCGAGCGACGCAACATTGCCATTCGGTGATCATCCGTCAGCACAGGGCACCGGGACAGGCCATTGGTCGTGGCTCTCACCCGTAGTGGCGCCCTCCCCGCCTCACCTTTAGGCAGCCGAGCGCGAGCACAGCAGTGGACGGCCTCCGCCGTTTCAAGGTCGTGCCTTTTCGATCCGGTGGCCACCACTTCTAATGAAGAGCTCATCGTCTTGACTCAGTCGTTCTCGGCGCGTGCGCTCGGGCGCCTGGGCAGCACGTGCGACTCTGCGTCGATGCCTGGTCGACGGAGGACGCAGTGAGCGAGGTCGCGCCGGGAATCTACGAGGCGCTGGTCACTGAGGAGCTGGCTGGCGCATTGACCAGCACGCCGAGAGAGCTGGTGCGGTACGAGCCGCTCGACCCGGCCGACTCGCACCTCGTGCTGACCCGACACCTGGCGAGCCTCATCAGCCGGTCACTGCAATCCGCGCCTGGGTCCGATCAAGGCAAGGTGGCCGCGCAGATCGAGCTGGCCAACCGGATCGCGACCGCCGTCGGCGAACTCAGCACACCGGACGCCGTCCTGACCGGCGACCGGGTCGCCGACGCCGCCCAGCAGCTGCTTGCCGTCGCGACGCCTTCCCCGACCCCGGCGCCGGTGGCCTTCCCTGCGCGGCCAGAGGTGCCGCTGAGCACCAGCGCGCTCTTGGTCAACGGCCGGGGGCAGCCGCGGATCGGCTACGAGGTGGAGCGCGAGCTGGCGTCCGCGGACAGCGTCGACCTGCTGTGCGCCTTCATTACCTGGCACGGCGTCCGGGTGCTGGAGCAGGCCCTGCAGGGCCTTCAGCAGCGCGGCGTGCGAATGCGGGTCATCACCACCACCTACCTGGGAGCCACCGAGCCTCGCGCCGTCGAGCGACTGATCGCTGCGGGCGCCGACGTCCGGATCTCCTACGAGACCCGGACGACGCGGCTGCACGCCAAGGCCTGGCTCTTCCACCGCGACTCCGGCTTCTCCACCGGCTACGTCGGATCGTCGAACCTGTCCCGGGCGGCGATGATTGACGGGCTGGAGTGGAACGTCCGGCTGTCGTCCGTGGAGCAGTCTCACTTGCTGCAGACCTTCGCCGAGACGTTCGATTCCTACTGGCACGACCCGGCGTTCGAGCCCTACGATGCCGAGCGCTTCACCGCCGCCATCGCTGTCGAGCGGGGCGGTCGGGGCGACGTGACCACCGAGATCACCTCGCTGGACGTCCGTCCGTTCGGCTACCAGCAGGAGATCCTCGAGGCGCTGGACGCCGAGCGGCTGGTGCACGACCGCTGGCAGAACCTCGTGGTGATGGCGACCGGCACCGGCAAGACGGTGGTCTCCGCGCTGGACTACCGGCGGCTGCGCGCCCAGGGGCACGTCGAGACAGTGCTCTTCGTCGCCCACCGCAAAGAGATCCTGACCCAGAGCCGGTCGACGTTCCGCCAGGTGCTGCGCCGCGGTGATTTCGGTGAGCTGCTGGTCGATGGCGCCAAGCCCACGCAGTGGCAGCACGTGTTCGCCTCGGTGCAGTCGTTGGCCCAGCTCAACCTGGCCGAACTACGGCCGCACCTGTTCGACTTGGTGGTGGTCGACGAGTTCCACCACGCGGAGGCAGCTACGTACCGCCGGCTGCTTGACCACTTGGAGCCGAAGGTGCTCGTCGGGCTGACCGCGACGCCGGAACGGGCGGACGGCCGAGACGTCATCGCCCGCTTCGGCGGCCGACCGGCAGTCGAGCTGCGGCTGTGGGAGGCGCTGGAACAGCGGCTGCTGGCGCCATTCCAGTACTTCGGCAAGCACGACGACGTCCCGTTGGACACGGTGCGCTGGCGACGGGGTTCCGGCTACGACGTCGCCGAGCTGACCAACCTCTACACCGGCAGTGACGCCCGGGTGCGGCTGATCCTGCAGGCCGTCGTCGACACGGTGGCCGAGCCGACGCGCATGCGGGCGCTGGGCTTCTGCGTGAGCATCGACCACGCCGTCTTCATGGCTGCTCGGTTCGACGCCGCCGGTATCCCGAGCCGCGCAGTGACATCCCGGGACGGCGCGGACGCCCGCGCGGCAGCGCTGACGGCACTGCGCAACGGCGAGGTGAACGTCCTGTTCACCGTCGATCTGTTCAACGAGGGCTTCGACCTGCCGGAGATCGACACGGTGCTCTTCCTCCGCCCGACGGAGAGCGCCACCGTGTTCCTGCAGCAGCTCGGCCGCGGCCTCCGGCTGGCTGAGGACAAGCCGTGCCTTACGGTGTTGGACTTCATCGGCTCCCAGCACCGGAGCTTCCGCTTCGACCTGCGCTTTCGGGCGCTGACCGGGACGTCCCGACGTGGGCTGGAACGGGAGATCGACCTCGGTTTTCCGACGCTGCCGGCCGGCTGCTCGATCCAACTGGACCGGGTCGCCCAGCAGGTGGTCCTGGACAACGTCCGGCAGTCGCTGCGGCTCCCCTGGCCGCAACTGGCCAGCGAACTCGCTGCTTCCCCGCAGGCCGACCTGCCCACCTTCCTGGACGAGACCGGGCTGGACATCGAGGACCTCTACCGCGGCACCAACCGAAGCTGGCTGGACCTGCAGCGCGCGGCCGGCGTGGTCACCGCCGAACCGGGGCCGGACGACGCTCGGCTGCGCGGCGCATTCGCCCGGATGCTGCACCTGGACGACGTCGAGCGACTCGACCGCCTGGGCGACGTGCTCAACGGCGGGGTTCTCGGATCGAGCGACCGAGACCGACGACTGGCCGCGATGCTTCACTTCGCACTTTGGGGTTCGCGGACGCCGTTCTCCTCGGTGGAGGAGTCACTGGCCCGACTGCTCGCCGACCGAGTTCGTTCGGCGGAGCTGGCTCAACTGATCGGAGTGCTGCGAGAGCGCATCCATCGCGTGGCGCCAGCGCTGGACGGCGGGTCGCGGCCGCTGCACGTGCACGCCCGATACAGCCGCGAGGAGGCGCTGGCGGCGTTCGGGATGACCGATCTGGCCGGCACGTTCGGGTCCGGCGTGAAGTGGGTGCTGGACGAGCGGGCGGATTTGTTCTTCGTGACGCTGACCAAGACCGAGGGTCACTTCTCCCCCACCACGATGTACGCCGACTCGGCAATCACACCGACGCTGTTCCAGTGGGAGTCGCAGAACACGACGACGGAAGCGTCACCCGTCGGCCAGCGGTACGTGCGCCACCGGGAGCGTGGTAGCTCGGTGCACTTGTTCGTGCGGGAGACGAAAACGGCGGACGGCGCCCGCGGAGTGCCGCCGTACCTGTATGCCGGACCGATGACCTACCAGTCGCACACCGGCAACCGGCCGATGCGCATCCTCTGGCGGCTCGAGCATGCTCTACCCGGTGACGTCTTCCATGCCGCGAAGGTCGCCTGACAGATCGGCGGGCAACGTTGACGGTCGTAGCCTTCTCCAGGTCACCTGCGGCCGCCCAGCCAGTACAGCGCGAGATCCACGTCGCGCGCGGTCCATGAGAGGCCGTGTGTTCTCGACACCATCGCGCGTGCGTCTTCGACCAGTTGCATGTAGCGGCCATAGCGTCCCGACGCGTTGTCGAGCTGGACGCCCAACTGGGCCAGGGCCGCGTGGGCTCGTCGGTCGTAGATCGCCATTCGCTCGGGTGCCGCGGCGACCAGGACGGCAGATGCCAGTGCGTCGCCATGGCTGAAACCAGGCAACGACCGGAGAGCACTGCGGCCACTTCCGGCGGCGTCGGCTGTCGACCTGTTCGAGTCATGCACCGCCTCAACGGCCGCACGCGTGGCAGCACGAACGTTGCTGTCGGGTGTCGAGTTCAGGCGCGCCGCCCAGGGGGTGTTCGCCTGCAGACGCTTCCAGAGCACAAGTGCACCGATGTCCGCCTTCCCCACAGAGCCCGTTGAGGCGATGCGGGCGGTCACCTCGCACAAGGCTTCGTCATAGGCCTCAGATACGGCTGATCCACATTTTTGTCGCGCGGTGACGAGCTGGCCCAACTGATCGGGCTTGAGATCCATCAATTGTCTCCTGACTGGGGCTTTCACAAGATGGCTTGCCCGTCCGCATCAGCCTCGATGTCGAGCAGGAGACGGCGTCACCGCTTGTCTCACACCGTCGGCGCCCGAAGGTCGATGACATCGGTAGCTGCGACCTCGTCATCGCTGCGCCGGTCGAGCAGCTTGAGCAAGTCCTCCTGGCGTGGCTGGCCAAAAGCGAGCCGGTAGAGCGCCAGGTCGCGCTTCAGCCGGTCGTATCGCGGACCGTCCAGGCTCAGCGCGTACGGGTACACGTACCGCTCGATCTTGGCGTCGCCGCCGTAGACCCAGTACGGCACGAAGTCACCCTGGTCTTGAGTCGCCTGGTCAGCGGCGTCGTAGGCCGCCCTCCACGGGTCATTCAGCGAGGAGCCGAGCGCTTCCGCTCGGTGCGCGGCAGCCACGTTGCGCCGCACGGCGTGCCCGCCGAAGCGGTGCACACGACCCTCGCGCTGCTCGAAGTCCACCGGATTAGCCGGGGTGTTCCAGTGCACGATCGCCGAGCACCACCAGTGGAAGTCGATGCCCTCCTGGCCGGCTGAGGTGGTGGTGAGCACGAAAGGCCAGAACGGGCTGTTGAACGCCGCACGCACGTCCTGCTGGCGGATCTGCACACCTTCGGCAGCATCGGCTGCTGTCCCTCGCGCCGATCCGTAGCGGAGCGCGAAGCGACTGCGGAGTCGTGGGCCGTTGCCATCGAGCGGGTAGTAGGGCGCGTAGTTGGCGACGCGCAGGCTCACCGCGCGGACCATGTCATCCGCCAAGCCGAACAGAGCCTCGCCGGTCAGGGGCGTGTCAGACAGTGAACTCCGCAGGTGGTGCACGTACTCGTCGAGAACGGCCTGCAGGTTGCCGGCCGCGCAGTAGTCGAGGACTGCGCGCCAGTAGGCGGGTCCTTCGTCACCGCGGTCGATGATGAGCGTGCTCTCAAGTCGGTTGAAGAGTGCGCGCAGGCCGGCAGCGAGATGCGCTGCCGCCCGCCAGTGCTCGCCGCTGTTCACGTTGTCGTCCTCGGTGAGGACGCGGCTCAGCGCCCGCCACGCGATGTTCCCGGGCGCGTGTGCGGCCAACCGGACGACGTCCCGGCCGAGGCTGTTTCTGCGACGCAGTCGGGCAGGGCCGCCGCGGGCGATTGCCTGCAGTGCCTGATCGACGTGTGCACTCAAACCGGCACCCGTCTCTGGCTGCTCTTGGCCCGCGTCGGGTGATTCGCCAGAGCCGCCCGCCAACAGCTGTGGCAGCCCGCCACCCACGTCGGCCGGCAGAGCGCCTGGCCAGCTCAGGAACCGGTTCCACGCCGCGGTGTCGCCGTCCGGCTCCGCCTGCTCTCCGTCGTCCTCCGCACCTTCCAGCGCGTCTCGGACCGCGGTCTCCAGCTGCGCACGGCTCAGCAGTTCGCCAGGGCGCGAGCGCGCCACAATGAGTGGGTCACCCAATCGAGCCAACTCCGGATGCGGCCAGAACAGAGCCAGCGCGCTCATGGCTGCGGGCCGGCCGTCGGTGAGGCGGTAGTCGAGCCGACTCGCCACCGCGGCACGCGCCTGGACGGTGTTCTCCGTCAGCACGCCGTCGGCGATGCGGCGCTCAGCTTCATAGCTGAGCAGCCCAGCGATGGCCGTAGGAGTCGCCGACCACGAGGAGAAGATCAAGCGCTTGGTGATCCCGGCGGCCGCGTGCTGCGCGAAGGGCTGACCGAGAGAGAAGTACGGCATGGACGGCGGCAGCCACAAAAGCTCTGCCCATCCCTTGTCGACCGTGTCCCCAGCGAGACGACGTAGCCGGGCGTTGCCCATGTCCATCGGCTTGAACGACGAAAGAGCCGCCGCATCCAGTTGCTGGGTACGAGAGGCGAGCTCGCGGACGCCTGATGGGCCGCCGTCCGCGAGGGCCTTCTTGAGCTTGTCGCCGAGCTGGTATCCCTCGACGAAGTTGACGAAGTACGGCGCGGACTTCCAGTACTCGAGCGTCGCGTTGGCGTCGAGCGCCGAGGCGAGCTCGCGAAGCCGCACGTAGCCACGGACGTCGTCAGCGGTCAGGTCAGCAAGCTCAGTGCGCCGCTCCTGCACCATCTCCCCGGTGCTCAACCGCGGGCGCTCCGCCCGTGTCATGACGGTCGTCAACAGCTCTCGGACGCGCCGGGCCGCTTCCGCTGCGGGGATGGCACGTGACAGCGCATCGCGATAGTGCGCCAGAGCGTCGTCGACCTGGTCCAGCCAATCCGGGTCTCCGTTGAGGAAACGCAGGGTCTCCAGGAAGTCCTTGTGGTGGCTCTCCCCCGTCGTCAGCCGCTCCTGCTCCAACGTGAAGGGCTTGTACGGCGTAGCGGACAGCAGCAGGACCTTCGCCTGGCCGTGGTTGAACAGCTCCTGAGCGAGCTCGGCACTTTCCCCGCCCTGCTCCACCGAGAGCAAGTTCCTGAACCGCTGAAATTCATCGAGGATGACGAGATCGGGTTCCAGGGACTCGATGGAGGCCCGCGCCAGCCGACCGCGGAGTTCTCCGATCAGCCCCGTCGCGCGTTGCCACAACTCGCCAGTGATGTCCTGCCGACGGCCGACATCAGCAAAGAGGTCCTCGGCGCGCCGCCCAAGGTCGTCCCTGTTGATCGCCTGACCGAAGGCTTCCGCGATGACGGGGTCGGGACCGCCGTCGAGGGTCGAGCGGAGGTACTCAACGGCGGACTCGAACCGCTCGTACGACCGGGTGGTGGCCCGCAGAGTCTGGAGTGCGCTGCGACGGGCCCAGCCGGAGAGCTCGAGGTGCTCCTCCAGCAACAGGTAGATGAGCGCTCGCTCCTCGGCCTGTCCCGTCCGCCAGCCCTGCTCGAAGCTCGTTCCGGGCGTGAACGCCACCAGGTTGACCGGCTTGTCGATCAGATCCGAGGTGGCGCCCTTCAACGATGCCGTGTGTTTGGCGAGCATCGTCAATCGCGTGGACATGTGCGTGGCTCGACTTCCGGTGACCTCGAGCCGAGCGAGGTTCTGCCGGGCGATGTCCGCATTTGAGCAGATGTAGACGACGTCGATGCGGTCGACCGAGTCGTCGTCCTGGAGGTGCTCGAGCGTCTTGGCGATGACGCCACGGGCCACGACGCTCTTGCCCAAGCCTGTCTCGTCAGCAACGAGAAACCGTCGCGTCGGTTGATCATCGGTGAAGAACCGGCGAGCGACGTGGTCCACGGTGGCGCGCTGGAAGTCCTTCAGTCCGGCGAGCACCGGGCCGGCATCAAAGCGCGTCACGCGACGGCCTCCTGATCGCGTCGGACGGCGTCCACGACCGCCCAGATCTCCTTGAACCCGTCCGGGAGCACGCTCCCCCGGTCTGCATACGCACCAAGACGGTCGACGAGGCGGGCGAGGTCATCCAGCCGGCCTGGGTGCTCGACCAAAGCCCGCATCAGCAACTCAAGCAACCCGGGGGCCTCGAATGCAGTTGCGGCGGATGCTCCGGCACTTCCGACGGGTTTCATCCCCACCGCCCAGGCGGGCTGACCCATCCCGAGCAGGAGCGCGAGGAAGCGAAGGAACTTCTCTGGGGTGTCCACCTGCCGTGCGATGATCTCGTCGAGCCGGTTCATCGGGGCCCCCACGAGGTCAGCGAGGACGACGGCACTCGCCGAGACACCGTCCTGGGTCGTTGCCGTGATGATCACGAAGGCCGAGATCTGGTCGACCTCCATGGGCCCGAACGTGACGTCGATCAGCTGCTCGGGCGGTACCTCGGCGGCGAACTCGGGCACCGTGACCGGGCGGACAGTGACGCGTGCACCGACCGGCAACGTCGGGATGGCTGGGCCCTGCAGCTGGATCAGGTGGCCGTGGTCCGTCGACTGGACCGACGCGGTGAAGTCCCCACTGGCCAGGTCGATCAACAGGTCACCGAGCTGACCCGCCACGTCGTCCTCATCGGGGGCCGCCTGCGGCGAGTACTCGGTGAGGATGCTGCGCAGCGAGCTCTCGGCCTCGAAGAGGTCGGTCACGCCCAGCTTCGCCGCCGAGCCGACCAGCGAGACGAGGATCTCGACGTTCCCGGCGAAGGCCGCTTCTGTGGCGTTGGCCGAGCCCACCCGGATCCACGCCTTCCTGCCATGGCGGAGGATGAAGCACTTGGCGTGCAGCCCGGTCAGCCCGGTGGCCGTCGGGTCTGTCCCGTCTCCATTGTCTTCCATCTCACTCGTGAGCGGGTCGAGGACGAACGTCTCGTGCTCCCCGAGAGCATTCCGGTCCAGCCCGTCGAGGGTCTCCTGCCGACTGACCACGGTCGCTGGCGTGCCGCCGGTGACGGTGGCCAGGCCGCCGTCTGTGCAAAAAGGTGAGATGACGAGGTGCTGGTGGCCGACGAAGAAGTCGGCGGCCAGGGAGTGGCCCAGCCCCAGGACGTCGAAAGAGAGATCGTCGACGTGCTCGGGCAGTTCCCACTCTGTCCGCTGGAGGTCGCTCGCCAGAGCATCGAGTCGGGCGGTGCGCTCAGGCGGCATGGTCGACAAGCACATGCGGGGCAGCGCAGTCAGCAGGTCGGCGACCGGGCTATTGCCCTCGACGGGACCTGGACCCAGCTGACCGTCGAGCTGGAGGCAGAGATCCCAGCTGCGGTCGGCGGTGAGGTTGCGGCTGGGGACGAGCAGCCGCATACGGACGTCGGCGACGTCGTCGTCGGCCACGTAACGGAGAGCCCACAACTTCGGGTGGAAGAGATGTCCCGCCTTGGGCCTCCGCACCGCGTGCAGCACCGGCTCCAGGAAGGAGAAGATGGGCGACCGCGAAGGCGGCAGGGCGATCATGCCGGCCTGGTGGAAGATGTCGAGCCGGTCAGCCGCTGCCCGGACCGCCTCCATCAGCGCGATCGGATCACCGGAGTCGGCCAGCCGACGGGAAAGGAAAGACAGCGGGACCGACAGCGCTGTGTCGAGGTGCAGCGTGAAGGTCGTGGCCACGCCGTAGTCGAGGCGGTACCCCTCCGGTGGGCGAAGGGCGTCGAGCAGCAGTGCGCGGCCGTCAGGCTCGAGCATCGGATGACTCCAGTCCCTGGTGGATGTCCGCAACCAGCGCGGCCACGTTGCTCCACCGGTAGGTCAGCCGCCGGCTGCCGGAGGCGCCGGCCCAACTGCGCAGGAGCTTCTCGTTGGCCAACCGCGACTGCGCGCCCTTGATCGAGCGCTCGCGCTGCTTGATGAGCTGCCGGCACGCGTCGTCGTCTGCGATCCCGTCGACGTCACCGCGGACGAACCCTTCGAGCCAGTCGCTGATGAACCGGCGGGCGCGGATGTTCCCCTCGACGCGCGGATTCTGACTCATGACCCGTTGCCACATCGCGGCGGTGTCCCACGAACTCCGCTTTGGATGCGCCAGCGCCTGTTCTGCCCACTCGTCCAGGGCGCTGCGGTAGGTCTCGACCGGACTGGGGACGTTGCTCAAATCCTTGCTCTCGTACCACTCGCTGATGAGCAGGTTGTAGAGCAGGGCCGCTCCGTGCATTGCGAGAGAGAAGAGCTCTGCGTCCATGACGACGGAGGCCATCTCGGTGGGCGCCGTTTCGACGGCGGGGTGACTCCACGGCCAGTCCACGCCGTCTACCGGCCACTCGGACAGCAGGACGTGCGTCAGATAGGAGTCCGGGGTGGCAACGGTGATCTGCTCGCTCAACCAGCTCGCCTCCTCCAGCGACAGCCGTACCCCACCGTCTATGGCATCGGGGAACCCGGGCGGCGCTACTGGCAGGGAGGAAACCCATCGGCCTGGGGCATCGCGAGTGACCTGTTCCCCGACCGCCTCCTCAGCGAGCACCCCGCTCTCGACTGCTGGGCGGGCGATGCCGTAGCGCTCCAGCGCCTGCTTGTAGAGGACCGAGGGCAGGTTCTTCACCGCGGTTCCGGCGTACGCACCGATGATCCCGGGTTCGCCCGGTGCCGCCGCCTTCAGCGCCACGAGCGCCCTGCGCTCGACCATGTCCAACGTCTGCCGCCCCCGCCGGTAGTGCGCCGTGCTGTCTGCGTACTGACCGCACCACGGGACGACGAGGAAGTACCGCGCACGAGTCAGCAGCACCGATGTACCCGGGAAGAGCAGGTCCGAGAAGGCATCGCGGACCTGACCGATGCCCAGTTCGTCGCGGCTCTCCTTCTCCTCGAACAGGCGCAGCATCTCGCGTGTCCGGCGTTGCTCCTCAGCCGAGAAGTCGAGCCAATTCAGAGTCGAGGTCATCCGGGCACTCCAGCTTCGGCGGGCTCTTGCTCCGCCGCTAGCAGCTCGCTCGGCTGGAGTCCGTGGTCGAACATGAATGTCAGCAGCCGACGGAGGATCACACGCTTCCGCTCAAGATCGGCAATCCGCGGGGACTTGGGGTCCGACAGGGGCGTCAACCGGTTGAGCTCTGCCGCCACATCTGTCTCAGCGCCGGCGAGGTAGTACCAGGCACCTGCATCCGGCGTCACATCGAGGAGCTGGCGAGCTCTCGCCGAGCTCACCCGGATGACCACGTCAGCCGCGAGTTCATCAACGGATGCGGTGGCCGCACTCACGGTGACCGCTCCCGCAGTCACTGCCGCGCCGGCTGAGGTCAACCCGCTCAGCATCGCAAGTCCACCGATCATGCCGCCCGGACCGAAGGCAGCCAGAGCACCCGTGACTGCCGCTGCCCCGTAGGCGGTCGCCGGCGCAGCCAGCGCGACACCGAGGGGCCCGGCGGCGAGGAGGGCCACGCCACCAACACCGATGAGGATGCGTGACCACGGGATGCCAGTGCTGCCTCCGAGGCAGCCCTTTACCTCAGCGATGGCCTGACGGATGCGGTCCCCGCTCTCCGGCTGGATGTGGAGCTCCGTCGCCATGTCGCGCAGAGCGTCCATCGGTGCGTCGCCGGTCGACACGTCATAGGGCTGGACGAGGTTGGACAACGCGCAGAGGACGAGAACCTCGACGACTTCGTCGATGCTCCAGGCCCGGATCAGCGTGGGTGGTTCCCCGTTCGAGAGAGCCCGGACGGCGCCCGACAGTGGTCGACCTTCATTCGCGAGCAGGAGCCTGAGGCTCTCCGCCATCTCCAACTGCACGGTCCGCAGCGCCAGCTCGTAGCGGGCAGCAACCGCCTTGTCCTTGATCCTCCGCCGGACGTGGTGTGCGAACGCCAGGGCGAACAGGGCGGTCTGCTCAGGCACAGAACCGATGACCTCAAGGGCCACAGATCGGACGGCCAGATCAGTTCCCAGCGACCCTTGGAGCGCCTCACCGATCAAGATCGCGACCGACGGGTGTTCGAAGTAGGCCTTGGCGGCATGCCGTGGGCCGACTGCGATCGGGTGGTCAGCTGCGGCAGGGAAGGTGGAGCCGAGCCCGCGACCCGCGGTGACGATGTCGGCACGGCCGTACAGGTTGGACCAGTCCCCGACGATCCCGTACGGGAACTTCTTGAGCAGGCGCTCACAGTTCTCGTGGATGAACGACGACCCAGCCGGGCTCCCGATCGTGATGAACCGCTTGACGGTTACACCGCCAGGCAGGTGATCGAGGAGGTCGACGGCTACCACGGACCCCAGACTGTGTCCGACGAGCACGATCTCCCCCGACGCTGGGAGGTGCTCGAGCACGCGCCGGAGGATCGCGCCGCGCAGGCCCTCGTTTTCAATGTAGCGGCGGACCTGGTGCAGCTGCAGGATGCCGGCAGCGATGACTGCCTCCTGTCCGGGGCCGAGCACCACAGCAGGTAGGCCGTCAAAGCCGAAACGCCCGATGTCGGGATCAGTGCCGATCAGGCGTGCGGCATGTGCCTGTTGGAACTCGTACTTGCGCCGCCGCTCGTCCTCGTTGGAGGACTTGTAGGTGCGCGCGGGAACTGAGGCGTGGACACCGTCCGTGCTGAGCAGGTCGCTGTAACGCGGCGCGATGGTCTCCGCCCGGGCAAGACCTCGGTAGCCGGCACTCTCCAGCCCGAGGTTCAGATCGGTCAGCCACTGACCGCGCGGGTCACCATCACCGACGCCGTGCAAGAAGACGAGCTTTGCAGACAAGACATGAACTCCTGACAGTGACCGACCACGTCTGAGAACCGTGGAGCGCTGACCCTGTCATCAGGTAGGGACCATTCGGGAACGACGACACCCGATACCCCAACGGGTGAGGCGGCTGCGACCACTGTGACCCGAGGCACTCGGCGGGTCAGTTCCCGCTGTTAGGGTCCATCTCGGTCTGATTCACGGGGGCGACATGACTGCATCCGGGCGCGCCGCGCTCGACGAGCTACGGGACGTCGTCCGAACGGAGCCAGAAACGGCGTGGACGTTGCCGTCGCGGCTGTGGAGCTCGCGCAAGAGCGGAACAGCGATCGGTTCATCCGCTTGACGGCAGTCAACAGGGGTCACCGGCCGCCCCGAGCACCGCCGGCAGGACGTCGGTATCCCCGGACCGCACTGGAGAAGCTCGCCGGCTGACTGCACACCCAACGTCGCCGAGCGTCCGTTGAGAGTCTCACCGACGAGTAGCCCGAGGACGTCATCGTCATCAGCGCCGCAGACATCGGCAAGCTGATGCACGAGAGCTTCGATGCGTTGATCCGCGAGTGCACCGGGCGGCTGCCAACCGCCCGGCGAGCCATTGGCCCAGGGGGGACAGCGGCGGCCGAGGGCTACCGGCCGATCACCGCCGACTCCCCCGCCGGGCGGCTCCGCGCCGAGCTCGGCCGCCCGCCGGTCGCCCCGGTGGTGGTCGTGTCCCGGCGGGCGTCGCTGACGCCCGACGACCAGCTGGTCACCTGCGCCGCGGCCGACCCCGACCGGCGCGCCGCACTCACCGCCGCCGGTGCCGAGGTCCTGGCTCCATCCAGTCCATCTCGCCACCCTATATTCGCCACTGGGGCAGCTCCCCGACGCGACCCTCGAACGAAGCGATACAAGCCGTCGTGGCAGCCTAGTCGGGGCGACCCAACGCCTGGCAGAACGCGCGTCTGCCATGAACGGGCACAATAACAGTTCATCGACTCACGGCCGCGAGCCTTCATGCCTCCGCGAGCTCGTAAAGCGAGCCATGCTTCTTGCCCATAACGGACTCAATCGACTCCGCTAAACCCCCGTCGTGGATCAGAACCCCGAACTCGACATTGAGGTTCTCGGCGCTGTACGAGAAGTTGGCGCTGGTCAAAAGCACCAACTGATGATCGACCACAACGAACTTCGCGTGACTGACGACCTTCTTGCCAGACGCCAGTTCAGCAGACCGATAGACTGTCGCGCCCGGAAGCTGCGCCTGCACCGCAGTTGCATCTGCCTTTGCGCCGTCGACGTACACCGTGACCAGCACACCAGGTCGTTCCGCGGCCTCTGCCAGGACCGCCCACATTTGCGACGTCTGCTGGAAGTTGTAGGTCGCGCACGTGACCGACTGCCTTGCCCCCTGAACGATTTCGTGGAACTGGCTGGTCAGGTGCCCGACTGTGGCCTCGTTGCCCGGCATCGTCCAGACGGGCGTCAGCCTCGGGTGGACCGCCTTCGCACCCGCGACCGCGCCCAGTACCGCAACGGCCCTGGCGGGGTCGGTGTGATCGAGCCCTGCCTCCGCCATCAGCTGTTGAGCATGACCACGTCGGGCGGAGGCCACGGCGGTCAGCACCTGTGTAACGTGCCGCCCGCCCGCAAGTCCAGCAGCAAGGGCACGCGCCTCTCCCGCTGTGAGGTAACCCCCGAGCTCACCCAGCGGGTCAGCCGGCATCGATCTCGCCGAAGAACCCAGGAACGGTCACGCCCGTCGTCGTCGCGAGCGTGAGCATGAACCGCCGGTCCAGGAAGCGGTTCGCCTTCTCGCACGAGGTCTCGGACGCGAACGTGCAGCAGTGACAGGCCGCCCCGTGCAGAAAGTCCTCGGGGTCCCTCGGTACTCGCATGGCACACACCGGGTCCGACGAGCAGCGTGCAGCCCGCCGGAGCGCCGACGACACCAACGACTGCAGCCGCTCGGGCTGGGACAGTGCGACCAAACCGCCGAGCGTGCCCTCACTGTCGGACGCGGTGGTGCAGATCAAGAGGCCTGCAGCCGCAGTTCGCTCAGGGGACGCCGGCCAGCCGTAGATGCGCTCGGACAGGCTGGCCGCACCGTATCCGCTGTACATGGCCATCTCACGGATGAGTGCATGCGAGAACGAGTGCAGTAACCAGTACCGCGGCGCAGGGAATCGTGTCTCTGGGTCGACGTTCTTCGCTGTCTCCGAGAACCGCCGGGCGAAATTGCGGTCATGCGCCTGTCGATGTGCCGCCCACAACGGTGACGCCAGGACGACGGTCTCCCATGCGGCAACCGCATCGAGGTCGAGCTGCAGGAAGACGCCTTCCCCGCGATCCTCGGTTGCCGGCACCCAACTCGGCCGTTTGTTGCGAGTCAGCTTGACCAGCCGGCTCGACAGGTCGTTGACCCGGTCCATCTCGTCGAGTCGGGTGAACCCCAGGACGGCGTTCACCTTCTTCATCTTGTTGACCGCGACCACGCGCTGAACGCGGGGATGCAGCTTCGCCCCTCGGTCGCGCTCGGTGACCATCAGACCGGTGGTGTTGGACTGTTGCGCAAACAATGCAGGTTGCTGGAGGTAGGCCCACTCGGGCACCAACAAGTCGATCGGGTCCCAGCCCGCCAGCTTGTCTTGGCGCACCTCGTCGGAATCCCCCGCCATCGCCTTCGCAGCCGCAGCCGCCAGCTCGTCGTCCGTCACCGCACCGAGCTCGATGTGTGCCGACAGAAGATCCCGCAGGAAGTCCGGATGCGCCTGGTACTTCGCGACCTTGTCCAAGCCGATTTCAGCGCGCATCTGGTCGGCCAGCGCTGCCGTCTGTTGCTTGTCATCGCGCGGCATCACGATGACCGACTGCGTCGATGCGAACCACAGGTTCGAAGCACCCATCAGGACGATGGCCGGTCGCGCGTCGCAGTCGGCATCGAAGGCGCCGAGGTGTGGATGGCGGCCGCGGCACTTCTGTGGCAACTTATCGCGGCCCACACGCCCCTGTGCCTCCGTCATCCCGCGGCTAGCCGAGCACTGCGTGCACACGATGCTGGAGCCGACGCTGCCGCCGACGTTCGCGTCCCGCATTTTGAGGTCGGGACTCTCAGCCTTGGGGCAAGCCATCCCCTTGTGCACCCACAGTGCATACGGGAACTCGTCGAGGTGCCCGTTGGTACAGGTCAACAGGTGTTGCGCGGGCACAGCCGGATTGCTCCGCTTGCCCTTCCCCCCGGACTTCTTGCCTCGCCCCGGGCAGCTCTCGTGGGTGAACTGCGCAAGGTCGGGGCGGAAGGGATGGGTGTTCGTATAGGTGAAGCGGGGCAGCGGACCGAGGTAGTCGCAGCCGGTACACCGGAACCACTGGGGGAACACGCGAGCCGGAACACCGAGGTCGGTTCCCTCAATGGAGGGGCCACCGCGTTTCGGCTGCCAGGGGTAAGGCCGAAGCGAGTCGACATCTCTGCCGAGGTGCATCCGGACGACGTCTAGCAGCCGTGGTTCGATGATGGTCGGCACGTGCTCGCGACGCTTCCAGATGGGATCCCAGTCGTCGAGCCCGGCCGGCATCACGGCGAAGTTCGGCAGGTCCATAACGGCGCCGGGGCCGTATGTGTACAGCAATGAAGAGGGACGGGCTGATCCAACGCGAGCGCGGTTCTTGACGTTTGCGTTCTCGGCGTCGGCCAGCGGGTCAAGTGCGTCCGTGGCGTCGGCCAGCATGTCCGCGACTGCGTCGGGCGATGCGGTGGAGGCTTCGGCCATCAGGCGTCGTCCCCTGAAGGCAAAGTCCATGCAGGGGCGCCCTCGGGCGCACGGGCGAAGAGTCGGTCGGGCAGCGGACTGACCAGCAGGTTGATCTCCGGCTGGACCTCACGCATTGAATTGGCGATCCGGAACGGCGCGGCCACCGAGCTGCCAGCAATGGCGACGGCGTTCTCCGGGCTGATCATCAAAGGCATGTGAGCGTTGCCCTTCCCTGTGCGCTCGTAGACGAGAGTCTGTCCGTTGGCCATGGCTTCCCCCGCGCGCTTCGACCAGTGCTCGACCCGGTTGACCAGTAGGTGGTCTGCCAGCTTGGTCGCGTCCTCGTCCTGCGCCGCGGCTTCAATCCGCTGCATCAAGCGGGACACGAGCCCCTGTACGGCGGTAAGGTTCTGCTTGATGCGTCCCGCCGCCTGCTCGGGCGACAGACCGTCGGCGGTGGCGGCCTGGAGCACGCGGACGACGCTCACCAGCAGGCCGTCGATCCCTCGCTCGAGAGACGTCGGCGAGTAGGGAGTGACCGACAGCGCCTCCACTTGGGCGTAGAAGGTCTCGTGGTAGTGCCGGAACTGCTCGAAGTGCGCAAGGTCGCGGGGCCGCGCCCAGTTCCCCAGCGACACCACCAGACCGGGCCGATCATCCGAGTCTCGGCCGACCCGAGATGACGCCTGGATGTACTCGGCGGTATTCTTCGGTTGCCCGACCACCAGCATCAGACCCAGCCGCTGGACGTCGACACCGACCTGCAGCATCGAGGTGGCCAGAACCACGTCGAAAGGCACCTCCTTGCGAGGGGAGGCGGACACACCCGCATCAGCTGCCGCCATCCGCGCCCCGAACGCTGCCGAGCTGTCGTAGTCCGGGTTGAACTCACCACCGAGGCGGTCCAGGGTCCGGCCAATCTCAGCCGACGCGATGCGAGAAGTCAGTTCACCCACGTGGAGGACACCGAACGAGGCCCCGAGCCGACTGGGGAATCCAGCCCCCCGGCGCGGTCGCTTGACCCGGTTCTGGACGTCGTCCGCGACATAGCGGGCCATGCCAGCGAGCTCACGCGTGGCGTTGAAGTAGCCGACCAAGGTCATGTAGGGGTCCGCGGCCTTCCGCGCGTCCCCCGTCAGTGCCGGGTCGTCCGCGGAACGGTCGAAGAGCAACTGGCCTGCCGACAACAGCACCTCGGCGACCCGGATCTCGGCGCTGGAGAGTCGCACGCCCTGAGCACTGACCCCGATGTAGCGCCGCCCCGGGTGTTCCTTGCTGATGGGGATCTCGTAGGAAAAGAACGTGTTGGCTACGTCGAGCACTTGCGGCGGGAAGATCTCCACCCAGCGCCCGTAGAGGGCGCGCACTTGCGCTTGGGCGTTGCGCACCGTGGCAGTCGACGCCACGATCAGCGGCTTCACCGGCATGGCGTCGGGAGTCTGCCAGCTGCAGAGGGTCTCGATGGCCACCTCGAACAGCCCGACGGATGTACCGAGCGCCCCGGTTATCAGATGCAACTCATCCTGGATGATCAGGTCCGGTGGCCGGAGCCGGCCCACTGGCACGACGGTGGCCGCGGGACCGCCCTTCGACGTGTGCGAGCTGCCCGTGCAATGCGGGTAGTCGACGTGCACGTAGCCGTGTCTGCCGCACCTACGGTTGACGTAGCCGAACAGGGCCGCCGCCTCACCCTCCCGGGCCAATCGCGCGAACTTGTCGACGGTGGCGATGACGAAAGCGGGGGTGAGACGATATATCTCCTCGTCGACGGTCAGGACCGGCAAACCCTCGGTGACTGCGCCGCCTTTCGCAAAAGGACAGCGAGCCAGCTCGTCTCCGCAGTACACGAACACCCGCCGCGCGACGGGGTCGGCGCGGACGTTGGCGGCCCCAATCGGCGTGCCACACCAGGGGCACCGCTGGACCTGCAGCACCGTGAGTCGGTGGCTGCCGTACTGGTTGGCCTTGACGAGCTGGTCCTCGGCCTCCTCGTACCGCTTGGGGCTGACAGCGGTACCGACCCAAAGTCCGATGCGAAAAGGCGTCGTCCCCCAGGTGCCTTCATCCTCGCACCGGGCCAGCTCAGCGGCGCAGACGAGGGCTGTCGCTCGTTGAAACTGTTGGGCGGTCAGCAGCCGAAGCGTGTAGCGCATGAGCACGGCGACCCCGTCGTTTCCGTCGAGCGGGCCGTCGCCGGAGTCGACAACACCCTGCCTGCGGCGGATGGCGAACGTGTAGGCCGCCAGGCCGAGGTACGCCTCGGTCTTGCCGCCACCGGTGGGGAAGAACAACAGCTCGACCTGCGCCTGAAGATCTTCGCTGCGCAGCCGGGCGGTGGGGTCGGTGAGCGCCCCGAGTTGCATGAGGATGAACGCGAGCTGGAACGGGCGCCAGGTCGCGGCCTTGTCGCCACGGGCCGCCACCAATGCATGAGCGTCAGCAATCGACATGTCCGCGTTCGAGGCACGTTCCGCGGCAACCTGCGAGGCGATGCGCTGGTCGCGCATCACTCTGTTCATGAACTGGAAGCAGCGCAGGGCCTCAGGCTTGGACGTGACGTGCGCCAGCCCGGCGGTCAGCCGCTTGTGCACCTTCCGGGCCTCGCGCAGGGCATCCGCAGCGGTGTCCAGGAGGTGGGCCGGCAGTTCGGTAGCCAGCTCCTCCTGCTCATCGAGCCAGGCTCCGTAGCCAGCGACCAGCGGAGACAGCCCGGTCGCCAGCCCTGTGGCGTCCGCCTCTGCCAACGCGGCCATGGACAGCATCGCCTGGTCGATCTCGCCGGCACGCGTTTGCGGAGTCTCTGACACAGGCAGCCAAGTGGTCTCGACGGAGGTGGCACGTCGCGATCCAACTTCGGCCTTCCACGTGACCGAGCAGCACCGGCCGATCGCGAACTGCAGCCGGTCGCGGTACTGCAGGTCGAGCCGCCGAACCTCGGAGTCGTGCTCTGCCCAGTACTCCTCGAGGGCGTCTCGGACCGGCAAGAAGACCTCGGCCCCATTGGCGTCGATGGCGAGTCGAGTCTGGAAGAGCCACATGCCGATCGGGATCGGCATCGGGGTGACTCGGTCGTTGCACAGGGCGATCTCCACGAGCACGCGTCCAAGCGCCGTGTCGTCGTAGCGGTCGATGCGCAGGCAGACCTTGTCGCGGAGGGACACCGTGTGGGTCTCGCCGGGCACTAGATCAGCGAGCTCGACGGTCCTGGGCTCCTCGACAGGGGTGCGCTGGTAGTTGCGGATGGGCCGGCCGGACTTCGTGACCTCATCGGTCTCGACCGGCTCGTACACGCCCCAGGAGGCGTGCACCGTGAACGCGGCCAGATCGGCGGGCACCTGAAACCGCAGACCCATGGACGAGGGGATCATGAGTCCCTGCTTGGGCGTGCGGTCTTCGGCGTCGTCGTCTTCCGACTCGGCCTCGGTGTCGTCGGCAGCAAATGCGGGCACGCCGCGGCCCTCGGTGAAGGCAGCCTCGTCAGAGCGGACCTGGACCAGATCGCCGCGACCGGCCTCCGCCACCTCCGTTTCGGTGACGGCAACGTCGTCGGTCAGCTTCACTGGAGCGATGTGCCCGACCAGATACTGCTGGCGCGGACTAAACGACAGCACCTCATTGGGACCACCGACCGGACCGAGCAGCTCGCGTTCCAGGATGTCGACGAGGTTCTCACGCACCTCGTACGACGAACCGTCGAGCTCGTGAGTCAGTTCGTACGTGCCTTGTGGGCGGGAGCTCGCGGGATTGGCTGCCGTCACGGGAAAAGTGACTCCTGTTCCTCAGATGGGATCCGCGGCTTAGAACCCTTGCCGGTGACCCCCGCTGCCTGCTCGGCCGCAGCCCGGCGGTGATTTTCCTCCAGCAGCCGGTCGAGTATTTCAACCCGCGCGGCTGGGCTGACGGTCCATCGCGTCATCTGGCGGTAGGTGTGGAACCCGTGGTCGAGCGGGACGTCACCCCAGCCGTAGGCCCCCATGACTGCGCGATCAAGTCTCATATGGATATCCCGCATCCGCGCCACGTCTGGCTCAACGGCGTCAGCGATCGCAGGATCATTCACCAGGTTGTATAACGCAGTCAGGCCCAGCTGTCGCCGCAACATGATCTCCCGCCGCACCTCTTCCAAATTGTGCCCAGCCGTCGCCAGCCCCAGCGTATCTCCCGCTCGTGGAAATGTCTCAAAGACGTCCGACGGCGTATATCGGGGATCCGTTCTCATTCCCGACCCGTACTTGATCACCCAAGCCTGATGCACAGAGGATGAAAGGATGGCTTGTTGTGCGTACGAGTCTGTCGGGAAAACACATAGCGAGTTGCTCAGTATCTGACGTGCAGAAATGCGCACTGGCATCAGAGATTTGCTCACGATAGTGACAGCGAGAACCTGACCCAGCTGGAGTATTGCTTTGCGCAGCGCCGGACGCTTGTCGGCAAATTGCCACCATCGTGTTGGCAGAGGAGCGCGCAGAACGAACTGGCCGTGGGCGTCCTGGCGCTGTCGCTCCGGGCGTACTCGCTCTTCAATACGGCCGAAGGGGAGCTCGTATTCCTGTGCGCGTTCCTTTGACCAATCGTTGAAGTCTACGATCCAACGCGACGCGGATACATCGGGGCGGGAGTAGAGGTCGTCACCGTTCAAGAAGGGAAGGAGCACATCGGAGTTCTTCGGGGACGCGCTAAGCCAATTTTCGGCCTCTTCGGGAGACACGACGAACCCCATCCCTAAAGGATAGACTCCAATAAAGGCGGCGTTGCGATTCTCAGCTAGCCTGACGGGGTAGCCGAAGGATCTGCCCGCGGGCTCCAAGTACGTCGAAATACTCGGCACCGACACGCCGTCGAGGTTCAAGGCAGCCTCCGACAAGAGCGGTGTCAGACTCCCCCAGATTGCAGCGTATTCTAAGTTGACACCCGTCGCGGGCCATCGCCGACTTCGGACAGCTCGGCTGATAGCGAAACCCGATGCCACAGCCTGGTCCAGTCCAACTTCGCGCGTATCACCCTGGGCGATCGTATTGGTTGCAATCAGGCCCAGCTTCCCCGTATTCGCGAGGAGATTCCGCGCACGCAAGAAGAAATAGGCGACAAGGTCGGCATTTCCCCTGACTCCACCAGCCAGCTGAAATACCATCCAGTCCCGCACGTCCGATCCGACGGCGCCAGTGACCTTCTTCCCGCCTAAAAAGGGAGGGTTCCCGACAATGGCATCAAAGCCGCCGTGATCCACCATAACGTCGGGGGCTTCGAGCACCCAGTGCAGCGGCTGCCATCGCCGATAGTCGGTCGCAACCGTGGGCGTCAAGCCCTTGTCGATCAAGGTGTCGAGCATGGCCGGGTTGCCCGGCTCGCCATTACGGGGAGCCGCGGCTCGGGCGGCAATGCGGAGGTTCTCGTAGGCGTCGTCCAGCTTACCGCCGGGCTTCCCACCCCAGGGCAGGCCAGCGGCGATGACGCCGTCCGCAAGCCGACGCAGGTCAGCGGTGAGCCGCCGTAGGTCTGCAAGCTGGCGGCGCTTCGCTGCACCGTCTCGGGCGGGGTCGCGATCGTCGATTTCGGTGGCGAGCTGAGTCCGGAGCTCAGAAGCGCGGCGAACCACCTCCTTGACCTCAACGTCGTCCACGCCGTACGTCTCGAGCTTCTTCGCGCGGCTTGGGTCGATGTGCAGCGTGCGGAGTTGCTGCACATCGGTGAGTCCGAGCAACGAGTTGCCGAGGAAGATCTTGTCGTCGACGAAGGAGAATGGTTGGTGCCGGTCGAGGGAAACCAGCCAGAGTGAGAGCTTGCACATCTCGACGGCCATCTCGTTGATGTCCGCGCCGTAGAGGCAGCTGGCCACCACCTCACGGATCGCCCGACCTTCAAGGTCTGTACGAGCCTCATGGTCGGGGTTTTGCCGGACCCACGCCTCGACCACCCGCTCAGACAGGTACCGGGCGGCGGCGACGAGGAACGCCCCGGAGCCGCACGCGATGTCCGCGACTTTGAGCGCAAGGATCTGTTCCGACGTCTTGGGCTTCCACTGGCTCTCATCCGCCGTCTGGTGCGGCCCGGGGTTGAAGCACAGTGGCTCCAGTGCGTGCTTGACCACCTCCGTGGCCAGCGACTTGGGCGTGTAGTGAGCACCCGCATTGCGGCGCGACGGTGTCTCCTTCACCAGCAGGCCGCCGTCCAGCACGACAAAGGGCTGCTTCCGCAGGTCGAGCCGAGCTAGGCCCAGCCACGGGAGCACCCGGTCATGAAGCGCTGTGTCGTCCCCGACCGCCTGTCGCAAAGCGCTGACGGCGCCAGAGTCTGCCTCCGCACCGATGCCCTTGGCGATCGCGGTCGCGGAGGCTGGGACAGCTGCGGGCTGGTCGTCCTTGAGCCACTGCCGGATCGCCTCGGCCAGCTTCCTCGGTTCTGCGTGCTCGGCCGCCAGATCTTCGAGCACGGCCATGGGTATCTCCGGCTCGCTGCCGGCCTTGCCGATCAATCCCAAGTGGGGTTCGTCGACGCGCTCAGCCGTGTAGCCGAGCAGTCCCTCGTAGATGTAGCCGATCTGCTCGACGTCCAGCTCACGGAACGAGATCTGCCGGGCCTCGCCACTCTTCAGCCGAGGTAGCTGCACGGACCGCAGAACGTGCAGCATCACCCGGTCGGGCACGGTGAGCGCCAAGGTCTCCTGGTCGGTCGTACCGGTCAAGAAAGGGAACCGGGACGGATCGAACAGTGACCCGCCGTAGGGCGGCATCCGCAGGTTCTCGAATGAGGCCCCTGTGTAGAGGGCCCGGCTGGTGGCCAAGAGCCGGTGCCAGGTCAACGAGGTCGAGTCGAGCGCCTCTTCGGTCTCCGCGGCCTCACGCTTAACCAATCGGGCCAGCTCTCCGGAGATCCCGTACCCCTGCTCGAAGAGCTCGCCCGTCGGTAGCAATCCCCGCTCCTCCGCAAAGAGGAGGAAAACGATCCGCATCAGCACCGTGACCGCACCCTCGTACGTGTCGTGAGCTCGACGGGGAAGGGGGTCGGGCAGTCCGTGCCGCTGAGATTCAGCGGCGGACTCGGCGAAGGACTGGATCAGCAGCTCAACTGCCTGGCGCACCTGCGCGCCAAGCGCCTCGGTGATTTCCTCTGCTTCAGCCACCGAGTCCTTGAACAGAACTGGCAGTCGCTCAGCGGGGTCACCACCGATCAGGTGGCGACGGGAGACCAGCGAGAAGAACGCATCCCGCACCCGGGGCTCGGCGACCCAGTCCAGCGCGTCGACCACCCCCGA
Organism: Modestobacter sp. VKM Ac-2982; assembly: GCF_026967935.1. Classification (GTDB taxonomy): domain Bacteria; phylum Actinomycetota; class Actinomycetes; order Mycobacteriales; family Geodermatophilaceae; genus Modestobacter. The sequence goes on from NZ_JAPVBL010000006.1 coordinate 222,537, forward strand.
CGCGACCATGGCGCCCTCCCGGGCGCACACCAGGCCCCACCAGCGACCATCGGTCACCAGGCCGACCTCGGGTCCGCCGGCCCGCAGCAGAGCCTCCAACCTGTCGACCGGTGAGGCAGCCCACCGGTCGCCCGGGGCTTGGCGCAGCGAATCAATCGGGTCGACGAAGTGGACGAGGCAGCCCCACCCGTCGCCGTCCCTGATAGCCGCCTGCGCGGTCACCGTGACCTCCCGGCCGGGTGACGACGCCACCAAGCCGGGAATCTCGTCCCAGCTCATGGACTCGGCCCAACCCGCGACGTCCCGGAGCACGACCTGCACCCAGGCGTCCCGGGCGTCCCGGTAGTTGGCGAGCGCGTGTTCCGTTGACGGGTCCCGGTCGTAGCTCTCCCACCCGGCGACGAAGGTACGGTGCGCCGACGCCAGGGCGGCCTTTGCCTCGACGGCGAGAGCTGGCATTCCTTGAGGCCACACGCGCTTGAGGGGCGGGACCGCCAGAAACGGGCCCTCAGTGTCCACGAGGGTCAGCCACGAGCGATGCAGCTCGGCAGCGCTCATCGGGCGCATCCAGGCATGCGTGACCTGGCGACCGCTCTGACCAGCTGCGCGGGCAGTGCGGGCAGTGCGGGCCATCAGGCGAACACCCCTCGGGCGTCGGCCGGCGTCAGAGCGAAGACCACTGCAGCCGCCGTGGTGTGCGGCTTGACCTCGGCGTACCGATCGCGGATCGCCAGGATCTCCCGGTCTTCCTCGTCGCCGAGCTCCGCGAGACGCCGCCGCATCCCGTCGATGTCGCGGCGACGTTGGCGCTCCTGTTCATCCGGAAGCAGCGACAGCTGCTGATCATTCTCGACCTGCTCCAGTGCACTAAGGCTCTCGGTCAGGTTGGTGCGGAACGCGGCGAAGATGTCCTGCGCTCGCTGGACGTCGGCCGCTTCACGCTTCATCAGCTGCTCGACGACGAGCGTGTGTCGGCGCGCCGCCCGTTGACTCATCGACTGCTCCAAGCGGGCCCGGAGCGCTCCATCGTCGGCGTCCCACAGCCCCGTCAGCTGTACCCGGAGGTCACGCTCGGCGGCGATGAAGGCACCTCCGTCCAGAGCCGTGTCCAGTGCAGTCTCGGCGATGTCCTCGGCCATGACCCGCCGTCCACGCAGCCGGACCCCGGCGAGGAACACCTCTTCGTGCAGCCGCAGACCGCCCCGGCCGACCAGCACCATGCGCGTCACCGCGGCGACGAAGGACTCGGGGAGCCCATCGACGACCACAGCGGTCACCCGGTTCAGCGGGGAGTCGGCGCTCCACAGCGAGCGACGCAACGACCTCTGTGCCTTCTGCACGATGGGGTGCCCGAGGTGCACATAAACCAGGTCGTCGCGTCCCGCGGTCGCCTCCGGGTCGAATGTGATCGGGCGGAGGATGCCGGGCTTTCGACGGGTGTCGAGGCCTCGCAGCGCAGGCCGCCATCCCGCCGTCAGCGCGGGCACATCGAACACCTCGGCGTCGAGGTCCTCGACGAAGTCGTCATTGGGGATCAGCGGCAGCTGGTGGTTGATCTGGAGGGCGGTGTCAACGACTCTGCGCAGGTTGGCGGGAGACAGGTGCATCGCCGTTCGAGAGGCGCTGTAGCCCTGCTCCAGCTCGGTGAGCCTGTAGTTCATGGTCAGACTTCCGGCCAGGGCCTGGGCGATGACCTGGTTTCCGTCGAGGCCCTTCTTCTTGCTCTTCGTGGCCCGCCCCCCAGCAAAGTGCCTCGCCAGCTCGCCGGCCACGACCTGGTTGGCGGACCCGAGGTCGTACTCGACCTGGGCGATCTTGCGACCGATCATCGACAGAAACTGAGCATCGGCGCCGTAGGTCGAGGAGGTCGAGTCCGGGACCAGGTGGAACACCTCGGGGCGCTCGGTCTGGCCGTACCGGTCGATCCGGCCGATCCGCTGCTCTAGGCGTGAGGGGTTGAACGGAATGTCAAAGTTCACCAACCGATGGCAGAACTTCTGCAAGTCGATGCCCTCGCCGGCCGCGTCGGTGGCCAGCAAGACCCGGACCGCTTCCGTGGCCGGATCGGCGTTGAACTGCTCGCGGAGGACTTCGCGCTCTTCGGTCGGCGTCGACCCTTGTATGACGGCCAGCACGTCTGCGTACCCGCGCTGCGTGAGCACCCTGGTCAGCCAGTCGACGGTATCCGCGTACTCGGTGAAGACCACGACGCGCTCGTTCGACCAGGAGCCGGCGGGACGACAGACGGCGTCAAGTAGCTCAACGAGCCGCTCCAGCCGCGAATCAGGCTTGCTCTCATGGCTGCGCCCCCACTGCGCGAGCTCCTCCAATTGCCCCGGCTCGGCGCCGCTGAGTGGGTCGGAGCTCTTCGAGTCTCGGAGTCGGGTCGCTTCGTCCTGCTCCCAGAGCCCTTCCTCGTCGTCGGCCCGCCCCTCCCCGAAGACGTCGTCGTAGTCGTCGTCGGCCAAGCCAGCCCCGGCGCGCGCGGCAACGTAGTGGGACAACGTCGTCCCGAAGGCGTAAGGGCTCGACAGGAATCGCTTCTTCAACAGCATCGTGACGATGTCGCCGCCCGGCCTGGTGCCGTTGAGCTCCGCACTCCGCCGGACGATCCGATCAAGCACCTCGAACTTGCTTTGCTCCTCGGCGCTCGGGGAGTAGGAGAGCGCTGTGACTGAGCGCTTTTGAAAGCCCTTGTCGGTCAGGTCCGTTTTCAGTCGTCGGACGGTGACATCGCGCAGCGCCGCGGCGTCGAGACGAGCGCCTCGCGAGAACCGGCGGGGATCAATCATCTCCATCAGGGCGGTGAACGACTCGGGGTGACCGTTGTGTGGGGTGGCGCTGAGGAAGAGCCGGTGCTCGCACTTCTCGGCCAGTTCACGCACAGCGACGGTGCGGTGGGTGTCAACCGCGTAGCCACGGCCCCCAGCCACCGCCGACGGGCTGGCAGGGGCAACGTGATGGGCCTCATCGACCACGATGATGTCGAAGGCGAAGCGCTTGGCGGACTTCGGGTTGGCCGTGCGCGAGTAGACATCGCGCAGCAGACGCTGTGCCCGCGACTGGGGCAACCACGCCATACTCACGATGACCCGTGGGAAGAGCGTGAAGGGGTTTGCGTGCAGCCCGTGGGAGCGGCGGATCTCCGCCATGAGCTCGCTGTCGACGATGGTGAAGTCCAGACCGAACTTCTCCCGCATCTCGTCCTGCCACTTCAACGACAGGCTCGGCGGACAGACGATCACGACGGTGCGAGCTCGGTGACGGAGCAGCAGCTCCTGAATTACTAGGCCGGCTTCGATCGTCTTACCCAGCCCCACGTCGTCTGCAAGAAGGAGGTTGGTGCGCGGCGCACTAAGCGCGCGACGCAGCGGCTCAAGCTGGTAGGCCTCGACGTTCACACCCGACCAGAACGGGGCCTGGTAGCGGTTGGGGTCGGCTGACGTGACAGCCCCCCACCGCATGGCATCGATGAAGCCGGCGAGCACCGTGGGGTCGTCGAACGCGTCTGGCCGGATTCGCTCGGGCAGCCCCTGGTCCGGGGTGACCGTATGACCGACCTCGAGCTCCCAGACCACCGACAGCTGCTCACCCAGCCGGTCCTCGTCGAGGGACTGCAACTCGACGACGTGCGTCAGGTGCGCCAACGTCTCGTCGGCTGGGCTCCGGGGCAGGCCTTGCGTCCGGACGTTCGCCACCGCCCACGTCGACCCTCGAACCTCGACGACCTGGCCTGGCGTCGGCAACGGGGGCAAATAGTTCGCCCCCTCAAGGCCCTCGACGGAACCTGTGGCGTTTTCCTCGACCGCGAGTCCCCGAGTCACCTCTCGCACATTACGGGCACCCGCGGTCAGGTCGGCTCAATATGTGATGACTCGGTTCCGCCCAGTCACTCCCGTTGCCACGCGAACCATGGCGTGGGAGGGCCGGAGGGGGCCCTACCTGCCACCCGCCGGGTGTCCTACGCCGGCGAGGTCACCCCGTCAGGTGAGGAGAGGCACGAGACCGTCGACGAAACGGTAGGCGGAAGGCAAGTAGTCGACTGAAACTGTGAAGCGGCTGCTGGTCACTGCGACGCCGGCGATCAGTGATCCCTCGGCGTCACGAACCGGGACGGCGAGGCAGGCGGTTCCCTCGTGCAGCTCCCCGGCTTGCCCCGCCCAGTTGTCCGCGCGCACGCGAGTCAGGCAGGCGTCCAGCGCGTCCGGTCGCGTCACCGTCGCCCTCATCAACCGCGTTAACTTGGCCGGCGGCACAAGGTCGCGCCACTCGGGCTGCTCGGCCAGCAGCAGCTTGCCGGCCGCGGTCGCGTGCAGGTGGCGCTCCACCAGCGCCGGGTCCTGCAGCGGCAGATCGGGGTCCATGTCGGCCACCCGCAGCGTCGTCGCCGTGTACAAGATCAGGTGCACCCCGGCCCGCACCTCCTTACGGAGGTCGGCGAGAACAGCTCGGGCGGCCGACGGCACCCGCACCGGCGCGATCGCCCCGGCCAGCCCGGCCACCTTGCGACCCAACGCGAACCCGCTCAGGTCCGGCAGCCGGACCAGGTACTGCTCCCCCACCAGCAGGTTCAGCAGTCGGTACACCGTCGCCGGCGGCATGCCCAGCGACTCGGCCACCTCCTTCGCCGTCACCCCCGCCCCCAGCCGCGCCACGCACTCCAGCACCGCCAGCGCGCTCTGCACCGCCTTCGGCTGCCGCCCGGACAGCCCGCCGTCCGCCGCCATCAGGCCGCCATCGACCCGGGCAGCACGCTCGCCACCGTCGGCTCGTCGTAGACCCCGACCCGCGCCAGCCGCGACGGCCGGCGCAGCGCCAGCCACGCAGCCCACGCCGCCCCTGGCAGCAGTACCGCCAGGTACGCCCACGACATGGCCCGGCCGCCCTGCCAGGACTCCCCGCCCAGCGCCACCACCAGCACGAGCAGCCACAACCCCGCCGCCACCAACCCGCCGACCACCGGCCAGACCGTCAGCTCACCGATCCGGCGCAGGAACAGCGGCGCCGCCGCGCACACCAGCACGTAGGCCAGCACGTAGCCGAACGCCGACACGGTGATCGTCCCGGTCAGCACCGAACGCCCGCCGGCACCGGCCAGCAGCGCCACGAACGGCACCCCGACCACCAGCGGCAGGCACAGCGACAGCGCCTGCACGGGGGTGCCCCGTCGAAGGTGCACCCGCCCGAACGCCGCGGGCAGCACGCCCTCCCGGCCCATGGAGAACAGCACCCGCGCCAGCGCGTTCACCGAGCCGGTCACGCAGGCGAAGAACGACGCCGCGATGCCGACGTCCAGCAGCCGCACCAGCCAGCCGGTTTCCCCGGCCAGCGCGGACACCGGCACCGGGCTCATCAGCACCTCCAGCGGGGCCCGGCGGAGCAGCACCACCTGCGCCACCGCGCCGACCAGGAACAGCACCCCGGCCACCGCCGGCGTCCAGAGCACCGCCCGCGGCACCGCGATCAGCGGCCGCTGCGCCTCCACGCCCAGCACCCCGGCGCTCTCGAAGCCCATGAACGCCGTCACCCCGAGGACGACGCCGACCGCGACCCCGCCCCAGCGCACGTCCCCGTCGACCACGGGCGCCGCCGTCCCCAGCCCCTCCGGCAGCCGCAGCAGCAGTACGGCGAGCACCACCAGGACGACGGCGATCGACACCACCTCCAGGGCCAGCGCCACCCGCGCCGACAGCTGGATGCCGCGCACCGTGCACCACCCGGCCAGCCCACCCACCAGCAGGACCAGCAGAGCGACGGACGACGAGGGCAACGAGAACAGCGCCGCCAGGTACAGCGCGCAGCCCACCAGCGCCGACATGGACACCGCCGCGTAGCCGATCGCCAGCGACCACCCGCCCACCACGGCTCCGACCGGCCCGAGCCCGCGCGCGGTGTACGTGTAGACCCCGCCGACGGCGGCCAGCCGCTGGGCGAACAGCGACACGCACCAGCCGACCAGGAGCACCAGCACCGTCGCCGCGACGAACGCCGGCAGCGTCGCGCGTCCCGCGCCGGCCAGCACGATCGCCGGCACCGTCACCATCGCCGCCGACGGCGCCAGCGCCGATACCGATGCTCCGGGTGCTCGGCCCAGGTCAGCGCTAGCTTCTTCCGCTCCACTCCGACAGCCGCAGCTGGTCCCGGCTGACCAGCACCGGCCGCGTCGTCCACCGGCTCTGCCAGCCCTCCCGCTCGCTCTGCAGCGCCGCCAGGGACCGGCGCAGCGTCGACGATCCCGTCGTCCCACGGATGTGGTCCCCCGCCACCCGACTCCGCAGCGTCGCCTTCGACGCCGTCCCAGGGAAACGTCCCCGCCGACGTGATGAAGCGGCGAGCGGTGTGGACGACGGCGTCGTCAGATCAGCTCGACGCACCGCAGATGACGGACCGAGAGGTGGCCCCGGTCCTGTGTTGCCTGCTTTCCCATCGGCCAGCTGCCCAGCGCCATTAATTGCAGGCGTTTTCGTCCGTTCTTGACCCCGCGCATGGATTTCTTACCGGTCCCGTGAACGTGATTCGTGCGCAACGGCACGGCAACACAGGACCCCCACGATCCACGGCAGAACGTTCCAGCGCGGACCCGATGAACGGGAGACCACCGGCATGGACACAGATCATGAGTGAGAAGAACGCGCTGACGGTGAGCATCGGGGTGCTCGGCGCCCTCTCCGTCCTGCTGACCGCCGAGGTCATCGAAGTCCCGGTCTGGGTGGTCTTCATCGCCTGGGCGTCGTTCTTCATCCTCGGTGGTGGCGTCGGCGGCCTCGTGCAGTCGATCGCCAGCAACCTGACCGGCGTCGCCATCGCCTCGCTGTGCCTGCTGGTCATCCAGCAGGCCACGCTGGGCGTTCTGCTCACCGCCATCGTCGTGGGCGTCGGCAGCGCCGGGATGGTCGCCGTCTCCCGCGTCCCGCTGCTCACCGCGATTCCCGCGATCGTCTGGGGTTTCGCCACCACGGTCGGCACGTCCGCGGTCACCGGCCGGGATGTCACCTACGCAGACAGCATCGGGAACCCGGTCCTGATGGTGGCCACCGCCCTCGTCCTCGGCGGCCTGTTCGGCATCGCATCGGAACGGCTCGCTGCCGTCCTCACCGGCGGGAAGGACCGTGATCTGACCACCACCACGGAAGGAGCCTCGACGTGAAACTGCAGCACGCCCTCGGTGGCCTGGAAGGGCTCGAGACCACACCGGTCAACTTCGAGAAGCGTGTCTTCGTCGAGGACTGGGAGAAGCGGATCTTCGGGATCCACGCCGCGATGATGGGGCTCAGCGACTCACTGCGGGACGCCGGCTACGACATGGACGCGGCAGGCGCGGCCGTGAACACCACATGGACGTGGGCGGACCTCCGCAAGGGCGCCGAGGCGATGAACCCCTTCGACTACTTCAGGCTCCGGTACTACGAGAAGTGGCTGGGCGGCATCACCAGCTACTTCCTCCAGCACGGCTACGTCACCGAGGAAGAGCTCGCGGCCGCCACCGCCACGTACGCGGAGACCCCTACCGCCGAGCTGCCGGTACGCCCTAGCGACTCCATCGACGACCAGGTCATCCGCTACCTCCGCCAGGGCGACACTCCGCACCGTGGCCCCGGCGAACCCCGCTTCGCCGCCGGCGACGCGGTGACCGTCGGCAACCCACCGCACAGCGACCACACCCGGCTGCCCGGCTATCTCCGCGGCCGCAGCGGCGTGATCGAGCGCGTCTGGAGCGGCAGCTACGCCTACTTCTGCTCCACCGGACCCGACGGCCTCGGCGAGCAGCCCGTGCCGGTCTACGTCGTCCGCTTCGAGCCGGCGGAGGTCTGGGGCGCCGCCGCCGAACTGAACGCCGGGCCGATCTACGTCGAGCTGTACGAGACCTACCTGAACCCGCCGACCACCACCGAGGACGTCGCCTGATGAGCACGCAGTTCGCCTTCCCGTCCGACCGCGAAGAGCAGAGCGCCGCCAAGGTGCGCGCCCTCGAGTCGCTGCTCATCGAGAAGGGGGTCATCACCCACACCACGGTCGACAAGGTGCTGGGCTACTTCGAGTCGGAGATGACCCCGCTCAACGGCCAGAAGATCGTCGCCCGCGCCTGGGTGGACCCAGACTTCGCCGCCCTGCTCGCCACCGACGCACCCGCAGCGGTCGCGCAGCTGGACCTCCCCAACGGCATGGCCGGCGCCGAGGGCGAGCACCTCGCGGCCGTGCTCAACGAGCCCGGCGTGCACAACCTGGTCATCTGCACCCTCTGCTCCTGCTTCCCGTGGCCGGTGCTCGGGCTGCCGCCGTACTGGTACAAGGACCCGGTCTTCCGCGCCCGGGCGGCCCGCGAACCGCGTGCGGTACTGACCGAGCTCGGTGTGCCGCTGGACGACGACACCGAGGTGCGCGTCTGGGACTCCAGCGGTCACTCCCGCTGGTTCGTCGTCCCGGAACGCCCCGCCGGCACCGAGGGATGGACCGAGGAACAGCTCGCCGCGCTGGTCACCACCGAGTCGATGATCGGCGTCGCCCTCGCCGACGCCCCCGCCCCGGTCTGAGTCGAGGAGATCCGATGAGCAGCGACGTCGTCGACTTCACCTACGACGCGGACGGCAAGGCCGTCTTCCACGACTCCTGCGTCACCGACCTGGACCAGCCGACCTTCGACGCCGAGTGGCAGCGCCGCGCCTTCGGCCTGGCGGTGGCCCTGTCGGAGTTCCGCCACTACGAGTGGACGGACTTCCAGCAGGCACTGATCGGCGAGATCGGCGCCTGGGAGAACGCGCCGGCCGACGCCCGCGGCCGCTGGGAGTACTACGAGCACTGGGTGAGCGCCCTGCACGAGGTGGTCGCCGGGCACGGACTGCTGGAGGAGGGCTACGTCAACCCCGAAGACCGCGACGACCACTGACCGCCGGCGCCCGCGACGACCGCCGCGTGGGCGATCAGGTGGTGCACGAAGGCGCCCAGTAGCGCGCTGCCCGACTGGTTCTCGCCACGCCTCTCCACGAGACACATCGCGGCAAGCTCAGGTGAACAGCGACGTTCGCGTTCTCTCGATGGGGTCCAACCCCGGTCGAAGCCCCGTCGAGCGCACAACGGCGTCCGGGTCACTCTCCGGCTCTGGCCGCCTCGCGCCAGCGCGTGCGGGCATCGCGCAGGAACCCGTGCAGCGGGTGGGCGGCGTTGTCGGCCAGGTTGAGCGGTGGTTCCAGCTCGGCGATCACCTCGGCCTCGACCGTCCACGGCTCGGAGTGCTCGGCCCAGGTCAGCCGCAGCTTCTCCCCCATCCACTCCGACAGCCGCAGCTCGTCGGCGTTGACCAGCACCGGCCGGGTCGTCCACCGGCTCTGCCAGCCCTGCTGCTCGCTGAGCAACGCAGCCAGCGACCGGCGCAACGTCGACGATCCCGTCGTCCCACGGATGTGGTCTCCCACTACCCGGCTGCGCAGCGTGGCCTTCGACGCCGCCCCGTTCGGCGCGATGCCCACGTACAGCAACTGCAGGCCGGCGACCTCGTGCCGCGGCCCGGAGATCCCGGGCAGCGCACCGAACCGCCCCCACCACGCATAGACCCCCGGCGCGGCAGGCACGCCGGCGCGCGCCTCGTCCAGCGACACGGGGAGCGAGCGCAGCGCGGCGACCACGGAGTTCATGCCGACAGTCAAACGCCCGGAACATGCAGGACCCAATCCGCACGGCGGCGGCAGAGCACCGTGCGGAGAAGTTGACCGACGTCCCCGGCTTCCGTAACCGGAGCGGAGCGAGCGGGAGGTGTCGTGTGGGCACCGACTTCGAGAGGACCGCCCGTGCCCGACCTGTTCTCCCCCTTCACGCTCAAGGGCGTGACGCTGCGCAACCGCATCGCCATGTCGCCGATGACCATGTACGGCTCGGTCGACGGCCAGATGGACGACTATCACGTCATGTACCTCGGGGCCCGCGCCGCCGGCGGCTTCGGGCTGGTCTTCCCCGAGCAGATCGCCATCACCCCCGACGGCCGGACGACGACGTCCTGCGCCGGCATCTGGGACGACAACCAGATCGCCGGCCACGCCCGGGTCACCGCGATCATCAAGCGCTTCGGCGCCGTCCCGGGCATCCAGCTCGGCCACACCGGCCGCAAGGGCAGCGAGGTCCCGCCGCACAAGGAGACCAACGCCCAGGGCTCCTGGAAGGCCCTCCCGCCGGACCACCCGGACGGCTGGCAGACCGTCGGCCCCTCGGCCATCCCCGCCGGCGGCGACCACTCCTACCCGGTGCACCAGCTGACGGTCGAGGAGATCAAGAGCCTGCACCGCAGCTACGCCGACGCCGCCCGCCGCGCCGCCGACGCCGGCTACGAGTGGCTGGAGATGCACTTCGCGCACGGCTACCTCGCCGCCAGCTTCTTCTCCCCGCTCGCCAACCAGCGCACCGATGAGTACGGCGGCAGCAACCGCAACCGGGCCCGCTTCCTGCTCGAGGCTCTCGACGCCGTCCGGGAGGTCTGGCCCGAGCACCTCCCGCTGACCATGCGGCTGGGCTCGGACGACTTCCACCCCGGCGGCGTGCAGTTCGAGGACTCCATCGAGGCCATCGGCTGGATGAAGGAGCACGGCCTCGACCTCGCCGACCTCTCCATGGGCGGCAACACCGACGAGATGGTCAACCCCTCGTTCTTCAACGAACCCGCGGGCTTCGTCCCGCGCGCCACCCGGGTCCGCCGCGAGGTTGGCATCCCCGTCGCCACCAGCTGGAACCTCGGCGTCCCGCAGACCGCCGACTCGGTGATCCGCTCCGAGCTCATCGACGTCGCGATGATCGGTCGGCCGGCCCTGTCGAACCCGCACTGGCCGGTCTGGGCCGCCCGCGAGCTCGGCGTGGAGGCCCCGTTCGACCTGCTGCCGGCGGACTGGCGGTGGTGGCTGTCGAACTTCCGCGGCCACGCCCCGAGCATCGGGTTGCCGCCCACCCCGGCCGAGGTGCGCGCGGCCGCCACGGCCGACGTCCCGATCGCCGAGTTCGGCGAGGTGCCGGTCAGCGTCTGACCCTGCGGGCGGCCGACGTGATAACGTCGGCCGCCCGCACCGGCGGTGGGCAGCCCGGCGCACGATCGAGGCGACCGCAGCATCGGGCGACGGTGCCGACCGTCTCCTGGTCGACGTACCGATCTACGTCGGGTCGTCGATCGGTCCCTCGCCGGCCAGCCAGGCGTCCTCGCGGGCGTGGAAGGCGACCAGCTCCGCCCACCGGTCGTCGCCGAGCAGGTCGAGGTTGAGCTGCACCCCGCGCTTCGTTTGCAGATACCCGAGATACCGGTACGACGGGCGCAGCCCGGCCAGCAGGGCAACGTCCAGGTCGGGCACCTCGCCGGGGACGACCGGCCGCAGCTCGTCCCACTCGAACAGCACGTGGAAGGTCAGCAGCTTCCAGGAACCAGCCGACCGCACGGCCCGGGAGAAGAACCGGCAGTAGGCGTGGACGTCGGCCTGGATGCCACCGACCTCCTCACGCAGGAAGATCTTCGCCGGGCTCTCCACAGTCGCGCGGTCGCCGTCGACCTGGGCGAAGGCGGGGAACACCCAGTGCTTGCCGGAGAACGGCCCCGCCGGGGCGTCGCCCAGCAACGAGCGCGTCGCCTCGACGTAGGCCTGGCCGCCGACGCCGTCGTACCAGGTGGTCCGCACCCACGCACCGGGGTGGAAGCAGCCGGCCATCACGTCGAACCGCCGCTGGTCGCGCGCGAAGCGCTCGCGCCGGACCAGGTCGAACAGGTCTTGCTCGTCAGCCGACGGCACGAGGCGCGCCTCCGCCGAGCTCGGCGCTCAGCGCGTTGGTCGTGGCCAGCAACTGCTCCAGGGTCGATTCGAGGTCCAGCTCGCCCGCCCCCAGCAGCGCCACCGTCGCGGCCAGGCCCTTGTCGTCGAACACGGGGGCGGCCACCGCGACGGTGCTCCCGTTCCACACCACGCTGTAGCCCTGCCGCCGGGCCGAGTAGACGTCGGTCTCCAACCGGGCCCGCTGCGCCGGCGACATCCCGGCGGTGGCGGTCTCCATGGCCGAGGCGTCCCCGTAGGCGAACATCAGCTGCGACTGAGCGGCCGTCGGGTCCAGCTTGGTGCCCGGGTGCACCGTCATGACGACGACCCGGCTGGTGTCCTCCTCGGTCAGCGCCACCACCGGCCCGGTGGTGCCGCGGACGCTGAGGACCGCCGTCATACGGACGGCGGTCCTCAGCCGCTGCAGGTGCGGCCCGGCGATCTCCACCACCCGCCGCCGGCCCAGCGCCTGCACCCCCAGCTCGAGCATCAGCCCACCGAGCGCGAACGTCCCCCGGCGAGACCCCCGCTCGAGGATCCCGGCCGCCGCCATCGAGGCGCAGTAGCGGTAGGCCGTCGTCCGGTTGAGCCCGGTCGCGTCGGCGATGTCCGCCGCCGTCAGCTCGACCACCTGCGGACCGAACAGTGCGCAGATCTGGGCGACCCGAGCCACCGCACGGATGTCAGCGGTCGACGTCGCGTCCTCGGAGTTCGCCATGCGCGAAGAGTAGTTCACCAGGGGCACTTCTCGACGTGTCCGCACTCGAGCGGGGTGCTCAGCCGGCCAGCCAGTTGGTCAGCTGCGCGGAGACCTCGTTGTAGTTCTCGGCGTACCAGTCGACGTCCTGCATCACGTTCTCCCCGGTGTTCACCGGCCCGTAGACCTCGACCTTCTGCTGGCTCTCCGACAGCTCCGGCTCCGACGTCGTGTTCACCGGCGCCGTCCCCAGGTCCTCGGAGATCGCCGCCGCGGCCTCCGGGCCGGTGAGGGAGGAGACGAAGGCCTCCGCGGCCGCCGCGTTCGGGGCGCCCTTCGGCACCGCGAAGGCGCTCAGCGTCGTCACGGTGGTGTCCCAGACGATCGTGATGTCCAGGCCCTGGTCCAGCAGCGGCACCAGTCGCGAGTCCGACAGCAGGAACATGTCCACCTGGCCTGAGCCGACCGCCTGCTGCAGCGCGCCGACGTTGGGGGCGAAGGTGGTGACGTCGCGGATGGTGTCCAGCTTCTCCAGCGCCCGGTCGACGTCCAGCGGGTAGAGCTCCTCGGGGGCGACCCCGTCGGCGAGCAGCGGGTACTCCAGGATGCCGTTCTGCAGGTTGGTCAGGATGCCGCGCTGACCCGGGAACTCCTCCACGTCGAAGAAGTCCTCGATCGTCTGGGGCGCCGTGCTCGGGTCCGGGTACGCCTCGGTCCGGTAGGCGAAGGGCGTGGAGTTGATGAACCCGCCGACGTAGCACTCGCCGACCGCCTGCTCGACCAGCTCGTCCTCGCTGACGCCGCTGTACTCCACCGGCTCGAAGAGCGTGTCGCAGTTCTGCTGCGCGGCCGCCGGAGCGACGGCGACGACGTCCCAGGAGACGGCGCCGGCCTCGACCTGGGCCTTGACCTGGGCGACGTCCGGCGGGGAGGTGTTGACGAAGGTGACCCCCGGGTTCTCCGCCGTGTAGGGCTCCTGCCAGTCCTTGATCATGGCGTCCTGACCGTCGCCGCCGTAGCCGACGAACGTCAGCTGGGCCTCGTCGGCGGCACCCGCCGCGGCGGGGTCGCCCCCGCCGTCGTCACTGCCACAGGCGGCGAGTGAGGTGGTGAGGACGATCGCGCCGAGAGCTCCGAACGCGCGCATGGATCGTGGCATCGTTGTCACTTCCTTGAGAGGCGGGCTCGTGAGGCCCAGAAGGTTGTTCGGCATGTGATGTGTGTCATCGCCATGTGAACGCTAGCCCCGTGCGAAGCAGTGCGACAAGCATGTCGAGCGGGGCATCTGAGAAAGTTGCACCGCGCTGTGACACGACCGTGCACATCGTGAACGCGCAGGTGGAAGGCCACTTTCCGCCGTCCGGCTCCGGGCATGCCGAGGCACCGCGCGGCGGTCCACCGCGCGGTGCCTCGGGACGAGCGTCAGCGCGACACGACCCGCTGCCGCTCCACCCGCCACCAGGCCACCACGTCCTGCCCGACGGCCAGCTGGGTCTCCGACGCGTCCAGCCGGGCCCGCCCGACCACGTCGCTGCTGCCATAGGAGAGGACGACGTTCCGGTAGGAGCCCAGGTAGTGGACGTCGGTGACCCGCGCCGGCACCGCGTTCGCACCGGCCGGCACCTCGTCGGCCCGCTGGGCGATGCGCACGTCCTCCGGCCGCACCATCAGCGCCGCGTGCTCTGCGGCCCGCGCCCGGTCGGACACCGTGCGCGGCTCCACCGCCCAGGTGCGGTCGCCCCACACCACGGTGCTGCCCGGCGCCTGGGCCAGCTCGAAGACGTTCGAGTCGCCCAGGAAGGTCGCGGTGAAGAGGGTCTCCGGCGCCCGGTACAGCGTCTCCGGGCTGCCGACCTGTTCGATCCGCCCGCTGTTGAACAACGCGATCCGGTCCGAGAGGCTCATCGCCTCCTCCTGGTCGTGGGTGACGAAGACGAACGTCGAGCCCACCTCCCGGTGGATCCGCTGGATCTCCGCCTGCAGCGCGCCGCGCAGGTTGCGGTCCAGTGCGCCCAGCGGCTCGTCCAGCAGCAGCGCCTTCGGGTCGAAGACGATGGCGCGGGCCAGCGCCACCCGCTGCTGCTGCCCGCCGGAGAGCTGGGACGGCACGTTGTCGTCGCGCCCGGTGAGCTGGACGAGCTCCAGCACCTCGGCCACCCGGCGGGTGATCTCCGCCTTGGGCACCTTCCGCTCCCGCAGCGGGTAGGCGACGTTCTGCGCCACCGTCATGTGCGGGAACAGTGCGTAGTTCTGGAACAGCATCCCCAGGTCCCGCTTGTGCGGCGGGAGGCTGCTGACGTCGTCCCCGTTGAACGCGATGCGCCCCGAGGTGAGGGTCTCGAAGCCGGCGATCAGGTTCAGGGTCGTGGTCTTGCCGGAGCCGCTGGGACCGAGCAGGGTCATAAACTCCCCCGGCTCGATGGTCAGCGAGACGCCGTCGACGGCCGGCACGGCCAGGCCGTAGTCCTTCACGACGTCGGTCAGCCGGATCTGCGTCCCCGCCCGGGGGACGGCGGGCGCGGCCGTCGGGGCGACGGTGGACGTGGTGGTGGCGGGCATGCCAGCTCCTATCGGTTCTTGCGCCGGCTGCCCAGCAGCAGCGGGACGAGACAGATGACGGTGACCGCGGTGACCACCAGGCTGGAGGTCGCGGCGATGGTCGGGTCGACCTCGAAGGTGACGCTGTTGAACATCTGGACAGGCAGCGTCTGGAAGGTCGGGGAACGCAGGAACAGCGCGATGACCACCTCGTCGAAGGAGGTCACAAAGGCGAAGATCGCGCCGGTGAGGATGCCCCGGCTGATCAGCGGCATGGTCACTCGCAGGAAGGTCCGCAGCGGGTTGGCGCCCAGCGACGCCGAGGCCCGCAACAGCTTGGGGTCGAAGCCGCTCAGCGCACTGGTCACCGACACCAGCACGAACGGCATGCCGATCGCGGCGTGCGCGAGCACGTACCCGGTGAAGGAGCCCACCAGGTGCCACTTCAGGAAGGAGATGTAGACGACGACCGCGATGACGATGCCCGGCGTGACGATCGAGATCATCAGCACCGTGCGGGCCAGCCGGGCCATCCGGCCGGTCAGGTTGTGCAGCCCGACCGCCGCAGCGGTGCCGACCACGGTGGCCAGCAGCGCGGCGACCACCGCGACGGCGACCGAGTTGCGCAGCGAGGTCAGCCAGACCGGGTCGGTGAAGAAGTTCCGGTAGAGCTGCAGCGTGAAGCCCTCGGGCGGGAAGCTGAACGTCGAGGACTCGCTGAAGCTCATCGGGATGACGAACAGCGTCGGGAGCACGAAGTACAGCGCGACCAGCGCCACCACCACCCGCAGCCACCACGGGACGGCGTCCACGCTGCGCTGGCGGCGTCGGGCTGGCCGGGCAGCGGGCGCCCGGGGGACGTCGAGCTCGGGTGCCGTGGTCATCGCTGCTCCTTGGTGCCGGTGGTGGCGACGACGCCGATCGCCGAGACGGTGCCGCCGATGCGGTTCGCCCAGGCCACCAGCACCAGGGTGATCACCAGCACGAGCATCCCGAGGGCGCCGGCACCGGCGAAGTCCAGGAGCTGGGTGGTGCGCTGGGCCAGCAGCTGGGCGATCAGCGACTCCTGCGGAGTGCCGAGCAGGGCGGGGGTGACGTAGAAGCCCAGGCTCAGCGTGAAGACCAGGATCAGGCCCGCGGTGACGCCGGCCCGGGACAGCGGCCAGTAGATCTTCCAGAACGCCACCAGCGGGGAGGACCCGAGGCCGCGCGCAGCCAGCAGCAGCCGCCGGTCGATGCCGCTCAGCGCGCTGAACAGTGGCAACACCATGAACGGCAGCAGCACCTGGCTCATCGCGATGGCGACGCCGGAGACACTGCCGTAGAGGACGACGTCCAGGCCGAAGAGCTGGAAGAACTCGTCGACCGGCCCGCCACGCTGCAGGATCAGGATCCAGGCGAAGTTGCGGGCCATGACCGAGGTCCAGAACGGCACCAGCACGATGACCAGCAGGACGGCCCGCATCCGCGGCCCGACCCGGGTCATCACGTAGGCGTAGGGGTAGCCGAGCACGAAGGCGATCACGGTGACCAGCAGGGCGGTCTGCGCCGTGCGCAGCAGCACCGTGAGGGTGACGCCGTCGGTGAACAGCAACCGGTAGTGCTCGTCGGTGAGGTCGGGGGCGCCGACGCTGCGCAGGAAGCTCTGCGCCAGCGGGATCAGCAGCACCACGCCGAGCAGTCCGAGGGCCGGGACGAGCAGCAGCCAGTGCGGCCGCGGCGCTCGGCGCCCGGCCGGCGCCGACCGGCCGGGGTCGGTTCGTTCGCGTGCGAGGACTGTCATGGGAGGTCCACCTTCCGACTCAGCCGGCGACCATGGAGCCGAGCGTGGAAGCCGCCTCCTGGAGGGCATGGACCCGCTCCGCGGAGTCGGAGGGGTTGAGCATCGTGCTGGTGCCGATCAGCGCCATCGCCGCCTGGACGTCGTAGGTCGCCAGCACCGGCACCGCGACCGACGCCAGGCCGACGCGGTCCAGGTCGGCCCAGGCGAGCCGGTGCCGCCGGACGTCGTGCAGCGCGCTGCGCTCGACGGCGGCCTGGGCCTCGGTGAGCGTCGCGTGCGCCCGGGTCACCGCGCTCGGGTCGGACTGGAACGCCAGCAGCACGCGGGTCTGCGCCGCCTTCACCTCGAGCACCGTGCCGACCCGGACGGTGAGCAGGATCGTCGTCTGCTGCGGCTCCTCGACCAGCGTCACCACGGCGCCGGTGCGCCCCAGGAAGCTGAGCACGGCGGTCAGGCCGGTGGTGTCGGCCAGCTGGCGCATGATCGCCGGCGCCAGGGTGATCAGCTGCTGGCGGACCGAGACCAGCGCCGACAGCTGGTCCAGCAGCGGCCCCGGACCGGCGGTGGCGCTGAGGAACCCGGCCCGCTGCAACGACTGCAGGTAGCGGTGCGCGGTGGTGCGGTTGAGGCCGAGCCGCTCGGCGACGAGTGGCGCGGTCAGCCGGCGGGTGTCCTGGTCGAGCAGCGCCAGCACGTTCGCGGCCCGGTCGATCGCCTGGATCAGCGCCCGTTCCGAGTCGGCTCCCATCGGCGCCCGACTCGCCGGCCGTACCGGCTGTTCCGGCGGGGCCGGCCGTGCCGGCGGCGCCTGCTGGCCGCGGACAGCGACCTCCATGTCCCACCCCCTCGTTTGCGCGCCTGACCGAGTGCCAGGTGCGCTGCGTCACAGAGTGAAGCAGCCGCGAGTTCAGGATGCAATCACCGATTTCGCATCATGAACACAGCTGGCCCTGAGGGCTGGACATGGTCGATCGGCCGTGCGTAGGTTGAACAAACGCAACGCATACCGAACACGAGGAGGTCCCCGGATGGTCACCGCGGAGGCAGACACCCAGCCGTCGCCGGCACTGCTGAAGGTCTTGGACGGCGTCGTCGACCTCCACTGCCACTCCGGCCCCAGCCCGTTCCCGCGGCGCCTGGACCACGTCGAGGCCTCCTACGAGGGCGCGCGGATCGGCATGCGGGCGGCGCTGGTGAAGTCCCATCACCACAACACCGTGATGGACCTGCTGGCCATGGGCCCGCGGCTGGCGGAGGCCCCGACGCCGATGTTCGGCGGGGTGGCGCTGAACTCCGAGGTCGGTGGGATGAACCCCTCGGCCGTCGCAGTGGCGATCAACATGGGTGGCAAGTGCGTCTGGGGGCCCACCGTGTCGGCCGCCCAGCACATCGAGGCGCACCGCCACGACGACGGCTTCCCGCACAACACCGGCAACCTCTACGAGCAGGAGGTGTCGGTCTTCGACGCCTCCGGTGAGGTGTCCGAGGCCACCGACCTGGTCACCCGGCTGGTCGGCGACGCGGACATCCTGCTCACCGGCGGCCACCTGGACGGCGACTCGATGGTCGCCTTCTTCGAGACGGCCCACCGCAACGGCGTCCGGCGGATGCTCATCCACCACCCGGACTACATCATCAACGCCTCCGAGACCGCGATCGAGAAGATGATCGGCCTCGGTGCCTTCGTCGAGCACGAGCTGTCGATGTACGACCCGCGGGTCAAGGCCCCGGACTGGCCGATCGAGCAGCTCGTCGAGTGGATCCGCAAGATCGGCCCCGAGCACACGGTCATCGACTCCGACCTCGGCCAGGTGGGCAACCCGCTCCCGGTCGACGCCTACCTGCTCGTCGTCCAGCAGCTGCTCGACCACGGCATCCCCGCTGCCGACATCCGGCAGATGATCTGCCGCAACACCGCCTTCCTCCTCGGCCTGGAGGAGACCAACTGATGCGCACGGCGGAGAAGGTCATCATCACGACTGCGGTGACCGGGTCGGTCAACGTCCCGTCGCAGAGCCCGTACCTGCCGCTGTCGGCCGACCAGGTGGTCGAGGCCGCGCTCGGGGCGATCGAGGCCGGGTCGGCCGTCGTCCACCTGCACGCCCGGCACCCGGACGGCCGGCCGGCGTGGGAGCCGGAGGTGTTCGAGCAGATCGTCCCGCGGATCACCGAGGCCACCGACGCGGTCATCAACATCACCACCGGCGGCTCGTCGGCGATGACCATGGAGCAGCGGCTGGCCGGGGCGACCCGGTTCCAGCCGGAACTCGCCTCGATGAACATGGGGTCGATGAACTTCGTGTACTCGGGGATCGCCGACCGGGTCACCGACTGGAAGCACGACTGGGAGCGCCCGTACGTGCTCAACACGTACTCCCATCCGTTCGTCAACAGCTTCGACCGGATCGAGCACACCCTGCGCACCCTCGGTGCGACCGGCACCCGCTTCGAGTACGAGTGCTACGACATCGGCCACCTGTACTCCCTGGCCCACTTCGTGGACCGGGGCCTGGCCCCGGCTCCCCTGCTGATCCAGGGGGTGTTCGGCATCCTCGGCGGCATCGGCGCCGACCACGAGAACCTCGAGCACATGGTCCGGATCGCCGACAAGCTCTTCGGCGACGACTACTCCTTCTCCGCCTTCGCCGCCGGCCGCGACCAGATGCAGTTCGCCACGCACAGCGCCTGGCTCGGCGGGCACGTCCGAGTCGGGCTCGAGGACAGCCTCTGGCTCGGCAAGGGCCGTCTCGCCGAGAGCAACGCCCAGCAGGTCACCAAGATCCGCGGCGTCGTCGAGGACCTCGGCAAGCAGATCGCCACCCCGGCAGAGGCCCGCGCGATGCTTGCGCTGCGCGGCCGCCCCACCAGCACCGACGCTCAGAAGGGCAGTGCTCTCGCATGACCACCTACGCCGCCGACGACATCCGGTCGAACCTGGCCATCGCCACACCGACCCGGACGGTCGACCCCAGCACGCCGATCCGGCCCTCGCAGTGGATCGAGTTCCTGTCGCTCCCGCCGACCGAGACCGCGCCGAACGGCAGCCGCACCTGGATCGCCCGGGCGGCGAACCTGGTGATTGCCTACACCGACGCCAAGGCCGGCGACGTCTTCGCCCGCATCGGCCAGCCCGACGAGTACACCGTGCTGCTGTACTCCGACAGCGCCCCGGTGACGGTGACCGCCGACGGCGCCACCGAGTCGGTCGCCGAGGAGGCGCTCGTCGTCGTCCCGCCCGGGGACAGCGAGGTCCGGGTCGATTCCGACGGCGTGCTGATCCGGCTGTTCTCCACGGTGGCCGACGACCTGACCGCGAGCTCGGTGAACGCGGCGGTGTACGCCGAGCCCGACCTGCGCGCCGCGCCGATGGTGCCCGGGCCGGACCCGGTCGGCGGCTTCCGGCTCCGGGTCTACCGGCTCGCCGAGACGCCGATCGCCGAGGGGCGCTTCGGGCGGATCTTCCGCACCACCAACCTGATGGTGAACTTCCTCGCCGAGGAGCCCGCCCCGCGCAACGCGCAGAAGCTGTCGCCGCACACGCACGAGGACTTCGAGCAGATCTCGCTGGCGGTCAAGGGCCGGTTCGTGCACCACATCCGCTACCCGTGGGGTCCGGACTCGGCCCAGTGGCGCCCGGACGAGAACCGCGAGATCGCCACACCGTCGATCTGCGTCATCCCGCCGCCGACGGTGCACACCACTCAGGGCGTCGGGCCGCACCAGCAGCTGATCGACCTCTTCTCCCCGCCGCGTGCGGACTTCGCCGCCTCCGGGTGGGTGCTGAACGCCGACGACTACCCGGCCCGGTGAGGACGAGCCGCTTCCGCGCCGCCCTCGCCGACGAGCGGGGACCCGCGCTCGGCACCTGGGTGAAGCTCCCGGCGACGGAGACCATGGAGCTGATCGCCCTGGCCGGCCTGGACTTCGTCGTCATCGACCTCGAGCACTCCCCGCTCGACCTGGAGTCCGCCTCCCGGCTGATCGGGACGGCGCTGCACACCGGGGTCTCCCCCGTCGTCCGGGTGCCCGACCTGCACCCCGGGCTCGTGCAGCGGGTGCTCGACGCCGGGGCCGAGGGCGTGATGGTGCCGCACGTCGACACCGTCGAGCAGGCCCGCGCGGCGGCCGCCGCGGTCCGCTTCCCGCCGCTGGGCTCCCGGGGCGTGGGGTCCACCAGCCGGGCCGGCGCCTGGGGCGCGACCCCGCTCGCGGAGTACCTGCGCTACGGCCAGCAGGAGGTGGTGCTCATCGCGCAGATCGAGAGCGCGCTGGGCGTCCGCAACGCCGGCGCCATCGCAGCCGTCGAGGGCGTGGACGCGCTGCTGGTCGGTGCCGTCGACCTCTCGGTGAGCGAGGGGAAGACGCCGTCGGACCCGGACGTGGTCGCACTGATCGCCTCCGCCGTCGAGGCCGGCCGGACGGCGGGGGTACCGGTCGGCAACGCCGGCGGGGCCACCGCCGCCTCGGTGCGCGCCTCCGTCGACGCCGGCTTCACCTTCACGCTGCTCAGCAACGACGCCACCCTCTTCGGCACCGCGATGAAGGCGGCCGCCGACGCGGGTCGCACCGTGACCTTCGAACGACCTCGACAGGAGACACCATGAGTGAGCCGCGATCACCGCTGGCGGGCACGGTCGTGCTCGTCGTCGGCGCGAGCGCCGGGATCGGCGCGGACACCGCACGGGTGCTGGCCGCCGACGGCGCCAGCCTGATGCTCGTCGCCCGGAACGCGGGCCCGCTGGAGCTGCTGACCAAGGAGCTCGTGGCCGACGGGCACGACGTCGCCTGCACCACCGGCGACGTCTCCTCGGCCGGGGACGTCGCCCGGTTCGTCGACGCGACGGTCGAGCGGTTCGGCCGGCTCGACGGCGCCTTCAACAACGCCGCGATGACCCAGGCCGGCCGGCTGGACCAGGTGGCCGAGGCCGACTTCGACCAGCTCATGGCGGTGAACGTGAAGGGCACCTGGCTGTGCCTCCGCGAGGAGATCCGGGTGATGGAGCACCAGGGATCGGGCTCGATCGTCAACGTGAGCAGCATCGGCGGCCTGCGGGGCAGCTCCGGGATGGGCGCCTACCAGGCCAGCAAGCACGCCGTCATCGGCCTCACCCGCACCGCGGCGCACGACGTCGGGCCGCTGGGCATCCGGGTGAACGTGATCGCGCCCGGCCCCACCGAGACGCCGATGCTGGCCCAGACCCGGGAGGCGATCCCGGGCGGGGTCGAGGCCCGGATCGCCGCAACCCCGCTGCGCAAGGTGGGTACCGGCCCCGAGGTCGGCAACGTCGTGTCCTTCCTGGTCAGCGACCGGGCCAGCCACCTGTCCGGTGTGGTCCTGCCGGTGGACGGTGGGTTCGTTGCCTGAGCAGATCGGGACGCTGCGGCTGCCTGCCCGGGTGCACGTCGGCTGGGGTGCGCGTGCCCAGCTGCCCGAGATCGTCGGCCTGCACGGCCGGCGGGTGCTCGCCGTCGTCGACCCGTTCCTGGTCGGCACCGAACTGCTGACCGGCATCGTCGGTGAGCTGGCCGGCACCGGGATGGAGGTGCAGGTCTACGCCGACATCACCCCCGAGTTGCCGGTCGACACCCTGACCGCGGCCGCCGAGGTGGCCCGCGACTTCGGCGCGGACGTCGTCCTCGCGATCGGCGGCGGCAGCGCGCTGGACGCGGCCAAGGTCGTGGCGCTGCTGTCCCGCTACGCCGGCCCGCTGTCCCGCTACTACGGCGAGAACCTGGTGCCCGGCCCGGTCGTGCCGATCGTGGCGGTGCCGACGACGGCCGGCACCGGCTCGGAGGTCACCCCCGTCGCGGTCGTGTCCGACCCGGACCGCGAGCTCAAGGTGGGCATCTCCAGCCCGTTCCTGGTGCCGGCCGCCGCCGTCGTCGACCCCGAGCTGACCCTCGGCGCCCCCGCGTCGGTGACCGCCTTCTCCGGCATCGACGCCCTGGTGCACGCGGTGGAGTCCTACACCGCCCGGGAGCTGGACGTCGACTGGACCGCGCCGCTGCCGGTGTTCACCGGGCGCAACGCCCTGATCGAGCCGATCGCGCTGCAGGCCGCCGGGCACCTGGGTCCGTGGCTGCCGGTCGCCGTCCGGGAGCCCGGCAACCGGCGCGCCCGCTCCGAGGTCGCCCGCGGGGCGCTGCTCGGCGGGATCGCGTTCGGGTCGACCGGCACCCACCTGTGCCATGCCCTGCAGTACCCGATCGGCGCGCTGACCAAGACCCCGCACGGCCTGGGCACCGGGCTGATGCTCCCCTACGTCCTCGACGTGCTCCGGCGGGACGCCGACGTCGCCGCGCGGATCGCCACCCTCGGTGCGGCGCTGGAGGGCATCCCCGCCAGCGAGGCCTCGGCCGAGCGCACCGTCGCCCGGGTGGTGCAACTGAACGCGGAGATCGGGGTCCCCGCCGACCTGGCCGCCATCGGCCTCGACCATGACCAGCTGCCGCACATCGCCGACCTCGCGCTGCGGTCAGCGCGGTTGCTGGCGATCGCACCGGTCGACCCCACCCGGGACCTGCTGCTGGAGGTCCTCGAGAACGCCCTCACCGGAACCCGTACCGATCGGAGCGACGCATGAACCTGCAGACCGACCTCTTCATCGACGGGGAGTGGCGGCCCGGTTCCGACGGCCGCCGGTTCGACGTCGTCGACCCCGCCGACTCCACGGTCATCGCGGGCTTCGCTGTCGCCACCGAGGCCGACTGCATGGCCGCCGTGGACGCCGCGGCCGCCGCGCAGGAGGGGTGGGCGGCGACCGCCCCGCGCCGGCGCAGCGAGCTGCTCCGCGCCGCCTACGACGTGCTGACCGAGGAGGTCGAGCACTTCGCCGAGCTGATGGTGCGGGAGAACGGCAAGAGCTGGTCCGACGCCATGGGCGAGGCCGGCTACGCCAAGGAGTTCTTCCGCTGGTTCGCCGAGGAGGCCGTGCGGGTGCCGGGTGACTACCGGCTCTCCCCCGCCGGTGACAAGCGGATCGTGGTCGACCGGCAGCCGATCGGCGTCTCGCTGCTGATCACGCCGTGGAACTTCCCGGCCGCGATGGCGACCCGCAAGCTCGCCCCGGCACTCGCGGCCGGCTGCACGACCATCCTCAAGCCCGCCCGCGAGACGCCGCTCACCGCCGCCTACGTCGTCGACGTGCTGCACCGCGTCGGGGTCCCGCGCGGCGTGGTCAACCTGGTGACGCCGATGCCCACCGGCCCGCTGGTGAAGGCGATGCTCGACCGCCCGGAGGTGCGGAAGCTGTCGTTCACCGGGTCGACCGAGGTCGGCCGCGAGCTGCTGCACGCCTGCGCCGACCGGGTGGTCAGCGCCTCGATGGAGCTGGGCGGCAACGCGCCGCTGATCGTGCTGCCCGGCGCCGACCTCGACGTCACGGTGGAGGGTGCGCTGCTGGCGAAGATGCGCAACGGCGGCTCGGCCTGCACGGCGGCCAACCGCTTCTACGTGCACAGCTCGCTGCACGACGAGTTCGTCGCCCGGATGGACACCGCCCTGGCCAAGGTCGCCGTCGGGCCGGGGCTGGACCGCGCCAACGACCTCGGCGCCCTCGTGTCGGTGCACGAGCGGGACAAGGTGGCCGGCCTGGTCGACGACGCCGTGGCCGCAGGCGCGACCGTCGTCCGCGGCGGCACCGCCTCGGCCGAGGGGGCCTTCTACGACGCGACGCTGCTCACCGACGTGGTGCACGGCTCGTCGATCAGCACGACGGAGATCTTCGGCCCGGTGACCGCAGTGGTCCGCTTCGACGACGTGGACGACGCCGTCCGGATGGCCAACGACACGATCTACGGGCTGATGGCCTACGTGTTCGGCGAGGAGCGGGAGGCGATGGCGGTCGCCCGCCGGATGGAGGCGGGGATGGTCGCGGTGAACCGCGGCGTCGTCAGCGACCCGGCGGCCCCGTTCGGCGGCGTCAAGCAGAGCGGCCTGGGCCGCGAGGGCAGCTCCGAGGGCATCCTGGAGTTCCTCGAGGAGAAGTACATCGCCCTGACCGCGTGACCCCGGCGCGGCCCGGTCGCGGGTGGTGATGTGCACGGAGGGCGGGTTCCCGATCGGGAACCCGCCCTCGTCGCACATCGCCCGGCGGGCCGGTCCGCTCAAGCGGGCGCGCCCGCCGCGGCGTCGGGGAGCCGCACGGCCATCGCCCGGGTGCAGTTCCGGCCGCCCCGCTTGGCCGCGTAGAGCGCCCGGTCAGCGGCATCCGTCATGGCGCGGAGGGACAGCGCCTCGTCCCGCGCACTGGTGACCCCCGCCGAGACGGTGACCGACAGCCCGGCCAGCGGAGCTGCCGCGACCGAGGCCCGGATCCGCTCGGCCACGGCCACCGCTTCCGGCTGGTCGTGGCCGGGGAGCAGCACGAGGAACTCCTCGCCGCCCATCCGGTAGACCAGGTCGGTGCTGCGCACCGCCGTCCGGAGTCGGTCGGCGAAGGCCTGCAGCACCTCGTCACCCCGCGCATGACCGTGGCTGTCGTTGACCACCTTGAAGTGGTCGAGGTCGAGCACCACCAGGCCGAGCTCGCGGTCCAGCGCCCGCGCCTGCGCCCGCGCGTCGGCGAACCGGTCGGTCAGCGATGCCCGGTTGAACAGGCCGGTGAGCGGATCGACCACCGCACCGTCCCGGGCGGTCAGGTCGGAGGTGGCCAGGAAGTGCCCGGCGAGGGCCAGGCAGCCCAGCACGGCGAAGAAGCCGGGCAGGACCAGCCAGGGCGGTGCGGGCTCGGTGCGGGGCAGGAGCGTGGCGCCCAGCGTGGCGGCCACCGCGAGGAGCCCGCAGCCGCTCACCGCGGTCAACAGCACCTGCGGTCGGAACAGCACGGCCTGGGTGAACAGCGGCACGACCAGCAGCGTCAGCAGCGGACTGCCCAGGCCGCCGGTGAGCGCCACCTGCACGGCCATGGCGATCTGCAGCAGCATGAAGGTGGCCGCCCCGGCGACTTCCGGGTGGCGGGCCCGGTCGGTGACGGCGAGCCCCAGGGCCATGGTGGCCCCGGTGATCACGAACATGACGAGCAGCCACGGCCCGTACCAGATGGACGAGAGCAGGGTCATCGAGCCCAGGGCGACCCCGAACAGGTGGCCCTTGCGCATGCGCGCGTGCATGTCCCGGTAGCGCCGCTGGTCGGTGGCGCTACCGCACAACCACCGCAGCGCACCCGACCAGGCCGCCCGACCTGGGGACCCGGCCGTGGTCACGGCGGCTGACATGCCCCTGGGATCGGTACCACCGGCCCGTTGGTGTACCCCGTGACCGCATGTCACCACCCCAAGGGAGGACGACGAGCCCGGACCGTCGGCTATCGTCGGTGCAGTCTTTGAAATCCGTGTGTAACAACCTGCGGCCGGCGTCCCCGGTGTGAGCAAGGCGGCACGCCCTACCCGCAGCAGAGGTCATGTTCCACACGCGCGCTCCCCGCACCGAGCTCATCCGGCACGCCGGGCTCTCCTACTTCCCGCTCGCCTTCATCGCGCGGCTCCCCTTCGCGATGATGGTGGTCGGCGTCCTCACCCTCGTCGTCGCCGAACGCGGCTCGGTGACCCTCGGCGGGCTCAACTCCGCCGCCGCCGGCATCGGCACCGCCCTCGCCGGGCCACTGCTCGGCGCGGCCGCCGACCGGCTCGGCCAGCGCCGGGTCCTCGTCCCGGTCGGGCTGGTCAACGCGACCCTGCTCGGCGCCTTCCCGTTCGTCGTCGCCAGCAGCACCCCGGCTCTCGCCCTGCTCGCCATGTCGGTGCTGATCGGCGCCTCGGCGCCGCAGATCGCGCCGATGTCGCGCACCCGGCTGGTCGCCATCATCAAGCGGTCGGTCCAGCGCAACCAGCGCGCGCGGGTGCTGAACGGGACGATGGCCTACGAGTCCGCCGCCGACGAGACCGTCTTCATCGTCGGCCCCTTCCTCGTCGGACTGCTCGCCACCGCCGTCGCCCCCTGGCTGGCCATCGCCGGCGCCTCCGCGTTGACGTTCGTCTTCGTCACCTGGTTCGCGCTGCACCCCACCGGGCGGCTGCACCCCGGCGCGCAGGACGCCCGCCACGAACAGGCCCCCGCCCGGGAACTCGCCCGCTTCCCGCTGGTCACCGTCGTGACCGGCACGCTCGGCATCGGCCTCTTCTTCGGCGCCACCCTCACCTCGCTCACCGGCTTCCTCGCCGCCGACAGCAGCGGCGACCGCGCCGGGCTCCTCTACGGCGTCATGGGCATCGGATCGGCCGGCCTTGCCCTGGGGTCGGCGGCGTTCCCCGAGCGGTTCAGCCTGCGGGCCCGGTGGCTGGTCTTCGGGTCGCTGATGCTCGCCGCCGCGATCCTCTACGCAGCCGCCCGGTCGGAGCTGACGCTGATCGTGGCCCTCGCCGTCCTCGGCTGCGGCATCGGGCCGACCCTGGTCAGCCAGTACAGCCTCGCCGCCAAGTTCAGCCCGCTCGGCCGCTCGGCGACCACCATGACGCTGCTCGGGTCCGCCGTCGTCGTCGGGCAGGCGCTCTCCTCCGCCGTCACCGGTGTCGTCGTCGACCAGCTCGGCGCCGACACCGCGCTCGTCCTGCCCGCCGTCGCCGCCGCGATCGTGGTCGCCGCCGGGATCGCCCACGCCACCTCGACACCGGACGTCGTCCACCAGCCGGAGCCGGAGCGGGAGCTGGTCCCCGCCTGACGGAGCGACGGCGGGCTCCTTCGGAGGCACAGCGGTGCCACAGTGGGCGGACGTCCAGCTCACCGGACCACGGCCGAGGGTTCTGCGTACCGGACGTCGAACGACAGGAGCCACCGTGCCCGCGCAGCCCCAGCAGAGCCCCAGCTACGAAGGACGCCCGCTCCCCCGCCCCGAGGACGAGCTCGTCGACCAGGGCCTCGGCTTCGACCTGGGCACCCTGGTCACCCGCCGGCGGATGCTCGCCGTCCTCGGCATCGGCGCGGCCGGCGTCGGCCTCGCCGCCTGCGGCGGGACGAGCGGCACGTCGCGCGCGACGCCGTCGGCGAGCGGGACGACGGCCGGCGCGCTGACCGAGATCCCGGACGAGACGGCCGGCCCCTTCCCCGGGGACGGGTCCAACGGGCCGGACGTGCTGGAGCAGAGCGGCATCGTCCGCAGCGACATCCGGTCCAGCTTCGGCGAGGCCAGCGGCACCGCCGAGGGCGTCCCGATGACCCTGGAACTGACCGTCCGCGACCTGACCAACGGCGGTGTGCCTTTCGCCGGCGTCGCCGTCTACGTGTGGCACTGCGACCGCGACGGCAGGTACTCGATGTACTCCGACGGGGTCACGGAGGAGAACTACCTGCGCGGCGTGCAGATCGCCGATGCCACCGGCACGGTCAGCTTCACCAGCATCGTCCCGGCCTGCTACCCCGGGCGCTGGCCGCACGTCCACTTCGAGGTCTACCCCGACCAGGCCAGCATCACCGACGCGACCACCGCCCTCGCCACCTCCCAGGTGGCACTGCCGAAGGACGTCTGCGACGCCGCCTACGCGACCGACGGCTACTCGGCCTCCGTGCGGACCCTCGCCCAGATCACCCTGACCAGCGACAACGTCTTCGGTGAGGACGGCGGCGCCAGCCAGCTGGCCACCGCCCGCGGAGACCTGTCCAGCGGCTGGACCGTCTCCCTCCCGGTCGGTGTCGACACCACGACGACGCCCAGCGCCGGGGCCCGCGGCCCGCGCGGCTGACCGGACCGGCGAGACTGCCGGGCGTGGACCTCGAGGCCTTCTACCTGCCGCTCGGTGACAACCGCTTCTCCCCCACCCGGGCCACCGAGAGCCCGTGGGAGACCAGCGCCCAGCACGGCGGGCCGCCGTCCGCGCTGCTGGCGCACCTCGCGACCGCCGCCGCGGGTGAGCCCTTGCGGGCGGCTCGGATCAGCGTCGACTTCTTCGGCGCCATCCCCCGGCGGGAGCTGACCGTCGAGGTCTCCCCCATCCGTCCGGGCCGGCGGATCGACCTCACCGAGGCGGCGATGACCGTCGAGGGCCGGACCGTCGCCGTTGCCCGGGTGTGGTCGATCGCCACCGGCCCGACGCCGCCGGCGGTCACCGAGCTGACCCCGCCACCCGCCGTCCCCGACGAGTCGGTGCAGCTGCTGCCCGACCTCCCCGACTGGGGCTTCGGGCAGGCCCTCGACTGGCGCTACACCGCTGGCTCAGCCGACCAGCAAGGCCCCGCCGACGTCTGGACCCGGGTCCTGGTCCCGCTCATCGCCGGCCAGGAGCTCACCGGGCTGGACCGCACGCTGGTCGCCGCGGATGCCGCGAACGGCATCTCCGCCGAGCTGCCGATCAGCACCTGGCTGTCCATCCCGCCGGGCATGACCACCCACCTGACCCGCGAGCCGGACGGCGAGTGGGTGCACCTGTCCGCCCGCAGCTCGATTGCCGCCGACGGCATCGGGCTGTGCCTCGGCACGCTCTCCGACGCCACCGGCGAGATCGGCCAGGTCTCCCAGCCACTGCTCGTCCGCGAACGCTGAGCCGATCGGAGGAGAGCGTGTCCCGTTGTTCTCACTTCCCGGGCGAAGTGAGAACACGCGGTCAAACGCCCAGGTGCGCCAGGGCCTGCAGCAGCAGGTGGCTCTGCCCGTTCGCCAGCTCGGCCAGCAGCGCGGGCTCCCGGGCCTCCTGCGGGGTGAACCAGGTCAGTTCCAGCGCGTCCTGCTGCGGCGCGCAGTCGCCCTCCACCGGGACGACGTAGGCCAGCGACACCGCGTGCTGCCGCGGGTCGTGGAACGGCGTCACCCCCGGCGTCGGGAAGTACTCGGCGATGGTGAACGGCTGCGGTGCGGGCGGCACCCGGGGCAGCGCCAGCGGGCCGAGGTCCTTCTCCAGGTGCCGGAGCAGCGCCGCGCGCACCCGCTCGTGGTAGAGCACCCGGCCCGACACCAGCGCCCGCTTCACCAGCCCGTCGCTGCCGGCCCGCAGCAGCAGACCGACCGCGATGACCACGCCCTGGTCGTCGACCCGCACCGGCACCGCATCGACGTAGAGGATGGGCAGCCGCTCGCGCGCGGCGTCCATCTCCTCACCGGAGAGCCAGCCAGCGTCGTTCCTCGTCGTCGCCTCGGTCATGGGTCACTGTCTAACCGATGCGGGTCCGGTCGCGGTGCGGCGGGCTCCCGTGGCGCGTCGCACGGTCACGGGCGAGGCACGGACTGCCGAGAACCGGTTGCATGAGCACCCGATCCGACGACGCGCTCAACAGCTGGCTCGCCGACCTGACCGGCGGCGAGACCTCGATGCGCCGGCTCCGCAAGCGGCTGACCGAGGAGGGCACGCTGACCACCGAGCCGTGCCCGACCTGCCAGCACCCGGCCACCCCGGACGTCCCGCACGCTGACCACGAGGTCGCCGAGCCCGTCGGCTGAGGTCAGGCTGCGACCGGCCGGAGCGCCGCGATCAGCTCCGCCACCGGCTGCGGCCGGCCGAACAGCCAGCCCTGCGCCAGCGGGCAGCCCAGCTCGGTGAGGGTCCGGGCCTGCGCGGCGGTCTCCACACCCTCGGCGATCAGCACCAGCTCCAGCGCATCGGCCAACGCCATCACGCTGCGCAGCAGCCGGCCCCGCCGGCTGGACGTGGTGATCGTCGAGACGAACGAGTTGTCCAGCTTGAGGAACTCGGTCGGCAGCGTGTCCAGCCGGGACAGCGACGAGTACCCGGTGCCGAAGTCGTCGATGGCCACCTGGAGCCCGTGCTCCCGGAGCACGTGCAGCGCACGCACCGAGCGGGTCGACTCCGCCTCGACCAGGCTCTCCGTCACCTCCACCACCGTCTGCTCGGCCGGCCAGCCGGTCTCGGCCAGCGTCGCGAGCACCCGGGCCGGGAACTCCTCGTCGTCCAGCTCCAGACCGGACACGTTGACCGTCAGGAACAGCCGGCGGCCGGTCGCCGCGCACAGTGCCCGCGCGTCGCGGCACGCCGCCGCCCAGACGACCGCACCCAGCTCCCCGATCAGCCCCTCCCGCTCGGCGACCGGGATGAACTCCGCCGGCGTCACCGGCCCCCGCTCGGCGTGGTCCCAGCGCACCAGCGCCTCGACGCCCGCCACCTCGCCGTCCGGCAGGGTCACGATCGGCTGGAAGTGCACGTGCAGCGCGCCGGAGGCGGGGTCGGCCAGAGCGGCCGCCAGGTCGCGACCCAGCGGGCTCCGGCCGCCGGCGTCCAGCTCGCTGCGCCCGCGGCCCAGCGACTTGACCCGGTACAGCGCCGAGTCCGCCCGCCGCATCAGCGCGGCCGGTGAGTCCTCCGGCTCCATGCCCGCCACCCCGACGGACGTGCCGATCCGCGGCAGTGCGGCCCGCAGCCGCTCCGCGACGACCAGTGCCGCCTCGCCCTCCAGCCCGGGGAGCAGGAGCGAGAACTCGTCGCCACCGTGCCGGGCGAGGACGGCGCCCGGCGGCAGCATCGGGAGCCAGGTGGCCGCCACCGTCCGCAGCAGCTCGTCGCCGGCGGCGTGCCCGCGCGAGTCGTTGACCGCCTTGAAGTGGTCCAGGTCGAACAGCGCCGCCGACAGCGGCTCCCCGCTCCGCAGCGCCCCGCGCACGGCGACCTCGAGGGCCTCGTCGAAACCCCGCCGGTTCACCAGCCCGGTCAGCGCGTCCTCGTGCGCGCTGGCGGCCCGGCGGGCCAGGACGGCGATCGCCCCGGCCGAGCCGAGCACGAGCAGGCCGAGGACGGCGGCGGCACCGGCCGGCACGTCACCGCGCAGCACGACGACGACCGTGCCGATGACCAGCAGCTCACCCAGGAAGCCGACGGCCCACACCAGCGGGAAGAAGAGGAAGGCGTTCATCGACGCGAACGCCATCAGCGCGAGCACGGCCACCGCCCCGGTCGCCGACGGCGAGGCCAGCGCGAACACCCCGATGCCGACGGAGCCCACGGCCAGCAGCCAGCGGTAGGAGGCCATCGGCACGCGGCTGCCCCAGCGCATGACCGCCAGGCCCAGCACCGTGGTGACCGGTGCGAGGGTGAGGACGGCGGGGTCGTAGACGGCCAGTCCGCCCGGGGTGCCCAGCACCAGGGCGACCGCCGCCAGCCCGCCGACCGCGGTCAGCAGCCCGGCGGTCCGGGCGACCACGCGGGGGGTGGCCAGCTCAGGCGCCATCCGACCGATCCGCATGCAAGGTGATCGAACGCCGGGTTCCGGAACTTCAGCGAATCACGCCCGGGAAGCCCCCGATTCCCCTCCCGCGAGTGAGAGGCGACGGTCAGGCGGTCGGCGACCAGCCCAGCGCCGGGCCGAGGTGCTGCGCGATGTCGCTCAGGATCTGTTCGTGGTCGGCGTGCTCGAAGCTGAACGGCAGCGCGAAGACCACCTCGGTCACCTCGCGGAACCCGGCGTGGGCGTAGAGCTGCTCGGCGATCTGCTCCGACGTCCCGACCAGGTCGGCGGCGAACATCAGCCGGGCCGGGCCCTGCGGGGTCGCCGTCCGCGGCAGCCGGGCCTCGACGTAGGCGGCGTACCTCTCCCGCTGCTCCGCCGACGCCGAGTCGGTCGGGATGACCACCAGCCCCTGGGACGCCCGCCCAGCCGGGTTGGCGGCCTTGAAGGCCCGCAGCTGGGCGGCCTGCTCGGTGGCGAAGTCCTCGCTGGCCTCTGCCTTCACCACCGATGAGCTCAGGAAGTGCAGCCCGTTCTCACCGGCCCAGACCGCCGACCTCAGCGACGCACCGCCGTACCAGAGCCGGGACCGCAGGCCCCGGGAGTGCGGCTGCACGTGGTCCGACCACTCCTCCACCACGCCCTCCCGGCCGGCGAACGTCGACGCGGGCGCGCCCTCGACGAAGCGCAGCAGCCGGGCCACCCGCTCGTAGGAGAAGTCCTCGACGTCGGCGGTGTCGGGGTACAGCGCGGCCTTCACGTGGTCCCAGTGCATCGGTGGGCCGACGGAGAAGCCCGGGTTCAGCCGGCCACCGCTGAGCACGTCGACCGTGGCGAGGTCCTCGGCCAGCCGGAGCGGGTTCTCCCACGCCAGCGGGATCACCGCCGTGCCCAGCTCGATCCGGGACGTGCGCTGGGTGGCCGCCGCCAGCACCGCGACCGGGGAGGAGATGCCGTACTGCAGGTGCCGGTTGCGCAACCACGCGCTGTCGAAGCCGAGCTGCTCCCCCAGCTCGATCACCCGCAGCGTCGACTCGTGCCCGCCGCGCGGATCGGCCTCGTCGAACAGGCCGATGGTCAGGAAACCCAGCTTCTCCAGCGGCACCCCGGACGATGGCATGCCGCGATCAGACCAGACCGGGCTCAGGCCTCGGTCGCCGGCAGTGCGGTGGCGACCGGCGGGGTGCCGGGCCGGACGGCCAGCCCCGGGACGACGGCGGTCAGCCCGTTCTGCAGCCGCCGCATGCCCACCATCATCCGGGTCTTCACGGTGCCCAGCGGCGCACCGGTGCGCTGGGCGATCTCCCGCTGCGTGTACCCGCCCCAGTAGGCCAGCACCAGCGCCTCCCGCTGCGCGGCGGGCAGCTCTGCCAGAGCCGTGCGCACCCACGCATCGGCCATCCGCCCGGCGACCAGCTCGGCGACGTCGAGCGAGGAGGCCTCCCGGAACCGTTCCGCCACGGCGTCGGCCCGGCGCTGCTGCGAGGCCTCGTGCCGGACGACGTCCACCGCCTTGTGGTGCACCAGCGCCAGGAACCAGGAGCGGAACGAGCCGCGCGCCCGGTCGTAGGCGGCCGGGTCGCGCCAGTAGGCCACGAACGCCTCCTGGACGACGTCCTCGGCGAGCCGCTCGTCGACCAGGATCCGCCGGGCCAGCGCCAGCGCCGGTGCGGTGTGCTCGTCCAGGAGCTCGGCGATGGAGGCCGGCGCGGTGCGGCCCGGTGGTGGAACGACGCTGTTCATCACCTCTGATCAATAGCGCACAACTTGATTGTTCAAACAGGGTTCACCCGAAGGGGTGGGCCTCTGAGCTGCACGGAGACGCAGACCGCCGACCCGGGGCGAGAGCCCGGATCGGCGGTCAGGTCGAGCAGTGCTGACGGGTCAGCGGTCCTCGGTCAGGGGCTGCAGCAGCTCGGCGGCCGGCCGGGGGGCGGGCACCGACGACGTCCCGTAGAGGCTGACGCCGGACGGCGCGGCCATCATCGCCTCGAGCTCGCCGGTGTCCAGCATCGGCTCGATCGTCTCCAGCGTCGGCTCGATGAGCGCCGGCTCCGCCACGGCGGGACGGCGACCGGCGATCCGCCGGGCCAGGCCGCGCAGCGAGCGGGCCTCCTTCCGGCGGGCCTTGCGCTCGGCCGCCCGCGCGGCCTCCTCGCGGGCGGCGAGCTCGCGGTCCAGGATCTCCCGCGCCATCCGGTCGGTCTCGGCGGCCACGATCAGGTCGGCCCGGGCCTGCTGGGCACGCTGCCGGCCGTCGCGGCGGATCTCCTCGGCCTCGACCTCCTCGTCGTCGCGCACCTTCAGCAGCCGGTCGTAGGCCGTCGGCGGGGCGAAGTTCATCAGCGTCTTCATCAGCACCGGCAGGATCTCCACACTGAGGAAGAGCAGGAACAGCATCACGTGGGCCAGGTGCGCCATCGGCCGCTCCTCCGACAGCCGGTCGATCGCCTCCAGCCGGGCCAGGATGCCGTCGCTCTGGCTGTTCTCCGCCTCGAACGCCGCCTGCTCGGCCAGCCGCGCCCCGGTCAGCCGGCTCAGCTCGGCCTGGTCGGTCACCAGCGCGGCCTTGGCCAGCGCCACGCTGCGGGCGGCGGCACCGACGGCGTCCTCCTCGGCGGTGGTGCGGGTCTGCTGCAGCGCGGCCTCGGCGGCGTCGAGCTCGGCCTTCGCCGTCTCCCGCACCGCTGCCTGCTGCCCGGCCGCCGCCGCAGCGGCGAAGTACGCCGCGCCCTGGCCCTCGTCACCGGAGCCGCAGGTGCCGTCGAGCTCGCACTGCGCCTTGGCCTGCAGCTCGTCGAACCGGCCCGTCGCCGCGTCGTACACGGCCTTCTTGCTGTCCCGCTCGGCCTCCGCCGCCGCCACCCGCGGGTCGGCGTTCGGGTCGGTGGCGCCGCCGCTGGCGACGACGGCCTGGTCCTCGGCGATCGACTGGGTGAGCATCGGGATCTGCGCGTAGCGGGCGTCGGCGTCCAGCTCGTCGGTGAACTGCTCGGCCGCCTCCGCCTGCAGCGTCACGATCGTGGCGTCGACCTCCTTGCTGAACACCTGCAGCGTCAGCGGCGTCGAGATGACCGTGCCGAGGACGACGGCCAGCGCCAGCCGCGGCAGGGCCAGCCCGAGGTTGCGCCGCCAGGACGGGTCGTGACCCATCCCGACCAGCAGCATCCGGTCCAGGTTGAGGATCACCAGCCCCCAGCCCAGGCCGATCAGGACGGCGACCGCCCACCAGGCGCCCAGCGCCATGTGCACGGCGAACGCCATCGACAGCGCGGCCAGTGCACCGGTGCTGACCAGCACGCCACCGAGGGCGACGTACTTGGCGCGCGCGCCGGGGGCGACCCGGAGCAGATCGAGCCGGGCGCCGGCCAGCACGGCCAACCGATCGCCGGCAGAACGGGGGCGGGACCTCATCCGTGGATTCCTCTCGCAGAACGACCACAGGAGGTATCGGTCGCCCACGACCGGGCCGGTACCGGCCAGCGACTGTGAGACATCTCCGACCGCCGGGACACCACGTAACGGCACCGTCACGTCTCAGACACCGCTGGCGCACACGCGGAAGGTGAGGTCTCCCTCGAGAACGCACAGCGCGCTCTTCGTCCGCCCGCCGCCCCCCGTTCGGCGGCCGGACACGTCGGCCTCGAAGGAGACCCATTGAGCCCCCAGCTCGTCCGGCGCGCGATCGCCGGCACCGTCGCAGCCACCACCGTCATGGCACTGGCTGCCTGTTCGTCCGACTCCGCCGAGGCCAGCGGCAGCGGCGACGGGGGCACCGAGACCGTCACGATCGGGACCCTGCGCGGCCAGCCGCACTTCTACGCCCCGTTCCTCTACGACGAGTACGCGCCCGAGGGGGTGGAGTTCGAGGTCGTCGTCCTGGACACGGCCCCGTCGCTGACCGACGCCGTCATCTCCGGCGCCGTCGACTTCGCGATCACCGGTGTCGTGGCGACGGTCGCCTCGGTCGCGCAGGACCGGGACATCACCCTGGTCGCGTCCGCGGCCGACGGCGGCTTCGGCTTCATCGGCGGCGAGGGCATCGAGACCGTGGCCGACCTGACCGGGAAGACGGTCGGCTACATCCAGGGCAGCGCCCCGGAGATCGCGATGCGGCTGATCCTGGAGGAGAACGGCATCGACCCGAGCAGCGTGGAGCTGATCGCCGTCCCGCCGCCGGAGATGGCCTCCGCCCTGGGCAGCGGCTCGATCGACGCCTTCTTCGGCACCGAGATCGCCGTCTCGCTCGCCACGGCCGCCGGCGCGACCGAGCTCACCGACCCCTACGCCACCCCGATCGGCCGGGTGAACCTCGGCCTCACCACCACCGGTGCGCTGATCGCCGAGGACCCGGAACTGGTCCAGCAGGTCGTCGACACCCACGCGGAGACCACCGAGTACATGGCCGACAACGTCGACGAGTGGCTGCCGGAGATGGTCGCCGAGTTCGGTGGCGACCAGGGCGTCTTCGAGTCGGCACTGGACAACTTCTGGCTGCGCGCCGACCTGAGCGAGGAGTACCAGACCCAGGTCGAGGCGCTGGCCGAGGCGATGGTCGGACTCGGGGTCATCGACACCGCCCCGACCGCCGCCGACCTCATCGACACCTCCTTCGCCCCGTCCGCCTGAGCCCCCCGGGGCGCCGGCGCACCCGCGTCGGCGCCCCTCCCGCCCTGCGGGAGGAGAGGACCCCCATGACCACCACCGACGTCGCGACCGTCCCCGTCGCGGCCGCCGCCCCCACGGTCCCCGACACTCCCCGCCGGCGAGGCCGCGGGCGGCTGCGCGCCGTGCTGCTCGGCCTCCCCGTCCCGATCCTGTTCCTGGTGCTCTGGCACCTGGGCCGGGCGCAGGAGTGGGAGCTGCCGCTGGGCATCCGGATGGGCTTCCTGCCCTACCCCGCCGACGTCGCCGCGGGGCTGGTCAACTACGTCGCCGGCACCCGGGACGACGCGTTCAGCAGCCTGCTGTGGGAGGACCTGCCGGCCAGCGCGCTGCGCGTCGTCTCCGGCTTCGCCCTGGCCACGCTGATCGCCGTGCCGCTCGGCGTGCTGATGGGCCGGTTCAGCACCGCCAACTCGCTGTTCGACCCGATGATCAACCTGTTCCGGCCGATCCCGGCGACCGCCTGGGTGCCGCTGGTCGCGCTGCTCATCGGCTACGGCGACCAGGCCTCGATCTTCCTGATCACGCTGTCCGCCTTCTTCCCGATCGTGCTGGGCACCATCAGCGGCGCCCGCCAGGTGCCCGAACGGCTGCTGGAGGCCGCCCGGATGCTGGGCACCTCCGGCGTCGGCACGCTGCTGCGGGTGGTGCTGCCGGCCGCCGCGCCCGCGATCGTCAACGGCATGCGGGTCGGCCTGGGCCTGGCCTGGGTGATCCTGGTGCTCAGCGAGACCACCGGCGTCCCGACCGGTCTGGGTTCGACGATCTTCCTGGCCCGCGACGTGGTGCAGACCGACCAGATCGTCGTCGGGATGATCTGCATCGCCGTCGCCGGCTTCCTCTCCGACCGGTTGCTGACGCTCTTCTTCCGCGTCCTGTTCCGCGACCGCCCGCTGATCAAGTAGGAGCCGACGATGGACACCGAACACCTCACCGCCGGCCGCATGGCCGACGTCCGCATCGCCGGGCTCAGCAAGGTCTACGCCGGTGGTGTCGCCGCCATGGCCGACGTCGACCTGACCATCGCCTCCGGTGAGTTCGTCGCCGTGGTCGGCGCCAGCGGCTGCGGCAAGAGCACGCTGCTGCGCATCCTGGCCGGCTTCGAGCGGCCCAGCGGCGGCGTCGTCGAGGTCGGCGGGACGCCGGTCACCGGCCCCGGCCCCGACCGCGGTGTCGTCTTCCAGGACTACGGCCTGTTCCCCTGGCTGTCGGTGCGGGAGAACGTCGCCTACGGCCCCTCCCGCAAGAAGCTGCCGAAGGCCGAGGTCGCCGCGGTCACCGACCGGTTCATCGCCGCCGTCGGGCTGACCCGGTTCGCCGCGAAGTACCCCGCGCAGCTGTCCGGCGGCATGCAGCAGCGGGTGGCGATCGCCCGGGTGCTGGCCAACGACCCGTCGCTGCTGCTGATGGACGAGCCGTTCGGCGCGCTGGACGCGCTCACCCGCGCCGACCTGCAGGCCGAGCTCAAGCGGATCCACGTCGACACCCGGACGACGGTGGTCTTCGTGACCCACTCGATCGAGGAGGCGGTCTACCTCGCCGACCGGGTCGTGGTGATGACCGGCGGCGCCTCGCACGGCGTGCCCGGCTCCATCCGCCGGATCGTCCCGGTCGACCTGACCGACCGCGACGTCACCAGCCCGGCCTTCAACGCGGTCAAGCGCGAGATCGCCGAGCTCGTGCACACGGTGCCCGCCGCCGTCTGAGGAGCGCAGGGGCCAAAGTCGTGACTTCGGCCCTGCGGCGGCCCGCCCCGTTGGGGTGAGGTCTCCGGGCAGGACTGCGGTACCGGCGGTGGGCGGCCGATCTCACTCGCACGAGCAGTGCACCCGCGCTGCCGGATCGGCGAACAGAGGGAAGACACACGTGGCCAAGGTGCTGGTGGTGGAGGACGAGGACGTCACTCGTCTGATGCTGGAGTCACGTCTGCACCTGGCCGGCCACCGCGTCCGCGGCGCCGGTTCGATGGACGAGGCCCGGGCCCTGCTCGAGCACGTCTTCACCCCCGACGTCGTCATCACCGACATGTTCATGCCCGGCGGCAGCGGGCTGTCCCTGGCCTCGGCCCTGCGTAAGGACCCGATGTGGGCCGACCTGCCGCTGATCTTCCTCAGCGGCCGGGCGCTGCCCGGGGACGTCGCAGCCGGGGCCGCGCTGAACGCCGCCTACCTCGCCAAGCCGGTGTCGATGACCGCCCTCACCGCAGCGATCGAGACCGCCCTGGTGGACACCGCCGCCGCCCGCGACGAAGCCGTGCGCGACCACGTCGAGGACCTCTGGGACCTCGACGACGAGGCCGAGCGCCAGCTGCACGCCACGTTGCTCGGTACCTTCGTCGACACGGCACCCGACGGGCTGGCGTCCGTCGAGGACGCCCTGCACGCCGGGGACGCCGTCGCCGTCGAGGAGACCGCCCACAAGCTGCGCGGCAGCGCCGCGACCCTCGGCGCCGGCCCGCTGGCCGAGCTCTGCGCCACCCTGGAGGAGGCCGCCCGCACCGGGCAGCTCCCCACCCCGGGCCCGGTGATCGGCGCGCTGCGCCGCGAGCTGGAGGTCACCTGCCGGGTCTTCACCGAACTGGCCGCCGAGCTGGCCGAACCGCTCACCCCCGCCGCCTGAGAGGCAAGGTCCCGAGGGCCGACGTCGCGATCTCGGGCCCTGAAGGGCCGAGGTCGCGACGTCGGCAGCTCAGGCGAGGCGCTGCCGGACCCAGTCGTGGAACGTGCCCAGGTGGTGCTCGGCCGGCACCAGCACCCCGCCGGCCGCGTACGCCCGGGAGGCCATCCCCGGCTGGGTGCGCTCGCAGGCGTCGAAGTCCTGCAGGTTCACCCGGTGGAACAGCTCCACCGACCGGGAGACGTCCTGGCCCGACTCGACCACCTGGGGCGCATAGAGCCAGTCGCACTCGACCGTGGTCCGGTCGACGGCCATCGGGATCATCCGCAGCAGGATGACGTGGTCGGGCACCAGGTTCAGGAAGACCGTCGGCTTGATCGTGGCGGCGTAGTAGCGCCGGTCCTGCTCGACGTCGATGCCGGGCAGCGCGGCGAACCCGGCGCTGCCGTCGACGGTGAACCCCTCGGCCCCGGCGGCGAACTCCGCCCCGTGCCCGACGAAGCTCTGCGCGGCGTAGCCGCGGGCGAACTCCGGCAGCACGTCGGTGAGCTCGGGGTGGATCGTCGCGCAGTGGTAGCACTCCATGAAGTTCTCGACGATGAGCTTCCAGTTGGCCGCGACGTCGTAGCGGATCCGCCGGCCCAGCCGCAGCCCAGCGACGTCGTAGCCCTCGATCGCGGCCGGGTCACCGAGCCGCTCGGTGACGGCGCCGCGCACGTCCTCGGCGAAGGACGGCGGGTCGTCGGCCAGGCACACCCATGCGTAGCCCAGCCACTCCTGCAGGTGCACCGGCACCAGCCCGTTGGCGACCCGGTCGACGTCGGGCATCCGGGCCAGGTTGGGGGCGGCGACCAGCGCACCGTCCAGCCCGAAGGACCAGGCGTGGTACGGGCAGCGCAGCGTCGTCCCCACCTGCCCTGCCTCCTCGGTGCACAGCTGCGCACCCCGGTGGCGACAGACGTTGAGGAACGCCCGCAGCGCGCCGTCCCGGCCGCGCACGACCAGCACGCTCTCCCGGCCCACCTGCACCCGGCGGAAGCTCCCGGGGGTGGGCAGCTCGTCACTGCGGACGGCGCAGCACCACATCGCCTCGAACACCCGCTCCTGCTCCCGGGCGAACACCGCAGGGTCGGTGTACCAGCGCCCGCCCAGCGTCGAGATCAGGCTGCTGCCGGTGGACTGCTCGAGCATCGTCATCGGATGGCCTCCAGGGCGGGACGGCGGGGGTCGAACAGGGAGATCGGGTGCGCCGTCGCACCCGAGGTGGCGAGGTCGGCGAGGACCTCGCCGACCACCGGCGTGAGCTCCTCGGCCAGCGAGCAGCCGACGATGCCGGCCCCGATGACGACGACCCACGGAGGCGTCCGGGGAGCGCGCTGAGATCCGACGCCCATGGGCGGGTCCTCTCGACCGTGTTGCCTGCTGTGC
Organism: Modestobacter sp. VKM Ac-2982; assembly: GCF_026967935.1. Classification (GTDB taxonomy): domain Bacteria; phylum Actinomycetota; class Actinomycetes; order Mycobacteriales; family Geodermatophilaceae; genus Modestobacter. Next base: position 263,138 of record NZ_JAPVBL010000006.1, read on the forward strand.
AACCGCTGGCGGTGTGCGCAACAGCGTTGGCTCGGTCGGGGGCGTCGTCAATGGCGTTCCTGCGTGTCATCGGCGCGTCTGCCGTGATGTTCACACCGCAGAAACGGGCGGCTTTCCAGCGTGCACACGAATGGAACGCGCGACCCCCCGGCCGCCCGTCAGCCGAGCCGGGGGGCGATCTGGGCGGCCGCGCCCCGAACCCGCTCGGCGACCGCGGCGAACCGTTCGGGCGGCAACCGGTAGGCCGGGCCGGAGACGCTGAGCGCCGCCACGAGTCGCCCGTCGGCACCACAGACCGGCGCAGCGACGGCGAGCCCGGCTTCCAGCTCTCCCTCGGTGGCCGCCCAGCCCCGCTGCTGCACCTCGGCCAGCGCGGCGGCGTGGGCCTCGGCGTCGGAGATCGTCGCCTCGGTGAACCGGTCCATCGGCCGGGCGAGGACCGTTGGCCAGCCCCGGCCGGCCGAAGGCGAGCAGCACCTTGCCGCTGGAGGTGGCGTGCAGCGGCGTCCGCCGGCCGACTCGTTGCGCACCATGCAACGCTGGGGGCGGCGTCACCCCGACCCCGCCGTCGGACCGGCCATCGCCCCGTCCTCGTGGGGCCGAGGTCGCGCCTCCGGCTCCCCTGATCGGGTGCCCGGGGTCGCGACCGCAGGCCCGACTTGGTGGGATGGGGCGTCCGGACCCCCCGGGCAGCGCACCAGCGAGGGAGACCCATGCACCCGGACGGTCAGCTCCTGGGCGGGCGCTACGAGCTCACCTCGCTGATCGCCACCGGCGGCATGGGGCAGGTCTGGCAGGCCCGCGACACGGTCCTCGAGCGGGACGTCGCGGTGAAGGTGCTGCGCAGCGAGTACACCGGAGACCCGACGTTCCTGGCCCGCTTCCGGGCCGAGGCCCAGCTCGCCGCCCGCCTGGTGCACCCGAACATCGCCACCCTGTTCGACTACGGCGAGATCCCACCCGCCGGCCCGCGCGACGAGCACCTCGCCTACCTGGTGATGGAGCTGGTGCGCGGCGAGTCGCTGTCGACGCTGTTGCGCCGCGATGGCCGACTCAGCCCCGAACGGACCCTGGACGTGCTGCGGCAGAGCGCAGCCGGCCTGGCCGCCGCGCACGCCACCGGCGTCGTCCACCGCGACATCAAGCCCGGCAACGTGCTCATCGGCGCCGACGGGACCGTCAAGATCACCGACTTCGGGGTCGCCGTCTCCGGCTCCACCGTGCCGCTCACCCAGACCGGCCAGGTCATCGGCACCCCGCACTACCTCTCCCCCGAGCAGGCCCAGGGCGAGCGGGCGACCGCGGCCAGCGACGTCTACGCCCTCGGCATCGTCGGCTACGAGTGCCTGGCCGGCCACCACGCGTTCGACGCCGAGAGCTCGGTGCAGGTCGCGCTCATGCAGATCCGGGACGACGCAGCCCCCCTGCCGGACGACGTCCCCGCGCCGGTGCGCCAGCTCGTTGCCGCGGCGATGGTCAAGGACCCGGCCCGGCGCTTCCCCGACGCCGCCGCCTTCGGCGCAGCGATCGAGGACGTACGCGCCGGTCGCCCGCTGCAGCTGGCCGACCGGACGACCGTGCTCCCTGCGGCCGGTGACGCAGCACCGTCGCCCAGCACCCGGGTCATGCCCGCCGTCGGCGGGGCCGCGACGGCCGCGGGTGTGGGCGCCGCCGGTGCCGGCGCCGCCGGGCTCGGTCCCGAACGAGAGCGGGAGGGCAGGCGCCGCCGACTGCTGCTGCCGCTGCTCGGTGTCCTCATCGCGGCCGCCGTCGCCGTCGCCGGGTTCCAGCTCCTCGGCGACGACGGGACGGACACCTCCACCACGACACCGACGACGAGCGCCGAGCCGACCTCCTCACCCACGCCCACCACCGAGGAGACCACCATCCCCAGCGCGGTGCTGGTCGAGGTGGACGCCGACGACTACCTGGGCCGGCGGATCGGCGACGTCGAGGCGGACCTGATCGGCCTCGGCCTGTCGGTCAACGCCGTCCCGCGGGAGACGGCCGACGACGACGAGGGCGCGGTCCTCGCCGTCGCCCCGGACGGCGAGCTGGCCGAGGGCACCCTCGTCACGGTCACCTACGCCACCGCCCCGCCCACACCGACCCTCACCGCGACTTCGACGCCGACCGACGGCGACGAGGACGAGGCCGACGAGGACGAGCCGGACGAGGGCGGCGGGAACGGCACCGAGGGTGGCGGGAACGGCGACCAGGGGAACCAGGGCAACGGGAACGGCAACGGCGGCGACGACGACGACGTCAGCGGGCAGGGTCGCGGCAACGGCTGAGCCGTGGACCACCGCTGCAGCGCCCAGTTCTGCGGAGTGCGAACTCCCGCCCCAGGAGTCCCACATCGCAGCGGGCGAACGGGGAGGATGTGCCGGTGCACCCGAACGGTCGACTCCTCGGCGGGCGCTACGAGTTGCAGACGCTGATCGCCTCCGGCGGCATGGGCCAGGTCTGGCAGGCCCGCGACACCGTGCTCGGCCGGGACGTAGCGGTCAAGGTGCTGCGCAGCGAGTACACCGCCAACGCCACCTTCCTCGCCCGGTTCCGCGCCGAGGCGCAGCACTCCGCCGGCCTGGTGCACCCGCACATCGCCACGCTCTTCGACTACGGCGAGGTGCTGCCCGACGCCTCTCCCCGCGGCGAGCACCTGGCCTACCTGGTGATGGAGCTGGTCCGCGGCGAGTCGCTGGCGACGTTGCTGCGCCGTGAGCGGCGACTGTCCCCGGACCGCACGCTGCAGGTGCTCCGGCAGTGCGCCGCCGGGCTGGCCGCCGCGCACGCCGCCGACGTCGTCCACCGGGACGTGAAGCCGGGCAACGTCCTGCTCGCCGACGACGGCGGGGTCAAGCTCACCGACTTCGGGGTGGCGGTCTCCGCCACCAGCGTGCCGCTGACCGTCACCGGCGAGGTCGTCGGCACGGCCCACTACCTCTCCCCCGAGCAGGCCGCCGGCACGCGCGCCACCCCGGCCAGCGACGTCTACGCCCTCGGGCTGGTGGGCTACGAGTGCCTGGCCGGGCAGCGCGGCTTCGACGGCGGGGACGCGGTGGAGGTCGCGCTCCGGCGGATCCGGGAGGTGCCGCCGCCACTGCCCGACGACGTCCCGGCGCCGGTGCGCGCGCTGATCGACCGGGCCATCGCCAAGGACCCCACCGAACGGTTCGCCGACGGCGCCGCCCTCCGCGCCGCCATCGACGACGTCCTGGCCGGCCGGCCGGTCGGCGGGCCGGACGCCGAGCCACGGACCGCGGTGATGCCCGCCATCCGGACCGCGGAGCTCCCTGTCGTGCGCATCCCGACGCCACCGCCGCCCTTCCCGGCGACCCAGGGCTACGCACTCCCCCCGGCGGAGGACGAGGACGACCTCGGCGACGAGCCCGAGCGCCGCCGACGCTGGCCGTTCCTGGTCGCCACCCTGCTCGCCTTCCTGGTCGCGATGGGGGGCACCTTCGGTCTGCTCCAGCTCGCCACCGACCGTGCGGACCCGCCTCCTGCCGCCCAGCCGGCCCCCGCCGCCGAACCGACGCCCCCGAGCGAACCGGTGGTCCAGCTCGTCTCGCTGTCGACGGTGGACTACGTGGGTCGACCGGTGACCGAGGTGCAGGCCGAGCTGGTCGAGCGGGGTCTCGTCCCGACGCTGCGGCCGCTGCAGACCGGCGACGTCTCCGACGGCTCGGTGATCGCGCTGGACCCGGTCGGCCAGGTGCTGCCGGGGGCCGCGGTGACCCTCACCCACGCGGTCGCCCCGCCGCCGCCGCCACCCCCGCCGCCCGCGCCCGAGCCGGCACCCGCCCCGGCACCCGCGCCCACCCCGGCGGCCGAGCCCGCGCCGACCGAGGACGCCCAGCTGGACGAGGAGGACATCGAGGAGGCCGTCGAGCGTTGGCGGGAACGCCGCCGGGACCGGGACGACTGACCGCCCGGCCCGACGCGTGTGTGGTGCCCGGCCGGACCGGACGTGCCCGACCGTCGCGGGCGACCTCGAGCAGTCCCACGAGACCCGCCCGCGCCTCAGCAGCGGGGCGTGCCGGGCGGGGTGCGGAGGGTTCGCACGCGCCGGGTCGTGGCGCCGATGGCGCGCGGCCCCAGCGACCGGGACGGCGCGGGAGGACCCTGGGCCTCGCGGCGGTGCCGCCCGGGCGCTCGCCAGGGAGGAGCACGGAGATGCACGCCAGGACCACCACGGTGCGCGGTGACCCGCAGGCCGTCGACGACGGGATCGACTACGTCCGCGATGCGGTCTGGCCGATGCTGCGCGGGATGAGCGGTTGCGTGGGCATGTCGATGCTGGCCGACCGGGCCGCTGGCCGCTGCATCGTCACCGCCGCCTGGGCCACCGACGAGGCCATGCGCGCCAGCGCGGTCGCCGTCGGCGAGCTCCGCGACCACGCCGCCGGGGTCATGCGGGCGGGGTCCATGGAGGTCGCCGAGTGGGAGATCGCCGTCCTGCACCGGGAACACCCCACCGGCGACGGGGCCTGCACCCGCGTCGTCTGGGCGAAGTCGGACCCGGCGGGCCTGGACGGCATGGTCGACGCCTTCCGGATGAGCCTGATCCCGTGGATGACGGAGCTCCCCGGGTTCTGCAGCACCAGCCTGCTCGTCGACCGGGACAGCGGCCGCGCCGCCGCGGCCGTCACCTACGCCGACCGCGACGCGCTGGAACGGTCCCGGGAGATGGGGTCAGCGATGCGCCGGGAGTTCGTCGCAGCGACCCGGGTGCAGGTCACCGAGGTCGCCGAGTTCGACCTGGCGGTGGCGCACCTGCGGGTGCCGGAGATGGCGTGACCAGCGGCGTCGCCCAGCACCGGGGCTGAGCTCCCGCTCGGTACTGCTTGACAAATGACCTTGCCACACCAGCAAAATGTGCGGCATGAGCGACGACGTCGATGCGGTGGTCCAGGCCGTGGGGCCGCGGCTGCGCGCGCTGCGCCAGCAGCGGGACACCACGCTCACCCAGCTGTCGGAGACCACCGGGATCTCGGTCAGCACCCTGTCCCGACTGGAGTCCGGGCAGCGGCGGGCGACGCTGGAGCTGCTGCTCCCGCTCACCCGCGCCCTGCAGGTCCCACTGGACCAGCTGCTCGATGAACCGCCCTCGCGCGACCCCCGGGTTCAGCCGCGCCCGGTCGAGCGCAACGGCATGACCATGCTGCCGCTCACCCGCCGGCCCGGCGGGATGCAGGCCTACAAGATGATCATGCCGCCGGGTCACCCCACCGGCGGCGTGGAGCTCAAGACGCACGAGGGCTACGAGTGGCTGTACGTGCTCAACGGCCGGTTCGTGCTCTTCCTCGGTGACCAGCGACTGGAGCTCACCCCGGGCGAGGTCGTCGAGTTCGACACGCACGTGCCGCACGCACTGACCAACCCCGGCCCGGCCCCGGTGGAGCTGCTGGCCCTGTTCGGTCCACAGGGCGAGCGGATGCACGTGCGGGCCCGTCCGCGCGGGAGCGACTAGCAGGACACTGCCGGACTCGCCGCTCACCGAGCGGGACGGCGCGGTGTTCGGGAGGCTGGTGCCCCCGGGCCTGAGATCACGGGCCGTCCCGTTCACCCTGGAGGTACGCCTTGCCCGCACGCGCACCCAAGGAGATCGCCCAGGTCGCCGCCGCGACCGGGGCGAAGAAGACCCGCCGCACCTGGGACAAGGTCCTGGTCAGCGCCTTCCTGGCCGGCGCCTACATCGCCTTCGGCGGCCTCGTCGCCATCGTCGTCTCCTCCGGCCTGGACCCGGAGACCTGGGGGACGCTGCCGACGCTGTTCACCGGCGCCACCTTCACCCTCGGCCTGGTGCTCGTGCTCGTCGCCGGCTCCGACCTGGCCACCGGCAACATGGCACTGGTCCCACTGGGCGCCATGCGCGGCAAGATCAACGTCGGCGACGTCGCCAAGAACCTGTCCCTGGTGCTGCTCGGCAACCTGGTCGGCGCCGTGTTCGTGGCCTTCTTCCTCGCCGTGCAGACCGGGGTGATCGGGGACTCCAGCGCCACCGGCACCGGCGGGCTCACCTACGAGCGGCTCGCCTCGATCTCCGAGGGCAAGGCGCTGGGCGAGACGGCCTGGCAGACGTTCCTCCGCGCGGTCGGCTGCAACTGGCTGGTCTGCCTCGCGGTCTGGATGTCCCTGGCGGCGACGACCGTCTCGGGCAAGATCCTGGCGATCTTCTTCCCGATCATGGCGTTCGTGGCGATGGGCTTCGACCACGTGATCGCCAACATGTTCTTCCTGCCGGCGGCGATCTTCGCCGGTGTCCCGGACCTGGGCTGGGACGACGCAGCACTCAACTGGCTGCTGGCCGGCGCCGGCAACCTGGTCGGCGCGGTGGTCTTCGTGTCGACGTCCTACTGGTACCTGTTCCTGAAGGACGAGCCCGCGGACGAGCCCGAGGAGTCCGAGGCGTCCGCCCCGCCGGCGGAACGCGGCTGACCCCCTCCACGAACGACGACGGCGGCGCCCCACCTCGGTGGGACGCCGCCGTTGCTCGGTCCAGGAGCCGATCACCCCTCCGTCAGGACCCCGCGCCGTCCTGCTCCTCGGAGCCCTTGCCCCGCCCCTGGTCGAGGAGGTCGGTGCCCGGGCCGCCGATCAGCGTGTCGCTGCCGTTGTCCCCGCGCAGCTCGTCGTCCCCGGCGCCGCCCAGCAGGACGTCGTCACCGTTGCCGCCGCGGAGCACGTCGTCCCCGTCGCCGCCACAGATGACGTCGGCGCCGTTGCCACCGGTGACGGTGTCGTTGCCGCCGAGCCCCATGATCACGTCGACGCCGTTCCCGCCGCGCAGCACGTCGTCGCCCTCGGTGCCGACGAGCGTGGGCTCCAGGCCCTGGCAGAGCAGCGGCTCCGGCTCGACGACGGGCTCCTGGAGGTCGATGCCGAGCAGCAGCGGGTCGTGGTCGCTGGAGCGGTACGGGTCAGCCGCGTACAGCGCCGGGTCACCGGAGTACTGGTAGGCGAAGGACTCCACCGAGTTGATGTTCCAGTGCACGACGTCGGTCACCTTCGCGGTGAGCTCCGCCGTGGCCAGCGCGTGGTCCAGCGAGCCGGACAGCGCGTCGAACACGTAGCTGTACCGGCCCGCGTCGAACCGCTCGCCCAGGTCGACGTAGCCCTCCTCGCGAAGGGCCTCGATCGGGTCCTCCTGGGTGTAGGCGTTGAAGTCGCCCATCAGGACCACGTCCGGGTCGCCGGTCTGCGCCGCCAGCTGCTCGGCGAAGACCGCCAGCGACTCCGCCTGACGCACCCGGTCGCCGTTGAACGACCCCTGCCCGGCGTCCAGGTTGTCCCCGGTGCCGGTGCCGCCCTTGGACTTGAAGTGGTTGGCGACCACGGTGAAGGCGTCGCCGTCCGCGGTGAACGTCTGGGCGATCGGCTCGCGGGCGTTCGACCAGACGGTCTCGTCGACCAGGCCGATCGAGTCACCGACCGGGGTGACGACGGCGGGCTGGTAGATGATCGCGTTCCGGATCACGTCCCGGTCGACCGCGTACAGCTCCTCGGGGAACGGCACGAACGCCCACTTGGCCGAGCCGGCGTCGGCGTTGAGCCGGGTGACCAGGTCGGCCAGCGCGGTGTCGGCGTCGCCCGGGGTCAGGCCGGTGGAGTCGGTGTCCTCGATCTCCATCAGGGTCACCACGTCGGCGCCGAGGGCGTTGATCGCCGGCACGATCTTGCCGGCCTGCTCCTCGAACTCCGCGTCGCTGGTGGCACCACGGCCGACGCCGCCCTGGGTGAGGAAGTAGTTGAGCACGTTGAACGCGCCCAGCTGGACGTCGCCGCCCACCTCGCCCGGCGTGGCCGGCCGGGTGTCCTGCGGGGCGAAGACGCCGTCCGCGGTGCCGTCGGCCGGCTGCAGGCGCCAGGCGTCGAACCCGTAGCCGAGCACCAGCGGCTCGGTGACGGTCAGCGTGTCGCCGACCCGAACCGGGGTCGTCGGCGACAGGTACGGGGCCGTGGTGACGCTGATCCGGCTGCTGACCGCGTCGTCGAGGACGATGCTGCGCAGCGCGTTGTCCGCCGCGATCTCCTCGGCAGCGACACCGGGCCGGGCCAGCTCGGTCGGCTGCACCAGCAGACCGCCCTCGGACAGGGTCAGCTCGCCGTAGCTGGTGAGGTCGTACACCTCGCTGACGGTCAGGGTGTCGACCGGGGCGACCAGCATGCCCTCGACCCGCTCACGCGCGGCGTCGTCGGCCGGCAGGTCCAGCGGTGTCGCCGCCGGGAGGTCGGCGATGGTCGCGTCGGCGCAGATGCCGACGTTCCCCTCGCCCCGGATCTGGGTCTGCCCGAAGTACTCCTGGGCCGATCCGGTCACCGCGACGGTGTCGCCGAGGCCCACCTCGACCGACGAGAAGACGAAGACGCCGTCGGAGGTGGCGGCGTCGCCGTCACCGTCGGCGTCCTGCAGGTAGAAGCCGGACAGGCCGGGGACGTCGCCGACGACGACGCCCTCCACGGTGACCGTGGCACCGTCCAGCGGGGTGGTCGCGCCCGTGCCCTGGACCGCACCGATCTCGTGGGTGACCGGGGTGTCGCAGACCTCGCCCGCGGCCGGCGGCGGGTCCACCGGGCCGGGGGCTGCGGAGTTCACCGCTCCCTTGGTGGCCGCGGCCGGGCCGGACCAGACGAGCGCGTCGGTGGCGGCGTCGTAGCTGCGCGACAGCGACTGCCCGACCGGGGTGCTGGCCGTCTCCTCGACCCCGATGTCGGTGCTGGTCGAGCCGTCGGCCGGCCCGCCGGTCGCGGCGAACGCCCCCTCGTAGGAGAGGAACTCCAGGACGTCGGTGCCGCGGACCAGCGCCAACCCGTCCGGGGAGCCGTTCTGGATGCCGCTGGCCGGGCCGTTCACCGTCACCACCGCGGGTGCATCCGCCGGCGCGGTCACGGCGGGCAGCGCGAGGGTGGCGTAGGCGGCACCGCCGCTGCCGTTGTAGAGGACGACGCTGAGCCCGGCCGAACTGGTGCCCGCCGGGAGCTGGACCTCGACGAACTCGTCGACGTCACCGCCGGTGTTGTCGTAGTGGATCTCGGAGACGAAGGGCGTGGTGGGCGGCGCGGCGACCGCGACCGCCGGGACGGCGACGGCGGCGAGCACGGCAGCGGATGCCGTCGCAGCGCCGAGGGCAGCGCGTCGCGCAGCGGTGCGGGCGGTACCAGTGGGGAGGGGCACGAACGGTCCTCTCGAAGGACGACGCGGGGTGGGACCGTGCACACCCTGAGCGGTGGATGTGGACGACTCGCTGACGTTAAGTGACCATTTCGTGACACGCCAAAGGTCATGGACGTCATCCCGGCGAGTCCTCGGACGCGTCGCCGTGGCCGGCACCGGCCAGCGGAGCGGGGCCGGCACCGAGCAGGGGGCGGAGCAGGCACCGGCCAGAGGACCGAGCCGGCGTCGTCCGGGCGCCCGTCAGTCGGCCGCGGTGTCCTGACCGGCGTCCTGCTGCTTGCGGAAGCGCAGGGACTCCACCAGCACGTAACCGAACACGACGGTCCACGCGAAGCTCAGGAAGGCCTCGCCCCACTCGCCGTCCACCAGCCGCAGCACCAGCGCGACCAGGTTGTAGGCCACCGCCACACCCGCCAGCAGCTGCACTCCCCGGTTGCCGAACCAGGGCGGGCGGAAGGGGGCGGCCATGCCCAGAGGCTAGCCCGGCCCGGGTGCCCGGCGACGGTGGATCGTCCGGCACCGCGCGCCACACCCTGCGGTGGAGCGTCCGGTCGAGGAGGCTGGAGAGGTGAGCACCAAGAAGCAGAGCGGCAGCGGCTACGTCGAACCCGGCCAGGACTACCAGCGGGACCAGAACTACATCACCGACCGGATCACCGCCGACGGCGACAGCCGGTGGCCGGTGGAGGCCGGCCGGTACCGGCTGGTCATCGCCCGGGCCTGCCCGTGGGCCAACCGCGCGGCGATCGTCCGGCGGCTGCTCGGCCTGGAGCAGGCCATCTCCATGGGGATCTGCGGGCCCACGCACGACGAGCGCAGCTGGACCTTCGACCTCGACCCCGGCGGCCGCGACCCGGTGCTGGGGTACGAGCGGCTGCAGGAGGCGTTCTTCGCCCGCGACCCGGAGTACCCGCGCGGCATCACCGTCCCGGCGATGGTCGACATCCCCACCGGCGCAGTGGTGACCAACGACTTCAAGCAGATGACGTTGGACTTCTCGTCCGAGTGGGCCGCGTTCCACCGCGACGGCGCCCCGGATCTCTACCCCGAGCACCTGCGGGCGGAGATGGACGAGGTGATCGAGCGGATCTTCACCGAGGTGAACAACGGCGTCTACCGCTGCGGCTTCGCCGGGTCGCAGAGCGCCTACGACAAGGCCTACGAGCGGCTGTGGACGGCGATGGACTGGCTGGAGGAGCGGCTGACGACCCGCCGGTTCCTGATGGGCGACACAATCACCGAGGCCGACGTCCGGCTGTTCACCACGCTGGCCCGGTTCGACGCGGTCTACCACGGCCACTTCAAGGCCAACCGCAACAAGCTGACCGAGCTGCCGGCGCTGTGGGGCTACGCGCGCGACCTGTTCCAGACCCCGGGCTTCGGTGACACCACCGACTTCCCGCAGATCAAGGAGCACTACTACGTGGTGCACGCCGACATCAACCCGACCCAGATCATCCCGATGGGCCCGGACACGTCGGTCTGGCTGACCCCGCACGGTCGCGAGGAGATGGGTGGCAGCCCCTTCGGCGACGGCACCCCGCCCGGCCCGCCGGTCGACGGTGAGGTCATCCCACCCGAGCACGGCCCGGGCGGCATCGGCCACCGCTGAGCGAGCCGCGGCCCGGGACCCCTGGTTGGCTGACCACGGCATCCCGGGCAGCGGAGCCCGCGGACCGAGGAGAGGTGGCGCAGTGGTGCACAGACTGATCGTCCAGTACGGCCAGCCGGCCGACCCGGCGGAGTTCGACCGGCACTACCGGGACGTGCACGTCGGCCTGGCGCAGGCCATCCCCGGCCTGCTGCGGTTCACCACCGGACACCCCCGGTCGATGGACCCCACCACCCTGGGCCCCTACCTGATCGCCGAACTGGACTTCGAGTCCGCCGACGCGATGGGCGCGGGCATGGGCTCGGAGGCCGGCCGGGCCGCCGGCGCCGACGTGGCCACCTTCGCCACCGGCGGTGCGTCCATGTCGAGCTTCGACCTGGACGACCTCAGTCCGGCCGGCTGACCCCACCGACGTGCTGACCGGCCGGCCGGACCTGGCGCTCCCCAGCGCCGGGCCCGACCCGCTGCCGTGGCCGACCGCGCTGGCCGCCGTCCTGGGGTACGCCCGGGGACGGCGGCCACTGCGGTACCGCTCCCCCAACGAGCGCGACGGCCGGTGGGTGCAGGTGCCGGCCTTCGGCTACGAGCGCTTCGACGCCCGGCCGGTGCCCGCCGGGCCACTGGGCGACGAGGACGTGCTGGTGGCCGAGGGGCTGCACGGCCGGCTGGACCCCGACGCCTGGTCCGCGGTCCGCACTGCCCTCGACGCGGCCGAGCCCGTGGCCGCCGCGCTCGCCGGGCGTGCGGCCGGACGGGCGTTCTGGGAGCTGCCGGACGACGAGCTCTCGGTGCTCGGTGAACCGGGCACCGTGGGCGCCGCGCTGCGCGGTCTCGGTGAGCTTCCCGAACCGCAGCGGCGACACGTGTCGGCTGCGCTGCACCACCGCCGTCCCGACCTGGTGCCGTTGCTGCACCGCGCCACCTGGCTGCAGACGGTGCCACACCTGCGCGAGGGCGACAGCGGGACGGCGGCGGTCGTGCACCGCGAGCTCCGGGCGAACGAGGACGCCTTCGCCGCGCTGGAGGAGGCGGCTGCCGCGCTGCTCGACGTCCCGCTGACCCGGCTGCGGCTGCACGACGTGCTGGTGTGGCTCAGCGGCACGTTGCGGCTGAGCACCGCGGTGGCGCTGGGCGAGACGACGGAGGAGTGGCGGCGGTCGCCCTGCGCGACCCGCTGACCGGCCGCGGCTCGGACCAGCCGGGCGAGATCCCCCGTCCCCGGGGAGCAGAGGGTGCGGCGTCGGTCAGCGGGCCGTGACGCAACGCCGGGGTCCCGTGACCGGAGCCCGTTCCCCGGCTGACCTCCGCCCAGGGACACGAGCACAGTTCCCTGCACGGCGGTGCCGCCGGGGGGTGGCGCCGGAGGCGAGGAGGCACCCATGTACGCACGGACGACCACCCTCCGCGGCAACCCGCGTGCCCTGGACGACGCGATCCAGTTCGTCCGGGACGAGTGGCTGCCGGCGACGACCGACCTCCCCGGCTGCACCGGGCTGTCGATGCTCGTCGGCCGCCGCACCGGTCGCTGCATCGTCACCAGCGGCTGGGCGGACGAGCAGGCGATGCTGGGCAGCGCCGAGGGCATGCGCCGCGACCGTGCCCGCCTCGGCCAGGTGCTCGGGGCCGTGCCGGTGGTGGCGCAGTGGGAGGTCGCCGTCATGCACCGGGTGCAGCACGCCGGTGACGACGCCGTCTGCCGGCTCATCTGGAGCTCCCGCCCGAACCCGGCCGCACTCGACGACGACGTCGCCACCTTCCGGATGGCCCTCCTGCCGCGGATCGAGGAGCTCACCGGCTTCTGCAGCGCCAACCTGATGATCGACCGGGTCTCCGGCAACACCGTGCTGGCCATCGCCTACGCCGACCGGCAGGCGATGCTGGTCGCCGGCCAGCGCGCCGACGCGCTGCGCACGGAGTACGGCCGAGCGATGGGCGGCCGGATCACCGATGTCACCGAGCTCGACCTGGCCGTCGCCCACCTGCGCATCCCCGAGACCGCCTGAAGGAGGGCCACCTCGCCCCCTGCGAGGTGGCCCTCCAGCACGTCACCGGATGGCGGCGCCCTCCGTCACAGCACCCGGGTCAGGGCCGGCCAGAGGGCGTCGGGGCCGTCGACGAGCAGCCCGGCCCCGAGCACCCGGGCCCACGCCGTCTCGGTGCCGGCCTCGTCCCGCCACGACCAGCAGCGCCGGGTGAGGTGGTGCAGCCGGTGCTCCTGGGTGAAGCCGATCGCGCCGTGCACCTGGTGGGCCAGCCGGGCCACCACCTCCACGGCTGCCCCGGCGCGCACCTTCGCCGCCGCCGCGGCCAGCACCTGCGACTCCCCGCGCTCGACCGCCTGCACCGCGGCGTCGACCAGCGCCGCCACGGCGGTCACCTCGCCGGCCATCTCGGCCAGCTCCATCTGGATCGCCTGGAACCTGCCCAGCGGCCGGCCGAACTGCTGCCGTTCTCCCGCGTACTGCACCGTCCAGGCCAGTACCTGCTGCAGCGCCGCCGACAGCTGCACCGCCCGGGCCAGCGCGTACCGCGCCCGCAACTGGCCGGCCTGCGCGTCGGTCAGCAGTGCCCCGGCCGCGGTCACCCCCTGCAGCACGAACGAGCCGCGCGGCTCCCCGGCCAGGTTCGCCGCGTGCGTGGTCTCCCGGCCGGTGACGTCCACCAGCGCGAGCACCGGCCCGACCGGGCTGGTGGCCAGCACGGCGAGGTGCTGCGCGACCCCGGCCCACGCGACGTCGGTCGCCGTGCCGGTCAGCGTCCAGCTCCCCGGGCCGTCGCCGTCGTCCCGCGGCTCGGCGGTGACCGCGCCGTCCACCGAGATGGACAGCGGCTCCTCGGGCGCGGGCAGGTCGAGGCCGGCCGCCAGGACGGCGGGGGCGGCGACCAGCAGCTGCTCGGCCACCGGCACCGCAGCGGCCCCGGCGGCCAGCGTCCCCACGACCGCCACCGCGTCGGCGAGCTCACCGCCGGAGCCACCGGCCTCCTCGGGCAGCCCCACCCCGGTCAGCCCGGCCTCGGCCAGCGCCGACCAGAGGCCGGCGTCCCACGGCCGCTCGGCGGTGAGCACGAACGGCTCGTACTTCGTCAGGATGTCCCGGACGGTCTCGACGACCAGGTCCACGTCGGAGGAGGTCATCGCAGTCCCAGCCCTCGTGCCACGATCCCGCGCAGGATCTCGTTGGTGCCGCCGCGCAGCGTGTAGCCCGGCGCGTGCAGCTGCGCCTCGGCCAGTGCCCGGCCCAGCGGATCGGGTGAGTCCAGCGACGCCGGGACGTCGACCACCCGGCGCACCTCGTCGATCACGTCGGCCTCGAACGTCGTCCCCACGTCCTTGACCAGCGCGGCCGGGATGTCGGGGAGCTCGCCGCGGTCCAGTGCCCCGGCGATCCGCAGCGACAGCTGGCGCAGCGCGAGCAGTCGGGCCGACAGCCGGCCCAGAGTGGCCAGCTGTGCCGGGTCCTGGGCCTCGGCCGCGCGCCGGGCGAACTCGGCGATCAGCGGGTAGGTCGACAGGAACCGCTCCGGCCCGGAGCGCTCGAAGGCCAGCTCTGCGGTCACCTGGTGCCAGCCGGCGCCCTCCTCCCCCAGCAGCATGTCGCCGGGGATGATCGCGTCGTCGAAGACCACCTCGTTGAAGTGGTGGCCGCCGTCCAGGATCCGGATCGGGTTCACGGTGATCCCGGGCAGCGACAGGTCGACCAGCAGCTGGGAGAGCCCGGCGTGCCGGTTGGCCGGGTCGGCCGGCGCGGTGCGCACCAGGGTGATCGCGTAGTGCGAGGTGTGCGCGTTCGACGTCCAGACCTTCGCGCCGTTGACCACCCAATCGCCGTTGCCGTTGCGGGTGGCCCGGGTGCGGATCGAGGCGAGGTCGGAGCCGCTGTCCGGCTCGCTCATCCCGATCACGAAGTAGCACTCCCCCGCCGCGATCCTCGGCAGGATCTCCTGCCGCTGCGCCTCGGTGCCGTAGCGCAGCAGGTTGGGCCCCGACTGCCGGTCGGCGATCCAGTGCGCCGCGACCGGGGCGCCGGCCGCCAGCAGCTCCTCGGTGACCGCGTAACGCTCCATCGCCGTCCGCTCGTGCCCGCCGTACTGCTTCGGCCAGGTCATGCCCAGCCAGCCGCGCTCGCCGAGCTTGCGCGAGAACGCCGGGTCGACGCCGGACAGCCAGGTGTCCACGTGCGTGCTGAAGCTCCCGGCGGCCAGTTCGGCGGCGAGGAACTCGCGTACCTCGGCCCGTACCTCCTCGGCGGCGGCCGATCGCGGCGCAGGCGCCAGCGTCAACGAGTTGCTGCCCATGCAGTGCTCCCCACGTCGGTGTGGTGCCCGGTCTCTCGCTGGGTCCGGTGTCGGTTCTACCGGCTGCGGTGTGTCCTGGCCCGCTGGGGGGCAGGGTGGCCGGGTGACCGATCCCTTCGCCCTCTCCCGCTTCGTCGACGCGCAGGACTCCGGCGGCACCTACGACCAGGCGCTGGCCGAGCTGCGCGCCGGCCGGAAGACCAGCCACTGGATGTGGTTCGTCCTCCCGCAGCTCGCTGGCCTCGGCAGCAGCGCCATGGCCCAGCGGTACGCGATCAGCGGGCTGGACGAGGCCCGCGCGTACCTGGCCCACCCGGTGCTCGGGCCCCGGCTGCGCGAGTGCGCCGAGGCGCTCACCGAGCTGGAGACCGACGACCCGGTCGCCGTCCTGGGGTCGATCGACGCCCAGAAGCTGCGCTCGTCGATGACGCTCTTCGCTCGGGCCGCTCCCGAGGAGCCGGTCTTCGCCGCCGTCCTGGACCAGTACTTCGCCGGTGCCGAGGACGCCGCGACGACGTCCCGGCTGTAGGACGCCCGCCGGCCCTACGGTGCCGCCATGACCGACGACACGCCCTGGGAACCGCCCTTCGCCGGCACCGAGGCCGAGCACCTGCTCGGGGCGCTGGACCGGCTGCGCACCACCTTCCGGTGGAAGGTCGCCGACCTGGACGCCGCCGGGCTGCAGACCCGGATCGGCGCCTCCACCCTCACCCTCGGCGGCCTGCTCAAGCACCTGGCGCTGGTGGAGGACGACGTCTCCACCGGCCGGCTGAGCGGCGCGCCGATCGGTGAGCCGTGGGAGTCGGAGTGGGGCGGCGGTGACTGGGCGTTCACCTCCGCCGCGGAGGACTCCCCCGAGCGGCTCTACGCGCTGTGGGACGACGCCGTCGCACGGTCCCGGGCCCGGTGGGACGCCGCCCTGGCCGCCGGCGGGATGGACCAACGGGTCGAGCTGACCGGCCCGGACGGCGAGCACGCCGGTGTGCGCCGGCTGCTGTGCGACCTGGTCGAGGAGTACGGCCGGCACACCGGGCACGCCGACCTGCTCCGCGAGGCCGTCGACGGGCTGGTCGGCGAGGACCCGCCACCCGGCTGGCGCCCGCAGACGGGCCGTCGACCGGTCGGCTGAGCGGGCGGCCACCCCGTCGTGGTGCACCCTTGACCAGCAGTGGCTAATGGCGTTAGTTTGTAGCTAACGCACTTAGCCAACTGGAGGACGACATGACCGAGCACCTGACCGTCGAGGGCGGCACGATCGCGTACGAGGTGACCGGAGTCGGCCCGCTCGTCGTACTGGCCCACGGCATGGGTGACAGCCGCGCGGCGTACCGCTTCCTCGCCCCGGCCCTGGTCGCCGCCGGGTACCGGGTCGCCGCCGTGGACCTGCGCGGCTCCGGCGAGTCCAGCGTGGGCTGGGCGTCCTACACGCGGACGGACATCGCCGGTGACCTCATCGCCCTGGTCGAGCACCTGGGCGGCCCGGCCGTGCTGATCGGTCACTCCATCTCCGGTGGCGCCGTCACGATCGCCGCGGCGACGGCCCCCTCGTCGGTCACCGCGGTGGTCGAGCTGGCGCCGTTCACCCGCAAGCAGCAGATCGGGCTGGGCGACCTGCGGAGCGCCCGCTTCCGGCGCGGCATGCGCCACCTGCTCGGCACCGCCCTGCTCGGCAGCACCGGGCAGTGGCGGAAGTACCTGGCGGTCGCGTACCCCGGGCCGAAGCCGGCGGACTGGGACGCCCGCCTCGACCAGATCGAGGCGATGCTGCGGGAGCCGGGCCGGATGAAGGCCCTGCAGGGCATGGGGAAGACGACTCCCGCGGACGCGGGTGCGCGGCTGGCCGACGTCCGCTGTCCGGTGCTGGTGGTGCAGGGCACGCTGGACCCCGACTGGGCGTCCCCGCAGGCCGAGGGCGAGGCGATCGTGGCCGCACTGCCGACCGGGCTGGGGCGGCTGGCGATGATCGACGGCGCCGGGCACTACCCGCACGTCCAGTTCCCCGACCAGGTGAGCGCCCTGGTGCTGTCGTTCCTGGACTCCGTCCGTGCCTAGGGCCGGTCTCGACCGGGCTGCCGTCATCGCGGCCGGTGCGGCGCTCGCCGACGAGGTCGGCTTCGCCGGCCTCACCATGGGCCGGCTGGCCGAGCGGGTCGGCGTGCGCACCCCGTCGCTGTACAAGCACGTCGCCGGCCAGGAGGACCTGAACCGCGGGATCGCCGCACTCGCCCTCGCCGAGGCAGCCGACGCCGTCGGCACCGCCACGCAGGGGCGCGCGGGCCGGGACGCGCTCACCGCAGCCGCCCATGCGTTCCGGGACTTCGTGCTCGCCCACCCGGGCCGGTACGCCGCCACCATCGGCGTCGAGCCGACCGGTCCGGACGACCCGATCACGGTCGCCGGGCTGGGCGTGCTCGACTCGTTCTCCGCGGTGCTCCGGTCCTACGCCGTCCCGCCTGCCGAGATGGACCACGCGCTGCGCACGGTGCGCAGCTCCCTCCACGGTTTTGCCACCCTGCAGTCGGCGAACGGCTTCCAGTGGTCCGCCGACGTCGACGAGAGCCTCGAGTGGCTCATCGCTCTCCTCGACCGCGGCCTGCGGAGCGCCTCTCCGCAGTAGCCCGGACGCCGCCCGACCCCCCCCACCCACCACAATGGCCATTCCGGTGGTCACACGATCCGGACGCGGAGGCGGCGGAAGCCGCGACCCTTGTTCTCCACCTTCACCACCTCGACCCGGCCGACCATCGCCGTCGACGCCACGTGGGTGCCGCCGTCGGCCTGGGTGTCCAGCCCGACGATGTCCACGATCCGCACCACCTCGATGTCCGGCGGCAGCAGGTTGGTCGCGGTGCGGATGATGTCCGGGATCGCGAACGCCTCCTCCCGCGGCAGCTCCCGGACCTCGATCCGGCGGTCGGCGGCCAGCTCGGCGTTGACCGACTCGGCGACCCGGTCCTTGAAGTCGGCCGGCACCTCGGCGAGGTCGAAGTCCATCCGGGCGGTCAGCGGCTCCATGGTGCCGCCGGTGACGAGCGCGCCGAAGTCGCGGAAGACGACGCCGGTGAGCACGTGCAGCCCGGAGTGGGTGCGCATCAGCGCGGTCCGGCGCTCGTCGTCCAGCGCGCCGCGCACCGCCGTCCCCGCCGGTGGCAGCGGGTCGCCCTCGACCGGGAGCAGGTAGAGCTCGTCGCCACGGCGGGTGCCGGCGATCCGGGTGCGCACCCCGCCCCACAGCAACACGCCCTGGTCCGGGGGCTGCCCGCCGCCGCCGGGGTAGAAAGCGGAGCGGTCCAGCACGATCCCCTGCTCGGGGTCGGCGGCGACCACGGTGGCGTCCCACTCCCGCACGGTGGCGTCGGCGAGGTCGAGGCGGTGGGTGTGTCCGGCGTGCGCAGGGGCCATGCCGGCATCCTGCCCGCCCCCGGCCGGGCGCGGGCCAGTCCACCCGCAGTCCAGTCGGCCGGTCGATCCGGGAAGACCAGCGCGGCACGTACGGTTGCCAGTCGCCGCAGCGCCCCGTCCGCGTGCCACCCCGTCCGAGGAGCAGCCGAAGTTGTCGAGCCCGTCCCAGGACGCCGCCCCCGAGCCGGCCGTCTCCGCCGAGCAGGCTGCCGTCACCGACCTCTACCGGCGGCTGGACGCCGCCCGCGAGCTCGCCGTGACCCGGTTCCGGCAGGCGCTGGCCAGCCCGGTGATCAACCCGCAGTCCCTCGGTGAGCGGGAGGCCGCCGCCCGGTTCCACTCGCAGCGGATCACCGCGCTGGACGCTGCCGACCACGGGCTGGTGATCGGCCGGCTGGACCGGGAGGAGCAGCCGGCCCCGCTCTACATCGGCCGGGTCGGTCTGCCCGCCGACGACCCCGCGGGCGACCCGGCGCTGGTCGACTGGCGGGCCCCGGCGTCCCGGCCGTTCTACACCGCGACGCCGTTCCGGCCCGAGGGCGTGGTGCGCCGCCGGCACATCCGCACCCGCAGCCGCGCGGTCACCGCGGTCAACGACGAGGTGCTCACCGTGCGCCCCGAGGAGACCGACGGGCCGCCGCTGACCGGCGAGGCGGCGCTGATGGCCGCGCTCACCGCCGAGCGCACCGGCCGGATGGCCGACATCGTGGCCACCATCCAGGCCGAGCAGGACGCGATCATCCGCAGCGACGCCCGCGGGGTGCTGGTCGTGCAGGGCGGCCCGGGCACCGGGAAGACCGCGGTGGCCCTGCACCGGGCGGCCTACCTGCTCTACACCCACCGCGACCGGCTGGCCCGCAGCGGCCTGCTCGTCGTCGGGCCCACGCCGACCTTCCTCCGCTACATCGCCGACGTGCTGCCCGCGCTCGGGGAGACCGGGGTGCTGCTCGCCGGGCTCGGCCAGCTGCGCCCCGGGCTGGACGCGCGCGGCCAGGAGAGCCAGCAGGTGGCGGAGGTGAAGGGCCGGCTGGCGATGGTCGACGTGCTCAAGGCCGCCGTCCGCGACCGGGAGACGGTGCCCCGCGGCGTCCGGGAGCTGCGCATCGACGGGGTGTCGATCAAGCTGCGGTCGGTCGACCTCACCCGCTGCCGCACCGCCGGCCGCCGGGCGTCCCGGCTGCACAACCTGGGCCGGCCGGCGTTCCGCCGGGCAGTGGTCGACCTGGTGGCGCAGCGCTACGCCGACCGGATCGGCGCCGACGTGCGCGGCGGTGGCAGCCTGCTGGACTCCCGGGACCTGGACGCGCTGCGCTCGGAGATCGCCGACGAGGCCGCCGTCCGGGCGCTGGTCGACGAGATGTGGCCGGTGCTCACCGCCGAGCAGCTGCTCGGCGACCTGCTCTCCTCCCCCGAGCGCATCGCGCGGGCGACCAAGGGCTGGACCGACGAGGACCGCGCACTGCTCGCCCGCCCGGCGGGGACACCGTGGACCCCGGCCGACGTGCCGCTGCTGGAGGAGGCCGACGAGCTCCTGGGGTACGACGACAGCGCCGACCGGGCCCGTGAGGCACGCCGTCGCCGGCAGGCCCGGGACGAGGCCCAGGACACCCTCGACCTGCTGTACGGCTCCCGGTCCACCGACCT
Organism: Modestobacter sp. VKM Ac-2982; assembly: GCF_026967935.1. GTDB lineage: Bacteria > Actinomycetota > Actinomycetes > Mycobacteriales > Geodermatophilaceae > Modestobacter. Next base: position 283,273 of record NZ_JAPVBL010000006.1, read on the forward strand.
CGATGACGACGAGGACGGCGAGGAGCTGACCGCCGGCGACCTGCTGGACGCCGAGATGCTCGCCGACCGCGAGGCCGAGGTGGACGTCCGGTCCGCGGCCGAGCGGGCCGCGACCGACCGCACCTGGACCTTCGGGCACGTGGTCGTCGACGAGGCGCAGGAGCTGTCGGCGATGACCTGGCGGCTGCTGGCCCGCAAGTGCCCCACCCGGTCGATGACCGTCGTCGGCGACCTGGCCCAGACCGGCAGCCTGGCCGGCGCCACCGACTGGGGCGCGGTCCTCGCGCCGCACGCCGCTGCGCAGTGGCGGCTCGCCCAGTTGACGGTGAACTACCGGACCCCGGCCGAGGTCATGGCCGTCGCCGCCGACGTGCTGGCCGCCGGCGGGGCCGGCACCACCGCGCCCCGGTCCGTGCGCAGCACCGGGGTGCCGCCGACCGCCGAGCGGGTGACCGAGGAGACGCTGCTCCCCCGGGTCGCCGACGTGACCGCCGAGCTGGCCGCCGCCGGGGGCACCGTCGCGGTGATCGTGCCGCCGAGCCGGGTCGACGACGTCGTCGACTGCCTGCGCACCGGCTGGCCGGCGGTCTCCAGCGGCCCGGCCGCGGACTCCTCCGCCGGGCCGGTCGTCCTGGTGCCCGCCGACGCCAAGGGCCTGGAGTTCGACTCGGTGCTGCTGGTCGACCCGGCCGCGGTGCTGGCCGAGGGCGTGCGCGGCCACAGCGACCTGTACGTGGCGCTGACCCGGCCCACCCAGCGGCTTGCCGTGCTGCACCCCGGCGAGCTCCCCCGCGAACTGGACCGCCTCACCGAGCCCCCGCCGTCCGAGGCATAGGAAGCTCTCCACCCGGTTTCGAGCCCGGAACCGGGTGGACAGCTTCCTGTGCCGGGCCCAGCCCGGGTCAGCTGACCCGGAGGACGTCGGCCACGGGGCGCCGGCCGGTGGTCACCTGCTCGCCCGACGGGCGGCCCAGTCGCAGCATCATCTGCGGGTGGCCGACCAGGTCGAGCCGGGCGGTCAGCCGGTTGCGTACCCAGCCCTGGTCCAGCGCCTGGGTCAACGGTGAGGCCGCCAGCCCGGCGTCGGTGATCGACAGCAGCAGCCGGCCCAGTGCCGTTCCGGCCAGCAGCCAGGCGGCACGGTCGTCGGCCGCGGTGCCCAGCAGCACGACGGAGGGGTGCTCGACCGGGGGTGGCGGGTCGTCGTCGGCCGGCGTCGCCGGGGCGTCGTGCGGTCCGCCGCCACCGGCGAAGTCGCGGACCGGGGCGTTCGTCGCGCGGCCCTCCCTGGGCAGCGCTGCGACCGGCACGCCGTCCGGTGCGTCCGGGTCGGCGCGGGTCCACGCCTGCAGCTCGGCCAGGTAGGCCGGGTCGCGCAGTTCCTGCTGCTCGCCCTGGTCGAGCAGGACGGCGACCGCCGTCTCCTCCTCCACCCGGGTGATCGGCTTGAGCCACACGCCGTCCTGGCCGGCCTCGGCCTGCAGCTGGTCGACCAACCCGGCCGGCAGCGGCTCGGCGAGGAACGGCGCGCGGTCGGTGTGCCGGGACTGGATCGCCGCAGCCAGCCGGACGTCGGAGGCGCTGGGCTCGGCCTGCCCCACCACCCGCACGGTGGCGAGGTGCTCGGGATCGGCCGGATCAGGCAGCAGGTCGAGCTCGGTGGTGAAGCCGGAGGCACGCAGCGCCACCACCGCGAACTGCACGGCCACCCCGCAGCTGAGCACCTGCTGGCGGCCGGTGGGGTCGACCGCCGGCAGGGCCCGCGAGGTGTCGCGCCGCACCTCCAGCCGGTCGCCGGAGGCGGTGAACGTCCAGGGCTGGGTGTTGTGGATCGACGGTGCCCGCACCGCCTGCTCCACGACCTGGGTCCACTGCGCCTGGTCCGGCATGTCGGTCTCCTGTCGCCCTCGGGTGCGTCTCCCCCAGCCTCCCCGGGAACGAGCCGCAGGGCAGGGGCCGAAGGTCCCGGGTCAGGAGTCCCGGGTGAGCGCCAGCAGCGCGATGTCGTCGGCGCGGTGCGGGCCGGTCAGCTCCGCCAGCAACCGGTCGCAGAGCTCGTCGGCGCCCGCGGCCGCCCAGCGCTCGGCCGCCGCCCGCAGCCGGGCCAGACCGCTGTCCAGGTCACTGGTGCGGCTCTCCACCAGACCGTCGGTGAACAGCAGCAGCGTGGCGCCCGCCGGCACCTCCCCGCTCCACTCGACGGCCGGTGCCGGCGGCGCCCCGAGCATCCGGCTGGGCACCACCGGCAGGTACTCCGCTCGCCCGTCGACGATGAGCAGCGGCGGCGGGTGGCCGGCCGAGGCGACGTGCAGCAGGCCGGAGGGCAGGTCGAGGGTGGCGAAGAGGGCCGTGGCCATCCGCTGCAGGCCGAGCAACGGCCAGCTGGCCTGCAACCGGTCGATGACGGCGGACGGCGCGGGCGCCTCCACCAGCAGCGCCCGGTACACGCTGCGCAGCTGGCCCATCGTCGCCGCCGCGGTGATGTCGTGGCCGACCACGTCGCCGACGGCGATCGCCACGTGCTCGCCGGGCAGCGTCGCGACGTCGTAGAAGTCGCCACCGATCTCCACACCGGAGGTGGCGGCCAGGTAGCGCACGGCGACGGTCATCCCCGGCACCGCGGGCGGGTGCGGCGGCAGCAGGGTGGCCTGCAGCGTGTGCGAGGTGCGCGACTCCAGCTCGTACCGCTGCGCCTTGCTGAGCACCAGGGCGACCTGGTGCGCCAACTGCTCGACCACCTCGACGTCGGCGGCGGTGAACGGGCCGCGGTGCCGGTCGGCGCTCAGCGTGAGCGCGCCCAGCGACCGCCCGTCGGCGATCAGCGGGACGCTGACGATGCTGGCCAGCTCGAGCGCACGCACCGCCGCCAGTTCCCGGGGGTCGCGGACCACCGAGGCGAGCCAGGCGTCGTCGGGTGCGGTGAACCACTGGGTGCGGCCCTCGGCCAGCGCCCGGCGGGCGGGATGGGGCAGCTCCCGCGCCGGCGGCGCCCACTCGAGCAGGGTGTCGACCAGGTGCTGGCGGTCCGGGTCGCCGTGCCGGGCGACCACCCGACGGGCCCCGTGCTCGGTGACCAGGTCCAGCATGCACACGTCGGCCAGCCGCGGGACGGCCAGCTCTGCCAGCCGGTCCACCGTCTCGCCCACCCCGGCCGCGCCGGCCATCAGCCGGGCCGCGTCGAGGAGGAAGGCGGAGCGCGCGGCCTGGCGGGTGGTCTCCTCGTGCAGCCGAGCGCGTTCCAGCGCCTGCCCGGCCTGCCGGCCCAGCGTCCAGAGCAGGTCGACGTCGCCGTCGGACAGCGCACCGGCCCGGGGCTCGTCCAGGTCGATCAGGTCGTCGGTCGAGCTGCCCAGACCGAGCAGCAGCACGCCCAGGCGCCGGGTGTCGGCGGACACCGGGACGACGGCGAGCGCGTTGAGGCCCGCCTCCTCCAGCGCGGTGGCGAGCTCGGGCCGCCGGCCGTGCAGCCGCTCGTCGGGGACGACCACCCGCAGCCCCTCGGCCAGCTCCAGGGCGATCCGCCCGTCGGCCGCCGTGGCCAGCTGGTCCAGCAACGCGGCCGGCAGCCCGTCGCACCGGGCCACGACGAGCTCCGACCGGGTCCCGGCGTCGGCGGCGCTGCCGTCCGTGACGACCGGGCCGCCGGTGACCAGCAGCAGCGCGGCCCCGCGGCTGCGCAGCGCCGTCCGCGCCTGCTGCACGACGACCGAGGCCACGTCGGCCACCGACGTCGCGCCGGCCAGCTCGACGACGACCTGCTGCAGCGTCCGGGACCGGGCCTCGGAGAGCTCCGCGGCCCGGTGCGCAGTGAGGATCTCCCGCTCGTAGCGCCGCCGGGCGGTGGCCTCGAACAGGGTCGCGCGGACCATCAGCGGCCGGCCCTCGGGGTCCCGCAGCTCGACCGCGTTGACCAGGCAGGGCAGCACCGAGCCGTCCTCCCGGACGACGTCCAGCGCGACCTCGCGGACCGCGCCCTGCATCCGCAGCAGCGGTGCCAGGTGGGTGTCGTGGAAGACCTGCCCGCCGACGCTGAGCAGGTCGCGCAGCCGGGTGCGCAGCACCCGCTCGGCGGGGCGGCCCAGCCAGGTGCAGAGGGTGCGGTTGACCTTGACGATCGTCCCGTCCGGGAGCGTCGACAGGTAGCCGCAGGGCGCGTTCTCGTACAGGTCGGCCGGGTCGTCCTCGAGCAACTGGTCCAGCCGGGCCCGGTTGTCCTCCCCGCGGCGCCGGTCGAAGTCGGCCATGCGGGGCGCCGTCACGACCACGCCCGGATGGCGGCCGTGGTCTCCTCGGGTTCGCTCAGGTGCGGGCAGTGCCCGGTGGCGGTCAGCTGGGTGAAGGTCGAGCCGGCGATGTGCTCGTGCACGTACCGACCGGCCGTCTCCGGCGCGATCACGTCCTCCGCACACTGCAGCACCAGGGTGGGCACGTCGACGCCGGGCAGGTCGGCCCGGTTGTCGGAGAGGAAGGAGACCCGGGCGAACTGCCGAGCCACGTCGGGGTCGGTGCGGCAGAAGCTGTTGGTCAGCTCGGCAGCCAGCTCGGGCCGGTCCGGGTTGCCCATGATCACCGGCGCCATCGCGGTCGACCAGCCCAGGTGGTTGGCGTCCAGGTTGTCCAGCAGGTCCTTGACCTGGGCGCGGGAGAAGCCCCCGACGTAGTCCCCGTCGTCGACGTACCGGGCGCTGGGGCCGACCATGACCATCGCCCCGAACAGCTCGGGGGCCTGGGCGTGCGCGAGCACCCCGATCATGGCGCTGACCGAGTGCCCGACGAAGACGGCGTCAGTCAGCTCCAGGTCGCGCATGACGTCGACGACGTCCGCGGCGTAGCCACGCAGGGAGTTGTACTTCACCGGGTCGTAGGCCGAGAGGTCGGAGCGGCCGAAGCCCACGTGGTCGAAGGTCACCACCTGGTGGTCCACCTCGAAGTCGGGGGTGATGAACCGCCACATGTTCTGGTCGCACCCGTAGCCGTGCGCGAACACCATCGGCCGCCCACCGGGCCGGCCGCTCACACGGACGTCGTGCCGCGTGCGGACGCTCATGCCCACGAACCTACGCGACCGGGGCGTTCCGGTACCAGCCTGCGCACCCCGGTCAGCCGGGCCGGACGGCGGTGAGCACGACCCCGCTGGCCGGTCGCGCCGGGATGCGGCGCAACGAGATCTCCAGGTCCTGCGGCGGCAGGGTGTACTGCAGCCGGGCCAGCCGGACGGCGAGCGCCGACAGCAGCGCGACGGTGATGTCCTCCCCGGGGCAACGGTGCCCGGTCCGCGGGTCACCGGCCCCTTGTGGCACCAGCTCCCACGGGCCGATCCGGCGGACGGCGGCTCCGGCGCCCTCCCCGTCAAGGAACCGCTCGGGTCGGAAGGCGTACGGCTCCGGGAAGAGCTCGGGGTCGTGGTTCTGCCCGAACAGGTCCAGCAGGACCATCGCCCCGGCGGGCACCGTCTCCCCCTCCCACTCGACCTCACGCGGCGACCGGCCGCCGATGAACGGGGCGAACGGGTAGTACCGCCGGACCTCGTGGGCCACCGCGGTGGCGAACGCCGGTTCACCGGTGCGCAGCCCCTCCCGCACGTCCGGCCAGTGGTGCAGGGCGTGCGCCGTGAAACCGACGAACCAGCAGACCGCGACCGTCGGACGGATGACGTTGAGCACCTCCACCGCGGCCACCCGCGGCTCCAGCAGCTCCCCGTCGGAGTCGCGGTGGCCGGCGACGACGTCGACCACCGAGCCCGCGGGCACGCTCCGCCGGCCGCTGCGCACCTCCTCGACGATCCCGGCCAGCCAGGCCTCGCGCCGCTGGCGGACTCGGCGGGCCCGCCAGTGCCGGGGAGCGCCGGTGGCGAAGCCGTCGACCAGGGTGGTGAGGTCGCGGGCCAGCGCCGGCAGCTCGTCATCGCTCACCGGCACCGCCGCCCAGTCGCAGACGCCGCGGGTGAGCACCTCGGCGACGGCGTCCATCAGCACGACCTGCGGCTGCCCTGCCCAGCGCGGCACGGCGTCGTCCCAGGCCGACGTGACCCGGTCGACCAGGTCGCCGATCCCCTCGCCCATGAGCAGGTGCACGAACATCGCCTTGCGCACCCGGTGCGCCTCGCCGTCGAGGGTGTGCACGGCCCCGTGACCGAACAGCGTGCTGACCACCGGTTCGGGCAGCGCGCCGCTGCGCCGCACGTTGCGCTCGTCGTAGAGGAAGCGGGCCCCACCGGTCCCCTCGACGCCCAGGGCCGGGCGCGCCATCAACCGGGTGCGCACGCTGTCCCGGCCGACGGCGCGGCGCAGGTCGGGCAGCCAGGCGTAACCCCTGGCCAACATCGGGATCGACTGGTCCAACCGGGGCATGCGGATCACGGCCGATGACGTGCCCACCACGCCGGCTCGGAAACCAGAGGTCAGGGTCCTCCTCCGGGGCCACCCTGGTCGTGGCCCCGGAGTCGGCGAGCGGTCACCAGGGCCCCGCCTCCCTCGCCGGGACGTCGTCCGGCAGGGGCTCACCCCGGGCGGCCCGGGCGGCGGCGTAGGCCGGGCGCCGGAACCGGGCCATCGGCCCGTCGGCGGCCAACCCCGGCGGCGCGTGCAGGACGGGGTCGAAGTGCACGGTCGGGTCCGGTGGATCGGTGGGGGTCAGCAGGGTGATGCGGGCGAAGGGCTCAGCCGGACCACGGCCGATCGCCGCACAGAGGGCGATCGGCAGCCCGGGGCCGCGGGCGACCAGCCCTGCACGGTCGGACGAGAGCCCCGACCACTCCGGGACGGCGGTCAGCCGCACCGGGCCGGCGATGCTGCGGAAGGCCATGATCGAGCCGTACCGGCAACCGGCGTCCCGGCGCAGGAGCGGCACCTGGCGGCCCCACGGACCGCTCCCGGTGGAGGACAACAGCAGGTCCACCGGCTGCGCCCCCGGCAGGCGCACCGCACAGCCGAGCAGGTCGGGCAGCGGTGGGGGCAGGCCCGCACCGCGGGAGAGCCGGACCAGGACGTCGTCGGCCCCGCGTGCGTGCAACCACGGGACACCGGTCTCCCGGAGCAGCCCCCAGCGCTCCAGCCGCGCGGAGAAGGCCACCCCCCGCGGGTGCAGCGGCTTCGCCCCGCGGACGCGGGCCAGTGCCGCGAACGGGACGGCGACCGCCCGGCCGGCGACCTCGGCGACCTCGGCGACGTGGACCATGCCGAGCGGGTTACCACCAGGCCGGTGGCCTCACGCCTGGATTCGGGGCCCCTCCGGACCGGCGCCCCGTTGCGCGCGGCCGTGGGTGGTGCTGATCAGTGCCGGGTGGTGCCGCAGTCCGTGCAGCGCTTGCGGGCGCTGGCGTTCTTGCGCCGGCAGTTCTCGCACGTCCAGACCGTGCGTTCGATCGTGCGCATGTCCCGTTCCTCTCGACCGGCCGGTGTCCCCGGCCTCCCCCTGTGGTGGACCAGGGGTCTCCCGCCACCACAGATTCGACGCTAGGTCGCCCTGGTGACGGGCAGATGTCCGGCGCGAGACGACTGGGCGGCGGGCGGTCGGGCGGCGGGACGGGGGTGCTCAGCCGCCGGAACCGCAGCCGCCGGCACCGCATGCGCAACCACCGCAACCGGCTGCCGGAGCCGGCGCGGGCCGGCGGGCGATCCGGGCCATGCCGACGGCACCGGCCAGGTTGGCCAGGCCGAGGGTCACGACCGCGGCGGCGGCGAGGACACGCGCCGTGGCCAGCAGGGCGTCGACGCCGCCGAGCACGGCGACCGCCACCGCAGCGGCCACGACCAGCACGGCACCGGCCAGGGCCAGCGGACGGCGGTCGGTGGCGGCGACGGCCAGGGCCGGCAGCGCGACCACGCCGGCGGCGACGAAAAGCCACCCGGTCGCCGTCGCCGACAGCAGGGCCAGGCCGATGGCCAGGGCGCCGAGCCAGACGCCTCCGGCGCCGACCAGGGCAGCCGTGCGCTGCACGGTGCCGGCGCGGGCACCGCGCAGCAGCGCCACCCCCCGGACGACGCCGAACAGGCCGATCGCGCCGAGCAGCACCCGCGGGCCGACGCCGGACCAGGTCAGTGCCAGGACCCCCAGGGCGAGCAGTGCGGCGCCCAGCACCGCCATCCGCGGCCAGGTGGACCGGGCCTGCTCCGGGGTGGGCGGGGTGATCGGGGAGCTCCCGGCCTGCCGGCCGGCGGTCACGGCGTTCGTCACGTCGTCAGTGTCCCTCACCGACCGGGATCCGTCCCGTACGGACCGGCACCGCCACCGTGCCCGCGCGCGCTCCCCCGGCGGCGGGCCTCCTGCTGTGCCACGCTGATCGCCGCTTGCGGCAGGCGATCGCCGAGCACACGGCGACACAGGAGGAACGGTCATGGGCACCTCGGGAACCGCGGCGAGAGCCGACCAGGCAGGCAACAGCGACGCCCTGGAGCACCTGGCGCGGGTCGGGCTGATCGCCTACGGCGTCGTCCACCTGCTGCTGGCCTGGCTGTCGCTGCAGCTGGCCTGGGGTGGTGGTGGCGGCGGCTCGGCCGACCAGTCGGGCGCGATGTCCACCCTGGCTGCGCAGCCGTTCGGGAAGGCGCTGCTGTGGGTCCTGGCCCTGGGCCTGCTCGCGTTGGCCGTCTGGCAGCTGGCCGAGGTGCTGCGCCACCGGCACGGCCTGCAGGCCTCGGGCGATGCGCGGAAGGACGCGCTCGCCACCATCGCCAAGGCGCTCGCCAAGACCGTCATCTACCTGGTCCTGGCCTACACCGCGATCCGGTTCGCCACCGGAGGTGGGCAGTCCAGCTCGGGGCAGGAGGAGCAGGCGGTCGCCGGCGTCCTCGGCTGGCCCGGCGGCCGCTACCTGGTCGGGGCGGCGGCGCTCGCGCTGATCGGGGTGGGCGCCTACCTGGTGCACAAGGGCCTCACCAAGAAGTTCCTCAAGGAGATCGACACCGCAGACGCCTCGGCGACCCAGCGCCGGCTGATCCAGCGGCTGGGTCAGGTGGGCTACCCGGCGAAGGGGGTCGCCCTGGCGGTCGTCGGTGGCCTCCTCGGCTGGTCGGCGATCACCTTCGACTCCGACAAGGCCGGCGGCCTCGACGACGCGATGCAGACCATCCTGTCGGCGCCGTTCGGTCAGGCCCTGCTGACGCTGGTCGCCCTCGGCATCGCCGCGTTCGGCGTCTTCTGCCTGTTCCGCGCCCGGTTCCCCGAGCGCACCTGACCGGCGCGGAGCGGGCTGCTCGGGCAGCATCCCCGTGGTGAACGTCGTCCCGCAGCGGGTGCACGAGGCGGTCGCCCGGGCTCGGGAGGTCACCGACCACCCGGTCCTCGAGCACCTCGCCCGGGTGGGGCTCATCGCGTACGGCGTGCTGCACGTGCTCATCGGCTGGCTGGCGTTCCGGATCGCCTGGTTCGTGCAGCCGAGCACCGAGGACGCCGACCAGACCGGCGCCCTGCAGGCGATCTCCGGCTCCCCCGGCGGCCGGGTGCTGCTGTGGGTCATCGGGCTGGGGTTGTTCGCGCTCTCCCTCTGGCAGGCCGGTGAGGTGCTGCGCTGGTGGACCGGGCTGCTGCACCCCTCGCGCCGGTTCCGCGCCGCCGTCGTGTGCACCAAGTGCGCGGCGAAGGCGGTCGTCTACGCGGTGTTGGGGGTGACGGCCCTGTTCTTCGCCGTCGGTGCCGGCTACCAGGCCGACGAGCGGTTCCAGGCGATGACCGACGACGCGCTGGAGATCCCCGGCGGATCGGCGCTGGTCGTCGCCGTGGGACTCGGCGTCGCCGCCGTCGGCCTGTACTTCCTCGTCCGCGGGGCCACGGGGAAGTTCATGCGGGACGTCGACCTGGACTCCGTCCCCGACGAGTGGGCAGTGCGGATCCGGCGGCTGGGCGCGTTCGGCTACGTGGCCAAGGGGATCGCCTTCACCGTCTCCGGCGGCCTGCTGGTGTTCGCGGCGGCCACCCGCGACGTGTCCACGGCGACCGGGCTGGACGGTGCCATGAACGCGATCGGCGGGGTGCCGACCGGACGCTGGCTGCTCACCGCGGTCGCCGTCGGGTTCGCCGCGTTCGGCCTCTACGCGCTGGTCCGGGCCCGCTACCCCGACCGCGACCCCGCCACCTGACCCGACCCGACCACCGAAATGGCCATTCTGGTGGTCCAGCGGAGGGGGATCAGGCCGGCGTCGGTGGACCGACTTCGCCAGGCGTGCTCGGTCACCGGGGACGTGACCGCTCGATCAGTCGACGACGTTGAAGACGTCCCACAGGCCGGTGATCTGCAGCGGGCGGACGACGGCGCGCGTGGTGCCGCACCGCACCCGCAGCTCGCGGCCGGCGGCCACGGCTGCCCGATGGGCGGTGGCCAGGGCCGAGAGCCCGGCGGAGTCGAGGAAGGTGACCCCGCGCAGGTCCACCTCCACGGTCGTGGTGTCCGGGCGCTGGACGACCTCCAGCAGGCAGCCGCGCAGCCCGGGGGCAGTGGCGGAGTCGACCTCGCCGCTCACGGAGACGGTGCAGCCGGCCGATGAAGTGGCGGCGCGTACGTCGATGCGGGTGGGGTCGATGTCGACGTTGAGTGCGGTCATACGGACCTCCGGCATAGCTCGCGTGACCGATGGCGACGACCACCGGTCTCGTGCGCCGAGCAGGGTTCACTCGGTCGCGGCTGGTGGTTGAACCGCAACGCTGACGCTAGGGAAGCGATCGGTTGGGCACAAGGGGCCCTCGGCGTGGCGGCGCGTGCCACGCCGAGGGAGCGATCCCACGAGCTCGGCGTGTCAGCCCCAGACCTCCTGCGCGGTCTCCACCACCAGGGCCAGCTTGGCGACCTGCTCGTCGCGGGTCAGGGCGTTGCCCTCCACGGTGGAGGAGAAGCCGCACTGCGGCGAGAGGGCCAGCTGCTCCAGCGGCACGTGCCGCGCGGCCTCCTCGATCCGGCGCTTGAGGTGGTCCTTGTCCTCCAGCTCCGGCCGCTTGCTGGTGACCAACCCCAGGACGACGCGCTTGCCCGGCGGCACGAACCGCAGCGGCTCGAAGCCGCCGGAGCGTGCGTCGTCGTACTCCAGGAAGAAGCCGTCGACCTCCAGCCCGCCGAACAGCGCCTCGGCGACGAAGTCGTACCCACCCTCGGCGACCCAGGAGGACCGGAAGTTGCCGCGGCACATGTGGGTGGTCACGGTCAGCCCGTCGGGGCGGCCGGCGAGGGCCGCGTTGATCTGCCGGATGTACCGCTCGTGCTGGTGCTCCGCGTCGCGCCCCTGCCCCGCCAGCTCCGCGCGCTGTGCCGGGTCGTTGAGGTAGGCGAGGCTGGTGTCGTCGAGCTGGAGGTAGGTGCACCCCTGGGCGGCGACCGCCTGCACCTGCTGGCGGTAGGCGGCCGACAGGGCGTCCCAGAAGGTGTCCTCGTCCGGGTAGACGGCCGGGTCGATCGCCGCGGCCCCGCCCCGGTAGTGGACCATCGAGGGCGAGGGGATGGTCAGCTTCGCGGTCTGCCCGGGCTGCACCTGTGACTGCAGGAAGGCCAGGTCGGGGCCGAAGATCGGCTCGTCGATCGACAGCGGCCCCTCGACCCGCAGGCCCGCCGGGGTGAAGTCGATGGTGCCGTCCGCGTTCTTGAAGTGGACCTCGATGTTCTCCTGCACCTTGGTGATGCCGTTGATCGCGTAGATGAAGTCCATGTGCCAGGACGCGCGGCGGAACTCCCCGTCGGTGGCCGTCGACAGGCCCACGTCGGCCTGCATCCGGACGACGTCGGCGATCGCCTCGTCCTCGACCCCGCGCAGCTCGGCGGCGTCGATGTCCCCGGCGGCGAACCGCGCTCGGGCGTCGAGCAGTGCCGGCGGGCGCAGCAGGCTGCCGACGTGGTCGGCGCGGAACGGTGGGCCGGAACGGTCGGGCATCTGCCCAGCATGCTCGACCCGCCGCGCGTCGGCCTGTCCGGACGGCGCGGGGCCGCACGGGGTGGCCGAGGCCACGCCAGGTGCCCAGCCGGGTGCCCAGCCGGCAGGCGGATACTGGCCGGCATGTCGAAGCGGACCGTCGTCGCCGGGGTCGCCTGGGTCGTCCTCACCGTGCTGGCCTTCGGCACGGACGTGATCCTGGGCTCGGTCGTGCTGATCTTCGGCGGTGCCGCGGTCGTCGTCGTCCAGCTGTCCAGCACCTGGTCCCAGCACCCGGACTTCGAGGCCCGCGAGGTGGTCCGCGCCCGGCGGCGCAAGGCCAAGTGGGAGAAGAACGCCCCCCGCCGGGAGAAGGACGCCGCCCGCTACGCCGCCCACCAGGCGCGGCAGGCCGCCAAGGCGCGCGCCGCCCAGGACCGGACGACCGGGGCCGAGACCGACCGCACGACCTCCTGAGCCGACGAACCGGCTCCTGAGTCGACAAACCGGTGGACGGCCCCGGACGCCGTCCCTACCGTCCTCGCCATGGGCGACACCTTCGGTGCGGTGGCGGTCGCACACCTCCTGAGCTGATCCGCGGGCGCTGCCGCACAGCCCCGCCGTCCGGCGGTCCGACGACCGACCGAGACCGCTCCTCACCCGTTCCGGCGTGCCCGCGCCGATGTCGCGGGCTGCCCGCTGCCCCTCCTGGAGGCCCCCGTGTCACGACCCACCCCTGCCCTCGACGGCCCGGCCGGCGCAGCCCGCGGCCGACTCCCCGACGACGCCCACGACGGCTTCGACCGGCTGACGCACGCGGTGCTCGCCGCCCCCGGCGCCGGCCGCCCGGCCGCACTCGGCGCGGTGCTGCGCGGGCTGCTGCCCGGCACCGCCGGGGTGCGCTGGCTGCACGCCGAGGGCCTGTCCCCGACCTCGCGGGCCGCCGACCTCACGGCTGCCCACTGGCTCTCCCTGCACGAGGCGTGGCTGGCTCACGAGCGGGCACCGCGTGCCGGGGGCCGGGCGCCCGGGCACGGTCCGCGCCCGGACAGCCGGCACGGGCACGCGCCCGGCGCGCAGGCCATCCCGCGCTACTACTGAACACGGAGCCCTGACAGGGCGAGTGCGGCCACCACCGGCGCCCCGTCCTCCGCACCACGAGCTCACGGTGCGGAGGACGGGGTCCGTCAGCCGACGGCGTCCTCGGCGGCGAGCTCGGCCGCGCGGTGCGGATGGGCGAACGCCTCGGCCAGCGCCTGGCGCAGTGGCCAGGCCCCGGACCGCCAGGCCAGCGCCCGGCCGAAGGCGGCCGGCGTCCCGTCCACGGCGTCGACGTCGCCACCGGGCCACCAGGCCACCTCGACCCCGCCGGTCACGGTCAGCGTCGGGTGGACCGCGACCGACCCGCTGAGCTCGGCCAGCCCCAGCCGGGCGGCGGCCAACCCGGCACCGGGCACCTCGGCCCAGCCCACGGTCCGCGCCGGGCGACTGGTGACCCGGGCGCCGACCTGCTCGCTGGCCAGCGGCACGTCCAGCAGGTCGGCGACCGCGACCGGCCGGCCGCCGGCGGGCACCACGGCCGATGACACCAGTGGCTGTAACCACGGCGCATCCAGCACCACCGCCGCGACGCTGACCTGGTCCGGCGCCGTCCGGACCCGCCGGGGCGGGTCGACGTCAACACCGTCCAGCGCGGCGGCGAGCTGGGCGTACACCGTGCGCAGGACGGCTGGGGAGACGGCGCGGGCCGGGTCGCCGAGCCGGTCGAGCAGGTCGATGGCGTCGTCCACGTCGGCCAGCACGTCGGCCACGGTGGCCGGGACGGCGAGCAGGTCGAGCACCGCGGCGGGGAGGTCGCCGACCGGTTCGTACAGTCCCTGCAACTCGACGGCGCCGGGTGCCCGCAGCCGGGCCGGCAGCGCCCCGTCCAGGACCGGCGAGGTCCGCAGCCACCAGCGCAGGTACCCCGGGACGACGGTGCCGCCGAGGTCGACGTCCGCGCGGGCGGCCGGGGGCAGGGCCGCCAGGAGCGGCAGCGCCCGGTCCCAGTCCCGCACCAGCTCGAGGTCCCGCACGGCGGTCAGCACCGGCCACTCCGGTGGCGGCGCATCGGCCGGCAGCCGGTCCAGGACGGCGTCCACCCACTCCTCGACCCGGTCCACGTCCAGCTCGTCGGGGTCCTCCGCGGTCACCAGCGCGAAGGTGTCCAGCACCCCCACCGCGCGCAGCGCGTCGACGTCCTGCCCTCGCGCGAACCCCGGGTCGAGCGCGCCGAGCGCCCCCGGAGCCAGCACGTCGGCCAGCGGTGACCCGGGGCGCACCAGCTCACCGGCGGGCGCCCAGCCGCCGTCGTCGTCGGGCAGCGCCAGCTCCGCCAGCCACGGCAGCTCACCGGGGGTGGGTGCGGCGGCGGCGGCGAGCGCGAGGACGGCGATGGCCAGCGGCTCGACGTCCTCGCCGTCGTCCGCCCGGTCCAGCGAGCTCTGCACGGCCGCGCGCACGTCCGGGTCGGCGAGCACGGCGGCCGCGGTCGCCGGCCGCGCCCCCAGCCGTTCCAGCACCCGCCGGGCGGGACCGGTCGCCGCGGCCGGGTCGACGATCCGCAGCCCGAGCGGAGCCAGCCGCCCGGCGGGCAGCGACTCGTCGGCGAGCAGCACGCCGGCCGGGGTCTGCGCCGTCCGACCGTCGGCCAGCGGCACCGGCAGAGCGGCCAGCTCGTCCCGGTCGGCGCCGTCCAGCGCGCCGTAGAGCCGGGCCCACCACTCCCCCGGCCGCCGCACCCCGCGCACCGCCTCGACCACGTCGGCCCACCCGGCGCGGCGCACGCCCAGTGCGGCCAGCACCCGGGCGTCGGTGCGCCGGGACCAGCCCGCCGGCAGCAGACCCGGGAGCACTCCGACCAGGGCGGCGACGCGCTCGTCGGTCGGGTCGTCCAGGACCACGGCGCGGTCCGGGCGCAGCGGCGGCTCCTCCGGGTCGGCGGCCGGCAGCCAGGCGGCCGCGGTGAGCCGGCCGAGCACCGCCCGGCACAGCGCGGCGTCCAGTTCGGCGGCCGCCAGCCCGACGGCCGGCACCAGCTGCAGCAGCGCCGGGTCGGCGGGCAGCCCGGCGAGCAGCTCGACGTAGCCCGCGGCGGCCACCTCGACGAGCGCGTCGGTGACCGGACCGGGGGCGACGTGCCGCCGGTCCGGGCCGAGCGGGAAGGGGGCGATCAGCCGGGCGGGCAGCGACAGCGGCTCGTCGCTGGGGGTCGGTGCGTGCAGCACCTGGCGGCCGGCCAACGGGACCGGCACCCCGTCGTCGTCGACCGGGACGGCCCAGGTGACGGCGTATCGGCGGCGCTCGCGCTCCTCGACCGGGCGGTCGGCGAACAGCGCCGACGGGAGCTCCCCGGTGCGCTGCACCAGCTGCCAGGTCGTCGTCCTGTCGTCCTCGCCCAGCCGGACCTGCGGGCCGTCGTCGGAGCGGGTGAGGCTGCGCAGCCGACCGTCGAGCACCACGTCGACCCGGCTCAGCGCCGGCAACGCCAGCAGCACCTCGGCCTCCAGTGACTGCAACGAGGCGCGCACCGCCTCGACGGCGTCCGGTCGCAGGGGCAGCACGACCTCGGTGGCGAACCCGCCCGCGGGCCGGCCGTCGACCTCGAACGGCAGCCGCAGCACCGGGACCGCGCCGTCCCGACGGGCCAGTTCGGCCACGAGCGCGGGGACGGCGGCCACCGCCGCCCGGGTGTCGCCGGCGCTGAAGCGCACCGAGCGGCCGGTGGAGAGGACGGCCGGCTCGTCGGTCACCGCGAGCACGGCCGCGAAGCCGACCCCGAAGCGGCCGACGCTGTCGCCGGTGTCCCGCTTGGCCGACGCCCGCAGGGTGGCCAGCGCCTGGACGCCGTCGTCGTCCAGGGGCGCCCCGGTGTTGGCGGCCCGCAGGACCCCGTCGGTCAGGTCGAGCCGGAGGTGCCCCGGCACCCGAGCCCGGCTCGCCGCGTCGGCGGCGTTCTGGGCCAGTTCGACGAGGAGCCGGTCGCGGTAGCCGCCCCGGACCAGGTCCTCCTCGGCGTTGGCGTCCTCCCGGAACCGGGCCGGGGAGTCGGTCCAGGCGGCCAGCACCCGGCGGCGGAGCTCGGCGGGGGTGGACACCGGGGCAGCATGCCCGAGGGTGCCCGCGGGAGGGACCCGGACAGACGTCGAGGGCCCGGCCTGTGCAGGCCGGGCCCTCGACGTCTGGGGAGTGGGACTCCCGTCAGCGGGAGATGTGCTTGCGCCCCGTGACCGCGACGTAGATCCCGAGCACGACGATCGCGCCGATGATCGAGCCGATGATGCCGGCGGTGCCGAGCTCGAAGCCGTTGCCGGTGAACAGGCTGCCGAGCAGGTTGCCGACCAGCGAGCCGACGATGCCGAGCACGATCGTCAGGCCGATGCCGAGGTCCTGCTTGCCGGGGACGACGGCGCGGGCGATGAACCCGGCGATCAGACCGACGACGATGAGCACGATGATGTTCCAGAGCACGAGTGCCTCCTTCTTCCGACGGCGGACCGTCATGCGTCCTGGCGTCTCCAGAAGCAGATGATCATGTCCCCAGCTGGCATCGTTCCCAAACGCCGAGATGATCAACGTTCATCACATTGAGTGACGGTGTAGCCCATCGCGGGCCATTCGTTCGCACACGATCATGGCTCGACCAGCAGCTTCCCTCCGTCGCCGGCGGACCACCTCACGCATCGTGACGTGCCCCACCACGGCCTGACGCACTGCGACGCATCGGCCCCGCCGACTCAGTAACCTGCGTCACATGTCGCTCAGCGAGCAGGTCCCCGAGGTCTCGGACGCGTCCGTCGGCCGCCTGGACACGTTCGAGTCGACGGACCCGGCCACCGGCGCCGTCATCGCCGTGTTCCCGGCCCACGACGGCGACGCCGTCCGGGAAGCCGTGGCCCGGGCGCACACCGCCGCCGCGTCCTGGGCCGCGCTCGGCTTCGCCGAACGGCGGCTCCGGCTGGCGGCCTACCGCGGTCACCTCGCCCGGCGGGTGCACGAGCTCGCCGACCTCGTGCACCGGGAGAACGGCAAGCCGCACGCCGACGCGGTCCTGGAGATCACCCTCGCCGTCGACCACCTGGCCTGGGCCGCCGGCCACGCGGAGAAGACCCTCGGCCCCCGCCGGGTCAAGGCCGGGGCTCTCGCCGCCAACCACGCGGCGTACCTGGAGTACCAGCCGCTGGGCGTCGTCGGCGTGATCGGACCGTGGAACTACCCGGTCTTCACCCCGATGGGCTCGATCGCCTACGCGCTGGCCGCCGGCAACGCCGTCGTCTTCAAGCCGAGCGAGTTCACCCCCGCGATCGGCGACTGGCTGGTCGTGGCCTGGCGGGCGGCGGTCCCCGACGTCGCCGACGTCCTGCAGCTGGTGACCGGCTCCGGCGAGACCGGTGCGGCGCTCTGCCGGGCCGGGGTCGACAAGCTGGCGTTCACCGGGTCGGCCGCCACCGGCCGGAAGGTGATGGCCGTCTGCGCCGAGACGCTCACGCCCGTGCTCATGGAGTGCGGCGGCAAGGACGCGATGATCGTCGACGACGACGCCGACGTGAGCGCCGCCGCCGACGCCGCGGTGTGGGGCGCGATGAGCAACGCCGGGCAGACCTGCATCGGCATCGAGCGGGTGTACGCCACCAGCGCCGTCCACGACCGGTTCGTCGCCGAGGTCGCCCGGCGGACGGCCACCCTGCGCCCCGGCTCGGACGACGGCGCCAGCTACGGCCCGATGACCATGGCGAGCCAGACCGACGTCGTCCGCCGGCACCTGGACGACGCGACGGCCGCCGGTGGGCGCGCGGTCACCGGAGGCACCGTCGAGGGCGGGTTCATCGCCCCCACCGTGCTGCTCGGCGTGCCGGAGACCTCCGCCGCCGTCCGCGAGGAGACCTTCGGCCCCACCCTGACCATCACCGAGGTGCCCGACGCGGAGGAGGGCCTGCGGCGGGCCAACGACTCCACGATGGGGCTGGGCGGTTCGGTGTTCAGCGGGTCGCCGGACACGGCGATGAGCCTGGCCCGCCGGATGCGCAGCGGGATGACGTCGATCAACTCGGTCCTCACCTTCGCCGCGGTGCCGGCGCTCCCGTTCGGCGGGGTGGGCGACAGCGGCTTCGGCCGGATCCACGGCGAGGATGGGTTGCGCGAGTTCACCCGGGCCAAGGCGATCACCCGGCAACGGGTCGGCCTGCCGGTGGACCTGATGAGCTTCGGCCGTCCGGCCGGCGCGGCCGGCGCGCTCGCCCGGGTGGTGCGACTGGTGCACGGCCGCCACCGCTGAGGAACGGTCTCCGGCCACCCCGATGTGACCAGTCCCTCCCCCAGCTGCGCCCGGTGACCGGCCACGTCTGGCAGAGTGAGGGGCACCGGCGCCGCCCCCCGCTCATCCGAGAGCAGGTGGACTCGACGTCGGCGCGAGGCTGCGCCACCGAGGCGCGCCGGCGACCCGACGTCCGCCCCGGATGACGTTCAGCGGCCCAGCGATGGTGCCCTGCGCCCGGTGGACGAACGGTGGCCACCGGACTGTTGAGGAACCACCGATGACCAACGCCTTCCCCCCTGCCCAGAACGACAGCGCTGACCGCCCGCGCCGTCGCGCCACCCGTCCGTCCGCCACCCCCTCGGCCCCCGCCGGCCAGGCACCCGCTGGTCATGGCCCCGCCGCACCGTCGGCCGAGGGCGGCTCGGAGGGCAGCCGCCGCCGTCGCGGCGGCCGCGGTCGCGGCGCCGGCCCCCGCCCGGAGGGCCAGCCGGCCGACACCCGCACCCCGCAGGACCGGGAGACCCGGGCAGCCGAGGCCGTGCCCGTCGCCCCGGTCGTGCCGGCCGGCGACGTCGCCACCGTGCTGCCCACCGACACCACCTTCGCCGAGCTCGGCGTGCCCGCGCCCCTGGTCGAGGTGCTCACCGCCAGCGGCATCACCGCACCGTTCCCGATCCAGGTCGCCACGCTGCCGGACACCCTGGCCGGCCGGGACGTGCTCGGCCGCGGGCGCACCGGCTCGGGCAAGACGCTGGCCTTCAGCATCCCGCTGGTCGCCCGGCTGGCCGGCTCCACCAGCAAGCGCCAGCCCAAGCGCCCGCGCTCGCTGATCCTGGTGCCGACCCGCGAGCTCGCCAACCAGGTCGCCGCCGTCGTCGACCCGCTGGCCCGCGCGCTGGGCATGAAGACCACCGTCGTCTTCGGTGGTGTCGGGCAGAACCCGCAGGTGCAGGCGCTCGCCGCCGGCGTCGACGTGCTGATCGCCTGCCCGGGGCGGCTGGAGGACCTGATCAACCAGCGCCACGCCGACCTCGGCGCGGTCGAGATCACCATCCTGGACGAGGCCGACCACATGGCCGACCTGGGCTTCCTGCCCGGCGTGAAGCGCCTGCTGGACCGCACCCCCAAGGTCGGTCAGCGGCTGCTGTTCTCCGCCACCCTGGACAACGGCGTCGACGTGCTGATCAAGCGCTACCTGTCCAGCCCCACCACGCACTCGGTCGACCCGGCCGTGGCGCCGGTCTCGACGATGACCCACCACGTGTTCCGGGTCGACGCCGCCGACAAGGGCCAGATCGTCCAGGAGCTCGCCTCCGGGCTGGGCCGGACGGTGATGTTCACCCGCACCAAGCACCAGGCCAAGAAGCTCGCCAAGCAGCTGACCGCCGCCGGCGTGCCCGCCGTGGACCTGCACGGCAACCTCAGCCAGAACGCCCGCGAGCGCAACCTCGAGGCCTTCAGCAACGGTGAGACCCGGGTGCTGTGCGCGACCGACATCGCCGCCCGCGGCATCCACGTCGACGACGTGGCGATCGTCGTGCACGTCGACCCGCCGGCCGAGCACAAGGCCTACCTGCACCGCTCGGGCCGGACTGCCCGGGCCGGCGCCGGCGGCATCGTGGTCACCATCGCCACGCCCGACCAGGCCGGCGAGGTCCGCACCCTGGCCCGGCAGGCCGGGATCACCCCCGACGTGTCGGCGATCAAGCCCGGCGCCCGGGAGATCACCGCGCTGACCGGCCCGGCCGCGCCGTACGTCGAGCCGGCCCCGGTGGCGGCCCCGCAGCCGCAGGGCACCGGCGGGGGCGGCAACGGCGGTCGTCGCCGTCGCTCCGGTGGCGCCGGCGGTGCGGCTCCCGCGTCGTCCTCCGGCGGTGGCCGCGGCGGGCAGACCCGTTCGGCCGGCCCGGCGCGCACCCGCGCCGAGCTCGCCGCCCGGGCCGGTCAGGCACCCAGCGGCGCCGGCCGCGGCCGCGGCCGCACCGGCCGCTGACCTCGAGCTGATCACCCCGGGCTGGGGGCGGTCTCAGCACTGCTGAGGCCGTCCCCAGCCCGTTCTCGTGCCCGGCCCCCGGTCGCGGGAGCGCCGGGCCACCCGGATCATGATGTTGAGCACTGCAGCATCCCCGGAACGAGTAGAGGTCGCCATGCGCCTGCCCATCACCCCCAGCGAGATCGCCCCGCGCATCGTCACCGGCGCGTTCATCCTGAACTCCGGCCTCGGCAAGCGTGGTGCCGACGAGGGCACCGCAGCCGGCCTGCACGGCTTCGCCTCCGGCGCCTACCCCGTGCTGAAGAAGGTCCCGGCGACCACCTTCGCCAAGGGGCTGTCCACGGCCGAGATCACCATCGGCACCCTGCTGCTGACCCCGCTGGTGCCCACCGCCGTCGCCGGCGCGGCGCTCACCGCCTTCTCCGGCGGCCTGCTGGGGCTCTACCTGCGCACCCCGGGGATGACCAAGCCGGGCAAGAGCGTGGCCCCCACCCAGGACGGTCTGGCGATCGCCAAGGACGTCTGGATGTTCGGCATCGGGCTCGGCCTGCTCACCGAGGCGCTCACCGGCCGCCGCACCACCCGCTCCCGCCGCCGCAAGTAGGCGCGGGGGTCGCCGCGGGCGATCAGCCGGCCTGCTCCTCGGTCACCTGGGCGAGCAGGCCGGCCAGCAGGCCGGCGACCTCGTCCGGGCGGGTCTGCGGGGTCATGTGCGCGGCCCCCGGCAGCTCGACCAGCCGGCCCAGGGGTGCACTCGCGGCCAGGTGGGCTGCCCACCCCGCAGGGCACAGGGCGTCCCGCGTGCCGCGGACGACGACCACCGGCACCACCACCCGGCGCAGCCGCTCGTCGATGCGGTCGTGCACGGTCCGCCGCCAGAGCGCGGCCATGTCCCGGGGCCCGGTCCGCAGCCACTGGGCGACGATCACCGGCACCTGCCACCACTGCTCGCTCAGCGCCGTGCGCACCCACCGGCCGGCCAGCACCCGCATCCGGCGGGTCGCCGGGTCCGTGGCCGGGCCGAGCAGCAGGACGCCGACCACCCGGGCGTCCCGCTCCGCGGCCGCGACCGCCACCTGACAGCTCTGCGAGTGGGCGACCAGCACGCACCGGCCCGGTCCGAGCGCCGCCAGCAGCTGGTCGGTCAGCTCCTCCAGGGGGCCGACGGGCCCCCGGATGCCCATGCCCGGCAGCCGCACCACCACGACCCGGGCCCGCCGCCGGACCCGTGCCCAGGACCGTTCGTCGAGGCCGAGACCGGGAACGCACACCGCGACGGGAACACCGTTCGCCTCCAGGCTGCTCACCTGGATGCCGACTGTGTCCGGGACGACGGTGCCCCGCGGCGGAGGGCGCCCGAACGTTCCAGAGCAGTAGTGGGAGGATGAGTCATCATGACGACATCAGGAGCCAGTGTGACCCCCGTGACCGAGTACACCGGACGGCGCCCCCGTGTCGTCATCGTCGGGTCCGGGTTCGGCGGTCTCTTCGCCGCCCAGGGCCTGAAGAAGGCCCCGGTCGACATCACGCTCGTGGCGAAGACGAGCCATCACCTCTTCCAGCCGCTGCTCTACCAAGTGGCGACCGGCATCCTCTCCGAGGGCGAGATCGCCCCGGCCACCCGGGAGATCCTGCGCGACCAGGACAACGCCCGGGTGGTGCTCGGTGAGGTCACCGACATCGACCTGACCGCCCGCACCGTCACCTCGACCGTCCTCGGCCGCACCACGGTGCACGAGTACGACGAGCTGATCGTGGCCGCCGGCGCCGGGCAGTCCTACTTCGGCAACGACCAGTTCGCCGAGTTCGCCCCGGGCATGAAGAGCATCGACGACGCCCTGGAGCTGCGCGGCCGCATCTTCGGCGCCTTCGAGCTCGCCGAGCTGGCCACCGACCCGGGCGAGATCGACCGGCTGCTGACCTTCGTCGTGGTCGGCGCCGGCCCGACCGGGGTGGAGATGGCCGGGCAGATCGCCGAGCTGGCCCGCCGCACGCTGCGCAAGGACTTCCGGCGGATCGACCCGACCAGCGCCCGGGTGATCCTGCTCGACGCCGCGCCGAAGGTGCTGCCGCCGTTCGTCGACAAGCTCGGCCAGAAGGCGCACCGGCAGCTCAACGAGATCGGCGTCGAGGTCCAGCTGGGCGCGATGGTCACCGACGTCGACGCCGACGGCATCGTGGTCAAGGACGGCGACGGGCACGAGCGCCGCATCCACGCCGCCACCAAGATCTGGGCGGCGGGCGTGCAGGCCAGCCCGCTGGGCAAGCTCCTGGGCGAGCAGTCCGGTGCCGCGGTCGACCGCGCCGGCCGGATCTCGGTGCAGGACGACCTCACGCTGCCGGGTCACCCCGAGGTCCACGTGGTCGGCGACATGATCTCGCTGAAGCGGCTGCCCGGCGTCGCCCAGGTCGCCATCCAGGGCGGCAAGTTCGCGGCAGACGCCGTCAAGGCGCGCGTCGCCGGCCGGCCGACCGCCCCGGAGTTCACGTACTTCGACAAGGGCAGCATGGCCACGATCTCGCGGTTCCACGCGGTCGCCGACACCTGGAAGTTCCAGTTCGGCGGCTTCCTCGCCTGGGTCCTGTGGCTGGGCGTGCACATCATGTACCAGGTGGGCTTCAAGAACCGGTTCACCACGGCGATCCACTGGGCGGTCAGCTTCCTCGGCCGCGGCCGCTCGCAGCGCACGGCCACCCAGCAGCAGGTGTACGGCCGGCTGGCCCTGGAGGAGCTCGGTGCGGACTTCGAGGTCTCCAAGACCGGTGGCCGGCGGCACCTCGGTGAGCCGGTCGACGTGACCGGGCGCGACTCCGCCTGATCTGTCCCTGTACGACGACGGCCCCGGTCCCGCTGCTGCGGGGCCGGGGCCGTCGTCGTGCGGGGAGGGTCAGAACGGGTAGGCCGGCAGGTCGCCGCGCACCGTGACCCACTGGGTCTCGGTGAACGCCTCGATGTTGGCCTGCGGGCCACCGTGCCGGGAGCCGGTGCCCGAGGCGCCCACCCCACCGAACGGTGCGACCGCCTCGTCGTTCACCGTCTGGTCGTTGATGTGCACCAGCCCGGACGGGATCCGCTCGGCCAGCTGCAGGCCGGCGTAGACGTCGCGGGTCAGGATGCCCAGGCTCAATCCGTACTCGGTGCCGGCCGCCATCGCCGCCACCTCGTCCAGCGAGGAGAACGGCGTCACCGGTGCGACCGGGCCGAAGATCTCCTCCTGGTAGGCCGGGGAGTCGACCGGCACGTCGCCGAGCACGGTCGGCCGGTAGAACAGGCCCTCGTAGGTGCCGCCGGTGCGGACCGTGGCCCCGCTGTCGATGCTGGCGGTGACCAGGCCGTGCACCCGGTCGCGCTGCCCCGCGTCGATGATCGGGCCCAGCGCCACCTGGTCGCGCCAGGTGTCCCCGACCGGCAGGTTCTCGACCTTGCTGGTCAGGATGGCGGTGTACTCCTCGGCGATCGACTCGTGCACCAGGTGCCGGCTGGTCGCCATGCAGATCTGCCCCTGGTGGGCGAAGGTGCCCCATGCGCCGACCGAGGCGGCGGCGGTCACGTCGACGTCGCCCATGACGATGAGCGCGGAGTTGCCGCCCAGCTCCAGGTGCGCCCGCTTGAGGTGCTGACCGGCGAGCGCGCCGACCGAGCGGCCGGCCTTGGTGGAGCCGGTGAAGGCGATGACCCGGACGGCGGGGTCGGTGACCAGCGCCTGCCCGACGTCGGCGCCGCCGGGCAGCACCTGGAACACCCCGGCCGGCACCCCGGCCTCCTCGAACACCCGCGCGAACACCGCGCCGCCGCAGATGGCGGTGCGCGGGTCGGGCTTGAGGACGACCGCGTTGCCCAGCGCCAGCGCCGGGGCGATGGCCCGGATGGCCAGGATGGTGGGCACGTTGAACGGCGCGATCACCCCGACCACGCCGGCCGGCACCCGCCGGGCGAAGGACAGCCGGGGCGAGCCGCTGCGCAGCAGCTCGCCGTAGGGGTGGCTGGGCAGCGCGGAGGCCTCGTAGCACTCCTGGGCGCTGGTGTGCACCTGGAAGTCGCCGAAGGGCTGGATGGCGCCGGACTCCCGGGCCAGCCACTCCTTGATCTCCGCGGCGTGCTCGGTGAGCAGGTCACCGGCCCGGCGGAGCACCGCGGCGCGCTGCTCGAACGGCAGCGCCGCCCACTCCCGCTGGGCCTGGGCGGCGCGGGCGCCGGCCTTCTCCACGTCGGCGGGGGTGGCCTTGCCGACCTCACCGAGCTCGGCACCGGTGGCCGGCTCGACCGCGGTGTAGGTGCCCCCGCTGCCGTCGGTCCAGGAACCGGTCCAGATCTTGCCGCGCCACGCGCCGTCCTCGAGCAGTGCCATGTGGTCCTCGTCTCGTCGATGAGTCGTCGTTGCCGGTTGTGCCATGTGCGCGCTCCCGCGTCATCCCTGCTTCCGTCCGGCGGAAGTCAGGAGCTGTGGAGCATCCGGGTCAGCGTCGCACGCCGCGGCGGCCGCTCCCCCGCCTCGGCTC
This sequence comes from Modestobacter sp. VKM Ac-2982, assembly GCF_026967935.1. Taxonomy (GTDB): domain Bacteria; phylum Actinomycetota; class Actinomycetes; order Mycobacteriales; family Geodermatophilaceae; genus Modestobacter. Next base: position 307,892 of record NZ_JAPVBL010000006.1, read on the forward strand.
AGCGGTGCTGCCGGCGACTGCCCCCGTGCCAGTCCTCCTGCTGGCCGGCGGCGTCGGCAGGCACGCCGAAGGAGGGCAGCTGGGGCCGCTCCCGCAGGCTCCGCTTGAGCTCGGCGAAGCCGGGGAAGCTCGCCAGGCCGACCACGTGGTCCCACAGCGCGACGGCCTCCTCCTCCGAGGGCAGCCGGCTGATCACCGGGCCGAAGAAGGCCACCCCCTCCGGCGGCTGGAAGTGCAGGATCGGGGTGCCCACGTCCTTGCCGGTCAGCGCGAGCGCCTCGTCGGTCTCGGCGCGCAGCTCCGCGTCCCAGGACTCGTCGTCCAGTGCGGTGGCCAGCTCGGCCGGCAGACCGAGCTCGGCGAGCACCGGGGCGAGGAACTCCCGGGTGCCCCGCCGCCCCGGGTCCTCGCCCTCGGCGGGGGCTGTCTCGAAGACCTGCCGGCCCAGCGCCTCGTACAGGTCGCCCACCACGTCCGGGCCGTGCTCGGCCCGGGCCCTGGCCGCCACGCGCAGCAGCCGCAACCCGGCGGTGTGGCCGGCCTCGTACTCCGGCGGGAACTGGGCCGCGTAGTCGACGTGGGCGTTGAGCAGCCGCAGCGAGATGAACCGCCACTCGACCCGGTGGTCGCGCTGGGCGCTGACCATCCGGACCCACTTGCTGGTCATCCAGGCGAAGGGACACACCGGGTCGAAGTAGAAGCGCAGGTCGGCCATCACCCGACCGTAGCCCCGGAGCAGCGGCAGCACCTGGGGACGGCGACCCGCCGCCGGATCACCCGGACGGGTCGGCCCGGGGGGCCGATGGTGCAGGCTCGTGCCCGGATCGCTGATGCACGCGGTGACATGGAGAGCGGCAGGTGGACGAGGTGACGGCGGACCGACGGGTCCCGGCCCGGGTCGGGTTGCTGGCCCTGCTGTACGGGACGGGCGGGCTGTTCTGCGTGGCCGGCGCGCTGCGACCGATGCACCCCGAGACCCCGGTGGCCCTCACCGGGGTGCTGGCCGCCGTGGGGATCGGTGGCGCAGCCGCGCTCCTCGCGCGCGGCGACCGGCTGTCGCAGGCCGGCGGGCACACCGCCCTGGCCGGCGTCTCGCTGCTGGTCGCCCTGCTCGCCTCCCGGTCGGTCACCGCCGTCGGCATCGTCGGGCTCGGCCCGGTGCTCATCGCGATCGGGCTCTACGCGGCACACTTCTGCTCTCTGCCCGCGGCCCGGGCCCACGCCGGGCTGGCGGTCGGGGCGGCGAGCCTGGGCGCTGCTGTCGCCCTCCCCTCGGCCGCGGCGCTCCCGTGGCTGATGACCGCGGTCAGCGCCCTGCTCCTCACCGAGGCCCACGCCCGGCTCAACAGCGCCCTGCGCACCGCTGCGGCCACCGATCCGCTCACCGGCCTGCCCAACCGCCGGTCCTGGGAGGCCGAGGCCGGCCGGAGCCTGGCGCGGGCACTGCGCAGCGACGAACCGCTGACGGTCGCCGTCCTGGACCTCGACGACTTCAAGGCGGTCAACGACCGCGACGGGCACGGCTCCGGCGACCGGTTGCTGCAGCAGGTGGCCGACCACTGGCAGTCACGGCTGCGCACCGCCGACCTGCTCGGCCGGTACGGCGGCGACGAGTTCGTGCTGTGCCTGCCCGCCACCGACGGGCCGGGCGCGCGGGAGCTGATCACCCGGCTGGACGGCGGGCCGATCGGCTGGTCCGTGGGGACGGCGACCGCCCGCGCCGGTGACTCGTTGGCCACCCTGCTGCAGCGGGCCGACGCGGAGCTGTACGCCGGCAAGCGGCTCCGCCGGCTGGTGGCCCGCCGCGACGGGGACGGCTGACCCCGAGCCGACCAGCGCCGAGGGGTGCCGCCCCAGCGGCCGGACCTTCGACAGGTGCTCCTCAGCGATCGGCGAGTGCCACGCGCACGCCGAGTGCCACCAGGACCGTGCCGGTGACCCGCTCGAACGCGATGCGCACCCGGCCCCGGGACAGCATGCGGCCGAGCGGCGCGACGGCCAGGGAGAACAGTCGCCACCAGAGCACGGCCAGGCCCAGGACCACGGCCGCCAGCACGGCGGTGGTGGCCGGCACCGGCTCCCCGGGAGAGACGAACTGCGGGATCAGGGTGAGGAAGAGCAGGGCGACCTTCGGGTTGAGCAGGTTGGTCACCAGGCCCTGCCGGAAGGCCGTGCCCCGCGTTGCCGCCGCCGGCGCCGGCGTCGGCTGCGGCGTGCCGGGCTCCCTCCGCCGGGTGTGCCACAGCGCGGCCAGGCCCAGGTAGACCAGGTAGACCGCCCCGGCCAGCTTGACCATGGTGAAGGCGGTGGCCGACGCGGCGAGGACCGCCGACAGGCCGATCACGGCGGCGGTGGCGTGTACCGCGATCCCCGTGCAGCACCCGAGACCGGTCCACCAGGCCGCCGGGACGCCGCCGCGCACACCGTTGCGCAGGACGAGGGCCATGTCCGGACCTGGCGTGAGGGTCAGGAGCGTGACCACGAGCAGGAAGGGCACGAGCTGGACAGGCACCCGGCCACCCTAGGCAGCGACCACCCCCCGCGCTCAGGGCCTCCCGTCCGCCAGCCCCCGGGCTCGCTCGGCAGCACGGTCGCTGATCGCGGCAGCGGTGCGCGACCGGCGGACGGCGGCATCCCGCCGCCGTTCGGCCTGCTGGACCGCACCGGCGGCATCCGCCGCCCGCCGCTCGACCCGGCGGAGCTCCTCGGCCAGCCGGGTGGCCTGCACCTGCAGGTCGTCGCACCGGCCGACCGCCCCGGACAGCTGCTGTTCGGCCGAGTCGGCTGCCGCGGCGGCGTCCCGAGCCACCTGGGCGGCGTCCTCGGCGTCCTGCCGGGCCTGGGCCAGCTCCCGGCGGCGCTGCTCCTCGGCCTCCCGGCGTTCCTCGGCCTCCCGGCGGCGCTGCTCCTCCCGGCGCTGATCCGCCGCGTCGGCGCCCGCATCCGCCTCGGCTCCCGCAGCTCCCGCTGGGTCCCTCTCGGCCGCGGCCGGACCGGAGGTGAGCGGGAGCGCCACCGCGCCGCTCAGGTCGACCGGCCCGAGGCCGCTGTAGGACAGCGCCGTGGTCAGCCGGCCGGCCTGCAGCGCGACCCCGGCGTCGGGATCGGCGATCGCGGCCCGCAGCGTGCTCTCCACCTGCTCGGCGACCGCGCTGCTGACGTCGTGGCCCTCCCGGTGCGCCACCGCGCGCGCCTCGCGCGCCAGCGCGGCGACCACCTGGTTGCGCTGGCGGCCCAGCGCGCGCAGCTGGTCGGCGGAGAGGTCGGCCTGTGCCTGCCGGAGCAGGTCGCCGAGCTCGAGCAGCTGGTCGACCTCCCCAGGCCGGCGACGGGCCAGCAGGTTGCACACCCAGGCCGCCGTCGTGGGTTTGGGCAACGCGGCGACCGCCTTCGCCAGCGCCTTGTCCCCGGCGGCCCGAGCCCGGTCCCGGGCCGCGGTGCGGGCGGCGATGAACTCCTCGGGCGCGACGGCGTAGAGCTCCTCGGCGATGGGGTGCAGGCCGTCGTCGTCCAGCTCGGCACCTCCCTCGTGCGGTCAGGGGCGGCGCCAGTCGTCCGACGTCAGGTCGGAGCCGGCCTGCGGGCCCATCTGCATCATGCCGCCGTCGACGGCCCAGGAGGCGCCGGTGACGTAGCCGGCGGCGTCCGAGGCGAGGAACGCCACGACGGCGGCGACCTCCCGGGCGTCGCCGGGGCGGGGCACCGGGATGCCCGGCCGGCGCTTGCCGGGCGCGGTCGGGTCCTCGTCCTCCTGCCCGGTCATCGCCGTGGCGATCTCCCCGGGGGCGACCGCGTTGACGGTGATGCCGTGCTCGCCCAGCTCGAGGGCGGCGACCCGGGTCAGCAGCCCGAGCCCGCCCTTGGCCGCGCTGTAGGCGGCGTTGCCCACCCGGGGCAGGTGCTCGTGCACGCTCGTGATGTTGATGATCCGGCCCCCTCGGCCGGCGTCGACCATCCGGCGGGCGGCGCGCTGCAGGCAGAGGAACGCGCCGTCGAGGTCGGTGGCGAGCACGGTGCGCCAGGTCTCCCAGTCGGTGTCCAGGACGGTCGACACGTGCCCGGTGCCGGCGTCGTTGACCAGCACGTCGAGGCCGCCGAGCGCGTCCGCCAGGTCGTCGACGACGGCGGCGGCACCGGGCAGCCGGGTGAGGTCCAGGTGCCGCAGCTCGGCGCGCCGGCCGGCCCGGCGGACCAGCTCGACGGTCTCCTCGCCCATGGCGCGGTCGCGGTACCAGGTGACGCCGACGTCGCAGCCGGACTCGGCCAGGGCCACGGCGATCGCCCGGCCCATGCCCGACTCCGACCCGGTGACGACGGCGACGCGCGACTGCTGACCGGTCCGGCTCATGGGTGGCCGCTACCCGCTCCCGACGGTCCGGACGCACGGGGACTTGTTCTAGTCCGCATAGAACAGTTAGATTGCCGGCGTGCTGGTGCGCATCGACCCCGACTCCCCTGCACCGCTGCACGCGCAGATCTCCGCGGCCGTGCGGCGGGGCATCGCCGTGGGCGACATCGCCCCGGGAGAGCGCCTCCCCGGCGCCCGCGACCTCGCGGCCGCGCTCGGGGTCAACCTGCACACCGTGCTGCGGGGCTACCAGGAGCTGCGGGCCGAGGGCCTGGTCGAGCTGCGGCGCGGCCGCGGTGCCCAGGTGCGCCCGGACGCCGCGCCGGCGGTCGCCGCGCTGCGCCAGGCGGTGCACGCCCTGGTCGAGGAGGCGCGGCGCCTCGGGCTCAGCGCCGCCGAGGTCACCGAGATGGTCAGAGAGGCGATGGCGTGAGCGAGGACATGAACGAGGACAGGAACACCCCCCGTGGACGGAGCCCGTTCCGCCGGGCCCGGGAGGTCGCGGCCGTGGCGCTGCCGCTGGCTGTCTGGGCCGCCGGGGCGGCCCTGGTGGCCGCCTGGCGGCCGGAGCTCCCCACGCCGGTCGCCGTCCACTGGGGCCCCGGCGGCGACGCCGACGGCTTCGCCGAACCGCTGCGCGCGGTGCTGCTCACCGGCGTGGTCCCCGCGCTCGGTTCGCTGGTCACCGGCCTGGTGCTGCGCGCCCGGCGCGTCGCCGCACAGGAGCGCCGGCTGGTCGCCGGCTCCGCGACCGGCATCTCGGTCTTCTGCGTCGGGCTCGTCGTGGGCAGCATCGCCGGGCAGCGCGGCCTGGTCGACCCCGCGGCGGCCCCCTCCCCCACGCTGGCCGGGCTCGCGGCCGGCTTGCTCGCCGTCCTCGGCGGGGTGGCCGCCGCCCGGCTGCTGCCCGCCCCACCGCGCGGAGCCGCCCGGGCGTCCAGCGCCCCGCCGGAGACCGCGCCCCGACTGCCCGTCGCCGAGGGTGAGCGGGCCGTCTGGTCGCGCCGGGCGACCATGGGGCCTCCCGCCCTCGCCGCGCTCGGCGTCGGCGGCGCGGTGCTCGGCGGGCTGGTGCTCATCGGCACCGCCCCCGCCACGCTGCTGCTGGCCCCGGCCCTGATGCTCGGCGTGGGCCTGCTGTTCGGCTCCGTCCGGGTGTGGGTCGACGAGCGTGGGCTGACCGTGCGCTCCCCGCTGGGGCGGCCCTCCTGGCAGGTGCCGCTGGCCGACGTCGCCGAGGCCACCGTCGTCGACGTCCGGCCGATGCGGGAGTTCGGCGGCTGGGGGTACCGGGTGGGCCGGGACGGGCGCCGGGGCGTGGTGCTGCGCGGGGGCGAGGCGCTCGAGGTGGTCCAGGGCGACGGACGGCGCTTCGCCGTCACCGTGCCGGGGGCCGGTCAGGGTGCTGCGCTGCTCAACACCCTCGCCACCCGGCAGCACAGCTGACCCGACTGGTCGCCCCCACCAGCGCGGGCGCTGCCGCTTCGTCGCCGCGTACGAAGACCACCCGGGACGTGGGCAGCAGGCTCGGCCCATGGGTCGACCGCTGGCACTCGAGGACGTGCACGCCCTGCAACTGCCGGGCGAGCCCACCGTCTCCCCCGACGGGTGCGCCGTCGTCTACGTGCTGCGCACCACCGACCCCGCCGCCGACGCCGACCGGCACGCGCTGTGGTGGGTCCGCGCCTCGGCCGAGGGCTGGGGGGTGCCGGCGCCGCTGACCCGGGGCGCCGCCGACACCAGCCCGGCCTTCTCCCCCCGGGGCGACCGGATCGCCTTCCTCCGCCGCGGGGACGGAGCGGCGCAGCTGCACGTGCTCCCGGGCGACGGCGGTGAGGCCGAGCAGGTGACCGACCTGCCCGCCGGCGCCGGCGCACCCGTCTGGAGCCCGGACGGCGACCGGATCGCCTTCACCGCCCCGGTCCGCCCCACCGGGCAGGACGACCACGCACCGATCAGCACCACCCGGATCGGCTGGAAGGCCGACGGCGCGGGGCTGCTGCGCGGCGTCCGGCAGCACCTGCACGTGCTGGAGCTGGCGACCGGCGAGGTGCGGCAGCTGACCTCCGGGGACTGGCACGCCGGCCGGCCGGCCTGGTCCCCCGACGGCGCCCGGCTGGCCTTCGCCGCCGCCACCGAGCCCGACGCCGACCTCACCCACCGCTCGCCGGCGCACGTGGTCGACGTCGCCGGTGGCCCGCCCCGCCGGGTCGGTGACGGCCGCGGCCTGGCCGGCCCGGTGGTGTGGACCGCCGACGGCCAGGCGCTGCTGGTCACCGGCCAGGCCACCGTCGCCGTCGACCACACCGGCCTGCTGCACCAGCCGCTGGACGACGTCCCGGCCGACCGCGACCTGGCCGCGCCGCTGGACCGCAACGTCATGCCCGGCGGCCCGGGCTACCCCGGCGGTCTCGCGCAGCTGACCCGGGACGGCACCGAGGTCGTCTTCTGCGTCCGCGACCGCGGCTGCTCGCATGTCTACGCCACCGCCGTCGACGGCTCGGGCACGCCCCGCCCGGTGCTGACCGGTGCCGACGTCGTCGTCTCCGGGCTGTCGGTGGCCGGTGCGGCCGACGTCGCCGCCGTCGTCCTGGCCGACCCGGCCAGCTACGGGGACGTGGGCGTGGTGGACCTGCGCTCGGGTGCCGTCACCCGGCTCACCACGCACACGGCGACCGCGCTCCCCGACGTCGAGCTGGTCGTGCCCCAGCCCCGGACGTTCACCGTGCACGACGGCACGCAGGTGCACGGCTGGCTGCTGGTCGACCCGGCGACCCCGGGCCCGGCGCCGCTGCTGGTCGACGTGCACGGCGGCCCGCACAACGCCTGGGCGCCGGCGGCCGACGCCGCCCACCCGTACCACCAGGCGCTGGTCGCCGCGGGCTGGGCGGTGCTGCTGGTCAACCCGCGTGGCAGTGACGGCTACGGCCGGGAGTTCCTCACCGGTGCCGTCGGCGGCTGGGGCACCGCCGACGAGCGGGACTTCCTGGACCCGGTCGACCAGCTCGTCGCCGAGGGCGTGGCCGACCCGGCACGGCTGGTGCTCACCGGCTACAGCTACGGCGGCTTCATGACCTGCTGGCTGACCGGCCGCACCGACCGGTTCGCCGCCGCGATCGCCGGCGGCGTGGTCGCCGACCTGACCAGCATGACCGGCACCAGCGACGCCGGGGAGGTGCTCGCGCTCGAGTACGGCGACCCGGTGACCGACCCCGACGCCGTCCGGGCCCTCTCGCCGATCACGAACGTGCACCGGGTCCGCACCCCGACGCTGGTGCTGCACGGCGGTGCGGACGAGCGCTGCCCGGTCGGCCAGGCCGAGCAGTGGTTCACCGCGCTGCGCACCCAGCGCGTCCCCACCGAGCTCGTCCTCTTCCCGGGCGGCTCACACCTGTTCATCCTGGACGGCCGCCCCTCGCACCGGGTGGGCTACAGCCGGCGCCTGATCGCCTGGGCCGAGCAGCACGGGAACGGCCGCCCCGCCCTGGACGCCGCCCACTGGCAGCGACGGCTGGACGAACTCGCCGCCGCGCACCGCGTCCCGGGGGCGGTGCTGGCGATCCGACGGGTGACCCCGGGTGCCGACGACGAGCTGGTGGAGGCCGCCACCGGCGTGCTCAACAAGTCGACCGGCGTCGAGGTCACCACCGACTCGGTCTTCCAGATCGGCTCCATCACCAAGGTCTGGACGACGACGCTGGTGATGCAGCTGGTCGACGAGGGGAAGCTGGACCTCGACGCCCCGTTGGTCGAGGTGCTCCCGGAGCTGCAGCTGGGCGACCCGGACGTCGCCAAGCGGGTGACGATGCGGCACCTGCTGACCCACACCAGCGGCGTCGACGGCGACGTCTTCACCGATACCGGCCGCGGCGACGACTGCATCGAGCAGTACGTGGCCGGGCTGGCCGACGTGGCGCAGAACCACCCGCTGGGCGCCACCTTCTCCTACTGCAACTCCGGGTTCACGCTGGCCGGCCGGGTGGTCGAGGTGCTCACCGGCCAGACCTGGGACGCCGCCCTGCGCGAGCGGGTGATCGAGCCCCTCGGCCTGACCCACACCTCCACGCTGCCGGAGGAGGCGATCCTGCACCGCGCCGCCGTGGGGCACATCGCCGCCGAGCCCGGCGCCGAGCCGCAGCCGTCGCCGACCTGGCTGCTCCCCCGCTCGCTGGGCCCGGCCGGCCTGGTGAACGCCACCGCCCGGGACGTCACCGCCTTCGCCGCGGCCCACCTGCGCGGGGGCGTGGCCGCCGACGGCACCCGGCTGCTGTCCGCGGAGTCGGCGGCGGCGATGACCACCGCGCAGACCGCCCTCCCGGACACCTGGACCCTCGGCGACTCCTGGGGCCTGGGCTGGATCCGGTTCGACTGGCACGGGGCACGGCTGCACGGCCACGACGGCGGCACCCTGGGCCAAGGTGCGTTCCTGCGGGTGCTGCCCGGCGAGCGCCCGGGCGAGGGCCTGGTGGTGTCGCTGCTGACCAACGGCGGGGACGTGCTGGACGTCTACGCCGACGTGTTCCGCGAGGTCTTCGCCGAACTGGCCGGGGTGACCATGGCGGACGCCCTGCAGCCGCCGGCGGAGCCCCCGGCGGTGGACCCGGCCCGGTACGTGGGCGCCTACGAGGGCAGCTCGGTGCAGACCGAGGTGTTCGAACGCGACGGCGGGCTCGTGCTGCGCCAGACGGCGGTCGGCGCCGTCGCCGAGGCGACCGGTCAGCCCGTGCAGGAGGCAGAGCTCGTGCCGGTGTCCGACGGGCTGTTCGCGATGCGCGCGCCGGGTACGAAGGGCTGGACGGCGGTCACCTTCCACCGGCTGGCCGACGGCAGCGCGTACCTGCACTCCGGCGGCCGCGCCAACCCGAGGAAGGGCTGATCCCCGGTGACCCACCTGCTCCCCCAGGACGCCCCGCCCACCACGCTCACCGAGTTCGACGGGCTGCTGCCCCAGATGCTCGCCGACCTCGAGGAGCTGGTGACCGTCGAGTCGCCGTCGGCCGACCTCGCCGCGGTGGCCGCGGGCGCCGCCCGGGTGGCCCGGCTGGGCACCCGGGCGCTGGACGCCGAGCCGGAGGTGCTCCAGCACGAGGGCTGCACGCACCTGCGCTGGCGGCTCGGCGCGGGCCCGCGCCGGGTGCTGCTGCTCTGCCACCAGGACACCGTCTGGCCGCTGGGCACCCTCGCGGAGATCCCGTGGTCGGTGGCCGACGGGGTGGTGCGCGGGCCGGGCTGCTTCGACATGAAGGCCGGCATCGTGCTGGCGTTCACCGCGCTGGCCCGGCTGCAGGCCGCGGGCGAGGACCTGGACGGGGTGACCGTGCTGGTCACCGGGGACGAGGAGATCGGCTCCCCGACCTCGGCCGACCTGATCCGCGCCGAGACCGCCGGCTGTGCGGCGGTGCTCGTGCTGGAGGCCAGTGCCGACGGCGGCGCGCTCAAGACCGGCCGCAAGGGCGCCTCGATGTACGACCTGCTGGTCACCGGCCGCGCCGCGCACGCCGGGCTGGAGCCGGAGAAGGGCATCAGCAGCACCGTCGAGCTCGCCCACCAGGTGCTGGCGATCGCCGACCTGGCCGACCCGGCGCAGGGCACCACGGTCACGCCGACGGCGCTCACCTCGGGCACCACCACGAACACCGTGCCGGCCACCGGCCGGCTCAGCGTCGACGTCCGGGCGCTGACCGTCGCCGAGCAGCAGCGGGTCGACGCCGGGATGCGGGCGCTGACCCCGCAGCTGCCGGGGGCGGTCCTGCAGCTGCGCGGCGGGATCAACCGGCCGCCGCTGGAGGAGGCCGCCTCGGCCGGGCTGTTCGCGCTGGCCGGGACGGTGTCGGCCCGGCTGGGCCTGCCGGCGCCGGCCGGGGTCACCGTCGGGGGCGCCTCGGACGGGAACCTCACCGCCGGCATCGGGGTGCCCACGCTGGACGGTCTGGGGGCGGTCGGCGGCGGGGCGCACGCGGTCGGGGAGCACGTGCTCGCCGACCAGCTCCCCGGTCGGGCGGCGCTCCTCGCCGGCCTGGTGCGTGCGGTGCTGGACGGCGAGGGCCTCGGTGGCCCGGACGAAGAGGCCCCCGGTGAATGAGCACGCCGCACCAAGCCCGGCCGGGTCCGCGGCACCGACCATGGGCGGCGTGACCGACCTGATCGACGCGACCCTGCTGCCGCTGCCTGCCACCGGGCCGGACCAGGGAGTCGCCCGCGCCGGCGCCGCGGCCGCCGCGGCCGCAGCCACCGAGGCCGCCATCGCCTCGGGGGTGCAGGTCGTGGCGCTCACCGACCTGGCCGACCTGCGGGCCGTCCAGACGCTGTTCGAGTCGATCTGGCACCCGGCGCCGGACAACCCGCCGGTGACCGTGGAGCTGATGCGGGCCCTGACCAAGGCCGGCAACCCGTTGTTCGGCGCCTACGCCGGCCCCGAGCTGGTCGGTGCGTGCGTGGGCTTCTTCGCCGCCCCGTCGGGCACCGCCCTGCACAGCCACGTCACCGGCGTCGTGCCGTCGGCGCAACGCCGCAGCGTCGGTCGGGCGCTGAAGCTGCATCAACGGGCCTGGGCTCTGCAGCGCGGCCTCGACCGGATCAGCTGGACGTTCGACCCACTCGTGCGGCGCAACGCCTGGTTCAACCTCGGCCGGCTGGCCGCCACGCCGGTGGAGTACCTGCCGGACTTCTACGGCCCGATGGGCGACACCATCAACGCCTCCGACCAGTCCGACCGGCTGCTCACCTGCTGGTCGCTGGAGGCCCCCGCGGTGGTGCGGGCCGTCGCCGGCCACCCGGTGCACGTGGACCTGCCGGCGCTGCTGGGCGCCGGGGCGGCCGCCGTCCTGGCCGTGGGACCCGACGGGAGCCCGCAGGCCCGACCCGGGGTCCCCGGGGGGACGGCGCTGATCGCCGTCCCACCGGACGTGGAAGCGCTGCGCGCCCGCGACCCCGCGCTGGCCGCGGAGTGGCGGGTGGCCGTGCGGGCCGCCCTCGGTGGTGCGCTCACCGCGGGGGCCCGGGTGCGGGGTTTCGCCCGCGAGGGCTGGTACGTCGTCGACGGCGCGGGTCACCCCGGCGCCCCTGAGGCCGGGAGGGCCACCCCGTGAAGCTCGAGGCCGTGGAACTGCGCCGGATCCGGATGCCGCTGGTGGCGCCGTTCCGCACGTCGTTCGGGAGCCAGACCGCGCGCGACATCCTGCTCGTGCGGGCGCGCACGGACGTCGCCGAGGGCTGGGGCGAGTGCGCCGCGCTGCCGGACCCGCGCTACTCCGCCGAGTACGTCGACGGCGTCGCCGACGTGCTGCGCCGGTTCTTCCTCCCCGCCGTCGCCGCCGTCCCCGACCTGGACGCGCACGCGGTCGGCCGGGCGTTGGCGCCCTTCTCCGGGCACTGGATGGCCAAGGCGGCGATCGAGACGGCGGTGCTGGACGCGGAGCTGCGCGCGGGCGGGCGGTCCTTCGGCTCGTTCCTGGGCGCTGCCGTCGACCGGGTGCCCTGTGGGGTCTCGGTCGGGATCATGGACTCGGTCCCGGAGCTGCTGGCGGCCGTCGGCGGCTACCTGGGCCAGGGGTACCTGCGGATCAAGCTGAAGATCGAGCCGGGCTGGGACGTGGAGCCGGTCCGCGCGGTCCGGGAGCGCTTCGGCGACGTGGCGCTGCAGGTGGACGCGAACACCGCCTACGCCGTCTCCGACGCCCGGCACCTGGCCCGGCTGGACCCCTTCGACCTGCTGCTGATCGAGCAGCCGCTGGACGAGGACGACGTGCTGGGCCACGCCGAGCTGGCCCGCATCGTGCGCACGCCGATCTGCCTGGACGAGTCGATCACCTCGGCCCGCTCGGCCGCGGCGGCGATCACGCTGGGCGCCTGCTCGATCGTGAACGTGAAGCCGGCCCGGGTCGGCGGGTACCTGGAGGCCCGGCGGATCCACGACCTGTGCGCCGCGCACGGCGTGCCGGTGTGGTGCGGCGGGATGCTGGAGACGGGGCTGGGTCGGGCGGCGAACGTGGCGCTGGCCGCGCTGCCGAACTTCACCCTGCCCGGGGACACCTCGGCCTCCGACCGGTACTACGCCACCGACATCACCGAACCGTTCCGGCTGGAGGACGGCCACCTGCGGGTGCCCACCGGGCCCGGCCTGGGCGTGGAGCCCGACCCGGCGCTGCTCGACGAGGTCACCACCTCGGTGGAGGAGATCGACCTGCGGTGACCGTGTCGTTCGTCCGGACGGACGAACGCCGGGCCTCCGAGTCGTGCGCTCGGACTGCCCCGGCGACGGCGGGATGGCCCTAGGGTCGGCCGGGTGAGCCTGCCTACGAGCTCGGTACCAGGTCTGTCGACGCTCACCGCTGCGTCGGCGGCGGCGCCGCGCGCCAGCCTCGGGCACGTCCTGGACCACCTCGGCACCACCCTGCTCGAGGTGGCCGCCGGTGACCCGACGGCCGACCTGGCCGAGCAGGGGGTCGGCGGGCTGGTCATCCACGACCCGGTCGACCCCCCGGCACTGCCGTCCCGGGGGCTGGTGCTGGGCGTGGGGGTGTACGAGCCGGACGACGTCCTCGACCTGCTGGAGCAGACCGCCGCCGCCGGCGGGGCCGGGCTGGTGGTGCGCGCGCCGGCGCCCACCGACCCCCGGATCGCCGCGGTCGCCGAACGCACCGGCACGGTGCTGCTCGCGCTGACCCGCGGCGCCAGCTGGAACCAGCTGGCCACCCTGGTCCGCTCGCTGCTCGGTCAGGGCGAGGTCGGGACGGCGGGCTCCGAGTCGCTGGGCGGGGTGCCGGGCGGGGACCTGTTCGCCCTCGCCAACGCGATCGCCGCGTTGCTGGACGCGCCGGTCACCATCGAGGACCGCAGCTCGCACATCCTCGCCTTCTCCGGCCGGCAGGACGAGGCCGACGAGTCGCGGATCCAGACCGTCCTCGGCCGCCAGGTGCCCGACCGGTTCACCCGCCGGCTCGAGGCCCACGGCGTGTTCCGGCAGCTCTACGCCACCGACCGCCCGGTGTGGATGTCCGCCGAGGCGCTCGGGATGCCCGAGATCACCGTCGCCCGGGTCGCGGTCGCGGTGCGGGCCGGTGACGAGATCCTGGGCACCATCTGGGCTGCCGTCGACCGGCCGCTGGACCCGGCGCGCGAGGGCAGCCTGGTCGATGCGGCGAAGCTGGTCGCCCTGCACCTGCTGCGGATGCGGGCCGGCGCCGACGTCGAGCGCCGGCTGGCCAGCGAGCTGGTCGCCACCGCGCTGGAGGGTGGGCCGGGCACGGTCGACGCGCTGAGCCGGCTGGGGCTGGCCGACCGGCCGCTGATCGTGCTGGCGATGGGCCTGACCGAGAGCACCGACGAGCACGGCACGCTGAGCCTGGCCCGGCGCGAAGCCGAGCGGCAGCGCTCCGCCGACGCGCTGGCCGTGCACCTGACCGCGCTGCACCCGGGCTCGGTCGTCGCCCTGGTCGGCGGGGTCTGCTACGCCGTCCTGCCGGTCGGGGCGGACGCCCCCTCGGCCGACGTGCGGGCCGCCGCGGTCGCCACCGAGTTCCTGCAGCGCACCGGTGGCCGGGTGCCCGGGATGGTCGGTGTCGGCACCGTCGCCCTGGACGTCTCGGCGCTGACCCGCTCCCGGGACGCCGCCGACCGGGCCCTGCGGGTGCTGCGCAACGGCACCACCTCACGCCGGGTGGCCCGCGCCGCCGACGTGCACATCGAGTCGTTGATGCTGCAGCTGGCGGACCTGGCCGCCGCCGAGGGGCACGAGGCCTCGGGGCCGGTGGCCCGGCTGGCCGAGTACGACGCCGCGCACCGCGCCCAGCTGGTGGAGACGCTGCGGGCCTGGCTGGACGCCTTCGGCGACGCGATCGCCGCCTCCGCCCGGGTGCACGTGCACCCGAACACCTTCCGCTACCGGCTGCGCCGGATCGCCGAGGTGGGCGGGATCGACCTGGGTGACGCCGACTCCCGGTTCGCCGCGATGCTGGAGCTGCGCCTGCTCCGCTGGTGAACGGTGCCTGGTGCCGGGTGCTCAGCCGGCCACCGCGCGGGCGAAGCGCTGCGACCACTCCGCGAGCCGCACCCGCAGCTCCTCCGGGGCGACCACGGTGAACTCCGCGCGGACGGCGCCCAGCACCAGGGCCGGCCAGTCCAGGTCGTCGGTCTCCAGGTGCAGCCGGCAGCGGTCCGGGCCCTCGTCGGTGACCCGCACCCAGCGGCCGACCCGGTCCCGGACGACCGCCGCCGGGGCCTCGACCACCGCCTCCACGACGGTCGGCGTGCGGAACTGGTCCATGCCGGCCCGGACGAACGCGGCGGCGTCCTCGGCCGGCAACGGTCGCGGCGCGAACCGGGCCCCGGTGCCACCCAGCCCGGACATCCGGTCCAGCCGGAAGGTGCGCCAGTCACCCCGGGACGGGTCGTAGGCGACCAGGTACCACCGGTGACCCAGCGGCACCAGCCGGTGCGGCTCCACCAGCCGCTCCGCCGGTCGCCCCCCGGCGGCGGTGTAGGTGAACTCCAGCCGCTCGGTCTCCCGGCAGGCCTGGGCGGCCGCCACCAGCACGCCCGGGTCGACCGCGGGGCCGCCGTCGGACCAGGGCGGGGCGGGCACGGTCATCGCCCGCAGCGCCTCCACCCGGCGGCGCAGCCGGGCGGGCAGCACCGGCACCACCTTGGTCAGGGCCCGTACCGAGGCCTCGGCCATCCCGGCGCCCGCCCCGGCCGCCGCGGCCTGCAGCCCCACGGTGAGCGCCACCGCCTCGTCGTCGTCGAGCACCAGCGGCGGCAGCGCGGCCCCGGCGGCCAGTCGGTAGCCGCCGTCGACCCCGGGACGGGCCTCCACCGGGTAGCCGAGCTCACGCAGCCGGTCCACGTCCCGGCGCAACGTGCGCAGCGAGACGCCCAGCCGGCCGGCCAGGTCGGCGCCGGCCCAGTCGCGGCGGCCCTGCATCAGCGAGAGCAGGCGCAGCGCACGGGAGGTGGGGTCGACCATGCGCTGAGACTGCCATCCATCGCGGACAGGATCTGGCACCGATGCCCGGCAGCATCGTCGGTACGAGATCCCATCGACGAGAGGGCACACCGATGACCAGCACCGAGACCACCACCGCTGTCGCCGCCGAGCGGGCCGACCTGCTCGAGTCGCTCACCAAGCACCGCTGGTGGCTGGCGCACACGGTGCACGGCCTGACCGACGAGCAGGCCCGCCTGCGGCCCACCGTCAGCGAGCTGACCCTGGGCGGCCTGCTCAAGCACGTCACCGCCATGGAACGGATGTGGGCGGAGTTCATGGTGACCGGCCCGACCACCTTCCCGGCGTTCGACGAGTCGACGGCGGAGGAGTGGGCCGCGGAGTTCGTGATGGGACCGCACGAGACGCTGGCCGGCCTGCTCGCCGACCAGGCCGCGGTGGCGGTGCGCACCGACGAGCTGGTCCGGACCCTGCCGAGCCTGGACGTCGCGCACGAACTGCCGCCGGCGCCGTGGTTCACCCCGGGCGCCCGGTGGTCCGCCCGCCGGGTCGTGCTGCACGTGATCGCCGAGACCGCCCAGCACGCCGGCCACGCCGACGTCCTGCGCGAGACGATCGACGGGCAGAAGTCGATGGGCTGACCCCGGGCCGGCGCGCCCAGTCAGTCGGTGAGGCGGGCCAGCGGGGCGCGCGCCGGCGCGAAGTGACAGGCAGTGGCGTGCCGGTGGTCGGCCGTCGGCTCGGTGGTCCGGCAGACCTCCCGCTCCGGGTGGACGAGCGGCCCGACCGGGCAACGCGGGTGGTAGCGGCACCCCGGCGGCGGGGCGTGCGGGTCGGCCGGCTCCGCGGCCGCCACCGCCGTCGGGGCCGGGTCGGCGGCGGTCGCGGCCGGCCGGGCGTGCGCCGAGTCGGGCACGGCCGCGAGCAGGTCCCGGGTGTAGGGGTGCTGCGGGTCGGCGAGCACCTGCTCGGCCGGCCCGTGCTCGACGATGCGGCCCAGGTACATGACGGCGATCTCGCTGGCCACGTACCGGACCACGGCCAGGTTGTGCGAGATGAACAGCATCGAGGTGCCCAGCTCCCGCTGCAGCCGGCGCACCAGGTTCAACACCGTGCCCTGGATGGAGACGTCGAGCGCGGAGGTGATCTCGTCGGCGACGACCACCGCGGGCCGGGCGGCCAGCGCCCGGGCCAGCGCGACCCGCTGGCGCTGGCCGCCCGACAGCTGACCGGGATGGGCGCCGGCCCGGGCCGGGTCCAGCTCGACCAGCTCCAGCAACCGGGCCACCTCGCGCCGCCGGTCGGCCGAGCCGGTCCCCCGCGGCACCGCCTCGGCGATGCTCTCCCCGATCGTCATCCGCGGGTCGAGCGAGGAGTACGGGTCCTGGAAGACCATCTGCACCGGCCGCGGGCCCGACCCGTGCCGGATCGGTTCCCCGTCGAGCAGGATCCGGCCCCCGGACAACGGCGTGAGCCCCACGGCCGCGCGGGCCAGTGTCGACTTGCCCGAGCCGGATTCCCCCACCAGCCCGACGACGGCGCCGTCCGGCACGGTGAGGCTGACCCGGTCGACGGCGGTCATCGCCCGCCGCCGGGAGCCGTACCGGACGCTGACGTCGTCGAACCGCAGTTCGCTCATGCCCGCTCCCCCAGGGAGACCGCGACGGGTGCCGCACCGGGGACGGCGAGGTCGGCGACCTCACCGGCGTGCCAGCAGGCCACCCGCCAGCCGGTCCCGTCGTCGGCGAGGGCCGGGTCCTCGACCGTGCACCGTGCCGAGGCGAGCGGGCAGCGGGGGGCGTAGGCGCAGCCCGGGGGCTGGTGCGCCGGGTCGACCGGCCGGCCGGGGATCACCGGCAGCGGTGAGTCCAGGTCGACGTGCATGTCGGGCACCGCGGCGACCAGTGCCCGGGTGTACGGGTGGCGGGCGGCGGTGCCGAGCTCGGCGGCGGGCAGGTCCTCCACCACCCGGCCGGCGTACATCACCAGCACGCGGTCGCAGACCTGGCCGACGACGGCGACGTCGTGGCTGATCAGCAGCAGCGCCACGCCGTCGGCGGCGCGCACGGCGGCCAGCAGGTCCAGCACCTGACGCTGCACGGTGACGTCCAGCGCGGTGGTCGGCTCGTCGGCGACGATCAACGTCGGTTCCCCCATCAGGCCCATGCCGATCATCGCCCGCTGCCGCATGCCGCCGGAGAACTCGTGCGGGTACTGGTGCGCGCGGCGCTCGGCCGCGGGGACGCGGACGGCGCGCAGCCGGTCGACGGCACGGCCCATCGCCTGCCGCCGGTTCATCCCCTGGTGCTCCTCGGCCACCTCGGCCAGCTGACGCCCGATCCGGCGGGTCGGGTTGAACGACGTCATCGGGTCCTGGAACACCATCGCGAACGCGGTGCCCAGCAACCGACGGTGGCTGCGCTCGGACCCGGTCAGCAGGTCGGTGCCCTGGAACTCCAGCCGGTCCGCGGTGACCTCGCCGGGCTGCTCGACCAGCCGGGCGATCGCCAGTGCGGTGAGCGACTTGCCCGAACCGGACTCCCCGACGACCCCGACCGCCTCGCCCCGGCCGATCCGGAAGCTCACCCCGCGGACCGGGCGCACCAGGCCACCGGGCCCCGGAAAGGTCACCGAGAGGTCCTGGACGTCGAGCACCGGCCGGCCGGCCGCCGGGCCGGGGTCGGTGGCCGGCGTGCCGTCGTCGGTGACCGGGGCCGGCACGGTGTCGGCCCGGGGGCCGCTGCGCACCGGGTACGCCCCGTTCACGGCGGCGGTCAGCCCGATGCCCTTGGCCACCGCCTCACCGAACAGGTTGAACGCGAGCCCGGCGACGACGATCGCGACGCCGGGGGCCAGCGCCGCCTCCGGGTGGATGTAGATGCCGCTGAGCCCGTCCTGCAGCAGCCGTCCCCAGTCGTAGCTGGGCGCCTGCACGCCCAGGCCGAGGAAGGACAGCCCGGTGAAGGCCAGCAGCGCGCCGCCGGCACCGATCGTCGCGTTCACCACCAGTGGCTCGCCGATGTTGGGCAGCACGTGCCGGACGAGCACCCGCACCCGGCCGACCCCGGCGATGCGGGCGGCGGAGACGAAGTCACGGTCGGCGATCCCGGCGGCCAGCGTGTGGGAGAGCCGGGCGAAGGAGGGGGCACCGGCGAAGCCGATGGCCAGCACCGCCCCGGTCGCCCCCACCCCGAAGACGACGGCGAAGAAGAGCGCCAGCAGCAGCCCGGGGAAGGCGACGGCGATGTCGACCGCTGCGGTCACCAGCCGCCCGGCGCGCCGGCCCAGGAGCAGGGGCGCGGTGCCCAGCAGCAACCCGAGGACCACCGCGATCAGCGTCGCCAGCAGCGCCAGGCCGATGGACAGCCGGGTGGCCACGAGCACCCGGGCGAACAGGTCGCGGCCCAGGGCATCGGTGCCGACCCAGTGCTCGCCGGAGGCGCCCTGCATCGCCGCGGTGGTGTCCACGGTGTCGGCCGCATCGGACCAGAACACCGGGCCGAACACCGCCAGCAGGAGCACCACGGTCAGCAGCAGGCCCGCGCCGGCGCCGACCGGGGTGCGGAGCACCGCGAGCCAGCGGGTGCCCGCCGCCGACCGTCGGGAGGGGGCGGCCGGCTGGTCGGCGTCGGTGGGCGGCACGGGTGCGATCGTCATCGGCTCAGCTCTCCCTGATGGCCGAGCGCGGGTCCAGCAGCGCGAGCACCACGTCGACGGTCAGGTTCACCAGCAGCACCCCGGCGCCGTAGACGAGCACGATGCCCTGCACCACGGAGTAGTCCTTGAGCAGGATCGAGGAGACGATCGTGCTGCCCAGGCCCGGCCAGGCGAAGACGTTCTCCACCAGCACCGTGCCGGCGACCAGCGCGCTGAGCAGCAGCCCGCCCAGCGTGATGGTCGAGGTCAGCGCGTTGGGCATGGCGTGCCGGAGGTAGATCTTCGGCGCCGGGAGGCGTTTGGCCCGGGCGGTGCGCACGTGGTCGGCCTGCAGCACCGACAGCATCTCCACCCGCAGGATCCGGGCCAGCGCCGCGGCCGGCCCGACGGCCAGGGCCAGCACCGGCAGGACGTAGGAGCTCGCGTCCTGCTGGCCCGCCACCGGCAGCCAGCCCAGCTGGACGCCGAAGACGTAGACCAGGCCGACGCCGAGCAGGAAGTCCGGGACCGCCCCGGCGACGACGCTCGCCGAGGAGAACGCCAGCTCGCGGCGGCGGGCCCGCCCACCCCGGGTCAGCACGCCCATCGCCACCCCGATCGGGACGGCCAGGACCACCACCACCAGGAACGCCAGCACCGCCAGCTGGGCCGTCGCCGGCAACCGCTGGGAGATCACCTGGGAGACCGGCAGCCGAGAGGTCAGCGACGTGCCGAGGTCGCCGGTGAACACGCCCTGCAGGTAGTGCACGTACTGCAGCCACAGCGGGTCGTCCAGACCGAGGGACGCCCGCCGGGCCGCCACCAGCGACGCCGGTGCGGTCGGCCCCAGCGCGGCCCGGACCGGGTCACCCGGGATCAGGTGGATCATCAGGAACGACGCGGTGACCAGCACCCACAGCGAGACGACGAACCGGCCGGCGCGCCGGGCGGCGAACCGCAGCCACGGGCTGTCGAGCGCCGCGTCCACCCCCCGGTGCCCCGCCGTCGCGCCGGTCGTTGCCGTCGCGCCGGTCGCCGTCGTCGTGCTCGTCACCGTCGCCCCCTCTCCGCCGTCCGCGTCGTCCGGGGCCGGGTCAGTCGACCATCCGGATGCTGGTCGGCTGGAGGACGTCGACGACCTCGAACTCCGCGCCGCTGCCGAAGAAGCTCACGTCCTGGTTGGCGAACGGGACGACGTCGGCGTCCCGGACCAGGGCGGCCTCCGCCTCCAGCCAGGTGTCGCAGCCCTCCGTGCCGATCATGGTCATCGCCTCGCCCACCAGCTGGGTGTAGTCGGGGTTGTCGATCGCGGCGAAGTTGTTGCCGTCGGGCACGGTCGGGCCGGACAGGAAGGGCACCATCTGGTCAGGGCTGCTGACGTTGACCGGGATCCAGGCGACCTCCCAGTCACCGGTGCCGAAGATGGTCTCGACCGCGGCGGTCTCGTCCTTCGGCGTCGTCGTCACCTCCGCGCCGAGCTCGGTCCAGGCTGCGACGACGAGCTCGGCGGCCGCGGAGCCGGGCGCGCCCAGCGCGCTGTCGTAGAGGAACGTCAGCTCCAGCCGCTGGCCGTCCTTGCTGCGCACGCCGTCGGCGCCGACCTGCCAGCCGGCCTCGTCGAGCAGTTGCTGCGCCGCCGCGAGGTCGTGCTCGGGCAGCGCGCCGGAGACCGAGTCGCCGGGGCAGGAGGCCGGTGCGGAGGCGGCGAACGTGGTGCCGGGTCCGCCACGGCCGGAGGTGAGCACCTCGGCCAGCTGGTCCAGGTCGACCGCCTGGGTCAGCGCCATCCGCACCGCCGGGTCGGCCGTGGGCCGGCCCTCGGCCTGGTGGAACCACATCTCGCCGAGCACCGCGGTCACGGTCGCGTCGAACAGGCCCTCCTCGGCCAGCCGCTCGGCGTCCGGGCCGAGGACCTGGGCGGCGTTGAGCCCCCCGGACAGCAGCAGGTTGGCCGAGGTCGTCTCGTTGCCGACGACCTGGGCCACGATCTCGTCGGGCATGCCCTCGGCGTCGGTGCTGGCGCCGCCGGGGCCCCAGGTGTACCCCTCGCGCAGGGTGTAGGTGTAGTGGTCGCTGGGAACAGCCTCGGTCAGCTCGTACGGCCCGGTGCCGAGGGTCTCCGAGGCCAGCTGGTCACGGTCCTCCAGCCCACCGGCGCAGACCATCGGGACGCCGGCCAGACCCTCCAGCACGAAGGGCGCGGGCCCGGCCAGGTCCATGGTCACGGTGTTGGTGGCGTCGTCCGCGGTGGCCTGGACGCCGACCGGTACGAAGACCCCGAGGAAGGGGCTCTGGTTGGCCGGGTCGGCGATCCAGTTGAGGTTCGCCGCCGCGTCGCTCGCGGTGAAGGGTGAGCCGTCGGAGCAGGTGACGTCGTCGCCGATGGTCAGGGTGACGGTCTCGGCATCGACCGTCCAGTCCTCTGCGATCCCCGAGACGACCTCCCCCTCGCTGTCGATGAACACCAGCGAGTCGTAGGCGAAGTGGCTGAGCTGGAAGAGGTCGCTGGCCGCCGAGGCCTGCGGGTCGAGGTTCCCCGGGTCGGAGGACAGCGCCATGGTGAAGGTGCCGCCGTCGACGACCTCACCGCTGCCGCCACCTCCGTCGTCTCCACCGCCGCACCCGGCGAGGAGGAGCGTGGCGGCGGAGACGCCGACGCCGGTCCGGATGAGCCTCATGGTGTGTCCTCTCCTGATGCGGCGATTGCGAGAAGGCTGCCGCGCGACAGCCGCAGGTTCTTCGTCCGGACGGACGAGGCCGACCGCACAGGCTCGTCGGGGGTGACGAGCCGACCGGGCGGTGTCATCCGGCGACCCGCGGGACGGCGCGGCCGATGTGCATGAACCGGGCGCGACCTGCGCCGTCGTCGCCGAGGAAGGCGAACGGCACGTGCAGGCCGGACTGGGCCTGCACCGGGATGAGCGTGTCCGGGGCGAAGGAGACCAGCTCGCTGCGCTCGGGCTGCTCGCCCAGGTCCAGGGCCTCGTCCTTGGGGAGCATCTCCAGCCAGATCCGGCCGTCGTCGTCCTGGCTGACGACCAGGTCGGCGACCCGACTGCTGTACGTGCCGACGTAGCGCGTCGCGTCGACCCGGGGCGGGTCGGCCGGCGGCACCGGCAGCTCCCGCAGCTGCACGTCGGCGAGCTCGCGCAGCACGTGCCCGACGACGTCGCGGTACAGCCCGTACGGGTCCCCGCCGTTGGTGAGCAGGACGACGGCGATGCCCCGCTCGGGCAGCACCCGGAGGAACGAGGCCTGGCCGATGGTGTTGCCGTCGTGGCCGACCACCGGGGTGCCGTGGCCGTCGAACAGCTCCCAGCCGAGCCCCCAGGCGTCGCCCATCACCCGGATGTCGGGCAGCCGCACCCGGCGCTCCTGCATCGCCGCCACCGTGCCGGCGTCCAGCACCGTCGACCCGTCGGGCGCCTTGCCGGCCTCCAGGTGCATCCGGGCGAAGGCGAGCAGGTCCCGCGGTCGCATCGCCAGCGTGGAGCCGGCCGGGGCGTTGGACCGGGCCATCGCCCACATCGGTGCCGGCACCTCCGGGGCGTCCGGCTCGGGGCGCACGTGGCCGACCGCCACCCGGTGCACGATCGCCTCGTAGGGGCTGGCCGCGGCGTGGGTGAGGCCCAGCGGGGTGAACAGGCGCTCGGCCAGGCACTCGTCGTAGGGCTTGCCGCGCAGCACCTCCACCAGCCGGCCGAGGACGCAGTAGCCGGCGTTGTTGTAGGAGAACTGCTCACCGGGCGGGAAGAGCTGCGCCAGGTCGCCCAGGCCGGCGACGTAGCGCTCCAGTGCGTCGTCGCCGCGGCCGGTGTCGGTGAAGACGTCACCCTCGAACCCGGCGGTGTGGCTGAGCAACTGCTCGACGGTGAGGGTGCGGGCAGCGTCCTCGTCGGCCAGCGTGAAGCCGGGCAGGTGAGCGCTGACCGGATCGGTCAGCGAGACCAGACCCTCGTCGACCAGCTGCATCACCAGGGTCGCCGTCCAGACCTTGGTGATCGAGCCGATCTGGAACAGCGCGTCCGGGGTCGCCGCCACCCCCGTCGCGGTGCTGAGCGACCCGGCGGCGGCGTCGACCACCTCGCCGTCGGCGAGCACTGCCACCCCGGCTGCCGGCACCTCGTGCGCGGCCAGCAGCGCCGGCAGGTGCTCGCGGATCCAGGCCCCGACCTCGTCCAGCTTCGTCATGCCGGCACGGTAGGAGTGCGCCGCGGCCGGTGGTTGGTGGCCGCGACCAGGCCTGGACCAGCGCGTTCGTGCGGCCACACGAAGAGACCCCGGTGGCCGGGGCGGGAGGCTGCGCCCATGGGCCGGACGTGACGGCCCGGGGCCCGATCGGACGGAGCAGCACGTGACGACGACGACCGCACGACCTGAGATCGACCAGGAGCACTGGCAGCAGCGGCTCGAGGAGCTGGCTGCCAAGCACCAGGTACCCGGCGCCAGCCTCGCCGTCCTGCGGCTGGGACCCGACGGCGACGAGCTCGTGGAGGCCGCCACCGGCGTGCTGAACAGGTCGACCGGCGTCGAGGTCACCACCGACTCGGTCTTCCAGATCGGCTCGATCACCAAGGTGTGGACCGTCACCCTGGTCATGCAGCTGGTCGACGAGGGGAAGCTGGACCTGGACGCCCCGCTGGTCGAGGTCCTGCCCGACCTGCAGCTGGGCGACCCCGAGGTCACCCGCCAGGTCACCATGCGGCACCTGCTCAACCACACCAGCGGCATCGACGGCGACGTCTTCACCGACACCGGCCGCGGCGACGACGTGCTGGAGCGCTACGTCGCCGCACTGGCCGACGTGGCGCAGAACCACCCGCTGGGCGCCACCTTCTCCTACTGCAACTCCGGGTTCACGCTGGCCGGCCGGGTGGTCGAGGTGCTCACCGGCCAGACCTGGGACGCCGCCCTGCGCGAGCGGGTGATCGAGCCGCTCGGGCTCACCCACACCTCCACGCTGCCGGAGGAGGCGATCCGGCACCGCGTGGCCGTCGGGCACATCACCCCCGACCCGGAGCAGGAGCCACAGGTGGCCCCGGTCTGGATGCTGCCCCGCTCGCTCGGCCCCGCCGGCCTCGTCAACGCCACGGCCCGCGACGTCACCGCCTTCGCCCGGATGCACCTGTCGGAGGGCCGGGCGACCGACGGCACCGCCGTGCTGTCGCCGGAGTCGACCGCCGCCATGCAGGCGCACTCCACCGACCTGCCCGACCGGTGGTCCCTCGGCGACTCCTGGGGCCTGGGCTGGATCCGGTTCGACTGGCAGGGTCAGCGGCTCTACGGCCACGACGGGACGACGTTCGGCCAGAACGCGTTCCTGCGGGTGCTGCCGGGCGCGGGGCTGGCGGTGGCCCTGCTGACCAACGGCGGCCAGCCCCGCGACCTCTTCCAGGACCTGTACAGCGAGGTGTTCGACGAGCTGGCCGGCGTGCGGGTCGCCGAGCAGCTGGAGCCACCGGCCGAGGCACCCGAGGTGGAGCTGACCCGCTACGTGGGCACCTACGAGCGCAGCTCGATCACCACCGAGGTGTTCGAGCGGGACGGCGGTCTGGTCATGCGGGTGATCCCCACCGGCCGCATCGCCGAGGAGTCGGGAGCGACCGTGGAGGAGATGGAGCTGCACCCGGTGGAGCAGGGGGTGTTCGCCACCCGGGCGCCGGAGTCCGAGACGTGGATGGCGGTCGTGTTCTACGCCCTGCCGAACGGCGCCGAGTACCTGCACTACGGGGTACGGGCGAACCCGCGGAAGGCCTGATGCCGACACCGGTGGCCGACCTGGTGCTGACCGGGGCCCGGGTCATCGACCCGGAGACCGGCCTGGACGGGGTGCGGGCGGTGGGGGTCACCGGGGGCACGATCACGCACGTCGCCGAGGTCGCGCCGCCGGCCCGGCAGGTCTGGGACGTGACCGGGACGGTGCTGGCGCCGGGCTTCGTCGACCTGCACAGCCACGCGCAGAGCATCACCGGGCTGCGGCTGCAGGCGCTGGACGGCGTGACCACCGCGCTGGAGCTGGAGGCCGGGGTGCTCCCGGTCGCCGGCGCGTACGCCCGGGCGGAGTCCGAGGGCCGGCCGGTGAACTTCGGGTTCTCCGCCTCCTGGACCGACGCCCGGATGCACGTGCTCGACGGCGTGCCGCTGGACGCCGACGGCTCGCTGGACCTCTTCGCCACCCACCAGTCGCTGCCGAACTGGCGGGGGCCGGCGAGCGACCGGGACGTCGGCCGCGTCCTGGAGCTGCTGGCCGACGGCGTCGGTGCGGGGGCGCTGGGCATCGGGGTGCTGGTCGGCTACGCCCCGGACAGCGGCCGGGCCGAGTACTTCCGGCTGGCCGGCCTCGCCGCCCGGCTGGGCGTGCCGACCTTCACCCACACCCGGTTCATCTCCACCGCCGAGCCCGGCACCTCGCTGGAGGGCGCCCTGGAGGTGATCGCCGCCGCGGCCGGCACCGGCGCGCACATGCACATGTGCCACGTGAACAGCACCTCGACCCGGATGATCGACGAGGTCGCCGGCGCGATCGACACCGCCCGCGGCCGCGGGGTCCGGGTCAGCACCGAGGCCTATCCCTACGGCGCCGGCGCCACGGTCATCGGCGCCGCGTTCCTCGCCCCTGAGCTGCTGCACCGGATGGGGATCGGCCCCCGGCAGCTGACCTACCTGCCGACCGGGGAGCGGGTGGCCGACGACCGCCGGCTGGCCCAGCTGCGGGCGACCGACCCGGGCGGCGGCGTGGTGGTGCACTTCCTCGACGAGGACGACCCGGCCGACCTCGCCGTCCTCGAGCGGTCGTTCACCCTCGCCGACACCGCGATCGCCACCGACGCGATGCCCCTGGTCGCCACCGACGCGATGCCCCTCGTCGGGCCGCGGGGCGCCCCGGCCCCGGACGCCTGGCCGCCCCGGTCGGACCTCGTCACCCACCCCCGCTCGGCCGGGTCCTACGCGCGCACGCTGCGCTGGCTGGTGCGGGAACGGGGCCTGCTCACCATGACCGAGGCGCTGCGCCGCTCGTCGCTGCTGCCGGCGCAGATCCTGGAGGGCGCAGTCCCGGCGATGCGGCGCAAGGGTCGGGTGCAGGTCGGCGCCGACGCCGACCTGGTGGTGTTCGACCCCGACACGGTCACCGACCACGCGACGTACACCCGGGTCGCGCCGTCCAGCGGCTTCCGGCACGTGCTGGTCGGCGGGACGCCGGTGGTCCGCGACGGGGAGCTGCGCACCGACGTGCTGCCCGGCCGCGCGGTGCGCTCGGGTGCGGCCTGACCGGTCCGGCCGGTCACGGAACGGCCGCGATGGAGCCCGGCACCGGCTGACCGGGCCCGTGGACGGGTAGGGCTGCCCGGTGACCCGCATCCGCGGCGCGCTCGTCGCCGTCGTCCTGACCGTGCTGTTCGGCACCACCGGCTGCGTCGTCTCCTCCTCCTCGTCCGGGTCCGACTCCCCGGTCGCCTCCTCCCCGGCACCGCAGTCGGCGCCGGCTGGAGACCCGGAGGCGCCGGCCGAGGAGCAGGTGGCCCGCGCGATCTTCGACCGGGTGAACGCCGAGCGGGAGACCCGCGGGCTGGAGCCCGTGGCCTGGAACGACGCCCTGGCCACGGTCGCCCGCGACTGGAGCACCGAGATGGCCGACACCGGGGAGTTCCAGCACCAGGACGTCCAGGCGGTGCTCCAGGAGGACGAGCTGGTCGGGTTCCGCGGGGTGGGCGAGAACATCTTCCAGTCGACCGGCCCGGTGCCCGCCGGGACGATCCACTCCGGCTGGATGCGCTCGGATGGCCACCGGGCCAACGTCCTCAACCCCGGCTGGGACCGGCTCGGGGTCGGCGTCGTCTGCGCCCCCGACGGCTCGGTGTGGGCGACCCAGATCTTCGGCCGGACGGCGGGTTCGGACCAGCCTGCGGTCGCCAGCACGACCCCGCCGGCCGAGCCGATCGCCCGCCCGGACGACGACGGACCGACCTGCTGACCCCGCCGCTGCCCGGGCCGGGATTGACCAGGCTCCCCGCTCGGGTACGTCACACCCCGATGACCCAGCCCGCCCTCCACCGCCTGCCCAGGGCCGTCCGATCGACGTCCGAGTCCGGCGACGGTGGACCGGTCACCTGCCCGGTGCCAGGCGCAGCCGGACACCGGGCAGGCTGGACCTGCGTCTCGGCTGGGATCGTGTCCCCTGCCGGGTCCCGCCGTGCTGCCGGTCGGGTACCGGTCGGCGCCGCGCCGGGCACCGCACCGGCCGCGAACGGAAGGGACGTGATCGTGCTGAGCACGGGACGCAGGAGCGCACGATGAGCCGCCGGACCAGGACCGTCGTCGGTCGGACCCCGCCACCGGCTGCCGGCCGAGAGGGCGGCGTCTCAGCGGTCGCCGGTGCAACCGACACCCGGCCGGTCCCCGAACCGCCGCCCACCGCCGCTACGGCCCCCGCCCCGCGTCCCGACGCACCGGTCGCGCCGGCTGTGATCGCCACGCCTGCCCAGGCACCGGGCCCGGCGTGGGCGAACGCCGTGCCGGGCTGGGCGTTGCGGGTGATGGCCGTGAGCGGGGCCACGCTGGCGGCGGCGGCCGTCGTCTGGCTGGGCTTCTGGCTGCTCTTCCGGCTGCCGATGCTCACCTTCGCCATCGCCGTCGCGGTGCTGCTGACCGCGCTGAGCGCGCCGGTCGCCGGACGACTGCGCCGGGCCGGCGCCCCGGCTGCGCTGTCGGCGCTGGCAGCCGTGCTGCTGCTGCTCGGTGTCCTGGCCGGCATCGGCTTCCTGATCGGCTTCCGGGCCGTCGCCACGCTGCAGGACCTGACCCGGCCGCTCGCCGCCGGCATCGACCGGATCCGGGTGTGGTTGATCGAAGGGCCCCTGCAGCTGAACGCACAGCAGGTCGCCGAGGTCCGCAACGACATCGTCACCCGGCTCTACGAGGCCACGCCGAGCCCCGGCGCCGGCGCACAGCTCGGCCTGGTCGCGCTGGGGGGTGTGGTCCTGATCGTCTTCCTGGTGTTCTTCCTGCTCAAGGACGGCGCCCGGATGTGGGCCTGGGCGCTGGACCGGGTGCCCGACCGCATGCGGGCTCGGGTCGACGGTGCCGGGCTCGCGGCCTGGGACACGCTGGCCGGCTACGTCCACGGGGTGATCATCGTGGCACTGATCGACGCCGTCGGGATCGGTCTGGCCCTGCTGCTGCTGGGTGTGCCGTTGTGGCTGTCGCTGACGTTGCTGACCTTCATCGGCGCGTTCGTCCCGATCGTGGGCGCGACCGTCAGCGGTGCGGTGGCCGTGCTGGTCACGCTCGTCACCAACGGGGTGACCGACGCGGTGATCGTGCTGGTCGTCGTGCTGGTGGTCCAGCAGGTCGAGGGAAACGTCCTGCAGCCGCTGATCATGGGCCGGGCGGTCCGGCTGCACCCGATCGTCATCCTGCTGGGGGTCACCGCCGGCGGCCTGATCGCCGGCATCCCCGGCGCCCTGCTGGCGGTCCCGATGCTGGCGGTGACCTACCGCGTGGTGGAGCACCTGCGGACCCATCCGGCACCCGCCTCGGACCTCGAGGGGGGCGCCCACCCGCTGCCGGTCAGCACTCCCCCGGGCTGACCCTGCCGCGAGGCCGCCCTCAGTCGACGGCCGCCCCGTCGAGCGGCTCGACCTGGTCGGCGGCGATGGCGATCTGCCCGTCCTCCCCGGCGAAGAAGGCCTCCGGGTCGTCGAAGATCACCGTCGGGGCGATCCCGAACTCGCGCTCGAAGGTCTCCCGGTCCACCGCCGTCGCCGTCCCGGAGACCCGGACGACGTCCTGGACCTGCAACGGTTGCACCGGGGTCGCCGACACCACCGCGACGGCCCGCCCGGAGCCGGTCGAGACGCGGAACGCGGTCCCGATGTCGGTGGTGGCGATCAGGCCGACGACCTCGGCCCGGACGGACACGTCCTCGCCCTCGGTGAACTGCGGAGTCGCCTCCGCGGGCGGTGAGGTCTCCGGGGCCGGAGCCCCGGGATCGGCGGTCGGTTCGGTCGCGCCGTCGGCCTCCAGCGCCTCGACCCGCCGCTCCAGCGCACTCACCTCGTCCCGCACGTCCTCGAGCTCCTCGGCCGTGACCTCTGGCTGCGGTTGATCGGGGTCCTGCCCGCAGCCGACGAGCGCTGCCGAGGCGAGGAGCACCACGCCGAGTGGGAGGGCGCGACGCCGCCAGCCGGGAACGGGCCCGCTCGGCAGGCGACGGGGGTATCTGGTCATCTCACTCCTCTGCTCGCCGGTGGCCGCCCGGGCCCGGGGGCATGGGGCTGGTCGCCGTCGCCGTCGCCCTACCCGGTCAGGGCAGCGTGTAGGCCGCCGGACGGATCTCCAGCCTGCCGTCCGTGGGATCCGCGGAGAACAGCAGGGCCCCCGACTGCAGGCTGCCCGGGGCGAGGTAGGAGAACGTGGCGGTCGCCTGCTGGACCTCGCTGCCGTCACGGGAGAGCACCCCGGTCACCTCGACCTGCTCGGCGGTCTGGCCGCCCTCGTTGACCACCTCGACGGGCACCGCCCAGCCGCCCTCGACCTGCTGCGCCTCCGTCACCGTGACCGACAGCTGGGGACCCCCGTCGCGCACGACGACGGCCTGGTGGGCGAGGAAGGCGAGCACCAGGAGGACCACCACGGCCCCGAGGGCGCCGAGCAGGTACTCGCCGCGGCTCGTGTCGCCGTCGGGGGTGCCGGTCTCGTCCTGGTCGTCGGCGTCGCTCACGTCGTCCTCACAGGATCAGCCGGGCGGCTGCCGCACCCAGGCTCGCCGGCAGCGCCAGGACGACGGCCTCGGTCACGGCCATGGCCGGACCCACCCCGTCGAACCGGCCGAAGGTCCACATCAGGTAGGCCGACACGACCAGCGCGATGACGTAGCCGACGACGGTCAGGGTGAGGAACGAGCGCAGCACCCCACCGACGGCCGGCTCCTGTCCCCGGAACCCCACCGAGTAGACGAAGCCGTGCATCAGGACCAGGCACAGGACGACGAGGGCCACCGGGTGCCAGGCGCCCATCTTTGCCGCCAGCAACACGACCTCCTCCGTGGGCGCGATGTTGGCCGCGAAGACGACCGCACCCGCCGCCATCAGGAGCAGCTCGCCGCCGTAGGTGGTGGTCGGGACCCGTCGGCCGCCGACACCCAGCTGGCTGCGCGCGAACGACGCGCCCACGGCGGCCGGGAGCATCTCCAAGCTGATGATCGACAAGGAGTCCTGCCAGCCCTGGACGGGCCTGATCACCGCGAGCACCCCGAGGACCAGCGCCGTCGCCACCGCGGCCATCACGAAGGCCACGCCCGCGTCGGCCAGGTAGCCGGGCCAGCCGACGCCGGGCATCCCGGCACCGAAGTGCTGGGAGAGGAAGACGACGAGCAGCACGGTCGCCGCGAGCAGCAGGCCGAGGCGGTACCTCGGGATGGACAGGCCGAGTTCCCAGATCTCCATGGTCATCAGCAGCGGCAGCGCGAACAGCAGGGCACCACCGAACGCACGGCCGCTGCTCTTGGCCAGCAGGTGCCCGTTCTCGGTCCGGGGTGGCGCCTGCTGGTCGACCCGATCCGCCACCCGGCCAACGTAGTCGGCTCCCCCGATGGCGAGGTCCGGGGGACGACCCTCGGGCGCCGAGGGCACGCACGTCGCGCCGCGCGCTCGCCGGCGCGCCTCCACGTCGATGCGGTGCTCTCCCGCCGCGACGACTACTCGTCCGGTTCCACCGTCGGGTCGACCGGCGCCACGGTGTCCTCGACCGGGGCGATGTCCTCGTTCTCGACCTCGTCGCCCGAGCAACCGGTGGCGCCCAGGGCGAACGCGCCCGCCATCAGGAGCGGGAAGAGCCGACGGCGGAGGCCGCCGTGCGGGCCGGGACGGTGGGTGCGCATGGCTGCCTCCGGGGGACGACCGGTCACGGACCCTGCTGGCTCTACCCGTCCACCGATCGGCCCATGCTCGCGGGTCGCTTGCACCCCACCGGCGGTCCCGGCGGTCCCGGGGGGCTGCCCGCGGTGCTGGCTCAGGTGCCGCGGGGTGCCAGCTCGTAGACCGGACCGACTTCCGTCCGGCTCGGGTCGGGGGTCTCGTGGACCAGGCTGGGCTCGCTGTTCATCAGCCGGTGCAGGGCCGCACGGGTCTCCTCCACGTCGAGGCCGGCCCGGCCGGCGATGTCCTGGAGATGCGGTGCCGAGCTGGCGTCCTCCAACTCGGCCACCACCCGGTACACCGTGGCGTCGTTCCCGGACAGGTCTTCCACCCGCATGGCGGTCCTCCTCGAGGTCGTTGCCCGGACGCGTCCTCAGTACGGTTGCTGTGCCGGAACTCGTGGGTGGCGCGCCTCCCCGGCCGGCTCGCGAACCGAGAAGAGGTGGCGACGCGGGTCGCCCTGCGCCTGACGGTCGGTGGAACGCCGAGAGGCGAGGCCCCCTCGCGGGACCTCGCCTCTCGGTCATCTCACGTCAGCGCTGGTGCGGACGGTCATCTGTTCGTGACTGCGTCGAGCGCCACTGCTGACGACGTCGCGCACCGGCCCCGATGGAGCCGTGCACCGGTTGCGACAGCTGTCGTCAGCTGCAGCCGCTGGTGGAGCCACAGCCCTCGCAGACGTAGCAGCTGCCGGCGGGGCGCATCTTCGTACCGCAGGTCATGCACAGCGGCGCGTCGGTGGCGGTGCCGGTGACCAGCTCGAGCAGCTCGGCCGAGGAGTGGGCCTCCTTGATCGACGTCGGGCCGGCCGGGGTGACCTTCTCCTCCACCTTGGCGGTCTCGATCGGCGCGGAGCCGCGCAGCTGCTCCAGGTCGACGTCGTCCTCCTCGACCGCGGGGGTCGAGGCCGAGGTGCCGTAGGAGCCGGCGACCTGGGCCGAGCGCTCCTCGGCGGTGAAGATGCCCAGGTTCGCCCGCTTCTCCACCGGCAGGTGGTCCAGCGCCAGCCGACGGAAGATGTAGTCCATCACCGACTGGGCGATCCGGATGTCCGGGTCGTCGGTCATGCCGGCCGGCTCGAACCGCATGTTCGTGAACTTCTGGATGTAGGTCTCCAGCGGCACCCCGTGCTGCAGGGCCAGGGAGATCCCGATCGAGAAGGCGTCCATGACACCGGCCAGGGTCGACCCCTGCTTGCCGAGCTTCAGGAAGACCTCGCCCAGGCTGCCGTCCTCGTACATCCCGGCGGTCATGTAGCCCTCGGCGCCGGCGACGCTGAACGACGTGGTGACGCTGGTCCGCTTCTTCGGGAGCCGCTTGCGCACCGGGTGCGACAGCGCGGTGGCCGGGGCGGCCTCGACGACGGGCGCCTCGTCCTTGGTGCCGTCGTTCTTGCCCTTGCCACCGGACAGCGGCTGGCCCACCTTGCAGTTGTCGCGGTAGATGGCCAGCGCCTTGATGCCCATCTTCCAGCCCTGGAAGTAGATGTCCGCGA
This sequence comes from Modestobacter sp. VKM Ac-2982, assembly GCF_026967935.1. Classification (GTDB taxonomy): domain Bacteria; phylum Actinomycetota; class Actinomycetes; order Mycobacteriales; family Geodermatophilaceae; genus Modestobacter. The sequence continues at coordinate 340,228 of NZ_JAPVBL010000006.1, forward strand.
CCTCCTCCACGGTCGCCGACTCGGGCATGTTCACCGTCTTGCTGATCGCGCCGGAGATGAACGGCTGCACCGCGGCCATCATGCGGACGTGGCCCATCGGGGAGATGGACCGCTCGCCCATCGCGCAGTCGAACACCTCGTAGTGCTCCGGGCGCAGGCTCGGGGCGTCGACGACGTGGCCGTGCTCGGCGATGTACTCGACGATCGCCTCGACCTGCTCCTCCTGGTAACCCAGGCTCTTCAGCGCCCGCGGGACCGTCTGGTTGACGATCTGCATCGAGCCGCCGCCGACCAGCTTCTTGAACTTGACCAGCGAGAAGTCCGGCTCGATGCCGGTCGTGTCGCAGTCCATCATGAAGCCGATCGTGCCGGTGGGGGCCAGCACCGAGGCCTGAGCGTTGCGCCAGCCGTTCTCGGTGCCGATGGTCAGGCACTCCTGCCACTCGGCGGTCGCGGCCTTGAGCACGTCGGCGTCGTCGGCCCCGACCGGGCGGATCGCGTCGTTGGCGGCAGCGTGCTTCCGCATGACCCGGGCGTGGGCGTCGGCGTTGCGGGCGTAGCCCTCATAGGCCCCGACGACCCCGGCCAGCTCGGCCGAGCGACGGTAGGCGGTACCGGTCATCAGCGAGGTGATGGCGGCGGCCAGCGACTGCCCGCCGCGGGAGTCGTAAGCGTGGCCGGTGGCCATGAGCATCGCGCCGAGGTTGGCGTAGCCGATGCCCAGCTGACGGTAGGCGCGGGTGGTCTCGCCGATCGGGGCGGTCGGGAAGTCGGCGAAGCAGATCGAGATGTCCATCGCGGTGATGATCAGCTCGACGGACTTCACGAAGTTCCTGGAGTCGAACGTGCCGTCGTCCTTGAGGAACTTCATGAGGTTCAGCGACGCCAGGTTGCACGAGCTGTTGTCCAGGCTCATGTACTCCGAGCACGGGTTCGAGGCGTTGATCCGCCCCGTCTCGGGGTTGGTGTGCCAGTCGTTGATGGTGTCGTCGTACTGGATGCCCGGGTCGGCGCACTCCCAGGCCGCCTTGGTGACCTTGCCGAACAGCTCACGGGCGTCGACGGTCTCGATGACCCGGTTGTCCTCACGGGCCCGCAGCCCGAACTCGGTGCCCTCCTCGACCGCGCGCATGAACTCGTCGTTGACCCGGACGGAGTTGTTGGCGTTCTGGTACTGGACGCTGGTGATGTCCTTGCCACCGAGGTCCATGTCGTACCCGGCGTCCCGCAGCGCGCGGATCTTGTCCTCCTCGCGCGCCTTGGTGTCGATGAACTCCTCGATGTCGGGGTGGTCGATGTCGAGGACGACCATCTTCGCCGCCCGGCGGGTGGCGCCACCGGACTTGATGGTGCCCGCCGAGGCGTCGGCCCCGCGCATGAAGGAGACCGGCCCGGACGCGGTGCCACCGGAGGAGAGCAGCTCCTTGGAGGAGCGGATGCGAGAGAGGTTCAGGCCGGCGCCGGAGCCGCCCTTGAAGATCAGGCCCTCTTCCCGGTACCAGTTCAGGATCGAGTCCATCGTGTCGTCGACGGCGAGGATGAAGCAGGCGCTGACCTGCTGCGGGGAGGCCGTGCCCACGTTGAACCAGACCGGCGAGTTGAAGCTGAACACCTGGTGCAGCAGCATCCAGGTCAGCTCGTGCTCGAAGACCTCGGCGTCGCCCTCGCTGGCGAAGTAGTCGTGCTCGCGGCCGGCCGCACCGTAGGTCAGGACGACCCGGTCGATGAGCTGGCGCAGGCTCGTCTCGCGCTGAGGGCTGCCGACCGCGCCACGGAAGTACTTGGTGGTCACGATGTTGGTGGCGTTGATGCTCCACTCGGCCGGGAACTCGACCCCGCGCTGCTCGAAGTTGATCGAGCCGTCCCGCCAGTTGGTCATGACGACGTCGCGGCGCTCCCACACGACCTCGTCGTAGGGGTGCACACCCGCAGTGGTGAAGACGCGCTTGACCTTCAGGCCCTTCCCCCGGCTGGGGGCCTTGGGAGTGCGGCGGTTCCGGCTGGTGGTGAGGCGGTCGGCTGTCTCGGTCATCGTGCGAGGGCTCCCTGGGTCGGACTGGTGCGGTGGTGCGGGCGGAGCGGCTGGGGAAGCCGGCGGGTGCCGGAGCCGGGTGGTGCGGTCTCCTCGTCGAGACCTGTCTAGCGGAGGGGTCGGACAGTTCTCACGGGCCGGCGGCGTTGCCGGTGTCGGCCGGCCGCGGACGCTCGGCAGCCCGTCGGCGGGGGCTCCCGCCCGCGGGGATCTCCTGGTCGTCACCGACGCCGCCCGGCTCAGCGGACCGCCCGTCACCGGCGTCGACGGCGCCGCGGGCCGGTGCGGCCCGGAGCTCGGCGATCTCCTTCTCGAAGTCGGCGACCGAGGAGAAGCTGCGGTAGACGCTGGCGAAGCGCAGGTAGGCCACCTCGTCGAGGTCGCGCAGCGGTCCGAGGATGGCGAGACCGACCTCGTTGCTGGGGATCTCGGCGCAGCCGGTGGCCCGCACCGCGTCCTCGACCTGCTGGGCCAGCAGCGCCAGCTGGTCCTCGTCCACGGGACGTCCCTGACAGGCCCGCCGCACACCGGCGACGACCTTCCCCCGGGCGAAGGGCTCGCTGACGCCGCTGCGCTTCACGACGGCGAGGACGGCCTCCTCCACGGTGGTGAAGCGGCGCCCACATCCCGGGCAGGAGCGTCGACGGCGGGTGGTCGCCCCCTCGTCGGTCTCCCGCGAGTCGATCACCCGGCTGTCGGGGTTGTGGCAGAAGGGGCATCGCATGCCGACTTCCTCCTTCCCGAGGTGTCGCGAGGGCTCTCGTCGCGGCGTCGTGACACCGTGACCGGGCCCGACCCGATGGCCGTGCTGTGGACTGCGCCGGGGACATCCGGTGGATGCGCCGGGGACAACGTGTGGAACGGCTGTGGATGGGGCTTACAGCTCTGTAACTACTAGATGTTGTGGTGGAACCGTACGACCACCCCCACAGGTGTGCAAGCCCCGGGGTGCGTGTCGTCTTCCGCAACTGCCCCGGACGCCCCTCGGGGCCCCTCTCGCCACAGCCATCGCCGCCGGAACAGCCTGCCCACCAAGGCACGGGGCGCCCCGGAGACGGCCGAGCCGGAGCACTCAGGGACGACGGACGGCCGCCACCCTCACCACCCGCCGTCGTGCACACCTGCACCAAGCAGCCCGATCAGGGCAGCTCGAGCACCTGGCCGGGGACGAGGTCGACGTCGGAGAGGCCGTTCACGTCGAGGAGCGCGTCGACGACGGCGCGCCGGTCCTCCTCCGGGGCGATCTCCCCTGCGATGGACCACAGGGTGTCCCCGGACTGGACGACGATCGTCGCTGAGCCGGCCAGCTCCAGGCCCCCTCCGGCACCGCCGGACTCGATCGCGATCGTCGCCGCGGCGACGGACACCCCGAAGGCGATGGACAGCCCGGCGATCACCCGCCGCCCGCGCCGGGTCAGGCGCAGTGGCGCCGACCCACCCGACTCCGCCGACACCCCGCCGCCTGCCTGCCGCACACGACCGCCGCGACCCGTCGAGCCACCGTCCACGACACCGACCCGGCGGCCCGGGCACCCGTCGTCGCGCCCGACGTCAAGCCGGAGCACCACCGGCAGTGCCGGGCGAGGCGCCCGCGACAGCCGCACGGGCGGACCCTGCACCGGGGGGCCGGACGAGGGCGCCACCTGACCCGCCCCCGGGAACGGGAGCACGACCGCCATCGAGGCCGGGGCGGCGACGGGGCGCTCGAGCTGCGGAATGGCCATCGGGGTGCTCCAGGGGTCTCGGTGCCGGGCTCATCGAACGCACGTTCGATTCGAACGTGTGTGCGATGTCTACCGCACACCTCCGACAGGAACACGCCGACACGACGACTTCTTCGAACACCTGTTTGAACGCGGGCGTCCGAGGCGATACGGTTCGAGGCGATCGAGGACGGCGTCCACGGTCCGGCTCGCCGTGGTGACACGGCTGTCGGCACGGCAGGGCGCCACCGGGAACTGCTGCCCAGGCAGCCGGACGAGGAGGACACATGGCGGTCGACGGCCCGAAGGTGCGCGGCGGCAAGAGCCCTTCGCGTGGAGCCGCCGACTCGGCACCCGCCGACGGCGCAGCACCGACGGCCGCCGCGGGGGCGGGTGCCGCGGTGCGGGAGTTCCCCGACCGAGCTGCGGACGGCGACGGTCTGACCCAGCGGCAGCGACGGGTGCTCGAGGTCATCCGCGACTCCATCGAGCGCCGTGGCTACCCGCCCTCGGTGCGCGAGATCGGAGAGGCGGTCGGCCTCTCCTCCGCCTCGTCGGTGGCCCACCAGCTGTCGGTGCTGCAGCGCAAGGGGTGGCTGCGCCGTGACCCCAACCGGCCCCGAGCCCTCGACGTGCGCCTGCCCGGCGACGGCAGCGCCACGGCGACGAACGAGGCCGCCGCGGCACTGGCCGGATCCGGAGCGAGCAGCGGTGTCGACGACGCCTCGGCTCCCCGACCCACGTACGTGCCCCTCGTCGGGCGGATCGCCGCCGGTGGTCCGGTGCTGGCCGAGCAGGCCGTCGAGGACGTCTTCCCGCTCCCCCGGGAACTGGTCGGCGACGGCACCCTCTTCATGCTGAAGGTGGCGGGTGACTCGATGGTCGATGCGGCGATCTGCGACGGCGACTGGGTCGTCGTCCGGCAGCAGCCGACCGCGGAGAACGGCGAGATCGTCGCCGCGATGATCGACGGCGAGGCGACGGTGAAGACCTACAAGCGGCGCGACGGGCACGTGTGGCTGCTGCCGCACAACGCCGCCTACGAGCCGATCCCGGGCGATGACGCCACGGTCCTCGGCCGGGTAGTCACGGTGCTGCGCCGGGTCTGAGCTCTGCCGGGCGCGCCGGGTTCGCCGTGCGACCCGGCGCTCATCGCACCCGGCTCGTCATCAGCCCGAGTCGTCATCCGTTCCGGTGGGGTGTGCGAGCCAGACGCTGATCAGGCCGGGTGCCGCCGGATCTTGCCGCCGATCCACACCAGCACGGTGGCCACGACTGCGGCGATGACGCCGGCGGTGAGCGGGGCGACCCCACCGGCGGTGGCCAGCGACCCGGCAGCGGCCTCGGTGGCCGCCGCCGGTGGCGGCGCCGCCAGGTCACCGGCGGCCGGCACCAGGGTCACCGCCCCGGGCAGCCCTTCCCCGGCGACGAGCAGGTCCCGGTCGTTGGCCGCGAAGGCGATGGCCTCCCCCTGGGGGGCTTCCGGGAGTGGAACGCGCACCGGGGGGCCGGCCAACGCCCCGGCGACGTCCGAACCGCTCAACGGCCAGATGTAGGCGTCGGTGTAGGTGCGCAGGGCGATCCGTGAGCCGTCGGCGGACACCGCGCCACCGGTGACCAGCAACTGGCCGGCCCGGCCCACGGGACCGCCCGGCGTGCCGGTCAACGTGAACCCGAGCCCCGCCACCTTGCTCATCGGCACGGTGGCCCCGTCGGCGAGGGGCGCATCGGGCCGGTACACGGAGCTGGCGCCGAGCACCTCCTTGGTCACCAGGTACGGGGTGCCGTCGGGCGCGAGCAGCAGCGCCTCCGCGTCGCGCGGGCCGTCGGGATAGGTCAACCTGCTCAGCAGGGTGGTCCCGTCGGGGCGAAGGCCGATCAGCGCGACCGTCTCGCGGCTCTGCGCGTTGTCCCCGATGTCGGCCAACCAGATGGTGCCGTCCGCGGCGAGGGCGAGGTCCTCGGGGTCGTAGGGGTCGACCTCCGCGGTGCGCACCTCACCCACCGTGCAGGCCCCGTCGAGCACGAGCACCTCGGCGCGGTCGCCGCCGTCGTTCATCGCGAGCATCGCCTCGCCGGCGCTGGCCAGGCCGGAGAGCTCAGGGAGCCGCGGGTCGGTGATCTCGCACCGGGTGACCGGCTCGCCGAAGGGGGCGACAGCGTCGTCGGCGGCCGCCGACCCGGCGGAGACCAACGCGACCAGCAGGCCGAGGGGCGCGCCGAGGACGGCACCGGCCGCCCTGCGGCGGGTGGCGCGGCTACGCCTGCGATCGGCCGGCTCTGGCACGAACCCAGCGTGACAGCCCGACAGCGTCGAGTCCGTGAACCACGCCCAACAGCAGGATCCCGACCGACAGCCCGACCACGGCATCGGTGACCCAGTGGAAGTCCAGCGCCACCATGGCCACACCTGTTGCCACCGGCCCCAGCACGCTGAGCACCCAGGTGGCCCGCTGCACTGCCGGTGGCAGGCCGAACTCCACGGCCTGCCACCGGGCCACCCCCCACATCAGGACGGCGTTCGCCACGTGCCCCGAGGGGTAGCTGGCACCGTCCAGGTGGAAGAACGACCCGGGGAACGCCGGGGCCGTGCGACCGGTGCCCCACTTGAACGCGTAGACCACGGTGGTGAGCAGGGCGAGCGCGACGACCACCCGGACCAGGGGCACCAGCGTCCGCTGCCGCACGGCCAACCAGCCGACCAGGCCGGCCAGGACGACGAGGATCGTCACCCGGCCGCCGATCTGGGTGACGACCCAGATCGGCCAATAGGCCCAGGAGTCCCGGAGCGCCCAGACGCTGGTCACCTCGGAGACCCGCAGGTCCATCCGCTCCAGCCACCCGCGGCCGAGCAGGTTGACGGTCACCCCGACGGTGACGAGGGCGGCGAGGACGAGCAGCCACCACGGCGGCCGGCCCACCCCGATGACCGGCGCAGCCGGTCGGCCACCGGTGGCCGCCGGCCGGTCCACCGCTCCCCTGGTCACCGCCTCACGGTACCGGGGCGCCGTGACCTGCTCGTGATCCGACGAGCCTGCTCACGGGTCTGACGCGCACGTCCACGCGTCGGGGAGCGGCGGGGCCTCGGTCAGACCTCGGCGGCAGGTGCGGTGAAGCCGTCGAGCTGGGCGGCCAGGCCGGCGTCGACACGCGCGGTCAACCGGGTCCCGGTCGCCTCGTGCGCCTCCTCGACGACCTCGCCGTCCCGGTGCACCCGGGCGACCAGGTCGCCCCGGTCGTAGGGCACGAGGACCTTGACGTCGATGTGCGGGTGCGGGAGCCGCTGGGCGATCACGTCGCGGAGCGCCTCGATGCCCTCACCGGTCCGGGCCGACACCCACATCGCCCCGGGGAGCGCCTGGCGCAGCGCCAGCATGTCCTCCTCGGTCATGGCGTCGACCTTGTTGACCACGATCAGCTCCGGGACGGCGGACGCGTCGATCTCGTTGAGCACCGTGTGCACCGCGTCGATCTGGCCCAGCGGGTCGGAGTCGGAGCCGTCGACGACGTGGACGAGCAGGTCGGCGTCGGCCACCTCCTCCAGCGTGGAGCGGAACGCGTCCACCAGCTGGTGCGGCAGGTGACGCACGAACCCGACCGTGTCGGTCATCGTGTACTCGCGCCCCTCGGGCGTCTGCGCGCGGCGGACCGTCGGGTCCAGGGTGGCGAACAGCGCGTCCTGCACGAGCACGCCGGCCCCGGTGAGCTGGTTGAGCAGGCTGGACTTGCCTGCGTTGGTGTAGCCGGCGATCGCCACGCTCGGCGTCGCGTTGCGGTCTCGGGAGTTCCGCTGCGTCGTCCGGGCGGTCGCCATCCCGGCGATCTCCTTGCGCAGCTTGCTCACCCGGGACCGGATCCGCCGCCGGTCGGTCTCGATCTTGGTCTCACCCGGGCCGCGGGTGCCGATGCCGCCACCACCGGCGACGCGGCCACCGGCCTGCCGGCTCAGCGACTCACCCCAGCCGCGCAGTCGGGGCAGCATGTACTGCATCTGGGCCAGCTCGACCTGGGCCTTGCCCTCCCGGCTGGTGGCGTGCTGGGCGAAGATGTCCAGGATCAGGGCGGTCCGGTCGACCACCTTGACCTTGAGCACCTTCTCCAGCTGGTTGAGCTGGCCGGGGGCCAGCTCCCCGTCGCAGATCACAGTGTCCGCGCCGGTGGCGGCGACGACCTCGCGCAGCTCGGCGGCCTTGCCGGAGCCGACGTATGTGGCCGGGTCCGGCTTGTCCCGGCGCTGCATCAGCGCGTCGAGCACCTGGGAACCGGCGGTCTCGGCGAGCGCGGCGAGCTCGGTCAGCGAACGCTGCGCGTCGGCCGCCGTCCCCTCGGTCCAGACGCCGACCAGGACGACCCGCTCCAGGCGGAGCTGGCGGTACTCGACCTCGGTGACGTCGGTGAGCTCGGTGCCGAGCCCCGCGACCCGGCGGAGTGCGCCGCGCTCCTCCTTGACGTAGGAGCCGGTGGTGTCGTCAGCGGCGTCCCACTGACCGGCCGGTGCCGGCTTGGTGTCGGGCATGCTGGCGCGCGCCTTGTCGACACGGGCTTCTGCCTCGTCGAGGATCGCGCGGTTCTGGGCTGTCGTCATCGTCTCCAGCGTGGCATGCCCCTGGTCCTGGGGCGACCGACTTGTCACATCACCTGTTGTCATCGCCCGGTACAACACCTCGGGCCTCCGGATGCATCCCGAGGTACAGCGACCAGCGCTCGGCACCGGGCTCCGCCGGCCGGGTGGCGTACTCGTCCAGCAGCCGGTGCAGCCGGTCTCGGAACTCTGCCAGGTCCGCGGCACCCAGCCGCAGGCCCAGCCGGGTGCTCTCCAGCCGGCCCTCCCCCACGGCGGCGACCTCTTCCAGGAACGCGGCGAGCGCGGCATCCCGGGCGGCCCCCGAGGCGCCGGCGCCGTCCATCAGCCAGCTCTTCCCGGTCGCCCGGTACGGCACCTCCCGGGCGCCGCGCGCGCCACGCCGCGCCTCCTCGGCGGCGAGGAAGCCGGTGTCGACCAGGGTCCGGACGTGGTGCAGCACGGTGGCGGGGTTGCGGCCCAGCCGGGCGGCGATCTCCTTGTTCGTCAGCGCCTCGTCCAGGCACAGCCGCAGGATCCGCAGCCGGACGGCGGAGGCCAAGGCGCGCGCCTCGGCGTCGGTGGCCGGACGGCGTTCCCCGACGATCCGGCGCCCTCCGGCGCCGGCCTCCGCCTCGTCCATCCCGGCAGCGTAGGTCCTCGGCCCGACACAGTGATTGACATCCCTCAACCAGTGACGGGAGGCTGCGCCGGTGACCCGCGACCGGAGCCTGCTGCGGCACCGCGACTTCCGTCAGCTGTGGGCCGCCGAGACGGTCAGCCAGGTCGGCACCCAGGTCACCCTGCTGGCCCTGCCGGTGCTGGCGGTCTCGCTGCTGGACGCAACGCCGCTGGAGATGGGCGTGCTGACGGCCCTGGAGACCGCAGCCTTCCTGCTCATCGGGCTCCCGGCCGGCGCCTGGGTCGACCGCTGGCGGCGCCGTCGGGTGCTGGTCACCGCCGACCTGGTGCGAGCTGCGCTGCTGGGGACCCTGCCGATCGCGTACCTCCTCGACGTCCTCACCCTCGGGCAGCTGTTCGTCGTCGCGGCGGCGACCGGCACGGCGACCGTCTTCTTCGACGTCGCCTACCAGAGCTACCTGCCGCAACTGGTCGACCGGGACCAACTGGTCGACGGCAACGGCAAGCTGGAGGCCAGCCGGGCCGTCGCCCACGTGGCCGGACCGGCCATCGCCGGCGTGCTGCTCCGGGTGCTCAGCGCGCCTCTGGTCATCGCCCTGGACGCGGTGTCCTTCCTGCTCTCCGCGTTCTTCGTCGGCCGCATCCAGCGTCCGGACACCGTTCCCGACCGGGCCGGCCGGCGGCCGCTGCGCACCGAGATCGCCGAGGGCCTGTCCTTCGTCGTCCGCCAGCCGCTGCTCCGCCGGATCGTCGCCTGCACCGGCACGTCGAACCTGTTCTCCACGATCACCACGACCCTGCTGGTGCTCTACGCGCTGCGCCGGCTGGAGCTGTCCGAGAGCGTGCTGGGCCTGGTCTTCTCCGCCGGCGCGGTGGGCGGCCTGGTCGGCGCGGCGACGGCCGCACGCTTCGCCCGCACCGTCGGCGAGGGCCGGGCGATCCCGCTGGCGATCATGGTGATGGTGCCGTTCACCGCCCTCACGCCACTGGCCGCCACCGGCGCCCCGCTGGTGCTCCTGCCCCTCGGCCAGTTCGGCTTCAGCTGGGCGGTGGTGGTCTACAACATCACCCAGGTCAGCTTCCGGCAGCGGCTGTGCCCGCCCGCGCTGCTGGGCCGGATGAACGCCTCGGTGCGCTTCCTGGTCTTCGGCACCATGCCGCTGGGCGGGCTGCTCGGCGGCGTCCTGGGCACCTGGCTCGGCGTGCTTCCGACGCTGTGGATCGCCGCGGCCGGTCAGCTGCTCGCGGCCGGCTGGGTGGTGGCGAGCCCCCTGCTGCGGATGCGCGACCTGCCCGACAGGCCGGACACCCCGGCCGGCGAGGTGACGACCGTCCCCGAGGCGCGGGCGCCGACCGCCGGCAACGATCCCGAGCGGTCCGGCTGAGCAGCCGACGGGTTGGCCGGCCGGGTGCCGGGTAGGGCGGCGGGGCACGGTCCACCGCTCGAGAGGACGACGATGACCAGCCCTGACGAGGAGCTCGACGACCCCGGCCGCGACCCCGCCGGCCTCGACCCGCCGCGCAACGTCTTCGGTGGCGCGGACCAGGACACCGGCCGCGGCGAACCACGCGGCACCGGGAACGTGGGGCCCGGCGACAAGCCCGAGGCGCCCACCGACGACCCGGAGACGCGGGCGGACGAGCCCGACCGTCCCTGACCTGCGTCAGCGCAGCCAGGACCCTCAGCCGGCGAGCCACTCCCGGCTGAGGGTCCCGGTGGCGACGACGACGGCCGGGCCGGAGAGCACCGTCGTCGTCCCGTCGAACTGCACCGACAGCCGGCCGCCCGGCACGTCGACGAGGACCGTCCCGGTGTCGCGTCCGCCGGCCGCCAGCGCGGCGAACGCCGCAGCGCAGGCGCCGGTGCCACAGGAGCGGGTCTCCCCCACGCCGCGCTCGTGCACCCGGAGCCGCACGTGCGCGCAGGTGCCCTCGGACGGGAGCACGTTCACCAGCTCGACGTTGACTCCCTCGGGGAACATCGCGTCGTCGACCCCGGGCAGCACCGACAGGTCCAGGGTGTCGACCTCGACGTCGGTCAGGCAGACCAGGTGCGGGTTGCCCATCGACACCCCGAGCCCCGGGTACAGCGTCCCCGCGACCTCCGCCTCACTGCGGCCCAGTGACACGGCCGGGCCCATGTCGACCCAGTAGCCGCCGTCGGGCCGGGCGCCCACCCGGCGCGGCCCGCCCCGGGTGCCGACCAGGACACCGTCCTCGGCCACCGCCCGTTCCAGCAGCCCCTCGGCCAGCAGCACGTGCAGGAACAGCCGGATGCCGTTGCCGCACATCTCCGCGTACGAGCCGTCGGCGTTGCGGTGGTCCATGAACCACTCGCAGTCGGCCAGCGCGGCACCGAGGACACCGGGGGCGTCGGGCACGTGCCGGCTGCGGACCACCCGCAGCACGCCGTCCCCGCCCAGGCCCGCCCGGCGGTCGCAGAGCCGGCGCACCAGCTCGGGGTCCAGCCGCGCCTCCGGCCACACGTCCCCGTCGGGGTCGGGCAGGACGACGAAGTCGTTCTCGGTGCCGTGGCCGAGGAGGACCCGTGGGCCGGAGCTGTCGATCACCGGTCGATCGTACGGTCGGCGACCAGGGCGAGGACGGCGTCGAGCAGGTCCGGCCGGGCGGCGTCGAACCACACCGTGCCGGCGTCGCGGCGGAACCAGGACCGCTGCCGGCGGACGAACCGGCGGGTGGTGGTCACCGTCCGCTCCCGGGCCTCCGACGCCGTCAGCACCCCGTCGAACTGCTGGAGCACCTGCGCGTACCCCAGGGCGCGGGAGGCCGTCGGCCCCTCGCGCAGTCCGTCGCCGGCGAGCGCGGCGACCTCGTCGACGAAGCCGGCGGCCCACATCGCGTCGACCCGGCGGGCCACCCGGTCGTCCAGCTCCTCGGCCGGACGGTCCAGCCCGACCGTGACCGCCGGGTAGTGCGGGCGCGGGGCGGGCAGCGTCGCGGTGAACGGCTGACCGGTCACCTCGATCACCTCCAGCGCCCGCACCACCCGTCGGCTGTTGGTCGGTGCGATCGCCGTCGCGGCGGCCGGGTCGAGCGCCGCCAGCCGGTCGTGCATCGCCGTGGCGCCCTCGTCCGCCAGCTCGCCGGTCAGCCGGGCCCGCACCACCGGATCGGTGCCCGGGAAGTCCAGCTCGTCCAGCACCGCACGCACGTACAGCCCGGAGCCGCCGACCAGCAGCGGGACGACGCCCGCGGCGCGGAGCCGGTCGACCTCGGCCCGGGCGCGCTGGCGGTACTCGGCCACCGAGGCCGGCTCGCGCACGTGCCACAGGTCCAGCAGGTGGTGCGGCACGCCGTCGCGCTCGGCCTCGGTGGGCTTGGCGGTGCCGATGTCCATCCCGCGGTAGAGCTGCATGGAGTCGGCGTTGACCACCTCTCCCCCGGCACCGGAGCGGGCCAGCCGGTGCGCCAGCGCGACCGCCAGCGCCGTCTTCCCGGTGGCGGTCGGCCCGACGACGGCGATCACCGGTGGCAGACGGTTCTCCGCGGCAGCGGTCACCGGGAGCACCAGGTGGCGACGAGGTAGCCGACGCCGAACGGGGCGTCGTCGTGGTGCAGCTCGGCGGCGACGGCACGCCCGCCCAGCGCGGCACCGACCGCCCGCCACACCGGCACCCCGGCGGCGAGCAGTCGCCGGCCCGCGGCGGGGTCCAGGGCGGCCAGCGCGTCGGGGTCGCCGGCCCTGAGGGCAGCGGCGACCTCGGCGTCGAACGGGCCGGCCGCGGGGTCGAGCGCGCCGGGCGCCTTCTCGGTGCGCCGAGCCGACCCGTCCCCCATCGCGAGCACCCCCACCGGTCCGGGGAGGTCCGCCAACGTCGCCGCGAGGTCGGCCGGCCCCACCCCGAGCCGGCCGCCGGTGTCCCCGGCCTGGTCCAGCAGCCAGGCGGCCACCAGGTGCGGCAGCGGGACCCGGTGGCCGCCGGGACGGACCCGGCCGGCGAACGGGACCTCCAGGTCGACGCCGAACCCGCGCAGGTCACCGCCGTCCCCGGGGCCGAACCGGAGCCCGTCGGCACCCTCGCCCACGACCACCACCACCTCCGGCCGGTCCGCCAGCACGGTCTGCACGGCGGCGGAGACGGCGGTGCGCAGCTCGGACAGGGCGGGGCTCGGCGCACCGGCGACCGCGGGCAGCACGAGGGGTGACTGCGGGCAGAACGCCACCGTCACCGGAGGGGGAGGTCTCACGCCAGGGAGTGTCGCGGATGCATCGTGGGAGACTGCTCACGTGTCGAGCACGGAGAACACCGGAGACCGGACCCAGCAGGCCACCGCGACCCCCGAGGAGCGCCCTGAGGGAGCGGTCGTCGAGGCGACGCCGGTCGACGAGGGGGCACTGACCGCGACCCCGGACGCCGCTGCCCCGGAGGTCGCCCAGCCCGCCGAGAGCAGCCCCGTCGTCGACGACCCGGGGGCCGCTGTGCCCCCGCCGGCCGAGCCCCCGGCCGCCGAGCCCCTGGCCGCGGAGTCCCCGTCCGCTGTGTCCCCGGCCGCCGAGCCCCCGTCCGCTGTGTCCCCGGCCGCCGAGCCCCTGGCCGCCGAGCCCCCGTCCGCCACTCCCCCGGCCGCCACTCCCCCGGCCGCAGAGTCCCCGACTCCGGCGGGTGGTGACACCGCCTCCGTGGCCGTCACCCCCGAGGCAGGCACCCCCGCCGCCGCCGACCCCGCCGACGCAGCGGTCGCCGACCCCACCAGCGACAGCGGCACCCCCGCCGCGGCGCCCCGGCCGGCGCCCGCCGGCCCGTCCAGCGGCCACGCGCCCGCCGACGTGCCCAGCGTCGTCCCGGCCATGCCCGTCTCCGACCCGTCTGCCTGGGGCCGGGTCGACGAGGAGGGCACGGTCTACGTGCGCACCGCCACCGGGGAGCGCTCGGTCGGCTCCTGGCAGGCCGGCGCCCCGGCGGAGGGGCTGGCCCACTACGGCCGCCGCTTCGACGACCTGGCCACCGAGGTCACCCTGCTCGAGGCGCGGCTGGCCGCCCACACCGGCAACCCGGGCGAGATCCGCACCAAGGCCCAGGAGCTCGCCGACTCCATCCCCCTGGCCCAGGCGGTCGGCGACCTGGACAGCCTGTCCGCCCGCGCCCGAGCGATGGTCAGCATGGCCGACACCGCCGTCGCGGCGAACCGGGCCGAGAAGGCGGCGCAGCGCGCCGTGCAGGTCCAGCGCAAGGAAGCACTCGCCGCCGAGGCCGAGCAGATCGCCGCGGACTCCACGCAGTGGAAGGCCGCCGGTGACCGGCTGAAGTCGATCGTCGAGGAGTGGAAGACGATCAAGGGCATCGACCGCAAGACCGACGAGGCGCTGTGGCAGCGCTTCGCGGCCGCGCGGGACGCCTTCGGCCGCCGTCGTGGCGCGCACTTCGCCGAGCTGGACAAGCAGCGGGGTGAGTCGCGGGCGGCCAAGAGCGAGCTGATCGCCGAGGCCGAGCGACTGTCCACCTCCACCGAGTGGGGCCCCACCAGCGCGGCGATGCGCGGGCTGATGGACCGCTGGAAGGCCGTGCCGCGGGTCGGCCGGGACACCGACGATGACCTGTGGAAGAAGTTCCGCGCCGCCCAGGACGTGTTCTTCGCCGCCCGCACCGCCAACGACCAGGCGCGCAGCAGCGACGAGCTGGCCAACCAGAAGGCCAAGGAGGAGCTGCTGGCCGAGGCGGAGAAGCTCGACCCGGCCAACAAGGGCAACCAGAACGCGCTGCGCAAGATCCAGGAGCGCTACGACGCCATCGGGCACGTGCCCCGCGGCGCCATGCGCGACCTCGAGGACCGGATGCGCACCGTCGAGGAGAAGTTCCGCGGCGCGAGCGAGTCCTCCCGCCCCCGGGTCCAGCCGGAGAACCCGCTGCTGACCTCGATGCGGGCGGCGGTGACCAAGGCCGAGGACCAGCTGGCCAAGGCGCAGGCCGCGGGCAACGCGAAGCGAATCAGCGAGGCCGAGGCCGCCCTGGCCACCCGCCGGGAGTGGCTGGCCGAGGCGGAGAAGGCCTCCTCCCGCCGCTGACGCACCGCCGCCGGGTCCGCCCCGGCACGAACACCGAGGGCCCGTCCGTTCACCGGACGGGCCCTCGGTGCATTCCGGAACGGTCGTGTAGCTCCGGGGACGACGGGTAGGTCGTGGACAACAGGATGCGCCGCGCTGCATGTGTGAGTCGCAGACGCCGACGCCGCCGCACACCTCACCCAGGCGTTCAGCTCCCGCTGATCGCCGTCCTCAGGGAAGGAGCACCACCATGAAGGCCATCGTCTACCGAGGCCCCAAGAACGTCGCCGTCGAGGAGGTGCCGGACGCCACGATCCAGGCGCCCACCGACGCGGTCATCCGGATCACCACCACCAACATCTGCGGGTCGGACCTGCACATGTACGAGGGCCGCACCTCCGTGGAGGAGGGCAAGGTCCTCGGGCACGAGAACATGGGCGTCGTCGAGGCCGTCGGCGACGGCGTCGACCGGATCAAGGTCGGCGACCGGGTGTCGGTGCCGTTCAACATCGCCTGCGGCACCTGCCGCAACTGCACCGACGGCTGGACGTCGTTCTGCCTGCGCGCCAACCCCACCGAGGGGATGGACGGCGCGGCCTACGGCTACGCCAACATGGGCCCCTACGACGGCGGACAGGCCGAGTACCTGCGCGTGCCGTGGGCGGACTTCAACCTCCTGCACCTGCCCGAGGGCACCGAGCACGAGAACGACTTCACGATGCTCTCGGACATCTTCCCGACCGGCTGGCACGGGGTGGAGCTGTCCGGCTTCCAGGTCGGCGACCGGGTGGCGGTGTTCGGCGGTGGCCCGGTGGGGCTGATGGCCGCGCACAGCGCGATGATCCGCGGCGCCTCCGAGGTCTTCGTCGTGGACAAGGAGACCGACCGCCTGGCCCTGGCCGAGAAGTACGGCGCCACCCCGGTCGACTTCAGCGCCGGTGACCCGGTGGAGCAGCTGCTGGAGGCCACCGGCGGGCGCGGTGTCGACCGCGGCGTCGAGGCCGTCGGCTACCAGGCGCACGACTCCGACGGTGAGGAGCACCCGGAGCTCGTGCTGGACAACCTCGTCCAGGTGGTCCGGTCCACCGGCGGGATCGGTGTCGTCGGTGTCTACATGCCGCAGGACCCGGGCGCGACCAGCGACCTGGCCAAGGAGGGCCGGATCCCCTGGCAGTTCGGCACCTTCTTCACCAAGGGCCAGTCGATGGGCACCGGGCAGGCGCCGGTCAAGCGCTACAACCGGCAGCTGCGGGACCTGATCATCGACGGCAAGGCCAACCCGGGCCTGATCACCAGCCACGAACTGGGCCTGGACCAGGCCGTCGAGGGCTACCAGCGCTTCGACGACCGGGACCAGGGCTGGACCAAGGTGCTGCTCAAGCCCGGCGCCTGACGGCCCCACCTCGCTCACCCAGGCACAGGAAGCTCTGCACCCGGTTTTCCGCGCGTTACCGGGTGCAGAGCTTCCTTTGCCTCGTGGGGACGGCGACGCGGTCAGCCGCAGGCGGGCGTCGCGGCCGGGAGGGGAGCCGGCGTGCCGATGCGCGGCATGCCGAGCAGCACGCCCGGCGTCGTCGGCCGGGTGCCCGCCTCGACCGCATCGCCGGCGCGGGTCCGTCGGTGCGACAGCAGCGCGCCGTCGGCGACCAGGAAGTGCGGCTTCGCGGCGGTCACGACGGTCTCCACGACGTCCCCGGCCCGGATGCCGTCGGCGGCGGTGAAGTGCACCAACCGGCCGTCGCGGGCCCGGCCGGAGAGCCGGCCGCGGGCGGCGTCCTTGCTGCCCTCCCCCGCGGCGACCAGCAGCTCGACCGGCCGGCCGACGAGCGCCCGGTTCTCGGCCCAGCTGATCTCCTCCTGCAGCGCGGTCAGCCGCAGGTAGCGCTCCTGGACGACGTCCTTGGGCAGCTGCCCGTCCATCTCCGCGGCCGGGGTGCCCGGGCGCTTGGAGTACTGGAAGGTGAAGGCGCTGGCGAAGCGGGCCTGCCGGACGACGTCGAGGGTCTGCTGGAAGTCCGCCTCGGTCTCGCCCGGGAAGCCGACGATGATGTCGGTGGTGATCGCGGCGTCGGGCATCGCGGCCCGCACCCGGTCGATGATCCCGAGGTAGCGGTCCTGCCGGTAGCCGCGGCGCATCCGGCGCAGCACGTCGTCCGACCCGCTCTGCAGCGGCATGTGCAGCTGGTGGCAGACCGCAGAGGTCTCCGCCATCGCCGTGATCACGTCGTCGGTGAACTCCCGGGGGTGCGGGCTGGTGAAGCGGATGCGCTCCAGCCCCTCGATCCGCCCGGCGGCGCGCAGCAGGTCGGCGAAGGCGCCCCGCTCGCGGAACTCCACGCCGTAGGCGTTCACGTTCTGCCCGAGCAGGGTCACCTCGAGCACGCCCTGGTCGACCAGCGCCTGCACCTCGGCCAGGATCTCGCCGGGACGGCGGTCCTTCTCCTTGCCGCGCAGCGCCGGGACGATGCAGAACGTGCAGGTGTTGTTGCACCCGACGCTGATCGACACCCAGCCGGAGTACGCGGAGTCCCGCTTGGCCGGCAGCGTGGAGGGGAAGACCTCCAGCGACTCGACGATCTCCACCTGGGCCTCGGCGTTGTGCCGGGCCCGCTCCAGCAGCACCGGCAGCGACCCGACGTTGTGGGTGCCGAAGACGACGTCGACCCAGGGCGCGCGCTTGACGATCTCACCGCGGTCCTTCTGCGCCAGGCAGCCACCGACGGCGATCTGCATGCCGGGGTGGGCGTCCTTGACCGGGCGCAGGTGACCCAGGTTGCCGTAGAGCCGGTTGTCGGCGTTCTCCCGGACGGCGCAGGTGTTGAGCACGACGACGTCGGCGTCGGTGCCCTCGGGAGCTGCCGAGTACCCGGCCGACTCGAGCAGCCCGGAGAGCCGCTCGGAGTCGTGCACGTTCATCTGACAGCCGTAGGTGCGCACGAGGTAGGTCTTGCCGTTCACCACCCGCATCGTACGGAGGTGCACGCAGCACCCGGCGCCCGCAGCCAGGTCCTGCGCTCGTCCAACTCCGGAAGGTGACCGGTACGACCCCCTCCGGGTGAACTCGGGGCCCATTCGCAGCTTCGTTACAGCTTCGTGATGCCTTCGCGACGTCACTGGGGCGGGAGGCACCTAGGGTCACCCGCTGTGACCGAACGTCCGACCGGAGAGCCTCTCGTCCGCATGTCCGGCGTCGACAAGTGGTTCGGCGAACTGCACGTCCTGCAGGACATCGACCTGTCGATCGATCGCGGCGAGGTGGTCGTCGTCATCGGGCCGTCCGGCTCGGGCAAGTCGACGCTGTGCCGCACGATCAACCGTCTCGAGTCGATCGAGAACGGCGAGATCACCATCGACGGGCAGAAGCTGCCCGCCGAGGGCAAGGAGCTGGCCAAGCTGCGCGCCGACGTGGGCATGGTGTTCCAGAGCTTCAACCTCTTCGCGCACAAGTCGGTGCTGGAGAACGTCACGATGGGCCCGATCAAGGTCCGCAAGCAGTCCAAGGCCGACGCCGAGAAGCGGGCCCGCGAGCTGCTGGACCGGGTCGGCGTCGGGGCCCAGGCCGACAAGGTGCCCGCCCAGCTCTCCGGTGGCCAGCAGCAGCGCGTGGCGATCGCCCGCGCGCTGGCCATGGACCCGAAGGTGATGCTCTTCGACGAGCCCACCTCGGCGCTCGACCCGGAGATGATCAACGAGGTCCTCGAGGTGATGGTCGGCCTGGCCCGGGACGGCATGACGATGGTCGTGGTCACCCACGAGATGGGCTTCGCCCGCAAGGCGGCCAACCGCGTCGTGTTCATGGACGGCGGCCGCATCGTCGAGTCCGCCACCCCCGAGGAGTTCTTCACCAACCCGAGCTCCGACCGGGCCAAGGACTTCCTCTCCAAGATCTTGAACCACTGACCACCCGCACATCCACGAGAGGACCCTCCATGCGCATCACCCGCTACGCCGCCGCCATCGCGGCCACCGGCGTCGTCCTGGCCGGCTGTTCCAGCGACGCCGGCGAGACCACCGAGGACGCCGCCGGTGGCGGCGCCGAGGTCGCCGACGACGTCTCCTTCGACGAGGGCACGACGATGGCCGAGCTCGCGGAGTCCGGGACGATCACCGTCGGCACGAAGTTCGACCAGCCCGGGTTCGGCCTGGCCGGGCCCGACGGCGTCCCCGAGGGCTTCGACGTCGAGATGGCCGAGCTGATCGCCGCCGAGCTGGGCATCGCCACCGACGACATCGAGTGGGTGGAGACGGTCTCGGCCAACCGCGAGTCGTTCATCCAGAACGAGGACGTCGACATGGTGGTGGCCACCTACACGATCAACGACTCGCGCAAGGAGCTCATCGACTTCGCCGGCCCGTACTACGAGGCCGGCCAGGACATCATGGTCGCCGCCGGCAACCCGCTCGGCATCGAAGGCCCGGACGACCTCGCCGGGCTCAACGTCTGCTCGGTCGAGGGCTCGACGCCGGCGGAGGAGATCCGCACGAACTACCCCGAGGCGACGCTGACGCTCTTCGACGTCTACTCCAAGTGCGCCGATGCGCTGCGCAACGGTCAGGTCGACGCGGTCACGACCGACAACGTCATCCTCACCGGCCTGGTCGCCGGCGCGCCCGACGAGTTCGAGCTGGTGGGCAACCCGTTCACCGAGGAGCCCTACGGCATCGGCATCACCAAGGGCGACGACGAGTTCCGCAGCTTCATCAACGACACCCTCGAGGCGTCCTTCGAGGACGGCTCGTGGGCCGAGGCCTGGGACCGCACCGCCGGCGCCATCACCGGCACGGACGCTCCCGAGCCGCCCTCGGTCGACCGTTACTGACCCTGCTGACCCCGGCGAGGCGCCGGCGGCGGGTCGACCCCGCTCGCCGGCACCTCGCCGCCGCTCGCCCTGAGAGGAGGCGTGGTGCAGTTCCTGATCGACAACTTCGACCTGTTCTGGGACGCCTTCCTCACGACGCTGAGCCTGTCCTTGCTCGCCTGCCTGGTGGCCCTGGTCCTCGGCACCCTGCTGGCCGCGATGCGGGTCAGCCCGATCGCTCCGCTGCGCGGGCTGGCCACGTTCTACGTGGAGACCTTCCGCAACACCCCGCTCACGGTGGTCTTCTTCTTCATGATCTTCGGGCTGCCGCAGATCGACTTCGTGATCGGCTTCTTCACGGGTGCGGTGCTCTCGGTCGGGCTCTACACCGCTGCTTTCGTGTGCGAGGCGCTGCGCTCGGGGATCAACTCCGTCTCGCCCGGCCAGGCCGAGGCGGCCCGCGCCCTGGGCCTGACCTTCGGTCAGTCACTGCGCGAGGTGGTCCTCCCCCAGGCGTTCCGCACCGTCGTCCCGCCGTTGGGCAACGTGCTGATCGCGATGGTGAAGAACACCTCGATCGCGGCCGGCTTCTCGGTGAGCGAACTGAGCTCCCTGCTCCCACGGTTGGTCAACGCCAGCGCCGGTGACCTGACAGCCATCCTCGTCGGGGTCGTGGTGGGCTACATGATCATCACGCTGCCGTCGGCGCTGGCCGTGCACCGCATCGAACGACGGGTCGCGATCCTCCGATGACCACACCAGTGCTCTTCGACGTCCAGGGGCCCCGCGCCCGCGCCCGCGCCCGGGTCGGCAGCGCGATCGGTGCAGTGCTCGTCCTCGCCATCATCGTCTTCGTCCTGCTCCGGCTGGGTGGGAACGGCCAGCTGGAGCCAGAGCGCTGGGCGATCCTGTTCGACCCCGCCAGCGGGGTCCCGCAGGCGCTGGGCCGCGCCCTGGTGCGCACCCTGCAGGTCGCGGCGGTCGCCATGGTCCTCGCCACGCTGCTGGGGCTGCTGCTGGCGGTGGGGCGGTTGTCCGACCACCGCTGGGTCCGCGTCCCGGTGTCCGCGGTCATCGAGTTCTTCCGTGCGATCCCGCTGCTGGTCGTGATCTTCGCGCTGTACTTCGTCCTCCCGAAGTACGGCGTGCGGCTGAGCACGTTCACCGCGCTGACCGGCGGCCTCGTCCTCTACAACATGGCCGTGCTGGCCGAGATCTTCCGGGCCGGCATCCTGTCCATCGACAAGGGTCAGCGTGAGGCGGGCTTCGGCCTGGGGCTGCGCAAGTCGCAGGTCATGACCTTGATTCTGTTGCCGCAGGCGACCCGGCGGATGCTCCCCGTGCTGGTCGCCCAGCTCGTGGTGCTGCTGAAGGACACGTCGCTGGGCTTCATCATCAGCTACCTGGAGCTGCTCCGGCAGGCGCGCGGGCTCGTCGAGTACTTCAACTCCCTCTTCGGCGACCGGTACACCTTCCAGCTCTACGTGGCGGCCGGGCTGATCTACATCCTGATCAACGTGCTGCTCTCCATGCTGGCGCGGTACACCGAGCGCCGTACCAACCGCGCCGGCCGCAAGGCAGTGACCGCTGAGCCGGCCGACCAGATGGGTGCCGGCGCCGGCGCCCCCTGAGCGAGGCACCACGACGAGGACCCGCGTGGTCCGCACTCGGCCCCGGCATCCACCCCTGGATGCCGGGGCCGAGCGCGTGAGGCACCCACGGCACCGGGCCCGCGCTCGCCTCGGTTCCCGGCTCTGTGCGGGCCCCACCCGCCCGCGTCGCCACATCCGACCCAGGGCCCTCGGCTGCCTGGTCGACTGCCGGAGTCCGGGGCGGGACTTGGCACTTTCAGCCGGTGACGGAGGCGACGCTCCCTGCCGAGAGTGAGGGTGTGACCTCGACTGCCGCCGCTCCGCGCCACATGCACCTGGATCTCGACGAGGACGACGACCTGGCCACCACCACCCAGATCTTCGTGAGCAAGCTGCGGGCCAGTGCAGCCGGGTTCGCTGCCGCCGCCGGTGCTCACTCGGCCATCGTCCGGGAGGCCGTGCCGCCGGCCCGGCACCGGCGTTCGCGCTGCCGGGTGGTGCTGCTCTACCCCGGTGGCCAGGAGTCCGACGTGACCTTCCTCGGCCCGGTGAGCTCCTCGGCCAGCCCGAAGGAGATCGCCATGTCCCAGTTCGACACCTCGATCCAGCTGTGGCTGGGTGCCGGCCAGGAGCGCAGCCGGCGCTGGCTGGTGCCGGACGAGGAGGCCGCGGGTGGCGTGGCCGTCGACGTGACCGCCTGGCTCGACCGCTGACCTCCTGACCGTCACCCGCACCCGGGTGAGCCGGCCCACCGGCGCCGGGCCGGTCTCACCCGCTGCACCGCCACGTCCTGGGCGACACGGGTGCACGTTCGCGTGGTCCACTGCCCCGTGGGCGCACCGCATGACCTGCTGCCGGTACCGGGCGGGGTGATCGTGCTGCGGGACGAGGGCACGAAGGTCACCTGGCCGGTCGAGGTCTCCGACTTCCTGCTGGCCCCCGAGCCGGTGACCCGGGAGCTGTACCGGGCGATCACCGGTGGCGTGCCGCTGAGCCCAGCGGGGACCCCGGACGCCGGTCACCGAGGTCTCCTGGCTGCAGGCAGTCCGGTTCTGCAACGCCCTCTCGAAGCGGAACGAGCTGGAGCCCTGCTACCTCCTCGGCACCGACCCCGACGGGCTCGACGTCGACTGGGACGCCACGGCGTCGGGCTACCGGCTGCCGACCGAAGCGGAGTGGGAGCACGCCTGCCGCGCGGGGAACTCCGACGTGCGCCCCGGCGAGCTCGACGAGATCGCCTGGTACCGCGGGAACTCCGGTGGCCGGGTGCACGACGTCGCCACCAGGGCACCGAACGCGTGGGGCTTCCACGACATGATCGGCAACGTCTGGGAGTGGTGCTGGGACCTGTTCGACCCCGAGGTCTACGGCCCGTACCGGGTCTTCCGCGGGGGCGGGTGGCAGGACCACCCCCGCGGCTGCCGGGCGTCCTGCCGCCGCAAGAGCCACCCGACCCTGCGGATCGACGACCTCGGCTTCCGGGTCGCCCGTCGGCGGTGAACCGCGGCACCGAGCCCGGCGGGTCCGGACCGCCGGCGATGCGCCGGCGGTCCCGACTCGTGTGCCGACTAGGGCAGGTCGTCGACCGGGACGGCACCGAGCGGCGGCTGGCGCCGACCGATCGGGCGAGCACGCCCCTCCCCCACCTCGGCACTGCCCTCGATGCCCGAGGGGTCGAGGCCGGGCGTCTCCGCTGCAGCTGCGGCGCGCCCGGCGCGTGCCGCAGCTCGCGCCGCGGACCGTTCGCGCGACCACGCCACGGGCGCAGCACCAGGCGGGTCCAGCTCGACGAACTCCTCGCCACTCCCGGGCCCGTCCGGCGAACCGCCCTCCGCGCCCGACTCCGCGGTGCCGACCGCGGAGTCGCCGTCGGGCTCGTCCCGACCGTCGAGGGCCTCGCGGACCACGTATCCGGCCAGCCCGCCGCCGTAGCCCTTGCGGGCGAGCATGCCGACCAGCCGCCGCTCCGCCGTCACCCGGTCGAGCCGGCGCATCGAGGGCAGCTTGCGCTCGACCAGCCGCCGGGCGGAGTCCCACTCGTCCTGCGGGTCGACCTCGGCCACGGCCGCCGCGGCGACCTCGCCGTCGACCCCCTTGGCCCGCAGTTCCGATGCCAGCGCTCGGCGGGCCAGGCCGCGACCGGACTGCCGGGTGGAGACCCAGGCGGCCGCGAACGCGGCGTCGTCGATGAGCCCGACCTCGGTGAAGCGGTCGAGCACTGCGGCCGCGGCCTCCTCGGGCACGTCCTTCTTGGCCAGCAGGTCGGCCAGTTGCTTGCGGGTCTTGGGGGTGCCGGTCAGCGCCCGCAGACAGATGCCCCGGGCGACCGCCTCGGGGTCCTCCATCTCCGCCGGCTCGCCCGCCTCATCGGCGTCCGTCGACGTGCGGCTCCACTGGGGACCCGAGCTGCGACCGCCACGCTTGCGGCGGCCACCGGACTCGGACCGGTCGGATGGATCCCCACCGGTCCGGGCACCGCCGACCCCGGCACTGCCCCGACCGGGACGACGCCGACCGGGCCGGCGACCTCCGTCACCGGCCGGCCCGGCGTCGTCCTCGAAGCCGTCGCTGCCCGGCCCGCCGTCGATCAGCGCATCGGACACCGGCGGGGTCAGAAGTCAGCCGGTGCGGCCGCCGGGGCCGCCGCGGCCACGACCCCGATGCCGAGCTTCTCCTTGATCTTCTTCTCGATCTCGTCGGCGAGGTCGGGGTTGTCGCGCAGGAAGGTGCGGGCGTTCTCCTTGCCCTGGCCGAGCTGGTCGCCCTCGTAGGTGTACCAAGCGCCGGACTTGCGGACGAAGCCCTGCTCGACGCCCATGTCGATGAGCCCACCTTCGCGGCTGAAGCCATGACCCCAGATGAGGTCGAGCTCAGCCTGCTTGAACGGGGCGGCCACCTTGTTCTTGACGACCTTCACCCGCACCCGGCTGCCGACCGCGTCGGTGCCCTGCTTGAGGGTCTCGATCCGGCGGATGTCGAGCCGCACCGAGGCGTAGAACTTCAGCGCCCGGCCACCGGTGGTGACCTCCGGCGAGCCGTAGACCACGCCGACCTTCTCGCGCAGTTGGTTGATGAAGATGCAGGTCGTGCCGGAGTTACTGAGCGCACCGGTGATCTTGCGCAGCGCCTGGCTCATCAGCCGGGCCTGCAGACCGACGTGGCTGTCACCCATCTCGCCCTCGATCTCGGCGCGGGGCACCAGGGCCGCCACCGAGTCGACGACGATGAGGTCGAGGGCGCCGGAGCGGATCAGCATGTCGGCGATCTCCAGCGCCTGCTCACCGGTGTCGGGCTGGCTGATCAGCAGGGCGTCGGTGTCGACCCCGATCGCCCGGGCGTAGTCGGGGTCGAGGGCGTGCTCGGCGTCGATGAAGGCGACGATGCCGCCGGCCGCCTGGGCGTTGGCCACCGCGTGCAGGGCGACCGTCGTCTTGCCGGAGGCCTCGGGGCCGTACACCTCGACGACGCGGCCGCGGGGCAGGCCACCGACACCGAGCGCGATGTCGAGGGCGACGGAGCCGGTGGGGATGACCTTCATGGCGACCTCGGGCGAGTCGCCCAGGCGCATGACGGAGCCCTTGCCGAACTGCTTGTCGATCTGGGCGAGGGCCATGTCGAGGGCCTTGTCGCGGTCGAGCGTTGCCATGGTGGCCACCTTCGGATGTCGCTGTAGCGGGTCGTTGCCGACGCTAGGGCCGGGGTCTGACACTTTCCGCGGACCGGGCGCATCTGTGGAGAGACACCGGACCTGTGGACGCCACGGTATGCCGAACACCTGTTCGATTCCAGTGACACGCCGGGTCGGCGCGTCGCGCCCACCGGCGCCGCCTCACGACGTCCTCGAACAGTGTCGACGACCACCCGGACGACGTGCTCAGCGCGGTGGTCGGACCTCGTCGACCGCGGCCCGGGACGCGTGGACGGCCGGCATCCGGTCCTCGACGAAGGAGATGAGCGCCAGCAGGTGGGGCACGAGGGCGGCACCGTCCTCGGTCAGCCGGTACTCCACGTGCGGGGGGATCGCCGACCGCACCTCGCGGTGCACCCAACCGTCCCGCTCGAGGGTCTGCAGGCTCTGCGCCAGCATCCGCTCGCTCACGCCCTCGATCCGGCGACGCAGCTCACCGAACCGGTGCGGGGACTCGGCCAGGGCGGACAGTGCCAGCAGGGACCACTTGCCGGTCACGTGCTCCAGCGCCTCGCGGGAGGTGCAGGCGCGACGGAAGACGTCGGCCACCAGCTCCTCGACCGTCTGCTCCACCGCACCCTCCCCCACGTCGCGCACGCCGCCAGAGTACCGTCCGAGCAGCCGGCACTTACTGTTCGTAAGTGCCATTCACTCAGGAAGCACTCAGAGGAGTCCCCTTGATCACCGTCACCGGAGCCACCGGCCAGCTCGGCCGGCTCGTCGTCACCGGACTGCTCGACGCCGGGGTGCCTGCCGGCGAGGTGGTCGCCGTCGTCCGCAGCCCGGAGAAGGCCGGCGACCTCGCCGCGCGCGGGGTGCAGGTCCGGCAGGCGGAGTACGGCGACCCGGCCAGCCTCGAGGCCGCCCTGCAGGGCACCGACCGGCTGCTGCTCGTCTCCGGCAACGAGGTCGGCCAGCGGGTGTCCCAGCACCGCAACGTGCTGCAGGCCGCGAAGGCCGCCGGCGTCGAGCTGGTCGTCTACACCAGTGCGCCGAAGGTCGACGACACCCCGCTGCCGCTGGCCCCCGAGCACGCCGCCACCGAGCGGTTGATCGCCGAGGTCGGGCTCCCGGCCGTGGTGCTGCGGAACAACTGGTACCTGGAGAACTACGACCAGCCGATCCGCACGGCCGCCGACACCGGCGAGGTCGTCGGCAGCTCGGGCGCGGGACGGATCGCGGCGGCGACGCGGGCCGACTTCGCGGCGGGTGCGGTCGCCGTGCTGACCGCAGCGGAGCCCGAGCCGGGCGTGGTGGAGCTCGGTGGCGACCAGCCGTTCACACTCGCCGACCTGGCTGCCGCCGTCGCCGCCGAGACGGGCCGGGAGGTCACCTACCGCGACCTCTCCGCCCAGGAGCACGTGCAGTTCCTGCTCGGGCAGGGCCTGCCGCAGGAGACCGCCGAGTTCGTCGTCGCCCTCGACCAGTCGATCGCCCAGGGCGCCCTGGAGACCGGGAGCACCGCGCTGTCCGGGCTCATCGGCCGGCCGACCACGACGCTCGCCGAGCACGTCCGCTCCGTCCTGAGGGGCTGAGCCCGCGTCCCGCCGGAGGAGGGTTCAGCGCTCCTTCGGCGGGATGTCGTACTCCTTGCAGATCTCCAGCCAGACCGTGCGCACCGGCACGCCGGCCTCGATCGCCTGGGCGGGCGTGCGCCCACCCAGCGGGCCGAAGACGTGGTCGCTGGCCACGCTCTGCGCGCGGATCGAACCGAACTGGCGCTCCATCCGGGACCGGAACTCCTGCAACCGCACGCCCCGACGGTACCCACCGACCGGTGACCCGTGCGCCGGGCACCACCAGCGTCCTACGCTCGGCGCATGGTCCCCAGCACCGGTTCGCCCACCTGGGACCTCATCCTGCAGGTCGGGATCGTCCTCGCCCTGGTCACGCTCCTGGTCCTGCTGGGGCGCGACTACCTCAACCGGCGCTGAGGCGCCCTCGGGTCGCCGCCCAGACCACCGCGAGCGGGCCGATGAGCACCGCGGAGATCACGGCCACCAGCCCGAACCCGCCCAGCGCGAGCAGCGGGCCGCCCACCGCGCCGGCGACGGCCGCCCCCAGCCCCATGAGCAGGTCGGTGGCACCCTGGGCGGCCGGGCGGACCTCGGTGGAGACGGACTCGGTGACCAGGGTCGACCCGGCCACCAGCCCGCACGACCAGCCCAGGCCGAGCAGGAACAGCCCGGTGCCCAGCTGGAGGGCCGCCCCCGGCGGCGCCGTGCCGGCGACCACGGCGGCGAGCAGGAGCAGCACCCCGCCCAGGGCGACCGTCGCGCTGCGACCGGCCCGGTCTGCGAGCCAGCCGACGACCGGGGAGAACAGGTACATCCCGGCCACGTGGACGCTGATGACCAGGCCGATCACCCGCAACGTCGTCCCGTCGGCGTCGGAGTGGCCGGCCCCCATGTGCACCGGGGTCATCACCATCAGCCCGACCATCACCGCGTGCGAGACGACGACGGCGGTCAGCCCCAGCCGCCCACCGGGGGTCGCCCACACCGCGCGCAGCGCGGCCGCCGAGCCCGATCGCAGCGGCGCCGGTCCGGCGGGGCGGTCGGCCGCGGTCAGCTGCCGGGCCAGCAGGAGCGGGTCGGGGCGGAGCAGCACGAGCACCCCGAGGACGACGACCGCGAACACCGCGATCGACAGGGCGAACGCCCCGCCGAGCGCGGGCAGCCCGAGGGCGCGCCCCAGGTCGTCGGCCGGGCCGGCCAGGTTGGGCCCGAGCACCGAGCCGATCGTGGTCGCCCAGACCACCAGGGACAGCGAGCGGCCACGGTGTTCGGGCTGGGCCAGGTCGGCCGCGGCGTAGCGGGCCTGCAGCCCGCTGGTGGTGGCCGCCCCGAACAGGAACAGGCCGACGAGCAGGAGCAGCAGGGAGGACACCGCTGCGGCCCCGACGACGACCAGGGAGCCGACGCCCGCGACCCCGTATCCGACGGACAGGCCGACTCGCCGGCCGTACCGGTCGCTGACCTGGGCCAGCGGGACGGCGATCAGGGCAGCGCCCAGCACGCTCGCCGTCTGCCCCAGCCCGGCGGCGGCGTCGCTCCCGGCGACGTCCCGGGCGAGCAGCCCACCGACCGTGATGCCGATCGTCACGCCGAGTCCGCCGAGGGCCACCCCCGCCGAGAGCACCCCCAGCGTGCGACGCTGGACGACGGCCTGGTCGGGCGGGGCGAGCGACGGTCGGGTCACCGGGTGAGTGTGCCCGACCGTCGCCGCTGACCGGCCGGTCGACGGCCCGCCGGTGTGTGGTGCCACCGGCGGGCCGATCGGCTCAGCGGACGCGCACCGAGTCCGTCAGCCGCACGTCGTCCGAGGCTGCGCCGACGAGCACCGGACGGACACCGCAGGCGCGCTCCCACCGGTCGTCCTCGGCGTCCCACCCCGAGAGCTGGCGCTCGTCGACCTCGATCGTCACCCGCTGCCGCTCGCCCGGCTCCAGCGTCACCCGGTCGAAGCCGGCCAGCTGGAGCGTCGGCGTGCCGGCTGCGGTGCCGGCGCCCAGGTAGACCTGCGGCACCTCGGTGCCGGTCCGGGACCCGGTGTTGGTGAGCACGAAGGACACCTCCACGCCGTGCTTGCCGGTACGGGTGCGCAGCCGGGAGTAGTCGAACGACGTGTAGGACAGTCCGTGCCCGAAGGCGAACAACGGGTCGGTCCCGGTGGCCGCGTACCAGCGGTACCCGACGTCCGTGCCCTCCGTGTACGTCTGCTGGTCGGGCACCCCGTCACCGTCGAGGTCGACGCCCGGGTAGTTCGCCGGGTCGCTGACCGGCGTCCGGGCCGGGTCGGCCGGGTAGGTCTGCGGCAGCTTGCCGCCCGGGGTGGCCGTACCGGTGAGCAGGTCGACGGTCGCCTCGGCGCCCTCCTGGCCCGGGTACCACATCTGCAGCACGGCCGAGACGTCGTCCAGCCAGGGCATCAGCACCGGGTCGCCGGTGTTCAGGACCACCACGGTGTTCGGGTTCGCCGCCGCCACCGCCGCGATGACCTCGTCCTGGAAACCGGGCAGCGCCAGCGAGGTCCGGTCCTCCCCCTCGGTGCCCTCGTTGTAGCCGAAGACCACTGCCGTGTGCGCGGCGTCGGCCACCGCGACCGCCTCGTCGATGCGCTCCTGGCGCAGCTGCGGCGTCGTCCAGTGCAGGCGGAGCTGCACCGGTGCCTCGGCCGTCCCCGTGCCGCGCACCGTGAAGGCGACCTGCTCGCCGGCGGCCAGCTCGACGGTCCAGCTGTCGTTGATGAAGCCGTCGGAGGTGGGGATGAGGCTGCCGCCCAGCGCACCGAACCGGTTCTGGGTGGAGGCCACCTGCTCCTCCGCCAGGGTCACCTCGGCGCCGGGCCCGGTGGTCTGCAGGTGGAAGGTGTACGTGCCGGCCTCGGGGGCGGTGACGGTGACGTCCTCGCTGAACTCCCCGGTGGACGCCGCCTCGCCGGTGCGCTCCAGCGGACCGTCGGTGCCCAGCACAGCCCCGGGCACCAGCTCGCCCTCGAGGTCCTCGCCGGTCGCCCAGCTGACGTCGGCCCCCGTGGCGGCCAGCACCTCGAGCGTGCTGTCGACCGCGCCGGCGTCAGGGTTGACCCGGGCGCTGCCACCGCCGCCGATCAGCGGGGTGGCCGCCGTGGGCCCGACCACCGCGAGACTGCCCAGCGCCTCGTCGGACAGCGGGAGCGCACCCTGCTCGTTGCGCAGCAGAACGGCGCCCTCCGTAGCCACCTGACGGGCCACCGCGGCGTTCTCCTCGACCGCGCGCTCGGGGTCGTCGCCGGCCCCGTCGAGCAGCCCGACCTCGGCCATCGCGGTCAGCACGCCGGTCACCGCCCGGTCCAGCGCGGCCGCCACCGGCTCGGACAGGTCCTGCTCGGTCACCTGCCCGTCGCCGTCGACGTCCTGGGCCAGCTCGGGGAACGCCATCGGCCGGGGCATCTCGACGTCCAGGCCGGCCACCAGGGCCTCCGGCCCGTGGATGGCGAACCAGTCGGTCATGACGAAGCCGTCGAAGCCCCACTGCTCACGCAGCACCTCGGTGAGGAGCTCGGAGTTCTGACACGCCTGGACGGACTCCACCTGGTTGTAGGCGCACATCACCGCGCCGATCCCGGCGTCGACGACCGCCTCGAAGCCGGCCAGCTCCGTCTCGTGCAGCGTCTTCTCGTCGACCAGGACGTCCAGCCCGGCGCGGCCCAGCTCCTGGTTGTTCGCCGCGAAGTGCTTGGCCGTGGCGATGACGCCGTGGTCCTGGATCCCGGAGACCTGCGGGGCCGCCAGGGAGGAGGTGACCAGCGGGTCCTCGCTGAGCGTCTCGAAGTTCCGGCCGGCGAAGGGGGTGCGGACCAGGTTCATCATCGGGCCGAGCAGCACTTCCATGCCCAGGGCATCGGCCTCCTGGCCGAGCACCCCGCCGTAGGCGCCGGCCAGCTCCGGGGAGAAGGTCGCCCCGAGTGCCACCGGGGCGGGCAGCGCGGTCGCCGGCTCCGCGGCGCGGACACCCGACGGCCCGTCGGCCATGTCGAGGGTCGGGATGCCCAGCCGCGGGACCCCGGCCAGGGCACCGGCGGCACCGTTGCTGCCGGTCGTCCCGCCGAGCAGCCCGAACTTCTCCGGGACGGTCAGCTGGGCCACCAGGTCGGCGACCTGCCGGGCGACCGGATCGTGGTGGCCACGACCGTTGCCGTGGCCATGCCCGTTGCCGTTGCCGTTGCCGTTGCCGTTGCCGTGTGCGTGCCGGTCGGTGCCCGGCGAGGCGAGCGCCGGGGCGGCCCCGCCGGTGACGACCACCGCCGCGGCGACGAGGGCGACGCCGGTACGCAGGCGTCGAGTGCGGTGCGGTCTCATGAACGACTCCTGTGTCGCGCTCGGGGTGACCCCGATGTCCCCCGAGACCGGCCGAACCTAAGGACCGGCCCAGCCACCCCACAACCAGACCTTCCGGTGGGCGGCAACCTCGATCAGAGCCCCATGGAGCGCCCCACGATCTCCTTCATGATCTCGTTGGTGCCGCCGTAGATCGACTGCACCCGGGCGTCCCGCCAGGCCTTGGAGACGCGGTACTCGCTCATGTAGCCGTAGCCGCCGTGCAGCTGCAGGCACCGGTCGGCGACCTTGTTCTGCAGCTCCGTCGTCCACCACTTGGCCATCGCGGCGTCGGTGGCGGTGAGGTCACCGCTGCCGAGCTGGCGCACGCACTCGTCGACGAAGGTCCGCGCGATCGTCACCTCCGTCTGCAGCTCGGCCAGGACGAAGCGGGAGTTCTGGAAGGAGCCGATCGGGCGGCCGAACGCCGTCCGGGTGGTCACGTACTCGACGGTCAGCGCGAGGACGGTCTCGGCGGCGGCGACCGCGGAGACGGCGATGTGCAGCCGCTCCTGCGGCAGGTTCTGCATCAGGTGCGCGAAGCCGTGCCCCTCGGTGCCGAGCAGGTTGGCGACGGGCACCCGGACGTCGTCGAAGAACAGCTCGGCGGTGTCCTGCGCCTTGAGCCCGACCTTGTCCAGGTTGCGGCCGCGGGAGAAGCCGGCCATGTCGCGCTCGACCACGAGCAGGCTCAGGCCCCGAGAGCCGGGCGCCTCGGGATCGGTGCGGGCCACGACGATGACCAGGTCGGCGTTGATGCCGTTGGTGATGAAGGTCTTCGAGCCGTTGAGCACCCAGTCGGCGCCGTCCCGGCGGGCGGTGGTCTGGACGCCCTGCAGGTCGCTGCCGGCGGCCGGCTCGGTCATCGCGATCGCGGTGATCAGCTCCCCGGTGCAGAAGCGGGGCAGCCAGCGCTCCTTCTGCTCCTCGGTCGCGAGGTCCTGCAGGTAGGGGCCGACGACGTCGTTGTGCAGCCCGAAGCCCACGCCGCTGGCGCCGATCCGGACGAGCTCCTCGCTCAGCACGCAGGACCAGCGGAAGTCGCGCACCCCGCCGCCGCCGTACCGCTCCTCCACCCCCATGCCCAGCAGCCCCTGCGCGCCGGCCGCCGTCCACAGCTCGCGCGGCACGATGCCGGCGCGCTCCCACTCGTCGTGGAAGGGCGCGACCTCCTTCTCGCAGAACGCCCGGACGCTGCTCCGGAAGTCGTCGTGGTCGGCCTCGTACAAGCTGTGACGCATGCCACGCAGTCTGGCTCAGCCCCAGCGCCGCCCGACAGTCCGGTGACCGAAGTTCGGCTTGATCTCGGTGTTGAAGAAGCGGCCCTTGCTCTCGGCGCGGAGCAGCGACAGCACCCGCTCCGGTGGCACCTCGAGGAAGTGGTAGACGCGGCCGTCGCTGAACACGATCTCCAGGACCTGTTCCCCCTCGTCGTAGCCGACGGTGGCGATGCTGGAGGACTGCACTGCTGCTCGCTGCATGGCTGCCCCCTTGGGGGACGACGGCGGAGATGACACCAGTGTGATTCGCCCGGGTCCACATGTCGACGAATCCGCTTGTCGACTCGTTGCCGGGTCGTCAGGCTGCCGCGGTGCGCGCATTCGAGGAGCTCATCGCCGAGGGCGCAGCCGTGCCCACCGAGGGCTGGGACTTCTCCTGGTTCGCCGGCCGGGCCACCGAGGAGCGGCCTCCCTGGGGGTGGTGCGGGTTGCTGGCCGACCGGCTCGGACGCGCCACCAGGTCCCTGGACCTGCAGACCGGAGGCGGCGAGGTGTACGCCGAGGCGCTGACCCGGGCCACGCGGGCACCCGGGCGGGTGGCCGCCACCGAGTCGTGGCCGCCGAACCTGCTCCTGGCCAGGCAGCGCCTCGCGGGCTGGGGCGGCGAGGTGGCCGAGGTGGCGGACGACGGCCCACTCCCCTGCTCGGATGCGACCTTCGACCTGGTCAGCAGCCGGCATCCCACGGTCCAGTGCTGGGACGAGATCGCCCGTGTCCTCACCCCCGGCGGCACCCACCTGTGCCAGGGCGTCGGGTCGGGCACCCACCGGGTCCTCGCCGAGGCGCTGTCGGGTCCCCGGCCCGATGCAGACGAACCCACCGCCGAACGGGCCGCCGAGGCCGCCCGGGCCGCAGGCTTGCTGGTGGTCGACGTGCGGTCCCACCGATGCCGAGTGGAGTTCGGCGACATCGGTGCGGTCGTGCACTTCCTGCGCAAGGTCGTCTGGACGGTGCCGGGCTTCACGGTCGAGCGGTACAGGTCGCAGCTCGCGGAGGTGCACCGGCAGATCGAGCGGGACGGCACCTTCGTCTCGTGGTCGCAGCGCTACCTGATCGAGGTTCGCCGACCGGGCTGAACCGCGTGGAAGTCGGTGGCACCGGGCCGACCCCGGCGAACTGTCGTACCCGCGTGGACACTGGTCGCGTGTCCGCTCTCGACCGGTTCTCCGCGCCCACCCAGGCGTGGTTCACCGGTGCGTTCGAGCAGCCGACCCCGGCCCAGGAGGGCGCCTGGACGGCGATCAGCAGCGGCGAGCACGCCCTGGTCGTCGCCCCCACCGGGTCGGGCAAGACGCTGGCGGCCTTCCTCTGGTCGCTCGACCGGCTGGCGGCGACGCCCCCGCCGGAGGACCCGCTGGCCCGCTGCCGGGTCCTCTACGTCTCCCCGCTCAAGGCGCTGGCCGTCGACGTCGAGCGCAACCTGCGCGCACCGCTCACCGGGATCGGCCAGGCCGCCGCCCGGCTGGGTCAGGAACGGCCGGAGATCAGCGTCGGCATCCGCTCCGGTGACACCCCGGCCGACGAGCGACGGCTGTTCGCCAGGCGCCCGCCGGACATCCTGATCACCACCCCGGAGTCGCTGTTCCTGCTGCTCACCAGCCAGGCCCGGGAGTCGCTGCGCGGGGTGCAGACGGTGATCCTCGACGAGGTGCACGCCGTCTGCGGCAGCAAGCGCGGCGCCCACCTGGCGGTCTCGCTCGACCGGCTCGACGAGCTGCTGGAGCGGCCGGCCCAGCGGATCGGGTTGTCGGCGACGGTGCGGCCGATCGAGGAGGTGTCGACCTTCCTGGCCGGGGGCCGTCCGGTGCGGGTGGTCGCCCCGCCGTCGACCAAGCAGTGGGACCTGTCGGTCGTCGTCCCGGTCGAGGACATGAGCCAGCTGGGGCAGCCCACCGGGGAGCTGGAGGGGTCGGCCGCCGGCAACCAGCCGCGGACGTCGATCTGGCCGGCGGTCGAGGAGCGGGTGCTCGACCTGATCGAGAGCCACCGCAGCACCATCGTGTTCGCCAACTCCCGCCGGCTGGCCGAACGGCTGACCAGCCGGCTGAACGAGCTGGCCTACGAGCGCGCCACCGGTGAGCCGATGCCGCACGGCGCCAACCCCGCCGAGCTGATGGCCCAGGCCGGCTCCGGCGGTGGGCTGCCGGCGGACGTGAAGCCGGTCGCCTCCGCGCACCACGGCTCGGTCTCCCGGGAACAGCGCGCGGTGGTCGAGGAGGCGCTCAAGTCCGGGCAGCTGCCGGCCGTGGTCGCCACCTCCTCGTTGGAGCTCGGCATCGACATGGGCGCGGTCGACCTGGTGATCCAGGTCGAGTCGCCGCCGAACGTGGCTGCCGGGCTGCAGCGGGTCGGCCGGGCCGGCCACCAGGTGGGCGCGGTCAGCGAGGGCGTCATCTTCCCGAAGTTCCGCGGCGACCTGGTGCAGAGCGCCGTCGTCGCCGAGCGGATGCGGGCCGGGGCCATCGAGTCGACCCGCTACCTGCGCAACCCGCTCGACGTGCTGGCCCAGCAGATCGTCGCGATGGTCTCCGAGCGGCCGCGCACCGTCGACGAGGTCGCCGCGGTGCTGCGCCGCTCGGCCGCGTTCGCCTCGCTGCCGGACTCCGCGCTGCACGCGGTGCTGGACATGCTCGCCGGTCGCTACCCCTCCGACGCCTTCGCCGAGCTGCGCCCGCGGTTGACCTGGGACCGGGTCACCGACAGCCTCACCGCCCGCGCCGGTGCCCAGCGGCTGGCGGTGACCAGCGGCGGCACCATCCCCGACCGCGGGCTGTTCGGCGTCTTCCTCGTCTCCGGTGCGGGGGCGAACGGTGGTCGCCGGGTCGGTGAGCTGGACGAGGAGATGGTCTACGAGTCCCGCGTGGGGGACGTCTTCCTGCTCGGGTCCTCGTCCTGGCGGATCGAGGAGATCACCCACGACCGGGTGCTGGTCAGCCCGGCGCCCGGCCAGCCCGGCAAGATGCCGTTCTGGCACGGCGACACCCTGGGCCGCCCGCTGGAGCTGGGCCGGGCGCTGGGTGCCTTCCTGCGCGAGGTCGGCTCGGCCACGCCGGAGGCCGGCATGGACCGGGCCCGCGCCGCCGGACTGGACGCCTGGGGTGCGAGCAACCTGTTCGCCTACCTGGCCGAGCAGAAGGCGGCCACCGGCCACCTCCCCGACGACCGCACGTTGCTGGTCGAGCGGTTCCGCGACGAGCTCGGCGACTGGCGGCTGGTCGTCCACTCCCCCTTCGGCGCCCAGGTCAACGCCCCCTGGGCGCTGGTGCTCGCCGCCCGGCTGCGCGAGCGGTACGGCGTCGACGTCGCGTCGATGCACTCCGACGACGGCATCGTGCTGCGGCTCCCGGACACCACCGGCGAGGCGCCGGAGGCCGATCTCGCGCTGCTGGACCCGGACGACGTCGAGCGGGAGGTCACCGCCGAGGTCGGCAACTCCGCGCTGTTCGCCAGTCGGTTCCGCGAGTGCGCCGCCCGGGCGCTGCTGCTCCCCCGTCGTGACCCGCGGCGGCGCACCCCGCTCTGGCAGCAACGGCAGCGAGCGGCCCAGCTGCTCTCGGTGGCCAGCGAGTTCTCCTCGTTCCCGATCACCCTGGAGGCGGTGCGGGAGGTGCTGCAGGACGTCTACGACGTGCCCGGGCTGGTCGAGCTGATGAGCGACGTGCGCGCCCGCCGGGTGCGGCTGGTCGACGTGCAGACCCAGACGGCCTCGCCGTTCGCCCAGTCGCTGCTCTTCGGCTACGTCGGGCAGTTCATCTACGAGGGCGACGCCCCGCTGGCCGAGCGACGCGCCCAGGCGCTCGCCCTGGACACCGGGCTGCTCGCCGAGCTGCTGGGCCGCTCCGAGCTGCGCGAACTGCTCGACGGCGACGCCATGGCGGAGGTCGAGGCGGAGCTGCAGCGGCTGCCCGAGCAGCGGCACCCGCGCGACGTCGACGGCGCCAGCGACCTGCTCCGCGGCGTCGGCGACCTGACGGTGGCCGAGGCGGGAGCCCGCGGCATCCCGGCCGACTGGCTCCAGGAGCTGGTCGTCTCCCGCCGGGCACTGGTCGTCCGGGTCGCCGGTGAGGAGCGGTACGTCGCCATCGAGGACGCCGGCCGGCTCCGTGACGCCCTGGGCACCGCGCTGCCGGTCGGGGTGCCGGAGGTGTTCACCGAGCCGGTGGCCGACCCGCTCGGTGACCTGATCGGTCGCTACGCCCGCACCCACGGCCCGTTCGCACCCCCGGAGGTCGCCGCCCGGCTCGGCCTGGGCGTCGCCGTCGTCACCGCCACCGTGCAGCGGCTGGTCGGCACCGGCCGGCTGGTCACCGGCGAGTTCCGGCCCGGCGGCATCGGCCAGGAGTGGTGCGACGCCGAGGTGCTGCGCTCGATCCGGCGGCGGTCGCTGGCCAAGCTGCGCCAGGAGGTCGAGCCCGTCCCGACCGACACGCTCGCCCGGTTCACGCCCTCCTGGCAGTCGGTGGGCGGCCGGATGCGCGGGGTCGACGGCGTCCTGGCGGTGGTCGAGCAACTGGCCGGTGCCCTGGTGCCCGCCTCGGCGCTGGAGTCACTGGTGCTGCCCTCCCGGGTGCAGAACTACTCGCCCGCGATGCTCGACGAGCTGACCAGCGCCGGCGAGGTGCTGTGGGCTGGTGCGGGCGGGCTCTCCGGTGGTGACGGCTGGGTGAGCCTGGTGCCGGCCGACCTGGCCCCCCTGCTGCTGCCCGAGCCGCCAGGTGGCGCCACCACCGAGGGCGGCGTCGGGCAGCTGGTGCTCGACGAGCTCGCCGGCGGGCAGGCGCTGTTCTTCCGAGCGCTGTCCGACCGGGTGGGCGCCACTGACGACACCGCGCTGGCCGAGGAGATCTGGGACCTGGTCTGGGCCGGCGCGCTGACCAACGACACCCTTGCGCCGCTGCGGGTGCGGCTCTCCGGCGGTGGCACCCACAAGCGGCAGCCCGCCGCACCCCGCGCCCGGCTCGACCGCAGCCGCTCCGGCCGCACCCGGCTGGGCCGGCCCGCGATGCCCAGCCGCACCGGTCCCCCGGCGATGGCCGGGCGCTGGTCGCGGTTGCCCGACCTGGAGGGCAACGCCACCAAGCGCACCACCGCACGGGCGGAGGCGCTGCTGGAACGGCACGGCGTGCTCACCCGCGGGGCGGTGCAGGCCGAGCAGGTGACCGGTGGCTTCTCCGCGGTCTACCCGGTGCTGCGAGCGTTCGAGGAGAACGGCCGGGCCCGCCGGGGGTACTTCGTCGAGACCCTCGGCGCGGCCCAGTTCGGCACCCCGGGTTCGGTCGACCGGCTGCGCAGCTTCGCCAGTCCGGACCGCGTGCCGGCCGGGCCGGTCGTGCTCGCCGCCACCGACCCGGCGAACGTCTACGGCGCCGCTCTCCCCTGGCCGGAGCGGGCGGTGGGCTCGGCCGACGGCGCCCCCGACGGCCCGGCGGTCGACCTCGGCGAGGGCACCAGCACCCGCAGGACGGGGCACCGGGCCGGGCGCAAGGCCGGTGCGCTGGTGGTGCTGGTCGACGGCGAGCTCGTGCTCTACGTCGAGCGCGGCGGGAAGACGCTGCTGTCCTGGACCGAGGAGGACACCGTGCTCAAGGAGGCCGCCACGGCGCTGTCCGGCGCGGTGGCGTCGGGGGCCCTGGGCCGGATGATCGTGCAGAAGGCCGACGGGGCGTCGGTGCACGAGTCCGGCCCGCTCACCGCGGCGCTGCAGGCGGCCGGGTTCGCCGCCACCCCACGGGGGCTGCGGCTGCGGAGCTGATCAGCCGGGACGCGCGATGGCGAAGGCGATCCCGCGACGCGGCAGGCGCGCACACAGCGGGTGGGCGCGGGGGTGCGTCAGGAGCGGCGGGAGCCCTGCAGCCAGGGACCGAGCCAGCGGCTGAGCCGGGGCATGGACAGCCGCAGCGCCGTCACCACGTAGGCCGCCGACAGCAGCAGCCGCAGCGGCCAGGGCCAGTCGCCGACGAGCGGCACGGCCAGGAGCTGGAAGGTCGAGGTGAACAGCAGGACGACGGCCACGGTGAGCAGCCAGCTGCGCCAGGCCGGACCGGGCCGGGCGGGGACCGCGAAGAAGCTCTGCAGCCCGACGGCCCGGGCCACCCGCTCGTCCTCCACCAGCTGGTGCACCCGGTCCAGCGCCGCACGCCGCTCGGGCGAGCGCTCCCAGGAGGCGAGGGACTCGTCGTCCCGGAAGCGGTAGACCAGGTGGTACTCGTCGCTGCCTGGGCCGGGGCGGAGCAACGACGAACCCAGGTGACCGGGGAAGGTCGCGACCAGCTCCTGCACGTCAGCTGCCCACCGCTCGAAGGCGTTCTGCTGGTCCGGGCGCACCACTCGGGCGACGGTGACGGTGACCGGTTCGGACGCCGGGGCGGGCTGCCGGGCCGCGGTGTTGCCGGTCAGTCGCACCGGCAGGCTGCGCAAGCGGGTCGTCACGGTCACAGGGTCTCTCAGCGCTGAGGGAAAGCCGCCTGTTCCCGCCTGTCGCCCCCCTCACACGAGGCCACCCGCCCGAGGGAGGCGGACCGTCGGCCGGGACAGGAGCTCACCGCCACCGAGCAGCCGGCCCGCCCGCGCGGGGACCATGGTCGGCGTGCCCGAGGGAGACACCGTCTGGCTGGCCGCCCAGCGGATGAACTCAGCGCTGGCCGGCGCCACGCTCCGCCGCGGCGAGCTCCGGGTGCCGCAACTGGCTGCGGTCGACCTCACCGGCGCCACCGTCACCGAGGTCGTCCCCCGCGGCAAGCACATGCTCACCCGGCTGGCCGACGGCCGCACGCTGCGCACGCACTACCGGATGGACGGCAGCTGGCACATCTACCGGCGAGGCACCCGGTGGCGGGGCGGGCCCACGCACAGCATCCGCGCTGTGCTGACCACCGACGAGTGGGAGTGCGTCGGCTACCGGCTGCACGACATGCGGATCGTCCCCACCAGCCAGGAGGCCGATCTGGTCGGGCACCTCGGGCCCAACGTGCTCGGCCCGGACTGGGACCTCGACGAGGCCCTGCGCCGGCTCCGCTCGCAGCCGGACGAGCAGATCGGCGTCGCGATCCTGGATCAGCGCAACCTCGCCGGCATCGGCAACCTCTACAAGGTCGAGACGCTGTTCCTGACCGGCGTGCACCCCTGGGCGCGGGTCGCCGACGTCCCCGACCTGCGCGGGCTGGTCGAACGGGCCCGCACGCTGATGCTGGCCAACCGGCACCACCCCGAGCAGAGCACCACCGGCGAGACCCGCCGCGGGCAGGACCACTGGGTCGCCGGCCGCAAGGGCCGCCCCTGCCGGCGCTGCCGGACGCCGATCCTGCTCGGCGACCAGGGCCCCGACCTGCAGGAGCGGGTCACCTGGTGGTGCCCGCGCTGCCAGGCCACGCCCGCACCGGTCGATCCGCGGGCGCGCACCGGGGAGCCCGAGTCGGAGGCGCGCCGCGCCAGGTACTGACGACGCCGGAGCCGCCAGGAGTGCCGGGCCCGACGGCTGCCAGGTCCGGCAGGAGAGAGCGCGGGCGGGGATCATGGCGGGATGCCCGAGGGAGACACAGTCTGGCTGGCCGCCCAGCGGATGAACACCGCGCTGGCCGGCGCCAGGCTCACCAAGGGCGAGCTGCGCGTGCCCCAGCTGGCCACCGTGGACCTCACCGGCGCCACCGTCACCGAGGTCGTCCCCCGCGGCAAGCACATGCTCACCCGCCTCGCCGACGGCCGCACGCTGCGCACGCACTACCGGATGGACGGCAGCTGGCACATCTACCGGAAGGGCACCCCGTGGAAGGGCGGGCCCGCGCACAGCATCCGCGCGATCCTGGCCACCGACGAGTGGGACTGCGTCGGCTACCGGCTGCACGACCTGCGGATCGTGCCGACCAGCGGTGAGGGCGAGCTGGTCGGACATCTCGGACCCGACGTG
The DNA here is from genome assembly GCF_026967935.1 of Modestobacter sp. VKM Ac-2982. Taxonomy (GTDB): domain Bacteria; phylum Actinomycetota; class Actinomycetes; order Mycobacteriales; family Geodermatophilaceae; genus Modestobacter. The sequence goes on from NZ_JAPVBL010000006.1 coordinate 380,292, forward strand.
CTCGGCCCGGGCTGGGACCTCGACGAGGCGTTGCGCCGGCTCCGCTCGCACCCGGACGAGCAGATCGGCGTCGCGGTCCTCGACCAGCGCAACCTCGCCGGCATCGGCAACCTCTACAAGGTCGAGACGCTGTTCATGACCCGCACCCACCCGTGGACGCGGGTCGCCGACGTCCCCGACCTGCGCGGGCTGGTCGAACGCGCGCGCACGTTGATGCTGGCCAATCGCGACCACCCGGAGCAGAGCACCACCGGCTCCACCCGGCGCGGGGAGGACCACTGGGTGTTCGGCCGCCGCGGCCGGCCGTGCCGCCGCTGCCGCACGCCGATCCTGCTCGGCGACCAGGGGCCGGACACCCAGGAACGGGTGACCTACTGGTGCCCGTCGTGCCAGGCCGCACGCAGCCCGATCGACCCGCTCGCTCGCACCGGGGAACCCGGCCATCCGGCGTCGATCGCCGCCACCTGACCGACGGAGCCCCGCCGTCCGGCAGGACGACGGGGCTCCGGGGGCTCGCCTCTGACGTACGAGGCAGAGTGGTCCTACTGCTCGGGCCGCTCCGCCGGCTGGGCAGCCGGGGTCTCGGCGCCGAGCCCGGTCGCCGGAGGGGTGCCCTGCTCGATGGCGCCGGCGGCCTGGTTGCCGCTGATGGCCTGGGTGCCACCGCCCATCGACGCACGGAGTTCGGCCAGCCGGGAGGCGCCGGCGACGTCGATGGTCGCCTTCTCGACCTCGAGCATCCGACCCTCGACCGAGTCCTGCGCGAGCTCCGCCTGGCCCAGCGCGGTGGCGTAGCGAGCCTCGATCTTGTCGCGGACCTCACCGAGGTTGGGGGTGTTGCCCGGTGCGGACAGCTCGTTGACCGACCGCAGCGACGCCGACACCTGCTCCTGCATCTTGGCCTGCTCCAGCTGCGACATCAGCTTGGTGCGCTCCGCCAGCGTCGACTGCAGCCGCATCCGGCTGGTCTCGACCGCGCCCTTGGCCTGCTCGGCGGCCTGCAGCGCCTCGTCGTGGCTGCGCTTGAGGTCCTCGACCGACTGCTCGGCACCGACCAGCTGGGTGGCGAAGGCCTGCGCAGCCTGCTCGTAGTCGGCGGCCTTGGCGGCGTCCCCGGCGGCGCGGGTCTGGTCGGCGAGGGTCAGTGCCTGCCGGGCCGACCCCTGCAGCTTCTCGATCTCACCGAGCTGCCGGCTGAGCCGCATTTCCAGCTGCCGCTGGTTGCCCAGCACCGCGGCGGCCTGGTTGGCCAGGGCCTGGTGCCGCTGCTGCTCCGCCTCGATCGCCTGCTGGATCTGGATCTTCGGATCGGCGCGCTGGTCGATCTGGTTGTTGGCCGAGGCCGTCAGGTACTTCCACAGCTTCACGAACGGGTTCGGCATGGCTCCTCCTGGTCCGGTGCTCCAGCCCCGCCGGGCGGCGGGCGGTGCGACACGGATGACACTGTCCCGATCATCGTCCCAGGCGGCGTCTCCGGCCAGCCACCGCACACGCTCCGGTGCACTGCGCGCACGTCCCCCCGCACCAACGCTGGCACGGGGGGACGGTCGGTGATCAGGTCACCCGATCACTGCTGGGGACACAGGGCGGGCTCAGACCGGGCGGCCACGGAGCCGCCGGTAGTGCCCGACCAGGGCGGCCGTGGAGGCGTCCGCGTCGATCTCCGGGCTGCCCATGTCCGGCGCCGCCTCGCTGGTCAGGGCCGGGGCGAGCTGGCGGGCCATCACCTTGCCGAGCTCCACGCCCCACTGGTCGAAGGAGTCGATCTGCCAGATCGCGCCCTGGGTGAAGACGGTGTGCTCGTAGAAGGCGATCAGCTGCCCCAGCGTCGACGGGGTCAGCTTCGGCGCCAGGATCGTCGTCGAGGGCCGGTTGCCGGGCATCACCTTGTGCGGGACGACGTGGGCCGGCGTCCCGTCGGCGGCGACCTCCTCCGCCGTCTTGCCGAACGCCAAGGCAGCGCTCTGGGCGAACATGTTGGCCATCAGCAGGTCGTGCATCTCGCCGATGTCGTGGTTCGGCTCGCCGAACCCGATGAAGTCGGCCGGGATGAGCGAGGTGCCCTGGTGCAGCAGCTGGTGGAAGGCGTGCTGGCCGTTGGTGCCGGGCTCGCCCCAGTACACCTCGCCGGTCGCCGTCGTCACCGGCTGCCCGTCGGCCCGCACGGACTTGCCGTTGCTCTCCATCGTCAGCTGCTGCAGGTAGGCCGGCAGCCGGGACAGGTACTGGCTGTAGGGCAGGACCGCGTGGCTCTGGGCACCGAAGAAGTCGGTGTACCAGACGTTGAGCAACCCCTGGACCAGCGGCATGTTCTCCGCGAGGGGCGCGGTGCGGAAGTGCTCGTCGACGGCGTGGAAGCCGGCGAGCATCTCGGCGTAGGCGTCCGGTCCGATCGCGACCATGAGCGAGAGCCCGATCGCCGAGGTGAAGGAGTAGCGGCCGCCCACCCAGTCCCAGAACTCGAACATGTTCGCGGTGTCGATGCCGAACTCGGCCACGGCGTCGGTGTTGGTGGAGACCGCGACGAAGTGCTTCGCCACCGCCGACTCGTCGGCACCCGAGGCCAGCAGCCAGTCCCGGGCCACGGTGGCGTTGGTGAGCGTCTCCAGGGTGGTGAAGGTCTTGGAGCAGACGACGAAGAGGGTGGTCGCCGGGTCCAGGTCGCGAGTCTTCTCGGCGAAGTCGGTCGGGTCGATGTTGGAGACGAAGCGGGCGGTGATCCCGCGGTCGCTGTAGTCGGCGAGGGCGGTGTAGGCCATCGCCGGGCCGAGGTCGGAGCCACCGATGCCGATGTTCACCACGGCCCGGATGCGCTCGCCGGTGTGCCCCTTCCACTCCCCCGACCGCACCCGGTCGGCGAAGGTGCGCATCGTGGCCAGCACCGCGTGCACGTCGGCGCTGACGTCCTGGCCGTCGACGGTGAGCGGCACCGACTCCGGTGCCCGCAGCGCCACGTGCAGGACGGCGCGGTCCTCGGTGGTGTTGATGTGCTCACCGCGGAACATCGCCGCGATCCGCTCCGGGACGCCGGCCCGCTCGGCCAGCGCGGTCAGCAGCTGGAGCGTCTCGTCGGTGACCCGGTGCTTGGCGAGGTCGACGTGCAGGTCGCCGGCGGTGCCGGTCAGCCGCTCACCGCGGCCGGGGTCCTCGGCGAACAGCTCGCGCAGCGTCCGGGCGCCGACCGCGCGGTGGTGGTCGGCAAGGGCTGCCCACTCGTCGGTCGCGGTGATGTCCATGCTGCTGCCTCCAGTGTCCGGCCAGGGTCTCTCGGGACAGGTGCGCAGCGATGCCGCAGCACAAACCCCGGGCATGATCATGCCCGGGGTCTGACCGCTGCCCGGCGCGGCCCTCCCCGCAGCGGCAGCAGGGGTCGGCCGCCGCCTGCGGCCGACCCCCGGGACGCCGTCAGGCGGCGCTGATCCCCTCGCCCTCCGCCGACTGGACCTGATCGACCCGGTCCTCGGCCGCCAGCCGGGTGAGCTCGGCACCGGCCTCGGCGTCCCGGGTCAGGTTGTCCCCCGTCGTCGGGTCGAAGACGTGCACCTTGCGGCTGTCCAGCCAGAACTCGGCGTCCCGGCCCTCCCGGATCCGGCTGGTCGCGTCGATGGACACGATCGCCTGGGTGCGCAGCTCCTCGGAGTCCAGCTCCTTGGACAGCTCGCGCAGCTGGGTGCGGATCTCGTCGGGCGCCTCGTAGGGGATGTAGGCGAACTGCGAGTCACCGAGCCACTCGGTGACGTCCACCCGGGCGGTGAACACCGAGCCGAGCGGCCGCTTGGCCTCGTCGACCAGGGATGCGTCCTCGAAGTACTCCGGTCGGATGCCGACCAGCAGGAGGTCTCGGCCGGCGACCGCGGCCGCCCGGCGCTCGTCGAGCTCGATGTCGCCGAACGGCGTGGTGAGCCGGGAGCCCTCGAGCTGGGCCGGGAGGAAGTTCATCGGCGGCGAGCCGATGAAGCCGGCGACGAAGAGGTTGACCGGCTGCTCGTACAGCTCGCGCGGTGAGGCGACCTGCTGGATCTTGCCCTTGCGCAGGACGCAGACCCGGTCGCCGAGCGTCATCGCCTCGGTCTGGTCGTGGGTGACGTAGACGGTGGTGATGCCCAGCCGGCGCTGCAGCCGGGAGATCTCGGTGCGCATCTGGCCGCGGAGCTTGGCGTCCAGGTTCGACAGCGGCTCGTCGAAGAGGAACGCCTCGGCCTGGCGCACGATCGCCCGGCCCATCGCCACCCGCTGGCGCTGACCACCGGAGAGGTTGGCCGGCTTGCGCTCCAGGTGCTCGTGCAGCTCCAGGACGTCGGCCGCCTCGTTCACCCGCCGCTGCACCTCCGCGTCCTCCACCTTGGCCAGCCGCAACGGGAAGGCGATGTTCTCGAACACGCTCAGGTGCGGGTACAGCGCGTAGTTCTGGAAGACCATCGACAGGTTGCGCTCCCGCGGTGCCTTGTCGTTGACCCGGGTGCCGCCGATCACCATGTCGCCGCTGGTGATGTCCTCCAGCCCGACGATCATCCGCAGCAACGTGGACTTCCCGCAGCCGGACGGGCCGACGAGGATCATGAACTCCCCCTCGTCGATGTCCAGGCTCACGTCGTTCACCGCCGGGAAGCCGTCGCCGTACTTCTTGACGATGTTCTTCATCTCGATCGAGGCCATCAGTTCGTCCCTTTCACGATCAGCATGGGTCGGCGGGAGGGCGTCAGCCCTTGACGGCGCCGTTGGTGAGGCCGGCGACGATGCGCCGCTGGAAGAGCAGGACCAGGACGATGACCGGGATGGTGACGATGACCGCGGCCGCGGAGATCGCACCGGTGGGGTCCTCGAACTGGGAGGCACCGGAGAACAACCCGAGGGCCGCCGGCACCGGTCGCGCGGCCTCGGTCGAGGTCAGCGAGATCCCGTACACGAAGTCGTTCCAGGCGATGAAGAACGCGATGATCGCCGTGGTGAACACCCCGGGTGCCGCCAGCGGGACGATCACCTTGCGGAACGCCTGCCAGGTGGTGGCGCCGTCGACCTGCGCGGCCTGCTCCATCTCCCAGGGGATCTCCCGGAAGAACGCCGACATCGTCCAGATCGAGATCGGCAGCGTGAGGGACAGGTACGGGATGATCAGCCCGGGCCAGGTGTCGTAGAGCCCGATGTTGCGCCACAGGTTGAACAGCGGCGTGACGATCGAGATCACCGGGAAGATCGCCACCGCCAGCGCCGTCCCGAGGATGAACTTCTTCCCCGGGAAGTCCAGCCGGGCGATCGCATAGGCGGCGAACATGGCCAGCAGGCAGGAGATCGCCGTGGCGATCAGGCAGATGCCGAACGAGTTGCGCAACGCCGGCAGGAAGAGGTCGCTGGCCCCACCGGTCAGGATCAGGGAGTAGTTCTCCCACGTCGGGGCGCCGGGGAGGAAGTTGCCGTTGTTCAGGGCGCTGGGCGCCTTGAACGACAGCGACACGATCCAGGCGATCGGGAACAGCGCGTAGATGACGATCGCCACGCCGGCGACGCCCCACCAGGTCTTCTCCTTGCTCGTCATCAGCCTTCCCCCCTCGACTGGGACAGGTCGACCTTGAAGCCCTTGATGAAGCTCATGGCGATGAACACGACCGCCAGGAAGAGCAACACCGAGACCGCCGACCCCAACCCGATCTCCAGCCGCGAGATGGTCTGCCGGTAGGCGAGGAAGGAGACCGACTCGGTCGCGTTCGCCCCGCCGGTCATGATGAAGATGCTGTCGAAGACCCGGAACGCGTCCAGGGTGCGGAACAGCAGGGCCACCATGATCGCGGCCTTCATGTTCGGCAGGGTGACCTTGCGCATCCGCTGCCACCAGCTCGCCCCGTCGACCTTCGCCGCCTCCTGCAGCACCTCCGGCACCTGGGCGAGCCCGGCCAGCAGGAGCAGCGAGATGAACGGCGTGGTCTTCCAGATCTCGGCGAGACAGATGACCAGCAGCGAGGTCCAGGTGCCACCGAACCAGTCGGTGTCCCCGCTGATGCCCGGCAGCCAGCCGAACCAGCTGTTGACGAAGCCGGTCTGGATGTCGAAGGCGAACTGCCAGGCGAAGGCCGACACCACGGTGATGACCGCGTAGGGGATGAGGATCGCGGCCCGCAGCACCGGCCGGATCGTGCTCAACGCCTTGGCCATCACCATGGCGAGGGCGAAGCCCAGGACCAGCTCCACGGCGACGGTCACCAGGGTGATGAACCCGGTGACCAGCAGGGACCGCCACCACAGCCAGTCGCTCAGGATCACCCCGTAGTTCGACAGCCCGGTGAAGGACCGGTTGTCCGGGTCGGTCAGCCGGAAGTCGAAGAGCGAGTCGTAGACCGCCTGGGCGATCGGGTAGGCGGTCACCAGCAGCATCACCGCCAGGGCGGGGCCGGCCAGCAGCCAGCCGAGCTTCCGCTCGCTCTTGGCCCGGTCGCTGGTCTTGGCGTCCGGGGCGGAGACCGGTTGGGTCTTCTCCGCCGGGGGGAGCGTCGTGGTGCTCACCGGATCACCCCCTCGGCGGTGGACGGATGCGCGGAGACCCGCGTCGCGTGCTCGGTCACAGCAACTGCTCCTTCCGCAACACGGCGTTGATCAGTTCGGTGGCCTGCTCCGGCGTCTGCTCGGGCTCGACCGACGACGGCGGGTGGTAGACGCGCTGGATCCCGCCGGAGACCTCGCTGTAGTACGGCGTCTGCGGCCGGGGCGCCGCGAGCTCGAGGGAGTCCCGGATGGTCGGGGCCATCGGGAACTGCTCGAGCACCTCCGGGTCGTCGTAGACCGCGGTGTCCGAGGCCGGGTTGCCGTTGGTGACGAAGTAGTAGGCCTGGTTCTCCGTCGAGGTGATGCACTCGGTGGCCGCGAAGGCGAGGTCCGGGTGCTCGCTGAAGGCGCCGACGCCCAGGTTGATCCCGCCGTAGGGCGGCGCGGCGGGGGTGTCGGCGTCCACCCGCGGGTAGATCGCCCAGCCGTAGTCCTCCGGCACCGAGGCGTCCATCGTCCCGGCCTCCACCCCGGCCAGGGCCCGGGGGTAGATGAACGGGTAGTTCACGTTGAACCCGCCGTTGGGGCCCTCGAACGCCGTCGCCGTGGAGTCCTCGTTCGCCGTCGACAACGCCGGACCGGCCGTGCCGCTGGTGGCGATCATGCGCATCACCTCGGCGGCGCGGATCCCGGCCTCGGACGTCAGCCCCAGTTCGATCTCCGAGGGGTCGGTCGAGTTCTCCTCGATGATCGACCCACCGGCTGACTCGATGAGGGCGTTGAACCAGACGGTGAGGGCCTCGGCGCGGATCCCCTGCACCCCGACCTGCACGTCCTGCTCCTGGGCGGCCTGCACGATCTCGTCCCAGGTGACCGGCTGGCTCATGTCCAGCCCGGCCGCCTCCGCCACCGACTCGCGGTACCAGAGCAGCTGCGTGTTCGCCCAGAACGGGACGGCGACCAGCTCGTCGTTCCAGGTGGAGCCCTCGATCGCGCTCTCCACCACGTCCTCGGTGACCCGGTCGGCGACGTCCTCGGGCACGGGTGCGAGGAAGCCCGCCTCGGCGAACTCCGGGATGAACGGTGGGTCCAGGCTCATGATGTCGATCGAGGCGTCGTTGGCCGCGAGCCGCCGGATCAGCTGCTCCCGCTGCTGGGACGCCTCGCGCGGCAGCACCGCCGACTCGATCACGTACTCGCCGTCGGCAGCCTCGGTGCACCGGGCAGCGATCTCGGCCTGACCGCCGGAGTCCGGGTTGGTGTACCAGGTGAGCGTCGGCACGCCCCCCTCGTCGCTGCCGCAGGCCGCGAGCACGGAGCTCAGCAGACCGGCCGCAGCGGCACCGGCGATCCCCCGCCGCCGCCTGCGGGAGTGGGGAGGACCGGCCCGACCGGTCCGCATGCTGTCGTCTCCGACCCTGCTGACGTCCGGCACCGAGCCACCACCTCCATCGCCTCCAGCGACGTGTGTGGTCGCTGCGGACCTCGGAGAGTGGCCTTGGTCACACCGGCTGTCAACCGGAACGAGATCCTGTCGAGACCTCCCGCCGGATGCCCCGGCGGAAGAGACTCAGCGGGGGTCGGACCGGTGCGCCATCACCGACGGCGTGGTCAGCTGGACCGGCATCCGCGGCAGCACGTTCTGTACGTAGGAGCGCACGGCAGCCCAGGTCCCGACGTCGAAACCGGCCCCCTCGGACAGGAACCAGCGGTGCTCCAGCACCTCGTGGAACACCTCGGCGGGTTCCAGTCGGCCGGCCAGCTCGTCGGGGACCGCGCCCACCACGGGCAGGTACACCTCGGTCAGCCAGCGGTGGCCGGCGACGGTCTCCGGCACCGGGCGGCCGCTCCGCTGCTCCAGGTAGGCGCGATAGGACCACAGGTCGTTGAGGAGCCGCTGCGCCTGGTTCTCCTGCACCTCCAGGCCGGTCAGCCGGACCAGCTCACGCCGGTGCTGCCCGGGCTCGGCGACCCGGGTCTCCACCCGCAGCCGTGCACCGTCCCCGGAGGTGACCAGCTCGATCTCCCCGACGTCGAACCCGAGGTCGTTGATCCGCTGCAGCCGCTCGGCGACCCGGATCGCCTGCTCGTCGGCGCGGAAGACCTCCTCCCGGGTCACCTCCTCCCACAGTGCCTCGTACCGGACCGGCAGGCTGTCGGCGATCTCGATCGGGTCGATCTCCGGCGCGAGCAGCTCCCCGGACTGCAGGTCCATCAGCTCGGCACCGACCCGCTCGCGGGCCAGGTCGACGTCGTAGGCCCGCTTGCGCGCCGACAGCGTGGGGTGGCGCTCCGCGGTCTCCGCGTCGACCAGGTAGGCGGTGAAGGTCCCCGCGTCCAGCCGGAAGAGCGTGTTGGACAGCGAGCAGTCGCCCCAGTAGACGCCGGCCAGGTGCAGCCGCACCAGCAGCTCCACCAGGGTGTCCAGCAGCTTCATCGGGTCGTCCGCGGCGCGCGGGCCGGAGAACAGGTACCGGTAGGACATCGAGTACTCGAGGTACCGGGTGACCAGGATGGCCTGCTGGTCGTCGGGCCGGTCGACGCAGATGCCCAGCACCGACACCGACGGCAACCCCTCCCCCTCGAACTCGGCGAGCAGCGCGTACTCGTGCCGGGCCAGCGGTTCGGCGATCTCCTTGAGGGCGTAGACGCGGCCCTCCGACACGGTGAACCGGACGACGTGCCGCGAGATGCCGCGCTGCGGCACCTCGAGCAGCAGGGACTCGTCCCACTCCTCCAGCGGCTGGTGCCACGGCAGGGACAGCAGGCCGGCGGCCTCGGTGGCCGGGGGCCGGAACAGGTACCGCATCACGCGCTCCGCTGGTGGTCTGGCACGGGGTCCGACTCGGGCGGGCCGCCCGTCACGATGTCACGTGTCCGGGTCGACGGCCCTCTGTGGCGGCTGGACGGCACGCGGCCGTCCCGGTCGGCAGGGACCGGGACGGCCGTGGCGATGCGCGCGTGCGTCAGCCGACGAGCTGACCGGTCACGACGGCGGCCTGCGCGGCCCGCTCCTGCACCGTGCCCGGCTGCAGCACCAGGCCCAGCAGCCAGCGGCAGACCAGCTCGGCCTCGGGGCGGGAGATGCGCAGCGCCGAGCCGAGGGTGACGACGACGTCGCCCCAGCGGTCGGCGTCCAGCGCCATCATCTGCACGAGGGTCTCCGGCTCGGTCTCGGCCAGCCGGCGCAGCACCGGGTGCCCGCCGACCTCCTCGGCCAGCGCGGGGACGGCGACGGTCAGCGGGAGCTCGGCGGCGAGCGCGGCCAGCCGGTCCAGCTCGTAGGCGATGAGCGCGTGCGCCACGTCGTCCTTGGTGCGGAAGTGGTTGTACAGCGTGGCCTTGGCGACCCCGGCGGCGGCGGCGACGTGCTGCATCGTGGTCTTGCGGACCCCGCGCTCGGCGAAGGCCGCCCGGGCCCCGGTGAGCAGTCCGCGCCGCGTGCGGCTCATCGGCACCCCGGCGCGCGCGGGACGACGGGAGTCCTGACGTGGGGTCGTGGGGCGCGGGGCCGGCACGGCGACCGCCAGCGAGGGCACCGGCGCGGTCAGGTGGTGGCCGGCCGGCGGCGGCTGCAGGAGCGCGGCCCCGACCGGCACCGGGGTCGTCAGGTGCTGCCCGCCCGCAGCGGCGGCCTCGGCGGCCGCGGACTCGGCAGCGTCGGCCGCCAGCACGGTGACCCCGCCCCGGCCGGTGACGGTCGGCACCGGGAGCGAGGGGTGCTGCGGCAGCGGGGGACGGGATCCGGGGGAAGACATGGACACTTTGTGCCCGTTCCGTCGCACTGGGTCAAGGAGGTGGACCCTGAGCGGGCTTCGTGTCGCGTTCGCCGGCCCGTCTGGACGGATCAAGGCCTGGATGGGGGCCCGGGTGCTGCGTGGAAGCCCGCTCAGGCAGCGAGCGAGACGGCCCCACGGGCACGGGTGGCCGCGCGGGCCGACTGGCCGATGCCCACGAGCGCCAGGGCCGGCTCGGCGACCGGCGCCTCGACAGCCGCCTGCTCGGCCGGCTGGTCGGCAGCCTCCGCGGCTGCGGCCTCCTCGTCCCCGGCTCCCGGGCGGGCGACGGCGACCGGACGGACCGGGCGACCGGTCGGCTCGGTGAGCCGCATCTCCAGGCTCACCTCCGCCAGCAGGTCGGCCAGCTCCACGTCCAGGGCGTCGCAGATGGAGGCGAGCAGCTCGGAGGATGCCTCCTTCTGGCCGCGCTCCACCTCCGAGAGGTACCCCAGGCTCACCCGGGCTGCGCCGGAGACGTCGCGCAGCGTCCGCCGCTGGCGCAGCCGGTGGCCCCGCAGGGTGTTCCCCAGCTGGGTGCGCAGCAGCGTCATGGCCGTCTCCTGTCCACTCTCACGAGCAGGTCGAACGAGCAGCGCCGCTGACCAGATCGGTCGGGAGACGCCGTGTGCTCACCGTACGCGGCCATGACCCGGGTCACCGTGCCGGTGGAGGTCCGTCCGCTCATGGCGTAACACCCCCGCCGTCCCCCGGCTTCCCGGGGAGCGGGTGCTCGGCCAGCCGACCCAGCAGCCGCACCATCGCCTCCTGCACCGCCCCGGCGCGCACCGCAGCGCGGTCGCCGGGGTGGTCCAGCTCGTGGACGACGGTGACCAGCCCGTCGCTGAGGCCCAGGTACACCCGGCCGGGGGCGTGCCCGTCGACCGGGTCGGGGCCGGCCACCCCGGTGAGACCGACGCCCCAGGTGGCGGCGCAGCGGCTGCGGATCCCCTCGGCGAGCGCAGCCGCGGCGGGTTCGCTCACCGGCCCCGAGGTGGCCAGCAGCTCCGGGGCGACCCCGGCCAGCGTCGTCTTCAGGTCGGTGGCGTACGCGACGACCCCACCGCGCAGCGTGGCGCTGGCGCCGGGCACCGCGGCGAGGGTGGCGCAGAACAGGCCGGCGGTCAGCGACTCGGCGGCCGCGACCGTCTCACCCCGGGCCAGCAGCGCCTCGTGCAGCTGCTGTGCCGCCTCGGCGGTGCCCGGCGAGCTCATCGGCGGCCCCCACCGGCACCGGGTTCGTCACCCGCGCCTGTCCGCCGGGCCGCCGCCGCCCGCATGGCCCGTGCGCTGGTCCGGCGCAGCTTCACGGCCCGGTAGACGTAGTCGACGCCGGTGGCGACGGTCAGCACGAACGCCGCGGCCATCACCCACCACCGGGCCGTCCCGAACAGCCCGTCGATGGGCAGTATGTACATCCCGATGGCCAGCGACTGGAGCACGGTCTTGGCCTTGCCACCGCGGCTGGCGGCGATCACGCCGTGCCGGATGACCCAGAACCGCAGCAGGGTGACCCCGATCTCGCGGACCACGATGGTCACCGTCACCCACCACGGGAGCAGGCCCAGCACGGACAGGCCGATCAGCGCGGTGCCGGTGAGCGCCTTGTCGGCGATCGGGTCGGCGAGCTTGCCGAACTCGGTCACCTGGTTGGTGCGGCGGGCGATCATGCCGTCCAACTGGTCGGTGACGATCGCGAGGACGAAGAAGAGGGTGGCCCAGCCGCGGCGCGCGTCGTCCGCTCCACCCTCGGACAGCAGGAGGAGCGCGAACAGCGGGACGACCGCCAGCCGGAGCATGGTGAGCGCGTTGGGCAGGTTGAGCAGCCGGGCGCTCTGCGGCGGCGTCGCCGCCGGGTCGACCGGCCCCCCTGGTGCCACCGCGCCCATCGGGTCAGACCCCGGCTGGTGCGACGAGCGCCGGCACCCCGTGCGCGGGCAGCAGCGCCCGGGCGACCAGGTCGACGCCCTCGGTGTCGACCACCTCGGCCTGGACCAGCTGGCCGGCGACCGCGTCGGCGGGCACGCCGGAGACGGTCGTCGTGCCGTCGGCGTCGGGGTCCTGGTGCGCGGCGTGACCGGCCCAGGTGCCGGGCTCCTCGTCGTCGGACAGGTCCTCGGTGAGGAGCACCTCCACGGTGCTGCCGATCCGCTCCTCGGCGCGCTGGGCGGTCAGCTCCTCGACCAGGTCGGTGATCCGCCGCACGCGGGCGTCGATCTCCACCTGGTCGTGCTTGCCGGGCAGTCCGAGCGCCTCGGTGCCGTCCTCGTCGGAGTAGCCGAACACCCCGACGGCGTCCAGCCGCCCCTCGGTGAGGAAGCGCTCGAGCTCGGCGACGTCGTCCTCGGTCTCGCCGGGGAACCCGAGGATGACGTTGGTGCGGAAGCCCGCACCGGGCGCCAGGGCCCGGGCCCGCTCGATGATGCCGAGGAAGTCCTCGGTGCCGCCGAAGCGCCGCATCCGGCGCAGCAGCGTCGGCGAGGAGTGCTGGAAGGACAGGTCGAAGTAGGGGGCGATGCCCGGGGTCGCGGCGATCACCTCGAGCAGTCCGGGCCGCAGCTCGGCCGGCTGCAGGTAGGCCACCCGCACGCGGGCGATGCCGTCGACGGCGGCCAGCTGGGGCAGCAGCTTCTCCAGCGAGCGGAGGTCGCCGGTGTCCTTGCCGTAGGAGGTGGAGTTCTCGCTCACCAGGACGATCTCGGTGACCCCCTGCGAGGCCAGCCACTGGGCCTCGCCGAGCACCTCCCCGGCCGGGCGGGAGACGAAGGAGCCACGGAAGGTGGGGATGGCGCAGAAGGCGCAGCGCCGGTCGCAACCGGAGGCGATCTTCAACGCCGCGGACGGGCCGCTGGCCAGTCGCTTGCGACGGAGCCAGTCGTGGCCGGGGATGGCCGGCGCGTCCGGGGCCTGGGTCGCCGCCGTCCGCTGCACCGGGCTGATCGGCAGCAGCGTGCGCCGGTCCTTCGGGGTGTGCGGGACCAGCGGCCGGCCGGTGAGCACGTCGTCCAGCCGGTCGCCGATGGCGCCGTAGTCGTCGAAGCCCAGCACGGTGGCCTCGGGCAGCGCCCCGGCCAGCTCGGCGCCGTACCGCTCGGCCATGCAGCCGACGGCGATCACCTCGGCGCCGGAGTCGGTGGCGGCGAGGATCGCGTCGACCGAGTCCTTCTTGGCGCTCTCGATGAACCCGCAGGTGTTCACCAGGACGGCGTCGGCGGCCTCGCCGTCGGCGACCAGTTCGTACCCGTCACCGGCCAGGCGTCCGGCGAGCTCCTCGGAGTCCACCTCGTTGCGGGCACAGCCGAGGGTGACGACGGCAACGCGCCGCGGAGCGGGACCGGCGGGCTGCCCTTCGGGGGATGTCATGGGTCTGGGCAGGGCTGGCACCGCACCATCGTAGGCGTCGCCCGGACCCCCGACCGGCGACACCGGTGCAGGGTCCGCGCTCAGCCCTCTCCCCCGCGCAGGGTGAACATGACCGATTCCAGCTCGTCGGGCTTGATGAGCACGTCCCGGGCCTTGGAGCCCTCCGACGGCCCGACGATGCCGCGGCTCTCCATCAGGTCCATCAGCCGCCCCGCCTTGGCGAAGCCCACGCGCAGCTTGCGCTGCAGCATCGAGGTGGAGCCGAACTGGCTGGTGACGACGAGCTCGACGGCCTGGACCAGCAGCTCCAGGTCGTTGCCGATGTCCTCGTCGATCTCCTTCTTCTCCCCCGCCGCGGCGGTGAAGACCTCCTCGCGGTACTCCGGCTCGCCCTGGCGCTTGACGAACTCGACGACCGCCTCGATCTCGGCGTCGGAGACGTAGGCGCCCTGCACGCGGATCGGCTTGCCGGCGCCGATCGGCAGGAAGAGGGCGTCGCCCATGCCGATCAGCTTCTCCGCGCCCGGCTGGTCGAGGATGACCCGGCTGTCGGTGAGGCTGGAGGTGGAGAAGGCCAGCCGCGAGGGCACGTTGGCCTTGATCAGGCCGGTGACGACGTCGACCGAGGGGCGCTGGGTGGCCAGCACCAGGTGGATGCCGGCGGCGCGCGCCTTCTGGGTGATCCGGACGATCGACTCCTCGACGTCCCGCGGCGCGACCATCATCAGGTCGGCGAGCTCGTCGACGATGGTGAGGATGTAGGGGTAGGGCTGGTACACCCGCTCGCTGCCGGGCGGGGTGGTGATCTCGCCGCGCTCGACCTTCTTGTTGAAGTCGTCGATGTGCCGCACCCCGGTGGCGCGCATGTCCTGGTAGCGCTGCTCCATCTCCTCCACCAGCCAGGCCAGCGCGGTGGCGGCCTTCTTGGGGTCGGTGATGATCGGCGTGATCAGGTGCGGGATGCCGTCGTACGGCGTGAGCTCGACCATCTTCGGGTCGACCAGGATCATCCGCAGCTGGTCGGGGGTCGCCCGCAGCAGCAGCGAGGTCAGCAGCGAGTTGATGCAGCTGGACTTGCCGGCACCGGTGGCACCGGCCACCAGCAGGTGCGGCATCTTCGCCAGGTTCGCGCAGACGAAGCCGCCCTCGATGTCCTTGCCCAGGCCCACCAGCATCGGGTGCGGGTCCTGCTTGGCCACCTGGGAGCGCATGACGTCGCCCAGGCTCACCGTCTCGCGGTCGGTGTTGGGCACCTCGACGCCGACCGCGGACTTGCCCGGGATGGGCGCGAGGATCCGGATGTTGTCGTTGGCGACGGCGTAGGCGAGGTTCTTGGTCAGCGCGGTGATCTTCTCGACCTTGACCGCGTTGCCCAGCTCGATCTCGTAGCGGGTCACCGTCGGGCCGCGGGTGTAGCTGGTGACCGCGGCGTCGATGTTGAACTGCTCGAGCACCCCGGTGATCGCCTCGATGGCGACGTCGTTGGCCTTGGACTTGGCCCGGGGCGGGGTGCCGGCGCGCAGCACGCTCACCGAGGGCAGCGTGTAGGCGCCCTCGACCGGCTGGATCCGGAGCTGCTCGGGCTCCTCGATCGGCGGCAGGTCCTCCGGCGGGGCCGTGCGGTCGATGATCGCCGGACGGCGGACCGGCACGGGCTCGGGGGCCGGCTCGTGGACAACCGCCGCCGGGGCGTCGTCCAGGGCACCGAGGTCCACCGCCCCGGTGTCCAGGGTGTCCTCGACCGCGGGGGCCGCGGCCTTGCGCCCCTTGCGCACACGCGGGACCGGCTCGGTCGCCGGCTCCTCGTCCCGGTACTCGTCGTAGTCGTCGTACTCCTCGTCGCCGTCCCGGCCCAGCTGCCGGTCGGCCCACTCCCGCAGGCGTTCGGGCACCTGGTGCACCGGCGTGGCGGTCACGACGAGCACGCCGAAGAACGCGAGCAGGACGAGCAGCAGCACGGTGACGATCGGCCCCACGCCGGCGCTCAGCGGCATGCCGACCGCCCAGCCGAGCAGGCCGCCGGCACCAGTGCGGTCCTGCGGATCAGCGTCCGGGCCGACGACGTGGGCGACGCCGACGACGGCGGCGATCACGCTGAGCCAGCCGATCATCAGCCGCCCGCGCGACTCCGGGTGCGGGGGGTGCCGCAACAGCCGCAGCGCGACCAGGAACAGCACGACCGGCAGCCCGACGGTCAGCGCACCGATCGTCCACTCGACCCCGGTGGCCAGGCCGGCGCCGACCGGACCGATCCCGTTGGTCCAGACGGCCGCTCCCAGCACGATCGCCAGGCCCAGGACAGCGAGGCCGACGCCGTCCCGGCGGTGCTCGGGGCCCAGCGGCTCGGCCTCGTCCGGCCGCGCCACCGAGCGCGCCACGCCGCCGGCGCCGCGGGCCAGCAGGCCCCAGGCGCCGGTCGCACCGCGCCAGAGACTCCCGGCCAGCGTGCCCTGCTTCTTCTTCGGCGCCGGTCGGCGAGCCGCGGTGGAACCGCGCTTGGCCGGGGGGCGCTTCTTGGCAGCGGTGCTGCCCGTGCGCGGGCGTGACGGGGCGCTCCCGCGCGCAGGCGCCCGTTTCGACGTCGACGCGCGAGCAGGCATGCGTCAGACGGTAATCGCCGAGGCCGGTGCCGGGGCCCATCCAGCGCCGCGTGTCCGGCTCGGACTCAGCCGACACCCAGCTCGTCGGCTGGCTAGCGTGACCGGGGTGACCGCTCCCGAGCAGACCCTCCCCCACGGCAGTTGGCCGACGCCGATCACCTCCGAGCTCGTCGTGCGGGCCGCCGCCCGGCTCGGTGAGGTCGTCGTGGACGGCTCCGGAGACGACGCTGACGTGTGGTGGGCCGAGGGCCGCCCCAGCGAGGGTGGCCGCACCGCGCTGGTCCGCCGCACGCCGGACGGGACGACCACCGACCTGCTCCCCTCCCCCTGGAACGCCCGCACCCGGGTGCACGAGTACGGCGGCGGCGCCTGGACCGTCGCCACCGGCACCGTGTGGTTCACCGACTTCGCCGACCAGCGGCTGTACCGGGTCGACCCGGGCAGCAGCGAGCCGGTGGCGGTGACCCCGGAGCCCGCGGTCCCGGCCGGGGTCCGGCACGCCGACCTGCAGGCCACCGCCGACGGCGCCGTGCTCGCCGTCCGGGAGACCCACGGCGCGAGCGGTGTGGCGACGGACGTGGTGAACGAGGTGGTGCGCGTCGAGCGCGACGGCACGACCACCGTGCTGGTCACCGGCCCCGACTTCGTCTCCGACCCGCGACTGTCCCCCGACGGCCGTTCGCTCGCCTGGCTGCAGTGGCAGCACCCGGACATGCCGTGGGACGCCGCCGAGCTCATCGTCCGCGGCGCCGACGGGGGCGAGACCGTGGTGGCCGGCGGGCGATCGGGCGCGCAGCCGGAGTCCATCGTCCAGCCGACCTGGGGCGCCGACGGCGCGTTGTGGTTCCTCGCCGACCGCACCGACGTCTGGTCGCTGTACCGCTGGACGCCCGGTGCCCCGCCGGAGCTGGTCGTCGACACCGGCACCGACATCGCCGGACCGCAGTGGGTGTTCGGGCAGCGCCGCTTCGCCCTGCTGCGCGACGGCCGGGCGGTCCTGGCGTACGGCCGGGACGGCGCCGACCGGCTGGCCGTGCGGGAGCCGGACGGGACGCTGCGCGAGCTGCCCCTGGACCAGGCGGCGTTCGGACAGCTGGCCGCGGCCGGTGGCTCGTTGGTCTGCGTGGCCGGCGGGCCGGCGTCCGAGCCCGTCGTCCTCCGGATGGACGTCGACGACGCGACGGCCACCGTGCTCCGCCCGGCCCGCGACCTCGGCCTGGACCCGGCCTGGTTCTCCCGCCCCCAGCACGTCACCTTCCCCACCGAGCCCGGGCCCAGCGGGGTCGCCGAGGCCCACGCGCTGGTGTACCCGCCGACCAACCCCCAGGTCACCGGCCCGGACGACGAGCTGCCGCCGCTCCTGGTCCTCGTGCACGGCGGGCCCACCGCCGCCGCCCGGTCGGTGCTGGACCTGGGCGTCCAGTACTGGACCTCCCGCGGGTTCGCCGTCGCCGATGTCGACTACCGCGGCTCGACCGGCTACGGCCGGCGCTACCGGGAGGCGCTGAAGGGGCAGTGGGGCGTGGCCGACCTGGACGACGTCGTCGCCTGCGCCCGGTACCTCTCCTCCGGCGACGGCCCCGCCGGGCTGCGGGTCGACCCGGCACGGCTGGCGATCCGCGGCGGCTCCGCCGGCGGGTACACGACGCTGGCGGCGCTGACCTTCCGCCCGGGCGTCTTCGCCGCCGGGGCCAGCCACTACGGCGTCGCCGACCTGGCCGCGCTGGCCGCCGACACGCACAAGTTCGAGTCCCGCTACCTCGACGGGCTGATCGCACCGTGGCCCGCCGGCGCCGGCGTCTACGCCGAGCGCTCGCCGATCAACGCCACCGACGCTCTGGACACCCCGCTGGCGGTGTTCCAGGGCGACGAGGACCGGGTGGTGCCGCCGGAGCAGGCGGAGATGATGGTCGCCGCCCTGCGGGCGAAGGGCGTGCCGCACGCGTACGTGCTCTTCCCCGGAGAGCAGCACGGCTTCCGCAAGGCGGAGAACATCCGCACCGCGCTGGACGGCGAGCTCTCCTTCTACGCCCAGGTGCTGGGCTTCTCCCTCCCCGCCGAGGAGGGGATCACCCCGATCGAGGTCGTGCGTCCGTGACGCACGCACAACACCCGGTGAACCGATCCGGTCCCAGCGCCGTACACAACCGCAGGGCATCCGGCGATCGGGAGGTGGGACATGGTGCGGCAGCTGCGACCGGCCGAGCCCGGCCACCTCGACGTCCCGGCCGCCTACTCCGCGCACGGGCCGGAGCTCTACCGCTTCGCCCTGCGCCACCTGGGTGACCAGGGCGCCGCCCAGGACGTCGTGCAGGAGGTGTTCCTGCGGGCCTGGCGGTCCGCGGGGTCCTTCGACCCCAGGCTGGCCAGCCTGCGCACCTGGCTGTTCGCCATCGCCCGCAACCTGCTGGTCGACGAGGCGCGACGCGGCGCGGCCCGCCCGTGGCAGCGTCAGCTCACCGACGGCACCCGGGACGACGACCACGGCCCGCCCGGACCTGCCCTGGACGAGCGCCTGGTCGACGCCTGGGTGGTCGAGGAGGCGCTGCGTCGGATCGGGGTCGAGCACCGGGCCGCGATCGTGGAGACCCACCTGCGTGGCCGGCCGCACGCCGAGGTCGCGGCGGAGCTCGGCGTACCGGTGGGCACACTGCGCAGCAGGGTGTTCTACGGCCTGAAGGCACTGCGGCTGGCGATGGAGGAGATGGGGGTGGAACCGTGAACGAGGAACAGGCGCACCGCGCACTGCGCGAGGAGCTCGGCGTGTACGCCCTGGGCGCGGGCAGCCCCGAGGAGCGCGCCGTGGTGCGGGCACACCTCGAGGGGTGTGCCGCCTGCCGCGCCGAGCTGGCCGAACTGGCCCCGATCGCCGCCCGGCTCGCCGACGCCGACCCCGACCGACTCGACGAGGACCCGGCGCCCCCGGCCGGGCTGGCCGACGCCGTCCTGGCCCGGATCGCCGCCGAGGACACCCTCCCCCGGGCCGACCCGACCGGGCGCCGCCGACGGACCCGGCTCGCCGCCGGTGCGCTCGTGCTGGCCACGGCTGCCGCGGCCTTCGCCGCCGGCTGGCTGGTCCGGCCGGTCCCGCCCCCACCGCCGCTGGAGAGCGTGGCCGTCGAGGTCACCGACCCGGACATCACCGCGACCGCCGACGTCGTGCCGCACACCTGGGGTGTGGAGGTGAAGCTCGCCGGAGCCGGCTTCACCGCCGGGGAGGTCTACCGGGTCGCCGTCCTCGAGGACGGCGGGGACGCGGCACCCGCCGGGGCCTTCCTCGGAACCGGCCCCGCGGAGCTGTTCTGCAACCTCAACTCCCCGGTCCTGCGCGCCGACGCCGAGGGCTTCCAGGTGGTCGACGCCAGCGGCGCGGTCGTGCTCCGCTCGACCTTCTGAGCTCGACCTCCTGAGCTCGACCTCCCGAGACGTCCCGGCCGGCGCTGAGCACGTCCGGGCCACGCGCTCCAGCCGCGTCGGGTGGCAGTTGCTGCCCCCCGACGCGGCCGGAGATCGTGCTGTCGGCCGTTCGTGTCGGCCGTCGGTCGGTCAGGGAGTCGCCGGCACCGGCTCCCCGTCCACGGTGAGGCCCGAGCCGGGGCCGTCCTGGAAGACGTCCGGGCCGACCGGTGCAGAGTTGCCGCGGACAGCCGTGCGGGTCACGGTCATGGTCCCGGTCGCGGAGTTCCAGAGCCCTCCGCCCTCGGCTGCAGCGGTGTTGCCCCGCACCTGGCTCCGGTCGATGTCCACCGTGCCGGCGCCGGTCAGGTGCAGGCCGCCGCCGTTGCCGGGACCGTCACCGGTGGAGTTGCCGGTGAGGAGACTGCGCTCGAGCGTCGTCGTGCCGACGTTGGCCTCGATGCCGCCACCGGCACGCGTCGCGGAGTTGCCGCTGATCAAGGCGCGGTCGACCACGAGGGTGCCCTGGTCGTTGAGGATGCCGCCGCCGGAGCCGGATGCGCCATCGGCGACGTTGTCCTTGACCGCGGAGCGCGTGACGACCAGCGTCCCGGACTCCCCCGCCTCCTGGAACAGACCGCCGCCGCCCATGGTGGCCTCGGCACCGCTGGCGGTGTTCCCGACGATGAGGCTGCGGTCCACGGTCATGGTGCCGAGACCGGAGTTCCACAACCCGCCGCCCTCGGACGCAGCCGTGTTGCCGGTCACCGCGCTGCGCTCGACGTCCACCGTGCCGGCGCCGGTGAGGTGCAGGCCACCGCCGTTGCCGGGACCGTCGCCGGTGGAGTTGCCCGACAACTTCGACCAGGAGACGGTCGTCGTCGACCCGTCGCTCGCCTCGATCCCCCCGCCGGCCCGCACGGCACTGTTCCCGGTGATCGTGCTGCGCTGGACCTCCAGCGTGCCGGCATTCCGCAGGCCGCCGCCGGAAGCGGGCAGCCCCGTCCCCGCTGCCACCCCGCCCGTGACCGTGAGGTCGCGCACTGACAGCCGACCGCCGACGAGCACGTCGAAGCCACGGTCGATGCCCTGCGCATCGACCGCGCCCCCGTTGCCGTTGAGGGTGATCTCGGCGGCGATGTCGAGGTCACCCGTCACCGAGTCGTCCTCGCCAGCCGCATCGCCGTTCGTGAGGCTGAGCAGGTAGGTCCCCTTGCTCAGCTCGATCGTGCCACCGCCCGACGCGTTGGCCTCCTGCACCGCGGCACGGAGCGAGCACTCGTCGTGGACGTCGGCGCAGCGACCGTTCCCGGGGTCGGCGTCGACGGTGTCGGCCGTGGTGGTGACCTGGACGCCCCGGTCCCGGTGCTTGCCGTGGTATCGGTCGTCGTCCTCCCGGCTGCCCTGGTGCCGGTCGCTCTGGTCCCGGGCACTCCCCTGCCCGTCGCCCGCGGCCCAGGCGTCGTGGGCCAGAGCTGGGCTGCCGGCCAGCAGGCTGATTGCCAGCGCTGACGCCGCAGCACCCGCCAGTGATCTGGTGCGCATCTGTCGTCTCCTCATCGATCGGTCTGGCCGGCGGACGAACACCGGACACCGGTGGGTACGCAGGGCGCGGGCACCCGTTCGATCGGAGAGCTGGGGATCTGTCGCCGCAGGCTCGAAGAGCCTCGCGCTCGGCGTGTGCTGACGCGCTGATGCGACGCGCGTCACACCGCGTCAGGGTCTGCCCTGGGGACAGCAGCGCAGCGAAGGGATCAGACCTCGAGGACGGTGGGGATGATCATCGGGCGGCGGCGGTAGGTGTCCGCCACCCACTTGCCGACCGTCCGGCGGATCACCTGGGAGAGCCGGTGGGCGTCGACCTGGTCGTCGGTGGCCAGGACCCGCTTCAGCTCCTCCTCGACCAGGGCGAGCGCCTCGGTGAAGGCGGCCGGGTCGTCGGAGAAGCCCCGCGTCGACAGGTGCACCGGCCGGACGATGGTGCGGGTCGAGGGCTCGATGACCACGGTCAGCGCCACGAAGCCCTCGTCGCCGAGGATCCGCCGGGCCTGCAACGACTCCTCGCCGACGTCGCCGACGTTGAGCCCGTCGACGTAGACGTTGCCGATCGGCACGCTGCCCACGATCGACGCCTTGCCGTCGACCAGGTCGACGACGACGCCGTCCTCGGCCAGCAGGATGCGGTCGCGGCTCATCCCGGTCTCCTGGGCCAGCGCGGCGTGCGCCCTCAGGTGCCGCCACTCCCCGTGCACCGGCATCAGGTACCGCGGCTTGGCCACGTTGAGCAGCGTGCGCAGCTCACCCGCCGGGGCGTGCCCGGAGACGTGCACCCGGGCCGTCTCCTTGTGCACCACGGTCGCGCCGAGCCGGGCCAGGCCGTTGATCACCTTGTAGACGGCGGTCTCGTTCCCGGGCACCAGCGAGGACGCCAGGATGATCGTGTCGCCGGCCTCGATGGTGACCTGGTGGTGGTCACCACGAGCCATCCGGCCCAGCGCCGACAGCGGCTCCCCCTGCGAGCCGGTGCTGACCAGCACCACCTGCTCCGGGGGCATGGAGGTGGCCTCGTCGAGCTTGACCATCAGCCCGGGTGCCACCCGGAGCAGGCCGAGGTCTTGGGCGACCCCCATGTTCCGGACCATCGAACGGCCCACGAACGCGACCTTGCGGCCGTGCTCGGCCGCGCAGTCGAGGACCTGCTGGATGCGGTGCACGTGGCTGGCGAAGCTGGAGACGATCAGCCGCTGGGAGGCGCGCTCGAACACCGAGTCCAGCACCGGCCCGATGCTGCGCTCGGAGGTGACGAACCCGGGCACCTCGGCGTTGGTGGAGTCGCTGAGCAGCAGGTCGATGCCGGCGACCCCGAGCCGGGCAAAGGCCCCGAGGTCGGTCAGCACGCCGTCGAGCGGCAGCTGGTCCATCTTGAAGTCGCCGGTGTGCACGAGCGTGCCCGCCGGGGTGTGCACCGCGACGGCGAGCGCGTCGGGGATGGAGTGGTTGACGCTGACGAACTCGCAGTGGAACCCACCCGCCAGGTGGTCGTCACCGGCCGCGACCTCGACGACGACCGGGTCGATCCGGTGCTCGCGCAGCTTCGCCTTGACCAGCGCGAGGGTGAACCGCGAGCCGACCAGCGGGATGTCGGCGCGCAGCCGGAGCAGGTAGGGGATCGCGCCGATGTGGTCCTCGTGCCCGTGGGTGAGGACAACGGCGGCGACGTCCTCCATCCGGTGCTCGATGACCCCGAAGTCGGGCAGGATCAGGTCGACGCCGGGCTGCTCCGCCTCGGGGAACAGCACCCCGCAGTCGATGATCAGCAGCTGGCCGTCGAACTCCAGCACGGCCATGTTCCGGCCGATCTCGCCGAGACCGCCCAGCGCCATCACCCGGAGGCCACCGGCCGGCAGCGGCGGGGGTGCCTTCAGGTCCAGGTGCGGCTGCGGGGAGTTCGACGTCGTCACAGCTGGACACCTCCGGCCGCGAGGTCCACGCGCAGCTGCGCCACCTGTTCGTCGGTGGCGTCCACGAGTGGCGGCCGGACCGGGCCGGCCGGGAGCCCGAGCTCCCGCAGCGCCGCCTTGACCATGATCGTGCCCTGGGTGCGGAAGATCCCGGTGTAGACCGGCAGCAGGCTCTCGTTGACCTGCCGCGCCCGGGAGAGGTCACCGGCCTCGACGGCGGCGATCAGCTCGGCCAGCCGGGAGCCGACCAGG
Source organism: Modestobacter sp. VKM Ac-2982 (assembly GCF_026967935.1). Classification (GTDB taxonomy): domain Bacteria; phylum Actinomycetota; class Actinomycetes; order Mycobacteriales; family Geodermatophilaceae; genus Modestobacter. The sequence continues at coordinate 403,614 of NZ_JAPVBL010000006.1, forward strand.
TGACCGACGACGCTCACCACGCCGACGGCACCGACCGAGAGCAGCGGCAGGTTCAGCATGTCCTCGCCGGAGTAGTAGGCGAGGTCGGTGCGGGCGAGGGTCTGCATGAGCGCACCGAAGTCGCCCTTGGCGTCCTTCACCGCGACGATGTTCGGGTGCTCCGCGGCGCGGACCAGCGTCTCCACCTCGATGGGGACCACCGAACGCGGCGGGATGTCGTAGAGCATCACCGGCAGGTCGGTGGAGTCGGCGACCGCGGTGAAGTGCCGCAGCAGGCCGGCCTGCGGGGGCTTGTTGTAGTACGGGGTGACGACGAGGAGGCCGTGCACGCCGAGCCGGGCCGCCGACTGGGCCTTCTCGATCGAGTGCGCGGTGTCGTTCGTGCCGACCCCGGCGACCACCATGGCGCGGTCACCGACGGCGTCCAGCACCGCCTCGAGCACGGCGTGCTGCTCGCCGTCGCTGATGGTGGGCGACTCCCCCGTCGTCCCGAAGACGACCAGGCCGTCGTGTGACTGCCGGTCGACCAGGTGGGCGGCCAGCTGCTGGGCGCCGGCGAGGTCGATCGTGCCGTCCTCGGCGAGCGGGGTGACCATCGCCGTGAGCACGCGCCCGAACGGTCGGGCGGGGTCCGTGGTCCTGGCCGGGGTCATGGCCTGGAATCTACCGGCCCGCCCCGACAGCACCGGACTGCCCTGGGGCAGCCCAGGTCTCCTGGTGCTCGGCGAGGACGCGGGCCACGGGGTCCGGGTCGACCGTCCCCCGTCCCCACTGGGTGACCCGGAATCGGAGCCCGGTCGTCGACGCCGACCAGCCCGATGCGGGCACCCGGGCACCGGGCACCCAGTCCGGGCCGGGCCGGGGCGCCCAGGTGTCACCCGGCAGCTGCGCGTCGACCTCGGTCGCCACCAGTTCGTCGGCGTGCGGGAGGAACGCGGCGTAGACCGCCCCGCCGCCGATCACCCACAGGTCGCCGTCCAGCGCGAGCGCGTCGGGCACCGACCGGACCACCTGCATGCCCTCGGACGCCTGCAACGTCGAGCTGAGCACCACGTTGCGGCGGCCGGGCAGTGGCCGGAACCGGGGCGGCAGCGACGCCCAGGTGCGCCGGCCCATGACCACGGTCCCGCCCACGGTCAGGGCCCTGAACAGCCGCAGGTCCTCCGGCAGGTGCCAGGGCAGTGCGCCGTCCGCGCCGATGACGCCGTCGGTGGTCTGGGCCCAGACCATCCGCACCGCGCGCCGCGTGGGGTCCGCTGCCGTCACACCGCCACCGCACCCCGGATCGCCGGGTGGTGCCGGTAGTCGACGACGTGGAAGTCCTCGTAGCGGTGGTCGAACAGCGAGGGCGCCGGGTCGATCTGCAGCTGCGGGAAGGGCAGCACCTCGCGGGAGAGCTGCTCGCGCACCTGGGGCAGGTGGTTGCGGTAGATGTGGCAGTCACCGCCCACCCAGATGAAGTCCCCCGGCTCGAGACCGACCTGCTGGGCGACCATCCGGGTCAACAGCGCATAGCTGGCGATGTTGAACGGGACGCCGAGGAACAGGTCGGCGCTGCGCTGGTAGAGCTGGCAGGACAGCTTGCCGTCGGCGACGTGGAACTGGAACAGAGCGTGGCAGGGCGCCAGCGCCATCTCCGGCAGCGCGGCGACGTTCCACGCCGAGACCACCATCCGCCGGGAGTCCGGGTCGGTGCGCAGCGTCTCCAGCACGGCGGAGAGCTGGTCGATCGACCCGCCGTCCGGCGTGGGCCAGGACCGCCACTGGACGCCGTAGACCGGGCCCAGGCTGCCGTCCTCGGCCGCCCACTCGTCCCAGATCGAGACGCCGTGCTCCTTCAGCCAGCCGACGTTGCCCTCGCCGCGCAGGAACCACAGCAGCTCGTAGGCGATCGACTTGAAGTGCACCGACTTCGTCGTCACGAGTGGGAAGGCGCGGGACAGGTCGTAGCGCAGCCGCTCCCCGAACAGGCTCAGCGTCCCGGTGCCGGTGCGGTCGTCCTTCGGCGTCCCGGTCTCCAGGACACGGCGGAGCAGGTCCTCGTACTGCGTGTCGACCTGCTGCTGGACGGCCACCTCGGCCATGTCGACTCCTCGTCGCGGTTGTGGGGTGAGAGCTCGGACGGCGGTCGGTCAGCCCTCGGCGACCAGCGGGCTCGCGGCGACGGCCGTGCCGTCGGAGAGCTCACTGATCCGGAAGTCGCCGAAGACGTGCGGGGCAGCGCTCTGCAGCTCGCGGAGGCAGGCGATGGCGAGCTCGCGGATCTCGACGTCGGCGTGCTCGCTGGCCCGCATGGCCACGAAGTGCCGCCAGGCGCGGTAGTTGCCGGTGACCACGATGCGGGTCTCGGTGGCGTTCGGCAGCACCGAGCGGGCCGCCTGCCGGGCCTGCTTGCGGCGCAGCGTTGCGTTCGGGACGTCGGCGAAGCGCTTCTCCAGCCCTTCGAGCAGTTCGGCGTAGGCGGCCAGTGCGGCGTCGGTCGCGGCGAGGAACTTCTCGTGCAGCTCCGGGTCCTCGGCGATGACCGCGGGCTCGACCACGGCGGCGTCCCGCTCGGGCACGTACCGCTGGGACAGCTGGCTGTAGGAGAAGTGCCGGTGCCGGATGAGCTCGTGGGTCAGCGACCGCGAGACGCCGGAGAGGTACATGGACACCGTGCCGTGCTCCAGCACCGACAGGTGACCGACCTCCAGGATGTGCCGGAGGTACCCCTCGTTGGTCGCCGTGGCCGGGTTCGGCTTGGTCCAGGACTGATAGCAGGCCCGTCCGGCGAACTCCGCGAGCGCCTGGCCGCCCTCGGCGTCGGTCTCCCAGGGCACGTCCGCCGGCGGGGTGAACTGCGTCTGCGCGACGACCTGCACCTTCAAGGGGGCGATGGCGGGCACCCGTACGAGGGTACGGCCCGGACCGTCCCCGCCATGGGCGCGGCACCCGAGCGGTCCCCGAGGTGGCCGGGACCCCGCGGCCGTCCACACCTCATCCCCCGGTCGCGACGACCGCGGCCGCCAGGTCGGGGGCCAGGTCACCCCGGCCGGCCACCACCACCTCGTCCAGGGCCATCCAGTCGGCCATCAGCCGGAGCTCGGCCGCCAGCGCCGCGGCGACCTCGGGGGCGTCGACCCCCGGCTCGGCGAAGGTGCCCTGTACGCGCAGCACGCCGGCCTGCCGGTCGGCCTTCAGGTCGACGCGGGCGACGAGCCGGTCGCCGAAGAGGAACGGCAGCACGTAGTACCCGTGCACGCGCTTGGCCGCCGGCGTGTAGATCTCCAGCCGGTAGCGGAAGCCGAAGATGCGCTCGACCCGGGGCCTTTCCCACACCAGCGAGTCGAACGGCGACAGCAGCGCGCGGGCACGGATCCACCGGGGCCGCCGCGCCTGCGGGTCCACCCAGGCCGGCCGGTTCCAGCCCACCACCTCGACCGGCTGCAGCTCGCCGCCGTCGGCGAGCTCGGCGATCGCCGTCCGCGCGTCGACCGGGGCGAGCCGGAAGTAGTCACGCAGATCGGTCTCGGTGGCCACGCCCAGCGCCCGGGCTGCGGTGCGGACCAGCTCCCGGATGCCCTCCGGCCGCTCCGGGGTCGGCGCCTGGACGACGGCGGGCGGCAGCACCCGCTCGGGGAGGTCGTAGACCCGCTCGAACCCGGCCGTGCGGCCGCGGGCGGTCAGCGCACCGGTGAAGAACAGGTACTCCAGCGCGGCCTTGCCGGCGTGCCAGTTCCACATGCTGCCCGGCCGGTTGGGTCTCTCCTCCTGCAGCTGGCTGGCCCGGATCGGCCCCTCGGTGCGCACCCGCGCCAGCAGCGCCGCCACGTACTCCGGACGCTCCTGCTGGACCCGGGTCATCGAGCCCCAGGCCTCCTGGTCGGCGGCGTCCATCCGCCAGCGCAGGTGCGGGTGCAGCCGGGCCGGCAGGAACGACGCCTCGTGCGCCCAGTACTCGACGAGGTCGTGCCGCCGGTTCGAGAGCGCATCGAGGTCGCTGCGCCGATAGGGCCCCAGGCGGCTGAAGAAGGGGAGGTAGTGCGACCGGGAGAGCACGTTGACCGAGTCGATCTGCACCACGGCCAGGCGGTCGGCGGTCCGGCGCAGCTGCCGAGTGCCGACGATGCCGGTGGGCCGCGGCTCGGCGAACCCCTGGGCGGCCAGGGCGATCCGGCGGGCCAGCCCGGCGGGCAGCCGCTCGACGGAGGTCGTCACCCGGCCGATCCTGCCTTGCCGGTACGACACTCGCGTCGGGGCGACTCAGCGGGCGTGCCCCACCGCGCAGCTCGTGCCCCGGGCTGCCGAGCCGACGGGGCGCACCACCCCGGCGGACGCCCGGGCCGGCCACCGAGCCCACCGCCTACGCTGCCCCGGTGGAGCTGCCGAGGGGACGCGGCCTGTCCGGCCGCGCCGACGTGTCCGTACGACCGGCGACGACCGGCGACGCGGAGGCGATCGCGCGCGTGCAGGTCGTCACCTGGCGGACCGCCTACCGGTCGTTCCTCCCGGCAGCGGTGCTCGACGACTGGGACGACGACGCCGCTACGACGAGCTGGCGAGCGGCGGTGACCGCACCCCCCACGTCCGCGCACGGTGTCCTCGTCGCCGTGGACGCGGGGACCCTGGTCGGGTTCGCCGCCTACGGACCCTCCGGCGACCCCGGGGTCGCCGAGCTGGCCGCACTGTTCGTCGAGCCCCGCTGGGGCCGGCGTGGTCACGGCAGCCGGCTGCTCGCCGCCGTCGCGGACCTGGCCACCGAGCGCGGGGTCCGCACCCTGCACACCTGGGTCCCCGAGGCCGACGATGTGACCGCCCGGTTCTTGGAGTCGGCGGGCTGGGCGCCAGACGGGTGGACGCGGACGCTGGACACCGGTGCGGCCCCGCTCGCGCAACTCCGCTGGACGACCCTGCTGGACGACGAGGAGGGCGCAGCACCGTGACGTTCTCCGGCTTCCCCGACGAGGCCCTGGTCTTCTACGAGGGCCTGGAGGCCGACAACAGCAAGACCTACTGGACCCAGCACCGGAGCAGCTACGACCAGCACGTCCGGGCACCACTCCAGGCGCTGGCCGACGCTCTGGCGCCAGAGTTCGGCACACCCAAGCTCTTCCGGCCGTACCGGGATGTGCGCTTCAGCCACGACAAGACGCCGTACAAGACGCACCAGGGGGCGGTGCTCCAGCCAGACGGCGCCGGGTGCGGCTCGGTGTACGTGCAGGTCTCCGCCGACGGACTGCGGGTGGCCGGTGGGTGCTGGCGCCTGCAGCCGGACCAGGTGGAGCGGTACCGCCGGGCCGTCGGCGACGACCTGCAGGGCACCCGGCTCGACGCCCTGGTCCGCGACTTGTGCGCCGCCGGCTATGAGGTGGGCGGGGAGCAGCTGATCCGGACGCCGCGTGGCTGGCCGGCGGACCACCCGCGTCTCGAGCTCCTGCGGCACAAGTCCCTGCACGCATCCCAACAGTGGACGCCGGAGGACTGGCTGCACACGCCCGCGGCCCGCGACCGGGTCTGCGATGCCTGGCGGGCCTTCGCACCGCTGAACCGGTGGCTGGACGAGAACGTCGGGGCCACCACCGCCCCACCGGACCGCCGCCGCTGATCCTTGCGTCACGTGACGCGCACCGCCGGCTGACCCTCGTCGCCCGGCAAGGCACCGTCGACAGAGGGTTCGCCACCGGCGGGCGAAGAGGCCGCACTCGCTGACACGGAGCCCAATGCTGCGGGCGCGCACTCAGGGGCACAGTGCACAGCGACGTACCTGGTCCGGAAATGCAGGAACGGGGTCACAGCCGTAGCTGTGACCCCGTCCTGGGAGTTATGTCCGGCGGCGTCCTACTCTCCC
>NZ_JAPVBL010000007.1 GCF_026967935.1 Modestobacter sp. VKM Ac-2982
TCTTGGCGCGCTCGCCGTCCCGGATGATCCAGTTGAGGTCACGCCGCATCTGCGGGGAGAGCTTCTGGCCCTCCTCCTCGACCTGGCGGAGCCGCTCGGCGCCGTAGAGGCCGGCCTCGATCCGCTTGGCGAGGTCGACCTCCTCCTCGGCGGTGAGGAGGGCGACCTTGCCGATCTGCTTGAGGTAGGCGCGGACGGAGTCGGCGGACGCGGTGAGCTCGGCGTCCTTGCGGGCCTGCCGCAGCGCCTCGGACTCCTCCTCGTCGTCCCACTCGAAGTCGCCGGTGGTCTCGGCGTCCTTCTCCTCGTTCTCGGTGACGGCGACGCCGTCCTTGCCGGTGACGACGGTCTCGTCGAGCTTGAGGCCCTCGGCGCCGGCGTCGACGACGGCGACGGTCGCCCCGTCGGAGGCGACGGCGGTCAGGACGGTGCCCTCACCGGCGCCGGGGGAGGGGGCGATCGTCGGCTTGCGGGCTGCGGCCTTCTTCGCGGGCGCCCGCTTGGCCGGGGCCTTCTTGGCCGCCGCGGTCACCGGCGCGGTGGTCGACGACGAGGCGCTGCCACGGGCGGCGACCGTCCTGCTTCGACCCTGGCTGCTCACCGTGGTCACGTCCGGTCCTGGCTGGTCGGCGGGCACTCGGGGTTCCTTCCCGTACTACTGCGGTGCGTTCCTGGAGGGCCGTTACGGCCCGACGGGCAGCGGCTCCGGACGACGTCCCGACGAGGCAGGGCCCCACCTGCCGGCCGGGCGACACACCCCCCGCGCGGTGTTTGACCGGGCTGGGAGTGGGGATGACCTGCTGGCTGGGGGAGCGACGCGGTGGAGCGTGACCATTGTAACGGCGCGCACCCGGGGGTCCACCGGTTCTGTACCGGGCGCGGCTCGATGACCGAGACGCCCGGTCGACACCGGTGACACCGCGACCACCGTCAGCCCGGCGTCACTGACCGATGTGCTGCTCGGCCGCCAGGGCCGCGCCGACGATCCCGGCGTCGTTGAGCAGCTCGGCGGGGACGACCCGGGTCCGGGTCGACAGCAGCGGCACCCACTTCTCCGCCTTCTTGCTCACCCCGCCGCCCACGATGATCAGGTCGGGCCAGAGGCTGGCTTCCAAGGTGTCCAGGTACCGGTCGACGCGCTTGGCCCACTGCGGGTAGCTGAGGTCCTCGCGTTCCCGAGCCGATGCCGACGCACGCTTCTCGCCGTCCTGGCCGTCGACCTCGATGTGGCCGAACTCGGTGTTGGGCACGAGCGTGCCGTCGATGAACAGCGCGCTGCCGATGCCGGTGCCGAAGGTGAGCATCAGCACCAGGCCGCGCTCACCGCGGCCGGCGCCGTAGGCCATCTCGGCGATGCCGGCGGCGTCGGCGTCGTTGAGCGTCTGGACGGTGCCGGGGATGACCGCCTCGAGCCCGGCGGCCATGTCGGTGCCGATCCAGCTCGCGTCCATGTTGGCGGCGGTGAAGGCCTCGCCGTGCTTCATCACCCCCGGATAGGTGACGCCGATGCGCCCCTCCCAGCCGAACCGACCGACGATCTCGGACACCACGCCGTAGACCGGGTCGGGCAGGGCCGGCTGGGGAGTCGGGATCCGCACCCGGTCCCCGACCAGCTCGCCCTTGTCCAGGTCGACCACGCAGCCCTTGATGCCGCTGCCACCGATGTCCACTCCGAAGCCCTGCACGGGGGCAGGCTAGCGACCCCGCCCACCGAGGGTGCACCGGTCGGGCAGGATCGCTCTCCGTGATGACCTCCGGCGCCGCCGCACCCGACCTGTCCACCGAGCTGCTGGAGCTGGCCCGGGCCACCGCCGAGGAGGCCGCGGTCCTCGTCGGGGCGGGGCGCAGCAGCGCCGCCGAGCAGGTCGACACCAAGTCGAGCCCGGTCGACGTCGTGACCGCGGTCGACACCGCGAGCGAGGCGCTGATCGTGCGCCGGCTGCTCGAGGCCCGGCCCGACGACGGGGTGCTGGGGGAGGAGGGCGCCTCCCACGAGGGGACCAGCGGCGTCCGCTGGGTGGTCGACCCGATCGACGGCACCGTCAACTTCCTCTACGGCCTGCCCGCCTACGCCGTCTCCATCGCCGGTGAGGTCGACGGCCGTACCGAGGTCGGCGTGGTGCTCAACGTCGGCACCGGGGAGCTGTTCACCGCCGTCCGCGGCCAGGGTGCCTGGCTCACCGCGCCGGGGGCGGCCGCGATGCAGCTGCACGGCAGCTCACCGGCCTCGCTGGAGCAGACGCTGGTGGCGACCGGCTTCGGCTACCGGGTGGAGCAGCGCCGCGCCCAGGGGGCGGTCGTCGCCCAGCTGCTCCCCGAGGTCCGCGACATCCGGCGCTGGGGGTGCGCCTCGCTGGACCTCTGCGCCGCGGCGGCCGGCCGGGTCGACGCCTACTACGAGCTGGACCTCAAGCCCTGGGACCACGCCGCCGGGGCGCTGATCGCGGCAGAGGCGGGCCTGGTGGTCACCGGGACCGGTGGGCGCCCGTTCGCCGAGCCCATGGCGGTCGCCACGGCCGCGTCGGTCGCCGAGCCCCTGGTGGCCCTGCTGGAGCGGCTGCACGCCGACGGCTGACCGGGCCGCCCCCGGTCGTCGGTCAGCAGTCCGCTTCGACGCTCGCCGCCGCGACCAGCGCGGCAGCCACCTCTTCCTCGCTGGCCAGCCCGGCGAAGTCCGGCCCGATCACGAGGTCGACGAGGCCGGTGGAGCGGGTGTCGACGCGGTCGGTGGCGCCGGGCAGGTACAGCCGCAGGAACTCGGCGGCCTCCCGGCCCGGGCCGCCGAACCGCAGCTCGCCGACGCCGGTCACCTCGGCGCTGCTGGGGTCGTTGGCGGTCTCGTTGACCACGAACCCGCGGCTCTCCAGGGTCGTGGTGACCTCACCGGCCAGCCCGGGGGTGTCCGTGGCGTTGTAGACCCTGATCGACACCGTGGCCGGGTCCAGCTCGGTCGGCACGTTGCTGGCGCTGCTGCAGACCGCTGCCTCGGCCTGCTCCCGGGCCCGCTCGTCGCCGAGCACGTTCCACCACACGCCCATGGCGGCCAGCGCCAGCACCAGCAGGAACACCAGGGCGGGGACAGGCCGGCGGTTGCGGCGCGGGGCGTCGGGTCCGCGCTCGGCGGTGTCGTCGGCGAGCTCGGTCACTGGGTCCTCACGGCGGCCGGCACGTACACGGAGTCGACCCTAGCGGCGTCCGGAGCGGCTACAGCGCACCGTCCTCGAGTGCGGCGCGTCCCAGCTCGACGCAGGGGTCGATCTTGTCGGCGTAGCCGGTGGTGTCCTTGCCGGCCATCGCACCGGCCGCCGACCGGGCCACGATGCCGGCGACGATCGCGGCGAACTTGAAGTAGGCGAAGCCCACGTACCAGTTCAGGTCCGACAGGTCGGCGCTGCTGCTCGCGGCGTACCGCTCGGCCAGCTCGAGCCGGGTCGGGAAGCCGGGCAGCGTGGTGACCTGCGAGACCGAGACGGCCCGCTCCTCGCCGGCCTGGGGCCAGTAGACGAAGAGCATCCCGAGGTCGGTGAGCGGGTCGCCCAGCGTGGACATCTCCCAGTCCAGGACCGCGCGCACCCGGCCGGGGGTCTGCGGGTCGAGCAGGCAGTTGTCCAGCCGGTAGTCGCCGTGCGTGATGCCCGTGCGCCGGGTGGCGGGCACCGTCTCCGCCAGCCGGGCGGCCAGTGCGTCCAGCGCGGGCCGGTCGGTGTCGCGGGTGGCGTCCCACTGCTTGGTCCAGCGACGCACCTGGCGCTCCAGGAAGCCCTCGGGCCGCCCGAAGTCGCTCAGCCCGACGGCGGTGGGGTCGACGCTGTGCAGGGCCGCGAGGGTGTCCATCAGGCCGTCGGCGACCGCCCGGCGCTGGGCCGGCTCGTCGGCGTACCCGGGTGGGAGCTCGCTGACCACGTGCACGCCGGCCACGCGCTCCATCACGTAGAACGGGGCGCCGAGGACCGTGGTGTCGGTGGCCAGGTGCAGCGTGCGGGGGACCGGCACCGGGGTGCCGGCGAGCGCGGAGATCACCCGGTGCTCGCGCACCATGTCGTGCGCGGTGGCCAGCACGGCACCGGTCGGCGGCCGCCGCAGGATCACCGCGTCGTCCTCGGAGCCGCCCTCCGGGGTCACCACGTAGGTGAGGTTCGACATGCCGGCGGCGATCAGCTCGACCCGGACCGAACGCCACTTCTCGTGCCCGAGAGCACCTGCCAGGTAGGGGCCGACGACCCCCGGATCAGCACCCACTGGAGTCCCCACGGCGGCAGGGTAGCCTCTGGCGCTCCCCGCCTCGACCGGCCTCCCGGAGGGCCGGATGTGTCGGTCTCCCGCAGGCGGGCACAAACCGGGGCCGGACGGCGTTGGGCGGCTGGCTGGGTGCAGGACGAGCAGCAGGCGTGCTCGTCCACCAGCCGAGCCGGACGTGGTCCGGTGCACGACCGAGCGACCCGGGAGGGGGGCCACGTGGCCCCCGGACCGGCGCGAGATCCCCGGCCGCCCTGGCGGCCGGCACCACCGCCGTCGGCGCCTGTTGCCGACGGCAGACGAGCGGGCCCGTGGGCCCGCGACGAAGAGAGAGTGAGGGGCACCCCATGGCCCAGGACTACGACGCCCCCCGGCGCAACGAGGCCGACGAGCTCGGCGAGGACTCCCTGGAGGAGCTGAAGGCCCGCCGGGCCGAGGCGCAGTCCTCCTCGGTGGACGTCGACGAGACCGACTTCAACGAGGCCCTCGAGCTCCCCGGAGCCGACCTGTCGAACGAGGAGCTCACCGTCCGGGTGCTGCCCAAGCAGGAGGACGAGTTCACCTGCTCGCGCTGCTTCCTCGTGCACCACCGCAGCCGGCTGGCCGCCACCCGCAACGGGCAGCCGGTCTGCCGCGACTGCGCGGCCTGAAGAAGGACCCCCGTGCCCCCACCGCTCGCCAGCTCACGGCGGGCCCCTGCACGGGGGCCGTTCCAGCACGTCACCGTTGGAGGGGAACCGATGAGCCAGCAGCCGCGTGACGTCCCGCCGACCCGCCCCGTGGGCGGGACGCCGGTCGAGGGCGAGGTCGTCGGCGCCGACGGCGGACTCGGTGCCGCCGCGCGGGCCCTGGCCGATGCCGTGGCCGGGCTGCTCGGCCGGGACGAGCCCGGCAGGGGCACCCGCGCACCGGACGGCAGCGGACCGGGCCGGTCGGCTGCCGGTGCCCGGGCGGCGGGCGGCGTCCTGGCCGACGTCGTCTCCGCGGTCGCCGCCGCGGCGCGGGACGCACGGACAGGCTCGGCGCGGGACGCGCGGGCCGGCTCGGGGCGGGAGCGCTCCGCCGGCACCGGTACGGACCCCCGCGGCGGCTCGGCGCCCTCGGGTCTGCTGAGCGACCTCCTGGACGCGGCCGCACCTCGCCTGCCGATCCGGGACGGGGCGCGGCTGCGACGGGCCCATCCGGGGGCCTCGGACGCGGAGATCGCCGACGCCCTCGTCGCCCGGGCGGCCCGGCTCACCGGTGGGGTCGGTGCCGCGACCGGTGGGCTGGCGGCGGCACAGTGGTTCGCGCCACCGACCCTGGTCGCCGTCCCCCTGGAGCTCGGTGCACAGACGGTGCTGGTGGCCGCCGTCGAGGTCGTGCTGGTCGGGGAGCTGCACGAGCTGGCCGGCCGTCCGGCCCCGGGCGATGCCCGCGCCCGGGCCGGTGCCTACCTGGCGAGCTGGAGCACCCAGCGGGCGGTGGGGAGCTCGTCGTCGGGTGGGCTGTTCGCCGCGTTGAGCACGGCCGGGACGACGGCGCTGCGGCGCCGGGTCACCCGGCGGCTGGCCCGGAGCACGACGTCGGTGGCCCCCCTGCTGGTCGGTGCGACGCTGGCCGCCCGCGGCAACCGCAAGGCGACGGCCGCGCTGGCCGATCGGCTGCGGTCCGACCTGGGGCTGCCCCCGGCCGGTCCGCGCACCTGACCGCCGGGTCGGCCCGCACGCGCACCGGTCGGCGCGGCTAGCCTCGCCGCCGTGCCCGTTCCCCTGCCCGACCAGCCGCTGGCCGGCGTCGCCGCCGAGGTCGACGTGCCCGTCGTCCTCGGTTCCGCCGCCGTCCTCCCGGCCTACGCCCTGCCCGGTGACGCCGGTGCCGACCTGTGCCTAGCCGAGGACGTGGAGCTCGCACCGCACCAACGCGCGCTGGTGGGCACGGGGGTCGCGGTGGCGATCCCCGAGGGGTTCGCCGGCTTCGTGCACCCGCGCTCGGGTCTGGCGCACCGGCTCGGGCTCAGCCTGGTGAACGCACCGGGCACGATCGACGCGGGCTACCGGGGCGAGATCAAGGTCAACCTGGTCAACCTGGACCCCACCACCACCCTCCGGCTGTCCCGCGGCGACCGCGTCGCCCAGCTGGTGGTCCAGCCGGTCGTGCGGGCCCGCTTCCTGCCGGTCGGAGAGCTGCCCGGCAGCGAACGTGGCAGCGGAGGGCACGGCTCCACCGGCGGCTCGGCCGCGCTGGCCGCCGACCTGACCCACACCTCTCTGGAAGGACGGGCCTGACGATGCCGTTCGGACGTCGACGCAACCGGATCGACCGCAGCCTCCGGGAGCGGGGAGTGCCCCCGGAACCCCAGGTGCGGGAGCGTGAGGAGACCGCGACCAGTGGGCCGTGGGACGAGGCCGACGCCCCGGAGGACGGTCGGCCGCGCGTCGACCTGGGCTCCCTGCGGCTGCCGGCTGCCGCGGGCATGGAGCTGCGGGTGGACGTCAACGCCCAGCAGCAGGTCGTCGGGGCCAGCCTCCGCGCCGGGGACTCCCTGCTGCAGCTGTCGGTCTTCGCCGCCCCGCGCGCCGGCGGACTCTGGGACGAGGTGCGCGCCGAGCTCATGCGCGGGGCGAGTGGGCAGGGTGGCCGGCTGACCGAGGTGGACGGGCCCTTCGGCCGTGAGCTGGTCGGGTCCATCCTGGTCGCCGCGCCGCCGCAGCAGGGGGAGACCGGGGCGCCGAAACCGGTGCGCCGTCCGGCCCGGTTCCTCGGCGTCGACGGCCCGCGGTGGTTCCTCCGCGGGATGATCAGCGGTTCGGCGGCCAGCACACCCGAGGCGGCTGCGCCGCTGGAGGCGGCGTTCCGGTCGGTCGTCGTCGTCCGGGGGGCGCAGCCGATGCCGGTGCGCGAGCAGCTTCCCCTCACGCTGCCCCCGCAGGCAGCCCAGCAGGTCGCCCGCAGGCAGGCCGCGGGCCAGGGTGCGCGCCCGGCTGCCCGCCGGCCCGCGGCACCGCCGGCTGCCCCGCCGCCTGTTGCCGCGCCCCCTGCCGCCGCGCCGGTCGCCCCGCCTGCCTCGCCGGTGGCGCCGTCTGCCTCGCCGGTGGCGCCGTCTGCCTCGCCGGTGGCGCCGTCTGCCTCGCCGGTGGCCCCGCCGCCGGCCGCACCTCCGGCGGCACCCCCCACCGAGCCACCCCCCACCGAGCCAGCCCCCACCGAGCCACCCACCGAGCCCCGGAACGCCGGGTGAGCGAGCCCGTCCGGCACGACTACGGCCCCGGGCCGGACCAGTTCGTGGAGGTGTCCCTGCCGGCCGGCGACGGTCCGGCACCGGTGGTGGTCGTCCTGCACGGCGGGTTCTGGCGGGCCCGCTACGGCATCGAGCTGGCCCGCCCGCTGGCCGCCGACCTGGCCGCTCGCGGCTGGGCCGCGGTGGCCGTGGAGTACCGCCGGGTGGGCGCCGGTGGTGGCTGGCCCACCACGCTGCAGGACGTCGCCGCGGCGGTGGACGCCCTCCCCGACGTGCAGGGCGCAGCGCGCCTGGACCTGACCGACGTGACCGTCCTCGGTCACTCCGCGGGCGGGCACCTCGCGGTGTGGGTCGCCGGCCGCGGCCGGTTGCCCGCCGGGGCGCCGGGGGCGGACCCGCGGGTCCCGGTGAGCGCGGTCGTCGCCCAGGCCGGGGTGCTGGACCTGGAGGCTGCGGTCACCGCCGACCTCGGCGACGGGGCAACGGTGGACTTCCTCGGCGGGACGCCGGCCGAGGTGCCCGACCGGTACGCCGTTGCCGACCCGGTGCGACTGCTGCCGACCGGACTGCCGGTGCTCTGCGTGCACGGCGCGGAGGACACCTCGGTGCCGCTGGACCAGAGCCGGCGGTACGCCGCCGCCGCGACCGCGGCCGGGGACACCGTCGAGGTGGCGGTCGTCCCCGGCGACCACATGGTGCTGATCGACGTCTCCGGTGCGGCGTGGAGACGCACCGTGGACTGGCTGGCCGAGCGTCGGACAGCGGCCCCTGGCAGCACTACCCTGGGATCGTGACCGAGACCAGGACCGGTGCCTCCACGGAGCCCGGCGCGCGGGGCTGGCTGTCCCGCAAGCTGCAGAAGCTCACCGCCGACGACCGGGCCGTGGACGCCCAGGAGCTGCGCTCCGGGGTGGCGTCGGCCGGCTGCTCGGCGGTCAGCACGTGCCGCAAGGGCGAGGTCGTCACGGTGACCGGGCGGATCAAGTCGGTGGTCTACACCCCGCGCGAGACGGTGCCGACCCTGGAGGCCGAGCTGTTCGACGGTTCCGGTTCGGTCACGCTCGTCTGGCTCGGCCGCCGCCGGATCCCCGGCATCGAGCCGGGTCGCCGGCTCACCGCGCGCGGGCGGTTCGCCTCCTTCGAGGGTCGGCAGGTCATCTACAACCCCTGGTACGAGCTGAGCGCCGGGTGACCCGGTCGTCGATGCGGGCATGACCGGAGGGACCCGCCGGTGAGCGAGCCCGGACGCGGGGGGGCGACGTTCGACCGCCACCTGGTGCTGGACCAGCTGGGTGGCTGGCGCGGCATGGTCGACGCCTCGCTGCCCACCATCGCGTTCATCGTGGCCAACTCGGTCGGCGGGCTCACCGTCGGCATCTGGGCGGCCCTCGCCTCCGCGGTGCTGGTCTTCCTGCTGCGGCTGCTCCGCCGGGAGAGCCTCCAGCAGGCCGTCAGCGGGCTGTTCGCCGTCGCCGTCGCCGTGGCGATCGCCGCGTACTCCGGGCAGGCCCGCGACTTCTTCGTGCTGGGCATCGTGCGCAACGCCGGGATCGCCCTGGTGCTGCTCGCCTCGATCCCCTTCCGGCGTCCCCTGGTCGGGGTGATCGCCGAGTTCCTGGCGCCCAGCCACCTGGGGGCCATGTCCACCCACCGGTTGCCGTCACTGCGTGACCGTGCGCGCCGGGACCCGGCCGCGACGGCCGTGCCGGTCGAGGGTGGCGCCACGGTGCCGGTGGCCGCCGGCGACCGGGTGCCGGACCCGGAGCCGGAGCGGCACTGGCGTGACGACCCGCGGATGCTGCGGGCCTACGGCTGGCTGACCGTGCTGTGGGCTGGGGTCTTCCTGTTGCGCGCGGTCGTGCAGGGCTTCTTCTACCTGCGCGACGAGGTGGAACTGCTGGCGACGTCCTCACTGGTGCTGGGTCTGCCGCTGACCGCAGCCGAGCTCGTGATCACCCTGTGGGTGGTGGCCCGGCTGCACCGGCACCGCTCGGAAACGCAGCCCCCGGCCGCCTGACGGCGCCGCTCCACGGGGGGTCTGCTGTCAGCAGCTCCCGTCGGGGCACATGACCGCCTGGAGCTGCTCCTCGATGTCGCCGTGGGTCACGAACAGCAGCTCGTCCCCGGCCTCCAGCGGTTCGTCGGGATCGGGGGCGATGACCCGGTCGCCACGCAGGATGGTGGTGAGCACCGTCTCCCGGGGGAACGGCACCTCGCGCACCGGCCGGCCCACCCACGGGGTGTCCTCGGCGAGGGTGATCTCGACCAGGTTCGCCGCGCCCTTGCGGAAGCTCATCAGCCGGACGACGTCGCCCACGGTGACCGCCTCCTCCACCAGGGCGGCGAGCACCCGGGGGGTCGAGACGGCGACGTCCACGCCCCACGCCTCGGTGTAGAGCCACTCGTTGCGCGGGTCCTTGACCCGGGCGACCACCCGGGCGACCGCGAACTCGGTCTTGGCCAGCAGCGAGACGACCAGGTTGGCCTTGTCGTCACCGGTGGCCGCGATGACCACGTCGCAGGTGGCCAGCTGGGCCTCCTCGAGGGAGGAGACCTCGCAGGCGTCCGCCTGCACCCACTCGGCGCCCGGGACCGCCCGAGGCTTGACCCGGGAGCCGTTCTTCTCGATGAGCATCACGGCGTGGCCGTTGCCCAGCAGCTCGGTGGCGATGGACCGGCCGACCGCGCCGGCCCCCACGATGGCGACGCGCATCAGTGCTGCCCTCCCGCGGGGCCCTGCTCGACGGCCTGGTGCACCCGGTGGGTGAGCTCGTCGGTGGCGGCGACGACGAGGTGGTCGCCGGTCTGCAGCACCGTGGTCGGGGTGATGAGCTGGGCCTCGCCGAAGCGCACCAGCCAGGCGGCCCGGGCACCGGAGGCGTTCTCCAGCTCGGCCAGCGGTCGGCCGACCCAGACATCGGTCACGGTGATCCGCATCAGCAGGACCGTGCCGGTGGGCTCGCGCCAGATCTCGGTCACCTTCACCGAGAGCAGCTCCCGCATCAGCCGGCTGACCGTCCACGGGACGGTGGCGACGCTGGGGATGCCCATCCGCTCGTAGACCTCGGCCCGCTTGGAGTCGTAGATCCGGGCGACGACGTGCTCGACACCGAACGTCTCGCGGGCGACGCGCGCGCCGATGATGTTGGAGTTGTCCCCGCTGCTGACCGCGGCGAAGGCCCCGGCGGAGTCGATGCCGGCGTCCAGGAGGGTCTGCCGGTCGAAGCCGAGGCCGGTCACCTGGCGGCCGCCGAACTCGGGGCCGAGCCTGCGGAAGGCCTCGGGGTCCTGGTCGATCACCGCGACGCTGTGGCCGATCACCTCGAGTCGCCGGGCGATCGCCGAACCGACGCGGCCGCAGCCCATCACGACCACGTGCACCTGTGTCCCACCCGTCTGCCGAACCCTGCCGCCCCCGCGGACCGCCGGGGCGTACAGCGCGCGAACGTACACCCGAAGCGGGGCCGTGGTGGCGCACCGGGGCGTGCCGGGCACCGCAGGTTGCCCATGTGAGTGAGGTCGCCCCGTCCCGGCCCACGGGTGGTCCCGGCGTCCGTACCATCGCCGCCGTGCCGACCCTGTCCGACCTCGGACAACTCCCGAAACGACTCGTCCTCGGCCGGCCGGTCCGTAGCGACCGTGCCGGCGAGTCGCTGCTGCCCAAGCACCTCGCGCTGCCGATCTTCGCCAGCGACCCGCTCTCCTCCGTCGCCTACGCGACGCAGGAGATCCTCATCTTCCTGACGCTGGCCGGGACGACGTTCCTGTTCCTCACCCCGTGGCTGGCCGCGCTCGTGGTCCTGCTGCTGGCCGTCGTCGTCCTCTCCTACCGCCAGGTGGTGCACGCCTACCCCTCGGGGGGCGGCGACTACGAGGTGGCGATGAAGAACCACGGCCAGTTCGCCGGCCTCGTCGTCGCCAGCGCACTGCTCGTGGACTACGTGCTCACCGTCGCGGTGTCGGTCAGCTCCGGCACGGACAACATCATCTCCGCGTTCCCCGAGCTCGCCGAGCACCGCGTCCTCATCTCCGTCGGGCTCGTCGCCCTGCTCGTGGCGATCAACCTGCGCGGGGTGCGGGAGTCGGGGCGGACCTTCGCCTTCCCCACCTACGCGTTCATCGCCTGCATCCTGGTGATGATCGGCACCGGGCTGATCCGGGAGCTCGTCACCGGCGGCGACGTGGTGGCCGAGAGCGCGGGCTACGCGATCCAGCCCGAACCGGGCTACGAACAGGTGACCGGCCTGGCGCTGATCTTCTTCGTGCTGCGGGCCTTCGCCTCCGGGTGCACGGCGCTCACCGGGGTGGAGGCGATCGCCAACGGCGTGCCGGCGTTCCGCCCCCCGAAGAGCCGGAACGCGGCGACGACCCTGGCGCTGATGGGCGGCATCGCCGCCACGATGTTCGCCGGCGTCACGGCGATGGCGCTGCTGGCGGACGTGAAGTACGTGGAGAACGCCTGCGACCTGGTGGGCTTCGACTGCGAGAACCAGCCGCAGCGGACCGTGATCGCGCAGGTGGCCGCGGCGACCTTCGGCGGCGCGGACTCCATCGGCTTCTACCTCGTCCAGGCGGCGACGGCGCTGGTGCTGATCCTGGCGGCCAACACGGCGTTCAACGGCTTCCCGCTGCTCGGCTCAGTGCTCGCGCAGGACCGGTTCATGCCCCGCCAGCTGCACACCCGCGGCGACAAGCTGGTCTACAGCAACGGGATCCTGCTGCTCGCCGGCTTCGCGATCCTGCTGCTGATCGTCTTCGAGGCCGACTCCACCCAGTTGATCCAGATGTACATCGTGGGCGTCTTCACCAGCTTCTCCATCGGCCAGTGGGGCATGGTGCGGCACTGGAACCGCGAGCTGCGCAGCGAGACCGAGCCCGCCGCGCGTGGCCGGATGCAGCGCTCCCGGTTGATCAACGCCGTCGGCGGCACGCTGACCAGCGTCGTCCTGTTCATCGTCGTGGTGACCAAGTTCGTGGGTGGAGCCTGGATCGTGCTCGCCGCGATGCCGGTGATCTTCCTGCTGATGCGGGCGATCAACCGGCACTACTCGCAGGTGGCCGCGCAGCTGGTGCCCGACAGCGACGCGCGGACCAAGCCCAGCAGGGTGCACGCGGTCGTCCTGGTCTCCAAGGTGCACAAGCCGACGCTGCGGGCGCTCGCCTTCGCCCGCGCCACCCGGCCCGACGTGCTGACCGCGCTGACGGTCAACGTGGACGGCGCCGAGACCCGCGCTCTGCAGCGGGACTGGGAGCGCTACGACATCCCGCTGCCGCTGACCGTGCTCGAGTCGCCGTACCGGGAGATCACCCGCCCCGTCCTGGACTTCGTCAAGGACATCCGGCGCGCCGGCCCGAGGGACCTGGTCGTGGTCTTCGTGCCGCAGTACGTGCTGGGCCACTGGTGGGAGAACGTGCTGCACAACCAGAGCGCGCTGCGGCTGCGCACCCGGCTGCAGTTCCTGCCCGGGGTCATGATCACCAGCGTGCCGTGGCAGCTGGAGGGCTCCCATGACCGCGAGGGCGGGGACGGGAGCGGCCCGGCCCCCGGCGACCTGCGGCGCGGGCTGACGTCCGAGACCGAGCAGACGCCGTATGGCTGAGCGCCGCCGCCGTCCCGCTGCCCGGCCGCAGCGGCAGGCGCCCGACTCCGGCGGCGGCTGGGTGGGTCGCCGCTTCGAGGTGACCGTGGGCCCGGTGGCGCACGGCGGGCACTGCGTGGCGCGGCACGAGGGCCGGGTGGTCTTCGTGCGGCACACGCTGCCCGGGGAGCGCGTGGTCGTCGAGGTGACCGAGGACCGGCAGAAGGGCTTCTGCCGCGGCGACGCCGTCGAGGTGCTGGAGGCGGCCCCGGAGCGGGTGGAGCGCCCGTGCCCGTACAGCGGACCGGGGAAGTGCGGCGGCTGCGACTGGCAGCACGTCAGCCACGCCGGCCAGCTGGTGCTCAAGGCCGACGTCGTCCGCGAGCAGCTGTCCCGGCTCGCCGGGCTGGACGTCGACGTCACGGTCGAGGCGCTGCCCGGCGGGCCGCTGCGCTGGCGGTCCCGGGCCCGGTTCGCCGTCGACCGCACCGGTTCGCCCGGGTTGCGCCGGCACCGCTCGCACGACGTCGTCCCGCTCGACGACTGCCCGATCACCGCCGAGCCGGCCGCCCAGGCGGTGCTGGCCCGGCGCTGGCTGGACGCCGGGGCCGTCGACGTCGCCGTCGACTCGGCCGGCGTGGTGACCACGACGACGCTGGACCGCCGCGGCCGGCCGCTGGACACCCAGGTGCTGCGGCCCGGGGCCGAGGTGCCGGAGGAGCCGGCCGGGCGGGCGCAGCGGACCGCGGGTGGCCGGGACTGGGAGGTCGAGGGCACCGGCTTCTGGCAGGTGCACCCGGCCGCCGCCGACGCGCTCGTGGACGCCGTCCTGGGCTTCGCCGCGGTGCAGCCGGGGGAGACGGTGCTGGACCTCTACGCCGGTGCCGGCCTGTTCGGCGGGGCGCTGGCGCCCGGGGTCGGTGCCGCGGGCCGGGTGGTCTGCGTCGAGTCAGACGCCGCGGCCTGCGCCGCCGCTGACGTGAACCTCGCCGACCTGCCGCAGGCCGAGATCTGGCAGGGCGACGTGGACGCCCCGGGTCTCACCGAGCTGCTCGGTGACCTCGGCCGTCCCGACGTCGTCGTCCTCGACCCGCCCCGGGCCGGGGCCGGCAAGGACGTCAGCCGGGTGCTCGCCGGCTCCGGCGCCCGCGCCGTGGTCTACGTCGCCTGCGACCCGGCGTCCCTGGCCCGCGACGTCGCCGCGTTCGCCGGCGCCGGCTACCGACTGGCGGACCTGCGGGCCTTCGACTGCTTCCCCATGACCGCTCACGTGGAGTGCGTCGCCCTGCTGGTCAGGGCGTAGCAGGGCGCGGCGAGGGTCAGAGCGGGCTGGGGCTGGTGTCCTCGCGTGGCAGGACCCACCGGTCGTCGGCCTTGCGGATGAGGAAGTCGGCGAGCAGGAGCGCTTCGTGAACGGCCTCGGTGAGCAGGTCACGGACGTTGCGGTAGGTGGTCACGTCAGGGCCTCCAGTACTGCCGAGTGAGCGGGTCAGGCGTCCCCGGGGCGGATCGTCGAACGATCCGTGTGTCCTGGGTCACGGTCGTCATCGGCACCTGCGCGCGTCGCCCGTACTGCGATCCAGTGCGCTCTCACTCGGCCGTGGTGGTCGGTCCAGGCCTGTCCGCCGGCCTGGCCGGTCAGGTCGCTGGGCCTACGCTGGCGCTGTGGCTGATCCGGCGAGTGGTGAGCGGCTGGCCGACTGGGCGCGTTCGGCACACACCTGGCTGTTGCTGCGCCCGGTGAGCCGCGGGTTCTGGGCCGTGGCAGCGGTCTTCCTCGTCGGGACCGCCGTCGCCAACGCGGCCGACGGCAACTGGCTGTCGGCGGTGTTCGGCGTCCTGCTCGCCGGGGTCGCCGGCTCCCGGCTGTGGGCCCTGCGCGGGACCGGCGAGGACCGGCCGCCGTCGGGTCAGGCGCGCACGGCCAGCAGGTAGGCCTGGCGGCTCTTCTCGTGCGGGGGCTCCGGCTCGCGGAGCACCCGGGTCCGCACACCGCACCCCGCGGTGGTGAGCTGCTCCTCGACCCGGTCGGGGTCCAGCCGCCAGCCGTGCAGCGAGATGTCGTGCCCGTAGCCCTGCCGGTGGTGCACGGGATCGTCGTCGCCCGCCTGGAACGCGACCAGCAGTGGCGCGCCCGGCCGCAGCACCCGGGCCAGCTCGCCGAACACCTGCGGCTGCCGCTCCGGCGCGGTGTGGATCACGGAGTACCAGGCGAGCGCCCCGGCCAGCCCGCCGTCCGGCAGCGGCAACCCGGTCAGCGAGCCGACCTCGAAGCGCAGCTGCGGGTGGCGCCTGCGTGCGATCTCGACCATGCCCGGGGAGAGGTCGACGCCGAACGCCTCCACCCCCAGGGCGTCCAGGTGGGCGGTGATCCGGCCCGGTCCGCAGCCGAGGTCGCCGACCGGGCCGCCACCGGCGGCTCGGACCTGTTCGGCGAGGACGCCGAGCAGGGCCCGGTCCATCGGGCTCTCCGCCAGCGCCGTCCGGACCAGCTCTTCGTAGGAGGCCGCCACCGTGTCGTAGGCGGCGCGGGTCTCGGCCAGGTGGTCGGTGGCGTCGCCCAGCTCGGTCACGCCGGGGACCGTACGGCGCGGTGCCGACAGGTCACGGTACGGACAGCGGGCGGTCCGAGGCCCGCTCTCGGCGGTCACCGGACCCGGACCCGGACCCGGACCCGGTTCCGGCTCGTCGACGGATGGCAACGCTCTGCAACGACGTCCCGCGCATGTCGAGAGTCCGCCACCGACTGGCCTGGTGGAACCGGTGACCACCCGGACACTGGCCGCCCTGGTCGCTGCGGAACGCGTGACCTCGAAGAAGGGACTCCGTATGCGCATTCGCCGCCTGTTCTCCGCCGTCCTGGTGGGCGCCGGTCTCAGCGTCGCCGTGGCCACACCCGCCCAGGCCGATCACGTCCTGCAGATCGTCACGATCGCCGGCGAGGACACGTGCCGGCTCGGCGGCACCCTTCTCGGGACCGGAGTCAACGTCGAAGGCAGGCTGGTGCAGCGCAAGGTCGAGGACGGCGTCACGACCAGCTACCGGTGCCAGTTCCGCGGGATCTCTCCGGAGGACGGCGAGGGATTCGTCATGCCGCGGAACGGCCTCCGGCTCACGGTGCCGTGCTGGCTGGAGCCCGGTGACGACGAGGCGCAGAGCGTCGGGCGTCTGCGTGTCACTCCGAGCGGGAACGCCACCGCCGACTGCCGGTAGCCGCACCTGACCACCGTGTGAAGGTGACGGGGCCCTGAGCCGTTCGATCATGGAGTCCCGGTGGCGACCCGCCGAGGACGGCCGGCGCGCCGCCCCGCTGGCTCCATGATCGCGCGGGCGGGATCCGTCGCACACCGGGTCCGGCAGGTCACGCTTCGAACACACGTGCGATCCGCGGTCGAGGTCGCCGCGGCGTCCGCGCACACTGACCGGGTGGACGTCGCACTGCCACCGGGCTGGCCGGACGAGGTCTGGCCGCCCGGCGCCCCGGACTGGGAGCGGACCGCGGTCAGCTGGCTGTTCGACCTGGTGCCGCCGGACTACCGGGCGCACGAGGTGCTCCGGCGGTACCCGGTGCTGCTGGCCCGGTTCGCCGGTGACCACGTCGCCGCGGGGCTCGAGGCGGCGCGGGCCGGCTGGCGGACCGTCCGGGTGGAGCTCGCCGACCAGCTGCCGCCAGAGGCCATGGAGGCGGCGATCAGCGCCTACGAGCGAGAGGGGGCGCGGCTCACCCGGGCCGCGCGGGGGGTCGAGGTGGTCGCGGGGGCACTGCGGGGTGAGCGCTGGGTGCCCCGGCTCTGAGTCCGCTGTCCACAGGGCAGGCCGCCGGTTCGCCGTTACAGTGGGGTTTCACCGGTTGCGCCCCACCGGACGCCGCCGTCGTCGAGAGGACCCTGCCCCGTCGTGTCGTTGCTCAGCTCGTTGACCGGGCCCGCCGACCTCCGGGCACTGCGCCCCGACCAGCTGCCGGTCCTGGCCGGCGAGATCCGCGATGCGCTCGTGGCCGCGGTCGCCAAGACCGGTGGCCACCTGGGCCCGAACCTCGGTGCGGTCGAGCTGACGATCGCCGTCCACCGGGTGTTCGAGTCCCCGCGCGAGCCGATCATCTTCGACACCGGCCACCAGGCCTACGTGCACAAGCTGCTCACCGGCCGGCTCGACGGCTTCGCCCAGCTCCGCCAGCGGGACGGGCTGTCCGGCTACCCCAGCCGGGCCGAGAGCGAGCACGACTGGGTGGAGAACAGCCACGCCTCGACGTCGCTGTCCTACGCCGACGGGCTGGCCAAGGCCTTCGCCGTCCGCGGTGACACCCGCCCCGTGGTGGCGGTGATCGGCGACGGTGCACTCACCGGCGGGATGGCCTGGGAGGCGCTGAACAACATCGCCGCCGCGCAGGACCGCCCCGTCGTCATCGTGGTCAACGACAACGGCCGCTCGTACTCCCCGACGATCGGTGGGGTGGCCGACGCACTCGCCACGCTGCGGCTGCGTCCGGGGTACGAGGAGGCGCTGGCCGCCGTCCGGCAGGCCCTGCACCGCGCACCCGTCGTCGGCACGAAGCTCTACGACGCGCTGCACGCGATCAAGAAGGGGCTCAAGGACGTCCTGGCCCCGCAGGGCATGTTCGAGGACCTCGGCATGAAGTACGTCGGCCCGGTCGACGGCCACGACGTGGAGATGATGGAGTCGGCGCTGCGCCGAGCCCGCTCCTTCGGTGGGCCGGTCATCGTGCACGCCGTCACCACCAAGGGCTTCGGCTACCCGCCGGCGGAGACCGACACCATCGACGCCTGGCACTCCACCGGCGTCTTCGAGCCCGACAGCGGGCTCTCCTCGGCCGCCAAGGGCCCGGAGTGGACCGACGTCTTCGCCGACGAGCTGGTGCGGATCGGCACCGAGCGCTCCGACGTCGTGGCGATCACCGCGGCGATGCTGCACCCCACCGGTCTCGCGCCGTTCGCCGAGCGGTTCCCGGAGCGCACCTACGACGTCGGCATCGCCGAGCAGCACGCGCTGACCTCGGCCGCCGGGCTCGCGATGGGCGGCCTGCACCCCGTCGTCGCGATCTACTCGACCTTCCTTAACCGCGCCTTCGACCAGCTGCTGATGGACGTCGCGCTGCACGGCCAGCCGGTCACCCTGGTGCTCGACCGGGCCGGCGTGACCGGCTCCGATGGCGCCTCGCACAACGGCATGTGGGACATGTCGATCTGCTCGATCGTCCCGGGGCTGCAGCTGGCGGCGCCGCGTGACGAGGCCACGATGCGGGAGGCGCTCCGCGAGTCTGTGCAGGTCTCCGACGGGCCCACCGTCATCCGCTTCCCGAAGGGCGCGCTGCCGCCGGAGGTGCCGGCGATCGAGCGGCGCGGTCGGGTCGACGTGTTGCGCCGCGGCACGACCCCCGAGGTGCTGCTGGTCGCCGTCGGCTCGCTGGTGCCGATGTGCCTGGCGGTCGCCGAGCGCGCCGCCGACCACGGCATCGAGGTCACCGTCGTCGACCCGCGCTGGGTGATGCCCGTCGCCGACGAGCTGGTCACGCTGGCCGGTGAGCACCGGCTGGTGGTCACCGTCGAGGACGGCGGCCGGGCCGGCGGGGTGGGCACGTTGCTGTCACAGGCACTGCAGGACGCCGACTGCGACGTGCCGGTGCGCACGCTGGGCCTTCCGCAGCGGTTCTTCGACCACGGCAGCCGCGGTCAGGTGCTCGCCGACGTCGGCCTCACCGAGCAGGACGTCGCCCGGCGGATCGTGGAGTGGGCCGCCCGCGTGGCCGACCGCGCCGCGGTCCCGGCGGAGACCGAGCCTGCCGAAGGGCAGCAATGAGCGATCAGGTCATCGCCGAGATCCAGGTCGCGCCGTCGCCACCCGGCACCCCGGACGACCCGCACGCCTTCGTCGAGGCGGCGATCCGGGTGATCCAGGCCTCCGGGTTGCGGTCGGAGGTCGGCGCGCTGGGCACCACGCTGGAGGGCGACGCCGACACGGTGTGGGCGACCCTGCGGGCCGCGCACGAGGCGATGATCGCCGCCGGCGCCAAGGCCGGGATCTCGCACGTCAAGATCGCCTCGGTGGATCGCACGATGGACAGCCTCACGCACAAGTTCCGCTGACCGACGCACGAGAGCGCCGCACCCACCAGGGGTGCGGCGCTCTCGTCGTCTCCGCGCCATGATCGCCGTCCTCACGCGCCGGTCGCCGACCTCACGCTGTGACGTGAGGTCGGCGACCGGGAGGTGAGTCCGGCGGTCCGCTACGCGGGGAGGGAGGCCACGCTCCTCGGGAGGAACCGCTTCCCGGTGACGGCCTCGGAGACGCCGGCCCGGTCCAGGTAGGCGCTGATCCCGCCCAGCCAGAACGGCCAGCCGGCGCCGAGCAGCATCGCCAGGTCGATGTCCTGCACGGCCTGGACGACGCCCTCCTGCAGCATCAGCCCGATCTCCTCGGCCAGCGCCCGCTCGGCCCGGGAGCGCAGCTCCTCTGCGGTCAGCGGGGAGTCACCGGCGTCGATCCCGGCCAGCTCCGGGTCGATCACGCCGGGTTCGACGAAGACCGAGGTCTTGCCCAGCTCGACCATCCGCCGCAGCCCCGCACCGACGCCGAAACGGTCGGGGAACGCCTCGTGCATCCGCTCGGCCACGTGCAGCGCGACCGGTGGGCCGACCAGCGTGAGCAGCTCGAACGGCGTCATCGGCAGGCCCAGCGGCTCCAGCGCCGTCTCGGCGACCGCCACCGGGGTGCCGGCGTCCACGGCCGCGGTGACCTCGCCGAGGAACCGGGTGAGCAGCCGGTTGACCACGAAAGCCGGGGCGTCGGCGACCAGCACGCAGGACTTGCCCAGCTGCTTGCCGACGGCGAACGCGGTGGCCAGCGTGGCGTCGTCGGTCCGCTCGGCGCGCACCACCTCCAGCAGCGGCAGGACGACGACCGGGTTGAAGAAGTGCAGGCCCACGACCCGTTCGGGGTGCTGCAGCCCGGCGGCCATCTCGGTCACCGAGAGCGCGGAGGTGTTGGTGGCCAGCACGCACTCAGGCCGCACCACCGCCTCCACCTCGGCGAAGACCTGCTGCTTGACCGACAGCTCCTCGAACACCGCCTCGATCACCAGGTCGGCGTCGGCGAAGGCGGCCTTGTCCAGCGAGCCGGTGACCAGGCCGCGGAGCCGGTTCAGTGCGTCGGGGGAGAGCCGCCCGCGGCCGGCCAGCTTCTCCAGCTCGGCGTGCACGTAGCCGACGCCCTTGTCGACGCGCGCCTGGTCGACGTCGGTGAGGACGACGGGCACCTCCAGCCGGCGGACGAACAGCAGCGCCAGCTGGGAGGCCATCAGCCCGGCGCCGACGACGCCGACCTTCGTCACCTTCCGGGCCAGCTTGCGGTCCGGCGCACCTGCCGGGCGCTTGGCCCGCTTGTTGACCAGGTCGAAGGCGTACAGGCCGGCCCGCAGCTCGTCGCTCATCAGCAGGGCGGTCAGCGCGTCGTCCTCGGCCGCCGTCCCGGCGGTGAAGCCGGCGTCGCCGGCCCTGGCCAGGTCGAGCAGTTCCACCGCGCGCAGCGCACCGGGGGAGGCGTTGCGGGTCCGGGCGGCGACGAGCTGCCGGGCCCGGCCGATCGCGTCGTCCCAGGCCGACCGATCGACCTCGGGACGGCGGACGGTCACGTCGCCGGCGAGCACGCCGGCCGCCCACTCCAGCGAGCGCTCCAGGAAGTCGGCCGGCTCGAACACCGCGTCGGCGATCCCCAGCTCAGCCGCCTTCGGCCCGGGGGTGACCTTGTTCTGCGCCAGCGCGTTCTCCACGATCACGGTGACCGCGGCGTCGATGCCGACGAGCTCCGGCAGCAGCTGCGTGCCGCCCCAACCGGGCACGAGGCCGAGGAAGACCTCGGGGAAGGCGACGACCGCGGTGCTGGCGATCGTCCGGTGGTGGCAGTGCAGCGCCAGCTCCAGGCCACCGCCCATCGCCGCACCGTTGACGAACGCGAACGTCGGGACAGCCGAGTCCTTGAGCCGGCGGAACACCCGGTGCCCGGTCTCCGCGATCTCCCGGGCGTCGGCAGCCGAGGTGATCGACGGGACGCCGGAGAGGTCGGCGCCGACGGCGAAGATGAACGGCTTGCCGGTGACGGCGACGGCCGCCGGGGCGGGGGAATGGGCCTCGATCTCGTCCAGTGCGGTGTCCAGCGAGGCGAGCCCACCGGGGCCGAACGTGGAGGGCCGGGTGTGGTCGTGCCCGTTGTCCAGCGTGATCAGCGCCAGCTCACCGGCCAGCCCGGGCACCCGCAGGTACCGCACCTTGGCGACGGTGACGACCTCGTCGGCGAACACTGCACTCACTTCGCTGCACCTTCCCAGTTCGGGTTCTCCCAGATCACGGTGCCGCCCATGCCGATGCCGATGCACATGGCGGTGAGGCCGTAGCGGACGTCGGGCCGCTCGGCGAACTGCCGGGACAGCTGGGTCATCAGCCGCACACCGGAGGAGGCCAGCGGGTGGCCCACGGCGATCGCGCCGCCCCACGGGTTGACCCGCGCGTCGTCGTCGGCGATGCCGAAGTGGTCCAGGAACGCCAGCACCTGGACGGCGAAGGCCTCGTTGAGCTCGAACAGCCCGATGTCGGTGATGGTGAGCCCGGTCCGGGCCAGCGCCTTCTCCGTCGACGGGATCGGCCCCACGCCCATCACCTCGGGCTCCACGCCGGCGAAGCCGAAGCCGACCAGCCGCATGCCGACGTCCAGCCCCAGCTCCTCGGCGACCTCCTCGGCGGCGAGCAGGCAGCCGGTCGCGCCGTCGTTCAGCCCGGCCGCGTTGCCGGCGGTGACGTGGCCGTGCGGGCGGAACGGCGTCTTCAGCGCCGACAGCCCCTCCAGCGTGGTGTTCGGCCGCGGCGGTTCGTCGACCGTGGCCAGCCCCCAGCCGGCCTCGGCGGAGCGGGTCGCCACCGGCACCAGCTCCGGGCCGATCCGTCCGGCGGCCACCGCCGCGGCGTACTTCTGCTGGCTGGCCAGGGCGAAGGCGTCGGCCCGCTCCTTGGTCAGGTGCGGGAACCGGTCGTGCAGGTTCTCCGCGGTCGAGCCCATCACCAGCGCGGAGCCGTCGACGATCTTCTCGCTGACGAACCGCGGGTTCGGGTCGACGCCCTCGCCCATCGGGTGGTGCCCCATGTGCTCGACGCCGCCGGCGATCGCGACGTCGTAGGCGCCGAAGGCGATGCCGCTGGCCGTCGTCGTCACCGCGGTCATCGCCCCGGCGCACATCCGGTCGATGGCGTAGCCGGGCACGCTCTTCGGCAGCCCGGCCAGCAGTGCAGCGGTGCGGCCGATGGTCAGGCCCTGGTCGCCGATCTGGGTGGTGGCGGCGATGGCGACCTCGTCGACCCGCTCGGCCGGCAGCGACGGGTTCCGGCGCAGCAGCTCGCGGATGCAGCGCACGACCAGGTCGTCGGCGCGGGTCTCGGCGTAGATGCCCGCCGGACCCGCCTTGCCGAACGGGGTGCGCACGCCGTCGACGAAGACGACCTCACGCAGTTGGCGTGGCAACCGCTCTCCAGATGACACAGGACCTCCGCGATGAGCTCGGTGCCGCCCTGGACAGGGCGGCACCGCGAAGTTACCCGCTGGTAACCGCAGGCTCCACACCCTCCGGGGTGACCGGCCGGTTCTAGATCACGGTCCGGCAACAGTGCCGCCATGTGCTTGCGGTCACACCCGAGGCAGTAAACGATCACTTCCGGAAAACTCCCGGATCCAACGAAGGAACGGCAGGTCGAACATGGCGCGACAGCGCACCCTGATGACTGCTCTCGCAGCCTCACTCGTCTTCTCGATGGCCGCCTGTGGCAGCGACGACGACGGTGGTGGTGGCGGCGGCGGTGGCGGCGGCGAGGCCGCCGGCAAGGTCGGGGTGATCCTCCCCGACACCGCGTCCTCGGCGCGCTGGGCGAGCGCGGACGCCCCGCTGCTGGAGGCAGCCTTCGAGGAGGCCGGCGTCGAGGCCGACATCCAGAACGCGCAGGGCGATGCCCAGCGGATGGCGACGATCGCCGAGCAGATGATCACCGGTGGGGTCACCGTCCTGGCGATCGTCAACCTGGACTCCGCCTCCGGCGCCGCCATCCAGCGGCAGGCCGAGCAGCAGGGCGTCCAGACGATCGACTACGACCGGCTCACCCTCGGTGGGGAGTCCGACTACTACGTCTCCTTCGACAACACCGAGGTCGGCCGCCTGCAGGGCGAGGGCCTGGCCCAGTGCCTCGGCGACGAGCCGGCGAACATCGCGTTCCTGAACGGGTCGCCGGACGACAACAACGCCACGCTGTTCTCCGAGGGCGCGCACGAGGTCCTCGACCCGATGACCCAGTACACGCAGGTCGCCGAGCAGGCCGTGCCCGAGTGGGACAACCAGCAGGCCGCGACGATCTTCGAGCAGATGTACACCCAGGCCGGCGGTGACATCCAGGGCGTGCTGGCCGCCAACGACGGCCTCGCCAACGCGGTCATCTCCATCCTGGGCCGCAACAACGTCGCCGGCACCGTGCCGGTGACCGGGCAGGACGCCACCACCGAGGGCCTGCAGAACATCCTGGCCGGCAACCAGTGCATGACCGTCTACAAGCCGATCGAGGCGGAGGCCACCGCACTGGCCGAGCTCGCGGTGGCCCTGGTCAACGGTGAGACCCCGGAGGTCGACGGCGAGGTGGAGGACGTCGAGGGCGACCGCACCGTCCCGGCCGTGCTGCTGGACCCGGTCTCGGTCTTCCGGGACAACGTCAAGGAGGTCGTCGACGACGGCTACGTCGACGCCGCCGACCTGTGCACCGGTGAGTACGCCGCCGCCTGCACCGAGCTCGGCATCCAGTAGTCCACCTGCCAGCAGGGGCGCCCTCTCCGGGGGGCGCCCCTGTCGGCCTGTCCAGCCGAGAAGGGACCCACGTGTCCGCTCCAGAACGCGATCACGGCACCACGGCCGTCGGCCGACCCACCCTTGAACTGCGGGGGGTGGACAAGAGCTTCGGCGCCGTCCAGGTGCTGCACGACGTCCACCTCACCGTCTACCCCGGGAAGGTCACCGCACTGGTCGGTGACAACGGAGCGGGCAAGAGCACGCTGATCAAGGGCATCGCGGGCATCCACCCGTTCGACTCGGGCGAGGTGGAGTTCGAGGGCGAGCGAGTCACGCTGCACAGCCCCCGGGACGCCGCCAAGCTCGGGATCGAGGTGGTCTACCAGGACCTCGCGCTGGCCGACAACCTCGACGTCGTCCAGAACATGTTCCTGGGGCGGGAGCGCAAGCGCGGCGTTCTGCTCGATGAGCAGTCGATGGAGGTGGCGGCCCGGGAGACGCTGGCCAAGCTGTCGGTCCGCACCCTGAAGTCCGTCCGGCAGCTGGTGTCCAGCCTCTCCGGCGGACAGCGGCAGACCGTGGCCATCGCCAAGGCCGTGCTGTGGGAGTCCAAGCTCGTCATCCTCGACGAGCCGACCGCGGCACTGGGCGTGGCGCAGACCCGGCAGGTGCTCGACCTGGTCCGCCGGCTGGCCGACGCCGGCCACGCCGTCGTCTTCATCACGCACAACATGGTCGACGTGTTCGAGGTCGCCGACCGGGTGGCCGCGCTCTACCTGGGGCGAGTGGCCGCCGACGTCCCGATCGACCAGGTCGACCGCACCCAGGTCATCGAGCTCATCACCTCCGGCCGATCCGGTGACCTGGGCCTCTCGGCCGAAGACCTCGAGGACTGAGAGGACGTCATGTCGAGCAACACATTGACCGCCGCCGAGGCGAGCGGTCCGCAGAAGCCCGCGGCGGGCTTCGAGGGCGACCGGCAGGACAACACCCTCGGCGGCGCCGTCCGGGGCTACCTGGACAAGCTCCGCGGCGGTGACCTGGGGGCGCTTCCGGCCGTCCTGGGCATCATCACCCTCGGCATCCTGTTCACGGTGCTGCGGCCGGGCACCTTCCTGACCCCGCTGAACCTGGCCAACCTCGCGGTGCAGGCCACCCCGATCATCGTGCTCGCGATGGGCCTGGTCTTCGTCCTGCTCCTGGGCGAGATCGACCTGTCGGCCGGCGTGGTCAGCGGGGTCTGCTCGGCGGTCCTGGCCCAGGTGCTGGTGCAGAGCGGGTTCGGCTGGCCGGTCGCCGTCCTCGCCGCGATCGCCACGGGTGCGGTGATCGGGGTGTTCACCGGCAGCCTGGTCGGCATGGTCGGCATCCCGTCGTTCGTGGTGACCCTGGCGCTGTTCCTGGGCTGGCAGGGCGTGACCCTGCGGCTGATCGGCCAGGGCGGCACCGTGCCCGTGCGGGAACCGGTGATCCGGGCACTGGCCAACGAGAACCTGCCGCTGGCGGTCGGCTGGGCGCTGGCCGTGCTGGTGGCGGTGGCCTACGCGGTGATCGAGCTCTGGCGCTGGCGGGCCAAGCGGGCCCGCGACCTGGCGCACCAGCCGCTGGTGCTGGTCGTCCTCCGGGTCGTGCTCATGGCCGTGGTGGTGCTGGGCGTGACCTCGATCCTCAGCCAGGACCGGGCGCTGTCGGCGGCGGTCGACCTGGCCGGCATCCCGTACGCCATCCCGCTGGTCATCCTGCTGCTGCTGGTGGTCACGTTCGTGCTGTCCCGCACCAGCTTCGGCCGGCACATGTACGCGGTCGGCGGCAACGCCGAGGCAGCCCGCCGGGCCGGCATCAACGTGACCCGGATCCGGGTGCTGGCCTTCGTGATCTCCTCCAGCCTGGCGGCGATCAGCGGCATCCTCGCCACCTCGCGGCTGAGCTCGGTGACACCGGACGCCGGCGCGGGCAACACGCTGTTGTACGCGGTCGGTGCCGCGGTCATCGGTGGCACCAGCCTCTTCGGCGGTCGCGGACGGGCCCGCGACGCGCTGCTCGGTGGCCTGGTCATCGCGATCATCGCCAACGGGCTGGGGCTGCTCGGTGTGGCGGCGTACCTGAACTTCGTCATCACCGGCGGGGTGCTGCTGCTGGCGGCATCGGTCGATGCACTGGCCCGGCGGCGGGCGGCCACGGCGCGCTGACGCAGGGACGACGACCCGGCCCACGGCCCGGCGCGCAGTGTCGCGCGCCGGGCCGTGGGCCGTCGTCGTCCTGCCGGGTCGGAGATCAGCCGGCGATGGCCTCGGTGAGCAGGTCGCAGGTCAACTCGACCTGCCACTCCCGCGCACCACCGGCACGCAGCGCCTCGGCCACGGCCGCAGCGTCGGCCGGCCGGGGTGGCGCCCACATCAGCCGCCGGACCAGGTCGGGGGAGAGCACGTTCTCCACCGGCACGGACCACTGCTCCGACACCTGCGCCAGGGCGGCGCGGGCGGCCTTCAGCCGGGCTGCGGCGTCGGGGTCGCGGTCGGCCCAGCGGTTCACCGGCGGCGGCCCGTCACCGGGGCGGCTGTGCGGCGGCAGCTGGTCCTCCGGCAGCTCCCGACCCCGGACCAGGGCGCCGAACCAGGTGGTCACCAGCTTCCGGTTGGCCCGGCCGCGGAACACCGGGAGCTCCAGCAGCGCGCCCTCGCTCTTCGGGTCGGCCTGCACGGCCGAGACGATGGCGGCGTCGGGCAGCACGCGGCCGGGGGCGATGTCGCGTCGCCGGGCCAGCTCGTCGCGGGCCTGCCACAGCGCCCGCACCATGCTCAGCTGGCGCCGGCTGCGCAGGCCGTGCATCCCGGAGGTCTTCCGCCACGGGTCGACCTTGGGCGCCGGGGGGCCGGCGGTGAGGATCGCCGCGAACTCCTGCCGGGCCCACTCGGTCTTGCCCTGCTCCTCCAGGATCTGCGCCAGGGCGTCCCGCAGCTCGACCAGCACCTCGACGTCCAGCGCCGCGTAGACCAGCCAGTCCGCCGGCAGCGGGCGGGTGCTCCAGTCTGCTGCGGAGTGCCCCTTCTGCAGGGAGAGGCCCAGCAGCGACTCGACGACGGCGCCGAGCCCCACGCGGGGGAGCCCGGCCAGCCGGGCGGCGAGCTCGGTGTCGAAGAGCCGGGCGGGCACCAGGCCCAGCTCGGCCAGGCAGGGCAGGTCCTGGTTGGCCGCGTGCAGCACCCACTCGGCGTCGCCGATCGCGGTCTGCACGGCGGTCAGGTCCGGCAGCGGCACCGGGTCGATCAGGCCGGTGCCGGCGCCGGCCCGGCGCAGCTGCACGAGGTAGGCGCTCTGGCCGTAGCGGTAGCCCGAGGCCCGCTCGGCGTCCACGGCGACCGGGCCGCTGCCGGCGGCCAGCGCATCGGCGTAGGCGACCAGCGCGGTGGAGGTCTCGATGACGGGCGGCAGCCCGTCCCGCGGGGCGAGCAGCGGGGTCGCGGGCGGGCCCTCGTCGACGGCGGGCTCCACCGCCGGGTCGGTGGGCAGCTCGGCGACGGGGTCGGTGCTCACTGGAGGAGCCCCGAGCGGAGGCTCCGGGGCACCGGGTGCGCCTGGTCGCCGGTGCCTGCGCGCGGGCGGTGCGCCAGGTGGCTCTTCACGGTCAGTGCGGACAGGTCCACCTTCTCGCCGATCTCCTCGTTCGTGTGCCCGCCGGCGACGAGCCGCAGGGCGTCCCGTTCCCGGGCGGACAACTCCCCGACAGCTTCCTCCACCCCGGTGTGGGCGGCGCCGGCGAGCGGGCGGGCGAGGACGCCGTCGGACCACTGCTGGCCCTGGGGCATCGGCCCTCCCGTGCTCGGACCGGACCGACGGCACAGGTGATCAGCAGCTGACCACCTGGCGAGCGGCCCGGCGTGTCCGCGCACTCAGCGACGTCTGGTCACGCCGAGTGCAGTACGGGCCGGAGTCTAGGCCCCGTCGGTCGGGGCCTGCTCGATCGCGGCGATCAACCGGATGCCGGGCGGGGGCAGGCCGGCGGCCGTGCCCAGCACCTCGAGGAAGGCGGTGAGGTGCCGGTCCAGGTCGGTGCCCTCCGCGGTCCAGGAGGCCCGGATCTCCACGTCGACCGAGTGCTCCGGGGCGGCGATGGATCCGAAACGGGTGGAGGCGGTGCGGGTGACCGTGCCACCGACGGAGTGGTGTGCGGCCCCGGACTCGGCCAGCGCGTCGATCAGCCAGCTCCAGGCGACCTCGGAGAACATGCTGTCGTCGACCATGTCGGAGTCGGTGCTGGCCGAGACGTAGCCGACGCAGCGGGTGGTGCCCTGCCAGGCCTCGTGGCCCTCCGGGTCGAACAGCAGGATGAACCGGCCGCTGGCCAGCTCCTCCTCCTCGTCCTCGGGGTGGCCGACCCGCAGGCCGATCGCGTGGGACCAGGGGGCGAGCCGCTGCGGCGCCGGGATGTGCTCGACGACGACCTCCGGGCGGGGGCGCACCGTCGCCAGGGCCTCCAGCGCGGCCTGGAACGCAACCGGTCGCTCCGGCGGCGGGGCGCCGTCGTCGAGGCGCTTGCGCTGCTGGGCCACCTGGGCAGGGTAGGTCGCCCGTCACCGCAGCGGAGGCCCCGACGCGCCGCCCCGCCCAGCCGACGCACAGCCGTGACCTCCGCCCGTGCCCGGCCCGGTGGAGGGGCGGAGCCGACCCCGCCGACGTCTGGGAGGATCGGCGTCCGTGGGAACAGCAGCAGGACCGGCCGCCGACTCCGATCTCGTCCGAGCGACCAGGGGCCTCCCGGTGTCGCGCACACCGGTCTGGTTCATGCGCCAGGCGGGGCGGTCGCTGCCCGAGTACCGCGCGCTGCGCGAGGGCACCGCGATGCTCGAGGCCTGCCAGGACCCCGACCTGGTCACCGAGATCACCATGCAGCCGGTCCGCCGGCACGGCGTCGACGCGGCCATCCTCTTCTCCGACATCGTGCTGCCCCTGGTGGTGGCCGGGGTCGACATCGAGATCAAGCCGGGCGTCGGGCCCGTGATCGCGTCCCCGCTGCGCACCGTCGCCGACGTCGACGCACTGCCGCCGCTGGAGCCCGACCGGCTGGACTTCCTCGCCACCGCCGTCCAGCGGCTGGTGGGCGAGCTCGGTGCCACGCCGCTGATCGGCTTCGCCGGGGCGCCCTTCACCCTCGCGACCTACCTGATCGAGGGCGGGCCCTCCAAGGAGCACGCCCGCACCAAGGCGTTCATGTACGCCGAGCCGGCGGCCTGGCAGCGGCTGCTGGAGCGGCTCGCGGTCAGCGCCGCGACGTTCCTGCGGGTACAGGTCGACGCCGGGGCCAGCGCGGTGCAGCTCTTCGACTCCTGGGCCGGGGTGCTCTCGGCGGCCGACTACGCCGGCCGCGTGCTGCCGCACTCGCGTGCCGTCTTCGACGGGCTGGCTCGCCCAGAGGTGCCGAAGGTGCACTTCGGGGTGGGCACGGGGGAGCTGCTCCCGTTGATCGGGGACGCCGGTGCCGACGTCGTCGGTGTCGACTGGCGGGTCCCGTTGGACGAGGCCGCCCGTCGCGTCGGCCCGGGGTACTCGCTGCAGGGCAACCTCGACCCCGCCGTCCTGCTGGCCGACCGGGAGACCGTCGACCGCGAGGTGCGCCGCATCGTCGAGCAGGGCCGGGCCGCCCGCGGGCACGTGTTCAACCTGGGCCACGGCGTGCTGCCGGACACCGACCCCGGCGTGCTGACCCACGTCGTGGAGCTGGTGCACGAGCTCACCGCGAGATGAGCGTTCTCCGGCTGGTCGTGGTGGGCACCGGGATCACCGGGCTCACCGCGGCGTTCGAGTGGCGCCGCGCCCACCCGGACGGCGAGGTCGTCGTCCTGGAGGCCGGCAACCGCATCGGCGGCAAGCTGGACCGGGTCGACCTCGCCGGTCGCTGGTACGACACCGGCCCCGAGGCGGTGCTCGCCCGGGTGCCCGAGGCGGTCGAGCTGATCGAACAGCTCGGCCTGGCCGACCAGCTGGTGCCGGCGCGGACCACCCAGGCCGCCATCGTGCTGCCCGAGGGCCGGTACCCGCTCCCGGCCGGCACGCTGCAGGGGGTGCCGACGACCGCCGACGGCCTCGACGGCGTGCTCACGCCCGCCGGCGTCGCCCGGGTGCGGGCCGAGGCGGAACTGCCCCCGCTGCGGCTGGACGGCGACGTCTCCGTCGGTGGCCTGCTGCGGGAGCGGCTGGGCGACGAGGTGGTCGACCGGCTGGTCGAGCCGCTGCTCGGCGGCGTCTACGCCGGTCGCCCCGACGACCTCTCCCTCGCCGCGACCATGCCGGCGCTCGCCGCCGAACTGCCGACGGCCACCTCGCTGCTGGGCGCCGCCGTCGCCGCCCGGGACGCCGGGGCGCGCAGCCGCGGCGACGTCGACGGCCCGGTGTTCGTCACCGTCCGCGAGGGCGTCGGCTCGCTGCCCGCGGCTCTGGTGCGGGCCTCGGGTGCCGACGTCCGGCTGCACACCCGGGTGACGGCGCTGCGCCGCACCGCGGGCGGGTTCGAGCTGGACGTCGACGGCGGCGGGACGCTGACCGCGGACGCCGTCGTGCTGGCCACGCCGGCCGGCCCGACCGCGCGGCTGCTCGCCGACGTCGCCCCGGATGCGGTCGAGCCACTGGAGGGCATCCCGTACGCGTCGATGGCCGTGGTCGCGATGGCGTTCCCCGACCAGCCGGTCGCCGCCGGCTCGGGGCTGCTCGTGCCTCCGGTGACCGGCCGGCTGGTCAAGGGCGTCACCGTCTCCTCGTCGAAGTGGCCGCACCTGTCCGGTCCCGAGGGCGCGCCGGTGCTGCGGGTCCGGTCGTCGGTGGGTCGCTTCGGCGACGACGCCGCCCTGCGGTGGGACGACGCCGAGCTCACCGCCGCGGTGGTCGCCGACGTCGCCGAGCTCCTCGACCTCGAGCGGCCCGAACCTGTGCAGACCGAGCTGGTGCGCTGGGTCGACGGGCTGCCGCAGTACCTGGTCGGCCACCCGCAACGCGTCGCTGCGATCCGCTCGGCGGTCGACGCCGTCCCCGGGCTGGCCGTGGCCGGGGCCGCCTACGGCGGGGTCGGGGTGCCCGCCTGCATCCGCGACGCCCGCCGGGCGGTCCAGGCGCTGGGCTGAACGCCGCCCGGACGCACCGGAGGCCGGCACCCCGATCGGGGTGCCGACCTCCGGTGGGAGTGCAGCGGGCTCAGTTCTGCGCTGCCTCGGCCTGCCACATCCAGTGGTGCTTCTCGAGTGCGCCGGTGATCTCGATGATCAGGTCCTGGGTGACCTCGTCGTCCTCGGTCGCCTCGATGCGGTCGCGCATCCGCGCCACGATCAGGCCGAACACCTCGACGAAGTAGCGGATCGCGTCGTCGGCGTGCACCCACTCCACCGGCGGCTGCGGGATGCCGCTGGACTGCACCGTGCCGGCGCGGCCGTCGGGCAGCACGCCGATCGCGGCGGCCCGCTCGGCGGCGGTGTCCTGGTACTCGCGGGCGGTGGCGACGACGTCGTCCAACTGCAGGTGGATGCTGCGGAAGTTGCGGCCCACCAGCGTCCAGTGCACCTGCTTGCCGACCAGGCTGAGGTCGATCAGGTCGACGACGGCGCCCTGCAGCGCCTCGCCGGTGACCTTCTGGACGTCTTCGGACAACGGGCTCTGGATCACGGCCATGCTGTTCCTCCTACGGTCGGGAAGGTGTCCTCCGGTACAAGATCCGGATGGAGGGTGTTGTTCCCGGCCCCGGCGGCCGGATGCACGCGTGTCCGGCCTCACGGCCGGGGTGGACCGACGTCCCGCATCGCGCCGTCGGCCGGCGGTCCACAATGAGGACATGAGCGAGCAGACCGAAGAGCGCAGCATCGGCAAGCGGGCGAACGAGCTGAACGCCCTCATCCGCTACACGATGTGGTCGGTGTTCAAGCTGGCCCGCCCCCTCGACGACGACCAGCGCAGCGCCGCTGCCGACGAGGTCACCGCGCTCTTCGACGAGCTGGCCGGCAAGGACGTCGTCGTCCGCGGTGTCTACGACGTCGCCGGTCTGCGCGCCGACGCCGACCTGATGATCTGGTGGCACGCCGAGACCCCGGAGGCGCTGCAGGAGGCCTACGGCCGGTTCCGCCGCACCACCCTGGGTCGCCGGCTCGACCCCGTCTGGTCGCAGATGGCGCTGCACCGCCCGGCCGAGTTCAACCGCAGCCACGTGCCGGCGTTCCTCGCCGACGAGGAGCCGCGCCGCTACGTCTGCGTCTACCCGTTCGTGCGCTCCTACGAGTGGTACCTGCTCCCCGAGGAGGAGCGGCGGGACATGCTCAAGGAGCACGGCATGCAGGCCCGGCCCTACCCCGACGTGCGGGCCAACACCGTCTCCTCCTTCGGGCTCGGCGACTACGAGTGGATGCTCGCCTTCGAGGCCGACGAACTGCACCGCATCGTCGACCTCATGCGCGACCTGCGGGCCAGCCGCGCCCGCCGGCACGTGCGCGAGGAGGTGCCGTTCTACACCGGCACCCGCAAGGAGATCGCGGAGCTGGTGGCGGACCTGCCCTGACTCTGGCGATCCTCCGGATCGCACCGCGGCCAGGAGCCGTGCCCCGGCTGCGTTGAGCCGTTGGCCGTGATCCGGCAGGGAGCCTCCGGCCCCGCGTCCGGATCACGGAGCCGCTGGCCGCGGTTCCCGGCGGGACCCTCCGGGCCCGCGCCGGGTCCCGCGGGGTCGCTGGCGCGACAGAGCGGCGGGTCCGTACTCGTGCCCGACACACGAACGGCGCGTTCCCCGGTCAGGGAACGCGCCGTTCGTGTGCTGCTGGGTGCTCAGGCGTCGGGGGAGTCCAGCTTGATGCTCACGGAGTTGATGCAGTAGCGGTCGCCGGTGGGGGTCTGGGGGGCGTCGGCGAAGACGTGGCCCAGGTGGCTGTGGCAGCTGCCGCAGAGCACCTCGGTACGCACCATGCCGAGCGCACGGTCCTCACGGAGGACGACGTTGTCCTGCTCCGACGGCTCGTAGAACGACGGCCAGCCGCAGTGCGAGTCGAACTTGGTCTCGGAGCGGAAGAGCTCGGCGCCGCAGGCTCGGCAGGAGTAGGTGCCGACCGCCTTCGTGTCGACGTACTCACCGGTCCAGGGCCGCTCGGTGCCCGCCTGGCGGAGCACGGCGTACTCCTCCGGCGACAGCTGGGCGCGCCACTCCTCGTCGCTCTTGACGACCTGGGGCTGGTGGGCGGATGTGGTCATGGCCCCACGGTACGGCGGCTCCGCCACCTCCGCCGGGGCCCGTGCCGCCCCGGTCGACAGCGCCCCGACCTGCTGCCGGAGCGTGCGCTCAGCCGCGCGGCCACCAGCGGGCGAGCCGGGTGAGCTGGTCCTCGACCAGCGGGCGGAGCTGGATGCTCGTGCTCGCGGTGGCACCCGACGTCCCTCGGAGCAGCACCTCGTGCGCGCCGGCCTGGAGCACCATCGGCGCCCTCACGGTGAGGGAGAGGCTGCCGTCCGGACCGGCCACCCCGGAGCCGAGCTGCCCCCGCAGGCGCGCGGGGAGTTCGGCGGTGACCTTCTCCTCCGGCGAGAACCCCGTTCCCAGGACGGTCACCGGCTCCTCCCGCAGCGGCCACGGGTCGGTGACCGTCGCGGTCGGGCCGTCGTCGACGACGTCGGCAGTCGGATCGGGGTCAGCGGCCGGGGAGGGCTCGAGGTCGATGGGGTCGGTCAGCCCGTCTGCCACGGCCACCACCACGGTCGACGGGCCGGCGGTGGCCGAGGCCGCACCGGCCGCGCCGATGGTGGACGCGGCCAGGGCCAGACCGAGGACGGGACCGAGGACTCGGCCGCGGACGGCGCGGGACGTGCTGCGTCGGGACACAGGTCTCCTCGGACGGGCGGACGGAGGGTCCGCGTGCTGGGCGGCGGACCCATCGATCCTGTCATCGCCCAGCGCAAGGGTCGATCAACATCCGGTAACGAAGTTCGCTCTGCTAACCAGCCGTCGGACGCCCCGGGCTGTGCGGCCGCGGTGCCGCGGCCAGGTGCTCGTACCGTGAGCCCGGCGCCGCGTCCGGTGGCGCCGCCGTCCGCCGAGAGGAACCATGAGCACCCCGCAGCCCCTGGCCGACACCTGGTTCACCCGCGATCTCCCTGTGCTCCGGGCGATCGCCCGGCTGATCGACGAGCCCCCGCACGGCAGCGCCCCCTACCTCGGAGCCGTCGTGCCGGCCAGCGGCCTGCCCAAGCCGCAGGTCGTCTCCGCGGCCAACGCCCTGGTCACCGCCGGCTACGCCGAGGCGCTCACCAACCACGCCGGGGAGATCGTCCGGTTCACCGCCGTCTCCGGTGAGGCCCGCCGGCTCACCGGTCTCTGGCCCACGCCGCAGAGCGAGTGGGACCGGCTCCTGGAGCAGGTCCGCGCCCGGGCCGCCGGAGCGATGACCGACGTCGAGCGGGAACGCTGGCGCACGTTCGCCGACGCCGCAGCTGCCATCGGGCCCGACGACGGGGCGTTGCTGATGGCCGCCCTGATCGGCGGGTACGTGCCCCGGGCGCGCTGACCACCGGGGCCGGACGCGACAGTGCCCCCGCCCGATTGCTCGGGCGGGGGCACTGTCGGTGGTTCGAGAGGGCTGCGTTCAGCTCCTCGGTCTATGGATCAGACCGGGTTGACGTTCGCCGCCTGCGGGCCCTTCTGGCCCTGCTCGATGTCGAACGAGATGCGCTGGCCCTCATCGAGCGAGCGGTACCCGCTGGTCTGGATGGCCGAGTAGTGGACGAAGACGTCCGGGCCGCCGCCGTCCGGGGTGGCGAAGCCAAACCCCTTCTCTGCGTTGAACCACTTCACTGTTCCTTCGGGCATTGCTCGCTCCTAGCTGAGGTCGTGCGTCGGGGTCCTGCCAATGCGCAGGGCCTTCCCGACGAGTACGACCCTAGCGGGTTCTGGCGATCTGTGGGAGGTCAGGGGCACAAAGATCCCCGGCGAGCCGATCCGGGCCGTCCTGCGGAGGGTCAGAGCAGGCGTCCGGAGGCGTCCCGGGCGGCGTCCTCGGACCAGGCCTGGCGGGCGTAGGCGTTCGGTGCGTAGGCATCCGGAGCGGCGCCGGCCCGGGGCCGGGCACTCCCCGTCGGACGGGGTGGGGCAGCGGTCAGCGCCAGGGGCCCCGGCCGCCAGGCCTGCACGGTGAGTGGCTCGGGGGCCGCCCACTCCTCGAGCGCCAGCCGGGCGCGCTCGAGCGCGACCGCCCGCAGGTGGCGGCGCCAGCGGTGTCCGGCGAGGTCGATCCCGACGAGCACGGCGACGAGGACGGCGACGGTCAGAAAGGCGTTGGTCAGCGCGCTGGCCACGTCCAGGCCCGTGAGCTCGGGCCAGCTGACCTGCTCCAGCTGGTAGCCGACGACCTCGATGACGACG
The DNA here is from genome assembly GCF_026967935.1 of Modestobacter sp. VKM Ac-2982. Taxonomy (GTDB): domain Bacteria; phylum Actinomycetota; class Actinomycetes; order Mycobacteriales; family Geodermatophilaceae; genus Modestobacter. The sequence continues at coordinate 35,238 of NZ_JAPVBL010000007.1, forward strand.
TACAGCACGCCGTACACCAGGAACGCGACCCGCATGACCCCGCTCCTGTCGCTGTCTGACCGTGGGACCGAACGCTTTCTCAACGACAGGAACCGCCGCACGCGACAGCCGAGGACGGCCGGCTCACCCCTGCGGGGGAGGTGGCGGCGTCAGGTGCGCCGGTAGAGCTCGGTGAGCAGGGCGATGGCGGCCGGGGACGCCGGGTGCGGGTCGTCGCGCCACCAGGCCAGCCGGACGGCGACCGGCTCGGCGTCCCGGATCGGCCGGTAGGCGACCCCGGGGCGTCGGTACTGGGCGGCGGTCGCCTCCGCGGTGACCCCGACGCAGCGGCCGGTGGCGATCGCGGTGAGCCAGTCGTCGACGTCCTGGGTGTGCACGATCTCCGGGCGCGCGTCCTCCGGCCACAGCTCCGGCGTCGTCGTCCCGGTCCGGCGGTCGACCAGCAGGGTCCGCTCGGCGATCTGGGCCATCCGCAGCGAACGGCGGCGGGCCCAGGGGTCGTCGGCCGCGACCGCGCACACGCGCCGTTCCATCCCGACCAGCGCGCTGCCGAAGCGGTGCGGGTCCGGCGGTACCCGGAGCACGGCCACGTCACAGGCGCCCTCGGCGAGGCCGGCCGTGGGGGAGTTGGTGCGCACCAGTTGGAGTTCGGTGCCCGGCTGCTGGGCAGCCCAGCGGCGCTGGAAGTCCAGGGTGTGTCGGCCCATCGCGGACCAGGCGTGCCCGATCCGCAACCGGGTCGCGGTGCCGCCGGCTTCCTCGACCAACTGGCCGACCTCCGTCAGGACCCGGCGGGCGCGGTCGAGGACCCGCTGCCCGGCCGCGGTGAGCGAGACCTCGCGCGCCGTGCGCCGCAGGAGCCGGGTGCCGAGCTCGGCCTCGAGGGCGGCGAGGCCGCGGGACACGGCGGCCTGGGAGACGCCCAGCTCGATCGCGGCGTCGGTGAACGTGCCGGTGTCCACGATGGTGACCAGGCACCGCAGGTGTCGTAGCTCGACGCTCATGCGCTCAGCGTATGCATGAGCCATCGGTTGCATTTTGCGCATGCACCCGCGCGAGCGATGGTCGACCGGTGACCAGCACCCGGCAGATCGACCAGCCCGCGGCGGAACGCCTCGCCCAGGTCGCCGGACGTCCGGCCGGCCGCATCGCCCTCGGGACCGGCGGGGCGGGCGCCGGTGTGGCGCTCATGCTGAGCAGTGCGCTGGCCAACCAGGTCGGCGCGGCGGTCGGTGCACTGGCGTTCCCGGCGATCGGTGCCGTCGGGGTGGTGGCCGTGCGGCAGTGGGTCGCCGGGATCGTGCTGGTGGGCGTCGTCCGCCCCCGGCCATGGCGGCTCACCGCCGCCCAGTGGCGGCCGGTCCTGCTGCTGGCCGTGGTGTTCGCGACGATGAACCTGTCGTTGTACGCGGCCATCGAGCGGATCGGTCTGGGACTGGCGGTGACGCTGGAGTTCCTCGGCCCGCTCGGTGTGGCGCTGGCCGCCTCGCGGCGGCGACGCGACCTGGTCTGCGCGCTGGTGGCCCTGGCGGGGGTGGTCGCCCTCAGCCGGCCGCAGCCGACGACCGACCACGCCGGGATCGCCCTGGGCCTGCTGGCCGCCGCCTGCTGGGCGGGTTACATCCTGGTCAACCGGCAGCTGGGTGCCCGGGTCCCCGGCGGTACCGGCCCGGCGACTGCGGCAGGGCTGTCGGCGCTGGTGTTCCTCCCCATCGGCATCGCGGTGCTGGTCGCGCACCCGCCGTCGCTGGTGACCGCGGGGTACGCCGTCACCGCGGGCGTGCTGGCCTCAGCGGTACCGCTGTTCGTCGACCTGCTGGCGCTGCGCCGGGTGCCCGCCGGCGCCTACGGGGTGTTCATGAGCATCCACCCGGTGATCGCCACCGTGGTCGGCCTGGTGGTGCTGGGCCAGGAGCAGCCCTGGGACGCGTGGCTGGCCATCGCCGCGATCGTCGGCGCCAACGTCGCCGGTCAGCTCCCGGCCCGGCACCGGGCCGGCTGAACGCCGTCCGGCGACCGTCCCGTCAGGCGGACGCCGGCCGGTCGTCGTCCCCGGTGCCGGCCTCTGCCTGCTCCTCCGCCCGGCGCTGTGCCCGCAGGGCGTCCTGCTCGCGCCGGCGCCGGATCTCCCGCCGCGCCAGCACCCACGCCAGCAGGATCGGCCAGACGTACTGCGCCTTGTCGGCGACCCACCGCACCCAGGCGGGGGCCTGCCAGTCCGGCAGGTCCACGTCGGGCCAGGGGATCGACGGCAGGTCGACGTCCGGCCACGGGATCGACGGCAGGTCCCAGTCGGGCCAGGGGAGGGCCACGGTCAGCCGGACGACGAGCAGTCCGAGCAGCAGCGGGAGGACCACCTTCGCGACGCCCCCGACCACGGCGAGCACCGCGTACCGACGGGGTCGCTGCCGGATCCGCTCCTCCCGGAGCGCGGCCGGCGACCCCGCCTCCGGTTCCAGGTCGATCCCGCCGGTGCCGAAGGCCGCGCCCACGCTGCCGCCGGGGTGCCAGGTCGCCCGCTTCGGCTTCCCGAGGGCGGTGTACTGCACCGTCACCGAGCCGAGGTCCGGATCCGCGCGGGCCGGCTGGTCGTCCGGGCCGGCGTCGGGCTCGCCCTTGAGCCGGTCACCGGGCTTGAGCCGCAGGGTGTCCTCGGCGGACTTCTTGGCCGCCACCACCTGCCCGTCGACGCTCCACCGGACCGTCCGCGACACCGAACCGGTCCCCTCCACCCGGTGCCGGCGCTCGTGCGCCACCAGGTCCCAGGCCTGGGTCGGGTGTTCGGCCACGGTGCGACGTTAGCGCGGCGAGCCCTCGCCTCAGTCCTCCGCGGCGGGGACCTTCTTCGCGCGGCTGGGCTGCACCCGCATCGGCTCGCCGGGCATCTTCGGGTAGTCGGGGGGATAGGGCATCTCGCCCAGTCCCAGGTCCCGCTCCTGCTGGTCGGCCAGCTCGACCAGGGGGGTGAGGTCGAAGGCGTGGTCGGCGAGGCCGGCGTGCTTGTCACCGACGGCGGCGAAGCGGGCCGGCATGGTGCGGACGTCGAAGTCGAAGGGCGAGACGTCGGGCAGCTCGTCCCAGTCGACCGGGGCGCTCACCGGGGCGTGCGGCTTCGGCCGGATCGAGTAGGCGCTGGCGATCGTGCGGTCCCGGGCCATCTGGTTGTAGTCGATGAAGATCTTCTCGCCGCGTTCCTCCTTCCACCAGTTCATCGTGACCCGGTCGGGGATGCGGCGTTCCAGCTCCCGGCCGAACGCGATCACCGCCCGGCGCACCTCCGGGAAGGTCCAGCGCGGCTGGATGGGGACGTAGACGTGCACGCCCCGACCGCCGGAGGTCTTCGGCCAGCCCTCCATGCCGAACTCGTGCAGCAGTTCGCGGACGTGCGGGGCCACCCACACGGCGTCGGAGAAGTCGGTGCCCGGCTGCGGGTCGAGGTCGATCCGGACCTGGTCGGGGGACTCGACGTCACCCTTGGACACCGGCCAGGGGTGGAAGGTGAGCGTCCCCAGGTTCGCGCACCAGGCGACGACGGCGACCGAGTCCGGGGCGATCTCGTCGGCGGTCCGTCCGCTGGGGAAGCTGATGTGCGCCGTCGGCACCCACTCGGGGGCGTTCTTCGGCACCCGCTTCTGGTAGAACGCGTCGCCGGTGTTGTCGGCCCGGGTGGACATCCGGGCGCCCTCGAACACCCCGCCCGGCCACCGCTCCAGCGTCGTCGGCCGGTCGCGCAGGGCGAACAGGATGCCCTCGCCGACGGCGACGAAGTACTCGACGACGTCGATCTTGCGGATGCCCTTGTCCCCGAAGTAGGGCTTCTCCGGGCTGCTCACCCGCACCTCGTGGCCGTCGAGCTCCAGGACGACGGCGTCCTTGCTGCTGGCCATGAGGCTCCGTTCGGGTCAGGCAGGACCGGGTGCGGGGTCGATCCTGCCCGAGCCGGTCACGCCGGGCAGGTCGCCCCGTCCTGCGGGACGGCGAGGTCGATCAGGTACGCGTTCACGGCCGCCGTCACGCACTCGGTCTTGGGGTAGGCAGTGTGCCCGCTGCCCTGCCAGGTGAGCAGCACCCCGTTCTCCAGGTCCTCCGCGAGGTCGACCGCGCCGGTCAGCGGGGTCACCGGGTCGCCCTGCGTGCCGATGACCAGGATCGGCGCGCTGCCCGCGGCGTCCCGCTCGGGCAGGGGCGTGCGCGGGGCGTCCCACGCCGAGCAGGTGTAGAGGCCGAGTGCGGCGTCGGCGCCGAAGAGCGGGTAGCGCGCGTTCCAGTCCGCGACCAGGGCCTGCACGTCGGAGGCGCTGAACTCCTCGTCGGTGTCGGCACAGTTCACCGCCAGGTTGGCGTCGACCACGTTGCTGTAGGTGCCGTCGTCGTTGCGGCCGGTGTAGGTGTCGGCCAGGGTCAGGATCCCGGCGGAGTCACCGTTCCGGGCGGCAGCCAGCGACTGGGCCAGCTGCGGCCAGGCCGAGGGCTGGTAGAGCGCCGAGCGGACGCCGCCCAGGATCAGGCCCGGCGTCGCCTGCCGGGTCTCGCCCTCCCGGCTGCTCGGGATCGGGGCGGTGGCGGCCTGGGTGAGCAGGTCGTTGAGGAACGCGCGCGGGTCGGGCCCGAGCGGGCAGCCGCTGATCAGCGACAGGCAGTTGGCGGCGAAGGCGTCGTAGGCGGCCTCGAAGCCCTGGGCCCGCGCCTCGGCCGCCTCCTGCAGGGTGGCGTCGGGGTCGACCGCGCCGTCGAGCACCATCGCCCGCACCTGCTCGGGGAACAGCTCGGCGTAGGTGGAGCCCAGCGTGGTGCCGTACGAGTACCCCAGGTAGTTGAGCTGGTCGTCACCGAGGGACCGCCGGACCAGGTCCAGGTCGCGGGCCGCGTCCACCGTGGAGAAGGCGCCCAGCGCCTCCTGGTACTCCTCGCTGCAGCCGGCCGCGACCTCCTCGACCTGGGTGAACAGGGCGTCCTGCGCGGCGGCGTCGGTGGCCCGCGGGTCGGCCGCGAAGAGCTCGTCCTTCTGCTCGTCGGAGATGCACTCGACCGGGGTGGACAGCCCCGTCCCCCGCGGGTCGAGGCCGACGATGTCGAACTGGTTGACGACCGCCTCGGGGAGGGTCAGCGCCGCCTGGATGGCCGCGTCGGCGGCGGACTGCCCGGGGCCACCGGGGTTCACCATCAGCGAGCCGATCGGGTAGGTCTGCCCGGCGAGGCTGGCCCGCACCAGGAACAGCTGCAGGGTGCCGCCCTCGGGGTCCTCGTAGCTGACCGGCACCGTCGTCGTCCCGCAGGAGAAGAGGAGGTCGCGCTCCGAACCGGGTCGCCCGGCGATGATCGGGTCGATCTGGCTGTCGCAGTCGGTCCACTCGATCAGCGGCGCCTCCAGCTCGGCCGGCGGGGCCTCCGAGGACGAACCGGCCGCGGCCGTCTCCTCCTCTCCCGAGGAGGTGCACCCGGCGAGGGTCAGCGCGAGAGCGAGGAACGCTCCTCCGGAGGTGGCCAGGCGGCGGTGCGCGGTCATGATCGGCAAGGGTAGGAGCCGAACCTGGGAGCGGCAGCCAGGTTCGGCGTGAGGATGCGCTCAGTCCCCGCGGACCCGGCTGCTCCTCAGCCGCCGAGGACCTCGGCGAGGTCGTAGCGGACCGGGACCTCCAGCTGCTCGTAGGTGCACGACCGGGGGTCCCGATCGGGGCGCCAGCGCAGGAAGTGGCCGGTGTGCCGCAGCCGGCTGCCCTCCAGCTGGTCGTACTTGACCTCCACCACCAGCTCGGGCCGCAGCGGCACCCAGGACAGGTCCTTGCCGGCGTTCCAGCGGCTGGTGGCCCCCGGCATCCGGTGCTCGCCGTCCGTGTCCGTCTGGGCGTTCGCCCAGTCCTGCCAGGGGTGCCCGTCCAGCGCCTCGGCCCGGTGGGGCGCCAGCTCCTCGACCAGTTCGGCCCGGCGCTTCATCGAGAAGGACGCCGCGACGCCGATGTGCTGCAGCGCGCCGGCGTCGTCGTAGAGGCCCAGCAGCAGCGAGCCGACCACCGGCCCGCTCTTGTGCCAGCGGAAGCCGGCCACCACGCAGTCCGCCGTCCGGACGTGCTTGACCTTGGTCATCACCCGCTGGTCGGGGGAGTAGGGCTGGTCACCCCGCTTGGCGATGACGCCGTCCAGGCCGGCGCCCTCGAACTCGGCGAACCAGCGCTGCCCCACCTCGGCGTCCGAGGTGACCGTGGTGACGTAGACCGGTGCCTGCGCACCGGCCAGCGCCTCGCGCAGCCGGGCCTGCCGCTCGGCGAACGGCGTGGCCAGCAGCGACTCGTCGCCCAGTGCCAGCAGGTCGAACGCGACGAAGGACGCCGGGGTCTCGGTGGCCAGCCGGGTCACCCGGGAGGCGGCCGGGTGGATCCGCTGCAGCAGCGACTCGAAGTCCAGCCGGTCCCCACGCGGGACGACGATCTCGCCGTCGACCACGCAGCGCTCGGGCAGCTGCGCCTTCACCGCCTCGACGACGTCGGGGAAGTAGCGGGTCAGCGGGCGTTCGTTGCGGCTGCCCAGCTCGACCTCGTCGCCGTCCCGGAAGACGATGCACCGGAACCCGTCCCACTTCGGCTCGTAGAACCAGCCGTCACCGGTGGGGAGCTTCGCCACGGGCTTGGCGAGCATCGGCTTGACCGGAGGGCTCACGGGCAGGTCCATGCCGGCCAGTCAAGCAGTCGGGACGACGCCGAGGCAGCCGGTCCGCGCCGCGAGAAGCGGGCAGCAGGCATCGGCGGCACGATCGAGCCGCGCAGGTCGGCTGCGCAGCCCGGCCTCGTCGACGGATCAGAAGGGCGGTGGGTCGTCGGCCGGTGGTACTGCTCCCGGTGGTGGTCCGGACTGCCGCGTGGGGGTGTCCGGTGGTCGGGAGTCGGGTGGGCGCTGGCCGGGTGGTCGGGTGATGCGGGTGACCCCGGAGGGGGTGGTGACGTGCAGGGTGCCGTCGCGGTCGAGGCGGTACTGCCAGCCAGGGGCGAAGGTCTTGAGTCGGTGGTGAGAGCGGCACAGGCAGCAGAGGTTGGTGCAATCGGTGGGGCCGCCGCAGGCGTGGGCGGTGACGTGGTCCAGGTCGGTCCAGCCGACCCGTTGCCCGCAGTTGGGGAACCGGCAGCGCCGGTCGCGGGTGATCACGAACGACCGCTGGCGTTCGGTGGGGGTGTAGGCGGTGGTGGCCGGTGGCGGGCCGAGCACCGGACAACCGCACGGCTGGCTGGCGCTGCCATCGCCGCTGCCATCGCCGCGGTCGGGGTGGTGCGGGCAGCCACGGCGGGCGAGGCGGCCCAGTTCAGCCGGGGTGATCGTGGCCAGCAGCTGCCCGTCGGGTCCGATGAGGGCGTAGGTGAGGCTGCCGCCGTCGGGGGTGGTGAGCCCCAGCGCACCGACCCGGGCCAGTAGTTCGCGGAGGTGGGCGGCGGTGATCGGCAGCCCGTTCACCTCACCCGGGGTGCTGCTCGCACCGGCCAGGGCGTCCAGGTCCGCGGTGACCGTGACGTTCGCGGCCACCGCGGGCAGCCCGGAGTCGGCCGGGCGGCGGATCAGCGTGGACAGGACGTGTGCGCGGAGTGCGCCGATGGGCCGCTGGTCGCCGTCGGCCTTGAGCATCCGGGCCAACTGGTCGACGAGGTCGTGGCACTCCACGGCCTCGTCGGTGGGCAGGTCCGCGGCCAGCGTCGATCGCCCGTCGGTGGGGGAGGGGAAGATCCGCACGTCGGCGTTCTTCGCGGCGGCCTCCCGGCGTTCCTCGGCAGCGGCGGCATCGAGACGAAGCAGTTCCTCGGTGGCCCGTTTCTCCAGCCGGGCCACCGAGAGATCGCGCGCCTCACCCAGCAATGCGGCCTCGACCTGCCCGGCGATCTCGGCCGGGGTGTGTTCCAGCACGTCGGCGAGCACCTGGGCCCGGCGTTCGTCCAGCTGCCCGGTGGAGAGGGCGGCGAAGGTGGCGGGCAACTTCTCCGACCAGGTCAGCGCCCGCCGCAGCCGCACCGCCGCCGTCCCACGGCCGAGGTTGAGGACCGCGGACAGCTCGGCGAGGAAGAACTCGCTGATCTCCGCGCCACCGGTCTCACTGGCCCAGCCCGGCCGGCGGGCACCGGGGCCATCCGGGTCCAGCGCCGCCGGCCGCCGGCCAGCCAGGGCCAGGATCAGCTCAGCCTCCTCCGCGGCGCCCATCGCCCGCTGGCGCTGCACCGACCGCAGTCGGACAGCCAGCTGCTCATCGGAGGGAGCAGCCTCCCGCGCGCCGTGCGCCGTGCCCGTGAAGAAGACGTCGACCGCCACACCCCAGAACCCCGGAGGCATCGCCGTCGTCGTCACGCATTCGAACATACGTACGAGGTCTGACAGTCTTCGGCCCGACGAAGTGGGGGCGGTGAACAACCCAGGGATCTGCCTGCCGGCTGGGAGCGATTGGCCGGCCCCGCCGCGTCGTCGGCTTCGCGCGCCCACGTCCTGCACCACGTGGTGCTGAGGCCCGGGCCTCAGCGCAGGGAGTAGCGGGTGAACAGGACGCCGTCCTCGGTGAGCGCCTGCACGAGCTCGGCCCGGGGCGGTGCCGGGAGAGCCGACGGCAACAGACCGGGGCCGCCGCCGACCAGCAGCGGGGCGATCGACAGGTCCAGCTCGTCGACCACCCCGGCGGCCAGGGCGGCGGTGAACAGCGCCGGACCGCCCTCGCACAGCACCTGCTCGTGACCCCGTTCGGCCAGGGCGTCCAGCGCGGTCGGCAGGTCGACGTCGTCGTCGCCGCAGACCAGCAGCACGACGCCGGCGCCGGTGAGCGCCGCCCGCCGGTCGGCGTCGGCCGCGGCGCAGGTGACCAGCAGGGTCGGCGTGACGGCAGCGGTGGCCAGCTGGTCGTCCGGTCGCAGGGACGCCCGCCGGGACACGACCACCACCGGGGCGACCGCCGGGCGGCCGAGCTGAGCCCGCAGCCGGCCGACGGCGGAGTCGGGGAGCACCGGCCGGTAGCCCTCGGCCGCCGCCGTCCCGGCGCCGACCAGGACGGCGTCGGCGAGCGCGCGCAGCGTGCGGAACACCCGCAGGTCGCCGTCCGACCCCAGCCCGCCGCTGCGGCCGTCGACACTGATCGCGCCGTCGAGCGAGGCCACGAAGTTGACCCGCAGGTGCCGGCCGGCCGGCAACCGGTAGGCGTCGGCCAGCTCGGCCGGGTCCTGCGGGAGCGGCGGCACGCTCAGTGGGTGGCCAGGACGACGGCGCTCTCCGCCGGCACCGTCACCTGCGCCCCGTCCAGCTCGGGCAGCTCCCCGCTGGCGAACAGCACCTGGGTGGCCGCGGTGTCCAGGTCGATCTCCCGCGGCTCCTCGGACAGGTTGGCGACGACCCGCAGCGACCCGCGGTGCACGACCAGCCACCGGTCCGCGTCGTCCCAGTGCACCTGCACCGCGGACAGGTCGGGGTCGACCAGCTCCGGGTGCCGGCGGCGCAGCGCGAGCAGCGCCTTGTGCACCGCGAACACGTGCGCGTGCGGCTCCCGGTCCAGCTCCGACCAGTCCAGCTTCGAGCGGGTGAAGGTCTCCGGGTCCTGCGGGTCGGGGACCACGGCGGCGTCCCAGCCGTGCTCGGCGAACTCGCCGATCCGGCCTTCGGCGGTGGCCCGGCCCAGCTCCGGCTCCGGGTGGCTGGTGAAGAACTGCCACGGGGTGGCGGCGCCCCACTCCTCGCCCATGAAGAGCATCGGGGTGAAGGGGCTGGTCAGCACCAGGGTGGCGCCGACGCCGAGCAGGCCGGGGGAGAGCGAGGCGGAGATCCGGTCGCCGACCGCCCGGTTGCCGATCTGGTCGTGGTCCTGCAGGTAGGCGAGGAACTTCCAGCCCGGCAGGGCCGCGGTGTCCACCGGGCGACCGTGGTGCCGCCGACGGAAGCTGGACCAGTCACCGGCGTGGAAGAACGCGCCGGTGAGCACCTTCGCCAGCCCGCCGAGCCCGGCCGCCTCGAAGTCGGCGTAGTAGCCCTGCCCCTCGCCGGTCAGCTGGGCGTGCAGGGAGTGGTGGAAGTCGTCGCTCCACTGCGCGTCCAGGCCGGTGCCGCCGGCCACCCGGGGCGTGACCATCCGCGGGTCGTTGAGGTCGCTCTCCGCGATCAGGGTGAGCGGGCGGCCCTCGGCGACCGAGAGCCGGGCGACCTCGGCGGCCATCTCCTCGAGCACGTGCGTGGCCCGCTCGTCGACGAGCGCGTGGACGGCGTCCAGCCGCAGGCCGTCGGCGTGCATGTCGCGCAGCCACATCAGCGCGTTGTCCAGGATGTGGCGCCGCACCTCGTCGGAGTCCGGACCGGAGAGGTTGATCGAGTTGCCCCAGGTGTTCGCCCCCTCGGCGAAGACCGGGAAGAACTCCGGGAGGTAGTTGCCCGACGGCCCCAGGTGGTTGTAGACGACGTCCTGGATGACGCCGAGGCCGCGCTGGTGGCAGGCGTCGACGAAGCGCTGGTAGCCCGCGGGCCCGCCGTAGGTCTCCTGCACCGCGTACCAGGCGACGCCGTCGTAGCCCCAGTTGTGCGTGCCGTTGAAGCCGTTCACCGGCAGCAGCTCGACGAAGTCGACGCCCAGGTCGACCAGGTGGTCCAGGTTCCGGATCGCCGCGTCGAAGGTGCCCTCGCGGCTGAAGGTGCCGATGTGCAGCTCGTAGACGACGCCACCGGCGAGCGGGCGCCCGGTCCAGGCGCCGTCGCCCCAGCGGTGGGCGGACGGGTCGAAGCGGCGGGAGAGACCGTGCACACCGTCGGGCTGACGGCGGGAGCGCGGGTCGGGGCGCGGCGTCGGGTCGTCGCCGAGCAGGTAGCCGTAGTCGGAGTCGGGGGAGGCGGGGACCGTGGCGTGCCACCAGCCGGCGTCGTCCCGCTGCATGTCGTGCACCTCGCCGTCCACCTGCAGGCGGACCCGCGCGGGCAGCGGCGCCCAGACGGTGAACTCGACGGGCTCGGACATGCGGGGGCCTCCAGGGCGGTGCGGGGGACGGGCAGGTCGATCATGCCCGGGCGCCCGGCCGTCAACCGTCGCCGGTGCGCACGTCTCGGGCCGGACCGCGTCCACCTGGAGGACGACCTGCTCAGGGCGGCGATCCCGTCGCCGGGATGACCACAGGGTGGCCTCCCGGCCGCTAGGTTCTGCACGCTTCCGTTCCGCGCGACGAAGAGAGCCGACATGACGGTGGTCCGGACCTGGGTCCTGCCCGTGCTGCGCATCCTGATCTGGGCGGTGATCGCGGTGGCGCTCGTCGTCCTCGCCTTCCGCGGCAGTGGCGGGACCGACCCGACCGGCGCCACCAGCGCCCCCGGCGTGGACCTGGGGTCGCCCTCGATCCCGGTCGCCCGCGGCACGGTGACCAACACCGTCTCCGTGCAGGGCTCCATCGCCGCCGACCCGGCGGTGCCGGTCAAGGCGACCGCAGCCGGGACGGTGAGCCGGCTGCACGTCAGCGCCGGGGCTCCGGTGGCGGTCGGCGACGAGCTGCTGGACGTCCGGTTCGAGGAGGAGCGCGACCCGGTCGTCGGCTCGGACGCCGAGGGCAACCCGACCTCGACCCCGCGCGACCCGCTGGTGAAGGTGGTGACGGTCACCGCGACGGCGGCCGGCCGGCTGGCCACCCTCGACGTCCTGAAGGACCAGGTGGTCGCCGTGGGGGACGCCGTCGGCACGATCTCCCCCGGCACCCTCTCGGTGACCGCATCGCTCTCCCAGGCCGACCAGTTCCGGCTGCTGAGCCCGCCCGCCACCGCCGAGGTCACGGTCACCGGCGGTCCGGCGCCGTTCACCTGCACCGGGCTCACCCTCGGTGCCCCGCCGAGCGGGGAGGACCAGGCCAGCGCGGGGGTGGACCCGATGACCGGCATGCCGATCACCGCCACCACCACCGCCCGGTGCGCCGTCCCGGCCGGGGTGACCGTCTTCTCCGGGATGGCGGCGACGGTGGCCGTCCAGGCCGGCGAGGTCGCCGACGCGCTGGTGGTGCCGGTGACCGCGGTGCAGGGCTCGGTGCAGAACGGCGTGGTCTGGGTGCCCGGCGCCGACGGCGCCCCCGAGGAGCGACCGGTCACCCTGGGGCTCACCGACGGGCAGCAGGTGGAGATCACCGGCGGCCTGACCGAGGGGGAGTCGGTGCTGGAGTTCGTCCCGGTGCCCGACGACGCGGCCGCCGACCCCTACGGCATGGGCGGGCCGTACGGGTGAGCCTGCTGGAGCTGTCCGGGATCGGCCGGGACGTGCGGCTGCCCGACGGGAGCCTGCTGCCGGTGCTGGCCGGCGTCGACCTGAGCATCGCGGCCGGCGAGCACGTGTCGATCGTCGGCCGGTCCGGTTCGGGGAAGTCCACGCTGCTCAACGTGCTGGGCCTGCTGGACAGCCCGACCGCCGGCACCTACCTGCTGGACGGGCAGCCGACCGACGCTCTCGGTGGACGGCGGCGGTCCCGGCTGCGGGGGGAGACCTTCGGCTTCGTCTTCCAGCAGTTCAACCTGCTGCCGCGGCGCACCGCCGAGGAGAACGTCGCCGCGCCGCTGCTCTACGCCCGCGGCCGGGACTTCCTCACCCGCAACCGGACCGCCCGGGCGATGCTCGACCGGGTCGGCCTCGGCCCCCGTGCGCTGTCGGTGCCGGAGAAGCTCTCCGGCGGTGAGCAGCAGCGGGTGGCGATCGCCCGGGCACTGGTCCGCGGGCCCCGGGTGGTGCTCGCCGACGAGCCGACCGGTGCGCTGGACGTCGAGACCGGGGCTGCCGTGATGGCGCTGCTGGCCGAGGTGACCGCCGAGAACGGTGCCGCCCTGGTGACGATCACCCACGACCTCTCGGTGGCCGCCCTGGCCGGGCGCCGGTTCCGGCTCGACCACGGCCGGCTCACCCCGGTCCCGGCCGGGGACGCGCTCGCTGCGGCGACCAGTGACCGGACCGACGCATGACCGGGCTGCTGGGCACGCTCAGCGAGGCGTGGGGCGAGGTCCGGGTGCACAAGGCCCGGGTGCTGCTGTCGCTGGTCGGGGTCTTCCTGGCCGTCCTGGCGATGACCACGGTGACGGCGCTGGGCCAGATCGCCGCGCAGGTGCAGCAGGAGCAGGCCGAGGCCAGCGGCGGGCGGACGGCGACCATCGGCGTCTCCGCCTACGACCCGATGACCGGGAGCGTGCCGCAGCAGCAGTGGGACGCCGGGGTCGATGCGCTGGTGACCCGGTACGGGCTCCCCGAGCAGGCGGTGGCCACCCTCGCCCAGGAGAACGGGCTCTACCGGTTCCCCGGGGGCACGCAGGCCGTGGAGACCAGGCGCGTCTCGCCGTCCTACGGACCGCTGCACCGCATCCAGCCGGTCGAGGGCCGCTGGTTCCGCGACGGTGACCGGCAGAGCCTGTCGCCGGCGCTGGTGGTCAACCGGGACTTCCTGACGCTGCTGGGCGTGCCGGACCTCAGCACCCGGCCGACCGTGGTGATCGGTGGCCCCCAGCCGGTGCTGGCCACGATCGTCGGGGTGCTCGACTGGAACGAGGGCTTCCCGAGCGCCTACCGGATCGACTCCTCGGCCGGTGACGCCGTCACCGCGGCCGGGGTCCCGGGGTTCTGGTCGCCGCCCACGCTGGAGCTCTGGGTGCCCTCCGCGCAGGCCGACGCGGTCGTCACGGCGGTCCAGGCAGACCTGGCGCGGCTGCTGCCCGGTGCGGAGGTGCAGGCTTACCGGCAGGACCCGGAGAACCTGGAGGACACCATCGCAAAGCTCCGGCTCGCCGTCCGCGCCGCCGGGCTGGTGGTGCTGGCCCTCGGTGGTCTCGGGGTGCTGAACATCGGGCTGGTCACCGTCCGCCAGCGGATCCGGGAGATCGGCGTCCGGCGGAGCTTCGGGGCGACCTCGGCGCGGGTCTTCTCCGCGGTCGTGCTGGAGAGCGTCGTGGCCACCGCCCTGGCGGGGCTCGCCGCTGTCGCGCTGTCGGTGGCGATCGTCCGGAACCTGCCGCTGGAGCGGTGGCTGGCCGGCGGCGTCCCGCTGGTCGACGCACCCGGTTTCCCGGTCTCGGCGGCGGTCGAGGGGCTGGTCGCGGCGACCGCCGTCGGCGCGCTGGCCGGCCTGGTGCCCGCGTTGATCGCCGTCCGGGTGAAGGTGATCGACGCGATCCGGTTCTGACCGTCCGGTCCTCGCCACCCCGGTCTGGTGGCGAGGACCGGGCCGGGTCAGTCCCGGACGAGCAGGGCGACCGGCAGCTGTGCGCAGAGCTCGCTCAGCCGGATGCCGCCGGAGTCGGAGACCAGCCGGGTGCCGGTGAGCAGGTCCCGCCAGGCCCCGGTCCGCGAGCCGACGGAGGTGTCGCCCCAGCCGGTCTCGGCCAGGTGCACCGGCCGCCGGGTCGCCACGGTGACCACGCCGCCGCGGTCGAAGGCGACGACGGAGTCGGCCGCTGGACCGCGGGCCGGCACCGGGGTGTACCCCGACCAGGCCTCGGGGACGTCCCGGCGGTGCCGCAGCGTCCGGGAGACCACCAGGAGCTTGGCCGCACCGGTCTCGTCGACCGGCGGCACCCAGCCACCGTCGAGCCGGGCCAGCAGCTCGCGGCGCAGCCCGTAGTCGACCGGACGCCGGTTGTCCGGGTCGACCAGCGAGAAGTCCCACAGCTCGCTGCCCTGGTACACGTCCGGGACCCCGGGGGCGGTCAGCTGCAGCAGCTTCTGCGACAGCGAGTTCGACCAGCCGAAGGGCGCGATCCGGGCCACGAACCGCTCGATCTCCGCGTGCGTGGTGGCGTCGTCGAACGCGGCGTCCACCAGGGCGTGCAGCTGGTCCTCGAACTCCTGTACCGGGTTGGTCCAGGTGGTCGAGGTGCCCGCCTCCCGGGCTGCCTTCTCCACGTAGGCGTGCGCCCGCTCCCGGGACAGCGGCCACGCGCCGATCAGGTTCTGCCACACCAGGTGGGCCAGCGGGCGGTCGGCCAGCGGGTGCCGGTCCAGCCAGCCGTGCACCAGGCCGGCCCACTCCGACGGCACCTCGGCGAGCACGGCCAGCCGGGCCCGCACGTCCTCGCTGCGCTTGGTGTCGTGGGTGGACAGCGTCGTCATCGACGCCGGCTTGACCTCCAGGCGGTGCTGCTGGGCGGCGTGGAACTCCTCCACCGTCGTCCCGAACCGGGCCGGGTCACCGCCCACCTCGTTGAGCGCGACGAACCGCGACCACCGGTAGTAGGCGCTGTCCTCGACCCCCTTGGCCATCACCGGGCCCGAGGTCTGCTCGAACCGGGTGGCCAGCTCGGTGCCGGCCGAGCCCAGCAGCGGGTGCAGGGCGTCCACGGCGGCGGTGAGGTCGGGTCGGCGGAGCTTCACCGCGGCCACCGTGGCGTCCAGGTGCTCGCGGCCGTCGGGCAGGTAGCTGCGGTAGACCGGGAAGCCGGCCAGCAGCTCGGCCAGGCCCTCGGTGACCTGCTCGGCGGACACCCCGGGCAGCTCACCGACGATCCGGTGCAGCCGGGCCACCTCCGACCCCAGCATGCCGTCGGTGACCTCGCGCTTGCAGTCGTGCACGAGCTGGGCATAGTCGACCGGCCCGCCGGCCAGCTCGGAGTCCAGCGCGGTGACCAACGCCTCGCCGGCGGGGTCGACGAGCACGTCGTCGACCTCGGCGAGCGCGTCGTACCCCGTCGTCCCGGCCGTCTTCCAGCTCTCCGGCAGCTCCTCGCCGGGCTCGAGGATCTTCTCCACCACGGTCCACCGGTCGCCCGTCGCCTCGGCCAGCAGGTCCAGGTAGCCCTTCGGGTCGGCCAGCCCGTCAGGGTGGTCGATCCGCAGTGCGTCGACCGCGCCGTTCTCCACCAGCTGGACGATCAGCGCGTGGGTGGCGCGGAAGACGTCCCGGTCCTCCACCCGCAGTCCCGCCAGGGTGTTGATCGCGAAGAACCGCCGGTAGTTCAGCTGGTCGTCCGCGCGCCGCCAGTCGACCAGCTCGTAGTGCTGCCGGTCGTGCACCTCCTGGGGCGTGCCCCCGGCGGTGCCCGGGGCGATCGGGAAGCGGTTGTCGTAGTAGTGCAGCTCGGGGCCGTCGGCGGTCTCCGCGACCTGCAGCTCCGAGACGTCGTCCGCGCTGCCCAGCACCGGGATCCGGATCCTGCCCCCGCCGAAGTCCCAGTCGACGTCGAAGGCGTCGGCGTGGGCCGACTCCTTCCCGTGCTGGAGCAGGTCCCACCACCAGCGGGACTCGGCCGGGTCGCTGACGCCCATGTGGTTGGGCACCAGGTCCAGCACCAGGCCGAGCCCGTGCTCGTGCAGCGCGGTGACGAACCGGTCGAGACCGGCCCGCCCGCCGCGCGGCTCGTCGATGTGCGCGTGGTCGACCGTGTCGTAGCCGTGCGTGCTCCCCGCTGCCGAGCGCAGCAGCGGGGAGGAGTACGCGTGGGTCACGCCGAGGTCGGCCAGGTAGCCGGCCACGGCCGCCGCGTCGTCGAGGGTGAAGTCGGCGGTGACCTGCAGCCGGTAGGTGCTCGCCGGCACCTCCCGGCGTCGGCTCTCGGCCGGGCGACTCGCGGCCGGCTGGGTCACGGGGCGGCCTGCAGGACGACGGTGGCGCGCGCCGCGACGGTCAACGTGTCACCGGCCTTCACCACCAGCGGATCGACCTCGCTCATCTCCGCGGTGTCCACCACGACCGTCCAGCCCTCGGCGTACTCGCTGCTGGGCAGGGTGAACTCGATGTCCTCGTGCCAGGCGTTGAACACCAGGTAGAAGCAGTCGTCGACGACGGGCTCGCCCCGCTCGTCGGTGGACCGGATCCCGTGGCCGTTGAGGTACACGCCGATGGACTTGGCGTAGTGGGCGTCCCAGTCCTCCTCGCTCATCAGCTCACCGGCGTGGGTGAACCAGGCGACGTCCTGGACCGGGTCGCCCTCCGCGCGGCGCACCGGGCGGCCGTGGAAGAACCGCCGACGGCGGAACGTCGGGTGGTCGGTGCGCAGCTTGGTGACCAGCTTGGTGAACTCCAGCAGGCCCTCGTCGATGTCCTCCCAGTCGATCCAGGTGAGCTCGGAGTCCTGGCAGTAGCCGTTGTTGTTGCCGCCCTGGGTGCGGCCGAGCTCGTCGCCGTGCAGCAGCATCGGGACGCCTTGGGACAGCATCAGCGTGGTGATGAAGTTGCGCCGCTGCTGGGCCCGAAGCGCCTTGATGGCGGGGTCCTTGGTCTTGCCCTCGACCCCGCAGTTCCAGCTGCGGTTGTGGCTCTCGCCGTCGTTGTTGTCCTCGCCGTTGGCCTCGTTGTGCTTCTCGTGGTACGAGACCAGGTCGTTCAGCGTGAACCCGTCGTGCGCGGTGACGAAGTTGATGCTGGCCACCGGACGCCGGCCGGAGTGCTGGTAGAGGTCGGCCGAGCCGGTGATCCGGCTGGCGAACTCACCGATGGTGGCGTTCTCGCCCCGCCAGAAGTCGCGAACGGTGTCGCGGTACTTGCCGTTCCACTCCGTCCACAGCGCCGGGAAGTTGCCGACCTGGTAGCCGCCGTCACCGATGTCCCACGGCTCGGCGATCAACTTCACCTGGCTGACGATCGGGTCCTGGTGGCAGAGGTCGAAGAACGCCGACAGCCGGTCGACCTCGTGGAACTGCCGGGCCAGGGACGACGCCAGGTCGAAGCGGAACCCGTCGACGTGCATCTCGGTGACCCAGTAGCGGAGCGAGTCCATGATCAGCTGCAGGGACTGCGGCGTCCGGACGTTGAGCGAGTTCCCGGTGCCGGTGGTGTCCATGTAGTACTGCTCGTCGTCCTCGACCAGCCGGTAGTACGCCGAGTTGTCGATGCCCCGGAAGGACAGCGTCGGGCCCATGTGGTTGCCCTCGGCGGTGTGGTTGTAGACGACGTCGAGGATGACCTCGATGCCCGCCTCGTGCATGGCCCGGACCATGCCCTTGAACTCCTGCACCTGCTGGCCGTCGGTCTGCTGCGCGTACTCGTTGTGCGGGGCGAAGAAGCCGATCGTGTTGTAGCCCCAGTAGTTGCGCAGGCCCTTCTGCAGCAAGGTGTCGTCCTGCACGAACTGGTGCACCGGCATCAGCTCGATCGCGGTGATCCCGAGCTCCTGCAGGTGCTCGATGATCGCCGGGTGGGCGACGCCGGCGTAGGTGCCGCGCAGGTCCTCGGGGATCCGCGGGTGGGTCATCGTCAGGCCCTTGACGTGCGCCTCGTAGATGACCGTCTTGTTGTACGGGGTCTTCGGTGGACGGTCCACGCCCCAGTCGAAGTAGGGGTTGATCACGACGGACTTCGGCATGTGCGCCGCGGAGTCGTCGTCGTTCTTCTTGCCGGTGGCGAAGTGGTAGCCGAACACCGCCTCGTCCCAGTCGACCTGGCCGTCGATGGCCTTGGCGTAGGGGTCGAGCAGCAGCTTGTTCGGGTTGCAGCGGTGCCCCTGCCCGGGGTCGTGCGGGCCGTGCACGCGGAAGCCGTAGCGCTGGCCGGGCTGGACGCCGGGGAGGAACGCGTGCCAGACGTAGGCGTCCATCTCGGGGAGGCGGATGCGCTCCTCGTTCCCTGCCTCGTCGAACAGGCACAGCTCGATCTTCTCGGCCACCTCGCTGAAGATCGCGAAGTTGGTGCCGGTGCCGTCGTAGGTCGCCCCGAGGGGATATGCGGAACCGGGCCACACCTGGGTGGTCATGAAAGTTCGTCCTCCTGAGCTGGTCGCCCCTGGGCTCGGGGCGGGGGGCGCGGGTCGTCACGGCTGAACCGGGGGGTTCGTCGTCGGATGCCCGCGTCCGGTCCTCCGCACACCTGTGACGCGCAGGACACCGTCGGCGTTCGGAGGACGATCGCGGGCGGTCCTCGGGGTGAGTCTGCCAAGGCCGGTCCACCCGACCCCGCCGCACGACCCGCCGGGCCGACCCGAGGGCTCCGCTGCGGCGCCGACGACGCCCGCCGCCCCCCGGGACGACGACGCCCTCCGCGGCGGGCCGGGAGGGCGTCGGCGCCCGGGTGCGGCAGGGTCTGCGCCGGGCTGGCCGGGCGCAGCAACCCGGCGCCGCCGACCTCGCCCGGTGACCCGGGTGGCACTGGCGGCGACCGGCGCTGCTCGCTCCTGCGGGCGCTGACGGTAGGGGTCCACCGGCGTGTCGACAAGGCCCCACGGCGGCGGCGACCCGATCTCCCGTCCCACGGGCCCCATGCGGCCCGTCCGGACGGGGTCGTGCCCGGGACGCCGCGGCCGGGACGGCGCTCGGGCCCCTTCTGTCACAGGCCCGTCGTACCGTCGTCGGCGTGCGTGCATCCACCGACATCCGGCCCACCCAGGGGCGGTTCCGTGTCGTCAGCGAGTTCCAGCCCTCCGGCGACCAGCCCACGGCGATCAAGGCCCTCGCCGAGCGGGTGAACGCCGGCGATCAGGACACCGTCCTGCTCGGCGCCACCGGCACCGGCAAGTCGGCCACCACGGCCTGGCTGATCGAGCAGGTCCAGCGCCCGACCCTGGTGATGGCGCCGAACAAGACCCTCGCCGCGCAGCTGGCCAACGAGTTCAAGGAGCTGATGCCCGACGCCGCCGTCGAGTACTTCGTCTCCTACTACGACTACTACCAGCCCGAGGCCTACGTCCCGCAGACCGACACCTACATCGAGAAGGACTCCTCGGTCAACGACGAGGTCGAGCGGCTGCGGCACTCCGCGACGAACAGCCTGCTCACCCGGCGCGACGTGGTGGTCGTCTCGACGGTCTCCTGCATCTACGGCCTGGGCACGCCCGAGGAGTACGTCGAGCGGGCGCTGAAGATCAAGGTGGGGGAGGAGCGCGACCGCGACGAGCTGCTGCGCACCCTGGTCACCGAGCAGTACACCCGCAACGACCTCGCCTTCACCCGCGGCACGTTCCGGGTCCGGGGCGACACCATCGAGGTGTTCCCGGTCTACGAGGAGCTCGCCTGCCGGATCGAGATGTTCGGCGACGAGGTCGAGCGGCTGTACTACCTGCACCCGTTGACCGGCGAGGTCATCCGCGAGGTCGACGAGCTGTTCGTCTTCCCCGCCACCCACTACGTCGCCGGACCCGAGCGCATGGAACGGGCCATCGGTGGCATCGAGGCCGAGCTCGAGCAGCGGCTGGCCGAGCTGGACAAGCAGGGCAAGCTGCTGGAGGCCCAGCGGCTGCGCATGCGCACCACCTACGACATCGAGATGATGCGACAGGTCGGGTTCTGCTCGGGCATCGAGAACTACTCACGGCACATCGACGGCCGGGCGCCCGGCAGCGCCGGCGCCTGCCTGATCGACTACTTCCCCGATGACTTCCTGCTCGTCATCGACGAGTCGCACGTGACGGTGCCGCAGATCGGCGGCATGTACGAGGGCGACATGAGCCGCAAGCGCACGCTGGTCGAGCACGGCTTCCGGTTGCCCTCGGCGATGGACAACCGCCCGCTGCGCTGGGAGGAGTTCACCGACCGCATCAAGCAGACCGTCTACCTCTCGGCGACCCCGGGCCACTACGAGCTCGGCCGGGTCCAGGGTGACGTGGTGGAGCAGGTGATCCGCCCGACCGGGCTGGTCGACCCGGAGGTCGTCGTCAAGCCGACCAAGGGCCAGATCGACGACCTGGTCCACGAGATCCGGCTGCGTACGGAGAAGGACGAGCGGATCCTGGTCACCACGCTGACCAAGAAGATGTCCGAGGACCTCACCGACTACCTGCTCGAGCTCGGCATCAAGGTGCGCTACCTGCACTCGGAGGTCGACACCCTGCGCCGGGTCGAGCTGCTGCGGGAGCTGCGGCAGGGCGAGTACGACGTGCTGGTCGGCATCAACCTGCTGCGGGAGGGCCTCGACCTGCCCGAGGTGTCGCTGGTGGCGATCCTCGACGCGGACAAGGAGGGCTTCCTCCGCTCGGGCACCTCGCTGATCCAGACCATCGGCCGCGCCGCGCGCAACGTCTCCGGCCAGGTGCACATGTACGCCGACAAGATCACCCCGTCGATGGCCCAGGCGATCGACGAGACCAGCCGGCGGCGCGAGAAGCAGATCGCCTACAACACCGAGCACGGCGTCGACCCGCAGCCGCTGCGCAAGAAGATCGTCGACATCCTCGACGGCATCTACAAGGCCGCCGAGGACGCCGAGGACATGACCTCGACCGAGCTGCTGGGCGGTTCGGGGCGGCAGCAGTCGCGTGGCAAGTCGCCGGTGCCGGGGCTGTCGTCGCGGAGCAAGGCGAAGGCCGGCTCGATCGACGTCCAGGGGCTGCCGCGCAACGAGCTGGCCGACATGATCACCTCGATGAACGAGCAGATGCTGGCTGCGGCCCGTGAACTGCAGTTCGAGGTGGCGGCCCGGCTGCGCGACGAGCTGACCGAGCTGAAGAAGGAGCTGCGGCAGTTCGACGCCGCGCACGCCTGACCCGGGTCCGAGGTCCTCACCGTTTCCGGGAACTCAGCGGGGCGGCCGTTCGTAGGGGACCCTGGGGCCTGGACTGCCGGGGTCGGTGCGCTGTCGCGCCGGACCGGGCAGGCCTCACGTGGAGGGGAGTATCCCGCCCGCGGCAGTGTCGTCAACACGGGATCCCACGGTCCCCGGCGCTGCCGGCCGACCCGCTGGCGGGTCGGTGGGAGAGACCTCCGGTGCTGACAAGAGCCAGACGACCGGAGGAAATGCATGGACGTCCCCCTGTGGGTGTGGGGCATCACGGTGGCTGCGATCATCGGGATGCTCGTCTTCGACTTCTTCGGCCACGTGCGCACGCCGCACGCGCCGACCCTGAAGGAATCCGGCACCTGGTCGGCGGTCTACATCGCCATCGCCCTGCTGTTCGGCCTGGTCGTGCTCGTCTTCTGGGGCGGCACCTACGCCGGTGAGTACTTCGCCGGCTGGGTCACCGAGAAGAGCCTCTCGGTCGACAACCTGTTCGTCTTCGTGCTGATCATGGCCAGCTTCGCGGTACCGCGTGAGCTGCAGCAGAAGGTCCTGCTGTTCGGCATCGCCTTCGCGCTCGTGCTTCGGACGATCTTCATCTTCCTCGGCGCTGCGGCCATCGAGAACTTCAGCTGGGTCTTCTACCTCTTCGGCGGCTTCCTCATCTGGACCGCGATCGCCCAGGCCCGCAGTGGCGGTCACGACGACGAGGAGGAGTTCAAGGAGAACTCGGTCCTGCGGCTGACCCGCAAGGTGCTCCCGACGACCGAGGAGTACCACTCCGACCGGCTGGTCACGAAGATCAAGGGGAAGCGGTTCATCACCCCCCTGATGATCGCGCTGATCGCCATCGGCAGCGCCGACATCCTCTTCGCCGTCGACTCGATCCCGGCGATCTTCGGTCTCACCCAGGAGACCTACCTGGTCTTCACCGCGAACGCGTTCGCGCTGCTGGGCCTGCGCCAGCTGTTCTTCCTCATCGACGGACTGCTCGACAAGCTCGTGTACCTGGCCTACGGCCTGTCGGTCATCCTCGGGTTCATCGGCATCAAGCTGCTGATCCACGCCCTGCACGAGAACACGCTGCCGTTCATCAACGGCGGTGAGCACGTGACGCTGATCCCGGAGATCCCGACCTGGTTGTCGCTGCTGGTCATCCTGGTGACCCTGGTGGTGACCACCTGGGCCAGCCTGCGCAAGAACAAGAAGGACGCCCAGCGGCGGCAGGAGCGCGACGCCGCGGAGCCGGGTGCCGACTCCGCGGGGCGGCACATCGGGGCGCCGGGTGACCCGGACGCCGACACGACCGAGACGCCGGCTGACCCCCGTGGGGTGCCGGTCAGCCGACCGGAGACGCGCACCGACTGAGCAGGGGGCGGCCTCGGGGACGACGACCGTCGTCCCCGAGGCAGCTGGCGGGGAACCGCACACCATCGGCAGACGCCCGGTGGGCTCCGGCCCGCCGGGCGTCCTGCGCGCCCGCAGAGTGGTTCGTGCAACCAACTTGTACAGTCCCGCGCGTGGAGCTCCCCGTCTGGTTCGAGATCTCGACGTTCGTGGGGCTGACCGTCCTGCTGCTCGCCGACCTCGCCCTCGTCGTCCGTCGTCCGCACGAGCCCTCCGTGAAGGAGGCGACCCTGTGGGTGGTCTTCTACGTGGGCCTGGCGCTGGCCTTCGGCGGCATCGTGCTGGCGGTCACGAACGGCCAGTTCGCCACGGAGTTCTACGCCGGGTGGCTGACCGAGTACTCGCTCTCGGTCGACAACCTCTTCGTCTTCGTGATCATCATGGCCCGCTTCCGGGTGCCCCGGAAGCTCCAGCAAGAGGTCCTGATGGTCGGGATCATCATCGCGCTGGTGCTCCGCGGCCTCTTCATCCTGGCTGGAGCCGCCGTCATCGAGCGGTTCATCTGGGTCTTCTTCCTCTTCGGCGCCTTCCTCGTCTACACCGCGATCAACCTGGTCCGGCACCGCGAGGAGGACGAGGACTACGAGGAGAACGGGCTCATCCGCCGGATGCGCAAGGTGCTGCCGATGACCCAGGACTTCCACGACAGCAAGATCCGGGTCGTCGAGGGCGGCAAGAAGCTGTGGACGCCGATGATCGTGGTCTTCCTGGCGCTGGGCACCACCGACCTGCTCTTCGCGCTGGACAGCATCCCGGCCATCTTCGGGCTGACCCGCGAGCCGTTCATCGTCTTCACCGCGAACATCTTCGCGCTGATGGGCCTGCGCCAGCTGTACTTCCTGCTCGGCGGGCTGCTCAAGCGACTGGTCTACCTGTCGCTGGGGCTGGCCGTGATCCTCGCCTTCATCGGCGTCAAGCTGATCCTCGAGGCGCTGCACGAGAACCAGTACCCCTTCGCCGGTGAGCGCGAGCCGCTGGAGAGCATCCCGGCGATCCCGACCTGGCTGTCCCTCACGGTGATCCTGGTGGTCCTGCTCGTCGCCACCGTGGCCAGCCTGATCAAGACCCGCGGCGAGGTGCCCGACGCCGAGGGCGCCGCGATCGACCCGGCCGCCACCGACACCGGCGAGCCCGGTCGGGCGGATGCGCTCACCGAGGACGAGCGGCGCGCGCAGGCCGCCACGGGCGAGGACCAGCCCCGCAGGAGCTGAGCCGGACGGCGGCCCGGTCGCCCGGGCCGCCGTCTCGCGCGGCCGACCGGTCAGCGGGGCGGGATCGTCCCTGGCTCCACCGTGGAGCCGCCGGCGGCCACCAGGGCTCCGTCCCGCCAGACCTCGCGCCCCCGGCGGGCCAGGCCGGTGAGGGTCGGGCCGGCGCGTGGTTGGCTGCCGGTCATGAGCCCCCCGACGGACGCCGGCCGCATCGCAGGCCTGGTCGGGATCCTCTTCGGCCTCGCCGGCATGGGCAGTGCCGCGGTCGCGGTCACGCTGCCGGCCATCGCCGCTGATCTCGACCTGACGACCGGCGGCGTCTCCTGGGTGATCAGCCTCTACGCGCTGATGCTGGCCGTGGCGACCGCCGTGTACGGCCGGATCGCCGACCTGGCTGGCATCCGGCTTCCGCTGGTCGTCGGCGTGGCCCTGATGACCGCCGGCGCGGTGCTCGGCGGCCTGGCCCCGAGCTACCCGGTGCTGCTGGGTGCCCGCGTCCTCCAGGGCCTGGGTGCGGCTGCGGTCCCGGTGCTCGGCATGGCGATCGTCAGCGCGCGGTACGAGGGAGCCGTGCGCACCGCCGCGCTGGGCAAGGTCGCCGGCACCGCGGCAGCGGTCAGCGCCCTGGGGCCGTTGGTCGGTGGGCTGGTCGCCGACGTCGCCAGCTGGCGGGCGGTCGTGGTGCTGCCGGCGCTCGGGCTGCTGGTGGTGCCGGTGCTGTGGCGCTCGGTCCCCGCCGTGGGCACCGGTGCCCGGCTGGACGTGCTGGGCGCGGTCCTGGTCGCCGGCACCGCCGCCGGCCTGGTGCTGCTCGTGCAGTCCCCGGCCTCCGGGGTGGTCATCGCCGCCGTCGGTGCCGCGCTGCTGGGGTTGGGCGTCCCGGCGGTCGCCGCCCAGGTGCGCCGCCGGCCGGAGGGCTTCCTGCCCACGGCCGTCCTCCGGGAGCCGGTGGTGGTCCGCAGCGCGCTGGCCGCCTCGGCTGTCCCGGCCGCCTGGTTCGCGCTGCTGATCGCCGTCCCCGCCGTGCTCGCGGGCGAGGGGTGGACGCCGCTGCACATCGGCCTGGCGCTGGTGCCCAGCGCCGTCACCGGCTTCCTCGCCCCGCGGCTGGCCGGCCCGCTGCTGGCCCGGCTCGGCCCCGCCCGGTCGCTGGCCATCTCCGGCGTCATCGCGACCGTCGCGCTGCTGGTCGCTGCCCTCGGTGCCAGCGCTGGTTCCGCCCCCGGCCTGGTGACGGCCGTCGTCCTGGTGACGGTCGCCTTCGGGCTCGGCCAGCCGGCACTGATGGCCGCGGTCGGCGGCGCCGTTCCCGACGAGGTGCGTGGCGTCGCGCTCGGCATCGCGACACTGGTCTTCCTGGTCGGCGGCGGGGTGGGGTCGGCGGTGGTCGGCGGTGCGGGCGAGGTGCTCGGGCTGGACCGCAGCCTGCTGCTGCTCGCGGTGCTGCCGCTGATCGGTGCGTTGGGCCTGGTCCGCAGCATCCGGGCGGAACGGCGCGACCCGGGAGCACTCACCCCTTAGCAGTGCTCAGCACCAGGGTGGTCCTGCGCTGGGCTAGCGTGCCCGGCATGCGGCCGACCGACCTCTCCCTGCTGCGCGTGCCCGGTGTGCCGACGGTGTCCCCGGACGGGGCGACCGCCGTCGTCGCCGTCAGCCGGCTGGACCTGGACGCCGACGAGTACCGCGGCCAGCTGTGGACCGTCCCGACCGACGGCTCGGCGCCGGCCCGGCCGCTCACCCACGGCCACCTGGACTCGGCGCCCGTGTTCTCCCCGGACGGGCGCTGGCTGGCCTACCTGTCGGCCGAGCCGAAGGGGAAGCCGCAGCTGCACGTGCTGCCCGCCGGCGGTGGCACGGCCCGGCGACTGACCGACCACCACCTGGGCGCCGGCACCCCGGTGTGGTCGCCGGACTCCCGCCGGCTGGCCTACACCGCGCGGGTGCCCGAGCAGGGGCGGTACGGCACCGACGAGGACGTGTCGCCGGATGCGGAGCCCCCGCGGCTGATCACCACGCTGAAGTACCGGGCCGACGGCGTCGGGTTCACCAACGACCGCCGCAGTCACGTCTTCGTCGTCGACCTGCCGGCCGACAACGCCGAGACCGCCGACGAGCAGCCCACGCCGTTCCAGGTCACCGGTGGAGACGCGGACGACACCGACGTGGCCTGGCGTCCGGACGGCGCGGAGCTCGCCTTCGTGTCCGCGCGGCACGAGGGTGCGGACACCGACCGGGTCACCGACGTGTACGTCGTCCGGCCCGACGGCGGTGGGCTGCGCCGGGTCACCGACTCCCGGTCCGCCTGCGCCCACCCGGCGTACGACCCGGACGACCCGGCCGGCAGCACGATCTACCTCTCCGCGATCCCCGACCTGGGCCCGCTGGGCCGGGACTTCGTCGGCCGCAACACCACGCTGGCGAAGGTCGATGCCGCCGGCGGGCCGGTGGTGCCGCTGTTGGACCCGGAGGAGCACGACCGGGGCGACGAGACGCCGGCCACCGTGGTGGCCGGAGGCGCCGCCCTCATCGGGATCCAGCGGCGCGGGGCGGTCGAGCTGCTGCGGGTGCCGCTGGACGGTGGCGAGCCGGAGGCGCTGGTCGAGGGGCAGTACACCGTCCGCGGGATCGGTGCCGGGGGCGGCGTCGTCGTCGCCACCGTCGCGCACGACCGCTCGGCGGGCGAGCTCATCGCGCTCACCCCCGGACGGCGCCGGCTGATCACCAGTTTCGGTGCGCCGCTGCAGGCCACCGGCCGGCTGCACCGGATGCGCGAGACGACGGCCACCGCGCCGGACGGCTACCCGGTGCACGGCTGGGTCACCACGCCGCCCGGTCCCGGGCCGCACCCGGTGCTGCTGACGGTGCACGGCGGGCCGTTCAGCCAGTACGGGTGGACGCTCTTCGACGAGACCCAGGCCTACGTCGAGGCCGGCTACGCCGTGCTGATGTGCAACCCCCGCGGGTCGTCGGGCTACGGCCAGGCGCACGGGCGGGTGATCAAGGAGCACATGGGCGAGCTGGACGCCGACGACGTGCTCGCCTTCCTGGACGCGGCGCTGGCCGACCCGGGGCTGGACGCCACCCGCGTCGGGCTGATGGGCGGCTCGTACGGCGGGTTCATGACCACGCTGCTGCTCGGCCGCACCGACCGGTTCGTCGCCGGCATCAGCGAGCGGGGGTTCAACGACCCGGTGAGCTTCGTCGGCTCCTCCGACATCGGGTTCTTCTTCCCCGACGAGTACGTGGGCACCGACCCCGAGCGCGTCGCCGCACAGTCGCCGATGGCCTCGGCGCACCGGATCACCACGCCGACGATGGTGATCCACTCGGAGGAGGACTGGCGCTGCCCGCTGGAACAGGGCACCCGGCTCTACGTGGAGCTCAAGCGCCGCGGCGTCCCCACCGAGCTGCTGCTGTTCCCGGGGGAGGGGCACGAGCTGTCGCGGTCCGGCCGGCCGAAGCACCGCCAGGCCCGGCTCGAGCACGTGCTGCGCTGGTGGGGGCGCTGGCTCCCGACCCCGCAGAACAGCTCGGCCATGGGCGCGCTGCCGGCCGGGTCCGGCGGCGGCTCGGCCGGGCCGGACCCCGCCGAGCCGCTGACCGTGCAGGCGACCCGGGTCGACTGACGAGGGCGCTGTCCCGCGCCCTCGCTCACCTGCGGCGGCGGACCACCGCGTAGCCGAGGCCGAGCAGCGCCGCGACCAGGGCGGTCTCGAGCGCCCGGGCCCGGGCGCTGGCGCGGATGATGCCGACGGCGTCCGGGCGTGCCTGCCGGGTGCCCAGCAGAGCTCCGCCGAGCGACGAGTCGACTCCCGCCCCGACGGTGACGATGTGCTGCGACGGTGAGTCGAGCCGGGCGGTGAGCCCGGCGCCGGCCAGTGCGCCGGCCAGCTCGGCGAGGTCGGCGCGGCCCGGCCGGGTCCCGGTGCCGGCGGTGGCCGCCGCCCGGAGGCCGAGCACGAACCCGCGGACGTCGTCGGCGACCACGTGGACGTCACCGCCCGCGGCGGTGACCCGCACGGGCGCACCGTCGACCTCGATCGACAGGTCGGCCGTCACGTCGAGGCGGGCCACCTCCGGGGTCATCCCTTGCTGGCGTTCTCGGCGGTGGTGATGCGCAGCGTCCCGTTCAGCCGCCAGGTGGCGCGGGGCGCGTCCGCGCCCGTCTCCCGCGGGACCTCGACGGTCATGTCGACGAACTCGTAGTTGATCGCCGCGCCCTTGCCCGTCAGGTAGGCCCACATCTCCTTGCCCAGATCGGCGAAGCTGGTCGTCTCGTGGGACTTGATGTCGCGCTTGCCGGTCGCAGTGTCGCTGTTCGACGTGGTCATGGAGCTCTCCTCGCTCGGGCGGTGGCCGCAGGGACACGGCGCTTCCGGACGTGCCGCGGGCGCGCTCGTCCACGGCTTCGGTTGCGCACTACCCGGTATGGCGTCGGCGAACCGACATCCGGAGCGGGCGGCTGAGGAGAGGTGGCCGGGCCACGAGCCGGTCTAGCGTGTCCGCATGGCGCTCATCTACCCGGTCCAGGCCGACCTCCCGGAGCCCGACGAGGACAGCGACGCCGACTTCGCCGAGCTCGCGGCCGACCTCTCCGACAACTGGCTGGTCGAGATCGCCGTGGGGGAGGACGGGGACGACGCGTGCTTCGGCCCGCTCACCGCGAAGGCGGCCTGGGACCTGGCGGTCGACCTCGACGAGCGTCGGCCCGAGTGGTCGATCTCGGTGGTGCCGCTGCACGTGGCCGGGACGGCGGACGAGCTCGTGGACCTCTTCGAGGACTAGGAGCTCGTCGAGGGCCGGGGCTCTGCGCCGCGTCGGCCACCAGCCGCAGGCGCGCCACTCCGGCAGGTCCGGCCGCTCCGCGCCGGCGTACCGACCGGGGTCGGGCGTCACCCGGCAGGCGGGTGCTCCGCAAGGCAGAACAGGTTGCCCTCCGGGTCGGCGAGGGTCGACCACTGCACCCAGGGGACCTCGTCGAGCACGTCCCACCGGTGGACCGCGCCGAGCGCGATAGCGCGGTCGACCGCGGCGGTCCGCGTCCCCCACGGCACCGTGAGGTCGAGGTGCTGGGCCGGCTGGTCCGGACGATCGCCGGGGTGCGGCCAGAAGGACATCGCGAAGCCGTCGGGCTCCCGGGCGGAGACGAACACGAAGTCGCCGTGCTCGCCGGCGATCTCACTGCCGAGCAGGCCGGCCCAGAAGGAGGCAAGTGCGCGGGGATCGCGGGCGGCGACGTTCACCGCGCCCAGCGAGACAGGAGGACCGTCGGCCATGTACGGCACGGTAGGCGATGGCGCCGACCACCGTCCCGTCACCAGCCGCGGGCGCGCCACTCCGGCAGGTTCGGCCGCTCGGCGCCGATCGTGGTGTCGCTCCCGTGCCCCGGGTAGACCCAGGTGTCGTCGGGCAGCTCGCCGAACAGCCGGCTCTCCACGTCGTCGACCAGGCTGGTGAACCGGGCGGCGTCGGACTGGGTGTTGCCCACGCCGCCGGGGAACAGGCTGTCGCCGGTGAAGACGTGCGTGCCGGCGCCCCCGGGACCACGCCAGACCAGCGCGATGCTGCCCGGCGTGTGCCCGCGCAGGTGCACCACCTCGAGGGTCTGGTCGCCGACGGCGACGGCGTCACCGTGCTGCACCGGCCGGGTGACCGGCACCGGCAGGTCGGCCGCGTCGGCCGGGTGTGCGACGGTCTCCGCGCCGGTCGCCCGCACCACCTCCGGGAGCGCGCGGTGGTGGTCCCAGTGCCCGTGCGTGGTCACCACCGTGCGGACGTCGGCGTCGCCGATCAGCTCGAGCAGCGCGGCCGGCTCGGCCGCGGCGTCGACCAGCAGCGACTCCCCGGTGGCCGTGCTGGTGAGCAGGTAGACGTTGTTCGCCATCTCGCTGACGGCCAGCTTCCGGATGGTCAGCCCGGGGAGCTCCCGGACGTCGGCGGGACCGCCGACCTGCACGTCACCGGTGTACGTCTGCCCGCTCATGCTGCTCCCGTCCGGGACTGTCGGTACCGCCGTCTAGGTTCGTCGGCATGGACGCTAGTGCAGGTTCCGGGCCCGCTGCCGCGCCCGCTGGGGCTGGGCCCGGCGGGGTGGTGCTCGACGGGGTCGTCGGTCTGCCGGCGACCGAGCTCGCCGCGCGGGTCCGCGCGGGGGAGCTGTCCGCGGTCGACGTGGTCCGCGCCCACCTCCGGCACCTGGCCGCCGTCGAGGCGCGGCTCGGGGCCTTCCGGGTGGTCCGCACCGAGGCCGCCCTCGCCGAGGCCGCCGCGGTCGACGCGCACCCCGACCGGGCCCGGCTGCCGCTGGCGGGCGTCCCGATCGCGGTGAAGGACAACGTCGCGGTCGCCGGTGAGGTGGTCACCGACGGGTCGTCGGCCCACCGGCCGGTCCCGGCGACCGCCGACCACCCGGTGGTGGCCCGGTTGCGGGCCGCGGGCGCGGTCGTCCTCGGCATCACCCGGGTGCCGGAGCTGTGTCTGTACTGCGCCACCGACGGTGCCGGCACGGTGACCCGCAACCCCTGGGACACCGCACGCTCGGCCGCCGGCTCGTCCGGCGGCAGCGCCGCCGCCGTGGCGGCCGGCGTGGTCCCGCTGGCCCAGGGGAACGACGGCATGGGCTCCCTCCGGCTGCCCGCCGCCGCCTGCGGACTCGTCACGCTCAAGCCGGGCTCCGGTGTGGTCCCGGCCCAGATCGGCGCCGACAGCTGGTCGGGGATGGCCGAGAACGGCGTCCTCGCCACCACCGTCGCCGACCTGGCCGTCGGCTTCGCCGTGCTCGCCGGCACCGAGCCCGTCCCGCCGGCGGCTCCGGTCGGCCCGCTGCGGATCGCGGTCTCGACCCGCTCGCCCGTGCCCGGCGTCCGACTGGACGCCGCCGGCCGCGCGGCGGTGGACGTCGTGGTCGCCGAGCTGCGCGCCGCCGGTCACGTCGTGGTCGAGAAGGAGCCGCTGATCACGCCGGCTGCGGCGTTGGGCGCCATCACCCGGTGGCTGGCCGGCGCCGACGCCGACGCCGAGGCGCTGGGGCTGGACCGGGCGGCGCTGGAACCGCGCAGCCGCACCCACGCCCGGCTGGGCCGCTGGGTGCGCCGGGCCGGCCTGGTCCGCCCGCAGACGGCGGCGGCGTTCCGGGCCCGGATGGCCGACTTCTTCGCCGACGTCGACGTCCTGCTCAGCCCGGTGGTCTCCGGTCCGCCGCTGCCCGCCCGGCCGTGGCACGAGCGGGGCTTCCTGGCGAACATCACGGCCAACGCCCGCTGGGCGCCGTGGACGTCGGCCTGGAACGTGGCGGGTCTCCCCGCACTCGTCCTGCCGGCCGGCCCGGGGCGGGACGGGCTGCCCAGCTCCGTCCAGTTCGTCGGCCCGGCCGGGGCCGAGACGCGGCTACTCTGGCTGGCCGGGGAGCTCGAAGGCCGGCTGCCCTGGTGCCGGCACGCGCCGGTCTTCGACCCGGCAGGACGGGTCGGCGGCCCCGCCGGCTGACCGGGCAGCGTCGCCCAGCGCGGGCGGGGGAGACCCAGTCGACACCCGCGCCGGGAAGCCCGCCCGTCGGGCCACCGTTCCACTGAGGCGATGCACCTCACCGGCCTCGAGCTCCGCACTGCACCACTGGTCCCCGCCGCCCCGCGACCGGACCAGCACCGAACCACTGCGACCGACAGGGATCACATGGACCGGCTCGTCGTCCGCGGCGCCCGAGAGCACAACCTCAAGGACGTCCACCTCGACCTGCCCCGCGACGCGATGATCGTGTTCACGGGGCTCTCCGGCTCTGGCAAGTCGAGCCTGGCCTTCGACACGATCTTCGCCGAGGGCCAGCGCCGGTACGTGGAGTCGCTGTCCGCCTACGCCCGCCAGTTCCTGGGCCAGATGGACAAGCCCGACGTCGACTTCATCGAGGGCCTCTCCCCGGCGGTGTCGATCGACCAGAAGTCCACGAACCGCAACCCGCGGTCGACGGTCGGCACGATCACCGAGGTCTACGACTACCTCCGGCTGCTCTACGCCCGGGCCGGTCAGCCGCACTGCCCCAACTGCGGCAAGCCGATCTCCCGGCAGACGCCACAGCAGATTGTGGACCAGGTGCTCGCCATGGAGGAGGGCACCCGGTTCCAGGTGCTGGCCCCCGTCGTCCGGGCCCGCAAGGGCGAGTACGTCGACCTGTTCAGCTCGCTGCAGACCCAGGGCTTCTCCCGGGTCCGGGTCGACGGCACCATCCACCCGCTGACCGAGCCGCCGAAGCTCAAGAAGCAGGAGAAGCACACGATCGAGGTGATCGTCGACCGACTGACGGTCAAGGAGAACGCCAAGCGGCGGTTGACCGACTCGGTCGAGACAGCGCTCGGCCTCGCCGGTGGCCTGGTCGTGCTCGACTTCGTCGACCTCCCCGAGGGCGACGCGCACCGCGAGCGCACCTTCTCCGAGCACCTGGCCTGCATCGACGACGGGCTGTCCTTCGAGGCGCTGGAGCCGCGGTCGTTCTCCTTCAACTCGCCCTTCGGCGCCTGCACCGAGTGCACCGGCATCGGCACCCGCAAGGAGGTCGACCCCGACCTCGTGGTCCCCGACCCGGGCAAGAGCCTGGGCGAGGGTGCCATCGCCCCCTGGGCCGGCTCGATGAGCAACGAGTACTTCCAGCGGCTGCTCGGCGGGCTCGCCGACATGATCGGCTTCTCCATGAGCACGCCCTGGGAGGAGCTGCCGGCCACGGTGCAGAAGGCGGTCCTGCACGGCTCCCCGGACCAGGTGCACGTCCGCTACAAGAACCGCTACGGCCGCGAGCGCAGCTACTACGCCGCCTTCGAGGGCGTGCTGCCCTTCCTCGAGCGCCGCCACGAGGACACCGACAGCGAGTTCATGAAGGACAAGTACGAGGGCTACATGCGGGACGTCCCGTGCCCCGTCTGCCACGGCACCCGGCTCAAGCCGGAGATCCTCGCCGTCAAGATGAACGGCCGCTCGATCGCCGAGGTCACCGGCCTGTCCATCGGCGAGGCCTCGGAGTGGCTCAACGCCCTGGAGCTCGGCGAGCGGGAGCGGGCGATCGCCGTCCAGGTGCTCCGGGAGATCCAGGCCCGGCTCTCCTTCCTCGTCTCCGTCGGGCTGGACTACCTGTCCCTGGACCGTCCGGCCGCCACGCTGGCCGGTGGGGAGGCGCAGCGCATCCGGCTGGCCACCCAGATCGGCTCCGGGCTGGTCGGCGTCCTCTACGTGCTCGACGAGCCGTCGATCGGACTGCACCAGCGCGACAACGTCCGGCTGATCGAGACGCTGGTCCGGCTGCGCGACATGGGCAACACCCTGATCGTCGTCGAGCACGATGAGGACACCATCAAGCAGGCCGACTGGATCGTCGACATCGGTCCCGGCGCCGGCGAGCACGGTGGCGAGGTCGTGGTCAGCGGCACCTACGAGGACCTCCTCGCCAGCGAGCGGTCGATCACCGGGCAGTACCTCTCCGGCCGCCGGGAGATCACGATCCCGGCGATCCGCCGGGAGCGGACACCGGGGCGTGAGCTCGTCGTCAAGGGCGCCCGGGAGAACACCCTGCGCGGCATCGACGTCGCCTTCCCGCTCGGCGTCCTGGTCGCGGTCACCGGGGTCAGCGGGTCCGGCAAGTCGAGCCTGGTCAACGACATTCTGTACACGACGCTGGCCAACGAGCTGAACCGCGCCCGGATGGTGCCCGGCCGGCACCGGACCATCACCGGCCTGGACCAGCTGGACAAGGTCGTCGGCGTCGACCAGTCGCCGATCGGCCGCACCCCGCGGTCCAACCCGGCGACCTACACCGGCGTCTGGGACCACGTCCGCAAGCTGTTCGCCAGCACGTCGGAGGCGAAGGTCCGCGGCTACCAGCCCGGCCGGTTCTCCTTCAACGTCAAGGGCGGCCGGTGCGAGGCGTGCTCCGGCGACGGCACGCTGAAGATCGAGATGAACTTCCTGCCCGACGTCTACGTGCCGTGCGAGGTGTGCAAGGGCGCCCGGTTCAACCGGGAGACCCTGGAGGTGCACTACAAGGGCAAGACGGTCGCCGAGGTGCTGGACATGCCGATCGAGGAGGCCGCGGACTTCTTCGCCGCGATCCCCGCGATCGCCCGGTACATGCGCACCCTCACCGACGTCGGCCTGGGCTACGTCCGGCTCGGTCAGCCGGCCACCACGCTCTCCGGCGGTGAGGCGCAGCGGGTCAAGCTCGCCAGCGAGCTGCAGAAGCGCTCCAACGGCCGCACGATCTACGTCCTCGACGAGCCCACCACCGGGCTGCACTTCGAGGACATCAACAAGCTGCTGCAGGTCATCCAGGGCCTGGTCGACAAGGGCAACTCGGTCATCGTCATCGAGCACAACCTCGACGTGATCAAGAGCGCCGACTGGCTGATCGACATGGGCCCGGAGGGCGGGTTCCGTGGCGGCGTGGTCGTCGCCGAGGGACCGCCGGAGCTGGTCGCGTCGGTCCCGGAGAGCCACACCGGCCGGTTCCTGGCGAAGATCCTCGACCCGGAGGCAGTCGCCGCGGCGGCCTCCGGCGTCAAGAAGAAGACCCGGAAGAAGGCCAGCTGACCGGTGCACGGGGCGGCGGCAGCTGACCCGTGCACTGCCGAACGAGAGGAACACCGTGACGACGACGTCCGGCGACCTGTCCGAGCTCCCACGCCCCGACGGGGTGGCCGTCACCTACCGGCGGTGGCTCCCCGCCGGCCAGGTGCGCGGCACCGTGCAGATCGTCCACGGCGCCTCCGAGCACTCCGGCCGGTACGAGCGGCTGGCCGGTGCGCTGACCGAGCGGGGTCTGGTCGTCTACGCGATGGACCTGCGCGGGCACGGCCGTACCGCCGGGGCCACCGGCCCCGGCCGGTTCGGCGCGCCCGGTGCGGACGGGGCACTCGACGACGTCGAGGCCCTGCACCGGGTGGCCGCCCAGGAGCACCCGGGCGTGCCCCGACTCCTGCTGGGCCACTCGATGGGCTCGATCATCGCGCTGGCCAGCGCGCAACGGGACGGCGCCCTGCTGACCGGTCTCGTGCTGTCCGGGCCGATCGGGGTGTCGCCGGAGCTGGC
Source organism: Modestobacter sp. VKM Ac-2982 (assembly GCF_026967935.1). Classification (GTDB taxonomy): domain Bacteria; phylum Actinomycetota; class Actinomycetes; order Mycobacteriales; family Geodermatophilaceae; genus Modestobacter. The sequence continues at coordinate 70,276 of NZ_JAPVBL010000007.1, forward strand.
CGACACGGTCTCCGCCCTGGAGGGCGCCGTGGCCGCCGGGCTCGGCGACCAGCCGCTGGACGCCCTCGGCGCCTTCAACGAGCCGTTCGAGCCCGTCCGCACCCCCTACGACTGGCTGTCCCGTGACCCGGCCGAGGTCGACGCCTACCTGGCCGACCCGCTCGCCGGCGACCAGGTCCCGCTGACCCACGGCTACGCGGCCGGGGTCTTCGGCATGTCGGTCCGCGCGGCCAGCCTCGAGGGGATCGCCGCGCTGCCGGAGGGCCTCCCGGTGCTGCTGCTGTCCGGGCAGCACGACCCGGTCGGGGGCCGGGACGCCGACCAGGTCACCGCGCTCGCCGGGCTGCTCCGGGAGCGGGGGCTGCCCGTCGAGCAGCGGGTCTACCCCGAGGCCCGGCACGAGGTCTTCAACGAGACCAACCGCGACGAGGTCGTCGCCGACCTGCTCGGCTGGCTCGAGGCTCGCCTCGGCGAGTGAGCTGGAGGCGCGCCTGGGATGGACGCCGAGCGGCTGCCGCAGTGGGCGGTGATCGGTGCACGGGCACCCGCCGGCCACGGTTCAGCGGCGACGGTCCTGCACGTCGAGCAGCCGGCCGCCGGCCGGCGCGGGTGCCTGCCCGGCCTGCACTGCGCCGGTCACCTCGGCCACGGCGGCCTGCGCCGCGTCGGGCCCCTCGACCACCCAGACAGCCGACCGCGTGGGTCCGGCGCAGGCCGTGAGCTCCACCAGCCACGGGTGCGTCCGTTCCGCCGCCGCCAGTCGCGCGATGCTGCGGCCACGCAGCAGCAGGACGAAGGCGGAGACCGAACCGATCCCGGCCGTCGACGCGATGGTGCGGAGGGCGGACACCTCGTCACGCCACGGGTCCGCAGCGGCCCCGGGAGCGGTCCAGCCCTGCCAGCGGGCCGACCGCCCCAGCACCCAGCTGGCCTGGGGCGGAGGTGGCGGTGGACTCGTGGGCGAGCCCCAGGGCAGCAGCAGCGTGCCGACCGCCGCCGCGTCCGGCCGGGTCACGGGGGCCGGCAGCACCCCGGCGCGATGGCAGCTGACCCGCCAGCTCCCGCCCCAGCGGTCGGTGACCACCACGCCGTCCCGTTCGCTGCTCGCCGTCCCGCGCATGCCCGTCCCGTCCGTCGCCCGTCGCTGAGAGGGCCACCCTGGCAGTCGGGGCCGGTGTGGTGCCGGCGTCGTCCACAGGCACGTCGGCCGCGATCAGCCGGTGGCCCCCGCAGCTGCGGGGGCCACCGGCTGGACGCCGTGCACGATGAACCCGCTCCGCGGCAGTGCGGGCAGCCGGGACAGGCTGACGCTGAGGTCCTGGACCCCGACGTCGTAGCGCATGGACCGGGTCAGCAGCCGCACCGCCTCGGCCATGAGCAGCCGCGTCATCGGCTCCCCGGGGCACCGGTGATCGTCCCGGTAGTCCCCGGCGCCCTGCGGGATCAGCGTGTACGGGTCGCCCACCCAGTCGCGGAACCGCTCAGGGCGGAAGACCTCGGGCTCGGGCCACAGCCGGCCGTCGTGGTCGGTGCCGTAGAGGTCCAGCAGCACGCGCTGCCCGACCGGGAAGTCGTACCCCTGCCACGAGAAGGGCCTCCGGACCCGGCCGGCGATCAGCGGGAAGAAGGGGTACAACCGGCGCACCTCGTCGACGAAGCACATCAGGTCCGCCTCGTCGCCGGCGGCGAACGTCTGCTGCCAGTGCGGGTGCTGCAGGAGGGCGAGGGCGGCGAAGACCACGTACCGGCTGACCGCGACGATCGGGCGCAGCACGTTGAGCAGCTCCACCCCGGCGGCAGGCACGGTGAGCAGGGCGCCGTCGGTGTCCCGGTGACCGGCGATCACGGCCAGTGCGCTGCCGGCGGGCACCTCCAGGTCGCCGCTGCGTACGCGGGTCACCAGCCCCCGGGCCCAGCGCTCGGACCGGTTGCGCAGGGCGTGGGCCCACCAGTTCCGCGGGCCCACGGTGCCGGCCTGGTCGACCATGGCCGCGAGCTCACGGGTGCGCAACCGCACGTCACGCTCGCTCATCGGCACCCCGGCCCACCGGGTCGCCGCCCGGGTGAGCACCTCGTTGACCGCCGGGTGGAGCACCACGCGGCCGGCCCGCTGCCACCGCGGGACGGCGCGACGCCACTCCTCGGCCAGCGCATCGGTGACCGCGTCGCTGCCGGTGCCCTGGAGCACGGTCAGGAACATGTCCTTACGGTGCCGGTGGGCATCGCCCTCCAGCGTCTGCACGCTGCCCAGGTCCTGGAGCAGGTGCCCGACCGACGGCGGGAACGCGTCGGTGCGGTCGAACCGCGCGCCGCTGTAGAACAGCTCGGCCGCCTCGGCGCCGCGCAGGCAGACCGCCGGCTGCAGCAGCAGGCGGGTGCGGAAGGCGTCGGCGCCCAGCCGATCGCAGCGGGTGGAGATGAACGTGTAGCCCTCGCGGAGCAGCGCCAGGCTGCTGTCGGGCACGGTCAGGGACAGGATCACGGGGCGCCTCTCACTGACAGGACCGTGGTGGCACCCGCTGCTCAGGCCGCCGCGCCCATCCTCTCCACCATCCGGTTGCCTCGCGCACCGGGGCCCTGCCGGGAGCGGGCGACGGGCTGTCGGTGGGCCGACCTAATCTGGGTACATGCCCGACCCGTCCACGTACCGCCCAGCGGTCGGCAGCATCCCGGAGAGCCCAGGGGTCTACAAGTTCCGCGACCCGGCCGGCCGCGTCGTCTACGTCGGCAAGGCCAAGAGCCTCCGCCAGCGGCTGAACAGCTACTTCGCCGACGTCTGGGGCCTGCACCCGCGCACCCGCCAGATGGTCACCACCGCCGCCAGCGTGGAGTGGACCGTCGTCGGCACCGAGGTCGAGGCCCTCCAGCTCGAGTACAACTGGATCAAGGAGTTCGACCCGCGGTTCAACGTCCGGTACCGGGACGACAAGAGCTACCCCAGCCTCGCCGTGACGCTCAACGAGGAGTACCCGCGGCTGCAGGTCATGCGCGGGCCCAAGCGCAAGGGCGTGCGGTACTTCGGCCCCTACGCGCACGCCTGGGCGATCCGCGAGACGGTCGACACCCTCACCCGGGTCTTCCCGGCCCGCACCTGCTCCAACGGCGTCTTCAAGCGGGCGGCGCAGATCGGCCGGCCCTGCCTGCTCGGCTACATCGGCAAGTGCGCGGCCCCCTGCGTCGGCCGGGTCACCGCCGAGGAGCACCGGGAGATCGTCGACGACTTCTGCGACTTCATGGGCGGCCGCACCGAGCAGATGATCCGCCGGCTCGAGCGGCAGATGACCGAGGCCGCCGAGGAGATGAACTACGAGCGGGCCGCCCGGCTGCGCGACGACCTCGGCGCGCTGCGCCGGGCGTTGGAGAAGCAGGCCGTCGTCCTCGGTGACGGCACCGACGCCGACGTCGTCGCCTTCGCCCAGGACGAGCTGGAGGCCGCCGTCCAGGTCTTCCACGTCCGCGGTGGCCGGGTGCGCGGGCAGCGCGGCTGGATCATCGACAAGGTCGAGGACGTCACCACCGGCCAGCTCGTCGAGCAGTTCCTGCTGCAGGTCTACGGCGGGGTGGACGAGGAGACCGGCGCAGGCGAGGTGGGGGAGGCCGTCCCCCGTGAGGTGCTCGTGCCCGAGCTGCCCGACGACGCCGAGGTCTACGCCGAGCTGCTCAGCGAGCTGCGCGGCTCCCGGGTGTCGCTGCGCATCCCGCAGCGCGGGGACAAGCGCAGCCTGATGGAGACCGTCGAGCGCAACGCCAAGGAGTCCTTCGCCCGACACCGGGTGAAGCGCGCCAGCGACCTCACCGCCCGGTCCCTGGCGCTCTCGGAGATCCAGGAGGCGCTGGACCTCCCCGAGGCGCCGCTGCGGATCGAGTGCATCGACATCTCGCACGTGCAGGGCACGAACGTCGTGGCCAGCATGGTCGTCTTCGAGGACGGCATGGCCAAGAAGTCCGACTACCGGCGGTTCTCCGTCGCCCAGGGCACCGACGACACCGCGGCGATGGCCGAGGTCGTGCGGCGCAGGTTCGCCCGGCATCTGAAGGACGAGCAGGACCGCCGGGACGAGCAGGGCGTCGCCGCCGAGGAGGGCCGGCCCCGCCGGTTCGCCTACCCGCCCAACCTGCTGGTGGTCGACGGCGGCGCCCCGCAGGTGGCCGCCGCCAGCCGCTCGCTGGCCGAGCTGGGCATCGTCGACGTCGCCGTCTGCGGGCTCGCCAAGCGGATGGAGGAGGTGTGGCTGCCCGACGACCCCGACCCGGTCATCCTGCCGCGCACCTCCGAGGCCCTCTACCTGTTGCAGCGGGTGCGCGACGAGGCACACCGGTTCGCGATCACCTACCACCGGCAGAAGCGATCCAGCACCATGTTGGTCTCGCTCCTGGACGACGTCCCGGGGCTCGGCGACACCCGGCGGAAGGCGCTGATGAAGCAGTTCGGATCCCTCAAGCGGCTGCGTGCGGCCTCGGTCGAGGAGCTCACGGCGGTGCCCGGCATCGGCCGCCGCACGGCCGAGGCGGTGCTCGCCGCCGTCGCCGAGCCGGTGGCCGCCGGGGCCTCGCCCGACGTCGTCGCCGAGGACGCCGTCCAGGTGGAGCCGGCGGTGGCCACGGCCGCACCGCCGTCACCCGTGCACGGGTCGGACGCCGGCGGGACCGCCGAGATCGGCCGGGTCCACCCCGCCGCCGGGCAGCGGGCATGAGCGCCGCCGCCGACCCGGTGCCGGCCGGGCCGCAGAGCGACGTCCCGCCGGGCGCCGACGGGACGAGCACGGAGCTCGCCCCGCTGGACGTCGTGGTCGTGACGGGGCTCTCCGGAGCCGGCAAGAACAGCGCCGGCCGGGTGCTGGAGGACCTCGGCTTCTTCGTGGTCGACAACCTGCCGCCGGCCCTGCTGCAGCCGATGGTCGAGCTGGGCGCCCGGGGTGACCTCCGCCGCTTCGCCGCCGTCGTCGACGTGCGCAGCCGGGCCTTCTCCAGCGACCTGCAGGAGTCCATCCGGCAGCTCGCCGACGCCGGGCACCGGCCGCGCGTGGTGTACGTGCACGCCCGCAACGAGGTGCTGATCCGGCGCTACGAGTCGGTCCGGCGCGAGCACCCCCTGCAGGGCAACGGCCGGCTGATCGACGGCATCGACACCGAGCGGGAGCTGCTCACCGGCATCGCCGGCGAGGCCGACCTGTGGATCGACACCAGCGACCTCAACGTGCACCAGTTGCGGGCCACCCTGGAAGCGGCGTTCGAGCAGGCCGGCGAGCTGCCGGAGGTGGTGGCGACGGTGCTCAGCTTCGGCTTCAAGTACGGCCTGCCGCTGGACGCCGACCTCGTCGTGGACGCCCGGTTCCTGCCCAACCCGCACTGGGTCCCGGAGCTGGCCCCGATGACCGGCCGCGACGCCGAGGTGCGTGACTACGTGCTCGCCCAGGACGACGCCGGGCCGTTCCTGGACCGGTACAGCGAGGTGCTGCGGCTTCTCCTTCCGGGCTACCGGCGGGAGGGCAAGCGGTACCTGACGCTGGCGGTGGGGTGCACCGGTGGCAAGCACCGCAGCGTCGCCATCGCCGAGGAGTTCGCCCGTCGGCTCAACGCCGAGGGCGTCCCGGCCACCGCGCGCCACCGTGACCTGGGACGCGAGTAGTGGAGACCCCCGGTCTGCGGGTCGTCGCCCTCGGTGGCGGGCACGGCCTGGCCGCTGCCCTGGCCGCCTGGCGCCGGCTCACCACGGAGCTGACCGCGGTGGTCACCGTCGCCGACGACGGCGGGTCCTCGGGGCGGATCCGGCGCGAGATGCCGGTGCTGCCACCCGGTGACCTGCGGATGGCGCTGGCCGCCCTCGCCGGCGACGGCCCCCGCACCCAGGAGATGGCCGCCCTGCTCCAGCACCGCTTCGGCGGCAGCGGTGTGCTCGCCGGCCACCCTGTCGGCAACCTCATGCTGACCGGGCTGACCGAGATGCACGGCGGTGACACGGTCCGGGCCCTCGGCGTGCTCGAGGCGCTGCTCGGGGCGCGCGGCCGGGTGCTGCCGATGGCCGAGGTGCCCCTGGACCTGGTGGCCACGGTGGCCAGCGTCGACCCCGACGACCCGCAGGAGACCCGGCGGATCCGGGGGCAGGTGGCGATCGCCTCCACGCCCGGGCACGTCGAGGACATCCGGGTCTCCCCGGCGGACCCCCCGGTGCCACCGGAGGTGCTGGCGGCGATCGCGGCGGCCGACGTGGTCAGCCTCGGGCCGGGCTCCTGGTACACCTCGGTGCTGCCCCACCTGCTGGTCCCGCGGCTGCGGACGGCCCTGGCGGAGACGACGGCGCGGGTGGTCGTGGTCCTCAACCTGGAGCCCCAGGTGGGGGAGACCGACGGCTTCTCACCGGAGGAGCACCTGCGGGTCCTGCTGGCACATCTGGGGGGCGTGTCGCTGCACACGGTGATCGCGGACACCGCTGCGGTTGTTGACCGGCGTGGTCTGCTGTCTGCTGTGCAGGCATGTGGTGCAGAACTGGTGCTCGCACCGGTCGCTGCACCGGACGGTGCACCACAGCACGACCCCTCCCGGCTCGCTGCCGCGCTGGCCTCCGTGGTCGGCGCGCGGTGACCGGCAGGGCAGTGGCCGGACACGGGGACGACCGTGACACCGGCCGGCACACAGGGGGAAGGGAACACAGCTGGTGGCGATGACGGCGATGGTGAAGGACGAGCTCTCCCGCGTGGAGTGCACGAAGACCTCGGAGCGCAAGGCCGAGGTGACCGCGCTGCTGCGCTTCTCCGGTGGCCTGCACATCGTGGGTGGCCGGGTGGTCATCGAGGCGGAGCTGGACACCGGCTCGGTGGCCCGGCGACTGCGCCGGGACATCAGTGAGGTGTACGGCTACACCAGCGGCGTCAGCGTGCTGGCCGGCGGCAACATCCGCCGGGGGGTGCGCTACCTGGTCCGGATCGCCAAGCACGGTGAGGGCCTGGCCCGGCAGACCGGGCTGGTCGACCAGCGGGGCCGCCCCGTCCGGGGCCTGCCGCCGTCGGTGGTGTCCGGCGGGATCGGCGACGCCGAGGCCGCGTGGCGAGGTGCCTTCCTGGCGCACGGGTCGCTGACCGAGCCGGGGCGCTCGTCGTCCCTGGAGGTCACCTGCCCCGGGCCGGAGGCGGCGATGGCGCTGGTCGGCGCGGCGCGGCGGCTGGGCATCGCGGCCAAGGCCCGGGAGGTTCGCGGCACCGACCGGGTGGTCGTGCGGGACGGCGACGCCATCGGCGCGCTGCTGACCCGGATGGGCGCGCACGACGCCGTCCTGGCCTGGGAGGAGCGGCGGATGCGCCGCGAGGTCCGGGCCACCGCCAACCGGCTGGCCAACTTCGACGACGCGAACCTGCGCCGCTCGGCGCGGGCGGCGGTGGCCGCGAGTGCCCGGGTGGAGCGCGCCCTGGAGATCCTCGCCGACGACGCCCCCGAGCACCTGCTGGTCGCCGGGCGGCTGCGGCTGGAGTTCGGTCAGGCGTCGCTGGAGGAGCTCGGCCAGCGCGCCGACCCGCCGATGACCAAGGACGCTGTTGCCGGGCGCATACGGCGTCTGCTGGCGATGGCCGACAAGCGGGCCAAGGACCTCGGCATCCCGGACACCGAGTCCGTGGTGACCGACGACATGCTGGCCCAGTAGCAGGAGGACCGCCCTGCCCCGACCGCTCGCAGACTCGCGGCGGGCCCCTGCAGGGTGCCGTCCCAGAACGTCACCAGACGTCCGCGACGTCTCTCCCGGCCACCGGGGGAGACGTCGCGGACGTCTGTGCACGCCCCTTCCGGCGGGGCGGGTGCGCGGTCGGTGGCTGCTCGGCGGGCCGATAGGCTGTCGCCGGAATGTGGTCGTGCGCACGCACGGCCCACGGGCGCCGCTGGGCCGACCGGCCCGGCTGGGCATCACGGTCTGGGAGGTCCTCAGTGACGGTACGGGTCGGCATCAACGGGTTCGGTCGGATCGGCCGCAACTTCTATCGGGCGGTCGCCGCCAGCGGGGCCGACGTCGAGGTCGTGGCGGTCAACGACCTGACCACGCCCGAGACGCTCGCGCACCTGCTCAAGTACGACAGCATCCTGGGCAAGCTCGCCGAGGACGTCTCGGTCGTCGGCGACGGCATCAAGGTCGGCGGCGCCACCATCAAGGTGCTGGCTGAGCGCGACCCGGCGAACCTGCCCTGGGGCGAGCTGGGCGTCGACGTCGTCGTCGAGTCCACCGGCTTCTTCACCAAGGCCGATGACGCGCGCAAGCACGTCGACGCCGGTGGGGCGAAGAAGGTCATCATCTCGGCGCCGGCCACCGGCGACGACCTCACGATCGTCATGGGCGTCAACCACGAGCAGTACGACGGCTCGCAGACGATCATCAGCAACGCGTCCTGCACCACCAACTGCCTGGCCCCGCTGGCCAAGGTGCTCCACGACGCCTTCGGCATCGAGCGTGGCCTGATGACCACGATCCACGCCTACACCGCCGACCAGAACCTGCAGGACGGCCCGCACAAGGACATGCGGCGCGCCCGCGCGGCCGCGCTGAACATCGTCCCCACCTCCACCGGTGCGGCGAAGGCGATCGGCCTCGTGCTGCCGGAGCTGAAGGGCAAGCTCGACGGCTACGCGCTCCGCGTCCCGGTGCCCACCGGCTCGGCCACCGACCTCACCGTCACCCTGTCCCGCGAGGTCACCCTCGAGGAGGTCGACGAGGCCTACAAGGCGGCCGCCGCCGGCCCGCTGGCGCCGTACCTGGTCTACACCGACGCGCCGATCGTCTCCTCCGACATCGTCACCGACCCGGCCTCCTGCATCTACGACGCCGGCCTGACCAAGGTGTTCGGCAACCAGGTCAAGGTCGTCGGCTGGTACGACAACGAGTGGGGCTACTCCAACCGCCTCGTCGACTCCGTCGTCCTGGTGGGCAGCAAGCTCTGATGCGGTCCGTCGACGAGCTCATCGCCGACGGGGTGTCGGGTCGGCGCGTGCTGCTGCGCGCCGACCTGAACGTCCCGCTGGACTCCGACAGTGGCGCCATCACCGACGACGGCCGGATCCGGGCCAGTCTCCCGACGATCAGCGCGCTCCGCGAGGCCGGCGCCCGGGTCATCGTCGCCGCGCACCTGGGCCGGCCCAAGGGCGAGCCCGACCCGCGGTACTCCCTGGCCCCGGTCGCCGCCCGGCTCGGTGAGCTGCTCGGCACCGAGGTGCCGCTGGCAGCCGACGTCGCCGGCCCCGACGCCACGGCCAAGGCCGCAGCGCTGGCCGACGGCCAGGTGCTGATGCTGGAGAACGTCCGCTTCGAGGCGGCCGAGACCAGCAAGGACGACGCCGTCCGTGGCGAGCTGGCCGACCGGCTGGCCGGGCTGGCCGAGCTGTACGTCGACGACGCGTTCGGGGCCGTGCACCGCGCGCACGCCTCGGTCGTCGACGTGGCCGAGCGGCTCCCGCACGCGGCCGGCCGGCTGGTCGCCCGCGAGCTCGAGGTGCTCACCCGGCTCACCGAGGAGCCAGCGCGGCCGTACGTGGTCGTGCTCGGCGGCTCCAAGGTCAGCGACAAGCTCGGCGTGATCGAGGCGCTGCTGCCCAAGGTCGACCGGCTGCTGGTCGGCGGGGGGATGACGTACACGTTCCTGGCCGCCCAGGGTCACGAGGTCGGGACGTCGCTGCTGGAGGCCGACCAGGTCGACAGCTGCCGCCGGCTGCTCGCCGAGGCCGGCGACCGGATCGTGCTGCCGGTCGACGTGGTCTGCACGCCGGAGTTCAGCGCCGATGCGCCGACCACCGTGCTGCCGGCTACCGAGATCCCGGCCGAACAGATGAGCCTGGACATCGGCCCGAAGAGCGTGGAGCTCTTCGCCGAGGCGCTGGCCGGCGCGCGCACCGTGTTCTGGAACGGGCCGATGGGCGTGTTCGAGCTCGCCCCCTTCCAGGGCGGCACCCGGGGCGTGGCGCAGGCCGTCGGCGCGATCGACGGGCTCTCCGTCGTCGGCGGCGGCGACTCCGCGGCCTCAGTGCGCCAGCTCGGGCTGGACGAGGCGGCCTACGGTCACATCAGCACCGGCGGCGGCGCGTCGCTGGAGTACCTCGAGGGCCGGGAGCTCCCCGGGCTCGCGGTGCTCGCGGACTGAGGGGCGACGATGGCACGCACGAAGCCCAGGCCGCCCCGTGAGGGCCGCCGTCCGCTCATCGCGGGCAACTGGAAGATGCACCTGACCCACCTCGAGGCGATCGGGCTGGTGCAGAAGCTGGCCTTCTCGCTGACCGAGCCGCAGCTGGAGGACGCCGAGGTCGTCGTCGTCCCGCCGTTCACCGCGCTGCGCAGCGTGCAGACGCTGGTGGCCGGCGACAAGCTGGAGATCGGGTACGGCGCGCAGGACGTCTCGGCGCACGACTCCGGTGCCTACACCGGGGAGGTCAGCGGGGCGATGCTCGCCGCACTGGCCTGCCGCTACGTCCTGGTCGGCCACTCCGAGCGGCGCACGCTGCACGGTGAGGACGACGCGCTGGTCGCGGCCAAGGTGCAAGCGGCGCTGCGGCACGGCGTGGTCCCGCTGCTGTGCGTGGGGGAGGGGCTGGACGTCCGCCGGGCGGGCACCCACGTCGCGCACTGCACCGATCAGCTGGACCGGGCCCTGGACGGCGTCCCCACCGAGCAGCTCCAGGAGCTGGTGGTCGCCTACGAACCGGTCTGGGCGATCGGCACGGGCGAGGTGGCCACGCCGGATGATGCGCAAGAGGTCTGTGCGGCGCTGCGGGCACGGCTCGCCGAACGTCACGGCGCGGACACGGCCGGTGCGGTCCGTATCCTCTACGGGGGATCGGTCAAGGCCGGCAACACCGCCGGCATCCTCGCCGGGGCCGACGTCGACGGTGCACTCGTCGGTGGGGCCAGCCTGGACGCCGACGAGTTCGTACAGATCTGTCGTACCGCTGCCGGTGGGAGCTGACCGCCGCCGGCACTGACCGGGCGGAGCAGCACCCACGGTGAGGCACAGCAGTTGAGGCACAGCACCGAACGACGACCGACCGCCCGGCGCACCCTCCGGGGAGCAGGGCGGTCGGTCGTCCTCGTGGTCCTGCTCGCCCTGCTGGCCGGCTGCGGCAGCGACAACAGCGGGGTGGCCGCGGTGCCGACCCTGGAGTCGGAGCCCGACAGCGGGGTCGACGGCGTGCGGGCGCCGTCCGAGGAGACCGGCGGGACGCTGCGGCTGGTCACCGGGGAGATCGACAGCCTGGACCCGCAGCGGTCCTACATGCCGTCGGTGTGGAACCTGATGCGGCTGTACACCCGCACGCTGGTCACCTACTCCGCGGAACCGGGCAGCACCGACGAGCTCGTCCCCGACCTCGCCACCGACCTCGGCACCAGCACCGACGGCGGCCGCACCTGGACGTACACCCTGCGCGAGGGCGTGCGGTTCGAGAACGGCCGGCCGATCACCTCGCGCGACGTGAAGTACGGGATCGAGCGTTCCTTCGCCTCCGACGTGGTCGTCGGCGGTCCCACGCACGTCGTCGACCTCCTCGACGACCCGGCGGACCCCTACGCCGGGCCCTACCAGGACGAGAGCGCCGACCGGCTGGGGCTGGCCTCGATCGAGACCCCTGACGACCGGACGATCGTCTTCCGGCTCACCACCCCGGCACCGGACTTCCCCTTCGTCATGGCCCTGCCCTCGAGCAGCCCGGTGCCGGCGGAGAGCGACACCGGCGGCGACTACGGCGCCCGCCCGGTGAGCTCCGGGCCGTACCTGATCACCTCGGCCGACCCGGTGGCCGGGATCGTGCTCTCCCGCAACCCGGAGTGGGACCCGGCCACCGACGACGTCCGCTCGGCCCTCCCGGACCAGGTCGTCGTGCGGACCGGCCTCTCCAGCGTCGCCCGCGACCAGGCCCTGCTGGCCGGCTCGGCCGACGTGGACCTCTCCGGCACCGGCGTGCAGCAGGCCACCACCAGCCGGCTGGAGGACGGGGAGCTGGCCGACCGGATCGACGACGTCACCACTGGCACGGTCCGGCTGCTGGCCCTGCCGACCACGGTGGCCCCGATGGACAACGCCTCCTGCCGCGCCGCGGTGGTCGCCGCGATCGACCGGTCGGCCGTGCAGCAGGCCCTGTCGGGCGCGGGCAACGCGGTGCGGACGTCGGTGCTCTGGCCGCGCGCCGTCGCCGGCGCCCCCGAGGAGTCCGACCCCGAACCGGACCCGGCCGCTGCCCGGGCGGCGCTGGCCGCCTGCGGGCAGCCCGACGGGTTCAGCACGGTGCTGGCGGTGCCGGACGTGCCCTCCAGCGTGGACGTGGCGGAGGCGATCGCCGCGGAGCTGGCGGAGGTGCAGATCGACGTCGAGGTGCGCCCGCTGGACCCGGCGACCTACTACGCCACCGACGTCGGCAACCCCGAGGCCGTGACCGCGGCGGGGTACGGGATGGTGCTGGCCACCTGGACCGCGGACTTCCCGACCTCTGCCTCCTTCCTGCTCCCGCTGGTCGACGGGCGCTCGATCCGCCGGGTCGGCAACACCAACTACGCGCACCTGGACGACCCGACGGTCAATGGGCTGGTGGACGCGGCCCGGGCGGCGACCGACCCGGCGGCGGCTGCGGACGCGTGGCGCCAGGTCGGGTACGCGGTACAGGAGACGTCGGCCTACGTCCCGCTGGTGGAGAACCGGGTGCAGCTGCTGGCCGGCCAGCGGCTGCGCAACGGCGTGGTCATGCAGCCCTACGGGGGCTACGACGTCGCGACGGCCGGAGTGCGCTGACCGACGCCGGCTGAACGGTCACGCCGGCGTCGTCGGTTAGGCTGGACCGTCGAGAGCCCCCGACCCGACGGGTGCGAGCCCACCCACCCCGTGGTGTACGGGACAGGAGACGAACGACTGATGGAGCTGTTCCTCAACGTGCTGCTGGTGCTCACCAGCGTGCTGCTGATCGTGCTCATCCTGCTGCACCGCGGCAAGGGCGGCGGTCTGTCCTCGATGTTCGGCGGCGCAGTGTCCTCCCAGCTGTCCGGCAGCTCGGTGGTCGAGAAGAACCTCAACCGGCTGACCGTCTTCGCCGGCCTGCTCTGGGCCGTCTGCATCGTGGCGCTCGGCCTGCTGCTGAAGATCTGAGCAACACCCCCCGCATGCCATCGATCCCATGGCTGCGCGGGCGCGTGGCGGCACACAGGGTGTTCACATCGTGACCCCAGACGGGCTGGTCAGGTCCTAGACTGCCCCAGCGGTGATCAACTCTGTCACCGCGACGTGGCGACGATCAGGGGGCCGCTCGTGGCTGGTGGGAACGCGATCCGGGGGAGCCGGGTCGGTGCGGGACCGATGGGTGAGACAGAGCGCGGCGAGGCAGCGCCACGGCACCGGATCGGCTTCTGGTGCGCGAACAACCACGAATCGCGGATCGCCTTCGCGACGGACATCGACGTCCCGGAGACCTGGGACTGCCCGCGCTGCGGGCTCCCGGCGGGGACCGACCAGCAGAACCCGCCGCCGGCACCGCGGACGGAGCCGTACAAGACGCACCTGGCATACGTCCGGGAGCGCCGGTCGGACGCCGACGGCGATGCCCTCCTGGAAGAGGCCCTGAGCCGCTTGCGCGCCCGCCGGGGCGCCTGAGGAGCAGCACCCGGCCACCGCAGGGTCCGCGGCGGGGCCGTTCCAGCCGACAGCCCGGTCACCCCATGAGCAGCTGGGGTGACCGGGCTGTCGGCTGTCCGGGGCTCAGGCCCGGGGAAGCTGGCTGGCCGCGGCGTTGTCCAGGAGCCAGCGGGTGGCCCGCCTGCCCCGGGCCCCGGCTGCCGGGAGCTGGACCGGATCGGCGCCGGACAGTGCCCGGGCGACGGCCTCGGCCTTGCCCCCCCCGCTGACCAGCAGCCAGACCTCCTCCGCCGCAGTGATCGCCGAGAAGCCGAGGCTCACCCGGGTCGGCGGGGGCTTCGGGCAGTCGCGGACCGCGACCACCGGACGGTCGTCGGTGACGGCCGGGGACTCCGGGAAGATCGAGGCGATGTGACCCTCGGGCCCCATGCCCAGCAGCAGGACGTCGATCCGGGGCATCGACTCGCCTTCGGCGGCGACGGCGGCCAGCTGCTCGGCGTACCAGGTCGCGGCCTCCTCCGGCTCGTCGAAGCCGGCGTCGGAGGAGGGGATCGGGTGCACGCGCTCGGGGTCCAGCGCCACCTTGCTCAGCAACGACTCCCGGGCGCCGAGCTCGTTGCGGTCCGGGTGGTCGACCGGCACGAACCGCTCGTCACCCCACCACACGTCCACCGCTGCCCAGTCGACGACGGCGTGCTCGGGCTCGGCGGCCAGTGCGGCGACCCGCTCGAGCACCGCGGTCCCGATGCCGCCGCCGGTGAGGACCACCGACGCCGTCCCGTGCACGGCTTGGGCCGCGGCCAGCCGGGCGACCAGCGCGGAGGCGACGGAGCGGGCCAGCTGGTCGGCGTCGGGCAGCACGACCACGTCGGGCGTCTGGCCCTCCTGCTGGCTCATCGGGTGCGCGCTTTCCTGGTCGGTGCGCCGCCGGTCGCCGCCGACGGCGCGTCGGGGGACTGCACGGCCGGCTGCTCGTCGGAGTCGTCGGCGGGGGAGTCGTGCTCACCGCTCTCGGCCACCTCGTCGGCGTCGGCCGAGTCGTCGGGCACGGTCGGGGCCGGGGTGGCCGCCGACGCCGTGGGGGAGGCGCTGGGCGGTGCGCCGTCCCCGTTGCCGTTGGTCGGCTCGGAGGTCTGCTGCGGCCGCATCGGGTCGTACCAGACGTGGTCCCGGCAGCCCGGCCGGGCGGAGAGCCCGGTCGCGCCGGTCACCGCCTCCAGCGCCTCGCTGTAGGGCTCGTCGGAGTCCAGCCGGCGCAGCTCCTCACCGATCAGCTCACCCAGGCTGCGGTCGGGCAGCGCGACGATGGCCTCCGGCCGGAACGGCTGGTTGATCACCGCTCCGCCCTTGCGGTCGTCCTGCAGCCGCACGATCTCGTCCTGGTCCAGGCGCAGCTCGACGCTGTCGATGCCGGCCGACCCGGGCACCCGCGCGGTGGGGACCACCTCGACGGTGCAGCCGCACCGGGCGGACAGCCACCCGGCGACCAGCTGGGCGGTCGCGCTCTCCGGGTCGCCCTCGACCTGCCCGCCGTGCACCCGGACCGAGTCGCCGCGGCGACCGGACACGGAGTCCAGGGTGGAGGCGAGCGTGGCCCGCCAGGGGGTGCTGCGGGTCCACGCCAGGTCGGTGTCCCCCGGGGCGTAGTCGTGCGCCCGGTTCCGCAGCGCGGCGACCGGGTCGGCCGCCATGGCGGAGTCGGTGATCCGACGGTTGGCGATCACCCCCAGGGCGTCCCGCGCGATGAGCTCCGGCGGGGTCTCGTGCCACCAGGTGACGACCGGCGCGTCCGCGGCGAGCAGCGGCAGCACGACGGACTCCGCGTGCAGGCCCAGCCGGCCGTACATCCGCATGACGACGGCCTCACCCGGGCCCAGCCGGCCACCGATGAGCACCTCGGCGTCCAGCCGGGGCACCGGGGCCTCGACCTGGCGCCGGACGACGACCAGCAGCCGGCAGGGGTGCACCTCGGCCGCAGCGGAGGCGGCCTGCTCGGCCTCGGCGACCCGGCCCTCGTCGGCGACGACCACCAGGGTCAGCGCGACGCCGCTCATCACGGCGCCGCCGGTACGGCGCTGGGCGGCCAGTTCCTTGACCACCGCGGATCCGGTGGTGTCCCACAGCGTGGTCATGAGATCCCCTCCTGGGGAGTCGCTCGGGCGGTTCGGGGGAGGCGGATCACGGTCGGCGCCACAGCCGGCCGTCGGCCTCGAGCATGGCGTCGGCGGCCCGCGGGCCCCACTCGCCCGCCCGGTAGGGGTGCGGCTCCGTGTCGGCCCAGAACGCCTCGAGCGGGTCGATGACCGCCCAGGAGGCCTCCACCTCGGCGTTGCGGGGGAACAGCGTGGCGTCGCCGAGGAGCACGTCGAGCAGCAGTCGCTCGTAGGCCTCCGGGCTCGCCTCGGTGAACTGCTCGCCGTAGAGGAAGTCCATGGCGACGTCGCGGACCTCCATCACGCTGCCGGGCACCTTCGAGCCGAACTTCAGCGTCATGCCCTCGTCGGGCTGCACCCGGATGACGAGCTGGTTGTGGCCCAGCTCCTCGGTGTCGGTCGGGGCGAAGGGGAGGTGCGGCGCCCGCTTGAAGACCAGGGCGATCTCGGTGACCCGGCGGGGCAGCCGCTTGCCGGTGCGCAGGTAGAACGGCACGCCCGCCCAGCGCCGGGTCTCCACGCCCAGCCGGACGGCGGCGTAGGTCTCGGTGCTGGAGTCGCTGGCGACGCCCTCCTCCTGGCGGTAGCCGTTCGCCCGCTGACCGGCCAGCCAGCCCTGCTGGTACTGACCGCGGATGGCGAACTGGACCATGTCGTCGTCGGCGGGGACGGAGACCGCCCGGAGCACCTTGAGCTTCTCGGTCCGGATCTCCTCCGCGGAGAACTCGACCGGCTCCTCCATGGCGGTCAGCGCCAGGAGCTGGAGCAGGTGGTTCTGCAGGACGTCACGGGCGGCGCCGGTCTTCTCGTAGAACCCGGCCCGGCCGCCGATGCCGACGTCCTCGGCCATGGTGATCTGGACCGAGTCGACGTGGTGTCCGTTCCAGATCGGCTCGAACATCGTGTTGGCGAAGCGGAGGGCCAGCAGGTTCTGGACCGTCTCCTTGCCGAGGTAGTGGTCGATCCGGAAGACGTCGTCGGCGGTGAACACCGAGTCGACCAGCTCGTTCAGCTCACGGCTGGAGGCGAGGTCGGTGCCGAAGGGCTTCTCCACGACGACGCGGCGCCAGCGGTCCGGGCTGCTCTCGGCCATCCCGGTTCGCTGCATCTGCTTCAGGACGGTGGGGAACATGGCCGGCGGGATCGACAGGTAGAAGGCCGCGTTGCCGCCGATGCCGTGACTGCCCTCCAGCTCGGCCAGGTTGTCGGCCAGCTCGTCGAAGGCGTTGTCGTCGTCGAAGGAGCCCTGGACGAACCGGACGCTGTTGGCCAGCCGCTCCCAGACCTCCTCACGCCACGGCGTGCGGGCGTGCTCACGCGCGGCCGAACGCGCCAGCTCGGAGAACTCCACGTCGCCCCAGTCGCGGCGGGCGAAGCCCAGCAGCGCGAAGTTGGTGGGCAGCAGGCCGCGGTTCGCCAGGTCGTAGACGGCGGGGAGGAGCTTCTTGCGCGAGAGGTCTCCGGTGATCCCGAAGACGACCAGGGCACAGGGCTCGGGGACCCGGGGCAGCCGCCGGTCCCGTGGATCGCGCAACGGGTTGGTGGGCATCGTGTCCGTCCTCGATCAGCTCGCAGGGTGCCTGTCGTCCGGTGCGGCGCCGGAACGGACGACGGACGGTGTCCAGGGGGTGGTGCGCGGGCGGGGCAGCACGGGGCCCGGGGGCGGCAGGAGCGCCGCCGCCCGGGCCCCGGCGGTCACGCCTTGTCCTGCAGCTGCTCCTGCACCGAGCCGGTGAGCTCGTCCCAGGCGTCGACGAACTTCTGCACGGCCTCGTCCTCGAGGACGCGGAACACGTCAGCGAGGTCGACACCGGCGTCGGCGACCGCCTGCATGACCTTCTCGGCGTCCGCGTAGGCCGACTGCACCGGGGTGCCGGCCTGGCCGTGGTCGGCGTAGGCCTGCATCGTCTTCTCCGGCATGGTGTTCACCGTGTCCGGGGCGATGAGCTCGGACAGGTAGAGGGTGTCGGAGTACTCCGGGTTCTTGACCCCGGTGGAGGCCCACAGCGGGCGCTGCTTGCTCGCGCCCTTGGCCTCGAGCGCCTTCCAGCGGTCGGAGGAGAAGACCTCCTCGTAGGCCTCGTAGGCCAGCTGGGCGTTCGCGACGCCGGCCTTGCCCTTGAGCGAGGCGTCGGCGCCGCTGGCGTCGAGGCGCTTGTCGATCTCGGAGTCCACGCGGGAGACGAAGAACGACGCCACCGACTCGATGCCCTCGAAGGAGGCATCCGGGTCCTCGGCCAGCCGCTGCTCCAGGCCGGAGAGGTAGGCGTCCATGACGGCCTTGTAGCGGTCGATGCTGAAGATCAGCGTCACGTTGACGCTGATGCCCCGGGCGATCGAGGTGGTGATCGCCGGGAGGCTGGCCAGCGTGGCCGGGATCTTGATGAAGAGGTTCGGCCGGTCGACGAGCCACCACAGGTGGGCGGCCTCGGCGGCGGTGGCGTCCTCGTCGTGCGCCAGGCCCGGCGCGACCTCGAGGGAGACCCGGCCGTCGCGGCCGGTGCGGGCGGCGACGGGCGCGAGCAGGTCGCAGGCGTCGCGGACGTCGGCTGCGGTGATGGTGCGCAGTGCCTCCTCGACGCTGACCTTGCGGACGGCCAGCGCGTGCAGCTGGTCGTCGTAGGACTTCGAGCCGCTGATCGCCGCGGCGAAGATGCTCGGGTTGGTGGTGACGCCGACGACGCTCTGCTCGTCGACCAGCGACTGCAGGTTGCCGCTGCGGATGCGGTCCCGGGAGAGGTCGTCGAGCCAGACGGCGACCCCCGCCTTCGACAGCTGTGCCAGGTTCTCGTTCTGGGCCATCTCATGCCCTCCTGTCGGTGTGGTCAGGCCCCTCGGTGGGGGACCCGTGTGCGAGTTGTCGACTGGTGGTGGCCCCGGCCCGGGTCCCGCCTCGAGTGTGCGGCGGGACCCGGGCCGGGGTCACGTGCTCAGTGGTCGGCGGTGGCGTCGGAGCTGAAGACCCCGCCGCGGGAGACGCCGGCACCGCTGGGCGGGGTGGCACCGGAGGCAGCGGCCTGGATGCTCTCCCGTGCAGCAGCGACGACGGCGTCCTCGGTCAGCCCGAACTCCTCGTACAGCTTCGAGTAGGACGCGCTGGCGCCGTAGTGGTTGAGCCCGACGATCCGCCCGGCGTCGCCGACGAACTCCCGCCAGCCCATCGGCACCCCGGCCTCGACGCTGACCCGCGCCTTGACCGACGGGGGCAGCACCTGCTCGCGGTAGGCCTGGTCCTGCTCGGCGAACCACTCCCAGCAGGGCAGGGACACGACGCGGGTCGGCACGCCCTGGGCCTCGAGCTGCTCCCGGGCGGCCACCGCGATCTGGACCTCCGAGCCGGTGCCCATGAGGACCACCTCGGGGGCGCCGTTCGACGCCTCGGCCAGCACGTACCCGCCCTTGGCGGTGCCCTCGGCCGAGGCGAACTCGGTGCGGTCGAACACCGGCAGGTTCTGCCGGGACAGCGCCAGCCCGGCGGGCCGGTCGTTGTGCTCGAGGATCGTGCGCCACGCCACCGCGGTCTCGTTGGCGTCGGCGGGGCGGACGAAGTCCAGCCCCGGGATGGCGCGCAGCGCGGCGTAGTGCTCGATCGGCTGGTGGGTCGGGCCGTCCTCGCCGAGGCCGATCGAGTCGTGAGTCCACACGTAGGTGACCGGCAGCTGCATGAGGGCGGCGAGACGAACCGCACCGCGCATGTAGTCGGAGAAGGTGAGGAAGGTGCCGCCGTAGACGCGGGTGCCACCGTGCAGCGCGATGCCGTTCATGATCGCGCCCATGGCGTGCTCGCGGACACCGAAGTGCAGCGTGCGGCCGTAGGGACCACCGGACCACATCTTGGTCTGGCGGCTGGCCGGCAGGAACGACGGCTCGCCCTTGACCGCGGTGTTGTTGCTCTCCGCGAGGTCGGCCGACCCGCCCCACAGCTCGGGGAGCTCGGGGTAGACGGCGGCGAGGACCTCACCGGAGGCCTTGCGGGTGGCGACGCCCTTGGGGTCGGCGTCCCAGGACGGCAGCCCGGCGGCCCAGCCCTCGGGGAGGGTGCGGGTGCTCATCCGCTCCAGCAGCGCGGCGCCCTCGGGGTTCGCGGTGGTCCAGGCGTCGAAGCCCTGCTGCCACTCGGCGTGCGCCTGCTGGCCCCGGGTGACGGCCTTGCGGGTGTGCTCGATGACCTCGGGGGTGACCTCGAAGGTCTTCTCCGGGTCGAAGCCGAGGATCTCCTTGGTCGCCTTCACCTCGTCGTCCCCGAGGGCCGAGCCGTGCACGGCACCGGTGTTCTGCTTGTTCGGCGCAGGCCAGCCGATGACCGTGCGGAGCACGATGATCGAGGGGCGGGTGGTCTCGGCCTTGGCGGCGGCGAACGCGGCGTCCACGGCGGCCAGGTCCTCGCCGTCGTCGACGTGCTGGACGTGCCAGCCGTAGGCGGCGTAGCGGGCGCCGACGTCCTCCGTGAAGGCGATCGTGGTGTCGTCCTCGATCGAGATCCGGTTGTCGTCGTAGACCAGGACGAGGTTCCCCAGCTCCTGGGTGCCGGCGAGCGAGGAGGCCTCGCCGCTGACGCCCTCCTCCAGGTCGCCGTCGGAGGCGAAGGCCCAGATGGTGTGGTCGAAGAGGCTCTCGCCCTCGGCTGCGTCCGGGTCGAGCATGCCGCGCTCGCGACGGGCGGCCATCGCCATCCCGACGGCGTTGCCGACGCCCTGGCCCAGCGGCCCGGTGGTGGTCTCGACGCCGGCGGTGTGCCCGACCTCGGGGTGGCCCGGGGTCTTGGAGCCCCAGGTGCGCAGCGCTTGCAGGTCCTCGAGCTCCAGGCCGTAGCCGGCCAGGTAGAGCTGGACGTAGAGGGTGAGGCTGGAGTGCCCCATGGAGAGCACGAAGCGGTCGCGGGCGGCCCAGTTCGGGTCGCTGGGGTCGTGCTTCAGCCACTTCTGGAAGAGCAGGTAGGCGACCGGCGCCATGCTCATCGCGGTGCCGGGGTGGCCGTTGCCGACCTTCTGCACCGCGTCCATGGCCAGGACGCGCGCCGTGTCGATGGCCGCGCGGTCCAGGTCGCCGAAGCCCTCGGGGAGGGTCGGGTCGGGCTGGCGGGGCGAGCCGGTCGAGGAGTCGGTGGCGGCCTCGGCGGGGGCCTCGGCCGCGGTGCTCTTGGTTCCGTTGTCGCTGGTCATGTGGCGCTCGGAGCTCCCTCGGGGGTTGGTCGGTGTCGGACCCGCCCGGGGGCACGGGGGCAGTTCACCCCGGGACGGACGACGATGCGCACCACGGCCGCCCCGGTCGGCGCGGTCGGAGGTCGTGAGCGTGGGCGCGCCGTCGTCCTCGACGTCCGCCCTACCCGCATCACGCGCGTAGTCAACGTGATCAAACCCTAGTGGTGTCCGGCGATTCCCTGTAGGGAGGGCGGGCTACAGTGACTCGGCAACCCCATCCCCCGGCGGAGAAGGACCTCGTGGTGCCCTGCTGCCCGCGCGACGCTGCGCCCCTGGGCCCCCGGTGACGGCGATCGCGGACCGCTCCGTGAGCCGGGTCCGCCCGCTGCGTTCGGCCGGTGGCACGGTCGCCGCCTACGTGTCGCTGACCAAGCCGAAGCTCGTCGAGCTGCTGCTGGTCACCACGCTGCCGGCGATGATGCTCGCGGCCGGGGGCTGGCCGGGCACCGGTCTCGTCGTGGCCACCCTGGTCGGCGGCATGCTCGCGGCCGGCGCCGCGAACACGATCAACTGCTGGTACGACCGGGACATCGACCGGCTGATGTCCCGGACCCGCAACCGGCCGATCCCCAGCGGGGTCATCGCGCCGCGCAACGCGCTGGTCTTCGGCGTCCTGCTGGCATGGGTCTCGCTGGTCGTGCTGGGTCTGTTCACCACGCCGCTGGCCACGGTGCTGGCAGCGGCCGCGGTGCTGGCCTACTCGGTGCTCTACACGATGGTGCTCAAGCGCCGGACCCGGCACAACACCGTGTTCGGCGGGCTGCCGGGCGCCGCCCCGGTGCTGATCGGCTGGGCCGCGGTCACCGGCTCGCTGGACTGGCCGGCCGTGGTCTTCTTCGGCATCGTCTTCTGCTGGCAGATGCCGCACTTCTGGGCGCTGGCCAGCCGGTTCCGCTTCGACTACTTCCGCGCCGGAGTGCCGATGCTCTCGGTGGTGGCCGGGCCGGTCACCGTCGGCCGCCAGTCCGTCGCCTGGGCGTGGGGCACGCTGGGCACCTCGTTGCTGATGGTCCCGGCGACGCCGCAGCTGGGGTGGGTCACCACCATCGCCACGCTGGGTCTCGGCGCCTGGTACGTCGCGGAGTCGCACGCCTGGTTGCGGCGGATCAAGAGCGGTGGCCCGGACCGTCCGATGCGGCTGTTCTCGGTGTCGATCACCTACATGACGCTGCTGTCGATCGCCCTGGTGGCCGACGTCCTCGTCTGACGAGGGCCCACCCACGCCCCGCCACGTCCGCGCGGCTCCGGTGGTCTGCGTCCACGGCGGGTGCTGAGCCCGGGACGCGCCGCAGCTGCACACCAGTGGAGTCGCGCCCTGACCTGCGAGGCAGGGCCGACTCAGCGGGTGGCGGCGGCGCGCTCCGGTGAGACCTCGACCGGCAGCTCGGAGGCCGGGCCGCGCACCGACCACACCAGGCGGGCGGCGTAGGCGGTGGTCAGCACCGCGCCGGCCATGTGCAGCAGCACCAGCAGGATGGGCAGCTGGGTGAAGTACTGCACGTAGCCGACCACTCCCTGGGCGAGCTCCACGATCAGCAGGTCGCGGGCGGCCCGGCGGACCCGGCCGGGGGAGTCGGTGGCGTACAGCGCCACCAGCAGCGCGATCGTCAGCCCGAGCAGCAGGAAGACGGCGTCGGCGTGCAGCTGGCTCATCAGCGCGGGGTCGAAGCCGGTGCGGCCGGCCTCGGGGTCGCCGCTGTGCGGGCCGCTGCCGGTGACCACGGTGCCGAGCACGAGGACGACCGCCACGGTGGCGGCGACGCCGTACACCAGCAGCGCGAGCGGGCGGCGGACGACGAGCTGGCCCACCCCCGGCTCGCGGGACCGGAGCCACATCACGGTGGTCAGCGCCACGAGCGCGGTCGAGACGAGGAAGTGCGCGGCCACCGTGTAGGGGTTCAGCCCGGTGAGCACGGTGATGCCGCCCACCAGGCCCTGGGCGGGGATGCCCAGGAAGGCCACCACGGCGAGCGGTCGCAGGTCGCGGCGGGCGGACCGGAAGACCGCGACCAGGGTGGCGGCGGCGATGGCCACCAGGACGAACGTCAGCAGCCGGTTGCCGAACTCGATGACGCCGTGGGCGGCGAGCTCCGGTGTCGTGGTGAAGCTGTCCTCGGTGCAACGGGGCCAGGTCGGGCAACCCAGCCCCGAGCCGGTCAGCCGGACGAACCCGCCGGTGAGGACGATCAGGCCGTTGGCGATCGCGCTGGCCAGCGCCAGCCGGGAGACCGTCGAGTTGCGCACCCGCGAGGGAAGAACTGACACGCCACCGATGCTACTTACCTCGGTGCCCCTCGCCGCCCGGCTCGACCAGCCGCCCGGCGCCCCACCCCGCACGCGTGCCGCCCCTCGCCGAGAAGCCGGCGACCGATGGGCAGTGACCGCCGCGGGTAGGTGTGCACCGCCACATCCGACATGAGAGGCGGCCATCTTCGATGACCAGCGGTTTCCCCGGCGGTCCCTACGGGGGCAGCCCGTTCGACGACTTCTTCTCCGCCTTCCTGGGCGGGCCCGGCGCACGCCGGGGCATGCAGCGGGTGGACATCACCCAGCTGCTCAGCGAGCACTCCCGCGAGGTGGTGACCACCGCGGCTCGGCAGGCCAGTGAGTGGGGGAGTGCCGACCTGGACACCGAGCACCTGCTCTGGGCGCTCGCCGGCCACGAGCCGACCCGCACCCTGCTCGCCCGCACCGGGGCCGACCCGGAAGAGCTGCGCGAACAGCTGGCGGGGCAGCTGCGTCAGGGTGAGCCGACCGGGCAGCCGGTCGCGCTGACCCCGGCCGCGAAGCGGGCTCTCCTCGACGCCCACCAGGTGTCCCGGGCCAGCGGCTCCACCTACATCGGCCCCGAGCACCTGCTCTTCGCGCTGTCGGTCAACGCGGAGTCCGGTGCCGGCCGGGTGCTCGGTGCGATCCGAGCCACGCCGGAGGCGTTGCAGCAGGCCGCAGCCGGTGGTCCCAGCGCCGTGCGCGGGAGTGGGGGCGGCGGTGGCGAGCAGCCGCCGTCCTCGACCCCGACCCTCGACGAGTTCGGCCGCGACCTCACCCAGCTCGCCCGGGACGGGAAGATCGACCCGGTCATCGGCCGGGCCCAGGAGATCGAGCAGACGATCGAGGTCCTCTCCCGGCGCACCAAGAACAACCCGGTGCTGATCGGTGAGGCCGGTGTCGGCAAGACGGCGATCGTCGAGGGCATCGCCGCGCAGATCGCCGAGGGCGACGTCCCCGAGTCCCTGCGGGGGCGCCGGGTGGTGGAGCTGGACCTCACCGGTCTGGTCGCCGGCACCCGGTACCGCGGGGACTTCGAGGAGCGGCTCAAGAAGGTGATGGACGAGATCCGCGAGCACAGCGACGAGGTGATCGTCTTCATCGACGAGCTGCACACCGTCGTCGCGGCCGGTGGGTCGGAGGGCTCGGCTGGTGCGGGCAACATCCTCAAGCCGGCGCTGGCCCGCGGTGAGCTGCACATCGTGGGTGCGACGACGCTGGACGAGTACCGGCGCAACGTCGAGAAGGACCCGGCGCTGGAGCGGCGCTTCCAGCCGGTGCTGGTGCCCGAGCCCAGCACGCTGGACACCATCGAGATCCTGCGCGGGCTGCGGGACCGCTACGAGGCTCACCACCAGGTCCGGTTCACCGACGAGGCGCTGGTCGCGGCGGCCGAGCTGTCCGAGCGCTACGTCACCGACCGGCACCTGCCGGACAAGGCGATCGACCTGATCGACCAGGCCGGTGCCCGCACCCGGCTGCGGGTCAAGCGGCCCACCACCGACCTGCGGGCGCTGGAGCAGGAGGTGCAGCGACTGCACCGGGAGAAGGACCAGGCGGTCGCCGCCGAGCAGTACGAGCGCGCCTCGACGCTGCGGGACGAGTGCAAGGCGGCGCAGGCCGAGCTGGACCGGGCCCGTTCCGGCGGGGACGCCGGCATCCCCGAGGTCGGCGTGGCCGAGATCGCCGAGGTCGTCTCCCGGGCGACCGGCGTGCCGGTGGCCCAGCTGACCGAGGAGGAGCGCGACCGGCTGCTGCGCCTGGAGGACGTCCTGCACGAGCGGGTCGTCGGCCAGGACGAGGCCGTGGACGTCGTCGCCGAGGCGATCCGCCGCTCCCGGGCCGGACTGGGCGACCCGGACCGGCCGATCGGCAGCTTCCTGTTCCTCGGCCCGACCGGGGTGGGCAAGACCGAGCTGGCCCGGGCGCTGGCCGAGGCGCTGTTCGGTGACTCCGACCGGATGATCCGGCTGGACATGAGCGAGTTCCAGGAGCGGCACACGGTCAGCCGGCTGGTCGGCTCGCCCCCCGGCTACGTGGGGTACGAGGACGCCGGTCAGCTCACCGAGGCGGTCCGTCGCCGTCCCTACTCGGTGGTGCTGCTGGACGAGGTCGAGAAGGCCCACCCGGACGTGTTCAACACGCTGCTGCAGCTGCTGGACGACGGCCGGCTGACAGACTCTCAGGGCCGCACGGTCGACTTCACCAACACCGTGGTGATCATGACCAGCAACCTCGGGTCGGAGGCGATCGTCAACGCCGGCCGGGGCCCGCTGGGCTTCACCGCGCCCGGCAACGCGGGTGACGACCTGCGCGACCAGGTGATGCGGCGGTTGCGGGAGGCCTTCCGGCCGGAGTTCCTCAACCGGATCGACGAGATCGTGGTCTTCCGGCAGCTGGAGGCTGAGCAGCTGGCGCGGATCACCGACCTGCTGCTGGACGAGACCCGGCGGCGGCTGTCCGCCCAGGACGTCGCGATCGAGTTCACCCCCGAGGCGGTGGCCTGGTTGGCCGAGCGCGGGCACGAGCCGCAGTTCGGGGCTCGGCCGCTGCGCCGGGCGATCCAGCGGGAGGTCGACAACCGGCTCTCCCGGTTGGTGCTCGGCGGGCAGCTGGGCGCCGGGCAGCGGGTGACCGTCTCCGTCACCGACGGTGAGCTGGACCTCCAGGTGGCGGAGGCGAACACGGTCGCCGAGGTGGAGGCCCCGGCCACGGTGTGATGCGCCTCTCGGGGAGCCCGCAGGTTAGGACCGCCTTCCTTGCGGGCTCCCCGATTAAGCACACAATCGTGTTGTGGAATCCGTTGCGGCCCGAGCCGCCGTCCCCTCCGCCGGTGCGCCGGCCGAGGACGGGCGCACCCGTGACCGGGTGAGCAGCCTCCTCCTCGAGCACGGCCCCCAGACCGCCACCGAGCTCGCCGCCCGGCTGAGGATCTCCCCGGCCGCGGTGCGCCGGCACCTCGACGGCCTGGTCGCCGCGGGGCGGGTCACCGAGCGCGAGGCGCCCGGCAGCCAGCGGGGGAGGGGACGCCCGGCTCGCCGGTTCGCCCTCACCGACGCCGGCCGGGAGTCCTTCCCGCACGCGTACGACGACCTGGCGCTCACCGCGCTACGCTTCGTCGCCGAGCACGGTGGGCCCGACGCCGTCCGCGCCGTCGCAGAACAGCAGCTCTCCGGGCTGGCCCAGCGGTGCTCCACCGCGGTGGAGTCCGCGCTGGAGGCCGCACCGGGCGCCGGGGACGTCGACCGGGCGCAGGTGCTCGCCGTCGCGCTGACCGCCGAGGGCTACGCCGCGACCGCCTCCGCGATCTCCAGCGGTGGGCAGCTGTGCCAGCACCACTGCCCGGTCGCCCACGTCGCGGCCGAGTTCCCGCAGCTGTGCGAGGCTGAGACCGCGGTGATCAGCCGGCTGGTCGGCACGCACGTCCAGCGGTTGGCCACGATCGCCCACGGCGACGGGATCTGCACGACCCACATCCCCGCGCAGCTGGCCCTCCGGGCCGGACTCCGCGCCGGCTCCCAGGCCGGGAACAAAGCCACCCCCGCACGCCCTGTACCTGCTGGTCGCGCTACGCCCTCCGGCGCCGGCGCCAGCACTCGCACCACCCCCTCGATCGACCGGGAGAGGACCCCCGCATGACCACCACGCAGCCGGTGCCCAGCGCGCCGATGACGCAGGACGAGACGATCGACGCGCTCGGCCGCTACAAGTACGGCTGGTCGGACACCGACGCCGCCGGCGCCTCGGCCACCCGCGGCATCAACGAGGACGTCGTCCGCGACATCTCGCGCCGCAAGAACGAGCCCGAGTGGATGCTCGAGCGCCGGCTGAAGGCGCTGAAGATCTTCGGGAAGAAGCCCATGCCCGACTGGGGCTCGGACCTCTCCGGCATCGACTTCCAGAACATCAAGTACTTCGTGCGCTCCACCGAGGCGCAGGCCACCTCGTGGGAGGACCTGCCCGACGACATCAAGAACACCTACGACAAGCTGGGCATCCCCGAGGCGGAGAAGCAGCGGCTGGTCTCCGGTGTCGCGGCGCAGTACGAGTCCGAGGTCGTCTACCACAAGATCCGTGAGGACCTCGAGGAGCAGGGCGTCCTGTTCCTGGACACCGACACCGCGCTGCGCGAGCAGCCCGAGCTGTTCCGCGAGTACTTCGGCTCGGTCATCCCGGCCGGGGACAACAAGTTCTCCGCGCTGAACACCGCCGTGTGGTCGGGTGGCTCGTTCATCTACGTGCCCAAGGGCGTCCACGTCGAGATCCCGCTGCAGGCCTACTTCCGGATCAACACCGAGAACATGGGCCAGTTCGAGCGCACCCTCATGATCATCGACGAGGGCGCCTACGTGCACTACGTCGAGGGCTGCACCGCGCCGATCTACAAGACCGACTCGCTGCACTCCGCGGTCGTCGAGATCATCGTGAAGAAGAACGCGCGCTGCCGGTACACGACCATCCAGAACTGGTCGAACAACGTCTACAACCTGGTCACCAAGCGGGCCGTGGCCCACGAGGGCGCGACCATGGAGTGGGTCGACGGCAACATCGGCTCCAAGGTGACGATGAAGTACCCGGCCGTGTGGATGACCGGTGAGCACGCCAAGGGCGAGGTCATGTCCATCGCCTTCGCCGGCGAGGGCCAGCACCAGGACGCCGGCGCCAAGATGGTGCACGCCGCCCCGCACACCTCCTCGACGATCGTGTCGAAGTCGGTGGCGCGCGGTGGTGGCCGCACCTCCTACCGCGGCCTGGTCCAGGTCGACGAGGGCGCCTACGGCTCCCGCTCGACGGTGAAGTGCGACGCGCTGCTGGTCGACACGATCAGCCGCTCGGACACCTACCCCTACGTCGACGTCCGTGAGGACGACGTGTCGATGGGCCACGAGGCGACCGTGTCGCGGGTCAGCGACGACCAGCTGTTCTACCTGATGAGCCGAGGGCTCTCCGAGGACGAGGCGATGGCGATGGTCGTGCGCGGCTTCGTCGAGCCCATCGCCCGGGAGCTGCCGATGGAGTACGCCCTCGAGCTCAACCGCCTGATCGAGCTCCAGATGGAAGGTGCCGTCGGCTGATGTCGGCTCCACAGAACACCGGTACTGACGACCAGACCACCCTGACCACCGACTCGGCCACCCTCGCCGGGGAGCTCTTCGCTCCCGGCGTGGGCGCCCAGGCCGGCCCGCCGACCACCCCGGCGGCCGGCACCGGCACCGCGGGCGACACGCCCCCCGGGTCGCACTCGCACGGCGGGCCGGCGCCGACCGGCTCGCCGGCCGAGCGGTTCACCTCCACCGACCCGGAGGCGTTCGGCGCACCGACCGGCCGCGAGGAGGAGTGGCGCTTCACCCCGATGCGCCGCGTCCGCGCGCTGCTGGACGGCGCACCGTCCGACGCCCACCTGACGTGGCAGAGCGATCTGCCCGAGGGAGCCGAGCTGACCTCGGTCGAGGCCGACGACCCGCTGCTCAAGGGCCTGCCCGAGCCGGTCGACCGGCTCGCCGCGCTGACCCGTCAGCGCAGCGGTGGCGCGGCCGTGCTCCGGATCGCCAAGGAGGCCGTGCTCGACCGCCCGGTCACCCTCGGCCTGTCGGGCACGGGGAGCGACGACGTCGTCTGGGGCCAACTGGTCGTCGAGGTCGGTGCGTTCGCGCAGGCGACCGTCGTCCTGGACCACTCTGGGCTGGCCCGCTACTCCGGCGGGGTCGCCTTCCTGCTCGGTGACGGTGCGCAGCTGACCGTCGTCTCGGTGCAGGACTGGGCGCCGGGCACGGTGCACGGCGGGCAGCTCGACGCCGTCGTCGGCCGGGACGCCACCCTCAAGCAGGTCGTGGTCACCCTCGGCGGTGACCTGGTCCGGCTGGTCAGCAACGTCCAGTACGCCGGTCCCGGTGGCTCGGTCGACCTCTACGGCGTGTACTTCGCCGACGAGACCCAGCACCAGGAGCACCGGCTGTGGGTCGACCACGGCACGCCGAACTGCCGCAGCAACGTCGTCTACAAGGGCGCGCTGCAGGGCGAGAAGGCGCACACGGTCTGGGTCGGTGACGTGCGGATCCGCCCGGCCGCCACCGGCACCGACACCTACGAGCTGAACCGCAACCTGGTGCTCACCGACGGCGCCCGCGCCGACTCGGTGCCGAACCTGGAGATCGAGACCGGCGAGATCGTCGGCGCCGGCCACGCCAGCGCCACCGGCCGGTTCGACGACGAGCAGCTGTTCTACCTCTGCTCCCGGGGGATCGACGCCGAGACCGCGCGTCGCCTCGTGGTGCGCGGCTTCTTCGCCGACGTCGTGCAGCACATCGGCGTCCCCGAGCTGCAGGACCGGCTGATGGGCACCATCGAGGCCCGCCTCGGCGCGCTGCCGGACCTCGAGGAGCAGCCGGTCGAGGTCGGCGCGTGACGTACGAACGCGTGTGCGCGCTGTCCGAGGTGCCCGAGGACGGGTCCCTGCGGATCGAGCTCGCCGACATCGACGTCGCCGTCGTCCAGCTCGACGGTGAGATCTACGCGATCCAGGACGTCTGCTCGCACGCCGACGTCCCGCTGACCGACGGCGACGTCGACGACGTCGACGGGGCGCCCACCATCGAGTGCGCCCTGCACGGCTCGTGCTTCGACCTGCGCACCGGCCAGCCCACGAACCTCCCGGCCACCGAGCCGGTCCCCGTCTACCCGGTCCGGGTGGAGGGTGACGACGTCCTGGTGGACGTCGACGCCCCCCTCGCCGCGGCCAGCCACTGAGGAGCAAGAACCCCGTGACCAGCCCCACCGCAACCCCCACCGCCACCGGCCTGTCGGCCGGGAGCGTGCTCGAGATCCGCGGCCTGCACGTCACCGTCGGCGACGGCGACGAGGCCAAGGAGATCCTCCGCGGCGTCGACCTGACCGTCCGCGCCGGCGAGACCCACGCGATCATGGGCCCCAACGGGTCGGGCAAGTCGACCCTGGCCTACTCGATCGCCGGGCACCCCAAGTACACGATCACCGGCGGCACCGTGACCCTCGACGGCGAGGACGTCCTCGCGATGACCGTCGACGAGCGCGCCCGGGCCGGCCTGTTCTTGGCCATGCAGTACCCGGTCGAGGTCCCCGGCGTCTCGGTGTCGAACTTCCTGCGCACCGCGGCCACCGCGATCACCGGCGAGGCGCCGAAGCTGCGCACCTGGGTCAAGGACGTGCGCACCGAGATGACCGCGCTCGAGATGGACAGCGCGTTCGCCGAGCGCAACGTCAACGAGGGCTTCTCCGGTGGTGAGAAGAAGCGCCACGAGATCCTCCAGATGCGCCTCCTCAAGCCGAAGATGGCGATCCTCGACGAGACCGACTCCGGCCTGGACGTCGACGCGCTGCGCGTCGTCTCCGAGGGCGTGAACCGGGCCAAGGCCGACAGCCCCGTCGGTGTCCTGCTGATCACGCACTACACGCGGATCCTCAAGTACATCAAGCCCGACTTCGTGCACGTCTTCGTCGCCGGCCGGGTCGTCGACGAGGGTGGCCCGGAGCTCGCGCAGAAGCTCGAGGACGAGGGCTACGCCGCCTACGTCAAGGACTCCAACGAGCAGGCCGCCAGCGAGGCTGCATCCGCATGACCGAGACCGTCTCGCGTCCCGCCGGGGCGCACCAGGTGCCGCTCCCGCTGGACGTCGAGGCGATCAGGGCGGACTTCCCGATCCTGACCCGCACCGTCCGGGACGGGAAGCGGCTGGTCTACCTCGACTCCGGCGCCACCTCGCAGAAGCCGACCAGCGTGCTGGACGCCGAGCGGTGGTTCTACGAGAACGTGAACGCCGCTCCGCACCGGGGTGCGCACCAGCTGGCCGAGGAGGCCACCGCGGCCTACGAGGCGGCGCGCACCACCATCGGCGCCTTCATCGGGGCACCGGAGAACGAGGTCGTCTTCACCCGGAACAGCACCGAGGCGATCAACCTGGTCGCCTACGCGCTGTCCAACGCGGTGACGGCGAAGGAGCCGGAGTTCCGCCGGTACGCCGTCGGCCAGGGCGACGAGATCGTCGTCACCGAGATGGAGCACCACGCCAACCTGCTGCCCTGGCAGCAGCTGTGCGAGCGCACGGGTGCGACCCTGCGCTGGTTGGGTCTCACCGACGACGGCCGGCTGGACCTGTCGGACCTGGCCACCGTGGTGAACGAGCGGACAAAGCTCGTCGCGGTGACCCAGCAGTCGAACATCCTGGGCACGATCAACCCGCTGGGCGGCATCATCGCCCGGGCGCGGGAGGTCGGCGCCCTGGTGCTGGTCGACGGAGCCCAGTCGGTGCCGCACCAGCCGGTCGACGTCACCGAACTCGGTGCGGACTTCCTGGTGTTCTCCGGGCACAAGATGCTCGGCCCGACCGGGGTCGGCGTGCTGTGGGGCCGGTACGACGTCCTCGACGCGCTGCCCCCGTTCCTCACCGGTGGCTCGATGATCGAGGTCGTCCGGATGGAGCGCAGCACCTTCATGCCCCCGCCGCAGCGCTTCGAAGCCGGCGTGCCGATGACCGCGCAGGTCATCGGGCTCGCCGCCGCCGTGGAGTACCTGCAGCGACTGGGCATGGACAACGTGCTGGCCCACGAGGAGGCGCTCACCGAGTACGCGCTGGAGCAGTTGCAGGCGATCCCCGGCGTCACCGTGATCGGCCCGCCGGACACCGTGGCTCGCGGGGGAGCGATCAGCTTCACCGTCGAGGGCATCCACCCGCACGACGTCGGTCAGGTCCTCGACGACCTGGGCATCGCCGTCCGGGTCGGGCACCACTGCGCCTGGCCGGTGGTGCGTCGCTACGGGGTGCCGGCCACCACCCGGGCGACGTTCTACGTGCACACCGGGTACGACGACGTCGACGCGCTCGTCGACGGAGTCCGGGAAGCCCAGCGCTTCTTCGGTGTTGCACCCAGCGAGGTGAAGTGATGCAGCTGCAGTCGATGTACCAGGACATCATCCTGGACCACTACCGCAACCCCCACGGGCGCGGACTCCGCGACCCGTTCGAGGCCGAGGTGCACCACGTCAACCCGACGTGCGGTGACGAGGTCACCCTGCGGGTGCACCTGGACGGCGAGACCATCGCCGACGTCTCCTACGAGGGCATGGGCTGCTCGATCAGCCAGGCCTCCGTCTCGGCGATGTACGACCTGGTGATCGGCAAGAGCGTGACCGAGGCGATGCACACCGGCGACCAGTTCATGACGCTGATGCAGAGCAAGGGCAACGCGACCGTGGCCGAGGAGCTCGAGGACGACCTGGAGGACGCCGTGGCGTTCGCCGGTGTCTCGAAGTACCCGGCGCGGGTCAAGTGCGCACTGATGAGCTGGATGGCGCTGAAGGACGCGAGCGCCCGCGCGCTCTCGTCCCCCACTGGAGGAGCCGACACATGACCGAGAACACCCCTGACACCACCACCGACACCGTGGCGCCGGACGCCGGCCTCTACGGCGGCAAGTCCGCGCTGATCGAGGACCTCGAAGAGGCCATGCGCGACGTGGTCGACCCCGAGCTGGGGGTCAACGTCGTCGACCTCGGGCTCGTCTACGGGATGGACGTCGACACCGAGGCGAACGTCGCGATCATCGACATGACGCTGACGTCGGCGGCCTGCCCGCTCACCGACGTGATCGAGGACCAGGCCCGCCAGGCACTCACCGGCGGCCCCGGCCCCGGCCTGGTCGGCGACATCCGGATCAACTGGGTCTGGATGCCGCCGTGGGGCCCGGACAAGATCACCGACGACGGCCGCGAGCAGCTGCGCGCACTCGGCTTCCGGGTCTGAGCCCTGCAGCTGCGCACGCTGCTGGACCAGCTGGCCGCGGGGGAGACCCCGCCGGCTGACGCGCGCGTCACGACCGTGCCGGCGCCTGCCCTCCTCGACGGACGGCGGGCGCCGGCACTCGTCGTCGGGGGGACCGGCTGGCACGTCGTGGCCGCTGACGTCGACCCCGACTGGGTGGCCGCCCAGGTCGCCCACGAACCGATCGAGGCCCCGCTGGGGGCCCGCTTCCTGTCCTCGCTGGCCGACCGGGTGGACGCGGAGCCCGGTGTCCTGGACGCCCTGCTGACCGCCCCGCCGGCACCCGAGCGCGTCGGCATCGCGCTGGGCGAGGTCGAGCCGGGGGAGCACCCCGGGTGCGACGGGCCCTGCGGCACCGCACCGGTGTGCGCGTGTGGACGACGCCCGACAGCACCGCACTGCTGGTCCTCGGCCAGGGGGTCGCCGGCCGGTGGGAGGTCAGCGTGGAGGTGCACCCGGGAGCGCGTGGACGCGGGCTGGCCACGGCCCTGGCCGCCGCGGCCCCGGCGCTGGTGCCCGTGGGCGAGCCGCTGTGGGCGCAGGTCGCCCCGGCCAACACCGCCTCGCTGCGGTCCTTCCTCGCTGCAGGCTGGCGCCCGGTCGGCGCCGAGGTCCTCTTCGGTCCCTGACGCGCCCGCCGCCCCCTCGGGTGGACGTCAGCGCCCACCACGCCAGTGCAGTGACTGTGATGAAGGTGTCAGCGCAGGTCGGCGACGCGGGCGAGCGCTGCGCGGGCCCGCGTCCGCCGCTCCTCGTAGGCCGCCCCCGCGGCGAGCATGACGGCGCCGGCCGCCCCGACGGCGAGCAGGCCGGTGAGGGGCAGGTGGACGACCAGCCGCCCGAGGGCCACCACGGCCAGCGACGCGGCCCCCACCACGAGCGGCGCCTGTACCTGCCAGCGGCTGCCCGCCATCGCGGTGAGGGTGGCGGCCAGGACGACCAGCACCAGTCGCAGCAGGTCCGGATCGGCGGCCGCCAGCCAGACCGACGGGACGAAGGCGACCACCAGCCCCGGGCCCCAGGCCCGCCAGGACGAGCCGGTGGCCAGCCGTCGTCCTGAGTACAGCCACAGCACCGTCGCCGCCGGCAGTGTGTAGGCCTCCGGCACACCGATGCCGGCGGCGCCGGCGGCGAGCCAGGCCGCCACGACCAGCGCTGTGCACCCACCGGCCCGGACCCGGGACCGGTCGGTCACCGTGCCGGAGGCGATGAAGCCCGCGCCGACCACCGCCAGCCCGACGGCCAGGCCGGGCAGGTGTCCGGTGCGGGCCAGGTGCCCCAGCCCGAGGGCGGCGACCACCGCGGCCGCCCCGGTCAACGGCAGCTCCTCGCGCTGCCCGCGCAGCGCGGTCGCGCCCGCGAGGGTGAGCAGGCTCAGCAGCACGAGCAGCTGGCCGGCCGGCGCGGCCCCGATGGTGTCGTCGGCCTCGGTCAGCAGCACGGCAGCGGCCAGGCAGCCCACCACGACCGGCAGCGCCCAGTGGCGCTCACCGGGCCGCCGGACGGCGACCACCAGCGCGGGGACGGCGGCGACCGCGACCAGGGTGGCCAGCGCCGACCAGTGCCCCGACCCGAGCAGCTGGACGACGGCCAGCCCGCTGAGCACCGCGGCCGCGGCGAGGCCCGAGGGGCGGAGGAGGGCGGACCGTCCCGCGGAGGCCACCGCACCGATCACGGTCGCGAGCGCCACGCCCAGGTACCCACTGGCCAGCACCCCGGCCAGCCCGGTCGCCTGCAGCAGCCCGGAGAGGGCGGCCCCGGCCGCCAGCCCGGCGAGCACGGGCACCGCCGCCGGGGGACCGAGCAGGGGGCGCAGCTCCGATCGGCCGCCCAGCGCGAGCAGCGCGCCGGCCGCCAGCAGCATCAGCGTCGCGGGCGCCAGGGCGGCGACGACCGACTCCGTCGTCCACACCCGGGCGGCGCCCTCGACCACCCCGGTCACCCACCAGGCGGCGGCGGTGACCAGGGTGACCACCGCGACGGCGCGGCGGGCGGCCAGCGTGATCACCAGCCCGGCGACGGCGGTGGCCAGCACGGCGGTGGCGTGCGGGCCCAGCGAGAGCCCGGAGCCGGTCAGCCCGCTCAGCACCGCGGCCTGCACCGCTCCCCAGGCGGCGACCGACCAGGTCACCGCCGTCCTGGCGATCAGCCCGAGGACGGCGAAGACCGCGGCGAGCAGGGAGAGCAGGATCGCGGTCGGACCCCCGGGGCCGTCCCCGGCTGACCACGCGGCCACGGCGGCGAGCACCACCGCGGCGCAGGCGAGCGCCTCCTCGCTGCTGCCCAGCCCGCGACGCCCGGCCCGCAGTGACCCCAGGGTCGCGGCGACGGTCAGCAGGCTGACCACGAGCAACCCGGGGACCGAGCCGGCGTCGGTCAGCGAGGCGGCTCCGGCAGCGACCACCGCCACCACACCGGCGCCCAGCAGCACCTGCTGGGGAGCGATGTCGCTGGGCTCGTTGTCGATCAGGCCGGTGTCGTCCTGGCCGGTGTCGTCCTGGCCGCTGTCGTCCCGGACCGTGTCGTCGGGACCGGTGTCGCCCGGGCCCGGGTCGGTGTCCTCGGGGTCCGCCGGCGCCGCGGCCGGCCGGACGCGCTGCTCCAGCGGGGGCGGGTACTCGACCTCCGGCGTGGGCACGGTGGGCCTCCTCCCCGGTGACGGCTGCGTGTGGCTGCCGCCGGTCACGCTACGGGTGGCGTCGACGACCTGCGGGGCGAGCGGGCAGGTGACGTGGAGGTCACCCGGAAAGGGGTCGGCCGATGGTGGGAGAGCGCCTACCATGGGATCAGTGATCACGACGACCGGCCTCGAACTGCGCGCCGGCTCCCGGATCCTCATCAGCGACGCCGATCTCCGGGTGCAGCCCGGTGACCGCATCGGGCTGGTCGGACGCAACGGTGCCGGCAAGACCACCACCCTCACCACCCTCGCCGGAGAGCGCGTGCCGCACGCCGGCAAGGTCGAGGTGACCGGTGAGCTCGGGTACCTCCCGCAGGACCCCCGCAGTGGCGACCTGGACATCACCGCCAGCGACCGGGTGCTGTCCGGCCGGGGGCTCGACGTCCTCAAGGCCAAGCTGACCAAGGCCCAGGTCGCCATGGCCGAGCCGGCCGACGAGGTCGAGATGGACCGCGCCGTCCGGCAGTACGGGCGGCTGGAGGACCAGTTCGCCGCGCTCGGCGGGTACGCCGCGGAGAGCGACGCGGCCCGGATCTGCACCAACCTCGGCCTGCCGGACCGCGTGCTCGCCCAGCCGCTGCGCACCCTCTCCGGTGGCCAGCGCCGCCGCGTCGAGCTGGCCCGGATCCTCTTCTCCGACGCCGACACGCTGCTGCTCGACGAGCCGACCAACCACCTGGACGCGGACTCGATCGTCTGGCTCAAGGGGTTCCTGGCCAGCCATCGCGCCGGGCTGATCGTGATCAGCCACGACGTGGAGCTGCTGGAGGCCGTGGTCAACAAGGTGTGGCACCTGGACGCCAACCGGGCCACCGTCGACATCTACAACCTCGGCTGGAAGCGCTACCTGAACGCCCGGGAGACCGACGAGCGCCGCCGCCGCTCCGAGCGGGCCAACGCCGAGAAGAAGATCGACGCGCTGACCGCCCAGGCCGACAAGATGCGGGCCAAGGCGACGAAGGCCAAGGCCGCGCAGAGCATGGACAAGCGCGCCCAGCGGCTGGCGGCCGGTCTGGCCGACGTGCGGGTGCAGGACAAGGTCGCCAAGCTGCGCTTCCCGACCCCGGCACCGTGCGGCCGCACCCCGCTCACCGCGGAGCGTCTGTCCAAGAGCTACGGCTCGCTGGAGATCTTCACCGGTGTGGACCTCGCGATCGACAAGGGCGCCCGGGTCGTCGTCCTCGGCTTCAACGGCGCGGGGAAGACGACGCTGCTGCGGATGCTGGCCGGCACCGAGAGCCCGGACACCGGCGAGGTGAAGCCGGGCCACGGGCTGCGGGTGGGCTACTACGCCCAGGAGCACGAGACGCTGGACATGGACCGCACGCTGCTGGAGAACATGCGGTCCTCGGCGCCGGACTCCACCGACACCGAGCTGCGCCGGATCCTGGGCGCGTTCCTCTTCTCCGGGGAGACGGTCGACCAGCGCACCGGGACGCTCTCCGGCGGTGAGCGCACCCGGCTGGCCATGGCCACGCTGGTCATCTCCGGCGCCAACGTGCTGCTGCTCGACGAGCCGACCAACAACCTCGACCCGGCCAGCCGCGAGCAGGTGCTCGATGCGCTGCGCACCTACCAGGGCGCGATCGTGCTGGTCACCCACGACGAGGGCGCGGTCACCGCGCTCGACCCGGACAAGGTGATCGTCCTGCCCGACGGCACCGAGGACACCTGGAGCCCCGACTTCGCCGAGCTGGTCTCACTCGCGTAACGGCTGCACCGGGTCGCTCCGCGCTGACCTCCGGGTTCGGCGGTGTGCGGTCTTGTTGCGGTGGCCGACCCTCCCGGCCTGGGTGATCATGGCCAGTGGGACGCCGAGGTCACCAGGACCTCGGCGCCGGGGGATCAGCGGGTCGTGACGGCGTGAGCCGGCAGCGCCCCTGACACGGAGGGGAGTCATGGCCGACTCGAGCACTGCGGACCTGAGCAAGGGCAAGAGGATCACCGGAGACGACCGGACGTCGCTGGCCGGTGAGCTCCGGGAGCGGTACGACAGCGGCGAGAGCATCCGCTCGCTGGCGACGTCCACCAACCGCTCGTACGGCTTCGTGCACCGTCTGCTGTCGGAGTCGGGCGCCACCCTCCGGGGTCGGGGCGGGGCCAACCGGAACGCCAAGAAGTCTGCGTGAGCGGTGCACCCGACGGCTGGGTGAGGACGGCACGCGAGGGAGCCGTCCTCACCGTGACCCTCGACCGGGCCGACCAGCTCAACGCGCAGACGCCGGCGACCTGGGCAGCGCTGCGGGCGGTCGGGGAGTCCCTGGACGACGACGTGCGCGTGGTCGTCGTCCGCGGCGCGGGCCGGGCGTTCTCCGCCGGCCTGGACCGCACGCTCTTCAGCGCCGACCCCGGCGTGCCCGGCGGGCTGGCCGAGCTGGGCTCCCTGCCCACCGAGGCGGCTCAGGAGCGGATCCGCGGCTACCAGGCGGCGTTCCGCTGGCTGCGCTCGCCCGGCGTCGTCTCGGTGGCGGCGGTGCAGGGGCACGCCATCGGCGCCGGCGCCCAGCTGGCGCTCGCCTGCGACCTGCGGGTGTTCACCGAGGACGCCCAGCTGCGGCTGCCCGAGGCGGGCCTCGGGCTGGTGCCCGACCTCACCGGCACGAGCACGCTGGTCGAGCTGGTCGGCTACAGCCGCGCTCTGGAGATCTGCCTGACCGGCCGGGCGGTCGGCGCCGCCGAGGCCGTGACCACCGGGCTGGCCAACGTCGCCGTCCCGACCGCGGAGCTCGACGCCGCGGTCGCCGACCTGACCGCCGCCCTCCTCGGGCCGGACGTGGGCGCCGCCCGCGAGACGCTGGCGCTGGTCCGCTCGGCCGTCCGCAACGGCCCCGAGGAGCAGGACGCCGCCGAGCGGGCTGCCCAGGTGCGCCGGCTGCGCACGCTGGCCGGACGGGACTGACCGGGCGGAACAGGACGACCGCCGCCGCTGTTCGGCCCGGTGGTCAGCCGGATCCAGCAGCAGGGGGCGTGTCGTGAGCTCACCGATGACGTCCATGGCCGCGATGCGGTCGTTCAGCACCGACCGGTCGGTCACCTCCCGCGGCGTCCCCAAGGGGACCGTGCGCCGGATCCTGAGCATCGCCGGGCCCTACCGCCGGGAACTGATCGGCTTCCTGGCGCTCGTCGTCTTCTCCGCGGTGATCGGGGTGGTCACCCCGCTGCTGGCCGGTGACATCGTCAACCGGATCGCCAA
This sequence comes from Modestobacter sp. VKM Ac-2982, assembly GCF_026967935.1. Taxonomy (GTDB): domain Bacteria; phylum Actinomycetota; class Actinomycetes; order Mycobacteriales; family Geodermatophilaceae; genus Modestobacter. Next base: position 109,145 of record NZ_JAPVBL010000007.1, read on the forward strand.
CCTGACCGGCACGGCCGGCGACATCGTCAGGATCGCGCTGTTCATCGCCGGGCTGGCCGTGCTCGACGCTGCCAGTTCGCTCGTGCAGCGCTGGTACTCCGCCCGGATCGGCGAGGGCGTCATCTACGACCTGCGCACCCGGGTGTTCGAGCACGTGCAGCGGATGCCGGTCGCCTTCTTCACCCGCACCCAGACGGGTGCGCTGGTCAGCCGGCTGAACAACGACGTCATCGGCGCGCAGCGGGCCTTCACCTCCACGCTGTCCGGGGTCGTCTCCAACGTGATCGCCCTGGTGCTGACCGCCGGGGTCATGTTGAGCCTCTCCTGGCGGATCACCCTGCTGTCGATCGTGATGGTGCCGCTGTTCGTGGTGCCGGCCCAGCGGATCGGCAAGAAGCTGCAGACGATCACCCGGGAGTCCTACGGGCTCAACGCCTCGATGAACGCGACGATGACCGAGCGGTTCAACGTCGCCGGGGCGCTGCTGGTCAAGCTGTTCGGCCGGCCCGAGGTCGAGGCGGACTCCTTCCGCGGCCGGGCGTCCCGGGTGCGCGACATCGGCGTGCTCTCGGCGATGTACGGCCGCACCTTCTTCACCGCCCTGACCCTGGTCGCCGCGCTGGCCACCGCCCTGGTCTACGGGCTCGGTGGCTGGCTGGCGTTCACCGGGCAGCTGTCCGCCGGTGACGTCGTCGCCCTGGCGCTGCTGCTGGCCCGGCTCTACGGGCCGCTGACGGCGCTGGCCAACGTCCGGGTCGACGTGATGAGCGCGCTGGTCAGCTTCGACCGGGTGTTCGAGGTGCTCGACCTGGCCCCGATGATCGCCGAGGCCCCCGACGCGGTGCCGGTCCCGGCCGATGACCGGTCCCTGGAGTTCGAGTCGGTCTCCTTCCGCTACCCGTCGGCGGCGGAGGTGTCGCTGGCGTCGCTGGAGGACGTCGCCGTCCCCGAGCACGGGCAGCCGGCCGAGGTGCTGCACGACGTCTCCTTCCGGGCCGGACCGGGCCAGCTGGTCGCCCTGGTCGGCACCTCCGGCGCGGGGAAGTCGACGATGGCCGCCCTGGTGTCCCGGCTCTACGACGTCACCGAGGGCGCCGTCCGGGTCGGCGGGGTCGACGTCCGGCAGGCCACCACCGCCTCGCTGCGGGACGCGATCGGCGTGGTCAGCCAGGATGCCCACCTGTTCCACGACACCATCCGGGCCAACCTCCGCTACGCGAAGCCCGACGCCACCGAGGACGAGCTGTGGTCGGCGCTCACCGGGGCCCGGATCGCCGCCCTGGTCCACTCGCTGCCCGACGGGTTGGACACCGTGGTCGGCGACCGCGGCCACCGGATGTCCGGCGGGGAGAAGCAGCGGCTGGCGATCGCCCGGGTGCTGCTGAAGGCGCCGGGCATCGTGATCCTCGACGAGGCGACCGCCCACCTGGACAGCGAGTCCGAGGTGGCCGTGCAGCACGCGCTGGACGCGGCGCTGGCCGGGCGGACCTCCCTGGTGATCGCCCACCGGCTGTCCACCATCCGCGGCGCCGACCAGATCCTGGTGGTCGACGACGGCCGGATCGTCGAGCGCGGCACCCACGACGAGCTGCTCGCCGCCGGCGGCCACTACGCGGACCTCTATCGCACCCAGTTCGCGCCGGCCGAGGACCGGGTCGGAGACGACCGAGCCCTCCAGGTCGGATGAGCGGAGCGTCCGGGGCGAGGCACCGACCGTAGTGGCCGTGCCGCTCAGTGCCGGCGGGGACTGCGATCCGGTCGGGCCCGTGGCACGTTCCCCCCGACGGCGCCCGTCACCCGAGCCATGGGAGGCCCACCATGACCATCCAGCCGCCGCCATCCGTGGCTTCCGGCCGGCCGTGCCCGGTGACCGTGCCGCCGCCCGGCGACGTCCCGTCCCTGGAGCTCTTCCTCGGGGACGCCGAGTTCACCGTCGACAGCGGCGGGCCGCTGCTGGTCCGAGGGCACGGGGTGCCGCTCGGCGAGCGGGTCCGGTTCCACGAGAAGGACGAGATCGGTGGCAAGGACGTCCGGGTCTGGCACGTGTCCCAGGCGGACGGCGGGTTCGTCGCCGAACCCCTCGCCTCTTTCTGAGCGGCGCAATCCGGACCCAGGTCAGACCGCGGCCCGAGGGCACGGGGTCGGCCCCGGCGGGGCGGGCACACTACGGTCACTCTCGACCCACTCGTACCACCCGCAGGAGCACTCCCTTGAGCGCAGGTCATCCGCAGGACACCCAGATCCGGGCGCTGTACGCGCGGTACCTCGCGGGATGGAACCAGCGCAGCGGCGTCACGGTGTCCTCGGTCTTCGCCGACGACGGCGAGGTCATCGACCTCGACGGCACCCTGCGCAGCGGCCGGCTCAGCATCGCCGCCGACATGCGCCGGATGTTCAGCGAGCACCGGACCCCCACGTTCGTCGGCATCGTGCGCTCGGTGCGCAGGCTGGCCGACGGCGTCGTGGTGCTGCACGCGGTGGCCGGGATGGTGCCGCCAGGCGCTGACGCCGTCGACCCCGCGCTGCACACGGTCCACGCGCTCACGGCCATCGAAGAACAGGGGCGGTGGAAGATCGCCCTCCTGCAGAGCACCCCGGCCCGCTACGGCGGCCGGGCCGGCGCCGTGACGGGGCTGACCGCGGAGCTGGAGGCGGCGCGGCACGAGGCCGCCCGGTGACCGTGCTGACCGCGGCCGAGGAGCTCCTCGGCCGCACCGCGGACGTCGTGCTCCTCGACGTCCGCTGGGCGCTCGGCCGCACCGACGGGCAGGACCGGTACCGAGCCGGGCACCTGCCGGGCGCCGTCTACGTCGACCTGCCCACCGAACTCGCGGCCGGCGCCTCACCCGCGGCGGGGCGGCACCCGCTCCCGTCGGTACAGGGACTGCAAGCAGCTGCCCGCCGCTGGGGCGTCTCCACCGGTTCCCGGGTGGTCGTCTACGACGCGGCCAACGGCCTGGTGGCTGCCCGGGCATGGTGGCTGCTCCGCTGGGGTGGGCTGACCGACGTCACGATCCTGGACGGCGGACTGCGCGCCTGGACGGCGGCCGGTGGCGAGCTGGAGACCGGCGACGTCGCGCCCGTCGCGGGAGACGTGGTGCTGACCGGCGGCGGGATGCCCGTGCTCACCGCCGACGAGGCGGCCGACCTCCCCGTGGCCGGTGGGGTGCTGCTCGACGCCCGGGCCGGGGAGCGGTACCGCGGCGAGGTCGAGCCGGTCGACCCGCGGGCCGGCCACGTGCCGGGTGCGGTCAGCGCACCCACCACGGAGAACCTCGACCCGGACGGCACCTTCGCTACAGCGGCTGTACTGACCGACCGGTTCGTCGCGCTGGGCGTCCGGCCGGGGACGACGGTGGGCGTCTACTGCGGCTCCGGCGTCACCGCGGCACACCAGGTGGCCGCGCTCGCCGAGGCCGGCATCGAGGCCGCCCTGTGGCCCGGCTCCTGGTCGCAGTGGTCCGCCGACCCGGCCCGCCCGGTCGCCACCGGCCCCTGAGGGGCCAAAATCGCGAGTTTGGCCCCTGCGGGATGAACAGAGCCGCGGGAGATCATCCCGGGTCGGTAGCGTGCCCCAGGTGATCATGGTCGCTGCCGTCGTGGGCGTCGCGTTGCTCGGCGGCCTGGCCGTCTTCCAGGTGTCGCTGATCGCCGGCGCGCCCCTGGGCCGGTTCGCCTGGGGTGGCCAGCACGAGGTCCTACCGACAGGCCTCCGGGTCGGCAGTGCGGTGTCGATCGTGGTCTACGGGCTCGTCGCCGCGCTGCTGCTGCAGGTGGCCGGGGCGCTGGACGTCCTGCCGCGCGGCGTGGCCGACGTGACCATCTGGGTGCTGACGGCGTACTTCGCCGTCGGGGTGCTGATGAACGCCGTCTCGCGCAGCCGGCCGGAGCGTTTGGTCATGACGCCGGTGGCGCTCGCACTGGCCGTCGTCTGCCTGGTGCTCGCCCTGCAGTGACGCCGGATCAGGCGGGGGTGAGCGCCGCGTCGTAGCGGTCGAGCAGGACGGCGGCGATCCGCTCGTCGGGCAGCAAAGGCGCCGTGACGCAATCGGCGCCGGCCCCCTGGAGCTTGTCGTGGAAGTGTCCGGGCGCCAGCAGGTAGGCGGCGACCACCACCCGCTGGGCCCCGGCCGCGCGTGCGGCGGCGACGGCGTCGGGGACGGGGGGCTGGGCGGCCGACCCGTAGCCGGTGGTGACCGGGCCGGCCCAGTCGCGCTGGAGCAGTGCCGCGGTGTCCTCGACGTCCTGTACCGAGCGCTTGTCGCTGGAGCCGGCGGCGGCGAGCACGATCGCGGTGGCCGGGTCGTCGCGGTCGGCGCCCGCAGCGACCAGCCGGTCGGTGAGCACGCCCACCAGCCGGGCGTCGGGCCCCAGCGGCCGGGCGGCCACCGCCGACGGGTGGTCGGCGACGGCACCGGCGATGTCGACGTGCACGTGGTAGCCGCCGGACAGCAGCAGCGGGACGACGACGGCCGGGGTGGCCGACTCGCCCAGCCCGCGGACGACGTCGACGACGGTGGGCGGCTGCACGTCGACGAAGGCGGCGGTGGTGGTGAGCCCGGGCCGCAGCGCGCGGGCGGCGAGCGCGAGCTGACCGATCAGCCGCCGTCCGGTGGGGTTGCGGGTGCCGTGGGCGCAGGCGACCAGCACGGGCTGGGAGTGGTCGTTCATGGCTGCCTCCTGGGCATCGAGACCGCCGTCAGCGACCAGTGGGGGAGCGTCACAGGGCGCGGGTGACGCCGCCGTCGACGGCCAGCATGGTGCCGGTGACGTAGGAGGCGGCGGGGGAGAGGGCGAAGGCGGCGACCGCGCCGAACTCCTCGGGGCGGCCCACCCGGCGCAGCGGGATGGCTGCCTCGGTGCGGGCGCGGGCGGCCGAGGGGTCGCCGGAGGCGGCCTCGATCTCGGTGATCCGGTCGGTGGCGATCGTGCCGGGCAGCAGGCCGAACACCCGGATGCCGCGCGGCCCGAGCTCGTCGGCCAGCGCCTTCGTGGTCATCGCCAGGCCGGGCCGCAGGCCGTTGGAGATGGCCAGGTGCCCGATCGGCTGGCGCACGGAGGTGGAGAGCACCAGCCCGATCGCGGCGTCGGAGGACAGGTGCGGCACGAGTGCCCGGATCAGCCGGAGCGGCCCGAGCAGGACGCTCTCGACCCCGGCCCGCCAGGCGTCCTCCGGGACCTCGAGCACGCTGCCCGGTGCCGGTCCGCCGACGGAGATCAGCACGCCGTCGACCCGGCCCAGCCGGTCGACCGCCGCGCCGACCAGCTCCTCGGCGGCCGAGGGGTCGGCCAGGTCGGCGGCCAGCCCGGAGGCTGCGGGCGCCCCGCCGAGCGAGGCGACGGCGGCATCGACCGACTCGGGGGACCGGGAGCTGATCAGCACCCGGGCCCCGTCGTCGACGAGGGCCCGGGCGGTCGCGAGCCCCAGCCCCCGGCTGGCGCCGGTGAGCAGGAGCCCGCGGCCGCCCAGGCCCAGGTCCATCAGGCGGAGACGGTGCCGCGGAGCGAGCGCAGCACGTACTGCATGATCCCGCCGTTGCGGTAGTAGTTCGCCTCGCCGGGGGTGTCGATGCGGACGCGGGCGTCGAACTCGACCTCCCCGGCGCGGACCTTCACCGTGCGGGGGATCGTGCCGTCGTTCAGCGCGGTGACCCCGGTGATGGCGAACTCCTCGTCGCCGGTGAGGCCGAGCGACTCGGCCGACTCGCCCTCGGGGAACTGCAGCGGCAGGACGCCCATGCCGATCAGGTTCGACCGGTGGATGCGCTCGTAGCTCTGCGCGATGACCGCCTTGACGCCGAGCAGCGCCGTCCCCTTGGCCGCCCAGTCACGGGAGGACCCGGAGCCGTACTCCTTGCCGGCCAGCACCACCAGCGGCACGCCCGCCTCGGCGTAGGCCCGCGAGGCGTCGTAGATCGACGTGGTCTCGCCGGTCAGGTGGTTCTTGGTGACGCCACCCTCGGTGCCGGGCACCAGCAGGTTGCGCAGCCGGATGTTGGCGAAGGTGCCGCGGATCATCACCTCGTGGTTCCCGCGCCGGGAGCCGTAGGAGTTGAAGTCGCGACGCTCGATGCCGTGCTCCTGCAGGTACCTCCCGGCGGGGCTGTCGGCCTTGATGGAGCCGGCCGGCGAGATGTGGTCGGTGGTCACCGAGTCACCGAGCACCGCCAGGGTGCGCGCCCCGGCGATGTCCTCGACGGGGGCCGGCTCGGCCGGCATCCCGTCGAAGTACGGGGGCTTGCGGACGTAGGTGCTCTCCGCGTCCCACTCGAAGGTGTCGCCCTCCGGGGTGGGCAGCGCCTGCCACTGCTCGGTGCCGGCGAAGACGTCCTCGTAGCTGCGGCCGAACTGCTCCGCGGAGACGGCGTGGTCGATGACCCGCTGGACCTCCTGCGGCGAGGGCCAGATGTCGCGCAGGTACACGTCGTTGCCGTCGGTGTCCTTGCCCAGCGAGTCGTTGTTCAGGTCGACGTCCATCGACCCGGCCAGCGCGTAGGCGATGACCAGCGGGGGGCTGGCCAGGTAGTTCATCTTGACGTCGGGGTTGATCCGGCCCTCGAAGTTCCGGTTGCCCGACAGGACCGAGACGACGGCGAGGTCGGCCTCGTTGACGGCGGCCGAGACGGGCTCGGGCAGCGGGCCGGAGTTGCCGATGCAGGTGGTGCAGCCGTAGCCGACCAGGTAGAAGCCGAGCTTCTCCAGGTAGGGGGTGAGCTCGGCCTTCTCGTAGTAGTCCATGACGACCTTGGACCCCGGCGCCAGCGTCGTCTTCACCCACGGCTTGCTGGTGAGGCCGCGCTCGACGGCGTTCTTCGCCAGCAGCGCGGCGCCGATCATCACCTGGGGGTTGGACGTGTTGGTGCAGGAGGTGATGGCGGCGATCACCACGTGCCCGTGGTCGACGTAGGTCTCGGTGCCGTCCTCCATCACGACCTTGGTCGGCTTGTTCGGCCGGTCGGGGAGGACGTGGTCGGCCACGAACGGGTGCGGCTTGCCGGCCTCGCCGTTGCCGTGCCCGAACGGGCTGACCGGGTCAGAGGCCGGGAAGGAGTCCGCGGACGCCTCGTCGGCGGCGGACTCGACGCCGTACGGCTGCTCGTTGGACGGGACGCCGGGCTTCCGGTCCTCCCCGCCGGTCTCGCCGTCGGAGACGTAGGCCGGCAGCGCCTCGCGCCAGGCCTCCTTGGCGTCGGTGATCGCGACCCGGTCCTGCGGGCGCTTCGGGCCGGCGATGGAGGGGACGACGGTGGCCAGGTCCAGCTCGAGGTACTCGGAGAAGACCGGCTCGCGGGACGCGTCGTGCCAGAGGCCCTGCTCCTTGGCGTAGGTCTCGACCAGCTTGACCTGCTCGGCGCTGCGGCCGGTCAGCTCCAGGTAGGTGATGGTCTCCTCGTCGATCGGGAACATCGCCGCGGTGGAGCCGAACTCCGGGCTCATGTTGCCGATGGTGGCGCGGTTGGCCAGCGGGACCGCCGAGACGCCGACGCCGTAGAACTCGACGAACTTCCCGACCACGCCGTGCTGGCGGAGCATCTCGGTGATCGTGAGGACCAGGTCGGTCGCGGTCGCGCCGTCGGGCAGCTGGCCGGACAGCTTGAAGCCGACGACCCGGGGGATGAGCATCGACACGGGCTGGCCGAGCATCGCGGCCTCGGCCTCGATGCCGCCGACGCCCCAGCCCAGCACGCCCAGGCCGTTGACCATGGTGGTGTGGCTGTCGGTGCCCACGCAGGTGTCGGGGTAGGCGAGGGTGCGGTCGCCCTCCTGCCGCGGGAAGACCACGCGGGCCAGGTGCTCGATGTTGACCTGGTGCACGATGCCGGTGCCCGGGGGGACGACCTTGAAGTCGTCGAAGGCGCCCTGGCCCCAGCGCAGGAACTGGTAGCGCTCGCCGTTGCGCTGGTACTCGATCTCGACGTTGCGCTCGAAGGACTCCGGCGTGCCGAAGACGTCGGCGATGACCGAGTGGTCGATGACCAGCTCGGCCGGGGCCAGCGGGTTGATCTTCTGCGGGTCGCCGCCGAGGTCGGCCATCGCCTCACGCATGGTGGCCAGGTCGACGATGCACGGGACGCCGGTGAAGTCCTGCATCACGACGCGGGCCGGGGTGAACTGGATCTCCTGGTCCGGCTCCGCGGACGGGTCCCAGTTCGCCAGGGCGCGGATGTGGTCGGCGGTGATGTCCGCGCCGTCCTCGGTGCGGAGGAGGTTCTCCAGCAGGACCTTCAAGCTGAAGGGCAGCTTGTCGGCGCCCTCCACCGCGTCGAGCCGGAAGATGTCGTACTCGGTGCCGTCGACGTCGAGCGTCGTACGGGCTCCGAAGCTGTTCTTGCTGGCTGCCACTGCTTGCGCCTCACCCTCGCTGGTCCTGCGCGCGTCCTGCGCCTCGATGTGCCACCCTCGATCATCCCAGCCCCCGGCCGGGGATGTGGAGCAAGGCCACCCTTTCCTCACCCTCGGTGAGCACTCTCACGACGGACGGCGGTCGGCGCGGGGGCACCGGCGACCTCACGTGTCCGGGCAGTCACCGCAGCCCCGGGGGACCCGCGCACGCGGCGTGCCGTGCGCCGGCGGCCCCCACGCGTGCGCTGGGTCACCTAGCGTGCCGCGCCATGACCCTCGCGGACACCACTGGGACGACGACGTCCGCAGTCGAGCTGTCGGTCCCGACGGACCGGTACCGCGGCGCCCGTCTGCTGGGGACCGGTGGGCTGCTGGCCACCTTCCTTGCCACCTGCGTCGTCACCGGCCTGCCGACCGATCGCCTGGTGCTGCTGGGCTGGGTGGTCGCGGTGTTGGCCGTGCAGTCCCTGGGCCGGGGGTGGTCCGCGCTCCTCCGGCTGCTCGCCGACTGGCTCCCGCTGGCCGGGGTCCTGCTGCTGTACGACCTCAGCCGCGGGTTCGCCGACGGGCTGGGCATGCCGGTGGCCGTCGGCGAGCTCGCGGCGGCCGACCGGTGGCTCGCCGGCGGCGTGCTGCCCACGGTCTGGCTGCAGGAGCACTGGGGCGCCGCCTGGTGGACGGTGGTCGCGTCGCTGGTCTACAGCAGCCACTTCGTGGTGACTCCGGTGGTGCTCGGCGTCCTCTGGCTGCGCGACCGGTCCCGCTGGGCCGGCTACGCCCGGTTGGTGGTGGGGCTGTCGGCGGCCGGGCTGGTCACCTACGTGCTGTATCCGGCGGCGCCGCCCTGGCTGGCCGCGAAGGACGGCGTCATCGAGCACGTGGACCGGCTCAGCAACTCCGGCTGGGCCGTGCTGGGGCTGGACAAGGCCGGTGCCCTGCTCTCCTCCGGGCAGGGGCAGGTCAACCAGGTGGCGGCGGTGCCCTCGCTGCACACCGCCTTCGCCGTCCTGACCGTGCTGGTGCTGCTGCCGGTGGCCACCCGGGTGTGGCAGCGGGCGGCGCTGCTGGCCTACGCGGTGGCGATGCCGGTCGTGCTGGTGTGGTCCGGGGAGCACTACGTGGTCGACACGCTGCTCGGGGCGCTCTACGCCGGGGCGGTGTGGCTGCTGGTGCCGCGGCTGGTCGCGGCGGCCTCCCGAGCGATCCGGCGTCCGGTCCTGCCAGCCGAGGTCGGCGCGCGGCAGCGGGAGGCGGTGGCTGCCTAGCCTGGGGAGGTGACCGCCCCCGACTGGCTCCGTGCTGCGCGCCGGATCTGCGTGCTCACCGGCGCCGGCATCTCCACCGACAGCGGCATCCCCGACTACCGCGGCCCCAACGGCGTCTGGACCCGCGACCCGGACGCCGAGAAGCTGGTCACCCTCTCGTACTACGTGGCCGACCCGGAGATCCGCCGCCGGGCCTGGCTCATGCGCCGGGACACCGCCCCCGACGCGCGTCCCAACGCCGGGCACGCCGCGCTGGTCGACCTGGAGCGGCAGGGCCGGCTGCGGGCGCTGCTCACCCAGAACGTCGACGGGCTGCACACTGACGCGGGCAGCAGCGGAGTGCTGGAACTCCACGGCACCGTCCGCGAGGTCGAGTGCCTGGCCTGCGGTGCGCGCACGCCGATGACGGCGGCGCTGGCCCGGGTGGACGCCGGCGAGCCCGACCCGGCCTGCGCCGACTGCGGCGGCGTCCTCAAGTCGGCGACGATCAGCTTCGGCCAGGCGCTGGACGCCGACGTGCTCGACGTCGCCGCGCAGGCCGCCGCCGACTGCGACGTGTTCCTGGCCGTCGGCACCTCGCTCGGGGTGCACCCGGCGGCCGGACTGGTCGAGGTGGCCGCCGCCTCCGGTGCCCGGGTGGTCATCGTCAACGCCGAGCCGACCCCCTACGACGGGCTCGCCGACCTGGTCGTGCGGGAGCCGATCGGCACCGCCCTGCCCCGGCTGCTGGCCGCCGCGGACTGAGCGGCTCGTGGGAGCGCCCCCGGCCCGTTAGCGTGACGCCCACCACGTTCGGACAGCGGCCGGCACCGCAGCCGGCCCCGGCACCGGGGAGCCCGGCATGCGCGTGCCCTTGACCACCCGTGACTTCCTCGACCGGGCGGAGCTGGTCTACGGCGACCGGCTCGGCGTCGTCGACGAGCCGACCCAGCCGGCGGCCTCGCTGGGGGAGCTGACCTACCGCGACGTGGCCCGACGGGCCCGGGCGGTCGCCGCCGGGCTGGACGCACTGGGCATCGGCGAGGGGGAGCGGGTGGCGGTGGTCAGCCACAACTCGGCCCGGCTGCTGGAGCTGCTCTACGCCGTCCCCTCGTTCGGCAGGGTGCTCGTGCCGGTCAACTTCCGGCTGGCGCCCGCGGACTTCGCCTACATCGTCGAGCACTGCGGCGCCCGCGTGCTGCTGGCCGACCCGGAGGTGGAGTCGCAGCTGTCCGGCATCGACGTCCCGCACCGGTTCCTGCTGGGTGAGGAGTACGAGTCCGGGCTCCTCCGGCACGACGCGGAGCCGCGGCCGTGGTCCGCGCCGGACGAGGACGCCACCGCCACGATCAACTACACCAGCGGGACGACGGCGCGGCCCAAGGGCGTGCAGATGACCCACCGCAACCTCTGGGTCAACGCCACCACGTTCGGCCTGCACATGCAGGTCAGCGACCGCGACGTCTACCTGCACACGCTGCCGATGTTCCACTGCAACGGCTGGGGGCTGCCCTACACCGCAGCCGGGGTGGGGGCCACGCAGGTCGCGTTGCGGAAGGTCGACGGCGCTGAGATCCTCCGCCGGGTCGAGCAGCACGGCGTCACGCTGATGGCCGGGGCGCCCGCCGTCTGGAACGCCGTGCTCGACGCGGCCGCCGACTGGGACGGCGAGGTGCCCGGGCGGGACCGGGTGCGGATCGTGGTCGCCGGGGCACCGCCGCCCTCGCGCACGATCGCCCGGGTGGAGGAGGAGCTGGGCTGGGAGTTCAACCAGATCTACGGGCTCACCGAGACCGCGCCGCTGCTGACGATCAACCGGCCCCGCGCCGAGTACGACGAGATGGACGCGCAGACCCGGGCGCGGGCGCTCTCCCGGGCCGGGGTGCCGGCGCTGGGCACCCGGATCAGCACGAGCGAGTCCGGCGAGGTCCTGGCCCAGGGCAACACCGTGCTGGCCGGCTACTGGGAGAACCCGGAGGCCTCCGCCGACGCCCTCGACGGCGGCTGGTTCCACACCGGGGACGGCGGCACCGTCGACGACGCCGGCTTCCTCACCATCTCCGACCGGAAGAAGGACGTGATCATCTCCGGCGGGGAGAACGTCTCCTCCATCGAGGTGGAGGACGCCGTCTTCAGTCACCCCGCCGTCTCAGAGGTCGCGGTGATCGGCGTGCCCGACGACCGGTGGGGGGAGATGGTGACCGCACTGGTCGTGCTGGCCGAGGGCGCCACCGCCTCCGAGGCGGACATCATCGCGCACTGCCGGACGACGCTGGCCGGCTACAAGGCCCCGAAGCGGGTCGAGTTCCGGGACGGCATCCCGCGCACCGCCACCGGCAAGATCCAGAAGTTCAAGCTGCGCGAGTCCTTCTGGGCCGACTCCGAGCGCCAGGTGAACTGAAGGCTCCCTGGACGGGGCGGCCCGGCGCTCACCGTGCGTGCTGATCCACCTCACCCCGACGGGGGAGGTCCCTGCGACGACCCTCAGTCGTTCACCCGATCCGGTCGATGAGCCCGCGAGAGCACACCCGGAGGGGTGTGCCGGGACTGGTCGAGACCGGCGTCGCCGCACAACCTGGCGCCGGGCAACGGAGGAGTCGGGTTCGTGCACGCACAGGTCGGTACGCAGGTCAGCACAGGACGACGAGCAGGTGCCCGCTGGGTGCAGCGTGCGCTCGCCGCAGGCACCGTCGTCGCCGCGTGCCTCGTGGTCGCCCCCGGGACGGCCGTGGCCGCACCGACCGACAGCGACATCTCCGCGGCTCAGCGGGCCCGCGAGGAGGCCGCAGCCCAGGTCGGGGCGATCACCGGTCAGCTGGCCGGCGCCCAGGCCGCGGTCGACGAGGCCCGGATCGGGTCGTTGCTGGCGCTGCAGGACTACGAGCAGCGGCAGGGCGACTACGACGAGGCGCGCGCCGCCGCCGACGCCGCCCAGGCAGCCGCGGGCCAGGCCGCTGCCGAGGTGGCCGTGGGCAAGGGCGAGGTCGCCGCCTTCGCCCGGGACAGCTACAAGCAGGGCAGCACCAACCCCGGTGCGCGGGCGCTGATGACCGCCGGTGGACCGGCAGAGCTGATCGAGCGCGCTGCGCTGCTCGGCGCTGTGGGGGAGCACCGGGTCGACGTCGTCACCGAGCTCACCGTGCTGCAGGAGCAGGCGACCGTCGCCGAGCAGACCGCCCAGCAGGCGGTCGGCGCGGCCGAGACGTTGAAGACCGAGGCGGAGCAGCTGCTGGCGTCCGCGCAGGAGCAGGAGGTGGCCGCCCGCGAGCAGGCCGTCGCGCTCGTCGCGCAGCAGGACGCGCTGGAGGCCGAGCTCGAGCAGGCGCAGCAGACGCTGTACGGCCTGGAGGGTGCGCGCCAGGCGGCCGAGGAGCGGGCGGCGGCCCAGCGGGCCGCGACCCCGGCTCCCGTCCCGGCCCCGGCACCGACGCGCTCGTCGTCCTCCTCGGGCGGCGGCAGCTCGACACCTGCGCCGGCACCCGCGCCGGCTCCGGTGGCGACGCCCGCGCCCGCCCCGGTGGCGGCTCCCAAGCCCGCACCGGCACCGGCGCCGGCCCCGGTGCCGAACAACGCCGGCGCCCCGTCCGGGTCGGCCGTGCAGACCGCCATCGCCGCGGCGAAGACCCAGCAGGGCCTGCCCTACTCCTGGGGGGGTGGCGGCAGCCGCGGCCCCAGCTACGGCATCCCGCCGGACACCCACATCTGGGGCTTCGACTGCTCGGGGCTGACCGAGTACGCCTACGCCCAGGCCGGGATCGCCATCGGTGGCACCAGTCGGGCGCAGTGGGCCCGCTTCAGCGACCGGACGGTGGGCCGCGACGACCTGCAGGCCGGCGACCTGGTGTTCTGGGGGAGCGGCAGCAACTACAACTCGATCTACCACGTGGCCCTGTACCTGGGCGGCAACAAGGTCATCCAGGCGCCGCAGAGCGGTGACGTGGTGCGGATCAGCACCATGTGGTTCGGCAGCGACTACTTCGGCGCCGTGCGCCCCACCGGCTGACACCGCGACATCGGGAAGGGGCCGGCAGGGCGTTGCCGGCCCGCGCAGAAAGGCGTCGGGCAGCCACGGGGGGAGCTGCCCGACGCGAGCGTCAGGCTAGCAGCCCGGCCGGTCTACGGGCAGGGCCGACGACGCCTGTGGACGGGGTGTCGTGGGCTGCCGGACCGTGCAGCCGGCGGTGGTCGCACAGCCAGGTGTAGGACACTCGACGCGTGACCGCCGCAGGCAGCTCGCCCGCCCCCGAACAGCCCACCCCGCCCTCGGTCGACGCCGCGCGCCTGGAGCGTGCGCTCTTCGAGATCAAGCGGGTCATCGTCGGCCAGGACCGGTTGGTCGAGCGGATGCTCGTGGGCCTGCTGGCCCGGGGGCACGTGCTCCTCGAGGGCGTTCCCGGCGTCGCGAAGACCCTCGCCGTGGAGACCCTGGCCACCGTCGTCGGCGGGAAGTTCTCCCGGCTGCAGTTCACCCCCGACCTGGTGCCGGCCGACATCATCGGCACCCGCATCTACAAGTCCGGGCAGGACACCTTCGCCACCGAGCTGGGGCCGGTCTTCGCCAACTTCCTGCTCGCCGACGAGATCAACCGGGCCCCGGCCAAGGTGCAGTCGGCGCTGCTGGAGGTCATGGCCGAGCGGCAGGTCTCCATCGGCGGCGTGACGCACAAGCTCCCCGACCCGTTCCTGGTGCTGGCCACCCAGAACCCGATCGAGAACGAGGGCGTCTACCCGCTCCCGGAGGCCCAGCGCGACCGCTTCCTGCTCAAGGTGCTCGTCGACTACCCGAGCCCGGAGGAGGAGCGCGAGATCATCTACCGGATGGGGTCGACCCCGCCGGAGGCGCAGCCGGTGCTGGGGCCCGAGGACGTGCGCCGGCTGCAGCGCACGGCGTCGGAGGTGTTCGTGCACCACGCGCTGGTCGACTACGTCGTCCGGCTGGTGGTGGCGACCCGGGCGCCGAACGAGCACGGGATGCCCGACGTCGCCAACTGGGTCTCCTACGGCGCGAGCCCGCGCGCCTCGCTGGGCCTGATCGCCTCCAGCCGTGCGCTGGCGCTGATCCGGGGCCGGGACTACGTGCTGCCGCAGGACGTGCTGGACGTGACCGGTGACGTGCTTCGGCACCGGCTGGTGCTCTCCTACGACGCGCTGGCCGACGGCGTGCCGGCCGACCACATCGTCAAGCGGGTGGTGCAGAGCGTGCCGCTGCCGCAGGTCACCCCGCGGCAGCGCGCCGCCGGCTACGGGCCCGGTTCCCCCGGTGGCCCGTCGGTGCCCGGCTTCGGTGGCCCGTCCTTCGGCCCGTCGCAGGGCAGCCCGAACGGCGCTCCCCAAGGTGCGCCGCAGGGCGGCGGTCGTCCGGACGGCGGCTTCGGCCCGCAGTCGGTGTGACCGGCCCGGACGACACCGGCCGGGGGCCGGGCGGCGGTGCCCCGCCGCACTTCGGGCCCGGCAGCAACTCGGCGGTGCTGCTGCGCCGCCTGGAGCTCACCGTCCGCCGCCGGCTGGACGGGCTGTTGCAGGGCGACCACCTGGGCCTGGTGCCGGGCTCGGGCAGCGAGGCCGGTGACTCCCGCGCCTACCACCCCGGGGACGACGTCCGCCGGATGGACTGGCCGGTGACCGCGCGCACCCAGGTGCCACACGTCCGCGAGACGATC
Organism: Modestobacter sp. VKM Ac-2982; assembly: GCF_026967935.1. GTDB lineage: Bacteria > Actinomycetota > Actinomycetes > Mycobacteriales > Geodermatophilaceae > Modestobacter. The sequence goes on from NZ_JAPVBL010000007.1 coordinate 124,392, forward strand.
GCCGACCGGGAGCTGGAGACCTGGGTGGTCCTGGACCTCTCCGCCAGCCTGGACTTCGGCACCGCCGAGTGCGAGAAGCGGGACCTGGCGATCGCCGGCCTCGCGGCGGTCAGTCACCTCACCGTGCACGGCGGCAACCGGCTGGGCGCCGTCGTCACCACCGGCGAGCGGGTCGACCGGTACCCGGCCACCCCCGGGCGGCTCGCCGCGGACCGGCTGCTGCGGTCCGTCGTCGCCACCCCGCGGGCCGGGGCGGGCCGGCGCGGCGACCTCGCCGCCGCACTGGAGTCGCTGCGCCGCCCGCCGCGGCGGCGCGGGCTGGTCGTCGTCATCTCGGACTTCCTGGGCTCTGATGCGCAGGGCACCGCCGACTGGGAGCGCCCGCTGCGGGGGCTGTCGGCCCGGCACGACCTGCTGGCCATCGAGGTCGTCGACCCGCGGGAACTCGAGCTGGCCGACGTGGGCCTGCTGACCGTCGTCGACCCCGAGACCGGGCAGACGCTGGAGGTGCCCACCGGGAACGCGGAGGTCCGCCGCCGGTTCGCCGAGGGCGCCGCCGCGCAGCGCCGCGAGATCGCCGCCGCCCTGCGCCGGGCCGGTGCCGGGCACCTGAGACTGCAGACCGACCGCGACTGGCTGGCCGACGTCGTCCGCTACGTCGCCGACCGCCGGCGCGCCGGCAGTGGAGGGGCCTCCCGATGACCTTCCAGTCCCCGTGGTGGCTGGCCGGGCTGCTGGCGGTGGTGGCCCTGGTCGGCCTCTACGTGCTGCTGCAGCGGCGCCGCGCCAAGTACGCCGCCCGGTTCACCAACGTGGCCATGCTCGGTTCGCTGGTGCCCAAGCGGGCCGGGTGGCGCCGGCACGTGGCGTTCGGGCTCGTCGCCCTGGGGCTCGCGGTGCTGGTCGCCTCGCTGGCGCAGCCGAGCACCGAGGTCCGGGTGCCGCGGGAACGCGCGACGGTGATCATGGCCGTCGACGTCTCGCTGTCGATGCGCGCGACCGACGTCGAGCCGGACCGTTTCCAGGCCATGCAGCTGGCGGCCGAGGAGTTCGTGGAGGTGCTGCCGGAGCGGATCAACCTGGGGCTGGTCGCCTTCGCCGGGACGGCGGCCACCCTGGTCACCCCGACCACGGACCGGGAGGAGGTGCGCACCGCGATCGAGAACCTCGAACTCGCCGAGGCGACGGCGATCGGGGACGCGATCTTCACCTCGCTCACCGCCATCACCAACTACCAGGCGACGCTGGCCTCGGAGGGGATGGAGGCGCCGCCGGCCCGGATCGTGCTGCTGTCCGACGGGTACAGCACCGTGGGCCGGGAGGCGACCCAGGCGATCGACGCCGCCAACGCCGCCTCGGTGCCGGTCTCCACGATCGCGTTCGGCACCGACTACGGGACGCTGGACATCAACGGCGAGCGGGTGCCGGTGCCGGTCGACCGGGCAACGCTGGAGCAGATCGCCGAGGAGACCGACGGCAGCTACAGCGAGGCGGCCAGCGCCGCGGAGCTGTCGGAGGTCTTCGAGGACCTGGGCAGCCAGATCGGGTACACCACCGAGCCGCAGGACATCAGCCCGTGGTTCGTCCGCGGCGGCGTGCTGTTCGCGTTCCTCGGCGTCGTCGCGTCCCTCCTCTGGACCAACCGCCTGCTCTAGCCGGCTCCCCGCCCAGGCATAGGAAGCTCTTCGCCCACTTCTGGCTCGAGAACTGGGTGGAAAGCCTCCTGTGCCTGGCGCCTCAGCGGGTCGGGTCGAGGACGAGCTTGCCGGTGGTGCGCCGGGCGAGCAGGTCCTGGTGGGCCTCGCGGACGGCGGTCAGCGGGTAGCGGCCACCGGAGACCGGCTTCAGGGTCCCGTCGGCGACCATCGCCAGCAGGTCGGTCATCGCGGCGTCCATCATCTCGGGCCGGGTCATGCAGTGCGCCAGCCAGAAGCCGATGACCGCCCGGCTGGTGCCCATCAGCGCGGGTACGGCGACCGTGGCGGGGGCCTCCCGACCGGCCATGCCGTAGGCGACCAGCCGGCCGAAGGGTGCCAACGCCGACAGCGACCCGTCGAACACGTTGCCGCCGGTCATCTCCAGCACGATGTCGACGCGCTTGCCGCCGTTGGCCTCCCGGAGCGCGGCGGTGAAGGCCTTCGGGTCGTCGGTGGCCAGCGCCGGGTCGACGGTGGCGTCGGCGCCGAGGGACGCGGCCAGCTCCCGCTTCTCCGGGCTGGAGGCGGTGGCGATGACCCGGCCGGCGCCCCAGCGCTTCGCCAGCTGGATCGCCAGGGTGCCCACCCCGCCGGCGCCGGCGATGACGACGACGGACTCGCCCTCGGCCAGGTGGGCGGAGGTGCGCAGCAGGTGCCAGGCGGTGGCGCCCTGCAGGACGACGGCCAGCGCCTGCTCGTCGGTGACGCCGTCGGGCACCGGCCAGGTCAGTCGCGGATGAGCGGCGACCTTCTCCGCGTAGCCGCCGCCGGGCAGCAGGCCCACCACGCGCTGGCCGCCACCGGCCGGGGTGCCGACGAACTCGGCCCCCGGGATCAGCGGGAGCTGCTGCTTGGCGAGGTAGCTGTCCTCGGTCTGGTGTGTATCCGCAAAATTGACCCCGCAGCTCGAGATGTCGAACAGCTGCTCGCCGTCCCCGGGGACGGGGTCGGGCAGGTCGACGACGTCCATGACCTCGGGGCCGCCGAAGCGGGTGATCTGCACAGCACGCATGCGGTGAGGCTATGGCCTTCCCCACGCTGAACGTGACGGGCGGTGTGCTTGCCGCCGCAGTACTGAGTGGGGGCTGCACTCTGGTGGCTGCCTCTCAGCTGGCGCGATACGGCGTCTTATCGCCAGTGGCCAGGCTGATCACATCGTGGTTTGTCGCGTCGGTCCCGAGGCCGGTGAGCGTTCGAAGCACCGGTGGTGCGCCCCGAGGCCAGGAATGCGCGTTGAGCGCTGTGCGCATACGGTGACCGGCACCGTCGGTCTCCTCGGGCAGGTCACCGCGCGCTGTCGGCGACACGGCGGCCCTGGACGGCCCGACATCCAGTTGCCCTCGCGCGCCAGGTCGTCGCACGAGCACTGGGCGGGTCTCCGGACAGGTAGCTGACGACTTGTGGGACGTCCCTCCCGAACGCACGGTGACTGCCCTCCTGCGTTCATCGCCGCACTGCGCCGTGCGCTGGAGCCGGACCGACGTCCGCGCGGATGGCGCACCCCTGAGATTCGATGTCGCCTGTGGTCGTGAGGACGACTCTCGCCGGAGACGAGCAATCGCTGCGGCCGACTTGCCCGCGGTGCGATGCGTGGATCCTCCAGCTGGCAAGAGCGTGCTGATGCTGTCGGCCACAGGTCCCACTGCGCTGGGTCGATGCGGTCACTGGCGCGTCCGGTGAGGGAGGGGGCTTGCCCTGAGCGCCCAGGCGGGTCGCGCCTGGGTGGCGCATCGCGCCAGCTATTTGTGTACCGGAGCGTAAAATGAGGGCATGGGTGGTTCCCCGCGTCCCGTCGGTCGCCCCAGGCAGTTCGACATCGATGACGCGCTCGATGTTGCAGTCCGGCTGTTCTGGGAGCGGGGCTACGAGGGGGCCAGCCTCGCCGACCTGACCGGCGCCATGGGCATCACCAAGCCGAGCTTCTACGCGGCCTTCGGCAGCAAGGAGCAGCTCTTTCGTCGAGCCTTGGACCGCTACACGGAGGGGCCGGCTTCCTATGGTCTGCGGGCGTTGGAGGAGCCGACGGCGCGGCAGGTCGTGGCGGCGTTCTTCGATGGAGCGGTCCGGGCTACAACCCCTCCGGAGGGACCGGCCGGATGTCTGGGTGTCCAGGGCGCACTTGCGTCGAGCAGTGGGGGCCAGGCCGCGCACGACGTGCTCGCCGGCTGGCGCAACGATGCCGGCGACCGCTTGGCGGAGCGCTTTCGGCGAGCTGCCAAGGAGGGGGACCTCCCGTCGGATGCCGACCCGCAGAGCCTGGCGCGTTACGTCATGACGGTGGGTTTCGGCATCGCCGTCCAGGCCGCCAGTGGCGTCAGCCGCAAGGACCTCCAGCTGATCGCCGACGTCGCGCTGCAGAACTGGCGGCCTTGAGGACGGTCGGCTCACCCGGCTGAGAGGCACCAGCTCGACGACGGCGTTGTGCGTGACGTCGCCGTCGAGGTAGCCGGCCAGCGTTGAACCCCCACGAGGTGACTGCGCCCGGGTGCCTCGCCGTCCAAGTTATGTACCGGGCGGAATAGAACCCCATGGGTCGAGGTTCACAGCACGGATGGCCGATCGCAACGCCGCGAGGCGCCTCATCCGTCACTGACCGCTCCACTCACTCCCTCACCGGCATCGGTAGAGGCGATCCACCACTCACTCGCGCAGGAAGAGGACCAAGACATGAAGACAACATCGCTCGGAGGCCTTCAGGTCTCCCGTATCGGCCTCGGGGCCATGGGAATGTCCATCGCCTACGGCGCCGCCGGGCGAGGGGACGCCGAATCGATCCGCACGATCCGCCACGCCCTGGACCGCGGTGTCACACACATCGACACCGCGGAGGTCTACGGCCCGTTCCTCAACGAGGAGCTCGTCGGCCGCGCCATCGCGGGGCGCCGCGACAACGTCGTGGTGGCCACCAAGTTCGGGCTCGTCTCCCACACCGGTCGCTCCGGTCCAGACAGCACGCCCGCCAGCATCCGTATCGCCGTCGACGGTTCCCTGAAGCGTCTGGGCACCGACCACATCGATCTGTACTACCAGCACCGGGTCGATCCGGACACGCCCATCGAGGAGATGGTGGGCGCACTGGCGGACCTGGTCACCGCAGGGAAGGTGCGCCACATCGGCCTGTCCGAGGCCGGCCCGTCGACGATCCGCCGGGCTCACGCTGTCCATCCGGTGACCGCAGTGCAGAGCGAGTACTCGCTGTGGACCCGCGACGTCGAGACCGACGTCCTGCCGGTGCTGCGCGAGCTGGGAATCGGGCTGGTGCCCTACTCCCCGCTGGGGCGCGGATTCCTCACCGGGACGATCCGGTCCCTCGACGGTCTGGACGCCGACGACTGGCGCCGCACCAATCCCCGCTTCGCTGGCGGGAACCTCGAGCGGAACCTGCAGATCGTCGACGAGGTGTCGGCGGTCGCTGCTGAGGTCGGGGCGACGCCCGCCCAGGTGGCTCTCGCGTGGCTGCTGGCCCAGGGCGAGGACATCAGCCCCATCCCCGGCACTGCCCGGATGACCCGGGTCGAAGAGAACGCTGCCGCTGCAGATGTCGAGCTCACCGCTGACCAGGTCGCTCGCCTCGATGCACTCACTCCTGCGTCGGGTGACCGCTACGACGAGGGCAACATGGCCGCCATCGACCGCTGACGGACCCACGAGACGGCGAGGCCGCGCAGTTGCGTCGAGGACGCACGACAGGCGACTGGGCCGGCCTCATCCGTGACGGGAAACCTCTGGCGACCTCGGCAGCCTGAACCGATCGGGCCTGACCAGTGCGACAGTCACGACCCGGTGCGGGTGTGCGCAGCGCAGGAGTGTCCGTGCGGTCGACCGTAGGCATGCGTGGCCGGGTCGTGCCGGTGCACCGATCGACGTTGACGCCATCGCATGGTCCACGACGGTGGCCACTTCGTAGCCCGGCTCGCCTGTACGGCCATGCCCCGTACAGGCGTGGCGCGATGTCACGCAATCGGCACCTCGGGCTGTGACCTGGGAGTGCGTCGGGCAATCAGTCTCATCGCCCAGTTCGACACCCAGGCGTCCCCGTTGTGACGCCGACGTCCCCGAGCGCCAGCTCGACATCCAATCCGATCGAGAAGGAGCAGGTCATGACGACCGGGGACGTACTCGGACGAGCCACCAGGCCCAACGACCTGTCAATGTCCAGCGACGCAACTCGCCGGCCTCTCATCGGCGTGGGCGTCGTAGGACTGAGCGCGACGGGAGGCTGGGGTGCCGGAGCACACCTGCCGGCTCTGTCGACGGTCGGCGGGTTCGAGCTGCGTGGGCTGGTGGGGAGCTCGCCCGCGTCGGCTCGTGCGGCGAGCGCGGTGCACGGGGTGCCCGCATACGCATCGGCCGGAGCACTGGCGGAAGCCGACGACATCGATCTGGTCGTGGTGACGGTGAAGACACCGCAGCACCGCGATCTCGTGCTGCCCGCCCTCGGTGCCGGCAAGGCGGTGTTCTGCGAGTGGCCCTTCGCCGTCGACCTCCGCGAAGCAGAGGACATGGCCGCAGCAGCGCAGGGCATTCCCACTTTCGTGGGCTTGCAGGGACGCTCCTCGCCCACCTTCCGCTGGCTGGCCGACCTCGTGTCGAACGGCTTCGTAGGCGAGGTGCTCTCCGTGACGATCTCCACGGCGGCCACAGAGTGGGGCACACCCGTCTCAGAACGCATGCTCTACACACTCGATCGGCAACTCGGCGCCACGATGATGGCCATCGCCTTCGGCCACGCCATCGACTCCGTGTCGATGGTGGTCGGAGAGCTCCAGGACGTGGTGGCAACGACGGCGATCCGGCACCCGCACGTCCCGCTCATCCACGGTGGACGGGATGTTCCGATGACGGCCGAGGACCAGATCGCGATCTCCGGTACCTTGCCCGGCGGCGCGGTCCTCTCTGCTCATCAGCGGGGCGGGATCGCCTCGGGAGCCGGCTTCTCGATGACCGTCGACGGCTCGGACGGCACTCTCCAGGCCACCGCACCGAACCACCCGCACGTCACGCCGGTCACCGTGCGTGGCGCACGAGGTCATGGTCGCCCAACCGAGATGCCCCTCCCCGACGGCTACGACCAGTACCCCCGGCTGGCCCGGTCGCCGATCCACACTCTGGCGCACGCGTACGGCGGGATCCGCGACCAGCTCCTCGGCGGCGCCGCCGTGGTTCCCGACTTCGACGACGCCGTCATTCGGCACCAGCTCCTGGACGCCATCACACGCTCCGCCGCCAGCGGCCGACGCGTGCACCGCTGAGGTGAGCATCCGCTGACGTGTGCCTGGAGGAGCCGGTCGTTTGGCCAACTCGCACAGTGAGAGCACCGGGCGGTCCCGTCGCACCCTACGGATGGAATCGGTGACCACCGCACCACCGCCTACGGGCACGTCGACCGCCTCTGTGCCTGCTTCCTGAGCCGGCGGCATCTCCTCGAGCCACGCATCCTCGCTTCGGTGATGGCTGAGTTCCGCCGGCCAGTTCCCTCCCGCTCGTCGCCGAGGACCTCGGCGTGACGCTGGGTTCCATTGGTTGGACAGTCACGGTGATCGCGGTCGCGCCAGCCGACCCAGCAGGGGGAACGCGTTGTAGCTCAGCCCCGGCGTTCTGCGCGCTGCAGGTTGCGGATGAGCTTTGCTCGCCTCGGCGACCATGCCGGCGGCCGGCGCGGACCGCGAACCACACCGGTCCAGCACGCACCAGGCGGTTCCGCGTCCGATCAGAACGACGTCGGACAGCCTGGACCATCGTTACGCGAGCCGCATCAGGGACGTCGTCCACCCTGACGACCACCCGCTCCCGGTCCCGACGCCGGACACCGACTGACCAGCCGGTCGCGGGCTTCGCACCGGACCGGCGGGGCGGGAGAGGCGCCGCCGCCTGGCGTCGTTGCTGGAGCCGTTGAACTGACGGAACGGCCGTGGCGTCGGGGCCGGCCCTGGGCTGATGGCGCGACCAGACGACCGCCGACGACGCAGTGGCACCTGCCGTGGGCAACGCCTGCCGAGCTGTGGTCGTCGAGCGCGACCAGGCTGTCGGGCGTGGCCGGCAGCTTCGTCACTGGGATCGCGACGGTATGACCACGAGGCGGTCCAGGTCGGGGTTCGCCAGCGTAGCGACGCCCCAACCTCCCGAAGTGGAAGGGAGTTGCCGCCGAAGCGGGCGGCCCGGCTCAGGCAAGCGTCGGTGTCGACCCCCGAGCACCTGACTTCAGTTGGACGCAACGCGGTGGTGGGTGTCGGCGAAGTTGACGCCGCAGCTGGAGATGTCGAACAGCTGCTCGCCGTCGCCGGAAGTGGGGTCGGGGAGGTCGACGACGTCCATGACCTCGGGGCCGCCGAAGCGGGTGATCTGCACAGCACGCATGTCCCGACCGTAGGTCCTCGGCTGCCGGCCGGCCTCGGTGGTGCGGTCGCGCTCCTGGTCGGCGGCGTCGTCAGGTGTGCTGCGCGACGTCGTGCTCGGTGTCCGAGGTGGGCAGGGCGGCGGAGGCCAGGAGCGCCAGCTTGTCCGCGGCATCCGAACCGGCGTCCGGGTGGTAGACGACCAGCATCAGGTCGTCGGTGCCGTTGACGGCCAGGCGCTCCCGGTTGAGCGTCATCTCCCCGACCTGGGGGTGGTCGAGCCGGATCGGCGCCCCCCACTGCCGGCGTACCTCGTGCCGGGCCCAGAGCTGCCGGAACCGCGGGCTCCCCAGCGTCAGCTCGCCGGTGAGCTCGATGAACCGGGGATCGTCGCCGTCCGTGCCGACGGCCTGCCGGAGGTTCGCGATGAAGCACTCCGTGACCTGCTCCCACTCCCGGTGCAGCGCCTGCTGGGCGGGATCGAGGAAGAGGTCACGCAGCTGGTTGCCCCCGACGGCGAGGCCGGGGGAGAGCGCGGTCGCCATGCGGTTCGCGGCCAGGATGTCGAAGTAGCGGTCCTCGATGAAGGCCGGCTGCACAAGGGAGTCCAGGAGCTTGAGCACCCCCGCCGGCGGGGTCTGCTTGCGCGGCCGACGCTTCCGCTGCCGGGGGACCTCCGCGGCCAGCGTCTGCAGGTGGGCGAAGTGGTCGTCGTCGAGCTGCAGCACGCGGGCGATGGACTCCAGCACCTGCAGTGACGGATGACGGTCGCGGCCCCGTTCCAGCCGGAGGTAGTAGTCGGCGCTGATGCCGGCGAGCATCGCGACCTCCTCCCGCCGCAGCCCCGGCACCCGCCGCACCCCGCCGTCGGGGATGCCCGCCTGCTGGGGCGTCACCAGCTCGCGCCGGGCCCGCAGGAAGGCTCCGAGCGGATTCGCCGACTCGTCCACGCCAGCGACCCTAGGCCGCTGGCAGCGATCAGTGGGGGTCCTGTCAGACCCCAGGCTGCAGAGGGCCCTGGGTGACCCCGTTCCCGGTCCATAGCGTCCACAGCGGCCCCTTCGGGCGGAGCACTTCGAGAGGACGCCATGACCGTCACCCTGATCACCGGCGCCAACAAGGGCATCGGCTTCCAGACCGCCAGACAGCTCATGGAGCTGGGGCACACCGTCTACATCGGCGCCCGGGACGTCGAGCGCGGTGGGAAGGCCGCCGCGGAGATCGGGGCGCGATCCGTCCAGCTGGACGTCACCGACGACGCCTCCGTGGGGAGCGCACTCGCGGCGATCGACGAGGCTGAAGGCCGCCTCGACGTCCTGGTCCACAACGCGGGCGTCCTGGAGACCGGGCTCGACGGCCCGGCGGCGCTGCGTTCCTTCGACGTCAACGCGGTGGGCATCGTGCGCGTCACGGAGGCGGCGCTGCCCCTGCTCCGCCGGTCGTCGAACCCGAACGTCGTCGTCATCTCCAGCAGCGCCGGGTCGTTCTGGGCGGTGACCAACCCGGAGCGGCCGGAGTTCGGTCTGCCGCTCGCGCTGTACTCGGCGTCCAAGGCCGCAGCCACCATGCTCACGGTGCAGTACGCCAAGGCGCACCCGGGCATCAGGTTCAACGCCCTCGAGCCAGGCACCACCGCGACCGACATGACCGCCGCCTTCGGGATCGGGCGACCGGTCGAGGAGAGTGCCCGGGTCGTCGTGCGGCTGGCCACGCTCGACTCGACCGGTCCGACCGGGACCCTCCAGGACGAGGCAGGGGAACTGCCCTGGTGAGCGCCGGCGAAGATCGGGTGCCCGCGCCTGCCTCGCCGGGCGGCGCGGCGAGCCGCGGGCCGCTGTTCGCCAGGTCGGGCGCCTGGGTCGTCCGCCGCGCCCGCGTGGTGCTCGCCCTCGCGGTCGTGGGCCTGCTGATCTCGGCGGCCCTGGCGGTGGGGGCCTTCGGGGCCCTGAAGGACGGCGGGCGGGACGACCCCGCATCGGACTCCAGCCGTGCTCAAGCCCTGCTGGACCAGAACTTCCCCGGCGAGCCGAACATGGTCTTCCTGGTGCGCGCACGGGACGGGGACGTGGACGCTCCCGCCGTGGCGGCCAGCGGCAGCGCTCTCGCCGCGCGGCTCGCTGGTGAGTCCGGCGTCGCCGGTGTCATGTCCTACTGGGACACCGGTGCCCCGAGCCTGCGGTCCACCGACGGCGCCGACGCCCTGATCCTGGTCACGGTGGCGGCCGGGGAGGAGCAGGGCGATCGTGCCGGCGATCTGCTGGAGGAGTACGCGGAGGTCGACGACGAGGTCGCCACCGTCGCCATCGGCGGGTCGTTGGGCACTGACATCGGCAGTCAGGTCGGCAAGGACATCGCTCGGGCCGAGGCGATCGCGGTGCCGGTGACCCTGCTGCTCCTGCTCCTCGCGTTCGGCACCGCGGTGGCGGCTGTCCTGCCGATGGCGATCGGCACCCTGGGCATCGCCGGTGCCTTCGCCGTGCTGTTCGTGTTCACCCGCTTCACCGACGTCAGCGTCTTCGCCATCAACATCACCACCGCCCTGGGGCTGGGGCTGGGCATCGACTACGCCCTGCTCGTGGTCAGCCGCTACCGCGAGGAGCTGGCTCGCGGCGCAAGCGTCTCCGAGGCCGTCGTGCGGACCGTGGCGACCGCCGGGCGCACCATCGCCTTCTCCGCGTTGGCGGTCGCGACGGCGCTGGCAGCCCTGTTGGTGTTCCCGGTCTACTTCCTCCGATCCTTCGCCTACGCGGGGATCGCGGTCACGCTGATCTCGGCCCTGGCGGCCATCGTCGTGCTGCCCGCTCTGCTGGTCGTCCTGGGCCACCGCGTCAACGCCGGCAGGCTCCCGCTCCTCCGGGAGCGCGGTAGCGAGTCACTGGTGTGGGGTCGCATCGCCCGGGCCGTCATGCAACGTCCCCTGGTGACCGGTCTGCCCGTTGTCGCCGTCCTGCTGTTCGCCGCCAGCCCTCTGCTCGGCGTCACCTTCAGCTCGCCGGACGATCGGGTGCTGGCCGCCGACCACCCGGCCCACCAGGTGGGGGATGCGCTGCGGTCCGGCTACGTGTCGAACGCTGCCGGCACGACCGACCTCGTCCTCACCCCGGCTCCCGCACGCGCCGAGCTGGCTGACTTCACCCGGGCCCTCAGCGTCCTGCCCGGCGTGGTCGGCGCCGACAGCAGCGTCGGGAGCTTCGCTGACGGGGAGCCGGCGGAGCCGACCTCGGACCCCGGTGCCCTGGACGGCGGCGGACACGCCTGGATCACCCTCTCCTCCGACCTGGACCCGGCCTCGGCAGACGCGCAGGACCTCGTCCGCCAGGTGCGGGCCCAACCGGCTCCGCCCGGCAGCGAGGTCCTGGTCGGCGGCCGCACGGCCGAGCTGATCGACGCGAAGTCGGCGATCGCGGGGAGCCTGCCGCTGGCGGGCGCGATCATCGCGGTCAGCACGTTCGTGCTGCTGTTCCTGTTCACCGGCAGCATCGTGCAGCCGGTGCGGGCGCTGGTCGGCAACCTGCTGACCCTCGGCGCCACGCTCGGCGTGGCCGTGTGGATCTTCCAGGAAGGGCACCTGTCCGGGCTGCTCGGGTTCACTCCCACGCCGACCGACACGGCCATGCCCGTGCTGGTGTTCTGCATCGCCTTCGGGCTCTCGATGGACTACGAGGTCTTCCTGATGAGCCGGATCAAGGAACTGCACGACGCGGGGGCGAGCACCGCTGAATCGGTCACGGTCGGGCTGGCCCGCAGCGGCCGGCTCGTGTCCACCGCGGCGGGGCTCATCGCCGTCAGCTTCTTCGCCTTCGCCGTCAGCGAGGTCAGCTTCATCCAGCTGTTCGGCATCGCGGCCGGGCTGGCGATCTTGCTGGACGCCACCCTCGTGCGGGGCGTGCTCGTTCCTGCCTCCTTCCGCCTGCTGGGGCGATCCGCCTGGTACGCCCCGGCTTTGCTGCGCCGCTTCCACCACCGGTTCGGCCTCAGCGACGCCTGAGGCCGCGAAGCTCCTCGGCGTCGCTGAGGAGCGCACTCTGCCACGACGCAAGGAGCTCCGACCATGACGACCATCGGCATCCTCGGCGCTGGGCAGGCGGGGAGCACCCTCGCCCGAGCGTCGATCGCGGCCGGCTACGACATCGTGATCGCGAACTCGCGAGGACCGGAGTCGCTGGCAGGTCTGATCAGCGAGCTGGGCCCACGGGCTCGCGCTGCGCACGCAGCGGAGGCCGCGGCGGTGGCCGACTTGGCGGTCGTTGCGTTCCCGTACACGCCCACCGCCCGGCTACCGGTCGAGGAGCTCCGGGGCAAGGTCGTGATCGACAACAACAACTACATGGTCTGGCGCGACGGGCACATCCCCGAGGTCGACCTCGGCCGGAAGACGATCCATGAGCTGCGTCAGGAGCAGCTGCCCGCGTCGAAGCTCGTGAAGGCCTTCTCACACGTCCACTTCCACGAACGCCACCCGATCCGCGTCCCGGGCGACAGGATGCCTGCCCTGCTCCGGCTGGCCAGGCCGCCCGGCGCACCCGACCGGAAGGCGTTGGTCGTCTCGAGCGACTTGCCGGACGCCGTCGAGCTCGTCACCCGCCTGTACGACGACCTCGGATTCGACGCGGTCGACAACAGCCCACTCAGCGACTCATGGCGCAGCGCCCCGGGAACGCCGATGTGGCGCCATCACGTCGACGGACAGAGCCGCGAGGAGCTCGTCCACAACCTGCGGCGCGCAGACCGGATCACAGGCTGATGTCGAGTCCTGTTCCGAGGGTCGATGGCGGTCGGCCGGTCGTCCTACAGCGGCACTGTCGCCACGCATCGCCGGTGCGTTGAGCCGGGCCGACCCCGTCGACTCGAGCACGTCAGCGACCCGGGGCCGCAGTCGGCGATCAGCGGGGCCCCGTCGCACCCCAGGCCGACCAGGGCTCTGGGTGGGTCGGTCCCCGGTTCACAGCCTCCAGAACGGCCCCCTTCGGGGCCGAGCACCTCGAGAGGGACAACATGACCGTCACCCTGATCACCGGGGCCCGCACCACCGCGACCGACATCACCGCGGCGTTCGGCATCGGACGCCCGGCCGAAATGAGTGCCCGGGTCGTCGTGCGGCTGGCCACCCTCGACGCGACCGGCCCCACCGGAACGCTCCAGGACGAGGCCGGGGAACTGCCGTGGTGAGCACCTGTGAACACCAGGAGCGTCCCGCAGCCGGCCCGCGCGCAGCGACGGGCGGGACCGGCGCGACGGCGGAGCGCTCGTCCTGGGCCGGCGTCGTCTCGCTGAGCCTCGGGATCCTCGCGATCGTCATGTCGGAGTTCCTGCCGGCGAGTCTGCTGCCGCGCATGGCCGAGGACCTTCACGTGTCGGCCGGTGCGGCGGGACAGGCCGTCAGCGTCACCGCGTTCGCCGCCGCACTGTCGGCGCTTTTCATCTCGGTGGTCCTGCCGCGTGCCGACCGGCGCCGCGTCATGATCGGGCTGACGCTTCTCGCCGCGATCTCGAACCTGGTCGTTGCCTTCGCGCCGAACCTCGTCGTGCTGCTGTCCGCGCGGCTCCTGCTGGGCGTCGCCCTCGGCGGGTTCTGGGCGCTGGCCACCTCGATGGCCGCGCACCTCGTGCACCCCGATCACGTCGGGCGCGCCCTGACCGTCATCAACTCCGGCGTGGCGGCCGCAACCGTCGCAGCCGTCCCGCTCGGCGCCTGGCTGGGTGGGGTCTGGGGCTGGCGGGGCGTGTTCGTGCTCGGCGCCGGTGTAGCCGTGGTCGCGCTGGCCGTGCAGGCGGCGACGCTGCCGAGCGTCGCCCCCACCTCGGCGAGCGGACTCCGGGCGCTCGGCTCGGTCCTGCGCTCCGGCGTGGTCCTGTTCGGCCTGCTCGCGGTCCTGCTGGTCTTCGGCGGTCACTTCAGCGGGTTCACCTACATCCGGCCCGCCGTGGAGAGCATGTCCGGGATCGACGCCGGCGGCCTGGCGCTGTTGCTCCTCGTGTTCGGGCTCGCCGCCTTCCTCGGCACGGCGCTGAGCGGCCCCGTGGCCGACCGTGCGCCGCAGGTCGGCCTGCTCCTGTTCCCCGCTGTGCTCGGAGTCGGGATGCTCGTGATGCTCGGAACCGGCGGTTCGATCGTCGGCCTGTTCACCGCCGCCATGCTGTGGGGCTTCGGGTTCGGGGGTGTGCCGACAACGGTGCTGAGCTGGGGCGCCAGGACCGAGCCGACGCGGCTGGAGCAGATCGGTGGGCTCATCGTGACGGTCTGCAACGTCGCCATTGCGATCGGCGCGGTCGTCGGCGGGGTGCTCGTCGACGGCATCTCGGCAGGCACCCCGCTGTTGGTCGGCGGGGCCGCGTCGATCGCGGGTGCCGCAGTGCTGGTGACCCTGCGCCGCCAAGGCTGACGTCCCGCTCGATCTCCTGGACCTCGGGTCAGTTGGCTGCCAGCCGGTGGTGGGTGTCGGCGAAGTTGATGCCGGCTGCGGAGACGTCGTGCAGGGTCTGGCCCGCACCCGCACCCGCCTTCGTCTCGGGGACGTCGACGACGTCGAACAGCATTCCGGCCAGTCCCGCCGGTCGCCGGCGACGCCGGCCGCCGGGTGCTCGGCCGCGGCGTGGTGGTGAGCCGCCGGACCCAGAGGTGGACGTGGTCGTGCCACGGCGTGTCTCCGGACCGCTCGAGCCAGGGGGTGACCGCGCGCAGGACTGCTGCGGCCCGGTGGACGACGGCGAGCTCGTCGTCGCGGGCGGACAGGGGGCGCCCGCAGCCCCACCGCTGGTGGCGGGCTTCCCATCGCTCGCGCGGGCGGCTGCGGGGCCGCCGGTCAGCCGCCCGCGAGCCGCTGCAGCCGGGTGGTCAGCGCGGTCCGCCGGTCGGCGTTCCCGTGCAGTTCCACGTACCGCTGCCCGAAGCCGGCCAGCAGCATGTCGTCCAGCCGACGCACGGCACCCGGGGGATAGCGGTAGTCCATCCGGGCCGGGATGCCGCTGTCGTCGGCGCCGCGCAGCACCTCGCCCAGCTCCACCAGGCTGGTCACGCCCAGTTCCAGCAGCAGGCCTGAGATCCAGGTGTAGTGGTCCGGGCGCGACCAGCCGGCGTCGGCGTACTGCCCGGCCAGGAACGCAGCCAACTCGCGGGGCGCGATTCGAGGGTCGTCGGGGTCGGTGTCGTCGGCCTCGTCGACGGGAACGGGTGCCCGAAGGCGCTCGCGGATCGCGGTGAACTCCTGGTCGGCCAGCTCCAGCAACCCGGCGGCCAGGGTGAACCGGCGGTCGAACTCGGAGGCGTGCTCGGCCGGCACCGTGCCCTTGTAGCGGATGTCGTGCTCAAACTCAGCCCAAGCGTGCTGCAGCACCGTGCGCACCTGCACCTGCACCACGCGCCCGACCAGCTCCGGCAGCTCGGGCGCCCGGCCCGGGTCCACGCCGATCAGCAGGTGCCGGCTGGAGTAACCGAACCGGCCCTGCTGCGCGGTCCGCCGACCCATGTCGCGGTCGTCGATCACCCGCACCTGCGCAGCCAGCAGCTCGGCCACCGCCTCCACGTCGCTCTGCACGTAGGTGATCACCCGCACGCCGATCTGGTCGGTGATCTCCCGCGCCGGGTCCGGGTAGGCAGGCACGCCGTCGACCGTGCGGGCCGCCTTCTCCGCGAACGAGGCGACGGTCTTCGTCCGCCCGGTCACCGACAGGTAGTTGATCCCGGCGTCGTCGAGCACCCCGGTGATGAGCGCGAGCGCCTGCGCCCCGGCGACCAGGGTCTCGGGCCGGCCGTCGGCGTACGCCTGGATGGCCTGCTGCACCGGGTCGGCCGCGGGTGCGGCGACCCGGGGGCCGGGTCGCAGGTCCGGCGGCAGGGTCGGGGTCACGATGGCGCCGCCGGCCGCGTCGCCGTAGGTGGTCACCTCGTCCGGGCGCCGGACGGCGATCCATCCCACGTAGGCACACACCACGGCGTCGACCTGGTCCTCCGCCACCCGCAGCTCGCTCTTGCGGGTGGCGGCCTGCACCTGCTGGCGCAGCCCGGCGAACGGTGCACCGAGGTCGAGCTCGACCACCGCGCCCAGCAGGTCGATGAGCAGCAGCAGCTCCGCACGCATCTGCTCGAGCACCCGGCCCGGCTTGTTCTTGTACTTCAGCGTGCGGCCCAGCCGGAACAGCGCCACCGTCGCCGCGTGCGGGTAGACCTCGATCGCCCGGCGGTTGCGGCCCGAGCGGGGGTCGAGGTCCAGCCGCAGGCGCCGGCCGATCCGCCCGCCGCGGGTGTCACCATCGGTGAACTCGGGTTTGCCGGTGTTCGTCGGGTGCGCCCCGGCCTGGAACCTCGCGAAGTCGGCGTTGAGCGCCCGCTCGGCGGCCCGGTTGCCGGTGGCGTTGGTGACCACCAGCGGGGCGTCGATCGCCACGATGCACGGGCCGGCGGTGAACGGGGCCAGCGCGGTCTCGATCTGCTCGTCGGTGCGCACCGCGCTGACGTGCACCAGCCGGCCGGCGTCGTCCAGCACGGCGAGGCCGGTGGGTTGCTTGAGGCCCCAGGCGAGGTCGATCCCGATGTGCTGCACGAGGTCAGCCTGCCCTGCCCCACAACTCGTCGGGGCTTGTCCCGCGGGATGTGCCAGGCGAGTGCGTGTGATGGTCCGCCCGAGGTCGCTCGGATGGGCGCCGTTCCACTGGCCGGCCCGTTCTTCGGTGGCCGAAGGCGAGGACACGAACGAGCTGCGCGAAACCGTCACGACACCGACTCCCCGCAGGCGTTGGTCTCCCAGACGCCCGTCCGTGGGCCGTCACCTGCGTACGCATCCGCGGCGGGCACCTGTCTCGGCTCCCACCGACGGCATCGGCGCGGCGCGAAGTCCGCCAACCGTGGGCGCATTCCACGAGGTTTCGGGCAAGGGCGTCCCCCGCAGTGCGGGTCGGGGTCCCACAAGCGGACGTCATCGCCGTGGCGATGACGTCCGCGCCGGCGCCCGTGGCTGGCTGGACGGCCCAGCCGCCGACCGCCGTGGCCGCCCGTTGACCACCACGCGCTGCCCGGTGGTCAGCCGGTCGTGGTCGACGAGCTCCTGCCGGGCGTGGTCAGGCCGAGGATCGCGAGGGCGCCGATGACCGCATCGCCGACCTGCACGTCGTTGCAGCGACGCGGATGCGCACCTGCCCCGTGCCGCCCTGGGTGCTCGGAACAGCCGGCCATGCGGTCGCCGCCCGCTGCCCCCGTGGCGCCGGATCATGTCTCCGGAAGCGACAGGGGCCGCGCCCGCCGGTGGCGGATGCGCGCGGGCTGCTTCGCGCATGCGGGGTGGCTCAGGTCAGTTGCGAGACAGCCGGTGGTGGGCGTCGGCGAAGTTGACGCCGCTGGAGCTGATGTCGAAGAGCTGCTCGCCGTCCCCAGGGGTGGGGTCGGGCAGGTCGACGACGTCCATGACCTCGGGGCCGCCGAAGCGGGTGATCTGCACAGCACGCATGCTCCTCAACCTACGGGCGGCGAGTTGTCGCCCGTACGGGCTCCGGTCCAGGCCGGCGTCGGCCTGCATGTGGGGGTGCGCCATGACGGCGATCAGTCGGTTCGAACGTGGCGTCAGCGCGGCCGGGTGGAACAGTTCGCGATTGCGCGTCAGCTCCGGTGAGAAGTGTTGGGGCGGGCGCGGGAGGGGGCTGAGGCCGAGAACCACCGAAACCAAGCACCCCGGTTCCCCGCCGGATTGGCGAGCGGCACCAATCGCGGGCTTCTGCGGTCCCTGAGCAGGGCGTTTCGATCCACGACTGCGTGACACCGCTGCCACCTACCGAGTGCGGCAGGCAACAGCTGCGGATCTGCCGGCGGTCCTGAACGTGCTCGCGCAGAATCAGGCCGAGGCGCCGGAACAACTCCCTCTGGTGCGTGAGCCGAGTCACCGCCCGCGTGCGACCTTGGCCCGTATGACGGGGACGCCCCACGTCACCGTCCAGCTGGTGCACTTCGAGCACGACGACGATCCCGGGGGCCACGAGGACCCAGTGGGCACGGCAGCCACGGTGCTCATGCCCCATCTCACGTACGGCAGCCGGCCCTCGGCGTTCATCGAGGCTGTTGTCGTCGCCTACGCTCACCGCCGGCGAGGCGTGGCTCGGCTGCTCGTCCAGCGCGCCTTGGATGACGCACGCAAGGCTTCCTGCCGGAAGGTCCAACTGCTCTCTCACGAGCGCCGTGTTGACGACGGTGCGCATCAGCTCGACCGATCTTGGGGCTTCGCCGCAGAGTCAGGAGGCTTCCGCCTCCACCTCGCCCGCTGCCTGGTTCGAGCGGCGCGGTCAGCGCGGTCTGGGTCTGCAGCTGACATCGCGTGGGCCCAACCGCTGGATCCACGGCGTGACGACCCGGCGGCCACTGCCGCCCGGCGAGCGCTGGCCTGCCCGGCGATGGCCGCAGGGACCGTTCAGCAGGCGGCAGGACAGCGGCCAACGTCGATACCGGCTGATCATCACGGCTGCCGTCCGCGAGACGTGGCCGGGCGGCCATCGCCTCTGGCCTGGTGATCGGCCTGTCTGGTCTCCGCTGATCTGCCGGCGGTCGCCTATGGTTCCCCGTTGTGACTGTGCCCCCGGTGAGTGTCGCGGAGGCTTCGCTGCGTGCCTCGGAGATCGCGGAGGCGGTCGCGCGGCCACTGGTCGACCGCACCGATTCCGGCGTCTGGCCGATCGAGCCGCTGCGCGCCCTGCAGAGAGCCGGATTGGGTGGGCTGGCGGCCCCGCGGTCCCTCGGCGGAGCGGGGCTCGGCCTCAGCGGCGTCGCGGCGGTGGGCGAGGCGCTCGGCCGGGTGTGCGCCTCCACCGCGTTGTGCTTCGGCATGCACTCCGTGGGCACCGCGGTGATCGCAGCCAAGCCGACCGACCGGCAGCGCACGGACTTCCTGGACGCCATCGTGGCGGGGGAGCACTTCACGACCCTGGCGCTGTCCGAGCCCGGAACCGGTGCGGCCTTCTGGCTGCCGCAGACCCGGATGACGCAGACCGGATCGGGGATGCGGATCGACGGAGAGAAGTCGTTCGTCACCAACGGCTCACAGGCCGACTCCTACGTCGTCAGCACCGTCGCCGCCGACCCGGATGCGCCCGTGGGCGAGTTCTCCTGCGTCCTCGTCCCCGGCGACTCCGACGGTCTGACCTGGATCGACGCGTGGAACGGCGTCGGCATGCGCGGCAACTCGTCGCGGCGGGCCCGGCTGGACGGGGTCCGTGTCGGTGCCGACCACCTGCTGGGGGCCGAGGGCGACCAGATCTGGTACGTGTTCGAGGTCGTCGCCCCGTACTTCCTCATGGCGATGGCGGGGAGCTACCTCGGGGTCGCGCAGGCCTCCCTGGACGAGGCGACGGCGCACCTGGGCCGTCGGGCTCACGCGCACACAGGCCGCAGGCTGTCGACCGAGCCGATCCTCCAGCACCGCCTGGGCGAGCTGTGGGCGCAGGTCGAGCGGACGCGCCGGCTCGTCTACTGGGCCGCCGAGGAGGGCGACGCCGGCGGACCGAAGGCGCTGCTCGGCCTCACCGCCGCGAAGGCAGAGGTGGCCAGGTGCGCCGTGGACGTCACCAACGAGGCCATGACGCTGGTCGGCGGTGTCGGTTACCGGGACCGCTCACCCCTGGAGCGGCACCTGCGTGATGCCCGGGCCGCCGACGTGATGAGCCCGACGACCGACATCCTGCGCACCTGGACGGGGCGAGCGGCGCTGGGGCTACCGCTGCTGGGCGATTGACCGGGGCAGGTGGTCCGGGCCGCTGCCTCCTCATCGACGTCGCGGTCGCCGAGGTCTCCCTCGTGGAGGACCTCCCCGGAACGGAGCGCATCTCCTCGTCGGACCTCGCCGGCCGGCCGATCTCGGCGGGCGGGCCGGTGGACCTCGTGGTCATCGGGTCGCTGGCCCCCTCGGCCTTGTCGACGGTGCAGCGGGCTCATCGGTTGTGGCCGGACGCGAGCGTCGCCGTCCTCGCCGGCACCCCCGACGCCGTCCGGCGAGAGGCATCATTCGCCCCGGGTGTGCCGCTGGACCTGCTCGTCGCGGGGGTCGATGACGACGGCCTGCTGTCCCGATTGCAGGAGCTGCGCTCCGCCAGCATCGCGCGGCGTCGGCACAGCGCCGTCCTCGCTGCGGTGATGCTCGACGCGAGCGCAGCCGACACCGGGTCGCCGTCACGGATCACCTCGGTGGGGGCCCTGTTGGAGCACGCGCCTCTGGCGGTGCTCGTCGCCAGCGGCGAGGGAGAGGTGCTCGGGTGGAACCGCCGCGCGGAGAGACTCTTCCTGCTGCAGCCGGCCATGTACGGCCGGCCGGTGGACGAGGTCGTCCCCGGGGCACTGTCGATGGTGACCGCCGCCCCGCCGCCACCCGGTCACGGCGGTGCTCCCGATGTCGTCCGGCCGCCGCTGCAGCTGCGGCTCGCCGACCGGGTGGAGGTCGAGCTCAGCGCGGTCAGCAGCCAGACCGACCTCGGCCGTCCGGTGGTCCTGCTGCTGGCCGTGGACGTCACCGAACAGCGGCGAGCGGAACGGGAACGCGACCGGCTCGCCGCCCAGGTCGATCTGCTCGGCCGCGTCTCTCAGTCGCTCCTGGCGTCGCTCGACGTCGCCGAGTCCCGGTCCCGGCTGGCCGCGACCCTGGTGCCGGCTCTCGCGGACTGGCTCAGCATCCATCTCCTGGACGACCACGACCACCCGTCTGACGTCCTGGTCCGGCATCGAGCTCCCGCGCTGGCCGCGGTGGTGGGCGAAGTGGAGCGACTGGAGTCCCGCGGCGGCGTGGTCACCGAACCCAGTCGGCGGGCAGCCGGAGGGGAGGAGGTGCTGCTCCGGGACCTGGATGCCGACGGCCTCGTCGCTCAGGTGCCCGATGCCGCCCTGCGCTCGCTCGTGCGACAGCTCGGCGCGGACAGCCTGATCGCCGTTCCCATCCCGGGTCGGAACGGCGTCCTCGGCTCACTGCTCGTGGGAAGGGGCTCAGCTCGCGCCCGCTTCGGGGAGGCCGATCTGACGGTGGCCATCGAGATCGGCCGACGAGCAGGCATGGCGCTGGACAATGCGCGGCTCTACTCCGGGCAGCGTCATCTCGCGACGGAACTGCAGCAGAGCCTGCTCACAGCCCCGCCGGTCGTCGCCTTCGCCGACATCGCCGTCCGCTATGTCGCCGCCGCGCAGCAGGCGCAGGTCGGAGGTGACTGGTACGACGCCTTCCGGCAGCGCAGCGGGGACCTCGTTCTCGTCATCGGAGACGTGGTCGGGCACGACACACGCGCCGCGGCCGCGATGGGACAGGTCCGCGGGCTGCTGCGCGGGATCTGCTTCAACTCCGCCGACGTGCCGAGCCGGTTGCTGTCGTCGGTGGACGAGGCGATCGTTGGGCTGGAGCTGACCACGATGGCCACCGCCGTCCTGGCCCAGCTGTCCCCGCCCACGGGGTGCGACCGACGGAACGGCGTCCGGATGCAGTGGTCCAACGCCGGGCACCCCCCGCCGCTGTTGCTGGACGCGTCCGGCCGTGCCCGGCTGCTGGAGCCCGGCACCGGCAAGGCAGATCTTCTGCTCGGCGTCGACTCACTGGCCCGGCGGAGCACCGAGGCGACGACGCTACCTGCCGGCTCGACCCTGCTCTTCTACACCGACGGACTGGTCGAACGTCGTGGGCAGGATCTCGACCAGGGTCTCCAGCGGCTGCTGGACGTCGTCGAGCGGCACGCGGACGAGGACATCGAGAAGCTCTGCGACGCCGTTCTCGGCGTCATGGTCCCGCGGGCGGGGGAGGACGACGTCGCCATGGTCGCCGTCCGGCCGCGATCGTCCGAGGACGACGAGGTGCTCGGGTCGTGAACCAGGAGACCCCGGGGACCGGACTCCCGGGCGGCCCGGCCGCTGCGACGATCGAGGCCGTCCGGAACTCCTGGCGACGCGTGAGCCCGGTTCCCGACGTGCCGCCCGCTGACGTCGTGGAGCTGACCTCGCTGCGGCAGCTCGGGGCTGTCCGTCGTCACGTCCGGGCTCTCCTGACCGCGTCGCTGCAGGCCGACGGCATCCGGACCGATGACGACGTCGAAGAGATCGTGGACCGGGCCATCCTCGTGATCGACGAGCTGGCCTCGAACGCCCTGCGCCACGGCACTCTTCCGGCCCGCCTCGATCTGAGGGAGGCCGGCGATCACTGGGTCGTCGTCGCCACCGACTCGGCCCGGGACGAGCTCCCGCTGCCCGCGGTCGATCGCCCGGCCGGCCAGGGGGGATACGGGCTCTACGTCATCGCAGACCTGACGTCGGCGCACGGTGTCGACGTCGATGGCGTCACGAAGCGCGTGTGGGCGCTGCTGCCCAAGCACGGGTCGCCCCGTCCCGAGTAGCGGCCTGATCGCCGCCGTGGCAGCCACGACAGGACGACGACCTGCCGGTCCGGTGACCGCACCTCGAACAGCTGCTCACCGTCCCCCGGGGTGCGGTCTGGCAGGTCGACGACGTTGAGGACCTCGGGTCCACCGAATTCGGTGATCTGGACGGCACAGGTGTACGCCAGGCTGGGGCCAGGCCCCCGTCGGGCTCACCGGTTCCACCTCGACGCACCAGACGGCTCGTGGGCACCGGGCCTGCCCCGCAAGTCGGCGTCGTTCGGGGCGCCCGTTCGATGCCCGTCTGTCGGGGCTCAGGCGGCCGAGGTCGTCGCACGTCGAGCCCGCGGTCGGCGACGTCGGCCACCTCGTCGCGCGACTGGTCGGTGCAGCTCGGCTCCAGCCGCTGACGGAGCAGGTCCGCTCCTCCGGGGCCGGCGCGCGTAGAGGACGAGGGCCGGTGGGAGGTTGCAGCAGACCGTCCGGCCGAGCAGCATTTCTTCGAGCCGGACGTCCAGCTGCCGGCGGAGGTGCCGGGCAGCCGGGTTCCATCGGCTGTGCAGGTAGGCGAACGTGCTGAAGGCACCCTGCGGGGAGAGGCCGGGACGTTCGAGACGCCGATCGCCCGGAACTCCCCTCTCGGACGAGGTCGTCGAGGGTCGTGAAGGTCTCCTCCACGGGCGTGTGCGCGTCCCACTGGTGCATCCAGTAGCGGTCGATCTGGTCCGTCTCGAGCCGCCTCAGCGACTCGTGCAACTGCGTGTGGAGGGCCTTCCGGCCGGCACCGCCTGCGTTGGGGTCGTCCGGGTGCAGGGTGCCGCCGAACTTCGTGGCCAGCACGACCCGGTCCCGGCGGGAGGGGTTGCGGACGAACCAGGCGCCGAGGGTCTCCTCCGACAGGCCACCGGTGTACTGGTTGGCCGTGTCGAGGAAGTTCCCGCCGGCGTCGAGGTAGCGGTCGAAGATCTGGTGCGACAGCTCGGGCACCGACCCCCAGGTCCCGTCGTCGAAGGTCATCGTCCCGAGCGCCAGCGGGCTCACACGCAGCCCCGAGGTGCCCAGCGTGCGACAGGAGTCGTTGCTCACGAGATTGCTGACGTCCAGCTCGCCGATGAAGGGCGCGCCTCCCTGGGAGCGGTGCACCCTGTCTGGCCTCTCCACCTGCGGGCAGCATCGGGTCCATGACGCCAGCCCCCGCAGACGTGGGCCCTCCGGACACCCCGGGCCCGACGACCGCCTCGATCACGCGGTGGGTCGAGGACTACGTGACGGCCTGGAAGAGCAACGCCCGCGCCGACATCGAGGCCCTCTTCACCGACGACGCCGAGTACCACGAATCGCCCTTCGACACCCGGTGGATCGGTCGGGACGCGATCGTCGAGGGCTGGCGAAGCCGGTGGGACTGGCAGGGTGGCGGATGGGAGTTCGAGTGGTCCCTCAACGCGATCAACGGGTGGGACGTCGTCATCACCGGGATCGGGAGGTACACGAAGCTCGGCGACTTCGACAACCTCTGGACCGTGACCTTCGACCGATCCGGCCGCTGCAGGCGGTTCGTGATGGTGAACACCGAACGGAGCTGACCATGCCGGGATCGCAGCCCTGCGGGAGAGGCAACGAGCTCGGGGACTTCCTCCGAGCCCAACGCGCCCGGCTCACCCCCGAGTCAGCGGGCCTGCGCAGCATCGGCAGCCGACGCGTGACCGGCCTGCGGCGCGAGGAGGTCGCCGTGCTGGCCGGCGTGAGCTCCGACTACTACGCCCGCCTCGAGCAGGGGCGCGAGCGCACCCCCTCCCCGCAGCTCATGGAGGCGGTCGCCCGCGCGCTGCAACTCGGCGCGGATGCCCGCGACCACGCCTTCCGCCTGGCGCGGCTCGCCCCGACGACCCGGGTCACCGACGAGCAGGCGAGCCCACACCTGCGGCAGCTGATCAACTCGTTCCCCACGGCCGCGGCCTACGTGGTGAACCCCGCCTTCCGGGTGCTCGCGGCCAACGACATCGCAACCGGGTTGATCGCTCCCGCCCACCACGACGGCCACGTGATGCAGTACATGTTCCTCGACCCGACCGCGCCGACGTACTTCGTGCACTGGGACGACGCCGCGCACGCCGCGGTGAGTGGCATCCGCCTCGCCGCGGGCTTCTCGCCGCCCCACCCCGAGGTCGCTGCCCTCGTGCGCCGCCTCTACGTGCGCAGCCCGGCGTTCGCCGCCATGTGGGACGACCACGAGGTTGCCGGACTCACGACCGTGCACATGCACATCCGGCATCCCGCCGTCGGCGAGCTCGAGCTGGCCTACCAGACGTTCGACGTGCGCGAGTCCCCGGGACTGCAGTTGACCGTGGCCAGCGCTGCACCAGGCAGTCCCAGCGAGGACGCCCTTGCCCTCCTCGGCACGATCGAGGCGACGCAGCGCGAGGGCGCGCCAGGTCTTCGACAGCCCGGTGCCCCCCGCACGTCACAGACACAGGAGCTCCCGTGAACCACCCAGAACAGGTCGACCTGGAGTCAGCCCGCCGGCGGGCGATGGAGGTCCGGGCCCTGTACGAGGCCATCGAGCGTCGATTGAACGGCCAGGTGTGGACGCTCCAGGAGCTCATGCTGGGCTTCAGCAACGACGTCGGCACAGTCGGTCGCCTGGTCCTGGCGCATGACGGGACCTGGGAGATCGCCGGCGACGTCGATGCGCAACTGGCGCACAAGCTGTCCGAGTCGCTGTGGTGGGTGATCGTCATCGCCGAGCGCCTCGGCATCGACATCTCCGCCGCCTTCGCCGACACGATGGACCGGATCGAGCAGGGCCTCGCCCCCTCGGCCGGCGGATCCACCGCGCATTCCTGATCTGCTGCCTGCGCCCTGACCAACAGGACCCTGGTGGTCGCGGGTGGGCGCTGACGGGCATCGGTCCGGGACCGAGGCCACGAGGCGGTGGTGCTGGCCGGCCGAGGGGGCGGGCGAAGGCCCGCACGTCAGGTGGACCGTGCGGACCGGTTGCGGACGGGGCGGGCGCTGGGACGGTCGACCCCGGCGCCCGCCCGCCATCGTGCACCTAGGCCACGGGGTCGCGGAGGATCGTGCGGAGGGAGTGCTGGGGGGTCTCCCGGGTGAAGCCGTCCAGGTGGAGTTCGTGGTGGGGCCCGTTGCGGTGCAGCCCCAGCCCCTGGGCGAACTCGCCGAGTCGGGCGAGCGTCCCGAACTCCTCCGCAAAGGGCCCGTGGTGCATCACCTGCACGACGTCCCGCTCGGGCAGCGTGAACAGCTCGATCTCGTCCATGGCGATGGGGCTCGCCGCCCGGGCACGTGCGGCGGCGAGGTCGTCCGCCGTCGTGGTCGCAGGGACGAGCGCCAGCACCCGGTAACGGAGTGAGGGGATGGGGTTGACGCTGTAGAAGTCGGCGATCTCGACGGGCGTCGACCCCGTCGGGTACCAGTACTGGATCTCCACGACCGGGCCCGAGCCGCCCTCGTCCAGGACCCGGGCGATCTCGGCGACGGCGGCCTTCTTGCGGTAGAACGCGTCGGTCCCCGGGGCGCCGGAGCCGCTGATGGAGACGTAGTGGACGGCCGGAGTGCGCACGGCCTCAGGCTCGTCGGCGGCATGGAGGTGTGGCGTGGAGCGGTTGTCTGACATGGCGTGTTCCTCGTTCCTCGTGTGCTGGGTCGGGACCGGTGCTGGGGGGCGACGCTGCCCGATGTGTCGGGGCTGGTGATCGGGAGCGGGGGAGACGGTCCGCACGGCGGCCAGGGTGTGCCCCACGCTGCGGGGCGACGCAGTCGCGACGGCGGCAGGGGAGCGGGCGGTGGGTGTGCCGATGCCGGTCGGGCGCTGTAGCCACCGTCGACGTCCAAGGAGGCGCCGTTGAGGTAGGCAGCCTCGTCGCTGGCGACGTACGCCACGAAGGAGGCCACTTCGGCGACGGTCCCGAACCGTCCGATCGGGATGAGCGACCGGAGGGTGTCCCCGGCCGGGCCGTCGGCCGGGTTGGCGTCGGTGTCGATGGGGCCGGGCTGCACGTTGTTGACCGTGATCCCCCGGGGGCCGAGTTCGCGCGCCAGGCCCCGGACGAGGCTCGCGACGGCACCCTTGGTCATCCCGTAGGCCGCGGATGCAGCATGGGGAAGGTGGTGGGCTCTGACGCTGCCGATCGTGATGATCCGGCCGCCCGAGGCCATCGCCGGGGCGCTGAACCGCAGCAGGTCGACGGTCCCCCGGATGTTGACGTCGATCATCCGGTCGATCTCGTCGTCGCTCAGGTCGGGGACGGGCTTGATGGTGCCGCCGCCGGCGTTGCTCACGACGATGTCCAGGCGACCGCTGCGCTCCAGGACCGTGTCGACGAGCTGTCGCACCTGTGCCCGGTCGCCGCTGTCCGCGGCGATCGCGCTCGCACGGCCACCCGAGGACCCGACGTCGGCGACGAGAGCGTCAGCGTCGGCTGCGGCTGACGCGTAGGTGAAGAAGACGTCGGCACCCTCGGCGGCGAGGCGTGTGACGATGCCGGCACCGATGCCCCGTGCGCCTCCGGTGACGAGGGCGGTCTTCCCGGCCTGACGGCCGGGCTGCGTCCCTGCACGGCTGAAGCTCTGGGTCGATGCGGTGTCGAGCTGGACAGGACTCATGGCTGACGGCCTTCGCTCGGATGGTCGGTCGGATGATGGGGCGGTTCCGCAGTCGTCGCCTGCGGTTGGGTCCAGACCCTCGACACGGTGCCGCTGCGGGCCTGCCCGACGTCGATGCCGAGCTCGGCACTCGGCGCACGCGCGAGGCCACGGAGTCGCCGCCGCAGGGCGGGCGGCCGATGGACCACCGGCTGCTCGCCCTGCGGCGACATCGACTCAGGCGTGGCCCGTCGCGGTGGCGGCCTCCTCGATCACCTTCGCGACCGCGGCGGGGTGGCGGGTCATCGCGAGGTGTCCGGCCTTCACGGTGGTGAGCTCCGCGCCGGCGCGGGTCGCCATGCGCTCCTGCAGCTCCAGCGGGATGGAGCCGTCCTCGGTCCCCGCGACGTACCACGAGGGGAGCGACGTCCACGCGGGCTCGTTGGCCGCCGCCTCGTTCACCGCACTGAACGTGATCGGTCGCTGCCGGGCGTAGAGGTCGGCCCGCTCCTTGCGCGGGAGCCCGTTGGCGAACGTGGCGTGGAAGGCGGCCTCCTTCAGGTACAGGTCCACGTCGCCCTCCGGCGCTCCGGGGTAGGGCACCATGTCGAACAGGGCCGACGGGTCGACGGGGCCCGCACTGGAGAGCAGGGCCAGCAGGCTCTCGCCCTTCTCCGGTACGAAGGCGTCGACGTAGACGAGGGCGCGCACGTCAGGGTCGCTGGTCGCGGCCTCGGTGATCACTGCGCCGCCGTAGGAGTGGCCGACGAGGACCACCGGGCCGCTCGTCCGGTGTTGCAGGAACGACGCCAGCGCTGCGCTGTCGCCGCTGAGTGACCGCAGCGGGTTGGCGAAGTCGAGGACGGTGTAGCCGCGCTTCTGCAGCCGCTGCTGGACGTCGCTGAAGGACCCCGCGTCCGTCCAGGCGCCATGGACGATGACGACCGTCGGCTTGTCGTGGCCGCCCCCAGCGCTGGCGGGGCCGGCGAGCCCCAGGATTGCCAGGAGTGAGGTGATGACGCCCGTCACCACTGCGGTGAGCCCGCGACGACGGCCACGAGTGGCGGTGCGCAGGAGGTCTCCCACCGTCAGGCGGTGGTGGCCTCGATCGGGGCGGGGACGTCGCCGCGGGGGCTCGGCGGCGTCGCTGGTGGTGGCGGTCCGTCCGTTGACGGCGGTGCTCTGCTCGGTGCCCGACATGTCGGTCTCCTCGTGGTGGCCCGCCTCGCCGGAGCGGATCAGCAGGCTCGGTGTGCCGGATGGCACGGCCGACTCTGGGCGCTGTCTCCCGTCCGGCCCAGGGTGCAGTGCTCCTAGGGCAGCGCGCCCGGCCGCGCGTCCGCCGGGGCGCTGATCATGGAGCCATGCCCTTCGCTGAGGAGCTCATCGGCCCCCAGGTCGCCACCATGCTGTTCCACTCGATCCATGCCGCGGCCCCCGGCAGATCGCTGCGCGTGCTCCCGCACGCCGCCGGCGCGCTCGACGGCTTGTCCCTGCGGGAACGGGCCGACCTGCTGCGCGACGCGCTCCTCGCCGACGTCCCCGGTGACCATCGCGCCCTCGCGGACGTCATCCGTGCGGCGCGGGATGCTTCTCCCGATTTCGGCGGATGGCTGATCTGGCCGGTCACGAGCGCGGTCGCCAGTCGCGCCGTGCAACGGGGGAGTGACGAGGACTTCACGGACGCGATGGCGCTCCTCGCCGAGCTCACGGGCCGGCTGACCTCGGAGTTCGCGGTCCGCACGCTCCTCCGCCACGACCTCGACCTGGCACTCGAGAGCGTCCCGAGGTGGACGGGCTCCCCGGACGACCACGTGCGGCGACTGGCCAGCGAGGGCACCCGCCCCTACCTGCCCTGGGCCACGCGTGTCCCGCAGCTCTTCGAGCGCCCCGGTGTCACCGTGCCGATCCTCGACGCGTTGTACCGGGACGGGAGCGAGTACGTGCGCCGATCCGTCGCCAACCACCTGAACGACCTCAGCCGCGACGAGCCGGGGCTGGTCGTCGACACGGCACGCCGGTGGCTCGGCGCCCCGGCGCCCACGACGCCCGCGCTCGTACGACGGGGCCTGCGGACCCTCGTGAAACGCGGGCACCCCGGGGCGCTCGGACTCCTGGGCTTCGCGCCGGCTGCGGTGGCCGTCGACGGCCCGCACATCATCGATGAGGGGGTCCCGTGGGGCGGCAGCGTCCGTTTCCGCGCCGCGCTCCGCAACGTCGGTGTCGCGAGCGCCCGGCTCGCCATCGACTACGTCGTCCACCACCGCAAGGCAAATGGTGCGTCGAGCGAGAAGACGTTCAAGCTCGCCAGCCGGACCCTGGCCGCGGGGGAGGATCTGCAGATCGACAGGGCGCACTCCTTCCGGCAGATCACCACCCGCCGCTACCACCCGGGCGCCCATGCGATCGCGTTGCAGGTGAACGGGGTCCTGGCGGGGCCGGCGCCGTTCGAGCTGCTGGCGCCGACGGCGACGGATCCGCCCTGACGTTCCCTGCCTGCTCGTCTGCACGAGCCCTCGCGGCACGGGAGCGGGAGTGGCCCGGTCAGATCAGTCGGACGACAGCCACTGGTGGGTGTCGGCGAAGTTGACTCCGCAGCTGGAGGAGATGTCGAAGAGCTGCTCGCCGTCCCCGGGGACCGGGTCGGGCAGGTCGACGATGTCCATGACCTCGGGGCCGCCGAAGCGGGTGATCTGCACAGCACGCATGCAGGGGACGCTAGGTGACAGCGACGGCGCAGCGGTACGCGGCCCGACCCGCATTCTCCTGCAGAGGCTCAGGTCGCCCTGGGGCGTCACGCCCGGCACGGCGCCTGGTTCGGCGCCGTGTCCGGCGTTGCCGGTGGACCTGAGCTGCGCGTACGGCGGTGGCCAGCCTCGACCGATGCCTGCGGGCTGTCGATGCCCATTCGCGCTCGAAGCGGGGCGGGATGACGAGGTCGTCGCGAGGAAGGTCCTCGATCGACTCGCGCGGGAGCTGGGTCGCAGCACCGGGGCCGCGGTACCCGAGAGTCGCTGAGCTGGCGCGCCACGACGGGTGCGGGGCTGCCCGGACCGGTCGCTACAGCTAGCAGACGGTCAGCGGGGAGTCTGTTGAGGGGTACCGGTGCCGGGGATCGAGAGCTGAGTGAGACGGTGCGCGTCCCGCGTCCCGGGTGCCGGTGAATAGACCACCAGTCGCACGTCGGAGCCAGGCGCCTGGAGGACGTCGCCGTCCAGGACGAGCAGTCCGACGTCGGGGTGCTGCACGTGCTTGCGCATGCCCCGGAAGCGGGCGGGACGTGCGGCATCCCAGCGCTCGACGAACTCGGGACTGGTCTGGCGCAGAGCGGCGACGAGGTCCACCAGCTCTGGGTCCCGGGGATGCTCGACCAGGGCCACCCGCAGGTCGCCCACGATGGCGTCGCGGTAGTTCTCGTCCTCGCTGGGATCGATCCACACGCCTGGGTTCGGCTGGGTCATCTCGAACCAGACGACGTTGCGCTCACGGGCCCCGACGGGCGCAGGATCACCGAGCAACGCCGACCAGGCGGCGTTCCACCGGAGCAGCCACCAGTCGGCCGAGTACACGGCGACCGGCCACTGCTGCAGGCGAGCGACCATGCGCTCGACGCCTTCGGGGACGACTCGGACCACGGGCCCGACGACGGGGGCCAGGCCAGCGGCGCGGTGCAGGAGCGCGGACTCCTCCGCGTCGAGGCGCAGCGCGCGGGACAGTGCCGCGACCACGGACGCCGACGGTCGGGACGCCCGTCCCTGTTCCAGCTGCACCACGTAGTCCACGGAGACGCCTGCGAGCAGGGCCGAGTTCCTCGCGGCGGAGACCCGGGGCGCGGCGCGCGGCGACCGCATCGTCGGGAGCGAACGTGCAGCGGTCCCGGAACCGGCGCAACAGGGTCCCGAGACCTGGTCGACGATGTCCATGACCTCAAGGCCGGCGAAGCGGGTGATCTGAACAGCGCGCATGCAGGGCGCGCTAGGTGACGACGTCGACGCAGTGGTAGGGGGCCGACTGCACTCTTGTGCGAGACCCCAGGTCGCCCTGGGGAGTCGGTCACCTGGCCGGGTTGTCGGTCGCCTCAGGGGGGTCGAGCACTGTCGCTCAGCGGAGGGGTGGGTCTCCTGCCGGTACGCCACCGTCTCGGTGTTCGCGGACTCCAGCGAGAAGCGCGGGCTTCTCTGGACTCGAGCTGCTGGCATACGGTCGTGGTCGGAGGAGGGCCGAGGGTCGAGTCCGTGACAGGCAGACCCTGTCGCTGCCGTCTCATGCCCCTGTGAGGAGTGCCCTGGTGCTTTCCTATGACGCGGGAGCGGTGTCGGCGGCTCCGCGCCCTGATGTGTGGACGCTGTTGCTCGACTCGGCCAGCTGGCCCACATGGTCGACCGTCGATGAGCTGGTCCTCGACGAGTCCGAGGGGCTGGCACCCGATGGCCGTGACGGCGTCGGCGCCACTCGAGCATTCCGCACCGGCAAGGTGGTCACGATCGAGCGCATCACCGCTCTCGACCCTCCCCGGCTCTTCGCCTACGAGGGAGTGCGCAGTGCTCTCATCTCCGATTACGCCGCGGTGATCGAACTGGACGAGACGTCCTCTGGGGGAACGGCCATCCGGTGGTCGGGCAGCTACAACGCTCGCTTGGGTACCCGGTGGTTCATGCGTCGCGTCATGCGCGGGGTGATGCAGAGAATGGCGGACGGTCTGGCGTCATACGCGTCGGTGCCGTGAACCGCGGTGGGAACCGGGGTCGGTCGAGCCCATGCTTCCGTCGCTCGCTCAGTTGGCCGCGTGCCAGGAGCCGACACGACCAGCCCATCGGCCCCCAGCGCCGTGAACCTGGTCCACCTCTCGATGTCGCCGTCCATCTCAGGCTGCGCGATGGCGCTGTCGATCTCCCATGCCGCCGTCCTCAGGCTGCCCCGTACCCCGGCAGCGCGGTGAGGGAGCGGTCCTCGAGGTGCGGACCGCCGACCGGAGCGTCACGCTCAGCGGCTGCGAGTGGTGCATCGGGTGGCGTGGTCAGCCAACGGTCTGGCCGCCGTCGACGACGAGTGTGGCCGACCGTGAAGGCGGACTGGTTCGAGGCCAGCCACAACACCGCCGACGCGATCTCCTCGGGCCGGCCCCTCCGCCCGACCGGCCCCTGACCGACCACCCGCTAGCGGCCCTCGGACGTCCCGCCGGTGACCCGGTCCGTCATCGGGGTCTCGATGACCCCGGGAGCCACGACGTTGACCCGGATCCCGTCGCCGACGTACTCCAGGGCGGCCGACTTGCTCAGCCCTGGTCGCCACGAGGGCCGGAGGGGCTGACCGCTCATCGGGGGGTCATGCGGAAGACGGGCCAGCCGATCTCGGTGCGCCAGGCAGCCGGGTCGGCGGTGTCTCGTGGGCCGACGAGGTACGTCTCCCGTACCGGCCCGGCAACGGCCAGCGCGTTGCTCACCACCCAGGTGCCGAGCTCGCCGTAGGTGACGTCGATGTCATCGTGCTCGCCGACGTGGGTGGTGACGGCGAGCTCGACGGCCGGCAGGGCGGCCGCGTGCACCCGGCCGCTGCGCGGCGGTTCCGCCGTCGGCCGGTACACGAGGAGGTGCCCGCGGCCGTCCTCGAACAGCGCGTTGTCGTAGAGCCCGCCCGGAGCCCCGGTCGGCTGGCGGACCACGGCGTCCAGCTCGGCCATGGCGCCGGCGTACCAGCCGAGCACCTCCTCGTGCGCCACGTCGTCCTCGACTGCGGCCACCGTCGTCGCCGGGACCGCGCGGAGCTCGACGTCCAACGGGGCCGGCTCCGGCTGGAGCAGCCGGCGCAGCGACGCCACCGCGGCGCGGGTCCGGTCCAGCTCCGACTCGAGCCGGTGCAGGTGGTGGGCGACGAGGGCGGCCCGGGTGCTCGGGTCGGGGGAGCGCAGGATGCGCTGGACGTCGGACAGCGGGACGTCGAGCTCCCGCAGGCGGTGGATGACCTGGGCGATCGGGATCTGATCCGCGCTGTAGTAGCGGTACCCGGTCGTGGCGTCCACTGCCGCAGGCTCGAGCAGGCCGGCGTCGTGGTAGCGGCGCAGCGTGCGCACGCTGAGGTGGGTCAGCCGGGAGAACTCGCCGATCGCCAGCATGCCTGCACTGTGCACCCTCGCCCTGGGGGAGAGTCCAGCGCTTGACCCTCCCGGTCCGGGAGCCCGCACCGTCGGGTCATGACCACACCGAACGACATCCAGCCCGACCAGCTCCCCGCGACGATCCGCGGCTACCTCGCCGCGCACGACGCCGGCGACGCGAACACCGCGCTGCACGCCTTCACACCCACCGCCGTGGTGGTCGACGACGGCGTCACCTACCGCGGGACCGAGGAGGTCCGGCGCTTCCTGGCCAAGGCCGGAGCCGAGTTCACCTACACCAGCACCCTCGTCGCCGCGGAGCGCTCCGACGACGCGCACTGGATCGCCACCAAGCACCTGGAGGGCGACTTCCCCGGTGGCGTCGTCGACCTGCGTTACCGCTTCGCGATGGACGGCGACTCCATCGCGGAGCTCGTCATCGCACCGTGACGACCGTGCACTCATCGCCGACGTGGGCTGAGACGGACCCCGCCTCGAGTGCCGGATACAGGAGGTCGGCCTGCCGTGTCCGAGCCAGAGGCCTCGCACCGGACTTTTGCCGGATCCCCCCGCCGCACTAGTTTGCCGTCGTCGCGGGGCGGCGCGGATCGCGCGGCAGTCGAACGGTGGTGAGCGTTGATGGGCCTGAACATGACGACAGACGGCCTGGTGGGCCGGGATGCGGAGATCGACGCGCTCGATCGACTGCTCCTCGATGTGCGGCACCGCGGCGCCGCCGTCCTCGTCCGCGGCGAGGCCGGGATCGGCAAGTCCGCCTTGTTGCACCACGTGTGCGACGCCGCGGCCGGACGCGGGCTGCAGGTGCTGGCAACGGCGGGCGTGGAGTCCGAGATGACCCTGCCGTTCGCCGGCCTCCACCAGCTGGTCCGGCCGCTGCTCGGCCGCCTCCCCGCGCTGCCCGCCCCGCAGCGGCGCGCGCTGAAGGTTGCGTTCGGGATGACCGACGACGCTGCACCGGAGCTCTTCCTGATCGGTCTGGCGGCCCTGACGTTGATCAGCGACAGCGCCGCGGACCAGCCCCTCGTGCTGGTGATCGACGACGCGCACTGGCTCGACCGGCCCGGCGCCGAGGTCCTCGGCTTCGTCGCGCGGCGGCTGGAGTCCGAGGCGGTGGTGATGGTGGCGGCCCAGCGCGACGGCTTCCCCCCTGTCCTCGCCGGCCCGGCGCTGGACGACCACCACCTGGAGCGCCTGGACCGTCGCTCCGCCGAGGACGTGCTGGCGCGCCGGGCGCCGCAGCTCGAGCCGGCCGACCGCCGGCGCCTGCTGGCCGAGGCGGCGGGGAACCCGCTCGCGCTGGTGGAGCTGCCCCTGGAGCGTGCGCGGGACGACTGGGCACCCCTGACACTGACCGCGCGGCTGGAGCAGGCGTTCGCAGCTCGGCTCCCTGGGCTGCCCGACGTGACCCAGGACCTGCTGCTCGTCGCAGCGCTGGAGGACGAGGGCGACGTGGGGGAGGCCTTGGTCGCGGCGTCCGCACTCCGCGGCGCCGAGGTCACCGCGGACGCGCTGACCTCGGCCGTCGAGGTCGGGCTGGTCGCCGTCGACGGCGGGGAGTTGACCTTCCGTCATCCGCTGGTCCGCCACGCGATTCGCCAGCGGGCCACCCTGGCCGAGCGGCAGCGCGCGCACATCGCGCTGGCCGGGACGCTGCGTGGCACCGACCGGCGGATCTGGCACCGGGCGGTGGCCGCTGATGCGCCGGACGACGCGGTCGCCGCCGAACTGGAGGACGCCGCGACCCGCGCTCAGCGCCGAGGTGGCGTGGCAGCGGCACAGGCGGCGCTCGAGCGCGCCGCCCGACTGACCGCTGACCCGGCGGAACGGATGCGGCGCTACCTGCGGGCGGCCGAGTTGGCCTTTGAGTGGGGGCGCCCAGACGTCGTCGACCGCCTCCTGCGCGAGACCGCGGCCCTCGACGTCCCGGCTCGGGAGCGGGCCCGCATGACGGTGATCCGGGAGGGGTTCGAGGAGGGCATTCACGACGTCCGCGCAGGCACCCGGATGCTGACCGAGGTCGCCGCCGCGGCCGCCGCCGACGGCCGGGCGGACCAGGCGCTCAGGTTCCTCCAGGCCGCGGCGCTGCGGTGCTGGTGGGCCGACCCCGGCGCGGAGGCGCGCGCCCGCCTTCTCGAGGTCGTCGAGCAGGCACTCGATCCGGACGACGTGCTCGAGTGGAGGTGCTCTGCTACGTGGCGCCGTTCGACCGCGGGGCGGTGCCCCTCGAGCGGTTGCGCGCCCTGTCCGACGGTCCGCTCGACCCGGCGCGGGCCCAGGCCGCTGGCTTCGCGGCGAGCGTCGTGGGTGACTTCCCGCTGGCCGTGGAGTTCCTGACGTCGGCGCTGGCGGGCCTCCGGGCCGACGGCCGGCTCGGGCTCCTGGGCCGGGGCCTGACGGTGCAAGCATGGAGCGCGCTCAATGCCGGGCGGTTCGACCTGGCCGCCACGGCTGCCGACGAGGCCGCCCGGCTCGCGGCCGACTCCGCGCAGCCGCTGATGAGGGCGGTCGCCCTGGTGGTCCAGTCGGTCGTCTCCGCAGTCCGCGGCGCCGAGGACGTGGAGGAGCGCCTCGCCGAGGCGGCCCGGCTGGGGATGCAGGTGGACTCGAACGCCGTCCTGGCGGTTGTGCAGTTCGCTCGCGGCGTGGTCGCGCTCAACTCGGGGCGGCACGAGACGGCCTGGGACCAGCTCGTCCGCCTCTCCGACCCCGCCGACCCTGCCCACCACCCCGTGGTGCGCAGCTTCGCCGTCGCCGACCTGGTGGAGGCCGCCGTCCACAGCGGGCACCGGGCCGAGGTCGAGCCGATCCTGGCCGACCTCGAGGCGATCGCGGCGCGGACCCCGTCGCCGGTGCTGCACATCGGGCTGCGGTACGGCCGAGCGCTCCTGGCTCCCGAGGACGAGGCCGAAGAGCTCTTCGCGGTCGCCCTTGCGGCCGGCCTGGGCTCCTGGCCCTTCGCCCGTGCCCGCCTGCAGCTGGCCCACGGGGCCTGGCTGCGGCGGTGCCGGCGGGCGGCGGAGTCCCGTGCCCCGCTGCGGGCTGCGCGGGACACCTTCGACGCCCTGGGAGCCGCTGCCTGGGGCGACCGGGCGCGGCAGGAGCTGCGGGCCTCGGGGGAGCAGAGCAGGCCGCGCACCCCGGAGGCACGCGAGCAGCTGAGCCCGCAGGAACTGCTGATCGCGCAGCTGGCCGCCGACGGCCTGACCAACCGGGAGATCGGCGCGCGGCTGTACCTCTCGCACCGGACGGTCGGCACGCACCTGCACCGCATCTTCCCGAAGCTGGGGATCACCTCTCGGGTGGCCCTGCGTGCCGCGATCGGCCCGTGACCGGCCGATCCACCGTCGTCGCGACGGTCATCTGACGTACGCGAGACGGGGGCACCGCTTCCTACGGTCGGTCCATCAGCGCTGACGCGACCGATCCGGTCGTCCCGGTCGCTGCAGATCGAGAGGAACGGCTATGACCATCGACACCAACACGGGCAGGACGGCTCAGGAGAAGCCCACCGTGGTGCTCGTGCACGGCGCCTTCGCCGAGTCCGCGAGCTGGAACGGGGTGATCGAGCAGCTCAGGAGCGATGGCCACCCGGTCATCGCCGCGGCCAACCCGCTCCGGAGCCTGCGCCACGACGCCCTGCAGTTGCGCAGCGTCCTGGACCAGGTGAGCGGCCCGATCGTGCTGGCCGGCCACTCCTACGGCGGCTCGGTGATGAGCGTGGCGGCCGACGGGCACCCCGGCGTCCGGGCACTCGTCTACGTGGGCAGCTTCCTGCTGGAGGAAGGGGAGAGCACCGGTGAGCTGGCCGGGAAGTTCCCCGGCAACGAACTCGGGTCTGCGCTGGACCCGGTTCCCGTCCCCGACGGGAACGGCGGCACGATGACCGACCTGTACATCCAGCCGGACAAGTTTCGGCAGGTGTTCGCCGCCGACGTCTCGCCGGAGGTCGCCGAGCTGATGGTCGCGACTCAGAGGCCCATCACCAGCGAGGCGCTGGAGGAGAAGGCGACGGCGGCGGCCTGGCGGACGATCCCGTCCTGGACGCTCGTCACGCGGCAGGACCTCGCGGTCCCGGCCGAGGCTCAGGTCTTCATGGCCCAGCGCGCGCAGTCCACGGCCGTCGAGGTCGATGCCTCCCACGCCGTCGCCGTGTCCCGGCCCGGCGCGGTCGCCGACCTGATCGCCGAGGCCGCCCGGGCGACAGCCGGCTGAGCCGCCGCACCACGACCGTCCCGCCGCGCTCCGGGACCCAGCTGACGGAGCGGGGCGGTCGGGGCGGCGCCGCCACCCAGCCGACAGGAGTCGGTGACGACATGGAGTCCACGCCCTTGCTGCACCGTGGCGACGACGTGCGAGTGGACCTCGCGCGAGCATCGTGGAGGGTCCCCGATGACGTGAGCGACACGTGACCCCGGCCCTCGTGAGGGCCTTCTCGCGCGTCCAGTTCCACGAACGCCACCCGCTCCGCATCCCGGGCGACAGGCTGCCCGCCCTGTTGCGGCTGGCCAGGCCGACCGGTGCACCCGACCGGAAGGCGTTGGTCGTCTCGAGCGACTCCCCGGACGCCGTCGAGCTCGTCACCCGCCTGTACGACGACCTCGGGTTCGACGCGGTCGACAACAGCCCACTCGGCGAGTCATGGCGCAGTGCCGCGGGAACGCCTATGTGGCGCCATCACGTCGACGGACAGAGCCGCGAGGAGCTGGTCCAGGACCTGCGGCGCGCCGACCGGATCCTCAGCTGATCGCGGACCGTGCCTCGCCCGGCTGTCGTGGGCCGGCGCGCGTAGTACACGAGGGCGGGCGGGAGGTTCCGCCACACGGTTCGGCCGATGAGCACCTCCTCGAACCGGGCCTCCAGTTCCCGGCGGAACCGTCGGGCGGCGGGCGTCCACCGGCTGTGGACGTACGCGAAGGTGGTGAACACGCCATCCGGCGAGAGACCGGTGACCATCGCGTCGAGCAGCTGCGCTTGCTGCTGCGGCCGGAATGCGGCCCACGGCAGGCCGCTGACGACGACGTCGGCGTGCGCGATGCCGCGGTCGGTGAGCACCGTGCCGAGCTCGGCGGCGTCCGCCTGGACCACCGCGACGGCTGGGTGCCGGGTGGACAGGGCCCTGGCCAGCCGTGCGTTGACCTCGATCGCGAGCTGTCGGCCCCGCCCAGCGAGCCGCTGCTCGATGGCTGTCGTCATCGCCCCGGTGCCAGGACCCAGCTCGACGACGACGACAGCAGCGCCCGTGGGGACCGGTGCGATGGCGGCGCGGGTCAGCGCTCTCCCGCTGGCCGCGACAGCACCGATCGTCATGGGCGCTCGGAGGAACTCGCGCGGCATCGAGAGGTCGAGGCACCTCGTCGACGAGGGGTGCTCAGACACCGAACTTCACGCCCGTGAGGTCCTCGGAGACGGCCCACAGCCGCTGCTGGACCGCGAGGTCGTAGGACTCCGGGCTGGACGTGACGAGCCGGGGGTGCCCGCGGACCTCGCCGCGGCCGCTGGGACCGTAGTACTGCCCGCCGAGGACGGCCGGGTCGGTCGCGGCCCGCAGCGTCGGCAGGGCGCCCATCGCGGCCGGCTGGGTGAGGAAGGGAGCCAGCCGGTCCATCGGCGCCCGGACCGCGGTCGGGGAGTTGCGCACCAGTTCGGTGTTCGACACCCCGGGGTGTGCGGCCGCAGCGACGGTGGTCGTGCCGTGCGCCGCGAGCCGGCGCTGCAGTTCGTAGGTGAACATGAGGTTGGCGAGCTTCGACTGCCCGTAGGCGCCCGCTCGGGAGTACGAGCGTTGCCACTGCAGGTCGTCGAAGTGGATCGCCGCACGGATGCGGTGGCCGACGCTGCTGACCGTCACGACCCGCGAACCGGGAACGGGCAGCAGCAGGTCGAGCAGCAGCCCGGTGAGGGCGAAGTGACCCAAGTGGTTGGTGCCGAACTGCCGTTCGAAGCCGTCCTGGGTCGTCTGCTTCGGGGTGTACATCACCCCGGCGTTGTTGATGAGCAGGTCGATCTGCGGACGCGCGGCGCGCAGCTCGGCCGCGGCCGCGTGGACCGATTCGAGCGACGTCAGGTCGAGCCGCTGCACGGTGACGTCGCCGGCCATCCGGGCCGCTGCCTGCCGGCCCTTGTCGATGTCCCGCACGGCGAGCACCACCGCAGCGCCCCGTTCGGCGAGGGCCTTGGCGGTCTCGAAGCCCAGGCCGGTGTTGGCGCCGGTCACGACCGCCACCCGGCCCTGCTGGTCGGGGATGTCGCGCGTCGTCCAGTCTGTGCTCACAGCGTCCTCCTGAAGAGACCATCGGTCTGTTGTGTCGAGGACGCTAAAAGACCACC
The DNA here is from genome assembly GCF_026967935.1 of Modestobacter sp. VKM Ac-2982. GTDB lineage: Bacteria > Actinomycetota > Actinomycetes > Mycobacteriales > Geodermatophilaceae > Modestobacter. Next base: position 163,784 of record NZ_JAPVBL010000007.1, read on the forward strand.
GGTCTGCTGTCAAGAGACCGGCGGTCTGCAAGGTGCTAGGGTTGCGCGGTGACCTTCCATCGGGCCCGCAGTGAGGAGCAGCGCGAGATCCGGCGCCGGGCGATCCTGGACACGGCGGCCGCGATGCTCGACGAGATGCCGGTGGCCGACGTCAGCCTCAACGAGCTCAGCCGCCGCGTGGGCCTGGCGAAGTCCAACGTGCTGCGCTACTTCGACTCCCGCGAGGGCGTGCTCCTCGAGCTGATGGACGCCGTCCTACGGGACTGGCTCGCCGAGCTGACCGACGACCTGGCCACCGGGATCGACACGGGCCTGCCGCTGGAGCCGCGGGCCGAACAGCTGGCTGCGGTGCTCGCCCGGTCACTGGCGGGGAACAGGGTGCTGTGCGACCTGGTGGGGGCGCAGGGCGGCGTCCTGGAGCGGAACGTCACCGTCGAGGTCGTCACCCGCCACAAGCGCACGGCCCTGACCCGGCTCGCTGCCGCGGCCGATCTCCTGCGCCGGTACGTGCCAGAGCTCGGCGCCGCGGCCGAGACGTTCTGCTTCCAGGCGATGGTGCTGGCCGGCGCCCTGGCGCCCTACAGCTCGCCGCCGCCCGGCGTGCGGGCCGCCTACGAGGCCGAGCCGGCGCTCGCCGTCCTGCACCTGGAACTGCAGGACTCCCTGCAGCTGGCGATCCGGACCATGCTGTTGGGGGCCGTGCCCCGCGGCTGACGCTGCGGCTCTGACGGCACCGACCGACCTGGTCGCTCCTACCGAGCGACCAGGGGGGTGGGCGTCGACCAGCGTCCCGTCGTCCACCCACCCCCTGGTCGCCCGATCGGGGACCTCAGGTCATCGGGTGGTCTGCGCCTCGCGACGCGGGAGCACCCAGTCGGGACGCACGTAGTGGCACGTGTACCCGAAGGGGATCTTCTGCAGGTAGTCCTGGTGCTCGTCCTCGGCCTCCCAGAACGGGCCGGCCGCCTCGACCTCGGTGACGACCTCGCCGGGCCAGATGCCCGAGGCGTCGACGTCGGCGATGGTGTCGAGCGCGACGCGCTGCTGCTCGTCACTGGTGTAGAAGATCGCCGAGCGGTAGCTGCGACCGACGTCGTTGCCCTGACGGTCCTTCGTCGACGGGTCGTGGATCTGGAAGAAGAACTCCAGCAGCTCCCGGAACGAGATCACATCGGGGTCGAAGACGATCTCGACCGCCTCGGCGTGGTCGCCGTGGTCGCGGTACGTGGCGTTCGGGGTGTCGCCTCCCGAGTAGCCGACGCGGGTGGAGAGCACCCCCGGGCGCTTGCGCAGGAGGTCCTGCGCGCCCCAGAAGCAGCCGCCGGCGAGGATCGCGGTCTCAGTGGTCATGGGTGCCTGCCTCTCTGTCGAGTACGGCCGGACAACACCGCGACCGGTGTCAGTCCTTCCCGCCGGGCCCCGCGGCTGCCGGCCGGAGGCGATGCCGACCCGACGGCGACAGGGAGTCAGGGCGCCTGGAGGCGGTGGGTGCCGGGTCCGTCGTCCAACGCCTCGTCGAGGGCCTGCGCGAGCACGACCTGCTGGCCGCTCTCCAGGCACGTCAGTCCCTGCAGGTAGCCGTCGAGGTCGATGAGGTCGCCCGTGCCCGTCAGGGCCACGTACCGGAACCAGAGCGCTTGCGTCGTGAGGTCGGCGCGGACGCGGGCCGCGTCCATCTGCCGACGTCGTTCGTCAGGGGGCGTGGGTGCGACCCGGGGTCGGTCGATCGCATGGACGGACCCGCTGCTGCGGCGGAAGGACCTTCGTGGCACGTCTCAACTCCGGTGGTGTGACACCGGGGTGACCCCCGCGGCAGGAACCCCGAGCTGAGGTCCCGCGAACACACGCCGTCTGTTCCACGTGCTGTAGCTGCGCCGACCGTACGCTGATCTGGGCCTGACTCCCGTTCGTGCGGCTCGACTTCTCCGAGGAGTGTGGGCGGAGGCCCCCTGCCGGGTCAGCAACGCCGTCTCCGCCGACCACGGAGCCAGAGCCCGCGGCCGCTCGCCCCAGCCGATGGTGACGACAGCGTGACGGGGCCGTGACGGCAGTTCGGTCACCCTCACGTGGCCTGCGATCCGCCCACGGGATCGCGTGCAAGGGAGCTGTCTTCCCCGTCTCCCGCTGGTGAGGGCCGGATGGCGACTGGACAGGGACGGTCTGCTGGACCGGCGACGAGAACACGCTGGCTGACCCCGGAGAAGGTCGCCGCCTGGGTGGTCGCCCCGGTGCTCGTCACCGCGTTGGGCGTGGCGATCACGTCGTGGGTCAACCGCCCTCGGACTGACCTCGAGGTCGTCGGCGTCACGGTCCTGGACGGCTCGGTCGTGACCGGCCAGCGCGAGGGTGAGTTCGAGATCGTGTCACCGAAGGTCCAGGTCGCCGTGCGCAATGTCGGCGATCAGGTCTCTGTGGTGACCGGCGCGCAGCTCGAGATCCTCGACCACGCCTTCTTCGAGGTGTGCGAGGCGGGCGGCGCACTGATGGTCAGTCAGACGTACGACGTGACCCTGCCGCTCGATCCGGAGCCTGGTCAGGTCCTCGATGTGGACGTCGCCCAGGAGATCGAGCCCGCTCGAGCCGATCGGTTCGAGTTCTCCCTGCAGGTCCCCGAACCCCAGGACGTCGTGGGCACCCACATGTACCGGGTGCGGGTGTCGCTGACCCGCGACGGCGACTCCGAGACCCTCGACGCGGGAACCGTCGTCTTCGGCGCCCCGCACCTCCTGGTCGACAACCTCTGGGTGACCGACGACGACCTCGAGATCCCGGGACCCGTCGGAGCGTGCTACCGCCGTCTGCACCAGGAGTACCTACGAGTGCAGGGATGGGAAGGCGAGACGTCGGAACAGCTCCGGGCTGCGCCTGAGGACGTCCTGCGGGAGGGACCGCTCGACTGAGGACGCCGTCGACGCGCGTGACTGCAGCGGCGTTGGACGGGATCCCGCCGGCCCGCTCCGCTACCTTGGCCTCCCGTTCGACGGGTCACCGGAGGCGAGGCCGCACGTGCAGGTCAACGACTACGACAGCTTCGGCGCGGCGTACTCGGCAGAGAACGACGTCAACCTCATCAACGCCCACTACGAGCGACCCGCGATGCTGGACCTCGTCGGTGACGTACGCGGTCGCCGCGTCCTCGACGTCGGCTGCGGCTCCGGACCGCTCGCTGCGGCGCTGCGCGCCCGGGGTGCGGTCGTGACGGGCTTCGACTCGAGCGCGGTCATGGTCGAGCTGGCGCGGGACCGGCTCGGCGAGGACGCCGACGTCCAGGTCGCCGACCTGTCGGCCCCGCTGCCCTTCGCCGACGGCGGCTTCGACGACGTGACCGCCTCGCTCGTCCTGCACTACCTGCGCGACTGGTCGGCACCGCTGGCCGAGCTGCGTCGCGTGCTCCGGCCGGGTGGACGGCTCGTGCTGTCGGTCAACCACCCGAGCCTCTACAAGATGCTGCACCCCGAGACCGACTACTTCGCCCTCACCCAGTGGACGGACGAGTACACCTTCGGGGACCAGCAGGCTGAGCTGACGTACTGGCACCGGCCGCTGCACGCCATGACGGACGCCTTCGCCGACGCGGGCTTCCAGCTCGCCCGCATCAGTGAACCGCCGTGGTCACCGGACACCCCACCGGAGCTCCTGCCGCCCCAGTTCGCCGGCCGCACGTCGTTCCTGAGCTTCGTCTTCTTCGTGCTCGTCGCGAGCTGAGCCGCCCGACCGTCCCGACGCCGACCAGGGCGGGATGGCTGTCACGACAGCCGGTGGGGGTGTCGTCACCCGCCGTCGGGGGTCGGCGGTGAGAGGCTCCCGAGCGGTCGCCTGCGACGGTGACCCGTCATGACGGGAGCTCGATGGCAGTGACGTCCTTGTCCGGAACGGGAGACCTGGCCCAGATGGACCCCCTCGTCGGCGCCGACCTGCGCATCTCCGTCGGCGGCGAGCAGCGTCGGTACGTCGACCTCGACGCCGCGGCCACGACGTCGGCCTCGGCGGGCGTCGTCCGTGCCGTGCAGGAGTTCCTGCCGTGGTACTCCAGCGTCCACCGGGGAGCCGGCGCGAAGTCGCAGTTCACCAGCGCCAGGTACGAGCAGGCGCGCGAGACCCTCCTCCGGTTCGTGGGAGCCGATCCGGCGACGCACGTGGCCCTGTTCCCCCGGAACACCACGGAGGCCCTCAACCTGACCGCCTTCCGGTTGGGCCTGACCCGCGACGACGTCGTCGTCACCACCGCGGTCGAGCACCACGCCAACCTGCTGCCCTGGCAGCGCCACGCGCAGGTCCGGGTCGTCGACGTCGACGGGGCCGGGACCTTCGACGTCGCCGCCGTGGTCGCCGCCCTCGACGAGCGGCCCACGCCACGCGTGCTGGCGGTCTCCGGGGCGTCCAACGTCACCGGCTGGATGCCCGACCTCGCCGCGATCGCGGCGGCGGCCCGGGACCGGGGTGTGCTGGTGGTGGTCGACGGCGCGCAACTGGTGCCGCACCGCCCGGTGGACATGGCCGCCCTCGGGATCGACGTGCTCGCGTGGTCCGGCCACAAGATGTTCGCGCCCTTCGGCGCGGGCGGCCTGGTCGTCGACCGCCGGCTGCTCGCCGACGGCGAGCCCTTCCTCGTCGGGGGTGGGGCGGTGAAGGCGGTCTCGCACGAGGAGGTCATCTGGGCCGACACCCCCGACCGGGACGACGCGGGGACGCCCAACGTCGTCGGCGTCGTGGCCCTCGCCGCCGCCGCGGAGGAACTGCTCGCCGCGGCAGGGCGGAACCGGGTCCACGAGGACCTGCTCGTCCGGGCGTTGGACGACGAGCTCGCCACCGTCCCCGGGCTGCACCGCCTGGGGCCGGTGTCCGGCGACCGTCTCCCCGTGGCCGCCTTCGTCATCGACGGGATGTCCCACGGGGAGGTCGCAGAGCGGCTGGCCCGGGAGCACGGCATCGGCGTCCGCAGCGGGTGCTTCTGCGCCCACCCCTACCTCAGCCGGCTGTTCGGGCTCACCCCGGGCGAGGTGCAGCAGTTCCACGACGACGCGCGGGCGGACCGGACCGACCGGCTGCCGGGCGCCGTCCGGGTGAGCTGCAGCTCGGCCACGCCGCTGGCCGACGTCGCCACGCTGGGAGAGGCCCTGCGCGCCCTCACCGCGCACGCCGGGGACCAGGTCCTGACCCGGCGGCTCGTCCGCGGCTGAGGGCCGGTCAGCTCAGCGGGAGGGCGCCCGGACCGGGGCGGGGGACGACCACCGCACCGGCGCCCGGGCCGTCGCCGGAGCGGCTCCGGTCAGTCGCGGGACAGCCGGTGGTGGGCGTCGGCCGGGTGCAGGGCGGCCCGCAGGTAGGCCCCGGCCTGGGCGATCGCGGCCTCGGCCGCATGGGTGCTCCGCAGGGCGTTGAGCATCACGAAGTCGTGGACGATGCCCTGGTAGCGGACCGCGACGACGGGCACGCCGGCCGCGCGGAGGGCAGCCGCGTACGCCTCGCCCTCGTCGCGGAGGACGTCGGCCTCGGCGGTGATGACCAGTGCCGGAGGGAGCCCGGTGAGCTGCTCGGTCGTGGCGCGCAGCGGCGAGGCGGTGATCTGCGCCCGCTCCTGCTCGTCGGTCGTGTACTGGTCCCAGAACCACTGCATGCCCTCCCGCGACAGGAACCAGCCCTCCCTGAACTGCTCGTAGGAGGCGGTGTCGAAGGCGGCGTCCGTGACGGGGTAGAAGAGGACCTGCGCGGTGAGGGCGGGCCCGCCGCGTTCCTTGGCCAGCAGCGTGAGCGCCGCGGTCATGTTGCCACCGACCGAGTCGCCGGCGACCGCGAGGCGGGAGCCGTCCAGGCCGTGCTGGTCGCCCTTGGCCATGACCCAGGAGGCGGCCGTGTGGACCTCCTCGAGGGCGACCGGGTACCGCGCCTCGGGGGAGCGGCTGTAGTTGACGAAGACGACCGCCGCCTGCGCCCCCAGGGCCAGCTCCCGCGCCAGGCGCCCGTGGGTGTGGGCGTTGCCGAACACCCAGCCGGCGCCGTGGGTGTAGAGCACGACGGGCAGCGGGCCCTGCGCGTCGACCGGCCGGAAGACGTCGACTGCGAGCTGGTCGTCCACCTGGACGGTCTCGACGGAGGTCCCCGGGACCTCGATCTCGGGGCTTTGCACGGCGTCGACGGTGGCGCGCCCCTGCGCGGGCGGGAGCTCGTACAGGAACGGGGGCGTGGACGTCGCCTCGACGAACGCCTGGGCGGCGGGCTCGAGGACCGGGTGGATGGTCATGTCGGTGCTCCTTCTGTGTCGGGTCGTCCGGAGAGGACGGTGGGGCCGGGATCGGGGTGAGGCCCGGGTGGCGCCGGCCGGAGGAGCGCGAAGGCGGCGGTGGGGAAGATCGCGACCGACAGCACGCCGGCGGTGACCAGGGCGGCCGCCGGGACGGCACCGATCGCTCCGGTCTCGAGGCCCACCTGGGTCGCGGTCACGATGAAGGGCAGCGAGGTGGCCTGCAGCAGTCCCGCGGCCGCGGTGGTCCTGGGCCCGGCCGTCCGCAGGTAGAGCAGTGCGGGCACTCCCCGGACCAGGAGAAGCAGCAGCAGGAAGACCGGGACCTGGAGCAGCGCCTCCTCGTTGCCGAACAGGCCGCGGACGTCGAGCGTGAGCCCCGTGGCCACGTAGAAGACCGGCACCAGGAACCCGAAGCCGACCGCCCCGAGCTCGCCGCGGAGCTGTTCGGGCCCGCGGGGCCGTCGGTCGAGGGCGCCGAGGACGACGCCGGCGAGGAACGCGCCGAGGATCGTCTCGAGGCCGAACTGGCCGGCCAGTGCCGTCAGGCCCACCAGGAGCAGGAGGGCGAGCCGGACCCGGACGTGGGCGGTGGACGGTTGCAGCCGGACGAGGGCGGCCTGGATGCGGCCGGAGCGACGCACGCCCATGACCGAGAGGGTCACCACCAGGACGGCCGCGGCGAACAGGGCCAGCAGCACGGAACGGACCGCCGCCCCGCCGTGGCTCCCGAAGAAGACGGACAGCGCAGCGATGGAGGCCAGGTCGGCGACCGTGCAGGCGACGACCAGGGTCTGACCGATGGGTGTCCGGATCTGCTGGGCGTCGGCGAGGATCGGGACGACGAGCCCCAGCGAGGTCGCCGACAGTGCGACGACGAGCAGCGCGGGGGAGGAGACCCAGCCGAGCGCGGCGAGCGGGACGGCGGCGAGGACGGCCAGTGCGATCGTCAGCGCGTAGCCCGCCGACGCCGTCCACAGCCTCGGCCCGGCCAGACCCGCCACGTCGATCTCGAGCCCCGCGAGGAACAGCAGGAAGGCGAGCCCGAGCCAGGAGAGGACGGCGACCGCGCCGTCGACCTCGACCAGGCCGAGGACCGCCGGCCCGAGCACCACCCCGGCGCCGATCTCCAGGACGACGGAGGGCACCCGGAGCCGGGGGAGCGCCCCCAGCATCAGGGGCACCAGCGCCGCGACCAGGCAGACCAGGAACAGGTTCTCGAAGGACATCTCGCCCACCTGCTGTACCGCCGGATCAGCGAGTGGCCGCGGCGCCGGTCACGCCGTTGCCTTGACCGCACGCAGGACGGCGTCCGCGACGTCGTCGGGCCGCGACGCGGGCACCGCGTGCGAGGCACCCGGCAGCTCGACGACCTCGTGCGCGCCGGCCCGGTCGGCCATGAACCGCTGGGCCTGCGGCGGGATGTTGCGGTCGAGCTCGGGGATCAGGAACCAGGAGGGGATGCGCTGCCAGGCCGGCGACGCCGCGGCGCCCTCGTTCAGGGCCACGTCCCGAAGCGGCCGCTGCGTGGCGGCGCCGAGAGCCGCCTCGCCCGCCGACAGGTCGGCGGCGAACTGCTGGTGGTAGAGGTCCTGGCGGATGTACAGGTCGGTGCTGCCGTCGGCGAGCGGGACGGTCTCGATCGTCTCGCCGAGCGTGCTGCCGGGGAAGCGGCCGGACAGCTCCCCGATGCTCTCGCCCTCCAGCGGGGCGAACGCGGCTACGAACACGAGCGCCTGCACCGCACGGCTGCCCCGGACGGCGCCGGACATGACGGCACCGCCGTAGGAGTGACCGACCAGCACGACCGGGCCCTCGACGGAGTCGAGGACGGCCTTCACCGCCGCGGCGTCGCCGGACAGGCTCCGCAGGGGGTTGGACACGGCGATGGTGCGGTGCCCGGCTGCCTGCAGGCGGGCGATCACGCCGGTCCAGCTCGCGGACTCGGCGAAGGCACCGTGGACGAGGACGACGGTGGGTTGGGACATCTGCGGTCTCCCTGGATCTGGTTGGATGCGGCGCGTCGTGCACCCCAGCGCCGGGGTGCACGGTCGGCGGTGCGACGGGACTCAGGGTCGACAGCCCCGGCCCGGGCCACATCGCACGTTCGTGCCAGATCCGCCGATGCCGGGCCCGCCGATGCCGTCCGCCCCGGCCCGCACGTCCCGTCGGTCCTCGCGGCCCAGGTCACGACCAGGAGGTGGTCCATGGCGACCGACCGCACCCCGCTGCGCGGCCGGGACACCCAGCTGGCCCTGCTGCGCGCCCGGGTGACCGCCGCTCAGCGGGACGGTCGCGGACGGGTCGTCGTGATCTCCGGCGCGGCCGGCACCGGCAAGTCACGGCTGCTGCAGGAGGCCCGTGCGCTGGCCCGGGATGCCGGAGCGCGGATCGTCGCCGTGTCGGGGGACCCGGACGAGCACGTGATCCCGCACGGCCCGCTGCTGGACGCGGTGCAGGCCGGGCCACATCCGGTGCTCCCTCGTGCCCTGCTCGACGCACTGCCGAGCGGCGCCCAGCAGGGCTGGTGGCTGCGCAACGAGCTCGAGGCGCGGTTGCAGGAGGTCGCCGTCGAGCAGCCCGTGCTGGTCTGCGTCGACGACCTCCAGTGGTGCGACCACGCCACGCTCCGGGTCATCCGCACGCTGCCGCCGCGGCTGGCCGCCGACGCCGTCGTCTGGGTGGTGGCCGTCCGCCAGGGCGAGTCCGATCCCGCTGTCTCGGCCACCGTGCGCGCGCTGACCGAGATCGGCGCGGACCGGGTCGACCTGCAGCCCCTCGACGGCGACGCGGTGGCCTTCCTCGCCGGTGACCTGCTCGGAGCGCCCCCGGACGAGAGCGTCCTCACCTCGGCCGCGCGCGCCGGCGGCCATCCGCTGCTGCTGGTCGAGCTGCTGCGTGGCTGGCGGGAGGAGCGCCTGGTCCAGGTGGAGGAGGGCAGGGCGCGGCTGGTCGGCGACGTGCTCCCGGCCCGCCTGCGGGACGCGGTCGCGTGCCGCACCGAGCGGCTCTCCGCACCCGCCCGCGAGCTCCTGCAGATCGGGGCCGTGCTGGGTCGGCAGTTCCCGGCCGACCTCCTCGCGGCGATGCTCGACCGGTCACCCCCGGCGCTGCTCGCTCCGTTGCAGGAGGTCGTGGCGGCGGGCCTGCTCGAGGACGCCGGCGACCAGCTCGGCTTCCGGCACGACCTCATCCGCGAGTCGGTGGCCGCCGGAATCCCCGCCGACTTCGCCCGCGCGCTGCGCCGGCACGCCGTCGACGTCCTGCTCGATCGCGGCGCGCCCACCCTGCAGGTCGCGACGATGTTGGCCGGGTCAGCCGCCCCCGGCGACCTGGCTGCGGTGTCCAGGTTGCGTGCAGCGGCCGCGGCGCTGGCGCCCACCTCGTCGTCGTCGGCTGCGGAGTTCAGCGTCCGCGCCCTGGAGCTGCTGCCGGCCGACTCCCCCCTGCGGCCCGAGGTCGTCGTCGAGTCGGTGATGCTGCTGTGGCAGTGCGGCCGGGCCGCCGACGCCCAGCAGCTGGCGGCCACCATGCTGGCGGGCAGCCCGGGCGGTGACCCGGTGGCCGAGGCACGGATCCGGCTCGGCCTGGCGCGGTTCATCATCCGGTACTCCGGCGGCGAGGCCGTGCGGCAGTGCGAGACCGCGCTGGCGCTGCCCGGGCTCCCGGACGCCGTGCGGGTCGAGGTGCAGCTGGTCCTCGCGGTGAACCACGGGATGGCCGGCGACGCCGACGCAGCAGATGCGGTCCTCACCGAGGTCCGCGGGGTCGACCGTCCGGCGCTCACGCCGGTGTTCGGCTCGACGCTGGCGAGGGTCGAGAGCTACGTGGCCTTCCACCGGCAGGAGTGGGACGTCGCCTTCCGGCGGAACGCGGACGTGGGTCGGCTGACCCCGTCGGACGACCCCTCCAACCCGCCCGGCGTGTGGGAGGCGGCCTTGTGGATCTCGATCGGCCATCCCGTGCGGGCGCTGGCGTTGATCGACCCCGAGCTGACCGCGGCGCGGCAGCAGGGCCAGGTGGGCATGCTGTTTCTGTGGAGCACCATGCGGTGCCGCGCCCTGCTCGACGCGGGCCGGCTGGAGGAGGCGCGGGCCGAGGCCGAGGGCGTGCTCGACATGGAGGAGATCGACTCCGTCGGTGGCCTCCTGGACCACCTGGTGTTCTACACACTCGTGCGCTGGGCGCTGTGCGTCGGCCGGCCCGACGTCCTGCGTGCCCACCGGGCCCGGGTGCAGCAGATGACCGCCGCCGAGACCGGGCACGTCCGGCGCAACGGCCTGTGGCTGACGGCGCTGATGGCCGACAGTGCCGGGGACGTCGCGGCGGCGATGGTGGCGACCGCCGAGGCCGTCGCGACCCTGGAGCGTCCCGGCCCCTCCATGGCCGGCGTCCCGGACGTCGCCGACGAGGTGGTCCTCACCCGGATCGCGCTGCGGGCAGGGGAGCGTGAGGTCGCGCTGCGGGCCGTGGCCGCCGCCGAGCGCAGGGCCGCGGCGAACCCGACGCGCCCGATGGCCGCGGCCGCAGCGCGGCACGCCCGCGGGCTGCTCGACGCCGACGAGGCCTGCCTGCGGGAGGCCCTGGACCTGATGGTCGGCACCGAGCGGCCACTGGTGCGGGCCTCGGCGCTGGAGGACCTCGCCCGGCTGGTCGCCGATCGCCCGCGCGAGGCGGTGGCGCTGCTCGACGAGGCGCTGGAGACGTACACCTCGGCCGGTGCCGAGAACCATGCCGCGCGGGTCAGGCGACGGCTGCGCGACCTCGGCGTCCGGCGCCAGCGCATCCCCCTGCAGCGCGGCTCGGAGCAGGGGCTGGCGCTGCTGACGCCGGCGGAGCGGGACGTGGTGCGCCTGGTCGCCGACGGCGGCACCAACCGGGAGGTGGCCGCCCGGTTGTTCCTGTCCCCGCACACGGTCAACACGCACCTGCGGAACGCCTTCACCAAGCTCGGCGTGCGGTCTCGCGTCGAGCTGGCGCGGCTCGTGACGGCAACGGTCGTCCCCTAACGCCCGGTCGGCTGCCGGTCCGGGACCGGTGTCGCTGCCGGGCCGGTGACCGCTGCCCGACGTGACACCAGGTGGCTCCGGGTCATGAGCGCGAGGGCGGTGAGCACCACCGCGGCGGCCGCGGCGAGGGCGACCGCGTCCCCCAGGAGCAGGAGGCCACCGCCGGCGGCCGCCCCGGCCGCCATGAGCACGACGGCGCCCCCACGGCGGAACGAGTGCGCACCGGTGCCGCCGCCGAGGCGGGACTCGCTCATCCAGCTGGTCAGGGTCATGGTCAGCACGACGGTGGACACGTCGGGCACGCCGAAGCGCTTGGCCACGACCGCCTGCATGCCCATGCCGGCGCTCAACGCCGCGGTGATGCCGACCAGCAGCTCGCGCGGCACCTCCGGCACGACGAGGAAGGCGACCGCCGAGCCGGCGGTCAGCACGGCGAGCACCCCGATGAGCACCAGCGAACGGAGCGGTACCTGCAGGCCGGTCGGTTGGCGGCGCAGGAAGCGTGCGGCGGCCAGCGCCCCGACGGCGAACCCGGCGAGCGCGACCGCCGCCAGGCGCACCGGGATGTCCTGGTCGGTGGTCAGCCCCATGCCCAGCAGGACGATGTTGCCGGTCATGTTGGCGGTGAACACCCGGTCCAGGCCGAGGTAGCTGATCGCGTCGAACATGCCGGTGCCGAAGGTCAGCAGGAAGGCCGCGGTCTGCAGGGGGTGACGGGGGGCCCGGCGTCCCTGGCGCACCCGGCGGCTCACCGTGCGGGGACCGGGACGACCATCGCCCGTCCGTCGGACCGGGGGTCGCTGGCCGCGGTGAAACCGTCGCCGTCGACCCGGATGACCTGGGCGTGGCCGAGCATCTCGCTGTGCGGCGCGTACTCCTGCAGCGTGTAGCCGCGACCGGCGATGGCGCCCTGGACGACGGCCGGCACGTCGGACTCGATCAGCACGAGGTCCTCCGGCTCCCCGGCACCCAGGCCGCCCACGACCCAGCGCGGGGTGCCCACGGCCTGCTCGGGAGACGCGCCGGAGAACAGGGCGCGGAGCACCTGCGCCTGGATCTGCGGCTGGGCCTTGCCGCCCATCGTGCCGACCACCCAGGCGAGCTCGTCGCCCCGGGTGATCATCACCGGCATGAGCGTGTGACCGGGTCGCTTGCCCGGGGCGAGGCAGTTGGCGCTGGCCGGGTCGAGGGAGAAGTAGGCCCCGCGGTTGTGCAGGACGACGCCCGTGGTCGGCTCCAGCAACCCGGAGCCGAAGGGGTGGAACACGCTGAGGATCAGGCAGGCCGCGTAGCCGTCGCTGTCGGTGGACACCACGGCCACCGTGTCCCCGCGGGGCTGGACGAAGGCGGTCGGGCCGTCGGTGGCACCGGCGGTCACGGCCTCCTTCGCCGCCCTGGCGAGCGCATCGCCGGCGAGGAGCTCGTCCACGTCCACGTCCGCGTACCGGGGGTCGGCCAGCAGGCGCGCGCGGTCGCGGTTGGCCCGTGACCACAGTGCGGCCAGCGCACCGGCACCGGCGCCGTCCACGTCGACGTCCTCGGGCAGGTGCGCCAGCGCGCCGAGGACCTGGAGGAGCTGGTAGCCCTGGGTGTTGAGCGGGCTGGTCCAGATGGTGTGGTCGCCGTGGTCCCGGTGCAGCGGCGGCACCGTCTCGGGCGCGAAGGCGCCGAGGTCGGCGGCGCTGAGCCGGCTGCCCAATCGGGTCAACCCCGCGAGCAGCTCCGCCGCGACGGGGCCGGAGTAGAAGGCAGCCGCACCGCCCGCCGCCACCTGGCCGAGCGTCCGGGCGAGAGCCGGCTGCCGCAGCAGCGCCCCGGGCGTCAACGGTGCGCCGTCGGGTGCGAAGACCCCACGCAGCCCCGGGTCGGCCAGCACCTCGTCCCGGTAGTTGACCAGGGCCCGGCCGAGGCTGGCGGACACCTCGGCCCCGCTGTCGGCGAGGTCGACGGCGGCGGCCCAGACCTCGGCCCACGGCAGCCGGCCGCCGAGGGCGTGCGCGGCGGACAGCCCGCCGACGACACCCGGCACGGTGACGGTGTCGATGCCGACGGTGGGCATGGTGCCCCCGTGCCGGCGGGCCACGTCGTCCACGGAGGTCGCGGCCGCCGCCGGCCCGCTGGCGTTGATGCAGGAGATCTGCCCGTCCGGCGTCCGGACGAGGCCGATGAGGTCACCCCCGACACCCGTCTGATGGGGGTACAACACGGTGAGCGCGGCGGCGGCGGCGATCGCGGCGTCGACCGCGGTGCCGCCGCGGGCCGCCACGTCGCTGCCGGCCGCGGTGGCCTGCGCGTGGGGCGTCGCGACGGCGCAGCGGCGGGCCGGCGCAGGGTCGGCAGAGGTCATGGTGGGGCTCCTGTGCGGGAAGAGGGACGGTCAGAGCACGCGGCGCAGGAAGGCGCGGGTGCGTTCGTGACTCGGGGCGTTGAGGACCTGCGCGGGGTCGCCGGACTCCACGACGACACCGCCGTCCATGAAGAAGACGGTGTCGGCGACGTCCCGGGCGAAGGCGATCTCGTGGGTGACCACGAGCATCGTGAGGCCCTCCCGGGCGAGGTCCGTCATGACCGCGAGCACCTCGTCCACCAGTTCCGGGTCCAGCGCCGAGGTGGGCTCGTCGAACAGCAGCACCCGCGGCCGGACGGCGAGCGCCCGGGCGATGGCGACGCGTTGCTGCTGACCACCCGACAGCTGGGCGGGGTAGTGGTCGGCGTACGGGCCCAGCCCCACCCGGTCGAGCAGCGCCAGGCCCTCCTCGCGGGCCCGGTCCCGGGGGACGCCGTGGACGTGCACCGGCGCCTCCATCACGTTGGCGAGCGCGCTCTGGTGGGCCAGCAGGTTGAACCGTTGGAAGACCATCGCGGTGGAGCGGCGCTGGCGGGCGATCTGCCGTGGTGACAGGGGGTGCCGGCGGCCACCCTGCACGCGGTAGCCGACCAGTTCGCCGTCGATGTGGATGGCGCCGTCGGTGGCGGTCTCCAGCTGGTTGACGCACCGCAGCAGCGTCGACTTGCCCGAGCCGGAGGGCCCCAGGATGCAGGCGACCTGCCCGGGGGCGACCGTGAGGTCGATGCCCCGGAGGACCCGGTGCTCACCGAAGGTCTTGCAGAGCCCGGCGATCTCCACCATGGGGCGGTCCGGACCGTGGGCGGTGTGCTGGTCGGTCGCCGTGGCGACGGGGGTCTCAGGCATCGGTCTTCTCCTCCAGCTCCTTCATCCGCTGGCGGGCCGCCTTGGGCAGGCCCGTGGACAACCGCTTCTCGAGCTGGCTCTGCACGACGGTCAGCACGACCACCACGAGGCCGTACCAGAACGTCGCCACCAGCAGCAGCGGGATCTGCTGGAAGTTGCGCGAGTAGATGGCCTGCACCGAGTACATGAGGTCGGCCAGGCCGATGAGGATCACGACGGAGGAGTACTTCAGGACCGAGATGACCTGGTTCATCGTCGGCGGGATGGAGATCCGGGCTGCCTGCGGGAAGACCACCCGGCGGAAGACCGACAGCGGCGTCATGCCCATCGCCGTCGCCGCCTCCACCTGGCCCCGGTCCACCGACATCACGCCGGAACGCATGATCTCCGCCATGTAGCCGGCCACGAAGAGGCTCAGCGCGATGATCGCCGCACCCAGCTGGTTGATCACCTCGTTCGTCTCGAAGGACACGAACTCCGGGCCGAACGGGATGCCGAAGCTGATCCGCGGCAGCACGGAGGCGAGGAAGAACCAGAAGAGCAGCTGGACCAGCAACGGGATGGTGCGCGACACGTAGATGGCGGTGAAGGACACCGCCCGCAGCGTCGGGCTGGACGACAACCGCATGGCCGTGAGCGCCAGGCCGAGCACGGTTCCCCCCACCATGCCCGCGACCGTCAGGATCACCGTGATCCGCAGGCCGTCGAGGACCAGCGGGTGGAAGAGGTACTCCCAGAAGACGGGGAGGTTGAGTCGCTCGTTCGTGAGGACGAAGTTCGCCAGCATCGCCAGCAGCACGAGCACGATGGCGAGGTAGAGGAACTCCTGCCACCGGACCCGCGGCGCCATCGGCTCCAGGCCGGACGGCCGCGAGTCGGTGCCCGCCGGCGTTCCCGTCCGGCTCGCCGCGGCGCTCACTCCTGGGTCGCCGCGTTGATGGGGGCACCTTCCAGGAGGCTCTCCGTGACGCCGAACTCCTCGCCGAGCTCGGAGAACGTCCCGTCCTCCTGGAGCTGCAGCAGCGCGGCGACGAAGGCGTCCCGCAGCTCGGTCTCGTCCTTGCGGAACAGGGCGCCGCCGGGCACCTCGTTGAAGAAGTCGCCGGCCTGCTCGAACTGGCCACCCGAGGTGCTCACCGCGTAGCCGATCACGGGGCTCACGTTGAGCGCGGCGGGTGCGCGGCCGGAGCTGATCGCGGTCTGCACGTCGGTGGGGTCCTGGACGACGAGCTTGTCGACCGGCTCCTGCCCGGCCGCCACGCACTCCTCGCTCAACGCGTCGGCCGTCCGCTCGCCCTGGCTCGCGGCGCCCACGACGGTGGTCACCCCGCAGAGGTCCATCGGCTCCTCGATGCCCTCGGGGTTGCCCTGGGGGACGAGGATCCCGGCGCCGACCTCCATGTAGTCCACGAAGTCCACCGACTGCTCCCGCTCCGCGGTGTCCACCACGAAGGACATCACGGTGTCGTAGCGATCGGCCTCCAGGCCGGCGATCAGACCGGTGAAGTCACCGGGGCTGAACTCGGCCTCCAGGCCCATCAGCCCGGCCGCCGCCCGGGCGAGCTCGACCTCGAACCCGGTGAGCGTCCCGTCATCGGAGGAGATGACCATCGGCGCCACCCCGGCGTCCACGCCGATGGTGAGGACGCCGGACTCCCGGACGTCGTCGGGCACCAGCGCGGCGATCTCGTCGTCCTGCTCGACCGACGGGGCCGCAGCCTCGGCCTCCTCGTCGGACGACCCGCCGCAGGCCGCCAGGGTCACGGTCGTCCCCAGCGCGATGGTCATGGAAAGAGCACGGAGCGGACGCACAGTCGGCCTCCAGTGGTCGGGTGTCCTGGTAGGACCAAGTCACCCGGTTGAGGGATGGTGTCGGTGAGTCTGGAGTCACACTGAACGGGCTGTAAAGACTTCTGCCGCAAGTTTCGCAATTGAGACGCGGGCGTAACCTCCGCCGTGGCCACTGAGGGTGTTCTGCCTGTGGCCGAGGGCAGTCGTCCTGTTGGTCCGACCAAGGAGATCGTGTGGAGACTGGCGCCACGTCGTCCGGGCAGGCCTCGCGGGCGGATGCCGTCTCCTCCCGGCTGGAGCGGCTGATCCTGGACGGGACGCTCGGTCCGGGGGACCGGCTGCCCCCGGAGCGGGAGCTCGCCGGGTCGCTGGGGGTCTCCCGCGGCTCGGTCCGGGAGGCGTTGCGCGACCTGGAGGTCCGCGGGCTCATCGACCGCACCCGGGGTCGCGGCACGACCGTGCTGCGACCGGGCGGGACGCTCACCGGCCTGGCGCTGGCCGGTGGGCTCGACGCCAACCAGATCGAGCTGGCGCAGGTGATGGACGTGCGGGCGTGCATCGAACCGTCGGTCGCCGGCCGCGCCGCACGGAACGCCACCGCGCAGGGGGTCGCCCAGCTGGAGGCGCTGCTCGTGGAGATGGAGGCGGAGAGCCGGCCGGCGCACTTCGCCCGGCTGGACCGGACCTTCCACCGGGCGATCGCCCAGTACAGCAACAACCCGCTGCTGGTGCGCCTGCACGACCGGGTGCAGGAGCTCACCGAGCCCAGCCGCCGCGAGCACCTGCTCACCGCCGACCGGATGCGCTCCTCCCGTCGCGAGCACGAGCGGATCGCGGCCGCCATCCGGGCGGGGGACGAGGCCGGCGCCGTCGCGGCGGCCGCGGCCCACGTCGCCAGCGTGCAGCGCCGGGTCTCGGGCCCCTGACCCGTGTCGCAGGGCCGCCCGTGACCCTTGCCGCCAAGCCCCGGTGCCGACTCGCGACGGACGACGGTGGCCGTGGTCGGGCGGAACTCTGTACGCTGCGTTCAGATTCCGAGGCCATCGGTGCATGGCGCGGAACCCGTTCGCTGAGGAAGAAGGCGTCATGTCGACCGACAGCCCGTCCGTGGCCGAGGCGCTCCGTGCGCGACGGTCGGAGGTCATCGGCCGGCACTCGCCGCTGTTCTACGACGAGCCGCTGCACGTCGTCGCCGGGCACGGCGTGTGGTTGACGGATGCCGACGGCGTGGATCACCTCGACGCCTACAACAACGTCCCGCACGTGGGGCACTGCAACCCCGTGGTCGTCCGCGCCATCGCCGAGCAGGCGGCGCGGCTGAACGTGCACACCCGGTACCTGCACGAGCCCGTCGTCGAGTACGGCGAGATGCTGCTCGCGACCTTCGCGCCACACCTGGACAAGGTCTTCTTCACCAACAGCGGCTCCGAGGCCAACGAGCTCGCCCTCCGCATCGCCCGCCAGCACACCCGGTCGACCGGCGTCCTGGTCACGGACTTCAGCTACCACGGCAACACGATGTCGCTGGCGGAGATGACCACGGGGCTGACGGTCGCGGAGCCGCTGGGCGCCCACGTCCGTGCACTGCGGATCCCGGACGTGCTCTCCGACCCCCGGAGCCACGGCCTCGTCCTCGCGGAGGCGCTCGAGGAGGCGGCCGCCGCCATCGCCTCGCTGCAGGCGGCCGGCCACGGCCTCGCCGCGCTGCTGTTCGACCCGCTCTTCACCACCGAGGGCCTGTTGCACCCGCCGGCCGGGTACGTCGAGGGCCTGGCCGCCCTGGTCCACGGGGCCGGTGGGCTGGTCATCGCCGACGAGGTGCAGTCGGGGCTGGGCCGGTCCGGCTCGGCGTTCTGGGGACACGAGCTGCACGGCGTCCGACCCGACCTGGTCACGATGGGGAAGCCGCTGGGCAACGGGCACCCCCTCGGCGGCGTGGTCACCACCACCCGGCTGCTGGACGAGTTCGGCAGCGCCAACATGTACTTCAACACCTTCGCCGGGAACCCGGTCTCCGCCGCGGCGGGTGCCGCCGTGCTCCGGGAGACGGCGGACCGGGAGCTGCAGGCCAGCGCCGCCGAGCTCGGCCGGCACGCCCGCAAGACGCTGGAGGAGCTGGCAGCCGACCGGCCGGGCGTCAGCGCGGTCCGCGGGACCGGCCTGTTCTTCGGCCTCGAGCTCGTCGACGACGACGGCAGTGCGAGCGCGGGCCGTGCCAAGCACGTCGTGGAGGACATGGTCCGGCGGGGTGTGCTGATCAGCCGGATCGGGCCGCGGGACAACGTGCTGAAGATCCGGCCGCCCATGGTGTTCGAGCACCAGCACCTGGAGCTCCTGGTCGACCGGCTCGCCGCGAGCCTCGACGAGATGGACGCCGCCGTCCGGTGACACCCGCCGGCCGGCTCTCCGGTCGACGGCGCCCGGTTGCCCGTCCGTAGGGTGTCGCTCACAGCTGACGGGAGGGGTGGCCGGATGACGTCGTCGCAGGATGCGCCCCGGGAGGGGACCGGGCGGCTCTCCCTCCGCGAGCAGAACCGGCTCCGCACCCGGCGCGTGCTGCTCGACGCCGCCCTCCAGGTCTTCGCCGAGCGAGGGTTCGGCGGGGCCACGGTCGAGGCGATCGCGGCCGAGGCGGGGGCCTCCAAGGTGACGCTCTACGCGTACTTCCCGGCCGGCCGCGACGACCTCTTCCGCACGCTGTACGAGGAGGTCAACGAAGAGCTGCTCGACCGGGTGGCGGCCTCGCACGGCCAGGCGTCCGGTTTCGTGGACAAGGTGGCTGCCCTCGCCCGACCCCTTCTGGAGATCGGCGCGCGGCCGCTCGTCGGGCGGTTCTACTCCAACAGCGACCCGAGCGTGGAGCCGGCGCTGGCGCCCGTGCGGGGGCACGCCTCCCGGGTCGTCGCCAAGCTCATCGCCGAGGACGTCGCAGAGGCGCGCGCGGCCGGCGTCATGGCCGCCGGGGTGGAGCCCGCGACGCTCGCCGCCCTCCTGGTGGGCGCATCGCGGGCCGCGCTGGTGGAGGTGGCCGAGGACCCCGGCAGGTCCGAGGAGCTCCTGGCCGGCATCGTCGCGCTCGCGACGGGTCTGGTCCGCCCGGACCGCTCCTGAGCTGACTGCGGCTCGAGCGCGCCGAAGTACGTGAACGCGTCGTAAAGGCTCTTGACCGGGCGTTCATGTAGCTGTCAGTCTTCCGCTGCAACAGCGCAGTCGGGTGCGTGCAGCCGAGCCCGGCGCATCGACGACCCGCCGGTCCGCCGGCAGGCAGAGGAGCAGTCACGTGGCGCTCATCGACGAGACCGCGGCGCGGCGCGTCATCGCCGAGGCCCTCGACTCCTACGGGCTGGCCCGCGCCACCCTGCACTTCGTCAAGTACCGGGAGAACCACGTGTTCCGGGCCGAGCGGGCGGGGGAGTCCTTCGCCGTCCGCCTGCACCGTCCCGGGCTGCACGCCACCTCCGCGGTGACCTGCGAGCTGGAGTACCTGCTGGCTCTCCGTCAGCGGGGCTTCCCGGTGCCCGAGCCGATCCGCACCACCTCCGGCGAGCTGGTCCACCTCGTCGGCGACGGCACGGGTGAGCAGTACCAGGTCGACGTGCAGCGCTGGATCGAGGGAGCCGCCCCCCTCGGGGACTGCGGCGAGGCGTTCGACGGCAGCAGCTCGCTGGACCCGGGCGTCTTCCACCGGCTCGGCCAGCTGGCGGGGGAGCTGCACGACCACCTGCAGGACGTCGGCCGGCTCCCCGGGTTCAGTCGCGCGGCGTGGGACCTGGACGGCCTGGTGGGGGCGAAGGCGCTCTGGGGCGACCCGCTCGGGCTCGACGTCCTGTCCGCCGAGGAGCGGGACGTGCTGGGTGCGGCCGTTGCCCGCCTGACGTCGTCACTGGCCGCCCTGGGCACCGGACCGGACGTGTACGGCGTCATCCACGCCGACTTCACGCCGGAGAACATCCTCCTGGCCGACGGCGAACTCGTGCTCATCGACTTCGACGACTTCGGGGAGGGCTGGCACCTGTTCGAGCTCGCCACGATCCTCTTCTTCTACCGCCCGCACCCCCGCTTCGCCGAGTACACCGACGCCGTCATCGCGGGGTACCGGACCCGCCGGGCCCTCGGTGACGAGCAGCTGCGCCACTGGACCGGGATGCTGCTGGCCCGCGGGCTCACCTACCTGGGCTGGGCGGCCGAACGGCGCGGTGACGAGACCGCCGAGTGGCTCGCCGAGCACGTGCGGCCGGTCGTCGTCGCCCTCGCCCGCGACCACCTCACCGAACTCCGGGAGCCGGCGCGACGCCTGAGTTGACCCCCCGGATCCCCCGACGGGCGGTGGTGGACCGAGCGGATCCCGCGGGCCGACCTGGCAGGGTGGTCCCGCCCGCCGGCCCGCGGCGTGGGCGCCGAGTGGGCTCAGGGAGGGGCACATGACAGACCGTGCAGCCGAGGTGCGCTTCAAGCCGCAGGACCTCCTGCTGGCACTGGGGGGCGCACTGATCCTCGACAGCCACGAGGAGCCTCTTCCGACGAAGGTCTTCCTCGACGTGCTCGGGTCCCTGGGCGTGAGCGACGACGCCACCAGGTCGGTGCTGACCCGGCTCACCGAGCGCGGGCTGCTGACTCGTGACCAGGACGGGAGAGTGGCCCGCTACGGCCTGACCGAGACCTCTCGGAGGGTCCTGCGGGAGGGGCGGGAGCGGGTGCTGGCGACCGAACCGTTCCACCAGGGGAGCAGCGAGTGGACGCTGCTGAGCTTCTCCCTGCCGGAGACGCAGCGGGACGTCCGGAATCGGCTGCGGTCCCGGCTGACCTGGGCGGGCTTCGGCTGCCTGCGCGACGGGCTGTGGATCGCGCCGGGCCGGGTCGACCTCGACTCGATCATCACCGTCGGCGATGAGGTGGGAGGCCTGCAGATCGACGGGTTCGTGGCCTCTCCCGCCGCCGGCACGGATGTCGCCCGGTTCGTCCGTCGGGCCTGGGACCTCGATGTTCTGCGCGCGGAGCACGAAGAGTTCCTCCGCCGGTGGGACCGGCCCCTCCCTCGTGACGAGGACCCGCTGGCCCTGTTCACCCTCCTCGGCGCCCACTGGATCCGCCTGCTGCGACTCGACCCGGTGCTGCCCGATCGCCACCTGGGTGCGGACTGGCCCGCCCGCCGGTCGACGGCCGTGTACCGCACCGTCTTCGCAGCCCTGGAGGCGCGCGCCCAGGCGGCCTTCGCCGACCTCGTGCGGGACGCACGCGCGAGGCGGTAGCTCCGCCTGAGTGGGCTGGCTCACAGAAAAGCTCGGCATTTCGTTGACGCTCGTTTCACTCGGGCCTAGCGTCTCCGGCATCCCGACCCCCTCCCGTGAGGATGCTGATGTCCCCTCGATCGCTCGTCCCCGGCCTGGCCTGCGCGCTGGCCATCTCGCTCGCCGCCGCCACACCCGCCGCAGCCGGAGAGCCCGCGGCCCCGAGGCACGTCGAGGGGACGGTCGACGACGGGGCCACCGCCTGGGTCGCCGACGTCCCCGCCGACTGGAACGGCACGGTGCTGCTGTACAGCCACGGCTACCGGCCCAGCTTCTTCCCCATCCCGCACACCGCCGAGAACGCGCCGGACGACGTGACCCGGCAGGCCCTGTTGGACCGGGGCTACGCCCTGGTCGGCTCCTCCTATGAGCGCAGCGGCTGGACGCTGGACACCGCTGCCGAGGACCAGCTGCAGACCCTGGATGCCTTCCGGGCCGCCGTCGGTGAGCCATCGCGGGTGCTCGCCGTCGGGACCTCCATGGGCGGCCTGGTGACCGGCCAGCTGGCCGAGCTCCCCGGTACCCCCGTCGACGGGGCGCTGCCGACCTGCGGGCTCATGCACGGCGGCGTCGACCTGCTCAACTACCAGCTCGACGGTGCCCATGCGATCGCCCAGCTGCTCGTCCCACCGGGCACCGAGGTACAGCTGGCCGACTACGAGGGCGACCTGGCCGCCGTCAACGCCGCGGCGAGCACTCTCACCGACGCCGTCGTGGCCGCGCAGGACGATCCCGCGGGCCGGGCACGGATCGCGCTCGCCGCCGCGCTGTACCACCTGCCCCGCTGGGCCGAGGGCCAGCCCGAGCCCGGTCCACGGGACCACCAGGCGCAGGTCGACGCCCAGGTCGCCCAGTTCACCTCCGCACTGGGTTTCACCTACCCGGCCCGGGTCGACATCGAGACCACGGTCGGCGGCAACCCGTCCTGGAACGCCGGCGTCGACTACCGGGCGTTGCTGCAGCGCGCCGACGAGCGGGCGCAGGTGACGGCGCTGTACCGGGAGGCCGGGCTCGACCTGGCCGCGGACCTCGACCGGCTGACCGCGACGGCGTCGGTGACCGCCGACGAGGACGCGCTGCAGACGGCCCACGCCACGTCCGAGCTCACCGGGGAGTTGCAGGTCCCGGTCCTGAGCCTGCACACCACGCATGACGTCCTCGCCCCGGTCCAGGTCGAGGAGGAGTACGCGGAGACCGTGCGCCAGGCCGGTGCGAACGGACTGCTGCGCCAGGCCTTCGTGCACCGGCTGAGCCACTGCCAGTTCACGCCCGCCGAGCTGGTCGCCTCCGTCGAGGCCCTGGACGAGCGGGTGGCCACGGGTCACTGGGGCTCCGTCGCCCACCCCCGCACGTTGGATGCCGCGGCCGAGGAGCTCGGCCTGGGTGGGTCGGACATCCTGCGCACCTACCGACCGGCCGAGTGGCTGGGCGACCGCGGCGGCGTGTTCGGCGCCCCGCGCTCCTGACCTCGACCGGCGTCCCTCGGCCCCGTCCCGTTCCCCGTGGAGGAAGCGTGTTCAGCAGGCGTACCCGCCGTCTCGGCGTGATCGGCACCATCACCGGCGCGGTCGTGGCGGGGGTGCTGGCTCCGCCGGCAGCCGCCCACCCGCCCCGCCCCGCCCCGGCCGCAGAGCCCGACTGGTTCGACTACGACCGGCCGGCCGCATACGGCACGCACGTGGAACGGCTCCAGGTGCCGATGCAGGACGGCTTCGAGCTCGGGTGCACCATCGCCCGACCGGCGCTCGGGGGCGAGCCGGCGGCCGGGGAGTTCCCCGGGCTCCTGCGGAGCTACACGCCGTACGGCAGGGCCGTGGAGGAGGCAGAGGGCGAGTTCGCCACGTACTTCAGCCAGCGCGGCTACAACGTGATGTCGTGCGACATCCGTGGCACCGGGATCTCCCCGGCACCGGGCTTCGAGGCGCGGTGGCCGATCCAGAGCAAGGACGGCCATGACGCCGTCGAGTGGCTGGCCGAGCAGCCGTGGTCCTCGGGCAAGGTGGGTGCCTCCGGCACGAGTTACGGCGGCCAGACGACCCTCGAGATCGCGGCAGAGCAACCGCCGCACCTGGTGGCGATCGCGCCCAACGTCTCGCCGATGGAGAACTACTCCGAGATCTTCTACCCGGGCGGAGCGCGCGCGGATGCCGACTGGCTCTGGGTGGGCGCCCCGGATGTGGCAGATCCCGCCTTCGACCAGCGGCAGCTCGACGCCTTCGCGGCCCATCCCACGTACGACGAGTACTGGGACGTCCAGAACGTGGCGAACGAGCACGAGGACATCGAGGTCCCGGTCCTGCTCACTGGTGGCTGGTTCGACGTCTTCCGGGCCGGGGCGATCGGCAACTACGAGGGCCTGCGCGACGCCGGGAACGACGACGTCCGGCTGGTCATGGGGCCCTGGACCCACGCGGACCCCTGGGAGCAGGAGACCGAACCGCTGCCGATCGGCGCGACCCTCGCCTGGTTCGACCACTGGCTGCGCGACGACCCCGACGCACCACTGCCGGCGGCGCCGGTGACCAGCTACGAGGTCGAGGGCACCGGCGGCCGCTGGGTGGAGCTGGCCGACTGGCCGGCGGACGGGAACGGGCAGGTCCTGGCTCTCGGCACCGACCGGGAACTGGACCGACGGCCCGGCAAGCCGGGGACCCTGGACCTCGCGATCGACCCGGACGACGGCCCGGCCACCACCTGCCTGGTCGGGTGCCCGCGGCCGACGGACCCGGCAGCGGACAACGCCGCGGCGGACGAGGGGCGACTGACGTTCACGTCGGACCCGCTGGCGCACGACGCCGTCATGGCCGGGCAGGCCGAGGTCACCCTGGAGGCGACCCTGCCCGCCAGCGACGGCAACCTCGTGGCCAAGGTGATGGACGTCGCCCCCGACGGCCGGGTCACCGAGGTCGCCGCCGGCTGGCTGCGGGCCAGCCACCGGTTCGGGCACGATCGGAGCGTCCCCGTGACGCCGGGGGAGGAGACCACGTTCGTCATCGAGACGCAGCCGGCGCACTGGCGCTTCGCCGAGGGGCACCGGGTGCGGATCAGCCTGATGACCGGCGACGTCCCGCGGATCGCGCCGGACGACTCCACCGGGACCATCGACGTCGCCGCCGGCGCCCGTGGCTCCGTGGCTGAGATCGAGTTCACCGACCGGGCCCGGTTCGCGAGGACGCCCGCGGCATAGGCCGGGTCCGGTCAGGCCGCGCGGCCCGCACCCTCCTGGTTGCGGGCCGCACGGGTCTGCCCAGCACCACCCCGTAGGCACCCGACGGCTCCGCGCTCCCTGGGACAGCCTCCTCGGCGTTCCGGCAGGGCACTCGTGCACGGCTGCGGGGCGTCGACCGTCCGACGTCCACCCGGGGCCGGTGACCCACTTCCACGCCCGCCAGGTCGACGCGCGCATGATGCGGGGCCCCCCGCGTGGCAGCTGACCTCCGCCGCTGCTCCATTGCGGTCGCACGACGAGCTTCTTGCGATCCGGTGACCGGCCTCGTGTCACCCGTCGGCGAGACGGTCGCCGGGCCAATCTCCACCCATCGAGGCAGCAGCGCGGCTGCCGTTCATCGTGGAGGTGTCCCCGTGTCCGAGCTCCTGGACCACTCGGTCGTCGTGCAGGCCAGCGCGCTGGCCCGGATGTCCTGCTGCGTCGCGTGCGGCGGACAGGACGTCGGTGACCACCCCGGCGAGTTCGACCCGCAGGACTGGGTGGCGGTCCTGGTCTGCCTGAGCTGCGGCCACCGGTGGTCGGTCAACTGCTGATCGGCGGGCGG
Organism: Modestobacter sp. VKM Ac-2982; assembly: GCF_026967935.1. Lineage (GTDB taxonomy): Bacteria > Actinomycetota > Actinomycetes > Mycobacteriales > Geodermatophilaceae > Modestobacter. The sequence continues at coordinate 189,079 of NZ_JAPVBL010000007.1, forward strand.
CACGGGGCCTGACCAACCGGGCCCCTCCAGGTCGCACGGGACGGATGACCCCGACTTGACCTTGACGCAGGGTCAGGGCTGGACGCTCCTGCCATGACCACGACAGCAGCCATCGAGACCACCGGGCTGACCAAGTCCTACGGCGAGCACGCGGTGCTCGCAGGTGTCGACCTGAGCGTCCCCGCGGGGACCGTCTTCGCCCTCCTGGGCAGCAACGGCGCCGGCAAGACCACGACGGTGCGCATCCTGTGCACCCTCCTGCGAGCCGACAGCGGGACCGCGTCCGTCCACGGGTTCGACGTCGCCACCCAGCCCGCCGAGGTGCGCGGGGCGATCAGCCTCACCGGGCAGTTCGCCGCCGTCGACGAGCTCCTCACCGGGCGCGAGAACCTCGTGCTCGTCGCCCAGTTGCGGCACCTCGACGGGGCCGGCCGGATCGCCGACGACCTGCTCGCCCGGTTCCAGCTGACCGACGCCGCCGGCCGCCGGGTGTCGACCTGGTCGGGCGGGACGCGCCGTCGCCTCGACATCGCGATGAGCCTCATCGGTGATCCGCCGGTGCTCTTCCTGGACGAGCCGACGACGGGCCTGGACCCGCAGTCGCGGCTCGAGGTGTGGGCGACGGTCCGGGAGCTCGCCGGCCGGGGCACGACGGTGCTGCTCACCACCCAGTACCTCGACGAGGCCGAGCAGCTCGCCGACCGGATCGCCGTCCTGCACCAGGGCCGGGTGATCGCCGAGGGCAACCTCGTCGAGCTCCGGCAACTGCTCCCCCCTGCCACGGTCGAGCACGTCGAGAAGCAGCCGTCCCTCGAGGACGTCTTCCTGGCGATCGTCGGCTCCGGCCAGCAGGAGACGGACCGATGACCACCACGTACGTCGTCCGCGACACCACGACCCTGCTGAAGCGGTCGCTGCGGCACGTGCTGCGCAGCCCGGACACGATCATCACCACCGCGATCACGCCGATCGCCATGCTGCTGCTGTTCGTCTACGTCTTCGGCAGCGCGATCGAGGTCGGGAACGGGGCGTACGTCGACTACCTGCTGCCCGGGATCCTGCTCATCACCATCGCCTCCGGGATCGCCTACACCGCCTTCCGACTGTTCACCGACGTCTCCAGCGGGATCTTCGAGCGGTTCCAGTCGATGCCGATCGCCCGGCAGTCCGTGCTGTGGGCCCACGTGCTGACCTCGCTGGTGGCGAACCTGGTCTCGTTGGTGCTGGTCGTGCTCGTCGCCGTGGCGATGGGCTTCCGCTCCGGCGCCGGGGTGCTCGCCTGGCTGGCCGTGCTCGGCATCCTGGTGCTGTTCACCCTGGCGCTCACCTGGCTGGCCGTCGTCCCCGGGCTGACCGCCACCTCCCTGGACGGGGTGAGCGGGTTCTCCTACCCGTTGGTCTTCCTGCCGTTCATCAGCTCGGCGTTCGTCCCGACCTCGGGGATGCCGGGCCCGGTGCGCCGGTTCGCCGAGCACCAGCCCGTCACGCCGATCGTGAACACCCTGCGCAGCCTCTACGCCGAGCAGCCGGTCGGCGACGACGGCTGGACGGCCCTCGCCTGGTGCGTCGGCCTGCTGCTGGTGGCATACCTGTTCGCGATGGTCACCTACCGGCGGAAGATCGGCTGACCACGCCGCCGAGCAGAGGGCACGCCCGTGCTGACCATCAGCCAGCTCGCGTCCTACGCCGGCGTGACGGTGCGCGCCGTCCGGCACTACCACGCCAAGGAGCTGCTGCCCGAGCCGGAACGGGACTCCTCCGGGTACCGGCGCTACGACGCGGTGGCGGTCGTGGAGCTGATCCGGATCCGCACCCTCGCCGAGGCCGGCGTGCCGCTGTCCCGGGTGCGGGAGCTGCTGGCGGCCGGCGAGGAGGAGTTCGCGGCGGCGGTCGAGGAGGTCGACCGTCGCCTCCGCGCCGAGATCCGCGACCGCCAGCGGCACCGGACCCGGATCGCGCAGCTCGCGGCGGGGGAGAGCCTCGTGCTGCCGCCGGTGGCGGTCGCCTACCTGGAGCGGATGCGCGAGCTCGGCTTCCCGGAGCGCCTGGTCGAGATCGAGCGGGACAGCTGGATCCTGATCGCGGCCCAGGCGCCGGAGCAGGTGCCGGCCATGATGGCGGTCAAGCACGCGCAGCTCGAGCACCCGACGCTGCGCCGGCTCTACCTCGACCTCGGGGAGCTCACCGACTGCACGGCCGACGACCCGCGGCTGCCCGAGCTCGCCGACCGGGTGGAGGCCTTCCTCGAGGGGGCGGCCGCCGCGTCCGCCGGGGCCGCGGAGCAGCCGATCAGCGAGGACCTGGTCGCGCTGCTGGACGCGGCGTTCGTGCAGTCCTTCCCGTGGGCGCCGCGACTGCTGCGGCTCCTGGAACAGCGGGGCTACACCGGCTGGACGAACATCCGGCGCACCTGACCCGCCGTCTCCGGTCAGGCCGGCAGGCGCTCCCGGGCGGCCAGCAGCTGCTCGCGGAGCACGTCCGCATGCCCGGCGTGCTGGGCGAGTTCACCGAGCACCTGCAGGTACAGCGCCCAGACCGGGCGGGCGCCCCGACCGCTCACCTCGTCGTCGAGGGCGAACCCGGCCATGGTCGCCCGGGACTCGGCGCACCGGTCCGCATGGGCCGCCCGCACCGACGCGATCGTGGCGTCCCTCCGGAGCACGAACGACCGGTCGGGGCTGCTGGCCACGCCGAGCTCCCGGGTGGAGGCCCCGGTGACCGCCTGGCCGAACCAGATCGCCTCCACGTAGGTGACGTGCTGCAGCAGACCCAGCAGCGTGGTCTTGGAGGGCACGAGCCGGGCCCGGGCCTCCTGGTCGGTCAGCCCGTCCAGGCTGTGCTGAAGCGCGGAGCGGTGGGCGTCGAGCCGCTCGTCCAGGCTGCTGCGCAGGTCCTCGGTCCAGTTCGTCGCGGTCACAGGGCCTCCGGGTCCGGGGACGGGTGATCGACGTCCAGGTGGTGCTCCGCTGACAGCTCCGCGCGCCCTGAGGCGTGGGTCAGACCGCGACGGTGGTGCCGCAGATGCCACAGACCTCGACCTGTCGGCGCTTCCACCGGGCGACCGGCACGAAGAACAGCGAGAACTGCTTGTACTGCTTCACCCGAGCCCACTGCGAGGTGTTGTTGCAGTTCGGGCAGGTGCGGGTCTCGCCGGGGCCGAGGTGCTGCCGCTTGGTGCCGAAGCCGAAGAGGAAGAACATCACGTCAGCGTAGGGAGCGACCGCCGGGGCCGCCCTGTGGTCGGACGACGATCAGCCGACGTCGAGGGTGCGGACGACGGGGGGCGAGTGGCATCCCGGGCGTCAGACGGTCGTGTCCAACTGACCGTGCGCTACGGCTAGCGTGACCTGCGACCGAGGAGACGAGAGCACCCGTGACCCGCTGGCTGCCCCGCCGCGCCGCCCACCGTCGTTCCCGACGGAACACGCGTGCCCAGTCCCGCCTGCGCAGCTCGCCTGTGCACGCCGCGCGCCCGTGAACTCCGTCGCGCCGGGACAGCGCTGGGACGTGGTCGTCGCCGGCGCCGGACCGGCCGGACTGTCGGTCGCTGCCGCGTGCGCCGCGCGGGGCCTGAGCGTGGTGGTGGTCGCCCCGCACCTGCGGCCCTGGCACCAGACCTACGGCATGTGGGCCGACGAGCTCGATGCCGTGTCCACGGATCTGCTCGGCGACACGGCCCGGACGGAGGGGACTCCGCCGCTGGGTCGGCGGTACCCGGTGACCGTGGTGCGCACCACCGCCATGACCCAGGACGTCGGTCGCGCCTACGCCCGGCTCCACAACGACGTCGTGCACGGTCTCCTGCTCGGTCGGCTGCGCGCCAGTGGCGGTGCGACCCGCACGGGGTCGGTCGCCGCCGTCCACCAGGACCCGGTCGGTCAGGTCGTGACGCTCACCGACGGCACCACCCTCACCGGCGACATCGTCGTCGACGCCCGCGGCGGCGGTCCCGGCAGCGCCCACCAGCGGGCCTGGGGGGAGCGGGTCACCGGTGACCTCGGTGGCCTGGTCCCGGACGGGGGTGCACTGCTCATGGACTGGGCTGTGCTGCGCGAGGACGGCGTCGCGCAGCCGCCCGCCTTCCTGTACGGGATGGGGCTGGACGACGGCACGACCCTGCTGGAGGCCACCTCCCTGGCTGCCCGCCCGCCGGTGGCGCTGCCCCACCTGCGTGACCGCCTGCACCGCCTCATCGACCACGCCGGTCTGCGCATCGCCGACCGCCCGGAACGGGTGGCCATTCCCCTGGACGCCGCCGTCCGACGATCCGTCGGCGTGCCCGTCGGGGCCGCGGCCGGGCTGGTCCACCCGGCGACCGGGTACAGCGTCGCCGCGTCACTGCGGGCCGGCAGCACGATCGCCGATGCCGTGCTGGCCGGGGCCGATGCAGCTGCGGTGCGGTCGCTGGTCCGCAGTGCCCGGCAGCGCGCGACCCTCGGCCTGCTCGGTCTGGGGCGTGAGGTCCTGCTCGGACTGGACGAGGCCCAGACCGACGCCTTCTTCCAGTCCTTCTTCAGCCTGCCGGAGTCGGCGTGGGTCGCCTACCTCGACATCGGGTCCGCCCCGACGTCCATCGCGGCCACGATGCTGCGGGTCGCCCGAGCGCTCCCACCGCCGGCCCGTCGCGTCCTCCTCACCACCGCCGTCCGTACCGCTCTGCCCCGACTCCCGTCCCGGCGCACCACGCTCCCCGGACCCGTCAGGGGATGATGTGCGCCGCGCGGTACCGCTCCACGTAGCGGAAGAAGCTGTCGCGGGAGTCCCGGCTCTCGGTGAACCCGGCCTTGCGGCTCTTGTTCATGTCGGTCAGCACCTCGATCTCCCGGCCGAGGTCGCTGTCGGTGTGCCACCAGGAGGCGATCCGGCCGAGGTCGGGCTCGACCAGCTCGTGCTCCGCGGCGATCCCGGCCCAGACGTCCTCGCTGCCGGCCATGCTCTCGGTGAGCGGGCGGACCCGTCCCTCGTAGCCCTCCCATCCCACGCCGAAGTGGGCGGCGATCTGCGGCCACAGCCATCGCCAGCGGAAGACGTCGCCGTTGACGGTGTTGAAGGCCTGGTCGTGGCCCGCCTCGGTGGCGGCGGCCCAGATGATCTGGTCGGCCAGCAGGTCGGCGTCGGTCACGTCGGTCACGCTGTTCCACTGGGTGCTCGACCCGGGGAAGACGAACGGGCGCCCCGTCTGCTTGCAGATCGCGGCGTACGCGGACAGCGTCAGCACCATGTTCATGGCGTTGCCCACCGCGAAGCCGAACACCGTGTGCGACCGGTGGACGCTCCAGGTGAACCCGGCCCGGGCCGCGGCGGCGAAGAGCTCGTCCTCCTGCGCGTAGTAGAAGTTCGGCGCGTCCAGGCGGGGCTCGTCCTCGTGGAAGGGCGTGTCGGGCATCTCGCCCTGCGCGTAAGCCTCGAAGGGGCCGAGGTAGTGCTTCAGCCCGGTCATCAGCGCCGCGTGCCGCACCGAGCCGGCCGGCTCGAGCGCCTGCAGGACGTTGCGGACGGCCGCACCGTTGACCGCGATGTTCTCCGCCTCGGTGGCCTGCCGGGTCCAAGCGGTGATGGCCACGAGCTCGGGGGAGAGGCCGGCCAGCGCGGTGGCCAGTCCTGCGGGGTCGGCCAGGTCCGCCTGCACGGGGTGCACGCCCGGGCCGGGGGCCCGCCCGCTGCGGGACAGCCCGTGGACCTCCCAGCCCTGGGCGGTGAGCCGCTCGGCCAGGTTCTGGCCGACGATCCCCGTGGCGCCCACGACCAGGGCCTGGCGAGGTCGGGTTGCTGCAGTCACGTGTCCGGTCTCCCTGTCGCTGGTGCACGGCGCCGCTGACGCGGCGAGGAGTCGCCGGCCGGGTGCACGTGTCCCGACGAGCCTCGCACCCACCGGGGTCCAGCGTGCGGTGAGGTGGGCGACGACGAGGTCGTCGAGCAGCTCCCGCCGGTGCGCGCGGCTCCAGCGCCCGGATCCGGCCGTGGGCCTGCTCCGGCACCGCGACGTGGAGCTGCTCCTTGCCGCCGAGGTACCCGTCCCGCCGTCAGCTCTCGGCGGCGGTGCTGCACCCTCGCTCGCCGACCCGCTCGGCGATCGTCCGGCCCAGCTCCACCGTCGTCCCGCAGCCCTGCAGGTCGGGCGTGAGCGGTGCGCCGTCCGGGCCGGCGGCCAGCACGTCCTCGATCGCGGCCACCACGGCGGCGCCGGCGTCGGCGTGCACGAGGCGGCCGAGCATCATCGCCGCGCACCAGATCCGGCCGATCGGGTTGGCGATGCCGCGGCCGGCGATGTCGGGTGCCGATCCGTGGACCGGCTCGAACAGGCTGGGGTGCGTGCGGTCGCGGTCGATGTTCGCGCTGGGCGCGATGCCGATCGTGCCGGTGGAGCTCGTGACCGCGCTGGAGGAGCAGTCCGGCTACCGCGAGCTCTTCCGCGCCCTGGAGCGGCCGTCCTCCGCAGCCGCCGTCACGGTCCCGGTGCGGGGAACAGCACGGTGACGAGCAGCCCGCCTGCCGGGGGAGCGGACAGCTGCAGGTCGGCGCCGTGCACCTCGGCCACCCGGGCGACGATCGCCAGGCCCAGGCCGCTGCCGGGAGCGGTGGTGTCCCGGCTGGAGACCCGGCCGGTGCCGCGGACGAACGGCTCGGTGAGGGTGCCGAGCAGCTCCGGGGGCACGTGCGGCCCGGTGTTGGACACCCTCAGCTCCGCCCGGCCGTCCTCCGTGCTGCCCGTCGTGACGGACACGGTCCCGCCCGGGCCGGTGTTGTGCCGCACCCCGTTGAGCACCACGTTCGCCACCAGGTGCCGGACCAGCGGCTCGACGCCGTCCAGGTCACCCTCGCCCAGCTCGGTGTGCACGCTGACGCCCGCGCGGTCGGCCAGCGGGGCCAGGTCCCGGACGACGTCCCCGGTGACCTCGGCGAGGTCGACCGGGGTGCGCGGGGGCGTGCGGCCCTGGTCCAGCGCGGCCAGGGCGAGCAGCGCCTCGACGGTCTCGGTGCCCCGGCGGTTGGTCTCGTCCAGGCGGGCGAGCAGCCGGGGGACGTCCACGGCGGCCGGGTCGGCCAGCGCGACGTCGAGCATCGCGCGCTCCACGGCGTAGGGGGTGCGCAGTTCGTGCGACGCGTTGGCGGCGAACCGGCGCTGCTCGTCGAACGTGGTCTGCAACCGGTCGAGCATCGTGTCGAAGGTGTCCGCGAGCTCACGGAACTCGTCGTCCCGGCCGGTCAGCCGGACCCGGCGGTCCAGCGACCCGGCGGCGACGTGCCGGGCGACGGCGTGGACCTGGTGCAGCGGGCGGAGCATCCAGCCGGCCAGCAGCCAGCCCCCGCCCGTCCCGACCACCAGGAGGACGGCCAGCACCTGCCAGACCCGCGGCCAGAGGGCGGCCAGCAGGTCGCCGCGGTCGGGCAGGAACGGGGCGCCGGGCGCGCTGAGGTTGCCCTCGGGCACGAACCGGAGGACGTACACCAGCAGGGCCACCAGGGCGGCGGAGGCGATGACCAGGAAGCCGGCGTAGCTGAGGGTCAGCCGCAGCCGGGCGCTCACCGCGGGTCCGGCGCCGGTGGCCCCACCCGGTAGCCGGCACCAGGGACGGTGTGGATGAGCCAGGGGTCGCCCAGGCGCTTGCGCAGCGAGGAGATGGTGATCCGGACGGCGTTGGTGAAGGGGTCGGCGTTCTCGTCCCAGGCCCGCTCCAGCAGCGACTCGGCGCTGACCACCCCACCCCGGGCGCCCAGCAGCACCTCCGGCACCGCGAACTGCTTGCGGGTGAGCCCGACGTACCGGCCGTCCCGGTACACCTCGCGCCGGAAGGGGTCCAGGGTGAGCCCGGCGAACTCGACCACGGGCGGTGTGCCGTCGACCGGCCGGCGACCCAGGGCGCGCAGCCGCACCACCAGCTCGCGCATTTGGAAGGGCTTGGTCAGGTAGTCGTCGGCGCCCAGCTCGAAGCCGCGCACCTTCTCCTCCAGCCGGTCGGCCGCGGTCAGCATCAGGATCCGGCAGGGCAGGCCCTCGGCGACGACCCGCCGGGCCACGTCGTCCCCGGAGGTGCCGGGCAGGTCCCGGTCGAGCACGAGGACGTCGTAGCTGTTGACGGCGAGGTTCTCCAAGGCGCTGTCCCCGTCGTGCACCACGTCGGAGGCGATCGCCTCCAGCCGGAGACCGTCCCGGATGGCGTCGGCCAGGTAGGGCTCGTCCTCAGCGATCAGCACGCGCATGGGGCGAGGGTAGGAAGGCGGGGATGTCGGCGGCGTATCGGCGCGCGGTGCGCCGGGCCGGGACAGGACGACGGCGCTCGTGTGCCTCGGCGGCCAGCTGCCGGGCTGCGACGACGCTGGCCGGTTCGCGGGCGGGGACCACGCGCTCAGCCGGCGGTGGGGTCGGTGGCCGGCGCGGGGCACTGCTCACCGCGGTCGACGGCCAGCTTGAAGTGCCACATCTCGTTGCCGTAGGTCTGGCACAGGCCGTGGTCCGACCCGTGCTGGGAGAGCCAGCTCATGGCGTCCGTCGGTCCGACGTCGACCGCGTCGCCGGTGACGTGGGGGGACTCGTCGGGGCGGAGCACCCACTCCCGCGCGGCTCCGGGGCTGCCGTACTGCTGCACCGCGGCGTCGAACAGCGCCTGCTGGTAGGCAGCGCTGCGCCACCCGCTGGACACGTGGAAGCGGATCCCGTCGGCCGTCGCGTCCCGGGCCGCGTCCTGGACCGCCGTGCGCAGTGCGCTGTCGAGGTTGGTGAGGGCCGGGACGTCGGCGAACGCCGAGAGCTCCTCCCCGTCGACGACGTGACCGTTCTCGGCGGTCATGACGTCCCCCCGCGACACACCCGGCACCGGTGGTCCGGCGGCACCGGCCGGCGCACCTGCGGACGAGCACCCGGCCGTCGCGGCGAGGAGCAGGGGCGCGGCGAGCAGTGCGGCGACCAGCCCCCGCGCGGGGCGGTGGGCGACGGCCCGCCGGAAACGACGCGCGGCGGCCAGGAACACGGTGGTGATCCCGACGCCCACGACCGTGCCGGTGGTGTTGGCGGCCACGTCGGCGAGGTCGGGCACCCGGCCGGGCAGCGCGGTCTGCGCCAGCTCGACCACCACCGACGTCGCCGCGCCGAGGGCCACGGGCAGCACCGGACCGCGGCGCCGCAGTGCCAGTGCGGCCAGCGCACCCACCGGCACGAAGAGCAGACCGTTCGCCACCGCCTCGACCTCGGCCCGGTGCACGCTGCGCGGCCAGGGCGCGGCGAGCGCCTCGACCCCGGCCATCACCGTGCGGCGGGCATCGGCGACGAACCCGGCCGGACCGAGCGTGATCCAGCCGACCGCGAACAGCACGGCGACCGCGGCCACCAGGAGCAGCCCCGATCGCCGGGACCGCGGGGAGCCAGGAGCGGGGGCAGCGGGTGTCCCGCTCGCCCGCACGGCGGACGGGTGGTGGGTGGGCGTCATCGTGGAACTCCTCCCCGCCTCGGCGGAGCCGGTGCGGCATCGGGAACTGCTGGACCGATGCCAGTGCACGGGAGCGGGAGTTGCCCCACCGTCTCCGCCTGCGCATACGTCCACGACATCCCCGGGACGCGCCCGAGGTGCGCACGCGGACTCCCGTGGGCGCGGAGGAGGCGTCAGCGTGCGGTGAGGTGGGCGACGACGAGGTCGCCGAGCAGCTTCCGCTGGTGTGCGCGGGTCGCCGGGTCGAGCATGTCGCGGTCGAAGATGGCCCGGAACGTGTGCCGGTTGGCGGTCCGGAAGACGCAGAACGCGCTGATCACCTGGTGCACGTCGAGCGCGTCGACGTCGTCCCGGAACAGCTCGTCGTCCCGGCCGCGCCGCAGGATGGCGCCCAGCACGTCGACGGCCGGGTCGGCCAGGCCGGCCAGCGCGGGGGAGCCGGCCAGGTGCGCGGCCCGGTGGATGTTCTCGATGCTCACCAGCCGGATGAACTCCGGGTGCGCCTCGTGGTGGTCGAAGGTGAGCCCGGCCAGTTCGCGGATCGCCGCGACCGGCTCGAGGTGCTCGACGTCCACCTGCTGCTCCAGCGCCCGGATCCGACCGTAGGCCTGCTCCAGCACCGCGACGTAGAGCTGCTCCTTACCGCCGAAGTAGTAGTAGATCATCCGCTTGGTCGTGCTCAGCTTCTCGGCGATCTCGTTGACCCGGGCCCCGGCGTACCCACGGTCGGCGAACTCCGCGGTGGCGACGGCGAGGATCTCCGCCCGGGTCCGGTCGGCGTCCCGGGTGCGCTCGGCCGGGCGCGCCGCGGCGGCGTCGGTGCACGGCTCGCTCTCCGGTCGGCGCGCGGTCACGGGCTCCTCCTGCCTGGGCGGACGTGCTGCGGAGCCTATGCAACGGCCTGCGCGGAGCGGACCCGGCGACCGGGCCTCCGGCCCGGCGGGGGGACTGGCGCCCCGACGTCCGATGTGGTCGGGTGGTCGGTAACTCACCACTTGGTACATAAGAGGGCAGGAGCCATGCCAGCAGCTCGTCCACCTCACCCCGCGAGCGCCCTGCACCCGCGCCGGGGGATCGCCACCGTCTGCCTGTCGGGGACCCTGGAGGACAAGCTCACCGCGGCCGCGGCCGCGGGCTTCGACGGCATCGAGGTCTTCGAGCCCGACCTGATCGCCTCGCCCTGGCCGCCGGCCGAGCTGGCCGCGCGCTGCGCCGACCTCGGTCTGTCGATCGACCTGTACCAGCCGTTCCGGGACCTGGACTCCACCGATCCCGCGCGGTTCGCCGCCAACCTGCGGCGCGCCGAGCGGAAGTTCGACGTGATGGGCGCGCTGGGCGTGGACACCGTGCTGGTCTGCTCCTCGGTCGCACCCGACGCCGTCGCCGACGTCGACCTGCTCGCCGAGCAGCTGTCGACCGCCGCGGCCCGGGCCGAGCTGCGCGGCCTGCGGATCGCCTACGAGGCGCTCGCCTGGGGCCGGCACGTCTCGACCTGGGACGCCTCCTGGAACGCCGTCCGCCGGGCCGACGCCGCTGCGCTCGGGTTGTGCCTGGACAGCTTCCACGTGCTCTCCCGCGGCGGGGACCCGAGCGGCTTCACCGCGGTGCCGGGGGAGAAGGTCTTCTTCCTCCAGCTGGCCGACGCCCCCCAGCTGACCATGGACGTGCTCCAGTGGAGCCGGCACCACCGCCTGTTCCCCGGGCAGGGCGCGTTCGACCTGCCCGGGTTCCTCGGCGCCGTCCTCGCGACCGGGTACCGCGGGCCGTGGTCGCTGGAGGTCTTCAACGACGTGTACCGGCAGTCCGACCCGGCCCGCACCGCGGTCGACGCGATGCGCTCGCTGCAGTGGCTCGAGGAGGCGCTCGCGCTGGGCGATCCCGCCGCCGGCGTCCACCCGCCACCGGCCGCGCCGGCGCTGTCCGGCTGGTCGTTCACCGAGTTGGCCGTCGACGGGGTCTCCGGGCCGCAGGTCGGGGAGGTGCTGGCGGCCCTCGGGTTCACGCACAGCGGTCAGCACCGGTCCAAGCCGGTGCAGCTGTGGGAGCAGGGGGCGGCGCGGGTGCTGCTCAACGCCTCCGTCGTCCGGCCCGGTGCACTCGGGGAAGCCGAGGTCTCCGCCCTGGGCCTCGAGAGCAGCGACCCGGTGCGCTCGGCCGTCCGCGCCGAGGCGATGAGCGCCCCGGTGCTGCCCCGGACCCGCGGTGCAGCGGAGGCGGAGCTGTCCGCGGTCGCCGCTCCGGACGGGACGGAGGTCTTCTTCACCCGCACGGTGCCCGACGGGTGGCCGGCCGACTTCCTGCCCACCGGTGCCACCCCCGCCCCGGGCGCCGGCCTGACCGGGACCGATCACGTGGCGCTGACCCAGCCGTTCGACTCCTTCGACGAGGCCGGGCTGTTCTACCGGGCTGTGCTGGGCCTGGAGTCGCAGCAGGTGACCGAGCTGGCCGCCCCGTTCGGCCTGGTGCGCACCCGGGCGGTGACCGGGCCCGACCGGGCGGTGCGACTGACGCTGTCAGCCTCGTCGCTGCGCCGCGGTGGCTGGGCTCCGCGGGTCCCCGAGCCCCAGTACATCGCCTTCGCCACCGACGACGTCGTGGAGACGGCGCAGCGGCTGCGGGCCGCCGGCGCCCCGTTGCTCCGGCTGCCGGAGAACTACGCCGATGACCTCGAGGCCCGCTTCGACCTCCCCGCCGACCTTCTGGCGTCCGTCCGGCAGCACGGTCTCATGTACGAGGAGGACGCGCACGGCGCCTGCCTGCACCTGGCGACCGAGGTGCTCGGCGACCGGCTCTTCGTCGTGGTGGTGCAGCGGCTGGGGGGCTACGACGGGTACGGGAACGCCGATGCGCCGGTCCGGATGGCAGCCCATCGCCGTCAGCGGCGGTCGCCCACGGTGACGCCGGCCCGGCGCGCCGGAGCAGAGAGGACGGATGTGCCGTGAACCGGTTGGCCGTGCACCAGTCGGTGGTGCACCCCCGCGACCCCGCCGAGCTCGCCGAGCTGCTGGCCGGCAGCGGCTGGGACTCGATCGGCCTGCACGTCGGGGCCGTGGCCGAGGTGGAGCCCTGGTGGTCCGGCGGGGCCGGGGAGCGGAACCTGCTCCGACTCGTCGACGAGCTCCTCGAGACCCGGGTGACGGTGCTCGACGTCGGCCGCGTCCAGCTCGGCGGCACCCTGCCCGACGACCACGTGCACGCCGCGCACGGCCGGGTGCTGGACCTGGGGGCCCGGTTCGGCGCCCGGTACGTGACCGCCCGGTTCAGCGCGGACGACGCGGCCGGACGACGCGTCGCCGAGCGGGTCGAGGTCTTCGGTCGGCTGGTCGAGCAGGCCCGCCCGTACCGGCTGCTGCCGCTGCTCGCACCGCTGCCGGTCGACCGTCCGGACCTGCTCGCCGACGCGGCGGCCGTCGTCGGGCCGAGTGGTGGTGGGGTCGTCCTGGACGTGCCGGTGGGCAGCTGCGCGCCCGGCGAGGTCGAGGCGGCCGTGGACGTGCTCGGGGAGACCCTGGGCTACGTCCGGGTCAGCGCGCGCCAGGTCGAGCGGGCCGGTGAGACCGTGGCCGGGCTGCTCGCCACGCTGCCGCCGCACGTGCCGGTCGCGCTCGGGGGCGACGACTCCGTCGGCCTGCTCACCGACGACCCCGTCGCCCGGCTGCGCCACCTGCACGGCCTGGTCGACCAGATGCTCGAGCACCCCCGGGCCCGCGCCCGCCGGCTCGGGGCGGGCTGACCCCTGTCAGCGCTGCGCTCGGGTCAGTTCAGCGAGACCCGAGAGCGCCAAGGGATAGCCGAGCACCCCGAGGCCGACGACGACGCCCCGGGCGACGGGGGAGATGTAGGAGTGGTGCCGGAACTCCTCGCGGGCGTGCACGTTCGAGATGTGCACCTCGACCACCGGCAGCTCCACCCCCTCGATCGCGTCCCGCAGCGCCACGGAGGTGTGCGCGTGGGCGCCCGGGTTGTAGACGGCGCCGATGGCCGTGCCGTCCCGGACGCGCCGGCCCCACTCGTGCACCCAGTCGATGAGCTGGCCCTCGTGGTTAGACTGCCGGAACTCCACGTCCAGCCCGAGGTCGGCCGCCCGTTCCCGGCACAGCTGCTCGACGTCGGCCAGCGTCGCCGATCCGTACACCGCCGGCTTGCGGGTCCCGAGCAGGTCGAGGTTCGGGCCGTTGAGCACGAGCACCGAGCTCATGACGTCCTCCTCAGGTGTGGGGTGAGCAGTCGAGCCGGGTTCACCACGGTCATCCGGTGGACGTCGTCCTCGCTGGCGCCGCCGGCGAGCAGCATCGGGACCACCCGCGTGGGGATGTTCTCGAAGCGCCAGTGCGGTGCGTGGACCGCGCGCCACGAGGGCGGCGTGACGCGGCTGAAGCAGGCCGCGTCGTGGGAGAGGACCATCCGGTCGGCGTAGCCCAGCCGCAGCAGCGCCAGCACGGTGGCGACCCGGCGCTCGTCGGGCAGGACGTGCTCCATCCCGAACCTGTCCATGCCGATGGTCGAGCCGGCGTCCATCAGCAGCCGGAGGTACGTGAGGTCCTCGGTGTCCCCGGAGTGGCCGATCACGACCCGGTCGAGGGGGACGCCGTGCTCCCGCAGGAAGGCCTGCTGCTCCAGCCCGTTGCGCAGCGCGGGCCGGCTGTGGGTGGTGATCGGGACGCCGGTCTGCTGGTGGGCCACCGCGGCGGCCGTCATCACCCGGGCGACGTCGGTGGTGATGCCCTCCTCGTCGGTGACCACCTTGAGCATCCCGGCCCGCACGCCGGTGCCGGCGATGCCCTCCTCGATGTCCTGGACGAAGAACTCGATGAGCGGGTCGGGGCCGTCGACCAGCAGCCCCGGCCCGTGGGTGCGGAAGAAGGGCGGCAGCACGTTCGAGGTGTAGTAGCCGGTCGAGGCGATCAGGTGCACCGGAGCCCGTTCGGCCACCGGCACCAGTCGGGCGACGTCCCGGCCGAGGCCCAGGACGGTCAGGTCGACCACCGTCCGGACGCCGAGGTCGCGCAACCGGGTCAGGGCGGTGACGGCCCGGTCGACGGCGGTGTCCGGCTCCCACTCCGGGTGCGGGTGGTTGAGGTCGAGCTCCGGGCTGCCGACGAAGACGTGCTCGTGCACCAGCGTCGACCCGAGCTGGTCGGGGTGCACCGGGCCCCGGAAGGTCTGCACCACCGCCCCGGGGCGCTCCTGCGCGGAGTCGCCCCGGGGCTGGGTGCGGAGAGCGTCGGTCACTCGGCCGAGTTGCGGATCGCCTCGTAGACGCCGAGCTGCTCCTCGCTCAGGTTGGCCCGCAGGTACTCCTCGGCCTGGGTGCGGAAGGCGTCGACGTCCACGTCCTCCACGACCTCGAACTCCCCGCCGGAGGTCCACTCGTCGAGGACCTGCTGCTCGTCCTCCGCGACGCACTCGGGGACCTGCTCGACGGCCGCGGCCACCGCGGCGTCGAGCGCCTCCCGCTGCTCGTCGGAGAGCTCCTCGACGCCCGGGCCGGCGATGACCAGGTTGGAGTTCTCCTGGTGCGCGGACAGGCTCAGGTAGTCCTGCACCTCACCCAGGTTCTGGGCGTCGATGTTGACGATCGGGTTCTCCTGACCGTCGACGATGCCCTGCTGCAGCGCCAGGTACAGCTCCTCGTAGGCCACCTCGGTCGGGTCCGCGCCGAGGGCGCGGGCGTTCATCAGGTACTGCGGCGAGTTGGGGAACCGCATCCGCAGGCCTTCCAGGTCGGCGGGCTCGCGGATGGGCTGGCCGGCGGTGAAGTGCCGGGCGCCGGCGGACCAGGCCCCGAGCACGCTCGCGCCGGTGGAGTCGGCGAACCCCTGGGTCAGCTCGTCGGACGCCTCGCTGCCGAAGTACCGGGCGAGGTGCTCGCCGTCGTCGAAGGCGTAGGCCGCGTCGACGACGCTCATCGGCTCGTAGACCGCCCCGAGCGCGGAGGCGCCCTGGATGTCGAGGTCGATGTCGCCGGAGATCACCGACTGGATGCGGTCGGCGTCGCCGCCGAGCTGGCTGCTCGGGAAGAGCTCCACGGTCACGCCGACGTCGGCGGCCTCGACCTCGTCGGCGATGACCTGCGCACCGCACCGGTGCTGCGGCTGTGCCTCGGTGTAGCTGTGCGCGAGCGTCAGCTCCACCTCACCGCCGCCACCACCGGCGTCCCCGCCGCCGGCGTCGTCACCGCCGCAGGCGGTGGCGAGCAGGAGCGGGAGCAGGGCGGAGGCCGCGAGGAGCGGGCGCTTGGGGAGGGGACGGTTGGGCATGGTCTTTCCCTTCGTTGGGATTCTCAGTGCTCGGTCGGGTGGGTCTGGCTGAGCGGTCGTGCGGGGTCGGGCGTTGGGGCGTCGCCGTCGATCTCGGCGGCGACGAGCTCGTCGAAGTCGGCGAACATGGCCGGTCGTGCCGCGGCACGGCCGATGAAGAGCTCGAAGGAGTCGGCGGCCTGGTTGACGGCCATCCCGGCGCCGGTCATCACCCGGCACCCCAGGGCGGTCGCCTCCCGCACGAGCTGGGTCAGCAGCGGTCGGTAGACGATGTCGGCGACCCAGAGGTCGGCGCGCAGCAGGTCGACGGGCACCGGGGTGCCGGGGTGGGCCGCCATCCCCATCGGGGTGGCGTTCACCAGACCCGATGCGCCGGCGAGCAGGCCGGGAAGCTCCTCCGGCGGGAAGACCGCTGCCGGGACCCGGCTGCCGGCTGCAGCCAGCGCGCCGATCAGCTGTTCGGCGCGCACCGCGTCGCGGTCGACGACCGACAGCTGCTGGACGCCCTGGCCGACGAGGGCGTGCGCGACCGCGCCTCCCGCGCCGCCCGCGCCGATGAGGACGACACGCTCCAGCCCGACCCCGGGCAGCCCGGCCTGCAGAGCAGCGGCGAAGCCGGTCACGTCGGTGTTGTGACCCCGCGTGCGACCGTCCTCGATCACGATCGTGTTGATCGCGCCGATGGCGGCGGCCTCCGGCGCCAGGTCGTCGACGAGTGGTGCCATCACCTGCTTGACCGGGTGGGTGACGTTGAGCCCGTCGAAGCCGAGCTCGACCGCGGCGCGCAGCAGGCGCCGCAGGTGGTCCCGCTGCAGGGCGTCGTCCGGCAGCTCGACGGTCTTGTAGGTGTAGCGCAGGCCCTGCCGGGCGCCCTCCCGCTCGTGCAGCTCGGGGGAGAGCGAGGGCCCGATGCCCTGCCCGAGGAGCCCGGCGAGGAAGGACCGGCGGGGGGCGGGTGCGCCCGTCTGCGGTGCGGAGCCGGTCACAGGCCCAGCACCCCCGGCAGCCAGAGGACCGCGTCGGGGAAGGCGATGATCAGGCCGAGGATCACCACGAGCGGGACGATGAACGGCAGGCAGCCGCGGAACACCTCGCTGACCTTCGTATCGGCCACCGAGCTGAGGACGTAGAGCACGGTGCCGACCGGTGGGGTGAGCAGGCCGATCATCAGCGCGACGATCATCAGCACGCCGAGCACGATCGGGTCGACGCCGAAGCTCGCGCTGATCGGCAGCAGGATCGGCACGACCAGCACCAGGACGGCGGTCGGGTCCACCACCGTGCCCAGGACCAGCATCAGGATCGCGGTCATCAGCAGGAAGACCGTGGCGTTCTCGGTGAACCCGAAGACGTTCTCGGCCAGCATCTGGGGAACCCGCTCGCGGGCCAGGATGTAGCCGAGCAGGGACGCCGAGGAGACGATCAGCATGATCGCGCCGGTCGTCGTCACCGTCTCGGTGAGCACCTTCGGCAGTTCCCGGACCTTCAGGCTCCGGTAGGCCAGGCAGAGCAGCAGCATGTAGGCGACGCCGACGGCCGCGGCCTCGGTGGGCGTGAAGAAGCCGCCCAGGATGCCGCCCAGGATGATCACCGGGGCGAGGATCGGGCCGATCACCCGTCGTCCGGTGACGACCAGCTGGCGCATCGAGAAGTCGGTCCGGACGATGTCCGGCTGCTTGCGCACCAGGATGAAGACGACGACGCACAGGCCGAAGGCCATCAGCAGCGCCGGCACGACGGAGGCGGCGAACAGCCCACCGGTCGAGACCGCGGCCAGCCCGGCGAAGATGACCGCGGGGATGCTCGGCGGCATCACCGGCGCGATCAGCGAGGCGGCACCGGTGACGCCCAGACCGAAGCGGAGCGGGTACCCGTTGCGCACCATGGCCGGGATCTGGATCTTCCCCAGGGCTGCGGCGTCGGCCACGGCCGAGCCGCTCATCCAGGAAAAGCCGAGGCTCACGCCGACGCTCACGTAGCCCAGACCGCCGCGCACCCGGCCCAGCAGCGCCAGGGCGAAGTCGAAGAGCCGGTCGGCGATGCCGCCCCGGTTGGCGATGACGCCGAGCAGGATGAACAAGGGCACCGCGAGCAGCGGGAAGCTGGCCGTCGCGTTGACGATCAGTCGGAGGCTGAGGCCGAGGGACTGTCCGGTGAGCAGCATGTAGGCCAGCGAGGGACCGAGGAACGCGAACGCCACCGGGACCCGGATGAAGAGCAGGGCGACGATCGCGATGGTCAGCAGCAGGAGGCTCATGCCGGCCGCACCTCCGTCGTCCCGACCGGAGCCGGCACGCCGCGGACGGCGAAGACCACCGCGGCCACGGCGCCGCGGATCGCGGTGCTGAGGAAGCCGAGGAAGGGGAAGAGGTACAGGAAGGTCAGCGGCATCCGCAGGGACGGCGACTTGAGCTGCCCCTGGGAGGACATCAGCTCCCACGCCTCCGCCGCGAAGCCGGCGCCGATCACCGCGACGATCGCACTGGCCAGGACCCGTACGAAGCGGACGACCTTGGGGTTCTTCACGTTGTCGACCAGCTGCAGGGCGATGTGGGAGTCGGTGGTGACCAACACCCCGGCCACCGTGAACGTGACCCACACCAGGCAGAACCGCGCCAGCTCGCCGGTCCACGACCAGCCGCCGACCGGCAGGTAGCGCTGGGCGGCCTGCACGAGCACCAGCACGAACAGCACCGCCAGCGCCGTCGCGGCCAGCCCGAGCTCCACCTTCGTGATCACCGAGATCCACGCCGGTCCCCGCCGGGCGGTGGTACTCCCGCCAGCTCCGGTCATCGTCAGCCCCCTCCACCTGCTCCTGTGCTGCCCGTCACAGCACCGGGGGACCGTACGAAGGTCAGCCGTCAGACGGCAAACGGTTGCCATGTGTTGCCAGATCCTCGTAACCTGACCGTGATGTGCACATGAGGAGCTCGACGATCTACGACGTGGCTCAGGCCGCCGGCGTCGCGACGTCCACGGTGTCGCGGGCGTTCAGCAACCCGGACCGGGTCGGGGCGGCGACGCGGGAGCACGTCCTGGAGGTCGCCCGCCGCCTCGGCTACCAGCCCAACCCGCACGCCCGGGCGCTGGTGTCCCGCCGGACGCGCACCGTGGCGATGGTGGTCTCGGACATCACCAACCCGCACTTCTTCGAGCTCATCCGCGGTGCGGAGATGCGCGCCAAGGCCTCCGGCTACACGCTCGTGCTGGTCAACGCGGAGGAGTCCCCGCGGATCGAGCTGGAGCAGATCCACCGGCTGACCCGGTCGGTCGACGGCTTCCTGCTGGCCGCCAGCCGTCAGCCCGCGGAGGACCTCCTCCAGTTGGCCGCCGGCCACCGCGTGGTCGTGGTCAACCGCCGGGTGCCCGGACTCGCCAGCGTCGTGCTGGAGCACGCCGAGGGTTGCCGGCAGATGGTCGCCCACCTGGCGTCCCTCGGACACGACTCGGTCGTCTACCTCGCCGGCCCGCGCAACTCGTGGATGGCCGCCAGTCGCTGGGCGGCGATCCGTGCGGCCGCGGCGGAGCTGGGGCTGCGTGCGCAGCGGATGGGGCCGTTCGCGCCGACCGTGGCCAGCGGGGGTGCGGCCGCCGACGCGGCGCTGACCACCGGAGCGACCGCGGCCATCGCGCACAACGACCTGCTCGCGATCGGCGTCCTGCGGCGCCTGGCCGACCGCGGGATCCAGGTGCCGCAGGACGTCAGCGTGGTCGGGTTCGACGACATCTTCGCCGCCGACCTGTGCACCCCGACCCTGACCACGCTCGGTGGTGCGCACGCCGACGTCGGACGCGCGGCGGTCGAGATCCTGCTGAACTCGATGGAGCAGCCTCGGGACCACGCCCCCGAACTGGTCGTGCCCTCGGAGCTCATCCTGCGCAGGTCGACCGGGGTCCCCGGCCGGTCCCGGGGTCAGCGACCGGCCTGACCGGCGAGCGGTCGGGCCGGTCGGCACGACCACCGGGTCAGGGGAGGGGCGCGGGGATCCCGAGGTCCTCGAGTGCGGCGTGCACCTGCCGGGCATGCCGGTGGGCGTAGCGCAGGGCGGGGCTCCCCGGAGGGCGTTCCTCGACGATCACCGGCAGGCCGCGGGCGGCCAGCTGGTCGGCCACCGCCCGGGTCGTCGCGGCGTCGTCGGTGAACGAGAAGCCCGTGGTCGTGCCGGCCCACTTCCGTCGGTCGAGGGCGACCAGGCCGGTCAGGACGACGGCCGGTCCGAGCGCGGCCCCGATCGCCGGTGGCCGGCCCGTCCTCCGCGACGCCAGCGCACCGGTGGCCGCCGCGACCAGGCAGGCTCCACCGAGCGCGCTGAACCCGACGGCGTTCAGCCGGGCGGTACGCAGGAAGTGGCGCCGGGGGAGCCGGTCGCGCGCGCTGAGGACGGCGTGCGGACGCTCCATCCCGACACTGTCCCCGACCGCACCGTCGTCCTCCACTGCGCATGGCCTCGCGCGTTGGCCGCGTTGGCCGCGTTGGCCGCGTCGGCAGATGGGAGGAGAGTGGTGGCGAGCGTGTGCACGAGGATGGTTGGCACAGACGTCGAGGGAGGACTGGCCATGGCCCCCTCTTCTCCGGGAGCGTGCGTGCTGACCGCTGTCTCGCTCGTGAGCGTCCTGGGCTACTCGGCCTGGCAGGGCCCGGCCGTCTGGGCGGACAGTGGCTCGGTCGCCCTCATCCTGTTCGGAGTGCCGACGGTGTTCGCGGCCGTGGCGCTGTGGGTCGAGTGCGCCAGCCGGACGATGCTGGCCCCGGCGGTGGTCTCGGTCCTGGCGGTGGCGTCACTGGTGTGGTCGCTGGTCACGGCGCTCGGCGTCGGTTTCGGGCTCCTGGTGCCCTCGCTCCTCCTGGTGGTCGCCGCGATGATCTCCTGGGTCGACCGGCGGCCGGGTCGCGCCGAGCCCTCGCGGACCTGATCGAGGTCCGCTCTCCCGGGCATCCGCCGGCCGCGCTGACCTGCCAGGACGACGGGGATCAGCGGTCGCGGACGCCCTGTTCCCGGTCAGCGGCGAGCGCGCCCAGCAGCTGGACCGCGTCGGCGTCGGTGGAGCCGGGGACGGCGAGGTAGACGACGAGCTGCTGGCCGGGCGAACTGCGCACGTCGAGGGTCTGCATGCGCAGGGTCAGCCGGCCGACGTCGGGGTGCAGGAACGTCTTGACCTCCGCGCTCTTCCCCCGCGCCTCCTGCCGGGCCCAGATCCGCCTGAACTCAGGACTCTCGTCGGTCAGGTGGCGGACCAGGTGCCGGGCGCGGGGATCGTCGGGCAGAGCCCCGTACTGCAGCCGGAAGCCCGCCACCGTGTTGACCGCCGCCCGCGACCAGTCGGCGTAGAACTGCCTGGCGGCCGGGTCGAGGAACACGTTCAGCAGCAGGTTGTCCGAGTGGGTCAGCGGTGCCAGCAGTGCCGCACCCAGCCGGTTGCGCGCCAGCACGTCGTAGGTCCGGCCGAGCACGAACGCGGGGTTCCCCGGCCAGGCGTCCATGAGCTGCACGAGGTCGGGGTCGACCCGTTCCGGGGACCGGTCGGTGAGCGGGCGGGGTGCGATGTCGGCCAGCCGGTACAGATGCAGGCGTGCGTCGTCGCCGAGCAGCAACACGCTGCTGAGCGCGTCCAGCACCTGCACCGACGGGTGGCGCTCGCGGCCCTGCTCCAGCCGGACGTAGTAGTCGACGCTCACCCCCGCCAGCAGCGCCACCTCTTCGCGGCGCAGTCCTGGGACCCGGCGGTTCAGCCCCGGCGCGAGCGCCAGCTGGGCGGGCGTGACCAGCGCCCGGTGCGCGCGGAGGAACTCACCCAGTTCGCCTGCTGACATGCCCCCGACCGTAGGTGCCGGGGAGGCCGCCTGGGTGGGAGCCGTGCACCCAGGAGGACGGCGGCACCTCGCAGCCGACCTGTCCGGACGACGGTGGCGGCACACCCCGGACGCAGGAGGAGCACCATGACGATCAGCAACCCGACCACCAGCACCCCGACCACCGCACGGGTCGTCCTCGTCACCGGCGCCAGCAGCGGCATCGGCGCGGCGACCACCCGGCGGCTCGCCGCAGAGGGCCACCTGGTCGTCGCGGCCGCCCGCCGCACCGAGCGGCTGACCGAGCTGGCCGCCGAGTGCGCCGCGACCGGCGGCCGGGTCGAGCCCCTGCAGCTCGACGTCACCGACCGAGCGGCGACGGCGGCCGCCGTCGCGGGCATCGTCGACCGGCACGGGCGGCTCGACGTCCTGGTCGCCAACGCCGGCCTGATGCCGCTGTCCCGCCTCGATGCACTGCTGGTCGACGAGTGGGACCGGATGATCGACGTCAACGTGCGTGGTCTGCTGTACGGCATCGCCGCGGTCCTGCCGCACTTCCAGCGGCAGGGGAGTGGCCACGTCGTCACGCTGGCCTCGGTCGGGGCGCACGCGGTGTCGCCGACGGCCGCGGTCTACTGCGGCACCAAGTACGCGGCCTGGGCGATCACCGAGGGGCTGCGCCAGGAGGCCGACCCCAGCATCCGGGTCACCACCATCTCGCCGGGCGTCACCGAGTCCGAGCTCGCCGGGACCATCTCCGACCCGGGTGCCCGAGAGCTGATGCGCGGCTACCGGGCGCGCAGCATCCCGGCCGATGCCGTGGCCGGCGCGATCTCCTACGCCCTGGCCCAGCCCGCGGACGTCGACGTGAACGAGATCGTCCTCCGTCCGGCGGCCCAGCGATGAGCGCGCCGGCGCGCTCGGCCGAGCACCCGGGCAGTGCTCAGTCGCCCGCCAGCGCGGCCTCGACCCGTCGGGCGCTCGCCAGCAGGGCGGCGTCCTCACCCGGCAGGCCCTCCAACGAGATGCCGATCGGCAGGCCGGCCTGCGTCGTCCCCGCCGGCAGCGAGATGGCGGGCATGCCGGCCGTGGAGCCGGGACCGGTGTTGCGGATCGTGGTCAGGAAGACGGGCACCTCGCGCCCGTTGAGCTCGGTCGTCTCGTCGTCCCCGAGCGGCGGCGGGGGCAGGGGCACCGTCGGGTAGACGAGGGCATCGAGGCGCTGGGCGCCGGGGGGCTGCAGGGCCGCGGCGTAGGCGGCGCGCAGGCGGTCGCGGGTGGTCATGGCCTGGAGGTAGACCTCCTCGGTGACGACCCCGCTCGTGGCGGCCTCGAGCGCACCACGAACGTCCGGCGACGCCACCTGCGCCAGCACGTCGGCCACGGTGAGCCCGCTCTCGGGTCCGGGCAGCGTCGCCAGGTAGGCCGGCAGGTCCTGCGCGATCTCGAAGAACACGATGGGGAAGCCGCACTCCTCGTCCAGCGTGTGACCGCCGACGACCTGCACCTCGACGAGCTCGACACCGGCGGCGGCCAGGCGCTCGAGCGCCTGCTCGGTGCAGCGGGCGACCTCGGGGTGCAGGTCGTCGTAGAAGCCCTCGCGGGGGACGCCCAGCCGCAGCGGGCGGCCGGACGGCGTCGCGGCGGACTCCCCGGTGACGATCTCGTCGACGAGTGCGACGTCGGCGACGGAGGTGGCGAGCACTCCGGCGGTGTCCCGGGTGCGTGAGATGGGCACGACCCGGCCGGTGCCCCAGCGGCCGGTCGTGGGGCGCCACCCGACGACGCCGCAGTGCGCGGCCGGCACCCGCAGCGACCCGCCGGTGTCGGTGCCGAGCGCGATCGGCACGACCCCGGTCGCGACCGCCACGGCGGACCCACCCGAGGAGCCCCCGGCCGAGCGGGTCGGGTCGTGCGGGTTGCGCACCGGCCCGAAGGCGGCGTTGTTGCTGGTGATCCCGAGGGCCAGCTCGTGCAGGTTGGTCTTGCCGATCACGGCGGCGCCGGCCGCGCGCAGCCGTGCCACGGCAGGGTGGTCGCGACCCGGCCGGGAGTCCCGGAGCGCCGGCGTCCCCCCGGTGGTGGGCAGGTCCCGGGTGTCCAGGTTGTCCTTGACCGCGAGCGGGACACCGGCCAGCAGCCCCTCGCGCCACTCCGGGTGGTCGGCGAGGGCGAGGAAAGCACCGAGCTCAGCGATCTCCTCGGCGCGCTGCCTGCTCTCCGCGACCACCGCCTCGGCCGAGGTCGCGGTGATCCGCCGGCGTACCTGCTCGACTCCGCTGGGCTCCACGGACGGCATCGTGGCACGTCCCGCCCTCCACCGGCCCCTGCACGCCGGCCGGGTGCAGGGGCTCCCGACCCGGGGTCAGGCGGACAGGCCGGTGTAGGTCGGCGTCGCCGCCTCGCCGTCCCAGGTGACCCGGAACTCGAAGGCCGTCTCGAGGTCGGCCCGGTACTGGTCGGCCTCCTCCTCGGTGATCGTGCCGTCGGCCAGCAGCGTGTCGATCGCCACGGCGTACTTCGCGACCATGCCGTCGACGAGCTCCTGCGGGTCGATGCCCAGGTCCTCGGCGACCTCGGCCAGGCCCTGCCCGGCCTCCATCCGGACGTGCAGCTCCTCGTGCGTGATGCCGAGGACCTCGTCGAGGACGTCCTCCACCGGCTGGTGACCGCGGTGCAGGTCCAGGCTGGGATCTCCGTAGGCGTCCTGGACCAGCTCGACCAGCTCCTCCTCGGTGGTGACCGAGGAGACGTCGACCGACCCGCCGGGGCCGCCCTGGCCGCCGCCGGGCATCCCGCCGTCGAAGCCGGCCTCCTCGGGCGTCGCGTCCGTGGAGCTGGTCGACTCGGTGGAGGTGGTCGACGTGCTGGCGGTGGCTGCGTCGTCGGTGGTCCCGCAGGCGGCCAGGGGGAGGGCGAGGGAGAGAGCCAGGGCGGCCACGGTGGTGCGGATCTTCACGGGGGAGTCCTGTCGGTCGGGGTCGTCGTGGGACGACCGGGTGGTGTGCCGACCACGCTGGACGGGCCTCCTCTGCGCCCCGCCTGTGCTGGCTGTGTGCTCGCTGAGTCCCTCCTGGACGACCCACACGCCGTCCTCAGCCCGGGCACAGCCCAGCCGGACACGGTCGACGGCATGACGACGCGTCCCACCCGTGCCCTGGCCGTGACCGCGCTGACCGGTGTGTTGACCGGCGTGCTGGCCGGGGGCCTGACACTGCTCACCGCCGGCGCCGCCCAGGCGCACAGCCTCACCAGCAGCACGCTCGCCGTCCGGGTCGGCGAGGAGCAGGTCGAGGCAACCGTCTCCGTCGCCGCCGACACCCTCGACGCGGTGCTCGGCGGCTCGCCGACCGACGCCCAGGTGAGCAGCTACCTCGCCGAGCACCTGACCGTCACCGGCACCGACGACAGCACCTGGACCGAGAGCTGGTCGCCGGTGCTGCGGGAGACGGTCGAGGGCATCGACTCCTACCGCGTCGACGTCGTGCTGGACCCCGGCGGCGCCGACGCGTCGGTGTTCACCCTCGGCTACGACGGCGTCCTGGAGGCGGATGCCTCGCACGAGGCGGTGGTCGTGCTGACCGACGCCGCCGGGGACATCTCCACCGCCGGCGTGCTGACCGCCACCGACGACACCCTCACCGTCGGCGACACCGCCACCGGCACCCTGGGGACCGGCCTGACCGACATGGTCGGGTACGGCCTGCACCACGTGCTGGAGGGCGCGGACCACCTGCTGTTCCTGTTCACCCTGCTGCTGGTCGCACCGGTGGTCGCCGTCGCCGGCCGGTGGCGGCGCGGGGACGGCGTGCGGCCCACGCTGCGCTCGGTGCTGGCGGTGGTCACCGCCTTCACCGTCGGGCACTCACTGACCCTGCTCGCCTCCGCGCTGGGCTGGGTGACCGCGCCCAGCGCGCCGGTCGAGGTGCTGATCGCGGTGTCGGTGGGCGTCGCCGCCGTGCACGCGCTGCGCCCGCTGGCCCGCCGCGGTGAGGTGCTGGTGGCCGGGGGGTTCGGTCTGGTGCACGGGCTGGCGTTCGCCGGCATCCTCACCGACCTGGGACTGGGCGGGGTGACCTCGGTGCCCGCGCTGCTGGCGTTCAACGTGGGCGTCGAGCTGGCCCAGCTGCTCACCGTCGCGCTGGTCTTCCCCTTGCTGTACCTGCTCTCCCGCACCCGCTGGTACCCCGCCGTCCGCACCACCGGTGCGCTCATCGCGCTGGTGGCCGCCACGACCTGGGCGCTGGACCGGCTGGGCTGGCTGGCCGACCCGTTGGCCGGGGTGGAGGAGACGCTGATCGCGAACCCGTGGTGGGTCGTCGCCGGCCTGGCCCTCCTGGCCCTGGTCGCCCGCACGACCGAGCCGTCGGTGCGCCAGGACGACGCCGCCCGGACGACCGACCGTTGCGCCCTCGCCCGGCTCGGGTGAGGGACCGTGGGCCCGATCAGGTCCGGAGCGCGCGCCGCTGGACCAGGGCCGCCAGCCGCGGGTAGCTGGCGGGGAGCAGTCGCACCAGCAGGTCGACGACCTTCGCGTCGTTGCCGACCAGCAGCCGGGAGCGGCCGGCCTCCACGCCGTCCACGATGATCCGGGCCGCCTGCTCGGCCGGCATCCGCAGCAGCTTCTCCTCGTACATGCGTGCCCGGGCCTCGTCCTCCGGTGTGACCGTGCCGTGCTGTCGGGAGTGCTCCAGCGCCGCCTTCGAGATGTCGGTCCGCACGCCACCGGGGTGGACGACGGTGACCTGCACCGGGTGCCCGGCCAGCAGCATCTCGCTGCGCAGGGACTCGGTGAACCCGCGGACGGCGAACTTGCTCGCGCTGTAGGCGTTGAGCGATGCCTGGCCCATGACCCCGTTGAGGCTGGACACGTTGACGACGTGCCCGTCCCCGGAGGCGATCAGGTGGGGGAGGAACGCCTTGGTCCCGTGCAGGACGCCGAAGAGGTTGATGCCCAGGACCCGGTCGTAGTCCGCCCAGTCGCTGTCCAGCACCGTGCCGCCGCCCGCGACCCCGGCGTTGTTGTAGACCTGGTGCACCACGCCGAAGTGGTCGGCCACCGTGGTGGCGTACGCCAGGACGGCGGCGCGGTCGGCGACGTCGAGGACGGCGCTGTGCACCTCGGCACCGAGCGCCCGGGCGCGGGCGGCGGTCGCGGCCGACCGGTCCGCGTCCACGTCGGACACCGCGACGCGGGCACCGCGCCGCGCCAGTTCCAGGGCCAGCTGCCGGCCGATGCCCGACCCGGCGCCGGTGACGACGGCGACCTTGCCCTGCACGCTGCTCATCGGGGGTCTCCTGTCGGGGACAGCGGCGCCAGCGGGGCGCCGGTGCTGCGGGCGAGGTCGGTGGTGAGGTCGACGAGCTGGTCGACGACCCCAGGGGCCAGGTGGTGCCCCAGGTCGGGGAGCTCGACGAAACGGGAGCCGGGGACGGCGGCCGCGGTGGCCCGGCCGCCGCTCGGGTGCACCATCCGGTCGGCCGACCCGTGCACGACGAGGGTGGGGGCGGTGATCCGCCGCAGCTCCGCCGTCCGGTCGCCGGAGGCCTGGATCGCGCTGATCTGCCGCGGCACACCGGCCCGGGCGCGCACGCCGCCGCCCCGCTCCCACAGCCCCAGCGCCCACGCCCGCTCGAGGTCGTCGTCGGGCAGGGCGGTGGGGGAGCCGATGTGCCGCAGCAGGGACAGGTGGCGCTCCACCGACTCCTCGACCGTGCGCGCTGGCGCCTGGGCCAGCCGTGCCAGGGTGGAGCGGGCCGGCTGCCCGAGCCGCCGGTTGCCGGTGGTGGAGAAGATCGACGTCAGGCTGGCGACCCGGTCCGGGTGCCGCGCGGCGAGCGTCTGGGCGATCATGCCGCCCATCGACATGCCGACCAGGTGGGCGCGGTCGACGTCCAGGTGCTCGAGCAGCCCGTGGGTGTCCGCCGCCATGTCCGCGAGGTCGTAGGCGTCCGGCCGTGGCCGGGCCAGCAGCTGGCGCAGCCGCCACGGAGACCGGGTGCCGCTCGAGCTGGACCGCCCGATGTCGCGGTTGTCGAGGCGGACGACACGGAAGCCGGAGCCGGTGAACCCGTCGACCATCCGCTGCGGCCAGGAGGTGAGGTCCAGGCCGAGGCCGGCGATGAGCAGCAGCGGGACGCCGTCGTCCGGGCCGTCGGTGCGGTAGCAGAGCCGCGGCCCGGCGGGCAGGTCGACGAACCGGTCCAGGTCCGCGGCGCTCACGCGGCCACCTGCTCGGCCGCGTCGCTGCGGGTGAAGACGAGCTCCGGGTCGACGACGCTGTCGACCCGGAGCAGCTTGACGTCCGACCGGTAGTCCATCGAGGTCAGCCAGGGCATCCGGTCGCCCTGTCGCGGCAGCTGGTGGACGGCCCGCTGGACGTAGCCGGCGGCGAAGTCGAGGAACGGTCGGGTGGGCATGTCCGGGTCACGGGGCTCGGGGCGGACGCTGTCGTACCCGTGCGCGTCCAGGTGGCTGAGCAGCCGGGTTAAGTGCTCGCAGAGCAGCCCGATCTTCAGCGTCCAGGAGCTGTTGGTGTAGCCGACCGCGAAGGCGAGGTTCGGCACGCCGGAGAGCATCATCCCCTTGTAGGCGACGGTCTCGGGCAGCCGCACCTCGCTCCCGTCGACGGTGAACCGCACGCCGCCGAACGCCTGCAGGTTGAGCCCGGTGGCGGTGACGATCACGTCGGCCGGCAGCTCCCGGCCGGATGCCAGCAGCACCCCGGTCTCGGTGAAGGTGACGATCCGGTCGGTGACGACCTCGGCCCGGTCCTCACGGATCGCGCGGAACAGGTCGCCGTCCGGCACGGCGCACAGCCGCTGGTCCCACGGGCCGTACGGCGGGTTGAAGTGCTCGTCGACCGGATAGCCCGCGGGGAGCTGCTTGGCGTTGACCCAGCGGATGAGCTTCCGGGCCCGCTCCGGGTGCCGCTGGCAGAACTGCCAGACCAGCCGGCCCGTGGCGATGTTCTTGCGGCGGATCAGCGGGTGGGCGCGCTCCTCGCCCAGCACCCGGCGCAGCCGGTTGGCCAGCTTGTCCTCGGCCGGCACCGGCATGACGTAGCTGGGCGTGCGCTGCAGCATCGTCACGCTCGCGGCGGTCTCCGCCAGCGCCGGGACGAGGGTGACCGCGGTGGCCCCGCTGCCGATGACGACGACCCGCTTGCCCGCGGTGTCCAGCTCCTCGGGCCAGTGCTGCGGGTGCACGATCTGGCCGCCGAACCGCTCGCGCCCCTCGAAGTGCGGGGTGAAGCCCTCGTCGTAGCGGTAGTAGCCGCCGGCGACGAACAGCCAGCCGCAGGTCAGCGCCGTCCGCTCGCCGGTGTCGGTGCGCTCCACCTCGACGGTCCACCGTGCCTGCTCCGAGGACCACGACGCGGCGACCACCCGGGAGTGGAAGCGCACGTGGCGATCGATGCCGTGCTCGGCGGCGGTGCCGCGCAGGTAGTCGAGGATCCGGTCGGCGCCGGCGATGGACTGCGGGTCGCGCCACGGCGCGAACTCGTATCCGAAGGTGTGCAGGTCGGAGTCCGAACGGATGCCCGGGTACCGGAACAGGTCCCAGGTGCCGCCGGTCGCGTCGCGCGCCTCCAGCAGCGCGAAGCTGCGCTGCGGGTGGTCGCGCTGCAGGTAGTACGCGGCGCCGATGCCGGAGAGGCCGGCGCCCACGATCAGGACGTCGAGGTGCTCGACGGGGGTCGGGGTGCTCATGGTCGCTCCAGGTCAGCAGGGACGGCGCTGTCTCGACTCTCCGTGCCGGGAGGGCGTTCTGCCAGCACGATGCGCACCATCCTGAGCAGCTGAGGGTGCACGATGAACCGGTGACCTCCGAGTGGCCCACCCCCTCGCCGGCCGTCCGGGAGCTCTTCCGGCGCGGCGCGGAGCTCGCCCTGGACCCCCGGGCCGAGTGGGTCGCGGAGCTGCACACCGCGGCGTTGAGCGGGTCCGGGATGCGCCCGGTCGCCGAGGACCCGGTGCTCGCCGAGGGGGCCCGGCGGGCCAACCGCGCCAACCTGTTGCGCTGGGCGGCGGCCAACGTGCAGCGCCCCGGTGAGCGGGTGACGGTCGACCTGGGGCCCGAGGTGCTGGAGGGGGCCCGGGACCTGGTCCGGCGCGGGCTGGACCACCGGGGCCTGGACGCCTACCGCACCGCCCAGGCGGTCGCCTGGCGCCGCTGGATGGACATCTGCTTCCAGCTCACCGCGGACACCGCCGAGCTGCGTGAGCTGCTGGACGTGTCGGCGCGGTCGATCAGCACGTTCATCGACGACACCGTGGCCGCGGTGTCCGCCCGGATGGCCGCCGAGCGCGCCGAGCTGACCCGTGGCGCGCACGCCGAGCGCCGCGCCGCGGTGTCGCTGCTGCTGGAGGGTGCGCCGTTGTCCCGCGCCCGGGCCGAGGCGCAGCTGGGCTACGGCCTCACCGGTCCGCACACCGCCGTGGTCGTCTGGAGCGATGCCGCCGGCGCCGGTTCCGACCAGCTGGAGGCCGCGGCCGAGGCGGCGATGCGGGCCGGCGGCGCCACTCGGAGGTTGACCGTGGTCGCCGGCGCAGCCGCCCTGTGGGTGTGGCTGCCGATCGGCCGTGCGCCCGAGGCGGACGCGGTGGCCGCCGGGCTGGCCGGTGCCCCCGACGTCCGGGTGGCCGTGGGGCGGCCGGGGGTCGACGTCGAGGGCTTCCGGCGCAGCCACCTGGACGCGGCCACCACCCAGCAGATGCTCGACCGGCTCACCTCGCCCCAGCAGGTCGCCCGCTACGAGGACGTGCAACTGGTGGCGCTGCTCACCAGCGCTCCGGACCGGGTCGAGGAGTTCCTCACCGACACCCTCGGCGGCCTGCTCGGAGCGGAGGCGGTCACCCGCGACACGGTCCTGGTCTACGTCCGCGAGCTGGGCAACGCCACCCGGACGGCGGCGCGGCTGTTCACCCACCGCAACACGGTGCTCCGCCGGCTGGCCCGCGCCGAGGAGCTCCTGCCGCGGCCGCTGGCGGAGAACACGATCGCCGTCGCCGCGGCGCTGGAGGTCCTGCGCTGGCGCGGCGACCGGATCTGACCGGGCGCAGCCGCGCAGGTGCGCGGGAGGCCGCCGACGGGGGATGCTCACCCCGAGCTCGCTCTTCTCTGCAACGACGCGGAAGACCTGAGGTGCTGCATGACGGCTGACCTGCCGGTACACGACCCGGACGCCGTCGTCCCGGTGTTCTTCCTGTCCGACAGCACCGGGATCAGCGCGGAGACGATGGGCAACGCGCTGCTCATCCAGTTCCCCGACGTGCACTTCGAGCGCACCCTGATCCCGTTCATCTCCTCGGTCGAGGAGGCCCGCGAGGTGGTGGCCCAGCTCGACGAGGCGATGGACGGGCCGGTCATCCCGCTGGTGTTCACCACCGCCGCGGTCGACGAGGTCCGCGAGGAGCTGCTGAAGACGAAGGCCCCGATCATCGACTTCTTCGGCATCCACATGGACCGGGTCGAGGAGCAGCTGGGCACCCGCGCGCTGCGGGAGGCCCGGCGGCTGCACGGGGTCGGCGACGTCCGGCGCTACAACAGCCGGATGGCGGCGATCGAGTTCGCCATCGAGCACGACGACGGGCTGAGCCCCCGTGGGCTGGACCGGGCCGACGTCGTCCTGCTGGCGCCCTCCCGGTGCGGGAAGACGCCGACGGCGATGTACCTGGCGCTGCAGCACGGCCTGTTCGTGGCCAACTACCCGCTGGTCGACGAGGACCTGGAGACCACCGACCTGCCCCGCCCGGTGAAGGACCTCCGGGACCGGTGCTTCGGGCTGACCACCACGGTCTCCCGGCTCAGCCGGGTCCGGCAGGAGCGGCGCCCGGACTCGCGGTACGCATCCGAGGACCAGTGCCGGTACGAGCTGCGCCGGGCGACGGCGATGTACGAGACCCATTCCCTGCCCACGGTCGACACCTCGGCGGCCTCCGTCGAGGAGATCGCTGCCGTGGTGATCCAGACCCTGGCCCGGCAACGGCGCAGCTCCGGCGTGCCCTCGGTGACCGGCCACGACCTCCGGCGAGGAAGGACCCCCCGACCATGAGCACCGACACCGCACCCGAGGCCCCGGCCGGCAGCACCGCAGCAGCCGGCGGGGACGACGGCGACAACGTCCGCTGGTTCGCCGAGCTCGGGCTCGGCGACCTGGAGGTCGTGGGCGGGAAGAACGCGTCGCTGGGGGAGATGATCTCGAACCTGGCAGACGCCGGGGTCAGCGTCCCGGATGGCTTCGCCACCACCGCGGCGGCCTACCAGCGCTTCCTCGGCGACACCGGGCTGGCGGCCCGGATCGCCGAGCGGCTGCGCACGCTGGACACCGACGACGTGCGGGCGCTGTCCGCCGCCGGCACGGAGATCCGCCGGGAGGTGGTCGAGCAGCCGTTCCCGCCGGCGCTGGAGGCCGACATCCGGGCCGCCTACGAGAGGCTCGCCGGGGACGACGCCGAGGCCTCCTTCGCGGTGCGCTCCAGCGCCACCGCCGAGGACCTGCCCGACGCCTCCTTCGCCGGCCAGCAGGAGACCTTCCTCAACGTGCGCGGCATCGACGCCGTCCTGCAGGCGGTCCGGGAGGTCTACGCCTCGCTCTACAACGACCGGGCGATCGCCTACCGGGTGCACCACGGCTTCGACCACGAGTCGGTGTCGCTGTCGGCGGGCGTGCAGCGGATGGTCCGCTCGGACGTCGGGGCGTCGGGCGTGCTGTTCACCATGGACACCGAGTCCGGTTTCCGGGACGCCGTCTTCGTCACCTCCGCCTACGGGCTGGGGGAGGGCGTGGTGCAGGGCGCGGTCAACCCCGACGAGTTCTACGTCTACAAGCCCGCCCTGCGCGCTGGGCGCCCGGCCGTGCTCAAGCGCGGCGTGGGGGAGAAGGCCACCAAGATGGTCTACACCGAGCACGCCGAGGTCGGCCGGACGACGGAGTTCGTCGACGTGGACCCCGCCGACCGCCGGAAGCTGTCCCTCACCGACGACGAGGTCCTCGAACTGGCCCGCCAGGCGCTGAAGATCGAGGAGCACTACGGCCGGCCGATGGACATCGAATGGGGCAAGGACGGCCTGACCGGGCAGCTGATGATCCTGCAGGCGCGCCCGGAGACGGTGCAGTCCCGCGCCGGCACCACCTCCGAGCGCTACCGGCTCACCGGCACCGGGGACGTCGTGGTCGAGGGGCGGGCGATCGGGCAGAAGATCGGCGCAGGTGCCGTCCGGGTGCTCACCGACATCGACGAGATGGACTCCTTCACCCCCGGCGACGTGCTGGTCGCCGACATGACCGACCCGGACTGGGAACCGATCATGAAGCGGGCCTCGGCGATCGTGACCAACCGCGGGGGGCGGACCTGCCACGCGGCGATCATCGCCCGCGAGCTCGGCATCCCCGCCGTCGTCGGCACCGGGACCGCGACCCGCGCACTGCACGACGGCGACCCCGTCACCGTCTCCTGCGCCGAGGGCGACACCGGGCTGGTCTACGCCGGCGAGGTGGGCTTCGAGGTGGCCGAGACCGAGCTGGACGCCATGCCGGAGATCCCCACCAAGATCATGATGAACGTGGGGACGCCCGAGCAGGCCTTCGCCTTCTCGCGGCTGCCGCACGCCGGCGTCGGGCTGGCCCGGCTGGAGTTCATCATCAACCGGCAGATCGGCATCCACCCGCGCGCGCTGCTGGAGCTGGAGACTCTCGAGCCGGAGCTGAAGGCGCAGATCGAGGAGCGGATCGTCGCCTACCCGTCGGCGCGGGACTTCTTCGTGCAGCGGGTGGCCGAGGGCATCTCGATGATCGCCGCGGCGTTCGCGCCCGAGCCGGTGATCGTCCGGATGAGCGACTTCAAGTCGAACGAGTACGCCAACCTCCTCGGCGGCGAGGCCTACGAGCCGCACGAGGAGAACCCGATGCTCGGCTACCGCGGGGCGTCGCGGTACCTGTCGGCCGACTTCGCCGACTGCTTCGCGATGGAGTGCGAGGCGCTGCGGTACGTCCGGGACGAGATGGGGCTGACCAACGTCAAGATCATGATCCCGTTCGTCCGGACCGTGGCGGAGATCGAGGGCGTGGTGCGCCTGCTCGGCGAGCACGGCCTGCGCCGCGGGGAGAACGACCTGTCGGTGGTGATGATGTGCGAGCTGCCGTCCAATGCGCTGCTGGCTCACCAGTTCCTCGACCACGTCGACGGCTTCTCCATCGGCTCCAACGACATGACCCAGTTGGTGCTCGGCCTGGACCGCGACTCCAGCCTCGTCGCCGGCAGCTTCGACGAGCGCAACCCCGCCGTCCTCGCCGTGCTGGAGATGGCGATCAGGGCCTGCCTGGAGCGCGGCAAGTACGTCGGCATCTGCGGGCAGGGCCCCAGTGACCACCCGGACCTGGCCGAGTGGCTGGTGGCCCAGGGGATCGAGTCGATGTCGCTGAACCCGGACACCGTCGTCGACACCTGGCTGCACCTGGCGAGGACGGCGCGCCCGGCCTGACGGCCTCTGGCCTGGACCGATCGGGGGTTCAGGCCAGTCCGTTGACGCTGATGCCGGCCGCGCGCAGGTCGTCCAGGCCGGTCATGCCGGTCGGATCGGTCTCGTCCAGCCCCAGGTTGACCAGCGTCCGGACCTGCACGAGCGGGGTGAGGTCGGTGAGCGGGTTGGCGCCCAGCTGGAGCTCCTGCAGCAGCGGCGCATCGGCCAGCCCGCGGACGTCGGCGATCTGGTTGCCGAAGAGGTCGAGGACCAGCAGCGTGGGGACGGTGCCCAGCGGTGCCGGGTCGACGATCCGGTTCCGTGCCAGCCGAAGGGTGTCGAGGTTCGGCAGCCCGGCCAGCGGGGTGACGTCGATGATCGCGTTGCCGGAGAGGTCCAGCATCCGGAGCGCGTCATGGCCGGCCAGTGGGCCGATGTCGGTGACCCGGGCGGCTGCCACGCCGAGGGCGTTGAGGGTGGTCACCTCGGTGAGTGGCGTCAGGTCGCCGATCGGGTTCTGGGACAGGCCGAGGTCGAACAGCGCGAGGCCGGCCAGGGGCGCCAGGTCGCTGACCGTGTTGTCCGTCAGCGTCACCGTGCCCAGCTGGGACAGGTCGGCCAGCGGTGTCAGGTCGCTGATCTCGTTGTGGGGTGCGTCCAGGACGTTCAGGGTCACCAGCCGTTGGAGGCCCTCGAGTGACCGGATCGGTCCGAGTGCGGAGCGCTGACCATCGCAGTGCAGCTCCCGGACGTCGCCGAGGTCTGCGGCCGAGACGCCCACGGTCGCGTCGGACAGGCCGGCCGCGGCGGCCACACACGCAGCCAGCGCAGGGTCGGCGATCACCTGCTCCACCGGCTGAGCGGGCTCTCCCAGCTGCTCGTCAGCGGGTGCGGCGCAGGCGGCGAGCCCGGTCAGCAGGGTCAGGCAAGCGCCGGCCACTGACCGGCGAACCGGCCTGGATCGTGTCCTGTAGATGGTCGTACCTCCTGCTGGGAGGCCAGGACCCGGCGTCTCCTCCCGGCGGTCGACTCGCCACCTGGGCGCTCGTCGGCGGTCCTGCCCGCACGGGCGACCGATGGACGAGCCGTCGTGGGTGGCGGGCACAGACGCTGCTCAATCCCGACGGTGCGCCGGCCCGCGCTTGGTCCGGTACATGGCGGCGTCCGCGCAGGCGAGGAGCGATGCCGGTTCGTCGGCGTCGGCGGGGAAGACCGCGGCGCCGGAGCTGGCGCGGATCCGCAGCACCGTCCCGGGCAGCTGGAGCGGCGTGTCGAGGGCGGCTCGCAGGTGCTCCTGGACCCGCTGGACCATCTCCTCCGCGGTGGGCCGGCCGGCGTCGTCCGGCCGAGACCCGCCGGGGAGCCCGGCGAGGACGACCAGGAACTCGTCGCCGCCCAGCCGGCCCAGGAGGTCGCCGGCGCGGACGGCCGAGCGCAGGCGAGCGGCCGCCCCGACGAGGGCGGCGTCGCCGACGGCGTGGCCGAAGCGGTCGTTGACCGCCTTGAAGTCGTCGAGGTCCAGCAGCACCGCCGCCACGCTCCCGCCGTTGCGGCGGGCGCGGCGCAGCTCCAGGTTCAGGTGCTCCAGGACGTGCGCCCGGTTGGGGAGCCCGGTGAGCTCGTCGTGGTGGGCCAGGTGCGCCGTCCGCCGCTCCCGGTCGACCCGCGCGGTGACGTCGAACTGGCTGCCGATGAGGTGGGTGACCTCGCCGTGGGCGTCCCGGACGGCGCTGATGTGCATCTCGTTCCAGAACGCCGATCCGTCCCGCCGGTAGTTCAGCAGGACCGCGTCGACGTCCCGGCCGGCGACGAGTCGCCGCCGGATCGGGTGGACCTGGTTGCGGTCGGTGTCCTGTCCCTGCAGGAAGCGGCAGTTGCGGCCGAGCACCTCCGCCTCCTGGTAGCCGGTCAGCCGCAGGAACGCGGCGTTCGCGTAGACCAGGGGCTGGTCGGGGCGGCGGGCGTCGGCGATGACGATGCCGTTGCTCGCGACCGAGACGGCTCGCAGCATCAGGTCCGGCAGCTCGGCCTCGGTGACCCGCGGGACGGGGTCGCCGGCTGCGGGGGCGGGGCGCGGCGCGGGGGCCGTCCCGGTGGCCGCCGGGCGGGTCTTCTCCAGCAGCAGCCCGGCCGCCTCGAGCAC
Source organism: Modestobacter sp. VKM Ac-2982 (assembly GCF_026967935.1). GTDB lineage: Bacteria > Actinomycetota > Actinomycetes > Mycobacteriales > Geodermatophilaceae > Modestobacter. Next base: position 225,164 of record NZ_JAPVBL010000007.1, read on the forward strand.
CCGTGGCCGGTCGTAGGTGAGCACGTAGTCGAGCCGGCGACCGGCGGCGCCCGACCCGGTCCGGTCGCCGCGTTCGTCCAGCGGGACCTCGCGGGCCGCCAGCGCGGCCGCGAAGTGCGGGCTCACCACCGTCACGACCCACTGGTCGGTCAGCGGGTCGTCGGCGTCCAACGCGGTGCCCACCACGCCCGGCGCGGGCTCGTCGGGCATGCCCGCTCCGGTCACCGCGGTCAGCGCGGTCAGCCGGCCGAGCGTCTCGTACCGACGGCAGGTGCGCGCGCTCATGAGATCGGCGTGCTGGAAGTTCGCGAGGACGACGGTCTGCTCGTCCAGCAGCAACGCCTGGCGTTCGACCTGGCGGGTCATCGAGGCCAGCAGCGGGATCCCGGCCCGCTGCGGCTCCGAGGCCGCGGCGAGGACGGCGAACGGGGTGACCGGAGCGGGGACCCCGGCGCCGTGCGCAGGGGGGAGCGGCCGCAGGGGCAGGGCGCGCATGCCGGTCGTGGGCAGCTCTCCGGGACGACCGAACATCCAGCCCTGACCGAGCCGTGCGCCCATCGCCAGCGCGCGCTCCAGGTGTTCCTCGGTCTCGATCCCCTCCGCCAGGACGAGCGCGCCGGAGCGCTCGGCGTCGGCGCGCACGGCGTTGACCACGGCAGCTGCCTGCAGGCTGGTGCGGCCGCGCACCAGCGCCAGGTCCAGCTTGATCACGTCCGGCCGCAGGAACGACACCAGAGCGAGCCCGGCCGGCTCGGCGCCGACGTCGTCCAGCGCCACCCGCCAGCCGATCTCACGGGCGCCCCGGGCGCCGCGGAGGAGGTCGGCGGGGCGTTCGAGGAGGTCCCGCTCGGTCACCTCCAGGACCACCTGCACCCCGGCCGGGGTGAGCTCCTCGAGCTCCGCCAGGTCGCTGCGGGACAGGGTGGACAGCGTCGCCGGCTCGATGTTCACGAACAGCGTCGTGGGCTCGGCCCCGGTCGCCACCCCGCACAGCGCGGCGCGCAGGCAGGCGGTGTCCAGCGCGGCGGTCGTGCCGGCTGCGGCGGCGGCCGCGAACAGCTCGGTCGGGGACTCCGGTGACCCGGCCCCGCCCCGGGACAGTGCCTCCACTGCCACCAGCGCGCCGTCGGACAGGTCGACGATCGGCTGGAACAGCGACCGCACAGCGTGCCCTTCGCACACCTGTTGGGTCATGGGTCGAGCCTTCCACGCCGGACGGGTCGGCGCGGGTCGTGGGGCCGCACCGATCCGGCGGGCGCCGGCTGCGGTGCAGGTGGGCGCCGGAACCCCGCTGCAGCGTTCCCGCTGGTCGGCCCCGGTACCCCGAGGGGAGGCCTGCGTCCCCCGCTCCGGGATGCTGTGCTCGTCAGCCCCGCCGGGTGCGGGCGCGGCCCCGCCCGGGGTGCTGGCTGATCGGAACGACGGAGGAGACCCCCATGCCGGCTGACCAGCTGCTGGACGAGGCCACGCGGATCGCCGATGCGCTGCTCGACGTCCAGACCCAGGTGAACGCCCAGATCGACGCCGCACTGACCGAGCTGCTGCCCGGGGTGCAGCAGCGACTCGGTGCCGCGCCGGCGCCGGACATCGACGTGAGCGACCTGGGGAACGCCCGGATCACCGGCCTGAGCGTCGTCGTCACCCCGGCCGCGGTGGCGACCGTCGTCCCGCTGTCGGCGGAGTCGGCCGCCACGACCCGGGACGCGCGCCGGGTCACGGCCGCCATCGTGGGCGGCGCCGACGACCGGCTGGCCGTCATCGCCGGCCCCTGCTCGATCCACGACCCGGCCGCCGCCCTGGAGTACGCCGCCTTCCTCGCCCGGATGCGCGCGCGGCACGGCGCGGACCTGGAGATCCTGATGCGGACCTACACCGAGAAGCCGCGGACCGAGGTGGACTGGAAGGGGTTCGCCTACGACCCGTTCCTGGACGGCTCCAGCCGGATCAGCGTCGGCCTCGTGGCCACCCGGATGCTGATGGGCGCGATCACCGCGCTGGGCGTCCCGGTGGCAGCCGAGCCGCTGAACGCGCTCACCCCGCAGTACGTCGACGGGCTGGTCACCTACAACGGCGTCGGGGCCCGCAACGTCACCGACCAGACCGCCCGGGAGCGGGTGTCCGGCTTCTCCTCCGTCGTCGGCTTCAAGAACTCCCCGGAGGGCAGCATCGACGTGGCGATCCAGGCCGTGCTGACCGCGCGGGCGCCACACCAGTTCCTCGGCGTCGACCACCACGGCGTGAGCGCGCAGCTGTCCACGAGCGGCAACGACACCGGCCACGTCATCCTGCGCGGCGCCAAGGACGGCCCCAACTACTCGGCCACGCACATCGCCGCCACCAAGCGGGCGCTGGCCGCCCGCGGCCTCCCGGAGGTCCTCGTCGTCGACGCCTCGCACGGCAACAGCCAGAAGGACCACCGCCGTCAGGTAGAGGTCGTCCACGACCTGGCCGGGCAGGTCGCCGGCGGTGAGCAGGCGATCCGCGGGGTGATGATCGAGAGCAACCTCGTGGCCGGGCGGCAGGACCTGGACCAGCGGCACCCCGAGCGCCTGGAGCACGGCAAGAGCGTCACCGACGCCTGCGTCGACCTCAGCACCACCGAGGAGCTGCTGGCGGAGCTGGCCGAGGCCTCCCGGGCGCGGCGCGGGGCCTGACCGGCAGCGGGGTCAGGCGGTCGACGCGAGCCGCCCGGCCAGGGTGACGTCGACCGTCAGCACGCAGGGGAGCCGGTGCAGCCGGGCGGCGACCAGGTCGACCTCTCCGGGGGCGGCGATCAGGTCGAGGCCGATCGTCCACCGCCCGTCGCCGGTCTCCTCGGCCGACAGGCGGGTGAAGCCGTGCCGGCGTCCGGTCAGCACGGTGAGGACGCGCTGCAGGCCGATCGCGTCGGTGACGACGACGCGCAGCTTGGCCGCGTCGTGGGAGGTGCGGTGGTCGTGGACGGCGCTGTGACGGGTGGGCATGAGTGCCTCCGGGCCGGGTGGCCCTGGTCAGCGGGAGAGCGACCTCGACCGACGTGCCCTCGGACCCACCGGCGCGAGAGTCAGTCGCCGAGGGGCCCGCAGGGAATCAGCTGCCCGGTCACACCGAGCACGCTAGCCCGGGAGTGGCCTGTACCACAACCACCGGGGATCCGGCAGGCACGCAGGGCATCCGCGGCCGGGGGTTCTGCGGCAAGCTGCCCCTGACCCGCGCCGCCGCCGCAGAGGAGAGACGTGAGCACCGCACCGGAGCACGCCGCTGACCGTCACGACCGGATCCGCGTGCTGGGGGCGCGGCAGAACAACCTCAAGGACGTCAGCCTCGAGCTGCCGAAGCGCCGGCTGACGGTGTTCACCGGCGTCTCCGGCTCGGGCAAGAGCTCGCTGGTGTTCGGGACGATCGCGGCGGAGTCGCAGCGGCTGATCAACGAGACCTACAGCGCGTTCGTGCAGGGGTTCATGCCGACGTTGGCGCGGCCGGAGGTCGACCTCCTCGACGGGCTGACCACCGCGATCATCGTCGACCAGGAGCGGATGGGCGCCAACCCCCGCTCCACCGTCGGCACCGCGACCGACGCCAACGCGATGCTGCGCATCCTGTTCAGCCGGCTCGGGACGCCGCACGTCGGCCCGCCCACGGCGTTCTCCTTCAACGTCCCGACGCGGAAGGCGAGCGGGGTGATGAGCAGGGAGAAGGCGGGTGGCCGGGTCGAGAAGGCCGTCGTGAAGGACGCCGTCTACCTGGGCGGCATGTGCCCCCGCTGCGAGGGCATGGGCTCGGTCTCCGACTTCGACCTCACCGCGCTGTACGACGAGAGCAAGTCACTCGCGGAGGGTGCGCTGACGGTGCCGGGCTACAGCATGGACGGCTGGTACGGCCGGATCTTCGCCGGCGCCGGCTTCGACATGGACAAGCCGATCGGCAAGTACGGCAAGAAGGAACTGAACGACCTGCTCTACAAGGAGCCGACCAAGATCAAGGTCGAGGGCATCAACCTCACGTACGAGGGCGTGATCCCGAAGATCCAGAAGTCGATGCTCGCCAAGGACGTCGAGGCGATGCAGCCGCACGTCCGCGCCTTCGTGGAGCGCGTGATCACCTTCCAGACCTGCCCCGAGTGCGACGGGACGCGGCTCACCCCGGAGGCCCGGTCGTCGAAGGTCGCGGGGAAGGACATCGCCGAGCTCTGCGCGATGCAGATCAGCGACCTCGCCGGCTGGGTCCGCGCGCTCGACGAGCCGTCGATCGCCCCGCTGCTGACCGGTCTGCGGCACCTGCTCGACTCGTTCACCGACATCGGGCTGGGCTACCTCTCCCTCGACCGGCCGGCCGGCACGCTGTCCGGGGGCGAGGCCCAGCGGACCAAGATGATCCGCCACCTGGGGTCCTCGCTCACCGATGTCACCTACGTCTTCGACGAGCCGACGATCGGCCTGCACCCGCACGACATCGAGCGGATGAACGACCTGCTCCTGCAGTTGCGGGACAAGGGCAACACGGTGCTCGTGGTCGAGCACAAGCCCGAGACGATCGCGATCGCCGACCACGTCGTCGACCTGGGCCCCGGCGCGGGCACCGGCGGTGGTGAGGTCGTCTTCGAGGGCACCGTCGAGGGGCTGCGGACCAGCGGCACGCTGACCGGCCGGCACCTGGACCACCGGGTGTCCCTGAAGTCCTCGGTGCGCACCCCCACCGGGGCCCTCGAGGTGCGCGGCGCGAGCACCCACAACCTCCGGGACGTCGACGTGGACATCCCGCTCGGCGTGCTGGTGGTGCTCACCGGGGTGGCGGGGTCGGGGAAGAGCTCCCTGGTCCACGGTTCGGTCGCGCCCCGGGACGGCGTGGTGGTGGTCGACCAGGGGGCGATCCGCGGCTCGCGGCGGAGCAACCCCGCGACGTACACCGGCCTGCTCGACCCGATCCGCAAGGCGTTCGCCAAGGCCAACGGCGTCAAGCCGGCGCTGTTCAGCGCCAACTCCGAGGGCGCCTGCCCCACCTGCAACGGGGCCGGGGTCATCTACACCGAGCTCGGCGTCATGGCCACCGTGGCGTCCCCCTGCGAGGAGTGCGAGGGGAAGCGGTTCCAGGCCGCGGTGCTGGAGCACACGCTGGGCGGCCGGGACATCGCCGAGGTGCTGGCGATGCCGGTCGCCGAGGCGGAGGAGTTCTTCGGCGCCGGCGAGGCCCGCACGCCGGCCGCGCACAAGGTCCTCGACCGCCTCGCCGACGTCGGGCTGGGCTACCTCACCCTCGGCCAGCCGCTCACCACGCTCTCCGGTGGGGAGCGGCAGCGGCTGAAGCTGGCCACCCAGATGGCGGAGAAGGGCAGCGTCTACGTCCTCGACGAGCCGACCACCGGCCTGCACCTCGCCGACGTGGAGAACCTGCTCGCCCTGCTCGACCGGCTGGTCGACGGCGGCACGTCGGTGGTGGTCATCGAGCACCACCAGGCGGTCATGGCGCACGCCGACTGGATCATCGACCTCGGCCCCGGCGCCGGTCACGACGGCGGCCGGATCGTCTTCGAGGGGACGCCGGCCGACCTCGTCGCGGCCGGCAGCACCCTGACGGCCGAGCACCTCGCCGCCTACGTCGGCAGCTGACCCCGGCCGGGTGAGCGGCCCGGGGTCAGCGCAGGACGGCGGCGACCTTCCCGGCGGCGGTGACCACGGCGCGGCCGACCTGCTCGACGTCGCTGTTCTCGTCCACGAACACCACGGCGAGCGCCGCGCGGGCCCCGCCGTCGGGGCCGAGGACCGGCGCGGCGATCGACCGGATGCCGGGGATCACCTCGCCGTTCGAGCTGGCCCAGCCGGTGCGGCGCGCCTGCTGGAGCGCCGCCCGGTCGCCGGCTGCCGGTGGCTCCGGCATGAGCAGGGCCAGCCCGGGGGCGCCGCGGCCGACCGGGTGCCGGGTGCCGGGCCGGTAGGTGACGTGCGCCCGGGTGTCCTGGGGCTCGACGCTGGTCACCGTCACCGCCTCGTCGCCGGCCCGCACCACCAGGAACGCCGTCATGCCCAGCTCGGTGGACAGCTGGTTGAGCCGGGGGAGCGCAGCGGCGTTGAGGTCCGTGCGCACCCCGCGGGCCAGCGCGGCGATCCCGAGCCCCAGGCCGTAGTGGCCCAGCGGGTCGCGCTCGACGAGCTGGTGGTCCTCCAGGGTCCGCAGCAGCCGGTAGGTGATCGACCGGTGCAGGTCCAGGGCACGGCCGATCTCGGTCACCGGCTGCGGGGTGCCCGCACTGGCCAGGTGCTCGAGGATCCGGATGCCGCGGTCCAGCGTCTGCGACTGCGGAGCACCCCCGCTGTCGTTCGCTGGCATCGCCGTCCCCCTGTGGTCGTGGTGGTCCACCCTAGGCCGCGGGCACCGCCGCGGCCTCAGCCGTTGATCACCTGGGGGACCGCCACGGCCTTGAGGCCCTCCGCGCCGAACTCGAGTCCGTAACCGGACTTCTTGTGGCCGCCGAAGGGGATCATCGGGTGTACGCCGCCGTGCGCGTTGATCCAGACGGTGCCGGCCTCCAGCCGGGCGGCGACGGCGCGGGCCGCGTCCCGGTCGTTGCTCCAGACCGAGGCGCCCAGGCCGACGTCGAGCCGGTTGGCCATGGCGACGGCGTCCTCGAGGTCGTCGTAGCGCACGATCGGCAGCGCCGGCCCGAACTGCTCCTCGGCCACCAGCGGGTTCTCATCGTCGATGTCGGCGACCAGGGTGGTGGGGTAGAAGTGGCCGGGGGCGTCGGTGTCGGGGTCGCCACCGGTCAGGATCGTGGCGCCGGAGTCGCGGGCGGCGTCGACCAGGCGGGTCACGATGTCGTACTGGGCGCGGTTCTGCAGCGGGCCGAGCACGTTCTGCTCGTCCAGGCCCCGGCCCATCGGCATCGCCTTCGCCACCTCGACCAGGGCCGCGCAGACCTCGTCGTAGACGTCGGTGTGCACGTACAGCCGCTTGAGCGCCGCGCAGGTCTGGCCGGTGTTGATGAAGGCGCCCCAGAACAGGCCCTCCGCGATCGCCTTCGGGTCGACGTCGGGCAGCACGATCCCGGCGTCGTTGCCGCCGAGCTCGAGGGTCAGCCGCTTCACGGTGTCCGCCGAGCTCTTGATGATGGCCTGGCCGGTGGCGGTGGAGCCGGTGAACATGACCTTGTCCACGTCGGCGTGGCTGGACAGCCGCGCACCGACGTCACCCTCGCCGGCCACGCCGGTGAGGACGTCGGCGGGGAGGACGCCGTTGAGGACCTCCAGCAGCGCCAGCACGCTCAGCGGGGTGTGCTCGGAGGGCTTGACCACCACGGTGTTGCCCATCCGGAGGGCGGGGGCGACCTGCCAGATCGTGATCATCATCGGCCAGTTCCACGGCCCGATGGCGCCGACGACGCCGACCGGTCGGTAGTGCAGCTCGGCGTGGGTGTCCCCGTCGTCGACGACGGTCTCCACGGGCAGCTCGGTGGCGGCGGTGGCCCGCAGCCACGCCGAGCAGGCGCCGACCTCGAACCGGGCGTTCGGGCCGTTGAGCGGCTTGCCCTGCTCGCGGGACAACAGCTCGGCCAGCGGCTCGGCCGCGGCGTCGATCGCATCGGCGGCGCGCAGCAGCAGATCGATGCGCTCGGAGTCGGCGCGGGCCGCCCAGGCCGGCTGGGCGGCGCGGGCGGTGGCCACGGCGCGGTCCACGTCCTCGGCGGAGCCGAAGGCGACCCGGCCGACGACCTCGCCGGTGGCCGGGTCGAGGACCTCGCGGCCGTCGGGGTCGGTGACGGCGGCCAGCAGGCGCTCGTACGTCGGGGTGTCCGCGTCGGTGTCAACGGGCGTGGCAACTGTGGGAGTGGTCATCGTCGGCCTCTCGGGTTGGGGTGGTGCAGTGCGGGCAGGGGACGGTGCGGTCAGCGGGCCGGTTCGACCCGGCCGGTGACCTCGCCGAAGGCGATGCGGGTGCCGTCGGGGCCGGGCGCGGTGGCGGTGATGACCACCTCGTCGCCGTCCTCGAGGAAGGTGCGGGTGGAGCCGTCGGCCAGGGTCAGCGGCTCCTTGCCACCCCAGGACAGCTCGATGAACGAGCCGCGCTGGTCCGCGCGGGGGCCGGACACCGTGCCGGAGGCGAACAGGTCGCCGGTGCGCAGCGACGCCCCGTTGACGGTCATGTGCGCCAGCTGCTGGGCCGGTGTCCAGTACATGAGGTCGAACGGCGGCCGGCTGAGCACCTCGCCGTTGAGCCGCACCTCGAGACTGATGTCCAGCCCCCAGCGCTCGCCGTCGTCCCGCAGGTAGGGCAGCGGCTGCGGGTCACGGGCCGGCGGGTCGACGCGGGCCGACGCCAGCGCGGCCAGCGGCACGACCCAGGGGGAGACCGAGGTGAGGAAGGACTTGCCGAGGAACGGGCCCAGCGGCACGTACTCCCAGGCCTGCAGGTCGCGGGAGGACCAGTCGTTGACCAGGCAGACGCCGAACACGTGGTCGGCGAACCGGCCGACGGGCACCGCGGTGCCGAGCTCCGAGCCCGCGCCCACCACGAACCCGACCTCGGCCTCGATGTCCAGCCGCTGGGAGGGCCCGAAGGTCGGGGCGTCGTCGGCCGGGGCCTTGCGCTGACCGCAGGGGCGGACGACGGGGGTGCCGGAGACGGCCACCGTGCCGGCCCGGCCGTGGTAGCCGATGGGCAGGTGCTTCCAGTTCGGGGTGAGCGCCGCGGAGTCCGGGCGGAACATCTTCCCGAGGTTCTCCGCGTGGTGCTGGGAGCTGTAGAAGTCGACGTAGTCGGCGACCTCGATCGGCAGGTGCATCGTCACGTCGGCCCGCGGCAGGAGGTGCGGCTCCACGGCCCCGCGGTGCGCGGAGTCGGTGAACCAGTCGACGAGCTGGGCGCGCAGCGCCGCCCAGGCCGCCGGCCCCTGCGCCAGGAAGGCGTTGAGCGTGCCGGTGGCGTGCACGTCGTCGCCGGTGGCCGCGGCGAGGTCCAGCACCTGGTCGCCGATCGCGACACCCGTCCTGGGCGCCGTGCCCGCGGTGGAGAAGACGCCGTGCGGCAGGTTGGCCAGCCCGTAACCGGTGTCGGCGGGCAGGTCCAGCCAGCTGTCGGTCACGCCTGTCGCTCCGGTCACGCCGACGGCCCGCGGCCGGACCAGGACCAGGCGTACTTCCCGTCATCGGAGGCGACGCCGGCCTCGCCGAGGTCCAGCGGCCGGAAGGTGTCGACCATGACGGCGGTCTCGTCGAAGTAGTCGGCGCCCAGCGAGCGCTCGACCGCGCCCGGCTGCGGGCCGTGGCTGTGCCCACCGGGGTGCACGGAGATCGAGCCCTTGCCGATCCCGGAGCCCTTGCGGGCCTCGTAGTCGCCGGCGACGTAGAACATGATCTCGTCGGAGTCGACGTTGGAGTGGTAGTAGGGCACCGGCACCGCGAGCGGGTGGTAGTCGACCTTGCGGGGCACGAAGTTGCAGATCACGAAGTTGCTGCCCTCGAAGACCTGGTGCACCGGCGGCGGCTGGTGCACCCGGCCGGTGATCGGCTCGTAGTCGGCGATGTTGAAGGCGTACGGGTAGAGGCAGCCGTCCCAGCCGACCACGTCGAAGGGGTGCTCCGGGGTCACGTGCACCGTGCCGGCCAGCCCGCCGGGGCCGTTGCCGCGGTGCTTGACGTAGACCTCGACGTCGGTGCCCTCGGCCATCAGCGGCTCGGTGGGGCCGCGGAGGTCGCGCTCGCAGAACGGGGCGTGCTCCAGGAACTGCCCGTACTTGGAGAGGTAGCGCTTGGGCGGGGCGATGTGGCTGTTGGCCTCGATGGCGTAGGTGCGCAGCGGCTCTGTGCCGGATGCCGAGGTGCCGGTGGGGACCCAGCGGTGGGTGACGGTGCGCGGGATGATCACGTAGTCGCCCTGGCCGACCTCCAGCGCGCCGAAGGAGGTCTCCACGATCGCCGACCCGCGTTCCACGTAGACGCACTCGTCACCGGTGGCGTTGCGGTAGTACGGGCTGGTCAGCGAGCTGACGGCGTAGGAGATCCGCACGTCGGCGTTGCCCAGCACCAGCCGGCGCCCGGTCACCGCGTCGGTGGCCTTGTGCTCCTCGCCGGGGAAGAGGTCGTGCAGCTTCAGGTGCCGGGGCACCAGCGGGGCGTTGGGGGTCAGCGTCTGGTCGGGCAGCTCCCACGGCCGGGCGTCGACCAGCGCCGACGGGATGCCGGAGTGGTAGAGCAGCGAGGAGTCCGAGGAGAACCCCTCCTCGCCGACGAGCTCCTCGGAGTACAGGCCGCCGTCGGGCCGGCGGTGCTGGGTGTGCCGCTTGGGTGGGACGCTGCCCACCTGCCGGTAGAACGCCATCGCGGGACCTCCTTGGTCAAGCAGGGACGGGGGAGAGGGCGGGGGTGGAGAGCAACCGGGCCACCGCCGGGGCGACGTCGGCGGGGCGGGTGAGCACGGCGGCGACGTGGGCGTCGGGGCGGAGCACCCAGGTCTCGTCGGGGCGGAGACCCAGCGCCTCGCGCAGGGTGCCGTCGGGGTCGAGGTCGCGGACCCGGTGCACGGCGACCGGCAGGCCGCCGGGCGGCTGCTCGGGCAGCGGGGGCAGCGCGGCGTCGTCCCCGACCAGCACGGTCACCCCGGCCCGGGCCAGCTGCCGGAGCCGGACGACGTCCGGCCGGCCGGAGACGGTGACCGGGGCGTCGGGCGCCAGCACCCCCGGCGCCGGCACCGGGACGTCGCCCCGCACCGGCCGGCCGGGGAACGGGCGCCGGTCGTCGGGGGTGGTGAGCGGGGAGTCGACGTACCAGAAGGGCTCCGCCAGACGGCCGGAGTCGACCTCGGCCCGGGCCGCGGGATCGGTGGTGGCCCGCTCGAGCACCGTGAGCCGGTGCTCGGCCTCCGCCGGGGTGCCCGGCACGAGGAACCGCATGGTGGCCCCGGTGACGTCCAGGTTCTCCACGGCCGCGGCGTGGCGCTCGTCGTGGTAGCTGTCCAGCAGGCTCTCCGGCGCCCAGCCGTGCAGCACGAAGGCGAGCTTCCAGGCCGCGTTCTCGGCGTCCAGGACCCCGGAGTTCAGGCCGCGGGCGCCGAAGGGGGAGACCAGGTGGGCGGCGTCCCCGGCCACGAGCACGCGCCCGACCCGCATCCGGTCCACGACCCGGGAGTGGAACCGGTAGACCGACTTCCAGACGATCTCGTAGGGCCGGTCGCCGATGACCTGGCGGATCCGCCGGTCCAGCCCGCCGGAGGCCTCCTCGGCGGCCAGGTCGAACTCCGGCGGCACCTGCCAGTCGATCCGGAAGGTGGAGTCCGGGCAGGGGTGGATGAGCACCTGGCGGCCGGGGTTCCACTCCGGGTCGAAGTAGAAGCGCCGCTCGGTCTCCCAGCCGGGGAGGTCGGTGCGGATGTCGCAGATGAGGAACTGGTCGCCGAAGGTCTGCCCCTCGAAGGTCAGGCCCAGGGCCGAGCGGACGACGTCGGCGCGGGGGCCGGCGCAGGCGACCGCGTAGCTGCCGGCCACGGTGGTCCCGTCGGCGCAGGAGACGGACACCCCGGCGTCGTCCTGCGCGATGCCGGTGACCTCGTGGTCCCAGCGCACCTCGATCAGCGGCTGGGCGGCGATCGCTGCGTCGAGCAGCTCCTCGGTGAGGCACTGCGAGACGTTGACGAACGGCGGGAAGGGGGACCGCCCGCGGTCGACGAACTCGAAGCTGAACAGCTCGTGGTCACGGTGGAAGGTCCGGGCGGTGGTCCAGGTGACGCCGCGGCGGGCGAGCTCCGCCCCGACGCCGACGGAGTCCCAGACGTCGAGGACGTCGCGTTGCTGGCAGATCGCCTTGCTGCCGACCAGGTCCCGCTCGGGGCGGCCGTCGAGCACGACGACCGACAGGCCCCAGCGGGCGAGCAGCAGGGCGGTGGTCTGGCCGACCGGGCCGCACCCGATGACGACGACCGGCGCCGTCGCGGGGTTCTCGGGGATGGTCATCTCCGGATCAGCCCTGCAGCTCGTCCCACACCTGGCGGTCGCGCTCGGCGGTCCAGATGACGGGGCGCTCGATGCCGCTGAACTCGTCCCAGAGGCGCTGCACGTCGAAGGGCAGGCAGTGCTCGAAGATCGGCCAGTGCCCGAACTTGGGCGCCAGGGCCGCGTGGGTGGCCTCGAACGCCTCCTTGAGCGTCCCGCCGGCGCGGTGCGCGGTGCCGACCGTCTCGTGCATGGTGGTGAGGAAGGCGCGGGTCTGCTCGATCGCGGCGTCCACCTCGTCACGGCCGCGGGCGATGGCCCCCCGGCCGCCGATGAGCTGCTCGGCGCCGAGGGCCTTGATCCGGTCGAGGGTGCCGGTGGCCCAGTCGAAGTGGAAGGCGTCGCCGGTGTAGAGCGCGGCCTGGGACTCCACGAGGTCGCCGGCGAAGAGCACCTTCGTCTTCGGCAGCCAGGCCACGATGTCGCCCTCGGTGTGGCCGCGGCCCAGGTGCTCCAGCACCAGTTCGCCGCGGTCGCCGCCGAGCTCGATCGTCAGCTTGTCGCGGAACGTCATCGTCGGCCAGGTGAGCCCGGGGATCGACTCGGGCTCCTCGAACAGGCGCGGCATCCGGCCGTACTCGCTCTCCCAGTCCTGCTGGCCGCGCTCGGCGATCAGCCCCTTGGTCTGCTCGGAGCTGACGATGACCTCGGCGTCGAACGCGCTGGCGCCGAGCACCCGCACGGCGTGGTAGTGGCTGAGCACCAGGTAGCGGACCGGCTTGTCGGTGTGCTCGCGCAGCTTGGTCAGCCAGCGGCGGGCGGCGACCGGGGTGGCCAGCGCCTCGAAACAGACGAGGAAGTCCTCGCCCTCGATGGCGCCGAGGTTCGGGTCGCCCTCGGCGGTGAGCGCGTACACGCCGTCGGCGAGCACCTCGAGGGTCTGCTCCTTGACGCCGAGGTCTGCGGATGAGGCGAAGGGCTTCGCGGCCATGAGAGCTCCCGTGCACGGTGGATGCTCGCTCGCATATCGAGCGATGCGTTCTCTTACCGGCTCAGCGTAGTGGCCTTGTGGTCTGGGACACAACCTCTTCGGTGAGCTTTGGACGAGGTCGTACGCCGCTGCAGCCGAGCGCGGCAGTCGGCGTGCGAGCATCGCCGGGAGCAGGCGCCGGGACCTGCCGTGGACGAGGGAGTCGAGCGCGTGCCGGACGAGGCGCCCACGGTCCATCGCTTCCCGAGGCGGGTCTACGGAGCCGGGCGGGAACCGGACCCGCGGTTCAGCCTGGCGAACGAGCGCACGTTCCTGGCCTGGATCCGGACGTCGCTGGCGCTGGTCGCCGCCGGGGTGGCCCTGGAGGCGTTGGAGCTGCCCATCGCGGAAGGTCTGCGGCTGGCCAGTGCGCTGGTCTTCATCGTGCTCGGCCTGCTCGCCCCCGCGCAGGCGTGGCTCGGCTGGGCGGCCACCGAACGGGCGATGCGGCAGGACCGTCCGCTGCCCGCGCCGCGGCTGGGCGTCGTGCTGGCGGTCGGCACCACGGTGGCGGGGGTCTTGGTCCTCGCCGGCCTGCTCCTGCGGTGACGCGCGGCTCCGACCCGGTCGTCGACCTCGGGCTGCAGGCCGAACGGACGGCGTTGGCCTGGCAGCGGACCGCGCTGGCCATGGCGGTCGGTGCCCTCGTCGCCGGGCGGCTGGCCGTCCCCGCGTTCGGCGCCGTCTCCCTGGTGGTGGTCGTGCTGGGCGTGGTCCCGGCGGTGGTCGTGCTGGAGGTGTCCCGCCGCAGGTACCGCGCCGTCCACGACGCGCTCCGCACGCGGGGAGACCTCGCGGCGATCCGATCGGCCGGAGGCCCCATTGCCGCCCTCAGCTGCGCGGGCCTGATGGTGGCGCTGGTGGCGCTGGCCTTCGTCCTGCTCCGCTGAGGCGGGGGTCGGACTACTCGGCCGTCTCCTCGATGATCGTCGCCAGGAGGAAGGCCTCGTCCTCCCACTCCTCGTACTGCTCGTCCTCCAGGTCGATCCCGAGCTGCGTCTCGACCTCCGCGACGTCGAACTGCTTGGCGGCGGTGGCTGCCACGGTGACCAGCAGGCCCGGCTCGAGCCCCACGATCTCGTCGGCGGCCACGACCAGGGCCGGTTCGACCGACTCGTCGCCGGGGCCGACGAGGGTGAAGGAGGTCGGGCTCAGCACCTCCTCGACCCGGCCGAGCAGGGTGACCTCGGTGCCCGCGTAGACGTCGACGTCGTTGGCGAACTCCTCGTCGTACTCACCGGTGTAGGGGTCGGTGAAGTCGTCCTCGCCCCGGATGTCGGAGACGTCGGTCTCACCGACGGCGAGACTCCCGTCGCGCTCGTCCTCACCGCCACAGCCGGACAGGGCGAGGAGGAGGGCGGAGGCGACACCCAGCAGGGGCGTGCCGGTGATCGGCTTGCCGCGGGACGACAGCATGACGGGACTCTCCTCGAGGGTGGGTCTGGCGAGGTGCGGACGGCTCCGTCCACCCTTCCCACCGCGACCACGGGGCCAAACCGGTCCGCCGTGTCGCCCGGATGCGTGGTGGGCGGACGGGGCCGCGACCCCGCCGGGCGGGGACCGAGCACAGCGGCGGAGCGCCTTCCTCCCTCGGGCGAGGGTTGCTCCCCTCGTACCGACGCCTACCATGGCGTTGATCCGTTGGCGGCCCGGGCGACCGACTGCTGCGCCAGGCAGTCGCCCGGGCCGCCGACAGGTGCCGGTGCTGCCCTGCACCTCACCCCCCGGCCTCTCCGCCACCCGTCCCCGGTGTGCGATGCCGACTGGCATCGTCAGGAAAGGCGAACATGAGCATCACCGACATGAAGGACCCGGCCATCAAGGACCAGGCCCCCACCGCCGACACCGACCAGGCCCCCACCGCCGACACCCCGCCGCCCATGACGGCAGCCGACGTCATCACCACGGCCGCGCCGGCCGAGGAGGAGACGACGGAGGACACCGACGGCGGCGCCGCCGCGGCCGCGTCCGAGTGGGACGACGAGGAGGACACCCTCGCGCTCCGCCAGGCGCGCAAGGACGCCGAGCTCACCGCGTCCACCGACTCCGTCCGCGCCTACCTCAAGCTCATCGGCCGCGTGAAGCTGCTCACCGCCGAGGAGGAGGTCGACCTCGCCCGGCGGATCGAGGCAGGCCTCTACGCCGGCCACAAGCTGCACGAGGCGATCGAGGGCGGTGGGAAGCTCGCCACCCAGCTGCGGCGTGACCTGACCTGGATCGTCCGGGACGGCGAGCGCGCCAAGG
>NZ_JAPVBL010000008.1:0-1931 GCF_026967935.1 Modestobacter sp. VKM Ac-2982
GCGCGTCCGCTCCTTGAGAACTCAACAGCGTGCCGAAAGTCAGTGCCAAGTAACAAATCCCCCTTCGGTGTCTTCGGATGCTGATTGGGTTCCTTTGGTTGATTGAACGAGAGTGCCAACTCTCGGTCTCAGCTGCGATCAAATCATCTACGGAGAGTTTGATCCTGGCTCAGGACGAACGCTGGCGGCGTGCTTAACACATGCAAGTCGAGCGAGGCCCATCCTTCGGGGTGGTGCCCTAGCGGCGAACGGGTGAGTAACACGTGGGCAACCTGCCCTCAGCTCTGGGATAACTCCAAGAAATTGGTGCTAATACCGGATGTGACCGCTGACCGCATGGTCTGGTGGTGGAAAGATTCATCGGCTGAGGATGGGCCCGCGGCCTATCAGCTTGTTGGTGGGGTCACGGCCCACCAAGGCGACGACGGGTAGCCGGCCTGAGAGGGTGACCGGCCACACTGGGACTGAGACACGGCCCAGACTCCTACGGGAGGCAGCAGTGGGGAATATTGCGCAATGGGCGAAAGCCTGACGCAGCGACGCCGCGTGAGGGATGACGGCCTTCGGGTTGTAAACCTCTTTCAGTAGGGACGAAGCGAAAGTGACGGTACCTACAGAAGAAGCACCGGCCAACTACGTGCCAGCAGCCGCGGTAATACGTAGGGTGCAAGCGTTGTCCGGAATTATTGGGCGTAAAGAGCTCGTAGGCGGTCTGTCGCGTCGGCTGTGAAAACCCGAGGCTCAACCTCGGGCCTGCAGTCGATACGGGCAAACTAGAGTACTGCAGGGGAGACTGGAATTCCTGGTGTAGCGGTGAAATGCGCAGATATCAGGAGGAACACCGGTGGCGAAGGCGGGTCTCTGGGCAGTAACTGACGCTGAGGAGCGAAAGCGTGGGGAGCGAACAGGATTAGATACCCTGGTAGTCCACGCCGTAAACGTTGGGCGCTAGGTGTGGGGGCCATTCCACGGTCTCCGTGCCGCAGCTAACGCATTAAGCGCCCCGCCTGGGGAGTACGGCCGCAAGGCTAAAACTCAAAGGAATTGACGGGGGCCCGCACAAGCGGCGGAGCATGTTGCTTAATTCGATGCAACGCGAAGAACCTTACCTAGGCTTGACATGCACGGAAATCTGTCAGAGATGGCAGGTCCTTTAAAGGGTCGTGCACAGGTGGTGCATGGTTGTCGTCAGCTCGTGTCGTGAGATGTTGGGTTAAGTCCCGCAACGAGCGCAACCCTCGTTCTATGTTGCCAGCACGTCATGGTGGGGACTCATAGGAGACTGCCGGGGTCAACTCGGAGGAAGGTGGGGATGACGTCAAATCATCATGCCCCTTATGTCTAGGGCTGCAAACATGCTACAATGGCCGGTACAAAGGGCTGCGATACCGCGAGGTGGAGCGAATCCCAAAAAGCCGGTCTCAGTTCGGATTGGGGTCTGCAACTCGACCCCATGAAGTTGGAGTCGCTAGTAATCGCAGATCAGCAACGCTGCGGTGAATACGTTCCCGGGCCTTGTACACACCGCCCGTCACGTCACGAAAGTCGGTAACGCCCGAAGCCGGTGGCCCAACCCCTTGTGGGAGGGAGCCGTCGAAGGCGGGATCGGCGATTGGGACGAAGTCGTAACAAGGTAGCCGTACCGGAAGGTGCGGCTGGATCACCTCCTTTCTAAGGAGCACTGGCCGCCACACTCGTGTGGTGGTCCAGAGCCGTGCGCGGATCGTGAAGTGCCCTCATCTTCGGGGGTGCTCGGGTGTTCGTGACGGAGCTCAAGGGTGGAACGCTGACCAGTTCGGCCAGGCAGCTGCGGTTGCCCCTAGTACGACCTTGTGATCCTTGCTTCTTCGGAAGCGGGGGGAGGGTGTGGAGCGGGGTGGGTGTGGGTGGTCTGGTCGTAGGCACGCTGTTGGGTCCTGAGGGAGCGGGCT
>NZ_JAPVBL010000008.1:2031-4813 GCF_026967935.1 Modestobacter sp. VKM Ac-2982
AGAAAGCCATGTGTTAGTGGAAGGCCTCTGGAAGGGGTCGCCGTAGAGGGTGAGAGCCCCGTACACGAAAACTCATGGCCTCCCGAGTCGTATCCCAAGTAGCACCGAGCCCGTGAAATTCGGTGTGAATCTGGCGGGACCACCCGCTAAGCCTAAATACTCCCTGGTGACCGATAGCGGACAAGTACCGTGAGGGAAAGGTGAAAAGTACCCCGGGAGGGGAGTGAAATAGTACCTGAAACCGTGTGCCTACAAGCCGTGAGAGCCTTATGCGCACTTGTGCGTGGGGGTGATTGCGTGCCTTTTGAAGAATGAGCCTGCGAGTTAGCGGTACGTGGCGAGGTTAACCCGTGTGGGGTAGCCGTAGCGAAAGCGAGTCCGAACAGGGCGATTGAGTCGCGTGCTCTAGACCCGAAGCCGAGTGATCTACCCATGGCCAGGTTGAAGCGCGGGTAAGACCGCGTGGAGGACCGAACCCACTTAGGTTGAAAACTGAGGGGATGAGCTGTGGGTAGGGGTGAAAGGCCAATCAAACTCGGTGATAGCTGGTTCTCCCCGAAATGCATTTAGGTGCAGCGTCACGTGTTTCTTGCCGGAGGTAGAGCACTGGATGGTCTAGGGGCCCCACAAGGTTACTGAAATCAACCAAACTCCGAATGCCGGTAAGTGAGAGCGTGGCAGTGAGACTGCGGGCGATAAGGTTCGTAGTCGAGAGGGAAACAGCCCAGATCATCAGCTAAGGCCCCTAAGCGTGTGCTAAGTGGAAAAGGATGTGGAGTCGCAGTGACAACCAGGAGGTTGGCTTAGAAGCAGCCACCCTTGAAAGAGTGCGTAATAGCTCACTGGTCAAGTGATTCCGCGCCGACAATGTAGCGGGGCTCAAGCACACCGCCGAAGCTGTGGCATTCACATGAACCCGTCACCTACTTTCGGGTGGGTGGCCAGGTGTGTGGATGGGTAGGGGAGCGTCGTGTGGCGATTGAAGCGGCGGAGTGATCCAGCCGTGGACGCCACACGAGTGAGAATGCAGGCATGAGTAGCGAAAGGGGAGTGAGAAACTCCCCCGCCGGATGACCAAGGGTTCCTGGGCCAGGCTAATCCGCCCAGGGTGAGTCGGGACCTAAGGCGAGGCCGACAGGCGTAGTCGATGGACAACGGGTTGATATTCCCGTACCCGCGAAAGAACGCCCATGCTGAACCCAGCGATGCTAACCATCCGAAGCTCGTGACTGCCCTTCGGGGCTGATCGAGTGGAGCATGGGACCCGGACTGGTAGTAGGCAAGCGATGGGGTGACGCAGGAAGGTAGTCCTACCGGTGAGTGGTAGTACCGGTGCAAGGGTGTGGCCCGCGATGTAGGTAAATCCGCATCGCACACAGGGTGAGGCCCGACGCATAGCCGAATGAGGCGAATTGGATGATCCTATGCTGCCGAGAAAAGCCTCTAGCGAGTTCTTAGCGGCCCGTACCCCAAACCAACTCAGGTGGTCAGGTAGAGAATACCAAGGCGATCGAGCGAACTGTGGTTAAGGAACTCGGCAAAATGCCCCCGTAACTTCGGGAGAAGGGGGGCCATCTGCTGTGAACCGCCTTGCGCGGGGCAGCGGTGGGTGGCCGCAGAGACCAGTGAGAAGCGACTGTTTACTAAAAACACAGGTCCGTGCGAAGTCGAAAGACGATGTATACGGACTGACGCCTGCCCGGTGCTGGAACGTTAAGGGGACGGGTTAGTCCTTCGGGGCGAAGCTCAGAACTCAAGCGCCAGTAAACGGCGGTGGTAACTATAACCATCCTAAGGTAGCGAAATTCCTTGTCGGGTAAGTTCCGACCTGCACGAATGGCGTAACGACTTCTCAGCTGTCTCAACCACAGGCTCGGCGAAATTGCACTACGAGTAAAGATGCTCGTTACGCGCGGCAGGACGGAAAGACCCCGGGACCTTCACTATAGCTTGATATTGGTGTTCGGTTCGGCTTGTGTAGGATAGGTGGGAGACTGTGAAGCGGGCACGCCAGTGTTCGTGGAGTCATCGTTGAAATACCACTCTGGTCGAATTGGATGTCTAACCTCGGTCCGTGATCCGGATCAGGGACAGTGTCAGGTGGGTAGTTTAACTGGGGCGGTTGCCTCCCAAAATGTAACGGAGGCGCCCAAAGGTTCCCTCAGCCTGGTTGGCAATCAGGTGTCGAGTGCAAGTGCACAAGGGAGCTTGACTGCGAGACCGACGGGTCGAGCAGGAGCGAAAGCTGGGACTAGTGACCCGGCACCGGCACGTGGAAGCGGTGTCGCTCAACGGATAAAAGGTACCCCGGGGATAACAGGCTGATCTTCCCCAAGAGTCCATATCGACGGGATGGTTTGGCACCTCGATGTCGGCTCGTCGCATCCTGGGGCTGGAGTAGGTCCCAAGGGTTGGGCTGTTCGCCCATTAAAGCGGCACGCGAGCTGGGTTTAGAACGTCGTGAGACAGTTCGGTCCCTATCCGCCGCGCGCGTAAGAGACTTGAGAAGAGCTGTCCCTAGTACGAGAGGACCGGGACGGACGAACCTCTGGTGTGCCAGTTGTTCCGCCAGGAGCACTGCTGGTTGGCTACGTTCGGCAGGGATAACCGCTGAAAGCATCTAAGCGGGAAGCTCGCTTCGAGATGAGGTCTCTCACCGGGTCAACCGGGTAAGGCCCCCGCCCAGACCAGCGGGTTGATAGGCCGGAAGTGGAAGCGGCGCAAGTCGTGGAGCTGACCGGTACTAATAGGCCGAGGGCTTGACCACTCACTCATCCAGCCT
>NZ_JAPVBL010000009.1 GCF_026967935.1 Modestobacter sp. VKM Ac-2982
CGGAAGCTAAGCCTTTCAGCGCCGATGGTACTGCCCGGGGGACCGGGTGGGAGAGTAGGACGCCGCCGGACATAACTTCACGAAACGGGGGTCGGAGCATTGCGCTCCGGCCCCCGTTTTGTGCGTTTGTCCGCTTTCGTCGACCGACCGGATCGAGCCGCTACCGCGGTGAGCCGGGTGGATGCGATGCCGTACAGGTGCCCCCCACCGGGCGTGCGCCGTTCACCAGTGAGGTACGTAGAACACCATGACTTCTCCGCGACGAGGGCCGTCAGGGTCAGATCGAGGTCGTAGCGCCGGCGGCAGTGGCGGCCCAGCCCGTCAGGGTGGCGCCGGCCGTCCGCAGCGCCCCGCCGGACACCGCGGGTCCCGTCCGACCGAGGGCAATCGTGGAGCGCGGCCCGCCGACGGCAGCCGTGGCGCTGCCAACGGCCGCGGGTCGTCACGTGACGATCGCCCGAGCGCACCCGGCGGTCCTGGAGGCGAGTGGCGCGATCGGCGTCCCACTGGCGAGCGGTCTTCCGGCGGTCGATCCGGCGGCGGTCGTCCTCAGGGTTCGGGTGGTCCGCAGGGGCAGGGTCGCCCGCAGGGTGATCGCCCGTCGTGGCAAGACCGTCGCCCGGGTGGAGACCGTCCCCAGGGTGGTGGTCGTCCGCAGGGTGATCGTCCGCAGGGTGCCGGTCGTCCGCAGGGTGATCGTCCTTCCTGGCAGGACCGTCGTCCCGGCGGTGACCGTCCGCAGGGTGGTGGGCGTCCGCACGGTGCCGGTCGTCCGCAGGGTGATCGTCCTTCCTGGCAGGACCGTCGCCCGAGTGGTGACCGTCCGCAGGGGCAGGGTCGTCCGCAGGGTGATCGTCCCGCGTGGCAGGACCGTCGCCCGAGTGGTGACCGTCCGCAGGGGCAGGGTCGTCCGCAGGGTGATCGTCCTTCCTGGCAGGACCGTCGTCCCGGCGGTGACCGTCCGCAGGGTGGTGGGCGTCCGCAGGGTGATCGTCCGGCGTGGCAGGACCGTCGTCCCGCCGGTGATCGTCCGCAGGGTGGTGGGCGTCCGCAGGGTGATCGTCCGGCGTGGCAGGACCGTCGTCCCAGTGGTGATCGTCCGCAGGGTGGTGGGCGTCCGCAGGGTGATCGTCCGGCGTGGCAGGACCGTCGTCCCAGTGGTGATCGTCCGCAGGGTG